>JBEAMH010000010.1:0-14354 GCA_040062795.1 Staphylococcus aureus
CTTAACTCTGCTTGAGTACTGCGAGTTGGCTTCTTCTCTTTTCTTCATAATATTTTATTAAACTGTTCATCATTTTATTATTACAAACTCGGCTAATGACAATAGGTACTCCATAACTTAACACAAAGTAGCTAAATACATATTGCCATATTAAAATTATCGTCCACATATTAATTGGCAAATGATTAAATAATACACCTATATAACTCATTGATACATTGATAATTACAAAGGAAACCACCATGAAAAACCATTGAATTAAAAATCTTTTTATCGCTTGCATACCTATTAATAAATTTCCACCAGCTAGTAAAACCACAAAATTAAAACCTGTTATGCTACCGATATATTCAAAAATTGATATATAGCTCTTCTTCATTTTCTATACCTCCTATATGCTTACTTACTTATAATCCAAGTTAAAAGGGCAACAATTACATATAACAATGCAATAGATAATAGGCTATATTCTGCTATTTTATTGAACTTTTTATATCTCTTTATATTTTTTGAATCTTCTTTTCTAATTAATAGCAAGCTTACCAGCATTAAGATAAGTCCTATTACAAAAGCTATATTAAATGCTATTTCATACCACAAATTAAATACCTCTCTTTATACTATTTTGATCTAACTTCTATTATGTCAATTACTTTATTTCCACCAAACTTCATATATTCTTTATATTTAATATTATCATTTTTCTCTATAGAATAATCCCCTAATTCATAATCAGAGAACACCTTCTTTTCATTATCAGTAGTTTTAATATATAAATTTTCCCCTTCGTTTACTTGCTTACTTTCTTCTACCGTAATTTCATGTATTTTGGCTTCTTCTTTTATATCATTGTAATAATCTGTTTCACTTACTATAAAAACAACAAATAGTAACAAACTAAGTATAAAAGATAGGGCAATAGATTTATTTTCTATTTCACTTTCACTTTTATTACTGTACTTCTTCTGGATAAATGATGTTATAACAAATACTATGCCCATTATCAGTATAGTCAATAGTCCCCATAATACTAATTGAATAAAAAACTCCGTTTGATATATACTTTCCATTTAAAATCACTCCTATATGTTATTTTTAATACTTTTTGTAAATTTAAGGGCTAGAAATAGCCCTTATATTATCGAACACACAAGTAATATTTATCCTCTAAATTTATTAGAGTTTCCACTTTCAAAATGGCTTGATTTGCTTTTTCCTTCGACAGTGCTATAAAACAACATTCTAAATTTGTTTTTTCTAATTCTTCAAAGGCTTCATACAGTTCAAAACCTTCTTTTATTGAAATATTATGCTGCTTATTAAATTCATTTATACTCATTTTCATCATTGATCGCTCCTTTGTTTGATTTGTTACCTTTATTATATCGTACATATGTGTACGTTCCAAGCATAAATGTATTATTTTTAATACTTTTTGTTAATTTTTCCCATATTAAAAACCCCTCTGTTTCCAAAGGGGCGGGGCTTAACTAGCTAGGCTTTATCATATTTTTCTTGGCAATGATTACATAAATACTGACTTTCATTTTCTGGCTCAAAAACTGACCCACATGGACACTCTTTCCATACACCTTTAGCAACTAAAGCTTTTTCTTGCTTACGTTTTTCCAATTCTTGCTCCGCTAAATCTTTTTTTACGTTACTCATTAATTTTCCAACTTTCTTATCTTATTTTATTTGATACAACTATAATATAGCACTTCAACTTTTGATATACTTTTAAATAGTAAATTTTTTCTTTGGAGGTATTTATGAATATGTTTAACATCTTTTGAAAAACCGCTTTTGTTTTTTTTATATTTTTATTAGATGTACTTATAGGAAATTCAATCTTTTTAGATAAACAAGGGTCAAACGAAGGGGGGGACTAACATCATTTCTTTATTTATATCTTTATTAGCTGTAGTAATCAGTTTCAATAATACGAGAAGAAATATGCTCGATTCTATGGATAGTAAATCAGAGTATAGAAAAAAACTATTTGAATCTTCTGCAAAGAATAAAATCAATGATGACGATTATTTATTTCTTCGTTCTACAATGCGATACAAAGCTAAAACAAAAAGTTTATCACCAATCTTCATTAAGGATTTCAAAGAATTTAACCAACAAAAAATCAAATCACTACAGCCATTTGATTATATGACTGCATTTATCATTAAGTTTTGTGAAAGCAACGATCAATTCATCAAAATGAAAGATCACGAGAATAATGATGTATTTATTTGTAAAAATGCTGAAAATTTTAGAATACTATGTAGATATGTTTTAAAGCATCATTGGGAATCAAATAATCATTCAATTTTTCAATATAAAGCAAAAGACAAATTTATATTGATGAATGACACTATAATTCTACTTAACAAATATACATGCCAAAACAATGAAGTTACTAAATAAGGTGGGGCTATAAAACAAATTAAGGGGCTTGTTTGACTCTATTTTTAAATGCCATAATATAGACTTGGACAACTGCTGCATATACATTAGGGCAACATTTATATTAGAATTAATAATTTCAATCATTTTAAAAGTAGCTTTTTATTTTAGAAGGCACTAACTTTATATAAGTCAGTGCCTTCTTTCTGCTATTTAATTACGTTTTTAATATATTATTTGTATCGCTACTTGGATAAAACACATAATCATAATTATTGCATCGTCTTTATTGTATTTAACACGTAATCGTCTTGCTTCTTTCATACGTTCAGATTCAACCAAATCTTGTTTTATCGTCTTTTTACATAGTTCGTTTAATGACAGATGAATTACAACAACAATCAAATTGATAGCAATTATTATCGCTCCTAAAGCTACTGTATTCGTATCTGTCCACGCCTGTAATTGTAATACTATAAAATTCAAGACAAACATAGTACATATAAATTTCACCATAATTGATCGCTTCTTGCTTATCACTTCTACTTTGTTAATCACTTCTTTGCTAGGAGAATAAGAAGCGGTCAAACCATCTATATTTATGTCCATATGACACCTTCTTTGTTGCTTAATTTTTAAAATAACTCGTTTATGACCTTTTTATATGATTTAAAAAATTCATTTTTTCTTTCTTCAAAATTTTCTACTTCAAATTCAAGTTCAGTCACAGTATTTTCGTTTGTTATAAATGGTATTCTTTCTACTAGGTTATCCCAAATAATTTCATTGCTTAGAACTGTAACATTTGGTTGTTTTAATATTTCATCATCTATAAAATTTCGTTCACTTTCATAAGTTACTATTTTTATTTTTCGACATAATTCTTTTAGTTTAACTATATAATTTTTTAAAGGCATTATTGTAGATGGATTACTTTTTTCTACTGGTATAATGACTTTATCAGATAATTCTATAGCTTTATTTCCAAATGTGGCTGTATCTGGCGCTGTATCAATTAATATATAGTCATAGACTTGTGTATTAAATTGATTCAATCTATCTAATTCTAATAGACTCCATGACACCATTGTTAAATTTTCATTTACTTCAACTACTACATTTTCTGTTTCAAGTTGATATTCTTTTTCTGCCCATTGAAACAAACCATTTTGTACACCTGTGTCGATTGCTAAAATCCTTTTACCATTTTTTACTAGTTCTTTAATTGCCTCTATAATTAAATTAGTCTTTCCATTTCCACCTTTATAGCTTGCTACTGTAATAATTTCAGTCATTTTGAATCTCCTTATTATCTTATTTTCAAACTGGGGCTAAATCCCAATTGTGAATAAAGGCAGTGAAACATGTTAAGTGTCTGTTTTTTTTAGTTCTCTCATACATTCGTTCAATTCTAATTAAGTCAGTTTCATGTACATATTCGTTCAAATTGATTGTCTTATGCTTATATTTTACCTTATATCTGCTATCTAATGTATTATTCTCATATACTAATAACGTAAATTTTTCTCCTACTATATCTCCTGTACCGTATTCTAATATTCCACTAATCTCTTTTTCTTCTGGTCTGAAAGTTATTGTTGCTAAAATTACCATACTAACCACTTCCTTAAGATTTCTAGTGATCTATAATAAAACTCGTTCCCAATTCTTTAACTCAATCACTGAATAAAACATATCTATATCCCAATCGTTTAGACTGTAGGTACACATCAACTTTCTATAATCTTCTTCGTCTATATAATCAATTATTTTCTTATTATCGTCGTAATACCTAACAACGAACTCTCCACGTTCTATAAATACCTCATGTTTCGTCTGCGTACTAACATTATCTGGTACTTCCAAATAACCTATAATATTTGCTGAATAATCTTTTGATATAAATTCTATTGTCGCTAACGTATTCATAATAAATCACACCTTTTATATTATTTTTGATACTTTTTGTAAATTAAAGCGCTGATTTTTCCTTGTTTAATAAATTCATTAAATCTATATACATATGCATTTCTTTTTCCTTTAAATTACTCTTTCGTAATTCTCCATTTATATACACATCATAGATAGGTTCTTTGTAATAAAGTACAACTTCTATTTCTTCCGGTAAATACGTCTTCATAACTTCATTAATATCTTCAAAGTTATCGCCATATACACTTTCTACGCTACTTTTCTCGATTACTGTATAACCGTTACCTGCAAATTCGTTAATGTACATATCAATCACTCCTATAGTTAATTTAAGTTAATTATAACGTACATTTATGTACGAGTCAACAAATATTATATTACTTTTAATATTTTTTTGTAAACAAATACCCACTTCTCAAATTAGAAGCGGGTAGGGGAGGTTATTCTTGATTATACGTCCCATTGCTATAATTAATATTTATTCCATTCTCAGTATTAGATACCCACACATTTAAATTAATCGTTTTGCCTTCATCATTAATCGAATAAGCTCTAACATGACTTCCTCGTGGAACTAACTCTTTATCTTTGTATACGGGGGTAACTTCATAAAAAATCTTAGCTTCTTTATTATTATAAATTGCATTTCTAACTTGTGTTTCCGAATAGCCCATGCCGCCACCGTTAGAATCCTTATTAGTACCTACATTTTGACTTCTTGTCCCTAATGTAAGATTGTGAGTTTCCATATCTCCACCTAAAGACCATGCTAATGAATGTGATTTATTGTAAATGTAACCTCTATAACCATCTAACTGTAGATACTTTATCAATAGTAATCTATAAAATAACCGATTGTAATAACTCATATACATTGAAGACATGTCCTTGAAGTGATTTAATTATCTAAATTTTTTTTTTCGTTAATTAGGTCTTGGAACTCTTTTTCTAATTCCTCCGAAGGTTCAATACTCAATCGACTGAGTATTTCAGTAATCCTCATTTCAAGTAAAAGTTTTTTATCTTCTTTTGTATCCCGTGCTTCCTCCATAGCTTGTTTAGATTTAAACTGGTCATACGCCCCTTCAAATATTCTTATTTCTTTATTATCAATCGTCATAATACGGGTAGCTACTTTTTCTATAAACCTACGATCATGGGAGACGAAAATTACGCTTCCTTCATACTCTTTTAATAATGATTCAAACGCCTCTATAGCCTCCATATCAAGAAAATTTGTTGGTTCATCTAACACTAATGTATTAACATCACTCAAGAACACTTTAGTTAGCGCTACCTTAACTCGCTCTCCACCACTTAAAACATTTACTGGTTTATGAACATCTTCTCTGAAAAAATGCATTCTCGCTAGAATGGTTCGAATAAGAGTTTCATTTTGCTGTGAAGAAGATTGGACATTTTCTAAAATAGTTTTGTCGAGTTCTAATATATCTAGATTCTGGCTAAAGTAACCAATTTTAACAGATGGTGAAAATGAAATACCTGGCTTATCCTGAACAATTTTTTTAATTAAGGTGGTTTTGCCCGTACCGTTTGAGCCGATAATTGCCAGCTTATCTCCTCCCCGAACGTTAAAACTAGCAGCTTTCCACAATACCAGTTTTTCAATTACACCTGAAACATCTTCAACACGGAGTATAATCCGATTTTCAAATGTCTCTGAATTCAATAAATCCATTTTAAGTGGGGGTAGTTCTTTTGTTTTCTCTATCTTTTCAAGCTTATCCAGTCTAGTTTCTAGAGCTTTTGCCGTTTTCTGTAACTTCTTTTGTTTATTTGCGAAGTATGGTTTCGCTCCTATTTGCCTTGCATCTGAAGGACTCATATTTTTGGGTTTCTTAGTAGCTCGTTGAGCTTTCTCTTCTTTTAACTTTATGGCCTTTTCTAACTGTTTCTTTTCTTTTTCATATTTTTCATGTGCTAATTGCTCTTGTCGATTTTCTAATTTTTTCTGCTCAATATAGTCACTGTAATTCCCTTTGTATTCGGTTATACCCTCGTCTTTGATTTCCCATATAGTCGTACAAAGGGTATCCAAGAAAGCACGATCATGTGAAACGATGATAAATGCTCCATGCCAGTCTTTTAATTTTCGCTCTAGGTTTTCTATATAGTTTGTATCGAGGTTAGTTGTCGGTTCATCTGCTAGTAAAAGTTCTGGTTTTTTATCAAGTGCTCGTTGAATATATTTTAGTGTAACTTCGCCACCACTTTTTGTTGTTTCCATATGTTTCAATTGTGGAATGAGTTCGCACGTTGAATAATTAGTTACAGTACCTTCTTCAGGAAAAAGCTTTTTATCCAATATGTGAAGTAACGTTGTTTTCCCACTGCCATTTCGGCCAACTAATCCAATTCGGTCATTCTGATAAATCTGTAATTGATCTATATTTAACAGTAAACGATCTTGAACATAGTGCTTTATATGAAGAGCCTCTAACAATATTTTCATATTATCATCTCCTTAAAATAATCGGAGACAATAAATGCCTCCTAATTTCATTCAGAATAGGAGGCATAAATCAATATAGATGTACTCTAAAAAAGGCTCTTTTAGATCCAACTACAGAAAATTAATCCTATCCCGAAGATCACAATTGAAGGCAGCACAAATAAAACATCATTTGTAAATCAAACACCTTCGATTGTTTACTTTCAAAAATAGCATTAGTTAAACATGTAGTTGGTTCACCCTTTCCTTCGTATAATTAATTTTATCTTAAACAAATTACTGGAAAATGTCAAATGTTTAAGTCAGAGTATTCATGCTACTCTTTAGAGTAAAACTTACCATATAATTTCTGAACCTGATTTTTCAAGTGGCAATTTTCTTCCTCTAATTCTTTTATCCTCACTTTTAGTGTTTTGATAAGTATTTCCTCTGATTTCTTATTTTTCTTTATAGGCGTAGAGTTCAATATTTTTCCATTGAGTTGGCGATGTCGAATATTTTCAATTTGCTTTCTTATATCACTTTCTTTATACAACCAAGATTTTGAGACTTTTGCTTCTGCAGAGACTGTATTAAAATTTATAGTTTTGCCTTCTAATGACATTTTTGAAATCATCTTTTCTACATTTAGTCTAGTATTGTGACTTTTTTCTTTTGCCAGTTGAATAATCTTATCAGTATTCCTTGATTTTTTCCCCATTTACTCCGTCTCCTTTAAGCTGCCTATAATCTGTTCTAGTCTCTCTTGAACACGAGAATTAGTTTCAATCTGTCGTTGTCATTGTTTCTCTTTTGCGATAGCTAATAATTCCTTAGTATGAGCTAAGTGATCTTTATGTTGCGATAAGAACTTTTTGCTTGTACAGAAGTGTGTGCAGTCTAAACAAGCATTGGCGTGAGGACAAGGACCTGCGATTATCGGGAGTCGACAATAGCCATTGGGCAATACCTGAGCGTTAATGTTCTTCTTGAACCACTGAAGATCAGTTTCATTGGCTTCATCGGATTCTTCTATATCAATAATGCTGCCCTGATTTGTCACAAGTGTCTCTTTGAATTTAGAGAACTCTTCCTTTAATGTTTCATCAAAAATGTGGGCATATCTACTGGTCATTTCCGGGCTTTCATGTCCTAAAAATTTCTGTACAATATGTTGAGGAACGCCATTATTAATCATTCTTGTACCAACGGTATGCCGAAATGCGTGTGCGTGGAATCTATAAACACTTCCTGCTCGATCCACGATATTTTTCTTATGTGCCAGCTCGTTTAGTTCCCGTCTAAAAGTCTCCTGTTTCAATGGAGAACCATCTTTACGAGGAAAGAGGTATTCACATCCACCAAATTCTTCTGACACATGCTTTTCACGTACCTTAATAAGACCAGCTACCTCTCTCGAGATCGGAATGATATGTTCTTTTTTCATTTTCCATTGGTAATATTTTAAAAAGTAATCACCTTCCTTATCTTCGAGAAGGCAATCTCTTTTCAAAGTACACAACTCACTAATTCTCATACCACCTTCTTGAATGATCATTACCATAGTTGCTATATAAGCAGGTAAATCATCTAAATGACTGTTTAATTGCTCTAAAACGTATTCATCAATATATCTCGGTTCTGCTTTCGGTACTTTCGGATAATCTTCTTGGAAAATTAGTATCTTTGAAGGAACGTCATTCCAATCAAACTTCTGAATTGTGGTAAAGAAACCGTCCAAAACCGATATTTTCCCATTTAAAGTGCTCGGTTTAATTCCTGATTTATTCAGTTCTGCCAAATAGTGTTCAATTTGCTCACGGGTAAGGTGATCAAGTCTTGTTAAATGTTTATAATTTTTATTAAGAAATACAAAAAACTCTTTTAACCTGGTGGCAATATCGCTTACATGGGAAAAGCTCACGGTGTTTAATTTGAGCTTGCAATATCGTTTTGTCAGCTCTCTGTAATAAATACTTGGAATCTCTTTGAAAGATACGAGATACTCATATTGTGTGGGATTGACTTTATCAGAAGGTATATTCATTTTTCTTCTATCCCAAACATCCTTTTCCCATTCTTCTCCGTCAAAATAATAGTCTTCATAATATTCCATAAACAGCTTAAGATTTGTCACATAGTACGAATTTGCCTTTACTGTGATTCTTTCTTGTTTGGCATTTAGCTTGTGATTGGTTGATGTTATTCTGACTCCTTGCTCTACCAAGTAAGTCCTGTATTCAGTCATAGCTTTTTCAATTGGTACTTCTGTGATTGACTCTATGTAAGGATATTTCATATCTAAAAAACCTAGCATTCTATTAATTACAGTTCCTTTTCTAATCCACACAGTTTTAGCGTTCCAAATCTCATTGGTCATATGGTAATAGAAAAAGAATTTCAATTCGGTTCTTAAACACAAATTTTCAACTCGGTCAAAATTTACCCATCGGTTTTTTAAAGATGGGCTTTTAGAAAGTTCGATTGCTGAAGGTAGTGGACACTTTCTGATATCCCATCTATCATCAGCCCAGTATCCTTCTAATTTACTGTTCATTTCTGCTATTTTTTTACTAATTGCTACTGAGCTTATAATTTTTCTTTTGGTATTCATCAGCACTTATCTCTCCCTTCAAGATGCTTTTTAAATTCTTCTTTCATATCTTGGTCAGAGAGGTGGACGTATGTGTTTAAGGTGGTCTGAACCTGTGCGTGTCCTAATCTTTTTTGGACAAAAGCAGCATCCCAACCATTTCTAATCAGTTCTGTTGCATGAGTATGACGTAACGTATGAGGTGTAAACTCAACACCTGTTCTTTTATTCAACCGCCGAACAAGATCGAGTACACTTTGATATTTTAAAGGTTGACCAAAATGCGCTTCTTTTAATGCTATGAATACATAATCATGCTCTAATTCATCGCAATATTCATGCACAAGATAGTCTGTATAGAGAGCCATTAACTCTTTGCTAACATGAATTACTCTTTCTTTTTTTATCTTTATGTAAGCTACATTCAGACTTTCTTCTCTAGGCGTTATGTGAACCTGATTATCCCAAGTCACTATGTCTGTCAGTCTTAGAGACAAAACCTCTCCTATTCGCATCCCACCTTCATACATAAGCATTATGATTAATTTATCTCTGAGGGTGTGACAGGCTTCTACGATTTCTTTTACCTCTGAATGATTGAGTGTCCTAATCATTTTCTTTTTTTCTCTTAACTTCAATACATTTCTTTTATATGGCTTTCCTTTACTCACATGATGGAGAAATCCTTTGTAATTTCTGCCTCGTGTTTCATTGAATAAATCAAGCATCTTAAAGCCACCAGAACGACTCAAATATTCTATATAACTAATCACGGCATTAAGAATAGCATTAACAGTAGATTCCTCTCTTTTAGCTTCTTTTTGGTGAATGTCAATAACATTCGCATCTCCTGTGGGGTTACGTAACCATCCTACAAAATCCGCCAACTCATCAAACTGAATTTCCTCTAACGAGATTTTTCTTTGCTCCATAAACACATAGAATAACTTTAGGTGGTAACAATATGTTTTTATAGTATTGGGCGACTTATTAGTATTTTCTAGGTATTTAATAAAGCTCATAACCGGTTCAACTACTTCAAATTGTTCATCAAGTAATATAAATAGTGGATAAGCTTTGTTGTCCACTACTATTTTTTGCACCTTCATTTTTCCTCTTCCACTTTGAATACTTTATATACTTTATATTTCTAATATTGATATAATATACTCAAAGTATCATATCATCTATTATTCTTTCTTTAAATACTTTAAGTACTATAGATTAATATACTACGTTTAAAAATTTTATTGTTGGATATATTACCTCTCCATGTTTGATCGCTCGCATCAAATTTCCCATCTTTATATTCACCTGCGACGTGTACACTAGATGAAAATGAAGGTCTCTCTTGCGCTTTTGATGAATGACTCATAACACTATCATGTGTTACTAATGCTGTAACTTTACCAGCACGTCCATATTTATCTAATTTAGGATAATCAGCCCAAAATTCACTATCTCCATTTTTTTGTATTAAGTCTTTATCATTATCAGTTAATGATGTTTTATTATTATTAATGTATTTATAGTTTTCTCGGTTAGTCTTTTCACCAATTAGTTCTTTATCTACTTTGGTGTTTTCAATTGAACCCGTCGTTAATTTATTAATAATACCTTTAACATCAAGTTCATTGTTATTATTATCCTCATTGATAAATAAAAAAGCACCAATGAGTACTACTACTGTGACGATTGTACTAAGTACCTTTTTCATATATGCACCTCTAAATATGTTGTTTTTAATATTTTTTGTAATTTTATACTGAAAATAAAGACCACTTGAAGCGGTCTTTATAAAATAGTCGATATAGAAAAAGCATCGACTGCTCGCTACAAACAATCAATGCTTAATGTATAGCTTTAAAACGATTAACGCCTTAAACTTTAGATACTATAACCAATATAGCATACTCATTAATATGATTGTATTGTAATTAATTTTTTGTTGCTTTGATTAGTAAGTTTATATAATTATACAGTTGCTGTACTGCTTCATCATCAGAATTTTCCTCAAATCCCATAGTATAAAGTTGCGTTTTCAATTTGCTAGCTATGTTCCCGTTCATTCTTGCTAGTTCTTTATAATCTTTTTTTTCATTAATTCTTTCCATTTCTGGTAAAAACTTATTGTAAACATCACCAATAACATTTTGAGTATCTTCAATGTGCATTTGGTAATTATACAGTTTCTCCATATTGCTATAATAAATTCCTTCTAAATTTTGACTGCCTAATCTCAGTCTTTTCACCATAGCATCTGAAACTCCTGTTTGTCTGCTGATCTCTGCTGCTGAAATTTTACTATCTAATAACTTCTGTACTGTCTCTTTCATAAAAAATCGCTCCTTTGTTTTTATATTGTTTATAAAAAAATAGACGTGATGGTAATGATTAATGTGATCACGCTTATGATTAAAGCGGCTAGACTAAGGTAATACGCTAATTTAGTTTTATTCATGCTAATTACCGCCTTCCATGTTATAATTATTGATACAGATTAATTAGTAACAACATCTGTTCCTTGAGAAGATCTAAACAACCTATACGTGAGTAGTTGGAAAATGGAAGTTTATTTTCTTCTCTTTTTTTATCTAAATCTAACAAATCATTTCTTACTATGAATAAAGTTTATCGTACTTTCGTGTACGTTGTCAACTATTATTCTCTTCTTTATAACTTTTTTGCAACACTTATAGCATAAAAAATCCTCAGTTAATTATTTAACTGAGGATTAATTGTAGGTTTCGTTGAAGTTAATTAATGTGATAATTCAACTATAGCATGACTTATGCCACTAATATAAGTCACTTATATTATAACAAATGCTTTACTGTTTTAAATAATTTTACCTATAAATTTCTTTACAAAAATTAGGAGGGGAATTATGGTTGTTAATCCAGATATGCCAGACGAATATAAAAACGAAACTGATTATAGAAAAATTCCTAGAGAAAATTTAAATCCAAACATTCCTCAAGGTCGAGGAATCGTTAAGTGGGCGCCATTCAAAACAATGGCTCTCCAATATGAAATGCTGGAAGAACATATAGAATCTCAAAATAAAATTGCATTACCACAATTAAGCGACGATCAATTGGAAGCTATTAATACTACTGTAGCCCAAAAACTCGAATATAATGAATTAGCTATATTAACTATTTGGGAAGATGGTTATGTTAATAACTATGAAGGGTATATTCTCAAAGTAGATACCCTAAATAACAAAATTCACTTCAATGGCTCTCAACAATTCAGTTTTCCACTAAATCATATATTATCAGTAATATAAAAAGCGCCCCGTTTTTGGGCGCCTTTTTCATCTGATTATAAAATTATTATCAAATTCGTCCGAATCACAATTAAGTTCTTCATTTTCCCCGAATGAATCAAAATTCAAATATAACTGTCCATTTGATTTACTCTTTTGTAGTATGAAAGGGAAAGTAGTATAAACCTCAAATTCTCTTTTTCCATTCATATATGCTTTGTAAATATGATTATACTTATTTTCTAAATAGCTACTATCTATTCTAAATGAAGGATGATACTTAACATCATCTATTATCTTAAAATATAGAAATTCTAGTTTCAATTTGCCTTCATACTGAGTTTCTTTAATCTTCACTCTGCCATAATAGATATTACTATAGTCGTTTGGCGAAATATCTTTAGACAGCCTGTTGTTATAAATAACTTTGAACATAAATTTGATAGGTATATATCTTTGAGATTCTTCACTGAATATGATTTCTTCTTTATTTTCTCTATACAAATCTACATATTGTTGCAACGTCCTCAAGTTACTGTTGTTTTTCCTTTTTTTAATTTGTTCATCTGAACTATTATTTTGACTAGATGCATGAGTTGATGAACTCTGTGATTCAGTACCATGTGTACTTTTTTGTTGTTTTTTAGGTTGGGGAGCGCTGGTAAACATTTTATTTTTAAATTTTGATACATAATCTCCGGTGTTTATATTTTCATGTTTATTTTTGCTTTCACTTGTTCCAGTAAATGCTTTTTCTAGTGAAAGCGGGTCTTTGTTACAAGTACTGATATGCAAATTCTCACTTCTACTATGATTTCTAAATGATGGTGATGGACTGTTTTTACTTTTCTTCTCAATTGCATGGCATGTAATAGGAGCGTTGCAACCAGCAGTCGGACAAACAAAATTATGTTTATCGCTAATATAACCCATTTCAAATAGTATTCTTGCGTACCATGCTGAAATATTA
This sequence comes from Staphylococcus aureus, assembly GCA_040062795.1. Classification (GTDB taxonomy): domain Bacteria; phylum Bacillota; class Bacilli; order Staphylococcales; family Staphylococcaceae; genus Staphylococcus; species Staphylococcus aureus_A. The sequence continues at coordinate 13,619 of JBEAMH010000010.1, forward strand.
ATATCAGTAAATCCTTTTTCATTCTTCAAGTAATTGATAGCTGCTTTATCTGTTGGTTCTGCTCTATCTATTAATCCACTCATGTAGATTCACTCCTTATTTCATGTTGTTTTAAATATCAGTATATTCTTTGATAATAAAATCATCTTTGTCTTTATCATATTTCAATATATATCGAGATTGAATTTTAACTTTATCTTCATTTTTTTTGCTTAATATTAATTCTACTTGATTACCATCTTTTTTAGACTTACTGATATTTAGATCACTGTATTTAGATTTTTTCTTGCTTTCTACTTGTCCTTTGATATGATTTGCCAATTCTGAATCTTTTTCAAAGTACTTTTTCACATATCTAAATGATGATGTTTTATAAGCCTTATTTAAATCTTCCGTATAATCACTCATGTATGATTTAGCTTTATCTTCTATTTTTTTATTCTTCTTAATGTGATCGTCTATCGTTTTTTGATTAAAAATTAAATCTATTGATTGAGATTTGTTGTTCGTATTAGCTTCTACTTCCACTGGTTTAGTTTTAACTTCATCATCTTCAATATTTCCAATTGCGTGAACCTTAATAGGGGACTCAGCCGGAAACTTACCGTAGATTTCTCCTTTTTTGTAATCCGCTTCTTTATCGTCTATATATATCTTCTGGTTCTGTTGCAAAGTAAAAAAATATAGCTAACCACTAATTTATCATGTCGTTGTTCGCTTAACTTGCTAGCATGAT
>JBEAMH010000052.1:0-607 GCA_040062795.1 Staphylococcus aureus
TGCACGGTCATGAGCAGGAAGCGTTTGGCGATGCGGGCTACACCGGCGTGGACAAGCGCGAGGAGATGAAGGGCAAGACGGTGAAGTGGCACGTGGCGCTCAAGCGCGGAAAGATCAGGGCGATGCAGGAAGGTCCGCTGAAGGACCTCGTGATCGCGGTCGAGCGAACCAAGGCGCAGATCCGCGCCCGGGTCGAGCATCCGTTTCATGTCGTGAAGAACCTGTTCCGTCATCGCAAGGTTCGCTACAAGGGGCTGGCCAAGAACACGGCGCAGCTGTTCAGCCTGTTCGCGCTGGCGAACCTGGTGATCGCGAAAAATCAGCTGCTGTCGACTCATGGGAGCAATCCGTCATGTGTGTGAAAAATGTGGGAAGTGAGGCCCGAATACGGGAAAAAATCACCTCGAGGGCCGTCACATTCCTTCGGCAATCTGAAAATTGCAATCTGTCTCGTCGGTTATGCCAACGACAGGCTCATTGATCAGCGTTTCCCTAGTGCAAATCCGTCGAACACGTTTGTATCTGGGGACACCCGACGCGACGACGATGCGCAATCGCATCTGCCAATAGAAAAAAGCACCGCGAACGGTGCTTTCTCTTCCTGCAG
>JBEAMH010000053.1:0-600 GCA_040062795.1 Staphylococcus aureus
TTTAAAAATTTATTAAGTGATTTTGCCAATTTTTTCGAGATAATTCTTCGTTAAGTCGTTTCATTTTTAGTTTATAAATTAGTTTTATTTTGAACACTCCTTTTGCTATAGATACATCTTAAATATAGTATAAAAATGAGTTTTTTAAATGTTCGATTCGGTATGTTTTTATATCATGTAACTAAAAAAACTATATGGATTTTATGAGCGTTTTAGAAAAAACGTAAAAATCGGTAAATATTTGGTAAGAGCATAAGGGAAATTTATCCCCATTTTAAAATGGGGAATCTGGCAAAGCCAGATATTTCAAGGGATTGAGTACCTTTTAGTATAGGGGTCAAAATTTTGCTAGTGTCACACCTTTGTGACACAATATATAGTGGTTGTCACACTTTTGTGACACATTATATGTACTTTGTCACAAAAGTGTGCCACCTATTTTTTAAGAGTGAATTTTGTTTTATCGTAAAAAAGACTTAGCAATATTGATATAATATAGCGTGAAAATGTAAGCATAAGATTTTAATTTTTAAATCATAGGTCATGCTAATTAATGGAGAAAGGTTGGGGTATTTTGGCTAACAAAGAACTGAAAATTAG
>JBEAMH010000011.1:0-11657 GCA_040062795.1 Staphylococcus aureus
TAGCCCATAGCACTTGCTCTCCGGTTTCATTTTTGGAACCTCCCTTTGTTCCCGTTCCTTTTCGGTTCCATTTTCGGAACTTACTTTTATTTTGTTTTCTGCTTTTTAAAATATAATTTACTTTACTTTAAATTCTTATAATCCTTCGGATTAATTTTTATATAATTTCTATTTTTATAATCTTATAATTTGCTTATTGTTTCTAATTTGTGATATATTTAAAAGTTACTATTTTTCATGGTTGGTGCTAGATCATTATATACATAAGTTTCATTTTCGGAACCTTTTTATTTATCTCTTATAGGCTAAATTTAAGCCTTTTATTGCTTTTGTTAGTTTTCCCCGCTGACTTCTATAAATGGCTTTATATGAGCTTCTCATTGCCTTCTATAGCTTTTTAAAGGCAAAAAAATAGCAACCTATAAAGGCTGCTATTATCTGTCATCGTGTCCATGATAATTTTTAGGTGTTCCTCCTAATTGATAAAATCGTTCATACATGTATGATGATAAATCTTCAAAAGCTTTATTTACTCGATCAAATGCGTTTTTAGTCCCTATATATTCCCTGTCTTCTAGCAATGCACGTCTTGCATACGCTACTTCTTTAGCAAATGCTACGTTCAGATCGTAAGAATCTGATTGCCGGTTTCTACTTGGGAAGTACTGCAAACCTGCGCTTTTAACGGGTACTAGCATATTTAGAAGCGGCTCCGGGTTTGGTCTCATCCTCCTAGTTTCTTCTATATCTGGCAATGCTTCTGTTAGCTCTTCTGCTTCGCTTAAAAACCCTAATTCTAGCAATACATCAACAATATCACTGAAACTTTCATATACGTCTTCGCTTTCTTCACAAGCTTCTCTATAACCTTTAAAGCTATCTAAATACTCACTATCTGCATTATCTAATAGTTTTATAACGCTTCTTTTAACATCTTCTTTATTGCTGCTACGCAATTCGTTTGCGTAATCTTCTAACAATACATTTATTTCGGGTATCTCTACGTTGTTTTTTTGCAACAACAATTTAGCGTCTTCTATTTTATCTAACTTAGGGCTTCCCTCTAGCAATACGCTTACATCAGTCATAGATTTAATAGCTATATCATAGCCGCCCTCAAGATCAATCTCACGATCTTTTTTTAGCTCTTCTATATTACGCTCAACCTTGTTTCTTGCACTTTTCACTAGTGCATTTATTTCTTCGTTGGCGCTTTCATTGCTTTTCAATTCGTTTTTTATATCACTTACGGTACGTTTTAACTTTTTATATTCTTTTCTGTAAGTATTCATATACTCATGACGTTCTAACAATACTTTTAAATAGGCTTCCATTTCGCCTTGCACTTCGGTCATAACGTTTTCTATTCGCTTAAATTTATCTAAATTACTAACCATTACTCAACACCTCGCAATGTTATTTCTGTTCTAGGATTAGTTAAAGTTTGAAACTTCGCCATAGACACCATAACTATGCGACTGTCTTTCACTTTCAACCCTTTAAATATGCTATCAAATGCCGCTTTTACTAGGTTATCTATGTCTGGGGCTGTGGTTTTCATTATATTATTGATCTTCTTTTGCTTTTTAGGTGCTTGCACATAAAAATAAACTTCTGCTTTAACCCCTAATGGCGCCCTCATAACGTTATAGAAGTTTTCATTTATAGCTTGATCTCGTTCGAGCATTTGTTGCACTTCTTCTAAATAATTAGCGTATTTCTGGGGATAGTAGGTTATAGTTTTACCGTCTTTCGTCTTTCTAAATTCCGGGCGGGGCGTTGCTACTGGGTTTATATCAATTGTATAGCTCCATTCGTTAGCCATAATAACCCTCCTACATTTTATCTTTTAAATTATCTGGCAAGGGTTTTTCTTCTCTATCATTATCTTCTGAATAGTGCATATTCATATCTGATAAATGCTTATTAACGATTTTGGCTTGATCTTCCATATCTATGCCCTTACTTTTTTTGCGTTTTTCATATTTTTCTGGGTGTTCTACAAAGTCATTATATAGCTCTATGAGGGCGTTTATCTGGTTTAAAGTAAAGACTTCCGACAAAGCATAAAATGCCCCGTATTCTTTTTCTAATTCGATCAATTGTTTTTTATATCTAAAATTTGTAGTTTTACTTAAGCTTATTTTTTCATTTAATTTTTTTAACGGGACTTCATTAACGAACCAATCTAAAATGAACTTACTTTTCTTTTTTGCAATAGTTAATTTCTTTTGTGTTTTTGTATTTGCCATAATAATACGCTCCTTTTTAATTAATAAGCATTAGTCTTATTTGTATCTTTAGTTTCCATAGTGTTTAAATAACACTATGGACACCCTGTGTATTCAGAACACTTTAAACACTCTATATTTACTAATATTTGAACCTATTTTTACTTTATTACTAGAAATTATATTACTATGATTATTATTAATTTAATATCATAAAACACGTTAATTACTAACCTTTAGAACAGTTATTTATGATAATCATAAATTAATTAATATAAATTAATGTTTCACTTTTGAAACTAATAATATTTATGGATTTATTATAACATTTTGGTTCCTTTTTTGAAACCTTAATATTTTTATGTATTTTTACAAATTTAATATATGTAATATTATTTAACTTAATAATAAAATAATGACCTTATTATTTTAATAAGGTCATTACTTCTGCTATTTGATCTGCTGTATATAAATCTTGGAAGCTTGATTTCTTTTTTCCAATTTGTACTTTGAATTTTGGTACATTGTGATTTAATTCTATAAAATGTATTGCTACTGCTTCATTTGGAAGTGCTACACTGTATTCTTCTTTTTCTGTTGTTTCTAGTTCATTATATATTTTATTTGCAAATTCTTGATAGTGAGGATTAATAGCTTCGTTATCTACAAAAACAAAATCATTAGCACCTGCTAAAATTTCGTTGCTTACTTCGTCATAATATATTTCTTCGTATTTTCTTGCTTCTTTTTCGACTGCTTCTACATCAACTTTATAATCTTTTACTGTTACATATAGTGCTGAACCCGCTGACATTCTAACGCTTACTTGTTTTGCTGTATATCCTAGATTGTTTTTTAAGTCTTTTCTTAATAATTTAGCTTTTTCTTTTAAATTTAATATTGTCATAATCAAAAACCCCTTTTGTGTTATTTTTAATACTTTTTGTAAATTAGTAATGTGGTTAATCCCTATCACTTATTAACTACCTTTAGTATATCGTACATCTTTGTACGTGTCAATAAATATTTAATTACTTTTTATATTTCTGAGATTTGGATTTCTGGCAACTCTTACACACACTTATACAGTCTTTAATATTTCGCTGCAATATATTCAATTTCTCAGAACAACAAAAAGCCTTTTATTATATCTCCAGATATAACAAAAGGCTTTATTTCTTAATGTAGTATTTTATTAATTTCAATGTTTATCTCTACGTCCTCTTCTTCTTTATATTCTACTTCATCAAAAAGTATTAGCATTTCATTTTTACAATCTGAATTTAGCTGATCGGCTATATTATATACATCATTGTTATTATACATTTCTAATCCCTCCAGTATTATAGATACTTTGTATCTTTTGTAGCTATTGTGTTTATGGTGGTTCCCAATTATACAGATCAATTAACCATTCTTGAGTTTCCATGTTACCCAATAAAAATATTGATACTATGATAAATAAATCTGTATCAGATATATATTTTTCTAAATTACCGTTATATTTATTACTACTAAATTTTAATATGAAATTATCATTATGAGCCTTTTCCCAAAACATTGAATATATTTCATTATCGCTGTGATTGTTCAATATTTTTAATTTGCCAAATGGTTTAGCTGTTACATTCAAACTATCAATATTAACCATTCCTTTTACGTTCATAACTCCACCTCATTTATATATTTTAGATACTTTGGACACTTTGGACACACAAAACACTTAGAACACAACGAATACTATATATACTGATTATCGAATAACGCCGCTTTCATAAAACATTGTTCCGTTGTGGTAAAGCATTAATGGTAGCCCTATATGTTGGCTAAACTTTGTTCTGAATTTTCTGCTGTTTTTAATATCATGAATAATTATATTGAACTCATTTTCTTTAGGGTCGGTATATTCAATAAAATAATTATCACTTTGTACCGTTGGATATATGCTATAGTTATTCTGTCTTTCTTTTAACTCTTGTAGTTGTTTATGCTGATCTAATGTTATGACATATGATTTTGCTTTATTTCTAAGTTCTTTACTCAAATTATTTTGTCTGTCTCTTCCTTTTTGAATTTCTTTAAAATATTTATCTACTGAACCATGTACCATATAAAAACACCTCTCTATATTATTTTTAATACCTTTTGTAAATATAATGCAAAAATAAAATTTATTCGTTCTTCGCATTTTTTCTATTATCTAATTTCAATTTGATGGGTATATATATTGTTATACCAGCTACCATAAATACTAAAGCTGTAGTTACATCTATTAATATATCCATATTCTTTACACCTCATTTAATAACTTTAAATTAATTATATCGTACATTATTGTACGTGTCAATTAAATGTTATTCTTAATACATTTTGTAAATAACCGCTTCTGGATTTATCATTATTAGATACTTAGTATCTTAAGACTACCTAGTATTTTATGTAGCTAATATAACGATACTGCGTATCTTCAAGACACTTTGGACACATAGTATCTATTGAATACTTTGTATTCTATGAATACCATGTATATATAGTATCTAAATTAAACTACATTTACTTATGAATAGGGGGGACGTAATTTGCGTTACCACTTGAAGCGGTTTTATTGTTCATCTAATCTTCTTAATTCTCTAGTTACTATATCAAAGGATTTAAGTTCTTTTATTTCTGGATAGTTAATAGCATTTATCGGCTTTATACCACATTCAATAAGTGCTGCATTAACATCATCTAGTGATTGTCTTTCATTTGGCTTTAGATCGTTCATGAAGTCTAATAAAGTTTCTCCAGCAAATGCAACACCACCATTTGATTTTTCATCATCTTTAAGAACAATATTTAAATGCCTCATACATGAACCTCCTTTGTCCACTTGAAATTATTTCTATCTAATCCAAAATATCTTAATTCATCTTTAAGAACATCTATGTTAATAAACTCATGAGGGTTGTTTAATATAGCTCTTATTTCCGCTTCTGATCTCATATATTTTTCATCACTTGGTAAATCTCCGCTATATAATAAATATGCTGTCATGCTTATTAAAAAATCTTCTCTATCTGTTAATTGCATTTCCATAATACACACCCCTTTGAACCGTATTAAAGTTTATTATCTAATTGAATTAAATGGTTTATTATTTCTTGGCTACTGTCGATACTTTCCATACTGTCGCTTACTGGATAACCAAAATATAAACGTACTCGATTAACATCTTCTCCACGTTCAAATGCACAAAAATAGAAATTGTTTTTTTCTAACTCATATTCAATCGGTTTAATAATTGCGCTGTATAACGTATCAAATAACTTATTATCTTCTATATCATTAGGTATTTCAGAATTAATATCATCGTAATCATGTTCATATGCATCTAACCTCACATACTGATTAGCATAAAATTTGTTAATTGCTTCAATTTGGTTCATATAACAACACCTCATATTACTTTATTTCAAATAACCGCTTCTTAATACTATTCCATAGATACAAGGTATCTAGTGAACACTTTAGATACCTTGTAGTTATTAATACATATGAGTAGGGTGGTCTGTCCATTCATTAAGCTGTATTGTTAAAAACTCTATGTCTTTATCTGTAATTCTTTTATCCATATATGCTTGTTGCATACGTTCAATATCTTCTTTACTTACATAGTCACTTAAATTTAGATCATGTCCATTAAATTCAACTATGAAGCGGTCATGTACCTGTCTATTTGCACAATAACCAACTACATAGCGTGCTACTTTAACAACACCCGTCACATACTCCATATAACCCACTGTGTTACCTGTTGCTCCTTTATCTGTAAATGTAATACCTGCTAAACGTTTCATATTACTTCACTCCTTATTATTTAAATATGATTTAATATACACCGTTAATTAAACAGTCTAGTTCTGATTGTTTAATCAATGTATCGCTCTTTAAATGCTTCAATAATATTTCAAACTCTTTAATCGCTTGTTGTTCAGAAATATACGTTTTAACTGCTATGCCAACATCTTTATTACTGTAATCCAATATTAAAAATGAAGCGCTAAATTTAATGAGTTGATAGCTTCCTTTACGCTTAATAATCTCCATATATAAAACCTCCTAAATAATTTCAAATCCTCTTAATTCACGTTCTAATTCATTCATCTGCTGTAATTTAAAGCTACGCTGTACCCCATGTGATTTAATCGTTACTTTCCCGCTCTTATTAATCCATATCCTAAAGCTGTGCCACTGCTTAACGTTGCACGAATGACCTTTATATATACCAGCTCCCACTTCCTGCACGTTTAGTCCAATATAAGTTAAGTAATCTAATAACTGTTTTGTGTTCATATATAACTACCTCCGCATTTAAATTATTTTCGTTATATCCGCTTCATTTATCTGTGTTTCTAGTATCATGTATTCATCGGCTTTGCTTTCTTCTATAAAGTCTTCATCTATATCCCTAGTAGATAAATTGTTTTCTATTTCTGCTTCCGCTTCTGATTTAGTAGGGAATACACCTAAATGCATGACCTCTCCATATGTTTCGCTCCATATCAACGTATATACTGTGTTGTTTTTCATTCTGAACCTCTCCTTTAATGAGTACTCATTCTACAATGCCTAATATATCGCCTTTACCTAATTGCGTTTTTAGTATCATGTATTCGGCTTGTGCTTCTTGAAAATCCGCTTCATCTTCTACATCTAATTCATTGTTTTGTTGTCGCTCTCTCATATGATTAGCTCTAGCAAATTCTACTTGTACTTTACTGTCATAAACCCCAATCAATTGAATATCTGTAAATACTGGCTTGAGGATTAACGTATATACTGTTTGCCCGTTCATAATTCAACACCTCTTATATTATTTTTGATACTTTTTGTAAATTGAAGCGGTAAATTATCCGCTTCCTATACATTGGAAGTACCTTTAGATCATGTTGTTTTGCCTTGTTTTGATTATATACATAGTATAACGTACATTAATGTACGTTTCAAGTATAAATGTGTTATTTTTAAAACTTTTTGTAATTTGGGACAAATTAAAAAACCCTAACACATTGGCTAGGGTGGGTGGTTTTTGCTCTTATTGAGTTTAATAAACTACGATTACTTATTGTATTAGACGCTCTTATAAGGATTGAGGGCGGGAATTTGCGACGCCCCATGAAGCGAGCAAGTTCCCGCCCGTTGATTGAGTTCACGACGCCCCATGAAGCGAGGGAACTCAATCATTTGAAGCGGGTTATCAGTAATTTATTTCTCTATTGTCCCATTGATTTAGTATCGTTTATAAGTTGCGTTAATTGGTCTACTAAAATAGGTATCGTTAATCCTAATATAAACACCACAATTCCGAAAACTACTGAATAACCTCTTATTAAAGACTTCCTCAAATTTAATTTATTTCTTTTTCTTTGATATAACAGAATTGCATATATAGCTATTGTGGTTATCATTGCGAAAATTATCCAAATTATTATTGTTTCAATATTAAAATATTCGCCCATTCTTTGCCCTCATTTACTGTAGTTTATTTAACTATATTCATATATTCTTCATTCCATATTCCATTGCTCAATATCCGCTTCCTGCAAATCATCTGTAGCAATTCTAATCATATATCTGCCCACTTCATCATTAGTTGCATTAAGTCACTTTAAGGTAGACAATCATTGTCATTATCAAATACCTATATATATCATATGACTTTATCACTATTTTACTGATTCTCTTTGTTACGCTTTCTTTTCCAATCTTTTATTCCATTTATTACCAATAGAACAATAAATGTATTTACGATAATTACAAAAATAATCACAATTACCATAACAACTGTACTTGCATTATTAAGGTATACTAACGCTTTATCTACACCCATTGCTAGTTTTCTGAATTTCCCTTGTATGATGTAATCAAGCACGATATATGCCCCCAGCATAAAGCCTGCATATATAATGAGTAACAATGCCACAGCTAGTTTGTTTTCCAAATTTTTTATAACGGGTTTGCTCACTTTGAACTCTCCTTATTTTTAAATTTTTCTAATTTCAAAAGGTCAAATTACCCAGACTTAATATGCTGTTTAAAAAGGCTTGTTTCATACAAATCGTTGTCGTTTAAAAGCTGTTTAGCTTCCGCTTCATCACTTACTTGATTAAAGTCTATGAGTTGTGAGATAAAACCATTCAAATTTGCGGATATTTTTGTTTCATGAATAATTCCTAGCACCGCTTCTCTAGTATCTTTTGTAAAACTTGGGTCATATTGGATATTTTCTATAATATCTTTGTATTCAGTACTGTCTTGGCTGTTTAAATATAATTGCTCATATTTTAAAAGGTCAAATTCTGTTATTTTTGCTGATTTATTCATGAAAACACCTCTACCTATCCTTCTATCTAATCTATCGTTCAATGCCACTTCTTTTATACTAACAGATAATAATCAATTACATAGCTACTGCTTCTATTAGTTCATAATCAAATATTGTCAGTTGTTCATGAGCATCTAAAATACTATAATTAACGGTTTCTATGTCACGCTGCATGTAACTGCTAACTGCTGTTTGCCATTGTTCTAATGTTGGCTTGTCATTGTAGGGGATTTGCAAAAAGTCACATAACCATTCTATTTCTGTGTTCATCATAGGTATATCCTCCTTTATAGTCATACGATTAATTCCTGTAAGTCATGCATTACTTCTTGTAGATCAATTTCATCAATAACCGCTTCTATTTCGTCATGTAGATAGTCATACGTTACAAAATTCAAATCTTTATTGCGTATAAATAAGCTTTTGCCTATCTTTACGCCACCTAATACTTGAGATAGTTTATATTGCTGATACATGCTATAGGCTATTTGTTCCTGCTTTAATAACGGTTTAGCTTCTTCTACGGTGTAAGCTCCTGTATATACGTTTGATTCAATCGCTTCTATATGTTCATTACATCTTTCTTTTAAATAATCTTTAAATAGCTTCTTTTTAAAGTTTGTTGCCATAGTTAATACCTCCATGTAATTCATGTGCATTGCTCTTTTTTGATTTGAGGGCGGGAATTTGCGACGCCCCATGAAGCGAGCAAGTTCCCGCCCGTTGATTGAGTTCACGACGCCCCATGAAGCGAGGGAACTCAATCATTTGAAGCGGGTATTCGTTAAATTGTACATCTGACAATCACGCCATTACTTAACTTCTCTGTTCCGTCATTCATGCAACTTGTTAGCACCGCTTCATTACTTTCATATTCCATAATGTGCTTAATAACTTCTTGCGCTGTTTCATCTTCAAAATACCAGCATAGAAAATCCGTATCGTTCAAGAAAAATTGCATTTCAAATGCTACATAATCTTCTATATTTGTATCTTCTTTATGCCAATAGGGGCTGATAAGGTCTAACACCTCTTTTATCGCTACATCGTCCCATTGCTGATAATGTGATTCTTCTTGTAGTACTGCTTTAAGTTCATGTTCAAATTGGGCTGTCATTTCCATTTCTGCGTTCCTCCTTAATCCATGTATTTATCCGCTTCGGTGTTAATTCTTTCGAGTTCCAGCAATTCATTTGAGTAGTTTTCTTTGAGTTCTTCTTCGGTTAAATCGTCCCTTAACCCGTCTGTGAAAAACCATTCGACAAAATACCATTCAATTTCATCATCGGTACATTGTCTGAAATGCTTATTTTCTTCATCAAACCCATCAAAACTACCCTGTGCCTGTGAGTGTTCTAACCACTCAATTGTTCTTTGTTTAACTGCACTGTTCATTTATATTTGCTCCTTTTCGTTAGGATTACTTATTAGGGTTGAGGGCGGGAATTTGCGACGCCCATTGTAAGCGAGCAAGTTCCCGCCCGTTTGATTGAGTTCACGACGCCCCATGAAGCGAGGGAACTCAATCACTTGAAGCGGGTCTGCTTGTTTAATACGGTCTGCACTGTTCAATAAATAATTTTGCTAAGGTCTTATTATCTGCGCCTTTGTGAGCTTCATAGGTCTGTTGCCACACTTTAGGTAAGTTATCTATATTCTCTTTAACCTCGTCGATATACCTGCATAAATCAGCTTCTGCTATTCGTTGATTGTGCTTCACTTTTCTACGTGTGTTATCTGCCATCATCTTAAATTGTGTCGTTGTCCGTTCATGCAAAAAGTTAATCATGTAATACGTGTGTCTCACATCAACCGCTTCCATGTGCTTCATTGTATGACCTCCTAATATCGTTGTGTTATCATCAATACTTTTTGTAAATGAAAGGGCTAGAAATAGCTCTCTAGTTAGCTGTAATCAGTGCTTATTGTTAGCCCTCCTTAGTTATATATGAATGTACTGCTTTACGTGATACTTTAATCGTTCCAAATGCTTCTTTAATCACTAGCTTATGAATAAAATTTTCTAGTTCAGATATGCTGATACAAAACAATATTTCATTATCGCAATAACTGACATCATACGTTGCTTGTTCATCATAATAGAGGTCTTCCATTGCTTCTGCACCGCACATATTTAATGCTTGTAAAAGGTCTTCCGCTTCATCTACATCTTCTTTACCTAATCCAAATTTATACCTTTTCTGTACTTCATTATTTTCGATAATATCAATACCTGCTTTTAAGCTTGTTTTTAAGTCCATGTTTAGCACCTAGTTTCTTAATATTAATAAGTCATCTTGTATTTCTGATTGATCTATATACAAACAATCACTTGCTTGGTTATCTACCTCTATCACTACATCTATTTGATTAATATCTTTGCCTGCTGCGAGATATGAAAGGATTTGTTCATGAATATCATATAAGTTTAAATTTATCTTACCGATTTCATTCGTTTTGCTATCGTTGTTTAAAGTCATTTCAAGCCCTCCATGTAATTGTTATTTTGAATACTTTTTGTAAATCAGAGGGCTATTTAAAGCCCTCTATATTCCATACTCTTAAAGTAAATATCTTCATCTAAGAAATTCGGTGTATCTAACTCTTCAAAGTAATAATGGTTTAGCTTGTCTAAATCCGCTTCATCTGTAATACCTGTTTCATAACTAAAGATAGCTTTAACGACCTCACGAACATCGTTTTGTTGTAATACCTCTAAGATTTGTTTGTAGTTTTGGTTTTCCATAGCAATAACTCCTTTGTTTGATTTGTTACCTTTATTATATCGTACATTTATGTACGTTTCAAGTCTAAATATGTTATTTTTAATACTTTTTGTTAAAATATCCCATATGAAAAACCCCTCACATTAGCTCGGTGGCGTGTGAGGGGGTGTATATACTAGTTGTAACTCATTTGTACATTTATATTAACATAATGGCTTTAAAAATTAAATCTTCCTGTCATTTTAATAAGGTGGGGCTTAACTCTGCTTGAGTACTGCGAGTTGGCTTCTTCTCTTTTCTTCATAATATTTTATTAAACTGTTCATCATTTTA
>JBEAMH010000054.1:0-589 GCA_040062795.1 Staphylococcus aureus
CTAGCGTTGAAGTAGATATCTGCATTGAAAACTCCTGCGAGAAATTTTATCTTCCAATTTAAAACAGCGAGCAGTCCTCGCGTTGCTTTATGAGAAAGGCGTGATACCAAAAGGGCAACACACGAGTGGATCTCCAGGTGTTGGCGGCTTTAATGCGCGGATCATGGCTTACACAAAAGTTGACGATGCCGATCTGCCGACGTGGCTTCCGAGCACCCAGCAAATAGATGAATAACCTGGGCCTAGTACCACACAGAGCACAAGGTGAGCCGCCCATGCCATAGCCACCGCTGGCATGCGTAATATGAAAGTTGGGTGCTGAGCGCGTTGCACGTGCGCTTTGCATCGGCTCACAATACCCATATTGCACCCGACATGCTCGACAGCGATTTATCGCCAGATCTGCGATAAGTCGCTATCGTTTAGGCTTATTTAATCGTTGTAATACACCACCATCGTGGCGAGGATGTAACGGGGATATGGACCGAGGCCGGTACCGGTATATTTCACAGTAAACGGCTTATCCGCCAACTTGCCATTAAACATTGTGAACACTCTCCCGTCATAGGCTATCGGATAGCACTCGAAC
>JBEAMH010000012.1:0-8992 GCA_040062795.1 Staphylococcus aureus
TTTATATCTGAAATAGTTCATACAGAAGACTCCTTTTTGTTAAAATTATACTATAAATTCAACTTTGCAACAGAACCGAACGTTTAGATATTCCGAAAAGTTATCGAATGAGTGAAATTGATAAATATGTATTTAAACCAATAATTAAAGAATTAGGCTTTTTATTTAAAAATCTCAATATTAATAAAATTAAAGCTAAAAAAGGACGAAAAATTGAATGGTTAGAATTTTCTTTTGAACCTGAGAAACGTATTCATTCGAAACGACAATCTAATATGATAAGTACAGGCAAACCAAAACAATATATAAGTCGTGAAATGACGCCACAATGGTTAAAAAATAACACTTATCAACCAACCACATCTAAGACATCTGCGTATACAGAAGAAGAACGTCAAGCGTTTTTACAAAAAATGAACAAGTAAAGGAGACCCAGTTATTTGATGAAAACTGTAAAGGAAGTTTCTGAACTTTTAGATGTCTCTAAACAAACAATTCATTATCATTTAAAAAGTTTACCTTCAAATTTGAAGGTAAACAAAGTAGGTAACAAATCATTAATAGATGATAATACAATAGATTATCTAAAAACAATTTTAAATAAAAAAACGACAAATGAATCGACAAAATTTTATGAAAAATCGACAAACAAAACAGAATCATTAAATAACCAATATAGCAGTTATATAGATAAATACATAGAGCATTTAGAATCAGAAATTCGACAAAAGAATCGACAAATTGACGATTTAACAATTGCATTAAAACAAGAACAATCTTTGAATTTAAATAGCCAAAATATATTAGGTAATACCAAAAAAATAGAAACTGATAATATAGATTCAAAAGAAGATATCATTACTCCAAAAGCATCAAAAAAAAATGAACAAAAACAATCTATCTTTTCTAAACTATTCAAAAAAAAATAATGTATTCACGCCTAAAGGCGTGAATACATTATTTTCTCTAAAAAGAAATTATCACTTGTTAATTATAATATAGTTAATATTTAGCAAGTGAAGTGTGGTTTATCCTATGCAAAAATCCCACTACTGACCAAAGAAAAGTAGGGTTTTTATTTAATATACAAAATACAAAGCATTTCTATATTGACAAAGGATAAAAATCATACTAACCTATGAATATATGAGCATATATTCATAAGTTAGTATGATTTTCTTCGAGTAACAAAACATTAATTGAAATTTTATATTTTTTAACTCTATAGTTATAAAAACAAAAATTCAAATTATAGAAAATATTTTTCATCATTAAAAAGAGGAGGAATTAAATGGCACATGATCACAACCATGATCATACACATGGTGCGAACAAAAAGACTTTATTAATTAGTTTTATTATTATAACAAGTTACATGATTGTAGAAGGATTAGGTGGTTTCTTTACTAATAGCCTTGCATTAATTTCAGATGCTGGTCATATGTTAAGTGATTCTATTTCTTTAGGCATTGCTTTAATTGCATTTACTTTAGGAGCGAAGCAAGCTAATACAAATAAAACTTTTGGCTACAAAAGATTTGAAATACTAGCAGCTGTACTTAATGGTATTACTTTGATATTAATAGCTATTTATATTTTTTATGAAGCTATTGAGAGATTTAAAAACCCCCCTGAGGTAGCTTCTACAGGCATGTTAATTATCGCCTTAATAGGATTATTTATTAATATTGTTGTTGCTTGGATAATGCTACGTGGGAGCGACGTAGAAGAAAACTTAAATATGCGTGGAGCGTATTTGCATGTAATAAGCGACATGCTTGGATCTATAGGTGCAGTTATAGCAGCTATTCTCATTATGTTTTTTGGATGGGGATGGGCGGATCCTTTAGCAAGTGTGATTGTAGCAATTTTAGTACTACGTAGCGGGTTAAATGTAACAAAATCAGGCCTTCATGTATTAATGGAGGGAGCACCAAGCAATATAAATACAAAAGACATTATTAAAACTATTAAAAAATTCCAAGAAGTTAAAAATATTCATGACTTTCATGTTTGGTCAGTAACTAGCGGGTTAAATGCGTTATCTTGTCATATTGTTGTAGAGGATACAATGACCATTACTGAAAGTGAGTTTTTACTTAAACGTATAGAACATGAACTCAATCATAAAAACATTCAACATGTCACAATACAGACTGAAACTTCTAATAATAATCATAGTGAGAAGTTGTTTTGTAACGTGAAAGAAGAAGACAGTCAACATCATCATAACTAAAAAAACGGCCATTATTAAAAAATAATGGCCGTTTTTTTAGTTATTCCAACATATTTAATATATCTTTTTTGTTATTTTCAAATCCTACGTAATATTTAAACAACTTTTTTTTACCCCAAAAATTTTTTTTATAAAAAGCAAATAAGGGAACAATTCGGTTGCCTGATATTTTTTTCATTTCTTCTTCTAAGTCCAAATTTTGACTTACATCTTTATGACTATAATTAATCCCTTGAGAGTTTAAATACCTTTTTGATTCTTGACAATCAGAGCACATAGGTCTTGTGTAAAGCTCAAGTTGTATATTTTTATCCAAATATATCTCTCCTAATATAAGTTTTAGCATACATTTTATATAAGTGTACCCCTTAAAACAAACTTTAAATATTAATTTTTTATATGAAACTTTTGTATTGACTTATACCTGTCAGGGGTATAATATAGATTCCAATAAAACATACCCCAGAAGGGTATATTAGGAGGGGTGAAATTGAACACTACTACTGTAAAAAACAATGACGCATTGCTCAACAGACTCAAAAGATTAGAAGGACAAATGCGCGGTTTACAATCAATGATAGCAGAAGATAGATATTGTATAGATGTACTAGTACAAATAACAGCAATACAATCAGCCCTAAAACAAGTGGGTTTTATAGTAACTGAAGACCATATATCTAATTGTGTAAGTGAAGGTATTAAAAATGGCAACGGAGAAGAAAGTATCAAAGAATTGATGGTTGTATTAAAACAATTTTCAAAATAGGAGGAAAGAAATAATTGAGTGAAAATATTAAAAAAACCTCATTAGGTATCACAGGCATGACATGTGCAGCTTGCTCGAATAAAGTAGAAAAAAATCTAAATAAATTAGATGAAGTTAACGCTAATGTAAATCCTTCTACAGAGAAAGCTACAATTGAATATAACCCCAATGTTACATCATTAGAAGATATTGCAAATACAATTCAAAAAACAGGTTATGGAGTTTTAACCGAAAAAGTGGATCTCGATGTAATGGGAATGACGTGTGCAGCTTGTTCGAATAAAATCGAAAAAGTTTTAAATCGAATCTCAGGTGTAAATAAGGCTACAGTTAATTTAACCACAGAAAGTGCTACTGTAGAATACAACCCTGATATGACGTCTGTAGATGAATTTCAACAACGTATTAAAAATCTAGGATATGAAGCACAACCTAAAAAAGAAGCATCAGAAAAAAGTTCCCAAAAAGAAAAACAATTAAAACGACAGTTAATTAAATTAGTTGTTTCAGCTGTTTTAGCAGCTCCATTGTTAATGACAATGTTCGTTCATTTATTTGGTATTCAAATACCACATATATTTATGAACCCGTGGTTCCAATTTGTATTAGCAACGCCTGTTCAATTTGTTATTGGTTGGCAATTTTATGTAGGCGCTTATAAAAACCTTCGTAATGGGTCAGCAAATATGGATGTTCTTGTCGCTTTAGGTACAAGCGCAGCCTTCTTTTATAGTATTTACGAATCGATTAAGTGGTTAATTAATACAAATTATGAGCCACACCTATATTTTGAAACAAGTGCTGTATTAATTACTTTAATTCTTTTCGGAAAGTATTTAGAAGCACGTGCTAAAACACAAACAACAAATGCGTTAAGTAAATTGTTGAATTTACAAGCTAAAGAAGCACGTATATTACGCAACGGTGAAGAGACTATGGTTCCTTTAAGTGAGGTAAAAGAAGGAGACTATTTAGTTATCAAACCAGGAGAAAAAATACCAGTAGATGGCAAAATAATTAAAGGTATGACTTCAATTGACGAGTCAATGTTGACAGGTGAATCTATTCCTGTTGAAAAAATGCAAAATGATAATGTTATAGGATCAACAATGAATAAAAATGGAGCAATTACTGTTGAAGCAACAAAAGTTGGTAAAGATACAGCTCTTGCCTCCATTGTTAAAGTTGTCGAAGAAGCGCAAGGTTCTAAAGCGCCAATACAAAGACTAGCAGATATTATTTCTGGATATTTTGTACCTATCGTTGTAGGTATCGCGATTTTCACATTTATTATATGGATTTCATTAGTTCAGCCGGGGCAATTTGAACCAGCCTTAGTTGCTGCAATAGCAGTATTAGTTATTGCTTGTCCTTGTGCGTTAGGCTTAGCTACGCCTACTTCTATAATGGTGGGTACCGGAAAAGCTGCTGAAAATGGCATTCTATTTAAAGGTGGAGAACACATTGAAGGTACACATGCTATTAATACAGTTGTTTTAGATAAAACTGGCACTATAACAAATGGCACACCTGAAGTCACTGATTTTAGTGGAGATGATCAAACATTACAATTATTAGCTAGTGCAGAAAAAGGTTCTGAACACCCACTAGCTGAAGCTATCGTAAGTTATGCTAAAGAAAAATCATTAGAATTTTTAGAAGTAGATCATTTTGAAGCTATACCAGGGCGCGGTATAAATGCAACAATTGATGGTAAAGAACTTTTTGTTGGAAATCGAAAACTAATGAGTGAAAAAGGAATCCGAACTAATGAAGCTGAAACAAATCTCGCTCAATTTGAAAAAGAAGGAAAAACTGCAATGCTTATAAGCGTAGATAACGAATTGAGAGGGGTTGTCGCTGTAGCCGATACAGTTAAAGATACTGCCCAACAAGCTATTCAAAAACTTCATGAATTAGGTATTGAAGTTGCTATGTTAACTGGTGATAACAAACGTACCGCACAAGCAATAGCAAAACAAGTTGGTATAGACACGATTATTGCAGAGGTTTTACCAGAAGAAAAAGCTTCTAAAGTAGCAGAAATTCAATCTGAAGGTAAAAAAGTAGCTATGGTTGGAGATGGTGTCAATGATGCTCCAGCACTAGTTAAAGCAGATATTGGTATTGCCATTGGTACAGGTACAGAAGTTGCAATCGAAGCTGCTGATATAACTATTTTAGGAGGAGACCTTTTATTAATTCCAAAAGCAATAAAAGCAAGTAAATCTACAATTCGTAATATTCGCCAAAATCTATTTTGGGCGTTTGGTTACAATGTTGCAGGTATCCCTATAGCAGCAATTGGTCTGCTAGCACCTTGGGTTGCGGGAGCAGCAATGGCTTTAAGTTCTGTAAGTGTTGTCACAAACGCTTTACGTCTAAAACGTATGAAATTATAAGAATCTTATATTTCTTGAAAGGAGGTGACAACATTGACTAACGAAGTTATTAATGTAGAAGGTATGAGCTGTGACCATTGCAAGCATTCAATTGAAAAAGCATTAAATGGATTAGATGGTGTAACATCTTCAGAAGTAAGCTTGGCGAATGGGAATGTGGAAGTTGAATTTGATGAAAATCAAGTAGCTTTCAACGACTTTAAAGAAGCTATTGAAGATCAAGGTTACGATGTAATTAAATAATTTAAATAGTTGGGCATATCGTTTAATGATATGCCCTTATTAAAAATTAAGGAGGATAAAAATATGAATCATAATCATGAATATCATTCAAACAAACCCGAAATTAAAGCAAATGTTGTATATAGAGACGGTAATATAGAAATTACGTTAGAAGATGAATTTAATAATGCCCCATTATTAGATACTATGCATGAAAAAGAAATGCATTTCGTTTTAGTATCTAATGACATGGAGAAATATTACCACCTACACCCTCAAAAAAAGCATGAAGGTTTATTTATAATTAACCAACAATTAGAGCCAGGAACTTACCATGCTTTTGTTGATGTTACACCAAAAAACCATGTGTATTACGTTCATCCTATTGAACTGCAAATTGGAGATAAAATAACCTCTAAAACATCTTTAAATTCTGATAAAAATTGGGTGAAAGTTAACAAAGGAGTTCATGTAACTTTAAATTCTATAAATGCTAAAGAAGATGAACATGTCCCTTTAACTTTCAATACAGAATTAACACCCCAACCTTATTTAGGAGCTTTAGGACATGTGATTATATTTGATGAGCAATTAACTGATTATATTCATGTTCACCCAGAATCACCTGATTCTACAACCTGTGACTTTACCTGCTAATTTAGAATAACTTTTCTTGATAAATGATAAAGCTCAATACATTCACTATTCCATTTTTTATATTTTTCGAAATTCCATTGATAAATTATAAAAGATCCCCTCATTTTCATTAAAATCATTTAATTTTTCTAAACAAATGGCCACTCTCATTATTGTGGATATGAGAGTGGCCATAAATTTTATTTGTTTACTTGTCTATTTAACAAAAGGGATTCTCATTGCATTTGTGAATAACTAACTAAATACTTTAAAGCTTTAAAATGATAGACATTAACGAGATTTTAGTTCGTCAGTTGTCATCCATTTATGATTTTTAACCATCTCATCGTTTTCTGTTGATTTATAATCCACCATATAAACGGTTGTTTTTTCTACATCATCAATTTGAGCTTCTGCACCTTTCATACCAGGCATATGGTCAGCTTCTAATTTAACTGTATCACCTTTCTTGAATCCATTTTCAGGGGCATCTGCAACTTCCTCATTAACGACCCATTTGTGATTATTAACTTTTTCATCACCATTTGTAGGTGTGTAACTCACGACATAAGCATACGTTTTATAAGCACCTTTCACAGTACCTTTGGCATTTTTCATGCCGGGCATATGTCCTGCTGTAATAGTAACTTCATCCCCTTTTTTAAATTTACTATCGTCTGTACGCTTCATATCATCTGGAGTCTTGCTTTCACTTTTATGTTCCATGTGTTCTTCTTCTTTTTTATCTTTAGAACCATTATTTTCTTCTTTACTACCCGTTGAGCAAGCTGATAATACTAATCCTGATGCTAATATAATAAATCCTAATTTTTTATACATATTTTAAAATTCCTTATTAATTATTTTGTTACTTTTACTTGTCCCATCATGCCATTATCTTCATGCTCAAGTATGTGACAATGGAACATGTATGTCCCAGTATTTTTAAAAACCACTTCTATTTTGGCTTTTTGTCCAGGTTCCAGAGATATAACGTCTTTTTTACCTCTCATATCTTCTGGAGGTTTCTTCCCATCCACTGATAAAACTTTAAATTGCGTTCCGTGGATATGGAATGGGTGCTTCATACCACCCATTTTATCTTTGACGTTTTCAATTTCCCAAGTTTCTTTCCGGTTTACCTTTTGTGTGAAATCTATTCTGTTAGGATCGAATTTTTTGCCATTAATAGTAACCTTATCGTCCATACCTTCTAATTTGATTTTTTTATCTACTTTTGGAGTAGTGTCTTTGTTAGTACTTTTTTCTTTGTTAATAATTGGTAAAATTACTGTTTCATCATTATCAACAAGATTGACTTTTTCTTCTTTCATTTTAGATAAATCGACTATTATTTCTTTTCTTTCAGAAGGCGCTAGATTGATTTCATTTAACTGTTGTTTTTCCTCTAAATAACCACCATCAGAGGCAATGTATTCAAAACTTTGGTTGTTACTTAATTTAAGGTTTAAATCTCGAGCGTTAGAACCATTTAAAAGTCTCAAACGTATTTTTCCTTCTTTTGTTGTTAATTTAGGATCTACTTTCCCATTCACAAGGACTGTATCACCTTGAGTACCATCTTCATCTTTCGTTTTTGTATAATTTAATTTTTTAGATACAAATGTTTTATCTTGGATTATTATAGGCAAATCATTTTTCCCATAATTGCTAGGATAATTATTCTTTTTGTCATCCTCTATATATAATAACCCTGATAAACCATTATAAACTTGTTTAGCTGTATTTGGGGAGGGATGGGGATGATACCATAATGTAGAAGCCTCTTGTTTAACCTCAAATTTTATTGTTTTTTCTTTTCCTGGTTTTATAACTTGAGAAGGGCCTCCATCCACTTTTCCATCTATTTCTAACCCATGCCAATGAAATGTTGTATTTTCATCTAAGTTGTTGACTAACTTAATTTTAACCTTATCTCCTTTTTTTAATTTTAAAGTTGGCCCAAGTAAATTTCCATTGTATCCTAAAGTGTTAGAGAAATTACCTTTGTAAAATTCTGTCTTTCCTTTCTGCGCTTTTAATGTATAACTTTTATAACCATTGTTATCTTTTTTAGGCTCTAAAACTTTGGGAAATGTTATTTCATTTTTTCCTTGTGAAGAATTAAGTTTTTTTCTTTCATCATTTCCTCCCATATCCATTTCATCATTTCCTCCCATATCCATTTCATCATTTCCTCCCATATCCATTTCATCATTCTGTTTTTGTTTGTCTTCTGTCATATTCATGTTCTGCTTACTTTCTGCTAATATATCATTAGATAATATAAGTAACATGGAAAACAAAGCAGCAAGAACTGTAAATATTTTTTTTTTCATCCATTTTACACCTCTTTTATTTTAATTTTAATGTAAATGCATTAATTGCAACGATAACTGTACTTAGTGACATTAAAATAGCACCTATTGCAGGTGATAAAATCAGACCGATAAATGCTAAAATACCAGCTGCTAAAGGTACAGCAACAATATTATAGCCTGCACCCCACCATAAGTTTTGCACCATTTTTCTCATAGTATTATTTGAAAGGGTCAAGAAATGAATGATATCTGATGGATTACTTTTAACAAGTATGATATCACCTGAATCCACTGCAACATCTGTACCTGCACCAATTGCTATACCAATATCCGCTCTTATAAGACTCGGCGCATCGTTGATACCGTCTCCGACCATCATGACTTTATTACCGTCACTTTGATAATCTTT
>JBEAMH010000055.1:0-573 GCA_040062795.1 Staphylococcus aureus
CTGGCGCCGAGCACCGTGCCGCCGGCATTGTCGAGTCCGCCACTGGCCAGACTGACGTCACCCGCGCCCTGCGGCGTGCCACCCGCGTTCCCGGTGTGGCCGGGGGTGGCCACGCCCAGCCGGCCTTCGGTGGAGACGATCTGTCCATCACGGTTGTCCAGCGTACCGCGAACCCTGACATCCAGCCGTCCGCTGCTGCGGAGCGTGCCTCTGGCTGTAGTCAGTGCGCCGGTGTCTATCCTGACGGTCCTGGCCTGGGTGGTGGCGCTGATCAGATCGGTGGTGTCGCCTTTGAGGTCCAGCATGCCATTGCTGGCGATGTTGCCGTTCCCACCGTGCAGGGCGGCAGCGTTGATAGCGAGACGGTCGTCGCCGGCGTGCAGAATGTTGCCATTGGCATTGTCCAGGGTGGCAGCGTTGATACGAAGATCGCCATTGCCGGCAATGGCGCCACTGTCGCTGTTGTCGAGCAGCCCCGTGATCCGGATATGAGTATCGGACCTGTCGCTGTGCCGGAAGGCGCCGGCGCGGTTGGAGAAGTCCCGCGCGTTCAGGACCACGGGACCGTCCAGT
>JBEAMH010000013.1:0-5996 GCA_040062795.1 Staphylococcus aureus
GATATTTTAACTTCTTCGCGTTGGCCATTATCCATAACTTTAATAGCACTATTAGGTAACAGTTCTGCCATTTTCTTCAGTGCATTGCCTGCATTACCTACTGCGTTCATTTCAATCCAATGACCTAATAACATGATTAAAATTAAAGTCGCTAATTCCCAGAAAAAGTCCATTGTATGTGTGGATGAACCACTGAAGTTATTCATATAAAAGGCGTATAAACTATAAATATAAGCTACTGAAATACCTAGAGCAACAAGCGTCATCATTCCAGGTTTTTTAGTTGAAATTTCATCTTTAGCCCCTGATAAAAATGGCTTTCCTCCGTAAAAGAATAAAATTGTAGCAAGAATTAATACAATCCAATCTGACCCTGTAAATGAAATTTGAAACGGTAATTTAACTCCCATCATGGGCGATAAAATAATAATCGGTATCGCAAAAATCAAAGAAATAAAGAATTTACTTTTAAAATTTCCATGATGGTGATGTTCATGATTACCATGACTAGTGTGATTTTCATGTTCTTGATGACTATGATGCTCATGATTACCATGACTAGTGTGATTTTCATGTTCTTGATGACTATGATGCTCATGATTTTGGTGTTTTTTGTTATTCGACAAAATTAAACCTCCTAATTTTATATTTTTAAAGATAGTAATAAGACAATTTGAGTATAACATATACGGTATAGGGGTATATACCATTTGACTTTTTTATTTTGTAGTGTACAGAAAATAACCATTTTCTGTACACTCGTTTTTTATGTCTAAATAAGTATGTATTACATAGAATTATGTGTTCAAAAACCCAACAAAAAATCTATGTTCACAAAAGACCTTGTGATTAAGTTATGGTACACTGAAGGTGTATATAGGAGGTTTGTATTTTGAAAATAGGTTATGCAAGAGTTTCAACTGGATTACAAAATTTAAATTTACAGGAAGATCGATTAAATACACATGGTTGTGAAAAGATATTTAATGACCATATGAGTGGTTCAAAAAGTAAAAGACCTGGTTTAGATAAAGCAATTGAATTTGCGAGGTCAGGAGATACCATTGTTGTTTGGAGACTAGATAGACTAGGACGTAACATGGAGGATTTAATCACATTAGTTAATGAACTTAACGAACGAGGCGTGAGTTTTCATAGTTTAGAAGAAAATATAACGATGGATAAATCAAGTTCTACAGGACAATTATTATTTCATTTATTCGCAGCATTTGCAGAATTTGAACGTAATTTAATTTTAGAACGTTCTTCAGCTGGCCGAATTGCGGCACGTGCAAGAGGAAGATATGGAGGGAGGCCTGAAAAATTAAATAAACAAGATTTGAATTTACTTAAGACGCTTTATGATAATGGCACACCCATTAAAACAATAGCAGAACAATGGCAAGTTTCACGTACAACTATTTATCGTTACCTCAATAAATTGGAGGACAAGGAAGATGAAAAACAAGGAGAAGTATCTAACTAATTTTTCTGAAGCCAAACGTAAAGAAGCTACTCAAAAGTACAATATAATAAAACCTTTTATCTTGGGAAATCAATCTTTATCAAGTATTTCTAAAAATAAGGACATTGCATTAAGTACACTTTATAGGTGGAATAAATTATATAAGGAAGAAGGGCTTACTGGTCTAATTCATAATACAAGAGTTGATAAAGGTGATCATAAATTAGAACAAAACATAATTGACGAGATTAAACGCCTTTCACTCAAGAATAAAAGAAATAGTATTGCTACAATTCATAGGAAAATCGTTAATTATTGTATAGAAAATAATTTTGATAAACCAAGCTACAAACAAGTTTATAGTATTATTAAAGCAATGCCTAAGTCTGTTATTGATTTCTCTCACCAAGGTGAAAAATACTATCAAAATAAGTACGATTTAATACAAATAAGAGAATCCTCAAGACCCAATGAAATATGGCAAGCCGACCATACTTTGCTAGATATTTATATATTAGATCAAACAGGTAATATTAATAGACCCTGGCTAACCATTATTATGGATGACTATAGTCGCGCAATTGCAGGATACTTTATAAGTTTTGAAGCTCCTAATGCTCAAAATACAGCATTAACACTACACCAAGCAATATGGAATAAGAATAATACCAATTGGCCAGTATGTGGTATACCCGAAAAATTCTACACAGATCACGGGAGTGACTTTACCTCGCATCACATGGAACAAGTCGCTATTGATTTGAAAATTAACTTGATGTTTTCAAAAGTTGGTGTCCCTCGTGGTCGCGGGAAAATAGAACGTTTTTTTCAGACAGTTAACCAAACTTTCTTAGAGCAACTTCCTGGATATATAAACAATAATGATACTCCTAGCGATTTAATAGATTTTCAAAATTTCGAAGAAAAATTACGATACTTTTTAATTGAAGATTATAATCAAAAAGAGCATAGTGTTATCCAGAGCACTCCTATCAATCGGTGGAACAGTAATCATTTTTTCCCTAATATGCCAAGCAGTTTAGAACAACTTGATTTATTATTATTAGAAATACCTAAATCTAGAAAAATTCATTCAGATGGCATTCATTTTCAAGGCTTTAGATACAGTAATACAAACCTAGCTGCTTATGTAGGTGAGTATGTATTAATTCGTTACAATCCCAATGATATGGCTGAAATACGTGTTTTTTATAGAGATGAATTTCTTTGTACAGCAATATCTCCTGATTTAGCTGATTATTCAATTGATATAAAAGATATACAACACGCACGTAGTCAGAGAAGAAAACACTTAAAACAAAATATTGCTAGTCCAAGCACCACTGATTTAATTAAGGAAGAAAAAAATTATGGTTATTCACCTCAAGAAACGACTAAAAACGTCAAAAAATTAAAGAGGTATCGTAATGACTAAACATCAGAATTTCATTGAAACGAAAGAGTATAAACGATTTGCTGAATTTTGCGATGCTTGTATCAAATATCAATATATTGGGATCTGCTATGGTCAACCTGGTGTCGGAAAAACTTTATCTTCTAGGTATTACACAAATTGGAATACTATTGAAAAGCAAGTTAATCATAGAGGGTGGGAAGATCTAGCTAGTAAAACGACTGATGATATATTATCGGTGAATAAGATATTTTATACTGCACCGGCTGAAAAACAAACAAGATTAAGTAATGATCTATATAGTATTAGTGCAAGTATTGATTTGGGTCAAAAATTACACATCGTAAATAAGTATGGTCATGATCATAGTAAACATTATAGTGATATGTTTAAATATATTGATTTAATTATAGTAGATGAGATTGATCGCCTTAAAGTGCAACATTTAGAGCAATTAAGAGCTATTTATGATGAACATAATTTAGCAATGATATTTATTGGTATGCCAGGTATAGAGAAAAAACTATCTCGTTATCCTCAACTATATTCGCGTATAGGTTTTGCACATGAATTTGATAATCTAAGTAAAGACGAGACGCATCATATATTAGAATATAAGTGGCAAGATTTAGGATTTGATTTAAAACTCGAAGACTTTACTGATTATGAGGCAATAACGACGATTATTAAAATTACAAAAGGGAATTTTAGGCTGATTCATCGTTTATTTGCGCAGATAGATAGAATTATGGATATAAATGGCTTAGATAAAATCAGTACAGAAGTTGTAGAAACAGCTAGAGATAGTTTAGTCATAGGTATTCGTTAATAGAAAAAGCAATGTACTTTAATATAGGACATTGCTTTTCTCATTTACTAGGTAAAATCATTCTCATATATCAAGTAAAGTAACACTCTTAATATTAAGTTAAGAGGTTTTGTATCAAAAACGAAGGTTTTTACGACAATTGTTTTAAACTTTGATATAAGTATTCCTTGTAATTTGTATGTTTATAATAAAAATCGTTATACAAATTAAAAATACTTCCATTTAAATTAAAATCTTGATCTATTTCCTTATCAATATATTTTATTAAATCATGACTTTCAGTAAACAATCCGCTAAATTTGGAAACATCAAAATCTAGTTTATTATATACATGATTTCCACTTAAAAAATAATTATAATCTGGCATATAAAAAACAATTCTAGTCATAGATTTTATAAAATCAAACATATACGATGAAAAATCTGTAATAAGTAACTTATAATCATTAATATTAAAATCGTCATGTGACGTTAATACATTAATATTACTTAAATCTGTTTCAAATAGAACTGAAGATTGTTCCATGAAGATTGGATGCATTTTTACATCTAATATATATCCTTGCCTTTTCAAAATTTCATTTAATTTTTTTGAAGTAATTATATCATTTATTCCATTATAAAAATCTGAACTTTTAAATTTTTTAACATCAATAGCTCTATTTAAACCACTGTTTTCATTAATTAATGATTTCCTCCATGAAGGAGCTAATAATATTTTTTTCTTTTTTCTTTTTGGTACAATATCATCTAATCTTGGCATACCTGATTCAATTAAATCTGATTTATTATACCCATAATTATTAATTAAATTTTCTTTTTCAAACTTGCTTGAAATTACAAATTTGTCAAAATTAGTTACATGTTTTCCATATAACCATGGGGTATGAGCATTTAGAACTCCATGTTGTAGATATATAATTTTTGACTTCATTTCTGAATAAAATAAATTATTAGCTCTATATGATAACGGAGAGTATTCGGTAAACTCTTTAAAGGAAGTTAGAATCATATCTGCATTGTAATATAATATTTTATGTTTTAATGATCCATATACAACAGTATTCTGTTTTGGAAATCCTTTTTTTCCTACATCTTCTTTTCTAATAACATAGTACTTACTTATTTTATCTTTCTTTTTTAAATCGTGTTCAAATTGATAAAATGCATTATCAATAACACCAGAGCGATCATTGTATAACCATATTCTCCTATTTTTTACTATTGGATTTAAAAACTTTTTATTTTTTTCAAACTTAGCTAAATTTTCTTGTCCTTTAGAAAACATCAGTTTTTTTTGATGCTTGAGAACATTTTTAGCAAATTTCTTTTTCTTTCTTCTATCTACTATAATAATTCTAAATGGATTGGTTTCATATTTAATTATGTTTTTTTTAGTTACCACATATTTTGATCCTAAGAATGTTTTGAAAATAATGTTTTTGTCGAACCAATGCAATGGTTTGAATTCGGAATTATCAATTTTAATTGTAAAATCATAAGAAGTCTCTTTATTCAAAGGTATTGTAAAATCAAAGCCTTTAAAATCAGCAATTTTAATTCTTGTTTTATAATAACCAGCTGGAGATTCACTTAAGGGTATTGTGTTACTTTTTTTATCATCGTTAATTAGTAATTCAACATTTTTAGTTAACTCTAATAATGGAGCTTTAATAAAACCCTCAAACCTAAGCTCATCATTTTCAATTTTAATTTTATTAAATACTAAAGTAACTTGATTAAAATCTCCAATTCTATAACCTTCAGCTATAAAGGTGCTTCCATTATATGATGTGTTTATATAATCAATATTTCCCTTAAACGTTTTTATGAAAAATATTTTATGATAGTAATCCATTAGTGGTTTTTGTATGATAGTGTTAACTTCAATATGTTCAAATATTCTTATCATTCTATTCATCCAAATTTGATATTCTTCTGCTTCTAGATGATAAGGAAATAAAGTGTTTTGTATCAATCTCCAATTTAATTCGTATAATATTAAACCTTGTATATATTTAGGAACTTTATTTACTTTTTTTAGAGTCATATTAATTAAAGATTCGAAAAAATCCAGCAGCATATCTTTTATATTTACTGGGCTTTTATAAAAATCTACTGCAGATGAATGTCCAATATTGTAATAATACCCTCCTTTTTTAGTGTTTATTATTTTATTTTTTCTCAATATCATTTGTGTATTAAAAAAAGGGTTCTGTTGCAAAGTAAAAAAATATAGCTAACCACTAATTTATCATGTCGTTGTTCGCTTAACTTGCTAGCATGAT
>JBEAMH010000056.1:0-567 GCA_040062795.1 Staphylococcus aureus
CGTAATTTCACGCCCACGGCCTATATGAAGATTTTCACTTAATAAAAATCATCATCCAACACTCCTTCCGATTTCAGAATGGCTATAAATTTCTCATAGGCAACCTTATCCAACTCCAACAAATCATCCAACAAATTCTCCTGAATCAAAGCCCAATGATTGACACCATGCGCACTACCATTGGAAAAAAACACGGTTTTAAAATTCATCTCCCTATCGATAACAGTCACTTCCTCGAACCTATAGGCTTGCAACCCCCCGTGACCTTCTTGCAAACCATAAAAGTATGTTTCCGTACCGAACCAATATATGGAAAACACGTCAACAACAGACCCATCCCGTGCTTTAATCTTCATTTCATTTCTCTTTTAAATTATCCAAAACCGATCTCGGGTCCCTCAAACTCGGCTGAGGAGAAGTAATTTTCATATCATAAACCTTACCTGTATTTGAATTGTATTGATAATGAATTATTATACTTTTCCCATTCGGAAGCTTATGCTTTGCCTCCATTTTCTGAAACCCCGCCATTTCAGGAAAGCGGGCGTCATTGTTCATACCATACAG
>JBEAMH010000057.1:0-564 GCA_040062795.1 Staphylococcus aureus
ATAAATTATAAAAAGGATAGAGATATTTCCTTTAATGAAAATGTAGAAAATTTAACAAAAAATGAACCGAATCGGAAAATAAATATGAGTAAATTTGAAGCTGATTCGAAGGAAGCTAGAGATTATTTAAAAGAAATAGGTGTTAGAGACCATTA
Organism: Staphylococcus aureus; assembly: GCA_040062795.1. Classification (GTDB taxonomy): domain Bacteria; phylum Bacillota; class Bacilli; order Staphylococcales; family Staphylococcaceae; genus Staphylococcus; species Staphylococcus aureus_A. Next base: position 156 of record JBEAMH010000057.1, read on the forward strand.
TTATAAAGTTGAACATTTTGGTGGTATAGGTAGGGCAAGTTTATTAGAGAACTTAGGTACTTTTCCAGACGTAAATACTTTGTCTGAAGAACAAGCACTTTCGTTTATGAAAGATTTATTTTTTAGAGGACAAAGCTTGATTGATGAAGGGATTCATTTATATAAAAAGAGGAGTATTAGAAGATTTTCACCTACTTATTCGATAAATAAAAATAAAAGAAATGAAAATAGTAAAGTAATTACTGATTCAATTAAAAAGAAAAGGGTTATTGTTACTTTTATTTCTAGTTTTTTACTTTCTTTAGTCATTAATATTATAGGCAATATTCTTACTAATTTGATTATGACTATGTTTAATATTTGATTTTGTTTTTGTTTTATAAATTTTATACATGTGAGTGATCAAAAG
>JBEAMH010000058.1:0-564 GCA_040062795.1 Staphylococcus aureus
CTCCAGATTTATCAGCAATAAACCAGCCAGCCGGAAGGGCCGAGCGCAGAAGTGGTCCTGCAACTTTATCCGCCTCCATCCAGTCTATTAATTGTTGCCGGGAAGCTAGAGTAAGTAGTTCGCCAGTTAATAGTTTGCGCAACGTTGTTGCCATTGCTGCAGGCATCGTGGTGTCACGCTCGTCGGTTGGTATGGCTTCATTCAGCTCCGGTTCCCAACGATCAAGGCGGGTTACATGATCCCCCATGTTGTGCAAAAAAGCGGTTAGCTCCTTCGGTCCTCCGATCGTTGTCAGAAGTAAGTTGGCAGCAGTGTTATCACTCATGGTTATGGCAGCACTGCATAATTCTCTTACTGTCATGCCATCCGTAAGATGCTTTTCTGTGACTGGTGAGTACTCAACCAAGTCATTCTGAGAATAGTGTATGCGGCGACCGAGTTGCTCTTGCCCGGCGTCAACACGGGATAATACCGCACCACATAGCAGAACTTTAAAAGTGCTCATCATTGGAAAACGTTCTTCGGGGCGAAAACTCTCAAGGATCTTACCGCTGTTGAGATCCA
>JBEAMH010000014.1:0-4516 GCA_040062795.1 Staphylococcus aureus
AATAATCGTCAAAAGACAACATAAAATAATAAGGATAGCCATGGCTACAAGAATATTACTATACACTCCAGAAGAATAATTTATAAATTCCAGAACTAGTTTACGATTAATCAATTGTAGTGACAATAAACCTCCTACAATTGCTATACCTGTTCCCTCTGATAAAAAACTTGTGAAATTTAGCAAACTCATTCCAGAAGCAACTTCTTCTTCAGAAAGACTACTTGATACTATTTTTGATATAACTGTTTTAGTAAAAGATAATCCGCCCATAACAAATATAAACATAAAAGTAGTCAACCACATACTAAACTCAACAAAAAATGCAATAGTTAAAAAACTTATAGAGATAGACAATGATCCTAAAATAAAAACAAATAATGATCCTTTTCTATCCACTAAAAAACCACCAAAATAACCAAAAACAATAACACTCATGGTTCCAGGAAAAATAACACTATTACCTATTGTCGCTACATTTACATGATAAATAGTTTTCATCATATAAGGCACCATTGATATAAAACCAGCTACTATAGAAAATATTAGCCCACCAGAAAACAAACCAAGCATAAACGGAATGTTTTTCCCTAGTTTAGGATTAATAAAAGGGTTAGAAACTCTTGAAATATGTTTAATAAAAATCACAAAAAAGATTGTGAAGAGTATTAAAAAAGTCCAATTATAATTTGTCGTAAATAACATAAAACATATAATACTTATAGACATTAAAACAATACCTACGATATCTAATGTATTTTTTGTTGATTTACCAGGTACCATTACTTTAATAAGAAAAGGTATAGTTACTATTGTAATCATAGGAAGTATAAGTAGGTAAGACCAATGAATATAATGTGCTATTATTCCCCCTATTGAAGGACCTAACCCTTCACCTAAAGCTACAATTGATCCTATAAAACCAAAGGCTTTGCCTTGTTTTTTTCTTGTAATATTTCTAGCTACAACCACCATAATCAGTGAAGGGAATGCAGCAGATCCTACTCCTTGTACTAACCTACCAAAAATCAAAATAAAAAAGTGATTGTGACCAATAAAAGCAATCAATGAACCAAGACAGCTCAAACTAATACCAATAATTAACAATTTTTTTATATTTATATAATCAGATAATTTTCCATATACTGCTGTTCCTATCGAAAAAGTTAACATATATGCAGTGTTTACCCAGTTTGTAATTCCAGGAGTAGTATTAAAATGATTTGCAATATCAGGTAAAGAAACATTTAAAACCATTTCATTTAATACACTAAAAAATGAAAGAATACAAAGCCAAAATAAAACGCTATAAAACAAACCTTTAAATTTTTTATATAAACTAAACAATTTTACCTCTTTACTTGAGGTGACTAAAGTTTATAGGGGTAAATTATTCTTTCACCTCATATAAATTCCCCAAATTTTTAAATAGACACTTCATAAAAAAATCCTCCTAAATTAGAATAGTTTAAATATATCATTTTTGTTCAGTAATATTAATATGTACACTATTTCCAAAATTTAAATTCATGTTGCCAAAAATCGATTTGTTTTTGCAATTGTTTTTCGTTCGCTTTTAAAGTCGATTTCATTAAGTCCGTTAAATCGACTGGCGAAATTTCTTTTATCAAATTCTTATATTTTGTTCTAGAATTTCTGTGAAGCTTTCCCCATTCTTCTTCATCACTCAATAACATAAAAACTATTGCTCTATCCGCAGTGCGTTGGATAGTTTTCCAATCTGGTTGCAAGATATGTAAATCACTAAAGCAATCATTCCAGTAATCCACCATATCTCTTTTAAGTTCGATTTCTACACGCCATAAATGTTCAGACATAACTTCAGCATCTGCATTATCTTTACGTTCTTGCTTTTTATTATAAATTCTAATAAATCTATTACTATCTCTCACGCCAAAATATTTTGTTTCTGGCTTACCATTACGACCATAAAAAATAGTTTTCTTAACTGCTTTATCAGACATTGCATAGTAGTCACTCAAATCATCTTCAAAATCAAAGGCTAAATCTAATCTTGTAAAACCGTCATCTTCCATGTAGCTTATTATATTTTGTTTTAACCAAATCATTTCATCTCGTGTAAGTTTGTTTGGATTAAATTCAATACGCATATTACGTCTATCCCAACTATCTGCTTTCACTTTGTCATATTCAATATAAACTTTTTCTTGAAGTGCTTTAGCTTTAAACTTTGTTTGAAGAATATCCCAAAGTCTTATTTGGGGCTCTACACTCATAAATTTAGAAAGGGCTTGAGCGTTGTCTCGGTTGAGATTTCCAACGATCGTCATTGCATCAAAACTTAATTTTGGATCAGATATGCACACAGTATGTGCGTCCAACCGGCTATTAGAGTAGCCGGTTTTAGAAAAATTGTCTAAATCGTGATTTTCCAAATGATTTGAATGATTTGCATGATTGTTTTTATACATAAAAAATCGACTCCTTAATCTCAATTTCGTTTAAGGAATCGCTCACCCAAATATATATCTTGATGTATATTTAAATATCGTTTAATATCTAAATATACAAGATTATAAAAACAACTCAGTGTTTTTTTCTTTGAATGATGTCGTTCACAAACTTTGGTCAGGGCGTGAGCGACTCCTTTTTATTTTGTTATTAATATAACACTATCAAAAGACTTGGTCTAATCAGATCAAGTCTTTTTTTATTTAAGCATTTGTATTATCTGGTAAACAGTTAAAACTACTAAAACACCAAGTACATACTTACTTGTTATAAAATTCTCAAAGGCTTCTCTGAATTTCATTTCTTCAACTCCTTTTATTGCTTTATTCCAATTTCCTTATTGGTCGGAACCTACAGGGCTTTATGTGTTGTTGAGTTGGTACTTTCTTGGGATTAATCCCAATTCAAGTCCAACCAACTCGCTAACAAGTTAGCTAACACATAGCCCATTCCAACCAATAAGTTTTCTCGGCATAAATGCATGTTCTATAAGTGCATACCTCTATCTCGTTTTTGATTCTTTTGTTGTTCTTGTTGCTGTTCCTGTTCTGAATATAATTCTGGATTCATTTTTTTATCTAAGTTTCCTGCTAAACCATTTAGTTTTGGTTCATCTTCTGTTAACTTATTAACTCTTTCCGCAAAGGTATTTCTTCCTAAAACTCGTTCTAACTCTTTTAGTAAGATTTTTAAAAGCTTTAACGCTATTTCTATATTCTCTTTAAGTGGCTTTGCATTTTCGTAAAGTTGGTTAAAATTATCGTCTGCGTTTTCAATACGCTCAACTGCTTTATTTAATAAATCATCTTTCTCTCGTATTTCCTTATCTTTATCATCTAAGGCTCTACCAGACTTTATATACTCGTAATCTTCCGAAATATCTTGAGCAGCTTTTATCTGTTTCTGAAATTCATTGAAATCTTTTTGGCTTATTACAACATTTCCAGTTTCTTGTATTTCTTTGCTAAATAAACCACCTACTTTTTCAGTTTCTTGCTCATACGGAACATTTATAGGCTTTTTAAGCGTATTTAACGATTTTTGGTACTCTTGCATTAATTTATCGTTCTTTTGCTTTATATGGTCTGTTTTTTGGCTCTCACGTTCATATTCTTGCTTATGATATTCTGTTTTTTGTTTATACTGACTTATTTGCTCATGTTTAGCATTTGTTACTTGTCTTGATTGCCCACGTTCTAAATCATATCCTCGTTGTTTAACATGCTCATTAAATCTATCTTGAAACGCTGTTAAAGCTTTTTTATTACCTACAACTTCTTTAGCACTTAAACGACCATCATCAGTTATTGGAACAACGCCATAATGCATATGTGGTGTTTTTTCGTCCATGTGAACTGTTGCATATAATAAATTATCTTTACCGTATTCTTGTTCTAAAAACTCTTTAGCATATTCAAAAAACTGCTTTGTATCTTCTGGCGTTTGATTATCAAAGAAATCATTGTCTGATGTAATTAAACCATCAATGTGTTTAATCGCGTCTGTTCTAATTTTTCTTTTGCCTGTATAATTCTGTTCGATTTTTTCATCAATCAAGTTATTAAAATTCTGTTTATTAGCATTTACCAAATCATAATTTAAGTAAGTTTTACTATGGTCTATATCTTCATTTTCATAATTATTATTTTCTCTTTGAACATGTTTTTGTATGCCCGTTGTATTTGTTCCAGATTTAACTTTTGAAACTCTAACAATGGAATAAGACATATAAAAATCACTCCTAAGCACAAAGGTTTCATGTGTATTTAATAGTTTAAGTCTAACACACTAGACTTATTTTTAATAAGTCGTTAATACGTGTGCTCTGCGAGGCTTAAACCTGTTTTTGCTAACGCAAAAAATGAGTGGCAAAATGCTAGCCACTCATAGTTCTAAACCAAAATATAATATAACTATTCAAACTGCTTTTCAGAACGTTTAAATACAATAATCGTCAAAAGACAACATAAAATAATAAGGATAGCCATGGCTACAAGAATATTACTATACACTCCAGAAGAAT
>JBEAMH010000059.1:0-561 GCA_040062795.1 Staphylococcus aureus
CATTTCATTAGATGAACCATATCTTTCAAAAGACATCGAGCAGTCTCAGGCTGATGAAATCATTTGTGAAACAAAGTATGACTTACAACCTAAAGGTACATTTGAAGGCTGGTGGCAAATGTATCTTGATGAAGTAAAAGGAAACTTGTTACTGGAGCTTGCTGTGATATTTGGTGTTTCTTCATTAGTGACTGTGTTCTTAAAAACAAAGCATGAAGTCGAATATTTTGGCACGATATTTTCATTTATGGGGAACTCTAGTACGGGTAAATCGACTGCAGCGGCATTAGCAGTTTCAATAGCAGGTAACCCATCTAAAGGTGACCAAACATTATTCAGAGGTTGGAACGGCACCCGTAATGCAATTGAAGGATACTTAAGTAACAACTTTGGTGTTCCTATTGCCTTAGATGAATTATCAGCAGCTACCTTTAAAGATACAAATGGTTTACTTTATTCCCTAGCAGAGGGGCAAGGTCGTCTACGTGCTAATCGAGAAGGAAATGTAAAAAATCCTCACCACTTTGGATCTAGTGTGATTAGTACAGCAGAACACACAAT
>JBEAMH010000015.1:0-3695 GCA_040062795.1 Staphylococcus aureus
CGGTGCTCTCCAAATATTCTTATTTAGAAAAGCAAATCTAAAATTATCTGAAAAGGGAATGAGAATAGTGAATGGACCAATAATAATGACTAGAGAAGAAAGAATGAAGATTGTTCATGAAATTAAGGAACGAATATTGGATAAATATGGGGATGATGTTAAGGCTATTGGTGTTTATGGCTCTCTTGGTCGTCAGACTGATGGGCCCTATTCGGATATTGAGATGATGTGTGTCATGTCAACAGAGGAAGCAGAGTTCAGCCATGAATGGACAACCGGTGAGTGGAAGGTGGAAGTGAATTTTGATAGCGAAGAGATTCTACTAGATTATGCATCTCAGGTGGAATCAGATTGGCCGCTTACACATGGTCAATTTTTCTCTATTTTGCCGATTTATGATTCAGGTGGATACTTAGAGAAAGTGTATCAAACTGCTAAATCGGTAGAAGCCCAAACGTTCCACGATGCGATTTGTGCCCTTATCGTAGAAGAGCTGTTTGAATATGCAGGCAAATGGCGTAATATTCGTGTGCAAGGACCGACAACATTTCTACCATCCTTGACTGTACAGGTAGCAATGGCAGGTGCCATGTTGATTGGTCTGCATCATCGCATCTGTTATACGACGAGCGCTTCGGTCTTAACTGAAGCAGTTAAGCAATCAGATCTTCCTTCAGGTTATGACCATCTGTGCCAGTTCGTAATGTCTGGTCAACTTTCCGACTCTGAGAAACTTCTGGAATCGCTAGAGAATTTCTGGAATGGGATTCAGGAGTGGACAGAACGACACGGATATATAGTGGATGTGTCAAAACGCATACCATTTTGAACGATGACCTCTAATAATTGTTAATCATGTTGGTTACGTATTTATTAACTTCTCCTAGTATTAGTAATTATCATGGCTGTCATGGCGCATTAACGGAATAAAGGGTGTGCTTAAATCGGGCCATATTGTTGTATAAGTGATGAAATACTGAATTTAAAACTTAGTTTATATGTGGTAAAATGTTTTAATCAAGTTTAGGAGGAATTAATTATGAAGTGTAATGAATGTAACAGGGTTCAATTAAAAGAGGGAAGCGTATCATTAACCCTATAAACTACGTCTGCCCTCATTATTGGAGGGTGAAATGTGAATACATCCTATTCACAATCGAATTTACGACACAACCAAATTTTAATTTGGCTTTGCATTTTATCTTTTTTTAGCGTATTAAATGAAATGGTTTTGAACGTCTCATTACCTGATATTGCAAATGATTTTAATAAACCACCTGCGAGTACAAACTGGGTGAACACAGCCTTTATGTTAACCTTTTCCATTGGAACAGCTGTATATGGAAAGCTATCTGATCAATTAGGCATCAAAAGGTTACTCCTATTTGGAATTATAATAAATTGTTTCGGGTCGGTAATTGGGTTTGTTGGCCATTCTTTCTTTTCCTTACTTATTATGGCTCGTTTTATTCAAGGGGCTGGTGCAGCTGCATTTCCAGCACTCGTAATGGTTGTAGTTGCGCGCTATATTCCAAAGGAAAATAGGGGTAAAGCATTTGGTCTTATTGGATCGATAGTAGCCATGGGAGAAGGAGTCGGTCCAGCGATTGGTGGAATGATAGCCCATTATATTCATTGGTCCTATCTTCTACTCATTCCTATGATAACAATTATCACTGTTCCGTTTCTTATGAAATTATTAAAGAAAGAAGTAAGGATAAAAGGTCATTTTGATATCAAAGGAATTATACTAATGTCTGTAGGCATTGTATTTTTTATGTTGTTTACAACATCATATAGCATTTCTTTTCTTATCGTTAGCGTGCTGTCATTCCTGATATTTGTAAAACATATCAGGAAAGTAACAGATCCTTTTGTTGATCCCGGATTAGGGAAAAATATACCTTTTATGATTGGAGTTCTTTGTGGGGGAATTATATTTGGAACAGTAGCAGGGTTTGTCTCTATGGTTCCTTATATGATGAAAGATGTTCACCAGCTAAGTACTGCCGAAATCGGAAGTGTAATTATTTTCCCTGGAACAATGAGTGTCATTATTTTCGGCTACATTGGTGGGATACTTGTTGATAGAAGAGGTCCTTTATACGTGTTAAACATCGGAGTTACATTTCTTTCTGTTAGCTTTTTAACTGCTTCCTTTCTTTTAGAAACAACATCATGGTTCATGACAATTATAATCGTATTTGTTTTAGGTGGGCTTTCGTTCACCAAAACAGTTATATCAACAATTGTTTCAAGTAGCTTGAAACAGCAGGAAGCTGGTGCTGGAATGAGTTTGCTTAACTTTACCAGCTTTTTATCAGAGGGAACAGGTATTGCAATTGTAGGTGGTTTATTATCCATACCCTTACTTGATCAAAGGTTGTTACCTATGGAAGTTGATCAGTCAACTTATCTGTATAGTAATTTGTTATTACTTTTTTCAGGAATCATTGTCATTAGTTGGCTGGTTACCTTGAATGTATATAAACATTCTCAAAGGGATTTCTAAATCGTTAAGGGATCAACTTTGGGAGAGAGTTCAAAATTGATCCTTTTTTTATAACAGGAATTCAAATCTTTTTGTTCCATTAAAGGGCGCGATTGCTGAATAAAAGATACGAGAGACCTCTCTTGTATCTTTTTTATTTTGAGTGGTTTTGTCCGTTACACTAGAAAACCGAAAGACAATAAAAATTTTATTCTTGCTGAGTCTGGCTTTCGGTAAGCTAGACAAAACGGACAAAATAAAAATTGGCAAGGGTTTAAAGGTGGAGATTTTTTGAGTGATCTTCTCAAAAAATACTACCTGTCCCTTGCTGATTTTTAAACGAGCACGAGAGCAAAACCCCCCTTTGCTGAGGTGGCAGAGGGCAGGTTTTTTTGTTTCTTTTTTCTCGTAAAAAAAAGAAAGGTCTTAAAGGTTTTATGGTTTTGGTCGGCACTGCCGACAGCCTCGCAGAGCACACACTTTATGAATATAAAGTATAGTGTGTTATACTTTACTTGGAAGTGGTTGCCGGAAAGAGCGAAAATGCCTCACATTTGTGCCACCTAAAAAGGAGCGATTTACATATGAGTTATGCAGTTTGTAGAATGCAAAAAGTGAAATCAGCTGGACTAAAAGGCATGCAATTTCATAATCAAAGAGAGCGAAAAAGTAGAACGAATGATGATATTGACCATGAGCGAACACGTGAAAATTATGATTTGAAAAATGATAAAAATATTGATTACAACGAACGTGTCAAAGAAATTATTGAATCACAAAAAACAGGTACAAGAAAAACGAGGAAAGATGCTGTTCTTGTAAATGAGTTGCTAGTAACATCTGACCGAGATTTTTTTGAGCAACTGGATCCAGGAGAACAAAAACGATTTTTTGAGGAAAGTTATAAATTATTTTCCGAACGATATGGCAAGCAAAATATTGCTTATGCAACAGTTCATAATGATGAGCAAACCCCTCACATGCATTTAGGTGTTGTGCCTATGCGTGATGGAAAACTGCAAGGAAAAAATGTGTTTAATCGTCAAGAACTGTTATGGCTACAAGATAAATTCCCCGAGCATATGAAAAAACAGGGTTTTGAGTTGAAGCGTGGTGAACGTGGCTCTGACCGTAAACATATTGAGACAGCTAAATTTAAAAAACAAACTTTGGAAAAAGAGATTGATTTTCTAGAAAAAAATTT
>JBEAMH010000060.1:0-553 GCA_040062795.1 Staphylococcus aureus
TGGGCAACAGTCGGACGCCGCTCCAAAACACGACCCAAATAACCCTGTCCCCATTCCGCCGGCTAGGAAGGCCTCAGATGCTTTGACCGAGCATTTTCCCGGCGCAACTAAAACGGATCGCAAAGTCTTTCGGACGGTATTCCACCAAAACTCCAAGTACCGCGACTTCGTATCGGGCATCACACCAGCCGTGAACAAGGCAGCGGGAGAGCCAGACTTCACCATCGTGAAGGGCACGCTGTACCGCGCCAGTGAGCACGCGAAGGGTGCCAATGGGGCTGCACTATTGATCATCGATGAGATCAACCGAGGCCCTGCGGTGCAGGTGTTCGGTGGAGCCATCGTAGCCATCGAGTCCGACAAGCGCCTCGCCCCCAATGGAGCCAAGCGTGTGGAGACGCAGTACTTTGAAATGCTCGATCCGGCCACTGGCGATGTGATCGAGTACGCGTTGCCCCATGACCTCTACATCCTGGCCGCAATGAACCAGGCCGATGCGTCAGTGGAGCCCTTGGATGTGGCCTTTTTGCGCCGTTGGGAGCCCCTGCGTTTG
>JBEAMH010000061.1:0-552 GCA_040062795.1 Staphylococcus aureus
CTCCACCTTTGTGCAGCAATGATGCGATCGTGTAGTCTTGTATGGTTTCTTTTTTCTTCATCATATTAAAAAATCTAGAACCTTCTTCTATATCCCCATATAACACCGCACCAACGATATGACCTTCTTTAAGAAATACTTTTTTATAATGTTTATGCATGCTATCAAAGATTGCGACACCTTTTACTTCATCACTCTCATGTATCAGACCAGCACTATATAAATCGCATCCCGAAACTTTTAATGACGTAAATGTAGTAGAACCTTGGTATCCTTCAGTAGGATTATCAGTTAAATAATCTGCAAGTACTTTGCCTTGTTCATACAATGGTGCTACTAACCCATAAGTTTTCCCTTTATGTTCAGCACATTCTCCTACTGCATAAACATGCTTATCACTTGTCTGCATAAAATCATTTACAACGATCCCCTTATTGACTTCAAGTCCAGATGCTTGTGCCACTTGCGTGTATGGACGAATACCTACAGCCATAACCACTAAGTCTGGTTTTAAAATGGAACCGTCTGACATTTTGATGCCTGTTACATCTT
>JBEAMH010000016.1:0-3039 GCA_040062795.1 Staphylococcus aureus
GAGCCTCGGAACCCTTAACAATCCCAAAACTTGTCGAATGGTCGGCTTAATAGCTCACGCTATGCCGACATTCGTCTGCAAGTTTAGTTAAGGGTTCTTCTCAACATCAATAAATTTTCTCGGCATAAATGCGTGTTCTTTTCTTGTCTACCCAGTAGACAAAGTAGACCCAACTGTTATTGCTTTACAGGTCTATTTTTCGTCGTTATAATCTAGTTAAATCCCGTAAGGGCGCACTTATGCGTTCTAAAAAGAACGCGTAAAAAACCATAATCGACCTTCGTCGATTTTTATCTTAGTTTTAAGGAATCGGCGTTGTGGCGCAGATATAAAAATTAATACTGCACGAACTAGAATCGACGTTGTAGCGTAGATATAAAAATTAATACTACATAGAAATTTAACTAAGATTTAAGCTACTAGTTTTTTGCTAGTAGCTTTTTTTATTTTCTTAATTTTTAAATGCCTTTATTTTGAATTTTAAGGGGGTATTTAGAGCAAACTCTATATTTATATATTTTTATACCTGTATATTTATATATGTTTCTTAAAACGCAAATATGAGCAAAATAAGGGTACATCTTTCTGACATTTAACTTGTATTCAAAAGACATATTACTTAAGTTGCTAAAGTCATTTTAAATACAATCACTTGTACTTTTTAAACATAAGCCAGAAAAACGATATAGCTCTTTTATATATTTTTCTAATTTGATTGGAACTCCCTAAAATTTATATAACTTAAAAAGTTAAATTGTTTATCTCATTTTTTGTACATAACCAGTGGCGAATTTTTCAGACACTGCCCATTTACATGCAAATTAAAATTTTCATGGTAAAACTGGTCAACCATGCCGGTTGAACGCTATAGTTCCTGCAGGGGCAAAAATACATAAAAAAAACGCTAGCTTTTAAGCTAACGTTTCAAATCTTTTAAGTAATAATTTTGTTTTTCAAAATTCCAAATTGCAGTAATTGAATGTGCTTTTTCTTCTTCGTCTGTTGTTTTATCTTCGTCACTTGTATTAATTAAATTGCCATCTTCGGCATCGTCTAAATTTAAAATTTTATGTTTTTGTTTAAGCAATCCACCATAACTCAACATACGTTTTCGGTATAAACCTTTTTCTAAATCATTCACGATTTCCTGATTTCTTTCGTCATCATCAGTTAAAAAATCAGATGATTTAACCGAATATTTCGAGGTTTCTTTGATTGCTGCTTGAATATCTTTATCGCCTTTTTGATTTGGTTTGATCGCTTTAATATTTGCTACTGGTCGATAATTAACTTGTAATGCTTTTTGCCATAAATCGACCCATTCCGTCTGCGTAATATAATTTTCTTTTTTTCTAAAATACGCATTTTCAACGCATAACAAAACGTGCATATGTTGATTATAACTACCGTCATTTTTATTAACTGTTACTTCAGTTGAGCGTAAAAATCCTACCAAATTCTTTTTAACTTTTGTATACATCTTTAATTTATTAAAAGCCTTAGACATATGCTTTAAACTTTGTTCTAAATGGTCACCGTCTATTGCATTTTTAGTCGATAAAGTAAGAAATAACCAACGAGCAGTTGGCTTTTCTTTAACCACTTCTTCAATCACTTTTTGAGCTTGATAACTATTTTTCATAGCACGCCTCCAATTACAAACTGGACACAATTTTGATTTACAAAACCATGTCTTATGTAACTTCAAATAACCTTCATCAGTAGGCTTGAACTCTAAGACGTTACCACATTGTTTTACGTTAAAAGCCTTTTTAATTTTTAAGATTTCTAGTATATCTGCATAACTTACATTATCTATCTTCTTTTCTCTCCATGGGCGTTGTTTCCCACTTTTCGTCATATCTTTTAATGTTTTATTATCTTGATTTTCGTCTATACATTTAGTAGTATTATATTGCATATAAAAAGACCTCCAGTATTGATTTAAGCGTCGTAACTTAATCATATTACTGGAGCTTTTTTATGTCAATTTTTTCTTTCACGCACAAAAATACATAAAAATACTGTCATATCAACGATAAAACGACTTTTAATATCTTTGAGTTATTTCTATATAGTATCAAGACAAGAAGAAACTCGTTTTCAACTCGTTTTAAAACCACCAACCAAAACCTTAAAACTCATCGTAATTTCACTTAAGTTTTTCTTAATTATTCCTTCTTTTTCTACGTCACTTAAATTCCACGTTAAAGGCGTCATATCAAGTAATTTATTCAATTCTTCTTTATTTAATTTAACCTTATAACTAATGTCTATCATTTCAATTTTATTAAAATTAGCTTCAAATAAATCTATAACCTCAGAATTATCATAATCCTTATTTTTATGATTACTAAAGACTATATTCCTTATTTCTTTTAAATAATCACTATTAGGAATTATTTTTATCAATTTCCCCTCTTTATCTAGAACTCTTTTAAACTCATCATAATTAGAAGGGCTAAGCACATTAATTAAAAAGTCTACATTCCCATTCATAACTGGTATATCAGCTAGATCAGCAACCAACCAATTTATATTTTTATATGATTTTGCTGCTTTTTTTACACCTTCTTTTGCAATGTCTATACCTAAGAATTCATTTCCACCAAGAAATGACTTACTGATTTCATTTAAAATATAACCCTCACCAGTACCAACATCTATTACATTATTTTTAGTTTTAATCTCATATTTTTTAATAATTTCTATGATTTTTAAAATTAATGTCGAATACAAATTGCTACTATCATTCAATTCTCTTCTAGCAATAAAAAATTTTTTATCGTATTTACTTTTTTTATGCCCTAAAATTAAATTCGAATACCCCTCTTTTGCAATATCAAAAGTATGGTTATTCTCACATGCTAAAGTTTTATAACCTCTCTTTAATTTTTCATCACATATAGAACACTTAAAAAACATATTCACACCTCCAATCAAATAATTATAAATAACAAAGTTGCTTTATTCCAATTGCTTTATTGACGTTGAGCCTCGGAACCCTTAACAATCCCAAAACTTGTCGAATGGTCGGCT
>JBEAMH010000062.1:0-546 GCA_040062795.1 Staphylococcus aureus
CCTATATTTTTAGACATATCTTTTTCAACATCAATCGGTACACCGTTAGGTTCCAATTCATCAATCATTTTTTCAAAACCGGTAAAATCAAGTATTGCATAATACTCAGGGTCTATACCTAAATTTTTCTTTAATGTTTGTCGTAATAATTCAGGTCCACCGATAGAATAAGCTGAATTAATTTTATGTTGCCCATTGCCTGGTATATCTGCATAAATATCTCGCATTACAGACATCATCTTCATCTTTTTATGAATATAATCATATTGTGCAATCATAATCGAGTCGGTTCTAGAAATACCACCTTGCTCTTTATCTGCACCTAAGACCATAATCGTAATTTTTCCATCATTTTTTTTAGCACCATTAAATTTATGTTGCTTGAGCGTTTTGCCATGATCTTTTGCGTATTCAATACCTGATTTATAACCATGAACAGAATAACCAACAATAATGGCTAAAATAATTACAATGATTAAAATTACAATCGGAAATTTTTTTAATTTCTTCTTTTTTGTCCTACGCATCGTCGGTTGTTCTTCTGTG
>JBEAMH010000063.1:0-543 GCA_040062795.1 Staphylococcus aureus
CCATGGGCTCGTTCGGCAATCCTTCCGCGCTGCTCGCCGCGGTGTGCTTCCTGCTGATCGCCGTGCTCAGCCACCGCAACGTATTCGGCGCCATTTTATTCAGCATGCTCGGCGTCACCGCCCTGGGCTGGGCCCTGGGCCTGGTGGAATATGGCGGCCTGGTGTCGATGCCACCGAGCCTGGCGCCGACCTTCCTAGCCATGGACATTGCCGGCGCATTCAATGTGGGCATGATCAGCGTGATCCTGGCCTTCCTCTTCGTGAACATGTTCGACACCGCCGGCACCCTGATGGGCGCCGCGCATCGTGCCAACCTGGTGAACGAGGACGGCAAGATCGAGAACCTGTCTCGCGCGCTGAAGGCCGACAGCAGTTCCAGCGTGGTCGGCGCCTTCGTCGGCTGTCCGCCGGTGACCAGCTACGTGGAAAGCGCGTCGGGCGTCGCCGCCGGCGGCCGCACCGGGCTGACCGCCGTGACCGTCGGCGTGCTGTTCCTGATCGCCATGTTCTTCGCCCCGCTGGCCGGCATGATTCCCGCCTACG
>JBEAMH010000064.1:0-540 GCA_040062795.1 Staphylococcus aureus
GAAAGGGCGTTCTTCGGATCGTCCTTTTTTAAATTTAAACTTGGGGAAATATAATGTCATGGCTAATAGTAATAATATTTGTACTCGCTTTATTAATTATGTTGCGGTCTTGATATTAGTCTTTTTATCAAGTCAAAGTTTTGCTGCTGGTGGCTCTTTTGGTGGCGGTGGTGCGTCTGGTTCATGGGGTGAACCTCCTGAAAACTGCAAATATGTTGTTGACGGCTTAAAATATTCTAGTCTTAAAGATGCTTGTTATAAGGCTGAATTAACTTGGCCTTGGGCTAATGTCCAATGTATTAAGTCTGGTTCTCCTACTGGTGGCAATATTCATGTCGAGTCTTCTGTTGCTGGTGGTACTCTCAATGGTAGCTATGGTACTTATCAGTGTGAAGAATCTAAGTGTCCAGACGGTTTAGAAAAAGATTCAACAGGTAAATGTGTTCCTAAAAAATGCCCTGTCGGTGAAACGCTTATAAATGGTCAATGTCAGAAAAAACAATGTCCTGCTGGTCAAGCTTTAGATTTAAACGGTAATTG
>JBEAMH010000017.1:0-2357 GCA_040062795.1 Staphylococcus aureus
ATTAAGCCGACCATTCGACAAGTTTTGGGATTGTTAAGGGTTCCGAGGCTCAACGTCAATAAAGCAATTGGAATAAAATAATCAATGGCTTTCTCCAAATACATTTAAGAGCACTACACCTATAACAATTAAGCCAATAGAAATTATACTAATTAAATTAACATTTTCTTTAAAAACGATAACTGAGATTATTGTTGTTAATACTAATCCTAGACCTGCCCATGTTGCGTAAGTTATATTTAAGGGCAAAAATTTTATTGTTAAACTTAAAAAATAAAAGCAAATTCCAAACGAAAGTAGTGTACCTAATGTTGGCCATAACTTTGTGAAACCTTCTGATGTTTTTAAAAAACTAGTTCCGATTATTTCTGTTGCAATTGAGATAAATAAATATAAATAATGCATTAAGCTTCTCCTTTAATTTCTATTTGATAGCTTATATTTTAATTTATATTAAGTGAAAGAAAAATTTTTAAGATTTGTATTTTAAAACGAGTTGAAAACGAGTTTCTTCTTGTCTTGATAATAAGGGTAACTATTGCCGGCGAGGCTAGTTACCCTTAAAGTATTGGTATATCTGGATTAGAGTACAAAAAAAGTTGCTTTTTCATACCTAGTAATGTAGTGTTTTATGTGACTAGCAAAAAACTTTACATGAAAGGAGAAAAAGCAACTTTTTTATATACATAGTTTAGAGAAACTAAGTTGTTTTTTAAGTGTTATAACATGGATAAGTATACTGAGAAAAAACGTAGAAATCAAGTATTTCAAAAATTTATTGAGCGACATGTGGGGGAAAATCAAATGGCGTTGGTAAAGGACTGTAATACCTTTTTGTCTTTTGTGACTGATAAGTCGTTAGAAAAACAGAAATTATATAAAGCCAATTCATGTAAGAATCGTTTTTGTCCTGTTTGTGCTTGGCGTAAAGCGAGAAAAGATGCTTTAGGTTTATCTTTGATGATGCAGCATGTTAAACAGATACATGAAAAAGAATTTATATTTTTAACGTTAACGACACCTAATGTGTCTAAAAATGAATTAGAAAATGAGATTAAACATTACAACCAGTCTTTTAGAAAATTGATTAAAAGAAAAAAAGTGAACAGTGTTATCAAAGGTTATGTAAGAAAGTTAGAAATTACATACAACAAAGAACGAGATGATTATAATCCTCATTTCCATGTGTTGATTGCGGTTAATAAATCGTATTTTACTGATAAAAATTATTATATTAATCAAAAAGAATGGTTAAATTTGTGGCGTGATGTAACAGGGATTGAAGAGATTACACAAGTTCATGTTCAAAGAGTTAAAGCCAATAACAATAAAGAACTTTATGAAATGGCTAAATATTCAGGGAAAGATAGTGATTATTTAAGTAATCAAAAAGTATTTGATGCTTATTATCAATCTTTGAAAGGTAAACAAGTTTTAGTGTATTCAGGTTTATTTAAAGAAGCGAAAAAGCTATTAAAAAATGGCGATTTAGATTATTTAAAAGAGATTGATCCGACAGAATATATTTATCAAATTTTTTATATTTGGAAACAAAAAGAATATTTAGCGAGTGAACTGCATGATTTAACAGAACAAGAAAAAAGAGAGTTAAATCATGAAATGATTGATGAAATTGAGGAAGAATAATGCTTATAAATTGTGATAAATTTTTTGTGGAAGAGTTACAAAAAAACGGTTATGAAATTGACTATAAAAAAATTGTAGATATATATAAGGCTTCAAGAAATTCTGATGGATTAAAAAAAGAGAAAGAAGCAACTGAAATACAAAAACATATAGAAAAATATTACTAAACGTTAGCTAAAAAGCTAGCGTTTTTTTTATGTTTTTAGCCCCTGCGGGAACTATAGCGTTTAACCAGCATGGTTACCCACTTTTTATGCCAATTTTTAAATTTGCATGTAACTGGGCAGTGTCTAAAAAAAATAGCCACTGGTTTTGCTTAAATTTTGTTTGTGAAATGAGAATATATTTATTTGGCTCATATTTACGTTTTAAGAGCTTATGTATGTTTTTAGGTATAAAACTATATGATTTACCCCTAAAACTTTAAAATACCCCTTTAAAATTAAAATTAAAGGCATTTAAGATTTAACAAAATAAAAAAGCCACCAATAAAATTTGGTGGCTACTTTCTTTCACTATTTTCATTTTTAGAAGTGAACAGTGAAAAGAAAACAGAACGCTAATTAAATTATAACACGCTTTTATGCCGAGAAAATTTATTGATCGTTGAGAAGAACCCTTAACTAAACTTGTAGACGAATGTCGGCATAGCGTGAGCTATTAAGCCGACCATTCGACAAGTTTTGGGATTGTTAAGGGTTCCGAGGCTC
>JBEAMH010000065.1:0-538 GCA_040062795.1 Staphylococcus aureus
ATCATTAACCAAATTGTACCGATTAAACCGCCTTTCACACCGGCCATTGAAGGCGTAGAAGATGAGAAATTGGTGAAGAACGACGGTGTTAAATGCCCTGCACCTTTAATGAGTGTATCTATAATTAAAGCAGCTAAAAAAAGTAAGGCTACTAAAGTACATGTGAAAAATGCCCATTTATTGAATTTATTTGTTGCTAATCTACTGGAAAGTTTTTTTTCAACTTTTTGTTGATTAACAAGCGCTTTAGTATTTGTCTCTCCCATATTAATACTCCTCTCTAAAGCGTTTCGTAATCCATTGTGAAATTAAATTCATCACAAGTGTGAATAAGAATAATGTGAAACCAACAGCATAGATACTGTAATAGATATCAGAGCCAAATGTCGCATCTCCTGTTGCCACTTGTACAATATATCCTGTCATAGTTTGGATTGACCCAGTTAAATCTAATGAGGAACTAGGTGTACTACCTGCAGCGAGTGATACGATCATCGTTTCTCCGATTGCACGAGAAATAGCTAATACGATAGACGCC
>JBEAMH010000018.1:0-2170 GCA_040062795.1 Staphylococcus aureus
TTGTACATTGAAAACTAGATATGTAAGTAAAATTTATGATTTTACCAAGCAAAACCGAGTGAATTAGAGTTTTAATAAAGCTTGAATTCAAAAAGAAATAATCGCTAGTGTTCGAAAGAACACTCACAGATTAATAACATTTTGGGTTTTCAACCGATTGAATCGTGTTGGAAGTCAAAAAAGATTAAGTTATTAAGGGCGCACGGTGAATGCCTTGGCACTAGAAGCCGATGAAGGACGTTACTAACGACGATATGCTTTGGGGAGCTGTAAGTAAGCTTTGATCCAGAGATTTCCGAATGGGGAAACCCAGCACGAGTTATGTCGTGTTATCAATATGTGAATACATAGCATATTGAAGGTAGACGCGGGGAACTGAAACATCTTAGTACCCGCAGGAAGAGAAAGAAAATTCGATTCCCTGAGTAGCGGCGAGCGAAACGGGAAGAGCCCAAACCAACGAGCTTGCTTGTTGGGGTTGTAGGACACTCTATACGGAGTTACAAAAGAACAAATTAGACGAATCATCTGGAAAGTTGAATCAAAGAAGGTAATAATCCTGTAGTCGAAAATTTGTTCACTCTTGAGTGGATCCTGAGTACGACGGAACACGAGAAATTCCGTCGGAATCCGGGAGGACCATCTCCCAAGGCTAAATACTCTCTAGTGACCGATAGTGAACCAGTACCGTGAGGGAAAGGTGAAAAGTACCCCGGAAGGGGAGTGAAATAGAACTTGAAACCGTGTGCTTACAAGTAGTCAGAGCCCGTTAATGGGTGATGGCGTGCCTTTTGTAGAATGAACCGGCGAGTTACGATTTGATGCAAGGTTAAGCAGTGAATGTGGAGCCGTAGCGAAAGCGAGTCTGAATAGGGCGTTGAGTATTTGGTCGTAGACCCGAAACCAGGTGATCTACCCATGACCAGGCTGAAGTTCAGGTAACACTGAATGGAGGGCCGAACCGACTTACGTTGAAAAGTGAGCGGATGAGTTGTGGGTAGCGGAGAAATTCCAATCGAACCTGGAGATAGCTGGTTCTCTCCGAAATAGCTTTAGGGCTAGCCTTAAGTAATGATTATTGGAGGTAGAGCACTGTTTGGACGAGGGGCCCTTATCGGGTTACCGAATTCAGACAAACTCCGAATGCCAATCAATTTTATCTTAGGAGTTAGAACGCGGGTGATAAGGTCCGTGTTCGAAAGGGAAACAGCCCAGACCACCAGCTAAGGTCCCAAAATATATGTTAAGTGGAAAAGGATGTGGCGTTGCCCAGACAACTAGTATGTTGGCTTAGAAGCAGCCATCATTTAAAGAGTGCGTAATAGCTCACTAGTCGAGTGACACTGCGCCGAAAATGTACCGGGGCTAAACATATTACCGAAGCTGTGGATTGTCCGTAGGACAATGGTAGGAGAGCGTTCTAAGGGCGTTGAAGCATGATCGCAAGGACATGTGGAGCGCTTAGAAGTGAGAATGCCGGTGTGAGTAGCGAAAGACGGGTGAGAATCCCGTCCACCGATTGACTAAGGTTTCCAGAGGAAGGCTCGTCCGCTCTGGGTTAGTCGGGTCCTAAGCTGAGGCCGATAGGCGTAGGCGATGGATAACAGGTTGATATTCCTGTACCACCATAATTCGTTTTAAGCGATGGGGGGACGCAGTAGGATAGGCGAAGCGTACGATTGGATTGTACGTCCAAGCAATGAGACTGAGTGTTAGGCAAATCCGGCACTCTTAAGGTCAAGTTGTGATGGGGAGAGGAAATTGTTTCCTCGAGTCGTTGATTTCACACTGCCTAGAAAATCCTCTAGCTAGAATTCTGGTGCCCGTACCGCAAACCGACACAGGTAGTCAAGATGAGAATTCTAAGGTGAGCGAGCGAACTCTCGTTAAGGAACTCGGCAAAATGACCCCGTAACTTCGGGAGAAGGGGTGCTCTTTAGGGTTAACGCCCAGGAGAGCCGCAGTGAATAGGCCCAAGCGACTGTTTATCAAAAACACAGGTCTCTGCTAAACCGTAAGGTGATGTATAGGGGCTGACGCCTGCCCGGTGCTGGAAGGTTAAGAGGAGTGGTTAGCTTCTGCGAAGCTACGAATCGAAGCCCCAGTAAACGGCGGCCGTAACTATAACGGTCCTAAGGTAGCGAAATTCCTTGTCGGGTAAGTTCCGACC
>JBEAMH010000001.1:0-510094 GCA_040062795.1 Staphylococcus aureus
TCGAAGCCCCAGTAAACGGCGGCCGTAACTATAACGGTCCTAAGGTAGCGAAATTCCTTGTCGGGTAAGTTCCGACCCGCACGAAAGGCGTAACGATTTGGGCACTGTCTCAACGAGAGACTCGGTGAAATCATAGTACCTGTGAAGATGCAGGTTACCCGCGACAGGACGGAAAGACCCCGTGGAGCTTTACTGTAGTCTGATATTGAAATTCGGTACAACTTGTACAGGATAGGTAGGAGCCTTTGAAGCGTGAGCGCTAGCTTACGCAGAGGCGTTGGTGGGATACTACCCTTGTTGTATTGGATTTCTAACCCGCATCATTTATCATGGTGGGAGACAGTGTCAGATGGACAGTTTGACTGGGGCGGTCGCCTCCTAAAGAGTAACGGAGGCGCTCAAAGGTTTCCTCAGAATGGTTGGAAATCATTCATAGAGTGTAAAGGCATAAGGAAGCTTGACTGCGAGACCTACAAGTCGAGCAGGGTCGAAAGACGGACTTAGTGATCCGGTGGTTCCGCATGGAAGGGCCATCGCTCAACGGATAAAAGCTACCCCGGGGATAACAGGCTTATCTCCCCCAAGAGTTCACATCGACGGGGAGGTTTGGCACCTCGATGTCGGCTCATCGCATCCTGGGGCTGTAGTCGGTCCCAAGGGTTGGGCTGTTCGCCCATTAAAGCGGTACGCGAGCTGGGTTCAGAACGTCGTGAGACAGTTCGGTCCCTATCCGTCGTGGGCGTAGGAAATTTGAGAGGAGCTGTCCTTAGTACGAGAGGACCGGGATGGACATACCTCTGGTGTACCAGTTGTCGTGCCAACGGCATCGCTGGGTAGCTATGTATGGACGGGATAAGTGCTGAAAGCATCTAAGCATGAAGCCCCCCTCAAGATGAGATTTCCCAACTTCGGTTATAAGATCCCTCAAAGATGATGAGGTTAATAGGTTCGAGGTGGAAGCATAGCGATATGTGGAGCTGACGAATACTAATCGATCGAAGACTTAATCAAATTTAAATGTTTTGTTTTGGCATTATCAAATTTTACTTACTATCTAGTTTTGAATGTATAATTTTTATACAGTTCATTGTCTGGTGACAATGGCAAGGAGGTCACACCTGTTCCCATGCCGAACACAGTAGTTAAGCTCCTTAGCGCCGATGGTAGTCGGACTTACGTTCCGCAAGAGTAGGACGTTGCCAGGCAATCAGGGACCCGAGAGGGTCTCTTTTTTTTTGTGCGAAAAAGAAGCTTAACTTTGAAGAATCGACTGAACTAAAGCACTCCTCCTCAATAAATTGAGATTATTGAGGAGGAGTACTTTATCACAGAATTGTAAAATTGATTTAAGAAAGCGTTTGAAGCTGACGAACTCAGTAAAAGACGCAATGAGCTTACAAGCGGTAAGTGAGTAATGAAAGTGGAATAGAAAAGATTTATCTTTTCTATAATTACTCCTAAATTTTATTTTTAAAAAATAGGGAGTAATTTACAGGCAATCAGGGACCCGAAAAGGTCTCTTTTTTTATGCGAAAAAGGTGGTTAACTATAGAGGATCGCCTGTATTAAAGCTCATGCGTAAACACTGCTAATCTCAATAAATTGAAAAGTAAAACTTTATCGAAGACAACAATTTTAGATTGAAAAACATACATATAGATTGCTAGATAAAAAAATGGCATTTCAAAAATACTTACGCTGACGTTTTTGATAAGTTCTATAACCTTTGCATAACAACTTCTAAGCTCAGTAAATTGAGTTTAGTACAATAATGGATTGCAAGAGCGTTGTCTCTTTATATCGTTAAAGATTTGATGAGTATATTGGTATGCTGTTCAATTTGTGAAAGAGGGATACCTCCAAATCCCAAAATAAATTTTACTGATGTGTGTGACTTATCGTAGGTGCTAAATGGGATGATTTTTAAGTTGTTGCGTTTAGCGTTGTTTAAGCATTGTTTCAAGGTTAAGCCGTTTTTTACGGTTAATGTAAAATGCATACCTGCTAGTGCACCATCGATTTCTAATTGATTTTCATAGGGTTTGAGTGCATCTAATATAAATTTAAGTTTCTCTCTATAAACATTTCTCATTTTATTTAAATGTCTTTCAAAACTTCCTGACTGCATAAAATTTGCTACCATTTTTTGGATATGAGCAGGAACTGTATTACCTTCTTTATTGTTTAAACTATTATATATATTGAGTATTTTTTTTGGCAATACGAGATAAGCTATTCTACAACTAGGAAATAAAGATTTTGAGAAAGTACTAATATATATTACTTTGTCTTTCGTATCTAAACTTTGTAATGCAGGAATGGGTTTCCCAAAATAACGAAATTCTGAATCATAGTCATCTTCAATAATATATCGATTTTCAAATTGCTGTGCCCAATGAATAAGTTGGGTGCGCTTTTTTAAATTCATCACATATCCTGTAGGAAATTGGTGGGAGGGTGTGACGTATGCAATATTATGATTAGAGCGATTAAAGTGTTCTAATGCAATTCCTGTTTTATTTACAGGTACTTGAAGATATGAGATATGTTTTTTATCCAAGACTTGTTTGATTGGCGGATAGCTAGGATTCTCTATCAAGAAACGGCCTTTGTTTAGAATGTCAGTAATTAAATTGATGAGCTGTTCTGTAGACGAACCAACAATAATTTGATCTGGATGACAAGTAACACCTCTACTATTAAATAGGTAATGAGCAATTTCCTGGCGTAACGTCCATTCGCCTTTAGGATTTGTATGTTGTAGAAGATTTAATTGGTTATCTTCAAATGCATCTCTGGCATACTTCCTGAATTGTTGCATTGGGAAGTATTCTGCATCGATTTCTGCTAGATTGAATGCATACTCATATGTTGGTTGAGTTTTAATATCTTCAGTTTCTTTTTGCTTTATATGTGAGTGGGAAGGATTTCGAGAAATGATAGGTAATGTTTCTACGTCAGATACAAAATAACCTGAACGAGGTTTAGAGTATATATAACCTTCATCTGATAGAATTTGATATGCGTGTTCGATGGTTGTGTTGCTTACAGCCAAATGCTGACCTAATACACGTTTAGAAGGAAATTTATCACCTGATTTATATTGTCCTTCAATGATTTGTTTTTTTAGATTTTCATATAAATTAATATATAAATGTTCTTTAGCCACTTAATCTGACCTCCTAAATTATTTCGGAATTGTACCTTTTTAAATACCAGTTTATCTTTTAAAATGAATTTAATCAACTAAGTAAAGGGGTAATTTAAATATGTCTAAAGTTATTGGGTCAGAAAGAGTTAAAAGAGGAATGGCTGAAATGCAAAAGGGCGGCGTTATTATGGACGTAGTTAATGCAGAACAAGCTAAAATAGCTGAGGAGGCTGGAGCTGTTGCTGTTATGGCATTAGAACGTGTGCCTTCTGATATTAGAGCTGCAGGCGGTGTTGCGCGTATGGCTAATCCTAAAATTGTAGAAGAAGTGATGAATGCTGTATCTATACCTGTAATGGCTAAAGGTCGTATTGGTCATATTACAGAAGCTCGTGTATTAGAATCTATGGGTGTTGATTATATTGATGAATCAGAAGTATTAACACCTGCAGATGAAGAGTTTCATTTGCGCAAGGATTCTTTTACGGTTCCATTTGTTTGTGGTTGCCGTAACTTAGGGGAAGCAGCACGACGTATTGGCGAAGGTGCAGCAATGTTACGTACTAAAGGAGAACCAGGTACAGGAAATATTGTAGAGGCGGTTAGACATATGCGCCAAGTCAATTCAGAAGTTAGTCGTCTAACAGTTATGAATGACGATGAAATTATGACTGAAGCTAAAAATATTGGCGCACCATACGATGTTTTAAAATCTATAAAAGAGAATGGAAAATTACCAGTTGTCAACTTTGCAGCTGGCGGAGTAGCAACGCCTCAAGACGCTGCATTAATGATGGAATTAGGCGCAGATGGTGTATTTGTTGGATCAGGTATTTTCAAATCAGAAGATCCAGAAAGATTTGCTAAAGCGATTGTTCAAGCTACTACACATTACCAAGATTATGAATTGATTGGTCGTCTAGCTAAAGAGTTAGGTACAGCAATGAAAGGTTTAGATATTAACGAATTGTCATTAGAAGAACGTATGCAAGAGCGTGGATGGTAATATGAAAATTGGTGTTTTAGCTTTACAAGGCGCAGTGAGAGAGCATATACATCACATTGAATTAAGTGGTCATGAAGGTGTAGCAGTCAAACGTATAGAACAGTTAAATGAGATTGATGGATTGATTATACCAGGTGGAGAATCTACTACCTTACGTCGTCTGATGAACTTATATGGGTTTAAAGAGGCACTACAACAGTCTTCATTACCAATGTTTGGTACATGTGCAGGTTTAATTGTACTTGCTGAGGATATTGTAGGGGAAGTGGGTTACTTGAATAAATTAAGTATCACAGTTCAAAGAAATTCATTTGGTCGCCAAGTTGATAGCTTTGAAAGTGAATTAGATGTAAAAGGCGTTGCTGAAGATATTGAGGGCGTATTTATTAGAGCTCCTCATATTGAAAGTGTGTATGGAGAGGCGTGTGTACTTAGCACAGTTGGTGACAAAATCGTAGCTGTGCAACAAGATCGCTATTTAGGTGTATCATTTCACCCTGAACTTACAGAAGATTACAGAGTTACACAATATTTTATAGAAGAGATTGTCAAAGCTTCTGTAATAGAAAAAGTATAAAAAAGAGAGCAACAAGGTACTAATACCTTGTTGCTCTCTTTTAGATTTAACTTTAAATGAAGAATCCAGCAATTGCTGCAGAAATAAATGAAACAAGTGTAGCACCAAATAGTAATTTTAAGCCAAAACGTGCTACCATATCCCCTTTTTCATCGTTCAGCGATTTAATCGCACCAGAGATAATACCGATAGAGCTAAAGTTAGCGAATGATACTACGAATACTGAAATAACACCTTTCGCATGTTCACTCATACCTTTAACTTCACTTAAACTTTGCATTGCTACAAATTCGTTTGATAATAATTTCGTTGCCATAATCGAGCCTGCTTGTACTGCTTCATTCCATGGTACACCTACAAGGAATGCGAAAGGCGCGAATACGAAACCGATAAGTGTTTGGAAGTCCCAAGTAATGCTGCCGCCTGAAATGCCTGAGAAAATTGCACTCACTACTCCATTAAGTAAAGCGATTATAGCGATATAACCAATTAACATTGCACCTACAATGATTGCAACTTTAAATCCATCCAAAATGTATTCCCCTAACATTTCGAAGAAGGACTGCTTCTCTGATTCACTCTCTTCAACAATCAATTTATCTTCAGCTGCATCAACTTTGTAAGGGTTGATGATAGAAGCGATGATAAAACCACCGAAGAGGTTTAAGACTACTGCTGTAACAACATAACGTGGTTCTATTAATGTAAAATAAGCTCCAATGATTGAAGCTGAAACGGTAGACATTGCTGAAGCCGTTAATGTATAAAGACGTTGTCTTGGAATATGAGCAAGTTCCTTTTTCAACGATATAAATACTTCAGATTGTCCTAAAATAGCTGCTGCAACAGCGTTATATGATTCTAAACGTCCCATACCATTAATTTTTGATATTGCTAAACCTAAGACATTAATAATTAACGGTAGAATACGTGCATATTGCAAGATACCGATTAATGCTGATATGAAAACGATTGGTAATAATACGTTAAAAAAGAACGGTGGGTTGTCTGGATCTATGTATTTAATACCGCCAAATACAAAATTGACACCTTCCGCTGCTTGCGTTAATAAATAATTAAATCCTACTGAAATACCACCAATGACTGTAATACCAAACTTTGTTTTTAACAAAATAAATGCCATAACAAGCTGAATCAATAACAATAGTCCAACATATTGCCAACGTACATTTTTTTTGTCAGAGCTGAAAAGCAAGGCTAATCCAAGAAATACTGCAATCCCAATTAAACCAATAATAATATGCATATAATTCATCCCTTTTATATATTCTTAATACCTATAATACAATAAAATTGATAGCACTTACATCCTTAAACAAAACTTTTTTAATCATATTGGTTGAAAAAGGTCAAAGTTGGTCATATAATATAGTCAAAGAAGGTCAAAAGAGGTGATAATCATGCACAATATGTCTGACATCATAGAACAGTACATTAAGAAATTATTTGAAGACACCAATAAAGACGTTGTAGAAATTCAACGTGCAAATATTGCACAGCGCTTTGACTGTGTGCCTTCCCAACTGAATTACGTAATTAAAACACGTTTTACAAATGAACATGGTTATGAAATTGAAAGTAAAAGAGGTGGCGGTGGTTACATTCGAATCACCAAAATTGAAAATAAAGACGAAACAGGTTACATTAATCACTTACTTCAATTAATAGGACCGTCAATTTCACAACAACAAGCATATTATATTATAGATGGTTTATTAGATAAACAATATATCAATGAACGTGAAGCAAAAATGATTTATGCTGTCATTGATAGAGAAACACTCAAAATGGATGTATTATCAAGAGATATTATTCGGGCAAATATTATTAAACGTTTACTACCCGTAATAAATTATTACTAAAGCGAGGTGTTTAGTCGTGCTATGCGAAAACTGTCATTTGAATGAAGCAGAAGTGAAAGTAGCAGTAAAAGGACAAGACGGTGTGAATGAAAAATGGGTTTGTTCAACTTGTGCGCAAGGTGGAAATCCTTGGACTCAAAATCAGCAGTTGCAATCCCAAGATGATATTGAAGGCGCATTTGTAGTGAAGCAAATTTTACAACATTTAGCAGCTAAACATGGTATTGATTTTGATGAAATAGCTTTTAAAGAAGAAAAAAGATGTCCTACTTGTCATGTGACGTTAAAAGATATTGCACATATTGGTAAGTTTGGTTGTGCAAACTGCTATGCAACTTTTAAAGATGATATTGTCGATATTGTGCGACGTGTGCAAGGTGGTCAAATAGAACATACAGGAAAAACACCTCGATCTTCTCACAGAAAATTAGCTTTAAAAAAACAAATTGAAGAAAAAACCTCATATTTAAACCAGTTGATTGAAGATCAGAATTTTGAAGAAGCAGCAGTAGTTCGGGATGAAATTAAAGCACTTAAAGACGACAGCGAGGTGAAACATGATGAGTGAGAATGATATCAGTGCATACATGAGCGAATGGATGCGCGATAAAGAAGAAAGCCCTGTCGTGATGTCCTCAAGAATCCGGTTGGCCAGAAATTTAGAAAATCATGTCCATCCATTAATGTTTCCATCAGAGCAAGATGGTTATAGAGTGGTTAACGAAGTTCAAGATGCGCTTCCTGACTTGTTTATAAAACGTTTAGACACCATGGATCAGCAAAGTAAATATAAACTTGTTGCGAAACATCTTATAAGTCCTGAATTAATCAGACAGCCTGCTTCAGCAGTATTGCTAAATGATGACGAGTCATTAAGTATCATGGTGAATGAAGAAGATCATGTTCGTATTCAAGCTATGGGTAATGATTTATCACTACAAGCACTGTACGAGAAAGCTTCTACTATAGATGATACGCTTGATAGTGAGTTAGATGTCAGTTTTGATGAAACATTAGGCTATTTAACTACATGTCCAACCAACATAGGTACAGGCATGCGTGCGAGTGTCATGTTACATCTGCCGGGTCTAACAATAATGAAGCGTATGAATCGTATTGCTCAAACGATTAACCGATTTGGCTTTACAATCAGAGGTATATATGGTGAAGGTTCACAAGTTTATGGCCATATTTATCAGATTTCAAATCAACTTACTTTGGGTAAAACAGAAGAAGAAATCATTGAGAGTTTAACTGAAGTCGTGCAACAAATTATTAATGAAGAAATTCAACTTCGCGAACGTTTGCACCGACATAATCATATTGAAACATTAGACAGAGTATATCGTTCGTTAGGAATATTAAAATATAGTAGACTAATATCTATGGAGGAAGCTTCACTCAGGTTAAGCGAAGTGAAACTTGGTATTGATTTAGGCTATATAGAATTAGAAGACTTTAAATTTAATGAGTTGATGGTGGCAATACAATCACCATTCTTATTAGATGATGAAGATGATAGAGTAGTAAATGAAAAAAGAGCAGATATATTAAGAGAACATATAAATTAGGAGGTCATGCAATGTTATTTGGTAGACTGACAGAACGTGCACAGCGCGTATTAGCACATGCTCAAGAAGAAGCAATTCGTTTAAATCATTCTAATATCGGTACAGAACATTTACTTTTAGGTTTAATGAAAGAACCTGAAGGTATTGCAGCTAAAGTATTAGAATCATTTGATATAACTGAAGAAAAAGTAGTAGAAGAAGTAGAAAAATTAATCGGCCATGGTCAAGAACAAATGGGTGCTTTACACTACACACCTCGTGCGAAAAAAGTCATTGAATTATCAATGGATGAAGCGAGAAAGTTACACCATAATTTTGTAGGTACAGAACACATTTTACTCGGATTAATTAGAGAAAATGAAGGTGTAGCGGCACGAGTATTTGCAAACTTAGATTTAAATATAACGAAAGCACGTGCGCAAGTAGTAAAAGCACTTGGTAGTCCAGAATTAAGTAATAAAAATGCACAAGCTAATAAATCTAACAATACACCAACATTAGATAGTCTTGCTCGTGATTTAACAGTGATTGCAAAAGACGGCACTTTAGACCCAGTAATCGGTAGAGACAGCGAGATTACAAGAGTTATTGAAGTGTTAAGTCGTCGTACTAAGAACAACCCAGTATTAATTGGTGAGCCTGGCGTAGGTAAAACAGCAATTGCAGAAGGTTTAGCGCAGTCAATTATTAACAATGAAGTACCTGAAACACTTAAAGGTAAACGCGTCATGTCACTTGATATGGGAACAGTTGTAGCTGGAACAAAATATCGTGGCGAGTTTGAAGAACGCTTGAAAAAAGTAATGGAAGAAATTCACCAAGCAGGTGACGTTATTCTATTCATTGATGAGTTACACACATTAGTTGGCGCTGGTGGTGCTGAAGGCGCAATTGATGCATCTAACATCTTGAAACCAGCGTTAGCACGTGGTGAGTTACAATGTATCGGTGCTACAACATTAGATGAATACCGTAAAAATATTGAAAAAGATGCAGCGCTTGAACGTCGTTTCCAACCAGTTCAAGTTGATGAGCCAACGGTTGAAGATACAATTGAAATCTTAAAAGGGTTGCGTGATCGTTATGAAGCACATCATCGTATCAATATTACAGATGAAGCAGTTATCGCAGCTGCCAATTTAAGTCATCGTTATGTATCAGATCGTTTCTTACCTGACAAAGCAATTGATTTAATTGACGAAGCTAGTTCTAAAGTAAGACTTAAAAGTCATACGACACCGCCAAACTTAAAAGAGCTTGAGCAAGAAATTGAGCAAGTTAAAAATGAAAAAGATGCAGCAGTGCATTCACAAGAATTTGAAAATGCAGCAAATCTTCGTGATAAACAAACTAAATTAGAAAAACAATATGAAGAAGCAAATAATAACTGGAAGAATGCCCAAAACGGTGAAAACACATCCCTATCTGAAGAAGATATCGGCGAAGTGATTGCTGGTTGGACTGGTATTCCATTAACGAAAATAAACGAAACTGAATCTAATCGTCTATTGAACTTAGAAGACACACTTCACCATAGAGTTATTGGGCAAAAAGATGCAGTAACATCAATTAGTAAGGCTGTAAGACGTGCAAGAGCTGGATTGAAAGATCCTAAACGTCCTATCGGTAGCTTTATTTTCTTAGGACCTACAGGTGTAGGTAAAACAGAATTAGCACGTGCTTTAGCAGAGTCTATGTTCGGCGAAGATGATGCAATGATTCGTGTAGACATGAGTGAGTTTATGGAAAAACACGCAGTCAGTCGTTTAGTAGGTGCTCCTCCAGGCTATGTAGGCCATGATGATGGTGGACAATTGACTGAAAAAGTAAGACGTAAACCTTATTCTGTTATTCTATTTGATGAAATTGAAAAAGCGCATCCAGATGTATTTAACATCTTGTTACAAGTGCTTGATGACGGACATCTAACAGATACAAAAGGACGTCGTGTCGATTTCCGTAACACAGTAATTATTATGACATCAAACGTTGGTGCACAAGAGTTACAAGATCAACGCTTTGCTGGGTTCGGCGGGGCAACAGAAGGTCAGGATTACGAAACAATCCGTAAAACAATGATGAAAGAATTGAAAAATGCTTTCCGTCCTGAATTCTTAAACCGTGTCGATGACATTATTGTATTCCACAAACTTTCTAAAGATGAATTGAAAGAAATTGTAACGATGATGATTAATAAGCTTACTGAGCGCTTATCAGAGCAAGATATTAATATCAATGTTACTGAAACAGCAAAAGGCAAAATCGCTGAAGAAGGCTATGATCCAGAGTATGGTGCTAGACCTTTAATCCGTGCAATTCAAAAAATCGTAGAAGATAACTTAAGTGAACTCATCTTAGACGGTAATAAGATTGAAGGTAAGGAAGTCGAAATAGATCACGATGGTAAAGAATTCAAATATAATATTCAAGATAGAAAAGAAGAAACGAAAGATAAAGAAACATTAGAATCTTAAGTTTCATTAGCTAAAATTTAATAATTTAAGCTTGATGCGCTTCTCAAATGTGTTGACACGCCTTTGAGGAGCGTTTTCTAATTGTTAATATTCAGAAGTTTTGTGTTGCAATAACTAAGGATATGGTTTCTCATATAAATATATCATTAGTGATACTATATAACTGTAAAAGGCATTTTATAAAAATACCTTTTATATAGGTAGCGTTATAATAAAAATTGAATTAAAATAATTGAATGGAAACTAATAGCAAAGCTAGCAATAATTTAAACGAGAATAAAATTTGTTTTTAAACAAGTAGAGGTATAAAATAGATTTGTTCAATGAAAGATGGAGGTACAATGATGGCCAAGAAAAAAGTGGTTTTTGAATGTATGGCATGTGGCTACCAATCCCCAAAGTGGATGGGGAAATGTCCGAGCTGTGGTGGCTGGAATCAAATGGAAGAGATTATTGAGCAAAAAGCAGCAAGTCCAAAGCATGGTGTGCGTAGTCGTGATAATGCATCGAAAGTACAAAAGTTAAATGACATCAAACAAGAAACGACACCTCGTATCAAAACGAAATCGGACGAATTTAATCGTGTTCTCGGTGGCGGTATCGTTAATGGTTCTTTAGTTTTAATTGGTGGAGATCCTGGGATAGGGAAATCTACTTTACTTTTACAAATATGTGCAGCCTTATCGCAATCAAATAATGTTTTGTATATAACGGGTGAAGAATCATTAAATCAAACTAAACTAAGAGCTGAAAGGTTAGATGAAGATTCAAGTGAATTAAATGTATTTGCAGAAACAGATTTAGAAGTAATACATGACACGGTTAAACAATTAAAACCTGACTTACTGGTAGTTGATTCGATTCAGACGATATTTCATCCTGAAATTAGTTCAGCTCCAGGTTCGGTGTCTCAAGTAAGAGAAAGTACACAGAGTTTAATGAATATTGCTAAGCAAATGAATATCGCTACATTTATCGTAGGACATGTAACAAAAGAAGGGCAAATCGCTGGGCCACGTTTATTAGAGCATATGGTAGATACAGTACTTTATTTCGAAGGTGATGAACATCACGCATACCGTATTTTAAGAGCGGTAAAAAACCGTTTTGGTTCAACGAATGAAATGGGTATTTTTGAAATGAAACAAACTGGTTTGAAAGGTGTTAAAAATCCTTCTGAGATGTTTTTAGAAGAACGTTCGACAAATGTGCCAGGTTCGACAATTGTATCTACAATGGAAGGTACGAGACCACTGTTAATTGAGGTACAAGCGCTTGTAACGCCTACAACTTTTAATAACCCTAGACGTATGGCCACTGGCATTGACCACAATCGCTTGAGTTTATTGATGGCTGTATTGGAAAAAAAAGAAAATTATCTACTTCAACAGCAAGACGCATATATCAAAGTAGCTGGTGGTGTAAGACTAACTGAGCCAGCTGTAGATTTAGGTATTGTTGTTGCCACAGCTTCAAGCTTTAAAGATTTAACTGTAGATGGTTTAGATTGTTTTATTGGAGAAGTAGGACTGACTGGCGAAGTGAGGCGTGTTTCACGTATAGAACAACGTGTACAAGAAGCGGAAAAGTTAGGCTTTAAACGTATCATTATTCCGGAATCTAATATTGGTGGATGGCAATTTCCTAGTGAGATTAAAGTCATTGGCGTAAAAAATGTTCATGAAGCGTTAAAATATGCACTAACAAAACATTAATGTGAACGCTTAAATTAAGAGTAAAAAATAGAGTCAGTATGACTTACTTGAGAAAGGGGTGTTAGAACGTGAATGTTATAAGAATTATCGTTATTTTGTGTTATATCATTTTAGGTGCTAGTCTAGGCGTATACTTTATACCAGAAATTGTTGTAGATGCAGGTTTAAGTGATTTGATGCTACTCAAAAATAATTATTTTAACGGATTACTTGGAATTATTATATTCTTTTTAATTTTTGGTTGGTTTATAAAGAAAGCAACAACTGCCTTGAGAGAAATAGAACAAACAATCATGCGTCAAAGTGCTGTAGAGATTTTATTTGCCACGATTGGGCTGATGATAGGTTTAGTGATTTCTGTTATGATATCGTTTATTTTTCAAATTATAGGTAATGATGTATTGAATCATTTTGTACCAATCATTATTACCATTATTTTAGGTTATTTCGGTTTCCAATTTGGCTTGCGCAAACGTGATGAAATGTTGTTATTCTTTCCAGAAAATATAGCGCGCTCTATGTCCATCAACGCAAGAAATGCAGTGCCAAAAATTATTGATACAAGTGCAATTATAGATGGTCGTATTTTAGACATTATTGAGTGTGGTTTTATCGATGGGGAGATTCTTATACCTCAAGGTGTCATCAATGAACTGCAAGTTGTGGCAGACGCAAATGATAGTGTGAAGCGAGAAAAGGGACAACGTGGATTAGATATATTAAATTCATTATATGACACAGATCACCCTACGCGCATTATCCACCCAACTAAATCACATAGTGATATTGATGCTATGCTAATTAAATTAGCACAACATTACAGAGCACATATTATTACTACAGATTTTAATTTAAATAAAGTTTGTCACGTTCAAGGCATTCAAGCGTTAAATGTAAATGATTTATCAGAAGCAATTAAACCTTCAGTACATCAAGGTGATCGATTCAACTTATTACTTACTAAGATGGGTAAAGAATCAGGTCAAGCGGTTGGATACTTAGATGATGGTACAATGGTGGTCGTTGATAACGCTAAAAAGAATATTGGTGAATATATTGATTTAGAGGTGATTAGTTTATTGCAAACATCATCTGGAAGAATCATTTTTGCCAAAAAAATTAATTAAATAATGACCAGGGAGGTTTCATATGGAAGTGTAGCTCTGAGAGTTACAGTTTCACATGAAACCTTTTTTATAAGTGTATATTAAATATAAAAATAAAGGTATGCTGATTTAGAATTTAAGCACAGTAATATCTTCTTAGGCCTTAAAGTGCTACAATAGATAGCGAAATTGTATTACTATATTGACAGCTATTGGTACAAAATGTATGTGTGAAAGTACACAATGTTTTTGAATAGTGATACTTTA
Source organism: Staphylococcus aureus (assembly GCA_040062795.1). Lineage (GTDB taxonomy): Bacteria > Bacillota > Bacilli > Staphylococcales > Staphylococcaceae > Staphylococcus > Staphylococcus aureus_A. The sequence continues at coordinate 13,751 of JBEAMH010000001.1, forward strand.
AAAAATGATAAGCTATGGTATTATTAATAAGCGAATGAATAACAAACTTATTAATGGTTGAGCGTCTTTGTTATTGTCAATAACATAAAGTTAAGGTGACACACGTTCAGCTTATTTGATGTGTTATTGAAACAAGCGTTAAGCACATAAAACTCGACTAAAACATTACTAAATTAATAATTAAAACGGGAGTGAACATAATGAGTAATCGTGTAAGAGTAAGATATGCCCCAAGTCCAACAGGTTATTTGCATATCGGTAATGCAAGAACTGCGTTATTCAACTATTTATTTGCTAAACATTATGATGGAGATTTTGTAATCCGTATTGAAGATACAGATAGTAAACGTAATTTAACTGACGGAGAATCTTCACAATTTGATAATTTAAAATGGTTAGGTATCGACTGGGATGAATCAGTAGATAAAGACAAGGGTTACGGACCTTATCGTCAATCAGAACGTGGAGAAATTTATAATCCACTTGTACAACAACTATTGGATGAAGATAAAGCGTACAAATGTTATATGACTGAAGACGAACTAGAAGCTGAGCGAGAAGAGCAAATTAAAAATGGAGAAATGCCTCGTTATGGTGGTAAACATGCACATTTAACTGAGGAAGAACGTCAACAATTCGAAGCGGAAGGTCGTCAACCTTCAATTCGTTTCCGTGTACCTAAAGATACAACGTTCTCATTTGAGGACATGGTTAAAGGCGAAATCTCGTTTGATTCAAATAATATGGGTGACTGGGTTATTGTGAAAAAAGATGGCATACCAACATATAATTTTGCAGTAGCAGTCGATGATCATTATATGGAGATTTCTGATGTTATTCGTGGTGATGACCATATTTCTAACACACCTAAACAATTAATGATTTATGAAACATTTGGTTGGGAAGCTCCTAGATTTGCTCACATGTCACTTATCGTTAATGAAGAGCGTAAAAAATTAAGTAAACGTGATGGCCAAATCCTACAATTTATCGAGCAATATCGTGATTTAGGTTATTTACCAGAGGCGTTATTTAACTTTATTACATTATTAGGCTGGTCTCCAGAAGGCGAAGAAGAAATTTATTCTAAAGAAGATTTCATTAAAATCTTTGATGAACAACGTTTATCTAAATCGCCTGCATTTTTCGACAAGCAAAAATTAGCTTGGGTGAACAACCAATATATGAAACAAAAAGATACTGAAACAGTATTTGAACTTGCTTTACCACACCTTATTAAAGCTGAATTGCTGCCTGAAGATCCAACTGAAGCAGATTTAGAATGGGGCCGTAAACTTGTTGCACTTTATCAAAAAGAAATGAGTTACGCTGGAGAGATTGTTCCTTTATCTGAATTATTCTTCCGTGACGAACAAATATTAGGTGAAGATGAGCAAGAAGTTATTAATGGTGAGCAAGTGCCAGAACTCATGAATCACTTATATGGAAAATTAGAAGCGCTTGAACCATTTGAAGCTGCAGAAATTAAGAAAACGATTAAAGAAGTTCAAAAAGAAACTGGTATTAAAGGCAAACAATTATTTATGCCTATCCGTGTTGCTGTAACTGGCCAAATGCATGGACCAGAATTGCCAAATACGATTGAAGTGTTAGGTAAAGAAAAAGTATTATTACGTTTGAAAAAATACGTATAATAAAAAGTGTTGGCATAGGTGAACATCCAAGATTAAAATACTTGAAAAATTACAATGAACCACCTATGATTAAATTGAAATATCCAGAGGATTAGTAAGTGATGAAATGTGTGAAGAGAGTGTGCGGTTGCTGTAAGCACATCACTGACATTGCTGAATGCACCTTTGCGTTGCTAAATTAAATATACTTTAATGAGTGAAAATAAGTTGTGTTAATGTGCTTACATTGTATGGTGGCGAATGTAACCAACTTATCTTTAAAATAAGAGTGGAACCGTGCAAAGCACCTCTAACAATTGAGTTAGAGGTGCTTTTCTAATAAGGAGGTAGCAACCTTGTTTAAGATTTTAAGAAGAGTGAAAGATGATATAAACATGGTATTTGAACAGGATCCAGCTGCGCGAACAACATTAGAAGTAGTAACTTCTTATGCTGGCGTTCATGCAGTATGGAGTCATTTAATTGCTCATGAACTTTATAAAAAGAAAAAATTCATATTAGCAAGATTAATTTCCCAAGTAGCTCGTTTTTTCACAGGTATTGAAATACATCCAGGTGCTAATATAGGTAAGCGATTATTCATTGATCATGGCATGGGCGTCGTTATTGGTGAAACATGTAATATTGGCGATAATGTCACGATATACCAAGGCGTTACGCTAGGTGGCACTGGTAAAGAAAAAGGAAAACGACATCCTGATATTGGCGATAATGTTCTAATCGCTGCTGGTGCGAAGGTACTTGGTGATATAAAAATTGATTCAAATGTAAACATAGGAGCGAACTCGGTTGTATTAAACTCTGTTCCAAGCTATTCAACAGTAGTTGGAATACCTGGCCATATTGTTAAACAAGATGGTAAACGTATCGGTAAAACATTCGAACACCGTAATTTACCAGATCCCGTATATGAACAATTAAAAGAATTAGAAAAACAACTTGAGAAAACAAGAAATGGAGAGATACAAGATGATTACATTATATAATACGCTAACACGTCAGAAAGAGACGTTTGAGCCTATTGAACCAGGTAAGGTTAAAATGTATGTTTGTGGACCAACAGTATATAATTATATACATATTGGTAATGCAAGACCTGCAATTAATTATGATGTTGTAAGGAGATATTTTGAATATCAAGGATATGAAGTCGTGTATGTATCGAACTTTACCGATGTTGATGATAAATTAATCAAACGTTCGAATGAGTTAGGAGAATCTGTAGAAACTATAGCAGATCGTTATATTGAAGCATTTTACGAGGATGTTGGTGCACTGAATGTGAAAAAAGCAACATCTAATCCACGAGTGATGAATCATATGGATGATATAATTAAGTTTATTAAAGAACTTGTCGATGAAGGATATGCGTATGAAAGTGGCGGCGATGTATACTTTAGAACACGTAAATTTGAAACCTACGGTAAATTAAGTCATCAATCATTAAATGACTTAAAAGTAGGCGCACGCATTGAACAAGGAGAGCAAAAGGAGGATGCTTTAGATTTTACTTTATGGAAAGAAGCGAAACCAGATGAAATAAGTTGGGATAGTCCGTTTGGTAAGGGTAGACCAGGGTGGCATATTGAATGTTCTGTTATGGCATACCATGAACTAGGTGCAACGATTGATATACATGCTGGAGGTACAGATTTACAATTCCCTCACCATGAAAATGAAATTGCACAATCTGAAGCACATAACCATGCGCCGTTTGCTAACTATTGGATGCATAATGGATTTATCAATATTGATAATGAAAAAATGAGTAAATCTTTAGGAAACTTTGTGCTCGTTCACGATATTATTAAACAAATTGACCCAGATGTATTACGTTTCTTTATGATTAGTGTGCATTATAGAAGTCCAATCAATTATAATATGGAACTTGTTGAAGCGGCAAAAAGTGGATTGGAACGTATACGTAATAGTTATCAAGCAATTGAAGAACGTGAAGCTATTGCGGCAAACGTTGCAGATCAATCAGAATACATTGAAGCTATTGACAACATTTTAAAACAATTTGAAACAGTGATGAATGATGATTTCAACACAGCGAACGCCATTACAGCTTGGTACGATTTAGCAAAATTAGCTAACAAGTATGTGTTAGAAAATACGACTTCTACAGAAGTGATTGAACGTTTCAAAGCAGTGTATAATATTTTCAGTGAAGTGTTAGGCGTGCCATTAAAAGGTAAAGAAAGTGAAGTACTTTTAGACGAAGAGGTTGAAGCACTTATAGAAGAAAGAAACAATGCGAGAAAAAATAAAGATTTTGCGCGCGCAGATGAGATTCGCGATAATTTAAAAGCACAAAATATTATTTTAGAAGATACGCCACAAGGTGTGAGATTTAAACGTGGTTAATATGGATAATAAATTATTGAACCCTTTGACTTTGGCATACATGGGTGATGCAGTTTTAGATCAACACGTGAGAGAATATATCGTTCTGAAATTAAAAGCAAAACCGAATCGGTTACATCAAGAAGCGAAACGTTATGTATCAGCGAAGAGCCAAGCGCAAACACTGGAGTTTTTATTAGAGAACGATTGGTTTACTGAAAGTGAACGAGATATCGTACGACGTGGTAGAAATGCTAAGAGTTATACAAAGGCAAAAAACACGGACATACAAACATATAGAAAAAGTTCTGGGCTAGAGGCAGTCATCGGTTACTTATACTTAGAAAAAGAGCATGAACGTTTAGCAACATTATTAGAATGTATCGTAAAGAATGTAGACGAAAGGTAGTGGTACTGTGGAAGAGATAGTGATAGTCGGTCGCCATGCAGTAAAAGAAGCAATTGTCTCCGGACATACAATTAATAAAATTTTAATTCAAAATACTATCAAAAAAGGCCAAATAAATGAAATTTTAAAAAAGGCAAATAGTAAAAAAATTATTGTACAATCAGTGCCGAAATCTAAAATAGATGGATTGTCCGATTCACCTCATCAAGGCATTGCAGCATATATCGCTCCATACGAATATGCAGACTTTGACGAGTTTCTGGCTACGCAAAAATCGCAAGAGAAGTTATCTACAGTAGTTATACTAGATGGCTTAGAAGACCCACATAATTTAGGGTCTATTCTAAGAACAGCGGATGCATCTGGTGTTGATGGGGTCATCATTCCTAAAAGACGTTCAGTAGCACTTACACAAACGGTAGCCAAAGCTTCTACAGGGGCGATTCAACATGTACCTGTTATGCGTGTCACTAATTTAGCTAACACGATTGAAGCGTTAAAGGATAATGGTTACTGGGTTGTTGGTGCAGAAGCAGCAAATTCGACAGACTATAGAGAAATGGACGCAGGCATGCCTTTGGCAATTGTAATAGGTAGTGAAGGGCAAGGCATGAGCCGTTTAGTTAAAGATAAATGTGATTTCTATATCAATATTCCTATGGTAGGACACGTTAACAGTTTAAACGCATCAGTTGCAGCAAGTTTAATGATGTACGAAGTATACCGTAAACGTAACCAGATTGGAGATTCGTGATGAAGGATCGTTACTTAATCATTGATGGTTACAATTTGATTGGGCAATCACCGGAATTAAGTCGTATAGCAAAAGAGAATCTTGAAGAAGCACGAGAACAACTTTTAACAGCGATAGCGAATTACAACGCAGTGATTGCTGATGAAGTGGTGTGTGTCTTTGATGCTTATGAACAATCTGGACCACATTCAGAATATATGTACCATGGGGTTAAAACGATATTTACTAAAGAAAAAGAGACTGCCGACAGCTACATAGAGCGTTATGTCTATGACTTGTATGATAAGCATACAAAACATATTACTGTTGTTACGAGTGATATGAGTGAACAACATGCTATATTTGGCACCGGCGCTTATCGGATTTCTTCAAGAGAAATGTGGAGAGATTTGAGAGAGAATGAAGTGTCTGTATCCAAAAAGCTAGATGGATTCAATGAACAAAAGCCACGCACACGTATTGAACTTTCTCACGAGATTTTGAAAGAATTTGAAAAACTGAGACGTGGAGATAATCATAAGTGACTATTTTGTAACCTTGATTTTTTGATAGCAAACTCTGTATCCTATGTTTAATTTAAAGAAAGGATACAGGGTTATGCTTAATAGAATTTACCACAAAGAATATACAGCGCCAAAAAAAGAGCAAATACGAAATGAGTTAAATGTATTACAAATCATTGATGAGATCATGCCATTGATTCAACATAAACTCAATCATTTTTCAGTTCATCCTAATGATAAAGAAGATTTGTGTCAGGAAGTCCTTATAAAACTCTACCGTGCTTTAAGCAAATTTGATTTTACTAAGTCGACGCCGCTAGAGCATTATGTTAATCGAGTTATAAAAAATATAAAAAATGACTATATACGTAAAAAGATGAATGACAATCGAAGGCAAGAGATGCTTGTTAATGAATTTCTAGTTACTTACAATAGTTTGAAATCAGAAACGCATATAGAACGATATATTATTTCTAAGGAAGTAACAGCCCAACTGAAGCAATGCTTAAACAGGTTGACACCACTAGAACAAAAAATTATAAATTATATATTAAATGATTATAAGCCCAAAGAAATCGCGAACCTATTAGATTTAAATATTAAGGTAGTTTACAATGCGATACAACGATGTAAAATAAAGATAAGATGTTGTTTAAAGAAATAAACTATGTTTTACAATTAATATATGGATGCTAATATCACTAGAATCGTATGTTTAAGTGAATTGTTGACGATTGACAATTGACTTATAAGTTCTGTATAGTAGATTGGTATTATAATGAGTAAGGTGAAGTCTAATGAAAAAAGTTCCATTAAATTGTGAAGTTTGTGGCAGTAGAAATTATAACGTTCCGAAACAAAGTAACCTTACATCCAGACTGACATTAAAGAAACATTGTCCGAGATGTAACGCACATACGATGCATAAGGAATCAAAATAACAAAAACGCATAATCAGTAATCAAATGAGTGAATATACCCTTCCAACTAAGTTGAGAGTATTGTATTTGCTTAATTTGTTGTATGGAATAAGCAAATAAGGAATAACGAAATAATACGGAGGTCTTGTTAATGGCTAAAAAAGAAAATTTCTTCCAAGGCGTAAAGTCAGAAATGGAAAAGACAAGTTGGCCAACGAAAGAAGAATTATTTAAATACACAGTCATTGTTGTAACTACAGTAGTATTTTTCTTAGTATTCTTCTATGCCTTAGACTTAGGAATTGGTAGAATTATAGAGTTAATTAAATAGTTAGGAGTGACGACATGTCTGAAGAAGTTGGCGCAAAGCGTTGGTATGCTGTGCATACTTATTCTGGTTATGAGAATAAAGTTAAAAAGAATTTAGAAAAACGTGTTGAATCTATGAATATGACGGAAAAAATATTCAGAGTTGTTGTACCGGAAGAAGAAGAAACACAAGTTAAAGATGGTAAAGCGAAAACATTAACTAAAAAAACATTCCCTGGTTATGTGTTAGTCGAATTAGTGATGACTGATGAGTCGTGGTATATAGTAAGAAATACACCTGGCGTAACGGGATTTGTTGGTTCAGCTGGTTCTGGATCTAAACCTAATCCATTACTACCAGAAGAAGCACGTTTTATCCTTAAACAAATGGGCATGAAAGAGAAAACAATTGATGTTGAATTAGATTTAGGTGAACAAGTGAGAATCAAGTCTGGTCCATTTGCAAATCAAGTTGGAGAAGTCCAAGAAATTGAGGCTGAAAAATTCAAACTTACTGTTCTTGTAGACATGTTTGGTAGAGAAACACCAGTAGAAGTAGAATTTGATCAAATAGAGAAGTTATAAAGGTATATAAGTAATGCTAAACTTGCTAAGGCAAGAGATGTTAATTTACATGCAATAAGACCCCCTAAACACTAAAGTGATAAGGGGGTTTAAAAGATTACCTGAGCTCAAGCTCATGCAATAAGACCCCCTAAACACTAAAGTGATAAGGGGTTATATAAAAAAAGTTACACTTTACCATTGCTTTATGTAATGGGGTAATGTTATAATACTGTGGTCGCGCTCTTAGAGCGTTCATTTCGTCACGAAATGTAGAAGAGTGGGAGGACAAAACTGAGTCCTGTGACCACATCACGATATCAAGGAGGTGCACATCGTGGCTAAAAAAGTAGAAAAAGTAGTTAAATTACAAATTCCTGCAGGTAAAGCAAATCCAGCACCACCAGTTGGGCCGGCATTAGGTCAAGCAGGTGTGAACATTATGGGATTCTGTAAGGAATTCAACGCACGTACACAAGAAGACGCAGGTTTAATCATTCCGGTAGAAATCAGTGTTTATGAAGATCGTTCATTTACATTTATTACAAAAACTCCACCGGCTCCAGTACTACTTAAAAAAGCTGCTGGCGTTGAAAAAGGTTCAGGCGAACCTAATAAAAACAAAGTAGCAACAGTAACTCAAGATCAAGTACGTGAAATTGCAAACCAAAAAATGCAAGATTTAAACGCTGCAGACGAAGACGCAGCTGTACGTATTATCGAAGGTACTGCTCGTAGTATGGGTATCACAGTTCAATAATTAATATTAGTAATGAAAACATAGATTGACGATAGAAGCAGATGACAGTAAGACAAACATGATGACAGCATTCAAAATTGTCGCAATATGAGGGATAAAAGTCACTTATTTAGGAATTCATTCCAATGATAAAATACAATTAAACCTCACTGTTATCTGCTCTTAACTTGTGAAAGCAAGTAAATGTGGGAGGGAATTCCGCTAAAACCACTGAAGGAGGAACATGAAATGGCTAAAAAAAGCAGAAGATATCAAGAAGTAGCTAGCAAAATTGATCGCGAAAAACACTACAGTGTTGAAGAAGCTATCGAACTAGCTAAAGAAACAAACATTGCTAACTTTGACGCATCAGTTGAAGTGGCATTCCGTTTAGGTATTGATACACGTAAAAATGACCAACAAATCCGTGGAGCAGTAGTGCTTCCAAACGGAACTGGTAAATCACAAAGTGTATTAGTATTCGCAAAAGGCGATAAAGCAGCTGAAGCAGAAGCAGCAGGTGCTGATTTTGTAGGTGAAGGTGAATACGTAGAAAAAATCCAACAAGGTTGGTTTGATTTCGACGTAGTAGTAGCTACACCAGATATGATGGGCGAAGTTGGTAAACTTGGTCGCGTATTAGGACCTAAAGGTTTAATGCCTAACCCTAAAACTGGAACGGTAACTATGGATGTTACTAAAGCAGTTGAAGAAATTAAAGCTGGTAAAGTTGAATACCGTGCTGAAAAATCAGGTATCGTTCATGCATCAATTGGTAAAACATCATTTGATACTGACAAATTAGTTGAAAACTTCAAGACTTTACAAGATGTATTAACTAAATTAAAACCTGCGTCAGCTAAAGGTACTTACTTCAAATCTGTTGCTGTTACAACAACAATGGGTCCTGGAGTAAAAGTTGACACTTCAAGCTTCAAACTTTAATAAATAACATAAAATATTTTAAGGCTGAAAGTTACGCTTTCAGCCTTAAATAAATGTTGACATAAAACATAAAACCAGTTATATTGGTTAATGTATTATTTTACCTAAGACAGTAGGAGTTAGAGATAACTTAAAACTATATCCTGCCGAGGCTAAAATTGACTTGAACGTGAAGAAATTAGATCTTTCAAGCACTTTTTGCCGTGGGTAGAAAGTGCTTTTTTTATTGAGTGCTGTGCAAGAGTGCGCTTTTGTACATACTAACTCAAGATTAAAAGCACCAAACTAAAATCTATGGAGGTGTCTAAATGTCTGCTATCATCGATGCAAAAAAACAACAAGTTGATATTATTGCAGAACAACTTAAAAACTCAGTATCTACAGTTGTCGTTGACTATCGTGGTCTAACAGTTGCTGAAGTAACTGAATTACGTTCGCAATTACGTGAAGCTGGTGTTGAGTACAAAGTTTACAAAAACACTATGGTTCGCCGTGCAGCTGAACAAGCTGGTATTGACGGGTTAGATGAATTCTTAGTGGGTCCTACAGCAATCGCTACTTCAACTGAAGATGTTGTTGCTCCAGCGAAAGTTATCGCAGGATTTGCAAAAGAACATAAAGCATTAGAAGTTAAAACAGGTGTTATGGAAGGCAATGTTATCTCAGCAGAAGAAGTTAACACTGTTGGTACATTACCATCGCACGACGGTCTTGTTTCTATGCTTTTATCAGTATTACAAGCTCCAGTACGCAACTTCGCTTATGCGGTTAAAGCTGTTGGAGAAGAAAAAGAAGGAAACGAAGAAAGCGCTGAATAATTGCGCATAATTAAAAACAATTAAATGGAGGAATATTAAAAATGGCTAATCAAGAACAAATCATTGAAGCAATTAAAGAAATGTCAGTTTTAGAATTAAACGACTTAGTAAAAGCAATTGAAGAAGAATTTGGTGTAACTGCAGCAGCTCCAGTAGCAGCAGCAGGTGCAGCAGGTGGCGGAGATGCTGCTGAAGAAAAAACAGACTTCGATGTTGAATTAACATCAGCTGGATCATCTAAGATCAAAGTTGTTAAAGCTGTTAAAGAAGCAACTGGTCTTGGATTAAAAGACGCTAAAGAATTAGTTGACGGCGCTCCTAAAGTAATCAAAGAAGCTTTACCTAAAGAAGACGCTGAAAAACTTAAAGAAGCATTAGAAGAAGCTGGCGCTACAGTAGAATTAAAATAATTCTTGCTGGCTAACAGTTAATAATTATATATTGAAGGTTATACATGCAGCTTAACGCATCGCTATTTCGGTACGCAGATTTTAAGTATCATGCTCATAATCTGAAATCTTTGAGAAATGAAAACCCCGTTATTACTATAACGGGGTTTTATCTTGTTTGATCTATATCTATGAATTTACAATAGTTTATTCCATGTATTATGCATATAAATGGGTATAGTATAAATCTAAGAAGAATTAGATTAAAAGAGGTGTAGTCATGAGTCATTATTATGATGAAAATCCTGAAGTAGAAAGCGATGAGTTGCTTTTTACGTACTCCTATGATAACTGTGATTTAGATCTAATAACTGATTCAGGTGTCTTTTCAAAAGGGAAGATTGACTTTGGATCAGATTTATTAGTGAAAACTTTTTTGAAAGCATATCCCCCCGGCCCCACTAAGAACATTTTAGATGTTGGTTGTGGTTATGGTCCTATCGGTTTAATGATTGCAAAAACTTCCCCACATCATGAAGTGACGATGGTTGATGTCAATCAGCGTGCACTAACATTATCAAGAAAAAACAGAAAAAGAAACCGCATAGATAACGTAGAAATCAAAGAAAGTGATGGCTTATCAAAAGTAGAAGCTGACACTTATGATTTTGTGCTGACTAATCCACCGATTAGAGCAGGAAAGCAAGTTGTTCATGGTATTTTAGAGGATGCATATAGTGTTTTAAATCAAGGTGGCGCACTTTATGTCGTCATTCAAAAAAAGCAAGGTATGCCATCAGCGAAGAAGAAAATGGAAGAAACATTTAATAATGTAGAAGTGTTGGAAAAAGATAAAGGCTACTACATTTTAAGAAGTACGAAAGCTTGATTAAAAAGCTTCAATCTGATATAGTAATAGAATGTAAAAATTTATGTTCAATAAGTGTGTACTTTTACGTGTAAATGAACAATGTATATAAGTGAAAATGGAAAATGGTGTCATTTGTTATGCTACCGTTTTCTTTTTATCTCATTATATTTGGTCATTCGGTAAAAGTAAACACGCAATTTTTGAGGGGTGAATCTGTTTGGCAGGTCAATTTGTCCAATATGGAAGACATCGTAAACGTAGAAACTATGCGAGAATTTCAGAGGTATTAGAATTACCGAATTTAATTGAGATTCAAACTAAGTCTTACGAGTGGTTCTTAGAAGAAGGTTTATTAGAAATGTTTAGAGACATTTCACCGATTGAAGATTTCACAGGCAATCTTTCTTTAGAGTTTGTAGATTATAGACTCGGAGAACCGAAATATGATTTAGAAGAGTCTAAAAACCGTGATACAACGTATTCTGCACCTCTACGTGTAAAAGTACGTCTTATCATTAAAGAAACTGGCGAAGTGAAAGAGCAAGAAGTGTTTATGGGCGATTTCCCATTAATGACAGATACAGGCACATTCGTAATCAATGGTGCTGAACGTGTTATTGTATCACAATTAGTTCGTTCACCATCCGTATACTTCAACGAAAAACTAGATAAAAATGGTCGTACAAACTACGACGCAACAATCATTCCAAACCGTGGTGCATGGTTAGAGTATGAAACTGATGCGAAAGATGTTGTTTATGTACGTATTGATAGAACAAGAAAATTACCATTAACAGTATTATTACGTGCTTTAGGTTTCTCAACTGATCAAGAAATTGTTGATCTTTTAGGTGAGAACGAGTACTTACGTAATACTTTAGAAAAAGATGGTACTGAAAATACTGATCAAGCTTTATTAGAAATATATGAGCGTTTACGCCCTGGCGAACCACCTACTATTGAAAATGCTAAGAGTCTTTTATATTCTCGTTTCTTTGATCCGAAACGTTATGACTTAGCAAGTGTAGGTCGTTACAAAGCAAATAAAAAACTTCATTTAAAACACCGTCTATTTAATCAGAAATTAGCAGAACCAATAGTTAATACTGAAACAGGTGAAATTGTTGCTGAAGAAGGAACAGTCTTAGATCGCCGTAATTTAGATGGTATCATGGATGTACTAGAAGCAAATGCAAACAGTGAAGTCTTTGAATTAGAAGGTACTGTTATTGATGAACCTGTTGAAATCCAATCAATTAAAGTATACGTTCCAAACGATGAAGAAGGACGTACAACTACAGTGATTGGTAATGCTTTCCCTGATTCAGAAGTGAAATGTATTACACCAGCAGATATCATTTCATCAATGTCATACTTCTTTAACTTATTAAGTGGTATTGGCTTTACAGATGATATTGACCATTTAGGTAACCGTCGTCTACGTTCAGTAGGTGAATTGTTACAAAACCAATTCCGTATTGGTTTATCAAGAATGGAGCGTGTGGTTCGTGAAAGAATGTCTATTCAAGACACTGATTCTGTAACACCACAACAATTAATCAATATTCGCCCTGTTATCGCATCTATCAAAGAATTCTTTGGTAGTTCTCAATTATCACAATTCATGGACCAAGCAAACCCATTGGCTGAGCTAACGCATAAACGTCGTTTATCAGCTTTAGGACCTGGTGGTTTAACACGTGAACGTGCACAAATGGAAGTACGTGACGTACACTATTCTCACTATGGCCGCATGTGTCCAATCGAAACACCTGAGGGTCCAAATATCGGGCTTATCAACTCATTATCTAGTTATGCGCGTGTAAATGAATTTGGTTTCATCGAAACACCTTACCGTAAAGTAGACCTTGAAACCCATTCAATCACAGACCAAATTGACTACTTAACAGCTGATGAAGAAGACAGCTATGTGGTAGCTCAAGCAAACTCTATATTAGATGAAAATGGTCGTTTTGTAGAAGATGAAGTCGTTTGTCGTTTCCGTGGTAATAACACAGTTATGGCTAAAGAAAAAATGGATTACATGGATGTTTCACCTAAACAAGTTGTTTCTGCAGCTACAGCATGTATCCCATTCTTAGAAAACGATGACTCTAACCGTGCATTAATGGGTGCAAACATGCAACGTCAAGCAGTACCATTGATGAACCCTGAATCACCATTTGTAGGTACTGGTATGGAGCACGTGGCAGCACGTGACTCTGGTGCAGCAATTGTTGCTAGACATAAAGGCCGTGTTGAGCACGTTGAATCTAATGAAATTCTTGTTCGTCGTCTTATTGAAGAAGATGGCCAAGAGTATGAAGGCGAATTAGATCGCTATCCATTAGCTAAATTTAAGCGTTCAAATACAGGTACATGTTATAACCAAAGACCAATCATTAGTTCTGGCGATGTAGTTACTAAAGGCGAAATTTTAGCCGATGGACCTTCAATGGAGCTTGGTGAAATGGCATTAGGTAGAAATGTAGTTGTTGGTTTCATGACTTGGGACGGTTATAACTACGAAGATGCTGTAATTATGAGTGAACGACTAGTTAAAGATGACGTTTATACTTCTATTCATATTGAAGAATATGAATCTGAAGCACGTGATACGAAACTAGGACCTGAAGAAATCACTCGTGACATTCCTAACGTTTCAGATAGTGCACTTAAAAACTTAGATGACCGCGGTATTGTATACGTAGGCGCTGAAGTTAATGATGGCGACATCTTAGTAGGTAAAGTAACGCCTAAAGGTGTAACAGAATTAACTGCAGAAGAACGTTTATTACATGCAATCTTCGGTGAAAAAGCACGTGAAGTGCGTGATACATCATTACGCGTACCTCATGGTGCAGGTGGTATTGTTCTAGATGTTAAAGTCTTTAACCGTGAAGAAGGAGACGACACATTATCTCCAGGTGTTAACCAATTAGTTCGTGTTTATATCGTTCAAAAACGTAAAATTCATGTTGGTGACAAGATGTGTGGTCGTCACGGTAACAAAGGTGTAATTTCTAAGCTCGTTCCTGAAGAAGATATGCCTTATTTACCAGACGGCACACCTATCGATATCATGTTAAACCCATTGGGTGTACCATCACGTATGAATATCGGACAAGTATTAGAGCTACACTTAGGTATGGCTGCTAAGAACTTAGGTATCCACGTTGCTTCACCAGTATTTGATGGTGCAAGTGATGAAGACGTATGGTCAACGATTGAAGAAGCTGGTATGGCTCGTGACGGTAAAACGGTATTATACGATGGACGTACGGGTGAACCATTTGATAACAGAATTTCAGTAGGCGTAATGTACATGCTGAAACTTGCTCACATGGTTGACGATAAATTACACGCGCGTTCAACTGGACCTTACTCACTTGTTACACAACAACCACTTGGTGGTAAAGCACAATTTGGTGGACAACGTTTCGGTGAGATGGAAGTATGGGCACTTGAAGCATACGGTGCTGCATATACACTTCAAGAAATCTTAACTTACAAATCCGATGATACAGTAGGTCGTGTAAAGACATACGAATCTATTGTTAAAGGGGAAAATATCACTAAACCAGGTGTTCCTGAATCATTCAGAGTATTGATGAAAGAATTACAGAGTTTAGGATTAGACGTTAAGATTATGGACGAGCATGACAATGAAATTGACATGCAAGACAATGAAGATGAAGACGTTGTTGAACGTAAAGTGGATCTACAACAAAAAGAGACTCCACAATCACAAAAAGAAATTACAGACTAATTGCATTTAAGTTTATAACAGGATAAACCAAGTTTGAGGTACAGTTCATCTTACTACTCGCCTCAATTTTGGTTATCCCATTATTGATATAGAGCAATCAATCAATTTGCACAGCTAATCTAAATTGAAGGAGGTAGGCTCCTTGATTGATGTAAATAATTTCCATTATATGAAAATAGGACTTGCTTCACCTGAAAAAATCCGTTCATGGTCTTTTGGTGAGGTTAAAAAGCCAGAAACAATTAACTATCGTACTTTAAAACCAGAAAAAGATGGTCTATTCTGTGAAAGAATATTTGGACCTACAAAAGACTGGGAATGTAGTTGTGGTAAATACAAACGTGTACGCTATAAAGGTATGGTTTGTGACAGATGTGGCGTTGAGGTAACTAAATCAAAAGTGCGTCGTGAAAGAATGGGGCATATTGAATTAGCTGCACCTGTATCACACATTTGGTACTTCAAAGGTATTCCAAGTCGCATGGGTCTATTATTAGACATGTCACCAAGAGCGTTAGAAGAAGTAATTTATTTTGCGTCTTACGTTGTTGTTAATCCAGGTCCAACTGGGTTAGAGAAAAAGACATTACTATCCGAAGCAGAATTTAGAGAGTATTATGATAAATTCCCGGGTCAATTTACTGCCAAAATGGGTGCTGAAGGTATCAAAGAATTACTTGAAGAAATTGACTTAGATGCTGAACTTAAACAACTTAGAGATGAATTAGAATCAGCAACAGGCCAAAGACTTACACGTGCAATCAAACGTTTAGAAGTAGTTGAATCTTTCAGACATTCTGGAAATAATCCGGCATGGATGATTTTAGATGTATTACCAATCATTCCACCAGAAATCAGACCAATGGTTCAATTAGATGGTGGACGTTTTGCAACAAGTGATTTAAACGATTTATACCGCCGTGTGATCAACCGTAACAATCGTTTGAAACGTTTATTAGACTTAGGTGCTCCTGGCATCATCGTTCAAAACGAAAAACGTATGTTACAAGAGGCTGTGGATGCGCTTATCGATAACGGCCGTCGTGGTCGTCCAGTTACTGGACCAGGTAACCGTCCATTAAAATCTCTTTCTCATATGTTAAAAGGTAAGCAAGGTCGTTTCCGTCAAAACTTATTAGGTAAACGTGTTGACTACTCAGGCCGTTCAGTTATTGCAGTTGGACCTAGCTTGAAAATGTATCAATGTGGATTGCCTAAAGAAATGGCACTCGAATTGTTCAAACCGTTCATCATGAAAGAATTAGTTCAACGTGAAATTGCTACAAACATTAAAAATGCTAAGAGCAAGATTGAGCGTATGGACGACGAAGTTTGGGATGTATTAGAAGACGTTATTAAAGAACACCCAGTTCTTTTAAACCGTGCACCAACACTTCACAGATTAGGTATTCAAGCATTTGAACCTACATTAGTTGAAGGTCGTGCCATCCGTCTACATCCACTTGCGACAACAGCTTATAACGCTGACTTTGATGGTGACCAAATGGCTGTTCACGTACCACTATCTAAAGAAGCACAAGCAGAAGCACGTATGTTAATGCTTGCAGCACAAAATATCTTGAACCCTAAAGATGGTAAACCAGTTGTTACACCTTCACAAGATATGGTGTTAGGTAACTATTACTTGACTTTAGAGCGTAAAGAAGCAGTGAATACTGGTACTATTTACAACGATACAAACGAAGTGTTGAAAGCATATGCGAATGGTTATGTACACTTACATTCACGTATTGGTGTACATGCCAACTCATTCAATAACCCAACATTTACTGAAGAACAAAACAAAAAAATCTTGTTAACTTCAGTTGGTAAGATTATATTCAATGAAATCATTCCTGATTCATTTGCTTATATTAATGAACCATCACAAACTAATTTAGAGAACAAAACACCAGATAAATATTTTGTTTCTGCTACTGAATTAGGAGAAGATGGACTGAAATCATACTTCGATGAGCAAGAATTGATTGAACCATTCAATAAGAACTTCTTAGGAAATATTATTGCAGAAGTCTTCAATCGTTTCAGCATCACAGATACTTCTATGATGTTAGATAGAATGAAAGACTTAGGATTCAAGTATTCTTCTAAAGCAGGTATCACTGTTGGTGTGTCTGACATCGTAGTATTACCAGACAAGCAAGAAATTTTAGATGAGCACGAAAAATTAGTTGATAAAATCACTAAACAATTTAATCGTGGTTTAATTACTGAATTCGAACGTTATAATGCTGTCGTTGAAATTTGGACAGACGCAAAAGACAAAATTCAACAAAAATTAATGGGATCACTTGAAAAGACAAACCCAATCTTTATGATGAGTGACTCTGGTGCCCGTGGTAACGCATCTAACTTTACACAGTTAGCAGGTATGCGTGGACTTATGGCTGCACCATCAGGTAAGATTATTGAATTACCAATCACATCATCATTCCGTGAAGGTTTAACAGTATTAGAGTACTTCATCTCTACCCATGGTGCCCGTAAAGGTCTTGCCGATACAGCACTTAAAACAGCCGATTCAGGTTATCTTACACGTCGTCTTGTTGACGTTGCTCAAGATGTTATTGTTCGCGAAGAAGATTGTGGCACTGACCGTGGTCTACTTGTTTCTGATATCAAAGAAGGTACAGAAATGATCGAACCATTCGTTGAACGTATTGAAGGACGTTATTCTAAAGAAACAGTTCGTCATCCAGAAACGGATGAAGTACTTGTTAATCCAGATCAATTAGTTACAGCAGATATTGCTAAAAATATTACTGATGCTGGTATTGAAGAAATGTATATCCGTTCAGCATTTACATGTAACACACGTCATGGTGTATGTGAGAGATGTTATGGTAAAAACCTTGCTACTGGTGAAAAAGTTGAAGTTGGTGAAGCAGTTGGTACAATTGCTGCACAATCAATTGGTGAACCAGGTACGCAGCTTACTATGCGTACATTCCATACAGGTGGGGTAGCAGGTAGCGATATCACACAAGGTCTTCCACGTATTCAAGAGATCTTCGAAGCACGTAATCCTAAAGGACAAGCTATAATTACGGAAATCGAAGGTGTCGTTGATGATATCAAGATTGCGAAAGACCGCCAACAAGAAATCGTTATTAAAGGTGCAAATGAAACTAAATCATATTTAGCTTCTGGTACTTCAAGATTGAAAGTTGAAGTTGGACAGTCTGTTGAACGTGGTGAAGTTCTAACTGAAGGTTCTATTGAGCCTAAGAACTATTTATCTGTATCAGGTTTAAATGCAACAGAAAGTTATCTATTAAAAGAAGTTCAAAAAGTTTACCGTATGCAAGGTGTTGAAATCGATGATAAACACGTTGAGGTTATGGTAAGACAAATGCTACGTAAAGTACGCATTATCGAGGCTGGAGATACTAAATTACTTCCAGGTTCATTAGTAGATATTCATAGCTTTACTGATGCTAACCGTGACGCATTTAAAGAACGTAAACGCCCTGCAACAGCGAAACCAGTCTTACTTGGTATCACGAAAGCATCTCTTGAAACAGAAAGCTTCTTATCAGCGGCTTCTTTCCAAGAGACAACTCGTGTACTTACTGATGCTGCAATTAAAGGTAAACGTGATAATTTACTCGGACTTAAAGAGAATGTTATCATCGGTAAATTAATTCCAGCTGGTACTGGTATGAGACGTTACAGAGAAGTTAATTACGATACAGTTTCGCCAGATAGCGAAATAATTGAAGAAACACAAACTACTGAAATATAAAGTTTTATATTGAATAAACAATGTGATCGAAATTTTAAATTTCGGTCACTTGTTTTTTATAAATTTTAGCGAAATAATTGTATTTAAAGTTGACTCGACAGTAACTAAGATGTTATTATTATTAAGGTTGATGCAAGCAGAACTTTGGAGGATATTTAGATGTCTAATGAAAAAGTTGCACGCTTTAACAAACAACATTATGTTATTGGACTTAAACAAACGCTTAAAGCTTTGGATAAGGGCCAAGTGACATCATTGATTATTGCTGAAGACGTTGAAGTTCATTTATTGACTCGCGTGTTAAGCCAAATCAATCACAATCAAATACCTGTCTCATTTTTCAAAAGCAAACAAGCTTTAGGAGAATATGTAGGTATCAATGTTAATGCGACGATTGTCGCGTTATTAAAATGAGATTAGTAAGAATTTTTCTTACTAAATTTTATTTACCTTTGAAATGAACCACCTGGATGTGTGGGATTATAAAACAAGAGAGGAGGAAACATTCCATGCCAACTATTAACCAATTAGTACGTAAACCTAGACAAAGCAAACCTAAAAATTACGGTTCTCCAGCTTTGAACAGAAACTTCAACAGCAAGAAGAAAAAATACACTAGTTTAAACTCTCCACAAAAACGTGGTGTTTGTACTCGTGTAGGTACTATGGCTCCTAAAAAACCTAACTCAGCGTTACGTAAATATGCGCGTGTTCGTTTGTCAAATAGTATCGAAATTAATGCGTATATTCCTGGTATCGGACATAACTTACAAGAACACAGTGTTGTACTTGTACGTGGTGGACGTGTAAAAGACTTACCTGGTGTTCGTTATCACGTAGTACGTGGTGCGCTTGATACTTCAGGCGTAGACGGACGTAGAAAGAGCCGTTCATTATACGGAACTAAAAAACCTAAAAAATAAGTTTAAGATTGCGTAAATTTTCGCTATAAATTAAAAAATTATACTATAATAGGAAGGGAGGATTTACATTATGCCTCGTAAAGGATCAGTACCAAAAAGAGACGTATTACCGGATCCAATCCATAACTCTAAATTAGTTACAAAATTAATCAACAAAATTATGTTAGATGGTAAACGTGGAACAGCTCAAAGAATTCTTTATTCTGCTTTCGACATCGTTCAAGAACGTAGTGGCCGTGAAGCTGTAGAAGTTTTCGATGAAGCAATCGATAACATCATGCCTGTATTAGAAGTTAAAGCTCGCCGTGTAGGTGGCTCTAACTATCAAGTACCAGTTGAAGTTCGTCCAGAACGTCGTACTACACTAGGACTACGTTGGTTAGTTAACTACTCACGTCTTCGTGGTGAAAAAACTATGGAAGAACGTTTAGCTAACGAAATCTTAGATGCAGCTAACAACACAGGTGGCGCAGTTAAGAAACGTGAAGACACTCACAAAATGGCTGAAGCTAACAAAGCCTTCGCTCACTATCGTTGGTAGGATAGTAGCTTTATCCCTGAGGATGTTCCATAATCGTAGTTTACTATCGAAGGTGCATGCTTAGGGCATCGCCATATTTATAGTATTTATTCGCAGTTATACTGGAAGGAGAAAAATACATGGCTAGAGATTTTAGTTTAGACAGAACTCGTAATATCGGTATCATGGCTCATATCGATGCTGGTAAAACAACTACGACAGAACGTATTCTTTACTATACTGGTCGTATCCATAAAATTGGTGAAACTCATGAAGGAGCTTCACAAATGGACTGGATGGAACAGGAGCAAGACCGCGGTATCACTATCACATCTGCTGCTACAACAGCACAATGGGATGACCACCGTGTAAATATCATCGATACACCTGGACACGTAGACTTCACAGTTGAAGTTGAACGTTCTTTACGTGTACTTGATGGTGCAGTAACAGTACTTGATGCACAATCAGGTGTTGAACCTCAAACTGAAACAGTTTGGCGTCAAGCAACAACTTACAGTGTACCTCGTATTGTTTTCGTAAACAAAATGGACAAAATGGGGGCTAACTTCGAATACGCTGTTAGCACTATTCATGACCGTTTACAAGCCAATGCACAACCAATCCAATTACCAATTGGTGCTGAAGATGAATTTGAAGCAATCATCGACTTAGTTGAAATGAAATGTTTCAAATACAACAATGATATCGGAACAGAAATTGATGAAATTGAAATTCCTGAAGATCATAAAGAAAGAGCTGAAGAAGCTCGTGCGGCATTAATTGAAGCAGTAGCTGAAACTAATGACGAAATGATGGAAAAATATTTAGCGGATGAAGAAATTACTGTCCCTGAATTAAAAGCTGCTATCCGTCAAGCAACTAACGATATTGAATTTTATCCAGTTCTTGTTGGTACAGCATTTAAAAACAAAGGTGTTCAATTAATGCTTGACGCAGTAATTGACTACTTACCATCACCATTAGATGTTAAGCCAATTGTTGGTCACCGTTCTGACAACCCTGAAGAAGAAGTTATCGCTAAAGCTGATGACAGTGCTGAGTTCGCTGCATTAGCGTTCAAAGTAATGACTGACCCTTATGTTGGTAAGTTAACATTCTTCCGTGTTTACTCTGGACAACTTTCATCTGGTTCATACGTTAAGAACTCTACGAAGAACAAGCGTGAGCGTTTAGGTCGTTTACTACAAATGCACGCTAACTCTCGTCAAGAGTTAAACACAGTATACTCAGGAGATATCGCTGCTGCGGTAGGCCTAAAAGATACTGCTACTGGTGATACTTTATGTGGTGAGAAAAATGACATCATCTTGGAATCAATGGAATTCCCAGAGCCTGTTATTCACTTATCAGTTGAACCAAAATCTAAAGCTGACCAAGACAAAATGACTACAGCTTTAGTTAAGTTACAAGAAGAAGATCCAACATTCCATGCACACACTGACGAAGAAACTGGACAAGTTATCATCGGTGGTATGGGTGAACTTCACTTAGATATCTTAGTAGACCGTATGAAGAAAGAATTTAACGTTGAATGTAACGTTGGTGCGCCAATGGTTTCATACCGTGAAACATTCAAGCAATCAGCTGAAGTTCAAGGTAAATTCGCTCGTCAATCTGGTGGTCGTGGTCAATATGGTGACGTTAAAATTGAATTTGCGCCTAACGAAACTGGTGCAGGATTCGAATTCGAAAACGCTATCGTTGGTGGTGTAGTTCCACGTGAATACATTCCATCAGTTGAAGCAGGACTTAAAGATTCAATGGAAAACGGTGTATTAGCTGGTTATCCTTTAATTGATGTTAAAGCTAAATTATTTGATGGTTCATACCATGATGTCGATTCATCAGAAATGGCCTTCAAAATTGCTGCATCATTAGCGCTTAAAGAAGCTGCTAAAAAATGTAACCCAGTTATCTTAGAACCAATGATGAAAGTAACAATCGAAATGCCTGAAGAGTACATGGGTGATATCATGGGTGACGTAACAGCTCGTCGTGGACGTGTTGATGGTATGGAACCTCGTGGTAATGCACAAGTTGTTAACGCTTTTGTACCACTTTCAGAAATGTTCGGTTATGCAACATCATTACGTTCTAACACACAAGGTCGCGGTACTTACACTATGTATTTCGATCACTATGCAGAAGTTCCAAAATCAGTTGCTGAAGAAATTATCAAGAAAAACAGTGGTAATCAAGCAGAATAATTAACCTTTTGTAAGACAGCAGTCTATCTGCAAATTACATGTAAAAGCTTAATTATATAGCTTATAGTTTTATCAATTGATTTTTTAGATAAAATGCATTATAAAGGAACTGTATGGTTCTTTATGATAAGGAATGAATTTTCTTCTCATGACAGTGAGTAACTGTCATGAGAGATAAATATTAAAAATTAATTTTCTAATGAATAGGAGAGATTTTATAATGGCTAAAGAAAAATTCGATCGCTCAAAAACACATGCCAATATTGGTACAATCGGACACGTTGACCATGGTAAAACGACTTTAACAGCTGCAATTGCAACTGTAATGGCAAAAAATGGTGACACTGTAGCTCAATCATATGACATGATTGACAATGCTCCAGAAGAAAAAGAACGTGGTATTACAATCAATACTTCTCACATTGAGTACCAAACTAACAACCGTCACTATGCTCACGTTGACTGCCCAGGTCACGCTGACTACGTTAAAAACATGATCACTGGTGCTGCTCAAATGGACGGCGGTATCTTAGTAGTATCTGCTGCTGACGGCCCAATGCCACAAACTCGTGAACACATTCTTTTATCACGTAACGTTGGTGTTCCAGCATTAGTTGTATTCTTAAACAAAGTTGACATGGTTGACGATGAAGAATTATTAGAATTAGTTGAAATGGAAGTTCGTGACTTATTAAGTGAATATGACTTCCCAGGTGACGATGTACCTGTAATCGCTGGTTCAGCATTAAAAGCGCTTGAAGGCGTTGAAGAATACGAAAACAAAATCTTAGAATTAATGGACGCTGTTGACGAATTCATCCCAACACCAGAACGTGATTCTGACAAACCATTCATGATGCCAGTTGAGGACGTATTCTCAATCACTGGTCGTGGTACTGTTGCTACAGGCCGTGTTGAACGTGGTCAAATCAAAGTCGGTGAAGAAATCGAAATCATCGGTATGCAAGAAGAATCAAGCAAAACAACTGTTACTGGTGTAGAAATGTTCCGTAAATTACTAGACTACGCTGAAGCTGGCGACAACATTGGTGCTTTATTACGTGGTGTTTCACGTGATGACATCCAACGTGGACAAGTTTTAGCTGCTCCTGGTTCTATTACACCACACACTAACTTCAAAGCAGACGTTTATGTTTTATCAAAAGAAGAAGGTGGACGTCATACTCCATTCTTCACTAACTACCGTCCGCAATTCTATTTCCGTACTACTGACGTAACTGGCGTTGTTAGTTTACCAGAAGGTACTGAAATGGTTATGCCTGGCGACAACGTTGAAATGACTGTTGAGTTAATTTCTCCAATCGCTATCGAAGATGGAACTCGTTTCTCTATTCGTGAAGGTGGACGTACTGTTGGATCAGGCGTTGTAACTGAAATCATTAAATAATAATTAAAATTTATCTTTGATATATATTTTAAGAGCCTCCTTTTGGGGGCTCTTTTTTTATATAAGTACCATTAAATTATTTTTCCTAAATATTCAGAAGTGCGCCTTCACTACAATAAATACATAAAAACCACTAACGTAACAAAGTTACGAAGTGGTTGTAATAACATTTTCTAATTCTAGGATTTTAAGAAATTGACTTACTGTGTATTTCATTGCGCTTTCATCAATATTAAAGTTTGGGCTATGGTGTGGGTGTGTAGTATCTTTTTCAGGATCACCACAACCGGTTAAGAATAAAGCACCGGGACGGACTTTTAGATAATGGGAAAAATCTTCTCCGATCATCATCAAATCTGACTCATTAAACCTTAAATTGGTATCATTAGCTGCTTGTTTAACAATCTCATAACTATGTGGATTGTTATGGACAGGTAAATATCCTTTAATGTAATCCATTGTATATGTGACGTCATTTGCTAATGCAAGCCCTTGTAATAACTTATCCATTCTAGTCATAACATGTTGTTGTATCTCTGTATCAAATGTTCGAACAGTCCCTTTACAAAATGCAGTGTCTGGGATGACATTGTCTGCAGATCCTGCTTGGACCATACCAAAACTAATCACTGCTTGTTTGACAGGGTCGATTGTTCTGGAAACAATTTTTTGTGCGCTCATTATAAATTCTGCCATGATTACGACTGGATCTATCGTTTCATGCGGTTTAGCACCGTGTCCACCTTTGCCTTGAATCGTAATATTAAATTCATCTGGTGAGGCCATCATAGCGCCAGCGCGTGAATATATAGTGCCAGTAGGATAACCGCTCCATAAATGGTTACCGTATATTCTATCTACATCTTGAAGGCAGTCATCGTCAATCATTTCTTGTGAACCACCTGGCATTACTTCTTCACCGTATTGGAAGATTAAAACCACATTCCCATTTAACGAAGATAGGTGATTTTCTATTATTTCTGCTACACCTAATAAAATTGCAGTATGGCCATCATGGCCACATGCATGCATTGCACCAGGATTCTTCGATTTATAATCTACATCAGTTAATTCCTCTATAGGTAATGCATCGAAATCTGCGCGTAATGCGATGGTAGGTCCGTCACCACGACCTTTGAATGTCGCGACGATACCGTTACGCCCTACTGGTGTGCGTACTTCACATGACAATTGGCTCAATTGATTTTGAATGTAGTCATGGGTATGATACTCCTCAAACGATAGTTCGGGATATTGATGTAAATATCGACGCACTTGTATCATTTTGCTTTCTTTTTGTTGTGCTAGTTGAAACCAATCAAACAACTTCAACCCTTCTTCCTTGTTCATTTTTATCTAGTATACCATTTAACATTACTTAACTGTACCTCCAAATATTAATGATGAAATCGTATTGTAGAAAACGCTTTCTTTTTGAGCGTAATTCTACTTCCATGTGCAATAAAAATAGGTTATGATTAACTTGAACACAAAGACAATTCAAAGGGGGACTTGCAGTGGTACAGTCACTACATGGCTTTTTAGATGAAAATATTCAGTATTTAAAGGACAATGGGTTATACAATGAAATTGATACAATCGAAGGCGCAAATGGTGCTGAAATTAAGATTAACGGGAGAAATTATATTAACTTATCTTCGAATAACTATTTAGGACTAGCGACAAATGAAGATTTAAAACATGCTGCGAAAAGTGCAGTGGACACGCACGGTGTAGGAGCAGGTGCTGTAAGATCAATCAATGGTACATTAGATTTACATGATGAATTAGAGGAGACATTATCTAGGTTTAAAGGGACAGAGGCAGCGATTGCATATCAATCTGGTTTTAATTGTAATATGGCAGCGATTTCTGCTGTTATGAATAAAAATGACGCAATTTTATCTGATGAATTAAATCATGCTTCTATTATTGACGGTTGTCGTTTATCTAAAGCGAAAATTATTCGTGTAAATCACTCAGATATGGATGATTTACGTGCAAAAGCAAAAGAAGCAGTAGAGTCGGGCAAATACAACAAAGTAATGTATATTACGGATGGCGTTTTCAGTATGGATGGCGACGTTGCGAAATTACCAGAAATTGTTGAAATTGCTGAAGAATTTGGTTTAATTACTTATGTTGATGATGCACACGGCTCAGGTGTTATGGGTAAAGGTGCAGGCACAGTGAAACATTTTGGCTTACAAGATAAAATTGATTTTCAAATTGGAACGTTATCAAAAGCAATTGGTGTTGTAGGTGGTTATGTAGCAGGCACACAATCATTAATTGATTGGTTAAAGGCGCAATCTAGACCATTCTTATTCTCTACATCATTAGCGCCTGCAGACACGAAAGCTATTACTGAAGCTGTAAATAAATTAATGAATTCAACTGAACTACACGATAAATTATGGGAAAATGGTAATTATTTAAAAGCTGGTTTAAAATCGCTTGGGTTTGATATCGGTAGTTCAGAGACACCAATCACACCAGTTATTATTGGTGATGAAAAAGAAACACAAGCATTTAGTAGTCGTTTGAAAGACGAGGGTATCTATGTGAAATCAATCGTCTTCCCAACTGTTCCAAAAGGTACTGGGCGTGTACGCAACATGCCAACAGCTGCACACACGAAAGAAATGTTAGACGAGGCGTTAGCTGCTTATGAAAAAGTAGGTAAAGAATTAGGAACAATTAAATAGAAGCAATTAATATTTTAAATACTCGAAGATAATCTATCTTCGAGTATTTTTGTAATTTAAAAAACCATGCTACATGCAGTAACATGGTTTTTCATCGTTACATATAAATTGTGGACACTAAACTAAAGGTTCACTTTTTGTTTTATGCGTTTACGTGTCTGTTTATTTTGAATAAACGGAATTGCAAACCATAAACAATGAAGTAAACTTGCAAGAATAACTAATAAAATGGGTATAAATATTTCTACAATACTAATATCTACGACAAATGATGCGAGAATAAATGCAGTAATCGATGGAACTGCACATACAATAACAATAGTTAAGAGTACAAACTGTATCACTTGAGTTGCGACAGGACTATAAATATCTAATATAATCAACGCAACGTAAAATAAAGTGATAAAGGCAATTAATACTATTATCCAGCCCATTGCCATGCCATTTTGAGAGTTAATGTAATCTTCATAAGGCGGTAAGGTTGGGAGGATAAATAGAATAATTACTGATAACCATGACAACACCCCAAAAACCATGAACAATTTTTTAGATCTATTATTAGCCATAGTAAAACCTCCTTGAAATCCAAACCCATTTCACCATATAGTAAAAAGATGTAATAATTCTAGAGTCCGTTCTTAATGTCTAAATACATGTAATATAACGAGTGCTTTCATTAGTCATATACCCGAATAGAAAATAATAACGCACTTATTTTATTGTAATTTGAATGTATAAAAGCAAGTTAAATTATGCGGTCTGACTTTGAAGTTATAGATGTAGTGAAAGATACGCTTTCATCGTGAAAAATGTTATAGTTTATATAAATGGTGACCGTAATAAGGGGATTTTAGATGACAAAAAATTTAGGGTTGCATTTTACAACACAACGTCTTATCATTAGACCGTTGGAAGAAAATGATTACGAAACATGGTTAAATGGTTTTGTAAACAGAAAGCCATCTCAATATAAATATGATAAAGGCCAAATGGATATGTCTCAATCAACTGCACCGTGGTTTGCTGCACTTGTTGTAAGACAACAACAAGCAATTGACGCAGATGATTTATATATCTTGGGTATTTTTGATAACAATCAGAATCATATAGGAATGCTAAATATTAAAAACTTAAGTCGCGACAATTTCCAATGGGCCGAAATTGGTTATTTTATTCATAATCAGTACTGGCACCAAGGTTTTGCATATGAAGCAGTGACAGAATTAGTTAAACAAGCAAGAGATACACTAGGATTCCATAGAATCGAAGCACATATCAACTTAGACAATTTACCTTCAATACGGTTAATTAAGAAGGTAGGGTTTCAATTTGAGTGTGTACGTAAAGGTTTTATATTTGAGGGTGGCAAATGGACTGATCGTTGTGTGTATTATTTAAATACACACAACGAAATCATAGAAGAATAATGATGAGGGAAGGAGTGTCAACATGGTTGAATTTAGAGAATTAACAATGGGTGACGAAGCATTATATTGTGATTATATGAGAGAATGGATAGATCACGATGAAAAGATAGTACCTGAAATTACGAATATTACGAAATACAGTAATTTTGAAGAAATCGTACACGAACTTGCAGACAACAAGTCACATGATGCGTTTGTAGACAATACAACATTGTTTTTAATTGATGATGATGAAATCATCGGTGCTGCCAATATTCGTCACAATTTAAACGATAAACTTAAAAAAGTCGGCGGCCATGTTGGCTACGGCATTCGCAAAAAATACCGTGGTAAAGGGTTTGGCAATAAATTATTGAAGAAGTCATTAGATTATCTTTCAAGAATTGGTGTTCGAGAAGCTTTAATTACTGTAGATGAAGATAACGAGATTTCAGTATCAGTAATCAAACATAACGGTGGTGAAGAAATCGAACCAACTACGTTAGAAGATGGTACAGTCATACGTCGTTTCCAAATTGAAGTTGCTTAAAAATAAAAAATTTTAACGAAAAGAGAGCGTAAATTATTACGTTCTTTTTTATTTGAGTGTTATAAAAAAATTGATTTACAAAGTATTAAAAATATTTGATATAGGTTGGAAATTTTACGTTATTTAATGTAAAATAAGTTACTTATTTATTAATAGCATAACGTACAATTATTTACGGCTATATTTTAATAATATAGATTTAAATAAAGTGTTAGAGTATAATAAACATAGTTTTTATATGCGCGACAAGGGAAATTGATACAATTAATTATGAAAAAGGGAAATTATTAGTAATTGAAGGGTGAGAAAATGATTATAAATATTCTAGGGCATAATATATTTGCCAAAGGAGGAACATCAAGAAGTAACATAAATTTGATGAAGTCATTTTTAGAGAATGGACATCATATAACTTACTTTAACAAGCTAGACTTTAAAGAAGATGAGATTACACGTTTAATAATTCATGAAAATATAGATAATAGCAATTTGGAAATATTAAAATTTGATGGTATAGATAAAATCTCAGATGGAGATTTATTGATAATTACTAGAGAAGAATTCTTTGTATGTGCAAATGAAATAAAAAATAAAAACCCTAACATAAAGATTATTGGGGAAATACATGGTCCGTTAGAATATATTGATGAAACGTTAGATTTATCATTAGATAGTATCGATAGCATTAGAGTTAGTACAAAAGGTATCAAAAGTAATTTTATTAGTAAATATAACTATGAGTCAGTGTTTTATCAATATGTAAATGCAGAACATATTGATATTAAAGAAAAGCCTATAAATACTAAGAGAAATTTTTTAATTAAAGCTAGATTTGAAGATAGTATTAAAGACATATCATATGTAATTAAGTTGATAAATTATATAGTTAAAAATACAGATCGAAAAGATATACAGCTATATATTATAGGCTACGGTCCGTCTGAAATTTTATATAAAAACCTTGTTAATTACTACAATTTACAAAATAATGTTCATATAAATAAGAAAGAGCCGTTAAACTATATTTACATTTCATCATCACCTTATGAAACCCTAGGCTATTCAATTTTAGAAACCATTGCTAATGGAAATAGAGCATTAGTTTACCCAGGGAATGATAACGTATTACAAGAAGTTTATTCTGAATATCATGCAGTACAATTTTTGAAAAAGGATATTGTTGAAGATAGTGAAATTTTAATATCATTAATCAACAGTAAATACACACAACAAGAAAGAGATATTGATTTTAATAATTTATATCAAGAGTTTATCGATAGTGAATATAGTGAAAAATATTTGGCTAATTTTAATGAAGTTTCTAAAGGGCGTTCATTAGTAACTAAAAAATATAAGGGTAAATATATTTTTAAACCTAAAAATAAAATCGAGAAATTAAATAGCGGTAAAGTTTTATATAAAAAATTAAAAGAAAAACCGCTTATCAGCAGAATCTTTAAAAACGAATTTTTCTTCCAAGGTTTTAAAAACTACTATAAGAAGAAAAAGGAAAATCTACAAAAGAAAATTCTTGATAATATCACACCACAAGAAAACAAAGTGTTTATAGAGTCATTCCATGGTGCTAATTTTAGTGGAGACCCTAAATACATTGCGTTAAGCGTAAAAAAACATTTTAAAGAGAAAGAAATTTTTGTCAGTTCTACTAACTCGTTAGTGGATATTGAAATCAGAAATTATGGTTTTACACCGGTAAGGTTCGGTAGTGATAACTATATTGAGAAATTTAGAAATTGTAAGTATGTTTTTATGAACGGGAATTCATGGGATAAAGTATACAAGCATGATGAGCAAGTGTTTATTCAAACTTGGCATGGCTTTCCATTAAAAAAAATGGTAAGTGATTTAGGTGATGAATTAGAAAGAAAAAACCAATTAATGCAGTTTACACCATGAATGCTTAAATGGGATTATTTAATCACATCTTCTAATACTAATACAATGTTGCTAAAATCTGCATTTCCATTAGAAAAAAATTCTAATTTAGAAATTTTACAATATGGTGCTCCTAGAAATGGTTATTTAATTGAAAAAAACACACGCGAAGAACGAAAAAGGTTACAAAGAAAATATTTGTTTACTGTTAATGATGAGAAAAAATATGTCTTGTTTTGTCCAACCTGGAGAAAAGACGAGAGGGAAAAGTTAACTAGTATAGACTTAAAAAAATTACTGACTTATTTACCTGAAGAATATGAAATCATCGTTAAATTACATCCAAATGAAAGTCAATTGAGAGGTAAGTACAATAATTTAGATTCAAGAATTCATTGTTTTTATAATGAATTTGTTGATATACAAGAACTATATATACTTTGTGAAACAATGATTACAGATTATTCATCTACAATTTTTGACTTTGCACACTTGAATAAGCCGATACTACTTTTACAAGAAGACGCAGATAAATATCAAAAGGATATTGGTTTCTATTTCGATATTTTTGAATTAGGAAATTTCCCAATTGCTTCCTTAGACGAATATAAATTAGCGCTTCAAGTTAAGAGTATTAATCATATTGATTATTCAAATTTAGTGAATAGATTAATGACTAATGACAATGTAGATAGTGCTCAAAATATATTAAATAATGTGTTTAATAATTCAACAAGTGATTAATATTTGTGCATGATTAATGGATGGCTTTCATGTATCCTTTTGAATTAGCCCTAAGATTCAAGTTCAATTATTGTAAGGTATGTCTAGAATAGAAAGTATATTAAATTTTGTTTGAATTAAAAATTGAGGTTCATTTTTAAACCAGGTTAAGTTGATTTTAGATAACAATTGAAATCTAGTTACTATCAAATCATTGAGAATTTTTGATTACTATATTACTAAATAACGAAAGTAAGTGAAAAAGATGACTGTGAAAATAGCAACTATTGGTTCATGTATTACCAGAGATAATTTTAATACAAAGTTCAACCCTAATTATAAAAGGTATTTTGATGTTGTTGCACATCAAAATCAAACGACACTTCCAAGTTTAATGTCTTCTAAATTAGAATTAAATGTAAATCAATCATTTTTAGAGAAATCACCATATGTGCAAGGTTTGTTATATAAAGAATATAGTAAAGAGTTCTTATCAATATTAAAAGAAAAAACTCCAGATTATCTATTAATTGATTTAGATCCAGATGTTAAATTTGGTTTGTTAAAATTGGATGATAACCAGTATGTAACTGCTAATCCAAACTTTAAAGATTTACCACAATTAAACAATCTGCAATATTTAAATATTATAGATAACTACGATATATATATTAATATTTGGAAAGAAGCGGTAGCTAAATTCTTTGAATTTATGAGTATAGAAGTTCCTAATTGTAAAGTGATATTAGTGAAAGCTAGGTTCTCAGATACATTTACTGACGGTACGTCACTAACAAAAATGAGAGAAGAAAAAGGTGTGTCACTTCAGAAATTTAGAAAAATGAATGAAGTATGGAATGTTTTAGATGAGTATATTACTAATAAATATAATGTTTCAGTTTTAGATATGGCCGGATCTCAATATCTACTAAATAAAAACCATTTATGGGGACCATATTATTTACATTATGAAGATAAATTTTATAATGCGTTTTTGAATAAATTAATTAAAATGGTCGAAAATGATAAAGGTAAAGATGTAATATTAAAAGAAGGTAATAGAACGATTCAAAGAATATATTTAGATGATAACTACGAAATTTTAAATACTAAAGTTGTTGAGGTTATTTTAAACTCAGAGAAGAATATAATCGAACTAGCTAGGGAGAATAAATATGCTTATGATTTATATAAAGATTTATTAGCTAATGATTATATTCTATATTTTCACAATGAGGGTATTTCCAAATTATACAAAAGAAATTATGTGAAGGAATTGTGGAAAAGAAATGATTTGATTCAACAAGGTGGAGTTTTTTATACACTGGATGTTCCAAAAGATAAGAAACTTAATAAAAGTAAAAATAATAAAAAATTACTTATTATTTTTACATGTATGCCAGCAACTGATGTATATGATAATTATCTAATGACAGATAGAATGTTTCCAAAGTTTTTTAATGGTATAGAACGTAGTTTGATGAAGAATGTCTATACTATGAGAATAATGGATTTAAACTGTTCACATGGGTCCCATTATATAAATACAACTAATAATAAAAATATGGAAAATGATATTTCAAATGCTATTCATCGTGTAAAAGATGAGTTAGGCATTGAGAAAGTTGACATAGTGCTATATGGTGCGTCAGAAGGCGGGACTGGTTCATTATACTATGGTTCTAAGTTAGATTTAAAATGTTTAGCAATAGATCCTATTATAAGTCTTGGCGAATATAATGTTAAAGATGACCATTTTTTAAAAGGATTAAGAAAAGAAGATATAAGCGACGATATAAATTTTAATTTATCAAAACAGAATGAAAAGGAGAAATATATAATTGGTTCTGAAAATGTACCATTTAATTTTTCTATGATTGCTAAAATCCATGGTAAAAACATCAACAAAATAAATATGGTTGATGAACATATAAAAAGTCATCCAGATGTTTCAAGAAATAGTATACCAGAGCAGTTAATGCTATTGAATAAAATGTTATTAAATAAAATATAGTGTTTTCATTAGTTGTAATAGGTGGCCATTTCTAGGCTGCCTATTTTTATAAACAAAATTAAAACTCTTAATGAAAACGCAAACATAAATAAAAGACTTCAATGTTATTTTCAAGTATAATCGGTTTTAGTACTAGGTATTAAAAAAAGTTAGAAATGAGGGTTACTTATGTCGAAAGTAATTAATGATATACATACAGCGTTCGATGGTTTAGAGGACGGTATGATCGTGCTTGCTGGTGGCTTTGGATTGTGTGGGATACCAGAACACGGTATAGAAGCAATTCGAACAAAAGGAACGAAATCTTTAACAGTAGTCAGTAATAACTGTGGTGTAGATAATTTTGGATTGGGTCGTTTATTAGAGAAGAAGCAAATTGATAAAATGATTAGTTCCTATGTAGGTGAAAATAAAATATTTGAACAGCAGTTGATTAATGGTGAATTAGATGTTGATTTAACACCTCAAGGGACTTTAGCAGAGAAACTACGTGCAGGCGGCGCTGGTATTCCTGCGTTTTACACTAAAACAGGTGTCGGTACATTAATCGCTGAAGGTAAAGAAACGCGTGAATTTGATGGTGAAACATATGTAATGGAACGTGCAATTAAAGGCGATTTCGGCATCGTAAAAGCACAAAAGGCAGATACTTTTGGGAATTTAGTATTTGAAAAAACGGCTCGTAATTTTAATCCTTTATGCGCTATGGCTGCTACGACGACTGTCGTTGAAGTTGAAGAGCTAGTCGAAGTTGGAGAAATTGACCCTGATGACGTTCATATGTCAGGTGTTTATGTAGATTACATCTATTTAGGTGAAGACTTTGAGAAACGTATTGAAAAGCGTACTGTGAAGGAGGCTAATCATGGATAAACAATTGCAACGTAAAAAGATTATCCAACGCGCTGCACAAGAAATTAAAAGTGATATGGTTATCAATTTAGGTATTGGGATGCCTACACTTGTAGCCAATGAAATTAATGATCATGTAGAGAATGTCTTTTTCCAATCTGAAAATGGTTTGCTTGGTATTGGACCATATCCAACAGACTCAGAGGTCGACCCTGATTTAATTAATGCTGGCAAAGAAACGGTGACTGCTGCGAAAGGTGCATCTTACTTTGATAATGCGGAATCTTTTGCAATGATTCGTGGTGGTCATATTGATTTAGCTATTCTTGGAGGGATGGAAGTATCCCAAACAGGAGATTTAGCCAATTACATGATTCCAGGTAAATTAGTAAAAGGTATGGGCGGTGCGATGGACTTAGTCGTTGGAGCTAAAAAAGTTGTAGTGATTATGGATCACATGAATAAACATGGTGAATCTAAAATTAAAGCGCAATGCGAATTACCTTTAACTGGGGCAAGCGTTGTGAATACATTGATAACAGATTTAGCAGTATTTCAATTTGAAGATAATGTTATGAAACTTGTTGAATTACAAGATGGTGTGACGTTAGAAGAAGTTGAAAAGAGTACAGAAGCGCATTTTGAAAATGATTTAAAGTAGGTGTATAAGCATGGTTAAAGATAAAGTCACTATTATCACAGGCGCTGCAAGTGGTATTGGTCTATCCATCTCTAAAGTATTTTTAGAAAATGGAGCCAAAGTGGTGTTAGCAGATTTAAATGAAGAAAAGCTAACTCAAGAAACACATCATTTGAAAGAGCAAGGTTATGATTGCATGCCAGTTCAAGTTGATGTGACAGATGAAGCAGCCGTTAAAAATATGATTGATGTCACTGTAGCGAAATATGGCCGCTTAGACATTTTATTTAATAACGCAGGATTACAACATGTTGAAAGTATTGAATCATTCCCAACTGAAAAGTTCAGGCAAATGATTGATATTATGTTGACAGGTAGTTTCATTGGCACAAAATATGCACTACCGATTATGAAGAAACAACAATTTGGTCGTATTTTAAATATGGCCTCGATTAATGGTGTGATTGGATTTGCAGGGAAAGCAGCTTATAACAGTGCCAAACACGGTATTATTGGTTTAACTAAAGTTTCTGCATTAGAGACAGCCACATCCGGCGTTACAGTGAATGCCATTTGTCCGGGTTACATAGATACCCCATTAGTGCGCAATCAAATGGAAGACTTAGCCAAAGAGCGAGAAGTAGAAGTAGAACAAGTATTAGAAGAGGTATTGTATCCTTTAATCCCACAAAAACGCTTATTAGATATTAAAGATATTGCAGATTATGCATTATTCTTATGTAGCGATAGTGCTAAAAGTGTAACGGGACAAGCAATTCTTATAGACGGTGGTTATACTGCGCAATAGATAATAATAGTATGAGGATGACTTGCTAATATGACTTTATATATTAGTGATAGTAGTATTATTCATTGTGTTTCTAGCTATTATGCTTAAATTTGAAAAGTATACAGACATTATCGATTAGCTAAATAATTAGAATGAATAGGGGTGAGATTATGCTATATATAGATGCAGAGGAACAAGCGCGATTATTAAATATGGAAGAAGTCGTAGAAGCGGTATCAGAGTCATTACGTGCATATTCAGAAGGTAAGACTGATACCCCTTTACGTTATTCACTACCATTTAATGAAGATAATCGCTATCTTGTGATGCCAGCACTATCAGATGAATTGAAAATTGTAGGAATCAAAACAGTGACGGTCGCACCACATAACACTAAAATAGGTAAGAAAACGATTGTGGGTTCTGTCATATTATCTGATTATGAAACGGGTGAAACATTAGCTGTACTTGAAGGGTCTTATTTAACTAAGATACGTACAGGTGCTATTTCTGGCGTTGCCACGAAATATCTAGCCCGTGAAGATGCGAAGACGCTATGTGTCATTGGTACAGGTGATCAAGCGGAAGGTTTAATAAAAGCAGTATTAGCTGTTAGACCGATTGAGCGCATTCAGTTTTACAACCGTACTTATGATAAAGCAGTAACTTTTGCAGAACAAATCCAAGACGAATATCAAGCATTAGATTTAGCAGTGTTTGATAATGTTGAAGAAGCAGTAGAAAATGCAGATGTCATTGTCACTGCTACAAATGCTTCAGAACCAGTATTTCATAAACCATTAGCGCAAGGCGTACATTTAAATGCAGTAGGTTCATTTAAACCGGATATGCAAGAATTACCATCTCAAGCTATTGCAAATGCTGACAAAGTAGTAGTTGAAGCAGTAGAAGCGGCAATGGAAGAGACAGGCGATTTGATTAACCCTGTTACAGAAGGGGTGTTCGATTCAAATGATTTATATGGCGAACTGGGAAATATCGTTTCTTCTAAATTAGAAGGGCGATTATCAGACGATGAGGTTACGATTTTTAAATCTGTAGGTGTAGCTATCGTAGATATTGTAGTGGCGAATTATTTTTATCAAAAAGTATTAAATCAGAAAAGTGAATGACCTTAAAGCGCCTCTAATTCAGTTTGGAGGTGCTTTTTTTATTAAAATGTCTTGAAAAGTTAGTAATTTTGAAACTTGACACAAACACATTTTACTTCTAACGATTTAAATCATAAGGTATGATATTTATTATAAACTGAAAATTATAAGACGGGGAAAGGGATTTTGTATGAAATCAATCTTATTAGTAGGGCAATCTAACATGGCAGGTCGTGGATTTATGGATAGTGTTAAGCCAATTATAGATGAGCGTATTAAAGTGTTGAAAAATGGAAGATGGCAAATGATGGATGAACCAATACACAGTGACCGGTCTGTTGCGGGCATAGGGCCTGCTGCATCATTTGCTAAATTGTGGTTAGATGACCATCCAAATGAAACAATTGGTTTAATTCCTTGTGCAGACGGAGGTACATCGATTGATGATTGGTCAGAAGGTCAAATGTTAGCACGACATGCAATCACTGAAGCTGGATTTGCTATGGAAACGAGTGAACTCATTGGTATTTTATGGCATCAAGGTGAAAGTGATAGCTTAGATGGGAAACATGAGCACTATGAAACTAAGTTGAATCAAGTCATCCATCACTTTAGAGATGCATTGAAAGTACCTAAAGTACCGTTTGTAATGGGCTTACTCGGTGATTTTTTAGGAAAAGAAGCCTTTGGACAAAGCGCTACAGAATACACACAAATTAATGAATCTATTAAACATGTGGTTGAAGAAAATGCGGATTGTTATTATGTAACAGCGCAAGGATTAACGGCAAATCCAGATAAAATTCATATTGATGGGCAATCACAAAGATTGTTAGGTATGAGATATTATGTAGCATTTTCACAAAGCCGAAATGTTATCGCTCCGCTATTAGAAGAAGATGATGTAGAAACATTACTTTATAAAAAAGCATATACAGTAAATGAACAGCTGTATATGCTAGTGGCCCGATTATCAAACAATGAAATAACTTACCAAGAATTCACGGAAGAAATGTCTAAAATATATTAACACTATTACCTAGGAAATGAAAATTTAGAGAAACACCTTATCAAGACGCTCACTTATTGTATGTGAACCTATCGATAGGGTGCTTTTTTATTGAGTACATGTCAGTTAATCTATTCGACCGCTCGTAATTTGAGTTAAATTTTCGTTTATATTAAAGATTTTAGCATTAATAGTAGATACTCCCATTGCGTTAAGTCGTTCACAGTGCATATTTAAGTATCGTTCAGCATTATCTTTACTATCAAAGGCATAAATACCTCCAGCTTCTTTTTCCAATTCATTTTCGGTCCAGATTTTCCATAAAAATCCTGGTTCCTTATTAATTGATTTTGCTAGGTCTTCAAACTGTTGTGCCATTTCATCTCCGAATGGCCCTTCTAAAGGAAAATCAACTTGCAAAATATATGTCATATAAACATCCTTTCTCTAAAAAAAATACGCTATGTTAATCATAACTTTATTTTTCACAGACCGATACTCATACACACATATGAGTTTGTATTGCTGAAGATTATGTAGAAAAGCGTAGAGATTTCAGCAATAAATATGAAATACAGCTTATAGATTTAAACTTAGCAAAGAACAATTGCATGATAATATTGCCTCGTATCAATTACAGCTCACAGACAATGAAATTGAAACAATTACTGATTTAACTCAACCAGAACCAATTTATCTGTTGTGGCATCGAGCGATGAATTCGTATGACAAGGCATCACAAGTAGAAAAGGTTTATTTAGATGACTATAATCAATTAATGAACAATAAAGATTCGTTACTTTAAAAAGATTAATTAATATAAACTATATTGTGGTTGATAAATCTTAAGTAGAGGTTTATCAACCATTTTTTAAATTTAAAATACAATTAAACTTATATAATATTGTTAATTAATGGGAATTCAAATACTTGAAATATACATCAAATAGGGTATGATTAAAGTGAATAATTACACTTGTCAAAAAGGATACTACAAATGAGGAGTGATTTATTATGAATAAAATGGTAAAGCTACTTTCATCCACGGTCATAGTATCAACACTTGTCGTAGGTTCTTCCTCAGCGTATATTACGAGTAATAGTCAAGATGTCCAAGCGCAATCAGAGCAAGTCCAGAAATGGGGGCATGGTGAAGGTGGTGCCAGTTTAAGTGCTGCTAATATGGAAAGTGATACAGAATTAGAAGCAGAAACACCTTGGTATAAATATGAAGGATACACAACATATGACCCGTCATTTACGCAAGATTATAATTTTGTTCGTGCATTAAAATATGACAATGTGACAATGAATGGTTATAAAGTAGATCCAGAAGCAGATTCTAAAGTGAAATATAACGAAACAGTTTATGATACAACTGTAGCATTTAATAAAGATGACGAAGCAGTACAAACGACTTTCTTTACTAAACCAGACTCAGTATCAAAAGAAACATTTAAAGATGCCCATAGTTCTAATCAAATCATAGAAGAAGGTAAATTGGGTAACGACGATGGTACATTTGTAGAATATAAAACAAATAAAGGTAGCTACACAGCATTCTTTGACCACAATGATAAATTAATGGAAATGACAATCAGTCAATAATGATAAACGGTGTAAGTGATAGTCTGTAAGAATATGTTTTAACATGCTCCTCATTATGATTATTCTTTATAATGAGGAGTTTTTATTTCAATAATAAAATATATATTAATAAAGAATTGTATTTTTATAATGTTATCATTATAGTTAAATAGAATTTAGAAAAATTATAAAATAGGAGTGGCAGTATGCATATGAAAGTGTTTTTTCTACCGTTATGTTTAGCGTATTTATTTTAATTTTTAGTATGGGCGTAGCTTTAGCAAATGAAATTAAACGGATAGAAAAAGACAATAATACAACAATTGGAGTGTATGGCATTAACACTGAAAATGTCAAAAAAGTAAAACATAATGCAAATGAGCGTTTTGCTTTTGATTCTAATTTTAAGGCAATCGCTAGTGGTGTTTTATTAAATAATTATTCTGAATAAGAAGATAATGATTAATAAAGAGGATATAGTCGCATATTCACCAATAACTGAAAATCACACAGGGAAACAAATGACACTTAGAGATTTAATCAAAGCATCTATGTTACAAAGTGATAAAAGAAATTGGTGGTGTAAAAGCTTTTAAATATGAGTTGAGAAAATTAGGTGATAATATATCTAATCCACAACACTTAGAACTAGAATTCAACAACTATGATTCGACTAATACAACTGATACAACGACACCTAAAGCAGCAGCGAATACATTAAACACACTTTTAACAAGTCGTCAAATGAGTGATAGTAACCGGGGATTACTTAAAAAAGTTATGATTGAAAATGAAACAGGTGATACGTTAATTAAAACAGGCGTACCGGACAATTATATTGTGGGAGATAAAAGTGGTCAAGGTTTAACATATGCTATACGTAATGATTTGGCATTTATTTATCCAGACAAACATAAAAAGCCAATTATTATCCTTGTTATTTATACAAAACAAGGCGATATAAATTATAAACAGAATGATAAAGTAATCGATCAAGCTACTGAAAAGGCGATTGCATAATTACAATAAAGTATTGTACGTTAGTATGTATGAGTGCAAAGTGATGAATGATAATTAAAAATAATAAACAAGCTATTCAGGGGAGTAGAAAATGGAGATAAAACAAATGAAATACTTTGTGGAAGTTGTAAGAAACGGTGGGATGACGCAAGCGTCAGAACATTTGTATATCGCACAGTCTACAATTAGTAAAAATATTAAAAGCATTGAAAACGAATTTAATATTACGTTGTTTGATAGAAGAAAAAAACATATTATTTTAACTGATATTGGACAAATTTTTTATGATAAATGTGTTGAAGCTTTAGCTGTGTTAGATGACTTATCTTTAGAAATGGGTGATGTAACTAATTTGGAAAGGGGGCATATTCGTATAGGTATTTCAGCGATTATGAATGTGAGGTTATTTACAGAGAGTTTAAATCAATTTCATTTCAAATACCCTAATGTAACGTATGAAGTAATCGAAGGCGGGGGTAAAGCGGTTGAATATTATTTAAATAACGACGAGATTGATGTAGCTATTACTACATTACCAGTTGATGAAGATATTTATCATGCGGTGCCTTTATATAAAGAAAAGTTATTGCTCGTCGTAGACAAACATTCAGAGTTAGCCCAACAATCATCAGTTTATTTAGGTGATTTGAAGAACGAAAGATTTGTTATGTTTCATGATGATTATTATTTAAAAGATCAAATTATAGAAAGTTGTAGAAAAGTAGGGTTTCACCCTAAAACTGTAGCCAAAATGTCTCAAATCACCTTTATAGAAAATATGATTCGCGATGGTATAGGTGTAAGTATATTGCCAGAGAGTATTATTAATATATTGAATGAAGGCGTAGTAGGTATAGAAATAAGTGGGGCTGATGTAGCATGGAACTTAGGTGCTATTTGGAAGAAAGAAAGTTATATGAACCATGTCACTTATGAATGGATTAATTTCTTGAAAGATTTAAAGTAAATCATCACACTGAACTATTCCTCTAAGGAATATCAAATATTCCAACTATGTATTTTAATCATATATAGAGGAGTAATATAATAGGGTATGTAGAGGGTTATGAGTACTGATTGACTGATCATTGTAAGATGGTTATAAGATAAGTTTTCAAGCAGTATGATTATCCATTTGGAACCCATATATAATAGCTTTAAATGACAACTCAAATCAGGACTCATAACGGCAGAAAATAACTAAGGGAGTCCTCAAAATCTTTAAAATTAGTAATCATAACATATTAATCGGAGATGAAGCGGTAAGGTTAAATATGTGATTTATTCGTAATGTAGCTACAGATAGATCAATGATTACACTGTGCTTGGAGATATTATATTTCGGAAATTTAGTTTAAACCAATAAAATTCATCAGTTTCTCCCATTAAAAACTGAAGACAATCCCTTTCTTCCCCTATAATTGGTGAACTCTTTTTCTGAAATAACAATACGTGTCGCAATGACACACAAGTAATATATAAAGAGCGTTATATAATGGTGACCTTTAAGTACAATGTCCTAACAATATGAATTTGTAAGCGCATTAATGATTGTATAACAGACAAATCATTTAGCGTATTGCCAAATTAAGGAGATATCCCTAAGTTCTCTCAAACCCTTGTTGGAACATAATCATACATGTATGAAACCTTTGCTTCAGTTGAAGTAACTAAAAAAAATAATAACCCTCTAGATAAATATCTCTCAAACAAGCGCGACCCTACCTACACTGTCCAATGTAGGTAGGGCCGCTTTGTTATTTGCTTGGATATTTTACATATTAAACATTATCTTGTATTTTAGGGTGTAAATGATAAGCAGCATCTGTTGGTTCATTTTTTATCACTTTATCTAAAGTAGTCACGATTTGATTAGCAATCTCAGGCGTAGGAACACCAATCGCATTGACTGGGTAGTCTAATTTTTTTATTTGTGGGATATTATCATAAGAGTAAATCATTGGCCGATTTTGTGGCCCCATAGCATTAATGGTTCCTACTGTAATATCATAGCTCCCGCAAATCACACCTGGTGAAAGTATATTGGATTGTAAAAATTTCTTTACTGATGCTTCAGCTTCTATCGCGTTCAAGCCATTGGAATCGATAATACGATAATCGATGCCTTGCTCGTTACAATAATCACGAATTGCTTCTTTTTTGGCAATTTGTCGCGTGTCATTCGTATTCATATTACCAATATAATCAATTGTACGAATACCTTGATCTCGTAATGCATTGATGGCCATAACCATCGCTTCTGCGTGGTTAACATTGATGATTGGGTAAGGAATATCTCTATATACACCATAAGCAACGACCGGTACATTTTCATAAATTTCTGCAGGCAAATTTGAATTGTCACCTTCATCAAAAATAACGATGCCATCACAGCCAAATTCAACAAATTTCTTTGAAGCAGCCGCTACATCATCGATTGATACGAACATTACATAACCAAGCGCTTTAATCGCATGATTAATTTCTGAAATGAGATGTGTAACAGCGACACGATCTACTGATGGCCATATTAATCCAATCGTACCACTTTTTTTAGAGACGAGTGCTCTGGCAGAGTGATTGGGTATGTAATTCATTTCAAGTGCTTTTTGTTGAATCATTTGTTTTGTTTTTGGTTTAACGAGTTGGGAATTTTTAAGTGCTTTACTGACTGTGGAATAACTGACACCACAGGCTTCGGCAACATCTTTTAAAGTCACAGCCATAAAACTTCTCCTTGAAATAGTTTGATTTAAGTTAGAATTAATTATACCATAGAGGTAAGCGTTAGAATATTTTTTTGAACACAAATAACAACGTTGTTATTTGTGAAAGAAATTAAAAATACAATATTTGTAAGGGGATGGAATGATGAATTCAACAGATACGATGAAGTATATAAAAGATGGGCAGCACATCGCAGTAATGCGTACAGATAATCCTGAAACATTTTTAGATATTTCAACTTTCATTATAGACAAAGGACTTAATATAATCGAAGTAACCTTAACGACACCGAATGCGATAGATATTATCGCTGAGTTATCTAAAAGAAAGGATGCACTTATTGGTGCAGGAACTGTACTAGATAGTATTTCTGCACGCACAGCCATTCTAAATGGAGCTCAATTTATTGTTAGTCCTTCTTTTGATAAAGAAACAGCTAAAATAGCTAATTTGTATGATGTACCTTATATTCCAGGGTGCATGACAGTCAAAGAAATGGTTGAATCATTGCGTTATGGTTGTAAAGTATTGAAATTATTCCCAGCAACACAATTTACGCCTAAATCTATCAAAGACTTTAAAGGGCCATTACCACAGATTGAAATTGTGCCAACGGGTGGCGTAGGAAAAAATAACCATAAAGAATGGTTAGATGCTGGAAGTTTTGCAGTAGGTATTGGTAGTGAAATCACGAAAATTTATCAACAACAAGGAAAAGAAGCTCTAGAGCAATATATTTCAGAAATAAAAAGCGAGGTATAACTATGACAGTATTTGGATATGGAGAAGTATTACTACGCTATACACCACCAGACTATGAACAACTGAAGGATGCTAATTCATTTGGTATTCAAGTTGGGGGCGCAGAATTAAATGCACTCGTAACGTTATCCCAGTTTGGTCATGCTACTGAAATATTGAC
Organism: Staphylococcus aureus; assembly: GCA_040062795.1. GTDB lineage: Bacteria > Bacillota > Bacilli > Staphylococcales > Staphylococcaceae > Staphylococcus > Staphylococcus aureus_A. The sequence goes on from JBEAMH010000001.1 coordinate 57,549, forward strand.
AGCGTTGCCACAACATGCATTAGGTAATTTAGCGTTGAAAAAGATGTTTCAATCACAAGTAGGCACACAGTATGTAAAGTATCATGAGGGTAGAATTGGGACATATTATATGGAAGAAAGTTTTGGGTTCCGAAGTGGTAAAGTCATTTATGATCGTGAACATTCAACTTTTGCAGAACATGGTGCAAATATGATTGATGATTTACCTATACAAAGTGGTGATTATTTTGTACTTACTGGTATTACATTAGCAGTGAATAAAAACATAAGAACGCAAATTGTTGAATCACTCTCAAAATTGAAACAGCAAGGTATCAAAGTTGTGTTTGATATTAACTTTAGAAGTAATCTATGGACTAAAGAAGAGGCGTTGCCAGTTATTCAATCGGTACTTCCGTTAGTTGATGTACTGTTCTTTGGTAAAAAAGATGCGACACACTTACTTGAAACCAATTCAGTGAAGGATGATATGAAGACATGTGCTAAAACGATACAAGCCCAATATGATATTCCAATCATGGCTTCTAGTAATAGAGATATTGAGCAAAGCACATTACAAGGCATTGTGCTATTACAGCAAAACTATATTGAAGGACAAAATTATCAATATACTGTACTTAACCGTATTGGCGCTGGAGATGCATTTATGGCAGGTGTCTTACATGGATTAATTAACCAGTGGGAAGTTAATAAGATTGCAGATTTTGCGACGAAATGTTCTGTGTTACAGCATACGACCAATGAAGATGCATTAAGTATAGAAGAAAATGATGTTCATAACTTAGCCTCTCATTTCGGAGAACTTAGTCGATAAAACCTTAAATAAAGGGGAGTAAGACATATATGAAAAAAATTTTAACGATTTTTGTAAGCGCATTCTTTTTGGTGGGCATGTTAGCTATAGCATCTCCACAAAATAATATGCATGCAAAAGAAAAGACAACAGAAATAAAGTTAGCACATAATCAGCCTACAGAGCATCCTGTTCATAAGTCACTTAAGATTTTTAAAGAAAGGTTAGAGAAGAAATCACAGGGGAAAATCAAAGTGAGTATTTATCCAAATGGCCAATTAGGAAGTGAACGTGAAGCTATAGAAATGACACAGACGAATGCGATACAAATGACCAAAGTATCAGCGAGTGCATTGGAAAGTTTTTCTCCATCATATTCACTATTCAGTATGCCGTATTTATTTGAATCACAAGAAAACTTTCGCCATGTAATGAAAAAGCCAAAAGTGCAAGATGCATTCTTTAACTCAACTGGGGATAAGGGGTTCCTAGGCATAACTTTTTATGATGCTGGTGTACGAAATATCTATACGAAAAATAAAGAAATTAAAGACAATATCGATTTGAAAGGTGTGAAAATAAGAGTTCAGCCTAGTAAAACGAGTGTAGATTTAATTAAATCATTAGGTGGGACACCGACGCCAATGGATTATGGTGAGGTATATACAGCAATGCAATCAGGTGTTATTGATGCAGCTGAAAATAATGAAACATCACTCACAACAAATAGTCATGGAGAAGTTGCTAAAAATTATTATTACACTGAACATGCAATTGTGCCTGATATCTTAATTATGAACAAAGAAACATTTGATGGTTTAACGAAACAGCAACAGAAATGGCTGAAAGATGCAGCAGCTTATTCTACTGAAAAGCATGAAGTGATTTGGGACAAAGAAGTGAAAAAAGCTAAAAAGACAGCAAAAGAAAAATTGGGCGTTGAGTTCCATAAAGTCGATAAGAGTTCTTTCAAAAAAGCTTCTGAATCTCTAAGAGAAGAATTTAGAGAAAACCCTGATACTAAAGATGACTACAAACTGATTGAAAAGGAGGAGCAACGTTATGAAGAAAGCCAAAAAGATCATTGATAATCTTCTCCTTTCGTTAGCTGGTATCGCACTATTTATCATGGTTATCTTATCAGTTTATCAAGTAGGAACACGTTTTATCTTTAATAGTCCAAGCACCATGAGTGAGGAAATTGTGAGGTTCCTGTTGATATGGTTTGGGTTATTGAGTGCAAGTTATGTATTCGGTGTAAAACAACATATTGCAATTTTGTTTATTCGTGAAAGATTTCCTAAAACAATTCAGCGCGTTATGGAAAAGATATCAGACATCATTATAATCTTCGTAGCACTTGTCCTTATGATATGGGGTGGGTACGAAGTGGTGAAATTAACGTGGGCACAAATTGCGCCATCTACAGGATTGTCTATGGCGGCTATGTACGGTGCGCTGCCTGTCTCAGGTATCTTTATCATATTTTATGCAATTTATAATTTGTTAGACAAAGAAGAACTTGAAGCGATTAAAGCAGGAAATCAAGAAGATGGAGGTGATCATGTATGACAGTTGTAGCTGGTCTCGTATTGTTCATTACATTCTTCGCCTTCCTTATATTTGGATTGCCTATCGCACTTGCAATTATCTTAAGTTCAATTATTACGCTGTTAATGATTTTACCTTTTGATGTAACGATTGTAACGGCTGCTCAACGTATGGTGACTGGTATCGATGACTTTACCATGCTTGCAATACCATTATTTGTATTGGCGGGTATCATTATGAATAATGGAGGCATTGCGTTTAGATTAGTGAACTTCGCCAAAGTACTAGTAGGCAGGTTACCTGGCTCACTAGCACATACGAACATTGTAGGTAATATGCTCTTTGGTTCTATTTCAGGATCAAGTGTTGCAGCAGCGGCTGCCATGGGTCGTATTATGGGGCCTATGGAAGAAAGACAAGGTTATAAAAAGGAATACTCAGCAGCAGCCAATATTGCATCTGCGCCGTCTGGCTTACTGATTCCACCTAGTTCGTTATTGATTGTCTATTCACTCGTCAGTGGAGGTACATCAATTGCAGCATTATTTATCGCAGGTTATATACCGGGTATATTATGGGGTCTTGCTTGTATGATTGTCGCTTACGTTATGGCTAAGAAACAAGGTTATAAAGTTTCTGAAAAAATTGGATGGAAAGATAAATTATTCTTAACATTCGACGCATTACCAAGTCTACTTTTAATCGTTGTAGTTATTGGAGGGATTGTGTCAGGTATTTTCACAGCAACTGAAGGTGCTGCAGTAGCAGTATTATACGCGACAGTGTTATCGCTGATATATAAGAGTTTAACACTCAAACAAATACCTAATGTAATTAAAGAAACAGCTGAAATTAGTGGTATGATTCTTTTCTTAATTACAGCTTCGGCGCTATTTTCACTTGTTATGAGTTATACAGGATTACCTGAAAAAATTTCAAATAGCATCATTTCAATGACTGATAATCCAATTATTTTATTATTGATGATTAATATCATTTTACTAGTTATTGGTACGTTTATGGATATTACTCCAGCAGTTTTAATTTTCACACCAATCTTCTTACCAATATCAGAAGTATTAGGGTTAGACCCAATACACTTTGGTATTATCATCGCATTTAATTTATGTATCGGTAATATTACACCACCAGTTGGAAGTGCGTTGTTTGTAGGTGCAAGTGTTGGTGGCGTTAGAATTGAAGATGTATTTAAATATTTGGTACCTTATTTCGTTGCTTTAATTATTCTAACGATACTCATAACTTTCATTCCGCAGATTTCATTATTCCTTCCTAAATTATTAGGATTATAGAAAAGGGGCAATATCATGACATTAATTAATGACAATTTTTTATTAAACAACAAAACAGCAGTAAAATTATATCGAAAAGTTAAAGATTTACCCATTTATGACTTTCACTGTCACTTGGATCCAAAAGAAATTTATGAAAATAAAAATTATGAAAATATCACACAGCTATGGTTAGCTGGAGACCATTACAAATGGCGCTTAATGAGAGCATATGGAATAGAAGAAGCATTTATTACAGGGAACGCAGATGATTTTGATAAATTCCAAGCGTTTATGAAAATGTTACCTTATGCTATCGTCAATCCAATGTATCACTGGTGTGCACTTGAATTAAAAAGCTATTTTAATGAAGATACAGATTTAGATAAAGTAAATGTAAAAAAATTATATAAATCTTTAAATCGTAAATTAGCTAAGTCATCGCATACACCACAAAATTTAATTAAGCAAAGTAATGTATCTGTAGTTTGTACGACTGATGATCCGTGCGATGATTTGGAATATCATAAACTACTAAATCAAGATAAGAAAGTGACATTTAAAGTATGTCCGACTTTTAGACCGGATAGTTACGTATTCTTAAGCGAATCAACAGTTAAGGATAAAGTGAATCAGCTTGACCAAGCAACTGATTGCGACATTAATGATCTAAAAAGTTATATTGAAGCGCTAAAAGCTCGTGTATATTACTTTGATCGGCAAGGCGCACGTAGTTCAGATCAAAGCTTTGAAAAAACGCCGTTAATGAATGCGACAAGAGAAGAAGCAACTGCAATATATGAATCAATGATGAACGGTGAAGCAGTTACAGAAACGCAACAATATGAATTAGCAGGTTATATTTTGACTGAGATTAGTAAAGTGTATAACGAGTTGGATTGGGTCGTGCAATTCCATTTAGGACCTACTAGAAATAATAATTCAAAAATGTTTGAATTAGCAGGTCCAGATAGTGGATTTGATAGTGTAGGCGAGCAACTGAACGCTAAGACATTAAATGCTTTGCTAGACCACCTAGAACAACATAACGCATTGGCAGATACGATTATTTACCCTAACAATGGTAACGACCATTTGATGGTGCAAGCAACAGCAGGCAACTTTACAAATAGTGAACATAAAGTACAACTAGGTGCTGCCTGGTGGTTTAATGACACGAAAGAAGGCATGGAACAGCATTTAGTAGATTACGCCAATGTAGGTCTACTTGCTAAATTTGTAGGTATGCTTACAGATTCTCGCAGTATGGTTTCTTATACACGTCATGAGTATTTCAGAAGAATTTTATGTAATTTCTTAGGAGATAAAATTGAAAAAGGCGAAGTTGCATTGTCAGATGCAACGATTGAACAAATACTTAAAGATATTTGTTATAACAATGCAGTAAATTTATTCAAAATAGAAGGCGTTAAGGAGGTATAACTATGGAATTATCATTTCGTTGGTATGGAGAAGATGATCCAGTAACATTAGAGAACATAAAACAAATTCCAGATATGAAACAAATTGTCACAGCCATTTATGATATACCTGTTGGAGAAATTTGGACGAAGAAGAGAATTGCCCAGTTAAAGCAAACTATTGAAAATGCTGGATTGAAATTTGAAGTCGTTGAGAGTTTACCTGTGAGTGAAGAAATCAAATTGGGAACAGAGAAACGTGATGAATTAATTGAAAACTATAAAACATCATTAGTGAATTTAGCTGAAAATGGTATTAAGACAGTGACATATAATTTTATGCCTGTCTTTGATTGGACACGTTCACAATTAGATTATGAACTATCTGATGGGTCTAATACATTAATTTATAAACATGATCAAATCAAGGATATAGATCCATTAACAACAGATTTAAACTTACCAGGTTGGGATGAAAGTTATACAAGAGAAGAAATGAATAACTTGATATCATCTTATCGTGAAACATCAGATGAACAATTGTGGGATAACTTACAGTATTTCTTAGAGGCAGTGCTACCAACTGCAATCGAACATGATGTTGATTTAGCAATACATCCTGACGATCCACCTTGGTCTATCTTTGGTATTCCACGTATCATTAAAAACAAAGAAAGCTATGAGCGCTTGCTATCTATCAATGACAGTAAAAATAATGGCATATGTTTTTGTACAGGGTCTCTTGGTTCATTAGAAGAGAATGATTTACCAAGTATGATTAGAGCGTTTGGTAATCATATTCACTTTGTACATATGCGTAATGTGAAACGTTTAGATTCATACTCATTCCTTGAAACAGGTCACTTATCTAAACATGGTTCAGTGGATATGAAAGCAGTTGTAGAAGCGCTTAAAGATGTGGAATTTAAAGGTACCATCAGACCTGATCATGGACGAATGATTTGGGGAGAGACAGGTAAAGCGGGTTACGGATTATTCGATAGAGCATTAGGCGCAACATATATTAATGGTTTAATTGAAGGGGGGAGCAAATAATGGCCAAACAATTCGAAGGTGTTAATGTGGTTATCACTGGGGCAACAGGTGTCATCGGTGCAACATTTGTCAAAGCGCTCGTTGAAAAAGGGGCTAATGTAGGGATTCTAGGTCGTTCTAAAGATAAAATAGTAGCATTACAAGATGAAATTGATGCAGATAGAAACCAAACAGTGGCGTTAGTAGCGAATGTTTTAGATAAAGATGCTTTAACACAAGCAAAACTAAAATATAATGATACATTTGGTTCCATCAATATCTTAATTAATGGTGCAGGTGGCAATAATCCAAATGCCACAACCAATGATGAAATGTATGATGAGCAAGGTGATAAAACGTTTTTCGATTTAACCGAGGATGGAATCGATAAAGTGTTCAAATTAAATTACACAGGCACTTTTTTACCATCACAAGTATTTGGTAAAGACATTGTCGCATCTGAAAAAGGTACTATTATTAATATTTCATCAATGAACGCATTTACACCATTAACTAAAATTCCAGCATATAGTGGTGCTAAAGCATCTGTTAGTAACTTTACGCAATGGTTAAGTACCTACTTTGCAGGTAAAATACGGGTGAATGCAATTGCTCCAGGTTTCTTTGAAACAAATCAAAATAAAGCATTGTTAAGAAATGAAGATGGGACATATTCTGATCGTGCTTCTAAAATACTTTCTCAGACACCAATGAACCGTTTTGGTGAACCTGAAGAAATTTTAGGCACACTTTATTGGCTCATGGACAATGAATTGAGCGGCTTTGTTACTGGCATCGTTGTGCCTGTAGATGGCGGATTTTCATCTTATTCAGGCGTATAAAGTTAGATTGAAAATTATAATATGAAAATAAACTCCTTAATCTATATAGATTAAGGAGTTTATTTCGATTTCTAGTCTTGGCTAAGGAAAATTTAAAAATTATTTTCATTTTGAAATAGCAAATAGCAAAGTTTTCCAAAATATTGTTCAATACGCATTGATAATCGTTAGGGCATAATCCATAATGTAATTCATATGTGAAGAATAAAGTTATAGAATAGGCGGGACGTTGTGAAAACATTTTTTGAATATTACAAACCGTATAAAGGTTTGTTTTTCTTAGATTTTGGTTCTGCGATAATTGTGGGCTTGTTGGAATTGATATTTCCTCTTATTACAAGTATATATATTGATCGCCTATTACCTACAAATCAATGGAATCTTATAGTGATTTTTGGCTTAGTACTATTATTTGTGTTTGCTATTGAAGCAGTACTTAAATTTATTGTGACGTACTGGGGTCATAAATTAGGTACCAATATAGAAAGAGATATGCGTAACGACTTATACAGTCACATTCAAAAGTTAAACTTTAAATATTTTGATAATCAAAAATCTGGAAAACTTATCGGCCGTTTGACGAATGATTTAATGGATATTGGAGAAGCAGCACACCACGGACCTGAAGATGTGTTCTTATCTATTATGACACTTATTGGTGCTTTTGTTATCATGTTAACAATTGATGTGAAATTGGCGCTTATTACATTTTGTGTGGTCCCTATTGTGTTTATATTAGCTATATTTTTCAGCCAAAAAATGTCGCGTGCATTTAAGAATTTGTTTTCAAATGTATCACGTTTTAATGAATTGATTGCAGATAATGTAGGTGGTATTAGACTTGTACAAGCTTTTACAAATGAAAAGCATGAGCAAAAGAAGTTTAACAATATTAATGATAATTTTAGAGCGACTAAGTTAAAAGCATATAATTATATGTCTTGGAATATAACGATAAGTCACATTGCACAAAAACTGACATTAGTTATTGTGTTACTTGTAGGAAGCTATTTTGTAATCAATGGTGATTTAACTTATGGTGGAATTGTCGCATTTATTATGATTACGAATGTGTTATTCAAACCATTAGAACAAATTAATATGATTATAGAACTCTTTCCTAAGGCTATTGCAGGGTTTAAAAACTTTAGAGAAATATTAAGTGTTGATCCAGAAATACAAGATGCACCGGATGCAATTGAAATGCCAAGTGACCCTAAAATGATTCAATATAAAGATGTGACATTTGGATATGGTGAAACACCGATCCTAAATCAATTAAGTTTAGAGATACAGCAAGGAGAGAAAATCGCGCTTGTTGGCCCGAGTGGTAGTGGGAAGACGACAATCAGTGCTCTATTGCCAAGATTTTATGAAGTGGATGACGGTGATATTTTGATTAACGGTCAAAGTATTAAAACGATTCAGTTGGCCTCGTTACGTTCAGAGATTGGCGTCGTACAGCAAGATGTGTTTTTATTCTCTGGTACTTTGAGAGAGAATATTTTGTATGGTCATTTAGAGGCGGATGACACTGCTGTTTGGAACGCAATTCGAAATGCACAATTAGAAACCTTTGTTAAAGACTTACCGTTTGGTCTAGACACGATAGTAGGCGAAAGAGGGACGAAATTATCCGGAGGTCAGAAACAGCGTATATCTATTGCTAGAATGTTCTTAAAAGATCCGTCTATTATTATTTTGGACGAAGCAACGAGCGCATTAGATATAGAAACAGAAAATAAAATTCAAATGGCATTTAAAAAACTCTCAGAAAATAGAACATCGCTCATTATTGCACATAGACTATCAACGATTAAAGACGTAGACCGTATTATTTTTATCAAAGATGGAGAAATCTTAGAAGAAGGTAGTCACGATGTGCTTATGCAACGAGAAGGTCATTATAAACAACTGTATTTGTCACAGTTTGATGAAGTTGAGACTTTCTAAATGACACAGCACGTATGTTTTAATTTTTAAATACTATAATTGCTAAGTTATGTTGAAGATATATTATACAAGCACCTATGCGAAGGTGCTTGTATTTTTATAAAATATTAATTATGATTTAAGAAAACGTTTTCTATAAGCGAGAGATATCTGGAGGTTTATATATGACTTACAGCATAGGTATAGATTTTGGGACAGGTTCGGGTAGAGTATTCTTAATTAATACAGAAAATGGAAAAATTGTTGAGAAATTTGTTAAATTTTATACGCATGGTACGATAGAAGGAGAGTTCAGAGGAGTTAAATTGCCACAAAGTTTTTCATTACAAAATGCAAATGATTATATTGAAGTGATAGAGGAAGGCATCCCAGCTATTTTAGAACAATCTAATATAGATACATCTGAAATTGTAGGCATAGGTATAGATTTTACTTCGTCGACTGTTGTCTTTGTGGATGAGGCTATGGAACCTATACATAATAAAGAGGGCTTTCAAGACAACCCTCATGCATATGTGAAGTTGTGGAAACATCATGGTGCCCAAGAAGAAGCGGACTTATTATTTAAGACTGCCTTAGAAGAGAAAAATCGTTGGCTCGGCTATTATGGCTATAACGTAAGTAGCGAATGGATGATACCTAAGATTATGGAAGTAAATAATAAGGCACCTGAAGTGATGTCAATAACTGCACATATTATGGAAGCAGGAGACTGGATTGTTAATCGACTTACAGATCGAAATGTTAGATCAAATTGTGGCTTAGGATTTAAATCTTTTTGGGAAGCATCGTCAGGGTTCCATTACGATTTATTTGATAAAGTAGATAGTGAATTATCATCAATTGTAAAAAATAAAGTAGAAGCTCCCGTTATTAATATTGGGGAGTCAGTAGGAAAGATTAGTAATCAAATGGCAGAAAAATTAGGGCTTTCACCAGAGACGGAAGTCAGTCCATTTATCATTGATGCACATTCAAGTTTGTTAGGAATAGGGTCTGAAAAAGACAAAGAGATGACAATGGTAATGGGGACAAGTACATGCCATTTAATGCTCAATAAAGAACAACATAAAGTCCCTGGTATTTCTGGTTCTGTTAAAGGTGCGATTATACCAGAACTTTATGCTTATGAAGCAGGTCAAACAGCTGTTGGAGATTTATTTGAATATGTTGTGAATCAAACGCCATATAATTATGTAAATGAAGCAAAGACACGTGATATTTCAACTTTTAAATTATTAAATGAAAAAGCAAGTAAACTTTATCCTGGTGAAAGTGGACTAATCGCACTAGATTGGCACAATGGCAATAGAAGTGTACTCAGTGACAGTAATTTAAAAGGATGTTTGTTTGGCATGGGTCTCCATACGAAACATGAAGAAATTTATCGTGCTTATATTGAGGCTACTGCTTTTGGTACTAAAATGATTATGCAACAGTATGAAGGATGGAATATGGATGTCGAGCGAGTATTTGCTTGTGGAGGCATACCTAAAAAGAATCCATTACTAATAGAGATTTATGCGAATATACTTAATAAAAAAATTACAGTAATTGATAGTGAGTATGCACCTGCGATTGGAGCAGCGATATTAGGTGCGATTTGTGGAAATGCTCATTCAAATTTGTATAAAGCGATTGAAGCTATGAAAGAGCCAGTGCTATATGAAATTGAACCAGAATCGGATAAAGTCATTATTTATAAAAAGTTATTTAATGCTTATAAAGAGCTTCATGATTTGCATGGGTATAAAAAAGCAAAAATTATGAGAGAAGTGTTTAACCTAATGTGAAAAATTAATAAATATAAATAAAGAACCCAGAATCAAAACCTCAATTTTGTTACTTTGATTCTGGGTTTTGATGCTGCTGAAATAATTAAATAGTGCATCACCATAATTCAACAATAATTAATTATTAATGTTATAATAATTAATTGTGATGTTTTATAAACTATTGAAAAGGGGATGCTTTATCAATGAGCAAGGATAATCAAGCCGCCCTGAAAATGGCATTGGCTTATCTGAGTTTTATTGTAGGTGCAGGATTTACTACTGGACAAGAGTTACTACAATTTTTTGTGAATCATGGTAATTACGCATATATTGCTGTAATAGTTACTGGGGTCATTGTGACTTTCGCAACAAGACAAACTTCAAAAGTCGGTTACAGACTAGATTCAGATACATATGAAATTTCACTAAATAATATGTTTGGTAAATTTTTTGGTCGTATCATCGATTACTTAACTATCTTTTTCCTATTTGGATTAACTGTAGTCATGGTAGCAGGTGGTGGTTCTGCCATGCACCAAGGTTTTGACGTACCTGTTTGGTTAGGATCGATAATCATCGTAATTTTATTATTTATTGTGTTGCAACTTAAATTTGCTCGTATTATGACAATATTAAGTATTATAACTCCATTCCTTGTGGTTGCCGTGCTTGTTATTGCTGGATATAATATTCTAAATCCTACAGTTAACTTTTCAGAAGTGAACCAGTACATAGAACCTTCCAAAACATCGAGTACATTATGGTGGTGGGATGCCATCGTCTACGGTGGATTAATCATCGGAAATAGTTTTGGGTTTTTAACAATTGTTGGTAATGATTCAATCAGTCATAAAGCTGCTAGAAGAGGGTCATTTTATGGCGGTTTATCTTTTAGTATTTTATTATTAATTATGACAGGCGGTTTAATGGCTAATATTCAAAACGCGAATAGCGTAGATATACCTACACTATTGTTAGCAAATGATATTCACCCATTCATTGGTATTCTGATGTCTGCTGTGATGATTGGTGTGATATTTAACAGCTGTATAGGTATGTTGTATCCATTTTTAAGTAGGTTTACTATACCATATAGCAAAAGCTATATAGTTATGCTGACGATTACATTACTTGTTGCTTTTATATTAAGTTTTATCGGCTTTGTTGATTTAGTAAATTTTGTGTTTAAAACATTTGGTTACATCGGGATATTTATCACAGTTGCTTTATTAATTAGATGGATTTACAATAAATTTTCAGATGAAAAATTAGTGTAAATTGATTATAAATAACACAGCAAAAGGGCTAACAACATCCAGTTGTATAACTGGTGGTTATTAGCCCTTTTGTCATGCTTTGAATTATTTTATTATGATATAAAACTTGTTATTGCATCAATGAGACTATAGATGCCTAGGAAGGTTACGATTAAGACAACGATGCCTCCGATAATATTGAGCCAAAGTGTGTTTACAAAACGGCCCATTAAATTTTTCTTATTAATAATAGTAAAGATAAGCATAGCTACAATAGGTAAAATAATACCATTTAACGCTTGAGCAATGAGTAAGACTTGGAGCGGTTCAAAACCAAGTCCAGAAGTGATAATACCTATTATAATAATAACGACAAAGACTGCTTTATATTTTTTACTTTCCATGCCGCCTTTCCAACCTAATAAGCTACTAATCGTGGCAGCAGCACCAGTTGGAGAAGCTATAGCAGATGAAAGGCCGGCAGCAAATAAGCCAATACTTATCACTATTGGTGCAGCATCTCCAAGTACAGGTTTAAGAGGACTTGCGAGTTGAATAACACTTGTCACGTCGTCACCTTTGATTAATGTCGCTGCAGAAATTAATATTGCAGCTGAAATTACACCGCCAATAGTTATTGATATAATTGTATCCCAACGTGCAAATCTAAGTTCTTTCACACCATTGAAACGTTCATGTACAGCTATAGAGTGAATGAAAAAATTGTATGGAACGACTGTCGTACCAATTAATGCGATTACCGTAATAATAGAACCATTTGGTATTGTGGGAATGAAAGCACCTTTTAAAATTCCAGCAATATCGGGTTTTATAACAATCATCGTTGTTATAAAGATAAGGCCCATTATTACCATGAGTCCAAGCATTACTTTTTCTAGCACCTTATAGTTACCAAATAACCCAATCAACAATATGATAACCCCAATAACGGGAGCTACCCAGTTTTCAGGAAGATTAAGTAAATAAGATGCACCGAGCGATGTTCCGAGTAAATCGCCACTAATATAAGCAGCACATCCAATGGTTACAGCAATTAAAGTAAACCAAACAATAATAATTTTACCAAGTTTATTTGAAAATAAATCTTGAATTGCTTCACCTAAACCTTCGCGTGTTACAAGTGATAGACGAATGATCATTTCTTGTAATACTATCGTTGCTATGATTGAAAAGGCAACTGCCCAGAGTAAACTATAACCAAAACCAGCACCACCTTGAGTCATTGTGGTAACTGTGCCAGGTCCAATAAATGAGGCAGTGATAATCATCCCGGGGCCAAGCGATCGTAAAATCTTACCTGCTTTATTAAACATTTAACCACTCCTCAAATTATTATAATTTATTTAAATAAGTGACGTGGCCAGCGAGTACATATAATACTGCGGTAGAAACGAAATGGGCAGAATTTTGATTGGTATCTTTCATTGGATAAACTTCTACGTAATCCATGCCACAAAGGCCGAGTGCGCCAAACTCGTAAATCATTGTTAATAACTCATAAGAAGTAAGACCATTGCCATCAACAGGCCCACCTGGATTAAAAGCAAAATCTAGTACATCACTACAAATCGTTAAATAAACAACATCTACATCTTTACTTGCTTGTGCATAGATATCGCGTGCAAATTGTTTTAAGCTTTTTGCTTCTCTAATATCATTAATTGTTATAGTAACAGCGCCTGCTTCTTGAGCGTAACGTCCAGTATTTGGGTGGTTTCTCGGACCGTGAATACCCGTGTGTATAATACTTTCATTACGGACACCTTCTGTTTCATACAGTCTCATAAATGGAGTGTTACGGGCGTATGCTTCACCTTCATAGTCTGGCATATTATCATAATGCGCATCTAAATGGATGATGCCAACCTTTTTACCTGTTTCTGTTAATGATTTAAGAATAGGATATGTAACACCGTGTTCACCACCAAACCCAACTAAGAATTTTTCGCTCTCCCATAACTTTTTAGTGAATTCAGTTATGTTATTGTAACTTTCTTGATTATCATGAGCGACAAATGGCACGTCACCTACATCGCCCATTGTTAAATGCTCGCTAATATCAATATGATTTAACTCAGGTAGATATTGACTGTAACGTGCCGAAGATACTCTTATTTGCTTTGGACCAAGTTCTACGCCTGTATAGTCGCCCCATGTACTTTCGCCTTCAAAAGGCACACCGTATACAATCACATCTGTATCCAAAGTGTTAGATTGTGCTAAGTTTCTACTATTTAAAAAGCACGGTGTATTACCGTAAATATTATTTCTCATAAATTAAACGCCTCCCCTTTATTGTAAATCATTATATAGAGTATCTTTTTATTTTTCAAATAAATCAGAAAATTCAATTGTTAAAAAAGTAAAATATATTAATGTTACTCAAATATATAAAAGCCAACAATTGACTAACAAAAAATTGTGGGGGAGTGTTTATATTATTGAATAAATAAAAATACAAGATAATAATAAAAAAAGCTGTACCTAGGAAGGCACAACTTTTGAAAAATATTAAAATTGTAAAACATTGTCTTGTTATATTATGCCCAACCACGGAAGCGTGTAGCTTCAGCTGTGCGTTTGAGGCCTACGACATAAGCAGCTAAGCGCATATCCAATTTTCTATCTTGTGCTAAATCATAGATTTTATTGAATGCTTCTACCATTTTTTCACGTAGTAGACGATTGACTTCTTCTTCAGACCAATAGAAACCTTGGTTGTTTTGAACCCATTCGAAGTAAGAAACTGTTACGCCTCCAGCACTTGCTAGCACGTCAGGTATAATCAACACATCACGTTCAGTTAATATACGTGTGGCTTCTTTTGTTGTTGGACCGTTCGCTGCCTCTGCAACGATACTTGCCTTGATGTCATGTGCATTTTTTTCATTAATCTGATTTGATAACGCAGCAGGAATTAGAATATCGCATTCAAGTCCAAATAACGCTTCATTTGGAATCACGTCATCAAATAAATGTACAACTCGTCCATGTTGTTCTTTAAGATCTAAAATATGTTCAATATCTAAGCCGTCTGGGTTGTATAACGCACCATAACTTTCAGAAATTGCGACGATTTTTGCACCCATCTCATGTAAAATTTTAGCTATAAAACTACCAGCATTACCAAAACCTTGGATAGCAACACGAGACCCTTTAATATCAATATTTCTACGCTTTGTTGCTTCTTCGATAGTAATAACAGCACCGAGGGCAGTGGCACGGTTACGACCTTCAGAACCACCTAAAGATAGTGGTTTACCAGTAATAAAGGCAAATGCATTTGAACGATTGATTTTACTATATTCATCCATCATCCAAGACATGATTTGTGGATTTGTATAAACATCTGGTGCTGGAATATCGCTCGCAGGACCTACGAATTGTGATATTGCTCGTACATATCCACGTGATAAGTTTTCGAGCTCTGTATTACTCATTTGACGCGGGTCACAAATTACGCCACCTTTACCGCCACCAAATGGTAAATTCGTAATACCACATTTCATTGTCATCCACATTGCAAGTGCGGTAACTTCTTCTTTATTTACGTCAGGGTGGAAGCGGACGCCACCTTTAGTAGGGCCTACCGAATGATTATGTTGAGCACGATACCCTGTGAACGTTTTTACTGTACCATCATCCATGCGAACTGGTATACGGACTTCTAAAATTCTTAAAGGTTCTTTGATTAATTCATACATACCATCGTCAAAACCTAATTTATGTAATGCATCTTTTGTAATTTCCTGGGTAGATCTCACTAAGTCGTTATGTTCTGTCATTATTTATCTCCTCTATCTATTACTTATAATATTTATAGTTACTCATATATAAATGTTATAGATAATACGACTGAAAATCAATACTATAAAGTGAATTTTTATAAAAGTTTGAAAATTCGGTTAATGGAATGTGGAAATTTTTATAGAAAAATCACTAAATTAATATTTTCTACAAACTATTGAAAGTGCTTTCATTTTCGAAGGGTCATTTCAGTTAGTAAAATAATGTTGAATCTATTTATATGAGTGTGTTGGAAAGCTTGCGAATCGATATTATTATTAATGCAATAATTGCATAATATTTGAATAGTAAAAAGAAGAAATACTGGAGTTAACAAGCATTTCTTCTTTTAAGTTTTGGAAAGTTATGAAGTTTGTTTATTTCTAAGTGAAAATTCTTTAAATGTTATAAAACGTTTACGACTTTCATCATACAATTTGAATTTTAATGAAGTTAAGCTTTCTCGAATTGTGATTGAAGTCGCATGATGTAGTGGTGTAACTGTTTCATGTGTTTCTTCTAACGCATAGTTTGGAATTCTAGGGTTTAAGTGATGCACATGATGATAACCTATATTACCTGTAATCCACTGAATTACTCGTGGCAATTTATAGTATGAACTACCATCAATAGCTGCTTTTACATAATCCCATTCAGATGATTCTTCGAAATAAGAATCTTCGAATGTGTGTTGGATGTAGAATAACCAAATACCAATCATTCCAGAGATAAAGACCATAGGAGCAAAGACAGCAAAGAAATGACCTGCGCCTAGTAGATAAATCATTCCACCGTATAGTACTAATAATAAAATATTGTTCATCCAAGTGTTGATACGCTCTTTATTCTTAGCGTCTTTTGAATTAAAACGATTAGAAATGAAAACGAGGAAGAATGGTCCTAATATAAACATCACAATAGGATTTCGATAAATTCTATAAGTAAGACGTTGGAAATTAGATGCTTTTGCGTATTCTTCTACTGTCATAACCCATATATCACCAATACCACGTTTCTCTAAATTTCCACTACCTGCATGGTGGATTAAATGTTCTCTACGCCATTTTCTATAAGGGAATAAAGTTAGGAAACCAGTAACATTTCCAAGTAAATCATTGTGTTTTTGCTTTTTTAAATAAGATCCGTGACAAGCATCATGAAAAATGATGAATGTTCTAATTAAAAATATTGATGCAAAAATACTACTAATAATTGCTAACGACCAATGCACATTATATAAAAGACCACTAATTACTAAAATTGCAATTAACGGAAGTATCGTATTTATAATTTGAATTGTACTTTTTGTATAATTTGTTTTTGCGAAAGGCTTTACCATTTTATTTAACATTTTTTTCTTATCTTTTTCCATATACACCTTACTTTCTTTTACGGAGAGATTCTTAACGGAATTCATAATTTCTCCAGTATTTCATTAAGTGTATATAAATATAGTAGCATTTACAAACATTTACCTTTGAAATTTAAAGGAATAAAGTTTATATAAGGTGAAAAAATGCATTAAATGGGTGGTTGTGAAAGAAATGAATAAAAGGAATTATTTAGCCAGACCATGTAGCAATTAATTTTGTAGGTTGCAAATTTAATTGGAATATATAAAACTCGTAGAAACTGGATCAAATATCCACTCACAAGATTATGACATTCATAGTAAAAAAAGATATTATAAATCAATCGGAATTAGACGCTGAAAAAAGTAAATAAAAAAAGAGGCAATCTTATGCTGATAAGTTTGTCTCTTTCATTATATTGGTATTAGTTATCGTGTTCACTCAATGAGTTACTCTGATTTGAAAACAAGCTAATTCATTATGAAGGGGTAGGCTTAACGATTATTAGATCGCTATAAGAATCCAGATAATACCAATTAGAAGTAAAATACTAAAAATAAGTAGTATAATACCTAAAGTTAATACTCTATGGGATTGCTTTTCTACAGCTCTTCTTTCACTTTCATTTCTATTTTTTTGTTTGCTTTCGTCAATTTCAGCTTTACTTTCTTTATAACAATAATAGCTAAGCACTAATGACGTGATTAACACAGCAAAAAGAATAATGATTAAATAAGTCATTATTTGCCTCCTTCACGCTTTATATTACATCTTAATTTTATCAGTAATTCGCTCAGATATATATTAAAATATATCTTATTGTATTCATTATATTACGAAAAGACATTTTTATGTCACAAACTATTATAAATGAAGAACATGACAATAAGTGTCAGTAAAAATAATAGATGCATTAAAGTGAAGTCCCTAATTCATTAAATTTGCTGAGAAATTTCAAATAGCCTCTTTATAGAAATATACTTAAAGCAGAATAAAAAAGTAACAATGACATGACTAATTTGAACATATAATCATATTTATTTAGAAATTCTTTTAAATAATTTCCTAATAGACCCCAAATAAGTAGACACGACCATCCTATTATGACGGTAATCGTCATATAAAGGTAAGTGGTGTTTACCATACTTGATATTGGCAAGATAAAAGCGCCTAACAATGTTACAAAGAATAATAACGATTTCATATTTAAAATCTGAATAAAAAATCCAGATTTAAACGATGAATATGCCTCGTTGTCTGTGTTTGTTTTGCTAGATGTATAAGTTTTATAAGCCAAATACAACAAGTACAAGAATCCAAAAACTTTTAAGAACACTTCAATTTCTACAATTAGAGCTTCTAATGTAAATAAGCAAACTAAAGAAATGACAGCTAGAAATAAGAAACCTGCTAAAACGCCACTTATAAATTTTTTTGCGCCAGATAGACCATATGATTTTGCGGAAGTTAAGATAAATAAATTACTAGGTCCAGGCGTAATCGAAGTTACAAAAACATATATTAAAAAAGCTACCATTTAAATCACCTCATTAAAATTTTAAAACGGTTATTGAGATAAGTAAAATTAATGTTATTGTATAAGTATTAATAAAATTAATAGGTGATTGAATGAATATAAAGCAGTTGAAAATTTTAAAAACGCTTATCGATACAGGAAGCTATACAGAAACGGCGAGATTATTGAATTATACGCAGTCAAATATATCTCAACAAATTCATCAACTTGAAGTAGAGTTGGAGAATGAATTATTTACACAAGTTAATAAGAAATTAATTCAAACAGATTTTTTAACTCAAATCATGCCTATGATAAATGAATATATATCAACGCATGATCAAATATTGAATCTTTCTAAACATCAAAATAATAGCGGAAAATTAAAAATAGCAGCACCTGAATCTCTTGTGACAACAGGATTGAGTGATTTTATAAAATATTTTTTAGAAAAATACCCAAATACGGATATCGATTTATATAACAATACTTGTAACTATAACCAAACTTTATTAATGGAAGGAGACGTAGATGTTGCCTTTGTTGTAAATAAAGAGATTCAAAATAAGCAAATCAATAAGCATGTACTCAATACAGAGGAAATAGTTATCATAGCGCACGAAGAAGCACCTAATACATTCGAGGAATTATTAAGTGCCAAACAGTATAATCATTTCATTATAAATGAGAGTGATAGCACTTATCGTAAGATGTTTGAAGCCTTTGCGCACGATAATAACTATAATATAGCTAAAAAGACAGAATTATGGAGTATACATGCCATAAAAACATTTGTCTTAGGTAATATGGGGTTTAGCGTATTACCATTGAGAACTGTGAAAGATGAAATCAAACATAATAAACTAAAAATAATAGAAACAGATAGTCCTTTATCTCTATTTTATTCTTTTGCATTAACTAAAAAGAAAGGATGGGAAAGCGACCTGATTAACTTATTTCTAAAAGAAATGGAAGCATATAATAAAGACAAATAAAGAAATGACACCACTATATACCAACATCCTATTCTAGTATAATAAATCAATTGAAATAAATTTTTTATACCCCTTCGTTATTGTTAATAATGAAGGGGTATTTGATTTATAAAGAGATGTTACGTGTTATAGAATTTTACGTAACCATTAGTGCACATATTTCAACTCTAAAACACTTATTTTCATACTTTCATTTTTAGAAAGTTGAAAATTGTACACTCAATATATACAAGTAAGCGCTTTTATTGTATAATATAGTTGAAAATAAGGACTTTGTACACACTGTAAAAACATTACGTTTTTTGTAATGCACAAGGGGAGATGTAAATATGAAAAGAATCATGATTACGGGAGCTTTAGGACAAATTGGAACAGAACTAGTTATAAAATGTAGAACATTGTACGGACATGAAAATGTCCTAGCAACTGACATTAAAGAACCAGAGAGTAATTCTGAAATTGCTGATGGACCATTTGAGATATTAGATGTTACTGATAGAGAACGCATGTTTGAATTGGTCCAGACGTTTAAACCAGACACAATGATGCATATGGCGGCTTTGTTATCAGGCACTGCTGAAAAAAACCCGTTGTTTGCATGGGATTTGAATATGGGTGGACTTATGAATGCTTTAGAAGTAGCGCGTGAATATCGCTTACAATTCTTTACGCCAAGTTCGATTGGTGCTTTTGGTCCTTCGACACCGAAAGTTAACACACCACAAGTGACGATTCAACGCCCAACATCGATGTATGGTGTAAATAAAGTAGCAGGAGAATTATTGTGCCAGTATTACTTTGATAAGTTTGATGTGGATACACGTAGTGTAAGATTTCCAGGACTAATCTCTCATATTAAAGAACCAGGTGGAGGCACGACAGATTACGCTGTAGATATTTATTTTAAAGCAGTAAGAGAAGGACGTTATGCTAGCTTTATTGAAAAAGGTACATTTATGGACATGATGTATATGGAAGATGCTATAGATGCCATTATCCAACTTATGGAAGCAGATGGAGTTAAATTAATTAACCGTAATGCATATAATTTAAGTGCGATGAGTATTGAACCGGAGATGATTAAAGAAGCTATCTTAGAATTTTATCCTGAATTCGAACTTGAATATGATGTAGATCCAGTAAGGCAAGGTATTGCTGCAACTTGGCCAAATAGTATTGATGTTAGTTGTGCACGTGCAGAATGGGGATTCAATCCACAGTATGATTTGTCTAAGATGACTAAAGTGATGCTTAATGCCATCGAAGAGAAAGAAAAAGTAAGATAATTAATTAGATTATATAATTCAAAGACCTCGCTAAAATTTTAGTGAGGTCTTTCAGTCGTAATGCATGTATGGGACTTTATTTTATATATTTTTGTTAGTCACATAAAATGAGTTTTTCAATATAAGTACTGTCCTCATAAGGCTAAAAAATATTGTTGGTAAATTTGAAATTTTTTGAAAATTATTGAACGCCGGCTAGTTGATTGGTATAATTTAAATTATTACTTAAGGAAATAGCATTAGGAGGAAAAAATCATGTCAGAAAAAATTAAATTTGTACAGCGTGAAACACTTAAAGAAAAACCGGATCCAAATGATTTAGGATTTGGGAAATACTTCACAGATTATATGTTGAGTTACGACTATGATATTGACCAAGGATGGCATGATTTAAAGATTGTGCCTTATGGACCAATTGAAATTTCTCCGGCTGCACAAGGTATCCATTATGGACAATCTGTGTTTGAAGGTTTGAAAGCATATAAACATAATGGTGAAGTGGATTTATTCCGTCCATCTGAAAACTTTAAACGCATTAATAATTCATTATCTCGTTTAGATATGCCAAAAGTTGACGAAGAAGTTGTATTAGAAGGTTTGAAACAATTGGTAGATATCGAACGTGACTGGGTGCCAGAAGGCGAAGGACAATCGTTATACATACGCCCATACGTATTTGCAACTGAAGGTATACTAGGTGTACGCCCTTCATATTCATATAAATTACTTATTATTTTATCACCATCAGGTTCATATTATGGTGGTGAATCACTGAGCCCAACGAAAATTTATGTAGAAGATGAGTACGTACGTGCTGTTCGTGGTGGGGTAGGTCATGCTAAAGTTGCCGGTAACTATGCTGCGAGCTTATTAGCACAAACGAATGCCTCTGCTCAAGGTTATGACCAAGTTCTATGGTTAGATGGTGTAGAACAAAAATACGTAGAAGAAGTAGGTAGTATGAATATCTTCTTCGTAGAAAATGGTAAATTAGTAACACCAGAATTAAACGGTAGTATCTTACCGGGTATTACACGTAAGACAGTAATTGAGTTAGCTAAAAATTTAGGTTATGAAGTTGAAGAACGTCGTGTATCTATCGATGAATTGATAGAATCACATAATAATGGTGAGTTAACTGAAGTATTTGGCACAGGTACTGCAGCCGTTATTTCGCCAGTTGGCCAGTTAAAATATGGTGAAACTGAAATTGTCATTAATAACAATGAAACTGGTAAAATCACACAAGACTTATATGATAACTATACAGGTATTCAAAGTGGAAAGCTTGAAGATCCACAAGGTTGGAGACTCGTAGTACCAAGATATTAAAATACAAGCAAAAATCCACTGCAAATAATGTAGTGGATTTTTTATAGTTCTAAAATTTGTTTAGTCACATATGTTTATATTAAAATATAACATAGCATAATTTAATTTGAAGTGTATACATAGGAGCTGTTCAACCGATGAGATGGATTTTATTTGATAAAGATGGCACGTTAATATATTTTGATGCAAGTTGGATGAAAATTGGTTTACAACTTGTCGATGATTTTATGGAGAAATATAGCGATGCCATTAATGATATAGAAGCAGCATATGAATATTTAGGTGTTGTTAATGGTGAAATTCAACCAGGTACGATTATGGCTTCAGGTGCTTTAGATGAAATGATAAAAGCATTATGTGAAATTGCAGGGCAAGATGTTTCTGAATGGGCACAGAATAGAAGTCAGACACTCGTGGATAATAGAATTCCAGAAAATGTTTTAGTTGAAGATATTTATGACACGTTAGAAACGTTGCAACGTCAAGGTTTTAAGTTAGGTATAGTGACGAGTGACTCTAAGAGAGGCGTGGAACAATTTTTAGAAGAAACGCAATTTAAACACTTCTTTGATGTTGTAATTTCAACCGAAGCTAATGCTGTTGAGAAACCAAACCCAGAAGTATTGGCTCCTTTGTTTAATAGATATGATGTATCGCCACAAGACATAGTTATTGTGGGAGACACTGCAAATGATATACAAACAGGTATCAATGCCAATTTAGGACTTAAAATCGCTGTATTAACTGGCGTAGGACAAAAAGAAGAACTTCATAAAGCAGATTATATTCTTGATAACGCTAATCAAATCGTGGATATATTAAAAAAATAGGCGGAGTACAGAAATTATGTCATAATATATGTAAAATATATTATGACTTTTTTCTATAAAAAAACATTGGGGTGATTAAATGATTGATGGGAAATATGTAGATTATCAAGGTGGGACATATAAAGTAGTTGAGATTGTAGGTAATGAATTAATGTTAGCCACAGAAGACGACGATGCATTGGAACATGGTTTCAAAGCACAAACAGCAAATCAATCAGCACATACGTTGTACTTTAAACGTGTGGCAAGAGACGACGTAGACGAACTTTATGCGTTATTCCAAGAAGCGAGATATGGAGGAGCTGTTTTTGATTTATACCAAGATACAGAACAGCAATATTATATTGGGACAGAGGATCAGGATAAGGCAAGTACATTTGGACTAGACCAAACAGATGAGCATTATTACAGTAAATATGTGTCAGAAGATGAAATAGAGAAAATAATTTATCGTAGTCATATTGAATAGATGATAGACAATTTTTAGTCTAAATACCAAATATATAAGTGTATTAAAAAGTCACCCCAACTCGTTTCAGAGAGTGAGGTGACTTTCTTGTCTTAAATGATATTAACGTTGGTCTACTTTACGATGAGTTTCAATAATGTGACGAATCTTATCAATGACTGGATTTAATGACTCTGGGTCTTCGTGTAAATCATATTCATTAATATTTACGCGTACAACCGGACAAGCATTGAATTCGCTAATCCAATCGTCATAACGTTTGAATAATTTTTTCCAATATTCTGGGTCTGTCTCCATTTCCATCTGGCGACCGCGTTGATTAATACGGTCAATAACTTCGTTATAATCACATTCTAAATAAATCAACACGTCAGGCTTAGGGAAGTAAGGTGTCATAACCATGGCATTGAATAACTCAGAGTACGTATTAAAGTCTTCTGGACTCATCGTACCTTGTTCTTCATGCATTTTAGCAAAAATATCGACATCTTCATAAATTGAGCGGTCTTGTATGAAGCCACCGCCATATTCAAACATGCGTTTTTGTTCTTTGAAGCGTTCAGCTAAAAAGTAAATTTGTAAGTGGAAACTCCAACGTTCAAAATCATTATAAAATTTATCGAGATAAGGGTTATGGTCCACGTTTTCAAATGAAGTTCTAAAATTTAGGCGTTCGGCTAAGGCTCTTGTTAATGTTGATTTTCCTACGCCTACAGTACCAGCGATAGTAATCACAGCATCTTGAGGGATACCGTATTTATTCATGCATTTGTCCTCCAATCAGTGGTTTCACTAATTCTAATATATAGTTATAATCATTATGATGTTTAACAAAATCAAGGTGCGTTGTATCAATGCGAATCACACTTTCTCCGTCAGCTTTTAACGAATTGTAATAAGCATTGTAGTCACGTTTTAAATTAAGCAGGTAATCATCCTCAATTTGATGTTCAAAACTGCGATTACGTTGAGCAATACGGGATTTTAAAGTTTCTAATTCTGCATCTAGAAAGATAATAATATTTGGCATTTCAAGGTCTTCTGTTAAAATGTCGTAAATTCTTGAGAATTTACTGTATTCACTTCTCGTTAAGGTATTATGCGCAAAAATTTTATTTTTATAGATGTGATAATCACTCACAATGCCTTTTTCAGTGGAAACCAAATCTTGGAATTGTTTGTAACGGTTACATAAAAAGAACATTTCTGTTTGGAAGCTCCACTTAGAAATGTCTTCATAGAAATCTGATAGAAAAGGATTTTCATTTACAATCTCTTTTTCCTCATAATAATTGTAGGTTTGACTTAGTTTATGCGCTAAAGAAGATTTTCCGACACCAATCGGGCCTTCCACAGCAATGAATTGTTTTTTCATATTTCTCGCTCCAATGTTAAAATAGACAATAAATATTGTACCATATGTGAGGAGTAAGACACATGACAACTGACCAATTTTATATGAAAATTGCGATTGAAGAAGCTGAAAAAGCAGGAAAGATAGGTGAAGTGCCTATCGGAGCAGTGATTGTTCAAGATAATGAAATCATTGCGAGAGCGCATAATTTAAGAGAATTCTCCCAAGACCCTACTGCACATGCAGAACATATTGCTATACAGAAAGCTGCAGCTGTTGTCGGCAGTTGGCGATTAGAACACTGCCGTCTATATGTTACGTTAGAACCATGTGTAATGTGTGCGGGAACCATTGTAATGAGCCGTATTCCTGAAGTGATATATGGTGCTAAAGATCCGAAAGGTGGCTGTGCAGGTAGCTTAATGGATCTCTTACAAGAAACAAGATTTAATCACCGTGCAACAGTGCGAACTGGCGTGTTAGAAGATGAATGTAGCATATTATTAACATCATTTTTTAAAAATATAAGAAAAAATAAAAAAATCATACGAACAGAGGATAATACAAATCGCTAAAGATTTGGTAGAATATGATTGTGTTACAAAATTGTGGCAAATGAGAATGATGTGTAATTAAATTTGTGTTATCGATCATAGAAAGAAACGAGGTAAATTAATGATAAAGTTAATTGCAACAGATATGGATGGTACATTATTAAATGCGGCACATGAAATATCAGAAGAAAATATCCAAGCGATCGAATATGCGCAATCTCAAGGGATTTCAGTAGTTATTGCTACAGGACGCGCCTTTTACGAAGCCAATTCGCCTGTGAACCAAACTGATTTGAAAGTTCCTTATATTTGTTTAAATGGCGCAGAAGTAAGAGATGAGTCATTTAATATTATGAGTACATCTAAATTAAACCGTGAGTTAATTAATAGAATTACAGCAGTAATGGATGAAGAAGATATTTATTATCAAGTTTATACAAACTTAGGTATCTATACTGAAAATCCTGACCGTGATTTAGAAATATATATAGATATTGCAGAACATGCTGGTCAAGCAGCAGACGTAGAAAAAATTAAAGCTGGTATTCAAAAACGTATCGATAACGGTACCTTAAAAGTTGTAGATAATTATGACAAGATTGAAGATACCCCAGGAGAAATTGTCATGAAAATCCTTGCTTTTGATAGTGATTTAGAAAAAATTAATCGCGCAAGTGAGAAATTAGCAGAATCGGAAAGCCTTGCGATATCTTCTTCATCAAGAGGTAATATAGAGATTACACATTCAGATGCACAAAAAGGTATCGCATTAGAAACGATTGCAGAGCGTCTTAATATAGATATGAAAGATGTTATGGCAATTGGTGACAATTTAAATGATCTTTCTATGTTAGAACGTGTAGGTTATTCTGTAGCGATGGATAATGCAACACCTGAAGTAAAAGCAGTGGCTAAGCATCTAACAGATACCAATGAACAAAATGGTGTCGGTAAAGCAATTATGAAATTACTCAAAGAAAATAACGAAATTTAGTATGAGGAGAAGTGTGAAATGAAAGGTTTAATTATCGTAGGGAGTGCGAAAATAGGTTCACATACAACTGCATTATCCCAATATTTAAAAGGACATTTTGAAGGACAAGAATTTGAAGTTGAAATTTTTGATTTAGCAGAAAATCCAATACATCAACTTGATGTATCTGGTGCTTCAAATCCAAGTGAAACATATAAAAATAATCTTAGTACATTACAATCTAAAGCAAGAGAAGCAGACTTTTTCGTGTTAGGGACACCGAATTATCATGGTTCATACTCTGGAATCTTAAAAAATGCTTTAGATCACTTAACTATGGATGACTTCAAAATGAAACCTGTAGGTTTAATTGGTAATAGTGGTGGCATCGTAAGTTCAGAGCCATTATCACATTTACGCCTCATTGTACGTACATTATTAGGCATCGCAGTACCAACACAAATTGCAACGCATGATACAGATTACAAAAAACTAGAAGACGGCACATTATATTTAGACAATGAAGAATTCCAATTACGAGCTAGATTATTTGTAGATCAAATTATTTCATTTGTGAAAAACAGTCCTTATGAACATTTGAAATAATCTGAATTTAATTTCAAACAAGACAAATATCAAATTAATAACTGTTAGATTTCTATTGAGAAATCTAACAGTTATTTTTTAGTTAATTTTTCAATGAAGGGTTTAAAATCGATTCTACAATTAGATGGTATTGTTCTATGATAGATTTGATTTTAACTAAATCAATATCATGCAATTGAATACAACGCTCGTCATATGCATCTCTAGATTTCTTTAATAAACCTTGATTTATTAAATTGTTAATTTGTATAGAAATAGGAGTGTTCTGATTATGTAACAGACCTTTAAGCTCTAACGCTTCTACGCTTTCTTTGTTAAGGTAAATTAGCTTATCCAATATTACAATTTCAGGAAATGTAATATTTAAATTTTGTTTTACCACTTTTTTAATTAAATTTCTTTTTTCTTCATAAAGTATCGTATTCATTTCATCACCACGTTGAGTTGTTTTGATAAGAGATTATTTAAGTATAGTTAATCGGTTTCGAACAATGAAGGTATAGCTACCTTTACAGATTGAATATGTTCTAAAGAAGATGGGTTAATTTTAATCTTGTACGGAGCTATGCCTTTAATAGTTTGAAAGTGATTTATATAATCATTGAAAGAACGGAAATGATAATCTTGCCAAAGGGTGTTTAAAGAGACGCCATTCAACAAATCACACGTTGAAAAGTGAATTTTTGAAGCAACTATGTAGTGTGATAAGGTGCATGACATAAGAGCTGAAAATTCACGAGATAAAAAAGAGTTATTCACAAAAAAGTACTCAGCAAGCTGCTGACAAGTTAATTTGTTTTTGCAATATTTATTTATATATGACACCACATCTCGAATCAACGTATTTTTATAGTTTTGTTTAGGTTTAAAATATGTATTTATCTCCTGATTACTTAGGTAAGTAGATTTTATTAAATACCACAATGCTTGTTTTGTCTTTAAAGGGGAGGAATAATTTAAAAGAGATAGAATGGCGTCTTTAAAATGTTGATTAAAGTCATGAGTATCTAATTTAGTTATGTCGCTGCATGGAGGATATTGCGGTATTTGATAATAATAGTAATTGTTTAGAGTAAGACATAGCACCGTGCCTTCAAATTGTATACCTTCTACACTTTCGTAATCATGTATATAAAATATATCTTTATTTTGATAGCGTTGGAAATCATTATTTCTAATTATAGTAATCTCGCCATCAATAACTAAATAGAAATTAATAAAGTGGTTAGTACGTAAACACTCAAATAAAGCTATTTTATTGTTATATATCTTCAAAACATAATCCATTTATTTATCTCACCACACCAAAAGATTAAAAACTATTAAACCTCTATAACTATTATTTTAATATGATGTTTGTATATAGAACATCAATAAAATTTAACTCTTAATGTCCATTATTTTAAAATTAATATATCCATTTAACGTTTAAACTTAATAATTTAACGGAGAGGGTTAAAAATTTACTTTTTTCAATGAATAATAATTCTAAATATCTTGTAAAAATAACTTAAATAGCATAGGTTCTGTGCTAATAAAGTGAAAGAAATTTTAGTTTTAAATTTATTTCCACATAAAAAAACCAAACGTCATTGGTTCACGTTTGGTTTGAAGTGTTATAAAGACACATATTATTTGGTATATTTTAATTTTGCAAATGCATCGTGTTGATGAATAGATTCTTCATTACGACATTCGATTTCAAAACCATTAAGCCACTCAAAACTAACTAAATCTGCAGCAATAAGACGGATGAGGTCTTCTACAAATCTTGGGTTTTCATATGCATGTTCTGTTACGCTTTTTTCGTCTGGACGTTTCAGAATAGGATATAAAATAGAACTCGCATTCGCTTCCATTGCGTCTAAAATTAATTCTTTGTAATCATCCATTAATCCAACGTCTTTATTAAGGTAAGCTTTTACAGTGATAATACCGCGTTGGTTGTGTGCTGAATATTCACTGATTTCTTTTGAACAGGGACATAGGGTAGTGACTGCAGCTTTAATCGTAATTTCTTTACGCGTAACTTCATCTTTATCGATTGCTAGACCATAAGTCACATCAGCATGACCTACGGCTTTGATTTGAGTAACAGGGCTATACCGATCAAAGAACCATTTAGCTGAGACATCTAAGCCAGCAGCGTTTTGGTCCATACTTTCTTGTAAACTACGTAATAATTGGTAAAGTGCGTCAAAATCTAATTCGATTCCGTTATTATAGTGTTTTTCAACGCTTTCTAATATACGGCTCATGTTAATGCCTTTTTCATCTTGATTTAAACTTGTTGAAAAACTAAAGTTCCCAGCAGTCTGGAAACGATCTACAAGTACAGGGTAAACTAAGTTTTTAATCCCAACTTCTTCAATTTCAAATAAGAAATCTTTGTGTGTACTTTGTAGGTCTTTCATATTTTCTTTTTTAGTTGGTTTAGTTCCTTCGATAGGGTCAACAGAACCAAAGTGCTTCCATCTTCCTTCACGAGTAGATAAGTCAAATTCTGTCATGCTATTGCCTCCACTTAAGATTCAAAGTTATAAGTCCAATAAGGTTCTACTTCTAAGAAGCTTTGTGCTTCTCCAGGAACATCAGGTGTGGCTAATGATTCTAAGAACGGACCTGTTTGAGATGCATGTGCTTCAAATGCGCGTAGTTTAACCTCTTTATAATCACTGATCTCATTTAGAATGTCAGGTGCACCTAATTTTTCATGTGCGTCATTACTAAATGCTACGAGCTGTAAACGTGGTCTTTCAGATTCTGACATACGACCAACAGTTCTAACAACTGCTTCTGCAGTAGCTTCGTGGTCAGGATGAACAGCAAACTGTGGATAGAATGAAATAATGACAGATGGCTGTAGTTCATCAATTAAGGATTTAACCATTGCATCCATTTCCTCATGTGGTTCAAATTCTACAGTTTTATCTCGAAAACCCATTTTACGTAAATCAGTTATGCCGATTGCTTCCATTGCGTTTTCTAATTCTTTCTCACGAATATCTGGTAACGATTCACGTGTGGCAAAAGGTGGATTGCCTAAATTTCGTCCCATTTGCCCAAGTGTCAAACATGCATATGTGACTGGAACTCCATTATCTATATAACGTGCTAATGTACCGGCAGATGAGAATGATTCATCATCTGGATGTGGAAAGATTACTAATACGTGACTTTCCTCTGCCATGATACGCCCTCCTTATGATTTGAATGGTTGAGTACTGATTTCTAAAGCAGCAGCTAATTGTCCTTCATAGTTAAAGCCGGCTAAAAGAAACTCACCATGCTCATTCACTTCGTAATGTGTTAAGCCTTGGACATAGACCCATCCATTATCTTTTAGTTTAAGACCAACGCGGAAAGGATCTTTGTTACCACCTTTAAGTTGAGCGTGTTCATACGTCACTTGGATATTTCTTAAAAAAGTTCCCGCGTTAAATACACGTTGATCAAAATGTGCAGCATATGCGCCATTAGTTGTCTCAACATGTATGTACACAGGCTTATGCTCATATGAAGAAAGTAAAGATTGTACTTTTTCATTATTAATTTCTTCCAAAATTTTGCCTCCTTGCTTACAAACCCAACATTACAAAATTCAATTGTTTATTATCACTTCATACAATCGTTTTTCGATGATATAAGTCTATCTTTCAGTGTAAACTGACTCGTTTACATTTTCTACCAGAAAAGTGAATTTTATATCTAAGAATTGTATTTTATATTTTACATTATCTATTTATTCTACTAAAAAGAGCAACAGAAATGTATTACAATGCTCAATTTATCTTAAAAAACTGATATTAATGGCAAGATGAGGTTATAATTCAATTTTAAGCTAAAAAAATATAAAAGAAGTATAATAAATAAGTGTGATAATAATTATATATCACTTGCATAATAATTAATTATTTTTTGTTTGCTTATAATCAAAGGTAGCAAAATTATACACATTAATAAGCATGGATAGAAAGCTGTTAACCTTGCTTTTACCGTGTTATTTTACTCGTTTGATTTATAAAAGTAAGGGTATACACTTTAATGTGCAACATTATTATTTCACGTAAGTTTAGCCACTTATATGGCTTTATAATTTAATTCAAGAAGGGATGATCATTTTGGAATTACAACTAGCAATTGATTTATTGAATAAAGAGGAAGCGGCAAAACTTGCAAATAAAGTTAAAGATTATGTAGATATCGTAGAAATTGGTACACCAATCGTTATCAACGAAGGTTTACCAGCGGTACAACATTTAAATGATAATATAGAAGGCGTAAAAGTATTAGCAGACTTAAAAATTATGGATGCTGCAGATTACGAAGTAAGCCAAGCAGTGAAATTTGGTGCTGACGTAGTAACTATTTTAGGAGTTGCAGAAGATGCATCTATTAAAGCGGCAGTAGAAGAAGCACATAAAAACGGTAAAGAGTTATTAGTAGATATGATTGCAGTACAAGATTTAGAAAAACGTGCGAAAGAATTAGATGACCTAGGTGCAGACTACATTGCTGTTCACACTGGTTATGACTTACAAGCTGAAGGCCAATCGCCATTAGAAAGCTTGCGCAAAGTGAAATCAGTTATTTCAAATTCTAAAGTAGCAGTAATTGGTGGTATTAAACCAGATACAATCAAAGAAGTCGTAGCAGAAGAGCCAGACTTAGTTGTAGTTGGTGGCGGTATTGCTAACGCAGACGACCCAGTCGAAGCAGCTAAACAATGTAAAGATGCGATTGAAGGCAGATAATATGACTGAAATTACTAATTATCGCTTAATATTAGATGAATTGGACCATACACTGTCACATGTGAAAGAAAATGAAGCTAAAGCGTTTTTGACTCAAGTAGTTAAAGCAAATCAAGTATTTGTTGCAGGTAAAGGCCGTTCAGGCTTTGTGGCAAATAGTTTTGCAATGCGCTTAAACCAATTAGGCAAGTACGCGCATGTTATCGGAGAGTCTACGACACCGTCTATTACTGAAAGTGATTTATTTATTATTATTTCAGGTTCAGGATCGACAGAACATTTAAGATTACTAGCAGACAAAGCTAAAGCTGCTGGTGCAGAAGTAGTCTTATTAACGACTAAACCAAGTTCAGCTATTGGTGAGCTTGCAAATGCGATAATAGAATTACCAGCAGGTACAAAATATGATGCTGAAGGCTCAGCACAGCCGCTAGGTAGCTTATTTGAACAAGCTTCACAAGTATTTTTAGATAGTATTGTCTTAGACTTAATGAGTGAGTTGAAAGTTGACGAAGAGACGATGCAACAAAACCATGCAAACTTAGAATAATTAAAACTTTAATAGTAATCTGCAATTTAAAGCCCCTCGTTTGTTTTCAAACGGAGGGCTTTTTTGTAAATATAATAAATTTAGTAATGTATTTTAGTTTTAATACTACTGAAAAATGAAATTCAACGTATCATTTTACATATCACGTCATATTTGTAATGTACAATTTATTTGTTTTTATATATAAGGTTTATTCTTTTTTTATATAAAAGTGTTTTAAAACTATCGACAAGGGAAAAATGTAACATAATGGAGAAAAAGGGGTGGTGTCAATGTCTATTGAATTTATGCTAAATAATGATATAAAGCAGGTTGAAACATCAGAAACGATACGTAGTTATTTAGAAAGACACGATATTGAATTGCCAAGTCTTTGTTATCATCCAAGTCTTGGTGCTATTGAAACTTGCGATGCGTGTATTGTTAAAGTGAATGATGAATTTGTACGTGCATGTTCAACAGAATTAAAACAAGGGGATGTTATTGAAACAAAAGATAATGAAGTACATGAGGCACAACTTATTGCGATGGATAGAGTATTAGGGAATCATGAACTTTATTGCACCGTATGCGACTTTAACAACGGTAACTGTGAAATACATAATACAGTTAAAGAGATGAAAATTGAACACCAAGAAACGCCTCATACATCAAAAGGATCAGAGGTTCAGAGAAATGCGTTTTACCGCTATGACCCTGACCAGTGTATTCTTTGCGGGAGATGTGTAGAAGCTTGTCAAGATTTGCAAGTCAATGAGACTTTATTAATTGACTGGACATTAGAAAGACCACGGGTAATCTGGGATAATGATACAACTATCGACGAATCTTCATGTGTTAATTGTGGTCATTGTTCAACGGTATGTCCTTGTAATGCAATGATGGAAGTAGATATGGAAGGCGAGGCCGGTTTCCTTACAGGTATGGCTGAGAAAAACTTCAGGCCTTTAGTGGAAGCTACGAAAGAAGTAGAAACAGGATATGGTTCATTAATGACTGTTTCTGATATTGAATCACAAATGAGAGAGCAGCGTATTGAAAAGACAAAAACAGTTTGTACCTATTGCGGTGTCGGATGTTCTTTTGATGTATGGACAAAAGACCGTGAGATATTAAAAGTCGAACCATCTGTAGATGCACCAGCGAATGGAGTTTCTACTTGTGTCAAAGGTAAATTTGGTTGGGATTTTGTTAATAGTGAAGAACGTCTAGAAAAACCACTTATTCGTGAAGGAGATTCATTTAGAGAAGCAGAATGGGAAGAAGCGTTGAATTTGATTGAAGACAAGTTCAAAGAGAAGATTGCGCAAAAAGGCGCAGATGCACTTGCATTCATTTCTTCTTCAAAATGTACAAATGAAGAATCATATTTAATGCAAAAGCTTGCACGTGGTGTAGTCGGTACAAATAACATTGATAATTGTTCAAGATATTGTCAGTCGCCAGCAACAATGGGATTATGGCGTACAGTAGGCTATGGTGGTGACTCCGGTGGTATTAATGAAGACATTGCTGAAGCTGAGCTTGTTATTTCAATAGGTTCAAATACTGCTGAGTCTCATCCTGTATTAGCTACACGCGTTAAGCGCGCACAAAAATTACATGGCCAAAAAGTAATTGTGGCAGATCTCCGTAAACATGAGCTTGCTGAACGTGCAGACTTATTTGTACAACCAGTACCAGGAAGCGATTTAGTATGGTTATCAGCAGTCACAAAATACATTTTAGACCAAGGTTGGCAAGATGACGATTTCCTTGAACAACATGTAAATAATGCTGATGAATATATAAAAAGTTTAGAGAAATATACACTTGATTATGCCGAAGCAGTCACAGGTATGTCTCAAGAAACGTTAATTGATATAGCTAAAGCTGTTCATGAAGCAGAATCTACATCTATACTATGGGCGATGGGCGTTACGCAACATGGTGGCGGTAGTGATACGAGTACTGCAATCTCTAACCTATTACTTATTACTGGTAATTATATGAAACAAGGTGCCGGTGCATACCCACTCAGAGGTCATAACAATGTGCAAGGGGCGAGTGACTTTGGAAGCATGCCAGACCGCTTCCCTGGTTATCAATTCGTCACAGATGACGAAGTGCGCCATCGCTTTGAGGAAAATTGGGGCAAAGAAATACCTTCAGAACCAGGGTTAAATAACCATGAAATGGTAGATGCAATTCATGAAGGTAATTTAGATATTGTTTATATTAAAGGTGAAGATATGGGCATTGTTGATTCTAATATCAATTACGTACGAGATGCTTTTGAAAAATTAGATTTCTTTGTAGTACAAGATATATTCTTTTCTAAAACATGTGAATATGCTGATGTAGTATTACCAGCGAGCCCGAGTTTAGAAAAAGATGGCACATTCGTTAATACAGAACGACGTTTCCAACGTATTTACCAAGCATTAGAACCGCTTGGCAAATCAAAGCCAGACTGGCAGATTATTAAAGAAATTGCCAATCGTTTAGGTGCCAATTGGGATTATAAGCATCCAAGTGAAATTATGGATGAAGCTGCATCATTAACACCTCTATTTGCAGGAGTAAGTTATGACAGACTAGAAGGTTATGATAGTCTTCAATGGCCAGTAGAGGCAGATGGTACAGATACGCCACGCTTATTCGAAAAAGATTTTCCACTGCCAGAAGGTAAGGCTAAACTTTGGCCAGTAGAGTGGACGAAACCGCTTGATTTTGGTGATGAATATTTACACGTCAATAATGGCCGTCTACTTGAGCACTTCCATGAAGGGAACATGACTTATAAATCCGAAGCAATTACAGGTAAGACGCCAAGTGTATTCTTAGAAGTATCACCAGAGCTTGCGGAAGAACGTGGCGTTGAGGATGGAACTATGGTGCGCTTATTATCACCATACGGAAAAGTGAAAGTCAGTTGTATTGTTACGGAACGAGTAACAGGAAATCAACTATATCTTCCAATGAATAGTAACGGAGAAGGGGCAATAAACTATCTGACAAGTTCACATGCTGATAAGGATACAGACACACCAGCTTATAAAGAAGTTTCTGTGAAAATGGAAGTATTAGAACCAATAGGTAAAAGTCCATTAACTACAAAAAATCATCGTTATGGCAATCCACAACCACAAATTGGCGTGAATGTTAAAGAGAAATGGGCTCGTAGCGATTATAAATTCCCTGGAGATATTGTTAAAGAAAAGAGGGTGAATAAATAATGGCCAAAGCGACAAATGTCATCCACAAACAAAAAATTGATCCAGAAGTCAAACATGAACAAGAAATAAAAAATTTGGAAAAACAGTTACTAGAACATAAAGATAGTCTTGAGGATTTGCTTTCGATATTAGAAAAAATGAAAGAGCATGAATTGTTAGATATGCTCAATGCGGGTCTTGGACAGAGTGAAGATATTGTCCATCGACTTGTTATGGCAGTTCACGAAACGGATGTTTCTCAATCTCTTAAAAACATGCTTCTAGTTATACAATTGCTTGGCATGATAGATATGGAAGAATTAGAACCATTAGTTCTTAAATTTAATAAAGGTGTGGAAATTGCTGGTAAGTATGAACATGGAAAGGGTTATGGTGGTTATTTAAGTCTGTTAAAAACTTTAAAGGATCCTCAGTTGACAGAAGGACTCAATATTATTGTTAGAATCATTAAAGGGTTAGGCGTGGATGTAAGCGAAGAGAAAAAATCTACGTCACAACTAGAAAAAAATGAAGAAAGACATAAACGTGAACAACAAAATAATACGAA
The DNA here is from genome assembly GCA_040062795.1 of Staphylococcus aureus. Classification (GTDB taxonomy): domain Bacteria; phylum Bacillota; class Bacilli; order Staphylococcales; family Staphylococcaceae; genus Staphylococcus; species Staphylococcus aureus_A. The sequence continues at coordinate 93,610 of JBEAMH010000001.1, forward strand.
AAAGCCATTATCTACTAAATGGTTTGTACTTTCAGGAGCGCTCATTGGTGGCGTAGTACCATTATTATTTCGAAAAAATTAAATTGTCACATCATATTCATATAAGTGAAAATATGCGATAGAGTTGAGAGAGTTATAACTAAAGAGAAAACTTTGTGTAAAATAAATATTGAAAGTTAATAGTACTGTTGTTCAAATTATATAAAATCCTCAAAACATTAAAAGAGGGAGAAACAATAGTTTCTCCCTCTTTCTCTATGTCAATCTAAATGAACTCTATTATGGTCTTCCATACCATTATTTTGTTTGTTTTCTAAAGCGAGTTTGCATTTAATAATGCTAATGGCTATCAACGTACTTATACTTACTACGGCTAAAAGTTTGTTCATTAAAATCATCCTTTAGTTTAAAAAAATTATCATTTTAAAACACGTAAAAGTCGATTGTGACAAGCTAATATGTCTAAAAATAAAACATGTGAGAAATGTAATATAATACATAATTTCTTTTCCCTTATCCTTAAATGTTAATCAAGAGCGTTCATATTTCAATGAAGTAATAAGCGATCACTATAGACCATATACCTTAGTGAGTATCATTAATAATTATAAAATTACAATGGATGATTAAATATTCAACAAATAGGGCATATTATAAAAAATAGTATAGTCATTTCACTTCTATTTTCACGCAATACTAAAATTATTTGATTTTAATACATTATTAAGGGGGAATATAATGGACAAAATCGTTGCTTTTTCAGATTGGCTTTGGGGTTTTCCTTTAGTCACTTTACTATTATTTGCAAGTTTGTATTTAACAATTAGATTGAAATTTATTCAATTTAGGCATTTCTTTTATATGATGAAACAAACTTTTGGTAGGGTTAATAAGACACCTAAAGGTGAGGGGACAATTACACCTAGGCAAGCACTTACTTCTGCATTATCATCCACGATAGGTGCAGCTAATATTGTAGGGGTACCTACTGCCATAGTTATGGGGGGACCTGGCGCTGTCTTTTGGATGATGGTTATTGCTTTTCTAGGAATGGCCTTGAAATTTAGCGAAAACGTCCTCGGTGTCCATTATCGTGAAAAAAATAAAAAAGGAGAATTCGTTGGTGGCCCTACGTATTATATGAAGAAAGGTTTTAAAAACAAAAAACTCGGTGCAATTTTTTCTGCGATATTTGCTTTCGCGCTTATGGTTGAACTGATTCCAAGTATTATGGTCCAAGGACATTCAGCTGCAAAAACTGTTCATGACACATTTGACATACATATGGGTATAACAGGCGTAGTATTAGCGTTCTTCGCGGCATTAGTCGTATTTGGTGGAATTCAACGTATCGCATCGTTTACAGAGAAAATCGTGCCACTTATGGTAGGGGTATATTGCTTCTTAGGATTCACTATTATTATTATGAACATTACTCAAGTGCCTCATGTAATTGCCCTTGTCGTTGAGCAGGCTTTTAATCCAAGTGCAGCATTAGGAGGTAGTTTTGGAGCGGCAATTGCAACTACGATTCGTTGGGGATTTGCTAGAGGTATATATTCCAATGAAGCAGGCTTAGGTACATCCCCAATTGCACACGCAGCTGCTAAGACAGACCATCCTGTACGTCAAGCTTTTTGGAGTGTGAGTGAAATTGTAGTTGACACACTTGTGGTTTGTAGTACGACTGCTTTCGTAGTGTTGGTCTCTGGGGTATGGAAAGAAGATGACGTGAAATCACAATCAGCAGCACTAACTGCTAGAGCGTTTGAAGATGCTTTTGGACAATTAGGTAGTATGAGCGTTTCTATATCTATGGTCTTTTTCGTGTTTTCTACTGTTATTGTTGTCATTTTTTATGGTTCTAGAATGGCGGAGTTTTTATTTGGTTTAACAGCCGCATGGATAATGAAAGTCATCTACGTCTTATCATTAATTGTAGGCGCTTTAGGTGCAGCAACACAACTTTGGGATTTGCTAGATTTAGCACTTGCGATTGTGCTCGTACCTAACGTTATTGCAGTCATTATTCTTTCACCAAAAGTAAAATCATTAACATTAGATTTCTTTGAAAATTATAAATAATATTTTATAATTCAATGTGAATATTTTGAATAAAAAGTTATAACCATCACATCCCTTGCTAGTAAAAAAGTAAGGGGTGTTTTTTATGTTATTAACTGATTTTGGGACAAGGTAGTTATATTTAAGTGAAAAAATGGTATAGATGGGATTAAAAATTAAAATGACTACTTATTTGTTTTATAAATGGGATAAAGATGTTCTAAAATACCACTTGTAAATGATTATATTTTTGGTCGATAAATGTATATAATTAATGTTAACATTATTTTGAAATAAGTTAACAAGGTGGCGAGAAAATGAAAGTATTAGAAAATATTGCATATTATGCGCAAACACACCCGAAACGTAGTGCGTTACAATTCGACGATTTTAAGTGCAATTATAAGCAATTAAAAGAACGGATTGAATTAGCAATGGAAGATACAATTAATATTCCTAGCCATCATTTTGTTGGTCTTGTTATGAAAAATCCTATGGAGACTATTATATATTACTTTGCGTTATTAAAACGTGGCTGCATTCCATGCGTATTAGATTTTCGATGGTCTCAAGCTCAAATAGATTCATTATTAGAACATTATGGAATTTCTTACATTATTAGAGACTTTAGAGAAGTGATTTATACTGCACATTATAGTAATAAAATGAAATGGTGTGAGGAAGATATATTACATATTGGATTTACCTCAGGAACTACGGGACTACCAAAAGCTTATTATCGTAATGAACGTTCATGGCTATGTTCATATGAAGAAAATGAAAAACTTATGTCAGAAGTCATAGATATCATAGTAGCACCAGGCCCTTTATCCCATTCACTATCTCTATATGCATGTATTTATGCGTTATATAGTGGTAGAACATTTATAGGACAGCAACAATTTAATGCATCTTTATTATTAAAAAAGATTGAAATGAACTCCCAAACAGTAGCTATGTTTACAGTACCGACAATGCTATTATCTTGTGTTGCAGAAAATATTGAAATCTCAGGATTACGTTATATTTTTACTACTGGTGATAAATTGCATTCTAAGTTAAGACTTAAAGTAAAACGAAACTTGCCACAAGTCATATTAATAGAGTTTTTTGGGACATCTGAAGCAAGCTTTATTAGTTATAATTATAATAATAAAGCACCTTATAATTCTGTTGGATTACCTTTTCCAAATGTGAAAATCTACTTAGCACATCAAGATGAACAAAATGTGGGGATATTAAATATTAAAAGTAATATGACATTTAGTGGTTATGTAGATACTGAAGTGGGAAATTTTGAATGGATAGAGATTGGGGATTTTGCTTCAATTGATTGTGATGGCTATCTTTATTTACATGGACGTCAGTGTGATCGGCTGATTATCGGAGGGCGGAACGTGTATCCTTCTGAAATAGAAACAGTGATACAACAATGTGACGCTTTTGACGAAGTATGTGTCGTAAGTGAACCACATTCTAAATTTGGACAAATTGCAGCATTACTCTATACAGGAGAACAAGAAGTATCATATCAAACGTTAAGAACAAGTTTAGCGCCATATTTGGCAAGGTATCAAATTCCATCTAAATTATTGAGGATAGATAAAATGCACTATACGGAAAGTGGGAAAATTGCACGCAAACAAATGCAAGAAACCTATTTAGAAGGTGGTTTTTCAATATGAAAGAAGCAGTGATTGTTGTAGCAAAACGCACAGCATTTGGTAAATATGGTGGGAAAATCAAACATATAGAACCTGAACAATTAATAAAACCATTGTTTACACAATTTAAAACATCCTATCCTCAGCTTATGACTCATATTGATGATGTTATTTTAGGTAATGTTGTAGGAAATGGGGGGAATATAGCTAGGAAAGCGTTACTTGAATCTAAATTGAGCGAACACATACCTGGGCTAACTATAGATAGGCAATGTGGATCAGGTTTAGAAGCGGTTGTACAAGCATGTCGCATGATACAAGCGCAAGCTGGTACCATATATGTCGCAGGTGGTGTAGAAAGTACGAGCAGAGCACCATGGAAAATTAAGCGACCTCAATCTGTATATGACACACAATTGCCAGCATTTTACGAACGTGCGTCGTTTGCTCCAGAAGCTCAAGATCCATCTATGATTGAAGCGGCCGAAAATGTTGCTAAAACGTATAATATTTCAAGAGCAGAGCAAGATCAATATGCTTTGATGAGTCATAAAAAAGCGCTGCTTTCATATGATAATATTTCCCAAGAAATATTACCAATCAAAGTCAAAGGAGAGTTATTTTTACAAGATGAGAGTATTAAACCGAAATTGACAGCACGTACCTTAAGTCGTTTAAAACATTTACTACCTGAAGGTACTGTTACAGCAGGGAATTGCTGTATGAAAAATGATGGAGCAGTACTCCTAATTATTATGGAGAAAGAAATGGCTCGAGCGTATGGGTTTAACACAGGGTTGAAATTTATTGATGGACATACAGTGGGAGTTAATCCTCAATTATTAGGTGTTGGTCCTGTGCCAGCTGTGGAACACTTATTGAGAAAGTGTAACTATTCGGTTGAAGATATTGACTCATTTGAATTGAATGAAGCGTTTGCCTCTCAAGTACTAGCAAGCCAGAAAATGTTGGGTATTCCAGACTCTAAATTAAATATATATGGTGGTGCAATAGCTATGGGACATCCTTATGCTGCGAGTGGTGCAGCGTTAGTGACACGGTTGTTTTATATGGAAGAACGGCACAGAACAATTGCTACTATGGGTATAGGGGGAGGTATGGGCAATGCAGTACTATTTGAAAGATGGACATGAGGAAAAAGAAATCACGTTTAATGAAAAAGAAATCATGACCTATAATCAATACTTTAATTTAAGACCATTAAAAACTATATCTCCGTTATATTGTGCAAAGCTGTGGCCGGAATTTCAGCTGTTTCAAAAATATATAAAGCGTAATATTTTACTTAAATCAACAGAAATACTTCACTCTAAAAGACTCCAAATAAATGAAAAGTATATTGTGCATATGTATATTATTGAGAAAAAGAAAGTAAAACACTTGATTAAATATATGTTTAAATTAGAGATTTATAAAAAGAACGAACGTTATATTTCTATTAAACAAATATTTTTGGAGGAGGCATAGCATGATACAAATAACCCCAGAGCAAGTGGAGGTCTATTTAAAAATAATTAATGACCAAAATCCATTACATCAATATATTGTGCCAGGACAAATGGTAGTGCAACTGGCCCTCAGAAACAAAAAAGTTGAATGGCAATCCTATAAAGTAAATTATATTGCACCAGTTGAAGTATATGAAATGTTACAGTTTGAACATACCGAAAGTGAACAATTACATGTTAAGAATAAAGAAAACGAAATAAAAATACTCGTATATAGAATATAAAAGAAGTATTGAAAGCAAGAGTGTTTTTAATAGTGAAAATGGTGAGCGAATCTTATAGTATTTCATATGTATTGAGTTATATGATTTACGCCACAACAACGATTAAATTAGGAGGTCTTGAATATGACTATAGAAGAATATTGGAAATCATTTATCGAAGCGTTTCCCGAGTATAAAGGTGTTCGTTTTGAAGCTTGGTCGTTTGGCACAAATGAAAATGAATTAGCTGATTTAGTAAAAAAAGGTATAAAGCGTGCTACTACAAGTGGATATTCATCGTATGATGCAGAGGGAGATCCATTACCAGAAGTTGGTGAGATAAGTGTGATACTAAATGAAAAAGATACCCCTGAATGCATTGTGGAGACCACCCGTGTTTATCAAACTCCATTTAATCAAGTAAGTGAACAACATGCATATCTTGAAGGTGAAGGAGATAAGTCACTGGCATATTGGCGTGAGGTACATATTGAATTTTTTGAAGACTACTATAGTGAATTAGGTATAAGTTTCGACGAATCAGAAATTATAGTGTGTGAAGAGTTTAAATTATTATATGTATAAAAAGAGCAGTACATAAGTTAGAACTGCTTCGAGTATTCTCTCCAAGCCAAAACAAAGGGGACAATCTTTGTCTAACTATGTACTGCTCACAGGGTGAGTGTTTATAGGGATGTGTTTATTCAATTAAACATAAGGGGACAACTTATGTTTAATTTTCTTTTTAAAAACTTCATATTCTTAAGGGAGTTAATTGTATGTCTGTTCTTCTGAATTCTTCTTAAAACTAAATTCTGTATAGTCTTTGATGTGAAAAAATGTTATTGATAAGTTAGATTCATATTATCAACATCACTTTCAAGTAGAGAGAGTAACTTATATAATTCATTCATGCTGAAATTTTCATCAAATTTAACAGAAATTGTTTTGAAAGTTTTAGTGATAATTTCATATATTGGGTTACCATTTTCAAAAGCCTGTTTGTAGATAATCATGCTGTGATTTCCCTCCTTTATCTCTCTACACTTAATATACTAATGGATATTACTAATAAATACATGCGTCTTCAGTATCAACTTAGTATAGGACTTATGTCGTACATTTTTTGAAAAGCTAAAACTTCAATTGCACATAAATTAGGAAATAATAATTATGGTTAAGTATAATAAAATAACCCAAAAATAAATTGTTCAAAATTAAATATTTAAATATCGTGTTTTGTGGTGTGAATTATAACTGAAGTGTAACTTGATCAAGACATATGCCTAGAGTGATTATGTATGAACAAATTTGCAAAGGATTTTTTGGCGACTAGCATTGTATTTGGCATTACACATTAGGACTAAGTAGTTTTAGCGAAGATGTATCACAAAACGACGCACAAACATAAGAGTCTCGGGTTTATGATAGTTATAGCGGTTACATAACAAAAGGCGGAGATTTTGTATTAAATCAATCATTTTATAATGGTTTGAAAGTAGGTAATGTTACTTTTAATGATATTAAAGTGAATAGCAAATGTAAATCGGAATCAAATAGTAAAGCCGTTTATGACCAAACTGTTCAACAAGTCAATGACTATAAAGTAAATTCATTTGAATTTGATGTAGGAGAAGAAGCTGTAAGTATACAAGAAATGAGAGTATAATTTGGACAGAACTTTAAATATCAACCACCACTTCATGGAGATAAAGAAGGATTATCTTATGATTCATAAGGCAATGAAGTTGATGAAGGTTCTATTATATTTCATGTGAATGCTGGTTATATGATAAGCACAACTGTATCATAAAAATATATAAAATTAATCAAAGTATAAATGAAAAAAGCACACACCTTGTCATTAGATGTGTGCTTTTCAAAATGAAATACCAAATATATCTACTTATATAGCGATATTCTAAACTTCTGTTACTTCTACATCGATATGTTCGACACGATTATATGCACCGTGGTCCACTGGGCCAACAAATTCATTCATTTTCCAACCATTTTTAATAGCAGAAGCAACAAATGCTTTGGCCGCGATAACTGCTTCTCTTGGTGTATTACCGTTTGCTAAATAAGCAGTAGTTGCAGCTGCAAAAGTACAGCCAGCACCATGATTATAGCTTTGTTGGAACATATCAGTTGTTAATTGATAGAAATGTTCTCCATCGTAGTATAGGTCATATGATTTTTCTTGATCTAAAGCTTTACCACCTTTGATGATGACATGCTGGGCACCTTGTTTGTGGATAATTTCAGCAGCTTTTTTCATATCATCTATAGAGTTTAAAGTACCTAAATTTGCAAGTTGTCCAGCTTCAAATAAATTTGGTGTTACTACAGTTGCTTTAGGTAACAAATGTTCAATCATTGCGTCTGTGTTGCCAGGATTTAATACTTCATTTTCTCCTTTACATACCATTACAGGGTCTACAACGAAGTAGTCTGCACCTGATTCTTCATAGGCTTCACCGGCACGTTTGATAATTTCTTGTGTACCAAGCATACCTGTTTTCACAGCATCTGGATGGATTGAGATTGCTGTTTCTAATTGCTTTTCGAATACATCGAATGGGATAGGTGTTACATCATGAGACCATGATGCTTTATCCATTGTTACGATTGACGTTAAGGCAACAATACCGTATGTCTCTAACTCTTGAAATGTTTTTAAGTCTGCTTGCATACCTGCGCCGGCACTTGTGTCTGAACCTGCAATCGTTAATGTTTTTTTCAATGCCATGAATCTTCACTCCTAAATTTCTTTTGTTCATATCATACCACGTTTATCGAGTATTCTAAATAATGACGTTTTTAAATAGCAAACAACATATACAGTTTAAATATAATATAAACAGTATATTACAGAATAAATACTATAAATTAAAATGAAATTTTTACAATGGCTGAGTGTAGTTTGTCCTTGCATCAGTAGTTACATTATTATAAATACCAATAAACTACATTACTCGCTTATAGTTTTTTGCGCAGAGCATTTTAAAAGAATAACATAAGTAGAAGTAGACTCTGTTTTTGTTGATAAGCTAATGTATTATCGAAGCTGAAACATACACATAAGTGTCACTCATCTTGAGTACAAGAAGTAACACTAAATATGTTAAAATATTATCTGAGGTGAGACAGAATATGGAATGGTCTGATATTTTTCATGAAATTACGAAACGACATGATTTTAGTGAGATGCACGCGTTTTTAGAAAAAGAATATACAACTGAAATTGTATATCCAGACAGAGAAAATGTTTATCAATCATTTGATTTAACACCATTTGAACAGGTGAAAGTCGTTATATTAGGACAAGATCCGTACCATGGACCAAATCAAGCACATGGATTAGCGTTTTCAGTACAACCTGAGGCGAAGTTCCCCCCTTCATTACGCAATATGTACAAAGAACTTGAAACAGACATCGGGTGTAAGCGGACATCTCCACACTTACAAGATTGGGCACGTGAAGGTGTGTTATTATTAAATACTGTTTTAACTGTCCGTCAAGGAGAAGCGCATTCTCATAAAGAGATTGGCTGGGAAACATTCACAGATGAAGTGATTAAATCTGTATCTGAACAATTAGAAAATGTTGTGTTTATTTTATGGGGAAAACCTGCACAGCAAAAGATTAAATTAATCGATACTTCTAAGCATCATATTATTAAATCACCACATCCTAGCCCTTTATCTGCTTATCGTGGTTTCTTTGGTTCCAAACCATATTCTCAAGCAAACACATATTTACAAGAAAATGGTATAACGCCTGTGAATTGGTGTGAAGGTGAGGCATAATAATGGAAAAAGATAAAATAATACAGTTAATCGAGCAAGAATTAGTACAGGCAGATGAAGCAAATAATAATGCCGAATTTGAAAAGCATATATATGCAATTCATACATTAACTTCACTAGTTACAGACACGACGAGTGATCATAAAATGTATAAACACAATACTTATAATGTATCTTCGTCATTCAAATCATCTAGTAGGATGAGTAACGATACTTCTAAAAAACAAGGGGTCTCCGCAGAAGAAATTAGAGCGATGGGTGGTAAAACATCACAACCAACTTCTCAGAATATTTCTTTTGATACATCACTATCATCTAACAAGTTGGTAACTGATGATGAAATTGGTAACGGTGATTCAATATTTGATTTTTAATTAGGAAAGGAAGTAAATAACATGATGAAAGTATTTATTATCTTAGGTGCATTAAATACTATGATGGCAGTAGGGACTGGCGCATTTGGTGCACATGGATTGGAAAACAAGTTGTCAGAAAAATATTTATCGGTATGGGAAAAAGCAACGACTTACCAGATGTATCATGGTTTAGGGTTACTTGCACTCGGCATTATTAGCGGTACAACGTCTATTAATGTAAACTGGGCTGGTTGGCTCATGTTCTTTGGAATTATTTTCTTCAGTGGTTCGCTATATATTTTAGCTTTAACTCAAATTCGCATTCTCGGTGCAATTACTCCAATCGGTGGAGTTTTATTTATAGTAGGTTGGTTAATGCTAATTATTGGAACGTTTAAATTATAAAAATATAAGTGTTATAGAATTCATCTTGTGGGTATAATACAGTCCGTGAGGTGAATTTTTTATGAGTCAAAATGATAAGCAATTAGACAGAGGAGATTTAAAACAAAACTTATCAGAGAAATTTGTGTGGGCTATTGCCTATGGTTCTTGTATAGGTTGGGGTGCATTTATTCTTCCTGGCGATTGGATAGGTCAATCAGGGCCTATATCTGCAGCGATAGGTATTGTAATTGGTGCATTATTAATGATACTGATTGCAGTAAGTTACGGTGCGCTTGTTGAACGTTTTCCAGTTTCAGGTGGTGCATTTGCGTTTAGCTTTTTAGGATTTGGAAGGTATGTTAGTTTTTTCTCATCCTGGTTTTTAACTTTTGGATATATATGTGTAGTAGCTTTAAACGCAACTGCATTTAGTTTATTAATTAAGTTTTTATTACCAGACATATTAGAAACTGGTAAACTGTACACCATTGCAGGTTGGGATGTTTATATAACTGAAATTCTTATTGCCTCATTATTATTGATTGTGTTTATGTTTATAGCAATCAAAGGTGCCAGTGTATCTGGTTCTCTTCAATTTTACTTTTGTGTAGCAATGGTTATAACAATCTTATTACTATTTTTCGGTTCTTTCTTTGGAAATAATTTCTCATTTGAAAATTTACAACCATTAACAAATGAAAAAGAAGGTTGGTTTGCTTCCATTATTATGATTGTAGCAGTGGCACCATGGGCGTATGTTGGGTTTGATAATATTCCACAAACAGCAGAAGAATTCGATTTTGCTCCCAATAAAACATTTAAATTAATTGTGTATAGCTTACTTGCCGCAGCTTTTACTTATGTATTAATGATTTTATACACTAGTTGGTTAAGTACATCTTCAACTTCTTTAAATGGTAATTTATGGTTAACAGGAGCAGTGACACAACAAGCATTTGGTTATATTGGTTTAGCAGTACTTGCAATGGCAATTATGATGGGGATATTTACTGGTTTAAATGGTTTCTTAATGAGCTCAAGTCGCTTATTATTTTCGATGGGACGTTCAGGTATTATGCCTTCAGTATTTAGCAAATTGCATAATAAATATAAGACACCTTATATTGCAATTCTCTTTTTAGTTGCCGTTACATTAATTGCGCCATGGTTAGGCCGTACTGCCTTAACGTGGATTGTAGATATGTCTTCTACAGGCGTGTCTATCGCTTACTTTATTACATGTTTATCAGCAGCTAAATTATTTAGTTTTAATAGATCAAGTAACACTTATGGACCTATATATAAAATTTTTGCTATTTTGGGTACAATTATTTCATTTATCTTCTTATTACTGTTATTAGTACCTGGATCACCAGCAGCACTTTCAATGCCTTCTTATATCGCATTAGGTGGTTGGCTATTACTTGGTTTAATTTTCTTTTCCATACGTTATCCTAAACTGAAAAGAATGGATAACAACAAATTAAGTAAACTTATTTTAAACCATTCGGAAGATGAAATTGTAGATTTAATTAATGATAATAAATCAGACAAAGCAAACACATAATTATTCTAATGAATAATAAACATGCCTATTACACGTGAAGTGATAAATTTCGTAGTTTTTAATAGATTGATGCACACACAGATGTATATTATACATCTGTGTGTGCATTTTTAGTTTCTAAATTGAAAAGTATATAAAAAGAGAGAAACACTACTGTTATAAATAATATTTCTCTCTTTTATATATTGAAATGATAAAGCATTTTAAATTCTGTTCTTGCGTATTTTAGTGCCAGAAACGACTAATTTTGATATTTGATCGGCAAAAAGTAATCCTAACGCAATTGCTCCTGCAATCAACGTTACTTCTAACATTGTATTAATTGCTTTGCTAAACTCTAATAATACGAGATTTTTAGTCGCATCGAATGCGAGGCCACCTGGTACAAGTGGGATGATACCAGGAACCATGAAAATGATGACAGGCTCTTTTTTATAACGCGCCATAATATGACTCAACATACCTAAAGCGATACTACCAAAGAAACTTGAATATATCGTGTGGAACTGGAAGCCTTCATAAAATAATATATAAATCATCCAACCGCATGCACCTACGATGCCGACAGTATTATATAAGCGTTTCGGTACATCAAATATCACACCAAAGAAAAGGGATGCAGTATAACTAAATAATAAATTTAAAATCCAAAACATAGACATTACTCCTAAAATATAATGAGTATGGAACCAACACCGGCACCTATACCAAATGCGGTCACTAAAGCTTCTAAAGATTTAGTGGTAAACATTAGCATATGACCCCCGAACAAATCTTGAATAGCATTTGTTATGAGTACACCAGGCACGATTGGCATAACTGAAGCAATTATAATAGTAGATATCGAGCCACCAGGTATAAGATGATGACCTGCAACAGTTATGAGTCCTATGACAAGCGCTCCCATAAATTCTGGAATAAATTGAGCGTGCAATTTCCTTTGTAGTATTTCTACAACGATGAAACCGAATGAACCTGCTAAAAAAGCAGTCAACACATCTGTTAAAATACCGCCTTGAAGATATAAAAAACTCGTCGCAATAATTGCGGCAGCGATAAATTTAAAAAACAAATCATGGTTAATACTTTGTTCATGGTATATTGCATCCAATTCGTGAAACGCATCTTCAAGTGAGATGTCGCCTAGTGAAAGGCGTCTAGATATACCATTTGTACGTGATATACGATGAAGATTTGTATCTCGAGTTTTAATTCTGAAGATTCGAGGATAAGATTCATCGTGCAACATAAAGTTGATTACTGTATTTGTAACGAAACTATTACTATTTGAATAACCTAGAGTGGTGGCAATGCGTGTCATTGTATCTTCAACTCGTGATCCTTCTGCACCTGATTCAAGTAGTATGCGTCCTGCGAGCATAATCACATCTTTTGCCATTTTTTCATCATGACTTTCAATTGTTTGATTGTATATTGTCATTTAATCACCAATAATAAAGTATTTAACTAAAGCTACTTTTTTATTCATAGCGTGTGAATAAGTTATTGAGTTAATAATTTTTATTGTAACACTTTATTATAGTGAAATGTTAGAAGAAGGGTGAAGTAATTTACATGCAGCATAAATCTCTGGAAATTACATTTTATGCAATATAAGTAATTTGGATATGTTTCAAAATTTGCAAATAGGCTAAAATAATATTAGTTAGCTGTTACAGACATATATATTGAGTAGCGACAATATATAACAGTTAATATTAAATTAAGTAGTGATTTAAAGTTCTCCCAAACACACTACAAAGAGTTAGGCACATTTGTTCAATAGCAAGTGTGCCTTTTTCGTTAGAATAACAAATGCAAAGTAAGTCTTCGTAATTTTTTAAATGATTTGATAAATGACAAAAAGCGATTCCGTCACCATTGACGGAATCGCTTTTTAGTAATAGATTACAATGCAAATAAGTCTTTTAAGCCATCTTGAGTGATGATGTTACCAACGAAGAAACTACCGAAGTCGCCATAACGTGCTGTAGTTTCATCAAATCTCATTTCATAAACAATTTTTTTGAACTGTAGCGGGTCTTCTGCAAAAAGAGTAACGCCCCATTCGTGGTCGTCGAAACCAACAGACCCAGTAATGAATTGTTTAATTTTGCCTGCATATTGACGGCCAATCATTCCGTGGTCATGCATAAGTTTTTTTCTTTCTTCTAGTGGTAACATATACCAGTTATATGTTTCACCGCGACGTTTATCCATTGGATAGAAACAAATATATTCAGTACGTGGTAGTTCAGGGAATAGTCTAGGTTTGATATGTGGATTTTCGTACGGATCTTCGTCCGATTTACCAGCAAGGTAGTTACCTAATTCAATAATCGAAACATAAGAATATGTTGGGATTAAGAAGTCAGTGATTTTTAATTTATTAAATTCGTTTTCAAAAGCATTTAAGTCTTTCATTTCTGGACGTAATACCCATAAAAGTAGGTCTGCTTTTTGACCTGTAATATTATAAAATGCATGGTCACCTGCATGATTTGTGCGTGCTTCTTCGTGCTTATCTAAAAACGATTGTAACTCTTCTACTAAAGATTGACGTTCTTCTTCTGGGACTAAGCGTAAACTTGTCCAATCAATAGCATATAATAAATGTAAACTATACCAACCATCTAATGTTTCAGGTACTTGTGGCATATTAAATCGCTCCTTTATGATAAATTCTATGTCTTCACTACAAAATTCTACCATAAAGGTACGTTTAAAACATAAGTAAATACTTACAAATTGGTGACATGGAATTCTTTAAAAAAATAACGTATACTATGTGGTGGATATAAAATAGAATTAAATTTCGAGGAGGCCCCTATGACTTTATTAGATGTATTACAAGAAAAACTTTCAGGGAAAAACGTGAGAATTGTATTACCTGAAGGAGAAGACGAGCGTGTATTAACTGCAGCGACACAATTACAAGGTACAGATTATGTAACACCTGTATTATTAGGAAACGAAGCTAATGTGAAAGCTTTAGCTAGCGATAAAGGTTTAGATGTTTCTAACATTGAAATTATTGACCCAGAAACGAGCGAATTGAAACAAGAATTAGTAATGGCATTTATTGAGCGTCGTAAAGGGAAAGCGACAGAAGAACAAGCGCAAGAAATGCTTAAAAATGTAAACTACTTTGGAACAATGCTTGTTTATACAGGTAAAGCTGAAGGACTAGTAAGTGGTGCAGCGCACTCTACAGGTGATACTGTTCGCCCAGCGTTACAAATTATTAAAACAAAACCCGGCGTTTCAAAAACATCTGGCGTGTTCTTTATGATTAAAGGTGACGAACAATATATCTTTGGTGACTGTGCAATTAATCCTACACTTGAGGCACAAGATTTAGCTGAAATAGCAGTAGAAAGTGCAAAATCTGCTAAAAGCTTTGGCATGACACCTCGTGTAGCAATGTTAAGCTTTTCTACAAAAGGTTCTGCGAAATCTGATGATGTTGAAAAAGTATCAAATGCAGTAAATTTAGCTCAAGAGAAAATTGAAGCGGATAATATTGAAGATGTTGTAGTAGATGGAGAGTTCCAATTTGACGCTGCAATTGTGCCAGAAGTAGCTAAGAAAAAAGCACCAGATGCAAAAATACAAGGCGATGCTAATGTATTTATTTTCCCAAGTTTAGAAGCAGGAAATATTGGATATAAAATTGCGCAACGTCTTGGTGGGTTTGATGCAGTCGGACCTGTATTACAAGGACTAAATTCTCCAGTGAATGATTTATCTCGTGGTTGCTCAACAGAAGACGTGTATAATTTATCAATCATCACTGCTGCGCAATCGTTACAATAATGGATTTAGCAAGTAAATATTTTAATGGTATAGATTGGCGTTATATTGATCATTCTTCTGGATTAGCGCCAATGCAATCATTCGCATTTGATGACACATTTTCAGAGAGTGTTGGTAAGGATTTATCATGCAATGTTGTACGTACTTGGATACATCAACATACAGTCATCTTAGGCATACATGACTCGCGATTGCCTTTTTTACAAGATGGGATTCGATATTTAACTGAAGAACGTGGGTATAATGCGATTGTCAGAAATTCAGGCGGTCTAGGTGTAGTCTTAGATCAAGGCATTCTTAATATTTCTCTCCTTTTTAAAGGGAAACAAGAAATCACAATTGATGAAGCATTCACAGTAATGTATTTGTTAATTGCGAAAATGTTTGAAGATGAAGATGTAGAAATCGAAACGCATGAAATTGAACGTTCATATTGTCCTGGGAAATTTGATTTAAGTATTAATGGTCAAAAGTTTGCAGGGATTTCACAAAGACGTGTACGTGGTGGTATTGCTGTACAAGTATATCTTTGTGTAGAAGGCGATGGTAGCGAACGTGCCGCTATGATGAAAACATTCTATGAACACGCCTTAAAAGGAGAAAAAACAAAATTTATCTATCCAGATATTGACCCACAATGTATGGCTTCATTAGAGTCATTGTTAGGGGAAACGTTGACTGTTCAAGATGTAATGTTTAAGTTGTTGTACGCGATTAAAGATTTAGGTGGACAACTCAACATGGAGCCTATAACAGATGATGAATGGCAACGTTATGAAGGTTATTTTGAAAAAATGATAGAACGTAACGCGAAGATCAATCAAAAAATGAATTAAATGAAATGAAATAGATCAGAACCGCTGCTTTTAGGTAAAGTAGTGGTTCTGGTCTTTTATTTTTATCTCATTAAAGAGAAAATTATCTATTTATATTTTGCAAAATGTTGAATTCTAGAAACTAAATAAGTAATATAGTGAAAGTGTGGTTTAAAAATAATGATTTTAATGAATTTCCAAAAATTTGGGTTAACTTTTTGAATATATGGCTATAGAGTTTTATAATGAATAAGCATTGATTTTAATTAGTAGCAGGTATTAACTTTTGAAAAGTTACATTCTGTTATATAATAAAAAATTAATAAAGTGAGTATGACTAGAGTCGTATGGCATAATATAAAAATTGTGAGATAATGTATAATGATATGCGTGAAATTCAGTTGAAGTTGAGTATTTTCTGGATAAAATACAAAATATTTTTTTCAACAGATAATGACAAAGGCAGATTAAAGTCGATAATAAGACTGAAAACACGAAATTTCCTGGGAAATTTCAAGCAGACATAACTGTTGTTTTCTTAAGTGTTTTAAATAGGTGTCTTCTGTATTGAATAGCACGCTTAAAATATAAAATTAAAGAAACTACTAAAGGTGATTGAGAATATGACACAACAAGGATATGGGGAAGCAAATGGAAAAGTAATATTAATTGGTGAACATGCTGTAACGTTTGGTGAGCCAGCAATTGCTATTCCATTTACGACCGGGAAAGTGAGAGCGAAAATTGAATCTATAGAAGAGTCACTTTCTTCATGCATTAAAAGTGATGTATATGAAGGTGAGTTAAACTATGCTCCAGAACATTTAAAAGCGGTAATAATGCGTTTTGTAGAAAAATATAAAATTCAAACACCTATAAAAGTTTCGATTGATACAAATTTGCCACCTTCAAGAGGACTAGGCTCTAGTGCGGCTATGGCAGTGGCGTTTGTGCGTGCTAGTTTTGATTATCTTAACAAACCGTTAACAGACGAGTTGTTGATAGAAGAAGCTAACTGGGCTGAGCGTATTGCCCATGGTAAGCCAAGTGGTATTGATACACAAACGATTGTTTCAAATAAACCAGTTTGGTTTAAACAAGGTGAAGTAACGACATTAAAACCGTTAGAACTGAACGGTTACATGATTGTTATCGATACAGGCATTCGAGGTTCTACAAAACAAGCAGTGGAAGATGTACATAATTTATGCAAAGAAAATAACGAATATTTGGACTATGTGAAGCATATTGGCCAACTTGCATATGAAGCAAGTGATTCTATTGAACATCATAATTTCGAACAATTGGCAACTATATTTAACTTATGTCAAGAAAATTTAAGAACATTAACAGTAAGTCATGATAAAATTGAAACATTACTTGAAGCAAGTAAACAACAAGGTGCTATCGCAGGTAAATTAACTGGTGGTGGCCGAGGTGGCAGTATGATTGTCCTTGCTTCAACTTTAGAAGTTGCAGAGAGAATTGTTGAAAGTGCGCAAAATCTAGGTGCACATCACACTTGGATTGAATATTTAGGAGGTTAATGACGTTGGTTAATAGTGGTAAGGCACGTGCACATACAAATATTGCGCTCATAAAATATTGGGGTAAAGCTGATGAAACTTATATTATTCCGATGAATAATAGTTTGTCAGTTACTTTAGAACGCTTTTATACAGAGACTAAAGTTACCTTCGATAAGAGCTATACAAAAGATACACTCATTTTAAATGGGCAAGCAGTAAATGACGCTGAAGCATCTAAAATACGTCGCTTTATGGATGTGTTCAGAGAATTGAGCCAGACATCTATGTATGCATATATTGAAAGTGAGAATTATGTCCCTACAGCAGCAGGGTTAGCATCTTCAGCTAGTGCATACGCAGCATTAGCAGCAGCTTGTAATGAAGCTTTAAACTTAGGTTTAACTGAGAAGGCGTTGTCTAGATTGGCACGTAGAGGATCAGGCTCAGCATCGAGAAGTATATATGGTGGTTTTGTTGAATGGGAAAAAGGGTATGATGACCAGACGTCATATAGTGTTCCTGTTGAGGCAGATAATTGGGAAGATGAACTTGCAATGATTTTTGTAGTCATTAATAATAAATCTAAAAAAGTTTCCAGTCGTGCCGGTATGTCATTGACACGTGATACATCACGTTTTTACCAATATTGGTTAGATCATGTGGATGAGGACATAGCGTTAGTTAAGCATGCAATAAATCAAAAAGACTTTAAACAATTAGGTGAAGTTATTGAAGCCAATGGTTTACGCATGCACGCTACAAACTTAGGAGCACAACCACCGTTCACCTACATGGTTGATGATAGCTATTTAGTCATGGATATTGTTGACCAATGTCGTAAAGCAGGCTATCCTTGCTACTTTACGATGGACGCTGGTCCTAATGTTAAAATTTTAGTGGAAAAGAAAAATCAACAAGCTGTTATTGAAGCTTTACAAAAATCGTTTGAAGAAGATCAAGTTATAGCAAGTGATATTACACGAACAGGCGTAGAAATTATTGAATAAGGAAGAGATAAAATGATTCGAGTTAAAGCACCAGGTAAGTTATATATTGCAGGTGAATATGCAGTTACCGAACCTGGTTATAAATCAGTGTTAATTGCAGTAGATCGATTCGTCACTGCTGCTATTGAAGACGCAAATGCACCTCAAGGCACGATACATTCAAAGACCTTACACCACGAGCCTGTTTATTTCCAAAGACACGAAGATAAGATTGTAGTTTCTGACTTACACGCTGGTAAGCAATTAAAATATGTCATTACTGCGATTGAAGTATTTGAGCAGTTTGTAAGAAGTAATAATATATCTTTAAAACATTTTAACTTAACAATTGATAGCAATTTGGACGATACCAATGGTCATAAATATGGTCTGGGTTCTAGTGCAGCAGTCTTGGTTTCTGTGATTAAAGCTTTAAACGAGTTTTATGATATGCATTTATCTAACTTATATATATACAAACTTGCAGTTATAGCAAATATGAAATTGCAAAGTTTAAGTTCTTGTGGGGACATTGCCGTCAGTGTATACACAGGGTGGCTCGCTTATAGTACGTTTGATCATGAATGGGTATCTCAACAAATTGAAGATACATCTGTAAATGAAGTATTGAATAAAAACTGGCCTGGCTTACATATTGAACCATTACAGCCACCAGAAAATATGGAAGTGCTTATAGGATGGACTGGGTCTCCGGCTTCATCACATCATCTCGTAAGTGAAGTAAAACGTTTGAAAGCAGATCCTACCTTCTATGGTAAATTTTTAGAACGCTCTCATTTATGTGTTGAGAAGTTAATACATGCCTTTAAGACAAACCATATTAAAGGTGTGCAACAAATGATTAGAATTAACCGAGAGATTATTCAATCAATGGATAAAGAAGCGACAATTGATATAGAAACATCACATTTAAAAGTGTTATGTTCTGTAGCTGAAAAATATGGTGGTGCTGCAAAAACTTCAGGTGCAGGTGGAGGTGATTGTGGTATAACGATTATCGATAAAGGTGTTAATAAAAAATCCATATATAAAGAATGGTTAGAAAACGAAGTCAAACCACTGGAATTTAATATATATCACGGGCAATAAAAATGAAAAACAGTATGTTCATCAATTCAGATGAGCGTACTGTTTTTATATATCGTGAAAATGGAATACAAATTTCTGGACTTTAAAGTGTTAAGCAGGAAAACTTTAGCTTTTGGAAAATTTACCTCTTTGTGGAAACAAATTCATTTATAGAAATCAATTGTCTAAATGTGCTGTAGTTGTTGAACTCATATAGATTAAATCATATCATCATTTTAAGAAAGCGCTTTCAAAAAAGCGTAGAAACAGAAGGGTGATTATTATGGATTTTGGACGTAAGTTTGGTGATGCAATTCGTAGATTTGGTGGCGCAATGATTGTACCAGTATTATTATTTCCATTTTTCGGAATTATAATTGGTATAGCTACATTATTTAAAAACGAAGCAATTATGGGAGAGATGGCCAACCCTAATGGGTTATGGTTTCAAATCTGGACATTAATTGAAAATGGTGGTTGGACAGTATTTGAAAACATAGCGCTTATTTTTGTTATAGGTCTTCCTATATCATTAGCTAAAAAAGCGGCGGGCCATGCAGTGATGTCTTCGGTAGTTACTTATATGATGTTTAATTATTTTATTAATAGTATTTTAACAACGTGGGGACCTGTTTTTGGAGTTGATTTCAAAGCTGATGTAGAAGAAGTCACAGGGTTAACAGAAATCGCAGGCATTAAAACATTAGATACAAATATTATTGGCGCGTTGATTATTTCCGGTATCGCGATTTGGTTACATAATCGATATTATGATAAAAATTTACCTGAATCTCTAGGTATTTTCCGAGGTTCACCATTTGTGGTGATGATTTCATTCTTTGCTATGATACCTTTAGCTTTCTTAACAAGTTGGGGATGGCCAATTGTTCAAGGATGGATTGCTTCTTTACAAGTATTTTTAGCTTCATCAAGTTATGTGGGGGTATGGCTCTTCCACTTCTTAGAGCGTATTTTAATTCCTACAGGGCTACATCATTTTATATATACACCATTTGAATATGGTCCTGCAGTCGTTGATGGAGGTATTAAATCATATTGGATTTCTCATTTAACTGAGTATTCCCAAACAACGGAACCACTTAAAGAAATTTTCCCAGGCGGTGGATTCTTATTACAAGGTAATATTAAAATGTTTGGTTCAATTGGTATAGCACTTGCGATATATTCAACTGCAAAATCACATAAAAAGAAAGAAGTGGGTGCACTATTATTAGCTGCAACTTTAACAGCTGTATTTGCCGGTATTACAGAACCATTAGAGTTTACATTTATCTTCATTGCACCGTTTCTATTTTTAATTCATGCAATACTTGGAGCGACAATGGTGACGATTATGCATGGTTTTGGTCTCGTAGGAAATTTAGGTGGCGGATTAATTGAAATTGCTGCAACAAATTGGGTCCCATTATTTGGTTCTCATTGGGGTACGTATGTAGCACAATTCATTATAGGTATTATATTTATATTTATTTATTACTATTTATTTAGATTTATTATTTTGAAGATGGATATACCGATGCCAGGTAGAGAGAAAGATGAGGATAAAGATACGAAACTATATACGAAAAGTGATTATAAAGAAAGTAAAAATAAAAAAGATAATGGAAAAACAGAATACGAAGCAAAAGCTGAAGTTTATTTAGAAGGATTGGGAGGCACTGACAATATTGTGGATATTACCAATTGTGCAACAAGGTTACGTGTGACTGTAGATGACCCTGAAAAAGTAGAAGCAGATGATTACTTTAAACAAACAGGTGGTGCTCACGGACTTGTGAAAAGTGGGAAAAATGTTCAAGTCATTGTTGGACTTTCAGTTCCTCAAGTAAGAGAAGCAGCTGAACAGATTCTGAATCAAAAAAAGTAATCCGATACAGTGAAACGTAAAACATGATGTAAAAACGCTGTAAGGCTTTTTACATCATGTAATATAACAGTTAGATTATTGATTTGAAATTTTATAATTATGATAGGTTCTAGTGATAAAATCAAATACGACATAATATGGTGTAAAACTGTAGTACTCAGTATTATTGAAAAATTGTATAGGCGTACTATTCACATAAATATTAAAAGCTGCATTTTTAGCTATATAATTATCATGTAAAGTAGTGATAGATACGTAGTGGAGTTCACGTGATTTGATGAGTTGTATAGGTTCTTTTAAATTCTTAGTCTCGCCAGATAATGAAATAATGAAAAGTAAATCATCAGATGACATTTGATCAATAGCTAAGCGTAATTCATTCTCATCATGAACAACAATAGAACGTTTTGAAATTGAAAGCATATGCCGCTGTGCTTCTCTGGCTACATTTTGTTGAGCCATACCTGTGCCAAAAATATACACAAAGGGTGCATCATCTATTAATTGATTTAAAAATTTATAGTCGAACATTTGAAGATGTTCGACTGTTCTTTGAACGTCTTCGACGATTGGGTCAGTATGAGCTAATTGAGAAGGTTCCGTATTGTTTTCCAATTTTAAGTAAAACTTAAAATTGCTATAGCCTTCAAATCCCATCTTTTTCACTAACCTATGAATGGTTGAAATGGAAGTGTGTGTTAATTTGCTTAAATCATGGATTTTCATGGCAGGCATTTGATCAATGTTCTGACGGATGACATTGATAATATGTAAGTCGTTTTCAGTGAGTTGTTCAAAGTGTTTATTTATCAGTCGATCAAGTACCATATGTATGGATTCCACCTATTCATTGGAAAAATTTCCGAATTTTGAAAATATATTCTAATATTAATATATAATTTCTAAATACGTCAAATTTATTGGTGTTTATTATATTCTATTTTAATATGAAATTAAGTAATACACATTTAATTGTAATTAGAAAGTAAATTAAACGCGAATTTTTGTAAGCGTTTACTTATGGGTGGCGAATAAAATTAATGTAAAGGGATGATTCTATGAATATAAAAATTGGAATAATTGGATGCGGTGGTATAGCGAATGGGAAGCATTTACCTAGTTTAGAAAAAATTCCAGAAGCAACTATGGTAGCTTTTTGTGATATTGATTTAGCTAAAGCCAAAACTGCAGCTCAAACGTATGGTAATAGCGATGCCTCAGTATATGAAGATTATAAAAAAATGTTAGATAATTCGTCTGTTGATGTAGTTCATATCTGTACGCCTAACAATACACATAAAGATATTACAGTAGCAGCATTGAATGCAGGAAAACACGTTATGTGTGAAAAACCTATGGCTAAAACATCAGACGAAGCGTTAGAAATGATAGAAGCCGCAAAGCGAAATAATAGAAAATTAACGATAGGCTATCAAAATAGATTTAGAGCGGATAGCCAACATCTAAGAAAAGTAACACAACGCGGTGATTTAGGTGATATTTATTACAGTAAAGCCAAAGCAATTCGCCGTCGTGCAGTCCCGACATGGGGAGTGTTTTTAGATGAAGAGAAACAAGGTGGGGGACCTTTAATTGATATTGGTACACATGCTTTAGACTTAACTTTATGGATGATGGATAATTACGAGCCGGAATCAGTTATGGGTTCTACGTTTCATAAATTAGGTAAAAAAGAAAATGCAGCAAATGCTTGGGGACCGTGGGATCCAGAGAAATTCACTGTAGAAGATTCGGCGTTTGGGTTTATAAAAATGACTAATGGTGCAACGATTATTCTTGAATCAAGCTGGGCGCTTAATTCTCTAGATGTAGATGAAGCAAAATGTTCATTATCAGGCACCAATGGTGGTGCAGATATGAAAGATGGACTGAGAATACACGGTGAAGATTTAGGCACTTTATATACATCGCAAGTTGAACTAGATAACGCAGGTGTTGATTTTTATGAAGGTAAAAAAACAGATGAAGCTGAAGAAGAAGCACGTGCTTGGATAAATAGTGTCATTTATGATACAGAACCTATTGTTAAACCTAAAGAAGCATTTGTAGTTACTCAAATATTAGAAGCAATCTATGAATCTGCAAAAACAGGAAAAGCTGTTTATTTAAATAAATATTAAACAAAGGGGATTTTTATATTGAATATTACAATTTGGAACGAATTTCGTCATGAAAAAGAAAGTGATGAAGTAAAAAAAGTATATCCAGATGGTATACATAAAGTACTGGCCTCTTTTCTAGAAAATGAATATCAGGTTAAGACGGCAACTTTAGATGAACCACAACATGGTCTCACAGATGATGTACTATCAAAGACAGATGTACTGGTATGGTGGGGACATAAAGCACATGATGAAGTCGAAGATAGCATAGTAGAAAAAGTGCAACAACGTGTGTGGGATGGCATGGGCCTTGTTGTATTACACTCTGGGCATTTTTCGAAAATATTCAAAAATTTAATGGGTACATCTTGTGATCTCAAATGGCGTGAAGCAGATGAAAAAGAAAGAGTATGGGTAGTTGATCCGACACATCCAATCACGGAAGGGTTAGATTCATACTTTGAATTAGAAAAAGAAGAAATGTATGGTGAACACTTTGATATTCCGGCACCTGACGAAACAGTGTTTATTAGCTGGTTTGAAGGAGGAGAAGTTTTCAGAAGTGGCGCCACTTTCAAAAGAGGAAATGGAAAAATATTTTATTTTAGACCGGGTCATGAAAGTTATCCAACTTACTACGATAAAAATATCCAACAAGTCATTAAAAACGGTGTGAAATGGGCATGTAATACAAACACGCCAAAACATCAGTACGGTAATGCTCAACCGTTAGAGAAGATAGAAGTCAAATAAGGTTGGGAGATAGATGACTATGGAAAATTTGAAAATTGGTATTATTGGTTGTGGTGGTATTGCACAAGGTCGACATATTCCAGCGTTTCAAAATTTAAGCCATTTAACTGAAATTGTAGGGGTTCAAGATATCAATCAAGGTTTAGCCCAAATGGTAGCAGAAGATTATTGTATTAAAACAGTGTATGAGAATTATGAAGATATGTTTGAATACGTTGATGCTGTAGCTATTTGTACACCTAATAAGTTTCATGCAGAAATAAGTATTGCGGCTTTAGAAGCAGGTGTACATGTATTTTGTGAAAAACCTATGGCAATGAATCAAGAAGAATGTAAACAAATGGTGGAAGCTTCTAGACGTACGGGTAAATTATTGGCAATTGGCTATCATTATAGATTTACGGATGCTGCAATTACTGCAAAAAATGCTATTGATGAAGGGATAGTCGGTGATACGCTTGTCACGCGTGTACAGGCTTTACGAAGAAGAAAAGTACCAGGTTGGGGTGTGTTTACCAATAAAAGTTTGCAAGGCGGTGGTAGTCTCATCGATTATGGGTGTCACTTGTTAGATTTATCATTGTGGTTACTTAAAGATGCACAACCTATAGAAGTGATAGGAAAGACGTATAATAAGTTGAGTAAAACACCCAATCAAATTAATGATTGGGGAGAGTTTGATCATGAGACGTTTGATGTAGATGATCATGTCACGAGTTTTATTATTTTTGAAGATCATTCAACGTTACAATTTGAATGTTCTTGGTCTGCAAATATAAAAGAAGATACGAAGCAGTTAAGTATTTCTGGTGTGAATGGCGGTATCAGCTTATATCCATTTGAAATTTATCAACCGCGCTTTGGGACATTTTTTACAGAACAAGCTGATGCGTCACATGACGAAGAAATAGCTGCTCAAAGGCAAGCACTTAATTTTGTGAATAGCTGTCTTGGGCATGAATCATTAATAGTAAAACCAGAACAAGCACAAAAAATAAATGTATTAATGGATGCAATATATCAAAGTAGCGCATCAGGCCACAGCATTCGACTGTAGTGTATAAAATTTTGAGGAGGATTTATTTATGAAAATTGGTGTATTCTCAGTATTGTTTCAAGATATGAACTTTGAAGAAATGTTAGACTATGTAGCTGATGCTGGCGTAGACATGATTGAACTAGGTACTGGTGGAAACCCAGGTAATCAATTTTGTCCTTTAGATGAATTACTGGAAGATGAAAGTAAGAGAAAAGCATATCTAGAAAAAATTCATCAACGTGGATTAGGTATTAGTGCTTTTAGCTGTCACAATAATCCAATTTCACCGAATCAAGATGAGGCTCAAGAAGCACATGATACTTTATTTAAAACAATAGAGTTAGCTGCATTACTTAATGTGCCCGTTGTAAACACATTTTCAGGAGTTGCGGGGTCTGATGAGACTGCAAAACATCCAAATTGGCCTGTAACGCCATGGCCAACACCCTATTCAGAAATATTGGAGTGGCAATGGAAAGAGAAGTTGATTCCGTATTGGAAAAAAGTGGCGGAATATGCAAAAGACCAGGGTGTTAAAATTGCAATTGAACTGCATGCAGGATTCCTAGTACATACACCTTATACCTTACTAAAATTAAGAGAAGCAACTAATGATGCGATTGGTGCTAACTTAGACCCAAGTCATTTATGGTGGCAAGGTATAGACCCAGTAGCAGCAATCAAAATTTTAGGTCGTGAACATGCTATACATCATTTCCACGCTAAAGATACTTATATTGATCAGGAAAATGTAAATATGTATGGTTTAACAGACATGCAACCTTATGGAAATGTACAAACGCGTGCTTGGACATTTCGTACAGTAGGGTACGGGCATAACCCACAAATATGGGGAGAAATGATTAGTGCTTTAAGAATTAATGGCTATGATTATGTCGTAAGTATTGAACATGAAGATCCTATTATGTCGATTGAAGAAGGATTTGCTAAAGCCGTCAATAATTTAAAATCAGTAAACATTGAAAATCCAGCACCAGAACTATGGTGGACATAAAAATTAAAAAGACCTTAGTATATGCATATACTAAGGTCTTTTTGTTGTTATTAAGTTATAAATATATTTATTTACTGAAGCTATAAAATTAAATAGTGACAGAATAATCAAGTGTATTAGCAAAAACTTGAAATTTTTACTAAAAAGGGTAAAATAATTAGAGTTATAAATAAGAAAATTGCTTAGGCATACATAGACATAGTAGGTAAACAATGGATTTTTAAATCTGTTAATTACTAGAAAGGCGAGGGTGAAGTTGCAAAATAAATTTCTGATTTGCGATGACTGTCAGGGCGTAAATTGTAAATCATTAGAAAAAAAGTTGACTACGTTAGATCCTGAAGCTGAAATAGAGATTGGGTGTCAATCTTATTGTGGGCCAGGACGACGAAAAACATTTGCATTTATTAATAATCGACCGCTTGCTGCACTGACAGAAGATGAACTCATGGAAAAAGTAATGAAGCAGTTACAAAAGCCAAGAGATCCAGAAGAAGAAGAACGTTTGCGTCAGCGTAATGAGGCGCGTAAACGTCGTAAAGAAGAGCAAGATAGAAAGTTGAAAGAGAAATTGGCTCAACGAAAAAGGGTAAAATAGTTATAGTACGTTCATTTCAATCGTGCATAGTTGAAAAATAGAAAGTAGTAGTGAGGCTTTTAAGCTTAAGCATCACTACTGCTTTTTTATTATGTTATTTTATGAATTATTGAAAATGATTTTCAGACAATTTATTTAAAATCTCAGCTATATCATGATAAATTTTAGAAAGATAGTATTCTATTTAGTTTAATTTTAAACTGAAGTAAACAAAAGGATAAACATGCCAATAAATTAAACTGAAGAGGGTATATATAATCATGTAGTTAGCAATAACAGAAATAAGAAAAATCCGCGTTTTTTTGCATAAACCTTTACACCGAGACAAATCTATTAAACCGAATTTAAAAATTTATAGAAAATGCAAAACGAATAAAATAGATGAGCGCATTGTATTTAAAATAAATGCCGATTTTTAAGTAAGGAGCTGAATGAATTTGACAGATAAAGTACAATTAGGCAAATCAGATGTCAACGTTTCACCCATCGCATTAGGAACAAACGCAGTAGGGGGGCATAATTTATATAACGACTTAGACGAAGAACAAGGAAAAGAAACCGTTCGTACGGCGGTTAGAAACGGTATTACATTATTAGATACTGCGTTTATTTATGGTCCTGAACGTTCTGAAGAGCTAGTAGGAGAAACGCTAAAAGAATTTGCAAGAGATGAATTTGCAATAGCTACAAAGGGGGCACATTACTTTGATGAGGACGGTAATGTACACATTTCCAATGACCCAGAATTTTTAAAAGATCAAGTAGAACAAAGTTTAAAACGCCTTCAATTAGATTATATTGATTTGTATTACATCCACTTTCCAGATGACGCAACACCAAAAGACAAAGCAGTTGCTGCTCTAAAAGAGTTGAAAGATGAAGGTAAAATAAAAGCAATAGGTGTATCGAACTTTAGTTTAGAACAGTTAAAAGAAGCAAATAAAGATGGCTATGTAGATGTAGTCCAATTGGAATATAATTTATTAAATCGTAAAAATGAAGAGGTTTTTGAATATACTACTGCAAATAATATTACGTTTATTCCATATTTCCCATTAGCTTCTGGTTTATTAGCTGGCAAATATACAGAAAATACTAAATTTAATGACCTTCGTGCTAAAAATCCAGAATTTCAAGGTGACAAATATCTAGAGAACTTAAAAAAAGTAGATCAACTAAGAATGATAGCTGACAATCATAGAGTAGATGTGGTGCACGTTGTGTTGGCATATTACCTAACAAAACCATCATTAGATGTAATTATTCCAGGTGCTAAACGACCTAACCAAGTTGTCGATAATTTAATTACGCTTGATTTCAAACTGACTGAAGATGAAATTAAAAAAATCGAACAATTATTTCCAATTGCATAAACACAAAAAGTAGATAAACGGTACAAATGTTTGTCTACTTTTTTACAATAACAATATTTAATCTAGTACATAGTAGAATAGTATGTTTGAAAAGTATTATTTTTAAGCATATAATTTACAGTGTTAATGTATTTTCATTAAACTATTTAATAATTATAATGTTTAGTATAGGATTATTAATTAAGTTTACCTAAATAGAGAAGCGTCCAGTTATAAAGTTTATCGATATATTAGTAATTTAATAGTAGAAGGAGATTATTATGATCACAGTTTTATTCGGGGGCAGTCGTCCAGAAGGAAATACTGCTAATTTAACCAAAACGGCCATATCAGGATACGACTACGAATGGATTGATTTAACAGAATATCAATTAAACCCAGTTAGAGATGTAAGACACGATGATGTCATGATAGAGTCATATAACGATGATTATAAAATGATAATTGATAAAGTTTTAGCGAGCGATACTGTTATTATAGCTTCACCAATTTACTGGTATAGTTTATCGGCTTCAATGAAAGCATTTTTCGACCATTGGTCTGAAACATTAATGGATCCGAATTATAAAGATTTTAAAGAGAAAATGGCTGAGAAAGATTTTAGACTTATCATTGTTGGTGGAGATTGTCCAAAAGTTAAAGCGAAACCATGCATCACTCAAGTTAAATATAGTTTAGAATTTATAGGTGCAAGTTTATCAGGTTATATTATTGGCACTGCAGAAAAACCTGGAGATATTGAGAAAGATATTTATGCATTAAAGCGTGCACATGAATGGCAACAAACATTAGGTGAAAAGTAAATATATAATTGATAGTTTGAGCAAATAATTTATATTGTTCAAACTATTTTTAATCTAGATAGATAACGTATTTTGAATACTAAAAATATGTTATAATGTAGCTATTATTACCTATCTTTAATAGGGGGAGAGCACCATGCATAAAGTGAGGAAAGCAACGCCAGAAGATGTTGTAGGCATCAGAGATGTAGCAACGAAAGCTTGGTATAATACGTATTTAAATATATACGCAGCTAAGACTGTAAATGAATTATTGGCTGCTTCATACAACGAACAACATTTACTTAAACGTTTAGAAGATCAATTGTTTTTAGTAATTGAAGAAGACGATAATATCATTGGTTTTGCCAATTTTATTTATGGCAATGAATTATTCTTGTCTGCGCATTATGTGAGACCTTCTTGGCAACAACATGGTTATGGTTCTGATTTGTTGTTAGAAGGTATAAATTATTTTAAAGGTGATTATGATGAGCTTTATCTAGAAGTTGATAATAAAAACGATGATGCTGTGGCGTTTTATAAACAAAAAGGTTTTGAAAAAGTACGTTCATATACACATGAAATGTACGGTGAAGCAATGGATTTAGCATTGTTACGTAAATCATTAAAATGATATGTAAAGTATAGGGCATGAACAGGAGGACTACATTGACATTTACAACGTATGCAACACAAAAGTTACCTGAAGAAAAAGTGTTTAAAGACCCGATTCATAGGTACATTCATGTCAGAGATCAAGTGATTTGGGATTTAATCAAGACGAAAGAATTTCAACGCTTACGACGTATTAAACAATTAGGCACTTTATATTTATCATTTCACACTGCAGAACATAGTAGGTTTGGCCATTCACTTGGCGTATATGAAATTGTACGAAGATTAATTGATGACTCATTTAATGGCCGAGAAGCTTGGGATAATGAAGACAGACCTTTAGCTTTATGTGCAGCGTTGTTACATGATTTAGGACATGGACCATTTTCACATAGTTTTGAAAAAATATTTAATACAGACCACGAAGCATTTACGCAAGCAATCATTACGGGACCAACAGAAGTGAATGAAGTGTTAAAACGAGTCTCAGAGGATTTTCCTCAGCAAGTAGCAGATGTAATTAATAAAACACATAAGAATAAATTAGTAATCTCAATGATTTCATCACAAATCGACGCAGATAGAATGGATTATTTACAGCGTGACGCTTATTTTACAGGTGTATCTTACGGTCAATTTGATATGGAACGTATCTTGAGATTAATGCGTCCATCCAAAGATGAAGTGTTGA
This sequence comes from Staphylococcus aureus, assembly GCA_040062795.1. GTDB lineage: Bacteria > Bacillota > Bacilli > Staphylococcales > Staphylococcaceae > Staphylococcus > Staphylococcus aureus_A. The sequence continues at coordinate 124,308 of JBEAMH010000001.1, forward strand.
TTAAAGAAAGTGGTATGCATGCAGTAGAAAATTTTATTATGAGCCGTTATCAAATGTATTGGCAAATTTATTTTCACCCAGTGAGTCGAGGGGGAGAAGTGTTGCTTAACAACTGTTTGAAACGTGCAAAACAGTTGTATAACGAGGGCTACACATTTAAAATGTATCCCACTGACTTCATACCATTCTTTGAAGAGTCAATGACGATTGAGCAGTACGTGGATTTAGATGAAGCGGTCGTGTTGTATTACTTAAAAGCGTGGGTAAAAGAAGATGATGCTATTTTAAGTGACTTATCTCGTCGATTTATCAATCGAGATTTATTTAAATATATGCCGTTTGATGGTTCAATTATTACAATTACCGAATTAACAGATTTGTTTATACAAGCTAATATAGACCCTAATTATTATTTTGTAAGTGAATCGTTTACTGATTTACCTTATGATTACGATAGGCCTGGTTCTGATAGACAACCGATTCATTTATTAAGACGTAATGGTAAAATTCGTGAAATAAGTAGTCAATCACTGATTATTCATAGTATTACTGGCATCAATAGAGAAGATTATAAATTATATTATCCAAAAGAGTTTATCACTGAAATTGATGACGATAATTTAAGAAATGCTATCATCGGCATTTTAAACGAATTAAATTAAAGCTTGTCATATTCTGAGATGATATTATATACAATGCTAAGTTTAATGAGGCAATGATTAAGCGATAGATTATAAATGCTATTTTAAATAACAGATTATTTCTTCGGAGGTGTTTTCTAGTGTCTGAAAACAAAGGTTTTAAGTTTAACATCATTAAGAATGACCCACTAGACGGACATAAAGGTACGAATATCGGTTCTATCAGTTTAGATAACGTAGCACCTGTCTTTATTGATGTTCAAAATAAAGATGCCTTTATTGATATCGGTGGCATGCATGCTCGAGCAAGCGTAGAAAAAGGTGTTAAATGGATTAAAGAAAAAGAAGTCGTGGAAGGTGAAGATGCTAAAGAGTATTGGTTATGCTGGGTTACGACTGAAAGAGGCGAAAATGGTCCATACTATGCAGGCGTTACAGGCTGTTATCTAATGGTGAATAAAAAGATTCGCAGAGGGTATAAAAGTATGCCGGAACATGTAAATATGATGGATAAATCTATGAAGCACTTTATAGAAATCGAACATATCGGTAAAGAAAATAAAAAAGTTTTAAAAGATTTTCTAAAAGAACATGATATAGATATGTGGAATAATTCTGAGCAAGTGTTACATGACGCATTAGAAACTGAGTAAATATAAAGTGAAACAGTCGAATTTTTTAAGTTCGACTGTTTTTGTTGTGTAAAATTACTTCGTTCGATGTAATTCATGTAATATACATTTTTAAGCAGTGAAACATTAACACTTTGAAAAATATTTTATCAGCTGTAATGCGCATTTCAAGTATGCTATAATAGTTTGTATTATTTTAAAGATTAGGGTGAAACGTACATTGGAAAACAATGTTAATATCCATACGAAGCAAGTTGTTAAACAATTTGATAATAAAGAAAAGTTTTCACTAAATACGCAAGGTTCTTGGCAAAAACGCAAAGCTGATTTTATCCGTTATCAAGAAGAAATTAATGATGTAACTGTTAATGTGACAGTTAAAATTGAAGAAACAGGTGTCAAAATCATACGCAATGGTGGAATTAAAATGAACTTACATTTTGTTGAAGGTGAAGATACAATTACTTTATATGAAATTAGCGGGGGGCGTATTCCGTTAACAGTACGTACACATTCCATTTTACATTTTATTATGCCTGACGGTGGAAAAATGAAAGTGCATTATGATTTAATTCAAGATGAAGAGAAAATGGGATCTTATCAATATGAAATTACTTATAAGGAGACACCATAAATGAATATAATTGATCAAGTTAAACAAACGTTGATTGAAGAAATTAACAACAGTATCCAACGAGCACAACTCGTGGAAACAAATGAAATTCCAGAAATTAAAATTGAAATTCCTAAAGATAATAAAAATGGCGACTATTCAACAAATATTGCGATGGTATTAACAAAATTAGCAAAACGCAACCCGCGTGAAATTGCACAAGCAATTGTAGATCATTTAGATACAACGAAAGCACAAGTAAAAAAAATAGATATTGCAGGACCTGGTTTTATTAATTTTTATTTAGATAATACGTATTTAACTGCGGTTATTTCTGAAGCGATGGATAAAGGTGATAAATTTGGTCATGTCGAACATTCTAATAACGAAAGTATCTTAGTAGAGTACGTTTCTGCAAACCCAACAGGAGACCTACATATAGGACATGCACGTAATGCAGCAGTTGGTGATACATTATCCAATATCCTAGAGGCAGCAGGATATCAAGTGACTAGGGAATACTATATTAATGATGCTGGCAACCAAATTACAAATTTGGCACGCTCAATTGAAGCACGTTATTTTGAAGCTCTAGGAGATAATTCATTTGAAATGCCTGAGGGTGGCTATCACGGTAAAGATATTATTAATATTGGTAAAGATTTAGCTGAAAAACAACCAGAGTTAAAAGACCTTTCAGATGAAGCACGTATTAAAACATTTAGACAATTAGGTGTCGACTATGAAATGGAAAAATTAAGAACTGATTTGTCTGATTTTAATACACATTTTGATAGTTGGTTTAGTGAAACATCATTATATGAAAAAGGCGAAATTAAAAAAGTATTAGATAAAATGGCAACACTTGGATACACGTATGAAGAAGATGGTGCAACGTGGTTACGTACGACTGATTTCAGTGATGATAAAGATAGAGTATTAATTAAAAAGGATGGAAATTACACGTACTTCCTACCAGATATTGCTTATCACTTTGATAAAATAGAGCGTGGAAACGATATATTAATTAACTTATTTGGCGCCGATCATCACGGTTATATCAATCGTCTGAAGGCTTCATTAGAGACATTTGGTGTAGAAAGTAAGCGTCTTGAAATTCAAATTATGCAAATGGTTCGTTTAATGCAAGATGGTCAAGAAGTCAAAATGAGTAAACGTACAGGCAACGCAATCACGCTACGTGAAATTATGGACGAAGTGGGTGTCGATGCTGCTCGTTATTTCTTAACAATGCGCAGTCCGGATACACATTTTGATTTTGATATGGAACTCGCTAAACAAGAATCACAAGATAACCCAGTGTACTATGCACAATATGCACATGCTCGTATTTGTTCTATTTTGAAACAAGCTGAAGAAAGAGGTATTAAACCTTCAAAAGAAGCGGATTATTCATATATTACAAATGAAAAAGCAATTGAATTATTGAAAAAAGTAGCTGAATTTGAAACTATTGTTCAAAGTTCAGCAGTACAAAGGGCGCCACATAAAATTACGAATTACATTCAAGATTTGGCCGCTCATTTCCATAAATTCTATAATGCAGAAAAAGTGTTGACTGATGATGTAGAAAAGACAGCAGCGTTAATCGCACTTATTAATGCTGTTAAAATCACAATGCATAATGCGTTAGATTTAGTTGGTGTAAATGCACCAGAAACTATGTAAGTAAAGATTTCACCCTAAATATATGATTAAATAGAGCGAATAATTGGTTTGTTTGAATAGACGAGATAATTGAATCTAGTGTCTACACAATAAATCATTATTCGTTCTTTTTTTGTAAATTAAAATGGCATATGATTATTGAAAAATTTCAAATTTAAAAGGTGATTAACTATGTTAGATACGAGAACGTTATACAAATTATTATATGAACACATGGGACCACAAGGGTGGTGGCCAGCAGAATCAAAAATTGAAATAATGATTGGTGCGATTTTAGTACAAAATACAAACTGGAGAAATGCTGCCTATGCTATCGAATCTTTAAAGACAGCAACACAATTAGATCCACATCATATTTTGAGTTTAAGGTTAGAAACGTTACAAGAAGTTATTAAATCTAGTGGCTTCTATAAGAATAAAGCACAAACAATTCTCTCTTTATTAACATGGTTAAATCATTACTCGTATAACTACCAAGCGGTTAAAGCACATTATAAGCAAAATTTAAGGCGCGCGTTATTAAATATCAAAGGTGTTGGTAGTGAGACAGCTGATGTCCTTTTGGTTTATATCTTTGAAGCGGTGGAATTTATCCCAGATAGTTATACAAGAAGGATTTATAGAAAATTAGGTTATACTCAGACCGAAAGTTATGAAAAATTAAAACGACGAATTGAGCTACCGAGTGAATTTACAAATCAAGATGCAAATGAATTTCATGCGTTGTTAGATAATTTTGGTAAAAATTATTTTAATGGGAAAGAAATGGACAAATTTACATTTTTAGATCCTTATTTTGAAATTTAAAATGTATGTTGACCTATAAGTATCGTTATATTACATCATACTTTGTAGTAGGTGAGATATATGAAATAACAAAACAGGCCAAGAAAAAGCGCTAAGGTTACCGACTTAAGCGTGTGTATATTATTGATTTTAAAACACCAATTAACTCTAAGAATGCAATGTGGTACTTTTTGTATTGAAGAAGTATTTATTTTAATTTTAAATTAGATGGAAGATTTTGATATGATAAAAGCAAATATAAACTAGGAGACTTTAGCATGAAAAAACATTATAAAATATTATACTTTTTTATTGTACTAGTATTTTTATTAACAGCATGTGGGACATCGCAAGATCAATCTGAAGAAAAATCTAAGCAATCTGAAAAAGTGTCATATGATAGGATTATATCTTTAATGCCAAGTAATACAGAGATATTGTACGAGCTAGGTTTAGAAAAACGTATTATAGGTGTGTCGACTGTTGATGATTATCCAAAAGAAGTTAAGAATAAGAAACAATTTGATGCTATGAAATTAAATAAAGAGAAACTATTAAAAGCAAAGCCGGATTTAATTTTAGCGCATGAATCTCAAAAGGCTACAAGCGCTGATATATTAGATACGCTTAAAGATAATGGTGTTAAAGTAGTTTATGTTAAAGACGCGCAGTCAATCAATAAGATGTATGATACATTCAAGCAAATTGGTAAAGTTACAGACAAAGAGAAAGAAGCAGAGAAACTTATTAAAGAAACGAAACAGAATATTAAAGAAGTAAAAGCGTCTGTGCCAGAAGATACTAAGTCAGAAAGAGTGTTTATGGAAGTGTCGTCTGAACCAGAGATATATACAGCAGGTAAAAACACTTTTTTTGATGATATGTTAACTCAATTAAATGCAAAAAATAGTTTTGCTGATTTAGATGGTTGGTCAAAAGTAAGTAAAGAAGACATTATTAAGGAAAATCCTGATGTGATGATTTCAACCATGGGTCTATCTAAAGAAGCATATCAAAAAGTACTACAACAGCGTGGCGGATTTAATGAGATTAATGCAGTACAAGAAAACCGCGTAGAATCAGTAGATGGAAATAAAATATCACGTCCAGGTCCACGCATTGATGACGGTCTGAAAGCTTTAAAAAAGGCTATTTATAAAGAATAATATAGAAGCTAATAAATGAATTTATATGTGTTCTATAAACTTAATATAAAAGAAATTTTTCAAAGGAAGTAAGTAGAAAGCCAAATGTTAATGTGACATTTGGCTTTCTACTTATGTATCATTATTATGTTTTATTCTATGCTATTCTTTGTTTTATAATATTTATGACGCTATTGATGTTGAGTTGCTCTTTAAATACCTGCTATATATTTTAGAGGGTATAGTGTTAATAGTGGACAGATGGTATTGTAATAATTGAAAGATTTTACTGAAAGCGTGGCAAAAAAATGAAGTACTATAAATCAATTATAATATGGCTAACAGTACTCATCGCTAGCATATTGCTAAGTTTATTATGGAGTATTGGTGACATAAACAATACATTGACCCAAACTATCCTCATTCAAGTAAGAATTCCAAGAACATTACAGGCATTACTTGCAGGTATAGGACTAACGCTTGCTGGACATATGTTTCAAACTTTATTAAACAATCCTTTAGCTGACAGTTTCACTTTAGGTTTAGCCAGTGGTGCCACATTTGGATCAGGATTAGCTGTTGTTCTTGGTTTATCTTTTGTATGGTTACCAATATTTTCAGTTGTATTTAGTATTGTCACATTGTTTTTAGTTATTGTTTTAACCATGGCTATGTCAAGAGGTTACCCAATCAGAACTTTAATATTATCAGGTATTATGATTGGCGCTTTATTTAATGCGTTTCTTTATATACTAATTATATTCAATCAAAATAAAATGAATAACATAGTGAATTATATGTTTGGTGGCTTTTCTTCATCTGAATACAATGAAGTGATTTATATTGGTACAGTCTTAGTGATAGGAGTTATTATCTTATTAAGCATGATTTCCAAAATAAAACTATTACAACTTGGTGACTTAAGAGCTAAATCGTTAGGTTTAAATGTTCGCAGTATTACATATACCGTGCTATTAATTTCATCTGTATTGACTGCTGTCATTGTGGCGTATGTTGGGATTATTGGATTTATTGGTATGGTGATACCTCAACTTGTACGTCGACATAATGGGCATTTTGATTTAGGACAACAAATGGTACTTAATATGATAATTGGTGGTACAATTATGGTACTTTCAGATTGGTTAGGAAGCGTCGTCTTAGCACCTTTCCAAATACCAGCTAGTATTATACTCGCGTTATTAGGCATACCTGTATTATTTTATATTATGATTACACAGCCCCGTATGTATGAATAAATGATGATTAAACTTTGAATTGAAGAGGTAATGATGATGGATTTAACACAAGTAAAAGCGGTGGTCTTTGATTTAGAAGGTACACTCTTAGATCGTAAAAAATCACGAGAAAAATTTATTGAAGAGCAATATGAAAGGTTTCATGACTATTTGGTTCGTATTCAACTTGCAGATTTTAAGAAAAAATTTATAGAATTAGATGATGATGAAGACCACGATAAACCAGAATTATATAAAGCAATCATCAAAGACTTTCATGTTGATCGTTTAACATGGAAGGATTTATTTAATGATTTTGAAATGCACTTTTATCGTTATGTATTCCCTTATTACGATACATTATATACACTTGAGAAACTAACAAGTAATGGTTATCTTACAGGTGTTATTGCAAATGGTAAATCTAAAATAAAACAATTTCGAATGCATGCTCTAGGCGTGGAAGATGCGATTAACTATTTATCAACGTCTGAAACAGTTGGGTACCGTAAGCCTCATCCTAAGATATTTGAAGATATGCTGTCTCAACTTGGCACAAAACCTGAAGAAACGATGTATGTAGGTGATGATCCACTTAATGATGTTGCTCCTGCGAGAGCAATGGGGATGATTAGTGTATGGTTTAAGGAAGATGAGGAAGTAGAAATTGAACCCTTACCTGAAGAAATAGACTTCACAATTAGAACAACAGAAGAACTATTGACAATATTATCTATTGCAAAGAAAGGAAGATAATCTATGAATTTATTTACAACAAAAGATGGAGTCGCTTTAAATTATAGAACGAGCGGCCAAGGCAGTGCGATTGTTATGATACATACTGCCTTGGATAATTTGTCGGTATATAAAGAGATTGAAGAAATTTTAAATAAATCTCATCAAGTTGTGCTTGTTGATTTAAGAGGGCACGGTTATTCAGATAGGCCGAATGAAATTGACTTTAAAATCTACTCTGAGGATATTAAAGCATTGTTAGATTATTTATATATTGATGAGTGTTCATTAATTGGTCATGAATTAGGTGGTTCAGTCGCAGCTTCATTTGTAGCTCAATATCCAGAAACAGTAATGACATTAATGCTAGTAAATCCAACCTTACTTAATGACAGGAGCCCAGAAGAACGTTTATATCGTAAATACTCAAATAAAGTTCGTAATTGGGATAAAGAAGCACAACAGAAATTTTTCGATAAGCATTTGTATTACTCAAAGGCAAAAGCTAAAAAGTTTCTAAAACAAGTCGAAGACACAAATACAATTGCTACAAAAATGGAATTGAATGCAGTGAGAGAATCATTTAATAATAATAATATTAATCATTATTTAGGAAAAGTAGACATACCTACCCTTATTCTCGTTGGGCAACACGGTGAAAGAACAACTGTTGTAGAGGCTAAAGAAGTTGGTGATTATATCGGAGATGTATCATTTAAAGTATTTGAAGAATCTGGTCTATATCCGTTTGTAGAACAAAAAACAGAATTTATTGATGTTGTTACTGATTTTATAAAAAAGAATAAAAAAGAGAAACTATAAATAATAAATAACTACGTATATTACTAAAAAAATAAAATGTAATGATTTTGTAACATCCCTGTTAATTATGTAATATTTGTAGTACACTATTGATGAGCATAAAATAGCTTATAAATAGAAGGAGAGAGTGCTTATGAAAAAGATATTTGCAGCGGTTTTAGTTTCAGGATTAGCATTTTCTGGTATTAGTGTAGGTAGTGTTGATGCAGCTTCAGGTAACTCAATCCAAAATGTTAAATCATTGCAAGAAGGAGATACAGAATTAGAAGGTGCAAAATTAGGTGAATCTATCCAAAGTGTATTAAATGAAAATGACACACCAATATATTCACATAGCCCTGATAATAATGAACATTATTATGAATTTAAAAAAGAAAATGGTCTTCTCGTTGTAACAACTGATGGTAAGAAAAATGAAGGCGATATTATTCGTGTTTCTATGAGTTACAATGATACAGATGGACCAGCATATGAAGCTGTTAAGAATGAAGTGAGTAAAGACGCAATTGCACGTGAACATTATAATAATGTCACTGGTAACTTTGGTTATGTACAAGACGACGATGTTTCTTATCAATTCAGTTCTTCATCACCAAGCGATAAAAATATTAAACTTTATCGTATAGATATTGGTGAGTAACCAAGTGTATATCACATTTTAAATAAATAGAATGGCCGACAAGTATTAACCTATGTACTTGTCGGTTATTTTATTGTTAAAATATAATGAATTATGAGATTATAAATTGAATTATAATAAAGTATAAACATGTCATTTTAAAATGAATGACTGATTATAAGTTACAGATTAAATATTTTTAAAGGAGCTAATCATGAGAGTTAACGATAAAGTATTAGTAGAAAATATTAACGATTACTTTACTCATAAGGGCCTCTCTCCAAATCTAATAGATGATATTAAAGTGAAATTAAAAAAAGATTTTCACAAATCAGAGGCTCGAGATGAGGATTATATCCAATATAGAAGAAAATCTCCCGCAGAAATTATTTTGACGGTACAACGTAATTTATTTACATTACAGTTAAATCCCATTGTATTTTTTATACTTAATTTTATATTGATATCGTATTTATATGATAAACAGTTTGTTCCATTTCAAGCAGTAACAGGGTTAACTATCTTTTATTGTTTAGTTATCTTACCTATTTCAATTTATATCTACCTACGTATTGATTGGAAGAATTATTTATATAGTAATAAATTAGAAAGAATAATCGGATTAGTTGTTGCAGGCGTTTCCTTTATTTTAATTATAGCCCACGCATTTAATTTGAATTTGGGAATTGTAGCAGTAACAATATATGGACATCAAGCGGTCTTTTTTGTAGGGATTTTATTTAGTGTTGCTGGTCTTTACTTTAGAAGGTTAGAATTTACAGGAATCGGTTTATTACTCTGTCAAAAAACAATTGACGCTATGATAGGCAGCCCTGAAATCGCTCAAATTGGCTCGATTATTATTTGGGTATTACTATTAATTGTCATTATTTATTATACAATACGTATATCATCTAGAAATTAAAAGAATTAAATATTGCATTTTATCAACTCTCTTCAATTGGTTAACATTCATGATTAGTTAACTAGAAGAGAGTTTTTATAATTTGGACGATAAATATAATTAATTTGAACAAACAATATTAAGGTTAAATTAGAAATCAAAGCGTAAACAACCTGGAATAAGGGTATATTATTTCTGTAAGGGGAGGTGGCCCAAGATGAACAAAATAGAAACAAGTTGTAACAATGAGATTGCATATATCCGTGAGGGTCAAGGTTTTCCTGTAATATTAATACATGGACTAGATAGTAATATGGCATCTTTATATAGCTTGAAAGACGCATTAAAAAATAACTTTGATGTTATTGTTTACGATGTACGAGGGCATGGTAAATCTTCAAAGCCGAACTCCTTTAATTTGGAAGACCATGTCGAAGATTTAAATATGTTAATGAAACAATTGGAAGTCAAAGAAGCTCACTTGATTGGTCATGATATGGGAGGCGTAATAGCTAAACAATTTACGAATAAATACGAATCAAAAGTAAAATCTTTAACGTTAATAGCAACGAATCTTATAGATAGTGTGCACGGTTTAAATAAATTAATGATAGAACATCAAGATGAAATTGAAGGTTTTGATAAATCTGAATCACTCATTCTATTATTACCATATATGTATAAAGAAAAAGAAAAAGCAAAAAAATGGTTTCAAAAACAGCTTATATATAGTAGACAATCATCTGAAGATAGCGCTATTGCTACGAGAGCTTTAATGGGTTTTCCAGCTTTTGATAAAGATGTGGTGATTGAATATGTCGATGTCCCAACGTTAGTTGTTAACGGGAAGTACGACCCTATATTAATGGAAGAATTTATGGAACAATACGATAACGCATTTGAAAATTTAACATTTGCTGAATTTGATCAATCAGGTCATGCGCCTCATATAGAAGAATCGAGTTATTTCTTAAAAGTTTATTTGAATTTCATCCAAACCCAAACATACACAAAAAATGGTTTATCCTAAATGAATCATACAGTGTAAAAATATGTTTTATTTTATTACTAAAGACAAAAACCTGCTAATAAAGTCCTTATACTTTATTAGCAGGTTTTTACTTGAAAAAATAGCAGAGTAAGACATTTATTAGATTATTATTGTAAATTCAAACTGAAGTTAAATAAAATAAAAGGATTCTTCAATATATTTGAAGAATCCTTTTATTAAATTGAGCTGAATATATACCAAGCTCTATTTAATGTTCAATTAGATTAAACTTCTTTTTCGTCATTAGCTTCTTTAATACGATCGTTAATGCGACTTAAGAGTTCATTAATTTTTTTACGTTGCTTAGAATTAACAAGAATTAAAACTGTTCTTTCGTCTTGTTCATTACGCTTTTTATCAAAATAATCTTCTTGTGATAAGTTTTTAACAGCTTTAACAACTTGGGGTTGTTTATAATTTAAGTGATTGATAATATCTTTTAAATAATATTCTTCACTTTCATGTTCGCTAATATAAGTTAAAACGGCGAATTCCTCGAAACTTATTGAAAACTCTTTTTTGATAATACCTTTTAGTTTGTCAGCATATGTGACCATAGCTAATAATTCAAAACAATCATTGATTTTGGTGATAGCCATCCTAATTCCTCCCTATTCTAAATGCCCAATCAAATATACATATTAAAAGTTTTTTGTATAATTATTTGTCTTAATTCAAAGTTTAATACAAAGTGTTTACCATAATTTGTGGCTCGATTATATTTAAGTGAAATATATTAAAACCACTATTATTTAGTTTATTATAACTAAATAAAAATAGAAAGTAAACAAAAAAGTGTTTAAGCGTGGTATCAATGATTTCTATTATTAATACAATTATTTAAATACCAATACATTAAAAGAAATTTATATCTTTAGATTTCAATTTCTTGTCATAGGATAAAAAGATAAAAGAATGTTAGTTTATTTTTAAATAATAACATTTTATAACGTGTACTGCTAATTTTTAGATAGTATGGTATTAGCGTTTTTTGCTATGATATCACCTTGATTTAAACCTTCTAGAACTAACACATCTTTTTTATTACCCGTATTTTGTAATTTAATAACCCGTTTTATAAATTTATTATTTCTTTGTACGTAAACAAATTGCCCTTTATATATTGAGCTCTTAGGGATTTTTATAAGTTGGTTAGGAATTTTAATTTTAAAATGTTTACCATAAAATTGGGGCGTGGTTGAACTAATATGGACTAGATATTTAGATGGTTCAGTAGAAGTATCAAAGTTAGTAGGGTATTTAGAGATGTATTTTACTTCGCCAGAGTATGATTGCTGTTGATCATCTAGCAATGAGACTTTGCTATTTAACTGAAGTGAATGAACTATTGCTTCTGAAACTTCCACTTTAATTACAGTAGTGGGATGATAGATTTGTAGGACCGGAACTTTGGTTTGGTTCGTCCAATGAGGGTTAATATATACAATGCCAGCTGTTGGAGAGAAGACTTGAATACGGAGTTGGGATTGAAGTTGAGTAATTTGGTTTTGTAAACGTACTATTTCTGAACCTATAATAGGAGAAGAGATTTTATTAATTTGCTGTAAGTGAATGAGGTTTTTTTGCTTTTTATTGATTTGCTGTTCAATTGATGGGTTGTAGTATTCAAATAGTGGTTGATCTGTCTCTACTTTATCGTTGGATTTAACAAACCAGTCACTAATGTACCCATTTTGAGATTCGTAATGAATAGGAATGTGTTTCAAAGGCTCTTGTCTACCTGTAATAACGTATGGATTATTATGGGTTACTTTTAATGTTTCAATTTGAGTCGCTTTATTGTCTTTCATATTAAATCTTAAATAATAAAAGCAGAGTGCACTGATGCTTAAACATAATATTGTTACAAAAGAAAACACAAATAATTTTTTCAGTAGTATCACCTCTAGATGTCTTAATGAATTGATTATACTGTGAAAATAGATGTTTTTGTTGTAAAAAATAGAGTCATTTACTAAATGTTAAAAGTAAATGACTCGGAGGGACAATTTTTAAAATAATCTTAACAATATAATACCTATAGTTATAGAAAGAATACCAAACACTTTTCTAGGAGTAATTTTACTTACATAGGTGCCTAATAAACCAAAGTGATCTATAACAATTCCCATTAACATTTGACCTAGCATGACTACAATAATAGTCAATGCAGCACCGAGATAAGGCATTAATATAATATTTGTAGTTACAAAGATGACTCCAAGAATGCCCCCAATAAAGTAAACTGGTTTGAGAGGACCTTGGTTAGGGGTGAAAGTAGCGAGTTTAAGACTTCTATTGAAAAATAAAGTTAAAATTAATAATACAATGGTTCCAACTATAAATGAAATTAAAGCAGCAGTTACTGGAGATTGTAATTGTTGTCCTAATGCGCTATTTATTGCTGTTTGAATGGGAGGACAGAAACCAAACATAAATCCGATAACTAACCAAATATATAGTGATTGGTTACTGTTTTTATTACGTAGAGTACTGCGTACATAATTCATTAGAATAATACCAAAAATCAAAAAAACAATTCCTACTATTTTTAAGACAGTAAAAGGTTCTTTATCGGCGCCAAACCATCCAAACGTGTCAATTGCGACCCCCATGATGATTTGACCAGCTACAGTTGAAACCACGGTTAATGAGGCACCCAAACGCGGTAAAAGCAACAAGTTTCCAGTAAGAAATATGACGCCAAGTATACCTCCTACAAACCATATGTAACTAAAAGATTGGTTATTGTAAAATTGGAACGTAAAGACATGTGGGTTTATTATGAGATTGATTAATATTAAAAAGATTGTACCTGTAACAAATGAGATTGTTGACGCATAGAATGAAGACTTGGTATAAAGGCTTAATCTAGAGTTGATTGAAGTTTGGAACGGCACAACCATCCCTGCGATAATCCCAATAATATATAAAAATAACATTAAATCACGCTTTCTATTAGGATAATTTCATTATATAGGAAAGAATATGCTTTTCCTATTTTTAAATTAATAAAAAGAATGCAACTTTTTGTGCTAATAAGATGTACACAACACATAAAATGTAATAGAATACGTATGTTAATGATTTTGGAAATAATGTTAACAACTATGAAGTGAAAAAGAACTTTATAATGAAAATAGCTTTTGAAGAAGTGAGTGAATAATTATATTGAATCAACTTTCCATAATTCGCCTAACAGACCAAGAAACTTTTTTTGTTGGAGCAGGGAGCAATGAGGGAATTAGAAAAAATCAATTTATAGAAGTGTTGAACCCAAGAAAATCCTATAAAAACTTAGCACAAGTGGTTGAAGTATATGATAAGTATGCAATGTGCAAGAAGTTAGGTAAAAAAAAGATATTTTTTGGCGATGCGGTTCGTTTAAGACCCTATCGAGATTAATGTTATAATAATATAGTATTGTAGACTACTAATGGATGAACACATTACCATTAGTCTGCGTAAAAATGTAGGCCTGAAACTATTGTTTCAAGCCTTTTTTATTTAATAAGTAGCAGGAATTTTAGATTATTTTGGTGATAGTTCGTTATCAAATAATACTTTTGTAGTCTTATCAATCACTTGAGCAGCGTGCACTTTGGTAGGAATACCTGTCTTAGGTCTTAAAATATCAAGGTTAATTAATTTGTTCATACCTTCTTTTACTGAGCCTTCATTTACAAAATGTTGAATTTTAGGTAACTGTAATTTGATTGTTTTATTCACAGCGTCATTAAAAATAAGTTCTAATGTTTGTACCATAAAATTTTCCTCCTTAATTAATAGTTTCAGTTTTTATGATTTCAATTGTGTCAAAACGTTCTCCAGTGATTTGCTCAATGATTGATTTAAAGTTTTTTAATTGTTCTGGCGTAGCATTGGTATTTAAATGTGTAAAGTGGCGCTTGAATAGTGTTGCTTTTCCATCTTTATCATATAATACGCGGGACAAGGTGACTGCAAGCTGTTTGATTTGATTCATTTGTTCAACCTCCTTTCACTTTATATATCGTATTCCTAGGTAAAAACGGGCAAATTTTTTTGGAAAATTTGTCTTAAATACTTCCATGTGACATAAATATCATATATCATTAAATAAGAAACATTTAATTTGTTAAGAGGTGAATATATGAATCAAGTGGATCCTATCAGGGATATAAAAGAAATAAGAGCTATGTATGAGGTGTTAAGTAATAAGTCGCAACGTGACTATCTTTTATTTAAATTTGCTATCCATACAGGTGTTAAACTGTCTGAATTGCTCAATCTTTCTGTAGTGGACGTGAAGGATGACTATGATGAGATTAAACAGTATTGGTTAGAAGAAAATTCTCCTAATATTCATATAAGATTACCTGAAACATTGAGAAATGAATTATTATTATTCATCTCAGAGCAAAATCTTAAAAATGAAGAACTATTATTTCAATCAAATAGAACTTTGAAAGGTCTTTCCAGACAACAAGCTTATCGTATTATTCATGCAGCTGCTGAAGAATTAGGTATGTTACATATTGGTTTGACGACATTAAGGAAAACATTTGCTTATCATGCATATCAATCTGGTATTTCAATTTCTATTATTCAAAAATATTTAGGTCATCAAACGACTTACGAGACAATGAAATTTATAGGTATTTCTACCAAATCCACTAAAACAACAATAGCTTTAAATTTATAGTTAAAGGAGGGATAGGATGAGTTTTATATTTTTACTTAGTGCCTTAATTATAATTATGGTGGCGTTATTATTCACGTTGATAAAGCCTGGATTTCAACGATATGCTGGCCAAGTCGCATTGATTGCACCAATCATCGCATCAATTTACTTTTTGTGGCAAATACCTCGTATATTAGAAGGGGACTTTGTAACGGTTAAAATACCATGGCTTACATTGTTAGATATTAATATAGATTTCAGAGTAGATGGATTAAGTCTTTTTTTTAGTCTGTTAATATCACTTATTGGTTTAGCCGTATTTTATTATGCTACACAATATCTATCTAAAGAACACGACAATTTACCGCGTTTTTATATATATTTATTATTATTTATGTTCAGTATGTTAGGTGTAGTAACTGCTAACAATACAATTCTGATGTACGTATTCTGGGAATTAACTAGTGTATCTTCGTTCTTATTGATTGCATATTGGTATAACAAAGGTGATAGCCAATTTGGCGCAATACAGTCCTTTATGATTACAGTGTTCGGTGGTTTAGCATTATTAACCGGTTTTATTATGATTTATACTATAACAGGAACAAATTCAATCAGTTCAATTATTGAACAAAGCGATGAAATCGCACAAAGTGATTTGTTTATACCTATCATTATACTTCTATTATTAGGTGCGTTTACAAAATCAGCACAATTTCCATTTCATATTTGGTTACCAAAAGCAATGGCCGCACCTACACCGGTAAGTGCTTACTTACATTCAGCGACAATGGTTAAAGCAGGTATATTCTTATTATATAGATTCACCCCAGTATTAGGCTTAAGTGATTTTTATATTTATTGTGTTACTTTTATAGGTTTAACCACTATGATTTTTGGTGCGGTTACAGCGTTACGCCAAGTCGATATGAAAGCAATATTAGCATACTCGACGGTTAGTCAATTAGGAATGATTGTAGCAATGGCTGGCTTGGGCGGAGGTTTTGCACAACACCCGACAGGCGAACTATCTAAAATTTATGGTCTGATATTGTTTGCAAGTTTATTCCATTTAATGAATCACGCTCTATTTAAAGGTGCTTTATTTATGGGGGTAGGCATTATTGACCATGAAACAGGTACAAGAGATATACGTAGATTAGCAGGTTTAAGAAAAGTATTTCCAATTACTCATATTATAATGCTACTATCAGCTTTATCTATGGCAGGTATACCATTTTTAAATGGTTTTTTAAGTAAAGAGATGTTCTTTGATGGGGTGGTGAGTACATATCAATTACCACAATTCAATATATTATTGACGATTATTATCACTTTAATTGGGTTTGGAGCAAGTATATTTACGCTAATTTATGCAGTTTACATGATTAAGGAAGTATTCTGGGGAAATTATCAGCATGCAGATTTACCAATGACAAAACCTCATGAACCCTTCATGTTTACACTACCTTCTGCAATTATGATGATTTTGTTACCGGTTGTATTCTTTGTTCCAAATCTCTTTGGGCATCATGTAATTTTACCGGCGTTACGAAGTATCACAATTGGAGAAAATGTAGATGCCATAGCGCCACATGTGTCACAGTGGCACGGCGTTAATTTACCGCTGATATTGAGTTTGATTGTTATGATTGTGGGTTTTACTGCTGTATTTAAAGTTGATTGGAAAAAACATATCAATAAAATTAAGGTGAAATCTATTACAGATTTATATTTAGGCTCATATAAGCAATTTGAACAATACTCTGGTTATAGTATTCGTACGTTAATGAATAACCGTTTAAACCACTATATCACATTAACATTGATTATTTTTATAATGATAGTTATCTATGGCATTATTCAAGCTGGTTTCCCTGAATTGAACCAAGTTGAAGTAAGTGAATTTGGTCCGTTAGAAGTAATTACATTAATCGTTGTCTTTGTGTTAGGAATTGCCTTAACATTTATTCGTCAACGTTTAACGATGGTTATTCTAAACGGTATTATCGGTTATTGTGTGACAATATTTTTCATATTAATGAAAGCGCCCGATCTCGCTTTGACACAACTAGTGGTAGAAACGATTACGACAATTTTATTCATTGTAAGTTTTTCAAGACTACCTAACGTACCGCGTACAAAAGTTCACAAAAAACGCGAAGCAGTCAAAATTATCGTGTCACTTATGATGGCAGTGGTGGTGGTGACACTCGTATTTATTGCACAACAAAGTGAGACGATGCCTACAATTTCAACTTTCTATCATGATGCATATGAATTAGCTGGTGGTAAAAATATTGTAAATTCTATTCTTGGTGATTTCCGTGCGTTGGACACAATGTTTGAAGGTATGGTCCTGATTATTGCTGGCTTAGGAATTTATACACTACTTAACTTTAAAGAACGGAGGGGTCAAGATGAAAGAGAATGATGTCGTATTACGAACGATAACTAAGATTGTCGTCTTTATATTGTTAACATTTGGATTTTATTTGTTCTTAGCAGGGCATAATAATCCGGGTGGAGGCTTTATTGGTGGTCTTGTGTTTAGTTCAGCTTTTATATTAATGTTCTTGGCCTTTGATGTGAAACAAGTGTTAGTGGCGCTACCGCTAGATTTTAGAATATTAATGATTATTGGCTCATTAATTTCATTTGCTACAGCAATTGTGCCTATGTTTTTTGGTAAACCGTTCCTTTATCAAACTGATGCATATGTTCAATTACCATTGTTAGGTGAGGTGCATTTAACAACAGTAACCTTATTTGAGGCAGGTATCGTGTTATCTGTGGTGGGTGTTGTTGTAACAGTGATGTTATCTATAAGTGGTGGTCGCTCATGAATCTTATATTATTAATGGTTATTGGCTTCTTAATATTTATCGGAACGTATATGATATTATCGGTCAATTTAATTAGAATTGTTTTAGGCATTTCTATATACACGCACGCTGGAAATTTAATTATCATGAGCATGGGACAATATGGGAAGAATATGGTTGAGCCCCTTATTGGAGAGGGCAACCAAAACTTTGTTGATCCTCTATTACAAGCAATCGTTTTAACTGCTATTGTAATCGGATTTGCTATGACAGCCTTTTTATTAGTACTTGTTTATAGAACATATCGTGTAACTAAAGAAGATGAAATCGATGTATTGAGGGGGGATGATGACGATGTTAATGAGTAATTTATTAATACTACCATTACTTCTCCCATCAATTTGTGCGTTGGCACTTGTGTTTATACGTACTCATAGTGGGTTATCTCGTTTCTTCTCAATTGGCACGATGGCTCTAACAACGTTAGTTTCATTGTTTTTATTAATCTATGTAATGAATAATAAACCTATCAAATTAGATTTTGGAGGCTGGGAAGCACCGTTTGGCATACAATTTGTTGGTGATTCATTAAGTTTATTAATGGTTGCTACGTCGAGTTTTGTTGTAACTCTGATTATGGCTTATGGCTTTGGTAGAACAGAAAAAAGGGCAATACGTTATTATCTACCGAGTTTTATTTTGTTCTTAACCGTTGGGGTGATTGGCTCATTCCTTACAGCTGACTTATTTAATATTTACGTTATGTTTGAAGTCATGTTATTAGCTTCTTTTGTTTTGATTACATTAGGACAATCGGTAGAACAATTACGTGCAGCAATTATCTATGTCGTCCTTAATATAATCGGTTCTTGGTTATTGCTTTTAAGTATTGGGTTATTGTATAAGCTTACAGGTACGTTAAATTTTGGACTTGTAGCACAAAGGTTAAATGAAATGAACGATAGAAGTTCGGTAACGATTATCTCTATGGTCTTTTTAATTGCGTTTGGTGCTAAAGCTGCGTTAGTACTTTTCATGTGGTTGCCTAAAGCTTATGCAGTATTAAACACTGAGCTTGCAGCACTCTTTGCAGCTTTAATGACTAAAGTAGGTGCTTATGCTTTAATTCGTTTCTTTACACTTATGTTTGATGGACATACAGGTATTACGCATCCATTGTTAGTATTTTTATCATGTATCACAATGTTAATTGGTGCCTTTGGAGTACTTGCTTATAGTGACATTAAAAAAATAGCAGCATATCAAGTTATACTTTCTATTGGTTTTATAATCCTAGGCTTAGGATCCAATACTTATGCTGGTGTGAATGGGGCAATTTTTTATTTAGCTAATGATATCGTTGTTAAGACGTTACTATTCTTTATTGTTGGTAGCTTAATATACATTACTGGATACAGACAATATCGAAATTTAAATGGTTTGGCGAAACAGGAACCATTTTTCGGTGTAGCATTTGTAGTTATGATTTTAGCTATTGGAGGAGTGCCGCCTTTTAGTGGCTTTCCAGGTAAAGTGTTTATCTTCAAAGGTGCTGTAGAAAATGGTAATTATATTGGTCTTGCCTTAATGATTATTACAAGTCTAATTGCAATGTTTAGCTTATTTAGAGTATTCTTTACGATGTACCTGGGTAACGAAAAGAAAGCAGAAGAAACTGAATTTAAAAAGATTCCAATGTATCGTAAAACACTTATCGGTATATTGACTGCTGTCGTACTAGCTATGGGTCTTGCAGCGCCGCTCATTTTCAAAGTTACTGATAATGCCACACGAGTAAATATGGATGACGGACGATATCAACAATTGATAAATCCTCATTTAGTGAAGGAGGAGAAATAATGAGACAAGTTTTACTTAATATTGTCATTGCCTTTTTATGGGTACTTTTTCAAGATGAAGAAGCATTTAAAGCCTCAACATTCTCTTCTGGTTATCTTATTGGTTTAATAGTTATCTATATTTTACATCGTTTCTTTGGTCAACAGTTTTACTTAAAAAAGGTTTGGGTAGCGATTAAATTCTTAGCGGTGTACCTTTACCAATTAGTCACTTCTAGTATGACTACGATAAATTATATTTTATTTAAAACTAAAGACCTAAATCCTGGTTTAGTTACTTATGAAACAACGTTAGATAGTGATTGGGAAGTGTCTTTTTTAACAATCTTAATTATTATAACGCCTGGTTCAACAGTAATAAGAATTTCAAAGGAAAAACAAAAGTTCTTTATACATGCAATTGATGTATCAGATAAAGAAAAGCAAAAATTGCTGAAAAGTATTAGACAATATGAAGGACTCATATTGGAGGTGGCAGAATGATAGAATCTCTTATTGATTTTTTCATTACAAGTGCACTGATTTTATTTGGAATTGCGTTGCTTTTAACTTTATTCAGATTAATTAAAGGGCCGACCACAGCAGATCGAGTAGTTGCTTTTGATACTGCAAGTGCGATATTAATGTCTATGGTAGGTATGTTAAGTATCGTCTTTGGGACATTCTCATTCCTTGATTCCATTTTACTTATTGCGATTATTTCGTTTGTAAGTACCGTGTCAATTTCTAGATTTATAGAAGGGGGGCACGTCTTCAATGCAAATAACAAGCGAAATCGTTAACTTAATTGCAGCCTTTATGATGTTTTTAGGAAGTATTATTGCCTTAATAAGTGCAATAGGGTTAATTAAATTCCAAGATGTTTTTTTACGAAGTCACGCATCGACGAAAAGTTCTACGCTTTCAGTGCTACTGACGCTTGTAGGTGTTATTATTTTCTTTATTTCTTCACAAGGTTATTTAAGTGTCAGACTGATATTGGCTTTAGTATTTATTAATTTAACATCGCCAGTAGGGGGGCATCTGATATCACGTGCCGCTTATCGGACAGGTGCTTATATGTATCGTAAAAGTGATGCGCCAAGACAGTCTAGTATATTGTTAAGCTCTAAAGAAAATAATACGTTTGAACAGTTGAAAAAACGTGCTGAAGCTCGTGAAGAACGTAGACGTAAAACATATGAAAGAGAAAATGATTATTAGTATTTAGTGCAATGATTGTTTTGTAAGAATAAATGCACATATACAAAATAATAAAGATGGTCCTGAATTAATGGGAATTTTAAAAAGCTACCACCGATGTTAAGCGACATGAGTGGTAGCTTTTTTGTGTAAACTTTGTTTATAGGTATGATGATGTAGGGTGGAATTCATTGCTTATAGTGTAATAAATTTAAGGAATGGATAAAAAAGATGAAATAAAACTAATGGCACTTAAAGAACAACGTCGCTTGTTAAACCAAATTATTGAAGATGAAGAAGTGAGTGAAGTAACAGCGCTCAAAATACGTGAAGTAATTAATTATGATGAAATGATTATTGTAGCTAACTTAACAGAATAATGGAATCTTTTTGAATAACTTTAAAATGCCAAAATGACTTATATATTTTTTTATGGTTGTTAAGTAGAAGTTTTCTTTATTAAATATGACTTTGTCATAAGAATTATAAAAAGAAGTATCGACAAAAAAGCTCCATCAATGAGGGGAGGAACCAATCAGTGATGGAGTTGGGAGATGATTTAAGGCTTGAATACCACCATACCGTACGCAATAAGGAGGATAACGCACGGCATGGGACTATTCACCTATTTCTAGGTTAAATAGCCTATATGTTTATTCCATACTGCCATGTACAGTTTTGATATTTTCTTTCATCATATTGTAATAAGAATCACCACGTGTGCCTTTTTCTCCGATTGAGTCAGTAAAGACCTCACCATAGATGTCTTTATTCGTTTCTTCACTTAAACTTTTCATACTCTTTTTGTCGACACTTGTTTCAACAAGAAGATGTTTAAGATTATTATCCTTTACAAATTGAACAGCTTGCTTCATTTGTTCAGGTGTTCCTTGCTTTTCAGTATTGATTTCCCAAATGTAACCTGGTTTGATGTCAAATTGTCCTGAGAAATATTTAAAAGCTCCTTCACTTGTAATCATAGCACGTTGTTCTTTTGGAATATCACTAAATTTGTCATGACTTTCTTTATTTAATTTTTCTAATTCCCCAATATACTTCTCACTTTGAGATTTGATATCGTCTTTATGCTGTTTATCGTGTTCTAACAATGTATCACGTATCGTTTCAACGTATTTGATACCATTTTCTAAACTTAACCAGGCATGTGGATCTTGTTTTGATTCGTCACCTTCGCCACCTTCTAAATATAATGGTTTTACTTTATCAGAAGCTTTTACTACAGAGTCATCTTCAGGTGATTTGTTAGCTTGAGATAGTGCTTTTTCAAACCATCCGTTTCCTGTTTCTAACTTCAAACCGTTGTAGAAGACTACATCTGCATCTGTTAAATCCTTAATGTCTTTAGGTTTGACTTCATATTCGTGAGGGTCTTGACCAATTGGTACAATACTATGTATCTCAACATTATCTCCAGCAGTGTTTTTAACCATGTCGTATAATATTGAGTTTGTTGTAACAACTTTTAACTTATCATTTGTTGATTTTTCACTATTTTCGCTGCTTCCATTACTACACGCAGCTAAAAATA
The DNA here is from genome assembly GCA_040062795.1 of Staphylococcus aureus. Taxonomy (GTDB): domain Bacteria; phylum Bacillota; class Bacilli; order Staphylococcales; family Staphylococcaceae; genus Staphylococcus; species Staphylococcus aureus_A. The sequence goes on from JBEAMH010000001.1 coordinate 147,261, forward strand.
GCATGAAAATAAGTGCGACTGTAATTAATTTTTTCATATTGTATTTCCTTTCTTATTTAAAATCTGTGATTTAGTTAATATAAAAGTAACGATGTATATCAAGAATGCACACAATACAATTGTTGCCCCGGTTGGTAAGTTATAAATATAGCTGAAATATAGGCCTACAATTGCGCTGATCGTGCTAAAGGTACTAGAGATAATCATCATTGTATGTAACTTTTTAGCAATTAAAAATGCTGCTGACGCAGGCGTAATCAATAATGCTACGACTAGAATGATACCTACAGTTTGTATACTCGCGACAGTGACTAATGATAGTAATAGCATTACAAAATAGTGGGCTAATGTAGTATTCAAGCCACTCATTCGGCTAAATACTGGATCAAACGTTGAAATCATTAAAGGCCTATAAAATAGAATGATTAATGACATAACGATAATACCAACAATTACTGTGGCCCAAAAAGTCGATTGAGTTACAGCGAGCAAGTTACCAAATAGTATGTGATATAAATCTGTTGTACTGTTGATTAAACTGATTAAAATAATACCTGTTGCTAAAAATGCTGTGAAGCTAAGACCAATCGCAGCGTCTGGTTTGGTTTTGCTATTTTTTGTAATGAACCCAATGAATATACTCGCAATCATGCCAGTAACTAAAGCCCCAATAAACATTGGTATGCCGAATAAGAAAGAGAGAGCAACGCCGGGCAATACTGCATGGCTCATTGCATCACCCATGAGTGATAGTCCCCTAAGAACGATAAGACATCCAACTGTACCGCATACAATCCCAACAACAATTGAAATAACCAAGGCATTGCTTAAGAATTTATAATCGAGTAAATGCTGAAAAAATTCCATGATAAGTTACGTCCTTTCTATAATTGTGCAGTCTTTTCACTTTTAGGAGTAGAATTTAAAAATGTGTTATTTAAATTCTCTGGTTGCATTGCTGTTGCAGTGTCTCCAAAATAGCGAATGGTTTTATTTAATAGTATGACACGGTCAAAATACGTTTCAGTTTTTGACAAATCGTGATGAACAATTAAAAGTAACTTACCTGCATTTTTCAATTTTTGAAGTTGTGCCATAATTATTTTCTCACTATGAAAGTCTATACCTACAAATGGTTCATCTAATAAATAAAGTGTACTATCAGTCATTAATGCACGTGCCACAAGAACACGCTGTAATTGTCCGCCACTCAAATCAGAGATTTGACGATGACGCAAGTCTTCTAATTCTAGCGTTTGCATAAGCTCATTTAATCTTTTTTTAGTCGCTGTAGTTACCCATTTAATCCAACCAATATCTTTGTAAGCACCTGATATGACTACGTTTTCGACGTCGATTGGGAAATCTAAATCGATATGTGCTTTTTGCGGGATATAAGTGATTGATTTTAAAGAATTATGTATAAAATGATCGTTTAAGTGTGCGCTACCAGTTGATTTGAAATCACCAATAAACGATTTAAGTAATGAAGATTTTCCAGCACCGTTTGGACCCATTATGCCAATGATCTCACCTTGTACAGGAATGGTTAAATTAATGTTTTGTAAGACATGTTTATTCCCTAACATAAGGTTTAAATTTTCAACCTTTAACATATTAGACCTCCTTAATAATATTTTTAGGCTAACCTAATTTATTTTATAATATACCATGAAGATTTAGCGTGTCAAGTTGATTCGTGATACAATGAATTGAATGATTTGAGAGGTGAGATAATGCTAACTGAGGAAAAAGAAGATTATTTAAAGGCGATATTAACGCATGATGGGGATCAATTATTTGTTTCAAATAAAACATTATCCCAATATCTAAATATCAAACCACCTTCTGTGAGTGAAATGGTTCATCGTTTAGAAAAATCTGGATATGTAGTAACAAAACCATATAAAGGTGTCCAACTTTCAGAAAAAGGTTTAACATATACATTGGATATTATTAAACGTCATCGCTTAATAGAATTATTTTTAATAAAAATATTGAAATATAATTGGGAAGAAGTACATCAAGAAGCAGAAGTTTTAGAACATAAAGTTTCTAATCTATTCGTAGAACGCTTGGATAAGTTATTAGATTATCCTATCACTTGTCCTCATGGAGGAATTATCCCACGAGACAGTAAATACAAGGAAATTTATACAACAAATTTACTTTCTTTTGAATCGGACGACATAGTCACAATTAAACGTGTTCGTGACCGTACTGAATTATTAATTTATCTCACAAGTAAAGATATTTTGATTGATGAAGAGGTCAAAATTATTAATAAGGATGATACAAATAAGGTGATTATTGTTCAAAAAGACGATAATATCACAATTTTAAGTTATGATAATGCGGAACATATTTATGCTGAAAAATAAATAGTATTACTGTGGTGGGTGGCTTTTGAACATCCACTTTTTTACTATGAAACTAAAAAACTTGAGACGATTGTCTCAAGTTTAGTAATCTAAGGACTGAAGTATGCATAGAATAATCGATAGACCGTATATATATTGATTGCTATCCAGATGAAACTATAAATAAAAGTAGGTATACGTGTTAAATTTTTTAAAGTGCTACCATCCCATGAAATAGATTGTTGTGAAAACGTAAGTTTGAATATAGTTACTGAAGATTGTAAGACTTCTCCTAAAAGTACACCTAAAATAAAGTGAGTTGTAAAGGTTACAATATAAAACATCATAAGCTGGTTATTACTTTCAAATAAAAAATAAAGTAACGCGATAAATAAAATTACTATAAAAATGGGGAGTAATTTTCTTGAAGTTAGCATTAAAAAATAAATAAAGATAAATAGATATATAGTTAAAAATAAGCTCGGATATTGGAACTCTATTGCTAAAAATCCTAAAAACAGCATAAGAGGGGGCATTACATATCCGCCGAACGTAGTGATAGATTGTCCTAAGCGACTTTTTGATTGTGTAATAGCAAACCCTTGTTGTGACGTTTCAATACGTTCAGTAGGAGAAGATACAATAACTAAATCTTTAGCTTTTCCACCGCTTAGTTTATTAAATAAAATATGTCCGAACTCATGCGTTAATACTGGGATATAATTGAAATAAATATCTAAAATTCTATTGAATGGTTTATTACGATAAGTATGAATAATTATATAAATTAAAGCTATAATGACTACCCAATATAAATTGAGTTGAATAGCAGAGCTGAAAAATTCATGTATTTTTGTCATATGATTACCTCGGTTTATATTTTCAACAACTTCCATGTTATTAAAAGGTATGTTGTTATAGCATATCCTTTAGTATAAAGTAATCTAAACAAGAAAGCATTTAGACTTTTGATGTATTTTATGAAATGAATAATACAGAAATTACTTTTAAACATATGAAAAATGAGTAATATGTTAATATAGCAATAATAACTAAATATTAATTTGTATTTGGTATATTTTGAATTAGGAGATCACGAATAATGACAGAGAGCAACAAACTAAATAAAGTAAACGTGTTATCAGTATATTTTGATAATGTTACTTTAGAGGACATGCGCGAAAATGTTAAACATTTTTTCTTAAAAAATAGTCCCGAAAATTTATTTATTGTTACTGCAAATCCAGAGATAGTAGATTTCGCAACAGATAATGTGAGCTATCGTAATTTAATTAATAGTGCGAGCTATGTTGTTCCAGATGGCACTGGCGTTGTCAAAGCTTCCAAATTACTTAGAACGCCTTTAAAAGAGCGCGTTCCAGGTATTGAGCTTATGGAAGAATGTTTGAAAATTGCTAATGCAAATTATCAAAATGTATTTTTACTAGGTGCAAAAGATGAAGTGGTTATAAAAGCGCATCAAAATTTAGCTCAAAAATACCCAAATATTAATTTTGATTTTCATCATGGCTTTTTTGATTTGTCTGATGAAATGGTTTTAAGGCAAGTAACCTCATTTAATCCTGATTATGTATTTGTAGGGATGGGATACCCTAGACAGGAACAATGGATAGAACGTTATAAACATCGCTTTACTCAAACTATACTAATGGGAGTTGGCGGATCTATTGAAGTGTTTAGTGGCTCTAAAAAAAGAGCACCAAAACTGTTTAGACGTTTGAATTTAGAATGGGTCTATCGATTGATTATAGATTGGAAGCGATTAGGAAGAATGAAATCAATCCCTCGATTTGTATTTAAAGTAATAAAGGAAGCGCGAAAAAAATAAACAAAAAAGCGTAAGTTACAAGTTGGAATTACTGTAGCTTACGCTTTTTTATAGTTAACAATATTAAATTTTGTGTTATTTCATTACGAATCTAGAGTCATCTAATTCATTTCTAAATTGTTTTTGTTCTACTTTCGAACGTTTTTTGAAACCATTTAAGAATTTTTCATATTCAGGTAAGACATCATCTAACTCGCCGAATTTTTTTAATTTACCTGCTTCAATCCAAGCAATTTTGGTACAGAAATCACGAACTTGTTTCATATTATGACTCACAAAGAAAATAGTTTTTCCTTGTTTTTTATATTCAAATATTTTATCCAAACATTTTTGAGCGAAAGTTTGATCGCCTACTGATAATGCTTCATCAATGACTAAAATATCTGGATTGGTAGTAATATTAATAGAAAAACCTAATTTTGCGCGCATACCACTAGAATATTTTTTGACGGGTTGATAAATAAATTCGCCAAGCTCACTGAATTCAATAATGTCAGGCGTGAGTTTTTTGATTTCTTTTCTAGTAAAGCCCATGCATAACATTTTAAATTCGATGTTTTCAACGCCCGATAATTGGCCATTTAATCCAGCATTAATTGCGATAACACTTACGTCGCCTTCACGTTTAATAACACCACTAGTCGGAGATAGAGATCCACCAATCATATTGCTTAACGTAGATTTACCAGAACCATTAATACCCACAAGGCCAATTACGTCGCCTTCATATGCCGTTAAGGATAGGTCGTTTAAAGCATAAAAAGTTTTGTTTTCATGAAATGGAAGAAGGACATCCTTTAAGCGTTCTTTATTATTACGATAAATACGATACTCTTTAGTCACATTTTCAATGTTAACCGATACATTCATAATTTTACCTTCCTTATTTACAGTTACTTCTAGTATATTATATATTATATTAGTTGTTAAATTTATAAACCTATTGTAAAGTAAGTGAGTACAATTTAACAAAGTGATGTTTTACACAGTTGTTAAATTTTACTGAATTTAAGATATAAAATCAACTATTAAGATAAATTATTAAAAAAATAAAAAGTTAAGTAAGCTTATATCTCATTTTTCACTAACGATGTTGTACCATTTATTATACAAAAAAATATCATTTATGGCACTTTTTAGTTATCTAATTTAAGATAGTAAATGAATGTTGTTATGATAGTAAATAAAGCGTATATTAAAATTAAACACAATATCACAAATGAAGTGTGATTAGGTAAATCGATTGAAAGTGTGGTTTATTTAAATGAATGCAGTATGGGTAGTATTTAAAGAGCATTTAAAAAATTTCTATCTAATTCAAAGATTGGCACAATTCCAAGTTAAAATCACCAATACTAATAACTACTTAGGTATGGCCTGGGAACTCATAAATCCAGCTATGCAAATTATGGTTTATTGGTTTGTGTTTGGTTTGGGAATAAGAAATAACGGACCAGTAGACGGTGTGCCATTCATTTATTGGTTGCTTGTTGGTATTAGCATGTGGTTCTTTGTTAACCAAGGTATATTAGAAGGTACAAAATCAATAGCAACAAAATATAATCAAGTTGCAAAAATGAACTTTCCACTGTCTATTATTCCATCATATATTGTAATGAGTAGATTCTATGGGCATTTGGCGTTACTTTTTGTAGTCATTTTATTGTGTATGTTAGCAGGTTATTACCCTACAATTTATACAATACAACTGCTTTTATATGTCCCGTTTGCCTTAATTCTTACAACGGCTATTGCGTTATTTACATCAACGCTTGGCGTACTTGTTAAGGATACCCAACAAGCAATTCAGGCATTGATGAGAATGGTGTTCTTTGCATCCTCTATTTTAATTGTACCTCCAGAAGGTATTGTAAAAGATGTAATGAAATTAAATCCTATTTATTATCTTGCAGAAGCATATCGTTCTGCAGTGTTACATAAAGAATGGTACTTTATTACGCATTGGGAATTAACGTTATACAACATGTTTATTATCCTATTCTTGTTTATAGTAGGATCTGTCATGCATATGCGTTACAGAGATCACTTTGCAGACTTTATGTAACTTAAAATTTAAAATTGGCTGATTGAATTTAAACTAATATAATCCTTTAATGACTAAAATAGTTGTTAAAGGATTTTTCTATAATTTTCAACTTAAGATAGATATAATGTAAAACATAATTGAAATATAAATTGGCGGTGGAAATTGTGAGACAGATAATCAAAGCGCTGTATATGGTAATCATTAGTTTATTAAATTTACTTTATAGTAAAAATAAGCTGAACGATAATCATATTGTGGTAATGATGACATTTGCAGAAGATGTATTACCAATTATAGAGGCGTTAAATAGAAAATTATATAAAATTACAGTGATAGGCAAGGAAGAAAATAGAAAATATATACTACAATATGAAAATGTGACGTTTATCCCAACAGGAAATAAGCAAGTTTTTCAACATATCAAAGCTTTAAGCACAGCTAAAGTTATCGTAATAGACACGTACTATTTAATGTTCGGGGGCTTTAAGAAAAAGCAAAAGCAGACAGTGATTCAAACGTGGCATGCTTCAGGTGCATTGAAAAACTTTGGCCTAAAGGATCACCAAGTAGACTTAACAAATAAGCGAATGGTTAACCAATATAAAAATGTTTACTGTGCTACTGACAAATATTTGGTAGGCGGTGATCCAATGATTACTTGTTTCAAAGAAGCATTTGAAGCGTCAGATGAACAATTTTTAAAAATTGGTTTACCTAGATTAGTACCGTATACTATATTAGATGTTAAAAAGAGACAAAGTGAGCTGAAAAAACAATATGGTATAGAAGACAAGGTGGCAGTTTATGTTCCGACATACCGAGAACATAAACAGTCAAATTATAAAATTGATAAAACTTACTTTGAAAGCGAACTACCAGATTATACATTACTGAGTAAATTACATCCTTCCATAGCCAGTAGTGATCAAACAACAACTAATTTACAGTCGCTTATGATTATGGCAGATGTTATTATTAGTGATTATAGTTCATTAGCAATAGAAGCCAGCCTTCTAAATAAACCGACTTTGTTTTATGTTTATGACGAGTCACAGTATGAGAAAGAGCGTGGATTGAATTCATTTTATTATGATATTCCTGCTCAATATAAAGCTTATAGTATAGATGAACTAATGTATAAACTTCAAGACAGTAATATAGAGTGGTCTCCACTATTTGAAAGTTGGCACGTGTATAATGCTAAAGATAGTTTAACGCAAATCATTCAATATATAGAGAAAATGGTGAAATTATGAAAATATCAATAATAATTCCTGTATATAATGCATCAAAAACAATTCGGAGAGCAATTGCGTCGATAGATACGCTTCAAAACTATGAAATTATATGTATCAATGATGGCTCTACAGACGATAGCAAAGATGTCATTGAAAAGTTACAGAAAGAATATAACTATATTACGTTAATCAACCAAGAGAATAAAGGTGCAGCTGCAAGTAGAAACGAAGGTCTTGCACATATGACCGGCGACGTATTTATGTTTTTAGACGCTGATGATGAATTTTTAACGAGCAGAATTGATTTTATGGCGAATTATTATCAAAAAAATGAAGATGTAGATATTGTTTTAGGTCAAATCGCCAAAGGAAAATACGGTGATTGGCAACCGATATATACCCACAAAGAGATTCAAAAACTAGAGAAAGTGACTTTAGCACAGTGCCCTGATATGATGCAATCTATTGGACCAGGTGGAAAAATGTTTAGTGCACGATTTGCAGATTTACGATTTGATGAAGATGTTGTATTTTGTGAAGAACATCGTTTTATCATTAAAGCGTATCAAGAAGCTAGAAATATTCAGTTATTGCCTAATATGGTTTATGGATACAATGAAGTTGAAGGTTCTGTCACACATCAACGTGCAGAACAATTCGAAGCATATATGCTAGATGCTTTAAAAGTAAGAACCCGTGTGATGGATATCTTATCATCAAATGATGAAAGAACTTATTATAGCTACCGCATGGATAATTTAATAGTGAGTTATTTATTACAAGCATATATTGAAAAAAACAATGTTATTACTGAAAAGCTGTTAAATACCGTATCCATGTATATTAAAACAATGCAAAAAACAGATTATTCTGGAGATGCTATGTTTAGAATTGTCAAAGTAGTAGAACAAGGAAGTAAAAAATGGAGTAAACCATTGTACCAGCAATGGCGAGAAGTACTACACAGTGTGGGTATTGGTAGACCTAACTACTACCGGTTTAAGGTAGAGGTGCTTCCAAAACGTGCTAAACTAAGAGGGAAAATGAAATTAAAGCATTATTTAAAAAGATGAAAATAGTAGAATTCGTAAACTTTTGATCAATATGCTATAATTTTAAAAAATGTAAATTTAAAATTAATATTTTGTTAAGGAGCATATACTTATGAAACGTGTAATCACTTATGGTACGTATGATTTATTACATTACGGACATATTGAATTATTAAGAAGAGCTAGAGAAATGGGAGACTATTTAGTTGTCGCATTATCAACAGATGAATTTAATCGTGTAAAAAATAAAAAATCATATTACAATTATGAACAACGTAAAATGATGTTAGAATCTATTCGCTATGTTGATTTAGTGATTCCAGAAGGTGGTTGGGGTCAAAAGGAAATCGATGTTGACCGTTATGAAATAGATACATTTGTTATGGGCCACGATTGGGAAGGTGAATTTGATTTCTTGAAAGAGAAATGTGAAGTTATCTACCTTAATCGTACAGAAGGTATCTCCACTACTAAAATTAAAAAAGAACTTTACGGTGACACTGAAAAATAGGTGTGACTTAAAGTCTTTTAAATTACAAAAAAATAATAAAATAAAGCCAGGTTGTCTAATCTTTGTAATAATACAAAATTTAGGCGACCTGGCTTTTTTAAAAACAACTCTTCCGCTTCTATTCAATATAAGAAGTTACGAAAGTGTTGTCAGTTGAACTTAGTGAATGTGAGCAGTGTTATTCACTAAATATAAATTTGATTATTTACGCTTTGATCTGTTTTTAACTCGGTCAATGACAAGGTAGACGATAATTGCTAATGCCACAATAAGTAAGATAGTACCTAACAATGTTAAAATTGGGTGTTCATCCCACGATGATTGCACGACTGTAGTTGTTTGATGGACGAGTGGTTCATTTACACTTGCTGATGGTGGACCGTATTTATCAGTGATAAATTTACGATCATAATCAAGATGTATTTTGCCATCTTCTACTACAAACTTGTAATCTTTCTTATCAAAATCTTCTGGTATTACATCGTATAGGTCTTTTTCTACATAATATGTATCGCCATTAATTTCATGTTCTCCTTCAGATAATACTTTTTCATATTTATACTGATCAAAGGACATATTCATTAATGAATTACCTATCATATTACGTTCTTTTTCACCACCAATAGAATCATATTCACCAACTCCCATGATAGCTTGATTAATTCTAAGGCCATCTCGTTTTGTGGTGATCGTGTGGTTATAATCGGCGATGTCGCTTGAACCAGTCTTCAAACCGTCAGTGCCATCTAAACTCATGTCAGCACCTTCAAGAGAATGGTTAAAAGTGTAATAAGTGACACCGTGTTGTGTAGGTGCGAGCTGTTTTGTAAAATGTAAAATCTTTGGTGTATCTTGAACTGCACGCTGGGATAATATGGCAAAATCTTTTGCTGTTGACTTCGAGCTGTCTTCATCCTTATATTTTTCTGGCGCAAAATCCTTTAATAAACCATTCTCTGCACCAGTAGGATTAACAAAATGTGTGTCTTTCATACCTATAGATTTTGCTTTTTTATTCATTGAATCTGTAAAATCTGAAACATTTCCAGAAACTTCTTTTGCTAAAATGAGTGCTGCAGCATTACTAGAGTTTGAGACTGTTATTTGAAGTAATTCTTTGATAGTGTATGTCTCACCTGCGTAAAGTTTAGTGTTGCTTATTTTTGGTAAAGTTGACATTCGATAATGCTCGTCTGTAATTTTTACCGTATCATCTAATGATAAGTCACCCTTGTTGACTGCATCAAGTGTGAGGTACATTGTCATTAGTTTGGTCATAGAGGCAGGGTACCAATCTTTATTCATATTGTACTGATAAAGAATTTGGCCTGTTTGAGCAACATTTACTGCACCTTCTGGTTGATAACCATCAGAGACATTATGACCGTATTGATTTGCCGCTTGAGTAGGTGTTACTATTTCTGCATCGGCAAAAGGTGTTATAATTGTACTAACGAAGAGTACAGTTATAATTGTCAGAATTAACTTTCTCATAATTACATTCCCTCTTAATTTATTCTGTTTTAGTGCAATAGAAATATTTTAGCACATTTAGGTCAATAATAAAATGTTATAGCAATACGGTAGTCCTTTTAGTGTTATAGAAAAATAATTGCGTGAAATTTAATGAGGGAGATGTACGTGTACCATCTAAATTACTATTATGTGGAGCTGCTCAGATTCAATAAATAGTGATTGAATTTCAAAATATTTTTAGAAGAGGTAAAAAAATGAAGCAAGAGAATCCATTGTTCTATTTATTTAAAAAATTATCATGGCCTGTGGGATTGATTATTATTGCTGTCTCTATTTCTTCCTTAGGTAGTATCACAGGATTGCTCGTACCATTTTTCACAGGTAAACTTGTTGATAAATTTTCTTTTGAAAATGTTAACTGGATGTTCGTCGTTGCATTTATATCAATATTTATACTCAATGCATTACTTAGTGGGATAGGGTTGTATTTATTAAGTAAAATTGGTGAAAAAATTATTTATGCAATTCGCTCGGTTTTATGGAGACATATTATTCATTTAAAAATGCCATTTTTCGATCAAAATGAAAGTGGACAATTAATGAGTCGTTTGACAGATGATACAAAAGTAATCAATGAATTCATTTCTCGTAAATTACCTAATTTATTGCCATCTGTATTAACAATTATTGGATCGTTGATTATGTTATTCATAATGGATTGGAAAATGACATTACTAACATTTATAACAATTCCAATATTTGTGCTTATCATGGTACCTTTAGGTAAAATTATGCAGAAGATATCTAAAAAAACACAAGCAGAAATTGCCAACTTTAGTGGTTTGCTCGGACGTGTTTTGACAGAGATGCGTTTAGTTAAAGTATCAAATACTGAAAGTCTTGAGCTAGATAACGCACATAAAAATTTAAAAGAAATATATTTTTTAGGTTTAAAACAGGCAAAAATCACAGCTATTATTCAACCGATTTCGGGCGTCATCATGTTGCTCACTATAGCTATTATTTTAGGCTTTGGTGCGATTAGAATATCTACTGGTGCCATTACTGCGGGCACTTTAATTGCAATGATTTTCTATGTCATTCAACTTTCAGCACCTTTAATCAATCTGTCTACACTAGTTACCGATTATAAAAGAGCTGTTGGTGCAAGTAGTCGTATATACGAAATCATGGAAGAGCCTACTGAACCTTTAGAGTCGAATCAAGAAAGTGAAATTTTTGATGGCAGTTTAACATTTGACAATGTTGATTTTAAATATGGTGTAAAACCAATACTTTCAGACGTTTCTTTTGAGATTTCACCTAACAAAGTGACGGCTTTTGTTGGACCATCTGGTTCAGGAAAAAGTACAATATTTAATATTATTGAACGTATGTACGAGATTGAAAATGGAGATATTACATATGGCACTAAATCTATTTACGATATTTCACTTGCAGAATGGCGTAAAAAAATAGGTTATGTGATGCAATCTAACTCGTTAATGAATGGGACAATTAAAGATAATATTTTATATGGTATTAATCGTGAAGTGACCGATGATGAACTAATCCATTATGCAGAATTAGCTAACTGTCATGAATTTATCGAACAATTTGATGATGGTTATAATACTATTGTGGGCGAACGCGGATTGAAATTATCTGGCGGCCAACGTCAGCGTATAGATATTGCCCGTAGTTTCGTTAAAAATCCAGATATTTTATTACTAGATGAAGCAACAGCTAATTTAGATAGTGAAAGTGAACGTAAAATCCAAGAAGCACTAGAAGAATTAATGGAAAATCGTACGACTGTTGTCATTGCGCACAGACTTTCTACTATTAAAAAGGCAGAACAAATTATCTTTATTGATGGTGGGAAAGTTACAGGTAAAGGTAGCCACCAAGAGCTCATGGAGAATCATGAAAAATATCAACAATTTGTGCATACACAAAATCTAACAAAATCTTAAAAATGAAAATAACGAATCAAAGCCATATAATTGTATACGCTTTCATTATAAAACGCGGATGTTTATGTTGAACGTCCGTGTTTTAATGTGTGAAAGTCGAACTATAAAATTGTTATTTTATATAAAGTCCATACATGCTATAATTATTGTGCATTATTAAGAAGCAATGACTTATAAAGGTATATATTTAAATATATAAATAAATGAATTAACTAAATAAGAATAATTCAAAGTTAAACATGGTAGTGATTGTTAGTATAAACCATTGTAGAGTCGGCAGTTTGCTCAGATGTTTGTCTCAATTATTCTGTTACATAACAACTCGTTACTTTAAAAGTTTATTGTTATTATCGATTTAAAAAGGAATGGTGGATGTATTATGTTTTTAGTGATCAACATAATTGGATTATTAGTGTTTTTAGGAATTGCTATATTATTTTCTAGAGACAAAAAAAATATCCAATGGCAGTCGATTGGAATATTAGTGGCTTTAAACTTATTCTTAGCATGGTTCTTCATGTCGTTTACATGGGGGAAAACAGTTGTACAAAGTTTAGCAAATGGAATTTCTTGGGTGATTGATTCTGCCCATGCAGGTACTGGTTTCGCTTTTGCGAGTTGGATAGAACCTGGAGCGATGGATATGGCAGTAAGTGCGCTGTTTCCTATCTTGCTTGTTGTGCCATTATTTGATATTTTGATGTATTTCAATGTATTGCCAAAGGTAATTGGTGCGATTGGTTGGGTATTAGCCAAAGTGACACGTCAACCTAAATTCGAGTCATTCTTTGGGATTGAAATGATGTTTTTAGGTAATACAGAGGCATTGGCAGTATCAAACGAACAGTTGAAACGTATGAAAGAGGCACGTGTTTTAACTGTGGCTATGATGTCTATGAGTTCGGTATCTGGGGCAATCGTAGGGGCTTATGTTTCTATGGTTCCAGGCGATTTAGTATTGACGGCAATTCCATTAAATATAATTAATGCGATTATTGTATCTTCAATTTTAAATCCTGTGTCTTTAGAAGAAAAAGAGGATGTTATTTACAGTATTCGAAATGAAGAGATAGAACGTCAACCATTCTTTTCATTCTTGGGAGATTCAGTATTAAATGCCGGTAAATTAATTTTAATTATCATCGCGTTTGTTATTAGTTTTGTAGCACTTTCAGATTTGATTGACCGCTTTATTAACTTGTTAACAGGTATTGTTGCAGGTTGGGCTGGACTGAAAGGAAGTTTTGGGTTAGACCAAATTTTAGGTGCATTTATGTATCCATTTGCATTATTACTTGGTTTACCTTGGGGTGAGGCTTGGATAGTTGCACAACAAATGGCGAAGAAAATTGTAACGAATGAATTTGTTGTTATGGGACAAATTAAAGATGTAGTTGATTCTTATTCACCACATAGACGTGCAGTGATTACAACATTCTTGATATCATTTGCTAACTTCTCAACTATTGGTATGATTATAGGTACATTAAAAGGTATTGTTGATAAAAAAACTTCAGATTTTGTATCTCAATATGTACCAATGTTATTGTTGGCAGGTGTGCTTGTATCATTAATGACAGCAGGATTTGTAGGATTGTTTGCTTGGTAATACTGTACAAACAGCAAAGTAAACTTAATATATAATGAATAATTAAAAGGTAGTTTCTCTTTCGGGAACTACCTTTTTTGTATTGTTTTAAGTATAGAGTTTTTAAATGTTTCTACGATATCAAGTAGTTTTCAAGAGCGCTAGTTATTCTTGGATGAGTTAACACACTATTTGAACAGATTAAATTTAAAATAAAAATAAAGCCAAGTAAATGAAGTGAGGAGACACATTCATCATTACTTGGCTTTTACGGGAAATGAATTAATTGTATATTAATAGTAAGGACTAGGTACTAATAATATACTCGAGCAAAAATTGTTTTGTTTGTTACTATAAACAACACAAAGGAGATGGCTTCTTATTGGCTATCAATAAGAAGATAAATTTTATTATAGCAAAGTAAAGTGGGAAAGTAAATAGAAAATTCAGAATTTTTAAAAATCAAAAAATACTTTGATAAAATCCTTTATTATTATATTTTGAATATGATTTTTATGTGTTTTTATACTAGTGGATGTTGTGGTATTGGTTATTATTTGCTAACATTCAATTGATTGAAGCAAATACGAGGGGGTCGTGTAGGTGAATAAAACAGTACGTGATTTGATATTAGTCCTATTTGGATCATTTGCATTCTCAACAGGGGTAAATACATTTATTATATCTGCTGATTTAGGTGAAGGAGGAGTGACTGGTATAGCCATCGTACTATATTATGCCTTTCATATCTCTCCAGCTATTACTAACTTTGTGTTTAATGCTGTACTGATTGCAATTGGTTATAAGTTCTTAAGTAAAAGAAGTATGTATTTAACGATAGTAGCTACTATACTTATTTCGTTGTTTTTAGAATTAACAGCAACTTGGAAAATTGAAACAGGTAATATACTTGTTAACGCAGTATTTGGTGGTATATGTGTCGGTTTGGGTATAGGTGTAATTGTACTTGCCGGTGGGACGACAGCCGGGACAACGATTTTAGCGAGAATTGCTAATAAATATTTAGATGTAAGTACACCTTACGCATTACTTTTCTTTGATTTAATTGTGGTAGCCATATCGCTCACAGTTATTCCAGTATCTAGTGCATTAGTCACTGTTATATCATTGTATATTGGTACAAAGGTAATGGATTATGTAATAGAAGGTTTAAATACGAAGAAAGCAATGACTATCATTTCAAGCAAGCCAGATGAAATAGCGAAAGTAATCGACGAACAAGTTGGTCGCGGACTTACGATTTTAAATGGTCGTGGCTATTTTACAAAAGAAGATAAAGATATTTTATATGTTGTGATTACGAAGACGCAAGTTACAAAAGCAAAACGTTTAATAAGAAAAATAGATGATAACGCCTTTTTAGTTATCCATGATGTACGTGATGTTTATGGTAATGGCTTCTTAATTGATGAACATTAAATATTTTGAATAAACACCAGAAATAAATGAAGCTTCCATTAATGGAGGCTTCATTTATTTTATATCAAACACTATAATCTCAAGTACATATGATATAAGTTTTTAATCTATAGTTTGTGAGCTGGATAGGAACAATAAAGTTTCAAACTATACAAGTAAATTAACAATTTAACTAGGAATTATAAGTTAATAAACTTAGCGGTGAGATAGTTATTCTAGATGGGATATGATAGTCATAATAAATAAAAAATGATATAATATCATCTGTGATAATGATTATCATTTATTAAATTGAACGTACGACATAAAAGATAAATTAAATTATAAATAATATAGATTGAATTATGTTTATTAACAATAGGAAGAAGGGAAATTATGAGTCGCTTAGAAGGAGAACAAGTTACTATTGGTTATGGAGAAAATGTAATTGTTGAGAACTTAGATGTCCATATACCAGATGGTAAAATCACATCGATTATTGGGCCAAACGGTTGTGGAAAATCCACATTACTGAAAGCATTATCGAGACTACTGCCAATTAAAAGTGGCGAGATTAAATTAGACGGTGGGAATTTGCATGCTCAAGCAACCAAAGATATAGCCAAAAAAATTGCGATTTTGCCACAATCTCCTGAAGTTGCGGATGGTCTCACTGTAGGAGAATTAGTTTCTTATGGGCGTTTCCCTCACCAAAAAGGCTTTGGACGTCTCTCAGCAGAAGACAAAAAAGAAATAGATTGGGCGCTATCAGTTACAGGCACGTATGAATTTAGACTCCGTCCTATTAATGATTTGAGTGGAGGACAACGTCAAAGAGTATGGATTGCAATGGCATTAGCTCAGCGTACAGATATTATTTTCTTAGACGAACCGACCACTTACTTAGATATTTCACATCAATTAGAAATTTTAGAATTAATTACACAGTTAAATAAAGAACAAGGTTGTACTATAGTTATGGTGTTACATGATATTAACCAGGCTGTTCGTTTTTCAGATCATTTAATAACGATGAAAAACGGGGATATTATCGCTAATGGTGAAACAGAAGAGGTATTAACTAAAGAAATTTTAGAAAAAGTTTTCAACATAGATGTTGAAATTAGTACAGATCCAAGAACTGGAAAACCTATGCTAGTCACATACGATTTATGTAGAAAAAGTTATTCGGAAGTTTAGAGGCTAATTATGACTACTAAGAAAAACGGGAAGTTAAATTTTACATCAACATTTATATTGATACTTGTGTTGTTAATAGTTGCTTTAATTGCGTCTATTTTATTTGGAGATGCAAAAATACACATATCTACAATATTTGAAGCGGTATTCAATTATGATCCTAAAAACCAACAACATAATATTATTAGTGAAATACGTATCCCAAGAGATATAGGGGCAATTTTAGTAGGGGTCGCATTGGCTACTTCTGGTGCTGTAATACAAGGTGTTACTAAAAATGGTTTGGCAGATCCAAGTTTAATTGGACTAAATTCTGGAGCGTCATTTATGCTAGCACTCACTTTTGCTTTCTATCCCTCTGCACCATTCATTGTTATGATGCTAGCAGGCTTTATCGGAGCTTTGATGGGTGGCTTCTTCGTATTAATGATAGGTAGATCTAGAAGTGATGGATTTAATCCGATGAGAATTATTTTAGCTGGGGCGGCAGTAAGTGCTTTATTAACAGCCTTAAGTCAAGGTGTGGCACTTGTATTTAGATTAAACCAAAGTTTAACGTTTTGGACTGCTGGTGGTATTTCAGGGACGACATGGCATCAGTTAGTTTGGGCAGCTCCCTTTATTCTTGTAGCACTTGTGATTATGGTCGCGATGAGCAAACAATTGACGATTTTAAATTTAGGAGAAACACTAGCTCGAGGCTTAGGACAAAATGTTGCGTTCACACGCGCGCTAACACTAATCTTATCTATGATAATGGCTGGCGTGGCAGTTGCCATGGTAGGACAAATCGCTTTCGTCGGTCTTATGGTGCCACATATTGTTAGATATTTGGTTGGTACAGATTATGCACGTGTTATTCCACTTACAGCAATTATGGGTGGTTTATTGATGCTTGTAGCTGATACGGTAGCACGAATGTTAGGTGAAGCACCGGTTGGAGCTATTATATCTTTTATAGGTGTACCTTACTTCTTGTATTTAGTTAAAAGAGGGGGTCGCTTTTCATGATAGATCCAAAACTAAGATATAAACAATGGTTAGCAATGGGTATTCTTGTTGCATTAGTATTGCTTGCTTGTGCTTGGAGTATGACTTCTGGAGAGTATAAAATGTCTATAGGCACATTTTTCAAGACTTTATTTGGTCAAGGAGAATATACAGATACATTAATATTAATGGAATTTAGAATGCCACGTATGATTATTACTATATTAGCCGGAGCTGCTTTAGCTATGAGTGGTGCAATTATTCAAAGTGTTACAAAAAACCCCTTAGCTGAGCCAGGCATATTAGGAATTAATGCGGGTAGTGGTTTTGCTATAGCATTATTTATTGTCATAGGCCATGTTAATGCGGGTAACTTTGTATATATACTACCAATTGTCAGCTTAATTGGTGGTGTTTTAACAGCACTCATTATTTTTTCATTTAGCTATAATAAAGGTGAAGGCATTACACCAGCTAGTATGGTACTTGTTGGGGTAGGTATGGCTACAGCATTGAGTGGTGGCTCACTTACTTTAATGTCTACATTTGATAAAGACCAATCTGAGTTTATAGCATCTTGGCTTGCCGGAAACATATGGGGAGATGAGTGGGCATTTGTGATTGCCTTTTTACCATGGGTGCTTGTACTGATTCCATATTTATTATTTAAATCTAATGTGTTAAACCTATTAAATACCCATCAACATATTGCACAAGGTGTAGGTGTGAAAATTGGTAGAGAACGTATTGTATTATTACTAGTAGCAGTTGTATTATCTTCAACAGCTGTCTCAGTGGCTGGAGCTATCGGCTTTATTGGTTTATTAGGGCCACACATTGCGAAATCAATAGTAGGACCAAGACATCAATTATTTTTACCTATTTCGATATTGATAGGTGCCTTTTTACTTGTGTTAGCAGATACCGTAGGTCAAGTAATATTACAGCCATCGGGTATTCCAGCCGGCATCGTCGTAGCGATTATTGGGGCGCCTTATTTCTTATATTTAATGTATAAAACTAAAGCAGTTTAAAATAATATACTAAAAAGAGTTACGCTTACGTAAAAGCGTAGCTCTTTTTTATTTAAATATTTTAGCAAACGTTGTGATTAAAATAATTTAAAAAAAGTTATTATTAACTTTCATATGTTAGCGTTTGCATTCGTGTGTAGGGTATACTATAAATGAACACTCAAATTAGGAGGTTATCTCTATGAAAAAATTAATAAAAGATAAAACACAATTTTTAACAGATATGTTGGATGGTCTTTCAATCACAAACAATGAAATTGAAGTCATTGCAGATACCGTTGTTGTAAGGAAAGAAAAGAAAAAGAAGGGCGTCGCTTTAGTCTCGGGCGGGGGTAGTGGCCATGAACCAGCACACGCTGGATATGTTGTAGAGGGCATGCTCGACGCAGCTGTATGTGGCGAGGTCTTTACGTCTCCGACGCCTGATAAAATTTTAAGCGCAATTAAAGCTGTCGATAACGGAGATGGCGTCTTACTAGTAGTGAAAAATTATGCTGGTGATGTGATGAACTTCGAAATGGCTCAAGAAATGGCTGAAATGGAAGATATAAAAGTAGAAACGGTCATTGTCAAGGATGATATTGCAGTAAGTGATGAAGATAAAAGAAGAGGCGTTGCCGGTACAGTATTTGCACATAAATATGCTGGGTACTTAGCTGATCAAGGGGAACCTTTAACGAATATTAAAGAAAAAGTAGAAGGATTTTTATCAAGTGTTAAAACGTTAGGAATGGCTTTAACTGCGCCAATGGTACCAACTACTGGGCAATATGGTTTTGATATCGAAAGTGATGAAATGGAAATCGGTGTTGGTATTCATGGAGAAAAAGGATTATCTAGAGAAAAAGTAGAATCAGTAGACCAAATTGTCGAGCGATTAATAAAGGCATTGCTGGAAGAAGTGAAATCAGACAAACTTATTGTAATGGTAAATGGTATGGGGGCTACACCATTATCGGAACTTAACATTGCAGCCAAATATGTAGCAGAAAACTTAGAACAAAAGCATATGAATGTTGCACATTGGTTTGTAGGGGATTATATGACCGCTTTAGACATGCAAGGACTATCGTTAACGTTAGTTCCTTACTCTGAAGAAGTACTTACAGCACTAACTGCGCCTTCCGCAAGCCCATATTTTAAATGATAATTTGAGATGATTTAGACAAATAGGAGTGAAGTATAAATGAATGTAGCTGAATTAAAAGAAAGATTACTGAACTTAGTAGAGGTATTTGAAGAAAAGGAATCATTATTAACAGAATTAGATAGAGCAATTGGCGATGGTGATCATGGAGTAAATATGGTCAGAGGCTTTAAGGCTTTACCAGATAAAATAGATGATAGTTCCATGCAAAATTTATTGAAATCTACAGGAATGACACTTATGTCTAATATTGGGGGAGCTTCGGGACCTTTATATGGATTCAGTTTTGTGAAAATGTCTCAAGTTGTAGAAGATGAGGTAGACGCAACAAATTTAAAAAAATTATTGGAGACATTTGCTGAAGCGATTGCCCAAAGAGGAAAAGTAGAATTAAATGAAAAAACAATGTATGATGTGATTGCACGCGCGAGCGAAACTGCGCAGCAAGGTGTAACGCTAAATAAAGAAACTTTGCAAACTTTTGCAGATGAAACAAAAGATATCGTAGCGACAAAAGGAAGAGCATCTTATTTTAAAGAGGATTCTAAAGGGCATATAGACCCTGGCGCACAAAGTAGCGTTTATATTTTAAATGCATTGATTGGAGATGACTAATTATGACTAAGATTGTAATTGTAAGTCATAGTGAGGAAATTGCTAATGGCACGAAAGCTTTATTAGAACAAATGGCAGGCGAAGTACCCGTGTTAGTACAAGGTGGCGTTGAAGGGGGAATTGGAACATCTTATGATCATATACAAAAAATGATTAACGACTTAGACGACGATGCACTGTGCTTTTATGATATTGGTTCTGCAGAAATGAATTTAGACTTAGCAATTGAGATGTATGAAGGCAATTATCAAGTAGAAAAAATTGATGCGCCGATTGTTGAAGGAAGTTTTACAGCTGCTGTGAAATTATCAGTTGGCGGTTCAATCGAAGAGATTCTAGAAGACTTAAAGAAAAATTTTGCTTAAATGATATTATTTTTAAAATGGAAACTAGGGAAATGAATATAAGTTAGTCCACATAGATTTTTTTATCATGATAGCTAAGTAAGCAAAAATATAAGGACTTCAATTAATATGAAAAAAAGATTCATTTTAATATGAATATATAAAGTGTATGTGGTAAAATAAGACCTAACTGTTATAGAAATCTGGATACCTAGGAGGACATTGCCATGAAAGATTTGATACAAAAGCATGTCTTAAACGGCGAATTTGAGTCAGTAAAACGTTTAATGTCCCAGACAGATTTTATGGAATTTGAAGAAGCATACATTTCAAGTGCACATGAAGTAGAAAGTGTCATGTTTTATACTTGTATTTTAGATATGATGAAAGTAGAAGAAACAGCAGAAATGCATGATTTAGCTTTTCTACTATTAGTTTATCCATTAAGTGAGCTACAAGGTGCATTAGATTCTGCTTATTATCATGCACAGTCATCCATAAATCTGACTGACGGCAAAGAAGTAAAAAGTTTATTACAAATGTTATTGTTACACGCAGTTCCAGAGCCAGTCATTTCTGATAAAAAAGCATTTGATATATCTCGACAAATACTTAAATTAGATCCGTCTAATAGTGTTGCCCGTAACGTGCTTAAAGAAACAGCTAAACGTATGGATAATGTGGTTGTAGACTTCAATGAGCTTAATCGTTTCAAAAACGCGCATTAATTTAACATAGCTAATTCTTACACGTTAATGCTCGATTTTGATATATGACCGAAATAAATTTAACCGAAAATCTCAAGCTAGTAAATTGAGATTTTCGGTTTTTTTATATATTTAGTTTATTGAAGTAATAACTGTACTGTAAACTTGAAAGCAATAAAAAATTTAAGAAAATAAAATGTTTGGATAATACAGGTTGCTAGGAAATAAATGTATAAATTTGCAAAACTGAAATAATACACTTACTTAAAAGTTGAAGTTAAGGTGACAGCATACATCATTTTGAATAAAAATTAAAAATTGGAAAACATAAATTCAAAATATAATTAGTGTAAAAAACAAAAAATAGTACCCTATTACATATTGGCGTGTTGCAAAATACTGACAGTACGTTATAATAACTCAATGTGTTAACTAAGAGGAGGTTGTAAATCACATGGGGTTGAATAAAGAAGCTATAAAAATTGGTTTCGCTTATGTCGGTATCGTCGTAGGTGCTGGCTTTTCAACAGGACAGGAAGTAATGCAATTCTTTACTCCATATGGACTATGGTCATATATCGGAATTATACTTTCAGGTCTAATATTAGGTTTTGCAGGTCGACAAGTTGCCAAAATTGGGACAGCATTCGATGCGCAAAACCATGAATCCACTTTAGATTATTTATTTAGTGGTACATTTAGTAAGATAATTGATTATCTATTGGTGTTCTTCTTATTTGGTATCTCAGTTACAATGATTGCAGGTGCAGGAGCAACATTTGAAGAAAGTTTTGCCGTACCAACATGGTTAGGTGCATTAATTATGGTTCTTGCCATCTACATCACGTTATTAATGGACTTTAACAAAATAGTACGTGCGTTAGGTATGGTGACACCATTCTTAATTATTTTAGTTATTAGTATCGCAATATATTACTTATTTAATGGAAATATATCAGTTGGAGAAGTAAATCAAACTGTACCAGAAGCGAGCATCTGGAAAGGGATTCTTTACGGAATTAACTATGGTGGATTAGCATTTGCAGTTGGCTTTAGTACAATTGTTGCTATTGGTGGCGATGCGTCGAAACGTAAAATATCTGGTGCAGGAGCATTGTTTGGTGGAGTAGTATACACTGTATTGCTAGCACTTATCAACTTTGCATTACAATCAGAATTTCCAAAGATTAAAGATGCTTCTATTCCAACTTTAACGCTAGCAAACGAAATCCATCCATGGATCGGATTAGTATTATCAATAATTATGCTAGCAGTTATGTATAATACTATTCTTGGCTTGTCTTATTCATTTGCTGCAAGATTCACAGAACCATATAGCAAGAAGTACCATGTATTTATAGTTGCAATGACAATCATTGCTTATAGTTTAAGTTTCGTAGGTTTCGCAGACTTGATTAACTTCTTATATCCAATCATGGGTGTAATTGGTTTAGTTGTAGTTATCGGTGTAATTATTAAGTACTATGCTAGAAAAAATCAAAATAAAGATCACATTGCTTAATTGTGAAGAATTAACCGTTCGAAACCATTTTAAAAGTTAGAATTAACAATCTAGTTTAGCAAAGGCTGTTAAAATCCTAAAGGGGATTTAACAGCCTTTTATCATTTTTAAGATATAATTATCTAACGAAAAACTCTAAGGATGAATATACATAGTACTTTGTTTGAGAGTTTGGGTGAATTGATTTTATTTTAAAATGAGACATCTCTCATTTATGCTATTCTGTTCGTCCAAATAAATACTACTATGTGATTATTAATTATGATACAATGCATCCGAAAGGAAAGGTCAGGTATGCAGAAAAAACATAAATGGACGATGATTACGATTATTGTTTTTATTGGTGTTGCAATAGCGACTGCAATAATATTAAAACAACATTACGATCGTCAGAATGCGAGAGAAATTAAAGAAAAAGTACAAATTAATAATGAAAATGTAAATGCGTTTACTAATATCACCTATAGCAGTGGCATACCTAATAGTCGCTTAGATATTTTAACACCGACTGAACTAGACCAAGATAATAAATTGCCTGTCATTTTCTGGCTTCATGGTGGCGGTTTTATTGCAGGGGATAAGCAATATAAAAACCCATTATTATCGAAAATTGCTGAACAAGGCTATATCGTGGTGAATATTAATTATGCGCTAGCACCTGATTATAAATATCCAACTCAATTGAAACAAATTGATCGAGCGGTTCAGTTTATTAAACAGAATAAACATGAATTACCTATAGATTTTGATCAAGTTGTATTCGGGGGTGATTCTGCGGGAGCCCAATTATCCAGTCAATTTACTGCAATTCAAACTAATAAATCATTAAGAGAAGATATGGAATTCAACCAACAATTTGAGCCAGATCAAATCAAAGCAGCTATTTTTTATGGTGGCTTTTATGATATGAAAACAGTAAGAGAGACTGAGTTTCCAAGAATTCAGCTCTTTATGGAAAGCTATACAGGTAAAAGAGATTGGGAACAGCAATTTAAAAATATAAGTGAAATGTCTACAATAAACCAAGTGACGGAGGACTATCCACCCACATTTCTATCAGTAGGCGATGCTGATCCATTTTATAGTCAAAATATAGATTTTTATAAACAATTAAAGTCAGAAGATGTTCCTGTTGATAAATTATTTTATGATGGATCTCATAATTTAAAACACCAATATCAATTTCATATGGAATTGCCAGAGTCACAACAAAATATGAAAGATACATTGAGATTCTTAAGTAGAAATACGACGTCTTCAGGTGTAGAAACCGAATTGAAACCTGAATCAAATAACACAGGCGGTGTGCAGTTAAATCCATATTAAGGTTACTTCACAATAAACCATAAACAGTTCGAATTGATAAGATATTTTTCAATAATAAAGAGCTTATACGTCTCCAATTTGGAAACGTATAAGCTCTTTTATAAGGAAAAACTTGAATGTTGAAATCATATTAAGTGAAAAAACCAAATAACAATATTGTTATTTGGTTTTTTATTAATTTATAATTAAACTATAGTAATAGAACGTTTAATACATAAACTTTGAGGTAGATTATAATAATAGCTTAGACAATACGTATTTATTGAAATAACGACCATCAATGTAAAGTTTATCACGTAGTTCGCCTTCAATTTGATAACCAGCAGCTTTGAATAAATCAACTGCAGTTGTATTTTCAGGGACAACTGAAACTTCGATACGACGTATGCTATGGTTTAAACACCAAGCTTCAATAGAGTTAATAAGTGATTGACCGAGCCCCTTTTCTCGATAGTGTCTAATCACACCCATAGAAAAATTTGCTTCGTGACGTGCACGTTCTAGGTTTTCAGTGGTGACTATTGAAAAGCCAACAAGCTCACCATTATTTTCAGCAACGTATATTGCATTGGTAGGTGAAGTTATATAATGTTCCAAAATTGAAACGGCGTCACTGTTAGATGGAGCATATTCACCAGGGTTATAAATTAAATAGTCGGATTCATCATAGATAGTTGTTAATAACTTAATAAATGCGTCTATGTCATTGATTCCTATTTCACGAATTTGATGAACCATAAGTGTTCACTCCTCATTTCTATTTTGCTAATACTCAGTTATAGTATAACTTAACATCGTTAGCATTATTTTACTAGGAAATATTTGAATTGACCTAAACTAATATAAAGGAAGTATTATAATGAAGCCTCGTATTTTACTAGCTGGTGTAACCGGATATATAGGAAAAAATCTAATACAATCAATTAAAAATGACGCTTTACTGTTTACAATGTCTAAATATCCTAAAGAAAGTGAGTTTCCAGAAGTGACCTGGCTAAAAAAGGATATTTACAATTACAGTGATGTGCTTGAATCCATGGAAGGTATGGATATTGCAATTTATTACTTAGATCCAACAAAACATTCTGCAAAATTAACGAAAGCTACAGCTAGAGATATGAATTTAATTGCTGCAGATAACTTTGGTCGTGCCGCATCTAAAAAGGGAATTCAAAAAATCATATATATTAGCGGTAGCCGATTTGATGAGGAGTCGATGGAACGATTATCTGCTTATGGCACACCTGTTGAAAATACAACTACTAAAGTTGCGCGTCCTCATGTTGCTGTAGAATTGCAAGCCTCCAAGTATGATGATGTACGTAGCGCACTTAATGTACAATTACCGATGAATTGGACTTTAAACCAAATGGTAGCATATTATTTTGATTGGCTGAGTGAAACTAAAGGGACCATGTTACATACTTATAGTGAGGGCAATAACTTTATTATTTATATTAAAGATAAACGTAAACCATTGCTTGTACTTCATAAAACGAAAACTGAAAACGATATGATTACATTACATTTAGTACGAGGTTCGATGGTGAAACCTAATATAAAGAAACAAGGTAAGTTAGAGTTTCGAAAACTTGAAGGCACTCAAACTGTGCTTGTTCATTTATATGATTATATACCTAAATTGATTTGGCCAGCTTATTACTTGTTTCAATCACCATTCCAAGATTTGATGATGAGAGGTTTCGAAATAGATTGTCGTATAAAACATTTTAATGGCAGAATACAATCTGGAGAAAAAATAAATTACACTAAATAACTGGGAAGTGATCATGTGGACATTTTATTAGTCGAAGATGATATGACATTATTCAAAGAATTGAGTGAAGAATTAGAACAGTGGGATTTTAATGTGCATGGTATAGAGAATTTTAGCCTTGTGATGCAAAAGTTTGAAGAAGTGAATGCAGCAATTGTAATAATGGATATTAAACTTCCTAAATATGACGGATTTTATTGGACACGTAAGATTAGAGAAATATCTAACACTCCCATTTTATTCCTATCTTCGAGAGATAACCCGATGGATCAAGTGATGAGTATGGAGTTAGGCGCAGATGATTATGTTCAAAAACCATTTAATACGAGTGTATTAATTGCCAAACTTCAAGCTATTTATAGACGTGTTTATCAATTTAGCAGAGAAGAAAAACGCGTATTATATTGGCAAGATACCACGTTAGATTTAACAAAAGATAGTATTATCAAAGGTGAGGACCAAATATATTTATCAAAAACAGAAATGATTATTTTAGAAATGCTCGTGAAAAAACAAAACCAAATTGTTACAAGAGACACTTTAATTACTGCATTGTGGGATGATGAAGCATTTGTGAGTGATAATACCTTAACTGTTAACGTAAACCGTTTAAGAAAAAAATTAGCAGATCTCAATATGAATGATGCAATTGAAACTAAAATAGGTAAAGGATATATGGCTCATGGCTAACTTTAAATGGCTCTTAATTTTTTTTCGCTCACGTTTGAATTGGGTACTATGGTTGATATTATTGCATTTCATATTTCTGTTGATTGCTTATTTAGATTATGACATTAGTGTGAGCAGTATTTTTTACATTATTATTTTGAATTTAGGTATTTCGGCTATATTTTTACTATATACATATATTAAAGAAGTGAAGTTTTTCAAACACTTAGAAAACCATATTGAGCCTGAAGAATTAAAGCACAAAGGATTAGCAGACACACCTTTTCAACAAGAGATGGTAAATTATTTATACGACCAAATCACAAACCAGAAAGCGTTAGTAACGAATCAAAAGAAACAAATTCAGTCAACAGAAGTGTCATTAACGGATTTCGTTCATGATATTAAAACACCAGTCACTGCAATGAAGTTGCTTATTGAAAAAGAACAAGATACAGAGCGAAAACACGCTTTACTTTATGAATGGACGAGAATAAATAATATGTTGGATAGACAATTGTTCTTAACAAGGTTAGAGTTCCAAAATAATGACATGTACTTTGAACATGTTTCTTTAAAACGATTAATAATTGAGGAAATTCAAATTACAAGATATATAAGTCAGTCTAAAGGGATTGATTATGATTTAGACTTTGAAGCAGAATACAAAGTTTATACAGATGTAAAATGGTGCCGAATGATGATAAGACAAATCATTTCAAATGCTATTAAATATAGTGAGAATAGTACGGTTCATGTCAAAGCGCATATTATAAAAAATCATGTGACACTTGAAATTACTGATGAGGGTAGAGGTATTAGTAAGAAAGACTTGCCAAGAATTTATGATAAAGGATTTACGTCTACAGGTTATCGTAACGAGACAACATCATCAGGCATTGGTTTATATTTAGTGAGTAATGTAAAAGATAAACTAGGTGTTCAAGTGAAAATAACTTCTGAAGTACAAATAGGTACCAAAGTAACATTTCTTTTTCCAAATCAAAATGAATTGGTAGAGAGACTGGCAAAAAAGCTTTGAAATCATTGATGATTTCAAAGCTTTTTTAATTATTAAAAATATAAAAAGTACTGTAATACTACGTCAAATATGGTGGAATTACTTCCAATTTTATTTAAAAAGCAAATATTAAGATAATGTAAATTTAATTGTGGAAATGTAAATTATGTGCTATTTTCAAATAAGGATAAATTAACATTTGTGAGATTTTTTAACCTATAAATAAGCAATAGCTCATTTCTGAGATAGTCTGCAGTATACTAATTAGTGTGAAAATGAGTGACTTGTAAATCTTGCCAATGTTAATTTATCTAACAGTATTTGATTTTTTAAATTTATTGAAGGTGATCGGCAACAGTCACTGTAAATGGAGGATTTATTGAATGTTTAATAAGAAAAAAGATAAGTTCATGGTGCAACTTGAGGAAATGGTATTTAATTTAGACCGAGCGGCAATTGAGTTTGGGAAAATGGATTTTAATACGCACCTAGATTTGAAAGCTTATTCGGACAACATTAAAACGTATGAATCACATGGTGATGAATTAATGCACCAAGTCATTTCAGATTTGAACCAGACTTTTATTACACCAATTGAACGTGAGGATATTTTATCGTTATGTAACGCGATTGACGATGTCCTAGATGCAATAGAAGAAACATCAGCAATGTTTGAAATGTATTCTATTGAGTACACTGATGAGTATATGGCTGAATTCGTTGATAATATCCAGAAAGCTATTGCCGAAATGAAATTAGCAGTTGGTTTACTTGTTGATAAAAAATTATCTCATATGCGCATTCATTCTATTAATATTAAAGAATTTGAAACTAATTGTGATGGTGTATTACGTCAATCCATCAAACATATCTTTAATAGTGAAACAGATCCAATCACATTGATTAAAATAAAAGAAATTTATGAAAGTATGGAAGAAATTGCAGATAAATGTCAAGCTGTAGCGAATAACTTTGAAACTATAATTATGAAAAATAGCTAAGGAGTCCTAACTAATGGAATATATTTTAATCATCACAGTAGCTATCGTAATTTTTTCACTAATATTTGACTTTATCAATGGTTTTCATGATACAGCCAATGCTGTTGCTACTGCTGTTTCAACTCGTGCCCTAACACCTAGGACTGCTATTATATTAGCAGCTGTCATGAACTTCGTTGGTGCACTAGCTTTTACTGGAGTTGCAGGTACAATAACAAAAGATATTGTTGACCCATTTAAATTAGAAAATGGGCTTGTTGTTGTGCTATCAGCTATTATTGCAGCAATTTTTTGGAATTTAATTACTTGGTATTATGGAATACCAAGTTCCTCTTCACATGCGTTGATTGGTTCTATTGCAGGTGCGGCTATTGCATCTCAAGGATCATTTGCGGTATTACATTATGAAGGTTTCACGAAAATCATTGCTGTGTTACTCATATCGCCAGTGATTGCATTTTGTGTCGGCTTTTTAATGTATTCAATTGTCAAAATTGTATTTAAAAATGCAAATCTTACAAAAACCAATAGAAACTTTAGATTTTTTCAAATTTTCACGGCATCGTTACAGTCATTCTCACATGGTACGAATGATGCTCAAAAATCAATGGGTATTATTACATTAGCTTTAATTGTAGCTAACTTACAACCAAGCGGTAGCGTTGAACCACAATTGTGGGTTAAAGTTTCCTGTGCTGCTGCAATGGGCTTAGGAACAGCTGTTGGTGGTTGGAAAATCATTAAAACAGTCGGTGGGAATATAATGAAAATCCGTCCAGCTAATGGTGCGGCAGCAGATTTATCATCTGCCTTAACAATCTTTGTAGCATCATCATTACATTTCCCGCTATCCACGACACATGTCGTATCATCATCTATCTTAGGTGTAGGTTCTTCAAACCGTATTAAAGGTGTGAAGTGGAACACTGCACAACGCATGATTATTACATGGGTCATCACATTACCAATTTCTGCAATTGTAGCTGCTCTTGTATATTTTGTTGTGAATTTATTTTTATGACCAAATATCTAATCAAATTATTAATAATTTATATACACTTTAAAAGTGTGCAAAAACAGATAGGCTACCAAACCGTATAATTAGGGTAGTCTATCTGTTTTTATGTCTAAAATATCAGTGTATTAATAATGTTAGCATTTATACTCTACTTAAAGAAATAGAAAGCAATTCATCTAGAGTAGAACAATGCGTAGGCAATGTCATGTGTTTAATATGATGGAACATAAAAAAGCAGTTAGATTTCTAAATAGAATTCTAACTGCTTTTTGTATTATTATGATATTTTATCCTTATGCAGTCTAACTTGTACTAAGATTAGTGGATATAATTATAACTTGTTGCTTGTGAAGCTGGGATTGTACGGTAATCCACTGTTCCTGGAGCTGTATTATAATTCATTTCTGAAATTAATATACTACCATCAGGGTTAACTTGCTCTACATAGGCAACATGACCAATAGGGCCTTCGTAATTTTGCATAATTGAACCTACACTTGGTGTGTTGTTTACAGTGTAGCCATCTGCTGCTGCGTTACTTGCCCAGTGATCAGCGTTCCACCAATATGTGCTGATTGGTTTACCAGTTTCAGCTCTACGGTTAAATACATGCCAAGTACATTGACCCCAGTCATAAAGGTTAGCATCACTCGCTGATGAACTTCCAGTGTTTTGAGTAGGTGTTTCTGTTGTAGAACCACCAGATCCACCAGTAGCGCCACTTGGAATTGATAATGTTTGATTTGGATAGATTATGTATCCGTTTAAATTGTTTGCTGACATAATTTCATCTACTGAGACACCATAGTTACTTGCAATCGTGTTTAATGACTCACCTGATTTTACTGTGTGTGTTGAGCCACCTGATGATTGTGAAGAAGTGTTTGAACTTGAACCTTGCTCTTGTGAACCACTCCCACCAACTTCAATAACTTGTCCTGGGAATACAATATTATTATTGAGGTTATTATTTTGTTTGATTTCATCTACTGAAACACCATATTGTTGTGAAATTGTCCAAAGTGACTCCCCTGATTTCACTGTGTGTTGTGTTGATGCATCGGCTTCATGGTTGGAAATAACTGCTGCAGCGCCTGAAGCAGCTGTTACTGCAAATGCTAACTTTTTCAAAAGAACTCCTCCTTCAATATATATATCTAAAATGAGATATGTATTAAATATATGTGTTCGTTTCTTTATTCCGAATTCAAGTTCCATACTACCAAAAATGAGATGGTTTGTGGGTCTTGTTATAAAGTTGTAATATTATTAATATTTGAGGACAAAAAGGGTAATAGACATTGAAAGGGTTTATTGTAGGGTTTAACCAATTTCATATAAATAGATTTACTTGTTGTTTTATTGAAATTGTAACAATTATTTGCTAAAAATTATAAATTATAAAGTCAAATAGAATCTAATTATGTTTGTTGGGATTTGAAATAGTGAAATTTAAAGTATTAGCTTTATCGTAATATGATAATATGTTACTAATGTTAATATAAAATTCAAATGAAATAACAATACTTTTATAGTTGAGGAGTGCATCAATTGGCTGAAGCAGTGCAACAGGTAAATAAACACAATCAACAGGTTAAAGATAAATCTAAGTCACATGCTTATGGAAAGGTATGGCTCTTTTTCGTTTATTATTGGATTATTTTTGGGATTGGTTGCTATTTTGGACAGTATTTACCATTAGAATGGAGAAGACCTTTATCATTTGTATTACTTGGTTTGATTCTTATCACAGTGATTTTTAACAGAGCTCGTAAATATGGACTTGTGATTTCACATATATACGCAATTGTAGTAGGCTTGCTTTCATTTGCGACATTTACGACATATATGCAAAATTTAGGGCCGGAGGTATTTTATAAAAATGTAGTACTTGCCATAGCAGGATTTATAGTATTCGGTATAATTGGTTTTTTTGTTATTGGAAATGCCGCAAGTATGGGGAAATATTTATTTGTAACACTCATAGCACTAATTGTTGCAAGTATGATCGGTATGTTTATTCAAAATTCTCTTTTCCACACCATTATTACAGTAGTAGGTTTATTATTATTCCTTTTATATACTTTATATGACTTTAACCGGATGAAACGAGGACAATTCTCCCCGAGAGAAATGGGCTTTAATTTATTCATTAACTTATTGCACATTATCAAATATGTGTTAAGATTGGCGAACAAATTCAGAAGATAGTCATTGTTGGATGACGTACTGCATTAACATAAAGGTTAAAACACCCTTGAAGTTGATTTTAGAATCTAAACTTTAAGGGTGTATCTTTATATATAAATATCTGTCAAAACAACCAAAATAAATAAAATATATTTCAATATTGATAAAATTTTATTCTATTAATTAGAATAGTAGGTTGACAAATTAACCTTTTTTTTACAAAATTACCTAAAGATAAAAATATTGATACAGTTAAAAGTAAAATTACTTCAATTTAATAAGCTTTAGAAACATTGAGCTTATTTTCATTTGGAAAGTGATTATAAGGTCAATGTTTGGCGAATTGTTGACATCCATCAATCATATTAATATTTTTTAAATAAAATATTAGTGTGATACGTCATATAAATAATGAAATAAATTTTAATGCATAGCTTATTATAAAATTCGAAAGAGGTTAAATTATGAACACGCAGCAATTTAATATTATTTCTAAAAAGGAGTATCCAACTAAACGAGTTACAGATGGCTTAGTGCTTATATTGCCTATAAAAGGCACGTTAGGGGTACAACGCTTTACAACAAATGTAGAAAGTGATGAAGCGTTATTCATTATTAACCATGCTGAAATTTTTAATATAAATAAAAACGATACTTCAATTTTATTATATATAGCGAGTGATTGGTTTAGTGAGCTAGGGCATTCATTTTTTGATTATCAATATACGCCTAACTTAATTCAATCTTCATATGAATTACGCCAATCATTACTACAAATGACCAATCATAAACTCATGAATACACTAAGTGATGATGTATATGAATCTTATATGTATAAAATTGCTAATATTATAGCAACAGAAGCAAGAATAGACAGTGAATATCTCGAACGTCAAGTAGATTATTCATATTTTGGGGTCACTGGCGAAATATTAAAATATATCAATGATCATTTAGAAAAAAGAGTGACATTAAAAACAATTGCCGATAAAGTCTTTATTTCACAATCTAATATATCAAGTCATTTTTATAATCATTTGGGAATGAGTGTTAAAAATTATGTAGACACTTTGAAACTATCAAACTCTATAGGAAAATTATTACAAGAGAAAATCAATATCAGTGAAGTTTCAGAGAGTTATGGTTTTAGTAATGCCTCAAGTTACACTAAAAAATTCAAACAATATTTTGGTTATACACCAAAAGAATATCGATTACTTTCTAAGGAAGAGAAACATTTTAGATTTGATGTTGGAAAAAATAAAATGCCTAATAAAAAGGTTATTCAGTCTGAAGTCATTAGGCAGTTGAAAAAAATGAATATTCAAAGCAATTATTTTAGCATCGACCTTGAAAATATGGGAGAAGTTAACAAAGATAGTATCGTCATTCAAGTTCATAATATTGAAGAATTACGTCAAGTATTCACAAATAAAAAAATGAAATATATTTTTGAGTGTAATCGTCAGGTCATTTTGTACTGTATGATAGATGCTAAAATAATCCAAAACGCATTGTTCAAAGATAGAAACTATAAATTTATAGATTTCATATTGCAAATGGATGTCAATCTGGTTTTTCAAATTTCATCAAATGAAGAAGCTGATATTTATATTGATAATCTATGGAATAATTATAAAAATCATTTAAAAATTCACTCAGATGAAGCACGAAATAAATTTAATTTAGTGGGGTATATATTTGATATAGAACTCATGTCGTTAAAAGAAATCTATCGTAATATCATTAAACTCCAAAGATATAGAGAGAATATGAAGTTCGGATTAGATATAACACATTTATTCAATCATCCTAATATATTTAAAAGTGTGGAATCTCAATTGAAACGGATCGGTTTTGATTATTATTTTATAGATAATCATAAACTTTCGTCACCTTATCTAAATGAAAACTATGAAGGCTTGTTAACCAAAAAAGTTTTCAAATTTAGCAAATTAAGAAAAATTATGGATATGGTGCAAATGGAAGACAGAAATTATTATTTATTAAATATACAAAATGATTTGCTATTAAATGATGGTGGCATGGAGGTCATTGAAAGTCCGCCATTATTAATAAAAATGTTCAAAAACTTGAAAAAGTATTTTTCAGGTATGGGGATAGATTTGATACAGCAAAATGATAATAACGCAACGCTTTATTTATATGATAAAAAAATATTCCGTTCTTTACTTGGTAATATGTATGAGAGATTATCAGAAAAAATAAACTATAAAATAAATGGCGACGAATATTATACTGTGATTGAACAATCTAATAAGATTACTGTATTTGTAAGTGATTGGAGAATTGAAGAAAGAGAAACAAACGATATTGAAGAAGAAAGTGTTCGCATTCATTTAAATTTTAAAGATATTCAATTAAGACAACCATATATTATTTTTAATGAAATTATAAATCATAGACATGGTAATATTAATTATTTAGCACCGTCCTATTTACGTAATAAGTATGATTGGTCAGATGAATTTATTAATAAACTAGACGAATACAATAAACCGAAGTTCAGGTTATATGAACATGATTTTAGTCTAGAAGACTTAACATTAGATTTAGAGTATAACACGGTACATATTATCGATATTTATAAATAAAATATAGAAAAACCAATAAAATAAATGGTTTAAAACTTAAATTAGTGTTGTTCGTAATATTGGCAAATCTATAAATATAAATCATAAAGACAAAATCTATAATTATATGGATAATTGAATTATATTGTCTTGCCGACTATTATTGGGGGGTGTAACAACTATGAATGAAGAAAAAAAGGCGCAATTTTTAAACATTTATAAAAAATATAAAAGTTTAACGCAATATATAGAACAAAACTATAAATTGACTATGAATGATGTAGCAATCTTAGAGCTCATTCAACAGAATTGTAGTGAAAAAAATATGTTGATGCAGCCATTTTTAAAAATAGCTACTACAGAGTTAGATTTAAGCAGAACTAAAGTGCTTGCTTCAATTCGCCGTTTAATCGACCAAGGTAGAGTGAGTAAGACACGTTCTACAGAAGACGAACGCAAAGTTTACTTGTTAATGAATGAAACTAATGCTTCGGATTATAATGATTTATTAGATGAAATTGAAACATTTACTAGATAATTTTTTAAAGGTCATGGGAAAGACCGCTTATTGTTTTATATTTTTTATATTATGATGTGATTTAAAATGCTAGAGAGATACATTATACTTTAATGTATCTCTCTAGTTTTATTTGACTAGAGAAGTTTGTTTTATAGTTAGTCGAGACATATTTGCTTACTTCTATGTCATATACCAAAAAATATTGTATAATATATCATGTTAATAAAAATAGTTATCAAGAAAGTGTGATGAAAACATGGGACGTAAATGGAATAATATTAAAGAGAAAAAGGCCCAAAAGGATAAAAATACAAGTCGAATTTATGCTAAATTCGGTAAAGAAATATATGTAGCGGCTAAATCGGGCGAACCAAATCCTGAATCTAACCAAGCGTTAAGGCTCACATTGGAAAGAGCTAAAACTTATTCTGTACCTAACCATATTATTGATAGAGCAATAGAGAAAGCTAAAGGGAATAGTGAAGAAAACTATGACGAACTTAGATACGAAGGTTTCGGTCCTAACGGGTCAATGATTATTGTAGATGCATTGACAGAAAATGTTAATAGAACTGCGTCAGACGTACGTGCTGCTTTTGGTAAAAATGGTGGTAATATGGGTGTTTCTGGTTCAGTGGCTTACATGTTTGATCATACAGCAGTATTTGGTTTTGAAGGTAAATCAGCAGATGAGACGTTAGAAGTATTGATGGAGAAAGATATTGATGTTAGAGATATCACTGAAGAAAATGATTTGACTATTATTTACGCTGAACCAGATCAGTTTGCTCAAGTCCAAGATGCTATACGTGAGATGGGTATAGAGAAATTTGAAATTGCTGAATTTGAAATGTTACCACAATCAGATATAGCGTTGTCTAAAGAAGATCAAGAAACATTTGAAGTACTAGTTGATGCTTTGGAAGATTTGGAAGATGTTCAAAACGTGTTCCATAATGTGGATTTAAAATAGTATGGAACATATTAT
Organism: Staphylococcus aureus; assembly: GCA_040062795.1. Lineage (GTDB taxonomy): Bacteria > Bacillota > Bacilli > Staphylococcales > Staphylococcaceae > Staphylococcus > Staphylococcus aureus_A. The sequence goes on from JBEAMH010000001.1 coordinate 183,440, forward strand.
TCAGAATTGGATCAAACAGTTACAATTGCAACCACATCCCGAAGGTGGATATTATAAAGAAGTCATTAGAGGAAATACAGATGAACTGAATAAAAGGGAAGCATATTCTAGTATTTACTTCTTATTAACACATGATAACATCTCCCATTTTCACCGTATTGATGCAGACGAAATATGGTACCACCATGCAGGCGATTCGCTAACTGTGCACATGATACACCCAAATGGTGAATATCAAAATGTAACAGTTGGTAACAATATAGAAGCAGGCGATGTTTTACAGTACGTTGTGCCTAAAGGAACAATTTTTGCTTCTTCGATTGAAGGTACAAACGGCTACGCGCTCGTTGGTTGTATGTGTCAACCTGCATTTCACTTTGAACATTTTGAGTTATTTAGTAAAGAATGGTTAAATCGTCAATTTCCTGAATTAACAGAGGTTCATGAACGTTACGCTTTACCAGAAAAAGATTTAGTGGAATCATAGACGTTTTCACTATTAAAAAAGACCTATCGGATTCATAAAATCTGATAGGTCTTTTTTAATAGTGATTACATTTTATTATTTCGCAGTACCGAAAACTTCATTAGCTATTTCTACGACGTAAGCTAATTTTTTCCATTGTGCATCTTCCGTTAATTTATTTCCTTCTTCTGTAGAAGCAAAACCACATTGCGGACTTAAACAAATTTGATCTAAGTCTACATACTGTTGTGCTTCTTTTATACGAGCGAGAATTGTAGATTTGTCTTCTAAGTCGCCAGTCTTTGATGTGAAAAGACCTAATACAGCAGCAGATTGTTCTTGTGGGAAGAAACGTAATGGTTCGAAATCACCAGAGCGTTCATCATCATATTCTAAGAAAAAGCCGTCTAAATTTTCTTTGAATAGGTAAGGAGCGATAGGTTCATAGCCTCCTGAAATAGCCCACGTAGATTGATAATTACCACGACAAATATGTGTAGTAATGAGTAAATCTTCTGGTAAATCTTGAACTGCTTCATTTACGACACGGTAGGCAAGTTGACGTGCTTTTTCTTTCTCCTCTTCAGAACGATCGCGACCACGTGTGTTTTGTGTGCCAGATGTAAGGTTAGCCCAATAAACATCGTCTAATTGTACATAACGCGCGCCTAATTCATAAAATTTAAGTAGGCTTTCACGATAAGCTTGTGCTACATCGTGCGCAAAGTCTTCGATATCTGGATAGATTGTTTCATTTAAAATATTTGGGTGGAATAGTTGGTTGGGACTAGGAATAGAAACTTTTGCTGTGGCACGGCCATTGACTTTGTCATATAAAAATTTGAAGTGTTCAAAGTGTGGATGGTTTGGATTGAAGGATACTTTACTTTCAATTTTAACGTTGTGGTTTCTTGTTTCGACACCTTCAAATTCCAAGCCGCGTTCGGAAGTATAGCCTGTAACACCATCTAAATTCTCTAAGAAATCGAAATGCCACCAACTTCTTCGGAATTCACCATCTGTAATACTATGTAATCCTACTTCTAGTTGTTTTTCAATGATATGTTCAATTTCTTCGTCCTCAATACGTCGCAGGGCATCAGCATCGATAACATCATTTTGATAATCTTCTCTTGCGTCTTTTAAGCGTTGCGGTCGTAGTAAACTACCGACATGGTCCGCTCTAAATGGTCGTTGGATGACTGTCATGTTACTATCTCCTTTATTTATAGAATTTTCAGAAAATATAGATAAAATTTATCAAACTTTATTATAATTGTCAATTTCGCTTTTAGACTAAGAAATATAGTACAATAATAATAATTAAATTTCGTTCTTCAAATTAGAAGGTATTCAGTATAATCCATTAGATGACATTAAGTAAACAGTTTTATATAATAATGACAAGGAGTTGGTGACAGTGAAAGTTAAATATATTGATAAGCGTCACTGGCGTCGTATCATTGACAGAGAGTATACAGAAGTCAAAGTAAATAACAACAAGTTCAAAGGTATTATTGGGTTAGTGACGATGAAAAAAGTACGCGAACCATTAGAAGTGACTGTAGTAGGACAAAATATTATTGTTGCAGATGATAATTATCAATGGCTGCAAATTTTACCTGAAAAAAAACGATATAGTATTACGGTAATGTTAGATGACAAAGGTAATCCATTAGAATATTACTTTGATATAAATATTAAAAATGTTACACAAAAAGGAAATGCACGTACAGTTGATTTATGCTTAGATGTCCTTGCATTACCTAATGGTCAATATGAACTTGTGGATGAGGAGGATTTGCAACGCGCTTTAGATCAAGGGCAAATTACACAAAAACAATTTCATGAGGCATATATTATTGCACACCAATTAATGATAAAGATTGATGCGGATTTTTCAACAATGAAAGATAAAATAATGTACTGTTATTACAAAATTAAGCAAAAATCAAAAAATCAAAATCAATCATCGCACTTAAAAAATAAACATAACGACCATAAGCATAAACATTCTAATAAGAAATTTAGAGATGAAGGTCATCATCAACAAAATCACAAACACAAACGAAATCACAAACAAAATCATGAGCACAAGCAAAATAATGTAAAAAAACACAGTTCAGAACTAGAATATTAGGTTGTGATTGTCCAATTTAATTGAACTTTATATGTGTGTGCAATCATTGTATGAGTATAGTGTGAATCATGTTATAGTGAACACGGCTAGGCACATTTATTAATAAGAAATATCGTATTTAATTTGATGTTACAAGATAAAGTATTTCACGAAAATATAATTTAATAGAAGAAATGATTAGAAGCGTTTTTTAGAATATAGGGGGATAATATGAAGATCGATGATTATCGCTTGTTAACTACTTTAGATGAAACAAGAACACTTAGAAAAGCAGCAGAAATATTATATATTTCACAACCTGCAGTAACACAACGTTTAAAATCAATTGAGAATGCTTTCGGTGTGAATGTTTTTATACGTACAAAAAAACAATTAATTACAACGACAGAAGGTGCGATGATCATTGAACATGCAAGAGACATGTTAAACAAAGAGCGTTTGTTTTTAGATAAAATGCAAGCGCATATTGGTGAAGTGAATGGCACCATTTCTATCGGTTGCTCCTCTTTAATCGGACAAACTTTACTACCCGAAGTATTAAACTTATTTACACGTCAATTTCCTAATGTTGAAATTCAAGTACAAGTAGGTTCAAGTGAACAAATAAAAGCGAACCACAGAGATTACCATGTCATGATTATACGTGGTAATAAAATTATGAACTTAAGTAATACGCATTTATTTAATGATGAGCATTACTTTATTCATCCTAAAAATCGTTATGACGAAGTAGATAAAATGCCGTTTATTGAATTTCAAGCAGATCCCATTTACATTAATCAAATTAAAGAATGGTACGGCAATCATATTGGTCAAGATTATCACGCTATGATTACTGTAGACCAAGTGGCTACATGTAAAGAAATGTTGTTGAACGGCGTTGGTGTGACGATTTTACCTGAAATTATGATGAAACATTTAGATCGTGACCAATTCGAGTTTAGACGCGTTAATATAGAAGAAAAACCGTTGATTCGTTCTACATTTTTAAGCTATGATGCTAGCATGTTGCAATTACCCCAAGTAGAATCATTTATTAATTTAATGTTGGAATATGTTGAGTAAATAAATGAAAGTTAACAAATAAATATTTATTTGTTAATTTTTTTATTGAATGTACAACGAAAGTTACACAATTTAGCAGAATAGAGGTTTGTTATATGTTTGGTGCATTATTACATATTAAGAATTACAAACTATTTGTAGTCAATATGATGCTTTTAGGCATGGGTATTGCGATTACTGTACCTTATCTCGTGTTATTTGCGACGAATGATTTGGGGATGACTTCTACGCAGTATGGTTTATTATTAGCGCTAGCAGCCATTAGTCAATTCATAATGAACACGATTGTTGCACGTTTTTCCGATACACATCACATAAATAGAAAATTAATTATTATTACCGCATTATTTATGGGAGCAGTTAGTTTCTCACTTTATTTTTACATTCATGAAATATGGGTATTTATAGTAATGTACGCTGTTTTCCAAGGGCTATTTGCACCTGCAATGCCTCAAATGTATGCATCAGCAAGAGAATCTATTAATGCTTCAGCATCGAGAGATAGAGCGAAATTTGCAAACGCTGTACTGCGGTCAATGTTCTCGTTTGGTTTCTTATTTGGTCCATTAATCGGTGCTTTATTACTAAGTTTTAATGGATACGCAGGGTTATTTACTGGAACCGTGACGATTATTTTATTTACGCTATTACTGCAAGTTTTCTTTTTTAAAGATATTAAAACAAATCAAACAGCAACAGATGTTAATCACGTTGAAGCCAAAGCACCTAACATGTTGCACGACAAAGCGCTATTCGTACCATTTTTAGCCTTTATCTTACTACATATTGGTCAATGGATGTATACTTTGAATATGCCACTGTTTGTAACTAACTATTTGAAAGAGCCTGAAGGGTATGTTGGAGGTTTAGCTAGTCTATGCGCAGGCTTAGAAGTTCCATTCATGGTATTGTTAGGTATTTTGTCTTCAAAATTAACAACGCGTACACTACTTATGCTAGGTGGTTTGTTAGGCGGTCTGTTCTACTTTAGTATCGGCGTATTTGAAAGTCTGCTTATGATGTTTGTAGGCCAAGTCTTTTTAGCTATTTTCTTAGCAATATTACTCGGTTTAGGTATTAGTTACTTTCAAGATATTTTGCCTGATTTCCCTGGTTATGCGTCGACACTGTTTGCTAATGCAATGGTGATAGGTCAGCTATGTGGGAATTTATTAGGTGGCATTATGAGTCAGTGGGTAGGACTAGGAAATGTTTTCTACGTCTCTGCTAGCGCTATATTTTTAGGTATGATTTTAATATACTTTACAAAAGATCAAAAATTTACAGAAGAAAGTATGGAGTAGATAAAAATGACAGTGTTTATATGGTTATTAATTATTGCATCCTTTGTCTTGGCATTTATAGGATTAATTAAACCAATTATTCCATCAGTACTTGTATTATGGATAGGATTTTTAATCTATCAATTCGCATTTCAAAATGGTAATTTATCATGGGTATTTTATGTTTCGATGATTTTATTTACAGTATTTATTTTAGTAGCTGATTTCATAATGAATAAGTATTTTGTGAATAAATTTGGTGGTTCAAAACTTAGCGAATATGCAGCCTTACTCGGTTTGATTGTGGGGTGTTTTGTCTTCCCACCGTTTGGGATCATTATTATTCCATTTATTGCGGTATTAGTTGTAGAAATGATGCAAGAGCCTAATTTTTCAAAAGCTTTAAAAGCAAGTTTTGGTTCAATTGTAGCATTTCTAGCAAGTGCAGTTGCGCAAGGTATTATCATGTTTATTATGGTAGTATGGTTTTTTATTGATGCGTTACTTATTAATTAAATTGTTAAATATAGCGAGTTAGCTATTGCCAAAAAGTGTAGTTGAGTATCCAATTCAATTTCAACTTCCGAATGGTAATAACTAACTCTTGTTTATTTTAGAATTTACATATTTATTTTTATAAATATGATAGATAATAATAATTTAAATGTAAGCGTATTATTAGCTAAAACCTTGAAAAACTAAGCAACTCCCTTGTTTTTAGCCACTTCATTTTAGTATAATCACAAACATGTGTGAAAAATTGAAAGTTTGGAAGGTGGCAAAATGAAATATCCAATTGCTATATGGATGCTTGCAATCGGTGCATTTGCAATAGGCATGACAGAGTTTGTAATTATGGGGTTATTACCAAATATTGCTCGAGATTTTGATGTAACTGTTAGTCAGGCAGGACAACTTATAACTGGTTATGCATTAGGTGTTGCAATCGGTGGACCAATCATTGTTATGTTGACGATTAAATGGAATAGGAAATATTTACTATTAGCATTGATGGGTATATTTATATTAGGAAATTTTGCTGCTTCATTTAGTACGAGCTATGGCTTTATGATGACGAGCCGTATTATCACGTCATTAGCACATGGTTCATTTTTCGGTATAGGCTCTATTTTAGCGGCAAATATGGTAAGGCCTGAAAAACGTGCAAGTGCAATGGCGTTAATGTTTATGGGGTTAAGTTTAAGTAATATCTTAGGCGTACCATTTGGGACATTAATTGGTCAGAACTTTGGTTGGCCGATGACATTTATGATTATTTCTATCATAGGTACATTAGCACTCATAGGAATCATTATTTTCGTCCCTATGCAACGTGATACTATAAAGTCATCTGTATTTAAAGAATTGCAAATTCTAAAAGAAAAACGATTATGGTTAACGCTTGCAGTAACATTATTTGGTTTTAGTAGTGTATTTGCATACTTTACCTATATTTCTACAGTGCTAACAGATGTATCAAACGTTCAAGAGAATCTGATTTCCTACCTTTTAATTATTTTTGGTGTAGGTGTGACACTTGGTAATGTAGTAGGTGGTAAACTCGCAGACTGGAATTTGAATAAAGCGTTGCAAATTATTTTCTCTGTCTTTATTATTTATTTTGTATTCTTATACTTTATACAAATGAATGGTGTATTGATGGTAGCAGGTATATTCTTCTTTGGCTTAATAGGCTTTAGTATGAGCCCTTCTTTACAATTTAAGAGTACCCTTATTTCTAAAGATGCGCCCACGCTTGCAAGTACATTGAATCAATCTGCGTTTAATTTAGGTAATGCGCTAGGTGCTTTTATTGGTGGTATTGTGGTAACGAATTTACCTATTGCTTCATTAAGCTTAGTTGCCCCTATATTAACTGTCATCGGACTTTTGTTCTTATTGATAAGCATAGCTGTAGAAAGAAAAGAAAGCGTGATAGTTTAGGAAAGTATTTAGAATTTGAATATATTAAAACGCTCTCCATATTATTAATGGAGAGCGTTTTTTAGTTGAAACATTTTATAATGAAGTATTTGTATCTTTATTTGCATTGTGGTGATCAATATATAAAGCAATTGGTATGACTACAAATGATATTAGGATAAAGGTCCAATTGTTTATGAAAATATATGGGCCGACAGCTAAAAACGATTGGGGGATAAAAAATACATAGAAAATTGCGTATAGCAGTAATAAAATAACAATATATGTGACAATCCACGTCCAATGTGATTTGGTAAAAGATTGCATTTGAACAGTTCGGAATATCATCCAAATGAATAGGAAAATGATACTAATACCGACAATCAACATAATTGGAAATGTATAAATATATAAACGTTTTGCGCCAATAAAGAAGCCGATGAATCCTTTGAGGAAACAAAATACACCAAATAACAAAAAGATATGCTGAATAATGTATTTGAAGATATTTGTTATTGTCTCATTAGGAAGTTTTTTTAGTTCTTTTTTGGCATGTGCTTTGGGGTCATGGTCAAAGAAATCCATTGCGAGTATGCCTTCTTTTTCTGCTTCCAATAACTGATTCAAAATACGGTTTAACATTTTTTCGGAATCATGCGGATTAACGCTTAGGTCAGCTCGAACATACGTCATATAATTTTCGAATGTATCTCTATCTGTATTATTTAAACGCAATGCTTTTACGTTGTTTTCTCGCATTAATTTTTCAGTAGATTTCATTTGAATTTAGCAGTCCTTTTTATAGAATGTAATATTAAGGATTATTATGACGAATTTAGTATTATAAATCAACAATACTTATTAAAGGAGAATATATGGAACAATTATCGCTTACACAAAAACAGTATATAACTGAAATTGCTACTATTCATGAAAGTGAAATTGAAAGTCAAAATGACAATTATAAAAAAAGTCGTATGTCTGTCGCTTTACGTGAAGAGATGATTATGAGCGGATTAAAATTTAATACAGATAGAATATGGATTGAAAAAGAACAGGAAACAATAATTGGTTATATTTGGGGACGATATTTAAAAGAGGATAACAAGATAGTAATAGAATTGCTTTATGTTGCCAAAAATTATCGGAAACGGGGTGTTGCTACACAATTGAAATATAAAGTCGAGGAGTGGGGACAGACCATTGGTGCACAAAAAATTGAAAGTACAGTAACTAAAAATAATATTCAGATGCAACAGTTAAATTTAAAGATGGATTATCAAGTAAGCAAAGTCATTATGACGAAAAATTTAAATGTGAATAATGAAGAAATAGATTAAAAATGATAATATTAATTTATTACAATGGCAAAAAAGGGAGTATTTATATGAAAAAGTGTTTAACACTTATATTAGCATCAACAATTGCGTTGACGGCTTGTGGAAAAGATAATGAAAAAGCTTCTTTAGAAAAAGATATTGAAAAATTAGAAAAGAAAAATACAGATTTGAAAAAGAAAAAAGAAAAGCTTGAAAAAGAGCAAGATAAACTTCAGGATAAGTCGAAAGATTTGGAAAAGGAAATTAATGCTGAGACTTAAAATACAGCATGTAAAGATGCTTGTTTTTAATATTTTTATATAAGTTTCTTAGTTATTTAATGGAATTTAACGAACAAACTAAAAAGAAAATATAACATTATTTGTATATCATATAGAATTTAAATTTAATGTTTTCGAGAGTATTTCCTAGGAAATGATTGTATTATGGTTTTAGTAGTTGCTATAATGGGTATCATTAAACATAATACGGATTAGTATAAAATGTAATAATAATTAAAAATATGAGTTTTGGAATACAGGTTGATTATTATTTAACGATATACTTTATGGGACGAATGTAAAGTTAAGTAGTAATTGACCCACATAGAAGGAGAGGTACGCATTATGCATGAACAAGATTTCAATTTATTAGAAGGTCGTTCAATTACTTTACCAGAATTGGGTAGAGAATTGGAAAATATTACAGGTAGAGAAATAAAAGATTCCACAGGTGAAATTAAACGTGTTATTGCACATTTACCAAACTTTGAATCTGATACAGATACATTTGTTGCTACTTATAAATTAAATCATCAAAATGATTTAATCGATGCAACGTTTACTGCACCAAAAAGTGAACGCGATCGTTTAAAAGAAGTAGCTGTTAATGTAGAATTAATTAGTTATATTACACGTTCATAAAAAATTCAAAAAATTAATATAGTAGCGCGGTATGACAAGTCTCATAACGCGTTACTTTTGTATAGAAAATTATTTTACCAGTATAGAGGTGTAACATATGACAGTTTATATAGAAACTGAACGTTTAAGGTTACGTGACTGGCAAGAGGAAGATTTATTACCTTTTCAACAAATGAATGCGAATCCACAAGTTAGAAGATATTTTCCGAGTTTACTAAGTTATCAACGTTCAGAACACGATATGAATAAAATGAATGAAATGATATTAGATGACGGGGTGGGTCTATTTGCAGTAGAACTAAAAGAAACAAACGGTTGGTTAGGTTTTATCGGATTGAATTATGTACCGGTAGAAAGCAAATTTTTATTTGATGAATTACCTTTTTACGAAATCGGATGGCGTCTAATTCCTGAAGTTTGGGGAAATGGACTAGCTACTGAAGGTGCAGAAGCAGTGTTGAAATATGCTAAAAAACATGGTTTAACTGAAGTGTACGCTTTTACTTCAGAAAGTAATGAACCTTCACGTAAAGTGATGGAAAAATTAGGTATGGAAATATATGATTACTTTGGTTACCCTGAATTGACCGATCACCATCCACTTAAAAAACATGTAAGATATTATAAAAATTTAGCTATTTTAGATGAATAAATTGAATCAATTATATATACACAGTAGCCCAATGATTGAAAAGGGGTGCTGTGTTTTTTGTGACGGAAATTATAAAGCGGTGTCAGTGAAGAAGCAAATTAGCTTTGCTATGTCTGTATCATTATTAAATCCACATGCGATTATTGATATCATTGGTGTAGGAGCTACATATGTGTCATGCAAAACATGATATGTACTACAGCAACTATTGTTGTATCTTGGATGTGGTTTTTCTTTCTAACTAATTCTTGAAAATTCTTAAGTCATATTGATAAAGGGAAGTATCTCATTATATTAATGGAACTATTTGCTTTGATTATACTTTTTGCTACAGTGATTATATTAAAACAATTGCTCATGATTTTTAATGTAATTTGATATATTCTTCATTTATAAACACAATATGAACATTTACATATAAAAAAACAACATCAATTCATTGAATTTAAACCGATGAATTGGTGTTGATTTCTAAAATTTGTGTATTTAATCGTAAGTTCTGATACCTAATGGTTTATAATTATTTATTTCTTCAAAAATTGCTTCCTTAGTATTACATAATGGGGCAAGACGTTTATATTTTGAATCAATAAATCCTTCTTTAATCATATGGTCTAGAAGCGTTTGTAAAGGGTCAAAAAAGCCGTTAATGTTAAAAACGACAATTGGTTTTTCATGAATTCCTATTTGTGACCAACTATACATTTCAAAGAACTCTTCGAGTGAACCAGCGCCTCCGGGGGCCATTACAAATGCATCGGCTAATTCAGCCATTTTATTTTTTCTTTCATGCATTGAATCTACTAATATTAATTCACTTAACTTGCCACTTGTAATTTCTTTCTCGTTTAACATATTAGGCATGACACCGACAGCACGGCCGCCGTGGTCTAACACACCATCTTGAATAGCGCCCATAATTCCTACAGAACCGGCTCCAAAGACTAATTCATAACCTTGTTTTGCCATATATTTTCCGAATTGATATGCTTCTGACATATAAATATCGTCATTTCCTTTACTAGCACCACAATACACAGCAATACTTTTCATATTTATCCCTCCTTGTTCGACAGTAATTCTGAGATGATTGACGAAAACTTGGCTTCAAATTTAGCCACATCTTGTTCTGTAAAAGCAGAAGGGCCTTTTGTACGCCCGCCACTTTTTCTGAACTGGGCACTTGCATGACGTTGCTCTAATAAAGTATCAATATTTTGTTGTGTATATTGATAGCCTTTATGATGTATAACGATATTAGTTTTGTTTAACAGTAAGCTAGCTAGACCATAATCCTGTGTAATAACAATATCGTCAGGGTGTACAAGTTTTACAATCCTAAAATCTACAGCATCTGGCCCATCGTCTACATAGATAATTTTTACGTGGTCGGGTTGAACTGCGGTAGAAAAATGGCTGAAGCTACGAACGACTGTAACAAAAATGCCTGTCCCTTCAGTCAATTCAATTACTGAATTGGTTACAGGACAAGCATCTCCATCAATAATAACTTGTATCATTGCGATTATTTACCATTGTCTTCTTTGTCTTGTTTAACAACACTTTTGGCCACGTAGTCTTTATATTTTTTGAATTCAGCTAAGCGTGCTTTCTTGTTCTTAGCTTGTACTTTTTCTTCTTCTTTATGACGTTTGTCTATATTTTTTTGTAGTAATTTATCAAGTTTATTTACTTCTTTGCGGTTTTCTTTTTTAAGTTTTTCGCCTTTTTTCTCTGTTTCGTCGTCAAGTTTGCCAGGTGTTAAGCCAACTTTTTCCATATGTTTATTTGCTTTCTTCATATTTTTAATACGTTGTTTCTTGTTCTCTTGTTGTGCTTTTTCTTCTTCTTTATGACGTTTGTCTATATTTTTTTGAAGCAGTTTATTCATTTTTTCTGCTTCTTTACGGTTTTGTTTTTCAAGTTTTTCGCCTTTTTTCTCAATGTAAGCAGGGTCGTGCTCTTTAGCGATACGTTTTAGTTCACGCTTTTGATCCATGTCGTGTTTTTTATCTGCAACGTAGTCTTTTGCATGAGAAGATTTTTCTACGACACTATCTTTAAATTGTACAGATTTACCTGCCACTGTTTTAGAAGCACTAACTGTCGCATCACTTACTTTTTTTACATCTGGGTGTTCCTTAACACGTTTGCGTTCAACTATTAGCGGTACTAAGAACACAGGCGCTACTGTGATTATCGTTTTAATTAATTGCTTTTTGTCCATACTCGTTGCCTCCATTTAATTTATACTATCTACACATTACCCTATAATACATGAAAATAAACGCTAAATATAGTCAAGACAAAAGATACAGCGCATTTAGATATTTAAATTTATGTTATTAAAATATAGACTGTCGTACTTAATAATTAAAATCGCTTATATATATTAAAAAGGCAGCTTCCATATAAGGAAGCTGCCTTTTAGTCACTGAGTTGGATTGATGTTTACAATTTATATATTTATTTGAAATATTATTCGCTTGTAATACCTTGTCCAATACCAAAGCCGAAGTATAGCACCGCGATAATAATAACTAAGATAATTCTATAAATAGCAAAAGGAATTAACTTAACTTTACTAATTAAGTATAAGAAAGTCTTGATAGCGATGAAACCAACAACAAAGGCTGCGATGAAACCTAGAGCATAAAACCCAAAGTGATCTAAGTGAATGTACTCAAAGTTTTTAACGAGTGATAACCCACTAGCTGCTAACATTACAGGCACTGCCATAATGAAAGTGAAGTCTGATGCTGATTTGTGATCCATCTTCATTAAAACACCTGTAGATATTGTAGAGCCAGATCTACTAAAGCCAGGCCACATTGCAATGGCTTGGGATAAACCAATTACAAATGCTTGGAAATAATTGATTTGGTCAATTGACTGTGGGTTTGAAACTTTTTTACTATAAATATCGGCTACAATCATGTATATAGCACCTATGAATAGTCCTATCATTACAGTGGGTACACTAAATAAATATTTTTGAATCACATCATCAAATAACAAACCAAGTATACCTGCTGGAATCATGCCGACAATAATATGTAGTAAGTTTAAGCGTTTTGGCTTTTGACCAATGCCGTCGATAGGCTCTGATCTATATTTACCAATATGTAGCATTTCAAAGTAACGTTCACGGAAGACCCATGCACCCGCAAAAACAGAACCGAGTTGGATGACTATTTTAAAGGTGAAAGCTGACTCTGAACCTAAAAATTCACTTGATTTTAACCACATATTGTCAACAAGAATCATATGACCTGTCGAGGAAACAGGAGCAAACTCTGTTAAGCCTTCAACAATACCTAGTATAAGGCCCTTAATCAATTCAAGTATTAACATAATTTACCTACTTTCATATTACTAATTATATTTCATACATTTTCATTTTATAATGATAGCACAATAAAAATGTAATGCGCCACATATAAATGTAATTTTAGACTAAAGACCTAGACTAATATAATAAAAATGTCTTATTGTGAAAAGGAATCATTTCTAATTATGTCTGAAATATGAAAATAACATAAAAAAGTATTATTAATAATGAGCGAATTCATTTAAATTTTATGTAATCAGTTTATAATATGTGGCAGGTGATATTTGTGAAAAGATTAACAAATTTAGCATTTAAATATAAAATATATCCAATATGCATGTTTGTAATCAGTACCTTATTAGCTATTACCGTCGTCGTTCAAAACCTTTCTATTGCAGAAATTTTAAATGCAATGTTGTTTGAAACGAACCAAGATTTGTTAATATTATTACTGTTTACATTATTTATATTAATCGCACGAGCGACATTTAATACAATAAATCAAATGATAGGTAATCGCATGTCTATGAAAGTAAAATATGATTTGCGACGCCAACTGATATTAAAACAATCAAAAGACCCTATAGGGGCTCAAATGAATACTTTGACTGAAAGTATTGATGGTATCGTACCCTTTTTTAACAGTTATTTTCCACAAGTATTTAAATCAATGATGATTCCATTCTTCATCATTGTTGCAATGTGTTTTATTCACTTAAATACTGCACTAATTATGATGATAACCGCGCCATTTATTCCGCTTTTCTACATCATATTTGGTTTGAAAACAAGGGACGAGTCTAAAGATAAAATGACTTACTTAAACCAGTTCAGTCAGCAATTTTTAAATAAAGTTAAAGGTCTCATTACTTTAAAACTATTTAATAGAACAGCTCAAACTGAAACTGAATTATATGAAGAAAGCACTACATTCCGTGATTTAACAATGCGAATATTAAAGAGCGCTTTCTTATCAGGGTTGATGCTTGAATTTATCAGCATGTTAGGTATTGGCCTTGTAGCTTTGGAAGCTGGATTAGGTTTGATTTTATTCAATAGCATAGATTTTAAAACAGCTGCAATCGCTATCATATTAGCACCTGAGTTTTATAATGCAATTAAAGACTTAGGACAATCATTCCATACAGGAAAACAAAGTGAAGGATCTAGTGATGTTGTTTTTGAGCTGTTAGATAAACAGGAAAAAGCACTCAAACCGAAAATGCGTGTGAATACACAACAACCTGAATTAATTAAAGTTGAAAATGTAAGTTTTAAGTATAATGATGCAACAAGAAATGCTTTGAACGGGGTCAATTTAAATATATACAGCGGCGAGAAAATAGCGCTTGTTGGTAAGAGTGGGGCAGGTAAATCTACGCTCGCGCAATTGATTGTACAGCGTTTTAAACCACGATCAGGCACGGTAATTTACCAAAAACCTGATTTAACGCTAGGTTTTTTAAGTCAAATGCCATATATCTTTAATGCTACACTAAGAGACAATATTACGATGTTTCAACAGATGAATGAGGTAGATATATTAAGGGTTTTGGAAGACGTTGAGTTAAAAGAAAAAGTATTATCCTTGAAATATGGTTTAGACACTTATATCGGAGAAGGCGGTGAAATGCTCTCAGGAGGTCAAATGAGACGCATAGAGTTGTCCAGGGTATTATTAACCCAACCAGATTTATTAATCTTTGATGAGCCTGCTACTGGCTTAGATGTCAATACTGAAAATATTATACAAGAGGTTATAGCAAAAAAGTTTATGGATACAACTGTTATTACAATTGCGCATAGAGAAAATACGATTAAAGACGCAGACAGACGAGTATATATTGCAGAAGGCTATCTAAAAACTACAGATACACAAATGAATCGTACGAAGGATAGAGGTGGTGATTCCACATGAAACCACACATTCGGTTTAAAATAGATAGAGACTTAATACTTTCGATTGTTGTAGGGGTGTTAGGAAGTTTAGTAGCATTAGCCATGTTCTTTTTAAGTGGTTATATGGTTACGCAAAGTGCTTTAGGTGCCCCATTGTTTGCCTTGATGGTGTTAATTGCGTCTGTGAAATTATTTGGATTTATAAGAGCGATTGCGCGATATATTGAAAGGTTATTATCACATAGAGCGACATTTACCATGCTGAGAAATGTCAGAGTTCAATTCTTTAAACATTTAATTCCAGTAGTGCCGGATGTCTATCGCAAATTTAATTCTAGTGACCTAATTGCCAGAATGATTGGTAGAGTTGAAGCATTGCAAAATATTTATTTGAGGGTTTATTATCCACCAGTGGTCATAGGAATCACAGCTATCGTTACGACAATTGTAACGATTTACTTTTCATTTGCACATGCCATTATTATATGCGTTAGTATGATTGCAACTTTAGTCATTATTCCGTGGTTAAGCGCTAAACGTGCGCAAATTCTCAAAAGACATGTCAACGATGTTCAAAGTAATTTTTTAAACCATTTTTATGATTATAAGGAAGGTTACGAAGAGTTAGAACGTTTTGGTAGAACTGAATTTTATAAAAATCAGCTACTTAATCAATTAGATAGATACGAAGTTGCACAAGCAAAAGAACAACGTTTTCTATCGTTGTATGAATATAGTTTAAACATTATATCAATGCTTGCATTGTTTTTTACATTATATTTAGGTGTAGTTCAAGTACAAAATCAAGTATTAGACGTAGTCTATTTAACAAGTATTGTGCTCATGATGTTGACGCTATTCGAACAAGCCATACCAATGAGTAACGTTGCTTATTTTAAAGCTGACACAGATGAAGCGCTTAATAATATTAATGAAGTGATTGAACATCCTATGAAGCAAGGGCAAGAAACAATATCGGATGAAATATTACCTACTGTTCCAGTATTTGAAGTACGTGACATTAACTTTAAATACTGTAACCAATCAAGCTATGTGTTACAAGATATTCATTTATCTATAGATAAGGGTGAACATGTGGCTATTATCGGACCTTCAGGTTCAGGTAAAAGTTCGTTATTGCAACTTATGCTGGGTTTATATCAAAGTGAGAAAGGTGATATATTATTAAATCATCAAGATATAACAAATATAATTGATGAAGATAAATATAAACAAATTAACGCATTATTACAAACACAGCAATTATTTGATGGGACAGTTAGGAGTAACCTGTTTACAGAAAAAGATGATAAGACGATTAAAAACGTTTTTATTAAATTAGGTTTAAACCATATTGATTTAGATAGAGAAATTACTATTTCTGGTAATACATTATCAGGTGGAGAAATACAAAGAATAGGCATTGCAAGATTATTATTAAAAGATGCCCCAATTTGGATTATGGATGAACCAACTACAGCATTAGATATATACCATACAGATAGCGTCATGGAGGAAATTCATTCGGAGGCACAAACATTAGTTATTGCAACTCATGATTTAAGATTACTACCAAGTTTTGATAAAATCATAGTTATGAATGAAGGGCGGATTATAGAAACTGGAAGTTATGCCTCACTCATAGCAGCACGAGGTTATTTATATCAAATGGTAGAAATGAATGTTTCATAAATAGTAATTATCTTATTTTGTATAGAAGACAATAATGAGAGCTCAAACACAAATGTGTTTGAGCTCTCATTATGAATCAAGTATATTTAATGAATAAAATTTGATAGTGTTCCTATTTAATTTTATTCATTGGAAAATTATTTTGCTTTTTCTTCTGTAAAGGCATTGATTATTTTACTAAGTAAGCGATTTAACTCACTAGATTCCTCTGTACTTAATGAAGAAGCTACTGCAACGTCTTGACAAGCTGTATCTAACTCAGGACGAATGGCTTCGCTCTTATCAGTTAAATGAATAAATACTTCACGTTGATCAACTTCAGAACGTTCGCGTTTGATTAAATCAACTTGCTCCATTCTTTTAAGTAATGGAGATACAGTACCTGTATCAAGTGCTAATTCAGTAACGACTTTCTTAACATTGACAGGTGAATCAGCCCATAAGATTGTTAAAACTAAAAACTGTGGATAAGTCAATTTGTACTTCTTAAAGACATTGTTAGAGTAGTAGCGATTTACTTGTCTTTGAGCATTATACAAACTGAAACAAAGTTGTTCTTTTAAATTAAGTGGTTCAGACATAAAGTTCTCCTCCAGACATTCTATCCGTTTTCTTCTTTTTGTATCGGACTTGAATCCGTCTAATGTTGTGTGTAACACTTCCTCAAACACTTTCACACT
This sequence comes from Staphylococcus aureus, assembly GCA_040062795.1. Lineage (GTDB taxonomy): Bacteria > Bacillota > Bacilli > Staphylococcales > Staphylococcaceae > Staphylococcus > Staphylococcus aureus_A. Next base: position 200,813 of record JBEAMH010000001.1, read on the forward strand.
GTGCCATGCTAAAATAAAGTGTACGTATTAAAGTTTAGAAGATATCTAATATTTTATCAAGTAAAAGTTTAATTATGCGAATAATTGATCTTTTATACAAACATTTAGTTTAAGAAATGAGTGATTATATGACAAATATTAAAAATCCCAAAACATCCATTACAATTATAACAGGTTTTTTAGGTAGTGGAAAAACTACCTTTCTTAGTAATTATGTAAAATATTTACAAAGAAATGGCGAAAACCCGAGCATCATCGTAAATGAATACGGCAACTTAGATATAGATAGCCGCACAATAAATGATGATATTGAGGTGGCGTCAATATTAAATGGTTGCGTATGTTGTGACTTGCAACAAGATTTAATAAAACAATTAAAACATTTTCTAAAGAAAAGTGCAACGCACCACATTATTATTGAAGCGACAGGTATAGCACATCCAATCGAAATTATAGCTGCTTGTCAGGACCCTGAAATTGTCGAAAACATTGCTACACCAGTAGTTATAGGCTTAGTCGATGCACCGAGATTTTTGAACAGAACCCAATATACTCATAGTACAACACAATTAATGGAAGAACAATTATCTGTGTCTGATACTATTGTAATCAATAAGATGGACTTGATTGATGAAGAAAAAAAAGAAAATATAAATAAATTTTCTGAAATTAATGATTATGCACCTAAATTTTATACAACATTTGCCAATGTAGATATGGAACAATTGCTTGCATCTTTACAAAGTAAAACAAAACAAGTTACCAATCATATACATCATTGCGGTATAAATAGCATGCAATTTCAATTTACTGGACCAATTGATAGACAATTATTTTACCAATTTATTTTACGGTTACCAGATAATGTTTTAAGATTAAAGGGATACGTAAAGTTTCGTGATATGCCAGATGATATATATGAGTTTCAATATGCATTCGGCTTACCAGACTATCAAATCATTAATGAATTGATGCCACTAACTATTGTGATTATAGGCGAACAAATAGACGTAAATCGTCTACGTAATCAATTAGATATGCTGGAATTCACTTGATTTTCTAAATATAAAAAGGGGTGTGAGTCATATGGAAAGAGTGAAAATTAATCAACACGTTTCTTTTTCAAAACTGATACAAGGTTTCTGGAGAGCGAAAAAATGGCAGTGGACACCGCAACAATTAAATCGTTATCTTAATGAATTAGTCGAGCGTGGTATAACGACAATGGATCATGCAGATATCTATGGTGACTATGCTTGTGAAGGAATATTTGGAGAAGCATTAAAGTTGTCTCCACAGTTACGAGAACAAATGGAAATTGTTTCAAAATGTGGTATTGTGTTGCCGTCCGAACAAATAAGTGGAGCAGATGGACACCGCTATAATCATAGTCAAAGTCATATTCGAAATGCTGTAGACCGTTCTTTACAAGAGTTACAAGTAGACTATCTTGATTCACTGCTCATCCATAGACCCTCACCTTTAATGGACCCTCAAGAAGTGACTGAAGCAGTAAAGGCATTAGTTAATGAAGGGAAAGTAAAATCATTTGGTGTCTCAAATTTTAATAAATCGGAATATGATTTACTGAATAAAGAGCTAATTTCTGATAAATTGCATATTACCTTAAATCAACTTGAAGTTTCGCCATATACATTAGATGTTTTTGAAAATGGCTTGATTAACCACATGTACAAAGATGAAGTTAAGATTATGTCATGGAGCCCCATGGCCGGTGGGAAATTATTCGACTTAAAAGATGAAAAATCTATTCGTCTTATGGCTGTGATATCACCTATAGCACAGAAATATCGTGTGAGTGCAAGTGGTATTATAATGGCGTGGTTAAGTAGGCATCCAGCGGCAATCATGCCAGTCTTAGGCACTCATAAAATAGACCGTATTGATGAAGCGATTGAAGGCCTAGAAGTAACGCTTACAGACCAAGAGTGGTTTGATATTTATACAGCTTCCTTAGGCCATGACATTCCTTAAAGTAAATATCAAAGGAGCATAAATAATGAATACACAGAACGATCAACATCAAAGAAACCAACATAAATTTCAACGCAATTTTATTAATTTTCCATTTTTAGGATTTGCAGTTGTTATCGCAATATTAAATATCGTTTTTCCTGATATAAATTTAATGATGACACTGTTTGGTTTATTTTTCCTTTATAATGGTGGCATTTTATTTGTTGCATTTATCAAACATTACAAGCGAACTACAATCTTAGCGTTAATCTTAACGTTATTATCTATGGCTTTGTTTGGTGCCTCACTTTACTTATATGCATCAGTAAACAATTTATTGTAATAGAGCAACTTTCAAAAAGTAATTAATTATAATATATTACTGAACGACTACAGGAGGAAATGAATGGAACAGTGGATTACACACTTTATGGAACAATATGGATATTGGGGAATAGCATTTCTAATCTTTTTAGAAAATATATTTCCACCAATACCATCCGAAATCATTCTGACCTTCGGTGGCTTTATAACTACCCAATCTGATTTAGATTTTCTAGGCGTTATTATTACTTCAACAGTAGGATCTGTGGTGGGTGCAATTGTATTGTATGGTATTGGCGCTTGGATAGGTGAAGATAGCTTATATCGTCTCGTAAATAAATACGGTAATATTTTGAGAGTGAAAACAACAGATTTAGATAAAACAATACAGTGGTTTGAAAAATATGGTTACTGGACTGTCTTTTTCTGTCGCTTTGTCCCTTTATTAAGAAGTCTCATTTCAATACCAGCTGGTTTAACGGGTATGAATCTCCCTTTATTTATAGTCTTTACTACTGTAGGTACCATAATTTGGAATACAGTGCTAATTTACTTAGGACAAACAGTTGGTGGTAATTGGCATAGTATTGTTTATTATATGGATATATATTCTCGCGTTATTTATATTTTGATAGCACTTCTTCTTATTTTGGTAGTTTGGAAGTGGTTAAAACGTGTGAGAAGAAAAAAATAGAATGGAAGATATTGGCTGATTTTTTGTATTTTTACAATTTAAATAGCGTGAGATAAATATTAGTGGTGGTATAATAAGTGTATATAATATGTATCGATAATATAGGGGGATTACATTATGACTAAGCAAAAAGTTTCTATTGTAGGTGCAGGAAATACCGGAGCAACTTTAGCATTTATTATAGCCCAAAGAGAACTGGCAGACGTCGTACTTATTGATCGTCCAGAAAATGAAGGACAAGTAAAAGGAAAAGCACTTGATATATTGGAAAGCAGTCCTATATATGGCTTTGATGTCAATGTAACAGGCACGAGTGACTACGCTGCCACAGTAAATTCTGATGTGGTAGTAATTACTGCAGGTGTACCGCGTAAACCTGGTATGAGTCGAGATGATTTAGTTCAAGTAAATGAAGGGGTCATGCAAGATGTCACAAAAGAAATCATACAATATTCGCCAGAATGTAAAATCATCGTGCTTACCAATCCGGTAGATGCTATGACTTATTCTGTATTAAAAGCTTCTGGTTTTCCAAAAGAGCGTGTCATTGGTCAATCAGGTGTCTTAGATACTGCGAGATATCAAACGTTTATTGCGGAAGAATTAAATGTATCGATCAAAGATATTAGAGGCTTGGTATTAGGAGGCCATGGGGATACCATGTTACCACTTGTCACATCGACGAATATAAATGGCGTCTCATTGGAGAAGTTGCTAAATGATGAAAAAATTAATCAGATTATAGACCGCACGCGTAAAGGTGGTGCAGAAATCGTAGAATTACTGGGCAATGGCTCTGCTTATTACGCACCAGCTTCAGCAGTTTATAGTATGATTGAAGCAATTTTAAAAGACCAACAGCGCTTACTACCAAGTATCGCCTTATTAGAAGGTGAATACAATTTCTCGGATATATGTTTGGGGGTGCCAACCATTTTAGGTGCTGCAGGTATAGAACAAATAGTAGAATTAGAATTATCTGAAGAGGAACAGAAACAGCTACAGGTTTCCGCAAAAGCCGTTTCAGAAGTAAAACAATCATTAAAGAAATCATAACCATATTTAAAGCATATATTTAGTTTATAAAAACTACTCAAAATTAGCTTTATGTTATATGTCTTCAAAATAAAATGAGGTCGCATTGAATGATAATATTCAATGCGACCTCATTCTTTATTTAGAGTTGAACCAATTTATATAAAAAGGTTAGATTCTGAAAATACAGATGTATAGTGCCACATATTCAAAAAAGGTTAATATATACATATATTTTAACTTTAATTTAATCTTTAATGGCACATCCCAATGAGGAAAACGCCGTTCATAATAAAATAATTGGAGATAAAATAATCCAATACCTAAAGGGAGGCACATGAGTATTATACTTCGTTTATAAGAAAAGCCTATATCATGCAATAAGTGTCCAATAATTAATTGAATTACGATAAGCACAATAAGCAAAATTATAATATTAAGAGTCATCTTGCATTTCGTACTCCTTTCGCAAATGAAATTAACAACGCTTGTAACACCATAAGTAATAAAATGAAGCATATTGCGTCAAAATTTAAACTAGTCCAAACTTCTCTGATAATTCGAAGCGGTTCGTTAATCAAGTAGACTGAATGTAAACGTAAAAATCTACCAATATAAATGCCTAAACCATTTAGGAACATCATCGCAATAATAATAGTTCTATTTAACCACGGACGATGTGTAAATCGTTCCATTTCTAAAAACATTAAAACTAAAAGATACAACGCAAGTAATACAGCTGAAACTAGAAAAGTAAAATACATCCACTCTATTAAAATTAATCCTTGATAGAAATTAAATGTAAATTGGTTTAAATGTATTAAATCTGTGACCATATAAAGTGTGTTAGGCACCATAAATAAGAAAATTAAAGCAAAAATAATAAATAATGGCCACTCGTATTTGTATCTGGGTTTAAATAAATTTAAGAGTAAGCATAGTTCAAATGGCACATATGCTAGAAATAGATTTAAAGTCATAAATTGAAAAATTTCATTAAAGAAAATCGAAATAATGATTAGTATAAGAAATGCTGTTCTAGCAATATAACGAGGCTTCATAAATACACCTACTTTCTTTCTAAATATGACGCTTAGCGTTATTATGAAAATGACCGTTTAGCCATTGTTTTGATGAATAACATATGTCAATAAAATTTCCCTTGTAGCACAACGCACCCAAGGGAAAAATAATACGTAATTTTGAATACGAGATTCAATAATACATTTTTTGTATGAGTATTTCAATGATAATGATTAATTGTTAAGCATCAGTGCGTTATAGCATGAGTCGAAAATGCATTAAGGTTTAGGTGAATTCGTTTTTATATTTATTATAAAAACGAAGATAAGATGCATTAAAAAAGGAAAAGCTGATGAAACAAATTGATATATCTTGCTTCAACAGCTCTAGAAAAAACTTGTGGTTAGGATTTGGCAAACTTTATGGATGTTATAGGTCTAATAAATTGAGACCAATGTTTTCATTATGTTTCCGATTAATATCCAAGTTAGTCATATTAATTACAATTTCTGCAGTTGCTGAAACAACTGCTCTCGTTAAATGACCACTCAGTGTTACGTATTCGTTAGTGCCAAAGGTTGCATGTAAATGTGCGAAGGGTTTGTCATCAATATGCGAGATATTTCCTAAAAGACTAATTAATTCTAATGGTTCTTTAAAAGATTTCTTTTCATAAGTCTTGGTTTCAATATTATAAAAATTAAGTTCTACATCCGCACAAGCGCCGATACCACTTACTGTGCCAAACTTGCCACCTTGTTCTCTAGCTATATCTGTCACTGATTCAACAATGTCTTCACCTTTCTCTAATACAAGCACAATTGTCTTTCCGTCAACTTGGTATATCATACAAAGCCCCCATTCTCATAATTAGTTACAATCATAGTATACAAGTTCTTATTTATAGTTTGTATAAAAGTGTTTAAATGTAGATATTTTTGTTGTGTTTTTGCGTAATGATGGTATAAAATATTCTAATATTATATTTTCAATTTATATACAAAAATAATATACTGTGATACGCATAGTATAAATGAATGGAGTGAGAAACGTGAACAAACAATTTGTAATTTTATATTTTAATATTTTTCTAGTCTTTTTAGGTATTGGTTTAGTTGTCCCGGTTCTTCCTGTGTATTTGAAAGATTTAGGGTTAAAAGGTAGTGATTTAGGAATACTAGTTGCTGTTTTTGCATTAGCTCAAATGGTCATTTCTCCATTTGGTGGGACGCTGGCAGATAAATTAGGTAAGAAGTTAATTATATGTATCGGGTTAGGACTTTTTGCTATATCCGAATTTTTATTTGCTGCCAGTCACACGTTCTCACTCTTGATCGTGTCTAGAATTCTCGGTGGGTTTAGTGCTGGGATGGTAATGCCAGGCGTTACCGGAATGATCGCAGATATATCAGATGGTAGAAATAAGGCTAAAAACTTTGCTTATATGTCAGCGATTATTAATTCTGGTTTTATTTTAGGTCCTGGTATAGGTGGCTTACTTGCAGAATTTTCCCATAGACTACCTTTCTATGTAGCCGGTTTTAGCGGTGTTCTAGCGTTAATACTATCTATCGCTTTAATTAAAAATCCGAAAAATGAATCACAAGCAGGCTTTACGCAATATCAACCTGAAATGCTATCTAAAATTGATTGGAAAGTCTTTATTACGCCGATTATTTTAACATTTGTAATGGCGTTTGGGTTGTCAGCTTTTGAGACACTATTCCCATTATATACTGCTGATAAAGCACATTATTCCCCGATTGATATTTCGTTAGCTATTACTGGCGGCGGTATATTAGGCGCTGTATTCCAAGTATTCTTCTTTGATAAATTTATGAAATATTTAAAGGAATTAACATTTATCAATTATGCATTGTTATACTCAGCTATTATTTTGTTAACTTTAACATTTGTAAATAGTTACTGGACAATCATGTTTATTAGTTTTATTGTATTTATTGGTTTTGATATGATTAGACCTGCAATTACAAATTATTTCTCAAATATAGCAGGGAATCGCCAAGGATTTGCGGGTGGTTTAAACTCTACCTTTACGAGTATGGGTAACTTCATTGGCCCCTTAGTGGCGGGTACTTTATATGATATTAATTTTGAATATCCATTATATATGTCAGTATTAGTGATGATACTTGGTATGCTTGTCATATTAATTGAAAAAATAATACGAACGAATAGAAAAAATTATAACACTTAATATAAAAAGAACGTACATTGCTATAGTAACGTACGTTCTTTTTATAATTTTAAAAAATCAACATGAGATAACGCTTACAATATGACGTTAATATTAAAAAAAGACATATTGCGTAATACTACTGTTACAGAGATTACGATTCTTTTAAATTGTGGTCTATATAACTTTTTGGTTAAGTACTTGTGATAATATGTAATAAATATTAAAAAAGTATTGTGAGTAAGGGGATGAATTTGAAAAATTTAATTTTATCAATAACGGCATTCCTTCTGGCTTGTTGTTTAGGTTTCCTGCTATTTATAGCTACGAACCAGCAAGCATTAGCTAAAGTTCATGAAACAATTTCTAATTGTACAGAGGATGACCAACTGACTAAAGATAACAATAGAAGCAGTAGTAATTCTGTTAATGCTGCAGTAAAAAACGACAAACAAGAAGAACCTTTTAATGCCAATGAATATGTACCAATAGCAAAAAATACGACACATAATTTACAAAATAATGAAATTGGAGAGTCTAATTTGCCGCAGTTTTCCAATGTGCTAAAAAAAGCACAATCGTTGGTAAATGACGATAATAATGCATCCAACCCGTATAACGATTATGGCATCGATCGCACATGTCAAGGCACGTATTATTACATTCTTACTTTCGAAAATAAAGAAAAACCAGGCACTTATTATAGAGTTACTGTAGATCAAAATAATAAAGCGAATATCTTTGATAAATCATATCGTGTTCAAGGCAAACAAAAGGCAAATGAACCTAAAATTTCGCCTAAAGAATCAGAGGTTATTGCAGAAAAGTATGCCAAAGATGAACTAGGTAATGGCGCGAGTCTAAAAAATGTTAAAGCATCAAAAGATGGCATGTTCTATACTTTTCACGAATCTAAATCGTCAAGAGACTATAAAGTGATAGTGAATAAGTCTGGTGACGTTATCCGCCAACCATCGTTAAATTAAAGTAAATAAAAGCCGCGTAAACTGATGAGAATATAAAAGTTGCGTGGCTTTTTTATATGATATTAAATTAGTATAAAGGGAGTAGTATCAATGTTATGATAAAGCTATAAAATAATTAAAATTAAATTAAGAAGATTATATATAACAATTTAAAAGAAAAGGGATGAGCATTTTGAAAAAGATAAAAAAAGCAATCATACCTGCAGCTGGTTTAGGCACAAGGTTTTTACCAGCTACTAAGGCTATGCCAAAAGAAATGTTACCTATATTAGATAAACCTACAATACAATACATAGTTGAAGAAGCGGCACGTGCTGGAATTGAAGATATTATTATTGTTACTGGAAAGCATAAACGTGCAATTGAGGATCATTTTGATAATCAAAAAGAGTTGGAAATGATATTGCAAGAAAAAGGAAAAACAGATTTATTAGAAAAGGTTAAATATTCTACAGAACTTGCCAATATATTTTATGTAAGACAAAAAGAGCAAAAAGGATTAGGTCATGCAATCTATTCTGCTAAACAATTTATAGGTGATGAACCATTCGCAGTACTTTTGGGCGATGATATTGTTGAATCTGATAATCCGGCGATTAAACAGTTAATCGAAGCTTATGAAGAAACTGAGAAATCTGTCATAGGTGTACAAGAAGTAGACGAAAAACAAACACATCGTTATGGTATTATTGATCCGTTAGAAAAAATAGGTAGAAAATACGAAGTAAAACAATTTGTTGAAAAACCAAAGCAAGGTACAGCACCATCAAATTTAGCTATCATGGGCCGCTATGTATTGACTGCTGATATATTTGATTTTCTAGAAACACAAGGCATAGGCACAGGTGGCGAAATTCAATTGACAGATGCTATTGAAAGATTAAATAAACAAGATCAAGTTTATGCTTATGACTTTGAAGGCGACCGTTATGACGTTGGTGAAAAATTAGGATTTGTAAAAACTACAATTGAATTTGCCTTAAAAGATGAAGCAATGCATGAAGAGCTAACGCATTTCATTAAAAACTTAGACTTAGATGAACCAAAGTAGTTCTATAAATGTATTTATGCCTACTTCGATTTATTATTTAATGACTTTTTAACAAACAATGAAATGTGATCAGAGGTGTTGAAATGAAACAGGCTAAAACAAACTCAATGCGTAAGCTTGATCAACAAAATATAAACTATAGCGTAAATACTTATGAAATATCCGATAATCATATGAACGGAGAGTCAGTGGCGGAAAAAGTAGGAGTTGATGTAGCGCAAGTATATAAAACGCTTGTGCTAGAAAATATAGAGCATGCACATTTTGTATTTGTTATTCCAGTAAACGCCTCACTTGATATGAAGTCGGCAGCCAAAGTAGTAAATGAAAAGAAACTATATTTAATACCTTTAGATGATTTAAAGCAGGTGACGGGATATGTCCGTGGTGGCTGTTCACCAATCGGTATGAAACGTCAATTTCCCACAGTCATTGATCAACAAGCTGAAATGATGGATAGCATATATGTAAGCGGCGGAGAACGCGGTATACAAATTAAAATAAAGGTAGAAAATTTAATCGAAGGCACAAAAGCGCAAATACATAAGGTGACACAAGATGAACAAGATGAACAATATTAAATAAACTATGACCATAAAGTAGCGAATAATTACTTCGTACTTTATGGTTTTTTATTTATATAAGTATTGTTTATATTCAACTGTAAAAGATGGGAGCACTAGCGCTTGAAAAATATAATTTTTGATTGTTTTTGATTGTTTTTGACAATTAATGATTGAAAAATGAAAGCGGAACCATTATAATATAAGTTGAAAAGAGGTGAAGGGATGATAACGGAAAAACGCCATGAGTTGATTTTGGCTGAATTGTCACAAAAGGATTTTTTAACGTTACAAGAATTAATTGATCGCACAGGGAGCAGTGCTTCAACAGTAAGACGTGATTTATCAAAATTGCAACAAATGGGAAAATTAAAAAGAATACATGGTGGCGCTACGCTTAACCAATCATCCTTATTAGAACCTAATTTGGCTGACAAAAGAAGTACGAACTTAAGAGAAAAACAAGAAATTGGAAGATTAGCGGCGAGTCAAATAGATGATAATGACTGTATATTTTTGGACGCAGGATCAACAACTTTAGAAATGATTCCATACATTAGTGCGCATGACATTGTAGTTGTGACCAATGGACTCACTCACGTGGAAGAATTATTAAAACAAGGTATAAAGACGCTTATTTTGGGTGGGGAAGTTAAGTCAACAACTTTTGCGACAATAGGTGCGAGCGCATTGAAAACATTAAATCGTTACCGTTTTGACAAAGTATTTTTAGGCATGAATGGTATTGATGTAAAGTATGGCTTAACTACTCCAGACGAGCAAGAAGCAATCATTAAACAGCACGCTATGGAATTAGGCACCCAAGTATATGTCCTCGTAGACCATGCTAAATTTGAAAAAGTATATTTTGCTCATGTACCTGTACAGGAAAATGTGTCTATCATTACTTCTCAAAAGGCAATACAAGGGGCAACTTATAAATATTATGCAGATAAATATAACTTTATTGGAGGAATATCATGATTTATACAGTAACTTTTAATCCTTCTATTGATTACATTATGTTTTCGAATAATTTTGAACTTAATGAATTAAATCGAGCAACTGAAACAAGTAAATTTGCAGGTGGTAAAGGTATAAACGTTTCAAGAGTTTTACAAACGATAGGAGTTCAATCAACAGCGCTAGGATTTACTGGAGGGTTTCCAGGTCAATTTATAGAAGAAACATTGAGAAGTGCAAATATTAAAACGGACTTTGTACATGTAGATGAAGATACACGTATTAATGTGAAGTTGAAAACTGGTAATGAAACTGAAATCAACGCACCAGGACCTGATATAACAAAGTCACAATTTGAAAGATTGTTATCGCAAATCGACAAAACTTCAGCAGATGATATTATTATTGTCGCAGGTAGTATACCAAAAAGTGTGCCGGCCAATGCATATGAACAAATTGCAGAAATCACGAAAAAAACTGGTGCAAAACTTGTAGTAGATGCTGAAAAAAATCTCGTAGAACCAGTGTTAAAATACAATCCTTTATTTATCAAACCTAACAAAGATGAATTAGAAGACATGTTTGATACGAAAATCACATCAGATAAAGAGGTAATCTATTGCGCACGTGAGATTTTAAATATGGGAGCTACTTCAGTTATTATTTCTCTCGGCGGTGATGGCGCCGTTTATGTCGATGAATATAGCAGTTACAAAGCAATTGTTCCTAATGGTCAAGTTGTCAATACTGTGGGATCAGGTGATAGTACTGTAGCAGGAATGATTGCAGGTATTAGTTCAGGTTTATCTGTCAAAGATGCATTTAAACAAGCAGTTTCGGCTGGAACAGCGACAGCGTTTAATGATGACTTAGCAACAAAGCAATCTATTGAAGATATTAAAGCACAAGTGATAATTACTACATTAGGTGGGAGTGAATAATATGAGAATTACCGAGTTATTAACGAAAGATACAATAGCAATGGATCTGTCAGCTACCGAAAAAGGCGGTGTAATTGATGCATTGGTCAATCAACTTGATCAAGCAGGTAAACTTAATGACGCGATGTCTTTTAAAGAAGCAATACACAAGCGCGAATCACAAAGTACTACAGGTATTGGCGAAGGCATCGCAATACCTCACGCAAAAGTTGCGGCAGTTGATACACCAGCGATTGCTTTTGGTAAATCCCAATCAGGCGTGGATTACCAAAGTTTAGACATGCAACCTGCACATTTGTTCTTTATGATTGCAGCACCAGAAGGTGGGGCACAAACACATTTAGATGCTTTGGCAAAACTTTCAGGCATCTTAATGGATGAAAAAGTACGTGGAGATTTGCTTCATGCAAACACACCTCAAGAAGTGCTACAAATTATAGATACAGCAGATGATGAAGCGACTGAAGAAGCAGAAGAGGGAGCGAGCACAGCTTCACCTAATGTAGACAATGACGAACCATATATCTTAGCTGTTACAGCCTGTCCTACAGGTATTGCACATACGTATATGGCTCGTGATGCATTAAAAAAACAAGCAGAAAAAATGAACGTAAAAATTAAAGTTGAAACTAATGGGTCAGGTGGTATTAAAAACCCAATTTCAGATGAAGATATCCATAGAGCATCAGGAATCATTGTAGCAGCAGACGTTCATGTCGAAACAGATCGTTTCGATGGTAAGAATGTAGTAGAAGTGCCAGTAGCAGACGGTATAAAACGGCCAGAAGAATTAATTCGTTTAGCTCAAGATACATCTCGTAAACCATTTACTGCAAAAGGTGACCAAAAAGGGTCAAAACAATCATCAAGTAATGAAAAGCCAAGTATCGGTAAAACAATTTATAAACACTTAATGAATGGTGTTTCTAACATGTTACCACTTGTTATTGCTGGTGGTATTTTAATGGCAATCGCGTTTTTATTTGGTGCAAACTCATTCGATCCAAAGAGTTCTGAATATAATGCATTTGCTGAACAATTGTGGAATATCGGTAACAAAAGTGCCTTTGCTTTAATTATACCTATTCTTGCAGGTTATATTTCACGAAGTATAGCAGATAAACCAGGCTTTGCAGCTGGTTTAGTTGGTGGTATGTTAGCAGTATCTGGCGGTTCAGGTTTTATCGGTGGTATTCTTGCAGGTTTCTTAGCAGGTTATTTAACGCAAGGTATTAAAAAACTAGTTAGTGGCCTACCTCAAACGTTAGAAGGTTTGAAACCTACGCTGATTTTCCCATTACTATCAGTGACAATTACAGGTCTATTGATGATTTACGTACTGAACCCACCAGCATCATGGTTAAATAATTTATTACTTAATGGTTTAGAAGGATTGTCGGGAACGAATATTATGTTATTAGGTCTCATTATCGGAGCGATGATGGCTATCGATATGGGTGGGCCGTTTAATAAGGCGGCATATGTATTCGCCACAGCAGCGTTAACAGAAGGCAATACTGCCCCAATAACAGCAGCAATGATTGGCGGTATGATTCCACCAATTGCTATTGCGACATCAATGCTCATTTTCCGTAAAAAATTTACAAAAGAGCAAAAAGGTTCTATCGCACCAAACTATGTAATGGGACTATCTTTCATTACCGAAGGCGCGATACCATTTGCTGCAGCTGATCCATTGAGAGTTATTCCTTCAATGATGGTAGGTTCAGGTGTTGCAGGTGCAATAGCTTTAGGATTAGGTTCTTCAATTCAAGCACCGCATGGAGGTATCTTTGTTATACTTGGCACCGATTTCGGTCACGCTTTACAATCACTTATCGCGATTATTATAGGGGCACTTGTGGCTGCAATTATGTACGGTGTATTAAAACCTAAATTGACAGAGGAAGAAAAAGAAACTTCTGAAACTATGCGCGATTAAAATAAAGAATAGAAAAATATAGAAACATTTAAATAAGTCAGTAGAAGCTCGTAAATGACGAGTGTTTCTACTGGCTTTTCTATATGCATGATATTGAAATTAAAAATCTTATGAATATAATAAAAGAGTTGAATTTGATAAAATGAAGTAGAAGTCTGGAAAAACACATAGCGTAAATCAATGAAAAGAAGGTAGAGAACATGGCTGAATATGTGATTGGTAATGGACGAATTTATACTGAAGAAGAAATAATAGCACACGGCTATATTATTATTAAAGATGATAAAATTACCGGCATAGGTAAAGGCGATTATGAAGGTACACTTACAATGTACGATGTGAAAGGACGTCATATTTTACCTGGTTTTATAGATATTCATATGCACGGTGGTTATGGTGAAGATGCTATGGATGCATCATTTGAGGGGTTAAAGCACTTAGCTGAATCACTATTGTCAGAAGGAACAACAAGTTTCTTAGCTACTACAATGACACAATCCGATGATAATATAACAAAAGCTTTAGAAAATATTGTGTCTTATCAGAAACAACAAGAGATGAACAATGCTGCTGACATCGTAGGCGTGCACTTAGAAGGTCCATTTATTTCTGAATATAAAGTTGGGGCTCAAAATCCAGATTATGTTCAAAGACCATCAATAGAAAAGGTACAACAATTTCAAAAAACAGCAAACAATCAAATTAAAGTGATTACTTTTGCGCCTGAAGTTGAGGGCGCGCATGAAACGCTAGAGGCATTATACGACCAAATTCGATTTTCTATTGGACATACGGTGGCAACTTTCGATGAAACGAATGAAGCGGTCGCACGTGGGGCTAAACATGTAACACATTTATATAACGCAGGTACACCATTTGAACATCGAGAACCAGGTGTTTTTGGTGCGGCATGGACGAATGATAATTTGAGCACAGAACTCATAGTGGATGGTATACATTCGCATCCGACAGCAATTCAAATTGCTTATAAACAAAAAGGTAATAAACGTTTTTTCTTAATAACTGATGCAATGAGAGCAAAAGGCATGCCAGATGGGGAATATGATTTAGGTGGACAAAATGTGATTGTGAAAGGTTCAGAAGCGCGTTTGGCATCCGGAGCCCTTGCAGGTAGCATATTGAAAATGAATGAGGGTCTGAAAAATTTAATTACTTATACGGGTGATTCTCTAGATAATTTATGGCGTGTTACAAGTTTGAACCAAGCGATAGCGTTAAATATCGACGACCAAAAAGGTAGCTTGCGCGTTGGTAAAGATGCAGATATTATCATTGTCGACGATGATATTAATGTGGAAACTACAATAAAAAATGGTACAATCCATAAGTTCACCGAATAACAATACCGAAAAAAGATTTTATACTCTAAATTTAAAATATAATGAAATTGGGAAGTTGACGCGACATCAAATTTGCGTTTAAATGTTATGTTAGAGAATTAAATTTTAAAACGTACAAATTACATGACGAGTTAACATTGTGATAAAATATAAGAAATGTGTATTTTTTAGGGAGGTGTCACAATGGGAAGGATTTAGTATATAATATAGAAATAAAATATAACAATAAATTTTATACACGGTCATCTATTGTGACACGAAATTTGGAGGTGAATCCCTAGAAATAGGGAGCTAATTGGAAACTGTGACCATAATAAACTTAGCATTATTTGCTTTTTTAATAGCACTAACAACGGTATTCGTAGGATCGGAATTCGCGTTAGTGAAAGTTCGAGCGACTAGAATAGAACAACTCGTTACAGAAGGTAACGGGGCTGCACGTATAGTAAAAAAAATGATTAAAAACTTGGATTACTACTTATCTGCATGTCAATTGGGTATAACTGTGACATCTTTAGGGTTAGGTTGGTTAGGTGAACCTACATTTAGTAAAATATTGCATCCATTATTTGAAGTAATTAATTTACCCGAAGCGTTAACGACGACGGTTTCATTTATTGTCGCATTTATAATTGTGACTTACCTACATGTCGTGCTCGGTGAGTTAGCTCCAAAAACATTAGCTATCCAACATACTGAGAAAATAGCATTGATATATGCTAGACCGCTATTTTATTTTGGAGCAATTATGAAACCATTGATTTGGGTAATGAATGGTTCTGCAAGAATGATTATACGTATGTTTGGTGTAGATCCAGATGCTAACAATGATGCAATGTCTGAAGAAGAAATTAAAATCATCATAAATAACAGTTATAACGGTGGGGAAATTAACCAAACTGAATTAGCTTATATGCAAAACATCTTTTCATTTGATGAGAGACAAGCTAAAGACATTATGGTGCCACGTACACAAATGACAACATTAAATGAACCGTTTAATGTAAATGAACTGTTAGACACTATCAAAGAACATCAATTTACACGTTATCCAATCACGGAAGATGGAGATAAAGACCATGTGAAAGGTTTTCTTAACGTCAAAGAGTTCTTAACTGAGTATGCTTCAGGGAAACCGATTAAAGTGAGTAGTTATATTCATGATTTACCAATGATTTCAGAAACTACACGCATTAGCGATGCATTAATTCGTATGCAACGTGAACATGTTCATATCAGTTTGATTATTGATGAATACGGTGGTACGGCAGGTATCTTAACAATGGAAGATATTTTAGAAGAAATTGTTGGTGAAATTCGAGATGAATTCGATGATGATGAAGTTAACGATGTCGTAAAAGTGACAGACAGTAGATATCAAATCAATGGTCGTGTACTTTTAGATGATTTACATGATGAACTTGGTATCGATTTTGCAGATTCTGAGGATATTGACACTATTGGTGGTTGGTTACAAGCACATAATACGAACTTGCAACAAAATGATTATGTGGATACTGAATATGATCGTTGGATTATTTCAGAAATTGATAATCATCAGATTATAACCGTGTTATTAGAAGTAGAATACAATGCTACACGTGAAACACTTGAACAAAATGACGATGAAGAAGACAATGATTAAACTTTGACACTTGATATATCTCCCCCCTACGATGTTATATAGAAAATAACATCGCAGGGGGGTTTTGTGTAAAATTAACGAAATAAATAAAGATACGTGATACATGCGTAACGTATTGATATAATAAGTATAATGTGATAAAAACTTTAAAAAATTTATATTTTTAGAATGCATGTTTGAGTATAAAAGTGTTAATCATTAAATAGAGATAGTTGAGAGGAGATTTAATCATGTTAGAAGATATTTATTATTTAAATAATGGTTACCCAATGCCGAAAATCGGTCTTGGTGTATATAAAATTTCTGATGAAGAAATGGAGTCTGCAGTGACAGCGGCTATAGAGGCTGGATATCGTGCATTTGACACTGCTTATTTCTATAAAAATGAAAAAGCATTAGGTAAATCATTGAAAAACGCTAATATATCTCGCGAAGATATATTTCTTACATCAAAAATATGGAATGATTATCAAGGATATGACAGTACTATTGATTATTTTAATAAATCTATTGAAAATTTAGAAACAGATTACCTGGATTTATTCTTAATACATTGGCCATGTGAGGCAGATGGTTTGTTTATTGAAACGTATAAAGCGATGGAAAAATTATATGAGCAAGGTAAAGTACGTGCAATTGGTGTGTGTAATTTTAATACTCACCATCTAGAAAAATTAATGGATGAAACTGATGTCAAACCTGCTGTGAATCAAATAGAAGTACACCCTTACTTTAACCAGGAAGAACTTCAAGCATTTTGTGATAAACATGATATCGCAGTGACAGCGTGGATGCCATTAATGAGAAATAGAGGATTGCTTGAACATGGATTAATTAAAGAAATGGCTGAACGTTATGATAAAACAGCTGCACAAATTGTGCTGCGTTGGCATTTAGCACATGACCGTTTAATTATTCCAAAATCTAAAACACCAGCACGTATTAAAGAAAATTATGATGTTTTTGATTTTAATTTAGAATTGACTGATATTGCTGAAATAGATCGTTTGAATAGTGATAACCGTCAAGGTAATGATCCAGATAAAGTACGCATAGGTAGTTTAAAATAGTTATCGATTAAAGATTGTTTATTCAAAAATTTGAATAAACAATCTTTTTTATATGAGGTATAAAGACTTTTATTTCTCAACACAATATATAGGTGATACACTAAAATGACAATTTACAACCCCAAAACATTTTAGTGATAGACAATATTAATTAATGGATTTTCAATATGTGTGAGTATTTTATTGTTCAATCCTTAATAGTGATAATCTTAATGTGTATAGAATGTATATTGCAAAAATAATTAAATTACTCAAAGAATGAATTGTGTGATTTAAGTTTGAAAACCTAAGATTAAGGCTATATAAAGATTGTGTAAATATAAATGGTTAAGATGGCATAATGGTAGTTAAACTTGATAGAGTGAAATTGAAGTAATTGAAGTAATTGAAATGAAGGTGTTTAATATGCAAATAAGAGTTATAGTACCCTGTTATAATGAAGGTGAAGTAGTATTAAAGACTTATCAACGTTTGACTGAAATCTTATCGAAAGATAGTCAATACCATCAATACGATTATGATTTATTGTTTGTAGATGATGGAAGTAAAGATCAAACAATAAAGTTCATACAAGATGTAGCGACTAAAGATGCACACGTAAAGTTTATTTCGTTTAGCCGTAATTTTGGAAAAGAAGCTGCAATGATAGCCGGTTTCCAAAATAGCAAAGATTGTGATGCGGCAATTATGATAGATGCAGATTTACAACATCCTCCTGAATTAATACCACAAATGATTGCTGGTTATATGGATGGTTATGATCAAGTTGTTGCTAAACGTGATAGAAAGAATGAGAAACCATCAAGAAAAATAATGACGAAAATGTATTACAAGATGATTAATCATTTCGTAGAAGATATTAAATTAGAAGATGGTATCGGCGATTTCAGACTACTGAGTCAGCGTGCAGTATATTCATTAACTGAGTTAAATGAGTACAACCGATTTTCAAAAGGTTTATATGAATGGATTGGTTATAATACCAAAGTGTTCACTTATGAAAATGTTGAAAGAGAGAATGGTGAATCTAAATGGTCGTTTGGTAAATTATTAAACTATGGTATTGATGGATTAATATCGTTTAATAATAAACCCTTACGTGCAATGATTTATTTAGGATTAATTGTGTTCTTTGTGAGTTTATTGTATATCGGGTTTAGCTTTGCGAGTATTCTATTTAACGGTATTCAAACACCAGGTTATTTCTCAACGATTGCAGCAATTCTCTTGCTCGGTGGCATACAAATGATTTCAATTGGAATCATCGGAGAGTATATCGGACGTATATATTATGAAGTTAAACAACGTCCGCAATATATTGTTCAAGCATCAAATTTAAATCGCTCAAGTAGTAGCGTCAAACATGGATTCGAAAATGAAATAGATGAGCGTTTCAACCAAAAAGAACGACAATTTGAAGATAAAATTAAAGAGAATTATAAAGAGAAAGAGCTTATGAAAAATAGATAAAAATGAAATTAATGTCCTAAAAACAATACTTGTTTTTAGGACATTTTTGTAAAAGAGGATAATAAAAACAGTCGAACTTTCAAATTCGACTGTTTAAATTTAGCGTTTATAATTTTAAATTCAATATTATTTTTTACGTAATTTACCAAAAATAAATGAAACAATTGCAACTAGGATGATTGTACCGATTAGCGCTGGAAATATAGCGATACCACCTAAGTGCCAACCCCAATCTCCAAGTAACCATGAACCTAATGCTGAACCTACGATACCCGCGATAATATTACCTAAAATGCCTCCAGGGATATCTTTACCTACGATAGCACCTGCTATCCAACCGATTAGACCACCGACTAATAGCATAAGTATAAAGCCCATAATTATTTGCCTCCTTTATTATTCATTCAACTGCTTCTCTATACCACGAAATATAAAATCTCAATCATTTATGAGAAGAAAATATATTCTGCCATAATAAGAATAATAAGAATAATAAATGGATAATAATAAATGCATACCAATAGGGCGTTAACAACGTTATAATTGAAGCAGATGTAACAATTAATATTTGGCCTACAAAAATAGGGCGACGAATACGATTCATAAATTTAAGTTGTTCTTTTTCCTGTGGTTGAAATGTGCTATAAAAAAGCATGATAGCACCAAAAATAAAAATAGCTGGAGCTAAGTAAGGAATAGACATATAATATGAATCATGACTTGTACTATATGTAAGTATCAATGAGGTACTCATTATTATTGTAAGAATAATGGCAATAAATTTTTGATTTTTTATAACGTAAACCATTACTTTTCTATTTATATACAATTGTAAAATAGTCCAAATGAGAAGTTGCGCACTTGTATAAAATGCGATGTAGTCATATTCACCAACTAGAAACAGATTGATGAGACCATTTATAGACAATGCAATGAGTATAGAGCTAAACTTAAGTTGTTTGAAATTCTGACGATATAAATCAATTCCAAGAATGATTAATACCGCAGCTATATTTATGATTATATTTATTAGCATGCTGCTCTCCTAACCTTTATACTTCACTGCAACATTATACCAATTAATATAACGTTAATCATTTAATAACAATTAATTATTTTAATTTACATAAAAAAACATTAGGTTAAATAGTAATAGATATTTAAAATTTTTAAATTAACAGTGATTATTATCTGTACAATTAAAAATTACTATAAAAAATAGCGACACATTGTATAGACAAGAAGCATTATACAACGTATCGCATGAAATACTCAATTTAAACACCTTTTTTATTACTCCAAAGAAGCGTGTGGAGTTGCGGTAAAACATAAACATTATTCATATCACTGCTTACCATGACGCGATCTACAAGTCTTTCATATAAAGATAATAATTTTTCGGTATGTGATTCGACGTAGTCACCATCTAAGTATGGATTACCGACTTGTAAATAAAAAGGGATTGTTGGATATCTATGATGTATCATTTTAGCGAATTCATAATCTTGATCGTCAAAAACGACAACTTTTAAATTTAACGAATCAGGCATACATTTTTCTATAACTTCATCCAAAATAGTGAGGTTCGGTTTCATTTTTGAACTTGGAGGTTTTGGACTAATAGTTAAGTCATCAATTTGTGTCATCCATGGTTGGAATTTACTACCTTGTGTTTCTAGTGCACTCTTAATATTTTTAGTTTCAAAAAGCTCTAATAATTCTTGAATACCTTTAATGAGTGCAGGATTGCCTCCTGAAATTGTTACGTGATTAAATGATTCACCAGCAATTTCATATAATGAAGCGTAAATCTCTTCGGCAGTCATCATGCGGATATCCGCCTTAGCGCTACCATCCCACGTAAAGCTAGAATCACACCAACTACAACGATAATCACATCCAGCTGTGCGTACAAACATTGTTTTTCGTCCAATGACATGGCCTTCACCTTGTATTGTCGGTCCGAAAATTTCTAAAACTGGAATCTTACTCATTGTTATGCTCCTTTGGTCTATATATAACGTAACTTGTTGGGGTTTCTCTAACGTAGACTTGTAAACATTTTGGTTGGTTGTCTCGTTCATCTAATGATGCTTGTACCATTTCATAAATTGTTTGTGCAACGATTTCTGTCGAAGGACTTTTACCTTTAAATTGAGGTAAATCATTGAGTAGATAATGATCAAATTGATCATGAACTAATTTTTTTAATTCACTGAAATTCACTAGGAAACCATTATGGTCTAGTACATCTCCGCCAATTGTTAAATTGACAAAATATGTGTGACCGTGAGTGCGCATACATTTACCTGCATCTTCGCTTGGTATATAGTGAGCTGCAGAAAAGTTGAAATCTTTGTTGAGTTCGAAAGTGTATGGATGTTGAACGCTAGGATAATTTTGTTGGAACATATTATTCCGCTCCTTTTTCTCTTAAATAAGCGTGTAAACCTCTTGCTCTTAATTTACAAGAAGGACAATCACCGCATCCTTCGCCGACGATGCCATTGTAACAAGTGAGGGTGTTATATCTAATGTAATCTAGTACGCCGAGTTCGTCACTTAACGCCCAAGTTTCTTTTTTGTCTAGCCACATCAATGGTGTGTGAATGACGAAGTCTTTATCCATAGATAAAGATAACGTGACATTCATAGATTTGATAAAGCTATCTCTACAATCAGGATACCCTGAAAAATCAGTTTCACAAACACCAGTAATAATATGCTTCGCATTTGTTTGATAAGCTAAAGCGCCTGCGAATGACAGGAATAAAAGATTTCTTGCAGGTACAAATGTATTAGGCACACCGTCTTCATCAACTTCAATATTCATATCATGTTGTGTTAATGCATTTGGCGTGAGTTGTGATAATAAAGACATATCTAATACATGATGCTTTATGTTATGGGTTTCTGCGATTTGCTTGGCAACTTGAATTTCTGTATCGTGTCTTTGGCCATATTCGAACGTAACTAATTCGACTTCCTCGTAATATTTTTTTGCCCAAAATAAACATGTCGTACTATCTTGACCTCCGCTAAATACAACGATGGCTTTTTTGCTATTTAAAGATTGTTGCGTCATATATCTTGCACTCCTTAATCATGTCATACTAGCTTTTCTTATGTACGCTATGACGGCATAAAAAAACGTCTATCCCATATAAAAAGATAGACGTTGTTTATGTGTCTAGTTTTTTATAGAGGGTGTCAGCTAGGAACCTCTTTATATTCATTTATATCGTGATAAGAATAATACATTTAAGCTGTAAAATCAAGGTGAGATTTGTGATAATAAGTATAATAGAAATTGAGAGATATTTGAAGAGGTGAGGTAATGATCTTAATCATTGATAATAAAGATTCATTTACATATAATATCGTGGACTATATTAAACGGGGATTTGAAGGAGAAGTGCGGGTTGTAGACGTTGAAAATATATCTATTCAAAAAGTTAACCAAATTTTGCCAGATGCTATAGTTATTTCTCCTGGACCTGGGTCACCTGATGATTATCCTGTTTTAAATGAAGTGTTAAAAATATTTTTTAAACGAGTGCCCATTTTAGGTGTGTGTTTAGGTTTTCAGCAAATTATAAATTATTTTGGTGGAGACATTATTAAAGGAATTAAACCTATTCATGGACATACCACGCAAATACATCATAATGGCAAGGGTATATTTAAAGATTTACCAAAATCATTTAATGTTATGAGATATCATTCTTTAATTGCAGACCATAATACATTTCCAAACGCTTTAGAAATAACAGCATCAAACGAAACAGGTGTCATCATGGCATGTGCACATAAAATATTTCCTGTTTATGGCGTACAATATCATCCTGAATCTATGCTCAGTGAATATGGCATCGAGCAAGTAAAATTATTTATAGAAATTGTGGAGGCGTCTCATGCAAATACAATTTAATTATCGTTATTTATTAGATGAAGACCAATATGAAACATATCGTTATAAACTCACGCATTGTAAGAACAAACAAATCGCTTATCAGTTGGAAGAAGTAGGAAAAGTGATAGACTTTGCAGAAACATATCAACAACAAGGTTATTATGTAGCATTATATTTACCGTATGAAGCGGCGCCCTTTTTTAATAAACAGATGGCCACAGTACAAATAAATGATAAATATGTTTATGCAGCTGCTTACGCTTTTGATAAAAAAGAAGACATGTCATCCAGTCGTAATAACAAATCATACGTCCAAAAGTGTAAATTCAAATTTCAATTAAATGAGTCCCAATTAATATCCCATATTAGAAACGTTCAATCTGCAATTGTAGAAGGCAATACATATCAAGTGAACTATACCACACGTCTTATAGATAAAATCCATTATCCTATTTCTACATTATATGAAGTACTACAATGTGAAAATCATGGTTTTTATTCGGCATTGATTGATACTGATGAAGTGCAGTTGGCATCATTATCGCCAGAATTATTTTTCCAAAGAGGTCCGTTTAAAGATAGAGACAATACATTGCTAAGTAAACCAATGAAAGGGACTATAGCGAGAGGTTTAACCGAAGCCCAAGATCAACAAAATTACCAGACACTGATGCACTCTTCCAAAGATAAAGCTGAGAACGTCATGATTGTTGATTTGTTGAGAAATGATATGAGTCGAATTGCGCAGACAGGTACAGTTAAAGTATATAAACCTTTTAATATCGAACGATATAATACGGTGTTTCAGATGACATCAATGGTGGTTGGGCATTTGTATCAAGAAACTCCGCTTATGCATGTATTAAAAGCGTTATTCCCATGTGGTTCCATTACAGGAGCCCCTAAAATTAATACAATGAAATATATTGAATTGTTAGAACAGACACCAAGACATGGCTACTGTGGTACTGTTGCACTATTATTGCCAAGTGGAAAATCTATATTCAATGTACCCATTCGAACAATTCAATATATAAACAATCAAGCAATATACGGAGTGGGCGCTGGTATCACAATAGATTCTATTCCTGAAGCAGAAGTACAAGAATTTAAGGATAAAACTAAAATACTGGAGAGGTTATAATGCAATTATTCGAAACAATGCGATTAGCAGAAGGTAAGTTTTCGAGGTTATCATACCACAAAGCAAGGATTAAACAGGCATCAGCTCAACTGGGGTTTGTGTATGACGAAAATGAATGGGAGCAATTAATTGAAAAGCTAGTAAATAAGTATACTACAGGAGTTTACCGCGTAAAGGTGTTGTTAAACGAATCTGGCTCTTTAGACTATGTTGTTGCAGAATTATTGGTTAAGAACAAATTTACAGCAAAATTGACTCCATTAACAAGTGATGTAAATAAGAAAAAACTCACACATAAAACGACAGATAGAAAACATTTAGAACATAATCATCATACTGATCTTGTGCTGTTATACGATAGAAATGGAAAGCTATTAGAGTTTGACATAGGCAACCTTATGATAAAAGAAGGCGGGCAATTTTACACACCGATATATAATGAAGATTTTTTACGCGGTTGTATGAGACAATCCCTTATAGATGATGGGAAATTATCACAAAAAGACTACACTATAAATGAATTTAAAGAAAAATTACAGAAACATGAGATACAGGTATTTCTTATAAATAGTTTGCGAGAGGTTGCCGACGTTGAAATTTATCTATAGAATATAGAAAGTATAATCAGTGGCTTTACTGTTAATATAAAAGCGATTGATATTTTGAAAATGTCGTAGCAGAACAATCAGAGCATAACCCTCGATTAACTATTAGTTATATATAACTAGGCTTTTCGTGAGATTAACTTTAATGATATAGTACTATACTATAAAAACTATTTACAAGAGAGTGCAGAAGTAATAAAGTAGGAATTTACAAACAGCGAGTGAGGCATAATAATGATGATATTGGTTTGGATACTGACAATTATTATAATAACCATAGTGACAAAGTGGTTTGTAAGCCGTTTGCTGAAACATCAAAAGACTTATATTGCGAAGTTCGTAATACTAGTCTCTTGCATGATTCAATTTGTGCTAGTCTATTTTTTAGTCAAAGCACTAGTGTATTATTTAGTGCAAGCATTAAATGTATTTTATCATCAGTAAGAATATAAGGGGTGAGCCTATGAAGATATATAGCCAAGGAGACCAAGCAATTGTAATTTCTATAGAAAAAGAAGTCTCTAAAGATTTGACCGAAGATTTATTAGCACTAAAAACATATTTATTAGAAAAAGACTATACTTTTATCACTGAAATTGTACCAACAGAATCAGATATGATGATTTGTTATGATGCAAGAGATATGATTAAACATCATAATATTAAGTCTCCATTTTTATATATGCGTGCATTAGTACAATCTGTCCATTTAGAAATTAAACATGAAGACCAATCTGCAGAACCAATGGAAATTCCAGTGGTTTATGGTGGTGAGTTCGGGCCAGATTTAGATTCCTTATTGAGGTACTATAAATTAGATTTTGATACATTTGTGAAATTACATACCCAACCTAGTTATTTTGTATCAATGATGGGTTATACCCCAGGCTTTCCATATCTTACGGGAATGAATAAGCGTCTATATGTCAATCATACAGGTGGTGAGAAGACATTCATCCCTGCAGGTTCTGTCATTTTAGAAGGAAAGAAGACTGGTATTACTACAATAGACACTTATGGTGATTGGTTAGTCATTGGTTATACCCCGATTCGATTATTTGATCCAGAATGTACAGACTTCACTAAATTAAAATTAGGGGATAATGTTAAATTTAATGCCATAACGGAAGATACGTTGGACTTAGGAGGCTTTGAACCATGTCAATCATAATAGAAGGTGAAGGATTATTTACAAGTTTCCAAGATTTTGGTCGTAAAGGTTACGAGCATAATGGTGTGATTCCTGGAGGGGCATTAGATCCATTATCTCATGAAATTGCAAATAGACTGGTAGCTAATGATAAGCGAGAAGCTACCTTAGAAATGACAAATAGAATGGCTAGCATTCGTTTTACTGAACCTACCTTAATCGCGTTAAGCGGAGGCAGCTTCAAAGCAAAAACTGAGCATATGAAAGTATTACCAAACAAGTTATACATGATGGAAAAAGGCGATGTGCTTGCGTTTACTGAAACAAATCATACCTCTAGAGTATATTTAGCAGTTGGCGGTGGATTTGAATTGGAAGAGTGGTTAGGCTCAACTTCAACTGATTTCAAAGCGAAAATAGGAGGCTTTCATGGACGTCAGCTGAAAAAAGGCGACGAAGTCAACATGAAACGCAACTATACAGAGCGACATTTTAAATTGTTTGAAAATCTGGAAGAAAAGCATCAAACAGATTGGGGCATTGATGGCTACGCGTTATCGTTTAATTACATGTCTGACGTATTTCATGTCATTAAAAACAAAGGGACAGAAGACTTTGAACAGGAAGCACTAAGTCATTTTACACTCGGAGAATATAAAGTGACGAGTAAGGCAAATAGAGTGGGAATGTATGTAGAAGGACAACCAGTGAAAGCTTTTTATGAAGATATGCCAGCACA
Source organism: Staphylococcus aureus (assembly GCA_040062795.1). Taxonomy (GTDB): domain Bacteria; phylum Bacillota; class Bacilli; order Staphylococcales; family Staphylococcaceae; genus Staphylococcus; species Staphylococcus aureus_A. The sequence continues at coordinate 227,606 of JBEAMH010000001.1, forward strand.
TCAATCTGTTCAAATTGGAACGATACAAGTAAAAAGAGATGGCACGCCGATAATTTTGTTGAATGATCACTACACTTTAGGTAGCTATCCTCAAATTGGAACGATAGCGAGTTATCATTTAACTAAATTAGGTCAGAAGCATCAAGGAACAAAATTAAAATTTCAATTTATTGATATTGAGACCGCAGAAAAGAATTTGATTAAATATACAAATTGGTTAAATCAGTTATTTCATGGCATCGAGTATAGAATGCAACTAGAAATGTTGAAATGAAAAAATTAAGTATATATCATTAATGCGCTGTAACACCTCAAATTAATTTTATGGGGGTTACAGCTTTTTTTATAAGAAAATTGAAATAATCACTTTGTTTATATACGACTCTAGTCCGATTATTATAACAAACTATCAGAGTATAATTAAAAAGCATATTATTTCTTAATAATAGATTCACGTTCGATTCACAAGCATTTAATAAAGTAGTGTGAAGAGGACAAATTGCGTTGGAAAGTGTGTTTTTACTTGAAATTTGACTGAAATTGCTTTATATTTATAAATTGAACTATATGCGTTTTGTTACAAAAACATTACAAAATGATAAGAATGTGAAGGCAACGTTAATGAATATAAAAAACGTTCAATCACTTTATACAATATAGATGATTAAAATTACAAACCATAATTCGAGTTTATAAAATGAATAAATTCACCAAACTCTAGTGTATAAAATTTTCTAAGTACATACACAATTATTTAGCATTTTATGTTAATAATAAACCTAAAGAATTAACACTTGCCAACAAGGACATATGCTAATTAGATATATTAGCATTATTAACGAAATTTATTTTAGTAACTTTGCCATTTTTACTAGGTATGGATTATTTTCCAACCTATATTAATTTATATCGGGGGAAACGAACATGAGTATACACAAAAAGAAGTTAACTCTTTTTGCGTTTTTTATTCTGACGGTACTCACAGTCGCAATTAAAACGTATTTTTCATATTATGTTGATTTTTCTTTAGGTGTTAAAGGGTTAGTACAAAACTTAATCCTATTAATGAATCCATACAGTTTAATCGCTTTAGTATTGAGTGTTTTCTTGTTCTTTAAAGGAAAGAAAGCATTTTGGTTCATCTTTATTGGTGGCTTTATTTTAACTTTTTTACTATACGCGAACGTTGTTTATTTCAGATTCTTTTCTGATTTCTTAACATTTAGTACATTGAACCAAATTGGAAATGTTGATTCCATGGGTGGAGCGGTCACAGCTTCATTCAAATGGTACGATTTTGTATACTTCATTGATACAATTATTTTCCTTTTTGTATTAATATTTAAGCAAAAATGGTTAGATAAACGCGTGTTTAGTAAGAAGTTTGTGCCAGTCGTTATGGCGGCAGCTATTGCTTTATTCTTCTTGAATTTAGCTTTTGCTGAATCAGATAGACCAGATTTATTAACACGTACATTTGACCACAAATATTTGGTTAAGTATTTAGGACCGTATAATTTCACTGTCTACGATGGCGTGAAAACAATTCAAAATAACCAACAAAAGGCATTAGCAAATGAAGATGATTTAACTAAAGTATTAAACTATACAAAACAAAAACGTGTTGAGCCTAACCCAGAATATTTCGGCTCAGGTAAAAACAAAAATGTTATCAAAATTCACTTAGAAAGCTTCCAAACTTTCTTAATTAATAAAAAAGTGAACGGTGAAGAAGTAACACCATTCTTAAATGAACTTTCATCAGGAGATGCCGGGTACAGGTACTTCCCAAACTTCTTCCATCAAACTGGACAAGGTAAGACATCAGATTCAGAATTTACAATGGATAATAGTTTATATGGTCTACCACAAGGGTCTGCATTTTCGTTGAAAGGTGATAATACGTACCAAGCATTACCAGCAATACTTGATCAACAGCAAGGTCACACATCCAATGTGATGCACGGTGACTATAAAACATTCTGGAACCGTGACCAAGTATACAAACATTTTGGTGTAGATAAGTTCTACGATGCGACATATTATGATATGTCTAAAGAAAATCTTGAAAACTTAGGACTAAAAGACAAAGAATTCTTTGAAGAATCAGCTGAATATTTAGCTAAAGAAGAAGAGCCATTTTATAGTCATTTGATTACTTTAACAAATCACTATCCATTTACTTTGTCTCCAGAGGATGCAACAATAGAGAAGCCGAATACAGGAGATTCAACGGTAGATGGGTATATTCAAACGGCTAGATACCTAGATGAGTCTTTAGAAGAATTTGTAAATGAACTGAAGGAAAAAGGACTTTATGAAGATTCAGTTATTATGATTTACGGTGATCACTATGGTATTTCTGAAAATCATAACAAAGCTATGGAAAAAATATTAGGTGAAGAAATTACACCAGCAAAATTCACTGACTTAAACCGTACTGGTTTCTGGCTGAAAATTCCAGGCAAAGAGGGCGGAATAGACAAAACATATGCAGGTCAAGCAGATGTTATGCCGACGCTTCTCCATATAATGGGTATTGATACGAAGAACTATCTCATGATGGGTACTGACATGTTATCGAAAGAGCATAATAATACGATACCTTTTAGAAACGGTGACTTTATAACGAAAGATTATAAATATGTGAATGGTAGAATTTACGATAATGAAAATAATGAACCAGTAACAGAAGAACCAAAAGATTTTGATAAACGTAAGCAACAAGCTGAAAAAGATCTAGAAATGAGCGATAATGTTATCAATGGTGATTTATTGAGATTCTATGACAACCCAGATTTTGAGAAGGTAAAACCTTCAGAATATAAATATAAACCGGGTCCCGAAGCACAAGGAAGTAAAAAATAGTAAAAGAAAAGAGCCGATATGCCTCGTTGAGGTATGTTGGCTCTTTTTATGTTTCAATCATTTTAAATTATTGAAGTTAGAAATAATGATATTAAATTAAACAAGCTATGTGACAAGCTGTTTTGAGCGTGTACATAGCTATGAATTGAATGTAGGTTAAGTCTGATAACCGGTCTTAATTTTAAATTTCCCTTCTATCCAAGTGCAACATCTAGTATCATCATAATCGTGAAGCCTACCATTAAACTTAATGTAGCAAGGTCTGTATTATTGCTTGATTGTGAATCTGGAATAAGTTCTTCAACGACTACAAATATCATTGCGCCAGCTGCAAATGCTAAAGCATAAGGTAACATAGGTGAAACCATAATAACTGCGGCTGCTCCGATAGTGGCAAATATAGGCTCGACAATAGCTGAAGCTTGTCCGTAGTTAAAAGCTTTCCATCTAGAAGCACCAGATGCGCGTATTGGCATTGACAAAGCAGCCCCTTCTGGGATATTTTGGATGCCAATCCCAATAGCTAACCCGAGTGCTCCTAAAAATGTAGCTTGCCCATTACCAGAAGCGATACCACCAAAGGCAACCCCTATTGAAAGACCTTCAGGTATATTGTGTAACGTAATTGCTAATACTAATAATGTATTTTTCTCGAGTTTTTTTGTGCCTACGCCTTCATGATATTGTTTTGTATCCTTTGTATTTGGATGTATGTGAGGAATAACTAAATCCAAAGCACGTATAAATAAACCTCCCAATATAAAGCCAATAGCAGCTGGCATCCATGGAAATGACGTGCCTTCACCGTAAGCGATGGCTGGTTGTAATAGTGACCAAAAACTAGCAGCAATCATAATACCTGCAGCAAAACCTTGCATTGAATTAAGTAATTTATCATTAACACGTTTGAAAATAAATACAGATGCCGCTCCTAACGCAGTTAGCAGCCATGTGATAAGACCAGCTATTAATGCTTGGACGTAAGGAGGTAAGTTTTGGAAAAATTCCGACATAAGCTTTGCTCCTTTGTATCATTTGAGTTCAAAAAGGTGTATAATATATAGAACTGAAATTAAGTTTAACAGAAACAATTATTATTTTCGATATTAAAAATTTTCGATATTAAAAAGGATGTAGAATGATGGAAGCATACAAAATTGAACATTTACATAAGTCATATGCGGATAAAACGATCTTTGATGATTTACATCTCTCTATTTCTAAAGGCGAAAAAATAGGGTTAGTCGGTATTAACGGTACTGGCAAGAGTACTTTATTAAAGGTGATTGCAGGATTAGACGAAGATTTCGATGCGGATATATCGCATCCCAACGCATATCGCATCCGTTATTCTTCTCAAAAGCAAGAATTTGATCGCAATATGTCTGTTTTTGAAGCTGTATTGACTTCAGAAACTAAAACACTTCAAGTCATACGTGCATATGAAGCTGCGCTGAATCAGTATAGCAAGACGCAAAGTGAAGCAGATTTACAAAAAATGATGCAAGCACAAGATGCTATGGATGCGAACCAAGCATGGGATTATAGTGCAGAAATAAAAACGATATTATCTAAATTAGGAATTCATGATACTACGAAAGAAGTGAGCGAACTTTCAGGCGGTCAACAAAAAAGAGTAGGACTTGCTAAGACATTGATTGAACAACCTGATTTATTACTGTTGGATGAACCTACCAACCATTTGGATTTTGAATCTATCAATTGGTTGATTAATTATGTGAAACAATATCCTCACACAGTACTGTTTGTAACACATGATCGTTATTTCCTAAATGAAGTATCGTCACGTATAATTGAATTGGACCGTGGAAAGTTACAAACGTATCCTGGTAACTATGAAGACTATATTGCGCAACGTGCAGAGAATGAAATCATTGAACAAAAACAACAAGCAAAACAACAGTCATTATATAAAAAAGAACTTGCGTGGATGCGTGCTGGTGTAAAAGCACGTACTACAAAGCAACAAGCACGTAAAAATAGATTTAGCGATCTAGAACAAGATGTTAAGAATCAACATCAACAAGAAAAGGGCTCTTTAAATCTCGCTTATTCTAGGTTAGGTAAACAAGTTTTTGAACTAGAAGGTTTGACTAAGCGTATTAATCAGACAACATTGTTTGAAGACATCACTCAAATTATTCAAAGTGGCCAGCAAATTGGAATTGTTGGACCTAATGGTGCTGGGAAGACTACACTACTGAATATTCTAAACAGTGAAGATCAAGCGTTTGAAGGTAGTTTGAAAATAGGTCAAACAGTTAAAGTAGCATACTTTAAACAAATTGAAGAGCGCTTAGAGCGAGATATAAGAATGATTGATTATTTAAGAGAAGAAAGCGAAGTTGCTAAAGAAAAAGATGGCACTTCAGTTTCAATTACACAATTGCTTGAACGATTCTTATTCCCAAGTTCTACACATGGTAAAAAAATATATAAATTATCTGGTGGGGAACAAAAAAGGTTATATTTACTAAGATTATTAGTGCATCAACCCAACGTGTTGTTACTAGATGAACCAACAAATGACCTCGATACTGAAACACTGACAATACTTGAAGATTATATTGAAACATTTGGTGGGGCAGTGATTACCGTAAGTCATGATAGATACTTTTTAAACAAAGTAGCACAAGAATACTGGTATATTCATGATGGTAAAATGGAACGCATTATAGGTACATTCGAAGATTATGAAATGTATAAAAAAGAACAAGATAAAACGCAAGAACAACAAAAACAACAAAAGCAACAAACTAAAATGAAAGCCCATGCGAAAAAGAAAAAGGGTTTAACTTATAAAGAAAAACAAGAATATGAAACAGTGATTGAACGCATCGAAGAAACTGAACAAAGATTAGAAACAATTGAGGAAGAGATGATTGCAGCAAGTTCAGATTATGCTAAAATCAAAGAATTAAATGAAGAACAACGACGTCTGAATCAGATATATGAAGATGATTTAGCAAGATGGAGTGAGCTAGAAGAATTAAAAGAACAATGAGGGATTTTTAACATGGAATCAACTTTAGCACATTATTTTGGCTATGACACATTCCGTCCTGGTCAAAAGGAAATCATAACAAAAGTAATGAATCATCAAAATACACTGGGTGTATTACCTACCGGTGGGGGAAAATCAATTTGTTATCAAGTTCCGGGATTAATGTTGGGTGGTACGACAATCGTTATCAGTCCTTTAATTTCGTTAATGAAAGATCAAGTTGATCAATTAAAAGCTATGGGTATACATGCAGCATACTTAAATAGTAGTTTAACTCAAAAACAACAAAAAGAAATAGAAACACAACTTAAAAAAGGCGAAATTCAATTTTTATACGTAGCTCCTGAACGTTTTGATAATGCTTATTTTGTTCAAATGTTACAACAATTAACTATACCGTTGGTGGCTTTTGATGAAGCGCACTGTATTTCTAAATGGGGGCATGATTTTAGACCAAGTTATCAAGAGGTGATTCATAAAGTATTTGCATTGCCTCAAGACTTCGCTATCGTAGCGCTCACGGCAACAGCAACTATTGAAGTTCAAAAAGATATCATGGAACGTTTGAATATTAATAAAAACGATGAGATTAAAACAAGTACGAAGCGCCGAAATTTAATTTTCCAAGTGAACCCAACATATCAGAGACAAAAATTTGTGTTGGAGTATGTCAAAGAACATCAAAAAGAAGCTGGTATTATTTATTGTTCAACAAGAAAGCAAGTTGAAGAATTACAAGAAGCGTTATCCATTACAGGAATTAACAGTACAATATATCATGGGGGGCTTTCTAATAAAGAGCGTGAAGCCGCACAAAATGATTTTGTTTATGATCGTGTACGTGTCGTGGTGGCTACCAATGCTTTTGGTATGGGGATTGATAAATCCAACGTGCGATTTGTAATTCATTACAATATGCCTGGCGATTTAGAGTCTTATTATCAAGAAGCAGGCCGTGCAGGCCGTGATGGTTTAAATAGTGATTGTGTTTTATTATTTAGTGAACGAGATATTGGTTTGCATCAATATTTTATATCCTCGTCGAAAGCAGATGATGATTATAAAGACAAAATGGGTGAAAAACTCAATAAAATGATTCTCTACACCAAGACGAAAAAGTGCCTCGAAGCTACATTAGTACATTATTTTGAACCAAATGAAAAATTAGAAGAATGTGAACAGTGTAGTAATTGTGTACGAGAAAATAAAACATATGATATGACACATGAAGCAAAAATGATTGTTAGTTGTATCGCACGTATGAAACAAAAAGAAAGCTATAGTGTTATTATTCAAGTGTTAAGGGGTGAAGACTCTGATTACATTCGTTATTGTGATTACAATGAATTATCTACACATGGCATTATGAAGAATTACACCACTTCAGATTTGAGTCATCTTATTGATGAATTAAGATTTAAAGGCTTTTTAAATGAATACGATGAAATATTAACATGTGATAATTCTGTTAAGAGCTTATTAAGCAATGAAGTGTCAATATTCACCACACCATTTAAACGTAAAACTACGGAAAAAGTGGCTATCAATACTGTAGAAGGGGTGGATCGCGCATTATTTGATGAACTTATTGCTGTTCGTAAGCAGTTAAGCGAAGATTTAAGTATCCCGCCAGTTAGTATCTTTTCTGATTTTACATTAGAAGAATTTGCTAAAAGAAAACCAGAATCAAAACAAGATATGATTGCAATTGATGGCGTTGGTAGCTATAAATTAAAACATTATTGCCCGATGTTTTTAGAAACAATTCAATCCTATAAAGCTAAAATTTAACTATATATTTAGTTTATTACGAAGCTAATACATTATATCATTAGCTTTTGTTAAACAGTACAATACTACAGCGAAGTTAATTTCAATCGAATAATATACTATGTAACAGAAAAAACATAGCTATATTTTAAGTTTGAGTTAACTTCGCTTTTATTTTTAAAATTTGGTTAGAATTTTTGAGTTACAGTCGCAAAATTTCATAAAATACTAGATTTGTACATAATATTTATGAAAGTAGGGAATAGTTGTAGTAAATGTAAATTAAGTTTACGCGAAAAATAGACATGAGAAAATGAAGGTGACAAAGTGATAGAATTTAAAAATGTAGCAAAAAGATATGGAGACAAAACTGCCGTTGATGATGTCAGTTTTAATATAAAAGAAGGCGAGTTCTTTGTGTTAATTGGACCGTCAGGTTGTGGAAAGACGACTACTTTAAAAATGGTGAATCGCTTAATTTCTTTATCGGAAGGTTATATTTATTTTAAAAATAAACCTATTAGTGATTATTCTATTTATGAAATGCGTTGGGATATTGGTTATGTATTACAACAAATTGCGCTTTTCCCACATATGTCGATTAAAGAAAATATTGCACAAGTACCACAAATGAAAAAGTGGAATGATGCAGATATTGATCAACGTGTAGATGAATTAATGAATATGGTTGGTTTAGATCCCAAGTTATATAAAAATCGAAAACCAAGTGAGTTATCAGGTGGACAACAACAACGTGTAGGCGTTATACGCGCATTGGCCGCCGATCCTCCTGTTATATTAATGGACGAGCCATTCAGTGCTCTGGACCCTATTAGCCGTGAGAAATTACAAGATGATTTGATTGCGTTACAACAAAAAATAAAAAAAACAATTATTTTCGTAACGCACGATATTCAAGAAGCAATGAAACTCGGAGACCGTATATGTTTATTGAATGAAGGCCGTGTAGAGCAAATTGATACACCAGAGGGGTTTATCACTAATCCTAAAAATGACTTTGTGAAGCAATTTATGGGCGACGAAGTAAAACGTAATGTGAATGATATAAAATTATCCGAACTCATTGATCATCTTCCAAATATTGAAGCTGGACAAAATCATGAAAATTATCCTGTTCTTCAGAGTGACAAAGTCATAAATGATGTATATGAGTATCTAGTTGATCATGAGGGCATTATCATCAATGATACGACAGATGCAACGCAACATATATTGAAGCGAGAAGATATCTTCAAGTTTTTATCTCAACTCAAAGGAGGTAGTAATGGATGAATACATTCATTAACACTCTTGTAGAGCGTAAAGGACAATTATTAACTACGATATTAGAGCATATGCAAATATCATTTATTGCGTTGTTGATAGCAACATTAATTGGTGTCCCTTTAGGTATATTACTCACTAAAACACGTAAGCTTTCTGAAATTGTGATGAATATTGCTGCTATTTTACAAACGATACCATCACTTGCTTTACTTGGTTTAATGATACCGTTATTTGGTATTGGAAAGGTACCAGCTGTTATTGCGTTAGTAGTCTATGCACTTTTACCGATTTTAAGAAATACATATACAGGTATTAATGAGGTTAACCCATCATTAATAGAAGCGGCAAAAGGAATTGGTATGAAACCAGGACGCAGATTAAGTAAAGTCGAATTACCAATTGCAATGCCTGTCATTATGGCAGGCATTCGTACAGCTATGGTGTTAATTATTGGTACAGCGACATTAGCGGCGTTAATTGGAGCAGGTGGTTTAGGTGACCTTATATTATTAGGTATCGATAGAAATGATACCTCATTAATTCTAATTGGTGCCATACCTGCTGCATTGCTAGCAATATTATTTGATTTAGCTTTACGCTTTATGCAGAAGATGTCATATAAGAAATTACTTATCTCATTAGGTGCGATAGTAATTATATTATTATTATTTATCCTTGGACCTATGTTAGCTCAAAAAGGCGAAAAAGTGACATTAGCTGGTAAACTTGGATCTGAACCATCAATAATTACAAATATGTATAAGATTTTAATTGAGGAAGAAACAGATCATACAGTTCAAGTTGAAGACGGCATGGGTAAAACAGCGTTTCTTTTTAATGCTTTAAAATCAGATGACATAGATGGTTATCTTGAATTTACTGGTACAGTACTCGGGGAATTAACAAAAGAAGACTTGAAATCTAAAGAAGAGCATAAAGTATATGAACAAGCTAAATCAAGTTTACAAAGCAAATATGATATGACGATGTTAAAGCCAATGAAATATAATAATACGTATGCATTAGCAGTGAAAAAAGATTTTGCTGAAAAGCATAATATTAAAACTATTGGTGACTTGAATAAAGTAAGTGATGAAATTAAGCCTGGTTTCACGTTAGAGTTTAATGATCGTGAAGATGGGTATCCTGCAGTGAAAAAAGCGTACGACCTTAATTTTGGTGACGTCAAAACAATGGAGCCTAAACTACGCTATCAAGCAATTGAAAGTGGAGATATTAATCTAATCGATGCATATTCAACAGATGCTGAATTAAAGCAATATGATATGGTTGTATTGGAAGACGATAAAAACGTATTCCCTCCTTACCAAGGCGCTCCTATGTTTAAAGAATCTTACTTGAAAGAGAATCCAGAAATCAAGGCGCCTTTAAATAAATTAGAAGGCAAGATTTCTGATGAAGAAATGCAACAAATGAATTATGAGGTCACAGTGAAAAAAGAAGATCCATATGAAGTGGCTAAATCATATTTAGAAAAGCATAATTTAATCGATTAAACTCATAATGGGTTCGGATTACAAGTAATGATGGCAAAAGTTGTTTACTTGATCTGAACCCGTTCTTTATTTAATAAATGGGATGATTGGAAACGACGCATTGATTTCCGACTATTATTGGGTTTATAATAGTTATTAAGTTTTGAAATTTCTGTAAATTTAAGGAGGCCCGAAGCAACAATGAAAAAGCAAATTGAACAATTATCAGCGTATGAACCTGGCTTATCGCCGAGAGCATTAAAAGAAAGTTACGGGATTGAAGGTGAATTACATAAATTAGCCTCAAATGAAAACTTGTATGGACCATCACCAAAAGTAAATGAGGCAATTCAAACTCGTTTAGACGAGTTACAATTCTATCCTGAAACCGGATCTCCATTAATTAAAGAAGCTATCAGCAATCATTTAAATGTTGATACGTCACGTATTTTATTCGGAGCAGGACTAGATGAAGTTATATTAATGATTTCACGTGCAGTATTAACGCCTGGCGATAAAATAGTCACTAGTGAAATGACATTTGGACAATATTACCATAATGCTACAGTAGAAGCTGCTGACGTTGTTCAAGTCCCTTTGAAAAATGGAGAGTTTGATTTAGAAGGCATTTTAGCACAAGTAGACGATGATACAAAGCTTGTATGGTTATGTAATCCAAACAATCCAACAGGAACTTACTTTACACATGAAGAACTGCAACAATTCTTAAAACGTGTGCCAAGTCACGTACCGGTTCTTATAGACGAAGCTTATGTAGAATTTGTAACAGCAGAAGATTTCCCAGACACTTTAGCGTTACAGGAACAATATGCTAATGCATTTTTATTACGTACTTTTTCAAAAGCTTACGGTTTAGCAGGTATGCGTATTGGTTATGTGGTAGCAGCGCAAGAAGCGATTGAAAAATGGAATATTATTCGCCCACCATTCAATGTAGGTCGTTTATCAGAATATGCAGCATTGGCAGCGTTAGAAGATCAAGATTACTTAGATTCAATACGTGAACGTAATGCGCAAGAAAGGGAAAAATTCTTTAACTTAGACGTAAGTGATAGATTCTTCCCGAGCCAAACTAACTTTGTTTATATCAATACAGATAAACCACATGAATTATATGAAGCATTTTTAAATGTAGGTTGTATTACGAGAGAGTTTCCAAAAGGTGTACGTGTAACAATAGGTTTCCCAGAGCAAAATGATAAAATGGTTGAAGTGCTTAAAAATTTTGATTTTTAAATATAAATAATAATAACGTTCAACAAACTACAGATATGTATGAATATTAAATGTAATTTAAAGGTTCATAAATGGAATATTTGCTTTAACGGCAATAGTATTTAATTATGAAGTGAATTATATTTATAGGTACAATTTTGGTTTCGTTGAACGTTATTTGGTATACTGGGAAATGAAGATGGAAGTTATATACGGGTATTGTTTAACTGATATTAGGATGATATATAACAAATCATGAAGTTACTGAAAAGGGAGTAGAGTAGGAAATGACGAGGAAATCGATTGCGATTGATATGGATGAAGTACTTGCTGATACAGTAGGCGCCTTACTTGAAGATGTAAATAAACGCACAGATTTAGGTATAACCTATGAAATGTTGGATGGGATAAAGTTAAGACACGCTATGCCAGAACATGATGGACTACTAACAGAAATTTTAAGTGAACCTGGATTTTTTAGAAGGTTACAAGTTATGGATGATGCACAAGATGTAGTTAAAAAATTAACGGAACGCTATGATGTTTATATTGCAACTGCAGCAATGGATGTCCCAACCTCATTTCATGATAAATACGATTGGTTGAGACACTTTTTCCCATTTTTAGACCCACAACATTTTGTGTTTTGTGGTCGTAAAAATATTGTTAAAGCGGATTATTTAATCGATGATAACCCTAGACAATTAAGTATATTTACAGGGACTCCAATTATGTATACTGCTACACATAATATCAATGATGATAGATTTGATCGTGTGAACAATTGGAAAGATGTTGAAAAATATTTCTTAGGAGACAGTGAATATAATATTTAATTAATAAATAGAATGTTTATATAAGAAATTCAAATAAACACCAAGCCAAAGGATGTATAATGGCTTGGTGTTTTTTATATTTGAGTGGGTGTATTCGATTTTCAAGGACACATACAATTATACATTCAAATGGCCTTATTCTTCTGCAGTTTCATCGACTTGTTTTTCTTCTGGTAACGTCAGTATTTGAATTGCGTTTGGTACAACTTCGATTTGAAGCGGTGTTTTTAAAGAGATTTCTCCATCGATATCTACTTTCATTTGTGGTTCTGTATCGATCGTAATCTTCTTAGCTAAGAGATGCTTAATACCATCTGTCATCTTGTTCCAATTCATACTGTCACGTTGTTTAAATATATCATTTAATACACTGGTTCTGTCTTCTGTAAAAATAAATGTATTCAAATAACCGTCATGGGGCGATAAGTCCGTTAAAGGTATTCTACTTCCGCCAATGAACGGCCCATTAGCCACTACAAGTAATGTGGTATTGCCTTCAACTTCTTTATCATCCACAGTAATTTTATAATCAAAGTGTTCAGGATTAAGTAAAGTTTTTACCGTAGAACCAACATAACTTAGCTTTCCAAATACATCTTTATTACCATTTTGTACGTTTTCAGCATTTTGAACAATCAGCCCCATACCTACAAAGTTTAATGCATATTCGCCATTCACTTTCATGACGTCATAAGTTCTTAATTCTGATTCTTTGAGTTGTTCACTTGCGATTTTATGACGTGGGTGTAAATTTAAAGTTTTTATAAAGTCATTAAACGTTCCCCCAGGTATAATACCGATTGGGATGTTTAATTGGTGTTGCATCATACCATTAACTAGTTCGTTAACGGTACCATCACCACCTAAAATAAAAATAATATCTACGTCATCACTATAGCTTTGTTCTTTGATTTTTTGGCAATAAGTGATAATATCTCCTTCGTTTTCACTTAATTGGATAGATAAATGTTTGCAAAATGTCGTAAGTGATGATGTAACATCACCGAGACCTCTATAAATATCTTTAATACCAGAATGTTCATGGTAAAACAATACACCGTGTTTAAATTTTGTTTGAGTCAATTTATTCACCATATTTCATTAAAGTTTTGAGGTGCTTATTAATTTTACCCTATTTTCAATAAAATTAAAAATATAGCTATATGAGGAAATCATTATTTAATACCTCGCATACCTTTGACAATTTTTGGTACAAAGGCAAGAATAATAAGACTGACTACAATAGCGATACCGCCTAAGAATAGGAAGTAATTTTTATAACCTAGTGGTTCGATTAATTTAACGAGTGTCCCGTTAATGGCTTGAGCACACGCATTAGTAAGTAACCATAAACTCATCATTTGTGTGTTAAAAGCTTTAGGTGCAAGCTTAACTGCTGCACTGTTACCAGTAGGTGATAGACATAATTCACCAATAACACAGATGATATATGACAAGATAATCCAGTTTACACTAATCATTTCGTCACCAGATGATATGCCTATTAACCCAATCATTATGTAAGAAGCCCCAGCTAGAATTGCACCTAGTACAAATTTAGTAGCTAAGCTCGGCTGACGTCGAGCCATTTTAGCCCATATAATTGAAATGACTGGTGCTAGTAATACGATAAATAATGGGTTGATAGATTGGAATAATGTTGGACCGAAATCTGTAGTCCATCCAAATATATTTAACTTCATATCACTGCTTTCAAGAGCGAAAATATTAAGAACATTTGCGCCTTGTTCTTGAATAGACCAGAAGACTACACCTAAAATAAATAAAGGTATAAATGAAACGACACGTGAACGCTCGTCATCTGTCACATCTTTACTACGTATCATAATTGTAAAATATATAATTGGTAAGGTGACACCAAGTACGAGTACAGTTGTACTAACAATGTTAAATGAAAGCGTACCAGTTAATCCAGTAATGATGAGAACTGCTGCAATAATTGTAATTACAATTGCAAAGAGTAAACCATATTTCTTTTTTTCTTGTTGATTTAGTGGGTTAGTTGGTTTTGTCCCAACATCGCCAATATTTTTCTTGTTGAATAGCATATACCATACTAAACCTAGCGCCATACCGACAGCTGCAATTAAGAATCCCGCATGAAAATCTCCTGATTTAACAAATTGGTTAAGTATTAATGGTGATAGTAACCCTCCTAAGTTGACAGACATATAGAATATAACAAATCCTGCGTCTATACGTGTATCATTTTCAGGATATAATCTACCTACAATATTTGAAATACTTGGTTTCATTAACCCTGAACCAACAATAATAAAGAACATAGATATGAATAGACCTACCACATCTAAAGGTAAGCTTAAAAATATGTGACCAATAATAATCAACACGCCACCATAAAATGTAGCAGCACGCGTACCTGTGATTCTATCGGATATCCAACCACCAAGTACTGAAGTCATATATATTAATGCGCCATAAACAGCCATGACTGATTGGGCTGTCGTCTTGTCCATACCAAGACCGCCATCTTTTATTGCGAAATACATATAAAAGATAAGTAACGCGCGCATTCCGTAATAACTAAATCTCTCCCAGAATTCTACAAAAAATAAAACCCCTAAGCCTTTTGGGTGACCAAAGAATCCTTTTTGAGGAATCGATTGGTAATCTTGATCTTGGGTTTGATTTTGCATATAAAATCCCCATCCTTTCTTGCTCCCAATAAAAAATATATAAAATAAATTTTACTCCTAATAAAACTGAATTACAACAATATTCTAAAAACAATAAAATTCTAAATTTTCTGTTAATTATATAAGTCTATTGCGTTTAATTTTAATTTAGAAATAACAACTATATATATAATAAATTCAATTTTAAAATAGCACAAAAAAATAGTGGCATAATAAAGTACCACTATTTTCAAAATATTTAATTTTAAATCTTAGTAAACACCTTTCATAGCACGTTTCACTTTTGGTGAGATGATGAATAATAATATACCAATGAATACAGCTAAAAGGCCAGAATACATAAAGTAATCAGTTTGGTCTATCTTCGTATAAACTACAACAAGTTGAGCGTTTAACCCTTGTGCTGTGGCATTACTTAACATCCATAAGCTCATCATTCGTGCAGTGAACTTCATTGGAGCTAGCTTAGTTGTTGTAGATAAACCAACAGGTGAGATACATAGTTCACCTATCGTGATGAGTAAGAAACTTAGTACAAGCCATAACGGGTTAATTAACTCATTACCTGTAGCTAATGGGATAATCATAATTAAATAAGATAGTCCCGCGATAACTACACCAAGGACAAACTTGTAAACAGTAGGTGGATTGTACTTACCTAATTTCATCCAAAGTGTTGCAAAAATAGGTGCTAAAAGCACAATGAAAATCGGATTTAATGACTGAGCCCAAGCTGCTGGTATTGTATAATCAATGAAACCGTTCGTTAATACAGACATGTCCAATTGTGTTTTTTTATCTGCAAATGTTGCAAGTATTGTGGACCCTTGTTCTTGGATCATCCAGAATGCAACAGATGTGATGTATAGTGGTACGTAACTATACACACGTGAACGTTCATCTTTTGTAATACCTTTACTCAATATCATATTAAGGAATATGTATAACGGTAATACAATACCTAATAGTGTAATTAAGAAACTAAAGTTACCTAATGTTAATGCATTATTTAAATTTAAAATCCATAAGTATATTAAAAATAATACAATGATACCGAGTGTAATAAAAATGAATTTTTTGATTTCTGGTTTTGTTAGTGGATTTGGAATGTTTCGACCTGCAAACCCTAAATTCTTTTTACGTTTGATTACGTAAGCGACTAGACCTAGGAACATTCCGATTGCGGCTGCTAAAAAACCAGCATGGAAACCGATTCTAGTTTGTAGTCCTCCTGTAATTAAAGGCGCCATTAATGCACCTAAATTAATCCCCATGTAGAATAATGTAAACGCGGCATCACGTCTTGGATCATTACGTTCATATAATTCTCCAACTGTTGTAGAAATATTTGGTTTCAACAACCCTGTGCCGGCGATGATTACAGCTAATGCAATCATAACTAACGTTAAATTATTCGGTAAAGATAATAATATATGTCCAAGCATGATGAGGAAACCACCATAGAGGACAGCATCTTGGGTACCAGTAATCCGGTCTGCAATCCACCCTCCAATAACACCTGACATATAAATTAAAGTTCCGTAAATAGCAACAATT
Source organism: Staphylococcus aureus (assembly GCA_040062795.1). Classification (GTDB taxonomy): domain Bacteria; phylum Bacillota; class Bacilli; order Staphylococcales; family Staphylococcaceae; genus Staphylococcus; species Staphylococcus aureus_A. The sequence continues at coordinate 244,359 of JBEAMH010000001.1, forward strand.
TGCATTGCAACTGCTGGGCTAAGTCCGAAACCACCATCAGCAACACTATAATATAAATAGTAAATTAAAATGGCTTTCATACCATAATAACTGAATCTCTCCCAAAACTCAGTTAAGAATAGTGTGCTTAGTCCTTTTGGATGTCCGAAGAAACCTTTGTTTGGTATACTTTTCATGATTTCCTCGTGACTGTAATTAACTTTTTTCATAATTTCCCTCCCCTTAAATGGTTGGATTTATTCTATACTGTTTTAGTAAAAAAAACAAGCGTACCTCTGAAGTATTCAAACGCAATTTAATTTTCTACAATGTATTATTGGGGTATTAAAATAAACGTGGCACTTTTAATGTTAAGTGAGGGTAGATTGAAGTGACATACTTCTTATTTCTGTTTGTAAAATAAAAAATACCGACAAAATCATAAAATTTTGTCGGCAGTGTATACATATATAAATTATCAAAGTTAAAATAAATTGATAATCGTAGTAACTTATTTAAAGGTGTTTACCTATTGTCAATTTTTTCTGGGTAGAGATCATGATTCATTAAACGGTGTTCAGCCATTTTCTCATATTTAGAATCAGGTCGACCATAGTTTGTATATGGGTCTATTGAAATACCACCTCGTGGCGTAAATTTCCCCCAAACTTCTATATAATGAGGATCCATTAAATCAATTAAATCGTTCATAATGATGTTCATACAGTCTTCATGGAAATCTCCATGATTTCTAAAGCTAAATAAATAAAGTTTTAAAGATTTAGATTCTACCATTTTAATATTAGGAATATAAGAGATATAAATCGTTGCAAAATCAGGTTGGCCAGTAATTGGACATAATGATGTGAATTCTGGGCAATTGAACTTTACAAAATAATCGCGTCCTGGATGTTTGTTATCAAATGATTCTAAGACATCTGGTCTGTAATCAAAATCATATTTATTATTTTGATTACCTAATAATGTAATATCTTCTAATTCTTCATTTTTACGTCCTTTAGTCATTGGTAACGCTCCTTTAATGTTTCATTTTTGTATCTTCTTCTTGAATTGTGACAGGGTGGCGACGTGCTTTTTCAAACATATAATAACTTGAGCCTATAATAATTATATAGCCAAGAATTGCGAAGGCATCTGGTGACTCACCAAATAATATAAATCCGAATACTGCTGTAAATATAATAGATGCATACGTGAAGATCGAGATATCTTTAGCTGGTGCATAACTATACGCTAATGTGATACCAATTTGACCAGCTGCAGCTGCTAATCCTGCACCAATTAAATAGATGACTTGCATCATAGTCATAGGTTCGAATGTGAATATTGTAAAAGGTATTAACACAATTATAGAAAAGAACGAAAAGTAAAATACAATCGTGTATGGTGCTTCTCGAGTACTTAAAGCTCTGACACATGTATAAGCACTTGCAGCAAAGATACCAGAGAATAATCCTCCCATGGCAGGAATCATAGAAGATGAGAATTCAGGTTGAACAACAAACAGCATACCAAAAATGGCTACAATCATAGCTATAATTTGATAATTTCGTACTTTTTCATTTAAAAAAAGGATGCTGAGTAATATAGTCCAAAATGGATTAAGCTTCATCAATGTATCTGCGTCACTTAATAACATGTGGTCTATAGCATAAATATTGAGTAATACGCCAATTAAACCAAGTGTAGAACGAGAAACCAATAGGGGTTGACTACTTAATTTACCGAATAATGGTTGCTTATATTTTAAAATAAAATATAACGGTATAAACATTGCGACTAAGTTTCGGGCAAGAGACTTTTGAAATACAGGTAAGTCACCAGCTAAGCGGAAGAAAACAGACATAAAACTAAAGCCAATTGCTGAAACAAGGATAGCAATGATACCTTTAACTTTAGGATTCACAAGTATCGCCTCGATTTTTAATTTTTAACGTATTCATATTAGCATAAATACTTAGACAATGTATATATGGTTGAAAATTGTCAGAAAGTATAATAGTATATATAATACGAACAAACGTTCTGTTCAGCTGAACGAATCTTTTATTTATAAAAATATAAATGATAACATTTATATAATGCATTTTATGTAATACATATATTACTTTTGTCTAAATGATGGCATATCAAGCGTTGGAAGAATTTTATAAAAAGCAAATAATCAAACCCTAAAATAGCAAAAAAATTTTTTAGCTGAATTAATCTCACTGTAACGTTGAATTGGTGCCATTTATGTTACTTCTTCAAAGTTTTGTCATAAATTAAAGTCTTTTAATAATCGACTGAGTTATGTATAATGAAACACATAATATAGTATTGATGACCAGGACGAAGCACAATATATAGTGTTTTGGTACGTGGTCAATTTATTTATAATAAATCAAAAATTATGTAAAATCACACTTTTTCAGGCTTCTAAACATGACAAATCAAGTATTAATACTTAATTTTTGAGTTTTTACATAACTACATATAGATTAAGAAACTACTATATATTGTGGTTACTTCTATAAGTTACTTGTATTTGGCTATTAAAGAAAAATGCTAATTGCTTAAAATGATAAAACTGATTTTATCATATTGAAACAAAATTATAGAAAGAAGGTGATCCGATGAAGGTTGTATATTTTTCGTTTTCTGGTAATGTGCGTCGTTTTATAAAGCGAACTGAGCTTACCGACACAATGGAAATCACACAAAATAATTGTTCTGAAAGAATAAATGAGCCTTTTATATTGGTCACTGGAACGATTGGGTTCGGCGAAGTTCCGCCGCCAGTTCAGTCATTTTTAGAAACGAATCATGATTTATTAAAAGCTGTCGCAGCGAGTGGCAACCGAAATTGGGGCCAAAACTTTGCAAAAGCTGGACGATCAATTGCGGAACGATATCAAGTTCCATTACTAATGAAGTTTGAAGTACACGGCACAACGAATGATATAAGCGAATTTAAAGATAAGGTGGGGCATTTCAATGAAGATTATGGACGAGAAGAAATACAATCATATTGAATTAAATAACGAAGTCACAAAGCGTAAAGAGAATGGATTTTTTGATTTAGAAAAAGATCAAGAAGCATTAGCAGTATATTTAGAAGAAATTCAAGGTAAGACCATCTACTTTGATACTGAACTTGAACGTCTACACTACCTTGTTGATAATAATTTCTATTTTGATGTTTTTGAAAAATATTCAGTGTCAGATTTAGAAGAAATCACTAATTATGCGAAAAGTATCCCGTTTGAATTTGCGAGTTACATGTCTGCAAGTAAATTTTACAAAGACTATGCATTAAAAACAAACGACAAGAGTCAATTTTTAGAGGATTATAAACAACACGTAGCTATTGTGGCATTGTATTTAGCTAACGGACATAAAGCTACAGCTAAACAATTTATTTCTGCTATGGTTGAGCAACGTTATCAACCAGCCACACCTACATTCTTAAATGCTGGACGTGCACGTCGTGGAGAGCTTGTATCATGTTTCTTACTTGAAACAGATGACAGTTTAAATTCAATCAACTTTATAGATTCTACAGCGAAGCAATTGAGTAAGATTGGTGGCGGTGTAGCTATTAACTTGTCTAAACTACGTGCGCGTGGTGAAGCAATCAAAGGTATTAAAGGCGTAGCCAAAGGAGTTTTACCGGTAGCTAAATCACTTGAAGGTGGTTTCAGTTATGCAGACCAACTAGGTCAACGTCCCGGTGCTGGCGCAGTATATTTAAATATCTTCCACTATGATGTTGAAGAGTTCTTAGATACGAAGAAAGTAAATGCTGATGAAGATTTACGTCTTTCTACAATATCCACTGGTTTAATCGTACCATCTAAATTCTTTGATTTAGCTAAAGATGGTAAAGATTTCCATATGTTTGCGCCGCATACAATTTATAAAGAATATGGCATCACATTAGATGATATTAACCTTGATGAATATTATGACGAACTAGTTGCAAATCCAAATATTGATAAAAAAGCAAAAGATGCACGTGAGATGTTAAATACAATTGCACAGACACAATTACAATCTGGGTATCCTTATTTAATGTTCAAAGATAACGCAAATAAAGTACACGCAAACTCAAACATCGGACAAATTAAAATGAGTAACTTATGTACTGAAATTTTCCAATTACAAGAAACATCAATTATTAATGATTATGGTACTGAAGATGAAATTAAACGTGACATCTCTTGTAATTTAGGCTCATTAAATATTGTGAATGTAATGGAATCCGGTAAATTTAAAGATTCAGTACACACAGGTATGGATGCGTTAACTGTTGTAAGCGATGAAGCAAATATTCAAAATGCGCCAGGTGTAAAAAAAGCAAACAGTGAATTGCATTCAGTAGGACTAGGTGTAATGAACTTACATGGTTATTTAGCAAAAAACAAAATTGGTTACGAATCTGAAGAAGCTAAAGACTTTGCTAACATTTTCTTTATGATGATGAATTATTATTCTATTGAACGTTCAATGGAAATTGCTAAAGAGAGACAAGAAACTTATAAAGACTTTGACCAATCAGACTACGCAAGTGGTAAATATTTTGAGTTCTATACTTCACAAGCATTCGAACCAAAATATGAAAAAGTACGTAAACTATTTGATGGTTTAGAAATACCAACACCAGAAGATTGGAAAGCATTACAAAAAGAAGTTGAAGCACATGGTTTATTCCATGCTTATCGTTTAGCGATTGCGCCGACGCAAAGTATCTCTTATGTACAAAATGCAACAAGTTCTGTTATGCCAATCGTTGACCAAATTGAGCGCCGTACTTATGGCAATGCTGAGACATTTTATCCTATGCCTTTCTTATCACCAGAAACAATGTGGTATTACAAATCAGCATTTAATACAGATCAAATGAAGTTAATTGATTTGATTTCAACAATTCAAACACATGTTGACCAAGGTATCTCTACAATTCTTTATGTTAATTCAGAAATATCTACACGTGAATTGTCTCGACTATATGTTTATGCACATCACAAAGGACTAAAATCTTTATATTACACTAGAAATAAATTATTAAGCGTTGAAGAATGTACAAGTTGTTCAGTATAAAGTTTTAAGTAACAGATAAGCAAAGTGATTGAGTAAACAGCCTAGTCTTTAATATAGATTAGGCTGTAAATCACTGCTCATTTAAATTTTTACTAGATAGGGGAATTTATCTAAATGAAAGCAGTCAATTGGAATACGCAAGAAGACATGACAAATATGTTTTGGCGACAAAATATTTCGCAAATGTGGGTAGAAACAGAATTTAAAGTATCAAAAGATATCGCAAGTTGGAAGACATTATCTGATGCAGAAAAAAATGCCTTCAAAAAAGCTTTAGCAGGTTTAACAGGATTGGATACACATCAAGCAGACGATGGTATGCCACTTATCATGTTACACACAACAGATTTACGTAAAAAAGCAGTCTATTCATTTATGGGTATGATGGAGCAAATCCATGCTAAAAGTTATTCTCATATCTTCACTACGTTACTACCATCTAGTGAAACAAATTATTTATTAGATAAATGGGTTTTAGAAGAACCACATTTAAAATTCAAATCAGATAAAATTGTAGATAACTATCATAAACTTTGGACTAAAGATGCCTCTGTATATGACCAATACATGGCACGTGTTTCAAGTGTATTTTTAGAAACTTTCTTATTCTATTCAGGTTTCTATTATCCACTTTACTTGGCGGGTCAAGGTAGAATGACAACATCTGGTGAAATTATACGTAAAATCTTATTAGATGAATCAATTCACGGTGTATTTACAGGTATGGATGCGCAAAGCATGCGTAATGAACTATCAGAAAGTGAAAAACAACAAGCAGATCAAGAAATGTATAAATTATTAGATGAATTATATAAAAATGAAGTATCATACACACATTCATTATATGATGAAGTGGGTATTGCTGAAGATGTGTTAAATTATGTTAGATATAATGGTAATAAAGCATTAGCTAACTTAGGCTTTGATTCTTACTTTGAAGAGAAAGAATTTAACCCAATTATTGAAAACGCATTAGATACATCAACGAAAAATCATGACTTTTTCTCTGTTAAAGGTGACGGTTACACATTAGCGTTAAACGTTGAAGCTTTAAGAGACGAAGACTTTATATTTGAAGATTAAATTTAATATATGATATACAAGTGTATTAACGTTTGACGTGAAAAGTCTTTCTCATTTAAAAAAGCCAAAGCTGCCAAATTTCCATAAGGAAAATTTGGCAGCTTTTTTATATTCTTTAAAAGTTGTATGTAACAAATTATACAATAAGTGAACTTTATTTTTGTTTTGCTCAATAATACTTTGTCCAAAATTAATTATTGCTATTGAATTTACGAATAAAAGTGTTAAAATTTTAGTATAACTATTGATAATGATTATCAAACCCAATAGTATTTATGAACTCATTGTACATCGAAAGGAATAGGATCCTCATTATGAAATTCTTACTTAATGGTATTGTATTGTTTATCATTTTATTGTTATTATCTATCCTTTCTCTATTTATTGGTGTAAGTAAAGTTTCTATTACAGACATATTCCACTTATCTAAAGAACAACTCAATATTATTTTATCGAGTAGGATACCGAGAACTGTAAGTATTTTAATCTCCGGAAGTACATTGGCACTTGCAGGTCTAATCATGCAACAAATGATGCAGAATAAATTTGTAAGCCCAACAACAGCGGGTACGATGGAATGGGCTAAGCTAGGTATTTTAATATCTCTTATACTATTCCCTCAAGCTAATATAATGATTAAATTAGTTTTTGCAGTGACATTAAGTATTGCAGGTACTTTCTTGTTTGTGAAATTAGTCCAGTATATACGGTTTACTGATGTAATTTTCATACCGTTGTTAGGTATTATGCTAGGTGGTATTGTTTCTAGCTTCGCTACATTTATCGCTTTAAGAACGAACGCCGTGCAAAGCATAGGCAACTGGTTAAACGGAAACTTTGCTATTATCACAAGCGGAAGATACGAAATTTTATATTTAAGCATCCCGTTACTTATACTTACATATATATTTGCGAACCAATTTACAATTGCAGGGATGGGAAAAGATTTTAGTAATAACTTAGGTGTTAATTATGAAAAAATAATTAACATTGGTTTGTTTATTACAGCGACAATTACTGCTTTAGTAGTTGTTACGGTTGGAACACTTCCATTCTTAGGGCTGATTGTTCCGAATATTGTTTCTATTTTTAGAGGCGATCATTTAAAAAACGCATTGCCACATACAGCTATGTTAGGCGCTATATTTGTAATGTTTTCCGATATAATCGGCAGAGTTATTGTGTATCCTTATGAAATTAATATTGGATTAACAATTGGTGTGTTTGGCACTATTATTTTTATAATCTTGCTGATGAAAGGACGACATAATTATGCAAATTAGTGCTAAAACAAAATTATTCATTTTATTTGCAGTAACTGCATTAGCAGCAGGGCTTTATCTTGTTATAGGAATTGATTTTGACATATTTCAATATCAATTTTCTAGTAGATTGAGAAAACTTATATTAATGATATTGGTAGGAGGGGCAATAGCAGCTTCAGTAGTGATATTTCAAGCCATTACAAGTAACCGACTATTAACGCCTTCGATTATGGGGCTTGATGCTGTATACATGTTTGTGAAGGTCTTAGTAGTATTTGTATTTGGGGTACAATCTGTTTTTGTTACTAACTTGTATCTCAGCTTTTTAATTTCATTACTCGTAATGATTGTATTTTCATTATTCTTATTCCAAGGTGTTTTTAGAATTGGTGACGTGTCAGTATACTTTATTCTACTTGTCGGAGTTATATTAGGTACATTCTTCCGTAGTATTACTGGATTTTTAGAATTGATTATAAACCCTGAAGATTTCTTAGCAGTGCAAAGTGCCATGTTTGCCAATTTCGATGCTTCCAACACAAAATTAGTTACACTGTGCGGTGTGATATTAGTTATTCTCATATTTATTACGATGCGTACCATACCGTATTTAGATGTCCTGTTATTAGGAAAAGATCAAGCAATCAATTTGGGGGTATCTTATAAAACATTAACGAGACTATTGCTTATACTAGTAGCAGTATTAGTATCCATCTCAACAGCACTTGTTGGACCAATTACATTTTTAGGATTATTAACAGTTAACTTAGCACATGAATTGATGAAGACATATGAACATAAATACATATTGCCAGCGACTATTTTGATGAGTTGGTTAAGTTTATTTATTGCACAAGCTGTAGTAGAGAATTTGTTCGAAGCAACGACGCAAGTAAGTATAATTATTGATTTAGTAGGTGGAAGTTACTTCATTTACTTATTAATAAAAAGGAGACATGCGAATTGATACGTGTACAAGAGCTTAATAAAAATATTCAAGATAAAGCAATTTTAAAAAATATAAATGTTGAAATAAATAAAGGCCGATTAACTTCTATGATTGGACCAAACGGTGCAGGTAAAAGTACATTACTAGCTGCAATTACACGCTTAATGGATTTTGAAACTGGTTCGATAGAAATAGAAGGTAAATCAATAGCTGACTATCAAAGTAATGAATTGGCTAAAAAATTATCAATTTTAAAACAATCTAATCATACTGAACTAAATATAACAGTAGAGCAATTAGTTAATTTCGGAAGATTTCCATATTCTAAAGGCCATTTAAAAAAAGAAGATAAAGAACAGGTGGAGTATGCATTAGAGTTATTACAGCTTAAAGAAATTAGACACCGTTATATAAAAACGTTATCTGGTGGCCAACGTCAACGTGCATATGTCGCAATGACAATTGCTCAAGATACGGAATATATCTTGTTAGATGAACCATTAAACAATCTTGATATGAAGCACTCAGTGCAAATCATGCAAACATTACGTCAGCTCGCACAAGATTTAAATAAAACAATTATTGTGGTTATTCATGATATTAACTTTGCTTCGTGCTATTCAGACGATATCATCGCCTTAAAGGATGGAGAAGTCGTAAAAGCAAGTACAAAAGATGATGTGATTCAAGAGGATACATTAAAAGCGTTATATGATATGGACGTAAGTATTGAAGAAATTCGTGGTCAACGTATCTGTATATACTTTGATGAAATGAATGCAACGCAAGATTTAGAACTTGCATACTCAATGTAATTCTATTCACCACACTTGAAAGGAGTGATGCAACGAGAACGAAGTTAAACTTTTAAGGGCATAATAGGAAACATCATTAGGAAAATCAGGAGGCGTAAAAAATGAAAAAGTTTGCTTTATTATTAGTTGTAGGTTTAATGTTTTTATTAGTAGCATGTAGTAATGGTGGCTCAGATGATAAAAAATCATCAAACACTAAATCAGAAAATGAAGATTCAAATAAAACTGTTAAAATTGAAAATAAATATCAGGCAAGTGGAGAAAAACGTGATGGCAGTGACGCTAAAACGGTGGAAGAAACAGTAGAAGTACCTACAAACCCTGAAAATGCGGTTGTGTTTGATTATGGTACATTAGACACATTGAAAGAATTAGGACTTGAAGATAAAGTGAAAGCAGTTCCTAAAGGTGAAGGTTCTAAATCATTACCTGATTTCTTAAGCGAGTTTAAAGATGACAAATACTTAAACACAGGAAGCCTTAAAGAAGTTAATTTCGATAAAGTTGCAGAAGCTAAACCAGATGTAATTTATATTTCTGGCCGTACAGCAAATCAAAAAAATCTAGATGAATTCAAAAAAGCTGCGCCAGATGCTAAAGTAGTATACGTAGGTGTGAACGACAAAGACGAAGTGAATTCATTGAAGAAAAACACTGAAAACTTAGGCAAAATTTATCAAAAAGAAGATGAAGCAAAATCACTTACTGAAAAATTAGACGATAAAATTGCTGGTATTAAAGAAAAAACAAAAGACTTAAAGGATAAAAAAGCTTCATTCTTATTAGTTAATGAAGGTGAATTATCAACATATGGCGGTGGTGAAAGATTCGGCGCAATGATCTTTGACACAATGGGCTTCACACCGGTAGATGAAAATATTAAAAATAGTAAACACGGTCAAAACGTAACAAATGAATATGTAGCAGAAAAGAACCCAAGTATCATCTTTGCTATGGATCGTGGTAAAGCAATTGGCGGTAAATCAACAGCGAAGCAAGTATTAGGCAATGACGTTATCAAAGATGTAGACGCTATTAAAGAAGATAGAGTTTATGAATTAGATCCGAAACTTTGGTACTTTGCAAGTGGTTCAACAACTACAGCAATTAAACAAATTGAAGAAGTTGAAAAAGCACTCGATAAATAATTAATAAAGCGTTTAACCTAATGTGGGGGTTAGGTTAGCTTATAAATGTCGGCGAAGTCATATGACTTCGCCGATATTTTTTACGAACCTAAGAAGGTATTAGACATAAAGACAAACCAAACATTTTACTTACGTTTGGTTTGTCTTTATGTACTTTAATATATAATTTTTAACGAAGGCAAAGCTTCAGATACCTATATAGCAAAATAATGATGATAATGATATTTACAACGATTATTAAAGTGACCATCACAAACAGGACAAGCTTCAATCATCATATATTCATTGACGGTCATTTCATGTTGACAAACACCACATAATATTGCTTTTTCATTAAATTCATTTGAATCCCATCTTTTTATAGCATGCGATTCATGTTCATTATGACATTTATAACATGGATAGTACTTGTCGCAACATTTAAATTTAATTGCAATAATATCCAAAGGTGTTGGGTAATGTGTGCAACGTGCTTCATTGTCTATAGTAGAACCATATATATTAATCATAACCACAGCTCCTATTAATCTAGTGGATGTTCACCAATAATTCTAACTTCTCGATGTAATTCAACATCAAATCTTTCTTTTACAACTTTTTGGACATGGTGAATTAAATTTTCGTAGTCTGTCGCACTTCCGTTATCTACGTTAACCATAAAGCCAGCATGTTTTTTAGAAACTTCTACGCCTCCGATGCGATGTCCTTGCAAATTAGCATCTTGAATTAATTTACCAGCAAAGTGACCAGGTGGGCGTTGGAAGACGCTACCACATGAAGGGTATTCCAGTGGTTGCTTTGATTCTCTTCTTTCTGTTAAATCATCCATTTTTTCTTGAATATGTTGTTGATTTCCTGGCATTAATGTAAAAGCTGCTTCGAGAACAACTAGATGTTCTTTCTGAACGATACTATTACGATAATCTAATTCTAAGTCTTTATTTGTTAAAGTGATTAATTCACCTTTATCATTTACACAAAGCGCATAGTCAATACAATCTTTGACTTCACCCCCATAAGCGCCTGCATTCATGAATACAGCGCCACCAATAGATCCAGGAATACCACAGGCGAACTCTAAGCCAGTCAGACCATGGTCTCTTGCAGTACGTGATACATCGATAATAGCCGCACCACTACCAGAAATAATAGCGTCATCAGAGACGTCAATGTAGTCTAAAGACAATAAACTAAGTACAATACCTCTAATGCCACCTTCACGAATAATGATATTTGAGCCGTTACCTAAATAAGTAACCGGGATATCATTGGTATACGCATAGCGCACAATAGATTGGACATGTTCATTTTTAGTGGGTGATAAATAGTAGTCAGCTTGACCACCAGTTTCAGTATATGTATAGCGTTTTAGAGGCTCGTCTACTTTTATAATTTCCTTTGGGACGATTGCTTCTAATTCCTTTAAGATGTCGTCTTTATGCAAATTTAGAACATCCTTTCCTGTTGAATTCATTTTGTTTATTATACCAATGATTAAGCGTCTTTGCTAAAAAGTATGACAAATTATTATAAGTTTTGTACTTTAACTGTATTTTTCTGATTCTTCAATTATAATAATAGAATAATATACAACACAATAATTTTCCATAGAAAAATGGTTGTCATTAATTTAGCTATCTATAAATGTTCATTTAGATATAGGTTGACCACTTCTTTAAAAGCTATTGTATTACTGTTAAACTGTAAATTCTGAAACAATATACCATATATCATTTTCAAGTTAAATAAGATTCTGTATAATATGGAATGATAAGGAGTTCAGAAATGAAAAAAATACTTTGTATCGGCTTAATAATTTGCCTTTCAACATCTCTTGTAGCCTGTAATAATGAGGGTTCAACTGAATTTAAAGATTTTGATAGTTCTTTGAATGATGTGAAAAATAAAGATAGAGAGTTGAAGCAAGTGATGGATGACATTGAGTTAGAACGTTTAGACAATCTGAGTAAAACAGATATGACAGATGACAATAAAAAAGCGTTTAATGATCTTCAAAATAAACTAAACAGTAAATTAATTCCTAAAGTTGAAGAATATGAAATAGCAGCAAAAAATTTACCAGCAGAATCAAATGAAACAAAAGATCTTAAATCTACTTATTTAGATTCTGTGAAGAATAAAAAAGCAGCAATTAATGAGTTAAAAACTTTTATCGATCTATGTAACCAATCTATAAAGGCAAATGAAGATATTTTAGAATATACGAAATTATTTGAGAAAAACAGATCACAAGTTGAAGATAATATGGATAAAGCTAATGATACTGGTGGAAGTACCGATGTTAGTAAATTTAAACAACAATTAGAACAAAACAATAAAGACTTAAAACACACTGCAGAAAAAGAAGCAGATGCTACAGATTCCACTAAAGTTAAGCAATCCATAGAAGAACAAATTATGCCATTAATCAATAAACAAATTAGAGACTTAAATAAAGCTGAAATCACAGATGGTTATGTGAATGATGCGCGTAAAAATGCTATAGAGATGTATTACAGCTTACAAAATTACTATGAAACACGAGAAGAAACAATCGAAATCAGTGAACAATTATCAAAAATAGATTATAATGCATTACCTAAAAAAGGTGAAGAATTAGAGCGATATGAAAAGGCATTTAACAAGAAATATCAAGAAGCAAAAAATAAATACAACTAAAGTATTGTGTGAGTTAAATTATCAGAATTTGAATAAACTGTTAACAATAAAAAGAGATTTGTGTATAATTGGAAACAATGATATCCCAATATCAGTTAACTTTCGCACTCTGTGAGTTTTATGGGTGTGTTAAATATTTTTAGAGGTGAATAGAATGGCTATAAAGCTGAGTTCGATTGACCAGTTTAAGCAAATTATTGAAGAAAATAATTATGTATTTGTACTGAAACACAGTGAAACGTGTCCAATTTCAGCAAATGCAATGGACCAATTCAACAAATTTTTATATGAAAGAGATATGGATGGTTACTACTTAATCGTACAACAGGAAAGAGATTTATCTAATTATATAGAAGAACAAACAAATGTAAAACACGAATCGCCACAAGCATTTTATTTTGTGAAGGGACAAGCGATTTGGAATAAAAGTCATGACAATATTAATGTCGCTTCTTTAGCAGACGCTGAAGAATAATACAAATTAATAACTAGATTGAAACGCTTGTTAGTCTCTTACCATTAGTAAGAGGTTAACAAGCGTTTCTTTTAATGTGAAAAAATCCTCAATGCCATGTATAATAAATAATTAAGTGAGATGTATAGATTACAATTAGATAGTGGGCAAATTTTAAGAATTAAACTTTATAGGTTGAATTTGTTTTTTAATACTTATAGCTAAACCAATGTGATAAGAAATTGAGCTATCAGGGTATAAATATAAGAGTATACTTTTTAGCATACATGGTTTAATAAAAAATAAGTCTACAGTGGGAAGATGATTTTCATAAGATGACGTATAATCATCTTACTTTACAGTTATGAAAAAATTTGAGGTGACAATATGAAAGTTTTAGTAGCTATGGATGAATTTAATGGTATTATATCCAGCTATCAAGCCAACCGTTATGTTGAAGAAGCGGTAGCTAGCCAAATAGAAAAATCAGATATTGTTCAAGTGCCGTTATTCAATGGACGTCACGAATTGATGGATTCGGTCTTTTTATGGCAATCGGGCACGAAGTATAAAGTGCTAGCACATGATGCAGATATGAATGAAGTAGAAGCAGTTTATGGTACTACTGACACGAACATGACAATCATTGAAGGTAATTTGTTTTTAAAAGGTAGTAAACCCATCACTGAACGTACGAGTTACGGTTTAGGAGAGATTATTGTTGATGCATTAGAAAATAAAGCCGAACACATTATTATGTCTCTTGGTGGTATCGGAAGCTTTGATGGTGGAGCAGGTATGCTACAAGCATTAGGAGCTAAATTCTATGACGATGAAGCTCAAGAAGTCGATTTACGCCAAGGTAGTAAGATGTTGAAGTATATTCGCAAAATAGATATTTCTGGAATACATCCACAATTGAAAAATGTAAGCTTTCAGTTAATGTCTGATTTTGACAGCAAATTATATGGTAAAAAAAGTGAGATTATGCAAACATATGAAACACACGGACTCACGCATCAGAATGCAGCTGAAATAGACAACTTACTTTGGTATTTAAGTGAAATTTTCAAGAGTGAATTAAGGCTAACGATGGGACCTGTTGAAAGAGGCGGCGCAGGTGGTGGTATTGCCGCGGCTTTAAATGTACTTTATGATGCTGAGATTATGACGAGCCACGAATTAGTTGATCAAATTACACATTTAGACTCATTAATTCAACAAGCTGACTTAATTATATTTGGTGAAGGGGTAAATGAAGCAGATCAAATTCTAGAAACAACAACAGTACGCCTTGCTGAGCTAGCAGCTAAATATAATAAACCTTCCATTGCGATTTGTGCCACGGATGATAAGTTTGATTTGTTTGAATCAATGGGCGTGACCGCTTCATTCAATACATTTATTGAAATGCCAGAAAGCTTCACAGATTTTAAAATGGGTATTCAAATAAGACATTATACGGTTCAAGCGATTAAATTACTAAAAACTCAATTTGAAATCTAATTAAATTGGTATCAAATGATAGTTTATATAAAAAAAGAGTAGATTAAAAACCTACTCTTTTTTGCTACGTTTAAACATGTGAATACAACTTACGTTTATATTATTTTTTATATGTGTTCACTACTTCTTGTGTGATACCAATAATAACTTCTATAGCTTTTTCCATAACATCGATAGAGGCATATTCGAACGGTCCGTGAAAATTAGCACAACCTGTAAAGATATTAGGCGTCGGTAACCCCATATAAGAAAGTTGGGATCCATCTGTACCGCCACGTATTGGATCTGTATTAGTCGGGATATCTAATTTTTCAAAAACGCGTTTAGGAATATCAATGACATGGGGAGTTGATGCAATTTTTTCACCCATATTATAGTACTGGTCATTAATTTCAATTTCAATTGGGGTATCAGAATAATGTGTATTGATATCATTTTTAATCTCTACAAGACGTTTTTTACGCAAGTCAAAGTTAGTTTTGTCATGATCACGAATGATGTATTGTAATGTCGTCTTCTCAACGTCACCTTCTATTTTCATTAAATGATAGAAACCTTCATAACCTTCTGTTCTTTCAGGAACTTCGTTTTGTGGCAACAATGAATTAAATTGTTGGCCTAAAAGAATCGCATTAATCAACGTATTTTTAGCAGAACCAGGATGTACGTTTACACCATGACAAGTAACAATTGCTTCCGCAGCGTTGAAACTTTCATATTGTAATTCTCCCAATTCACTACCATCCATCGTATAGGCAAAGTCAGCATTGAAACGTTCCACATCGAATGCATGAGGGCCTCTTCCTATTTCTTCATCTGGTGTAAAGGCGATGCGTATAGGGCCGTGTTTAACCTCAGGGTGCTCAGTTAAATACTTAATAGCTTCCATGATTTCCACGACGCCAGCTTTATCATCAGCGCCTAGGAGAGATGTGCCGTCTGTGACCATTAGTGTATGTCCTTCCACATGTTTCATAGTAGGAAATATGTCTTGGCTTAATATACGGTTTGTTTGCCCTAATTTAATTGGTTGACCATCGTAATTATTTATAATCTGTGGATTTACATCAGTTGCATTAAAATCAGGAGACGTATCAACATGAGCTAAAAATCCAACAGTAGGTAAATCTTTTCCTGCGTTACTTTCCAATGTTGCGAATAAATAACCTTGTTCATCAATATCAGTCTTCAAACCTAAGTCAGTGAGCTCGTCATTTAATAAGTTGAGTAAGTTCCATTGTTTCTCTGTAGAAGGCGTTGACTCGGAATTTGGATCAGACTGTGTATCAATCGTTACATATCTTGTTAATCTATCAATTATATTTGCTCTCAAAAAAACACCCCTTATGCTCTATTGTTCATATTGTAAGATTTTTTATATGTTTTACCATTCATTCTACCATAATGCTGTCTAATTCGCGTATAGCTGTAGTAGAGAATCTCTGCACATAAAATACCAAAGGCAATTGCACCTGAAATTAAAGTAACCTCAAGAAATGTATTAACAGCTAGAGTATATTGATTGCTTACTAAATAGCGCGTAGCTTCATACGCTAATCCACCTGGAACTAACGGGATAATTCCAGGCACAATAAAGATGATAACAGGTCGTTTATAACGTCTACTCATCACGTGACTCATCATTGCTAAAATAAAGCTACCTAAAAAAGAAGACATAACTTTACCAAAATCTAAATCGACAGTAATCTTGAAAATAATCCAACCCATTGCGCCAACAAAACCACAAGCTAAAAGGAGGCGACGTGGTGCATTAAAGATGATTGAAAAAAGCATCGTAGCTAAAAAGCTAATTATAAATTGTAAAAAATAATAACCAATAATCATACAAGCACTCCTTTTAAAATATTAGTAAAACAATGGCAACGCCAGCCCCGATAGCAAATGCTGTGAGAGCTGCTTCAACGCCACGGGACATACCCGCAATCAATTCTCCAGCCATTAAATCACGAATGGCATTAGTGATTAATATTCCTGGAACTAGTGGCATGACACCAGCAATGGTTATAATATCTTGGTTTTCAGCCATACCTAAATTAGTAAAAGTGGAAGCTATCGTTATAACAACTGCGGCACTAAGAAATTCTGAAAAGAACTTAATTTGGAAGTAACGTTGTACAAAATCAAACGTTAAAAACGCACCAGCACCAGCAATAATAGCGAAAAGGAAATCATTCATTACGCCACCAAACATAAATAGAAAGAAGCCACATGCGATTGCTGCTGCAATGAATTTAGTAATAGATGAGAATTGTAAGGACGCATGATGTAAATGAATCAACTCAGATTTAGCTTCATCTATACTTAACTCTTTATTTGAAATTTTACGCGATAAACTATTAGTTAAAGCGATTTTTTCTAAGTCAGTCGTTCGCTCACGTATACGTACAAGTCTTGTATTAGTACGGTCATTAAGTGAAAAAATAATTGCTGTAGAAGTTACGAAACTGTATGTATCATCTAACCCGAAATTTGCGGCGATTCGTGTCATCGTGTCTTCTACACGATAAGTTTCAGCGCCACTTTCAAGTAATATTCTTCCTGCAATAAGTACGACATCAATCACTTTATCTTCATCTATAATAGTGATTGTATCTGACATAGCTGGTCACCCCCTGAAATGATATTAGAACAATTGAAAGTTTACAGCGTACAACACTGACTTGCAATAGTAATCAATACACTATTGTTAGTTACTCTCTCTAATAATATATTGTAACAAACATAATTTTATATTTGTGATATTTAGAGTTGTAAATTAAAAAAGCAATGTATTTAAGATGATTTTAACATACGCCGAAGTGCAGTAGGATAGTGACTGTTTTAGAGTTGTTTATGTTGTAACTATTAATATAAGGGGAAGGCCATTTGAAATAAGTGAATTGTTAAGTAAGACCTAGAAAAATAAGAGGAGCCTCCATAATTGGAAGCTCCTCTGTTAGCAATGATGTGTAAATATTTATAATTTAACAATAGGATTAAACATAACTTGATTACGGCCTTCATTTTTAGCCATATGAAGCATATCATCTGCTATTTTAAATACTTTACGTTGAGATTTAAAATCTTCTTGAGTTAAATAACCTACACCTATAGATACAGACAATTTGATAACTTCTTTATTTGGCAGATGGAATGTAGATTGTTCTACCCCAGTTCGAATGTTTTCACTGAGTTTTACGCATTGATCTAAAGTATAATCGTATAAAACGATTGAAAATTCCTCTCCGCCATTACGATAAATACTAAATTGTTGTGGTACGTAATTTTTTAATAATTGTGCAACTTGTCTAAGTACTGCATCTCCAGATTTATGTGAAAATTTATCGTTTACATCTTTAAATCCATCTATATCAATCAGTAATAAACCTAAGCTTTCATTATTTTCTTCAGCTTTACGCGTCGTTTCATTTAAGTGTCTATCGAATTCTTTAACGTTACCTAATCCAGTTAAATAATCAAGTTTATCTTCATTCTCATAACGATTTACTAAGGAGAAAAAATGCCAAATATCAACAAACGTGATAGATGAGGTGATTGTTAGAATAAAGGAAAGCGGTATTAAGAATAAGACTTCTGTTAGTTCATAATACGGACTAATAAGTGATAAAATAACAAAAATAACTAAAGCAATCGAGTTTAATATTTGTAATGAAATAATATCATTTTGTTTTAAAAATGGTCCAACTGCGCCAATGATGAGTGCGATAACAATAAGTATCATAGCGGCAATAATAGTATAATCACCGATTAATACATTAACTAAGGCGACAATAAATGCAGATAGAACTGTATAAACCATATTGGTATACCTACCTAGAAATAAAATAGGTACAAACGTTAAATAGAGTGCGTATTCTTGGAATAATGGCACTGGATAGACTGATAATAAAAGTGCTACTATCGTCATTAAAATAGTGACGTATTCTTTTGAAAACACCATGTTTTTATTTTCTGAGTACTGTAAGCGGTGGAATAAATAAATACCTGCAACAGTAACAGAAATATTATAGATAATAGCTTCAAACATTTCATTTTACACTCCTTTAAATAAACACTTAGTAATTGTAAGTGAAAACTTACAATTTGTCATCACTATATAAATAGAAATTTATAACATTCACTTAATATTCATGTTAAAATATTCGTCTGGATGATTATATAAAATCATTTAGACCATTAAATATATCATAGCTTTATTTATAGAAAGCTAATTATCTCATTACTATTTGTATAAGTAAAAGCGTATGAGGTATTATAGTATTAAGTGAGTCAATATTAAGATTTAGCGCGTGCCTAACTTATATCAATTATAACTTAGAATGCGACTTTACAAATGATATGAATTTACGATTTAAGATAGCAATTATTTTCAATGAATAACTTTGGAATTCAAAATAATCAAGAATTATATTAATGAAGGTGAACTGATGTATACGTTATTATTAATCATTTTCTCAATGATTGTCAGTTTAATACTAACACCAATAGTCATAAAGGTTTCTCATAAATTAGGCATTGTAGATAAGCCGAATTTTAGAAAAGTACATACAAAACCTGTTTCTGTATTAGGCGGAACAGTAATACTTTTATCATTTTTATTAGGGATATGGTTAGGCCATCCAATAGAAAATGAAGTTAAACCTCTTGTTATTGGATCTGTATTAATCTATTTGGTGGGGCTTATAGATGATATCTATGATTTGAAACCAATTATAAAGCTAATGGGTCAAATAGTTGCAGCACTCGTTGTTGTCTACTATGGTGTAACAATTGACTTTATCTCTCTACCAATTGGACCAACAATACATTTTGGTATATTAGGTATTCCAATCACTGTGGTGTGGATTGTTGCCATTACGAATGCAATTAATCTCATCGATGGGTTAGATGGTTTAGCATCTGGTGTATCTATGATTGCATTGATGACAATTGGTTTTATAGCAATCTTACAAGCGAATATTTTTATTATGATGATTTGTAGTGTCTTAATCGGTGCACTTTTAGGATTCTTATTCTTCAATTTCCATCCAGCTAAAATTTTCTTAGGTGATAGCGGGGCGTTACTTGTAGGGTTTATCGTAGGATTCTTATCATTACTCGGGTTTAAGAATATCACTTTTATTTCGTTATTCTTCCCTATTGTTATCTTAGCAGTGCCGTTTATAGACACATTATTTGCTATGATTCGACGTGTTAAGAAAGGTCAACACATTATGCAAGCAGATAAATCGCATCTCCATCATAAATTACTAGAACTCGGTTATTCACATCGTCAGACGGTAATACTTATATATTCTATAGCATTACTTTTTAGTCTTGCTAGTATTATATTATATTTATCCCAGCCGTGGGGTGTACTCATGATGCTTATTCTTATTTTAGTTACGATTGAGCTCATTGTAGAATTTACAGGTCTTATTGATGATGATTATAGACCACTGATGAAACTCATTGAAAACAAACAACGGCGTAAAGATGATGAATATCATTAGAAGATATATTAAAATATAACCATCAATAAATACAAACCCTGAAATACTAATGTTTAAACATTAATAAACCAGCCATAATCTAATATTGTGGCTGGTTTTTTTATGACATAATTGTCAGTTTATCGTTGTAACTCCTGTTAGCATCATGATGTAGAAATATCGAAAGGTAAGCGAACCACATTATTTTCTACTAAATCATAGTTTCCTGCGGTATTACGATTTAAAAATTCTAAAAATTCATCATAATCCGTCTCAACAACATCAATTTGATAACTTACTTTATCAGTATAATTCGTGTCGCGCAGTAAGAAAGGCGTACTAGCAAGTTCGTATTCAAACTTTCCAGTTAAATCATAAGCAATCGTGACTGTGGTAGGTATAGCCGGTCGTAAAGCAACTCTACCCACATCATAAATGACATCTCTTACGGCGCCACTATAGGCACGGATTAGACCGCCACCACCTAATTTAATACCCCCGAAATAGCGCGTGACTACGACAGAAACATTATGTATATCCAGTTTTTTTAAAATATCAAGCATAGGCACACCTGCAGTGCCACTCGGTTCACCGTCATCGTTTGCCTTTTGGATATTCATTTGGTCTCCAACTGTATAAGCAGAGCAATTATGTGTGGCTTCTCGGTGTTCAGCTTTTACTGTTTCGATAAAAGCTTTGGCTTCTTCCTCTGAATCTACAGGTTTAATATGTGCTATGAAACGTGATTTGTTAATTACATTTTCAATTGTATGTTCTTGTTTAATCGTTATAATCGCATCATTCATTTATTGTCACCTCATTTCTATATTATCCAGATAACCATTTATGTATATTACCCAAATGAGTTTAATACTTATATTATACACTGTATTGAATTATAGATTAAATGTAAAAATAAATTTTCTTTTTACGAAAAATAAGGTATTATGGTTGTGAGTATAATTGAGGAGGATTAAGATGAAGATTGCTGTCTTAACAGATTCAACAAGTTATCTATCTCAAACATTAATTGATAAATATAGTATTAGAGTTGCACCATTAAGCGTTACATTTGAAAATGGTGATAATTATGTAGAAAACGTATCAATATCATCGATGGAATTTTATAAAAGAATGGAAAGTTCTGAGAAAATACCCACGACAAGTCAACCTGCAATTGGAGAGTTCATAACACATTTTGAAGCGCTTCGTGAGGAAGGGTATACAGATGTCATCGCTATTTTCTTATCAGATGGAATCAGCGGCTGTTACCAAACTGCTACGCAAGCAGGAGAAATGGTAGAAGGCATTAATGTACATACATTTGATTCTCAATTAGCAGCCATGATAGAAGGTGGTTATGTGCTTAAATCAGTTGAAATGATAGAAGAAGGGTATACACCTCAAGAAATTATTCGAGAACTAGAAGCGATGCTTGACGTGAGTGGTGCATTCTTAATGGTAGATGACTTGAAAAATTTACAAAAGAGCGGTCGAATCACAGGGGCACAAGCATGGATAGGAACAATGCTTAAAATGAAACCTGTGTTAAAGTTTGAGGACGGTAAAATTGTACCAGAAGCAAAAGTACGTACGAAAAAACGCGCCTTAAAAGAAATCGTGGATCATGTAATAGATCATGTGAAAGATTATAATGAAGTCACTTTATTTATTGTTGAAGGGGATAAATCTGAAGATGCAGATTGGTTGCAAGAATTATTGCAGCAAAATCATCCAGAGTATACGATTCACCGCTCTCAGTTAGGACCCGTAGTTGCAGCTCACTTAGGCTCTGGAGGTATGGGTTTAGGATTTACAGGAAGAAACATACGTACGACATAATATTGACTCGTTTAAGACATGTATTGCCGATAATGGTGTACATGTCTTTTTTATAGGAGGTAATATAAAATAAAATATTATGGAAGATTAATTACTGTCAAAACGCTATTAACAGATGAGAAAATTAAGTATATAAACACAGGTATAATTAAAAAACATGGACAATGGTATTGTCTCCAGTGTCATACGCAAAAGCATCACCATTTTTATAATTATTATGCCAATATAATAGGTAAAGTTATTGTATATTGCAGAAATTGTATTGATTTGGGTAGAATGGATAATCTTAATAAAGTATATATTACTGAAACAGATACACTCATCTCTCAAGGAATATATCACTTAACATTTGAACTTTCAGAACAGCAACGTTTTGCATCTGGTGAAATATTAAGAGCTATCAAAACATTTAATACCAAATTATTATATGCAGTGACGGGTGCTGGTAAGACAGAAATGATATTTGAAGGTATTAGCTATGCCAGAAAGCACGGATATAATATTGCGATTGTGTCTCCAAGAGTAGATGTCGTTCTAGAAGTAAGTTCACGTATTAAAGCTGCTTTTCGAAAAGAAGCGATAGATATTCTCTACCAAGGCCACGGTCAATGCTATAATGGTCATTTTGTCGTTGCAACCATACATCAATTATATCGGTTTAAAGAGCACTTTGACCTAGTTATAGTAGATGAAGTTGACGCATTTCCATTATCGATGGATGAGTCCCTTTTAAATGCAATCAAGTATGCTTCAAAACAACGATGCTGTCACATATATATGACGGCTACCCCTCCGGTATCATTAATTAGAAAGATAGAGCAAAATGATATCATTACACTACCTGCAAGGTTTCATAGACATCATTTATCCGTTCCTGAGTTTAAATTTTACAAAATTAATCCGTACAGAATTCAATATTATCTTTTAAAGTTAATTAACCAACAAATTGCATCGAAACGTTATACACTCGTGTTTTTTAATAATATAAGTCAAATGAAGCTAATGTATCATTACTATAAAAAGAAAATTAATCAATTAACCTATGTTCATAGTGAAGACACACTCCGATTCGAAAAAATAGAAGCTTTAAGAAGTGGTCATTACAAAGTGATATTTACTACTACAATATTAGAAAGGGGATTCACAATGGCTAACTTAGATGTCATTGTACTGAACAGTCATAAGTTTGAAAGTAGTGCCCTTGTCCAGATTGCAGGAAGGGTAGGTCGCAAATTAGAAGCGCCTACAGGCCTTGTATTATTTCTGCATGAAGGTATTACTATAGAAATGCTTAAGGCACGCAAGAATATTAAAAGAATGAATAAATTAGGGGTTAAAAAGGGGTGGTTAAATGTCTAGATGTATTCAATGTCAAAATCTTATTTTCGAACCATTTAACGCTTGCACTTTTTATAAAAAGGCTTCTAAATTATGTGAAACGTGCGCAGACCAATGGAATGAAGTAACAATTACGCTTGAAAATCGATGCGCGAGGTGTTTAAAAAGGTTAAGAAAACATGAAAAAACGTGCTTAGATTGTACCTTTTTAGCTACTAACTATATATTAATGGACCAATTATACTGCCAATTTGAATATAAAGGTATAATGAAAAAGCTTATGCAACAATATAAATTCAAAAAAGATGTCGCAGTATGTGAAATTATTGCTGAACTGTTACATTTCCCAAAAGCATATTATGATTATATCGTTCCCATACCCTCACCGATTGATAGGGACCGTCAAAGGACGTTTAATCCAGTAAGTACAGTGTTAGATCATATTCATGTCCAGTATCATACTATACTCTGTACACGTGTTAGACCTAAACAATCACTATTAAGTAAATCTTTGCGTGCTCAATTAAATAATCCTTTCGAAATCGTAAAAAATCTAGAATTAGAAAATAAAAAAATTTTGCTTGTAGATGATGTTTATACTACTGGCTTAACGGTTCACCATGCTGCAAAAACACTATTTGTTAGAAAAATCAGAAAATTCGATGTGTTTACGTTTGCACGGTGAGGGAAACGTGGTATTATATAAGTAAGCAATATTACCAATATAGAGGTTTTAAAGGAGTCGATTATTATGATCAGATTTGAAATTCACGGGGAGAACCTCACTATTACTGATGCGATTCGCAACTATATTGAGGAGAAAATTGGTAAATTAGAACGTTATTTTAACAATGTGCCAAATGCAACTGCACATGTTAAAGTAAAAACGTATCAAAATTCAGCTTCAAAAATCGAAGTAACTATTCCATTGAAAAACGTTACATTAAGAGCTGAAGAACGTCACGATGATTTATACGCTGGTATCGATTTAATTAACGGTAAACTTGAAAGACAAGTAAGAAAATATAAAACTCGCGTAAACAGAAAAAATCGTAATCGTGGAGAACAAGAAGCATTTGCATCACTTCCACAAGAAAGTGAAGCGGAAGAGATTGAAAATGATGACAATGACAGTGATATCGAAATTATTCGTTCAAAAAATTTCAGTTTAAAACCTATGGATTCAGAAGAAGCAGTATTACAAATGGATTTATTAGGGCACGATTTCTTTATTTTCACAGATCGTGAAACTGATGGTACGAGTATTGTTTATAAAAGAAAAGATGGGAAATATGGATTAATTGAAACGACTGAATAATTTGTTTTAATTAAATATTATATTTAATTAACCGTAGCGTTCATGATTGAGTTAAATCATGGACGCTCATTTTTTGTTGTGTTAGTATGAAATAATTTGAAAGCTAGCCAAAGTTATGAGTATATTTTTATTGAATACAAATGAAAGTATCATTCGAACGTAGATAATCAATATAAAATAGCATTAACCAGCAAAAACGATTTATAATATAAGTGTATAAGTGTAAATTTAAGCTTATAAATGATATCATAAATAGTTGTAAGTTAAGAGTTAAAAGCTAAAGGAGCGAACAAAATGGGTTTTTTATCAAAGATTGCAGACGGCAATAAAAAAGAAATAAAACGCCTTGGTAAATTAGCCGACAAAGTCCTTGCTTTAGAAGAGGATATGTCGATATTAACTGATGAAGAAATTAGAGAAAAAACAAAAGCATTTCAAAAACAATTACAAGAAGAAGAAGATATAAAAAAACAAAATAAAATACTTGATGATATTTTACCAGAAGCCTATGCGCTTGTAAGAGAAGGTTCTAAACGTGTATTCAGTATGATTCCATACAAAGTCCAAGTTATGGGTGGTATAGCAATACACGGTGGAGATATTTCTGAAATGAGAACAGGTGAAGGTAAAACGTTAACTGCAACAATGCCAGTTTATTTAAATGCATTAGCTGGTCGAGGCGTGCATGTAATCACAGTAAACGAATACTTATCTAGTACACAAAGTGAAGAAATGGCAGAACTATATGAATTTTTAGGTCTGTCAGTAGGTTTAAATGTGAATAGCATGACAACGAGTGAAAAAAGGGAAGCTTATGCGTGTGATATTACGTATAGTACAAATAATGAATTAGGTTTCGATTATTTACGTGATAATATGGTGAATTATGCAGAAGAACGTGTTATGAGACCGTTAAACTTTGCAATTATTGATGAGGTTGACTCAATTTTAATTGATGAAGCCCGTACACCACTTATTATTTCAGGTGAAGCAGAAAAATCCACTTCACTCTATACACAAGCTAACGTCTTCGCTAAAATGTTGAAAAATGAAGATGATTATAATTTTGATGAAAAAACAAAAGCTGTACAATTAACTGAACAAGGTATTGATAAAGCTGAACGTATGTTTAAGGTTGATAACTTATACGACGTCAATAACGTTGAGATTATAAGTCATATTAACACTGCGCTACGTGCACATGTGACATTACAACGAGACGTGGATTATATGGTAAATGGTGGTGAAGTGCTCATCGTAGACCAGTTTACAGGTCGTACAATGCCAGGTCGTCGCTTCTCAGAAGGTTTACACCAAGCAATTGAAGCGAAGGAAGGCGTGAAGATTCAAAATGAATCTAAAACGATGGCGTCAATTACATTCCAAAACTATTTCAGAATGTACAATAAATTATCAGGTATGACAGGTACAGCTAAAACGGAAGAAGAAGAATTTAGAAATATTTATAATATGACTGTAACCCAAATTCCAACAAACAAACCGGTACAACGTGTTGATAAACCAGATCTAATATACATTAGTCAAAAAGGTAAATTTGATGCAGTGGTAGCAGATGTTATTGAAAAACATAAGCAAGGCCAACCTGTTTTACTAGGTACAGTGGCGGTTGAAACCAGTGAATATATTTCTAATTTATTGAAAAAAAATGGCGTACGCCATGATGTATTAAACGCAAAAAATCATGAGCGAGAAGCAGATATTGTAGCTGGAGCAGGTCAGCGAGGTGCTGTAACAATCGCTACTAACATGGCAGGTAGAGGTACAGACATCAAGCTTGGGGCCGGTGTTGAAGAAATTGGCGGTCTTGCAGTTATCGGTACAGAGCGTCATGAATCTCGTCGTATTGATGACCAATTACGTGGACGTGCTGGTCGTCAAGGTGATAGAGGTGACAGCCGTTTCTATTTATCACTTCAAGATGAACTTATGGTCCGTTTTGGTTCAGAGCGTTTACAAAATATGATGAATCGTCTAGGTATGGATGATTCAACACCAATTGAATCTAAAATGGTATCACGTGCAGTTGAATCAGCTCAAAAACGTGTAGAAGGAAACAACTTTGATGCACGTAAACGCGTACTCGAATATGATGACGTATTACGTAAACAACGTGAGATTATATATGGGGAACGTAATCGCATTATTGATAGTGATGAAAGCGGAGATTTAGTAAATGAAATGCTCCGCTCAACGTTAGACAGAAGTGTTCATTATTACATTCATGAAGATGATGAAGACTTAGATTATGAACCATTCATCAACTATATTGAAGATGTGTTCTTACATGAAGGCGACTTGAAATTAGTAGATATTAAAGGTAAAGATACAGAAGACATTAATGATGTCGTCTGGACAAAAATTGAAGTTGCATTAAAAGATCAAAAAGAAAAAATCGGTAGTCAATTTGATGAATTTGAACGTAT
Source organism: Staphylococcus aureus (assembly GCA_040062795.1). GTDB lineage: Bacteria > Bacillota > Bacilli > Staphylococcales > Staphylococcaceae > Staphylococcus > Staphylococcus aureus_A. The sequence goes on from JBEAMH010000001.1 coordinate 271,774, forward strand.
GATTTTACTTCGTTCAATTGATTTACACTGGACAGATCATATAGATACAATGGATCAGTTACGACAAGGTATCCACTTGCGTTCTTATGGGCAACAGAACCCATTACGTGATTATCAAAACGAAGGACATCAACTATTTGATACAATGATGCAAAACATTGAAGAAGATGTCAGTAAGTATATCTTGAAGTCAGTCGTTTCTGTAGAAGATGATGTAGAGCGAGATAAAACAACAGACTTTGGCAAGGCACAACATGTTTCTGCGGAAGATGGAAAAGAGAAAGCTAAACCATCACCTTATGTTAAAGATGAACATATTGGTAGAAATGACCCTTGTCCTTGTGGTAGTGGAAAAAAATATAAAAACTGTCACGGTGCGTAACTATCACGTGATTGTAATTGAAGCCGGAAGCCTTGATGAATTTTATATCAACTTCCGGTTTTAATTTATCAAAATTATGGACAAAGTATTATTAACAACACGAGATCATATCCGCAGAGTTGTAATTCATGATTAAATTTATGTAGAATAGATATATTGAAACAAATGACAATATATAAATAGACACGTATTTTATTCGTACGATAATAGGAGAGATGTAATGATGGAACTATCAGAAATCAAACGTAATATAGACCATTACAATGAAAAACTAGAACAACTCAGGGGGTCTCTTTGACTTAGAAGAAAAAGAGACGAACATCCAAGAATATGAAGAAATGATGACGAACCCTACTTTTTGGGATAATCAAGAGAAAGCACAAGAAATTATTGATAAAAATAATGCTTTAAAATCGATTGTCAATGCTTATCGAGAGTTAGAAGCTGAAATAGAAGAGATGGATACGACAAGAGAACTTTTGTTAGATGAAAGCGATGAAGATATGAAGGATGATTTAGAACAAACTGTTATAGCATTTAAATCAAGCTTAGATAACTTTGAATTACAATTATTGCTTGATAGTCCTTATGACGCAAATGATGCTATTATGGAACTTCATCCAGGTGCAGGTGGTACTGAATCACAAGATTGGACCAACATGCTTTTAAGAATGTACCAACGTTACTGTGAACAAAAAGGCTTTAAAGTCGAAGTTGCAGACTATCTACCGGGCGATGAAGCAGGTGTTAAAAGCGTAACGTTAATTATTAAAGGGCACAATGCTTATGGTTATTTGAAAGCAGAAAAAGGTGTACATCGACTTGTTCGAATTTCACCGTTTGATTCATCGGGACGTCGTCATACTTCGTTTGCATCTTGTGATGTGATACCGCAATTTAATAATACTGAAATAGAAATAGACATTAACCCTGAGGATATCAATGTTGATACATTTAGAGCTTCTGGCGCAGGGGGACAACATATTAATAAAACAGAATCAGCAATTCGAATTACCCATCACCCTACAGGTATTGTGGTAAATAACCAAAATGAACGTTCTCAAATTAAAAACAGAGAAGCAGCAATGAAAACTTTAAAAGCAAAATTATATCAAATGAAAATAGAAGAACAAGAACAAGAAATGGCAGAGATTCGTGGTGAACAAAAAGAAATTGGTTGGGGTAGTCAAATAAGGTCCTATGTTTTTCATCCTTATGCGATGGTTAAAGATCACAGAACCAATGAAGAAACAGGTAAAGTAGACGCTGTTATGGATGGCGATATAAGTCCATTTATTGAAGCATATTTACGTAGCCAAATGGATCATACCGAAAATTAAAAAGGTCTCATCATTAGTGTTTAAGCTAGTGATGAGATCTTTTTATATTTTAATTATATAAGTCAAGTAGGTATGATATAGCAAAACTTTTGACTCAACTTGGTATCAATTTATATTTAATATAAGAAATAATAAAAGTAAACTAATACTAAAATACCAAGAATAGTTAATAATATATGTAAAATGCGGATTTAAATATTACATGTTAAATATATTTGGTATATGAGTTTAAATGTAAAAAGCTATCATACCAATAGATTCAACATGAAAAGTCAATTGATAATATTTTGGAATATATTATCAATTGACTATTGTATTACAGTATAATAACAATGATAAAAAGAAAAATATTTTGTGCTATATTATGATTGGTTATTATTAAGACAGCAAAGGATTGAACATAAAATGAAGAAAGAATTAACAATTTCTATAACATCGACAGCATTGTTTTTAGGGTTTAACGGGATAGCGTCAGCAGACCAAATTCACACAGTAAAAGAGGATGCCCATTTATCTGATATAGCGCAAATATTCGCTACAACGACTAACGAGATACAATCTTTAAATCATATTGATCACAGATTAGCTGTACAAGCAGGTGAAGAATTAGTCGTTCCAGAGTCAGATATAGTAGAAGTTAAAGAAGGAGATACACTTCTAAGCATTGCTGAAAAACATCAATTGAAATTGAACGATCTATATCAATTGAATCCAAATCTTGAAAGTATCATTTATCCAGGACAATTCGTAGCAGTTTCGGAAAAAGGTTCTGCACACTTAAACCATCAATTACAAAAAATTTTAAAAGAGCACAATCAAATACAGAATTCTAGCACGATAAATTTTGAATCAGCAAGTCCAACTGAACCATCCAAAAATATTAATAACGAGATCCCGCTAACGTCGAATCAATCAATGCCCACAATACAAAATTGGCAACCACGTGAAGACAACAAACTATATGAGACCAAACAACCAGTTTCAAAGACTTATCGCCCTGTACAAGTTGCTTCAAATGGAAGTAATTACTATGATTGGGGACAATGTACATATTATGCATTCGAACGACGTCAACAATTAGGGAAATCAGTGGGTAATTTATGGGGTAATGCAAATAATTGGGCTACTTCAGCTAGTAGTAATGGTTATAGAGTAGACCATACACCCGAGGTAGGTGCCATTTTCCAAACTAATGCAGGAAATTATGGACACGTAGGTATTGTAGAACGTAAAAATTCTGATGGTTCTATTGTAGTGTCAGAAATGAACTGGCAAGGTGTAGGTAAGAAATCTTATAGAACTATTCATAATGCTGGACAATATCGTTATATTCATTAGTCAATGTCCTGTTATAAATAATGAGTAATGTTTAATTATTTTCAAAATTAATATAAAAAGATGTGTTGTAGCGTATAAGAAGTAATAAAATATTGAATTTTCGATTGAGCTATTACGCGACCACTCCTAAATTTTTAGGAGTGGTTATTATGTTTGGATTTGGGATAAATCAATAAAAGCAACCCCTGTTAACCGGATGATAAGATGTGTGATTTTCAATAAGTGAAATAAGTTACATTCAATTGCATTGATAAGACATTTTGGTTGTTGAATGATATTATAAAACCAAGTATAATCATTCATTAAACAAACTAGGAGGCGATGTCATGGGAGTACATCAATATTTTAAACGCTTGTCTGATTTAGAAAAATTAATTAGATTACCGGGAAAATTTAAGTATTTTGAGCATAATGTCGCTGCGCATTCATTTAAAGTAACTAAAATTGCACAATATTTAGGTACAGTAGAGGAATACCATGGTAATGAAGTAGATTGGAAAAGTTTATATGAAAAAGCGCTCAACCATGATTTTGCTGAAATTTTTACTGGTGATATTAAAACACCAGTTAAATACGCGAGTGGGGAATTAAAAAAATTGTTCTCACAAGTTGAAGAAGAGATGGTTGATCATTTTATAAATGAAGAAATTCCAGAAGCATATCAAGATATATATCGTGAAAGACTTCAAGAAGGTAAAGATGACTCATTGGAAGGTCAATTACTTTCTGTTGCTGATAAAATTGATTTGTTATATGAAACATTTGGCGAAATACAAAAACGAAATCCCGAACAACTATTTTTTGAAATATATGAGATGTCGTTGGAAACTATTATGCAATTTGATCATTTGAGTTCGGTACAAGATTTTATAGAAAATATTATTCCTGAAATGTTAACAGAGAAGTTTATCCCAAGATCAGAATTACGTGAAACAACAATGTCCATTTTAAATAATAGAAATGGGTGAAGTGAATGATTTGGTATGTGCTCGCATCCTTTTTCCCATGCATTTTCGTCGTATTCTTTAGCATTTTGACTAGAAGTAAATGGGTAGGAACAATTTTGACATTAATTATAATTGGCGCTTCCGTTGAAAAGGGTTTTTTTCACAATGAATGGATTATCTTTATAGATGTTGCCTCATTGTTAGCTGGTTACCTTATTATTGATCAATTAGAATTTCATAAAAAAGAAGATGACTGAGTATTAAGTATTAAGCAACTTAATTGCTATAGTTAAATAAGCGATTTATAATAACATAACTTCAACAATACAGTGGATTTTATTATAAACAAACACAATTCAGGCAAACATGGTGACGGACTATGTTTGTTTTTTATTTATATATAGAACGTATTAGCGAACAAATGTTTGCTTTGTTATTTGATAATCTGTTAAAATATGTAACGAGAATATGAATCTGTGGCCTTGGCGCAGATAGCATAGACATTGATTATAGGTATTTTAAGCATCGACACATCAAGTATGTTCGTATCGGTAGAGAAAATATATAGGAGGTATGTGTCACTATGGAACACCACCCATTTAAATTACAATCTAATTTCAAACCTCAAGGTGATCAACCAGAAGCAATTAATAAAATTGTTGAAGGCGTTCATGAGGGCAAACGTCATCAAACGTTACTCGGTGCAACTGGTACAGGTAAGACGTTTACTATGAGTAATGTGATTAAACAAGTAGGGAAACCTACACTTATTATTGCCCATAATAAGACATTAGCAGGACAATTATATAGCGAGTTTAAAGAATTTTTTCCGGAAAATAGAGTAGAGTACTTTGTAAGTTATTACGATTACTATCAACCGGAAGCCTATGTGCCATCAACAGATACTTTTATTGAAAAGGACGCATCAATTAACGATGAAATAGACCAACTACGGCACTCAGCAACAAGTTCACTTTTTGAAAGAGATGATGTCATCATCATTGCGAGTGTCAGCTGTATATATGGTTTAGGTAATCCAGAAGAATACCGAGAATTAGTAGTCAGTGTACGTGTCGGTATGGAGATGGATAGAAGTGAGCTACTAAAGAAATTAGTAGATGTGCAATATACAAGAAACGATATTGATTTTAGACGTGGTACGTTCCGTGTGAGAGGAGACGTAGTGGAAATTTTCCCTGCATCGAGAGAGGAAATGTGTATTCGTGTCGAATTTTTCGGAGACGAGATTGACCGTATTCGCGAAGTGAATTATTTAACAGGTGAAGTGTTAAGAGAACGTGAACACTTTGTAATATTCCCAGCATCTCACTTCGTAACACGTGAAGAAAAGTTGAAATCTGCCATTCAAAGAATTGAAAATGAATTAGAAGAGCGCTTAACTGAATTACGTTCAGAAAATAAATTGTTAGAGGCGCAACGTTTAGAACAACGTACGAATTATGATCTAGAAATGATGAGAGAGATGGGATTCTGTTCTGGTATTGAAAACTATTCTGTACATTTGACGTTAAGACCTATGGGTTCGACACCGTATACATTATTAGATTATTTTGGTGATGATTGGCTTGTGATGATTGATGAATCACATGTAACATTACCTCAAATTAGGGGTATGTATAATGGAGACCGCGCACGTAAACAAGTGCTTGTCGATCATGGATTCCGTTTACCGAGCGCGTTGGATAACAGACCTTTAAAATTTGAAGAGTTTGAAGAAAAAACAAACCAACTTGTCTATGTGTCTGCTACACCAGGTCCGTACGAACTAGAACATACAGATGAAATGGTTCAACAAATTATTCGTCCGACTGGCTTATTAGATCCTAAGATTGAAGTAAGACCAACTGAAAATCAAATTGATGATTTAATTAGTGAAATTCAAGATCGTATAGACCGCAATGAACGTGTACTCGTCACAACATTGACTAAAAAAATGAGTGAAGATTTAACAACATACTTAAAAGAAGCTGGGGTAAAAGTGAATTATCTCCATTCAGAAATTAAGACATTAGAGCGAATAGAAATTATTCGTGATCTACGTATGGGTACTTATGATGTGATTGTTGGTATTAACTTATTAAGAGAAGGTATCGATATACCAGAAGTCTCACTTGTCGTTATTCTTGATGCTGATAAAGAAGGGTTTTTACGGTCTGAAAGATCGCTTGTTCAAACTATTGGACGTGCAGCACGTAATAGTCGTGGAGAAGTTATCATGTACGGTGACAAGATTACAGACTCTATGCGCTATGCTCTCGATGAGACAGAACGCCGTCGTACAATTCAACAAGAATATAACAAAAAATATAATATTACGCCGACGACGATTAACAAGAAAATTCATGATGTCATCAGCGCTACAGTTGAAAATGATGAGACAAACGAGCAACAACAAACTGAAGTACCTAAGAAAATGACGAAAAAAGAACGTGAAAAAACAATTGCGAATATAGAAAAAGAAATGAAACAAGCAGCTAAAGATTTAGATTTCGAAAAAGCAACAGAGCTTAGAGATATGTTATTTGAATTAAAATCAGAAGGGTGACAAATATGAAACAACCATCCATTGTAGTAAAAGGGGCGAGGGCCCACAATTTAAAAGGTGTAGATATCGAAATACCAAAAGACAAACTGATTGTAATGACAGGCCTTTCTGGGTCGGGAAAATCTTCCCTTGCATTTGACACTATCTATGCTGAAGGTCAGCGTAGATATGTTGAATCACTAAGTGCGTATGCCAGACAATTTTTAGGACAAATGGATAAACCGGATGTTGATACAATTGAAGGTTTATCGCCAGCTATTTCAATTGATCAAAAGACGACGAGCAAAAATCCAAGGTCGACTGTAGCAACAGTAACTGAAATATATGATTATATACGTTTACTTTATGCACGTATAGGTCGACCATTTTGTCCGAATCACGGCATTGAAATTGAGTCACAAACTGTACAACAAATGGTTGATCAAGTGATGCAATTAGAAGAACGCTCTAAAATTCAACTACTAGCCCCTGTCGTTTCTCATAGAAAAGGTGCTCAAGAAAAGCTGATAGATGACATAAGTAAAAAAGGGTATGTTCGTGTACGTGTTGATGGTGAAATTATGGACGTGAATGAGGTTCCAGAATTAGATAAAAATAAAAACCATACCATCGAGGTCGTGATAGACCGTTTAGTTGTCAAACCTAATATAGAGACTCGCTTAGCTGATTCTATAGAAACAGCAATTCAGCTTGCAGAAGGTACATTAATTGTTGATGTTATTGGTGGAGAAGAATTAAAATTCTCAGAGAATCATGCATGCCCAATTTGTGGGTTTTCAATAGGTGAATTAGAACCACGTATGTTTAGTTTTAACAGTCCTTTTGGTGCATGTCCTACTTGTGATGGGTTAGGTTTAAAATTAAAAGTTGACTTAGATTTGGTTGTACCTGACCCAAATAAAACGTTGAATGAAGATGCAATTGTAGCATGGATGTCATCAAGTTCTGATTATTATCCAACGTTATTAAAACGTGTATGTGAAGTTTATAAAATTGATATGGATAAGCCATTTAAAAAATTAACTGAAAGACAAAAAAGTATTATTTTAAACGGTTCTAACGGCAAAGAGATTGAATTTACATTTAAACAACGTAACGGTCAAACAAGAAAACGTACAATGGAATTTGAAGGTGTCATTAATAATATTAACCGCCGTTATCATGATTCTCCGTCGGAACATGTTAGAGAAATGATGAGCAAATATATGACTGAGCTTCCATGTGAAACCTGTAATGGTAAACGTTTAAGTCGAGAGGCACTTTCTGTTTATGTATCAGGACAGAACATCGGAGAAGTTGTTGAGCAATCGATAAAAGACGCGTTGCACACATATGAACATATTGAGTTATCAGCACAGGATAGAAAAATTGGTGACCAAATATTAAAAGAAATTAATTCACGATTAGAGTTTTTATATAATGTTGGTTTAGAGTATTTAACACTTAATCGTGCATCAGGTTCGTTGTCAGGTGGAGAAGCACAACGTATTCGTTTAGCTACCCAAATAGGCTCTAGACTTTCAGGTGTACTTTATGTTTTAGACGAACCATCTATAGGGTTGCATCAGAGAGATAATGATCGGCTTATAAACACGCTAAAAGAAATGCGTGATCTAGGTAATACTCTAATTGTCGTTGAACATGACGATGATACAATGCGAGCCGCTGATTACTTAGTTGATATTGGACCAGGTGCTGGTGACCACGGTGGTGAAGTTGTAGCAAGTGGTACACCTAAACAAGTGATGAATAATAGTAAATCATTGACTGGTCAGTATTTAAGCGGTAAAAAACGTATTGATATACCTGGAGAAAGACGTGAAGTAACAGAACGAAAAATATCTGTTAAAGGTGCGAGAAGTAATAACCTAAAAAATGTGGATGTGGATTTCCCGCTGTCTACAATGACTGTAGTTACTGGTGTTTCTGGTTCAGGTAAGAGTACATTGGTAAATGAAGTGTTGTATAAATCATTAGCTAAACACATTAATAAGTCGAAAGTAAAACCAGGAGATTACGATGATATACAAGGTATAGATCAACTTGAGCGTATTATAGATATAGACCAATCACCAATTGGACGTACACCGAGGTCAAACCCAGCCACGTATACAGGTGTGTTTGATGATATTAGAGATATTTTTGCACAAACAAACGAAGCCAAAGTAAGAGGTTATAACAAAGGACGATTTAGCTTTAACGTAAAAGGTGGTCGTTGTGAAGCTTGTAGGGGCGACGGTATCATAAAAATAGAAATGCACTTTTTACCAGATGTCTATGTACCATGTGAAATTTGTGGTGGCTCTAGATATAACAGAGAAACATTAGAAGTCACATACAAAGGTAAAAATATTGCAGACATTTTAGCTATGACAGCCGAAGAAGCTACGAACTTTTTTGAAAATGTACCAAAAATTCATCGCAAGTTGAAAACATTAGTTGATGTTGGTTTAGGCTATGTAACGTTAGGCCAACAAGCTACAACACTTTCAGGTGGAGAAGCACAACGTGTTAAATTGGCATCCGAATTGCATAAACGTTCTACAGGCCGCTCTATCTATATCTTAGATGAACCTACGACTGGATTGCATGTAGACGATATTGGTCGTTTATTGAAAGTGCTTAATAGACTTGTGGAAAATGGTGATACGGTAGTTATTATTGAACATAATTTAGATGTTATTAAAATGGCTGATTATATTATTGATCTGGGTCCAGAAGGTGGCGACGGTGGTGGTACTCTCGTAGCTACAGGTACACCAGAACAAATCGCTGAAGAAAAAGGAAGTTATACTGGACAATATTTAAAACCTATTTTAGCCAGAGATACAGTAAAATAAAGCAAACACAAGACCTACTACTTGTCTGCATGTAACTCTCTTCAAAGTAATCACTATCTTGTGAGCACTTTGAAGAGAGTATTTTTATAATTATGAAAATAGATTGTTATTCTTCTGATGTGAGTGAAGTTAATTGTATAAAATAAAAATATAAACGGTCACTTGTATATGATATCGTATATAATTGATATAATGTATGATGTGAATGTATGAATTAAATTATCGATCTTTTACACTTTTTAATATAGATTATCATTTCTTTTTGATATGATAATATCATATTACAAATGTAGGAGAAATATTGATAGAGGTGAACTATGTTAACTACAAAGAGTTTAGTAGAACGCTTTGAACTTGATCTCATTGCTGGAGAAGCAGGTTTAAATAAGCAAATTAAAAATACAGATATTTCAAGACCAGGTTTGGAAATGGCAGGCTATTTTTCCCATTACGCTTCTGATCGTATTCAGTTATTAGGTACGACGGAGCTATCGTTTTACAACTTATTGCCAGATGAAGAACGAAAAGGTCGTATGAGAAAGTTATGTCGTCCAGATACCCCAGCCATTATTGTGACGAGAGATTTAGAGCCACCAGAAGAGTTGGTAGCTGCAGCAAAAGAACTTAATACGCCGTTGATTACTTCCACAGTTCCCACTACTCAATTAATGAGTCGTTTAACTACATTTTTAGAACATGAATTAGCTCGTACGACATCACTTCACGGCGTGCTTGTCGATGTTTATGGTGTAGGTGTACTGATTACTGGAGATTCTGGTATCGGTAAAAGTGAAACTGCTTTAGAATTAATCAAACGTGGTCATAGGTTAGTAGCTGATGATAATGTTGAAATTAGGGAAATTAGTAAAGATGAATTAATTGGTCGTGCACCAAAATTAATAGAACATTTACTTGAGATTAGAGGTTTAGGCATCATTAATGTAATGACGTTATTCGGTGCAGGTTCGATTTTAACTGAAAAACGTTTACGTCTAAATATTCATTTAGAAAACTGGCATAAAGATAAACTATATGATCGTGTTGGATTAAATGAAGAAAAGTTACGTATTTTAGATACTGAAGTCACGAAAAAAACGATTCCTGTGCGACCAGGACGTAACGTAGCAGTTATTATAGAGGTAGCAGCAATGAACTACCGTCTAAATATTATGGGGATTAATACTGCAGAAGAATTTAATGATCGCTTAAATGCTGAAATATTAAGAAATGGTAACCATAGTGAGGAGAATTAAGAAATGACAACAGTGAATTACATTGACCCGGTTGCATTTCAATTTGGACCGCTTTCTGTACACTGGTATGGCATTATTATCGGTGTTGGTATTCTTTTAGGATACTTTATTGCTCAAGAAAGTGTGAAACGTATTGGTTTTGATTCGGATACATTAGTTGATATCATTTTTTGGAGTGCCATATTTGGATTTGTTGTGGCACGCTTATATTTTGTTGTTTTTCAGTGGCCTTATTATATACAAAATCCGATTGAAATACCGATGATTTGGCATGGTGGGATTGCAATACACGGTGGTTTAATTGGTGGGTTTGTCACAGGGATTATCATCTGTAAACAAAAGAATATTAGCCCATTTCAAATTGGCGATGTCATTGCACCAAGTATGATTTTAGGACAAGGTATTGGAAGATGGGGCAACTTTATGAATCATGAAGCACATGGTGGCCCTGTTTCAAGAACATTCTTAGAAAACATACATATACCAGACTTTATTATTAATAATATGTACATTAATGGAAAATACTATCATCCAACATTTTTATACGAGTCTATATGGGATATATTAGGTTTCGTGATATTGATTCTACTTAGAAAACATTTACGTATAGGTGATACTTTCTCACTTTATTTGATTTGGTATTCAGTAGGAAGATTTTTCGTGGAAGGTATGCGAACTGATAGTTTGATGTTAACAAGTGATATAAGAGTAGCACAGTTAATGTCTGTTATCCTCATTATAGTAGGTATTACGATTATGATTATAAGAAGAGTAAAATATAACGCGCCTCGTTATAAAGATGTAGGCCCGTTAACTTGGTCAAAACAAAAAGTGAAGTGATATGTTATCATGCGAAAGGTAAAACAAGTCAAAGTTAAAGGGAAAAACCCACTATGGCATATGTATCGTTATGTTAAATTTTTAAAAATATTTAAACAAACGATAATTATAGAAGTTTGTAGATACTTACCTCATGTGAAGTTAAAACGTTGGGTATATGCTCATTTATTGAATATGGATATTGGTGAAAATACAGCATTCGCCTTCAAAGTGGTACCAGATTTACTACACCCAGAGTATATTTCTATTGGAAAAAATTGCGTGATTGGTTATAACACTACAATTTTGACACACGAATTTCTTGTCGATGAATTTCGAACTGGTGCTGTTCAAATAGGTGACAATACTTTAATAGGAGCGAATGTTACAATATTACCAGGTGTAAGCATTGGATCGAATGCTAAGGTGGGTGCAGGGACAATTGTTTCTAAGGATGTACCTGATTCTACTTTAGCATATGGAAATCCCATGCAAATAAGAAGTTAAATGGATAATTAGGAGGTGATCATAGATGGCGCATAACGGCAAAGTAATACCAATGAAATTAGATAGCCAATTTTATAAAAAATTGGGAGACCAAAAATATCTGCAACAAGATTATCATAAAGCTGCAGAATATTTTAGAAAAGTGCTGGATATGTCACCTCAAGATTTTGATATTAAAGTAAAATATTCGGAAAGTCTTGTGAAAATTGGACTTAATAATAAAGCAGAACATATATTTTATGAAAGTATTGCCAAACAAGAAGCAGTAGCCGAAAGTTATTACCAGCTTAGCCAGTTGAACATCACATTAAACGAAGCCAATAAAGCATTCTTATTTGGTATAAATTATGTGACGATATCTGAAGATGAAGCTTACAAAGCAGAACTTGAAGACATGTTTGAAGTTTCTTACAATTCAGAAGCAAAAATTGAGACAGAAAGTCAGCTATTTGCAATTCAACTCATTTTTCAATATTTATTTTCTCAAGGAAGATTACCAGAAGCACGTAAATTTATCTTGGACCAAAATCAGGAAATTCAAGAACATCGCGTCGTACGTAATTTACTAGCGATGTGCTATTTATATATGAATGAATATGATACTGCTAGAGAGATGTTTGAACGATTGCTTAGCGAAGATAATTCAGATGTACATGCATTATGTCATTATACTTTACTACTTTACAATACGAATGATAGTGAGAAATACCATCGCTATTTAAAAATTTTAAGTAAAGTGATGCCAATGAATGACGATGAATCATTTAAATTAGGTATCGTTTTATGCTATTTAAAACAATATGAAGCTTCGCAAAAAATACTTCATCCACTATATAGAAAAGGAAAATTTCTTTCCATCCAAATGTATAATGCATTAAGCTATAATAGTTTCCATTTAAATAATGTAGAGGACAGTAAATACTTTTGGTCAAAACTACAAGAAATGACTAAAGTAGATGTCGGACACGCCCCATGGGTAATAGCTGAGAGTAAAGTGTTTTTTGACGAACAAATATTACCATTACTACTCCATGATGATAGCCATCACAGGTTATATGGTATTTTTTTATTGAATCAGTTAAAAGGACGGGAAGTGTTATTGACACAAGAGATATGGGCAGTATTAGAATCCATGGAGGATTATGAAAAGCTATATCTTACGTACATTATCCAAGATTTAAAGTTAAATAAATTAGATTTTATTCATAGAGGTTTATTGAAATTATATGATGTGGAATCATTGAAAAATGACGAAGAATTATTTATTGTATGGATTGACCAAGCAGAAGCAATTATATCTGAAAAAGTAGACTTAACTCATGTTAACGCTTATGTTGCTGCTTTTGTTTATATGTATTATCGAAATGCTGATAGTAAAATAACTAAGCAACAAGTTATAGAATGGTTCGATATTACATCTTATCGCTTAAATAAAACGATAGATTATTTAGTGAGCATATAAGTTTATAAAAATCAAGAAATCATATATACTGCGCATAATGAAATATTAAACAGGAGGCAATTTAAATGGCTGAACAAGTGGATTTTGATGTGGCAATTATAGGTGCCGGACCAGCAGGAATGACTGCTGCGGTATACGCATCACGTGCAAACTTAAGCACAGTAATGATTGAACGTGGTATGCCAGGTGGACAAATGGCAAACACAGAAGAAGTTGAAAATTTCCCGGGATTTGAAATGGTGACGGGTCCAGATTTATCAACAAAAATGTTTGAACATGCGAAAAAATTCGGCGCAAAATATCAATATGGTGATATCAAATCAATTGAAGATAAAGGTGATTACAAGGTTATTAACTTAGGAAATAGTGAAATCACAGCACACGCAGTGATTATATCAACTGGAGCAGAATATAAAAAAATTGGCGTTCCAGGTGAACAAGAACTTGGTGGCCGTGGTGTAAGTTATTGTGCTGTATGTGATGGTGCATTCTTCAAAGGTAAAAAATTATTCGTTATCGGTGGTGGCGACTCAGCAGTAGAAGAAGGGACATTCCTTACTAAATTTGCTGATAGTGTAACTATCGTTCACCGTAGAGATGAATTACGTGCTCAAAAAATCTTACAAGATCGCGCATTCAAAAACGAAAAAATCGATTTTATTTGGAGCCATACGTTAAAAACAATTAATGAAAAAGATGGTAAAGTAGGTTCAGTAACATTAGAATCAACGAAAGATGGTACTGAGCAAACCTTAGACGGTGATGGTGTATTTGTTTACATTGGTATGAAACCACTAACAACACCATTCCAAGACTTAGGTATCACAAATGAAGTAGGCTACATTTTAACAAATGAAGACATGAGCACAAGTGTACCTGGCGTTTATGCAGCAGGTGACGTACGTGAAAAAGGTTTACGTCAAATTGTAACTGCAACAGGTGATGGTAGTATTGCAGCACAAAGTGCAATTGCATTTATTGAACACTTAAAAGATACAATTGAAGCCTAAATCACGCGTAGAAATAATGAAAAAGTCATAATTAATAACAGGTATTACAAAATATCATAATTAGATTCAGTCATAGCTAGAATGTCACACTTACGTTTTATAGGTAAGTTAATGCATTCTAGCTTTTTCATTATGAAATTGGTTGTAGTACTGTAGGGTAATGTGTGCTATTTACGTGTAACTGTTATATTTTAAATAAGATAATGAAATAGGATTGAAATACATAGTTTAAATAGAGTGATGATATTGAAAGATATAACTACTATCACAGTCGTTTTTCATGTAAAATATAATATGATAACATTAATTCGTTAGACTTATATTGAATAAATGATTACGCAAGTTTTTATCACCTAAGAATGAATTTGTGAATAAAATAACCAATGGATGGTGTAAAGAGATGCAACAAGAAGAAAAAGAAATAGTGAAAAGTGAATTGTTGGTTGTAACTGGTCTGTCAGGCGCTGGAAAATCTGTAGTCATTCAAAGTTTAGAAGATATTGGATATTTCTGTGTAGATAATTTACCCCCAATTCTTTTGCCGAAATTTGTTGAGTTGATGGTACAAGGGAATCCTTCACTACAAAAAGTAGCCATAGCAATTGATTTAAGAGGTAAAGAGTTATTTAAATCTTTAGTTAAAGAAATGGATCAAATTAAAAGTAATTCAGATATTATTGTTGATTTAATGTTCTTAGAAGCTACCAATGAGAAACTAATTTCTCGCTATAAAGAAACACGTCGTGCACATCCTTTAAATGAAAACGGACAACGTTCATTGATTGAATCTATTGAAGAAGAACGCGAACTATTAACTGAAATTAAGAGTTTAGCAAATTATACGATCGATACTTCACAAATGAAACCTAAAGAATTACGCAAACGTGTAGGTGATTATTTTAACCAAAGTGATTTTCAAACATTTAATATTAATGTGACGAGTTTTGGATTTAAACATGGTATACAAATAGATGCGGATCTTGTGTTTGACGTTAGGTTCTTACCTAATCCACACTACGTTGATGAGTTAAGACCGTTGACTGGGGAAGATGAAGCAGTCTATAAGTATGTAATGAAATGGAAAGAAACTAATATATTTTATGAAAAATTAATGGATTTATTGAAATTTATGGTGCCTGGTTATAAAAAAGAGGGTAAATCACAACTTGTTATTGCAATAGGTTGTACTGGTGGCCAACATCGTTCTGTCGCACTAGCCAAACGTATCGGAGCAGAGCTCAGAGAGAGCTTTGACTATAATGTTTATGTGCATCATAGAGATGCACATGTCGAAAGTGGCGTGAAAAGTAAAAATGGAAAGAATTAAACTTGTACTTATAGGTGGAGGCACAGGTTTATCTGTCTTAGCGCGTGGTCTAAAAGGTTATCCGATTGATATTACTACCATTGTCACAGTAGCAGATGATGGGGGAAGCACGGGTAAAATTAGAAATGAGATGGATATACCTGCTCCGGGAGATATACGAAACGTTATTTCGGCATTAAGCGAAACGGAATCAACGATAGAACAATTGTTCCAATATCGTTTTAAAGAAAATCAAGTTGAAGGTCATTCTTTGGGCAACTTGCTTATTGCTGCTTTGACAAATATTAATAATGATTTCGGACATGCAGTTAAAGAACTTAGTAAGATTTTAAATATTAGTGGCCGTGTTATTCCATCTACCAATGCGAGCGTTCGTTTGAATGCTGTAATGGAAGATGGAGAAATTGTCTATGGAGAATCTAAAATACCTAAAAAAAACAAAAAAATAAAACGTGTATTTCTAGAACCAGAGGATGTGGAGCCTATGGAAGAAGCGGTTGAAGCAATAGAAGAGGCTGATTTAATTGTGCTAGGTCCTGGTTCATTATATACGAGTGTAATTTCTAATTTATGTGTAAAAGGCATCAGTGACGCACTACAAGGTGTAGAAGTGCCTAAGTTATATGTTTCAAATGTCATGACACAACCCGGTGAGACCAATGATTATACGGCTATAGATCATGTGAATGCAATTCATGACCATATGGGCAAAACGTGTATCAGTTATTCTATTTGTAATACACAAGACTTTAATGAAGATGTGCTCAAGCAATATAAAGAAGATGGCGCAGAACCAGTAAAATGTAATATGAAACAAATGGAATCGCTAGGTATTAAAGTGTTTACACATCCGAACTTAGTAGAAGTTTCCGAGGAATACTATGTCCGACATAATACGCAAGTTTTATCAAAAATGATTTACGAAATAGCTATGAGAGAAACTGAGACAATTGAATTTACGCGCGATAAAGAAAATGAAAAATAATAACTAAACGCAAAACTTAGTTAAAGAAGGGACTGATTAAACGATGAGCTTTGCATCTGAAATGAAAAATGAACTAACTAGAATTGAAGTAGATGAGGTAAATGCAAAAGCAGAGCTCAGTGCGCTGATTCGTATGAACGGTGCGCTCAGTCTTTCCAACCAACAATTTATTATTAACGTACAAACTGAAAATGCTACTACAGCAAGACGTATATATTCGTTAATCAAAAAAGTGTTTAATGTTGAAGTGGAACTACTTGTGAGAAAGAAAATGAAATTAAAAAAGAATAATATTTATATCTGTCGTATTAAAGTACGCGCAAGAGAAATATTAGATGAATTAGGCATTTTGAAAAACGGCGTTTTTACACATGAAATTGATGAAAATATGATTCACGATGATGAAATGAGAAGGAGTTATCTACGAGGTGCATTTCTCGCAGGCGGTTCAGTAAATAACCCAGAAACGTCATCTTATCATTTAGAAATATTTTCATTATATGAAGACCATTCTGAAGGTATAACTCAGTTGATGAACCAATATGAACTCAATGCCAAACACCTTGAACGAAGAAAAGGGAGTATCGCCTATTTAAAAGAGGCTGAAAAAATTTCGGATTTCTTAAGTTTAATTGGTGGATTCCAAGCACTTCTAAAATTTGAAGATGTCCGCATTGTACGTGACATGAGAAACTCTGTTAATAGATTAGTTAACTGCGAAACTGCTAATTTAAACAAAACAGTGAGTGCAGCAATGAAACATGTAGAAAGTATACATCTAATCGATCAAGAAATCGGTTTAGATAATTTACCTACGAGGTTACGTGAAATTGCAAAACTTAGAATAGAACATCAAGATGTTTCACTCAAAGAGTTAGGTGAGATGATGTCGTCTGGAAATATTTCTAAATCTGGCGTGAATCATCGATTAAGAAAGTTAAATGAAATGGCAGATAAAATAAGAAGTGGCGAATCAATAGAACTTAAATAGCCTATTTTAAAAGTATCCCAGAAATTTTTAGTCTAATGTCATAATTTTTTAATGTAAATATAAAACCATAATCTAGTCATATAGGAATTAGTTGTGCTAAAATTATTATAAATTAATTACCTAATATAACTACTACCATCGACGCCTCTTAAGAGGTGTCTTTTTTAATGTAATTTATACGTTAAGGTGCGCAATCATAATAAATTAGTTAATAGATAATGTTATTTAGGTCGAAGGAGTGAGGTTATGACAAAGCTTTTTAATAAGCATTTTAAAAATATTATGTTCTGTATTATTGGTACACTGATTAATGCAATTGGCGTAAACTGTTTCTTATTAGGATCAAACCTAGGGGATGGAGGGACGGTCGGCATCTCGTTAGCGTTATTATATTCATTTGGACTATCGCCAGCTTGGACATCACTCATTATAAATACATTAGTTGTATTTATAGGGTGGAAGTTTTTAAGTAAAACGACAGCAGTTTATACAGTTATAGCGAATACCTCACTCTCATTGTTTTTACATTTAACAGAGAATATTAATCTCGGTGTCGATAATTTTGTGATTAATTCTGTTTTTGGCGGTGCTATTATTGGTATTGGCGGAGGTTTAGTGATTGCTACAGGTAGTACGCTTGGTGGGACGTCAGTTATAGCTAAGATTATTAATAAATATTCAGAAATCAAAACGTCCCAAGGTATTTTTGTTTTAGATGGGCTTGTGGTACTATCATTTTTAATTGTACTACCATTAGAGAACGTTTTATTTACAATACTGATGCTATTTGTAACTGAAAGAGCAACTTCATTTATTATAGAAGGATTTAATCCTAAAAAGGCAGTGACTGTGATTTCTAGTAAAAGCGAAACAATTAGTGATAGAATAAATGCTTTTACTGGTAGAGGATCAACGATTTTAACAGGTAGAGGTGGCTATCGTAAAAGCGAGACACATATGCTTTATGTGGTAGTGCCGCAATCTCAAGTGACGAGAGTGAAAAAGTTAGTTAATGAAGAAGATGAAAATGCCTTTTTAGTCATCCATGATGTGAGAGATGTGTTAGGCAGTACGTTTATAAATGTAAAATAATAGTAACGGGGTAGTTTTTAATAGTTGAAAAACAATTGTCTTGCATTGATTTTTAGCATATTATAGATTACATAGATTACTAGATATATTAAAGGTAAGCTTGATATGAGCTTGTTATCTTAACCATACGTGTAGTAGGACATAAAAACAACGTCATCAGCTTTTAAAAACTAATGACGTCGAATGGGATTGAACAAAGCTTATTAAAGTCCCCTCGAAGGGAATCGAACCCCTATTTTAAGAACCGGAATCTTATGTGTTATCCATTACACTACGAGGGGATAAAAAACAACACTAGTATTAGTGTACAAATCTTAGAAGTAGCGGTCAATAAGAATAATATAAGTTTCGTGAAATGGGAGCTTTATTTTTGACCATATTTGACTTTTGAGTTAAAATAAATTTATCAATTAGAAATGAGGAGGCAATATTAATGAATTTAATACCTACAGTAATTGAAACAACAAACCGTGGGGAACGTGCATATGACATATACTCACGTTTATTAAAAGACCGTATTATTATGTTAGGTTCACAAATCGATGATAATGTAGCAAACTCTATTGTTTCACAATTATTATTCCTACAAGCCCAAGATGCTGAAAAAGATATCTATCTTTATATCAATTCGCCAGGTGGAAGTGTGACGGCTGGATTTGCAATTTATGATACTATCCAACACATTAAACCAGATGTACAAACAATCTGTATTGGTATGGCTGCCTCAATGGGTTCATTCCTACTTGCAGCAGGAGCAAAAGGTAAACGTTTTGCTTTACCAAACGCTGAAGTAATGATTCACCAACCACTTGGTGGTGCGCAAGGTCAAGCTACAGAAATTGAAATTGCAGCAAATCATATTCTAAAAACACGTGCTAAATTAAATCAAATTTTAGCAGAACGTACTGGTCAATCAATTGAAAAAATTGAGAAAGATACAGATCGTGATAACTTCTTATCAGCTGAAGAAGCGAAAGAATATGGTCTTGTTGACCAAGTTATGGCTCCAGAAGCATAATTTCAAAAGTAATATAGAATTTTATCTAAAAAAGACAAGTCGCATTGAGCGGCTTGTCTTTTTCTATATCTAATTATTACTTTAAGATGTGTAAAGGTAATGGTTATTTCACTAAATCCTCTAAAGCTGATTTTAAATCAGGATATTTAAACTCAAAGTCTATAGCCTGTAATTTATTTGGAATAACTTTTTGCGTATCTAGTACGATTGTTGACATTTGACCTAATACTAACCTTAAAACTAGCGTAGGCACCCATGTGAAATGAGGACGGTGAGTAGCGCGTGCGAGTGTATAACCGAATAAGTTTTGATGTTCTACTATTGGCGCGGTAAAGTTGAAAACGCCATGTGCATTGTCTTCATTAATTGTATAAAGAATCGCTCTTGTTAAATCTTCTAAATGAATCCAAGAATACCATTGTCTCCCAGAACCGAGTTTGCCACCAAGATATAAATCATAAGGTAATTTCATCAATGGTAAAGCACCACTATTTTTAGCAAGTACCATGCCGAATCTACCAATTACAACTCGTGTTCCTAAAGATTCAAATTGGCGTGCAAAGCGCTCCCATTGATAAACCACTTCAGATAAGAAGTCGAACGGCAATGATTGATGTAACTCTGTATAAGTACGATCGTAATCAGGTTTGTAATAACCGACCGCGCTAGCATTGAAGAATACAGAAGGTCTTTGTTTGCGATTTTTAAATAAGTCGTATAAAGCTTGCGTCGATTGTAAACGGCTTAGCATAATTGCTTGTTTATGGTTTTTTGTCCAACGATTCATCAAACTGGCGCCAGCTAGATTAATCACGATATCAATATCTGGGATTTTTGATTCCCAATTTGCTTTAGACCAATTTACGTAAGTTATTTTTGGATGGGATGTAGATTTGTCTTGTCTTGTAAGAATTGTTATATGAGCGTCACTTTGTTGAATAGCATCAACTAGTTGGCTGCCAATCATACCTGTTCCGCCCGTAATTAAATAGTTTTTCATTATACCACCTCGCCATTAGTAATAATTTAAATTGCATTGAAGGTTTATGATTCAAGTTCATCGCATAGACTGACATAAACTTTTCATAAAGTGTTCAATAATATGTCATTTAGTTACGTTAAGAAGTATTTAAAATAATATTGTTTGCTATTATAATGAAGTTACCTTCAATATTAATTAATCATCTCTTAATTATTCGAGTATACCCCATAATATACTAATGAAGGTAAAATTTTGACTCCCTTTAGTAGTGGCCTGCACAATTATCGTGTAGGCCTATATTTATATGCTAACGTAATTAAGCGTTTAGAACTATTATTTTACTTCAGTGTTATTAATATATTTTTATTAAGTATGACTTAGAAGAACGTAAAAAATATGATGCTCGCAACAATTAATAGAAAACCAAGTAAGCTAAAGAAAAGATAATGCTTTTTTGATAAATGCGTAGAGTCAAAATGGTCATTTTCAACCATCATATGACGAAGACTTTTTTTATTGGTGGGGTTATGTTGTGATAAATCGTCGAATGGATCATGTTTTTTCATATTTAATTCACATCCTGTTATGATAATAATGAAGTATGTAAAGAAACTTTTAAAATCGAATAAAAGTGTTGAAAGTGTTGTTTAGTTTAGATTAATATTGAGTTGAAACGCAAAGAATTAGTATATATATGTATTTTACTATAGAAATGACATCAAGATAATAACCTTACTAAATAATAGTTAATCAGTTTGATTAGTATAAAAAATAGTGTAAAATATACATTTGACGATGAAAACTTATTCTGAATAAATATAAATACTATGATATAAATTGAAGTGAGGGGAGCTTATGTCCAAGCATAATCAAGATAACAAGAAAATGAGCAACTTTGCAAAAATCGCAAGTGCATTAATTATATTGTTATTAGTAGGCGGATTAATATTTGCTATTTTTGCTTTTGTCGACCATTCAAACAAAGCAAATGAACGTTTAGCTGATCAAAAACAAGAAGAAAAAGAGAAGAAAAAAAAGAAAGAGAAAGAAAAAGAAGAAAAAAAGAAAGAGAAAGAAAAATCTAAAGAAGAGACACAACAAACCCAACAAACACAACAAGTACCAACTACGCAACAAACTCAGCAGACCCAACAGACCCAACAGACCCAACAGACCCAACAACAGCGAACAAATCAACCTGCTACAACAGAACGAACAATTGAAGAAAAAGACTCTCCTGAGAAAACAAAAGAAGCTACAACAGAAGAACGATCGACAGAAGAAAAGACGACAGAGGAGCGTTCAACAGAAGAACGTACCACAGAAGAACGTACCACAGAAGAACGAACTACTGAAGAGAAAACACCTGAACCTTCAACAGAAGAACGAACTACTGAAGAGAGAACGCCTGAACCTTCAACAGAAGAACGAAGCAGTCAAAGTGGCACAGAAGAAAAACCTTCTCAAGACGATGGTTCTAGTTCAGGTTCCTCAGAGGAAGAAGATTAAAAGGGCGCATCAGCAGTTTGAAAATAGGGTGGCGTAATATATAAAAAGGAAGCACTCGTCTAAATACGAGTGCTTCCTTTATGTGTAAATGTGTGATGAAAGTAATGAAAGAAAGTAAATATAGCGATATACTTGGAGCTATGAACTAGTTCCAAATATGAATATATAATTCGCTCTATATTAAAATAGGAAATTTAATAAAAAAGTTATGAAAGATGATAAAAGTATTAAAGTAATACAACCACTCAAACAACCCATTGGACCGCATCCACACCCAATATTTTTTGTGTAAATAAAAGAGTGAGGTGTATTATTGTACGAGTCTTTGTATGAGCTTTGACGAGGCTTATTAAAATGCTCTGGTTTTTTATATCGCTGGTCATCAGGGTCGATAACTTCGGGTTGGTCTTTACGAGCCATCATTTTTCCTCCCAATTATTATTATATAATCTATATTAATAATAATAAGGTATCCGTTCAATCAAATCCTCTTGCAAATGTGTAGGGATCTGAATATTATGTCATTACAATAAAAAGAGACGTTTTTAAAAAGAATAATTAGCGTATGATTAAATAACGAATTGAACGGGTAATATTTTACTGTAGGCAATAATAAAAACGTAATAGTTATGAGTGTTTAATATTTAATCAATAATAGATGGTTATTTCTCTTGCAATTTCAAAATTATAGTAGTAGTATTGCTTCTATAAGAGGTTATATTTTTTTGTCCCACTAGGGACGTAAAAAGTCAATCTATGGTTAGAACTTGACCCTTTAATTAGAAACGGAGGAGGATAGTAGTGAAAGATTTGATGAAAATTCAACAAAAGTTAGTTCCAGAAATTGTTGAAAAGATGTATCGTCGCTTTTCGATACTCACTACTATCGCCAAGCATCAACCCGTAGGTAGACGTAGCCTCAGTGAATACATGGACCTTACTGAACGCGTGCTTCGTTCTGAAACAGATATATTGAAGAAACAAGAACTTATTAAAGTCAAACCGACAGGCATGGAAATAACTGAAGAAGGGGAATCAACAATTCGTCAATTGAATAGTTATTTTAATATTTATTCAGACGATCATCATCTTGCTCAAGTTATTAAAGATCA
Organism: Staphylococcus aureus; assembly: GCA_040062795.1. GTDB lineage: Bacteria > Bacillota > Bacilli > Staphylococcales > Staphylococcaceae > Staphylococcus > Staphylococcus aureus_A. The sequence continues at coordinate 295,254 of JBEAMH010000001.1, forward strand.
GTACAACATCAAAGAAGTTTACGTCATTCCAGGTGATTCTGACACTGATCAAAAAGTGAAAATCGAATTATCACGCCAAGCAGGACAACTTGTTGAAGATATTCTTTACGAACATGCAATAGTAGCAGTCACTGGTGGTTCTACAATGGCATATGTTAGTGACGCCATGCACCCTCAACCGTACAATGTGTTCTTTGTACCAGCACGTGGAGGACTCGGTGAGAATGTGGTATATCAAGCGAATACGATTGCTGCCAGTATGGCACAGCAAACGAACGGCGATTATACAACATTATACGTGCCAGATAATGTAAGTGAAACGACATATAACACACTTATGTTAGAACCATCAGTCATTCATTCACTTGAAAAAATTAGAGAATCCAATATAACAATCCACGGCATTGGTGATGCGCTGAAGATGGCGCGAAGACGTCAATCACCTAATGAAGTTATAGATAAACTTCAACATCACAATGCCTCGGGAGAAGCATTTGGATATTATTTCGACGATCAAGGTAAAATTGTCCATAAAGTAAAAACAATTGGACTACAATTAGAAGATCTTGAGTCGAAAGAGTTTATCTTTGCTGTAGCTGGGGGTAAGTCAAAAGGAGAGGCGATTAAAGCCTATCTTTCAATTGCACCCGATAACACTGTTTTAATCACAGACGAAGCTGCAGCACGAGTAATCGCACAACTATAGTAATAAAAGGTGAAATACACTTTTTAAATATCATTTTAAAGGAGGCCATTATAATGGCAGTAAAAGTAGCAATTAATGGTTTTGGTAGAATTGGTCGTTTAGCATTCAGAAGAATTCAAGACGTTGAAGGTATTGACGTAGTAGCAGTTAACGACTTAACAGATGACGAAATGTTAGCTCATTTATTAAAATATGACACGACTCAAGGTCGCTTCACAGGAGAAGTTGAAGTAGAAAATGACGGTTTCCGCGTTAATGGTTTAGAAGTTAAATCATTCTCAGAACCAGAACCAAGTAAATTGCCTTGGAAAGACTTAGACATCGATGTTGTATTAGAATGTACTGGTTTCTTTGCTGATAAAGAGAAAGCAGAAGCTCATATTGAAGCTGGCGCTAAAAAAGTATTAATCTCTGCACCAGCAACAGGTGACCTAAAAACAATCGTTTATAACACTAACCACAGTGAATTAGATGGTTCAGAAACAGTTGTTTCAGGTGCTTCATGTACTACGAACTCATTAGCTCCAGTAGCTAAAGTATTGAATGATGACTTCGGCTTAGTTGAAGGTTTCATGACTACAATTCACGCTTACACTGGTGACCAAAGTACACAAGATGCTCCGCACAGAAAAGGCGACAAACGTCGTGCTCGTGCAGCTGCTGAAAATATCATCCCTAACTCAACAGGTGCTGCTAAAGCAATCGGTTTAGTTATACCTGAAATCGATGGTAAATTAGATGGTGGCGCTCAACGTGTACCAGTTGCTACTGGTTCATTAACTGAACTTACAGTTGTATTAGAAAAAGACGTTTCTATTGAAGACGTAAATAATGCAATGAAAAATGCTTCAAACGAATCATTTGGTTACACTGAAGACGAAATCGTTTCTTCTGACGTTATCGGCATGACTTACGGTTCATTATTCGATGCAACTCAAACTCGTGTTATGACTGTTGGAGATCACCAATTAGTTAAAATAGCTGCTTGGTACGATAACGAAATGTCTTATACTTCACAGTTAGTTCGTACTTTAGAATATTTAGCTGAACAGTCTAAATAATTTCGGCGTAAAATTGATTTAGCAAGCTTAACAGGTTGTTAGATTTAAACAATAAGCTTAGGAGTAAGCGGGGAGCACATCGCTTCTCCGCTTATTTTACTTTATTGTTCCATTCAGAGGAGGAAGCTTATATGGCTAAAAAAATTGTAACTGATATAGAATTACAAGGTAAAACGGTACTTGTTCGTGCAGATTTTAACGTCCCAATGAAAGATGGAGAAATCACAGATGATAACCGTATCGTTCAAGCATTACCAACAATAAAATATGTTATTGAACAAGGTGGGAAAATAGTATTATTCTCTCACTTAGGTAAAGTTAAAGAAGAAAGTGATAAAGCAGAATTAACTTTAAAACCAGTTGCTGAAGCATTGACAGAAAAATTAGGTAAAGATGTTGAATTTGTGCCTGAAACACGTGGTGAAAAATTAGAAGCGTCTGTTAAAGCACTTAACGAAGGTGACGTACTTTTAGTTGAAAATACACGTTATGAAGACGTTGATGGTAAAAAAGAATCTAAAAATGATTCTGAATTAGGCAAATACTGGGCTTCACTTGGCGATGTATTTGTAAATGATGCATTTGGTACTGCTCATCGCGAACATGCATCTAATGTTGGTATTGCATCTAATTTAGAAACAGTTGCTGGTTTCTTAATGGAAAAAGAAATTAAGTATATCGGTGGTGTAGTTGAAAACCCTGATAAGCCTGTAGTTGCAATCCTTGGCGGCGCTAAAGTTTCTGACAAAATAGGCGTCATCACAAACTTATTGAATATTGCTGATAAAGTACTAATTGGTGGCGGAATGTCATACACATTCTTCAAAGCCCAAGGCAAAGAAATCGGTTTATCTTTATTAGAAGAAGATAAAATTGACTTTGCAAAAGACTTATTAGACCGTGCTGGTGATCAAATCGTCTTACCAGTTGATTGTAAAGTAGCTAAAGAATTCTCAAACGATACTGAAATTACAGAAGTATCTGTTGATGAAATCCCAGCTGATCAAGAAGCTATGGACGTAGGACCTAAGACAGTAGAATTATTTAAAGAACAACTACAAGGTGCGCACACTGTTATTTGGAATGGACCAATGGGCGTATTCGAATTAAGTAATTTTGCTAAAGGTACAAGCGGCGTTTGTGAAGCAATTGCAGAGCTAAAAGATGCTAACACTATTATCGGTGGTGGCGATTCAGCTGCAGCAGCAATTTCATTAGGCTATGCAGATGACTTCAGCCATATCTCAACTGGTGGCGGTGCATCATTAGAATACCTTGAAGGCAAAGAATTGCCAGGCGTTATCGCAATCGCTAATAAATAAGTGCACGACTAACATTGCAAGACGTGATTATACAAAATAATAATCATAAATTACTAATAGGAGTGTTATATAATGAGAAAACCAATTATCGCAGGTAACTGGAAAATGAACAAAACAGTTCAAGAAGCAAAAGAATTCGTTAACGCACTACCAGCATTACCAGATACTAAAGAAGTAGAATCTGTAATTTGTGCCCCAACAATTCAATTAGACGCATTAGTCACTTTAGTAAATGATGGTAAAGCGGAAGGCTTACAAATCGGTGCTCAAAACGCATATTTCGAAGACAATGGTGCATTCACTGGTGAAACTTCTCCAGTTGCATTAGCAGATCTTGGCGTTAAATATGTTGTTATTGGACATTCAGAACGTCGTGAAATCTTTAAAGAAACAGATGAAGATATTAACAAAAAAGCGCATGCTGTATTTAATCACGGCATGACACCAATCATTTGTGTTGGTGAAACTGACGAAGAACGCGAAAACGGCAAAGCAAACGAAGTTGTTGGCAACCAAGTTAAAAAAGCTGTAGAAGGTTTATCTGAAGAACAATTACAACAAGTAGTTATCGCTTATGAGCCAATCTGGGCTATCGGTACTGGCAAATCATCAACTGCAAAAGATGCTAACGAAATGTGTGCATTTGTAAGAGAAACAGTTGCTGAGCTATCTAGCCAAACTGTAGCAGATGCAACACGTATTCAATATGGTGGTAGTGTTAAACCTAACAACATTAAAGAATACATGGCTGAATCAGACATCGATGGCGCATTAGTAGGTGGCGCATCACTTAAAGTGGATGATTTTGTACAATTGTTAGAAGGTGCAAAATAATATGGCGAAACAACCAACTGCATTAATTATTTTAGATGGTTTTGCAAATAGAGAATCAGAACATGGCAATGCTGTAAAACTAGCTAATAAACCTAATTTTGACCGTTACTATAGCAAATATCCAACGACTCAAATCGAAGCAAGTGGTTTAGATGTTGGTCTTCCTGAAGGTCAAATGGGTAATTCAGAAGTTGGTCATATGAATATCGGTGCTGGACGTATTGTTTATCAAAGTTTAACGCGCATCAATAAATCTATTGAAGACGGTGATTTCTTTGATAATGAAGTGCTAAATAATGCGCTCCAACATGTTAAAGACAATAATTCTGCATTACATCTCTTTGGCTTGTTATCTGATGGTGGCGTTCATAGTCATTATAAACACTTGTTCGCGTTATTAGAATTAGCTAAAAAACAAGGTGTTGAAAAAGTCTATGTTCATGGATTTTTAGACGGTCGTGATGTTGATCAAAAATCTTCATTGAAATATATAGAAGATACTCAAGCTAAATTTGATGAAATTGGCGTTGGTCAATTTGCCTCTATATCAGGACGTTATTATGCTATGGATCGTGATAAACGTTGGGACAGAGAAGAAAAAGCATACAACGCTATCCGTAATTTTGAAGGTGAAAAATTTGAATCGGCTAAAGCCGGTGTCGAAGCGAACTATGACAAAGGTTTAACAGATGAGTTTGTTGAACCATTTATAGTCGAGAATCAAAATGAAGGTGTAAATGATGGTGATGCAGTAATCTTTTATAACTTCCGTCCAGACAGAGCAGGACAACTTTCTGAAGTCTTTACAGATAAAGCATTTGAAGGTTTCAAAGTCGAACAAATTAACGATTTATTTTACGCAACGTTTACAAAATACAATGATAATGTGGATGCAGAAATTGTTTTTGAAAAAGTTGATTTAACAAATACAATCGGTGAAGTTGCTCAAAACAATGGTTTGAAACAATTACGTATTGCTGAAACCGAAAAATTCCCACATGTGACTTATTTCATGAGTGGCGGACGTAATGATGAATTTGAAGGTGAACGTCGTCGTTTAATCGACTCACCTAAAGTTGCAACATATGACCTTAAACCAGAAATGAGTGCATATGAGGTTAAAGATGCGTTAATTGAAGAATTAAATGAAGGTGACTTAGATTTAATCTTATTAAACTTTGCGAACCCTGACATGGTTGGGCATAGTGGTATGCTTGAACCGACAATCAAAGCGATTGAAGCAGTAGATGAATGTCTAGGTGAAGTAGTTGATAAAATCATCGACATGGGTGGTCATGCCATTGTTACAGCTGACCATGGTAACTCAGACATGGTGCTAACAGATGATGAGGAACCAATGACAACTCATACGACAAACCCTGTGCCTGTAATTGTTACAAAAGAAGGTGTCACATTACGTGAAACAGGACGACTAGGCGATTTAGCACCGACATTATTAGATTTACTTAATGTAGACCAACCAGAAGATATGACTGGCGAATCATTAATAAAATAAATTGAATATACAATCACGTTGTAATAAGTCAACGCAAGTTACAATAAATTTGCAAAAGACTTATTGCATCGTAAATTAAGTTGGATTAATTAAATTACTTTGTATTTATAGGTTTTAAAGCTATAATGAAGATGAAATTTAATATTTCTAAACTACTTATTAAAAAGGAGATTATAAACATGCCAATTATTACAGATGTTTACGCTCGCGAAGTCTTAGACTCCCGCGGTAACCCAACAGTTGAAGTAGAAGTATTAACTGAAAGTGGCGCTTTTGGACGCGCATTAGTTCCATCAGGTGCCTCTACTGGTGAACACGAAGCAGTAGAATTACGTGACGGTGACAAAGACCGTTATTTAGGTAAAGGTGTTATTAAAGCAGTTGATAATGTTAATGAAATTATCGCACCAGAACTTGTTGAAGGTGAATTTTCAGTTTTAGAACAAGTATCTATTGATAAAATGATGATTCAATTAGATGGTACTGAAAATAAAGGTAAATTAGGTGCTAACGCTATTCTTGGTGTATCACTAGCAGTAGCACGTGCAGCAGCTGATTTATTAGGCCAACCACTTTATAAATATTTAGGTGGATTCAATGGTACACAATTACCAGTTCCAATGATGAACATCGTTAATGGCGGTTCTCACTCTGATGCACCAATTGCATTCCAAGAGTTCATGGTATTACCAGTTGGAGCAGAAACATTTAAAGAATCATTACGTTGGGGAACTGAAATTTTCCACAACTTAAAATCAATCCTTAAAAACCGTGGTTTAGAAACAGCAGTAGGTGACGAAGGTGGATTCGCTCCTAAATTCGAAGGTACTGAAGACGCTGTTGAAACAATTTTAGAAGCGATTAAAGCAGTAGGTTTAGAGCCAGGTAAAGACGTATTCTTAGGCTTTGACTGTGCATCTTCTGAATTCTTTGAAGATGGCGTTTATAACTACGCTAAATTCGAAGGCGAAAATGGTGTGAAACGTACTGCTGAAGAACAAGTAGACTTCTTAGAAGAATTAGTTAACAAATATCCAATCATCTCTATTGAAGATGGTATGGACGAAAACGATTGGGATGGTTGGAAAGTATTAACTGACCGTATCGGTGATCGTGTACAATTAGTAGGCGATGACTTATTCGTTACAAATACTATTAAATTAGCAGAAGGTATCGAAAAAGGTATCGGTAACTCAATCTTAATTAAAGTTAACCAAATCGGTACTTTAACTGAAACATTCAACGCTATTGAAATGGCTCAAAAAGCTGGTTACACTGCAGTAATCTCTCACCGTTCAGGTGAAACAGAAGATACTTCAATTTCTGATATTGCTGTTGCAACAAACGCTGGCCAAATCAAGACTGGTTCATTATCAAGAACTGATCGTATTGCAAAATACAACCAATTATTACGTATTGAAGATGAATTATACGAAACAGCTAAGTTTGACGGACTTAAATCTTTCTATAACTTATCAAAATAATACGGCTTAAAAATTAAAGAGTTCACGCGCTAACACGCAAGTCATCTATGGCTTGCGTGTTTTTTTAAAGAAGATCTTACTACTTTAGTAGTTAGATCTTCTTATGCAATAGCAAAAGCTATTGTAAACCACAAGATGTACTACTTTAGTAGTTAGATCTTCTTATGCAATAGCAAAAGCTATTGTAAACCACAGAATGATTTTCTCAATGGTAAACGTAAGCTTTTACTATTGAGAATACATAAGTAGTACTAATCATATAGAATTCGAAGCACTGCTTTAACTTAAATTGTTCATCTTTCGCTATGAAACTGATATAATTATAGATGTAAATAATAGAAGGAGCCTTAACTTATATGGAAGTAAAATCTAACTCAAGAGAAACAAAAACGGCTCACCTGATTGCTTATAGTTCGTTAATTATTGCTATACTTTATGCAATACATTTATTTGTTGTCTTAGATGATAGTGTCATTAAACAATTACTCTTAAATAGTGAACAAAAGCCTTCAGAAAATGCTGTTGGAACAATAAAAAATAGCTTTCAATTTACAGGCGTAATGTATATATTTGCTAACTTAGCAGGTATCATTGCTATTTGGAATAGACATGCCTACTTATGGTGGTTTATGTTTGCAGTTTTTATTTCTCAAATTCTATACAATGTCATAAACATTGGCCCGGTATATAAAGCGATATTAGATGTTAAAGAAGGTATCAATTTAATTCCGTTGTCAGCTGTATTGATTATGTCATTAGTATTAGCGATTTATATACTTGCTGTTTCAATCAAACGTAAAAGCGCATTCAATAAATAGAAGTTTGCTAAAGACGATGAACGTGTGATATAATGCGATTCGTATATAATGAATGGAGGACAATTTTCATGCATACAGTAATAATGATTCTTTTAGTTTTAGTTTGTATTGCATTAGTAACTGTTGTATTACTCCAAGAAGGTAAAAGTAATGGGCTATCAGGTGCTATAAGTGGTGGCGCCGAACAGTTATTTGGTAAACAAAAGCAGCGCGGTGTCGATTTATTCTTGCATCGATTAACAATTGTATTGTCTATCATTTTCTTCTTGTTAATGTTAGGCATAAGTTATTTTGGTTTATAAGGTCCGACAATGTTAAAGTCGGGCTTTTTTATTTATAATTGAACTGTTAGATGCTCAAAGTAAATTTATGAAAATGTATAAAAGTAATTATAAGCATAAACGAAAGGGTTGAATCACGATGCAAATCAAACTTCCAGAACCGTTCTTTTTTGAAGAAGGTAACCGAGCTGTGTTATTGTTACATGGTTTCACTGGTAATTCATCAGACGTAAGACAATTAGGTAGATTCTTACAGAAAAAAGGGTACACATGTTATGCCCCGCAGTACGAAGGGCATGCTGCGCCACCTGAAGAAATCTTAGAATCTAGTCCTTTTGTGTGGTTTAAAGATGCATTAGACGGTTATGATTTTTTAGTTGAAAAAGGATACGAAGAAATTGTAGTTGCTGGTTTGTCCCTTGGTGGATGTTATGCATTAAAATTAAGCTTAAACAGAGATGTAAAGGGTATTATAACAATGTGTTCACCTATGTATATTAAGACAGAAGGGTCTATGTTTGATGGTGTGCTAGAATATGCTCGAAACTTTAAAAAGTATGAAGGTAAAGATGAAGCTATAATAAATAAAGAAATGGATGCTTTTCAACCGACAGATACTTTAAAAGAACTTCAAGGACAGATTCAAGATGTCAGAAACCATATAGATGAAGTGATGGACCCATTATTGGTCATTCAAGCAGAACAAGACCAAATGATCAATACAGATTCTGCCAACATTATATACAATGAAAGCGAATCTGATGAAAAAGATATTAAATGGTATGCTGAATCAGGGCATGTCATAACAATTGATAAAGAGAAAGAATTGGTATTCGAAGATGTATATCAATTTTTAGAATCATTAGATTGGTCTGAATAAAATTATAAAATTATTTAAAAAGAGAAAGGAGGGGCATAATGAATTTAAAGCCATCCATTGAAGAAATTATTAAACAACCAGACTATGAACCGATGTCTGTGTCAGATTTTCAAGATGCATTAGGTTTAAGTAGTGCCGACTCATTTAGAGACTTAATTAAGGTGCTTGTTGAATTAGAACAAACAGGTTTAATTCAACGTACAAAGACAGATAGGTACCAACGAAAAGAATCAAATAAATCTAGAGAATCCAAATTGGTAAAAGGTAAGTTAAGCCAAAATAAAAAAGGTTTTGCATTCTTACGTCCAGAAGAGGGTGACATGGATGATATCTTTATCCCACCTACAAAAATCAACAGAGCTATGGACGGTGACACAGTCCTAGTAGAAGTACAAAACTCTAAAGGTGAACACAAAGGAAAGCTTGAAGGCGAAGTTAAATCGATCGAAACCCATTCAGTCACACAGGTAGTAGGTACGTATAGCGAAGCACGCCATTTCGGTTTTGTGTTACCTGATGATAAACGTATCATGCAAGATATCTTTATTGCTAAAGGTCATAACCTAGGTGCTGTAGATGGCCATAAGGTGCTTGTACAGATTACGAAATACGCAGACGGTACAAATAATCCTGAAGGACAAGTTTCAGCTATATTAGGCCATAAGAACGATCCAGGTGTAGATATTTTATCTATTATCTATCAACATGGTATCGAAATCGAATTCCCGGATAATGTATTAGCAGAAGCTGAAGCGGTACCGGATGAAATCGAGCCATCACAAATAGAAGGACGTCGTGATTTACGTGACGAGCTTACTATTACGATTGATGGTGCAGATGCTAAAGACTTAGATGATGCAATCAGTGTTAAAAAATTAAAAAATGGTAATACACAATTAACTGTTAGTATTGCTGATGTTAGTTATTATGTCACTGAAGGCTCTGCTTTAGATGAAGAAGCATATAGTCGTGCCACAAGTGTCTACTTAGTAGACCGTGTAATTCCTATGATTCCTCATCGTCTAAGTAATGGTATTTGCTCATTAAATCCAAATGTAGATCGTCTCACATTGAGCTGTCGAATGGAGTTGGACGCACGTGGTGAAGTAGTTAAGCACGAAATTTTTGATAGTGTAATTAATTCTGATTATCGTATGACATATGAAGAAGTGAATGAAATTATTACAGATCAAAATACTGAAACACGTGAAAACTTTAGCGAAGTCACTCCGATGTTAGATTTATCGCAAGATTTATCGCAACGTTTAATCAATATGAGAAGACGCCGTGGAGAAATTGACTTCGATATTAATGAAGCTAAAGTGCTTGTGAATGAAGAAGGTATACCTACTGATGTAGAAATGAGAACACGTGGTGAAGGAGAGCGACTAATTGAATCATTTATGCTAGCTGCCAATGAAACCGTAGCAGAACATTTTGATCATTTAGAAGTACCGTTTATTTATCGTGTTCACGAACAACCAAAATCAGAACGTTTACGCCAATTCTTTGACTTTATTACTAATTTTGGACTTATGATACAAGGTACTGGAGAAGATATTCATTCTTCAACCTTACAAAAAATCCAACAAGAAGTTGAAGGACAACCAGAACAAATGGTCATCTCAACAATGATGTTACGTTCAATGCAACAAGCACGATACGATGATGTGAACTTAGGACACTTTGGTCTTTCAGCTGAATTCTATACACATTTCACGTCACCTATCCGTAGATATCCTGACTTAATTGTTCATAGATTAATTCGTAAATATATTGTAGAACAATCTATGAATGGCAAAGAAAAACGTAAATGGGAAGATCTTTTACCGGAAATTGCTGAGCACACATCACAAAGAGAACGTAGAGCGATTGAAGCAGAACGTGATACTGATGAACTCAAAAAATCTGAGTACATGGTTCAGCATATTGGAGAAGAATTCGAAGGTATCATTAGCTCAGTTGCGAATTTTGGTATGTTTATAGAATTGCCAAATACAATTGAAGGTATGGTACACGTTTCGAATATGACTGATGATTTTTATCATTTTGATGAACGCCAAATGGCTATGATTGGTGAACGTCAGGCAAAAGTGTTCCGTATTGGAGATCCAGTACAAATTAAAGTGGTCAATGTAGATGTAGACGAACGCATGATTGATTTCCAAATCGTTGGTATGCCATTACCTAAAAGTGAACGTAGTCAGAGACCTTCGCGTGGTAAAACAATCCAAGCGAATCCTCGTGGCAAATCTTCAGATAAGCCTAAGGGTGATAGTAAAGGTAAGACGAAACACAAACAGCGAAAAGGCAAGAATCAACGTAATAAAGACAAATCAAGTAGTGGCAATACAAAGCACAAGCCATTTTATAAAGATAAAAAAGTGAAGAACAAAGCACGTAAAAAGAAAAAATAACTCAACAAAGAGGTGAAACTCAATGCCAAAGAAAAAATCACCAGGAACACTAGCTGAAAATCGTAAAGCAAGACATGATTATAATATTGAAGATACGATTGAAGCAGGCATTGTGTTGCAAGGGACTGAAATCAAGTCAATTCGTCGAGGCAGTGCCAATCTGAAAGATAGTTATGCCCAAGTTAACCGTGGTGAAATGTATTTAAATAATATGCATATTGCCCCGTACGAAGAAGGTAATCGTTTTAATCATGATCCTCGTCGCTCACGTAAATTATTATTACACAAACGTGAAATTGTAAAATTAGGTGAGCGTACGAGAGAAGTAGGTTACTCTATCATCCCATTGAAACTCTATTTAAAACATGGAAACTGTAAAGTATTGTTGGGCGTCGCACGTGGTAAGAAAAAATACGACAAGCGTCAAGCATTAAAAGAAAAAGCAGTAAAACGTGATATAGATAGAGAGTTGAAAGCCCGTTATTAAGCGGATATATTGCCAAAGACTTTAATCTTTGGTAATATAATATGTGCTTTCTAAAAAAGCTTAATACAAAATGTAAAGCAAATAGAAAGTGCATTTATATTATTTAGGGGGCGTTTTTGGATTCGACAGGGGTACCATGAGCAAGTTAAGCGTGTCGGAGGGTTGTCTCCGTCACCAACACACACAGTTATAATAACTGGCAAAGAAAACAATAATTTCGCAGTAGCTGCCTAATAGCACTCTGCATCGCCTAACAGCATCTCCTATGTGCTGTTAACCGCGATTCAACCTTTAGTAGGATACGCTAGGCACTGCCGTTTGAAGTCTGCCTAGAAGAGATTAATCAAACTAGCATAATGATGGCTGTTTATCACTTACCATTATGCGAAACTTAATGATAGACTACACACGTAGAAAGATTTGTATCAGGACCTCTGGACGCGGGTTCGAATCCCGCCGTCTCCATACCGAAAAAGGCTTAGCCATTGTGGCTAAGCCTTTTTTGTTTTTCAGTGTATAGATCGTGAAGTATATCCCCTAACTTTAGTGTGTAGTTGGTAATAAGTCTGTTTTAAGGTTTCGTGTAATTGGTTTGAAGTTAGCATCAAATATTTTTCAAAACACATTTTAGTAATTTTGAGATAGGTGTGGAAAAGTAGAAAAAATATGATTTATTTTTATGTTTTGTGACGGTGTTATTTTTTTAATGCATATATTGAAGTTAAATAAGGCATAGTTAAATGCCCTTAAAATTATTCGTAGTACCCATTAGCAATTTTCTGTTCTTCTTTTTCAATTTCTCTTAATATTTCATCTTGATTTGGTCCATCATAATAACCTTGTTCAATAGCATGTTTAGTTTGGATTTCACCAGATGATAAGCGCATTAGGATCTTGCTGGTACTTAATTATTTCAATTCTATTATTAAAATGATATGCCATTTGTTTTCACTTCTTATTGGTTACTTTTTTTCGGAAACCATACTAAATAGTAATTTTCGACTTTATACTATAGATTAAACATTTGTGTCTAACCAAAACTCCAATTCGAGGATTACCATCGCTTTTTACGACCTCACGCACTAAGTTAGTGTTAGCAATGTGGTTTACATCGCCCTCAAGAATTTGCTCATGATTATCAAATACCCCATGCTGACATTCATTCTGTGTTATATCGAGAAATGAAAAGTAAGGTATACGTTAAATCACGTCCATAAAAAGAAAACACATCTAAATGGATAGGTGTGTTCTAAGGCTCAACGTCAATAAAGCAATGTTAGTTTTCCTCTTTTTTTATCCAGAAGAAAAAGAATGCTGTAAGAATTAATGATGATACTATACTCGTTGCCAAGTCGTAGGTATTTAGTAATAAACTAGATAATGAATAAATAACTAAAGATATAAAAAATGTGATTATGAACTTGATGACTTTCAATGTTATATCTCCCTTTTTTTGTTTTTCAGTGTATAGATTGTGCAGTATATAAAAAAATATTATAGGGTGTTATGGAGGATATTGTGGAGATAAAGTAACCCCACCTTTTTCGGTAGGACGTTTTTAAATCTTGTTACCTTTTAAATTTTTAACAATACTGGCAATTAGACTCACTAAAAACATACATAATGCAATAAAAATAATTCCGAAACCAATGGGTAATAAGAAAAACCATTCATGCAAAACACCCTGTGAATCAACATATTCAGGTATAAAAGCTTTTAGTATTATTGAGAACAAACCAAAAAGAAATAAAGTTGAAGCAATAACAGTTAATTTTTTCATACAAAATTCTCCATTCAATTTAGTAAACCTTAGTATAATGTTAATACTAATTTACGACATCGGTCTTAAGGTTTATAATATCTTCACTATCAACATGTATCATTACCGCTTTAGAAGTATTTGAGTATCCTAAAATATCTATGTAGGATAAGTTAGATTATTATAAAGAAGAAAAGCCATATATGAAATTTTATGTATAAAAAATCTATCGGTATTACAAATAATTGGAAAAGTAAATTAAGTAATTTAAACTTGAAAGTTGTTTTAGAGATAAAATACCCCCACCAATTAAGGTGGGGGATTGTAATGCAATATCATTTAAAAATTAAAATTATATCTTTTATAAACTGAAAATTTATTGCACATGATACCATTAATTGTTGTTCACTTCTTCATTCATTATTTCTGATACTCGATCATTGTATTCTTCTTGTGACAATCCTTCAAAATCTTTTTGTCTTGTGAGTTCTTCTATCTTGTTCTTGGCTTCTTCAGACATACCTTCAGTTGAAAAACCACCAGCAGGCATTTTATTTAAATCTATTTTTTGATTTTGATCTGTATTCTCATTTTGATTATTTGGAGTAAATGTACCCATTGGTGTTTCTATTGAGTGATTATTTTTATTAGCTATTCTTTGTACTTGTTCGTTTAATAGTTTCTCATATTCTTCATTTGAAACATTATTTGCATTAGGCATATTGTTTTCTAGAACTTGATATTCTTCATTTGACATACCTTTCGGTGGTATCCCTCCAAAGGGTCTATTACCTTGTTGAGTAGGGCCTTCATTATTATTTGTATTAGAATCTTGTTGTTGCGTATTATTTTGATTTTCCATTTTTTGTTTTTCTTGAGAAGTTTCATTTGGTTTGTTTGCATTATTAGCTACTTCTTCATTAGGTTTTTCGTCATTATTATTTGACTTATCTTCTTTCTTGCCTGATTCTTTTTCTATATCAGTCTCTTTATCTTTATTTTCAGATTTTGTTTCTTTCTTATCGTCTAGCTTACTTTCTTCTTCATTCCCACATGCAGCTAACATTAAAAAACTTGTTAACAACAAAAATGTAAACTTTTTCATTTGCATACCCCTAAAAATAAATATTTTACATTATTGTACTACATTTAAATGAAAATAGGTGAGTAAATCATTTTAATTATATTGAATATATAGATAAAGTTAAGAAATTTTAAAATATGTCGATTGTTACAATGATAAATTATATGTAAGTACAATGAATTACATATAAACGGTGTGTTATTTTATTGCATACTTAACTTTTTAGGCGGATAATAGTATATGCATAGAAGAAAATATAATTATTAGGATGAAAAAACATGAGTGATGTATATGTATTTATAATCGCATGTAGTGATGGCAGCGTGTATCGTGAGTATGTGGAAAATGTATGGAAAATTGATAAAACCTTAGCTTTAAAAAGATTTGAAAAAGGTATTAAACGGTATAATTATTTTTATTTAAAAGACTGTGACAAATATATAAATGTTAGTAAAATAACTTCTATAAAAATTGAAGGTGCCAATATATAGATTACTTCGTCATGTGTTTATAAATTGAATAGTGATTCATTATGAAAGATGTACACTACTGTGTGCGTCTTTTTATATTTTAAAAAGTGTAAAAAAGCGGTTTACTATACTAAAATTAATTAATAAAATGAAAATGTAGTTATTTTTGGGGCTAAGGAGAGTTGTTTGAATGTTTACATTCTGTAAAGCTTTAGGGATAAGCTTTTTAATTGGGAGTTTAGTTTTATTATTAATGTTTATAGCTACTGGGAAAGATGAATATCTTGGAAGTATAATTGTAGCAATTGTAGCATTTTTAGGTAATTTCATTTCTTTTTATTATGAAAGAAACCATAAAGTAAATAATAAATAGCTTGGGAGATTTATATTTATGAAATCAATACGTATCTATAGTAAAGAGTTAGCTGCATGAACAGTTAACTCTTTTTTTTATTTATAAACACGAACAAACGTTCTAATATATCTCTGTGGTGATTATGATGAGACCTAATTTAATTTGGAAAAACGACTTTCAAGAATTCTAAGATATATTAAATTCTGGTATTAATCCAGAGTAGTTATATAGTGCCAAAGCTAATATGGTACTTAATTCTGCTTATACAGGTAAGGGCAAACAGTTTTTTATACAAATGAAATTCTTAATGCCAGTAAAACGATTCCGTTCTTTTAATATGTTAAATGTAATCATTTAATAAAAATAAACAGCATATGATGTATAGCTTACGACTATTAAAGTTGTAAGTTTTTTTAGTGAATTTTGAATTAATGTGGTCAAGAAATGATTTGAATTCGTTACACTATGATTTATTCCAATATTAAAAAATAAAATTTATAAATATTACAATAATAATAAAAAAATTAAAACGAAATTAATATTAGTGTAATTGGAAAATAAAATCAGTATGATATATTGTCCACTGATTGTATTATTATAAATTTTAATTAACGTGTATTTACAATTGATATTGTTAATAGTCTTGTGAAGCATGTAAAGAAAGGAAGAATTATAATTAAACAAATAATAAGGAATTTTACATATATAATTATTGGCTTGTTAGCCATTATAATATATTCGAACTTAAATAGTGCAGATGCTGAATCTCATGCTACTAAAGCTGAAGCGATTTATCACATGAACACTTTAGAAGGTAAAGGATGGGATTATGACGATGAGTATGGTTGGCAATGTTTTGATTTAGTGAATGAACAATGGGATTATTTATATGGTCATGGTTTAGAAGGCGATTATGCTAAAGACATACCGGATGAAAATAATTTTGATGGCGAAGCAACAGTGTATAAAAATTCCGATAACTTTCAAGCAGAAGCAGGTGACATTGTCGTATTTAACGAAGAATATGGAAGTGGTGCAGGGCATACTGCAATTGTAACAGATGGCAACTATGGAGGTAATGAAGAGAAATTTGAGTCATTAGATCAAAATTGGAATGGTGGAGGAGCTGAAAAAGAAGAAGTGGCACAGAGAGTTGTACACGAATATGAAACTGAAATGTGGTTTATCAGGCCTCACTATAAGCAGTAGCGTTTTCAAACCCTATACATACTCAATATAAGCTAATTTACATAAATGGTATAATAAAATTATGCTCCAATTATTTGTATATAAAAATATTGTTTAGGGGGTAGCATATGAAATCTATAAAAGTCTATCACTATGATGCTTTTAGCAAGGAGCCTAATAAAGGTAATCCAGCGGGCGTAGTGTTAAATGGAGATGACCTAGCAGTAGAAGAAATGCAAAAGATAGCTTTTGAAGTTGGATTCAACGAAACAGCATTTCCAATACACTCGGATAAAGCGGATCTAAGAATACGATATTTTTCACCTAAACAAGAAATGGATTTATGTGGGCATGCTACAATGGCGGCGATATATGCATTAAAAACAAATGGGTATTTTGAAAACAAAACAGAATTAACTATTGAAACTCAGGTAGGTATTTTAACAGTGTGGATTACTTTAGATGATAATCAGCAAATTTACATAACGATGCAACAGAACTTACCAAAATTCAAAAGTTTTGGTGGTTCTATCCAAGCATTAGCAAAATCACTAGGTATTTCAGAAACTGACATTGACGATAAGTTACCATTAATTTATGGCAATACGGGGGCATGGACACTCTTAGTACCAATTAAATCTCTTGAAACATTTAAGCATATGAAGTCGAATAATCAATTATTTCCGTCTATATTAAAGGAGATACCGAATGCGTCTGTCCACCCATTTTGTCTTGAAAGTTATCAAAAAGAAGCAGATATGCATGGACGACATTTTTCCTCCGCTTATTCAGGGACAGTAGAAGATCCAGTTACTGGCACTGCTTCAGGCGTTATGGGCGCTTACTTTATGAAATACATAAAAAATGGTGAAGAAGGTCCTTTAGATATAATTGTGGAACAAGGACAAGAAATGAATAAAAAAGGTAAGGTCCTCATTCATATTTCTGAGGTGAATGAAATAAAAATAACGGGAAATGCAGTGTATGTTGAAACGTTTGATATTAAATACTAATACATCATTTTGATATAAAAATAATAATTATCTGACTTTTTTCATTAATATAACTTTGTGTTTATAACACCTATATAGTAAAGTTAATTTAAGTATAAGTTTATAGTAAATAATAAATAAACTGAGATATTTAGAGAGGTTTGATAATTATGGATTTAGACAAAGTCATAAATGCTTATAAAGTAATACTCTCAAACGCTTCTGTAGAAAGTTATAAACATAACAAAGGAATGTCTAAATTAATGACATGGTTTTTTAAAAACCCTGAAACAAAAAGTGAAGGATTACAGTTCCTAGAAAATTTAGATACAGAATCTTTCTATCATTTACTTAGCGCATGGGATATAGGTAGAAGTATTCTCACAGCGCCTGATTGCTTGAAAGATGATATTAGATTAAGTGGTAGTAAAGAACAATTAATGAAAGAAAATGTTAAATTGCTTAAAAATAATCTGCCAAATCAAAATGAAGCAGCAATTTACTTTAAAGACAAAGATTGTATATTTGTGAAACAATGCCTTATGGCATATCAAAAAGAATTTTAATAAAAAAACACCCCTTTTAAAAGTAGTTTTATACTTTTGAAAGGGGTGTTTTTAATTTTCACTAATGTAATGTTTGATTGTGAAAATAGGCAATAATAAAATCGCCATTTGTATGAGATCTAGGGTGCATTATTTTTTATGAATGTGCACCATCGACATTGGTTGATAAAATTTCTAAATATTTGTATATATTTGCTGAGGTTGTATCCTTGGGTAGACTATGTGTAAATTGATGTCCATTCTGTGTTTTAACAGTATAAGTGATATGATCTTGATTGATATTATAATTAATGATTTGCATAAAATTCTCCTTGGAAATTGAATTTTTATTTAATTCACAATATAAGTATGAGTCAATTTTCTTATCAAACTTATTGCTTTAGGCTATCTATACCCATTATCATTTAATTGTACTACATATAAAGATAATTTGTTAAAAAAAAGATGATTTATGGTGAATTTTTGCATTTTGGTACACATTTCATTTTAAATCTAATGCTTAACGTAAAATATTTATTTTATGAAAATATTAAATATAATAATTTATTATCAATCTTATGTTAAATAATATTGATACATTAGTTAGTACTGCTGGTGTTGCCTTATTAGATAAAGTAGAAACGTTATCAAGCGATATTTGGTAAAACAAATTGATTTAAACCTAACAACTTTCATTTAAAATGTCACAAAAAGTAGGTAAAGCAAGAGAAGACGCATTAGCAGGTATCCCTTTAGGCCGTTTTGGTGAACCTGAAGAAGTAGCAGCAATTGCTTTATTTTTAGCGAGTGATGCGACTAATTTTATGACTGGAGAAACCATCGTATTAGATGGCGGAAATACAATTAAATAATATAATTAGAAAATGACATCAAAAAGCTTGTGAACATTTGTGTACAAGTTTTTTGAATGTTTATATAAACAAATAGCACATCTAAAATGTGAGATGTCTTTAATCATGAAGTAGTTGTAAGATTTCATCGTATTTTTTTTCATCTAATGTACCTAATGGGCTTTCTTCAATTTTAAATAATAAAAAATCATCCTTTTGATTAAAAGCATCTCTAATCTGGTTAAAGATTTCATTTTTTTCTAATTCACTTTTCAAAAGCCATAAACCTCTATAGATATAAATAGATTTTCCTAAGTTATTTAGCTTAGCTGGCAATTTTTCATAGCCATATGAAATTGAATTTAAATTATACGACAATATATATTTTGACATTGATATCAGCCTCCTTTATAAGCATATCATTAACTCTAATTTAAAAGTTGGAGAATGGTTATGAATAAAAAATTATAACTTAAAATCAACAATTTAAAGCTTAAAAATAATTTAGTAGTAGATTTAACATTGTGGAAATATGTAGTGTCTGTTTGTGTACATTTAGTTGGATGTATAAATTTTACTTTTATATTATTTTCAAGATATGTGGCTCTTTTCATGGTTGCTATAAAAACTTTATTATTTAGTAATTTAAAATTACGTTAAAACAAAGTCATTACAAATCTATATGAAGTTTTAAAAGATACAAAATACTTAACAGTTTATTGATATTTTCAAAAGGGTATGATTTTAGTATTCTGAATAGTTTGAAACATCTTGAATAAGTCGAGTTTTATAAGAGCTATAACGATAGAAATTGGCAAATGATTTACTTAATAATCTTAGTTAAAAAGAAAAGCACGAGGTCCAAACGATAAATATGTCTTTGCTATTGAGTTGATTTAAGAAATCAATAGCTATGTATCAAAATAAATATCATAAAGGAGAATTTTATGAACCTTATTAAATATTTAAAATCTCAAGATGGTACAGAACTTTACACTAAGATGAACAATACTGAAGATGCAAAAGCAAATATCATAATAGTGCATGGGTTAGGAGAACATTTAGATCGTTATGATGAATTAACTGCATATTTGAATTTTAATAGCTATAATGTTATTCGTTATGATCAAAGAGGTCATGGACGTTCTGGTGGCACTGAAACTTTTTATAGTAATATTAATGAAATTGTAGAGGATTTAATAGCAGTTATAGAGTATGTGAAAACAAATTTTGAGGGCCCAATTTACTTAATTGGTCATAGTATGGGAGGTTATACTGTGACATTATTTGGGACGAAATATCCAAATGAAGTTGCTGGTATAATAACCTCAGGAGCTTTAACGCGTTATAACTTAAAATTATTTGGTGAGCCAGATAAAAGTATTTCTTCTCATGAATATGTCCCAAATGAATTAGGGGCAGGCTTATGTTCGGATCAATCAGTGATTGAAAATTATAAAGCTGATGATTTAAATGCTAAACGAATATCTATGGGGCTAATTTTCACAATTCGTGAAGGTATAGATTATTTAAAAGAACATGCAATTCAGTTTCAAGATAATATACTAATCTTACATGGCAAAGAAGATGGGTTAGTTAGTTATAAAGACTCTATCCAATTATATGATGAAATAGGATCTGAACATAAATCAATTCATATTTATGACAGATTGGAACACGAAATTTTTAATGAATCAAGCTATAATCAAAGTATATTTAATGAAATTGTCGATTGGTTAGATTATGAATTAAAAAATGGTTGATTTTTCAAATTATATTTACATTATTATTGTTGAATACTTCAATAGCCGTTTTAAAATGTTTGTTTTGATTTAGTGAACATTTTACATTAAATATACAAGTCATGACTGCGGAGGAAATAAAAATATGATGATAAAAACACTGCACATGCAATATGAAGAAAGTTTTGAAGCATTTGATAATCGCGTGAATGAGTTTTTACAGGAAGTAAATGATAAACAACACTGGGAACTTGTGAGCGTGACACCGTCAATTACGAATAGTTTAGAAGGTGTAGACTACTTTATAACAGTACTTTCATAATTAGTCAGAGTAATTTCCGATATTGATTGTAGTATAGCCTTATGGATAATAGGAAATCAGTGAGTTTAGAAAAGATTACAATGATAAAGTATAAAATAAAAAGGAGGATCGATATGAAAATTATAGCAATGAGTATTTTTGTAGATGATCAAGAAAAGGCAAAACAATTTTATACTGAAAAATTAGGTTTCGAATTGAGACATGACATTGAAATGGGAGGAGGTTTTAAGTGGTTGACAGTGAAAGAACGTAACTCTAATAATCCAGTTGAAATTGTATTAGAGCCTAATGTCAGTCCCATTGCTAAAGATTACCAAGAAGGGCTATATAAAGCTAGTATACCTGTAACAATGTTCGGTATTGAAAATCTTGATCAAATATATCAAACATTAATTGGTAAAAATGTGTCATTCCATACTGAGCCTAAAGAAGTTGAAGGAATAAAACTTGCAGTAATTGATGATACTTGTGGGAATTTAGTTCAACTTATAGAACAATAATGCTTTATAAATCTATCGATGAGTAAAGGCAATTAATGATAAAAGTTCAGGAGATATTCTATGGAATTTATAGTAAAAAATACGGAAGATTTAACGAATATTGAGTTATTACATATTATAGAAGAACGGATTAACGTATTTGTAGTTGAACAGGAATGTGTGTACCAAGAAGTAGATGAAGCTGATAAGGATGCATTGCACGTTATACTGAAAAATGGCAATGATATTGTTGCTTACACACGTGTTATAGACTGTCAATCGTATATTAGTTTTGGAAGAGTGTTAGTAGTTCCAAAGTATAGAATGCAGGGGTATGGACGTGAAATTGTCCAGAAAACTATAGACACGATTAATGAACGATTTAGTAGCTCATTAATTAAAATTTCTGGCCAAGCTCATTTGAAAACTTTTTATGAATCATTTGGTTTTCAAAGTATTTCTGAAATTTACTTAGAAGACAATATACCTCATATTACTTTTGAAAAATTAGCTAAGTAATAAATATATTCAATTTCTGTAGTGATGGTCGAAATTACAAGGTCATACAGTTATAATTATAAAAAGGTGGTTTCCAGAAATGGAAACCACCTTTTTTATCAAGCCAAATTTACTTGCCGGAATTTATCTCATTTATACTGAACTCAATGTATCTTATATTTTTAACTACAAACATATATACTCTTTTAAATACATGTGATAGCCCCTTATATTTAAAAGTATGTTGACGATTGCTATATTGTTTGAAATGTATGTAATTAAATTAACAATTTATTTTTTATGCATTTTATCGATATCTTGAGAAACTAGCATTAATAATTCTTCCGTTTCAGAGTCTGTTAAATCATCAGAACCTTTGATTCTAATAACCGAGCCTTTATCCGTTTTAACATGGTAAATAGGCTCGTCATCTTTATATACTTTGCGTAATACTTCCATTTCATCACCCTTTTTTATCTGAAACAATTCTTTATCACTTTTACTTCACGATAGTTAATATTAAGAATTGAGCGGTTGTCGTAATTCCCAATGATTTTTATTTAATAACTGGAAATTATTAATACTTTAACTATAGGATAACTTTTTGTTGAATTGTTTTCCAACAGTATGATTAAATTCATTTAATTTTTTGCTGTTTACATTTAGATACATATGTTTTATCAACGAAAAAAATGTAAGTATGAAAAAATAATAAGAAAAACATTATAAAAATTAGTGATTTAGGTTTTTATTATATAATAAGTGGGTAATTATAAGTAAGCACAAGAAGTCCTCCAAACTTTAGTGTGGAATATATTTTCGATTCGAGATTTCACGCCACTTTTCGAAGTGGCGTATTTCTTTTATATTGGTAGTGAGTTATATTATTAGTAGTATTAATTTAAGAGGATGTAGAGAATGAAGTTACTCAATATACTTTCGTTAATTTGTAGCATATTTATAACTATGATAATCATCTACGGTGTGATCATGATGATTGCTGATTTTATGGGAATGACGACATTTAATAATCAGTTACTAATTGTGGGTCTCGCTTTAGTATTGCTAAGTGGATTAATTGGGAAGCAAAAACCAGGGTTGTCCATGCTTATATTATTCGCAGGCTTTATAGTAGTAGTTATGAATTAATGTATTTAAATATGCAGTCCAATAAGCTGAATTAAATTCAACTTATTGGACTGCATTTTATTTGAATAACAGTAGGTGTACATTACTATTCAACGTTATTTTTTAATTTATCATCCATATCTTCAGCGACAGTAGTTAATAACTTTTTGATTTCAGTTTTATTGTATTCATCGGTTATTTTGACTTTAACAAGTAGACCTAAATTTGTTTTTATGTGGTAAATTGGGGCAGTATCTTCATATACTTTTCTTAAAATTTGCATCTTATCACCTCATTGATAGGAATTACGAGCGTGCTGAGAAATAGTTTATTAGATTATCGTAAAAGGTAGATAACTAAAGTGTAAAATGTTAACTAATTAATATATTAAAGCATTTCTGTTTAAATAGAAAATAATTGAATTTTAATCATGCCTTTGTCTTACTTCATAACAAAAGATACTTCATCATTTAGCTTTATGTGAAGTATCTTTGAGTAATAATCTTTCGAAAAAATGTAGTTGCTTAATACCTTAGCTTAAAATTTTAATTTTTAAAATTGGTTGTCCGTACGATCCTCTTCAACCATATCTTCCTCTGTGTCAAAATTCGTAGATGTGTTGAGTATAGTTTTTATTAAATAAGCAAATATGGCAATACCTAATAAGACTAGTATAGCTTTTTTCATAACATCAAGCTCCTTTGTTTAAAGTAATTTCCCATCTTTTAATTTAGATTTATTAATATATATTAATAAAAAACACCAATGAAAAATCTATATCAGTATCATTTTAAATCATTTAATTATATTTTCTAATAATATCAATTATACGAGAAAAATAAATTGTTAGACATTTTTTATGGTGTTTGATGCATTAGATGTAAATCTAAAATAAGGCAATATGGAAACTTGTTTAGTGAAAAAGTCGCTATTTTATAAGTTTAGGTATGATTTTAATGTATAAAAGTTCACTAAATAGTTCAGTTAATGTTTGTGTAATAACCACTATTGTAGTAATAGTGACCCATTGATTTGGTAAAGAAAGGACAAGTGGCAGTATGACTAATGCATTTCTTGTACTCGAACTAAAAGCTAAAGTTCGTGTGTCTACGACTTCTAAATTAAATAATTTACCACACAAATAACCTATAAAAGGAGCTACTATAATAAAACATACATAGATGGGAATCACAGTTAGTACAACATTTAAATCATGTGTAATCTTATTTATTTGGGAACCAACAACTGAAAAAAGTACAAGTGACATAAAAATTTCCGGCAACCATGTTGTGAGATTTAACGCTCGATCCATCGTTTTAAATTTTTTACTAGAAAATTGTAAAATTAATGCCAGGATCAATGGTAAGACAATAAAAGTGAAAAAAGCATTTAAGAATGGGTTAATATCAATAGATGTTAAAACATTATTATTTAAAAATAGGGTACAATAAATTGGTAATAATGTGATTTGTAATATAAATAGTATAGGTGTTGAAACTAACATATATTGTGCGTTGCCTTTGCCTAATGCAGTAAAGACGATGACGTAGTCAATGCACGGCGTCAATAAAACAAGATACAGACCTATTAGTATGGGGGCTGAGTTAATATTAAATATTTGTATTAAAACATAGACAAATACAGGGATAATCACAAAGTTCGATAAAATTAACGCTATCATATACCTCATGTTTAAAAGACGTTGACGAACATTTAAAAATGGAATTTGTGAAAACATACTAAACATTAAAATGGCAATGAAAACAGAAATAAAAGATTCTAGTAAGTT
Organism: Staphylococcus aureus; assembly: GCA_040062795.1. Classification (GTDB taxonomy): domain Bacteria; phylum Bacillota; class Bacilli; order Staphylococcales; family Staphylococcaceae; genus Staphylococcus; species Staphylococcus aureus_A. Next base: position 320,262 of record JBEAMH010000001.1, read on the forward strand.
AGAAAAGGAAGGTGAAGTTAAGCCTATAAACGCACCGAAGAATAGTGCCGCAAAGTATATATATATTTGATAATGTTCAATTTGTGTTTTTAAGTGTTGCATAGTGACCTCGCTTATTAGTTAATCAATATAAACAATTATAACTGAATACAAGTAACTGTTAAAATTAAGTTGTACGTCGAATCGTATCATAAATCAATTTTTAATTGTGTTCTCAACTTAAATTTTGATATAATAACCAAACATGCCTTAGGGCATGACAGAATATAACGGAGATGGGTTTTCTGCATGCGCTTTGGCATGTGAAGATTCATGACTCCCGTTATAGTCAAAAGCCCCTTTAATTAGGGGTTTTTTTGTTTAATAAAAATAATAATTTAAATAAAAAAAGCTCACAATCAATGAGTGGAGTAAATGAATGATTGTGAGGGAAAACATTTGCATATTATGTTTTTTGCTTGTCTTGCACGTTCACTTTATTTTCGATCTTTTCTTCAGTTGAGTTATCTACACTTAGTAATAATGCTCGAACTATGAGTACACCAGTCGTCAAGAGAAGTAAATTTTTGAAAAATTTCATAATTATCACTCGCCCATCTTTATTAAAAACAGTTAAAAATTTCATAGTTTTACTCAAAACTTAATATATCTTATGTTATTTATATCATACCCTTTATATCATGGTGTAACTGAACTTTTTACAGAGAAATAATAATTAAGTTATTAATCTAAATATCTATTATTGTAATTTGTGAACATGCCTCGTTAATTTCCATTTTTAATGATTCACTGTTATTTTCAACAGTTGTATTAATTACTTCGCCATTTTGTATAGTGAAATGAACTTGACTTAAAATGCACATCGCATAATCATTAATCGGACTAACTAAAGACATAGAATTAGAATCTTCTTGTATTACAAATTGTTTTTGACTTTGGTTATCAACTTTCCAATTGGGTAAGTACGTTAAGTTCAAAATTAAACCTCCTAATTTTTAGTTTTCAGAAATTATATTCTAATATTATTATAAACGATATATTTGAAAATGTATCATATCAATCACCACACCAATTCTATCAACGAGAATAGTAAGTAAATTTAATTAATTTAGTTAAATTGTTAATTACAGGGAATAGAGATATTGAATACATTGTTTATTGAGGTGATGTTATGAATATATTAATAGTTATTATATTAAGTCTTATATTTGCGTTCTTAGGAACAATGCCGTTTTTATTTATAAATACAAGGTTACACGAAAATGTGAATCACTCAACTGATGAGGTTCGCCATGAAAAAATAAGAGCGTACAAACGTTTTATCTATTTTTTTATATTAGGTATTACTATGTTAACTATTTATCATTTTCTAACTGATTAATTATAGTTACGGCTAATCTATAATAATAACATTTTGAATTATTAAAAAGCCCCCGATAACATCATGAACATAATCAGCGTTATATCTTTATTGACGTTTCAGGGGCTTTATAATTTAGCTGAATACAAGTGAGTATAGTATGCCGACCGTACCTAAAACAATCAACATAAATGTAACACCGAGTAATGATTCTTTAGCTTGTTGGGAATTTTTAATTTTGTAGGTGATGAACGATGCAATACCACAGACTAGAAAAATTAAAGATAACCAAAATATAACAATGAAATGGAGACTCAAAACACTATACCTCCTTTAATATTAAAACTTACAATATCTAAACCTTAAGACAAAGTTAAATAACCTTTGGTATTTAATATTTTAAATTTAATTTTATTATAACAACTTCATTTTATCACTAAACGTGTAACACCAATAGTGTAAATAATTATCCTATATTGGCTGGGGAACTTAAACTAAAGTATCCAAGTTTTAAAAGTTGAAAAATAGGAAACATAATACTATGGCATAGAATTGTAGTAACTTTAGAAAGAGCGGTGTGATATTGGAAAATATAGGTGTGAATTTAGAAGAAACTAAAGCCATCGTCGATAAATTGAAATCTCAAAATGTCTCGAATCATAAACAAAATTATGAAGAAACCGAAACCAAAATAATAGAACAAAAAGACACTATACGCAATTTGTTAATGCCAGAAAGTAATCAAGAAGAAGAACGCTTACATGCGATTGCAAGTAAGCTTAGTGCTCACATTCAAACAGGATTTGAAAAGTTTGATAATGTAGATGATGTCATTGCTTATTTAGAGCCAATATTTCAACGTGGTAAAGTAGATAAGTCATACGGACGCGCGTTAATACTGTTAGAAGAAAATGCATTAATTGAACAAGCAAAAGAACATTTCAAAAACTCAAAAGCAAGTATTAAATTATTGGATTATATTTTAACTAAGCTAATAGAATTAAGTAAAGATATTATGCCAAAAGAGTATACTGAAGTTTTACAAATCGAAAAAACGTATTTCAAACTATTATATAACTATAATTAACGATATTTAATAGAAAATACAAAAGTAAGGAGATGTAGCAATGAATGAAGTAAATAAAGTGATTTATATTGTATTAGCTGTATTTCTAGGAAGTTTTGGTATTCATAAATTCTACGCTAGAAAAACAGGTATGGGTTTATTATATTTAGTATTTTGTTGGACAAGCATACCTCAAATATTAGCCATTATTGGTGCTATATTAACGTTATTAAAACCAGCTGATCAAAACGGTAATGTCTTAGTATAATAAACATAAGAAAAAGATTTATAGTATATAGATTAAATTAAAAAGAGTTGTTAGCATAATTCAAAATGCTAACAACTCTTTTTGAAATGATATGAGATAAACTATAGCACTAATTTTTATAAGTGATTTGAATCTATAAAATAAGAAAAATCTTTGGTTTCAAAAGTTAACATTAAATTTAAAAAACTTTATAAAGTTTACAATCCCAAATTAAATACAGTAATAACAACAAATTCTTAGAAATATTTAATAAATAAAAATAATCGTGGTAGACAAATATTTTTATTTTGATATGATTAGACAAAAGTACACAATGATTAACCACGTAACGATTAAAAAATATATAATCGAGGTAATGCTTATGACATTTTATAATTTTGTAATTAGTTTTATAGAAGACGATACACCACTTGGGCAACTTGCTAATAAAATTAGGATAGATAAAAATTTTCCTAAAGACGCAACGAGCTATAATGAATTAAATTCGTATTTTAATAGTAATTATTTTGATCATGAAACATTAGCATCTGCTAAAAGAGCATTAAGCCTATATCTCAATAATATAAATATTGCTTAACTATTAACTTAAGATTTATAGTACCAATTCTGTTTCTGAAGTGCATCTTTAATGTCTTTCGTTTTAAAATTTATTTCGTTATTCCTAATAGAGAAGGGTTCTATTAAGTTTTGAGCCATCCAAGAGTTAATGAGTTCTTTAGGTAGCCCATCTAATTCCATATCACTCTTACTAATGACGAAGCATTCCCAATCAAGTGAAACTTTTGAAGGATTAATATAATTACACTCTTCAAGTCGATTCATAAAAAACACTCCTTAATATTGTAAATCTGACGTTAAGTTTTACCCATATACTCTATATATGAAACGATAATTATAAAATAAATCAACATCAATTATATTTTGGGTCTATATAAATGCTTGTTATATAATAAATAAATCACATAAAAATTTTGTTTGCGTATGACGAGTGATATAAGATTTGCTCTTTCTTTTATATACCCAGTTTAAGTCATCTGGTAATCAAAAAAGCAGGAAATTCTTTGTAATTAAAGAATTTCCTGCTTTTTTACAACTTTTCATATTTACTGGCTGAAATTATGCGTAAATAGAAGCCTTAAATTACAACACCAACGATATATGTTTTCCATATCGGATAACTCATAAGGACTAATGAAAATATCGATACAAATATTGCAAATATATTTGCTACACGGTCACCTCGAATACAAGCGTATAAGTTAAAAAGCAAAACACCAAGGATAAACAGGGTGCCAGCAAGTATACCCATGTCACCTTCTATAACTTTATTAACTGCTAGTAATGGCGTTGCTAGTGTAATTAATGATAAGAACAATGATATTAACGTTGTAGCATACTTCAAATTCTTCAGTCCTTTCTCTAAATCAAGCTATCACTTAATATTGGTGATTGATTACTATTATAAGCAAGCTTTTAAAATTTAATGTAGCTTATTTGTTTATTGAAACATATAAGGTCATATGAATTATAAACTTAATATAACACTAATTGATAAATAGATATCAATACATTAATCAATTAATTCTAAATCATTACCGTTAAAGTAGTATATTAGCCAATGTTCATCTACATAATAATCATCATATTTTCTAGCGTGTTCTTCTAAAAATAAAGTATCGAAGTTCAAGTTACTGAAAAACACTTTGCCACTAATATTGTTTGAAATAAGTGAGGTTAATAATATTTCTATGTTCTTATCATGACATATTTTAAAAATTTGCTGCATCAGTAATTTAGCAATTGATTCTCGAACACATTCATTGTCACCTTTGATACACATATTTTCTATGATTGCTTTATGAGAAAGACTATATTTTTGTTTATGAATTAATGTCACTACGCCAACTAATTCATTTTGTTCAAAGGCACCAAGTACAACATAGTCTGTTGGATTTGAGGAAAATAATCTTTGTATATCTAATTCAGCCAAACATTTTTCATTTTGTAATTTCCAAGCAAGTACTTCTAGTTCTTTGTGAATACCCTTTAATAAAAAAGAGTGGTATGTAGACAAATCTTCATTTGTTAAGTAACGTATAGTTGTCATTGAATGCCTCCTAAACTTTGGGAAATATAGATAATGCACCTTTGAAAAATAATTACACTAATTTGTTTATAATAATATAGTAAATAAAAACATTGAGCAACTCTATACTTAATATCTTTCAAAAATATAAAGTGATTAAATTTTGTTCAATGAATAATTTTATCTATTTTAAAAAAATAAATTCCAATTAAAATTTGAATTAAAGTAATGAGAAATAAATTGATGTACTGTGGTATAATATAGTTGATTACATATTTAATGGAGGCATGGATTTTGGGGGCTTTAATGATTATTATCGTTTCTCTCACAGTGCTTATCCTGATTTCTTTTTTAATTTTAATTGTTTATTTCCTTGCTTTCTTTAAAGAGGATGACAATTAAATACCCATACAGAAAACATTAAAAGACATCAAGAATTGAGAGGGCAAAAGAAAGCATATGGTATAAAAATAACCCCAATACTCTTTAAAGAGTATTGGGGTTAAAATTTATATTATATATTATTCAACTACTTCAACGTTTAAGTCAACGTCGATGTTACCACTTGTAGCTTTTGAATATGGACAAAATTCATGCGCGTCTTGTAAATATTTTTCAGCGTCTTCTTGAGATAATACATTTTTAACTTTAGCATCAATTGAAACACTGAGTTTTGGACTTTCTGCATCTGGATCATCTTCTAAACGAACTGTTAGAGTTACTTCAGGTTCAGCATCTCTTACTTTGTTTTGTTTTAAAATTAAATCAAATGCACCATTAAAGCATGAAGCGTAACCTGCTGCAAATAATTGCTCAGGGTTGGTACCTTTTTCAGCATCTGCTTGATCTGGTGGAATAACCGCTACATCGATTGCTTTATCATCTGTTTGAACGTGTCCTTTACGGCCACCTGTATTTGTTGCTTTAGTTTCATAGTTTACTGCCATTTTATTACCTCCTTAATGACTTATATTACTATTTACCCGAAGAATAAATTTTAAATCATATATAATTCATAATTTTTTTGAGTTTGAAGATTTATGTTAAAAGACGAATTTTAAATGGAAATTTGAAGCACTATTCTGTCTATAAAGGTAAGTAGTATTTTTTATTATTGTAAAATGAAAAGAGCAACACGTTGATAATTATGAAGTATTGATTTTTATATTTTCGAAAATTGTTATACAATTACATTTACCATAAATAATAAAGGAAGTAATAAAATGACTGAAGTTGATATTGCTGTTACGATAGCACCTAAAAAAAAGCTTTCACAATCTATTAAAGACGACTTAATCAAATTTCAAGATTCAATAGAAATTATTGAATTGAGAATAGACCAATGGTCAAAATTTGATTTAAGTCATATCTCACAAATTGTAGAAGATATTCATAATTTAAATTTAGGGAAAAAGTTACTTGTGACTTATCGAACATCTGCGCAAGGTGGAGAAGGTGTATTGACAGGTGAAGCATATATACATGCATTATCTGAATTATTAAAATTAAATTATATAGATTTAATAGATATTGAATATGAACCTAAAAATGTGCCCCAAGCATTGAGAGATTTAATCGGACAATTTCAGCAACGCCAAATTCAGGTAGTATTGTCTTATCACGATTTTAACAAGACACCAAAATTGGATGATTTAAAACATTTATATTTTAAAATGCATCAATTAACACCAGATTATTTAAAAGTCGCAGTTATGCCATCTAGTAAACAAGATGTGCTTAATTTATTAAGCGCCATGTCAGATACTTCAGATTCTGTATCACAACAAGTGGTGGGAATAGCGATGTCTGATTTAGGAGTTATTTCAAGAACTGCACAAGGTGTATTTGGTGGGTCTGTAACGTATGGTTGCCTAGATTCTCCAAAAGCTCCAGGCCAAATTCATGTTGAAACTTTAAAGCAACAGTTAAAGTTCTATAAGTAATTTGAAAATAACATTGTCCTATCATATAATTGAAAATAGTTATCAATAAGGAAAGGGCGATATTAATGGAACTGCAAGAGGCTATAGCACAACGTCGAAGTATAAAAAAATTTAAAAGAGATATGAATATAGATGACAACGCTTTATATCAAGCAATTCAACAAGCCACAGACGCACCTAATCATGGGATGAGAGAGCCATGGCGTGTGGTCCATATTGCTAAAGATAGATTAGGTGATATGAGTAAGAAATTAACTGAAATTGCTTTTCCTAACTTACCGAAAAAGCAAGAGGATCATTACAATGTAGCAACGAATCTTGGTGGGATGTTGGCACTTGTATTAAAGGAAGATCCTAGACAAAAAGAAAATTTAGAGAATTATATGGCTTTTGGGGCTTACACACAAAATTTAATGCTATTGCTACATGAAGCGGGGATTGGTACATGTTGGAAGACACCAGCTTACATTTTTACCCCTGAGATGCGCGAACTCTTTGGGGTGAAAGATGACGAAAGTTTAGTAGGTTTTTTATATCTTACTGATTTAAAGGACAAGATACCTCATAGAGAACGAAATGTAAGTAATATTATAGACAAATTTTAAATGTCATATTTCAGCACAAATAAGTCATCCAATAAAAAGTCCGACTTCTAACACAAGTAAGGTATAGCACGTAAAAAACCAAATGTATTTAATACATTTGGTTTTTTTGCAAATATATTCTAATTTTGAAAAGCATTGATATGACTTAGATTCATCTTACAATAAGAAGTATCTTTTCTAAAATTAATAAGTTTTATTTGTACTTTCTCGGTCGTGTGACAATTTTTATTTCATATTACTTCACATTTAATATTTAGGAAAAATATTAATAGAAGACTTCGAGCTAAAGCAGAGTTCTCGAAAACTATATAAAAAACTACCAACAAAGTCGAAAGCATTGCTGGCAGTCTAAGTACTTCTCATAAACAAATAGGATTTTTACTGCGAAATCTTGTGTTTTATTTAAATGTCTCTGCTAAAAATGATTCCACTTGTTCTGGAGATTTAGCATTTGCTGAATGTAAATGTGCTAATTTTTCTCCATTTTTAAATACTAATAAGCTTGGGATACCCATCACATCATTATCAGTTGCAACGTCTTCTAATTCATCACGGTTTACTGTATACCATTGGTAATCATTATACTTTTCAGTGATTGGATCAATCCACATGTCCATTACTTTACAGTCTGGGCACCATCCTGCTTCAAATTTAATAATAACTGGATTGTCACTTTGTATTGTTTCTTTAAAAGTATCTGTAGAATTTATTGGTTGCATAGTATATCTCCTTTATTTTAAATAATAGTAATCTTATTATAACCGACATTTAGAGGTTATAAAAAAAATCAGCTTGATATTAGGGGCATTTTATTCTCAAATTTGATATATTAGTGATAACTAGACATAGGAGGTACAGCATAATGATAAAATTTTACCAGTATCCTAATTGTACAACTTGTAAGAAAGCAGCTAAGTTCTTGCAAGAGTATGGAGTTAGCTTTGAACCTATTGACATTGTTCAGCATACGCCTACTAAAAATGAGTTTAAAAAAATTATAGAAGACACTGAAATTGATGTAAATAAACTTTTTAACACTCATGGGGCGAAATATCGTGAGCTTGGTCTCAAGGACAAATTGAAAGACTTAACTTATGATGAAAAGTTAGATTTATTAGCTTCTAACGGAATGTTAGTTAAAAGACCGTTAGCTATTTTAGGAAATAAAATTACAGTAGGCTTCAAAGAAGAACAATATAAAGAAACTTGGTTATAAAATATTTTTGAAATATTATAATTCAAAAATGTAATTGAGAATAAGTCCCTGTAAACGCTTCATCTATTGATATGAAAACATCTTTTATTGTATTTTATTAACGACAAATAGTTGCTTGAAAGCAGTTCATATGGCATTATTAGTATGTAAAATCATTTAGGAGGGGATTCTTGTGACAGTACCGAGTGAATTTAAATATTCAAAAGAACATGAATGGGTTAAAGTAGAAGGCAATACAGTAACGATTGGTATTACTGAATATGCCCAAGGTGAATTAGGCGATATCGTATTCGTCGAATTACCAGAAGCTGATGATGACATTAACGAAGGGGAAACTTTTGGTAGTGTTGAATCGGTAAAAACAGTTTCAGAACTTTACGCACCTGTGACTGGGAAAGTTGTCGAGTCTAATGAAGAATTAGAGGATAGCCCAGAATTCGTAAATGAATCACCATACGAAAAAGCATGGATGGTAAAAGTTGAATTAAGTGATTTAGACCAATTAGATGATTTATTATCAGCTGAACAATACTCAGAAATGATTGGTGAATAAAAGAATAAACCGTGAACTCCATGATATTATTTATCTTGGAGTTTTTTATTGTCCATAAGCTTATTTTGTATTGTATTTACACATGAACAATTGTTATAAAAATGTCGTGTGATAGGTTTTAAATTAAGAGTAAATATTTGAAAACTAAAAGTCTATAAATGACAAAAATAGTTTTCAATAATAAGATAGGATTAGGAATATGTAAATTATGTTTATAGACGCTAAGTATTGTGAAGAACTAAGTAGATTAAGCTATTATCAACATTTAGAGGGTGGATATAATGACGATTCTAAACCAAGTGATTATTGTCGAAGGCAAGTCAGACAAAAAGCGGGTAAAGCAAGTTATTGATCAACCGATTGAAATCATATGCACTAACGGTACAATGGGCATAGATAAAATCGATGAAATGGTTGAAACATTATATGATAAACAAGTATTTATCCTTGTTGATTCAGATAAAGAAGGCGAAAAAATACGTAAGTGGTTTAAACGATATTTAAGTGAAAGTAAACATATACGCGTAGATAAACAATATTGCGAAGTTGCTAGATGCCCTAAACCATACTTGTCGAGAGTTTTACGTAAACATGGTTTTTCTGTTAAAGATGCAGAAAAAGTAGCTAAAGCAAAAATAGATTATATAGCTGAGAGGGTAAGTTTATTAACATGAATGTCATAAGTGAAAAACATGTAAACATACACGAACACGAAAATAAAGAAAAATATTTGATTTTTGGCTACACACCTACATGCGGAACATGTAAAGTTTCTGAACGTATGTTGGATATAGCGAATGAAATTCTAAAATTACCAATTACTAAGATAGATTTAAATTTTTATCCTGATTTTAGCCAATCATATGAAATACAATCAGTACCCGTATTAATGGTTATGTCTAAAGGTGAAGAACAACAAAGAATTTATGCTTTTCAATCAGTTCCTTATTTGTTAGAAAATTTAAAATAATCATTGACGAAATATGAGTGCGATGATAGGATTAAAAATAATTAAATAAATGATACTCTTATCACGAGTGGTGGAGGGATGTGCCCTTTGAAGCCCGGCAACCGTCTGTATTAGAAATGGTGCCAATTCACATAAAGTTACTATAAACTTTAGAAGATGAGAGAAGCGGTTAATGCTTTCTCTTTTCTTCACTTGATAAAAGAGAAAGCATTTTTTAATTGAAAGTGTAATACGAAGGAGGCAATTGTGATGATTGAGTTAAATCAAATAGTCAAAAGGTACAAGACGAAAAAACACGACGTACTAGCTGTAGATCATGTTGATTTAAGTATTCAATCAGGCTCAATTTTTGGAGTAGTTGGTTTTTCAGGAGCCGGGAAAAGTACTTTAGTTAGACTCTTGAATAATCTCGAGCAACCTACTTCAGGAGACGTAACTATTGATGGAGATAAGTTAGGCAATTTATCTAAGTCAGATTTAAGAAAAAAACGTCAAAAAGTGAGTATGATTTTTCAACATTTTAATTTACTGTGGTCACGAAATGTATTAAATAATATTACATTCCCACTAGAAATCGCAGGAGTGTCACGACGTGATGCAAAACAACGTGCATTAGAATTAGTGGAATTGGTTGGACTAAAAGGAAGAGAAAATGCATATCCATCAGAATTATCGGGTGGACAAAAACAACGCGTAGGTATCGCACGTGCATTAGCAAATGAACCTACCGTATTGCTTTGTGACGAAGCTACAAGTGCATTGGATCCTCAAACAACAGATGAAATTTTAGAACTATTATTGAAGATTAAAGAGGAAAGAAATTTAACAATCGTAATCATTACACATGAAATGCATGTTATTAGACGTATTTGTGATGAAGTTGCAGTCATGGAAAATGGGCGTGTCATTGAACAAGGTGAGGTTACAAAAGTATTTGAAAATCCTCAACACTCAGTAACGAAACGTTTTGTCAAAGATGACTTAGATGATGATTTCGATGAATCTATAGTAGATTTAATTACTTTAAATGAGAATGATTATGTAGTGCGTTTGAACTTTACAGGTAATAATACTACGGAGCCATTAGTATCATACATAACTAAGACACATAGCATTGATGTCAATATTTTGGAAGCTAATATCAAACATTCAAAAGATGGCTCAATTGGCTTTTTAGTAGTACATCTACCGGAAGTAAATTCTGAAAAATTCGAAAAGTTCAAAAATGATTTAGAAGCGCAACATGTTTCAGTGGAGGTGTTAACGCATGGGTAATTCATTTAGTGACATACTCCGTGAGATGATTACTATGCCAAATGTCAGTTGGGATGAAGTTTGGTTAGCGACATATGAAACAATTTATATGACAGTGATATCAACACTGTTTGCTTTTATTTTAGGCTTGATATTAGGTGTGTTACTCTTCCTATCAGCGAAAAGTAAATCACCTATCGCAAGAGTATTCTATAGTGTAGTTTCATTTATTGTAAACCTATTTAGAGCTATTCCATTCATTATTTTAATACTCTTATTAATTCCATTCACAAGCTTGCTATTAGGGACAATTAGTGGACCGACTGGCGCATTACCAGCATTAATTATTAGCGCAGCACCATTCTACGCGAGACTTGTAGAAATTGGGTTTAAAGAAATTGATAAAGGTGTCATTGAAGCAGCATGGTCGATGGGAGCAAATACTTGGACAGTAGTAAGAAAAGTACTATTACCGGAAGCTATGCCAGCACTGATATCAGGAATAACAGTAACAGCTATAGCATTAGTCGGATCAACAGCTGTTGCCGGTGTAATCGGCGCGGGTGGTTTAGGTAACTTAGCATATTTAACTGGTTTCACACGAAATCAAAACGACGTAATTTTTGTATCGACGATTTTAATACTTGTAATTGTGTTTATTATCCAGTTAATAGGTGATTGGTCTACAAATAAAATAGATAAACGATAAATTGATTAAAAGGGGATTAATGAAATGAAAAAAATATTAAGTTTAGTTTCTGTAGTAGTCTTAGCGTTAATATTAGCAGCTTGTGGTAATGGCGGGGATGAGAAAGATAAAACAATTACGGTGGGTGCATCACCAGCACCTCATGCTGAAATTTTAGAAAAAGCTAAGCCGATTTTAGAAGATAAAGGCTATGAATTAAAAATTAAAACAATAAACGATTATACAACACCTAATAAATTGTTAAATAAAGGTGAACTCGATGCGAACTTCTTCCAACATACACCGTACTTAGATACAGAGAAGAAAGATAAAGGTTATAAAATTGAATCAGCAGGGAACGTTCATTTGGAACCAATGGCAGTCTATTCAAAAAAATATAAAAGTCTAAAAGAATTACCAAAAGGAGCGACTGTTTATGTTTCAAGTAACCCAGCAGAAGAAGGTAGATTCTTAAAATTCTTCGTTGATGCAGGTCTTATTAAATTGAAAGATGGCGTTAAACCGGAAGATGCTAAATTTGACGATATTGTTGAAAATAAAAAAGACATTAAATTTAATAATAAACAATCTGCAGAATATTTACCTAAGATTTACCAGAATGAAGATGCAGATGCTGTAATTATTAATTCAAACTTTGCAATTGATCAAGATCTAAGTCCTAAAGATGATTCAATTGCGATAGAAAAAGCAAAAAACAACCCATACGCTAACTTGGTTGCTGTTAAAGAAGGACATAAAGATGATGAAAAGGTTAAAGCGTTAGTAGATGTACTTCAATCTAAAGAAATTAAAGATTATATCGAAAAAGAATATAATGGTGCAGTAGTACCAGCAGAATAATTGTATACTGCAATAACAATCTCTTTTAGTAAGATGAGCAGTCGAAACTTTATGTTTCGGCTGCTTTATTATTGACGTTAGTTGAAATTAGGAAGTAACAACCAATAATAAGATAAGTATTTTTAAGAATTGAAATGGTAGTTTGTACAATCGTGGTAGGCAAATGAAAATAGGTCTATTAAATATTAAGCGAAGAATTATTTCATAAAAGTAAGCTATCATAAGTATTGGTTAGATGAAAATATATTATACGAGTTAGATAAAAATTATCATGTATATTTCATATATTTGAAATAGATTGCGAGCGAGAGTAAAATGATAACATGGAATTAAATTGATAAATAAAAATAAATGTATTGTTGAGAGGTTTAAAGATTCTTTAAGTATATTTGTTTTGATATATAGAGCAATTTAATTTCCTAGGGAGAACAAAAAGGTCAGTGACATATTTATAGAAACAGAAGTACGTTACTGCACTGAATATATATAATCACTTAAATATCACTTTCGCTGATGATATTTAATGATGGCTCGGACGTAATGAAGAACACACTTTTAAATGATTACATAGTTTAAGAGTACTGATTCATAATGGCCGAGCTATTTTATTTATATTTATAAATTGACTATTAGATGAGAATTTATACCAGAATTTTTTATTACTAAGATAGAATAAAAAAACTGCCAACATAAGCTGTACGACTTTGTTGGCAGTTTTCACTTTATAATTTAATCTAGACGTGTATATTATTATTACAGATTTTAAACTTTATCATGCTCATCTTTTATATCGCCGACGATATTCTCTAGAATATTTTCCATTGTAATCATACCAATCGGGTTATGTTTTTCATCTTCAACAAGCGCAATATGAATTTGATGTGTTTTCATTTGTTCTAAAACATAATGATACTTCGTGTTTAAGTTCACTTTTAATATTTCATTTGTAACTTCTTCAAGGGTCGTTAAATTATCACTCAAAAAGTCTTTGGCGTGTATATAACCAACAATATGTGTTGGATTACCTTTGAACACAGGGAATCGCGTATAATAAGCATTACTTATATAAGATTTCGTTTCATCAATATCACTTTCGATATCAATAACAGATACTTTCTCTAATGGAATATATCCATCTTTAATTATCATATCATCAAAGGCAAATGCACGATTGATATGCGTTAACTCATTTTCAGAAATTTCTCCGCCTTCATGACTTTCTTTAATCAATAATTTTAATTCTTCTTCAGAGTGGTATAATTCACTTTCTTTAGCAGGTTGCATACCAAACATTTTTAAAATTATGCGTGCTGAACCGTTAAGTATATATATAAATGGATAAAATAATTTGTAAAACATGATCATCGGTTTAGCAATAAGTAAGGTGATTTGTTCTGCTTTTTGAATTGCAACTGTTTTTGGTGCCATTTCTCCTATTACTACATGTAAGTAAGTTGCAATGATGAATGCACTAATTAAGGTAAAAACATGTATTAAGCCTTCCGATAAACCTATGCCACTAAAAAGTGGATGCAAGATAAATTCGAAAGTTGATTCTCCGACCATACCTATACCTAAAGCGGTAATGGTAATTCCTAATTGACAGGCTGCCAAATATTCATCTAAATGTGACACTACTTTTTGTGCAGCAAGGGCATTTTTATTATTTCCAGTTGCAAGTGAATTGATGCGTGAAGTTCGAACTTTGACTATAGCAAATTCTGAAGCCACAAAAAATGCTGTAAGTGCTAATAAAATAACAAACGTGATTAAACTAATTAAGGTTCCCAAAAATAAATTAATTCCTCCAATATTTTCTGTTTCAACGTAAAACAGTTGAGATTGTATTATATAAAAAAGAGGTGTAAATATCTACTATAAAGATTCATATTTATAATAAAAATATGAAAATAATTATAAAAATAATTGAGCTACTTTTTAGCAATCACGCTTTAAAGTAATATGAAATTATTATGACAAATAAAATGTTTAATTTGTGTTTTCAGTCGAATCTCCTAATTTATAGCTAATGATATAACCAATAACCATTGTGATAATAGAAATAATCCATGTTAAGACAGAATTAGGGAGACCTGGGAAAACGGCATATATAGAGCCTACAACAAATCCAATAATTATAGCGTACGTCAAATGAGTGTAATATGTCAGTAAGTGTTGGATAATCTTACTAGCGAATATAAAACCTGCAACAACACCTAAGCCAACAGCAATTAGAATAGGTATTGCGTTAAAATTTAAAGATATAAACTCTGAAAGAGCATACATTACTGTGCCATAAACACCGAAGACTAATAACATAAACGAACCAGATATTCCTGGTAATAACATCGCACTAGAAGCACAAACCCCAGCGATAAAATATTTAATAAAAAGGCCAGTTGTTAGTTCCAGAGTCTCGCCTGCGTGTTTGTCGCCATTATTTAATAAAGTAATAATAACAATTATGAGGATGCCTAATACTACAAGTATATAATGTATAGCTTTAAAGCTTTGTTGAAAGTTAGATGTTTTTAATAAATACGGAACGATTCCTGCAATTAAACCAACAAAAAAGAACATTGTAGGTACAGTGTGTTCACTGAGTAAATAATTAATCATTTTACTTAATAATCCGATTGCTAAAACCATGCCGATACCAATGGGGATTAGAAACCTTAAGCTTTCTGCAAAACGTTTTGAAAAAAGATTGCTAATTGAACGAATGAAGTCATCATAAATACCAAGTAAAAGTGCAATTGTACCACCACTTACTCCTGGGACTAAATCACTTGTTCCCATAGCAAACCCTTTTCCTATATTTGACCATTTGATTTTTGACATATGAATCTCCTTTAAAATTAAAAATATATAATAGATAATAGCACAAAATTTAAAATGACAATATTAAAACCCTATTAGCAATAGTTTAATGCTTTTAACATGTTAAGTTGTATGTATAAGAATAAAGTATTGAGAACATCGGTGCGTATATTATCAGTTACTAAATTCCTACAAACTTTATCGAAAATGATTGTGTTTTGATAACGATTTTAATTTAGCTCCTGAAAAGGTTTATATTAAAATATAACTGCGTTATAATTAGAACATGTAACAAAGGCTCAGTCTTTTGACTGTAGATTAAAATTATTATAAACTAGATAAGAAAACTTATCATATAATACGGAGGGAATATGTATGCCATCAACATTAGAAATTAAGGACTTACATGTGTCTATAGAAGATAAAGAAATTCTAAAAGGGGTTAACTTAACACTTAACACTGATGAAATACACGTAGTAATGGGGCCAAATGGTACTGGTAAATCAACATTATCGTCAGCAATCATGGGTCACCCAAGCTATGAAGTTACACAAGGTGAAGTTTTATTAGACGGTGTTAACATTTTAGAATTAGAAGTTGACGAACGTGCAAAAGCGGGCCTTTTCTTAGCAATGCAATATCCATCAGAAATTACTGGTGTAACGAATGCGGATTTCATGCGTTCAGCGATTAATGCGAAACGTGAAGAAGGTAAAGAAATTAATTTAATGCAATTCATTAAAAAATTAGATAAAGAAATGGAACGTTTAGATATAGATCAAGATATGGCGCAACGTTATTTAAATGAAGGCTTTTCTGGCGGTGAGAAAAAACGTAATGAAATTCTTCAATTAATGATGTTAGAACCAAAATTCGCTGTTTTAGATGAAATTGACTCAGGTTTAGACATTGATGCATTGAAAGTTGTTTCTAAAGGGATTAATTTAATGCGTGGCGAAGAGTTTGGTGCATTAATCATCACTCACTACCAACGTCTATTAAACTATATTACTCCAGATCACGTACATGTTATGTATGCGGGTAAAGTAGTTACTTCAGGAGGACCTGAATTAGCGAAACGTTTAGAAGAAGAAGGTTACGAATGGGTTAAAGAAGAGTTCGGTGCTACAGAATAAGTCTCAACTCATATGAATATATTAATTTAGATGAAGATTTAAGGTTTTGATTTATACCACTGAATTAAATCATACAATCATCAAATGGGAGGAAAAATAGTATGACGACTGAAACTTTGAACATTTCTGAAGCGCAACTTGTTGAATATTCACAAGCCCATAATGAACCTTCTTGGTTAACAGAATTACGTAAAGAAGCGTTGAAATTAACTGAAACTTTAGAAATGCCAAAACCAGATAAAACAAAAATTAATAAATGGGATTTTGATTCATTTAAACAGCACGAAACAGAAGGTTCGGTATTTGAATCAATAGAAGAACTACCAGCTGAAGTAAAAGAAATTATTGATGTAGAAAATACAGAGAACTTAATAATACAACACAATAATACACTTGCTTTTAGCAAGGTTTCTGAGTTAGCTAAAAATGACGGTGTAATTATTGAAGGCTTAGCAGATGCATTGAAGCACCATCCTGACTTAGTTAAAAAATACTTTATGAATGATACTGTCAATGTTGATGAGCATAGATTAACAGCATTACACACTGCGCTAGTTAATGGTGGTATGTTTGTATACGTGCCTAAGAATGTAGTTGTTGAACATCCAATTCAATATGTTGTTTTACATGACGATGATAATGCTAGTTTTTATAACCACGTTATTATCACAACTGAAGAAAGCGCAGAAGTAACGTATGTTGAAAACTATTTGTCTGTCGCAAGCGGTGAAGGTAATCAACTAAACTTAGTGGCAGAAGTAAGCGCTGGTGCAAATTCAAAAATCACTTATGGTTCAGTAGATTATTTAGATAAAGGCTTCACAGGTCACATTATCCGTCGTGGTGTGACAGAAGCAGACGCTAAAATTAACTGGGCTTTAGGATTAATGAATGAAGGTAGTCAAATTATTGACAATACTACTAATTTGATTGGCGATCGTTCAGAAAGTGAATTGAAATCTGTAGTTGTTGGTACAGGTAGTCAAAAAATTAATTTAACATCTAAAATTATTCAATATGGTAAAGAAACACTTGGTCATATTTTGAAACACGGTGTTATGTTAGAAAGTGCTTCAACAGTATTCAATGGTATTGGTTACATCAAACATGGAGGGACGAAAGCAAACGCTACTCAAGAATCACGTGTATTAATGCTTTCTGAAAAAGCACGTGGAGATGCCAACCCAATTTTATTAATTGATGAAGATGACGTAGAAGCAGGACACGCAGCATCTGTAGGTCGTGTAGACCCAGAGCAACTTTACTACTTAATGAGTCGTGGTATTTCTCGTCAAGAAGCTGAACGTTTAGTTATTCATGGTTTCTTAGATCCAGTTGTTCGCGAATTGCCAATTGAAGACGTACAACGTAAATTACGTGAAGTAATAGAACTTAAAGTAAACAAATAATAATTGACGCATAAAGTTAAGACAGTAGTATTCAAAGCGTTAGGCAGAAGCAATGTTTGTTTTATAGGCAACATAGAAATAAACTGAAAATACTCTCCCTAACATTACTAAGGTCTAATTATAGATTTTCAATTAAGAAAGGTCTGTGGATAGTTTGACCGAATCATTAAATGTTAGTGAAATTGTAAAAGATTTTCCAATTCTTAAGCAGCAAGTAAATGGTAAAAGGCTTGCTTATCTAGACTCTACAGCAACAAGTCAAACGCCAATACAAGTTATTGATGCGATTGATGATTACTATAAACGTTACAACTCTAATGTTCATCGTGGTGTACACACACTTGGTTCATTGGCAACTGATGGTTACGAAAATGCTCGTGAAACAGTAAGACGTTTTATAAATGCAAAATACTTCGAAGAAATTATCTTCACACGTGGTACGACAGCATCAATTAATGTTGTTGCCCATAGTTATGGTGATGCAAATGTTTCTGAAGGTGATGAAATTGTTGTTACTGAAATGGAGCATCATGCCAATATTGTACCTTGGCAACAATTAGCAAAACGTAAAAATGCAGAGCTGAAATTTATCCCAATGACTGAAGATGGAGAATTAGCAATTGAAGACGTTAAAGCTACAATTAATGATAATACTAAAATAGTAGCGATTGCCCACGTTTCAAACGTTCTAGGTACGATTAACGATATCAAAGCGATTACCGAAATTGCCCATGAACATGGTGCAGTTATCAGTGTAGATGGTGCACAAGCTGCGCCCCATATGGATTTGGATATGCAAGATTTAGACGTCGATTTTTATAGTTTTAGTGGGCATAAGATGCTTGGTCCCACTGGTATCGGTGTATTATATGGTAAACGCACTTTACTAAAAAATATGGAGCCAGTTGAATATGGTGGAGATATGATAGATTTTGTCGGTAAATATGAAGCTTCATGGGCAGACTTGCCAACAAAATTTGAAGCTGGTACGCCACTTATTGCGCAAGCAATTGGCTTTGCAGAGGCAATAAAATATATACAAAATCTAGGTTTTGAAGCAATTCATCAACACGAATCAACGTTAACACAGTATGCTTATGATAAAATGTCAGAGATAGAAGGTATTGAGATATATGGTCCGCCAAAAGACCGTCGTGCTGCTCTTATTACTTTCAATATGACAGACGTGCATGCGCATGATGTTGCAACAGCAGTAGATACTGAAGGTGTAGCTGTACGAGCAGGCCATCACTGTGCACAACCACTAATGAAATGGTTAGAACAATCTTCTACGGCACGCGCGAGTTTTTATATTTATAATACGAAAGAAGATATTGACCAACTAGTGGAATCGTTGAAACAAACGAAGGAGTTTTTCTCATATGAATTTTAATAATTTAAATCAGTTGTATCGTTCAGTGATTATGGACCATTATAAAAGCCCAAGAAATAAAGGGACTTTAGATAATGGCTCTATGACTGTAGACATGAACAATCCAACGTGTGGGGATCGCATTCATCTTACGTTTGATATAGAAGATGGTTTTATCAAAGATGCTAAATTTGATGGAGAAGGCTGTTCAATTTCCATGTCTAGCGCTTCTATGATGACTGAAGCGGTAAAAGGGCATTCTTTAGCTGAAGCTATGAAAATGAGCCAAGAATTCACGAAAATGATGCTTGGTGAAGATTATGAAATCAGTGAAGAGATGGGAGACATTGAAGCGTTACAAGGCGTTTCTCAATTCCCAGCAAGAATTAAATGTGCGACGTTAGCTTGGAAGGCCTTAGAAAAGGGTACAGTTGAAAAAGAGGGCAATGTTGAAGATTAAATCGAGTCGATACATTGACATTGTGTAAATTCCCATTCAAACTAGTATTAACAACATGATTTTCTACGAGCGTATGACGATAAATAATGTTTCTTTTAGCAATTGGTTAAAAGTGAATAGCATATACTAAATGTACTTGCACGTAAGTCGTTTTTTAATATATAAAAGGAGTGATTTAAATGGCTAAAAAAGCACCTGATGTGGGAGATTATCAATATGGTTTCCACGACGAAGATGTTTCCATTTTTAGATCAGAGCGCGGTTTGACAGAAAATATTGTCCGCGAAATTTCGAATATGAAGAGTGAACCTGAATGGATGCTTAACTATAGATTGAAATCATTGAAACAATTCTACAAAATGCCTATGCCTCAATGGGGTGGGGATTTATCTGAATTAGATTTCGATGATATCACATATTACGTTAAACCATCCGAAAATACAGAGCGTTCATGGGATGAAGTACCTGAAGAAATCAAACGTACATTTGATAAATTAGGTATCCCTGAAGCTGAGCAAAAATATCTTGCTGGTGTATCAGCACAATATGAATCCGAAGTTGTTTATCACAACATGGAGCAAGAGCTTGAAGAAAAAGGTATTATCTTTAAAGATACAGACAGTGCATTAAGAGAAAATGAAGACTTATTCAGAGAGTATTTCTCAACAGTAGTGCCTGCTGCAGACAATAAATTTGCTGCGTTAAACTCAGCTGTTTGGTCTGGTGGATCATTTATTTATATCCCGAAAAACATTAAATTAGATACGCCTTTACAAGCTTATTTCCGTATTAATTCTGAGAACATGGGTCAATTCGAACGTACTTTAATTATCGCTGACGAAGGCGCATCAGTGAACTATGTTGAAGGTTGTACTGCACCAGTTTACTCAACAAGTTCGCTACATTCGGCAGTTGTTGAAATTATTGTACACAAAGACGCACACGTACGTTACACAACAATTCAAAACTGGGCTAATAACGTTTATAACTTAGTTACAAAACGTACATTAGTACATGAGAATGGTAATATGGAATGGGTCGATGGTAACTTAGGTTCTAAATTGACTATGAAATATCCAAACTGTGTATTGATGGGTGAAGGTGCTAAAGGTAGTACATTATCTATCGCATTTGCAGGTAAAGGACAAGTACAAGATGCTGGGGCTAAAATGATTCATAAAGCACCAAACACATCTTCAACTATTGTATCTAAGTCAATTTCTAAAGATGGCGGTAAAGTTGTTTATCGTGGTATCGTGCATTTTGGAAGAAAAGCAAAAGGCGCACGTTCAAACATCGAATGTGATACATTGATTTTAGATAATGAATCTACTTCAGACACTATCCCGTATAATGAAGTATTTAACGACAATATTTCATTAGAACACGAAGCGAAAGTATCTAAAGTTTCTGAAGAGCAATTATTCTATTTAATGAGTCGCGGTATCTCTGAAGAAGAAGCGACGGAAATGATCGTAATGGGCTTCATTGAACCATTTACAAAAGAACTTCCAATGGAATATGCTGTTGAAATGAACCGTTTAATTAAATTTGAAATGGAAGGCAGCATTGGTTAATCTCAACTCTTGATGTAACCCATTCTTAAAAATAAAGCACGAGTAATACTAGTTCCATACCATTTCTTTTAAAAGGTATGAAATTATAGATATTACTCGTGCTTTTTATACATAAAATTTTACGGATACCAGTATAATCAAAAAATTTATATATTAAAAATTAAGGATTTCCATATTGGAAAAGTGAAAATGAGCATTGCTACCAATGTTAATAAAAATAATAAAATATTTACGAAACGGTCACCGTTTATGAGTGCAAGCACATTAATCAATGCTAATATAATGATTAAGATGAAACCATTATAAAAATATAAGTTACCTTCAAATACTTTGTTGAAAGATAAAATAGGTATACTGTAGGCAACCAATGTAGCGAAAGCTGAAACTAAAGTCATATAATACTTAATCGAAAACACCCCTTTTATATAGAAAGCATTTATTAAACTGATCAAAATTTTCAAATTACAAGGTAGGATAAAAGTGTGATGTTGTTATAAGTGTATGTTAAGTGGTCTTATTGTTTTCCATAATATTAGCAATAAGAAAACTATATTTTAATCACTTAGGTAAACACAAGCAGTGACATATTATCAATGGCATGTCAAAATATTATCTTTTGATTAATTATTAAGCAGGATAAGAAAAACAAGGGCCCAAACAAACCAATGCGTTGGGCTCCTGAATTTTATGTATGATGTTTACCATATTGGAGTGTACTGATATTCTCTCTTCGTAGGTCAGCACCTGTGCTGTACAAAATGATAATTGAAACGAGTAGCGCCATTACTGTACAAATAATAATCCATTTCCCTAATTTATTAATATTAAATATGGAGCTGAAAATGATTATGAAGAAAAGTACACAGAAAAAAGCATAAGCCATATACATCATTAAATTTCCCATAATTAAAACATTCCTTGTAGAATTAGCTAAAAAACTCACTCAAAGAAGTGAGTTTGTGAAGAGTTTCCCAAATTTTAGCGTGCTTAAGTATCACGCTCTTCTAAATTTTAACATAATTTAAAAATCAAAAGCATAAATGCTAAAACAAATAGTACTAAAGTATGACATTAACTAATTAACTTATTAAAAAAAGAAATTAGCATACGTAGCGCAATTAGAATATCAAACAAGCGGAGTCTTTTTATAACGTTTACAAATTTTAAAAGGTGGGAATAAATGATTAACTTGTAAATTTTTTTATTAGAGGATACATAAAGGAGTAATGCATAGATGATTATAGCAATAATCATACTTTTGTTTGTTTCATTTTTCTTTTCAGGCAGTGAAACTGCACTAACAGCTGCTAATCGAATGAAGGTTCAAACAGAAGCACAAAAAGGCGATAAAAAATCTGAAAAATTATCGAAATTATTAGCAAAGCCAAGTGAATTTATAACTACAATTCTAATTGGTAATAACATATCAAATATCGTCTTACCAACATTAATAACGATTCTAGCAGTAGACTTGGGAGTCAATGTAGGGGTTGCTACAGCAGTGACAACGGTAACAATCATAATAATTTCTGAAGTAATACCTAAGTCTGTAGCTGCTACTTTTCCTGATAAAATATCTCGTCTTGTTTTTCCTGCCATTTCATTTTTTATAGTCATATTTAAACCAGTGACAGTCATTTTAAATGGGTTAACAGATTCAATTAATAAATTACTTTCTAAAGGACAAGTAGGTCAACAGCGTTATTCAAAAGAAGAAATTAGACAAATGGTTTCTATTGCAGGTAGTGAAGGTGCATTTAATGAAATGGAACGTAACCGTATACAAGGTGTGATGGATTTTGAAAAATTAAGAATTAAAGATATTAATACAACACCTAGAATAAATGTTACTGCTTTTTCATCAGATGTTTCCTACGAAGACGCTTATGACACAGTGGTTTCTCACCCTTATACCCGATATCCGGTATACAGTGAAGACATTGATAATATTATTGGTGTCTTCCATTCCAAATATTTGTTGGCGTGGAGTCGTGAACCTGATAATAATATTACAAAGTATACTTCTAAAGCTTTATTTGTTAATGAACATAATAGGGCAGAATGGGTATTAAGAAAAATGACAGTCTCACGTAAACATTTAGCAATCGTATTAGATGAATATGGTGGCACAGATGCAATTGTTTCGTATGAAGACCTTATTGAAGAAATGTTAGGTATGGAAATAGAAGACGAAATGGATGAAGAAGAAAATGAAAAGATTGAAGCACAAATGAAGGCACACAACAGAAAATAACGTTTAAATGGCATCTTAAGTATAATGTAGCCCAGTTAATTATTTAAGATGCTGAAAAAGGGGCGTATTAAATGAAGCTGTCATCAAGAGTAACTGAAATACTAGGTATCAAATTTCCAATTATACAAGCTGGTATGGCAGGTAATACAACGCCAGAATTAGTTGCTACTGTTAGTAACAGTGGTGGATTGGGTAGTATAGGGGCAGGATATTTTACTTCAGAAAGGTTAGAAAAAGAAATTGTTCATGTCCAAGAACTTACAGATTTACCTTACGCAGTTAATTTATTTGTACCAAGCCAAAAATTATTTATTCCAGATAAGGTAGAACGCATGAATGCTTGGTTAAAACCTTATCGCCGTGCATTTAATATAGAAGAACCAGTATTGAATATGAGCGAAGAACAACAATTTAATCGTGCAATTGATATAATTATCGAAAAAGGTGTACCTGTGGTTTCTTTTACATTTGGTATACCCAATCAATTAATAATTACAAAGTTAAAAGAAAGTAAAATTACAATTATAGGTACTGCAACATCTGTAGAAGAAGCTATTGCGAACGAAAGTGCTGGGGTAGATATGATTATTGCGCAGGGAAGTGAAGCAGGTGGACATCGAGGCTCTTTTACTGTGACTGATGGCAACCGCACGCCATTAATTGGAACGATGTCACTTGTGCCGCAAATTACTGATTCAATAGATATACCAGTTATAGCTGCTGGAGGCATTATGGATGGTCGTGGTTTTGTTGCGAGTATGGTATTAGGCGCAGAAGCAATTCAAATGGGAACTGCATTTCTTACTACAGACGAAAGCGATGCAACCTCTTTGTATAAAAACGCTATACAACATAGTAAAGAAACAGATACAGTAGTCACAAACGTTTTTACGGGTAAACCGGCTCGAGGTATTGATAATGAATTTATTCATAAAATGGATGGTTACGATGATGACATACCAGATTACCCAATTCAAAATCAATTAACGAAAGCAATTCGTAAAGAAGCGGCTAAAAAAGGAGATGCACAATGGACTCACTTATGGAGTGGACAAAGTCCGAGACTTGCTCAACAAGTATCTGCAACGCGATTAATTCAACGTATTATAAATGAATCAAAAACTATTCTTAACAATTAAAACAGCGTGAATAAACAGAGTTGTTAATAGTAAACAGCTACTCATACCATTACAGGAAGAGTGGCTGTTTTTCTATAGTGTAACAACTGTTATAGACTAAAATGTACTATGAATTTCTATAACAGTAAATCTAATTTTATAAGTTAGTGTAAAATCAATTTAATCAAGTGAATCCAATAAAACATATATGGTATCATTAAATTGGTGATACTATGATAAATATTGGATTAACTGGTTGGGGAGATCATGATTCCTTGTATGAAGATTTGCAACGGAAAACAGATAAATTAATAACGTATGCAAGTCATTTCCCAATAGTAGAATTAGACGCTACTTATTATGCGATACAACCTGAAAGAAATATAAGAAAATGGATAAGAGAAACGCCTAAGCGTTTTGAATTTATTGTGAAGATACATCAAGCACTTACATTACATGCTGATTATCATGACTATGCAGAAACAAGACAAGCATTATTTGACCAATTTAAAATAATGTTACAACTACTAAAAGAAGAAAATAAGCTTGCTATGGTATTAGTACAGTTTCCACCTTGGTTTGATTGTACAGTTCAAAATATTACATATATACGATACATTCGACAGCAATTAAAAGCATATCCTATATGTGTAGAATTTAGAAATCAATCATGGTTTAATGACACTTATAAGGAAGAAACACTGTCTTTTTTAACTGATCAACAAATCATACATGCTGTATGTGATGAACCTCAAGTAGGGCAAGGTTCAGTACCATTAGTTAACCGTATCACACACGAAACGGCGTTTGTGAGGTATCATGGAAGAAATGTAAATGGATGGACTAAGAAGGATATGACAGATGAAGCGTGGAGAGATGTGAGGTACTTATATAATTATAGTGAGCAAGAATTAACTGGCTTAGTAAACAAAGTAAAAGTATTAGAACAAAAAGCTAAAAAAATTTATGTAGTATTTAATAATAATTCTGGTGGTCACGCTGCTCAAAATGCAAAAACCTACCAAAAATTATTAGACATAGATTATCAAGGATTGGCACCACAGCAATTAAAATTATTCTAGGAGAGATGAAATGTTAACGATTATTTTACTGATTTTAATTGGTGGGTTATCAGCTATTTTAGGGTCAATTGTAGGTATTGGTGGCGGTATTATCATTGTACCTACATTGGTATATCTTGGCGTTGAAAATGATTTTTTACAAGGTATTACGCCACAAATCGCTATAGGTACATCTTCTGTTATTTTAATCATAACAGGGTTAACTTCAACACTAGGCTATTTGAAATCAAAACAAGTGGATGTTAAAAATGGATCTATATTTTTATTTGGTTTATTGCCAGGTTCATTGATAGGGGCGATATTAAGCCGTTATTTAACATTAGATTCATTTAATTTATATTTTGGCATATTCTTAATATTTGTATCTATTTTACTGATAATAAGAAATAAAATTAAACCATTTAAAATATTTGATAAACCGAAATATAGACGAAGTTATGTCGATGGCACAGGTAAGACTTATCATTATAGTGTGCCACCATTGGTAGCTTTTATAACAACGTTATTCATTGGTGTTTTAACAGGGTTGTTTGGGATTGGTGGAGGCGCATTAATGACGCCATTAATGCTTATTGTATTTAGATTCCCGCCCCATGTAGCAGTTGGTACAAGCATGATGATGATTTTCTTCACAAGTATTATGAGTTCTGCAGGACACATTGCTCAAGGACATGTAGCATGGCTTTACTCCATTATTTTAATTTTAGCGAGTTTCTTTGGAGCTAAGTTAGGTGTGAAGGTAAACCAATCTATTAAATCTGACACAGTTGTCATGCTATTACGTAGTGTCATGTTAGTTATGGGTATATATTTAATTATAAAATCATTTTTATAAAGTAAGAGGAGGGTAAGCATAGATGAAATTAACAATTTATCACACGAATGATATACATAGTCATTTACATGAATATGCGCGTATTTCAAAGTATTTAGCCGAAGATCGACCAAAACTAGATCATCCCTCACTCTATTTAGATATTGGTGACCATGTTGATTTATCTGCACCAGTTACTGAGGCAACGATGGGTATAAAAAATGTTGAATTGTTAAATCAAGCAAAATGTGACCTTGCTACAATTGGAAATAATGAAGGTATGACGATTTCACATGAAGCACTTAATACACTATATGATGGTGCAAATTTTGAAGTAACATGCGCAAATGTTTTTGATGAACGTGGTCATCTTCCCAATCATATGTCCTCATCTTTAATTAAAGTTATAGATGGCGTGCGTATTTTATTCATTGCTGCTACTGCGCCATTTACACCATTTTATAGGGCGTTAGATTGGGTGGTGACAAATCCATTAGAAGCAATTAAAGATGAAATAAGAGACAATGAAGGAGCATATGATTTACTTATTATAATGAGTCATGTCGGTGTTTTCTTTGATGAGAAGTTGTGTCAGGAAATTCCTGAAATTGATCTTATATTAGGCAGTCATACCCACCATTATTTCGAAAGTGGTGAAGTCAATAATGGTGTGTTAATGGCAGCAGCAGGTAAATACGGTAATTTTCTAGGTGAAGTCACCCTTGAAATCGAAAATAAAAAAGTCGTGAACAAAAAGGCGACGATTTATCCTATCGAAACGTTACCAGAAGTTGAAACTCATTTTGAAGAAGAAGGTAGAACACTTCTAAGTGATCCAATTATTAATCGAAGTATTAAACTTCCACGTCGAACAAACGTTGTTTCACAAACAGCATATATGCTAGCAGAAAGTATATTTGAATTTACAAATGCAGATTGTACGATAATTAATGCTGGCTTAATCGTTAAAGATGTTAAGGGAGAAAAAGTGACTGAGTTTGATATTCACCAAATGTTACCACACCCAATCAATGCAGTACGAATCAAATTAAGTGGTCAAGAACTTAAAACGGTTATAATAAAAAGTCAAAAACAAGAATATATAAATGAACATGCCCAAGGTTTAGGTTTTAGAGGTAATATTTTTGGAGGTTATATATTATATAATTTAGGATTCATTGAATCAGAATCACGTTATTTTATTAATGGTGAAGAAATTGAAGATGAAGCTACTTATATTTTAGGTACAGTCGATATGTATACATTTGGTCGTTACTTCCCTACACTAAAAGATCAACCTATAGATTATTTAATGCCCGAATTTTTAAGAGATATTTTCAAGGAAAAGTTACTAGAATATTAAAAAACTAACATTATTCGTTTAAATTATTCGGGAATTTCGTTATAATGGTTACAGATTTTAAACTCAGGAGGATTGTGGGATATGGCTACTAGAAATGAAGAAATTTTACGTAAACCTGATTGGTTGAAAATTAAGCTAAACACTAACGAAAATTACACTGGTCTTAAAAAAATGATGCGCGAAAAGAATTTGCATACAGTTTGTGAAGAAGCAAAATGTCCTAATATACATGAATGTTGGGGAGAGCGACGCACTGCAACATTTATGATTTTAGGGGCCGTTTGTACGCGTGCTTGCCGCTTTTGTGCAGTTAAGACAGGATTGCCAAACGAGTTAGATTTAGATGAGCCAGAACGTGTGGCTGAATCTGTGGAATTAATGAATTTAAAACATGTTGTTATCACAGCAGTTGCACGTGACGATTTAAGAGATGCTGGTTCAAATGTTTATGCAGAAACAGTACGTAAAGTACGTGAACGTAATCCATATACTTCAATAGAAATCTTGCCATCAGATATGGGTGGAGATTATGAAGCATTAGAAACATTGATGGCTTCAAAACCAGATATTCTCAACCATAATATCGAAACAGTCCGCAGACTAACGCCGACAGTTCGTGCAAGAGCAACGTATGATCGTACGTTAGAGTTCTTAAGACGTTCAAAAGAGTTACAACCTGATATTCCAACAAAATCTAGTTTAATGGTTGGTTTAGGTGAAACGCATGAAGAAATCTATGAAACAATGGATGACTTACGTGCGAATGATGTAGATATTTTAACAATTGGTCAATATTTGCAACCTTCACGTAAACACTTAAAAGTTGAAAAATACTATACTCCACTAGAATTTGGTAAATTAAGAAAAGTTGCAATGGAAAAAGGTTTCAAACATTGCCAAGCGGGTCCATTAGTTAGAAGTTCGTATCACGCAGATGAACAAGTGAATGAAGCTGCTAAAGAAAAACATCGTTTAGGCGAAGAAAAACTAGGTACAGATACAAAGATTTAATAAATATAAAGGCTTAGTTCATTTATGAAGTGTAGTTAACTTTACCTCACTTTATGAACTAAGTCTTTATTAGAAATAAAAAGTATATACATGTCATGAATGATTTTAATGCAACATGACATGTAAGGTATGATTAGATTAGGTGAATGAAATGATAAAAGTAAATGAACACTATTTTGAAATCATAGAAGAATATAGAGAATGTTTTGATGAGGAAATTTTTGCAAATCGATATTCTGATATATTAGACAAATATGATTATGTTGTCGGTGATTTTGGATATGATCAATTAAGATTAAAAGGTTTTTATAGTGATAAAAATAAAAAAGCAGAATTAAGTAAACGTTTTTCAACGATACAAGACTATTTATTAGAGTACTGTAATTTTGGTTGTTCATACTTTATCTTAAGACGTATTCCCGAAAATGAACTTAAAGTAGCTTTAGATGATAATAAAGCGATTAACGATGAATTTGAAGAAAATAAATTGCAAGATGTTAAGATTAAACCAAGCATTCAAGATACAGATAAATAACTATTGCATATTTAACAAAAGTTTTTCAATAAAATGTGTTTAAACTGTCGACAAAGTATTTTAGTTTTTGTCGACAGTTTTTTACGTTTCTTATCCATTTTTAGAATGTAGTCGATAAATAACTACTTATATTGTATCAATGGCTTTTAAACCTTAAATAAAAAAACAAACTAAATATTAAACAGTAATGATTAGTTTGTTTATAATTAAGCTTCTTCTAAATTGAGAGACAATGTTTAGAATATATCAAGGTTATTGTTCATAATAAAAGTGTATTCGTTGTTATGCAAACAAGCAGAATTGCAACTCGTCGGCTAAAAGATAATATGTCTCACGAAACGAAATGAGAAAATTATTGAATAACTTCATGTAGATATTCAGTGATTTCGTCACCTTCTTCTTCAGAAACACCAAGTATATATGCAATATAGCCTTCTTCTTCTAAATCATCAGTGCCAATAATTCCAAATTTATTTGTTTGCATATTTGATACGATTGTTTTACCAAAGTGTCGATTAGTTTGAATTAACATCAAATCATAACGGCTATGTTCACCTACAAACCCAACAAACTGGACTTGTGCTGATTCGTCGTCATCATATAGATACATATCAATCATTTAAAAACGCTCCTAACAGTTTGTGATTTATAATATTATACAAGAAGCATAAGCATTTTATTGCTAAAAAGTCTTAATTTACAGTATAACGATAAATGAATTCGACTGCAAAGGTATGGTATGATGAGAGTGATAGGGGTGACAATAATGTATTTTGTTAATAAAGAAAAATTAGATACAAAGTTAAATTATTTACAACAATTAATTACAGATTATCCTCAAAATAAAGATAATCATTATGCGTTCGAACGTATTGCACAAATGTTTATAGAGTCAGCTGTAGATATTGGGAATATGATTATTGATGGCTTTATATTAAGAGATCCAGGAAATTATAAAGATGTTATCGATATTTTAGAATTAGAAAATGTGATTTCAAAAGATACTCAAAGCTACATTAATCAAACGGTCGAGGTAAGAAAACAATTTGTGCACTATTATGATGAACTTGATACAGTGCAACTTGTACCTTTATTTGATAAAACAGTACCATATTATCAACAATTTATTGAGGAAGTAATTCATTTTCTAAAGAGTGAAGATGTTCCTGTTACAGCTTTTGGTAAAAAAGGAGAGTAAGTAATAATGAAAAATTATAAAGGCTATCTTATTGATTTAGATGGTACGATGTATAAAGGTAACGAAATGATAGACGGGGCGACCCAGTTTATTGAATATTTGAACCAACAAGGTATACCACATCTATATGTAACTAATAATTCTACCAAAGAACCAGAAGAAGTAGCATCTAAGTTACATACAATGGGTGTAGATGCAAAAGCTGAGGAAGTTGTAACTTCTGCGCTTGCTACTGCTGAATATATTTCAGAAGCATCGCCTGGTGCCACAGTTTACATGCTTGGTGGAAGTGGGCTTGAAAAAGCATTGACAGAACATGGTCTTATTTTAAAAGATGATGAGTTTGTTGATTATGTAGTAATCGGCTTAGATGAAGCAGTTACATATGAGAAGTTAACTACTGCTGCATTAGCCGTACGAAACGGCGCGAAATTTATATCAACAAATCAAGACGTGTCGATTCCGAAAGAGCGCGGTTTCTTACCAGGAAACGGCGCTATTACAAGCGTTGTAACAGTGTCCACTGGCGTTCAACCCGTATTTATCGGTAAACCTGAGCCTATTATTATGAAAAAGGCTTTAGAAATTATAGGTTTAGAACGTTCAGAAGTGGCTATGGTTGGCGATTTATATGACACTGATATCCTATCAGGTATTAATGTTAATATTGATACAATTCATGTACAAACAGGAGTTACAACAAAAGAACAAATCTTACTGAAAGAGGTACCACCGACTCATACGTTTAAAGATTTAAACGAAGTAATCAAAGAACTCAAAATGTAGGAGTGATTGAATGGAAAAAGTCGTTGTTAGTAGAAAAATCCCTGAATCATTTATAAAACAATTAGAAACATTTGCAGAAGTGGAACTTTGGAATGAATCTTATACACCAATGCCGAGAGATCAGTTTATAGCATCGCTTAAGGACGCAACAGCGTGCTTTATCACTTTAAGTGAAAAAATTGATGAAGAAGTAATAGCTGCGGCACCTCATTTAAAAGTGATTGCGAACATGGCAGTTGGTTTTGATAACATAGATGTAGAACTTGTCCAAAGTAAAGGAATAATTGCTACAAACACTCCAGGTGTGTTAACAGAAACAACAGCAGAGCTTGGTTTCACTTTGATGTTGACTGTGGCACGCCGTATTGTCGAAGCGGAACAATACGTACAAAGAGGCGAATGGCAAAGCTGGGGGCCATACCTGTTTGCAGGAAAAGACTTGTATAACGCGAAGGTAGGTATCTACGGTATGGGGGATATTGGTAAAGCTTTTGCAAGACGTTTGAAAGGGTTTGATACTAATATTATGTATCATAATAGATCGAGACATAGAGATGCCGAAAAAACATTAGGAGCACTCTATGTTCCTTTTGATACATTGCTTGAACATAGCGATTTTATAATTTGTACAGCACCACTTACCGAAGATACGAGAGATAAATTTGATGCAGCTGCATTTAAAAAGATGAAAAATGATGCAATTTTTATCAATATAGGTCGTGGTGCAGTAGTAGATGAAACAGCTTTAGTTAATGCTTTACAAAATGGAGAAATCGCTGCTTGTGGATTGGATGTATTACGACAAGAACCAATCGATATGTCTCATCCTTTGTTATCAATGAGTAATGCAGTAATTGTTCCACATATTGGAAGTGCCTCTCTAATAACTAGGGATCGAATGATACAGCTTTGTGTAGACAATATACACTTAGTGTTAAATGACAAAAATCCTAAAACACCAATTTCAATAAATTAAACATTTGAGATTTCTAAAATTGCCAATAAAGTCTTTTGACTTTATTGGCAATTTTTTTATTTCATTAGTTTGAACAATATATGTCTACTAATGAAATAAAAAAAGACGTATTATGCCTATCATACTCAAACTCAAACGACATTTAAATTATAATAGTTAGAAATTTTAAGGAAATTTAAAATGTATTCAATATAACAATTTTGTTATACATGAATAAAATTATTCAATTGCCACTACGTCATAAAAAATGTATAATGTATTGGTAAAATGTTAATGCAATGTAAATTTTATAGCGTTCTAATAAAAAAATAATTCATTTTTTTTATTAGAGTGTTGTAGTTTGGATGTGGAAGAGGTGAATTATGGATAAAAACAAGGAGATTAATGCTTTTTTTGAAAAGTTAAAACTTTGGCTACTAACGATGCTATATCTGATGATTTTTATATTATTATATTTAATTTATGGAACTGGTGATACACATAATAATTTTATTTATAATGAATTTTAATTGAGGAGAAGGAACCATGAAAGATATTATTCATTCACTAAAAGAAAATGCAAAAAAGTATCCTGATTATAGAGCAATTCAACATAATGATGAAGTTTTAACGTATTTTGAATTAAATCATTATTCAAATGTGCTTGCTAGAATGATTAAAAATGAAAGTAAACCGCTTGTTTTATATGGTCATATGTCTCCATTTATGATTGTGGGCATGTTTGCAAGTATGAAAGTAGGCTGTGGTTACGTCCCAATTGATACATCGATACCTCATGATCGTTTACAAACTATTATCGATAAAATAGACGGCCAATACATGTTCAACACTACTGAAGAGGAACTAGAAGCATTCAATATACAATTGATAGATGTAGATATGATTACTAACGTACAAGATACGGAGCCTTTTGATTCTAAAATAACTAACAGTGATATCGCTTATACGATATTTACTTCAGGTTCTACAGGGGAACCCAAAGGTGTTCAAATTAACTATGAAAGTTTAAATGAATTTACGCAATGGATAATTCATCTTAATAAGTTAGGACGCCAACAACAATGGTTAAATCAAGCACCATTTTCTTTTGATTTATCTGTAATGGCGATATATCCGTGTTTAACAACTGGCGGGACATTGAATTTAGTAGATAAAGAAATGATTAAAAAGCCTAAGTTATTAAATGACATGTTAACCCAATCAGAAATAAATGTATGGGTATCGACACCTTCATTTATGGAAATGTGTTTAATGATACCCGATTTGTCAGAAGCTGACTATACGAGTTTAAAAGAATTTTTCTTTTGTGGTGAAATTTTTACACATAGCACGGCAAAAGCATTACTGCAGAAATTTCCATCTGCGTTTATATACAATACATATGGACCGATAGAAACAACTGTAGCTGTGACAAGCATTTTGATAACTGATGAGGTGGTTGCGCAATATAACCCATTACCAATTGGGAAACCAAGAATGGGGACGTCTTTATCATTAACAGATGAAGGGGAACTTATAATTTCAGGTAAATGTGTGAGTGAAGGTTATGTAAAAGATGATAAACGTTCAAGCTCTGTTTTTAAAATAGCGAATAATCAAAAGAGTTACTATACAGGCGATAAGGCTGAATTACGAAATAATTTATGGTTTATACACGGACGTATGGATTTTCAAATTAAATTAAACGGTTATCGTATGGAATTAGAAGAGATAGAATTCCAATTACGGCAGGTCTCATACGTAAAAGAAGCAATCGTGGTGCCGATATATAAAGAGAATAAAGTTATTTATTTACACGCGGTCGTTTCAATTCAAAATAATAATCAAGCTATTGATGCACAAGCGGTTAGTCGAGATATAAAATCAGAGTTAAAACAAAATATACCAGAATATATGATACCAAGAAAAATTATATTAAAAACCAATTTACCATTAACGATAAATGGAAAATTGGATAGAAAAAAGATTGCTAAGGAAATTCTATTATGATTCCATATGGTACATTTATGTTTTTCCTCATTACGTTTGTGATACTAATACCAGTTATTACACTTGGTTTGATAGGACAACGTAGTCGTATATATAACGCACTAAGTACTACATTTATGATAGTCTTAATTTTCTCATCTGACACCCATCATTTATTTGGACAACCTTATTTAAGTATTCAAGTTATTAACTTTGTATTATATCTAGTTTGGCAAGTCGCTATCATTATGTGTTATTGGAAAACACGAGCTAAAAACAATTCATTCGTAAAGTTTTTTATCGTAATTGTATTAGCTATAATGCCTTTGATTGTTGTCAAGCTGATGCAAAGCTCTTGGTTTGGCATAGATCAATTTAATTTTCATGAAAGCAAAGTGATTGAATTTATAGGATTTTTAGGAGTTTCTTATACCACTTTTAAAAGTGTGCAATTATTAATGGAAATACGAGATGGTTCAATTAAATCAATTCAGATGTGGAAAGTAGTTCAATTTATTACGTTCTTCCCAACTATTTCTTCAGGTCCTATCGATCGGTATAAGCGGTTTGTTAAAGACGAGAAAAAAGCTCCAAGTAGTGATGAGTATCGAGAATTATTGGCTAAAGCAATTCATTTTATCATGTTAGGCTTTCTGTATAAATATATTGTTGCTTATCTTATTCAAACGTTCGCAATTAATCCGTTGATGCAGTCATTTACTACTTTTACCGCAAAATGGTTATACATGTATGCTTACAGTTTATATTTATTTTTTGATTTTGCTGGTTATTCATTGTTCGCAATAGCGTTTAGTTATTTATATGGTATACAGACTCCTCAAAACTTTAAGCAACCGTTTAAAGCTAAAAATATTAAGGATTTCTGGAATAGATGGCATATGTCGTTGTCATTTTGGTTTAGGGATTGTATCTATATGAGATCGCTGTTTTTTATGTCTAAAAAAAAGTTATTTAAAAGTCAATTTATGATGTCCAATATTGCTTTTTTACTTAATTTTTTAATTATGGGAATCTGGCATGGGATTGAAATTCATTACATATTATATGGTTTATATCATGCTGTACTTTTTATTAGTTATGGATATTACGAGAAATGGAGAAAACACTATCCATCTCGATGGCAAAATAAATTTACTACGGCATTAAGTATTATCATAACATTTCATTTTACAACATTTGGTTTTCTAATATTTTCTGGAAAACTATTTTAAAAAGGAGGAATTATAATGGAATTTAGAACAAAAGTATTAGATTTGTTAACAGAGGTAACTGAAAATAACATCGTTAAAGAAAATCCAGACGTAGCATTATTTGAAGAAGGGATTATAGATTCATTCCAAACTGTAGGACTGTTATTAGAAATACAAAATAAATTAGGTATTGATGTTTCAATTATGGACTTTGATAGAGAAGAATGGGAAACACCTAATAAAATAATAGCAGTATTAGAAGAATTAAAATGAAGTTAAAACCATTTATACCTATCATTGCGAGTCTTATATTATTTGGCGCTTTCTTAGCAATACCAGCAAGTTGGTTAACTGGTTTAATCAGTACAAAAACTTTAGAAACACAGCGCATATCGTTGTCAGAACAAGTTTTAAAAGGAACAATAATACAAGATAAAATGTATCAAACTAATAGTTATTATCCTATTTATGGTTCGAGTGAACTTGGGAAAGGTGATCCTTTTAATCCAGCATTATTATTGAATCATGAAGCAATTTCTAAAAAGCCCTTTTTAATCGGAACTGGCGGTTCAACAGATTTAGTGAACGCAGTCGAAATAGGGTCGCAATATAACAATCTAAAAGGTAAAAAGATGGCATTTATTGTGTCGCCACAATGGTTTACAAATAACGGTTTAACTGCAGAAAATTTTAAAGCTCGTATTTCTAAAGCGCAGTTAAATCAACTATTTGGGCAAAAAGACTTAAGCCCGCGACTTAAAAAGCGTTTTGCTAAACGGTTATTACAATTTAAAGATGTTGAAAACAGAGCATACTTAGAAAAAATAGCACAACAACCAGAAAACATTGAAGGGTCATTTGTAACTTCATTTAAAGCAAAACAATTGAAAAAAATTGAAGCCATTAAAAGTATTTGTCCTCTTATGACTTCAGAATTAATGCGTGTTGCACCTATAAAACGAAATGGAGAATCATGGAAATCTGTTCAAATGAAAGCTGAAAATTATGGAGAAGCACGAACTCAAACGAACAAATATGGCATTAAAGATGAATATTGGGATTTAATTAAAAATCATAAACGTAAAATTAACAGAGATTATGAATTCAACATTGATTCACCTGAATTTAATGATTTGGCATTGTTAGTAGATACACTGTATGAAGCAGGAGCTGATGTTGAATATATTAATTTGCCATCTAATGGGAAATGGTATGACTATATTGGTATCGATAAAAATAGACGACAAAACGTATATAAGAAAATAAACGAGACTATTATAGCTCATGGTGGAAAAGTCTATGATATGACTGATAAAGATTACGAGCCATACGTCGTAAGCGACGCGGTTCATAT
Source organism: Staphylococcus aureus (assembly GCA_040062795.1). Lineage (GTDB taxonomy): Bacteria > Bacillota > Bacilli > Staphylococcales > Staphylococcaceae > Staphylococcus > Staphylococcus aureus_A. Next base: position 357,577 of record JBEAMH010000001.1, read on the forward strand.
TGGTTGGAAAGGTTGGGTTTATATAAGTGAAAGAATAAAGCAACATTTAGAAGAATAGAAGTTGCATTTTATATGCTTAAACTTACTTTTTTCTCACATTTGGAATTTTTATTTGAATTAACTGCTAGTTGATAAATTTTACTACAAGTTGAAGTGAAAATAGTACAGATTATTGTATAAATAATCTGTAAATTGATATTATAGTATATAATGTACATGTTTAATCTTAAATATTTTGGCGATGCTACTAAACACTATTACAATGCTTTAAAGATATTGATAAATAAAAAAGACAAATTATACCTTATAATTCGTATAATTTGCCTATACTTTTTAACCATTCAAATTACAATAAAGAGATGATTTAAAAAGTGTTCGCAAGAAACTTTATCTTTAGATGTTATATATAATAAATATATCAATTAGAATACTTGTTCTACTTCGATTACTCCTGGTACTTCTTCATGTAAAGCACGTTCAATACCTGCTTTTAAAGTAATAGTTGAACTCGGACATGTACCACAAGCACCATGTAATTGGAGTTTAACAATACCATCTTCTACATCAACAAGTGAACAGTCACCGCCATCACGTAGTAAGAATGGACGTAGTTTTTCTATTACTTCTGATACTTGATCAAACATTGTTACGTTTTCAGTTGGCATGGAAATGCCTCCTTTCAAGTGAATTATTTCATATTCTACTTATCTTTTTATTATAATAGAAAAGTAAGGAAAAATCTATAAATCAATATAAAAGGGGATTGTTAAAATGAATAAAGCTAGCGTAATTGTATATGGTGCAGATATTGTATGTGCCAGTTGTGTAAATGCTCCAACAGCACGAAATACGTATGATTGGTTACAACCATTATTGAAAAGAAAGTATCCTGACGTTCAGTTTGAATTCACATATATAGATATTGAAAAAGATACCGAGAACTTAACAGACCATGACCAACAATATATTGAACGTATTCAAGAAGACGAGTTATTCTATCCGTTAGTTACCATTAATGAAGAATATGTTTCAGATGGCTATGTACAATTAAAAGACATAACAAAATTTATGGAATCACATCAATAAGTTAGATAAAGTGATATAATATATTAAATTATTAAAAAGCGCCCAAGACATAAAAGTTAAATGTCTTGGGCGCTTTTTTGTATAGATGCACTTGTTAACAAGCACGCAATGGATGATTAACCATTGTGATATTTATATAACCAAAGTACTCCAGATTTTAAGATAGAAGCTAAACGACCTGTAACAGTTCGGTCCATAATATAAGCAAACCCTTTTTTATCCCCAAGGGAGCCTAAGAAACCTTGTACTTTAATTTCAGCCATTTTTTCTGGAAGCGGTTTACCTTGCCATTGCAATTTCATAACATCTGCAATTTGATCTCCTTGTGCTTCAGCGAGTTGGGCGCTTGGCGCATGCGGTAAGTCGGCGCAGTCGCCAACCACATAGACATTTTTATATGTAGGAACTTGATGATATTGGTTTAAAATCACACGGCCCCCTTTACTAATGTCTATAGGAAGGTTTCTTACAACTTCTACTGGTTGGATACCAGCTGTCCAAACGATTAAATCTAATTCTTCAGGTACATCATTGTTATAGATACAACCAGGTTCTACGCGATTTACATCAGAATTTGGAACTACAGTTACGTCATTTTTATTGAACCAATTTTCAATATACTGACTTAATTTTTCAGGGAAATCACGTAAAATACGTTCACCTCTATCATAGAGGAAGATGCTTAAATCTTCACGACTTTCACGTAATTCACTGGCTAATTCGATACCACTTAAACCGGCTCCAACTATGCCCACCTTGGCACCATTTGGTAATTCACTTAAATGGTGAAACGTTTCTCTAGATTTAGAAAGTGTTTGTATACTGTGAGTATATTCTGCCGCACCAGGGACATTATGGTATTTGTCTTCACAACCAAGACCAATTACTAATTCATCGTAATCTACTTTAGTATTACCGACAGAAATGATTTGATCATCTAAATTAATGTCATTAATTTCTCCAAAGACGTTATTAATGCGATCAGAATTAGGAAAATTCATACGAACATCTTTATCAGATTTAGTACCAGCAGCTAACTCATAAAACTCTGGTTTCAAACCGTGATAAGGCATACGATCAATTAACGTAATAGAATAATTTTCTGGAAGTGCAGATGGTAAAATATGTGACATGATACGCATATTTCCATAACCGCCACCCAATAAGACTAAGTTTTTCATTTGTGATACCCCTCTAGTAAAAATTGTATTGAGTATTTGGATAAAAAGAGATGTGTTTTATCGTCAACTCGTCAATGTAAGTTATTAAATATAATGTGGTTAAATCATATTTCGTCTTGCATCGATATACCAATTTTCTATAATCAGCTTACTTATACATATTATAAGCCTTTTTGTATACTTCTACAAATAAAGTAGATACATTCTTGTTTGATATTAAAAACACTTAATTAAAAAGTATAATGTTCTCTCAATTTTACTTGTTATAGTCGTTGATTAAATAATCTGTTTGATTAATATTTACAGTGAAATGTATTATAATAAAGAGAGAACAAGATGAATATTTCAATAATAATGGAAAATATTCAAATTATATAAATTATAAGCTAGGATATAGTCATTCATAGTTACTTTTTGTTATAATTATTTATCTGATTTTTTATGAGAGGGTGTATTATGAATCCAATAATTGAGTTCTGCATTTCGAATTTAGCGAAAGGTGGAGACTATGTATATAATCAACTTGAAAATGATCCAGAAGTAGACGTATTAGAATATGGTTGTTTACAAAACTGTGGCATGTGTTCCAGTGGCTTGTATGCATTAGTGAATGGTGATATTGTTGAAGGTGAATCACCAGATGACTTATTACAAAAAATTTACGCACATATAGAAGAAACATGGATGTTTTAGGAGGTAATTATAATGGCAGTAGTAGAAATTACTGAATCAGCAGCATATGAAGTAAAAGATATGTTGCAACAAAATGACATGGCAGACGGATATTTAAAAGTTAAAGTGAATGGCGGAGGTTGCACAGGCCTTACGTATGGTATGTCAGCTGAAGCTGAACCTGGGGAAAACGATGAAATTTTGGAAGCTCATGGTTTGAAAATACTCGTAGAAAAATATGATAAACCAGTATTAGATGGTACGAAAATTGATTTCAAACAATCACTAATGGGTGGCGGTTTCCAAATTGACAATCCAAATGCAATTGCGTCATGCGGTTGTGGAAGTTCATTTAGAACAGCAAAAGTTGCCGGTTCACCGGAAGATTGTTAAGCATATATAAATAAATTTAAAGACTATAGTTCACATAGTAAAAAGGGTGAGCTATAGTCTTTTATAGGTTTATGTGAAATAATAAACAATATGTGCGTTACGGCTTGAAAATACACTATAAAAACTATAAAATTAGTATTGGGTAAAAAATGTCTTTTTTGTGAATTACTAGTTATCATATAGGGTATAACAAAAGACTGACGCAACAAAAAAATTATGAAAGCTTAGGTGAATGAAATGGCTCAAGATCGTAAAAAAGTATTAGTTTTAGGCGCGGGTTATGCTGGTTTACAAACTATTACAAAATTACAAAAGCAAATTTCAGCAGATGAGGCTGAGGTTACATTAATTAATAAAAATGATTACCATTATGAAGCTACTTGGTTACATGAAGCTTCAGCTGGTACGATTAGCTATGAAGATTTACTATATCCAGTTGAAAGTGTAGTAAATAAAGATAAAGTTAACTTTGTTAAAGCAGAGGTTACGAAAATTGACCGTAATGCTAAAAAAGTTGAAACTGATGCTGGAATCTTTGATTTCGATATTTTAGTTGTATCATTAGGATTTGAAAGTGAAACATTTGGTATCAAAGGTATGAAAGATCATGCTTTCCAAATTGAAAATGTGTTAACTGCTCGTAAATTGTCTCGTCATATCGAAGATAAATTTGCTAACTATGCATCTTCTAAACAAAAAGACGACAATGATTTAGCAATCCTTGTAGGCGGTGCAGGATTTACTGGTGTAGAATTCTTGGGTGAATTAACTGACCGTATACCTGAATTATGTAACAAATATGGCGTAGAACAAGGCAAAGTTAAAATCACTTGTGTTGAAGCTGCTCCCAAAATGTTACCAATGTTCTCTGACGAATTAGTTAACCATGCTGTAAGTTACTTAGAAGACAAAGGTGTAGAATTCAAAATTGGTACGCCAATCGTTGCAGCTAATGAAAAAGGTTTTGTAGTAAAAGTTAATGACGAAGAACAACAATTAGAAGGTAACACTGTTGTATGGGCTGCGGGTGTTCGTGGAAGCAACTTAATGGAAGAATCATTCGAAGGTGTTAAACGTGGACGCATCGTTACTAAACAAGATTTAACTATCGAAGGATATGACGATATCTTTGTAATCGGTGATGTTTCTGCATTTATCCCTGCTGGGGAAGAACGTCCATTACCAACAACTGCACAAATTGCTATGCAACAAGGTGAACAAACTGCTAAAAATATTAAAAATATTTTAGAAGGTCAACCAACTCAAGAATTTGAATATGTTGATCGTGGTACTGTATGTTCATTAGGTTCTAATGACGGCGTAGGTGTAGTGTACGGTAAAGACATCCAAGGTAAAAAAGCTGCCTTTATGAAGAAAGTAATCGATACACGCGCTGTTTATAAACTTGGCGGTGTCGGCTTAGCATTTAAAAAAGGTAAATTTTAATATATAAATTAAATACTACAGGCGCATGTAATATGTGATTCTGTATTTAAAAAGACCTGTCTAGTAATAGATGGGTCTTTTTATTAAACTGAAAATATCAATAATAAATATTTATAGCATATAAGGCTTTGAAGAAAGCTTTAATCACCAAATATTAAATTAAGTAAAAAAAGAGGGATGCATAATGCAAGCAACAATCCAATCTAATAGTAAAATTACCAACCAAACTTTAGTCGTCGGTGTGCCAGAACATTTGAATCAAATTAATGAATTAGTCGTAGAACATGAAAATATAAATGATAAATTAGAAGAACTCAAACGCAATCAAATTATTAATACAAATATTGGTGTTGTATCTAGTACTTTGTTTGCTTTGAAACATAAAAATGTAAAACTTATTACAGTAGGTTTAGGAAATTTAAAAACTACAGATTATAGTGGGTTTTTAAAAGTTTTTGGGAACTTATTTCAACATTTAAAAAAAGAAAGAGTTACACAAGCATCGTTATTATTTGAATCATTTGATTCTAAATTGCTAAAGAGAGATACAATTGCAGAAGTGCTAGGGCAACAAAGTGAACAAGCAACTTATCAATTTGATAGTTACAAAACGAATAAGCTATCTCCTTACCAATTAGAACTAGATATACATACTAAAAGTACGGATTTACTAACTTCTGTCAATATAGGTTTAAGTATTGGCGTAGCGATTAACTTGGCACGTGATTACAGTAATATACCTCCTAATATATTAACGCCTAGCTATTATGCTGATCTTATCGATGAGCATTTTAAAGATACAAAAGTGGCTGTTGATATTAAGGATAGCGAGACATTACAAAGTGAAGGGTTTGGTTTGATTCACGCTGTCGGTAAAGGTTCTCAACACGGCCCAAGAGTGATTACACTGACATACAAAGGGGGAGCTACAGATGATGAACCTATTGCACTTGTAGGTAAAGGCATAACATATGATTCTGGAGGCTACTCTATAAAACCTAAAGTAGGTATGCAAACGATGAAGTATGATATGTGCGGGTCTGCAAATGTCATAGCAATGATTGAAGCCGCTCATAAATTAGAACTTAAAGTTAATATTGTAGGTGTAATAGCAGCAGCTGAAAATATGGTAAATGAAGCAGCAATGAAACCAGATGATGTCTATACAGCTTTAAGTGGTGAATCTGTTGAAGTGTTAAATACAGATGCTGAAGGACGATTAGTACTAGGGGATGCAGTGTTTTATGCAAATCAATTTCAACCACAAATCATTTTAGATTTCGCTACTTTAACTGGAGCTGCAGTGGCGGCATTAGGTGAAGATAAAGCAGCAGTATTTAAACAAAGTGCTGAACACCAACTCGAAGAAATTTTAAATAAAGCAAAATTAGTAGATGAATATGTCTTTGAATTACCTATGACAGATACAGAACAATCACTAATACGTAAAAGTGATGTAGCAGATTTAGTGAACCATACCAATGGACATGGAAAAGCTTTGTTTGCGGCTACTTTTATTAATCATTTTGCAGGAACTACACCACACCTACATTTTGATATCGCAGGACCAGCAACCATAAGCTCGAATACGCATAAAGGACCAAAAGGGCCTACAGGGTATTTAATTTCAACTATCGTACAATGGTTACGGACGTTCAAGTAAATATTAAAGAAGTTGAATTATCTTTGTTATTGTAATAATGGAAAACTCATGAATTCATTAATAGAGTTTTCCATTTTTTTGTTAATTCTTAATCGATATAATTTTAAATACTAATTAGTCAAAAGCACGAGTGGGGAATTGATACATTTTCAAAAAATTATTGACAATTAAAGTTGTTATTGATATTATAAATCTCGTATTACTTTAGTTCGATAACGTGGTAAAGGGGTTATGTTTTGTGATAAATGCAGTAGTTATAGCAGTGTTACTGATGATTATCTTATGTTTATGTAGATTAAATGTAGTAGTTAGTTTATTAGTCAGTGCACTCGTAGGTGGATTGGTTTCAGGTATGAATGTTACTGAAATTGTGACCGTATTTGGTAAAAATATTGTAGATGGTGCTGAAGTAGCGCTAAGTTATGCCTTATTAGGTGGCTTTGCAGCACTTATTTCTTACAGTGGCATTACCGATTATTTAGTTAATAAAATTATAAACGGTATTCATGCTGAAAATAGTAAAATGTCACGTGTAAAAGTGAAAATTATTATTATTGTTGCTTTGTTAGCAATGAGTATAATGAGTCAAAATTTAATACCTGTACACATTGCATTTATCCCAATTGTGATACCGCCATTAATTAGTCTATTTAACGAACTTAATGTCGACAGAAGACAAATAGCAATTATTATAGGATTTGGTTTATGTTTCCCTTATGTACTGATGCCATTTGGATTCGGTCAAATTTATCATCAAATTATTCAAAGCGGTTTTTCTAAAGCAGACCACCCAATAGAAATGGGAATGATTTGGAAATCAATGCTTATCCCTTCATTAGGATACATTGTAGGTTTGATTGCAGGTATATTTTATTATAGAAAGCCAAGAAAATACATTGAACGAAATAAAGTACAAGATACAGCACAAGTTGAGCTTAAGCCTTACATACTTGGGGTGACAATTGTTTCAATTGTCGCGACGTTCCTTGTTCAATTACTTACTGATTCAATGGTATTTGGTGCATTAGCAGGTGTTCTTATATTCTTTATTTCAAGAGCGTATAAATGGACTGAACTAGATAAACAATTCGTTGATGGTATACAAATAATGTCCTTTATTGGTGTTGTTATTTTAACTGCTAATGGATTTGCAGGAGTGATGAATGAGACAGGGGATATTTCACGATTAGTTAACAATATAACTGGTGTTATAGGTGACAATAAACTTATAAGTATTATCGTTATGTACTTAATCGGTTTAGTTGTCACATTGGGCATTGGATCTTCATTTGCGACAATACCTATTATTGCGACATTATTTGTACCATTAGGTGAGTCATTAGGATTAAGTACAATGGGCTTAATTGCCTTGATTGGTACAGCAAGTGCTTTAGGTGATTCTGGTTCACCAGCAAGTGATTCAACGCTAGGACCAACTGCTGGACTAGATGTAGATGGCCAACATGACCACATCAGAGATACTTGTATACCTAACTTTGTGTTTTATAATATACCATTAATTATTTTTGGCACGATTGCCGCTATGGTATTATAATATCAAACGTTAAAAAAAGAGGTGCCAGTTATGACCAATATGTTAGAAGCTTTAAGTATGAAGATAGAAAAACAAGCACATGGCCTGATGGTCATCTCAATGCCTGTAACGGACCAAGTGAAACAACCATTTGGTTATTTACATGGTGGTGCTAGCTTAGCATTAGGGGAAACAGCTTGTTCGATGGGGGCAGCCTATATTATTGATACTGAACAATATATTCCATTAGGATTAGAAATGAATGCTAATCATATCAGTTCAACGACTGAGGGCATGATTTATGCAACTGCGACCATTATACATGAAGGTAAGACAACTCAAGTATGGAATATAGATATAAAAGATGACACAGATAAATTAATTTGTGTCATGAGAGGGACAATTGCGATTAAACCACTGAAGCAATAACAAAAGAGCGATATAAAGTTAAATTATTAACTTTATATCGCTCTTTTTATATTAGTCGTACTCTTTATTTTGTCATATGCTTGGGAAATACGAAGTGCTGCTTCACGTCCTCCCATTATATTTCGTGCAAATGGCCCAAGCTCTAAGTCAGCGAGTCCTCCTGAAACAAAAAGGTTAGGCAACCATTCTAAAGTTGGAGAAATCCATGGTAACCCACAAGTTGTTATAGGCGCTTGAAAATGCGAAATGAGCTGGGTAATAATAGGTTGTTGCATGATAGTATTTTTAAATCCAGTTGCTAATAGAATATGATCATAAAACAAAGAGTCGTTTTCTGTAATAATATGGTGGTCTCGGACTTCTAAAATCTCATTTATATGAATAATAAGTCGTTTTTGTTTAACATATTTTTTGAGCCGTAATTCGAGTTCTTTTGGCATAGACCCTTTATGGCGTTCTTGTTTAATGATATCTAATCTCTTTTTAGATGACTGAATATCTTGAAAAGATGTCATATTTTTAGGCCCTAGCCAAGCTGGGTCTGCATCAAAATCATGCACAGCAATATTTTTATTCATCCAAAGATGGACAGTATTACTATTTTCCTTTAATAATCTTATAGTTAGATGTGCTGCTGAGATACCACTTCCAACGACATGTGATGTTTGGGAATAATGAGAGACATCATTATCAAATATATGGGACACATCTGGTGCTTGCTCAAATATTTGAGGGGTATATGTATCATGATTACAACCAAAAGCAATAATTAAGTAATCAGTATGTAACCATTCATTATTTTGTAATCGCACCAGCCATTTATTGTGTTTTTTAGTTATTTGTTTTGCATAACTTTTAATATGACACTTATTTAATTCGAAATGATGTATCATATTATGGGTATGATCCATAAACATGTTACGATTTGGGCGTTTATATGGTCCATAAGACCCATGCGCATATTGCATTCTTTTGGCATACTGTTTTAAATGAAATGGATTAGGATGTACATGATGTACGCATGGAGAACGTAGATAAGGCATATCAATTCTTTTAGTATAATCATTAAATTGTGCACAGAGGTTAGAGTTAGGGTCAATTATATTTAATTGTTCTACTTTTAACCCTTTTGACCTTAATTTCATTGCAATAGTGACGGCCTGAAGACCACCACCAATAATTGTCCAAGTTGTCATATGAAGGTACCTCCTATTCAAAGCGTAATTGTTACGATTTAATATACCATTTATTTAAAAAGAAGACAAATTAAAATAAGACTTTGACAAAAAGTAGAAATTTTTAAAAATAGTAAAAATATTTTCAATAAAAAAGCCCCACTATTTGTAGATAGTGGGGCGAAATAATACATTATATTTTTGTGTTACCTAAATCATCTTTAATTTCATCGAGTTTTGTTTTCTTAGAAGCCGGCGTGTCTAAATTATAAGCAGACTTAATGATAAGGTGACTTGCTAGCGGACCAGTGATTAAAATAAATAATATGCCAATAAGCAACTGCATACTTACATATCCTTCACGGCCTATAAAGAACAAGAACACACCACTAATTAGCAACATAGCACCTAATGTAGCAGCTTTACCAGCAGCATGAGCTCTTGAATAAACATCATCTAAACGTAAAAGACCAATTGCTGCAAGTGCACTGATTAGTGAGCCAAGGATAATTAAAATTAGCGCGATGCTAATGACTATCGTCGTTATCATTTTCAATCACCCTACCTTTATCCATATATTTCGCGAATACTGCTGTACCTAAGAAGGCTAAAATACCAATCAATAGGATAACAACCATCAAATATTTAGTACCTAAAAAGACACTAAATAGTGCGACGATGGCCATAAGTTGAATACCCATTGCGTCAAGTGCAACAACACGGTCAGCAAGAGAAGGACCTATAATTACACGGACAAGCATACCTAACATAGATAACGCTACAATGACTAATGCAATAATCAAAATTATATTGTAGTCCATTATTTTTCGCCTACCTCTCTAACCACTTTTTCAAGGGAAGATTTAATACTGTCAACTTCCTCTTCTTTTGTACTAAAATCAATACAATGTACATAAATTTCTGTGCGATCATCGCTAATACCTAATACGACTGTTCCAGGTGTTAGCGTAATCAAGTTAGATAACAAAGCAATTTCCCAATCTGTTTTCAACTCTGTATTATAAGTAAAAAATGCTGGTTCGTTATTCATATTAGGTTTAATTATAATACGTATGACATCAATATTTGCTTTAATTAGTTCTAAAATAAAAACTGAGAAGAGTTTAATTATTTTATAAACAGTAATAATATAAAATCTTCCAGGCAAAATACTACGCATTAAGTATACTAATAATAGGGCGAATAAGTAGCCTAGAATAAAGTTATTTAAAGAATAACTACCCGTTATAAATAGCCAAAATAAAGATAAAAGTAAATTTACTAATATTTGAACTGCCATATTATTTTCCCCCCAATACGCCATCGATATAAACACTTGGATTATAAAATGACTCAGCTGCTTCTTTTATAATAGGATGTAAAAAGTCAGCAGATAAACCAAAGATGACTGAAATTATCACTGAAACAATAGCAATTGTAAGAATGCCTTTATATTGTAATTTAGGATTTACTTTATATCCTTTAGATTCGCCAAAGAATCCTTTAAGGAAAATGCGAATAACTGAATAAAGCACTACAAGACTAGAGAGCAGTATCACAATACCACTTAAATAAAATCCTTTTTCGAAGGTAGCTTGAACGATATAATATTTGCCATAAAATCCACTGAGTGGCGGAATACCTGCTAAGCTAAGGGCAGCAATAAAGAATGACCAGCCTAATACTGGATAGTCTTTAATTAGACCACCATAATCACGTAAATCATGTGATTTAGTAATTTTATACATAATACCAATTAAGAAAAACAGCGCAGCTTTAATTAACATATCATGTAAAGTATAGTAAATAGCACCCATCATTCCAGATTGATTCATCATAGCGACGCCGACTAAAATAACACCGACAGCAATCATGATATTGTAGATAATAATTTGCTTAGTATCAAAATAACTTACTGCGCCCACACAACCAAAAATGATGGTTAGTATTGCTAAGAAAAGAATCGTATAGTACGCAAAGCTTGAGCCATCATGAATAAAAAGACTTGAAGTTCTGGCAATGGCATAAACACCAACTTTTGTTAATAACGCACCGAAAAACGCAATGATTGCAATTGGAGGTGCATAGTAAGCACCAGGTAACCAAATATACATTGGGAAAACACCTGCTTTTGTTGCAAACACAAAGATAAACATGATGAATATTATGTTTACAATTCCGCTATCTTCAGCTGGGAGATCTCCAAGCTTTGCTCCTATATCGGCTAAGTTTAATGTGCCGACTACAGAATAGAGTACCGCTACAGCCATTACAAAGAAGGCAGAAGAAGTAACATTAACGAGCACATATTTGATTGTTTCACTTAGCTGTACTTTCGTACCACCGATAACTAATAAAATATAAGAAGCCAGTAAAAATACTTCGAAGAATACGAACAAGTTAAAGATATCACCAGTGATAAATGAACCAATAACCCCTATTAGCATGAACATAACTGCAAAGTAATAATAATACGTTTCACGCTCAATACCTACTGATTGGTATGAATATAAAATAATTAACATAGTCACAATTAAACTTGTGATGACCAACAAAGCACTAAATGGATCGAGTACTAAAACGATACTATAGGGTGCTTCCCAAGACCCCAGTTCTAATGTAGTAACGCCATGTTTTAATACGTTGTTCAAGTTAATAAATGCAAAAATTAATGTGACAGCTGTCCCAGTTAATGCAACGTATCGTTTAATAATAGGGCGCTTACCAATGAATACAAGGGCAATAGTTGTCAACATTGGGATGATGAGTAGTGAAATAATGAGGTTACTCTCGATCATTATCTAGCACTCCTTTCATACTTTCTACGTTGTCTGTTCCTAACTCTTTATAACTTCTAAATGCAAGTACTAAGAAGAACGCTGTTACAGAAAATGAAATTACAATTGCTGTTAAAATTAACGCTTGAGGTAATGGATCCACATACGATGTAATTCCTTTTTCATAAATAGGTACTTCACCTTTCTTTAAACCACCCATTGTAATTAAAAATAAGTTAGCGGCATGTGTTAAAAGGGTAGTCCCGATAACGATACGTATCAAACTCTTAGAAAGAATGAGATAGACACTCATTGCTGTGAGAATACCACATACAAAAATCATTAGTATTTCCATTACTCATCCTCCCCAATCGATAAGATTATTGTCATTATGGTACCTACCACTGCACACAATACACCTAAATCAAAGAATGTTGCTGTATGCATCTCTATTGGATCTAAAACTAATAAAGGTATTTCAAAAGGTGCATGAGTAAAGAAATTTTTATTATAGAACCAACTTGCTATTGGTGTAGCTATACAAAAGAAAAGGCCGATACCTATTAATTTTTTAAAATCCCAAGGGTATATTTTTCGCATAGTTTTTATATCAAAAGCTACCACTATAATAACAAGTGCACTAGCTAATAATAGGCCACCAACGAAACCGCCACCTGGTGTGTAATGTCCAGCTAGAAATAAAGATAGGCCGAACATTACGATGAGAAAGAAGATAACAACTGCTGAATATTGAAAAATCACATTATTCTTTTGTCTTTTCAACATTTTTACCTCCTTTGTCATTTGTACGAAGTTTAATCATCGTATAGACACCTAAACCTGCTATTCCAAGCACGGCTGATTCGAATAAAGTATCGGTACCACGGAAATCGACAAGAATGACGTTTACCATGTTTGTACCATGAGCCAAATCATAAACGTGTTCTTTATAAAATTCAGAAATAGATCCAAAGTGTCTATTTCCATATGCAATTAATCCAATTACAGTTACCACGGCACCTACGCCAACTGAAATTATAATATTAGTAATTTTAAATGAGCGTGTTTCTTTGTGCCTGTTTAAATTTGGTAAATGGTAGAAGCACAATAAGAATAACGCTGTAGAAATTGATTCAACTACAAATTGTGTTAAAGCTAAATCTGGGGCGCCAAAGAATATAAAGAATATTGCTACAGCGTAACCTACAGCACTTGCCATGATAATACTGAAAAGTCTTGAGTGAGCAAATATTATCATTGATGCTGCTGTAATGATTATTACAACAATAATTAATTCAAATGGTCGTACTTCACTTACATCTTTAAAGTTAATGTTAAATGGTGTAACTAATAATGTCGCTAATGCAATTACAATCAATGAAATAAAGATAATTATTAAGTTGTTACGCGTAAAGCCAGTTACATAAGCATTTGTAAATTGACTTGAGTAACCTGAAGTTTCAGCACCAAATTTATCATACCAATAATTGATAGTTAGTTTTGTAGGGTGTGCTTGTAATAAGCGAACCCAATACGCAAAACTAAAAATAAGCAATGCACCTACTATATATATTGCTATAGTAGAGAAAAATGCAGGCGTAAAGCCATGGAACATATAAAATGATGAATTTGTATTAGCAGTCTGACTAATTGAGTTTACGGCAGGGTCTATGATTGATCCTGTTAATAAAGAAGGGAAGAACCCAAAGACTATGACTAACACTGCTAAAATCGCTGGTGAAACCAACATTAATAAAGATGCTTCATGTGCTTTTTTAGGTAAAGCATCTTCTTTATGGCTACCTAAGAAGATTTGTCCAATAAACCTTACCGAGTATACAAAAGTAAATATACTACCGATAATCGCTACGATTGGAATTAAAAAGCCAATCGTATTTAAACTAAACAAGTTTACGTTTGTAACTTCAATCATACTTTCTAAGAATTTTTCTTTAGAAAGGAAGCCATTAAATGGAGGTACACCTGCCATACTGAGTGATGTAATAATCGTGATTGTAAAAGATATTGGCATAATTGTGAGTAAACCGCCAAGCTTTTTCACATTACGTGTGCCAGTAGTATGGTCTACAGCACCAGTTATCATAAACAATGCACCTTTAAATGTAGCATGGTTTATAAGGTGGAATACAGCAGCAGTGAACCCCGCAACATAAAGTTGACTTTCAGCTCCTTCGAAATGATAACTAACAGCACCAATACCCAGCATAGACATAATCATACCGAGTTGAGATACAGTAGAGAATGCCAAAATACCTTTCAAATCTTGTTGTTTTGTAGCGTTTAATGAGGCCCAAAACAGTGTGATAAGACCCACTGCAGTTACTGTCCAAATCCAACCTTGAGAAAGGGCATAAATAGGTGTCATACGAGCTACTAAATAAAGACCTGCTTTAACCATCGTAGCCGAATGTAAATAAGCGCTGACTGGTGTTGGTGCTTCCATCGCATCTGGTAACCAAACGTAAAACGGAAATTGAGCAGATTTCGTCATAGCTCCTACAAGTACAAAAATCATTGATAAAATGAAAAATGGACTTGTTTGGATAGTAGATGCATTTCCAATAAGCTCTTGAATGCTTGTTGATCCACCTGCGATTGAGAGTAATATGAGGCCCCCTAAAAGCGATAAACCACCAAATACTGTGACAAGCATAGACTTTTGAGCTCCATAAATCGAAGCCTGTTTGTCTCGCCAAAAAGAAATGAGTAGAAAACTAGAAAATGAAGTTAACTCCCAAAATAAATATAAGATAATGATGTTATCAGATAAAACAACACCAAGCATTGCACCCATGAAGAGCAGTAAATAACAATAAAAATTCCCTAATTGCTCTTGTCGACTTAAATAACTTATAGAATATAAAACAACCAAACTACCAATGCCAGTGATTAACAAACTGAAAAGTAGTCCTAAGCCATCTACGTATAAATCGAAATTCATACCGAAGTGAGGCATCCAGTCTGCTTTTTTCATAATGGTATTTCCTGACATGGTTGTAGAAATATGTGATAGGAAATATATAAATAAGACGACGGGGATAGGTAACACAAACCATCCTAAGTGTATTCGTTTATGAAGCCGATATACAAATGGAATAATGAGTGCAAATATTAACGGTAGTAGAACCGCTATATGTAACAAACTCATTATTTATCCTCCTTTAAATTTAGTATAAGGTTATTATACATGAATTAGACTGTTCTGAAAAACATGGCAAACCCTACAAAGGCTTGAATTATAAGTTTATTTAAATAAGAAGAAACGCGGTATTTTTATTCAAAATTTTGTTTATATTGAATCGCATAATCTTTTTTAAGTTCTTGCAAATTATCAAGAGATTTCTTAGCATGTAATGTACCTTGTTCTTTTAATTTAAGTTCTAAGTTCGTAATAGCTTTTTGTAATGATTCTGCGTATGGTAATTCATCATCAGTAAAAGGCTTTAGACGTGATTTAACTGTGTAACGCTTTTCAAAACAGCTTAATGCTTTTCGTTCATGGAAAAATACGTTTTCAGTTTCTGTTGGGCTATGTAAGTCGCCTTGCTTTGGGTGTTTGAGCACTTGTTCAACTTGAACTAAGACTTGATTATCACCTTCTTCTATTATAGTGACGCCGTAAATTCCAGTTTTATGTGCAAAACGATATAACATAATTCAATACATCCCTTCATTTGTGTTAGAATACATATATCATCTTAACATGAAATGGAGAATAAAAATGACGAACTATCCTCAGTTAAATACAGAAATAAATGGTAACGAAATTAAAATGGTATTACACACGAATAAAGGTGATATGACTTTCAAGTTATTACCTGATGTGGCACCAAAAACAGTAGAAAATTTTGTAACGCATGCTAAAAATGGTTATTATGATGGCGTGACTTTCCATCGTGTTATTAATGACTTTATGGTACAAGGCGGAGATCCAACAGCAACAGGAATGGGTGGCGAAAGTATTTATGGCGGAGCGTTTGAAGATGAGTTCTCTCTTGAAGCGTTTAATTTATACGGAGCTTTATCAATGGCAAACGCTGGTCCAAATACAAATGGGTCACAATTCTTTATCGTTCAAATGAGAGAAGTACCAGAGTCAATGCTAGGTCAATTAGCTGACGGTGGTTGGCCAGAACCAATTGTAAAAGCATACGGTGAAAAAGGTGGAACACCTTGGTTAGATCAGAAACATACAGTTTTCGGTCAATTAATTGAAGGCGAAGCAACATTAGAAGATATTGCTAATACGAAGGTAGGACCTCAAGATAAACCAGTACATGATGTAACAATTGATTCAATTGATATTGAAGAAAAATAAAAAATGAATTGAAATGGCTAATAATGAGATAAATTGTTAACACTATTGAAGTTCTAGTTAAATCAAACTGAACACATAATATAAAATATAGAGGCAGGTTTAATTAAACACTTAATAAGTAAGTTAAATTGAGTGCGCAATTTAACTTGCTTTTTTTATATCATGGCAGATATTTAAAGTTAGAATATTCGAAGCTAGAGTTAAAAGCTTTATATATTAAGATTTATATAAAATCAAGTGTCTAAGTTAATAAAAATTATTTATAAGAGGAAATACATACTATGCGTGGAAGTATAGCATTTTTATTTAGTTCAATTATTATAAAAAAATAATGAAACGTGAAATTTTTCTATGTAAATGTTAGTGCCAACTTATAATTTATGCTATTATAATAGTGTTAAGTAAAACGAAATAAGGGGTTAGCACGTTGAATAATCACTATACAGTAGGTCAACATATTAAAGTTCGTGTGACTGGTATTCAACCCTATGGCGCTTTTGTAGAAACCCCGGATAATGCTGAAGGATTAATCCACATATCTGAAATTATGGATGATTACGTCCATAATTTAAAAAAGTTTTTATCAGAAGGACAAATTGTAAGAGCGAAAGTGATTTCAATTGATGATGAAGGTAAACTGAATCTTTCTTTAAAAGATAATGACTATTTTAAAAATTATGAACGTAAGAAGGAAAAACAGTCAGTATTAGATGAAATTAAAGAAACCGAAAAGTATGGGTTTCAAACAATTAAAGAACGCTTGCCGGTTTGGATAAAACAGTCCAAAAACGCGATTAAAGATGAATAATCATCTTTAACTTGATACTGACATTTCTAAAAGGAATGCCAGTATCTTTTTTTATTAATTAGCAAAGTTGTGATTGTATTAAATTTATATAAAGCAAAGGTTTTATTTCAATATATATGCGTGAGCATATTTATTTAACTTTATGGTTATGATAGTTAGAATTAAAAAGCACTTGATTTGTATGTAAAGTGATAGGTGTTTAATTTAGGAGGAATAAAGATAATGGATAAAAAATTTCAACCGCTATTTGAAAAGCTCACATTACCGAATAAGGTTGTATTAGAGAATAGATTTGTTTTAGCTCCGCTAACACATGTATCTTCTAATGATGATGGGTCTATTTCAAACGAAGAAATAATATATATGGAACAACGTTCAAAAGATGTAGGACTAGCTATTTCTGCTGCTAGTAACGTAACAGATTTAGGCAAGGCATTTCCTGGACAGCCTTCTGTAGCACATGATTTAAACTTGGAAGGGTTGAAACGTTTAGCGCAAGCAATGAAGAAGAATGGTGCAAAAGCTATTGTTCAAATCCATCATGGTGGCGCTCAAGCATTACCTAATTTGACTCCTAATGGAGACGTTGCAGCACCAAGTCCAATCTCTTTGAAAAGCTTTGGTGAAAAGGAAGAACATCACGCTCGTGAGATTACTACCAAAGAAATAAATCAAACAATTAAAGCGTTCGGTGACGCGACTAGAAGAGTTATTGAAGCTGGTTTCGATGGTGTAGAAATTCATGGTGCAAACCATTATTTAATACATCAATTCATTTCGCCTTACTATAATCGTCGAAACGATGAATGGGGCGAAAATCGTATGAAATTTGCATCTAAAGTCGTGGATGAAGTAACAGAAACAGTTAAAAAACATGGAAACAAAGATTTTATCGTTGGTTATAGATTCTCACCTGAAGAAGCAGAAACTCCAGGTATAAGAATGGAAATAACAGAAACATTAGTAAAACATTTAATAGAAAAACCGTTAGACTATTTACACGTTTCATTGATGGATATACATTCGAAAACACGAGAAGGGCAATATAAAGGTCAAGAACGTATTAAATTAATATTACATTGGATAAATGGTCGCATGCCGCTTGTGGGTATTGGTTCAATATTCACTGCAGAACAAGCAATTGAAGCTATTGACTCAACTCAAGTAGAGCTTATTGCTTTAGGTAGAGAAATTCTTTTAGACCATAATTTTGTTAGTAAAATTAAAAATGATGAAGAGAGTAAAATTATTTCTCATTTCGATCCAGATAGAAAGGACAAACATCACCTACCACCTAAATTATGGGAACAATTTAATAAAGGATTTTATCCACTCCCAAAAAAAGATGAAAAATAAGCTTTGATTGTTGAAGATAGTGTATTATTGCAAAATTTCCGATATTTTGTGATAACTATACTATCTTTTTTCTTTGTAATTTAACGACTAAAATTTGTACATTTTATTTAAGAATATGGAAATAAAATCAGTTAAATATTGATATATTATTTATAATTGAAAAATGGGGGTGTTAAAGCGATTATTATTGTACGATATTCTATTGAACTATAATTTTATTTTTAGGGGAGTAAATATAAGTGTATATTTATTAATATTATAGCCGTTAAAATGTATTAAACCATGATTGAATATACAAATTTACGTAAAATTAATAAGTTATATTTTATCTTTAAAATTGATTGAAATTATCTTGTGCAAATGTAGGTAATTATGTCATTATATATGTAAGGGCTTACAGGAAAATAGTGCTACTTTGATTTATGCATAAATGTTGATTTATATTGATATATCAGCTTATATGTCACATTCTTTGCGTAGTTTTAAAAAATGGTTTCAGTTAAACTCTAAATACGTTATGCTATGAAAGAGTATCGTTTAGAGTTAAAAATTCTTAAATATTTTCAAAGGGGAGATATCATGTCAAGATCAAAAGAAATCATAGAAACAACAAACCATTACGGAGCACATAACTATGTGCCACTTCCAATCGTCATTTCAGAAGCAGAAGGCGTTTGGGTAAAGGATCCTGAAGGTAACAAATATATGGATATGCTATCTGCGTATTCAGCTGTAAACCAAGGTCACAGACATCCAAAGATTATTCAAGCATTAAAAGACCAAGCCGATAAAGTTACTTTAGTTTCACGTGCATTCCACAGTGATAACTTGGGTGAATGGTATGAGAAAATCAGTAAACTTTCTGGTAAAGAAAAAGCTTTACCAATGAATACAGGTGCTGAAGCAGTTGAAACGGCATTAAAAGCGGCACGTCGTTGGGCATATGATGTGAAAAATATTCAACCAGACAAGGCAGAAATCATTGCATTCAACGGTAATTTCCATGGCCGTACAATGGCACCAGTATCATTATCATCTGAGCCTGAATACCAACGTGGATATGGTCCATTATTAGAAGGGTTTAACAAAGTTGATTTTGGTGATATCGAAGCTGTTAAAGCTGCTATTAATGAGAATACTGCAGCAATTTTAATTGAACCAATACAAGGTGAAGCTGGCA
This sequence comes from Staphylococcus aureus, assembly GCA_040062795.1. Taxonomy (GTDB): domain Bacteria; phylum Bacillota; class Bacilli; order Staphylococcales; family Staphylococcaceae; genus Staphylococcus; species Staphylococcus aureus_A. The sequence continues at coordinate 377,616 of JBEAMH010000001.1, forward strand.
TTAATGTACCACCTGAGGGTTATTTAAAAGAGATTAGAGCTCTATGTGATGAACATAACGTATTGTTTATTGCTGATGAAATTCAAGCTGGCCTAGGCCGTTCAGGTAAATTATTTGCTACAGATTGGGATGACGTTAAACCTGATGTATATATTTTAGGTAAAGCATTAGGCGGGGGCGTATTACCAATTTCAGTCGTGTTAGCAGATGAAGAAGTATTAGGTGTGTTTACACCTGGATCTCATGGTTCAACATTTGGCGGTAATCCATTAGCATGTGCAGTTTCAAATGCTGCATTAGATGTAATTATTGATGAAGATTTACCAGGTCGTTCATTAGAATTGGGCGAGTATTTCAAATCTGAGTTAGAGAAAATAGATCACCCGGCTATTAAAGAAGTTCGCGGTCGTGGGCTATTTATAGGAATTGAATTAAATGAGAACGCAAGACCTTACTGTGAAGCGCTTAAAGAAAAGGGATTATTATGTAAAGAAACGCATGATACTGTCATTCGTTTTGCTCCACCGCTTATCATTTCAAAAGAAGAATTAGACTTTGCATTAGATAAAGTTAGAAGCGTTTTTGAGTAAATTTAAAGTTACGAAATATAAGTTTTGAAAACTCTTTAAAAAGCAAAATGTTATGTTACAATTATCATGAAAGCGAAATCATTAGTTACGAAAAAGAGGCGAAATGAATCATGACTGAGAATAATAATTTAGTTACTTCGACGCAACAAATTATTAAAGAAGCATTGCATAAACTGGGATTTGACGAAGGCATGTATGATTTAGTCAAGGAACCATTAAGATTCCTTGAAGTTCGAATACCTGTCCGTATGGATGATGGTACTGTCCAAACTTATACAGGTTATCGTGCACAGCATAATGATGCTGTTGGACCAACTAAAGGTGGAGTCCGTTTCCACCCAGATGTGGATGAAGAAGAGGTTAAAGCCTTATCAATGTGGATGACATTGAAATGTGGCATAGTGGATTTACCATACGGTGGCGGTAAAGGTGGTATCATTTGTGATCCAAGACAAATGAGTATTCATGAAGTAGAACGTCTATCTCGTGGGTATGTGCGCTCAATTTCTCAATTCGTAGGACCAACTAAAGATATTCCAGCACCAGATGTATTTACCAACTCTCAAATTATGGCATGGATGATGGATGAATACAGTTCATTAGATAAATTCAATTCACCAGGCTTCATTACTGGTAAGCCAATTGTTTTAGGTGGTTCTCAAGGCCGTGATCGTTCAACAGCATTAGGTGTAGTTATTGCCATTGAACAAGCTGCAAAACGAAGAGGACTAGACTTAAAAGGTGCTCGAATGGTAATCCAAGGGTTTGGAAACGCTGGAAGTTTCTTAGCAAAATTCTTGTACGACATGGGAGCAAAAATTGTAGGTATCTCAGACGCTTATGGAGCATTACATGATCCAGAAGGCTTAGATATCGACTATTTACTAGACAGAAGAGATAGCTTTGGTACTGTAACAAACTTATTTGAAGAAACGATTTCAAATAAAGAATTGTTTGAAATTGATTGTGATGTACTGATTCCAGCAGCGATTGCAAATCAAATCACAGGAGATAACGCTGGCGATGTTAAAGCTGATATCGTGGTTGAGGCTGCTAATGGCCCAACTACACCAGAAGGTACTCGTATCTTAACTGAACGCGGTAAATTACTTGTGCCAGATGTATTAGCAAGTGCCGGTGGCGTAACAGTTTCATACTTCGAATGGGTACAAAATAATCAAGGTTATTATTGGTCTGAAGAAGAAGTGAACACTAAATTACGTGAAAAACTTATAACTGCTTTTGATACAATTTATGAATTATCACAAAATAGAAAAATCGACATGCGATTAGCAGCATATATTGTTGGTATTAAACGTACTGCTGAAGCTGCACGTTATCGTGGTTGGGCATAATTTATAATAAAGTAACAATGCATAATACTTAATCTTAAATATTTAAAGCCCCCATTCAATAAATGAATGGGGGCTTTTTACTGTCGAAATCATATTTATTTTTAGGTGCTACTAATTTATTTTATTTGTATTAGACTCATTTTCAGCAATAACTTGCATATATAAATCAGGATAATTTGTAAAGACTCCATCGACACCATATTCATTTAAACGCTTCATATCCGCTTCTTCATTAACAGTGAATGGATGTACCAGAAGGCCAGCTTTTCTTAAATTGTGCACATTCTGCTTTGTTAAGTCTGTATGATCTGGTCCCACACCTACTGCATATTGCTTAATAGCGTTAAAATCTTGTTGTGACATCTGAGGCAGTTCGCCTTTGTCTAATAAGTGTATAAGAGGGATGTTAGCGTTAAGATTTTTTAATTTTAGTAAGCTTTCGTGTGAAAAGGACTGAAGCAATACATGACCATTGTTAAGTGATTCGCTACTTAACATATTATGTTTATTTAAAGTATTTAAAAGTTTTTCTTCCATGCCTGGATATACATCAGGGGATTTTGTTTCAATATAATAGTTTGCGTCTGAACCATAACGCTGTAAAATTTCATCTAATGTCGGCACTTGAAGGCCTTCATAATTAGAGTTTGCATATTGAGGGTTATTTGCATTAAATGTGCTTCCTGCATCTAGTTGTTTCAGTTCTTCAAGTGTATACTGGTCGACTCTACCTGTGCCATTTGTAGTTCTATCAACAGTTTCATCGTGCATCGCAACAAGGTGTCCATCTTTAGTGATTTGTAAATCAATTTCTATATATGAGGCACCAATTGCATTATGACTTTTATCATATGCAGCAAATGTATGTTCCGGCGCATAACCGCTCGCACCTCTGTGAGCAATAGTTGTGAATTTTTCACCTGTTAAATTATGTAATTCATTTTGTTTATTGTTAATACCGTGTGCATTACCATTTGGAGGTTGTGTAGTAGAAGTATTTGGACTTTCTGCTTGGTACCCTATGTCTCTTGCTTCAATAGCTTGTGAAGCACCTAGACTTACTAATGAAGATATCGCAATACTTGAAATGATAAATTTACTGACATTTTTCATAATGTTGACACTCCTTAATATGAACTGTAATTTCACAGTACATAAAAAAAGTGAGCTTGAGAATAGGATTTACAACATGTTTATTCAATCTAAATAATGTTAAACATTACATTACAAATTCTAATAATGGATTGACATTTGATAGGTTTTAAAACTTTTATTTTGTCTTCTCAAATAGATACTAATATGTATTTACGTTTAGTTGGTAATTGGGTGATTATAGCTGTAGATACATGAATTTTCCCCTAAGCGAACTTTACAATGTGATGTTCTATAAAAAAAGAACTGGGAAACAGCTTATTTAAGCCAGTTTTCCAGTTCTTTTTGTTAATGTTGTTGTTTTATTATTTTTAATTGTTGCTTAACTGCTTCTTGTCCTGTAGAACCATAACTGATTCTACGACTTACACAGTTCTCAGGTTTCAAGTAATCAAAAATATCTGCCTCGATACTAGGGTGAGCATTTTGATATTCTTCTAATGGCACATCAAGTAAATAGACATTGTGTTGGATTGACCAAAGTACAATTTTACCAACAATTTCATGTGCATTTCTAAAAGGTACACCTTTATTAACTAGGTAATCTGCAAGTTCAGTTGCATTTGAGAAATCGTTGTAGACTGTTTCGTGCAAGTGTTCTACGTTCACAGTCATTGTGTCGACCATGCCTTCAAAAATACGTAACGAACCTTTAAGAGTATGCACAGCGTCAAACAGTCCTTCTTTATCTTCTTGCATATCTTTATTATAGGCTAATGGTAAACCTTTAAGCGTCATTAACATGCTCATTAAATTACCTGTTGTACGACCAACCTTACCTCTAATTAATTCAGCCATATCAGGGTTCTTTTTCTGTGGCATGATTGACGAGCCTGTTGAAAATGCATCAGACAGAGTAACAAAGTTTGCTTCAGCTGAAGACCAAAAAATAATTTCTTCTGCAAAACGTGAGAGGTGGACCATTGTTAACGATATATTATGCAATGTTTCAACGATATAGTCTCTATCACTTACAGCATCCATACTATTTTCGTAAATTGCACTAAAGTCTAATAAGGCTTGAGTTTCATGACGATTAATTGGATAAGTTGTTCCACTTAACGCAGCAGCGCCAAGAGGGGAGATATCAATACGTTTCAGACTATCTTGGAAACGTGACTTATCTCTTTCTAACATCCAATAATAAGTCAGTATGTGATGTGCAAATGAAATAGGTTGTGCTCTTTGTAAATGTGTGTAACCTGGCATAATTGTATCTATATGCGCTTCGGCAACTTTTACAATTGTCTGTTGGAAAGAAGTAATGGATTCAATAATATAATTAACTTCTTCTTTTGTATATAAATGCATATCTGTAGCAACTTGATCATTTCTACTACGACCTGTGTGCAATCGACCGCCTGCATCACCAATACGTTTAATTAATTCATGCTCAATATTTAAATGTATATCTTCTAAAGAAACATCTAAGTTTAAATTACCTTGTTCATAATCAGCTAAAATAGCCTTTAAGCCATCTATAATTTGTTCGCAGTCTGAATCAGAAATGATACCTTGTTTGGCTAACATTGTTGCGTGAGCAATACTGCCTTGGACGTCATATTGAATTAATTTTTTGTCAAAGTGGATAGAAGCATTGAATTCATCAACCCATGCTTCTGGTTGCTCACTAAATCTTCCACCCCAAGCTTTACTGCTCATTATTATATCCACCGTGTAACATAGAGTTTACTTTAGTAGGTAAGCCAAAGATATCGATGAATCCGACTGCTGATTCTTGATTAAATGCGTCTTCTTTTGTATAAGTAGCTAATTTTTCATTATATAAAGTATGCGGTGATTTTCTACCATTCACTACAGCATTAGCTTTGAATAATTTCACACGTACCTCACCGGTAACGTATTCTTGTGTGCTATCCACAAATACTTTCAGACTATCAGTTAATGGTGAGAACCATAAACCATTATAGATTTGTTCAGAAAATTGCTTTTCAATAACAGGTTTGAAATGAGCTACGTCTTTTGTAAGTGTAATCGTTTCAAGTGCTTTGTGTGCTTTCATAACTACTTCTGCAGCAGGTGTTTCGTAAACTTCTCTAGATTTAATACCAACTAGTCTATTTTCTACATGATCAATTCTTCCAATACCATGTTTACCAGCTAATTTATTTAAATATAAAATAAGTTCACTTAATTTATACGATTTACCGTCTATTGCAGTAGGGATACCTTTTTCAAATGAAAGTACAATTTCATCTGCTTCATCAGGTGTGTCTTCTATTTTATTCGTTAAATCATATGCATCTTCTGGAGGTGTTGCGTAAGGATCCTCGAGAATACCACATTCGTTACTTCTGCCCCATAAGTTTTGATCGATAGAATAAGGAGAATCATGTTGGATTGGGACTGGGATATTATGTTTGATTGCATAATCAATTTCTTCTTCACGGCTCCATGCCCATTCTCTAACAGGTGCAAACACTTTTAACTCAGGGTCTAAAGCTTTAATTGCTACTTCAAAACGTACTTGGTCATTACCTTTACCAGTACAACCATGTGCAATACCAACTGCGTTTGTTTTACTTGCAATTTCTACTAATTTTTTTGAAATTAAAGGTCTTGATAGTGCAGATACTAAAGGATAAGTGCCTTCATACATTAAATTACCTTTAATTGCATAAGATACAAAGTCATGACTAAATTCTTCAGTAGCGTCGATAATATGACACTCAATTGCACCCATATCTAATGCTTTTTGATGAACGACGTCTAAATCTTTACCTTCGCCAACATCTAAACAACAAGCAACAATGTCATAACCTTTATCTATTAACCATTTTACTGCAACACTCGTATCTAAACCGCCTGAATATGCTAATACTATTTTCTCTTTCATCAGTTCCACCTCTAAATATTAATTTTATAATTTGTTTTTTATTTGATATTGAATAGTATAGCAGATATCTAGTGAAAATAAAACCATTTTTATACATAAATATGCAAAAATATTTTGGTAATCTTTTACTTAAAAGGGAGTGATTATCTTTGTATCTTTAGATAGAGGTTGATTTAGCAGTATTGTTTTATATGTATATAATAATGAATAAATCTAAATTATTATGAAGTTGTTTATAAAATGAACTACAATTAATCTACAACTATAGGCTAGTTGTTTGAATAGTCAAAATAAACTTAGTAATATAATACTGAAACTAAAAACACTGGAGGCAATATCAAATGACTCATATTCAATTAGATTATGGTAAAACTTTAGAATTTTTTGGAGAACATGAACTACAACAACAAAAAGATATAGTTAAATCAATTCATAAAACTATTCATGAAGGTACAGGTGCTGGCAGTGATTTCTTAGGCTGGTTAGACTTACCTGTTGATTATGATAAAGAAGAGTTTTCACGTATATTAGAAGCTTCTAAACGTGTTAAAGGTCATTCAGATGTATTCGTAGTAATTGGTATTGGGGGGTCATACTTAGGTGCACGTGCAGCAATTGAGATGTTAACTTCATCATTTAGAAATAGTGATGAATACCCAGAGATTGTCTTTGTAGGTAATCACTTATCTTCAACATATACACAAGAATTAGTTAATTATTTAGATGGAAAAGACTTCTCAGTTAATGTTATATCTAAATCTGGTACAACAACAGAGCCAGCAGTTGCATTCAGATTGTTCAAACAATTACTTGAAAATAAATATGGCAAAGATGAAGCGAAAAAACGCATCTTTGCAACTACAGATAAAGCAAAAGGCGCATTAAAGGAACTAGCTACAAACGAAGGATATGAAACATTTGTAGTCCCTGATGATATTGGTGGACGTTATTCAGTATTAACAGCAGTTGGTTTATTACCAATAGCAGTTGCTGGAATTGATATTAAAGCAATGATGGACGGTGCCGCTAAAGCTCGAGAAGAATTGTCATCAGAAAATTTAGAAGATAACATTGCTTATCAATATGCAACAATCCGTAATGTTTTATATTCAAAAGGTTATGACACTGAAATGTTAATAAACTATGATCCATCAATGCAATACTTCAATGAGTGGTGGAAACAATTATTCGGTGAGTCTGAAGGTAAGGATTTCAAAGGCATTTATCCTTCAAGTGCAAACTATACTACTGATTTACACTCACTTGGACAATATGTTCAAGAAGGACGTCGTTTCTTATTTGAAACTGTAGTAAAAGTAAATACACCAAAACTTGATATTACAATTGAAGAAGATAGTGATAATTTAGATGGTTTAAACTACCTTGCAGGTAAAACAATCGATGAAGTGAATACAAAAGCTTTTGAAGGTACACTATTAGCTCATACAGATGGTGGCGTTCCTAATATAGTTGTTGAAATTCCTCGTTTAGATGAAGAAACATTTGGTTACCTTGTATACTTCTTCGAATTAGCTTGTACAATGAGTGGCTATCAACTAGGTGTTAATCCATTCAACCAACCTGGTGTAGAAGCATACAAACAAAACATGTTTGCTTTATTAGGTAAACCTGGTTTTGAAGATAAAAAAGCAGAATTAGAAAAACGTTTATAATAATAATTTTATTTGATTAAGTAATTGGATTAGTTGAAGATAATTAATCGCTTCGACATTTAAAAGTAAAATTCAATTCACTGAAAGTAATGATTAAGTCAAAGACTCATTCCGGACATACATTTGGAGTGAGTCTTTTCTATTTATATAAAAGACATTGTTGTTAATGAGAATGAAATGGCAAAATTGATAGGTCTCTGAAAGGAAGCTTAGTTCGTTCTTGAGACTGATTTATATAACAGTGAACACTTTATAGTTTTAATATTATTATATTAGACTTATAATTATAAAGAATAGAAATGATGGAGATGTGTTAAATGACAGAAGAACAGGTGCAATATTGGTTTGATTTTTTCGGAGATTTAGGATATATTGTAGGCTTTTTATTGCCATTCATCGAGGCTTTTCTTCCTATTTTACCAATTATTGTGTTTGTCATTGTTAACGTGAACGCATATGGGCTTATTATTGGCACATTATTGGCATGGGCAGGCACGGTAGCAGGTAGTTATATTGTGTTCTTGTTTTTTAGAAGATTAACGCATTCACGTTATATGAAAAAAATACAACAGCGTACCTCTGTTCAAAGGTTAATACATTTTATAGATAGGAAAGGCGTACTTCCCATTTTTATCTTGATGTGTTTCCCGTTTACTCCAAGTGCATTAGTTAATATTGTCGCGAGCTTAACTCACATTAAAGCACATGTCTATTTAACAGTACTTTTGGCTTCGAAATTTGTAATGATTGGACTCGTAGGTTGGTTAGGAAATGACATTACTACATTATTTACAAACCCTTCAAGACTAATAATAATCGTCATTATCATATTAGTTGTGTGGTTTTTAGGTCGGAAAATTGAGAAACACTTTATGCATGCTTCAAAGGAGTGACACTGTGCGAACTGTATTAAAACATTTGATTTTCATAATATTTGCGATTATTATTGTACTATTGTTACAAGCACTGGTGATTACAGGTGCAGTTATTAAAGATAATCGAATGGCTCCAACGTTAAAACAGGACGATAGAATTATCGTGAATAAAATTAAAACTACATTTAATTTGTTAGATAACAATGATATTATAATGTACCGTGAGGGCGATAATTTTCATTTTGGTAGAATTATTGGAAAGCCTGGACAATCTATCGCGTATAAAGATAGGACACTTTATCGTGATGACAAACCGGTAAATGAGCATTATGCGGATGATAGTATAAATAATTTATCACTTAGAGATGTGAAACAATCAGAAGGGGACATTGTGCCACCTGATATGTATTTTGTACTCAATGATAATCGTGACGATAAACAAGATTCTAGAACGGCTGGTTTAATACAGAAAGAACAGATTATCGGAGATGTGAGTTTAAGGTATTATCCGTTTGAGAAATTTACAGTAAACTTTAATTAAATAGACGAGGTGTAAAAATTGAAAAAAGAAATATTAGAATGGATTGTATCGATTGTCGTTGCAGTAGCGTTAGTATTACTTATTGTAAACTTTGTGGCTAAACCATATACTGTTAAAGGCGATTCAATGGATCCGACATTGAAAGATGGCGAACGTGTTATCGTTAATTTATTTGGCTATCATTTCGGTGATATAGAAAATGGCAATGTCATTGTCTTTCACGCTAATAAAGATAGTGATTATGTAAAACGTGTCATCGGTACTGCTGGAGATAAGGTTGAATATAAAAAAGATAAACTATTTGTGAACGGTAAACAAGTTGAAGAGCCATATTTAGACTACAACAAAAAGCATAAACAATATAACTATATAACAGGTAGTTTTGAAACTAAAGACATTAATCAAGTAGATGGAAAAAATAAAATCCCTGAAGGGAAACTACTTGTATTAGGTGATAATCGAGAAGTGAGTAAGGATAGTCGCTCATTTGGCTTAATAGACGAAGATCAAGTTGTTGGTAAAGTATCCTTTAGTTTCTGGCCATTAAATGAAATTAAATTTGGTTTTGATCCAGATACAAATCAAGATAAATAATAAATAGAAGTAAAAGTGTTAATGAAGATAAATTTCTTTGTTAACACTTTTTTCAATACTAGTATTATTTGCCAATAAAATTACGATAAAACAATATTTATAACTTCTCACAAGCTACTTACTTGTTAGGTCGAAGATTAACAATACATAAAGTTTTCTATGTTAAAATATGAGTCAAAGGAGTGGAGTGAGCTATGGAATTAAATGCTTATATTGGAAGAGCAGGAACAGGGAAGTCATATGAAATTATTAAAGAAATAAAAGGAAAAATGAAACAAGACCCCTTGGGCGACCCCATCGTGTTAATTGCTCCTACACAAAATACGTTTCAACTCGAACAAGCATTTGTAAATGATTCTGACTTAAGTGGTAGTCTTAGAACAGAAGTACTACACTTTGAACGTTTGAGTTATCGTGTATTTCAAGAAATTGGTGGCTTGATGGAACAGCAATTGTCTAAAGCAGGGACTGAGATGTTGATTTACGACATAATTCAACAACATCAGTCAGAATTGAAACTTTATCGTTCTCAAGTGAAGTACTACGGTTTTAGTGAAAAGCTTTACGAACAAATCCAAGACTTTAAAAAATACGCTGTCTCCCCAGAGCAATTAGAAAACTACATAGCAACGAATGATTTACAAACAAGAACAAAGCATAAGTTGCAAGATATCGCTTTAATTTACAAACATTTAGAAGATAGAATAGATGGTGAGTATGTGTCTTCAGAAGATTGTTTACAGCGTTTTATAGAAATGATGGAGCAATCTGAATGGTTGAAACGTGCAGAAATATATATTGATGGATTCCATAATTTTTCCACTTTAGAATACCAAATTGTAAAAAGCTTGGTACGCTATGCAAAAAAAGTGACTGTAGCATTAACTACTGATGGAGACAAAGATGCGTTTAGTTTATTTAGAAAAAGTTCTGAATCTCTAACTCACATTGAAGATATTGCGAATAATTTAAATATTAAATTAAATATCAAAAGATTTAATGAAACCTACCGTTTTGAAAATACTGATTTAAAACATCTAGAACAAAATTTTAACACTTTACAATTTGAACCTTTGCCTTTGCAAGGAAATATTGAAATCTTAGAATCTTCTGTAATGCGTGAAGAAATTAATGAAATAGCTCGACGCATTTTAAAAGAGACGCGTGAAGAGGGGCGTCGTTTTCAAGATATTGCAATCTTATATAGAGATGAATCATATGCGTATTTAATGGAGGCTGTATTACCTCAATATGGTATACCTTATAATGTCGATATTAAAGAATCTATGACACATCATCCTGTTATGGAAATGATTCGCTCACTTATAGAAGTTATCCAAACCAATTGGAGCTTTGATCCACTTATGCGACTGTTTAAAACAGATGTTTTATCTAAAAAGTTTAAAGAAAGTCATTATCTAATTGATATTTTGGAAAATTTTGTGTTAGAGCGTGGTATTTATGGCAAACGTTGGATTGAAGAAAAATACTTTCATGTAGAACAATTTAGAAAAATGGGCTTAAAACGTCAACCCTTAACAGATGATGAACGCGAGACATTTGAGCGTGTTATTCAAATGAAAACAGATGTAATAGACAAAGTAATGTTATTTGAATCTAAATTGAGTTCAGCAACGACTGCAATTGAATTTGCGACAGCGTTTTACGAAGCAATGGAAGCCTTTGAATTACCAAGTCAACTGATGACAGAGCGAGATAGCTTAGATGTAGCTGGAGAACATAAAAAGGCAGAAGAGATAGACCAAATATGGAATGGCTTTATTCAAACATTGGATGACTTAGTGACTGTATTTGGAAATCAAGCGATGAGCCAAACGCGCTTTTTAGAATTATTTGACATTGGATTAGAACAACTTGAATTTGTAATGATACCACAAACACTTGATCAAGTAAGCATAGGAACAATGGATTTAGCTAAAGTGGATAATAAACAGCATGTATATCTTGTTGGTGTTAATGATGGAGTGATACCACAAACTGTTTCATCGTCTGGCTTAATTACTGATGATGAAAAGAAATCATTCCAAGAACAATCAACTATAGAATTAAGCCCTACAGCAGATGTGTTACAAATGGATGAAGCATTTGTGTGCTATATTGCTATGACAAGAGTACATACAACTGTGACCTTTTCTTATTCCTTAATGGGGACGAGTGGCGATGAAAAAGAGCCGAGTCCTTTTTTAAATCAAATTCAACAGTTGTTTACAAATTTAGATATCCAAAACATTCGTCATCACCATCAAGCTGACCCGTTATCATTAATGGAACACCCCCATCAAACAAAGATAGCTCTATTTGAGGCACTGAGAGCTTGGTTGGATGATGAAATTGTTGCAGATACATGGCTAGACACTTATCAAGTGATGAGAGATGATGACAACTTAAATAATGGACTGAATTATTTATTAACTGCACTAACATATGATAATGAAACAGTTCAATTAAGTGAGTCATTATCAAAAGACTTATATGGAAAGACAATTAATGCTAGTGTTTCTCGATTCGAAGGGTATAAAGCTTGTCCGTTTAAGCATTTTGCATCACACGGTTTACGACTTAATGAACGTACAAAATACAAACTTGAAAACTTTGATTTAGGAGACATTTTCCACCAAGTACTTAAGTTTATTTCAGAAAAAGTAAATGGAGATTTTAAAAATTTAAATACGAATCAAATTCATAAATTGACAATAGAAGCACTATCCGAAATATTACCAGAAGTTCAATTTAATTTACTTAATTCAACAGCTTATTACCGCTACTTATCACAACGTATCGGTGCTATTGTTGAGACGACACTTACTGCACTTAAATACCAAGGCAGCCATACAAAATTTACCCCGCAACGTTTCGAAGCAGGATTCAAAAGAAAACCACGTGATAATAGTGAACTATATGCTGAACCATTACAGACGACACAAGGCGTGCCAATTAATATACGTGGCCAAATCGACCGTATTGATACGTATCAACATGGAGATCAAAGCTTTGTAAATATTATTGATTATAAATCATCTAAATATAGTGGGACGCTCGATTTAACTAAAGTCTATTATGGTATGCAAATGCAGATGATGACTTACATGGATGTTGTGTTGCAAAATAAATCACGCCTCGGTTTATCCGATATGACTAAACCTGGGGGACTTTTATATTTTCATGTGCACGAACCGCGTATTAAATTAGCATGGAATCAATTAAATGATGAAAAAAGAGATACGGAATTTATTAATTCATTTAAACTTAGCGGCTTATTAAATAGTGATGATTCTGTGTTAGATGCTTTTGATACTAGGTTAGAGCCAAGTTATAATTCTGATATCGTACCTCTTGGTTTGAAAAAGGACGGTGGAATTAAAAGTAATAGTAAAGTTGCCGATGAAGACACAATTTATAAATTTATAAAGCACAATAAAAAGAACTTTATTGAGACTGCTTCTAGCATTATGGATGGACATACAGAAGTTGCTCCAATGAAATACAACCAAATATTGCCTTGTGAATTTTGTAATTATAAATCTGTTTGTCATGTAGATGGTACGATTGATAGTAAACGTTACCGTTCGGTCGACGAAACAATTGACCCATTAGAAGCAGTACAAAACGTGGAGTTAGAAAGTGAGGAAGATGAAGTATGAGCCAAATTCCAGTCAAACCAGCTGACACAAGATGGACTGATAATCAATGGAAGAGTATATATGCCAAAGGGCAAGACGTCCTTGTAGCTGCTGCTGCAGGTTCAGGTAAGACGGCTGTTTTAGTTGAGAGAATTATTCAACGTATTATTAAAGATGAAATAGATGTTGATAGATTACTTGTAGTAACATTTACAAACGCTAGTGCTCGTGAAATGAAGCACCGTGTCGATCAGAGAATACAAGAAGCATCTATAACCTCTCCTAATAATACACATTTGAAAAATCAACGTATTAAAATTCATCAAGCACAAATTTCTACTCTCCATAGTTTCTGTTTGAAATTGATTCAACGTCACTATGATGTATTAGACATTGATCCTAACTTTAGGACAAGTAGTGAAGCGGAAAATATTTTGTTACTTGAACAAACTATCGATGAAGTATTAGAACGTCATTATGACGTGTTGGATCCGAGTTTTGTAGATTTAACAGAACAATTGTCTTCTGATCGAAATGATGATCAATTGCGCAATACAATCAAACAGATGTTTTATTTTAGTGTAGCAAACCCTAATCCTGTAGAGTGGTTACAAAATTTAGCAGAACCATATGCTGATGCGTCACAGCAAGATGAATTATTACAGCTGTTAAATGATTTAGCTTTGATATTTATGAATTCTGCACTCGAAGCACTAAATAAAAGTTATGACCTATTTATGATATTAGAAGAAGTAGATAAACAAATTGCTGTATTAGAAAAGGAGCGAAACTTTTTGAACCAGGCAATGGAAGGCGGACAATTAAATACACAAATCATTGCTGAACACCAATTTGAGGCACGCTTCCCAGCTAAGAACAAAAAAATAAAAGAAGCGAATGAAATGATAATAGACGCCTATGATGATGGTAAAAAACACTATGATCAATATAAGGCATTGGTGTCAAAAGTGCAGGAGGATTATTTCTCACGTGAAGCTCAAGACTTGAAACAAGATATGCAACGCTTAGCCCCCAGAGTGTCATATTTAACACAAATAACAGCTGACGTAATAGAAAAATTTAATCAGAAAAAAAGAAGTAGAAATCTATTAGATTTTTCCGACTATGAACATTTTGCGTTACGAATATTAATGAATGAAGACGGCTCGCCTTCAGCTATTGCAGAGATGTATCGTCACCAATTTGAGGAAATTCTAGTTGATGAGTACCAGGATACAAATAAAGTACAAGAAAAAATCCTATCGTGTATAAAGCGAGGAAGTGAATCAGATGGGAACTTATTTATGGTGGGCGACGTGAAACAATCTATTTATAAATTCAGACAAGCTGATCCAAGTTTATTTATAGGTAAATATAACCGTTTTTCATTAGATGGATTAGAAAATGGTATGCGCATTGATTTATCGCAAAACTTCCGCTCAAGGAAAGAAGTGCTGACAACTACAAATTATTTATTTAAACATATGATGGACGAAGCCGTAGGAGAAATTGTATATGATGATGCTGCACAACTTTATTATGGTGCACCCTATGATGATAAACCACATGACGTACAGATGAATATGTTGGTTGAAGATGCATCTTCTGATTTAAACGGGTCAGAGCAAGAAGCAGAGTATATTGCTCAACAAGTTGAAAAAATCATGGAAGAACGAGAAATATATGATGTAAAAACAGGTGAATATCGTAAACCAAGCTATAAAGATATTGTAATTTTAGAGCGCTCTTATGGCCAAGCGCGTAAGATTCAACAAGCGTTTAAAGACCACAATATTCCAATTCATGTAAATAGTAAAGAAGGTTATTTCGAACAAGTAGAAATAAGGTTGATATTATCATTTTTAAGAACGATAGATAATCCTTTACAAGATATCTACTTAGTAGGTTTAATGCGTTCAGTCATCTACCAATTTACAGAAGATGAATTATCTAACATTCGTGTTTTTAGTCCTCATGATGATTATTTTTATCAGTCCATAAAAAATTATATGGCAAATGATGTTGCGAATAAAAAATTAGTCAAAAAATTAGATGCATTTCTGAAAGATATAGAAAGATATCAACATTATAGTCAAAGTCACCCAGTATACCAATTGATTGACTTATTTTATAACGACCATTACGTAATTCAATATTTTAGTGGTATTACAGGTGGTAAAGGGCGTCGTGCCAATTTATATGGTTTATTTAATAAAGCGGTAGAATTTGAAGATTCAAGCTTTCGTGGACTTTATCAGTTTATACGTTTTATAGATGAATTAATTGAACGTGGCAAAGACTTTGGGGAAGAAAATATTATTGGTCCTAACGATAATGTTGTTAGAATGATGACGATTCATAGTAGTAAAGGATTAGAGTTTCCATTTGTGATATATTCTGGACTATCTCGTAAATTTAGAAGAGATGATTTGCATAGACCTGTCATTTTAAACCAAACGTATGGCTTAGGAATGACTTATTATGATGTAGCAAGCAACTTGTCATACCCTTCATTGTCATCCGTTACGTATAAAGCGATTGCAGAAAAAGAAATGGTGTCTGAGGAAATGAGGCTCATATATGTGGCACTTACGCGTGCAAAAGAGCAACTATTTCTAATTGGTCGCGTTAAAGATGAAAAAGAATTGACTCAGTTTGAGCAAGTTACAGTTTCTGATACACATTTGCCGGTGAGTTATCGTTTAACTGCACAAAGGCCCATTGATATGATTTACCCAATACTATCAAAATACCAAGCATCTTCATTGCCGAGTGAATTACGTTTTGAACAATCAAGCGATGAGATCAGTGAAATGATGCGACCTTATGTTCATTTAAATACAGACTTTTATGAAGACGTTGCCTCAGAAGTTGTAAGCGAAGAAAGTGAGCAACGCACAGTAAGAGATATTGAAACTATGAATACAAATAATCATGCACTTAAATCACAAATTCACCAACAGCTGAGCTTTATTTATCCATATCAAGATGCAGTTGAAAAACCTTCTAAACAGTCTGTATCTGAATTAAAACGTCAATTAGAAACAGAACAAGCAGATACAAATTATGATAGAGTTCGTCAATATCGCATCGGTTCAGCATCGTATGAGAGACCGGCATTTTTAAGTCATAGCACTAAAAGAAAAGCAAATGAAATAGGCACGTTAATGCATACAGTGATGCAACATTTACCATTTGTGCCTGAAGGATTATCACATAGTGAATTACATGCACATATTGATAAAATGATTGAAAAGCACATTATCCCGGAAGATGCAAAAAATGATATTCGGTTTGAAGAGTTATATAAATTTATTGAAAGTTCACTTTATACAACTATCGCTACGAGTGATAAAATTTACCGTGAATTACCGTTTGTAGTGAACCAAGCTAATGTAGACCATTTAGAAAATGAAGATGATGAAGCCTCTATTATTCAAGGAATGATAGATATCATATTTGTCAAAGATGGACAATACTATTTCGTGGATTATAAAACGGATGCATTTAATAGACGTCGTGATATGACAGATGAAGAAATTGGTGCTCAATTGAGAGCGCGTTATAAAGTTCAAATGGAATATTACCGTGCAACATTAGAAACGATATTAAAAACGGAAGTTAAAGGGTATTTATATTTCTTTAAATTTGGTCAACTCTCAATCGATACTTAAATTTTTAAAAAGAGGTGCTTTATTGTGTCACCGCAAAGTAGATTGTTTGAATTAGATGCATTACGTGGCTTTAGTTTATTCGGCATTATATTAATGAATATTTTAGTTTTTAGTTTCCCATATGAGGAAATTTATTTGCCAGGTGTATTACAAGGTAATAATGAGATATTGTTTCGCTTTGTAACACTTTTTGTTATTAGTTCATTTTATCCTATATTTACTATGTTATTTGGCTACGGCCTAGGCATTATGCATGAAAATAGTAAGCTTAGAGGAAAATCTTTTTACCCTTTTATATATCGAAGATTAGCAGTTTTAATGGTTTTTGGCCTTCTCCATGGTTATTTTATATTCAATGGAGACATTTTATTTGGTTATGCTTTCACTGGAATGATGGCAGTTTTATTTATCAAATTAGAGCCTAAAACACTAATCATGACGGCTACTGCAGTATTCACATTCAAAATATGTTTGTTAGTAATTCCAATTTCTTTAGCATATTGGAATAAAGGTCGCTATGAAGTAAGTAATTATTCAGGTAAAACTTTAGCCAGACTGATTGATATTAAACAAAGCGGTCATTACTTTGAGTTTTTGCAAGTTAATGGACTAGAAAGTAAATATAGTATTATTGATATAATTTCCAGAGCTTCTTATTTTGATCTTTTACCATACATACTTGTAGGTATTGCCGCACAAAAACTAAGTTTGATAACTAAAATACAATATCACCCGCAACGTGCTATGATGTGGGGAAGTGCATTGTTTATTATCGGATACTTAATTAAACTTCCATTAGCTATAGACTACGCAAATAATGCATTTTCAATTATTAGTTCAATGGTTGGCGGCCCGATACTCGCCATGGGCTATATATTGATTTTTACACGTCTATGCCAATATATAAAAGTCGCTAAAGTATTAAACATTTTTAAATATCCCGGAAAATTAAGTTTATCGGTGTATTTGTCACAAAGTATAATTTTTGCATTTATTTATTATGATATTGGTTTAGGATTATATAATAAACTACCACTTTATCAATCCTATGTTATTGTAGTGATTGTATATAGCTTGCAACTTATCGGTTGTTATCTTTATTTAAAATACTTTAAATATGGTCCTGTAGAGTGGTTTTGGCGAAAGGCAACTTACTTAAAATGATAGACATACGTTATAAAGCAATTGAATTTTGAAAATTCTAGTTATTTATTTGTTATTTAGTAGTAAATATAGTTATAATATGTAATAAGATATAGATGAGGAGCTGATATTGAATGAAATTTCTATCATTCAGACATGAAGGACAGACTTCATATGGTGTGAAAGTAAAACGTGAAGAGGCTGCATGGGATTTAAAAAGAGTATTTGCAGATTTTTCTGAAGGTACGTTCCATCCTAAAACTTTATTAGACGGCCTTCAACAAAATCACGTCGTTGACTTTCAAGAAGAAGTCCGTAAAGCAGTGGTTGCTGCAGAAGATAGTGGTAAAGGTGAAGATTATAAAGTGCAATTTACTGATGTTGCATTTTTACCACCTGTAACACCAACAAATAATGTGATAGCCTTTGGACGTAATTATCAAGATCATGCTAACGAATTGAACCACGAAGTTCAACGCTTATATGTATTTACTAAAGCTGCTTCGTCATTAACTGGAGATAATAGTACCATTCCCAACCATAAAGATATTACTGATCAACTTGATTATGAAGGTGAATTAGGTATTGTAATCGGAAAGTCTGGTGAGAAGATTCCAAAAGGTTTAGCATTAGATTACATTTATGGTTATACAATTATTAATGACGTGACTGACCGTAAAGCTCAAGAGGCACAAGATCAAGCATTCTTATCTAAAAGTTTAACTGGCGGATGCCCAATTGGTCCATATATTGTAACTAAAGATGAATTACCGACACCTGAAGATGTGAACATTGTGACAAAAGTAAACAATGAAATTCGTCAAGATGGTAATACAAGTGCCATGATTCTTAAAATAGATGAATTGATTGAAGAAATTTCAAAATATGTTGCTTTACATCCAGGTGATATTATTGCAACTGGAACGCCAGCTGGTGTGGGCGCAGGAATGAATCCTCCACAATTTTTACAACCAGGTGATGAAGTGAAAGTGACAATTGATAATATTGGTACATTAACTAATTTTATTGCGGAAAAATAAATAGTTGAAATAACAACCGGGCCTGACTTAGCGTTGCCCGGTATTTTTATGAATATTATGGCTTGAAATGTTTTGTAGAGGCTTTACAATTAAAATAAATAGTACAGAATTTCTTTTTTGAAAAATCGAGTTATTTTGAGTATGATTAAGAAAGTAGTCTTTTGATATGCAAATTAAAAGACTACTATATACTTCTGTTTTATATATTATTGAAGTTAAAAATGTGTGGGGGTTATATATTATGTTACATATGCATATTGCAAGTTGGGCATTATTAATTATCTTGTTTTTCGCTGCTTATTTTAATTTTTCTGAAAAACAAGGCGCAACACCTTATTTTAAACCAATCCATATGCTATTAAGATTGTTTATGGTCTTAGTGTTAATTTCGGGATTCTGGACTTGGATTCAAGCGATTTCGTCAGGTAACGCTGGAGGTCACATGTTACTTACATTGAAAATGCTCGGTGGAGTAGCAGTGGTTGCGCTTATGGAAGTCTCAATTACAAAACGTAAAAAAGGACAACCGAGCCATAGTTTGTTATGGACAACGATTATCGTTATTATTATAACAATGCTTTTAGGTGTTATTTTACCGTGGGGGCCAATCACGCAAATGTTCGGTTTTTAAAAGCTTGAAACACACGTAACTATAAAAAAAGGACTTTCCTATATTAGGAAAGTCCTTTTTTATATAAATTTTATGTTGATTAACTCGCCATTGCTTTACTTCGTAACACTAAAATTGAATTAATAATTTGTTGTTTGGTATATTTATTTGTTACGTGCCTTATAGCCAATCATGTTAATAATATCTTTTGGTCGGCTGTATGGAGGGGCATAGGCAACTTCAAATTCTGTTAATTCATCTATAGTTAACTTGTGCATCATTGCCATAGATAAAACGTCTATACGTTTATCTGCACCATGCTTACCAACTGCCGCAGCGCGAAGTATGCGCCTATTAGATTTATCAAAATGGACACGTAAATGCAATTTCGTATTTCCTGGGTAATAACCTGCGCGTTCACCTTGATTGGCTTCCACTGTTTCATAGTCGAAATTTGACAGTTCTTGTGGTGATAAACCAACACTTGCAAATGTATAATCGAAAAATTTTACAACATTTGACCCTAAATACCCTTTGAAGTGTATAGATGAATCGCCAGCTAGTTGTTCGGCAATGACACTTGCACCACGATGAGCGCCCCAAGCTAAAGGTACATGTGCAGATAAATCTACATGACGATAATGAGAAGTTATTATATCACCTAAAGCATAGATGTTAGGAATGTTCGTTTGGAAATAATCGTTTACCGGCACGTAACCTTGATCATCTAATTGTACATTAGATGCCTTAATAAAAGAGGAGTTTGGCTTCACACCAATGCCTTCTATAATTAAATCATAATGTTCTACTTTACCTGATGTAAAGTGAACTTCATTGCCATTAACCTTGGATACTTCTTCGTTCAACCGATAATCGATACTTCTTTTTTTCATTTCTTCAATAATCGGTTGATTCATATCTTCATCCATTAATTTATTGATATGAGTTGAGCGGTGAATTAATGTTGGTTCAATATTTCTTTCATATAAGTTGTCGATAATTTCTAAACCAATATATCCAGCACCGATTACAAGTGCTTTTTTAACTTTATTATCTTCAATAAAATTGTCAATTGCATCTGTATCTTCCATATTTCTTAAAGTAAATGCAATATCGCTGTTTAAATTGAGTGTATTTGCACTACACCCAGGGCTGAGGATTAATGAATCATAGTTTACATCAAAAGTATGGTCTTGAGTGCGGTCGTAAACAGTGATTGTTTGTGCAACATCATTAATAGAAGTTACTTCATGATAAGGTTTTACTATAATTTGTTTCGTATCATAAAAAGACTCAGGGGTTGCTTCTAGTACTTGGTCTCTTGATTCTACTATATTACCTAAATAATAAGGGAGTGCGCAGTTTGCAAAGCTCATATCACGATCCTTTTCAAAGACGGTAATTTCACTTTCTTGATCTAATCTTCTAATTTGGCTGGCAGCGGTTGCGCCACCGGCAACTGCTCCAATTACTACGATTTTGTTCATATTAAACTGCCTCCTAGTGAATGATTGTCACATTAAATATGAGATTTTACATTTTCTTCATATGGTATATTTAATTGGAAATATTCATTTAAGTAACGTCCGATACCGTCGTCATTATTTGAATATGTTATATGGTTAGCAACGTGTTTCAATTCATCTAAGCCATTTTCCATCGCTACACCATGTTTCGCATATTTAATCATTTCTAAATCATTATCTTCGTCACCGAATGCGATAATGTGGTTTCTATCAATATCTAAATGGTTTTTAACATAATCTATACCGCGGGATTTACTAATACCTTGTTTAACGATTTCTATAACTGGGAATGGCGAACCCCATCTACGATGTTCAATATTTTCTGCGTAAAAGCGCGTGAGCATTTGTTTTACTCTTGGAATCATAAATTCTTCTGCTTCTACTAATATTGAAGTCGGCGATTCATTTAAAGTTGTGAGTAAATCTCCAGTCTCAACTTTAGGCGTACCCATTGAGAAGCCGTCAAATAGTTTTTGATCATAGTTATTTAGAAAAACGTGATCTTTTATTTCGGCAATGATATTAGTAACGCCAAAATCATTTAAAGATTTGATAATATTTCGAGCTAAATCAAAATCTAATCTTTCATGTTGTATTTCAAAATAATCATCTTTTGGATGATGAACAAATGCACCGTTAAAGTTAACGATAGGTGTATTCATATTAAGTTCATGATAATAAATTTGACTTGCTCTATAAGGTCGACCAGTAGCAATCATTAATTGATGACCTTGGTTTTGTAATGTTGTTAGTACTTCTTTTGTATATGACGATATCTCTTTATCATCGTTTAAAAGTGTACCGTCTAAATCTAGACAAATTAAATAAGGTTCCATGCAAATCTCCTTAATGTTTAATAAATGATGTATGAATATCATAGCATTTTATTGGCGTTTTGTAAGATATTTGATATATTGTTAATAAGATTAATTACGAAGAGGTGAATGATATGGAGGAAGAATTAAAAGATAGTATACTTGGTGCTTTAGAAATGGTAATTGACCCTGAGTTAGGCATTGATATTGTGAACTTAGGCTTAATATATAATGTGGATGTTGATGATGATGGCTTATGCACAGTAGAAATGACATTAACTTCTATGGGTTGCCCAATGGGACCGCAAATTATGAATTCAGTAAAAGAAGCATTAGCTGAAATTCCAGAAGTAAAAGAAACGGAAGTAAATATTGTTTGGAGTCCACCATGGGGTAAAGATAAAATGTCTCGTTATGCAAAAATTGCATTAGGTATCGGTTAATTTTAAAATAAGCAGTTCTTAAAAAGCTAGTATGATTCATATACTAGCTTTTTTATATTATATAACAATTTAGTATTCGGACTTGTTCATTAAAAGGATAGTTATTTGCACTTATACTTCTTCTAGTCATACATGTTAAATTCCCAGTGTTCATTGTCAAGTGTATACATTAATTGGTTTGTTTCTGCATTTCACCACTCATATTCAATGTTACTAGCAGTTTAGTAAAGTATATATAATAATTAAATTTTTATATGTGTATATGTGAGTCTATAAAACAGTGTTTAATCAGTATAGAAACCGGGCACAATACTGTTGTATAGTGTCTTAAACTTAAACAAAATAGTTCAGAAAATGCGAACTTAATTGTTGATTATTCATAAATAAAGGACTATAATTAACTTAAGGTCAAAGAAAGTCAAAGTCAAACTTGATTTGTTTTGATCAAACTCTAATTGGTGAGGTGAATCATTTTGGATATCAATAAAATGACTTATGCAGTTCAAGGTACAATGCAAAAGGCAGTTGAATTAGCAAAAGAATATGAAAATCAAAATATCGAAATTGAAGCAATACTAAAATCAGCAATTGAAGAAAATGAAAGCTTATTTAAAAGTGTTCTGGAAAGAGCAAATATTGAAACAGAACAACTTGTTCAATCATATAATGAAAAAATGAGTAAACATCCATCAGTGCAAGGGGATAATGTTCAATATGGACAATATATTAGCCCTAAAGCCAATGAACTTATAAATAAAGCAGAATCTTACATGAATGATTATGAAGATGAATATATTTCAATGGAACATCTCATACTTTCAGCTATGGATATTGATGAAACAACAAAACAATTTATCGGAAATAAACAAGAGGTTATTATAGAAATTATAAAAAAAATAAGAGGAGGAAACCACGTGACATCACAAAATCCAGAAGCTAATTACGAAGCATTAGAAAAATATGGAAGAGATTTAGTCGAAGAAGTTCGTCAAGGTAACATGGATCCAGTTATTGGTCGTGACGAAGAAATTCGTAATACTGTACGAATTTTAAGTAGAAAAACAAAAAACAATCCTGTATTGATTGGTGAACCAGGTGTTGGTAAAACAGCAATTGTTGAGGGGCTCGCACAACGTATTGTTCGTAAAGATGTGCCTGACTCTTTATTAGATAAAACAATATTTGAGTTAGACTTAAGTGCGCTCGTTGCAGGTGCAAAATACCGAGGCGAATTCGAAGAGCGTTTAAAAGCGGTACTTAAAGAAGTGAAAGATTCAGAAGGCAGAATTTTACTGTTTATAGATGAGATTCACATGCTTGTAGGTGCAGGCAAAACAGAAGGTGCTATGGATGCAGGAAATATGTTAAAACCAATGCTCGCGCGTGGCGAATTACATTGTATCGGCGCTACAACACTAAATGAATATAGAGAATATATTGAAAAAGATTCAGCATTAGAACGTCGTTTCCAAAAAGTAAATGTATCAGAACCTGATGTGGAAGATACAATTTCAATTTTACGTGGATTAAAAGAACGTTATGAAGTATATCACGGTGTACGTATACAAGATAAAGCGTTAGTGGCTGCTGCAGAGTTGTCAGATCGTTATATAACAGATCGATTTTTACCAGATAAAGCAATTGACTTAGTGGACCAAGCTTGTGCGACGATTCGCACCGAAATGGGATCAAATCCTACAGAATTGGACCAAGTTAACCGCCGAGTTATGCAATTAGAAATCGAAGAAAGTGCTTTGAAAAATGAATCTGATAACATCAGCAAACAGAGATTGCAAGAATTACAACAAGAACTATCAAATGAGAAAGAAAAGCAAAATGCAATCCAATCCCGTGTAGAAGAAGAAAAAGGTAAAATAGCAAAACTCCAAGAAAAACGTACAGAATTGGATGAAAGTAGAAAAGCATTAGAAGATGCAGAAAATAATTATGACCTTGAAAAAGCAGCAGAATTACAACATGGTAAAATCCCTGAATTAGAAAAAGAACTACATGATCTCGAAGAACAGTTCCAAAACGAACAAAGTGGAGATAGCGACCGCATCATTCGCGAAATTGTTACAGATGAAGAGATTGGAGATATTGTTAGTTCTTGGACGGGTATCCCAGTTTCTAAGCTTGTAGAAACAGAAAGAGAAAAGCTATTAAATCTTTCTGATATTTTACATGAACGTGTGGTTGGCCAAGATAAAGCAGTAGATTTAGTAGCAGACGCTGTTGTGAGAGCACGGGCAGGAATTAAAGATCCTAATAGACCAATTGGTAGTTTCTTATTCTTAGGACCTACTGGCGTCGGTAAAACAGAATTAGCTAAATCATTAGCTTCCACATTATTTGATTCTGAAAAACATATGATTCGTATTGATATGAGTGAGTATATGGAAAAACATTCGGTCTCACGCTTAATCGGGGCTCCTCCAGGTTATGTAGGTCATGATGAAGGCGGTCAATTGACTGAGGCTGTACGTCGTAATCCGTATTCTGTAATCTTGTTAGATGAAATTGAAAAAGCACACTCTGACGTGTTTAACGTATTATTACAAATATTAGAAGAAGGTCGTTTAACAGATTCTAAAGGTCGTGAAGTTGATTTTAAAAACACAATTATTATCATGACAAGCAATATTGGGTCACAAGTACTCTTAGAAAATGTTAAAGACGCAGGCATCATTACCGAATCAACTGAAAAAGCTGTGATGAATAGTCTAAACCAATATTTCAAACCAGAAATTATTAACCGTATGGATGATATTGTACTCTTTAAACCATTAACAATTGGGGATATGAGTCGAATTGTAGATAAAATTTTAACGCAATTAAACATCAGACTTATGGGACAGCGACTATCTATAGAGGTTTCAGAGGAAGCGAAAGCATGGTTAGGTGAGGAAGCATACGAGCCGCAATTTGGCGCTCGACCATTAAAACGTTTTGTTCAAAGACAAATTGAAACACCATTGGCGCGTAAAATGATAAAAGATAATTTAACAGAAGGCACAAAAGTATACATTGATTTAGCAGATGATAGCTTAACTTTTAAAGAAATTAAACGAGATGCTGAATAAAATGGAAATTAAATAAAGTTTTACGAACAAAATACTAGAAAATACATTAGGCGTATTGAAGTTAAAATTCAATGCGTCTTTTTATATAAATCAAATCTCGGTAAGTTTAATTCAAATACCTCTCTCTTATAACCACACTATGTAAGCTACTATATTGACTATAAAATCATATAAAAAACGAGTCTAAGTTTAGACTCGTTTTAGTGTTGTTTCATTGTATCATCATTATTGACTTTAATAATCATATCAAACAAAATAACAATAATTGTGAATATAACTGCGCCAACAATAGGTGTGATAAGGTTAAGCTGATCTCCACCTACTAAGCTGTTAAGCACAAAATTAATCATTTGCAATAAGATAATAGCCCAAAATAAAGTTGCGAGGTATTTCATTATGTAATGCCTCCAATATAATATATATGTCTTTATTATAAATAAGAAAGTCATATTTGTATAGTAGAAAAACGATATTCATAGGTTTACATTGTTATAAGGTACACTTTAAATTATAATGGAGCAGCAATATTTCTTATATTAGGTGTTGTTCTTGTATTTGAAATGTGTATTATGTTAAATTAATACCTGGTATTAAAATTATAAATAAGAAGGTGTACAACCATGGACGTGGGTATCAAAGGTTTTGGTGCATACGCACCTAAAAATGTCGTAGAAAATACCTATTTCGAATCATTTTTAGAAACTTCAGATAAATGGATTTCACAAATGACGGGCATTAAAGAAAGAAGATGGGCTGATGAAGACGAAGAAACTTCAGATTTAGCTTATGAAGCAAGTTTAAAAGCTATAGAAGACGCTAATATCAAGGCAACTGATATTGATATGATTATAGTTGCAACATCAACTGGAGACTTTGCTTTCCCTACAGTTGCAAACATACTTCAAGAAAGATTAGGCACTGGCAAAGTTGCTTCAATGGATCAACTCGCAGCGTGTAGTGGGTTTATGTATGCCATGATTAATGCAAAACAATTTGTACAATCAGGTGATTATAAAAATATACTTGTAGTAGGCGTAGATAAATTATCAAAAATTACAGATTTCACAGACCGATCAACAGCGATTCTGTTTGGTGATGGCGCTGGCGCAGTCGTAATTGGTGAAGTATCTGAAGGACGCGGTATTTTAAGTTATGAATTAGGCTCTGACGGATCAGGAGGTAAATATTTATACTTGAATCCTGAAAATGGAAAGATATTTATGAACGGACGTGAAGTGTTTAAATTTGCAGTGAGAATCATGGGTGAAGCATCCAACAATGCGGTGGAGAAAGCGAATTTAACACCAGATGATGTTGATATGTTTGTGCCACATCAAGCAAATATAAGAATCATGGAATCAGCACGTGAACGTTTGGGTATACCTAAAGAGAAAATGAGTGTTTCCGTAGACAAATATGGTAATACTTCAGCGGCTTCTATTCCGTTAAGTATTGCACAAGAGTTAGAAAACGGTAAGATTAAAGATGATGACGTCTTAGTGCTAGTAGGGTTTGGTGGCGGTCTTACTTGGGGCGCCGTAACATTAAGATGGGGAAAATAGGAGGATAAAATAT
Source organism: Staphylococcus aureus (assembly GCA_040062795.1). Lineage (GTDB taxonomy): Bacteria > Bacillota > Bacilli > Staphylococcales > Staphylococcaceae > Staphylococcus > Staphylococcus aureus_A. The sequence goes on from JBEAMH010000001.1 coordinate 404,803, forward strand.
GACCAAAGAACAACGAGTCGTAATTACAGGAATTGGTGCATTATCACCCCTTGGCAATGATGCAAAAACTGCATGGAACAATGCCTTAAATGGAGTTAGTGGTATTGATAAAATTACTCGTGTAGATACAACAGATTATAATGTCCATTTGGCAGGTGAATTAAAAGACTTTGATATAGAAGAACACATACCTAAAAAAGAAGCACGTCGCATGGATCGATTTACACAATATGCAGTTGTTGCAGCAAGAGAGGCTGTTCAAGATGCTAAATTAGATATTAATGATAATACTGCAAATAGAATAGGAGTATGGGTAGGTTCAGGAATTGGTGGTATGGAGACTTTTGAAATCTCGCATAGTCAATTATTAAACCGAGGACCTAGAAGAGTAAGTCCATTTTTTGTACCGATGCTTATACCTGATATGGCAACAGGTCAAATTTCAATTGACTTAGGTGCTAAAGGGCCAAATGGTGCTACTGTAACTGCATGTGCCACAGGTACGAATTCAATAGGTGAAGCTTTTAAAATTATCCAACGTGGTGACGCAGATGCAATGATTTCAGGTGGTGCTGAAGCCCCTATTACACATATGGCATTGGCTGGATTCAGTGCAAGTCGTGCATTATCAACAAATGAAGATAAAGAAATAGCTTGTAGACCTTTCCAAGAAGGCCGTGATGGATTTATCATGGGTGAAGGTGCAGGAATCGTAGTGCTGGAATCTCTTGAATCTGCTAAAGCGCGTGGTGCAGAAATTTATGCAGAAGTAGTTGGTTACGGTTCAACAGGTGATGCACATCATATCACAGCACCTGCACCTGAAGGCGAAGGTGGTTCGCGTGCAATGCAAGCAGCTTTAGATGATGCAGGAATTGAGGCAAAAGAAGTACAATATCTTAACGCACATGGTACAAGCACGCCTGTAGGAGACTTAACAGAAATCCAAGCAATTAAAAACACATTTGGAGAAGCAGCTAAATCACTAAAAGTAAGTTCTACAAAATCTATGACAGGACACTTACTTGGTGCAACAGGTGGGTTAGAGGCAATTTTCTCAGCACTTTCTATTAGAGATAGTCGAATTGCACCAACAATTAACGCCGATTCTCCAGATCCAGAATGTGATTTAGATATCGTACCTAATAAAGCAGAAGATTTAGAAATTAATTACGCTATGAGTAATAGTTTAGGTTTCGGTGGACATAATGCTGTAATAGTATTAAAAAAATTCGCTGACTAAGGTACTAGATAAAGTGATAAACTATAAAAACACAAAATATGTAAGTTAAAATAAATAGAGAAACAGTCGAAATTTTAAATTTCGACTGTTTTTTTATATAAAATATATTGCAATTTCACTATGTTAAACTCGATAATAAAGAAAGTTAATTTTATTGTGTGTGTAGTGAAAATACAATAAATAATTGATATTTTAGATATGCTTGGAGGGATAAAGTTGAAGAAGTTTATGACGTTATCAACAACATTAAAAACTAGATTAATAGCTGACTTCATCCTAGTTATTGCGAGTCAATCAATTTTACCTTTCATGGCATTATATTTAACTAATAAGACGAATGCGGTTTTTGCAGGGGCATTTTTAATAGCAAATATTGCAGTTAGTTTTGTAGTGTCTTTTCTAGGCGGATATTTAGGTGACAATTATAATAGGAAGAAAGTCGTTAACTATGTACATTTTTTATATGCAATTTGTCTAATAATATTAAGTATTACTGTAACTATGAACGACATGGGTTTAATAATCTTTTGTGTTACTGTATTTATATTTGAAACTTTATTTGCAGCAAGTGAGCCCATTTTTGAAGCAGCAATTATGGATGCTATTTATGAAGATGTGAGGGAATATGTATACCAACTTAATTATTGGATGTTTAATATTAGTACTGCACTTGGTATGATGCTAGGAGCATTGCTTTATTTAAGTCACAAACGGTTACTATTTATATTATTTTTCTTTGCAATGCTTGTAAGTTGGTATTTATTTGAAAAGTATTATGATGTTGAGCAAATTTATAATAAGAAAGAGAATCTTACATCTCGATTTAAACATTTTGTAACAAGTTATCATATTGTGATTAAAGATAAATACTATATGATTTTTAATTTGGGATATATGTTAGTTTTTATGGCAGAGTTGAGTTTGAACTCATATGTCATAGTGAGATTAAAAGATGATTTTGAGCCATTATATTTTTTAGGTTATTATATTGATGGTGTGAGGATGTTTACAGTCATCATGATTATCAACACGATTGTCGTAGCGACATTAACTTTTACAGTGAATAAACTGATAGCCCAAACCTCTAAAAGAGCAGTATTTATCATTGGGATTCTTCTGTATACTTTAGGATATAGTGTATTAACATCAGCAAGCTCATTTTGGGTGTTATGTGTATTTGCAATTATATCCACATTAGGAGAATTGATTTATTCGCCTATTCAAAATGCACAACGGTTCTTGATGATTCCAAGTGATAAACGAAGCACTTATTCTACTTTTGGTATGGTCTCATATTATGGTGCGAATGTATTAGCAAGGTTTGGTTTAATTTTGGGTGTATTTTTACTACCATGGATGATGTCAATATACGTTGCTACAGTTGTACTAATTGGTTTTGTATTGCTATATTATGCATTATTCTTTAACCCGAATATACATACTAAATAATAAAAAGACTGTATTAGAATATTGTTAGTCAAACAGACAATATCTAATGCAGTCTTTTTATATTGCAAAAGAGATAGCAATAGAAAGTATTAAATAAAACAGATTCCATATAAATGCAATCTTGACCCATGGTGTAACAAAATAATTTTCTTTTTTTGCGTGAGTCGGTTTAAAAAATTCATCTTCTTCAAGCGTATCTTTATGTTTTTTACTCGAAAGTTGATATTTCAATCTCCTAAAACCATAACTAGTGGGGTCTAAAATACCTTCTTGGACGATAATGATAGTGAAGAAGAAAATAGCTAATGAAATAGAAACATAAAAAAAGGTATCTATGTAATAAATTAATGTTTGGGCAGTGAACAACCATAGAACTAACGAAAGTATCGGGGTAAAAAGTGCCCATATGAGTAAACTTGATATACGCCTCATTTTAACAACTCCTATTATTCAATAAATTTATTGTAACTTAATATTTCTAAAAAATGAATAAAAACTTCTTTGAATTCAATTATATCAACACTTGTATAAATATTAAAAAATAAATTGATAATAAATTCTTTAATAATGTAAAGCAAAACAATATTGCTTTACATCTATAGTAAACGTATAATATGAATAAATATTCTGAATATTTTAAAGGGAATGTTAATTCTGATTTTTAAAAGGGGGATAAAAATATGCTTAAGTATGTTTTGAAGCGATTGGGGTATATGATTTTATCATTATTCATAATCATCACAATTACATTTTTCTTAATGAAGCTGATGCCTGGTTCACCGTTCAATGACGAAAAATTGAATGAAGAGCAGAAGCAAATTTTAAATGAAAAGTATGGTTTGAATGATCCTGTACCTGTACAATATGCAAGTTATTTGAAAAATGTTGTCACAGGGGATTTTGGTAACTCATTCCAATATGATAATCAACCAGTGTGGGATTTAGTAAAACCAAGATTATTGCCATCGTTAGAAATGGGACTCACAGCTATGGTTATTGGTGTAATATTAGGGTTGATTTTAGGGGTTATCGCAGCAGTGCGGCAAAACAGTTGGGTTGATTATACAGCCACCGTTATTTCGGTTATCGCAGTATCAGTACCATCGTTCGTTTTAGCTGTATTACTACAATATGTGTTTGCAGTTAGATTACAGTGGCTACCAGTTGCTGGTTGGGAAGGTATTTCAACCGCAATACTTCCATCATTAGCACTTTCGGCAGCAGTATTGGCAACCGTAGCAAGATACATAAGAGCAGAGATGATAGAAGTTTTAAGTTCGGATTATATCTTGTTAGCACGTGCAAAAGGGAATTCAACAATGAGAGTGCTATTCGGTCACGCATTGCGAAATGCTTTGATTCCCGTTATTACAATTATTGTACCAATGTTAGCAAGTATTTTAACTGGTACTTTGACAATTGAAAATATTTTCGGTGTGCCAGGCTTAGGGGATCAATTCGTAAGATCGATTACCACGAATGACTTCCCAGTTATTATGGCGACAACAATTTTATTTAGTACATTGTTTATTGTTTCCATATTTATAGTGGATATTTTATACGGTTTAATTGATCCGCGTATTCGTGTGCAAGGAGGTAAGAAATAATGGCTGATAAAAGAGAAGAAACTTTAAGAGATGATCATTCAAACGCAGTGATTTCACATACTTCAGAAGCAATACCAGCATCTGAATTCATTAGAAGCGAGAATGACATTGAAAAAGAACCAGAAATGCAAAGAGAGAGTAAAAACTTTTGGCAAGACGCATGGGCTCAACTGAAGCGAAATAAGCTTGCAGTTGTAGGGATGATTGGTCTGCTTGTTATTGTATTATTAGCGTTAATCGGTCCATTATTGAGTTCACATGATTACGCAGAACAAGATGTTGATAGGCGTAACCTACCTGCAAAAATTCCTGTATTGGATCAAATTCCGTTCCTACCATTTGATGGTGAGGGTGCACAAGGCGTCAACGCGTATGAAGAAGCAGGAGTTAAGGAGAACTTTTGGTTTGGTACAGATCAATTAGGCAGAGACTTATGGTCTAGAACTTGGCAAGGTGCCCAAGTCTCCTTATTCATAGGTGTAGTGGCAGCTTTGTTAGATATATTTATAGGTGTAGTTTACGGTGCAATATCAGGCTTCTTTGGAGGACGGATAGATAATGTCATGCAAAGAATTATAGAAATTGTTGCTTCTATACCAACGCTTATCGTAGTTATCTTATTCGTTTTAATTTTTGAACCATCAATTTGGACGATTATATTAGCTATGGCACTTACTGGATGGATTGGTATGAGTCGTGTGGTGCGTGGTGAATTCTTAAAGTTAAAAACACAAGAATTCGTATTAGCTTCTACGACATTAGGAGCATCAAAATTAAAATTAATATTCAAACACATTTTACCGAATACATTAGGCGTTATTGTAGTAACTTCTATGTTCACAGTACCTAATGCTATTTTCTTCGAGGCATTCTTAAGCTTTATTGGTATTGGGGTGCCTGCACCTAAAACATCTTTAGGTTCATTAGTAAATGAAGGTAGAGCAATGCTATTAATTCATCCTCATGAGTTATTCATACCAGCAATGGTATTAAGTTTATTAATTTTATTCTTTTACTTATTTAGTGATGGATTACGTGATGCATTTGATCCGAAAATGCGTAGATAACAAAAGGGGGCAACATTTATGTCAGAACGCGTATTAGAAGTAAGTAATTTGCATGTTTCCTTTGATATCGATGCAGGGGAAGTGCAAGCAGTTAGAGGTGTTGATTTCTTTGTTGGTAAAGGAGAAACACTTGCGATTGTTGGTGAGTCAGGTTCAGGGAAATCCGTTACGACGAAAGCAATCACAAAGTTATTCCAAGGTGATGCAGGGAGAATTAAAAAAGGGGAAATTAACTTCTTGGGTGAAGATTTAGCTAAAAAATCTGAACAAGAATTGATTAAACTTAGAGGTAGAGATATCTCTATGATATTTCAAGATCCAATGACTTCTTTAAATCCAACAATGAAGATTGGTAAGCAAGTTATGGAACCATTAATAAAACATAGAAATTATAATAAAACAGATGCAAAAAAACGCGCTTTAGAAATATTAGACTTAGTAGGGTTACCAAATGCAGAAAAACGTTTTAATGCGTACCCACATCAATTTTCAGGTGGTCAAAGACAAAGGATCGTTATTGCAACAGCACTCGCCTGCGAGCCTAAAGTATTGATTGCAGATGAACCAACTACTGCTTTAGATGTAACAATGCAAGCTCAAATTTTAGAATTAATGAAAGAACTTCAAAATAAAATTAGTACATCAATTATCTTTATCACACATGATTTAGGTGTTGTTGCTAATATCGCTGATCGTGTTGCAGTGATGTATGGTGGCCAGATGATAGAAACTGGAGACGTAGATGAAATATTCTATGATCCTAAACATCCATATACATGGGGGTTGTTATCATCCATGCCGGATTTAACTACAGGGGCAGAAACTGAATTATTAGCTATACCAGGAACACCACCAGATTTATTACATCCACCTAAGGGAGATGCTTTTGCGGAACGAAGTCAATATGCTTTAAATATAGATTTTAAGACACCACCTCCGTGGTTCCAAGTATCGCCTACACATTTTGTGAAATCATGGTTATTGGACGAACGTTCGCCTCATATTGAGCCACCCGAAATGGTACAGAAACGTTTGCGCAAAATGCCTAAAAATTTCGATAAACCACAACAGGTAGAAAGGGTGTCATTCGATGGGGAATAATGAAGAAATTTTATTACAAGTAAAGAATTTAAAGCAATATTTTAACGAAGGTAAACGTAATGAAGTGAGAGCCATCGAAAATATTTCTTTTAATGTGTATAAAGGAGAAACGTTTGGACTAGTTGGAGAATCAGGTTGTGGTAAGTCGACTACGGGTAAAGCCATTATTAAATTAAATGATATTACAGATGGTGAAATTCTTTATGAGGGTATCGATATTCAAAAGATTAAAAAACGTAAAGATTCACTCAAATTCAATAAAAAAATACAAATGATTTTCCAGGATCCATATGCGTCCTTAAACCCACGTTTGAAAGTTATGGATATCGTAGCTGAAGGTATAGATATACATAAACTTGCTTCAGGAGTTAAAGACCGTAAAAAACGTGTTTATGATTTATTAGAAACAGTTGGGCTCAGTAAAGAACATGCCAATCGTTACCCACATGAATTTTCAGGTGGCCAACGACAAAGGATTGGTATTGCACGTGCTCTAGCGGTTCAACCAGAGTTTATTATTGCTGATGAACCTATTTCGGCTCTAGACGTGTCTATTCAGGCTCAGGTGGTGAATTTGTTACTAAAATTACAGAGAGAACGTGGTATTACGTTTTTATTTATCGCCCACGATCTTTCAATGGTTAAATACATTTCTGACAGAATTGCAGTGATGCATTTTGGCAAAATAGTTGAATTAGGAAGTGCAGATGAAATATATAATTATCCTTTGCACCCGTATACTAAATCATTACTATCTGCAGTTCCTCAACCAGATCCTGAAAGCGAAAGAGTACGAAAAAGAACAATTTTTAAAGAAGATGCATCTAATAATGATCAGGGTTCGTTAAATGAAGTACGTCCAAATCATTATGTATTAACAACAGATAATGAAGCGGAAGAAATGAGAAATCAAAAACAAGAAACGTCTGTATAAAAGGGGAAAGGGGGATTTTGATGAAAAAATTCAAGGTATTTGGGATACTTATTGCGCTGACAGTAATACTAGCAGGGTGTGGTAATGCTGAAGGCGTTTATTCGGACAAAGGACAAGTATTTAGAAAAGTGATTACACAAGATATTACATCACTGGATTCAGCCTTAGCTACTGATACAGTTTCATTTGATATGTATAACCAGATTTATGAAGGCTTGTATACATTAGATAAGAATGATAAGGCACAGCCGGGTGTGGCAAAAGAAATGCCTAAAGAAAGTAATGGCGGTAAAACGTTAACGATTAAATTACGTAAGGATGCGAAGTGGTCTAATGGAGATCCAGTTACTGCACATGACTTTGAGTATGCATGGAAACGTGTAGTGGATCCTGAGACTGCATCTGAATATGCTTATATTATGTATGACATAAAAAATGCTGAAGACATTAATATGGGTAAAAAAGATAAAGATGAATTAGGCGTTAAAGCAATGGATGATTATACATTAAAAGTAGAATTAAATAAGCCAGTGCCGTATATTAACGAAATGTTTGCTTTTGGTACATTTATGCCACAAAATAAAAAAGTTGTTGAAAAAGCTGGCCAACAATACGGTACTACAGCAGATAAAGCTGTGTATAATGGACCATTCAAGATTGAGAATTGGAAAGTTGAAGATAAAATTCAACTTGTGAAAAATGATAAGTATTGGGATAAGGAAAAAGTTCATCTGGATCGTGTGAATTACAAAGTATTAAAAGATCAACAAGCTGGTGCTTCATTGTATGATACTGGTTCTGTAGATGATACGGTAATCACAGCTGATCAAGTTGATAAATATGAAGATAATCCAGGCTTACAAAAACGCTTGTTAGCCAGTACTTTTTATATTAAATTGAATCAAAAAACTGTACCTGAATTTAAGAATAAGGATATGAGGCTCGCAATTTCTCAAGCAATAAATAAAGAAGGTTACGTGAATGCTGTGAAGAATGATGGTTCAGAAGCAACAGATGGTTTTACATCAAAACTAACAGCCAAAGCACCTAATGGTGAAGATTATACTAAAGAAATCAATTCACCATTATCTTATAATCCTGAAGCTGCAAAAGAACACTATGAAAAAGCTAAAAAAGATTTAGGCGTTGATAATGTTACATTTACAATGAATACAGAAGACACACCTAGTGCAAAGATTTCTGCTGAATATATCAAAGCTCAAATAGAAAAGAATTTACCAGGTGTGACGATGAAGATTAAACAATTACCATTCAAACAACGTTTAAATCAAGAGTCATCAGAAACGTTTGAAGCTTCATTATCAGGTTGGGGACCAGATTACCCGGATCCATTGACATTCTTAAATATTATGACAACGGGTGCTGCTCAAAATAATACTGGATGGGGTAGCGATGAATATGACAAATTAATTAAAGATGCAAATGGCAAGCTACTGAAAAAACCAGAAGAACGTGATGCTGCAATGAAAAAAGCTGAAGAGCTTATGTTAAACGACGCGCCAGTAGCACCAATTTATCAAAAAGGGGAAGCACATTTAACAAATCCACAAGTTAAAGGTTTGATCTATCACCAAATTGGTGGCGACACATCTCTTAAAAATGTCAAAATTGATAAAAGCATCGACCGTGAAACTGGTAAAAAGAAAGAATAAAGTAATATTGAATTAAAATAAAAGCAGCACATCAACATAGAGTTGGTGTGCTGCTTATTTTTTATATTATCAATATAAAAAAACACATCCTCTCTTACTAAAGGATGTGTTTTGGAAAACTACCTTTTACGACCTAAGCCCATAGCTTTTTCCATCTTTTTCAATGTTTTGAAAGAAACTTTTTGCGCTTTATCTCTGCCATTATCTAAAATAGTATCTAATTCGTCTGAATTAAAATAGTATTCATATTTCTCTTGAAATCCTGTTAGGAATTCTTTCACGATTTCTGCCAAATCTGCTTTAAAGACACCGTAATTAGAATCTTTATATTTAAGTTCAAGTGTGTCGATAGATTCATCAGTTAAACTAGAATAGATAGATAATAAATTTGAAATACCAGGTTTATTATCTCTATCAAATTTAATAATACCGTCTGAATCAGTTACTGCACTCTTGATTTTTTTAGCTGCAGTATTGGGTTGGTCAAGCAAGGATATGAAGTTTTTCTGATTATCATCACTTTTACTCATTTTTCTTGTTGGATCTTGCAAACTCATCACACGGCCACCTACTTTAGGCATACGTATTTCGGGCTTAACTAAAATATCATTGTAACGAGAATTAAACCTATCCACCAAGTTTCTAGTTAATTCAATGTGTTGTTTTTGGTCATCACCTACAGGGACAATATTCGTGTTGTAAATTACAATATCGGCGGCCATTAAAGGTGGATATGTAAGTAAACCGGCTGGTACACCTTCAGATTGCTTTGTAGCCTTGTCTTTAAATTGGGTCATACGTTCTAACTCACCAATTGAAGAGATTGTAGTCAGCATCCAACTTGCCTGTATATGTGCTGGAACCTCTGACTGGATAAACAGTGTTGATTTTTCTGGATTTATACCAGAAGCTAGATAAATCGCTGCAAGTTGTCTTGTTTGTTTACGTAACTTTAAACGATCTTGTGGGACAGTGATTGCATGCTGATCCACGATGCAGAAGAAACAATCGTAATCATCTTGGACTTCACCAAATTGTTTCAATGCACCAATGTAATTACCAAGTGTTGGAATACCACTAGGCTGGATACCTGAAAATAATGTTTCCATTTTTGATGCCTACCTTCTAAAATTTAATTTAATACATATTACGTACATTATAACAGTATTTCATTCATTTGTAATTTATGTTAAACTATACACATATCAATATTTCTACCTGAATTTATTGAGAATTGTTTATATTTCAAAATTTTTAATAAAAATTAGAGGATTCTCATTTAATTTTAATGTTGAAAGGGTATACTTTAATTGTAAGGTTAAGGAAGACATAGTTTACTTGAAAGTTTCTTAATCATATAAATATTGAAATCTAATGAATTCATATTCATGAAAAATAGGAGAGTGAGATGTATGGTAACATTATTTACTTCACCAAGTTGCACATCTTGCCGTAAAGCGAAAGCATGGTTACAAGAACATGACATACCGTATACGGAGCGTAACATTTTTTCAGAACACTTAACAATTGACGAAATTAAACAAATTTTAAAAATGACTGAAGATGGAACAGACGAAATTATATCTACACGTTCAAAGACTTATCAAAAGTTAAACGTTGATATAGATGCACTACCACTTCAAGATTTATATTCAATTATTCAAGATAACCCTGGTTTATTACGTCGTCCGATTATTTTAGACGATAAACGTTTACAAGTTGGGTATAACGAAGATGAAATTAGACGTTTCTTACCTAGAAAAGTACGTACGTTCCAATTGCAAGAAGCACAACGTATGGTTGACTAAATAAATTATAAATTAACTATATTAGCCATAAAGTAACATGTATACAATGTTATTTTATGGCTTTGTTATATCCAATATAACAAATTGACAAAGAATGAAGTCAAATAAAATGGATGTTTAAAAATGAAATTATTATTAAGAAATTTAAAATGTGAACAAATAATGGCAAAAGAGACAGTACTCAACAGATAAGTGCTGTTTTTTTGGCTTCTTTAAGGGTATGTGTTAATATAAGAGACCAATTAGGAAATAGTAAAAATTAATCAAACAAATCAATTGTAATTATTACTACCTTCTAATACAATTATGATTACTATTCATCGACTGTAAGGAGTGAGATGATATGAGAATAGAGCGTGTTGACGATACTACTGTTAAATTATTTATAACATATAGTGATATTGAGGCTAGAGGCTTTAAACGTGAAGATTTGTGGACGAACCGCAAACGTGGTGAAGAGTTCTTTTGGAACATGATGGAAGAAATCAACGAAGAAGAAGATTTCGTAGTTGAAGGACCTTTATGGATACAAGTACATGCTTTTGAAAAGGGCGTTGAAGTAACAATATCTAAATCAAAAAATGAAGATCTTATTAATATGTCGGAAAATGATGATAACGAGCAACTTGATTATCAAGTGAATGATTTATTATCACAAACATTTGATCAAGATGAAAGTTTAGAGGATTTATTTGATCAACGTCAACAACAAAAAGAAAGCCGTCACAATCAAGAGCGTAATGAAAGCAAACAACAAGCGACGCGAACTGTAATTGTTAAATTTAATGATTTAGAAGAAGTGATTGATTATGCACACCATAATAATCTAGCAATAAATGAATTTGAAGATTTATTATACAGTTTTAATAATATATACTATTATGCCATTCATTTTGACGAAACAGTTGATCAAGAAGCAATTAATGATAGCTATAGTCAATTACTTGAATTCGCATATCCTACTGACAAATCAGAAGTATATTTAAATGACTACGCGAAAATTATTATGAGTCATAACGTCGCGTCACAAGTACGTCGTTATTTCCCAAGTACTACAGAATAAAATAAACATTAAAAAACAATAGATAAATGAGACCTACTGAAATGTAATTATTCAGTAGGTTTTTTATGTTTTCGAGAAGTAATTTTTGACTTGATGGAGTGTAATGAAGTGAGGTGAAATAACTGTGTTATGTGCCAAAAATGAGAACAATCAAATTATACTTGCAACAATAGCAAAAAAAGGCGTGCATTATGTGTGTCCGCGTTGTCACTGCAAAGTCATTTTAAAGCAAGGGCAATCAGTAGTACCACATTTTGCTCATACAAATAATAAGAAATATATATGTAATAAAGGTGAAACTTATGAACATTACTTATTGAAGTATATGTTAGCACAATGGTTCGAACTGCAGCACCATACAGTTGTTATAGAACCTTATATCGCACAAAGTTATCAGTATCCAGACTTAATTGTCGATAATGATGTAGCCATTGAAATACAATTTTCAAAAATTACTATACTTAATATAAAAAAGAGATCCTTATCTTTACTGAATTTAGGATTTAATGTTGTTTGGGTTATTAATAACCCTCACTATGATGCTAAGACACATATTTTAAAATTGACTACATATGAACGGACATATATTAATTTAAATTCACGTCACTTATTTGCATGGGAACATAAACGTCAACAACTTTATCAATATTATATTATTCGCTTCTTAGGCGGTAAACGTTTTGTGGCGTTAAGACAAACAATTACTTTTGATACTTTATTACGGATTACGCATAAAATGAAGATGCCAACATTTAATTTAAAATTGACTGATAATACAGTTAGAAAATATTTGAAATATTGTCGTAGAAGTCGTTCGGTACATCAACCAAGTCTAAGTATTATGTATCAATTGCAATTATCGGAGACGTGGATAATTAAACATCTTGGCATTATTTTTGATGAACAATTATATGTGAAATCTCATCCAGTATATTGGCAATTACAACTCTTATATATGGTAAAGCATAACCAGTATAAGTTAAGTGATTTTATAAAATCAATTGAGTATAATGTTTTTTATACAGGTGCTATAGATAAAGAAAAAATTACCGCTAAAATGGTTGGAGATTTTCTGCGATTGAGTTATATAAATGGAAGTAATAACGTGCAAAATTGAGTGCGACGTGAGAAAATTATAGTAATGAATTTATAGGAGGTTTACTTAAAATTATGAATCAACAATTAACAAGAGAAGAACAAGAACGTAAATATCCTGAATACACTTGGGATTTAACTACTATATTTGAATCTGATGAGGCTTTTGAAGCAGCGTTTAAAGAAGTAGAAAACAACCTGGGGCAAGAAGAACAATTTCAAGGGCATCTAGCAGATAGTGCAGAAACGCTATTTAACGCTTTAGCTTTGGAAGATGAACTAGGATCAAAATTAGAAAAAGTATATGTGTACGCCCATTTAAAGCAAGATCAAGATACTGCAAATGATAAATACACTGGATATGAATCTCGAGCACATCAACTGATTATTAAATTCAATTCAGGTTGGAGTTTCTTAGTACCAGAAATTTTGCAGATTGATGAGGCGACAATTCAATCATTTATTACGTCTAATGACGACTTAAAACAATATGAATTTGATTTGAAATTAATTAATGAAAAAAGACCGCATGTTTTAAGTGCAGATAAAGAAAAATTACTTACAGAAGCTCAAGATGCAATGTCGACACCAGATAATGTATACGGTATGTTCAGTAATGCAGATTTAGAATTCGAAGATGCAATAGATAAAGATGGCAACCGTCATTCATTAACACAAGGCACTTTTATTAAGTGTTTAGAATCAGATGATCGAATATTACGTCAATCTGCTTTTGAAAATCTATATAAAGCTTATGGAGCATATAACAATACGCTAAGTGCGACATTAGCAGGTGAAGTGAAGAAAAATGTGTTTAATGCACGTACACATAATTATAAATCGGCACGTGCTGCAGCTTTAGGTAATAATCACATACCTGAAGAAGTTTATGATAATTTAGTTAAAACTGTACATCACTATTTACCACTATTACATCGTTACACAAAATTGCGTAAAGAGTTATTAGAATTAGAAGACATGAAAATGTATGATCTTTATACGCCCTTAGTAAAAGATGTAAAATTTGAAATGTCATATGAAGAAGCTAAAGATTGGATGATTAAAGCATTACAACCTATGGGTGAAGAGTATATGAAAGTGGTTGAAGAAGGGTTGAATAATCGATGGGTTGACGTTTATGAAAATAAAGGTAAGCGTTCAGGAGGTTATTCTTCAGGTGCACATCTTACAAATCCTTTCATATTATTAAATTGGTCTAATACAGTATCCGATTTATATACATTAGTTCATGAATTTGGACATTCAGCGCACAGTTACTTTAGTCGTAAAAATCAACCGGCCAATTCCAGTGGATACACGATATTTGTAGCTGAAGTAGCCTCTACATGTAATGAAGCGTTATTAAGTGATTATATGGATAAACATTTAGACGATGAACGTAGATTATTGCTACTTAATCAAGAACTTGAACGCTTTCGTGCAACGCTATTCAGACAAACAATGTTTGCTGAGTTTGAACATAAAATTCATCAAATTGAAGAAGCAGGAGAACCACTTACTGCAAACCGTATGAACGAAGAATATGCAGAATTGAATAGACAGTACTTTGGTGATTCTGTTGAGACGGATGAAGATATAAGTAAAGAGTGGTCAAGAATCCCACACTTTTATATGAATTATTATGTGTATCAATATGCAACAGGCTATAGTGCAGCACAAAGTTTAAGTCATCAAATTTTAACTGAAGGACAGCCAGCAGTAGATAGATATATTAATGAATTCTTGAAAAAAGGTAGTTCAAATTATCCAATTGAAATACTGAAAAATGCAGGTGTAGATATGACTACTCCAGAACCAATTGAACAAGCTTGCGAAGTCTTTGAACAAAAATTAGATGCATTTGAAAAGCTAATGAAAGCTTAGTGTGGATGTATTCGTTTTCAATTTGACAAGTTTGTGACAAAGTAGGTTTATTTAAATTAAAAGGTTGAAAGCCTCAATTTAGCGTGTTATATTATAAACATGAAATTAATCACATAACAAACATACCCCTTTGTTTGAAGTGAGAAATTTCTCCCATCCCCTTTGTTTAGCGCCGTGTAATCAGACACGGCGTTTTTTTTTATCCTCATTTATTAAATTCATAATTATGAATAACTATTCGTTTTACTTTTAAAAATAAAAATGAATTTTCTTTTTATATCTAAAATAATTACAACAAAGTTATAGAACGAGAAAGAATATATATTGTAACAGTGAATAGTAAAGTAGATAGCGCTTTACTAAAGAAGTAATTTAATGAGCATTAGGTGTAGCTACTAGAAAGAGCAATACTACTAAATTTAATACTTATGAGTAACCATTGTGCCGATACAATACTTGCTAGTAGAACTGTATTATATGATATGTTTCCATTTAAGTATAAAAAACTGTCATCAACAGTCTTACGACTTTGATGACAGTTTTTATTTGAATATTTTTGTCCCGTATTTGTAGAATAAAATGAGCAAACCACTCTACGTGTGTCATACATACAATCAACTTTTAGATTTCCAAAAGTTCCCATCTGGTGATTTAAGTTTTTCGATTTTTTGCTGTAATGCTAACTTTTTCAACTCTTTATTCATTAATTTCTCTGGCCATTCATAAATGGTAAGTAATTCTTCTTTAGTAACTAATTGTTGTTGTTGTATATATTTTTCTAGAGTAGGTGGTAAGTTCTTTTCAATAGGTGATCCAATAAGTTCATTTATAATATAAGTATAAATATGGTATGGATAAAGTCCTTCAACTTTTAATCCTTCTTCGTGAACATCTTCGTTAAAGAAGACGAGAGAAGGGGCTTCTTCAATCTCCATTTCTCGCGCGATATGCAAATCAACTTGTAAGCTTTCTTTTAAACAGTTACTACGCAAATCTTCTTTAAACACTTCGTAATCTAGCCCTGCGTTGCTTATGCAATTGTTGACCATATATTCAGTGATAATATCTCGTTTAGGTATGATTTCATTTTGAACAAGGTGAATAAAACGTTCTGCACGTATTCGACCTTGGAGTTCCGCAGCTTTATATGCGAGAGCAATATTATCTAAATCCGACGTGCTCTGTGCCTGGCATTTTGTTAATACACGGAGAGATGGGTTTAAGATATGTCGTATACTGATATACTGCTTATACTCTATACGCAATTTAGAGAGTATTGCAGATAATTTAAAACAATCTTTACTGAATGGGTCGAAAAAAGAATAAATTTCTATCTTACTCACAGGTGAAAGATTCGCATCTTCACGACTATTAGCTTGTATTAATTTTAATTCTTCAGTCATGTATATTTCACCTACAATTAATTTTCGGTATTAACCATGTGGTTCGCTGTTAAACGTAATCGCTCATATAAATAATCACCGACGCCTTCAGGAAAATTTGCATGTTGAATAGCACTATACATATTCTCAAGCCATGCGTCGCGTTCATAGTTTGTTATTATAAATTCCATGTGACGTCTTTTTAGCATGGGATGCCCGTGCTCTTCTGTATAAAGATTTGGCCCTCCTAAAAATTGAGTCAGGAACTGTTTTTGTTTTCTACTTGTTTCTTGAAAATCTCCGGGAAACAAATAGTTGATTCTATCATCTTTTTCAACTAGGTTATAAAAATAATCAATCATCTTGTATAACGCATCATGTCCAATGATGTCATAGGGTGTCTGTGCCATAATATCACCATATTTTCTTAATGTATTACTAATATAACACGAATATTTTCATATGGAAGTAATTCGACTCTGTCAGCTTGTGCGCAACTAGTTGCTATTTAAGGTTGATTTTCTGTTGAAAAATCTTTGAACTTTATTATCTGGTGTTTCGTATTCGATTTCAAATGCTTCTAGAATATGCTTAAATTGAATTAAACCTTCATCATAATCCTCAACTTCATATTCTAGTTCATAATCTTGGTGATTTAAGTAATCACTTTTGTCCAAGACAAGTAAGTTACCATGAATTTCTCTTTCTACTCGTAAAGTAGTTAAAGCCCCTAAAATAACAAGTTGTTGAGTATCGATATTCATTTGATCGAGTTGTTCGGCAATTTCAGTTGGTAAATCATTAGCCAAAACAGGTTTATTCAATTCCGGTATAATACGTGTTTCAAAATTATATTCCATTAAACCAACTTCTGCAGGGACCTTAAGCGTCATTTCATAAAAGTCTTGTTTTACACGTATTCTTAAAGCTGATCTATGCGCACGTAGGTCAAAGTTTGGTGTATCTATATAATAGTTTGTTTGACTGAAAGGTTGCATGTCTTGAAAGTACTTATCATAAATAGATTTGTATTGTGATTTAGACAATAATTGCTTAAATTCAATTTCATTATTAGTTGCCACGAGAAACGCTCCTTTAATACATATAATAATTTATTTTAAAACACTTTGAGTATAATTTAAATTGAACTGCATTTTTAAAATTAAATACTGGCGATATAATGTTAAATTGTTGTCTCCACATTATCCTTGTAACGTGTTATGTAGATTAGAATTATGTTAAAATAATGAGGAATAAGGAGGAACAAGCATGCGTATTTATGTAAATGAAATTAAAGTAACAGAAGACATTATTAATTGTTATACAGAAGCATCTACAGAAGGTCTGGAAGAAGCAGGACAAATGCTTGTTGACAGCGATAATTATAGTTTTGCATATATCTTAGATGATGGGGAATCATATTCATACTTAATCTTTGTACAAGAAACTTGGTCTATGCTACATGAAAACAAAGGTAAGAAAATAATAGTTAATGATAATTTAGAATTACAGCAGTTCGAAAGAGAATTTGATTACATACTGGAAAACATTCAAGGTAATTTAAATTATGGTCAGGAGTTTGTTTCCGTTGTAGAAGATACTTTCGAATTAGATTGAAGCGGAGTGAGGCAATATGAATCAATGGGATCAGTTTTTATCTCCATATAAACAAGCAGTGGACGAATTAAAAGTTAAATTAAAAGGCTTGAGAAAACAATATGAAGTAGAAGAAAATGCTTCTCCAATAGAGTTTGTAACTGGCCGTGTCAAACCAATGACAAGCATTATTGATAAAGCAAATAAGCGGCAAATATCTTTTGATCGATTACATGAAGAAATGTATGACATCGCGGGCTTACGCTTAATGTGTCAATTTGTTGATGACATTGATGTAGTAGTTAATTTATTAAGACAACGTGAAGATTTTAAAGTTGTAGAAGAACGTGATTACATTAGTAATACTAAACAAAGTGGTTACCGTTCGTTCCATGTAATTATTGAATACCCCATCGAGACATTAAATGGGGAAAAGAAAATATTAGCAGAAATTCAAATCAGAACGCTAGCCATGAATTTTTGGGCCACTGTTGAACATACATTACGTTATAAATATGATGGGGACTATCCACCTGAGATTCAACACCGCCTTGAACGCGCAGCTGAAGCAGCGTTTTTACTGGATGAAGAAATGTCAGAAATCAAAGAAGAAATCCAAGAAGCACAAAAATATTATTCGAAAAAGCGTTCTAAAAAACATAATGATGACTAGGGGGAGAATCATGCGTTATACGATATTATCTAAGGGTGACTCAAAATCTAATGCATTGAAACACAAAATGATTAACCATATGAAAGATTTTCAAATGGTTGAAGATGCAGACAATCCAGAGATAGTGATATCAGTTGGCGGAGATGGGACATTATTGCAAGCTTTCCATCAGTATAGCCACATGTTGTCTCGTTGTGCTTTTGTTGGGGTACATACTGGTCATTTAGGATTTTATGCGGATTGGTTGCCGCATGAAGTTGAAAAGTTAATTATTGAAATTAATAATTCGGAGTTCCAAGTCATTGAATATCCTTTGCTAGAAATTATCGTTCGTTATAACGATAATGGGTATGAAACACGTTATTTAGCTCTAAACGAAGCTACTATGAAAACAGAGAATGGTTCTACTTTGGTAGTAGATGTAAATATCCGTGGTAACCAATTTGAGCGATTTAGAGGTGATGGTTTGTGTGTATCTACACCATCAGGCTCTACAGCATATAATAAAGCATTGGGTGGCGCGTTGATCCATCCGTCATTAGAAGCAATGCAAATTGCAGAAATTGCGTCGATAAATAACAGAGTGTTTAGAACAGTAGGCTCGCCTTTAGTATTACCAAAGCATCATACATGTTTAATTACACCAGTAAACCATGACACGATATTAACAACAATTGATCACGTGAGTATTAAACATAAAAATGTCAATGCTATACAGTTCAGAGTGGCAAATGAAAAAGTGAGATTTGCTAGATTTAGACCCTTTCCTTTCTGGAAAAGGGTACATGATTCCTTCATTTCTAGTGGAGAAGATGAGTAATGCAATTTACGTATGATATTAAAGAATCTAATATGTTAAAAACATTTTTACAAAAAAATCATTATTCAAAGCGGACTATAAGCGCCATTAAACATAATGGCGCTTTACTTGTTAATAATCAGCTAGTTACAGTCAGAAAACAATTAGAAATTGGCGATGTGTTAACAGTTCAGTTTGGTAAAGAAACACCAAGTTCTAATTTGATTCCGCATATAAAGACGTTGAATATCCTGTATGAAGATGATTATTTACTTGTAGTATCTAAACCTGCGCTTCAAAATTGCGCGCCTTCAAGGGACCATAAACATTTGAGTTTAGTAGAGCAAGTGCTTGGTTATTTTAATCAGTTAGAGCTCTCAATCGTGCCTCATATTGTAACTCGAATTGATCGTAATACCTCTGGCATCGTCATTTTTACAAAACATGGTTTCATACATCATTTAATGACTCAAACACAAATTGACAAAACGTATTTGTGCGTGTGTAAAGGTGATTTGAAAGATGAAGGGTTAATTGATGCACCTATTGCGAGAGAACCATCGAGCATTATTCAACGACGAGTAGACAATACAGGTAAAGAAGCTAGAACGCGTTTTAAATGCCTTCATCGTTCTCAATACTACAGTTTAGCTGAAGTACGTTTATTAACAGGCAGAACACATCAAATACGAGTGCATTTTCAACATATAGGTCATCCTATTGTGGGAGATGATTTATACGGAGGTACGCACCCGACATATGGACACCAATTATTACGGTGTACACAAGTATCATTTGTACATCCAATTAGCCAGCAAAAAATTGAAATAAAAGATGAATATAAAGCTATAGAATCTATATTTAATGCGATATAATTTGAACAGTTTATGGAGGTGTAGCCATTGTCTAATGAGAAAGATTCAATCATTTTAGAAGACGAACAAGTATATGACCAAACTTTGTTAGATAATTTGTTAATTGAAAACCACATTGATGAATTTAGAAATGAATTTTTAGCAATGCATACATACGAACAAAGTGAATACTTTGAAGACAGTGACGAAGAGATTCGACAAAGAATATTTGAAGTACTATCACCCGAAGAAGTAGCTGATTTCTTTGAACAACTAGAAATTGACGACGATGAATATGAATCACTTTTTGATACTATGGATGCAACATATGCAAGTAAAGTACTAGAAGCCATGTCTTATGATAACGCTGTAGATATAATGAATAAATTATCTAAGCAAAAAATTGTTAGTTTACTTACTTTAATGAAACGAGAAGATGCAAAAGAAATCAAAGCTTTATTGCATTATGAAGAAGATACTGCTGGAGGTATCATGACTACAGAGTATATTTCTTTGAAAGCAACAATGCCTGTCAAAGAAGCTATGATGCATGTAAAAGAACAAGCACCCAATGCAGAAACAATCTATGTTATTTTCACGGTTAATGATGATAAGCAATTGGCAGGCGTACTATCATTACGTGATTTAATAGTAGCGGAAAATGATGCCTACATCGAGGATATTATGAGTGAGCGTGTAGTAAGTGCTAATGCAGCAGACGACCAAGAGGACGTAGCTCAAAAAATGCGAGATTATGACTTTATTGCAATGCCAGTAGTGGATTATCAAAATCATTTACTCGGTATTATAACAATCGATGATATTTTAGATGTCATGGATGAAGAAGCAAGTGAAGACTACTCGCGCTTAGCCGGTGTATCAGATGTTGATGCTACTAACGATTCAGTGATAAAGACAGCAGGGAAACGTTTGCCTTGGCTCATCATATTGACGTTTTTGGGTATGATTACAGCTACAATTTTAGGTTCTTTTGAAGATACTTTATCAAAAGTGGCATTACTGGCTGCGTTTATACCAATTATAAGCGGGATGTCTGGAAATTCAGGTACGCAATCACTTGCGGTATCTGTCCGTAATATTTCAACTGGTGAAATTGACGAACAGAGCAAGTTTAGAGTTGCTTTAAGGGAAACAGGTAGTGGATTTTTAAGTGGTTTAATTTGTGCTATTTTATTATGTGCTATTATAATAATACTTTATGGTCAACCTATACTAGCGGTAATTGTTGGATCTAGCTTAACGATAGCAATGACAGTTGGTACATTAGTAGGTTCAATGATACCTTTAGTTATGAATAAACTGAAGATTGACCCTGCAGTAGCGAGTGGACCTTTTATTACAACAATTAATGACATTGTAAGTATGTTAATTTACTTTGGATTAGCAACATCATTTATGACTTACTTAACGTAGGAGGGTTATATGGAATTTGTATCGCTTGTAGTCGTTGTATTAGCGGCATTTTTAACACCAATATTGGTCAACAGACTTAGAATCACATTTTTACCAGTCGTAGTTGCTGAAATATTAATGGGTATTATCATTGGACATTCATTTTTAAATTTAGTCGAACGCGATGCCATGCTAAATATTTTATCTACTTTAGGATTTATCTTTTTAATGTTTTTAAGTGGTTTAGAGATAGATTTTAAAGCTTTTAAAAAGGATAAGTCTTCGATTACATTAGAAGAAAAGTCTAAAAAACAAGAACCCGGGCATTTACAATTAACGATTGTTGTTTTTATGGCTATTATGATTATTTCGATTGTATTTGCTTATATGTTTAAATGGTTCGGGTTAATTGATGATGTTTTACTTATGGTAATTATCATTTCAACGATTTCTTTAGGTGTAGTGGTGCCGACTTTAAAAGAGATGAACATCATGCGCACAACAATTGGCCAATTTATTTTACTTGTTGCTGTGCTAGCAGATTTAGTAACGATGATATTACTAACAGCCTATGGTGCAATTTATTCTACTGGAAGTACATCACTTTGGTTAATCGGTAGTTTAGTTGTATTCACGCTCATTTTTTATTTCTTAGGTGGCTTCTTCAAAAAAGCACAATTCTTACAAATATTAATGGATGGAACGACTCAAATCGGTATTCGTGCAGTATTTGCACTGATTATTTTGTTAGTAGCGTTAGCAGAAGGTGTAGGAGCAGAAAACATACTTGGCGCGTTTTTAGCAGGTGTGGTCGTGTCATTACTTGGTCCAGATGAAGATATGGTAGAAAAGTTAGATTCCTTTGGCTACGGTTTCTTTATTCCAATATTCTTTATTATGGTTGGTGTAGATTTAAATATACCAGAGTTAATCAAAGAACCTTCACTGTTATTAATCATTCCAATTTTGATATTAGCATTCTTAGTTTCAAAACTGGTTCCAGTATTATACATACGTAGATGGTTCGATATGAAAACAACAATATCCTCAGCATTTTTACTGACTTCAACTTTATCTTTAGTAATCGCATCTGCAAAAATTGCGGAACAACTTGGCACAATTTCGTCTGAAATATCCGGTATTTTAATACTAAGCGCAGTTATTACATGTGTGTTTGTGCCTATTGTGTTTAAAAAGATGTTCCCAATACCTGACGAGTCGACTCGACAAATTGAAGTTAGTTTAATTGGTAAAAATCAATTAACAATACCAATTGCGCAAAATTTAACGTCACAACTTTACCAAGTATCACTTTATTATAGAAATGATTTAAGTGATAAACGAAAATTATCTGACGCGATTTCAATGATTGAAATTGCAGATTATGAAGAAGAATTATTGAAACGTTTAGGGCTATTTGATAGAGATATCGTTGTATGTTCAACAAATGACGATGATATTAACCGTAAAGTTGCACTAATGGCGAAAACACATGGTGTGAAACGTGTGATTTGTAGGTTAGAATCGAGCTCTGGTGATGATCAACTACAAAAAGAAGGTATAGAAGTCTTTAGTAGTTATCTCAGCAATAAGATTTTATTAAAAGGATTAATTGAAACTCCGAACATGCTTAATCTTTTAAGCAATGTTGAAACATCATTATATGAAATAGCGATGTTGAATCATCAATATGATCAAATTCAGTTGCGTAACTTCCCATTCGATGGCGATATCATCTTCGTACGTATTATTAGAAATAACGAATCTATCGTACCTCATGGGGATACTCAATTACGTTATAGAGATAGAGTCATTGTTACCGGCTCTAAAGAATATGTAGATGAATTGAAACGCGAACTAGAATTTTATTATTAATCTTTAATAAATAATACAACGTTAAGTTTAAGACATTGTTTTTCTTTAACTTAGCGTTGTTATTCTATATTCTTACTAAAAAAAGAAGTATTTCTAAATTGTTCGATGAGGTATGAATTCTTCTGTTGTTAACAAAAAAATTGTTTAAATAAGCTAACCAGTGTTAAAATGAAGGATGTTGGAATTGGAATCGAGATTATGTACTCAAGGTATCTAGTCATCTTTCAAACCAGTTTAAATATGAAAACATAAATAAAGGAGTTATTTCCATGTTTAATTTAGAAAATAAAACGTTTGTTATTATGGGTATTGCCAATAAACGTAGTATCGGTTTTGGTGTAGCTAAAGTGTTAGATCAATTAGGTGCAAAATTAGTATTTACATACCGTAAAGAGCGTAGTAAAAAAGAGTTGGAAAAATTAGTAGAACAATTGAGTCAAGAAACGCATCATATGTATCAAATAGATGTACAAAATGATGAAGACGTTATTAATGGTTTTGCGAAAATTGGGGAAGAAGTAGGAAACATCAATGGTGTTTATCACTCAATCGCATTTGCAAATATGGAAGATTTACGCGGTCGCTTTACAGATACTTCTCGCGATGGCTTTTTACTAGCGCAAGATATTAGTTCTTATTCATTAACAATCGTAGCGCGCGAAGCTAAAAAATTAATGACTGAAGGTGGAAGTATTGTAGCTACCACATATTTAGGTGGCGAATTTGCTGTTCAAAACTACAACGTTATGGGTGTAGCTAAAGCAAGTTTAGAAGCTAACGTACGTTATTTAGCATTAGATTTAGGTGAAGATAATATTCGTGTCAATGCAATTTCAGCTGGTCCTATTCGTACTTTAAGTGCAAAAGGCGTAGGCGGATTTAATACAATATTAAAAGAAATAGAAGAGCGTGCACCGTTAAAACGTAATGTTGATCAAGAAGAAGTGGGTAAGACTGCTGCATACTTACTAAGCGACTTCTCTAGTGGTGTAACAGGTGAAAACATCCACGTTGATAGTGGTTATCATATCGTTAAATAATAAATAAAACACTTCAAACTAGCGAGAAATGAAAGTTTGAAGTGTTTTTTAATTTACTGATGACTACGTGAACAAAAAAATATAATATATTATTTATGAAAAAAGCTGATAGATGCTATTATAATATAGCGTTCTATCAGCTTTTGTATGTTTAATATGATTTTTAATGTGGTTAATTAGTCTTTAGCATCACTATTTGCTGCATCGATAATTTGTTGTCTATAACGGAAGACATTACGAACAATAGTTTTGATAACAGCGTATAGTGGCACAGCCACAAGAATAAGCCCGAAACCACCAAGATTGCCAGCTGCCAAGATAACAACGATAATAGTCAATGGATGAATACTTAAAGATTTACCCATAACATTAGGGGTAATTACATTACCTTCTAATTGTTGTGCTATGAGGGTAATGATACAGACCCAAATAAATGTCGTTGGACTTTGTATAATACCGATGATTGCAGCGGGTACAAATGCCATCCAAGGGCCTAAGAATGGAATCATATTGGCAAGACATGCAAACAAAACAAGTAATAATGTATAGTTAAGTCCGAGAATAGAATAACCAATATACAAAATAATCCCTAAAATGATACTTACTGTTACTTGGCCTTGAATATAGGATTTAACTGTTTCGTTTAAGTCTTTTAATAACTCAACTACAAATACTTTTCTATCACCTTTAAATAATCTTGCAATAAAAGGGATGAATCTTTCGTGGTCTTTTAACATATAAATTAAGAAGAACGGGACCATGATGAGTAAAAACATCGTTGAAATAAATGATGTCACAAATCCTAACGAATTAGATAATATGCTAGTAGCACCATCGCTCATCGATTGTATCATTTTATTGATTCTGTCAGTCACATCAGATGGTAGTCTCTCCATTTGATCTAATGCAAAGTTAACTATATGTTGAACTTCATTTTGTAGTGCTGGAATTTGATTAATTAATTTCGAAATCTGCTCGGCTATCAATGGTGCAATGTAGCCTATCAATACGCCAATAATAATAATTAATGCAATAAAGATAATTGTTATACTGCCCCAACGTGGAACTTTATATTTTTCAAGTATCTTTTGAAAAGGCAAACAGATATAGAATAAGAAGCCACTAAGCAACAGCGGTAATATAACCGACTGAATAATAATCATAAATGGAATGAAAACACTGTGGACTTCCATTACTAATTTGATTAGTAAAAACAGGATTAACAATGCAATACCTGTTCTAAACCAAACCTTGTTTAGCATAGGACGTCTCCTCCTGAAAATTTCGTATTTGAAGTAATATATAGTATATCTTAAATGGTAATAGAACAAAAGATAAAAATTGAAGTCTACTTTCTATAATAGCAGATTAGTTTTGTATATTTTATAAAATGTTAAAGAGAATAGCGATTTATATTAAATAGTGCGAAATTTTTTATTTATATAGGTAATATAATTTAAATCACTTATTATTATTCTCTATTTATAATATATAAATTGTGAAAAAGATAACTTATGAAATGCGTTGCGCGGAACTTTTTATATGTGTATAATGATAAAAAATAAATCATTATACATAATGGTATAACAAGGGGGAGACGTTATGTTAGAGGGGTTACTTACGTGGTTGTATGATATTGTTTGGAGCAAACCGTTAGTATACGGTTTGTTAATCACAGGGGTATTATTTTCATTTATGTTGCGATTTTTCCAAATTAGGCATTTTAAAGAAATGATACGTTTAATGTTTCAAGGGGAGAAATCACCTACAGGTATTTCTAGTTTTCAGGCGATTGCATTATCGTTAGCAGGTCGTGTAGGTACAGGTAATATCGTAGGTGTTTCGACTGCCATATTTATCGGTGGTCCTGGTGCAATATTTTGGATGTGGGCTTCAGCATTTTTAGGAGCTGGTAGTGCATTTATCGAGTCTACACTTGGTCAAATTTATAAGAGAGAAGAAAAGGGGCAATATAGAGGTGGTCCAGCTTTCTATATTGAATATGGTATAAAAGGCAAATTAGGAAAAATTTACGGATTGATTTTTGCTATAGTAACAGTTATTTCAGTAGGTTTATTACTACCAGGTGTCCAATCTAACGCAATTTCGAGTTCTATGAAAAATGCGTTTAATTTTAATCCTTGGTTTGTAGCTATTATTTTAGCTGTGTTAATCGCATTGATTATATTTGGGGGTATTAAATGGATTGCGAATGCAGCAACTGCCGTTGTACCATTTATGGCAATTTTATATATCATCATGGCGCTAGTAATTATTTTTATAAACATTGAACAAGTGCCTGGATTGTTTGCTTTAATATTTAAATCTGCGTTTGGCTTTGAAGCTGCATTTGGTGGAATTGTTGGTGCTATGATTGAAATTGGAGTGAAAAGGGGACTCTACTCCAATGAAGCGGGCCAAGGGACTGGTCCACATGCTGCATCTGCAGCGGAAGTATCTCATCCAGCTAAGCAAGGTCTAGTACAATCGTTTTCAGTATATATTGATACAATTTTTGTGTGTACTGCGACAGCTTTAATTATATTATTATCAGGTACGTATAATGTGACTGAAGACGGTTCAATGTCAGATGGGAAATCAAGCCTACTCAAAGATAATGGTGTATTTGTAGAAATGTCGAATGGGGACAAAGATTATTCGGGTACAGCTATGTATGCACAAGCTGGTATTGACAAAGCATTTCAAGGTAGTGGATATCACTTTGATCCTGCATTTTCAGGAATAGGTTCATATTTTATTGCGATTGCATTATTCTTCTTTGCATTCACGACAATTTTGGCATATTATTATATCGCAGAAACTAACATTACGTATTTAACAAGGAAAAGTTCGAAACAAATGACTTTCTTTTATATTAATCTCACAAGAGTTGTACTTATTGTAGCTACAGTTTATGGGGCAGTAAAAACAGCTGATATAGCCTGGATGATGGGTGATTTAGGCGTAGGGATGATGGCTTGGTTAAACATCATTGCTATTTGGATTTTGCATAGACCAGCCATAAAAGCTCTGAAAGATTATGAAAAACAGAAAAAACAACTTGGGTCCGGTAGACATGCCATTTATAAACCAGATCCACAAAAAATACCTAATGCTGTCTTTTGGTTAAAAGATTATCCTAAGAGGTTAGAAGAAGAAAACTTCAAACAATAAGACATTATTTCATTTATAGAAAGTTAAGTTGAAATATTTTAAAATTATGCGTCTCTTGGTACAATGTCATTAAGACTACTAGGGGGCGCATTTTTTATGTATGATTTTCAACCAGGAAGAATTAATAAAATTAATTTTCCTAGCGAATTATTAGATAGAGATGTAACGCTATCTATTTATTTACCAAAAGATTTTACAGAATTATTTAAGTATAAAGTAGTGTTTTGCTTTGATGGCCTAGATTTTTTCAGCTTTGGAAGAATTCATAGAAGTTATGAACGTCTTCGAGAACAAAACGATGTTGAAAGAGCTATTTTCGTAGGCTTTCATTATGAAGATGTTGATAAACGACGTGCTGAATTTCATCCCCAAGGAGCGCGTACTCATTTAACTGTAAAAGCGGTGGCAAATGAAATACTGCCTTTTATTGATCGTACGTTTCCAACTTATAAAGTAGGGAATGCACGTGTTATCTTGGGAGATAGTTTGGCTGGTAGTGCTGCATTAATGACGGCATTATCATACCCGAGAATTTTTAGCCAAGTCGGTTTATTAAGTCCACAACACGATGAAGTAATACAAACATTAATAGAACGATGTCAATTTCAAGAACAATTAACAATCTGGCAAGCGGTTGGTTTAGATGAGAAGGACTTTAAATTGCCAACAACAGGTAAACGTGCAGATTTCTTAACACCCAATCGTGAACTTAAGGCAATAATTGAGTCGAACAATTTTACACACCATTATTTAGAGTTTGAAGGCGGGCATCAATGGAAATCATGGAAGTTTTTACTTGATGATTTATTAAAGTATTTTTTATCAGATAATATTTCATTTTAATAATCTGAATTTAATTTAGTTTAAAGTAACGAATTTTTCAGAAATTTGATATAATGTAGTTATGTTAAACAAAGGAGGAATTTAAATGATTTTAGGATTAGCATTAATTCCGTCAAAAGCGTTTCAAGATGAAGTGAATGCATATCGTAAGCGCTATGATGCTCACTATGCGAAAATTATGCCGCATATTACAATTAAAGGGCAATTTGAAATAGACGATAATGATTTAGAATCTGTCAAAGAGACGATTAAATCAAAACTGGAAGGTATACCAACTGTTGATGTACATGCAACAAAAGCATCAAACTTTGCGCCTATCACCAATGTCATTTATTTTAAAGTTCAAAAAACTGAAACTTTAGAAAAATTATTTTACAAATTTAATAATGGTGATTTCCATGGTGTTCCAGCTCATTCATTTGTACCTCATTTCACAATTGCGCAAGGTCTAACAAGCCAAGAGTTTGAAGACATTTATGGCCAATTAAAATTAGCAGGTATTGATTACAAAGAAACAATTGAACAACTTTCCTTAGTTTATTATGATGAAGAAGAAGAAAAATGGAAGGTATTAGATAATTTTAACTTAGCTT
Organism: Staphylococcus aureus; assembly: GCA_040062795.1. Taxonomy (GTDB): domain Bacteria; phylum Bacillota; class Bacilli; order Staphylococcales; family Staphylococcaceae; genus Staphylococcus; species Staphylococcus aureus_A. Next base: position 433,969 of record JBEAMH010000001.1, read on the forward strand.
AAAAATACCTAATACGTGACATATAATATTGCCTAAGATAAAAATTGAAACTAAAAAGGAGTCGCTAACATAATTTAGATATTTATCTAAACAGTTGTTAGCGACTCCTTATTTTATGATTATTTATAAAAGTAATCTAAAAGAGTTAGTATTTATTATGATTTTAAATTAATTTTTATTTCTTTTTTCTTAAAAAATATAGTCCATAGAACACTGCTAAGAATAAAAATACAAGGGCTGAAAAATAAAATGTATTATTAACAGAAGCTGTGAATTGTGTGATAAGTCCTCCAACAAGCGGACCAATCATAGATCCAAAACCTTGGACACTGTTAAAGACACCCCAAGTTTCTTCTTGTTCTTCAGAATGAATATGACTCGCCATAAATGTGTTCCAAGCAGGTAATAATAAACCATACATAAGACCTATAAATACTGCTAATGTCCATACTAATCCAATGTCTGTAATTAGTGACAATGCAAATATCATAGCTGTATATAGTATGAAACCACCAAATATAACGCTATACATAAATAATGTGCCGTACTTATCAATTATTTTTGATAAGAACAGCATGGAAATTGCACAACCAATTCCACCAAAGACGATGGCCATAGTATACTCTACAGTAGTTACTCCGACTACTTTGGTAGCATATGTTGGTAAAATTGGTACTAAGGCAGTTATAGAAGCGCCTTGTAATAAAATACCTGGAAATAAGATTATATGACGTTTGGTGACATTTACGATTTGACCTAATTGTTGTTTAACAGGGCGGGTATTATAATTTGTGAGTTGTATTTTTACAAAATAATATAAGATCCATGCAATTAATACAACGAATGACATCATAAATGCAAACTTAGTAGGGTGAAACTTGAAAATAAGATTCATTCCCACCATTCCGACTAATAAGCCGAGAAGCCAAGAAAAATAAACATAACCCATCTGTTTTCCTCGATTTCTTTCATCTACGCTGGCAAGCATAATCACCCAAATTGGGCTAACAGCTATACCGAGTAACACTGCGCTTAAAATAAGTACAAGAGGAGAAATAGGGAACCAAATGACTAAAAATAAACTTCCGAATGCTAGTAAAAAACCTAAAGTAAGTACAAGTTTTGCACCTAAACGCTTAAGTAAAAAGCCAATTACGAAGTTAGTAGTTGCATCGGCAATAAAATGAACAGAAATAGCGATAGATGTAACACCTACCGCTATTGAAGTTGCTGTTGGAAGTAATGCTAAGTAACTCAATACATACATACCCCGTGCAAATTCCATTAAGAACAAAATGACTAACAAGATTATAAAGTTTTTATTTGAATGATAATTAGAGTTATTTAACGAAGAGCTTGGCATATAAAGGAACCTTTCCGTATACTTCTTCATAGCGAGATGAATGATCTAGTAAGTTCAACAAGTCACTACATAACTTATATGTTGAATAAGGAATTCTAGCTTCATTCATAGATTGAGTCATTTTCGCTATAGTTGATGGTGTATTAGTTAACGATGTAACTTGTTGAATAGCTTCTTCAGGAGTATTAGCAATCAACCCAAAACCTTTTTCTTCAAAGTAATTTGCATTTTCTAATTCTTGACCTGGGGCAGGGTTCAGGAAAATCATAGGTGTTTGTCGTGTTAAAGCTTCAGAAATCGTGATACCCCCTGGTTTAGTAATCATCAATTGGCTTGATGCCATCCATTCATTCATATGTTTTGTATAACCTATAATCAAGACATTATCGTAATCCTTAAATTGTGAAGATAATGTGCGTTTCAAGTCTTTATTTTTCCCACAAATCATAACGACTTGAGAATGAGGACTTCGATGTAATATATCTTCAATCATTTGGTCGAAACCTTTTGATACACCAAATGCACCTGCAGACATAAGTATCGTTGGTTTGTTCGGGTCTAAATGATTCTGAGAAAGCCATGTATCTTTATCAATGTCTTCTTCAAATTTATCAGCAATAGGAATTCCTGTGACTTTTAAATGTGATTTTGGAATACCAATGCTAGCAAACTCTTCTTTTAAATCCTCTGTAGCCAAGTAATATCTTTGAGAATGAGGTGTAATCCAATTTTTTTGCATTCTATAATCTGTCATTACTGTAGCAATAGGAATGTTCATATCAAACTGCTCTGTAAGGACAGACATCACCGGTGTTGGAAACGTAAGTAAGATTAAGTCTGGTTTTTCCTTTAACAGCAGATTCATTAATTTATTAAGTCCATAGTATTTATAGAAACATTTGTCTAATTGGTCGGGGCGACTATAGTAAAATGCTTTGTACATATTTCTAAAATATTTAAAACTGTTGATGTACCACTTTTTACATATAGAAGTCAAAATAGGGTGAGCTTCTAAAAACAAATCGTGTTCAATCACTGTTAAATTGTCTAGATTCATTTCGTTAAATTGGTTCACTACGCTTTGAGTAACCTGTAAATGACCATTACCAAAGGACCCAGTAAGAATTAATATTTTTTTATTTTGAGTAACCATTTAAGCCACCCTCCAATAGTATATATTTAGCACCTGCTAAGTTTAACGCATTTTATTCACATGCGAAAGAAAAAAACATAATTACTAGAGATTATATCATTTTACATAAGGATATGAAATGATACATACTAAATTCAGAAATAAGTATATGTTCGGGTTTGTATACTAATACAATACCACGGTTGTCATTAAAGTATGCCTAGAAACATAAAAATATGTAAAGCTATAGAAAATGTTAACAACTTTATTACATAACGTTAATAAAGTTAGAGTTAGCTAAAAACATCTATGAAAATTTCACAGTATAAAACATATATATAATAGGAAGTAATTGTCGAAATATAGAAATTAGATTCTATAAAATCGAATGAAAAAGTGTATAATAGAAGTACTGGAAATAAAGGAGCGATAAATGTTGGATGCAAATGTGTTATTTGAAAAAATAAGAGTTAAACAAGTTGTCGGTACATTAGATAGAAATGTAACAGACATTACAACTGATTCTCGTACTGCACAACAAGGTAGTATTTTTGTAGCATCGAAGGGGTACACTGTGGATAGTCACAAATTCTGCCAGGATGTAGTCAATCAAGGGTGTGAAATCGTTGTTGTGAATCAAGAACAATCATTAGAAGGAAATGTGACACAAGTCATAGTACCTGACACTTTACGCGTAGCTAGTTTATTGGCAAACCTATTGTTTAATTACCCAAGTAAACAACTTGTGACGTATGGAGTAACAGGTACAAATGGGAAGACATCCATTGCGACAATGATACATCATATATATAGGAAACTAGGTAAAGGCAGTGCGTACCTTGGGACAAATGGGTTTCAAATTAATGAAGAAAAATCAAAAGGCGCAAATACGACACCTGAAACTGTCTCTTTAACTAAGAAAATTAATGAAGCTGTCCAAAAGCAAGCAGAAGCTATGACTTTAGAAGTTTCGAGTCACGGGTTGTCGCTAGGGCGTCTCAGTGGCGTTAATTTTGATGTAGCGGTTTTTTCAAATTTAACACAAGATCATCTAGATTTTCATGGCACAATGGAAGCTTATGGTCATGCCAAATCATTATTGTTTAGTCAATTGGGCCAAGATTTGTCACAAGAGAAATATGTGATTTTGAATAATGATGATCCATTTTCTGAGTATCTTGCTTCCGTTTCACCGTTTGAAGTATTCACGTATGCAATGAATAGTGAAGCTCAATTTATGGCAAAAGGTATAAACGAATCTCTACAAGGTGTAGATTTCGATTTCGTTACACCAGAAGGGGTCTTTCATGTGAAGACACCATATGTCGGTCTATTTAATGTTTCCAATATTATGGCAGCAATGATAGCAGTTTGGAGTAAAGGAATTGAGCTAAGTAAAGTTGTCAAAGCAGTTGAAGATTTAGAGCCAGTTGAAGGTAGACTTGAAGTTCTAGATGGAAGTCTACCAATCGACTTGATAATTGACTATGCACATACAGCAGATGGTATGGACAAATTAATCGATGCTGTACAACCGTTTGCTTCACAAAGATTAATATTTTTATGTGGCTTGGCAGGGGAAAGAGACATGACTAAAGCACCAGAGATGGGACGTGTCGCAAGTCGTGCAGATTACGTTATTTATACTCCAGATAACCCAGCAAACGATGATCCCAAAGTGTTAACAAGAGCCTTAGCAGATGGTTCTACCCACCAAAATTATATTGAATTTGAAGATAGAGCTGAAGGAATTCGACATGCAATTGATATTGCAGAGCCAGGAGATACAGTAGTATTAGCTTCGAAAGGCAGAGAACCTTATCAAATTATGCCTGGACACGTTAAAGTACCACATAGAGATGATTTAATTGGATTAGAAGCTGCTTACAAAAAATTTGGTGGTGGCTTTGTTGAAGATTAGCGATATAAATTACAGTGGTATGCAATCTAAAGTATATATTTATGAAGATATGGAAGAGCAGTTATATTTAATTGCACTTCCAGAGTTCAATTGGTCATTAGAAGTAGAAACATCATTAAATGAAGATGATATCAAAGAGGAACTTGTGATACACTTGTTTACGTTACTTGATGAGTCCACAGCTATTGAGGTCGCTGTGAACATCGTTAAAAGGATATCTGAGAATTAAAGGAGATTATAAATGAGTATAAAGGAAGAAGTAGAATCTAGAAAAACCTTTGCAATTATTTCTCATCCTGATGCTGGTAAAACCACATTAACTGAAAAATTATTATTATTCGGTGGTGCAATAAGAGAAGCAGGAACTGTTAAAGGTAAAAAAAGTGGGAAATTTGCAACGAGTGATTGGATGAAAGTAGAGCAAGAACGTGGGATTTCTGTAACGAGTTCAGTGATGCAGTTTGATTATGATCACTATAAAATAAACATATTAGATACACCAGGACACGAAGATTTTTCTGAAGACACATATAGAACACTTATGGCGGTGGATAGTGCTGTTATGGTGATTGATTGTGCCAAAGGTATCGAGCCACAAACTTTGAAATTGTTTAAAGTTTGTAAAATGAGAGGTATTCCAATTTTTACTTTCATTAATAAACTTGACCGTGTTGGTAAGGAACCATTTGAATTACTAGATGAAATTGAATCTACATTAGAGATTGAGACTTATCCGATGAACTGGCCAGTAGGCATGGGTCAAAATTTCTTCGGTATTATTGATCGTGAAACCCATACTATTGAGCCATTTAGGGATGAAGAAAATATTCTTCATTTAAACGATGATTATGAATTAGAAGAAGATCATGAGATGAAAAATGACAGCGCATTTTCTCAAGCAATTGAAGAATTAATGTTAGTAGAAGAAGCGGGCGAAAACTTTGATAATGAAGCATTATTAAACGGTGAATTGACACCTGTATTTTTCGGTTCAGCTCTAGCCAATTTTGGAGTTCAAAACTTTTTAAATGCTTATGTAGATCATGCACCGATGCCTAATAGCCGTCAGACTAAAGAAGATGTAGACGTCACACCATACGATCTTGATTTTTCAGGATTTATTTTCAAAATACAAGCAAATATGGACCCGAAACATAGAGACAGAATTGCATTTATGCGAGTTGTAAGTGGGGCATTTGAACGTGGAATGAATGTTACTTTGCAACGAACAAAGAAAAAACAAAAAATTACACGTTCAACTTCATTTATGGCCGATGATAAAGAAACTGTCAACCATGCAGTGGCAGGTGATATTATTGGATTGTATGATACTGGTAATTACCAAATTGGTGATACTTTAGTAGGTGGTAATCAAAAATTTAGCTTCCAAGATTTACCTCAGTTTACGCCTGAATTATTTATGAAAGTATCAGCTAAAAACGTTATGAAACAAAAGCATTTCCATAAAGGTATTGAACAATTAGTACAAGAAGGTGCTATTCAATATTATAAAGCGTTGCATACAAACCAAATTCTTATTGGTGCAGTTGGTCAGTTACAATTTGAAGTCTTTGAACATCGTTTGAAAAATGAGTACAATGTTGATGTTGTAATGGAGGCAGTAGGGCCAAAAATTGCACGTTGGATTGAAAATGAAGAAGATGTTAAAGATAAGATGAGTACATCCCGTTCAATTCTAGTTAAAGATGTTTATGATAATCTTGTATTCTTATTTGAAAATGAATTTGCTACAAGATGGTTTGAAGAGAAATTCCCAGAAATTAAATTATATAGTTTGTTATAAGACTGTATTTTGTGTATAATAACGATATTAATAGAATACCTATGACTTTGTAGTCAGAGGGGAGTAACTCAACTGTTATTAAAATGATATATGAAGGATGCAATTAAATGTTCAAGTACCATACTTTATATATCTTTTTAACATAGTCGTTTTATCGTCATTACGAGGCTTAAATGCCTCCGGTAAAATGGGCAGACTGGATTCTGTCGAGTGAGACCTTTGCTAACAGTGAATATCGCAATTATAATGTTCTTTAGTGTTAATTACCCTAAGAGGACTAAATTAACTTGCGATGATACGCTAACTTAGCTTAGGTCTCTATTTTTATGTTAAAAAATAAAGGAGATGTCCTAAAATGGATCCGAGTTTGATTTTACCTTATTTATGGGTGTTAGTTGTCTTAGTGTTCTTAGAAGGATTATTAGCAGCAGATAATGCAGTGGTTATGGCAGTGATGGTTAAACATTTACCGCCTGAACAACGTAAAAGAGCCTTGTTTTATGGTTTGTTAGGTGCGTTCGTATTTCGTTTCATGTCTTTATTCTTAATTAGTGTTATTGCAAATTTATGGTGGGTGCAAGCATTAGGTGCACTTTATCTATTGTATATGTCCATTCAGAACTTGATTTCCTTCTTTAAAGAAAAAGATGAACACAAACAAGAAGGTGGAGACGACCACCACTATGATGAAGGTGGCGAAGAAATAAAAGCAAGTCCAAAAGAATTTTGGGGCACAGTATTAAAAGTTGAGTTTGCTGATATTGCCTTCGCGATTGATTCAATGCTTGCAGCTCTTGCAATTGCAGTGACATTGCCAGCTGTAGGCGTTGACTTTGGCGGTATGGACTTAGGTCAGTTTGCAGTGATGTTCTTAGGTGGTATGATTGGTGTTATTATTATGCGTTTCGCTGCCACATGGTTCGTAAAATTATTAAATAAATATCCAGGCTTAGAAGGTGCAGCGTTTGCTATCGTTGGTTGGGTAGGTGTTAAATTAGTAGTGATGGTACTTGCACACAAAGAAATAGGTGTGTTACCTGAGCATTTCCCACACAGTACGCTATGGCAATCTATTTTCTGGACTGTAATGATCTTGTTAGTAATTATCGGTTGGTTATCATCAGTTAGAAGTAATAAGAAAAAAGAACAAAAATAATAAATTATAATTTAACTGGAAAAGCTCGTTGAGTTTTTCCAGTTTTTTTATTGATTTCATTAGTATCGTAGAAATGACTTTGATCAAATGTGTAAACTATAAATTTCAATAATCTGAATATTTCAGAATATCATTTAAAATTAGAAATTTAGAGTAAAAGTGATTATAATCAAAATATAACTATTTTGACAAAACAAGTTAAAGAAGAATTCTCTAGTGCGATATGTCATAATGGAGAGTAAGAAATCTTTAGATTAGGGGGGATTATGGTGACGCAAAATAAAAAGCATGTTATTCCTAAAAATAACTATGGACGCAAAAGACGTGAGTTTTTTCATAATGAAGAACGGGAACAACGTGTTCAATCAGAGCGAAAAGCCAGAGAACAGCGTGCAGAAAAAGCTGAAAAGTTAGCTAAAAACAACGAAGAACGTGTGAAAGAAAACTTAAGAAAAGCACGTATCGAAAAGCTTACTCAAGAAGAAATACAACAACAACAAGCCTTGGTAGCACGCAATAATCGTGCTGATAAACAGAATGCGACAACAGATAATCAAAGTCTTTCAAACGAGAAGCAAGTGGAAGATAATGACCAAACTATCAATAAACAACAGTCGCCAAACACTAATATAAATATTAACAATGAATCTGAAACTCATTTAGAAAGTAATTCTAATGTTAAAGTCTCAAATCAACAACATAGTAGAAATGTTGAAACAACAAAAGATACAGATAGTAAACAAAGTCCGGTCACGAACGAACATGCTTCAAAAAACGAAGATGAAGATAAAAGTAATGAAGTAAAACTGCAAGAGTCAGACAATACCACACATCACACACAACAAGAATCGGATGACAAAGAACCTGGGAGGACAAATCCAAATGAAAACCAAAGTAATATTGATAAGGTTAAGTATTTCTTTAAAGAACACTGGCCAAATGTCCTCATTGTAATTGCAGTAATTTTATTATTAACATTGATGAATGCAATATTTACAAACGTTGATCAGAACGGCAAGACGAAAGATAATATATTCCAGAGTAATAATGATAAAGATAAAGAATATACGACAACGATGAAGAGCGCAAATAATGCGACACAATCTGTTGTTACTGTGGAAAATGATACAAGCAAGGAAGGTTCTTCTGCAGAGAAAGAGACACAAGAAGCAGGTAAAGAGAATGAGTTAGGATCAGGTGTCGTCTACAAAAAAGTAGGCGACTCTATTTTTATCATGACAAATGCACATGTAGTAGGAGATAAAAAAGAACAAAAGATTACATATGGTAATGGTGACGAATCAATAGGGAAAGTAATTGGTACAGATAAATTTTCTGATATTGCAGTTGTCAAAGCCAAAATCAAGTCTACAAGTGAAGTAAAACCAATTAAACTGGGGGATTCAAGCACTTTAATATTGGGCGAACCTATCATCGTAGTGGGCAACCCACTTGGTGTAGATTTTAAAGGTAGTGTTTCAGAAGGTATTATTTCAGGACTAAATAGACATGTACCAGTAGATGTCGATAAAGATGAACAATACGATGTTTTAATGGATGCCTTTCAAATAGATGCTCCTGTAAACCCAGGTAATTCTGGTGGTGGTGTGATTAATAGAGAAGGAAAACTTATAGGTATCGCTTCATTGAAAATTGATATGGAGAATGTAGAAGGTATTGCATTTGCTATCCCAATAAACCGTGCTGAATCTATTGCAAAAGAACTCGAAGCAAAGGGTGAAATTAAATATCCTAATACAGGTATTACAATTACGAATGTTGCTGACATTGATGAAGGTACACGCCAATCACTGCAGTTACCAGAAGATGTAACTTCAGGGGTATTGGTTGGCGAAGTTAAGAAAAATTCAACAGGTGAAAAATCTGGGTTGCAAAAAAATGATGTAATAGTAGAATTAGATGGTAAAGAATTAGAAGATAATCTAAGATATAGGCAAGTTATTTTTAATCATAAAGATGATTTAAATACATTACCAGCTAAAATATATAGAGATGGTAAACTTAAGGATATCAAGATTAAATTGAAGTAACGTTGGGGTGAATAAACGTTGTCTATTTTCAATCAATTGCTAAAAAAATCTAGTCCTCAACAAGGGATTGTAATGTATTATATTTTTGCAATTATAGTTGCATTTTTACTACTTAATTTACCATTTGTTCATAAATCAGGTGTTAATGTTGACCCAGTTGATTCGCTATTTGTTGCAGTGTCTGGAGTCAGTGTGACAGGGTTATCGTCTATTACTATCGCTGAAACATATACCACTTTTGGACAAATTATAATTATGATTATTTTAAATATCGGTGGTATTGGTGTCATGGCCATAGGTACGTTGCTATGGGTTGTTTTAGGTAAGCACATCGGTATGCGTGAACGCCAGTTGATTATGCTAGATAATAACAAAGATACGATGAGTGGCACTGTGAAACTTATATTAGATATAGTGCGTACAATTTTAATTATAGAATTAGTTGGTGCTTCGTTATTAGCATTTTATTTTTATCGAGATACACCAGATCTTCAATATGCAATTATGCAAGGTGTGTTTGTTGCTGTGTCTGCTACAACAAACGGTGGTTTAGATATCACCGGTCAATCATTGATTCCTTATGCGAATGATTATTTTGTTCAGACAATTGTTATGTTTCTAATTATACTTGGTTCGATAGGATTTCCAGTAATAATTGAAGTTAAAGCATATATTAAAAATAGGATTCCAAACTTTAGATTTTCACTATTTACTAAAATCACAACAATGACTTATTTAGTATTATTTGTATTTGGGGTTATCATTATTTTACTATTTGAATATAATCATGCTTTTCAAAACATGACGTGGCATAAGTCACTCTTTTATGCACTATTTCAATCTGCAACAACTAGGAGTGCCGGATTACAAACGATTGATGTGAGTGATTTTGGAGAAGGTACGAACGTAATGATGAGTCTCCTAATGTTTATTGGTTCTTCACCTAGTTCAGTAGGTGGAGGTATCCGAACAACAACCTTTGCGATTCTAGTTTTATTTTTATTAAACTTTAATAATAATAATGAAAAGACATCTATCAAAGCGTTTAATCGTGAAATTCATACGAGTGATATCCAGCGTTCATTTGCTGTATTTATTATGGCAGGCTTACTTACATTTGCCGGTACAATTACGATACTTTTAGTCGAAAATAGCAAAATATCATTTTTACAAGCATTTTTCGAAGTCATGTCGGCATTCGGAACTTGTGGTCTATCGTTAGGTGTCACTGACGATTTAAGTGGAATGAGTAAAGTCGTACTAATGATTTTAATGTTTATTGGGCGTGTAGGTTTGATTAGTTTCATAATTATGATTAGTGGCCGTCGAGAGCCAGATAAATACCACTATCCAAAAGAACGTGTACAAATTGGTTAAATCAACATACGAAATTTGAAATAGTTTTTGACTTAAAAGGCCCCTCTACTTGTAGATGTATACAAGTGAGGGGTTTTCTTTATAAAATGATTATCATAGTATGACTAAACAAGGCTTTTGAAGTATTTTATTTCTTATATTACATTTATTCCTTTTGCTATCATGGTTATTTAGAAACATGTTAAACTGAATTTAATGAGGAGAGAGGCATATGAAAAAAAGTGAAAAAATTGCAATAGATATTATCACAACTTCAGATATGCATAGTCATTTTCTAAACGGAGATCACGGTTCTAATATTTATAGAGCGGGTGCTTATGTTAAATCTAAAAGAGAAGAAAATGAACATGTGATTTTATTAGACAGTGGCGGTAGTTTGGCTGGTTCATTGGCTGCATTTTATTATGCAATTGTTGCACCATATAAGCGTCATCCAATGATTAAGCTCATGAATGCAATGCAGTATGATGCAAGTGGTATTAGTCCAAATGAATTCAAATTTGGATTATCTTTCTTTTCAAGAGCAGTTTCACTTTCCAGATTTCCATGGTTATCTGCAAACATTGAATATAAACGTACTAGAGAACCATATTTTTCAACACCGTATACAATCAAAGAGATAGAAGGGGTTAAGTTAGCGATTGTTGGATTGACTTCAGATGGATTGATGGAGCGAGAGCACTTTGAAATGGAAAATGAATTACAAATTGATAAAACCTTAGTGTCTTCAAAAAGGTGGATTCGTTTTATACATGAAACTGAAATGCCCGATTTTCTAATAGTGATATATCACGGTGGTATTAACAGACTTAATAAATCGCCAAAAGAACGTGAACAGAATGTCAACGAAGCTGAAAAAATTATGCAATCGCTTGGCGTAATTGATCTACTTATAACTGGTCACCAACACCAAACTTTTATCGGTAGAGATGACCAAACGCTATACGTGCAAGCGGGTCAAAATGCCGAACAATTAATCCATGTTAAGATTAACTTTAAAAAAAGAACAAACTCCTATGAATTAGAAAATGTAGAGTCACAAATCGTTAATTTAAATGAGTATGTAGAAGATGAGGAATTATTGGATTTAACACTTTATGATAGAAAAGCTGTTGAGCATTGGGGAGAAGAAATTTTAAATGCTACACCTGTTCGCGCGCAGGTAAATGGTCTTGCAAATGTAATTACACAGCCACATGCTTTTACACAATTGTTACATGATAGCATTCGCTTAGAGTTTGATTATGATATCTCATGTGTGCATTTACCTAAAAGTGGTGAAGAAGGTCTAGAAGGTAAAGTGTCTAATAAATCTTTATATGATGCATATCCTCACCCCGATGTACCTGTTGATTTAACTGTAAAAGGCCAACAAATTAAAGATATTTTAGAATATAGTTATTCACATATTGAATTTAGCCAAGGAGAGTTAAGCTTAACGATTATTGACGAAACACTATGTACGTTTTGGCAAGGTGTCGATTATACTATCGATATGAATGCTCAACCATTTAATCGTGTGAAGTTAAAAAATATTAAATTAAATCATATGTACCGTGTGAGTATGACTGATTACTGTTATAGAAACTATAGACAGTATCTAGAAAACGCAGTGATTCATGAAACCGGTGAAATTACAATGGTAGAATTAATATCTAGAAATTTGAAAGATAGTCAGTATAAAATACAACAAAAGCAAACTTTTAATGTAATTACATAGCATAAATTTAGAATTATGCTAAATGGACTAAATTACTGTCTTATAAATAAAAAGCTGAGAAGAAATCATATAAAATACGATCTTCTCAGCTTTTACTTTTGATAAAACTTTGTATTTAGCTAGACATGGAATATGAGTAGAATAACAACTGCAACGATTTGTGCAACTACAGTTGTAGCAATTCTACGTGTATAATAGTAGCTTATGGAAAGTACAAGTTGTACAACAAAGATAAAGAAAACAATCCATAATTTGTCTAGATAGTAAAATAATGAAGCTGAACACATTGCTGTAATTATGATACTAATCCAATTAGGGATATTTAGTTTAATTAATTCTTTTTGTAAAACTGTTCTCATGTAAAGTTCATGGCATGGTATAACAAACACTAAGGTAATGAGCATTTGCCATTTATAGTACACGCCAGTTCGTGTTAATTCCTTGATCAATTCAAGATATTTAATATCTGAAGAAATAGTTGAAATAATCAATTGAATAATAATTAACACAACACCGGTGATGATTCCAACACCAAGCGATGTAAGTAATCTCTTGGATTCTATATCTCTTTGATAAAAGATATAGCTAATGCCTGCTATAAGCATAATACCTGTGTAAAGATACCAGTATTCTTGCTTTTCACCCCACATAATGTAGAGGATAATGTGGAATGCTATAAAGCTTAAAAGAAACCATATTAAAGCCTTTGAGATTCTATTCATTTCTACTATCCTTCTTGTTCAACGATTGTATAACGCTTATGATTAATGACAGTCTTTTCAGGCAAGTCTAGATCATTGAAGTTCTCCATAATTGTTAAATCAACAATTACCGAGTTGTCATTAATTTTCTCAACGCGACCTTTTAAACCGTCATAAAATTCTACTATATTTCCAACTTCTGCAACAGTCATTTTGAGTCCTCCCTAGAAATGCTAACTAGATAGTATTATACAAAAAAACTTAATACAAATAAACAAAAAACCATTAAATAGCACTATATAAAACAATTTTGAAAGTTTTTGATATATTTAAAGTGAATGATTGGCATTTTTAAAGAAAATATAGCATAAATAAGGTAAGGGTATATTTATAGGAATAAAGGAGTGCAATAGATGAAGTTTATTAGTAACAATAATATTACAGATCCAACGCTAAATTTAGCAATGGAAGAATATGTTTTAAAAAATATGCCAAAAGATGATAGCTATTTTCTGTTTTATGTAAATAGACCATCGATTATAATTGGTAAAAATCAAAATACAATTGAAGAAGTCAATAAATCATATATTGACGCTTATAACATTGATGTTGTGAGACGTATTTCTGGTGGGGGCGCCGTTTACCATGATGAAGGAAATTTAAATTTTAGTTTTATAACAGATGATGATGGAAACAGTTTCCATAATTTTAAAAAATTTACGGAACCTATAGTAGATGCGTTAAAATCACTCGGTGTAGATGCAGAAATGACTGGAAGAAACGATATACAAGTAGGTAAAGCGAAAATTTCAGGTAATGCAATGGTGAAAGTGAAAGACCGTATGTTTAGTCACGGTACATTAATGTTAAATAGTGAATTAAGCGAAGTCCAAAATGCATTAAAAGTTAACCCAGCAAAAATTAAATCTAAAGGTATTAAATCTGTCCGTAGTAGAGTAGCAAATATTTCAGAATTTCTTGCAGAGCCAATTGATATTGATAAATTTAAAGAAATTATTTTAAAAACAATTTTTGGCGAGGCTAACCAAGTTGAGACGTATGAACTTACAGATGAAGATTGGCGTAATATTGAAAAACTAAGTAATGAGAAATATCGTACTTGGGATTGGAACTACGGTAGAAATCCAAAGTACAATTTTGAAAGAGAAGAAAAGTTTGAAAAAGGTTTCGTCCAAATTAAATTGGATGTTAAACAAGGCCGTATTGAACATGCGAAAATTTTCGGTGATTTCTTTGGAGAAGGGAATATCACAGAACTTGAAAATGCATTAGTAGGTACATTACATGAATTTGACAGTATTGAAGAAGCACTTTCAAATTATGATATTTATCATTATTTTGGGGATATCGATCGCTATGAACTTATTAGATTAATGTCATAAAACATTTTATGAATAGAATATAGCATTTAAAAAGGTCTATTCTCTAACTTAGTGGCGTAAGTAGGGAATAGACCTTATTTTAAATAACAATCAATTAAATTATCCAACGAGAAATTCCTCCAGATTTTTGTATTCTTCTGTATAACGTTTGAAATCTTCCTCGTTTTTATTCTTTAATGCATTATCAATGAGGTATTCTAGTTGTTGTTTACGTACATTTCTTAACGATTCATCAATAACTAATTCAATGCCTAAATCATTAATTGTTGATACAAATGATTCTAATGAATTGTATTTAACGTGTGTATTGTTTTTCATTTTCAACACTACCTTTCTATCTATATTTACATATAGTATACATGCTTTTATTTTTTAAATCAATAAATATTCTGATTTTTCCGAAAATTAATGCGGCGAGAAACTTTTCTAAAAATAAGAAATTACAAAAGTATATTAACTAAATTTTAATTGTCGGAAACTTATAAAAAATTTATTATATAAGTTGATTTTAAAATGATGATATTATATTATTTGGATATCACCATAGATAATAAGGAGGTTATACAACAATGATTCAACAATATATTATTAAAAAAGGTGATATGGTACTTCAACCATGTAATTTGTCTCTCGGTAAAAATGAAGGTACGTGTATATTAAAATACAAGGAAGAAAGTGAAATTGTAAAAAATCGTACTCATAAGATTATTGATCGTTCTTGTAGATTTTATGGTAGCAGTTACGTATTTAAAAAAGAAGACACTATGAGAATTACAGGTATAAGCAGTAAACCCCCAATTTTATTTACTCCGTTATTTCCCACTTACTTTTTCCCAACACATTCAGATCGAAAAGAAGAAAACACTTGGATTAACATTCACTACGTACAAAATATTAGAGCTTTAAAAGATAGAAAATGTAAAGTGACTTTCGTCGACCATCAAGTGATAGTTGCTAATATTTCAGCTCATAGTATGCAACACCAGTACTTAAATGGTATATATTATTACTATATGATGGAAAGAGCAGCTAGAGTAGCTACATTTGACCCTGAAACCCCAATAGATTATACAAAACCACAGTTAAATATATATGAAGCATTAGCCAAATATTCATTATTTGAAAACAAATAGTTAATTTTTATATGTAAAAATGTCATATGTGGAATATTATATTAATTTAGTGTAAATATTCCGCATATTTTTTTAGTATAACTACTTGAAAATTTTTATGTAGTTGCTATAATAGTATTTGTGCTTGATTAGAAAACAAGTTATTCCACAGTAGCTCAGTGGTAGAGCTATCGGCTGTTAACCGATCGGTCGTAGGTTCGAGTCCTACCTGTGGAGCCATTGGAAACGTACTCAAGTTGGCTGAAGAGGCGCCCCTGCTAAGGGTGTAGGTCGCGAGAGCGGCGCGAGGGTTCGAATCCCTCCGTTTCCGTATACAAACCCTGATGTGACAGGGTTTAACGAGAGTAAGTGTCAAATATGTGTCAAGAGAATAATTCTCTGACACGTTGACCTTGCTCTTTTTTATGTTCTTCTAATAAGTGAGAATATGTGTCTAATGTTTGTGAAATCGTAGCATGTCCTAAACGTTTACTAATATATTCGATTGGTATACCTTTAGAAAGCAAGTAAGAAGTGTGAGTATGTCTTAATGAATAAGGTGTTACATTATCATCATCTAATCCCACTTTACCTTTAGCATGCTTAAATGCTTTGTTCACTGCTGTATGACTTACAGAAAATAATTTACCATCAAATCTTATAGGTAATTTAGATAATTTAGATTTAATTATCATAATGTCTTTGTTGCTAACTTCCACATCTCTTTTTGAATTTTTTGTCTTTGTTCCTGGTAAATGAATTACACCGCTTGCTTTATTTAAATCTTCGGTTGTCATATTAATAGCGTCACTATATCTAGCACCAGTTATCGATAACAAATACAAGAAAATATAACTTTGTTCATCTCTTGATTTGAAATATTTCATTAATGCTAAATAATGCTTAATACTAATATATTTAAAATGTTCTTCTTTAGCTTTTACAGTTCCTTTAATCATAATATTAAATGTAGGGTCTTTTTTAATATATCCATCATATACTGCTTCTCTCAAACATGGTCCAATACAACTATTTACTTTCCTTACTGTTTCGTCTGAATGGCCCTTGCCATAATTATTTAAAAACTTTTGATATTCACTTCTATTAATATTTTTCAACAACATTTGTTCACCAAAATAATTTTCAAACAGAGTGAGGGAACGTTCGTACCAATAAAATTGACCTTGTGATAGATCTTTTTTGTTTTTTATTTCCAACCAATCGTTATAGTAGTCCACAAACTTTTTGTTATCTTCTATTTTATTTCCATCTTCCAAATCTCTAATAAGTTGTTGTGCAGCTAATGTAGCTTCTGCCTTAGTCTTAAATCCAGATTTACGCTTTTTACCTGATTTAAAACTTGAATCTTTCACATCGTATTGCCATGAAGTTGAAGATTTATTTTTACGTTTGGTTACTGTAAATGTCGCCATTTTACTCATTCCTCCTAAAAAAGATAAAAATATATACCCATAGATAAAAACTATGGAGAGTTCATTGTTTAATACTTAAAATTAGTGTTATAATGGTAATAGGTCTTATAAAAGACATGCAAGTTTCCTTTTAAATGTTTGCACCCTTATGTTCAGGGTGCTTTTTTATTAGCTAAAATCAATCTCTTGGATCCACATATACTTAAACAAAAAATAATATAAAATTGATGTAACTAGTAATAGTGAGAATATTTTCTTCATTTAGTACACTCCTTAATAACATCTATATTAAAACTGCTACAAAAATGATGCCAATACATATTACAAATGCTAACTTGTCATTTTTATTCAATACTTCACATCTCCATTTCAAAAAAGATAAAAATATATAGGGCACAGTAGGGTGCCCGTTGTGTTACCTAAAAGCTGGATGTACCCAATATTCACTTGCATAGCGTTCTGCATTTTCACGAAGTTTATATTTATTATCATCATTCATATTTTCAATTAAATCTTTATCGAACGTCATTTTTAAAACATTATCTTTTGAAGTATTCATCTTATTATCTTCCATATCCATAGCTACAACTATATCTACGTTATCAATATCAAGTTTAGATTTTTTAACTCCCATTAATGCGTTAGCTGCTCCGTACTGCATTTCTCTTAGTGCTGATTTTTCGCTGAAACCACTATAGTCTTTCAAAGTGATAATAGCAACATTATCATATTCGTTATAGACGATATCAGAAAAATTCTTTTTACCAACTTCTTTTTTTACATTTTTTTCTAATTTTTGTTCATCGGTTAGTTCTTTCTTCTTTTCTTCTTTAGGTTTCGATTCTTTCTTAGGTTTTGCTCTTTCTTCACTTTTCTCATTATTTGCAGCAGTATTTTTTTCTTGATTTTCAGATTGCGATTCATCTTCTGTGAAAAAACTTATTATTAACAACAAAGTAAAAACGCCAGTTACAATCCATCTCGCTGACTTATTCCATTTTTTGAAATACCACATTAAAAATAATCCTATAGGAAAGAAAATAATTAGTGTTAAAATAACAAACCAATTCTTTTGATACCACTTCTCATTGTTCATTACACATTTCTCCCTTATAATAAATTTAATTTATATCAAACAACCTATAATAGAACGTACGTGTACACAGACCCGCACATAGATTGTATTAATCCCAATTGTGATGTTCGAACACTTGTAGTGGCTCAAACTTAATAACATAACCACTATAGTATGTTGATAACCCATATTTCTTTTTATAAAATTCTAAAACTTTAAGTATGTACTTTTCACTTAACTGAACATATTGTGCCAATTCATATAAGTTACTTATTCCATAATGATACGCTTCTATAATTAGGCGCAACGGTAGGGCAGCTTGATAACCTGCTCGTCTAGCATAATTTTCAAACTTACGATTGTTAAATTGTGATTGATCTGTGATGTCACCCCAAGTTAATTTGTGGTGTGCGAGTTCTTCAAAAAGAACTTCAGCTTTACGTGTTTCAGTAAGTTGTTTATCAATAACAATTACTCCCGTATCATATAATCCTCTGAAGTTACTGTTAGATTTAAAATTATCACCTATAGGTATATGACTGTTTTTAATTACTAAATCTTCATATAGTGACATATATAACTACTCCCCTTGCATTTTGCGATGTTGTTCTCTTACGTAATTTGCATACTTTCTGATTTCAGCCAATTCTTCTTCAGTAAAGTCATCTCCATCTAAATGCGCAGCTATTGTATCTTCATTAGAAGGTTCTTCGTCAATCCATCCCATTAAGTAAGCTGGATTAACATTTAATGCACTAGCTATATTTTCTATAGTGTCATTTTTTAAGTTTTTAATATTTCCGCTCTCATATCGTTGTACAGTGGCTTCAGTTTTACCGATTTTTCTTCCTAATTCTGCTAAAGTTATGCCCTGTTTTTCTCTTGATTGTTTCATTCTTTTTGAAAAGCTCATCTTGTCCAGCTCCTTTTAAGTGATAACTATATTATAAGGAAAACTTTCGGCATTTGCAATGTTTTTCTAAAAAACTTTCGTAAAATGCTTGATTAATTAATTAAGTGTTGTTAGTATTAACTTACGCAATACGAAAGCGAGGTGAATAACATGTATGTAGACAAGAATTTACTTCTTTCGAAAATGTCATTGCGTGGTTACAATATTTCTTCTTTAGCTGAAGCTACAAGAATTAATAGAGACACTATTTCCAACGTATTGAATGGTAAAACAGCACCATCTTATCCGGTGATGAACGCTATTTTTTACGAACTGAAATTAACACCACAAGAAGCAGTAGATATTTTTTTTAGTAATAACTTACGTAATAAGAAAGTTAATTGTTAAAGGAGGAAAGCAAATGCACGACTTACAAACAATAAAAATCGAAAGCAATACAGAATTAGGGCCAGTAGTTTCAAGTAGAACTGTAGCAGAAGAATTGAATAGGGACCACGGAAAAATAATAAGAGGATTAGAAAACATTTTAACCGAGCCAAATGTGGACTCGTTAATTATCCCTAACCAATACAAGGACAAAAAGGGAGAGTTAAGAAAAGAATACCTTTTAACTAAAGACGGTTTCACTTTATACATGTTTAACATCCAAGGGCACAACAATTTCAAAATGGCTTACATCAATAAATTCAACGAAATGGAAAATGCATTACAGAATAAATTGCCAGGTTCGTATAAAGAAGCTTTAACTGAATTACTAGTAAAAGTTGAAGAAAACGAAAAGTTACAACTTGAAAACAACATGAGTAAACAGAAAATCGCTGAATATGAACCTAAAGCATCATACCTTGATTCAATATTACAAAATAAGAGTCTAGTAACAGTAGGACAGATAGCAAAAGATTATGGCATGTCTGCACAAGGGCTGAACAAACTACTTCACGATTTAAAAGTACAGTACAAACAATCTGGACAGTGGCTGCTTTACTCAAATTTACATGATAAAGGTTATACACATTCATCTACAACGGAGATTGAACATAAGGATGGAAGCACATCGGTGAGAATGAATACTAAGTGGACACAAAAAGGACGTTTGTTCATATACAACTTATTAAAAGAAAATGATGTATTACCAACAATCGAACAATAGGAGGAAACGGAATGAAATTAAATATAGAAGTTAAAAATATAGAAAAAGCGATTGATAAACTCAACCGCCTAAATGAATTGTTAACTGAAGCACAGAAACTTAAAGAAGAATTAGATTCAATTGATGTAGAGCTAATTACTGATGAAGTTTATCCTAACGTGAAGCAGGAGGAGTTTTAAGCCTTAATTTCATTTCAATGTAATTAATAAAAATATGCATATAGTACTTAATTTCATCTAATGATGCATCCTGATCTTTATCCCAATGAGTAAAGCTATTTCCCATAATTCTAACAACATCAGCTGAAATTAAAGCATCATTTTCATTTTTAAAGTACTTAGAAATCACATTATTCAAGTTTAGTTTAGAAATTTCGTCTTGAGTATCTAAATTAAAATCAAGAGCATAGTCTTTGATTAAAATTTCTAAGGCTGAACGGTAGCCTGTTGCAGCTAAATCAGTAAATTTTTGGTCTTCACAATATTGAGATTGTCTATAAATATCAACAAATCTTGGTGATAATTTTTTAATTAATTTATGAAATTTGACATCAGAACTAAAAGGATAAATAAAAACAATGTCAAAAATATATTTATTGTTTTCACTTTGTTTTCGTTCATGTAAAGAGAAAGAATATTTATGGCATGCTGTACATTTTTGTGTGAAACCGTACAAATGACCTTCACCAATATTATTTTCAAAATGCTTAGATATTAAAGGGTTATGAGAAACATTGCAAATAGGACATAAATTTGGTATTTGCAAAGAACTATTATCTGGAACTGAGATTGATTTAGGTATGTTTATATATTTTGTATCACTTGTCATGTTGGAACTCCTTTTTTATTACATTATATCAAAAAACAAAAAAAGTCATAGATAATCGATAAAAGTTATTTATTCTCACCCCCTTTGCACACAGATAAATAAATTATACCAGAAAGGAGCAGATTTAAATGGAATATATCGGATTTGCAGACGCAAAAGAATTTATAAATATCAGTGGTATTTCTAGGGACGACCTTGAAGATAAAGTATATCCAAACAAAGAGTTCCAAGAAGCGTGTATGTATCGATTCGGGAAAGGTAACAAACGCTATATCAAAATCAGACCAGCAATTGAGTATATAGAACAAAACATAATGATTAAAGAAACAAATTTATAAGGAGGGATAACATGAGAAGTTTACTAGCATTATCAACAGCAGTAGTCGTATTCTTCATTGCATTGATATTCACGAAAGATTTTATCTACTTGTTTCTAATCTACTGGGTAGCCGTTTGCTTTAGCTACATGGCTTGGGACAGTTGGATTAACTATCTAAAGACAGAAAAAAAGACTGAAAGCAAGGGTAGTTGCTAACAGTCAAGGCTTATCTATATAAAAAAGGAATCTATATAGATTATACCCCAAAACATAGGAGGTAATCAAATGCATAAACACAGATTATTAAATATAGTAACTGATTTGAATATTAAACTAGCTCATTCAGATATTGAAGCACACGTAATATTCAAACAATTTGACGGTTCAGAACTTGGCGTAGCATTCACACACTTTAGTGATTATTACGAAAAAGGTTATGCATCAATGTACATCTTTGATCACCACACAGTAGTTGAAGCGATAGAAATATTTAATGACATTAAGCAAGTAATGACTGGCGAAAGGTTGGTTACAGATGAAAGAAACAGTGACGTATCTAATCAAACATAAAACGTTACCGATATATGTAACGAACAAACCGAGTGATAACAATCCAGAAATAAGCTACTCAACACAGTTTAGTAGAGCAAGAGAGCTTAACGGACTTGATGAAGCAACAATCGATATGACTAATCATATAGCGATTAAACATACACATATAGAAGATGATAAATACGAGGAGGTCACATTAGATGACTGAAGAATTAAACTTATATCAAAAAATAGCTGATGTTAAAGCTAATATAGATGGATTTACTAAAGATACTAAAGGATACAATTTTTCCTACGTATCTGGATCTCAAATATTACACAGAATTAGAACGAAAATGATTGAACATAATTTATTACTTGTCCCAAGTACATCTAATGAAAAGTGGACTACACACACTTACAAAAATAAAAAAGGAAATGAAGTAATTGATTTCGTTGTAGAAATGGATTTGATTTATAAATGGATAAACGCAGACAAACCAGAAGAACAATTAGAAATTAACTATCACGCATACGGTCAACAAAGTGATATTTCACAAGCGCATGGTACAGCATTAACTTATGCAGAACGCTACTTTTTAATGAAATTCTTCAACATACCAACTGATGAAGATGATGCAGATGCAAAAGAAAAACAAGATAAGTATTCGAAGGTGGACCCTAAAAATATTGAAACGCTTAAAAACGAGATAACAATGTTTAGTGAGTTGATGAAATCTCTTAACAAAGATGTATCAACAGACCAAGTTAAACAGCAATTAGGGATCAACGATATTAATCAACTATCAAACAATCAAATAGCTGGAATGATTTCCACGCTTGATAAATGGAGTAAACAATCAAAATCTAAGGAGAATGAATAAATATGAATATTGTAGCAATCACAGGAAGAATAACGAAAGATTTAGAACTTAAACAAGCAGGACAAACACAAGTAATCAACTTCTCAATGGCAGTAGAAAACCCTTATAAAAAAGACGACGCATCATTCTTTGAAATTGTAGCTTTCGGTAAGACAGCAGAATTACTAAATACGTATTGCGGAAAAGGGTCAAAAATAGGTGTAGACGGAACACTTAGACAAGATAGATTCACTGATAAAGAAGGTAATAACCGTTCAGTAGTACGTATTACAGCTAACCGTATTGAGTTTTTAGATACTAAAGGTCAATCGAACGGACAATCTCAACAACAAAGTGGGCAAGCTAAGCCACAAAAAGCACCTGCTAAGGATAACCCTTTTGCTAATGGTAATGCAGATATCAATACTGACGATCTCCCGTTCTGATTGGACTGATTAAATGCCTAAGATACAAAATTACATCATTCAAGATGACGGTACAACTACCGTTGTCGTTGAAGGTGTAGAGCTAGGAAATAAAGAAACATTATTACTAGATAACGGTATGGATTTAGAAGTTGATGTAATCGTCCATGATCCATACACAATAACTGATAAGCAACGCAGAAAGATATTCGCACTTATGAACGATATAGAAGCTCATACAGGGCAACCGCAAGATTATATGAGGAATGTATTCCAAGAATATGTTCGTGTCTTACACGCCTATGAGAATCGAATATCACTAGCAGATTGTTCACGTAAGGTAGCTGGTCAAATTATAGATATAGCAATCGAATGGATATTTGAAAATGATATACCGCTTAGGTTTAAAACGAGTGACCTTATTAAGAATGATAGAACGTTTTTATACATGGCTACTATCAATAGAAAGTGTGTTATTTGCGGTAAACATGCAGAACTTGCACATTATCAAGCAGTAGGTAGAGGACGTAACAGACGCAATATAGAACACTTCGGTAATAAGGCACTTGCATTATGTCATTCACATCATCAAGAGCAACACACGATTGGTATGGATAGCTTCAATAGTAAATACCATTTAACTGATAGTTGGGTGGACGTGGACGAAAGGTTAAACAGAATGTTGAAAGGACTGAAAGTAAATGAACAATAGAGATTATATTGCATCAGTCATAAGTAAATTCAGTGGTCAAAATAATGTAATACCAATTCCAGTCATCTATTTAGAGATTACAGAAGATTATCCGGCAGCTGCATTATTAAATCAAATGGTTTATTGGTCTGACAGAACTAAAAGACGTGATGGATATTTTTATAAATCTTATCAAGAATGGAATGAAGAATTGTATTTATCAGAATACCAAGTTAGACGTGCTACCAATAAACTCAAGAGTCTAGGTTTAGTAGAAACATCGCTTAAAAAAGCGAATGGCGCACCGACTTTACATTACAAAGTCGATACTAAAGAAGTTTCAGAATGGATTCTTAAGAAACTTAAGAATGGAAACTTAACAAACTCAAGTATGGATACCGAAGAAACTCAAGAATCTTTAACAGAGATTACTACAGAGATTACAACAGAGAATACAACAAGTGACGTGACGGCAAAAATATTTGAATACATTAGTAATAATTTAGAGATGATTCAAAGTCCATTGAAGATAGATGAAATAGAGTACGAGATCAATCTGATAAAAGATGATGCTTATGAAATAACTAAGATAGCTGTTGATTACTGTAAAGAAAAGAACAAAGGCATACCTTACCTAATATCTATATTAAAGAATTGGAATAAAGAAGGTATCGATACTATAGAAAAAGCTAAGGCTAAAGTAGAGTCTAAAAAACGTAAGCAACCTAAAAAAGAATCAGACAACTTCCTCGAAAGGAAACGTCAAGAATTAATGGGAGGATAAACCATGTCAATGACTAAAAAAGAAGCTTTCGAAATCATTGAGATGTTAGCCAATGTATACAACATGGAATTGAATGATACTAAATTCAATTTGTGGATTAACTTCTTATGTGAAGATGGCGATTACGAACCATCAATGAAGATGGCTAAGAAATATATTAAAGATGGCAACGTCTACCCACCTAAGATACCTAATATCATGCGTAAGTTTCCTAAGACATTTAAAGATGATGGGCCAGATGAAGAAACTAAGTTGCATAGATGGAAGATGGATAACGACCCAGAATACGTTAAGCAACGTAAACAGGCGTTAGAACAATTTAGACGTAAGGTAGCAGAATTTGATAGAGGTGATGACATTGATTAATGAGCAATACGAAATTGAAAGTACAGTCATTGCCAGTCTATTACAGAAACCAGACTTACTAGAGAAATTAAGAATTAAACCTTACATGTTCCAAGATGAACATTTTAAAGGATTTATAGAATATGTGCTGGATCAAGGCAAAGTTGATTTGAATGAGATATATCTGAAAAGCATTAAGGATAGAGAATTTTTGAACAATGATGTGATTGGTCAACTATACAAAACAGATTTTATCGGTTATGGATTCTTCGAAAGATACCAACAAGATTTATTACAGAATTATCAAATCATTAAAGCAAACCAACTTGCTGATGACTTCAAACAATCTGCTACACCAGAAACATTTAATGAAATGGTGGAACAACTTAAAGATTTAACGAGTATCGCAACTAAAAAAGAAGATGGTACGCAACAATATGCTAAGCAGTTAGTTGAAGATTTGTATAGTGATGAACCAGTAGAACGTGTGAAAACTAAATATCAACTTATGGATTATAAAATAGGCGGATTTGAACCAAGCCAATTAATAGTTATCGCAGCACGTCCTAGTGTTGGTAAAACTGGTTTTGCTTTAAACATGTTATGGAATATCGCCAAGCAAGGACATCAAACTTCATTCTTTAGTATCGAGACAACTGGTAAAAACGTATTGCAAAGACTGTTAGCGACTATCACAGGTATTGAGTTGAATCGTATTAAGAATGTACAAGACCTAACACCAGATGAATTAACTCAATTAACAGGTGCGATAGACCAAATTCTTAAATTAGGAATCAATATTAATGATGATAGTACAACAACACCTCAAGACATTAGATCTCAAGCGATGAAGCAAAGCGATAAGCCACAAGTTATATTCATTGATTATCTACAGCTTATGGAAACAGATACGAATGTTGATAGACGAGTGGCAGTTGAAAAAATATCACGTGACTTAAAAATCATAGCGAATGAAACAGGCGCAATTATAGTGGTCCTTTCACAATTAAACCGTGGTGTTGAATCACGTAACGATAAACGCCCAATGTTATCTGATATGAAAGAGTCTGGTGGAATAGAAGCAGACGCAAGTATGGCGATGATGTTGTATCGAGATGACTATTACGATCAGGAAGATGTAGATGATTCTGGTAAGTCAATTGTTGAATGTAATATCGCTAAAAATAAAGACGGTGAAACTGGTGTGATTGAGTTTGAATTTTATAAGAAAACGCAGAGGTTTTTCACATGAGCATAGGACAATTCCAAACATTACTGGGCTACCTATATAGAGAGACATACAAGGGCGATACAGACGTTCAATCGTGCTTACTTGAGTTAGGTTACACAATTAAGAGATTGCTTAAAAATGGGCGCTTAACGCCCTTTGATGATTATGAAGAAAAGAAGAATATTATCTTTAAAAATTATAAAGGTGTGAATATAGATGGGATTAATTGAAGGTAGCAAGAACAAATATTACTTATACAGAGATAACGATGAAAAAGTAGTATCTGTCTTACCATTGTCACCGAATGTGAATAATGTTGGCAACTTAACAGGTGCTTACTTCTCAGGTGCAGACAAGAATATGACTGACGACGAGTTATTAAATTTCAAAGCAGCACACAACTTATTTTACGAACAAGAGTTAGGTTCACAAATAAATATATTCGATCTATAGGAGTGAGGACATGGAAACAATCGAGTTAAAAGTTGATGCGCCTATGTCATCACCTAGACCACGATTTAGAAATACTGGAAAGTTTGTACAGACTTATATGCCTAAGAAATATACAGATCATAAGAAGGACTTACAGTGGCAAATGCCAATGTTGATGATAGATAAACCAATCAAGCTAACAATAGAGTTTTACTTTCCATTATTGAAGTCATGGAGCAAGAAGAAACATATTGCAATGGTTGGACAGTATAAACGTACGAAACCAGATATAGATAATTTAATTAAAACAGTATTAGATGCTGCGAATGGTCACTTATGGAATGACGATAACCAAATTGTGGAGATTAAAAGTTTTAAGAAGTATGCAGTAGAACCCAAGATAATTATGCATATAAATTTAGAAGGTGATCTCAATGAATGAAGAAACAATCAAAGTGAGATATGACATCACTTACGAGAAAACGATGATTGTGCCTGCACATTCGAATGAAGAAGATAGCGAGATAGAAGAACGTATCGGTAATCACATGTTCAATAACATGGATGATTACACAGATGCAGAAGTTAAAGAACATAGCGAACCAACAATAATAGATAGAGGTTTTTAGGAGGACGACTCATGGCTACTAGAGTAAGAGATGATAAGGGCAATGTCTGTTACGTAATGACATTTGGACCGGAAGAAGTGTTAGTTGATGTGGAAGATTTTAAAGAAGCAAAACAATTAGGAATTACGTATTGGTCAATTGGATATCATGCGAAGAAAGGTAGACGACACTTTAAGAACTTCATTAGAAAGTATGACCAACGTCAAGGAGTAGAACGCTTGAACAGAGAAGATAGAGAGCGTGCTGAACGTAAGGCGGAAAAGGAAGCATATAAGCAGCGCAAGGAACAAGAACGCCTGAAGATGATAGAGGACGCTAAGCGTAGAAGTAAGTGGTTCGAACATTTATCAGAGAATGATGTATTCCCGAAAGTGGTGAAGTAGATGAAGATTAGAGAATTAGATATAGGTTACACTGTTTGGTTCATTAAGCCAGGTAAAACGTTATCGGAATATGGATTAGTTAAAGAATTGATATACAACGATGGCGAACCACAAGCAGTAGTTGAAATAGGAGAGTATACGAAAGTCATTGATGATACTTATGATATAGCGATAGGAGATGAAGGCAATGCAAAATACACTGGGAGATTTAAATAATCATTTATTTGCACAACTTGAAAGATTGAATGATGAAGAAGTAACAGGTACAGAATTGAAAGAAGAAATCGAACGCTCAAAAGCAGTAGCTAATATTGCTAAAGGGATTATTGATAATGGCAATCTAGTATTACAAGCGCAGAAGTTTGCTGATGACCAATTAGACGCTAACGGAGAAATACCAAAACTCTTAAACGGTGGTGCTTAATATGGCGCATAGATGGACAGACGAAGAAAAAGAGTTCTTAAGACAAAACATAGAAGGTACACCAATTCATAAACTTACTGAAATGTTTAACGAACACTTCGAAACTGATATGAAATATGGACAGGTGAGAGGAACGGTTAAACGTATGAAATTAAGATGTGGTGTAGCAACTCAATTTAAAAAGGGTCACATCACATGGAACAAAGGAATACCTGTTTACAATGAAAAGTGTGAACGAACACAATTCAAAAAAGGTCACAAACCTGCTAACTATTTACCAATCGGCACTGAACGTATAAATAAAGATGGATATAGAATGATTAAAGTTTCAGACGAAGGTGGATATAACCACAGATGGAAATTGAAGCATAAAGTAATATGGGAAGAAATTAACGGTGAAGTACCACATGGTCATAACTTAGTATTCTTAGATGGTAATCGATTGAATGACGATATGGACAACTTGGCATTAATTAAACGTAGTGAGTTAGCTAGGTTAGGGCATCAAAAGTTAATTAATAGTGATGCAGAAGTTACTAAGACCGGTATCAACATTGTACGAATACAACAAAGAATATCGGAATTACAGTCATGATCCTATCAGAAACTATAAAACAAAAGTATGAATTAAATACATGTGGGCTACAGACACATGAAGTTGCAAAGTTACTACGTGATAAAGGTCTTAAGGGATTCGTAATAGCCTCGAATTATAGAAGTGTAATCGTAGCAGTACCACGTGAGGATATAAAACGAAACAGGAAGATAATGGAGGGGTTGAGAGAATGGTAAAGATTAAGCAGAAGAAAACTATGAACCTACCACAGTTGATTGAGTGGGCTCAAGATAACATAGAAGAAGCAACCAAAAAAGTATATAGAGTAAATGAAAACGAGGTACTAGGTGACCATGTTAGATTTACGGAAGTATATTCAGACTTAGAAGTAAGATTGCATGGGTATATCCCTTTCGATACTACTTTCACAGTCGAAGTCGAGGAAGAATTGACGGAAGATACAGAGTTTAAAAAGTTAATCTGTTTAGATGTGGATGATAAATACATTATTTATGACAATGTATGTGTTTTAGATTTTGATGAAGATAGAGTGCGAGCTATTTATATTCCAAACGACGACTTAACAATGACTTTAATCTGGACGAAAGAGAAAGGTATGGTTGGATAATGAAACAATTCACAGTTTGGCTAGCAGTCGTAATTATACTGGCAATGATGCTATTGATAATGTGGACAACTATGTAAAGGAGTGGTGAGGGTGATTAATTATGAAATGGCGTTATCTGAAATTGAAATGTACAAAAAGGCACATGAAAGTTTAAGTGAAAATTTAACTCATGCTAATAAAAAAGCTCAACAATTTAAAACAGAACGAGATACATTGATAGACGATCTATCTTGGTATAAAGCAAAGGTTAGTAGGTTGGAACGTGAGAAAGAGAAGTTAAGAGTGAAAAGAAACCTTTTCTTTGAAAGATGGAAGTTTAAGAGTGAAATGTATACAGAACTATATGAAGAATCGGATAAATATAAATCACTCCTATCCGAAATCTCCCAACATATAGGAAACAAACCATCGAGCAGCACGTATAAGTATTTTAGAGCGAAGTTGGATGATTTAAATATAACGGAGGACAAATAAAATGAACGAATTAGTAAAACAAGTAGAACAATGGAGTATAGATAAAGATTTACACAATGGCAATAGCTTTACACAGTATGCCAAGAGTAGTGAAGAAATGGGCGAGGTCGCTGCTGCACTTTGCAGAAACGATATAGACGAGCTTAGAGATGGTATAGGAGACGTTATCGTTACATTGGTAATATTAGCCCAACAAAATGGAATGACGCTGTATGAGTGCTTAGAGCAGGCGTATGAAGAGATTAAGGATAGAAAAGGAGTTATGAGCAAGGATGGGAGCTTCATCAAAGAGCAAGACATTAAATGATAAAGACATACTTGAACGTGTACGAATAATATTAGGCAAGGAGTGAGTGCAAATGACCCAATACCTAATACGCACACTAACAGATTCAACCGGTCACCCTTTCGTAGAAGTCATCAAGCCACGTGAGAATGAGCGTTACGAGATTGTGAGTGCAGAGAGTAAGGAAGAGGCAGAGGAGAAGGCTAAGAAACCTAAAGGATTATTAAGTGTAGTACCTTCTAGTTTTAATAACGGTCCAATTAGTAGAGCTTTATCGCAAGGTAACAAATAGAGAGAGGACAGTGAGTAATTTGGAGATAGGTAGATACTATTACGTTGTGGTTAACAATGAGAACAGAATGTTTAATGAAGTAGTACAAGTATACGGTGATAAACATATGGAAACGATTGTAACAACTACACTAGACACTGAAAGAGTTAGGTTGTTTGATACTTACAAAGACGCTAAAGAGTTAGCTGATATGTATGAGTTCGAGGTCAAGAAGATTAGAACAGACATTCTAGGATTGGGGAGTCGATGAAATGAGAATACTTAAAACTCTACTAATCATTACCCTATACGAGTTAACCAAATACGTTACGAATGAAATTATCACACGCAGACAAGCAAAAGGTGCGGTGGATCAGTACCCGATGGATTATGAAATAAATGGAGGTAATTAAATGGACAACATATTTAATGTAGATGGTACTAAGAAAGATAATGTGAATATACAAAATGCTATATATGAAATGAAAAGTAATCTTCCTTTGTTATTAGAAATAGCTAAACAAAAATCACAGTATCAAAAAGAAAGGTTAGTTAATTTAAAACGCGAAGGATTTACCGATGAACAAGCGATAGATATTATCAAGGTTGAGAAAACACCATTTGAATAATAAGGAGGACAAATAATGTTCTGGATTATACTCTCAATACTGATGAACAGATTAGAGAGATTAAAGATAAGTGGGATAAACGAATAAAGTAGGTGGAGAGAATGACGTTTGGAGAAAACCTTAAACGGATTAGAAAAGAAATGAAATTAACTCAGCAGGAAATGGCAAATCGAATAGGAATATCACAAAGTTATTTTGCGGATATTGAACATAACAGAAAAAATATATCGTTAGCTGTTGTATTAAGAATAGCACAAGGTTTGGGTATTTCAGTTAAGAAATTAATAAATGATGATATTAGACAATAACTGGAGGTATTAGATGTACAGTGAATCAGAGGTAAGACAATTAATTACAGGCTATCATTGGCGTGTTAACTTGTTAGAACATAAAGTGTACGAATATGACAGTACCTCAACAGGACAGTATGGTATAGAGGCAGCAATGCCTAAAGGTCAAGGACAGACAGGAGATAAGGTGTTAGTTAGAGTGATACGCAATGATAAGGACAAGAGACACTCACAGAAGCTTATAGAAGAGATAGGCTTCGTAGATAAGTTAGAGTGTTATATCACTAACGATAAGAACTATCATATACTACAACTACTTAAACAAGGAGAGACTATTAAGACTATAGAAAGACTATTAAGTATTAGTAGAAGAAGTATATACAGTCGTATTGATAAGATAGTAGACACATACATGAAGCACCAATAAGTCTGCACATATTGCACACTTTGCACAGATTACACACTATTATGTACTGTATATAGGTATGGTATATAATATCGATATACGATAAGTTCCAGTGACTTATTATAAATAACAATACTATATTATATTTAGGCACGCAGGGGTGATTACCTGTGTGTCTTCTTTGTGCTTATTGATATGAACACTACACATGAACTCCAACTATATAAACTATTAGTCATGCTCGTAGTGTTGATATGAGTTAGCATATGTCATTCATTAATAAAGATAAGGTGATTGCATATGATAGATGATATTAACTATAAAGATGTGAATGATCGTAAGAGATTTTATAAGAAAAGAGAATGGAAAGACATAAAAGCGATAAGACGTGAGATAGATAATGATGAATGTCAATTTTGTAAAGCTAATGGCAAAGTAGTTACGTCTAAAGACACAAGATTAATTGTTCATCATAAGCAGGAGTTAAAAGATAGACCAGACTTAGCATTAGATATAGATAATTTAGTTACAGTTTGCTTTGCTTGTCACGAAAATCATCACGATAGAAATCTTTATAAAAAGAAAAAAGATAATTGGAATGATGAATGGTGGTAATTTTTAAAATCAAAAATTATTTTGAGAAATAAATTTATATAAAAAAATTATTTAACCCCCCTCCCAAAATATTTTTAATTTTATTTTAATCTCGGGGAACGAGGTGGGGAGTCTTTTCTCGACATTTGCTAACAAATATCGCGTATAACCCCTCCCTAAAGCATATATAGAAAAGAGGTGATAACTGTGGAAAGAAATGAACAACAAATTAAAGAGCATGAGGCACGCGTAGATAAAGAAAAGAAACGCTTAGACAAGGTTTTCCAATCTATACCAGATGACAAAAAGAGAGTAGCGCAAGGCTTAATCGTTCAAGCTGCAAGAATGCGTGTATTACTTGATGATGCGTGGTTAGATATCCAAGAAAATGGAGACTATGAGTTATTTACTCAATCAGAGAACGCCCCTCCATACGAACGTGAACGACCAATAGCCAAACTTTTCAATTCTCGTGATGGCGCTTATATGAAAATCATACAACAACTCACGCGGTTGTTACCTGAAGATGTAGCGCAAGAAGTGAAGGAAAAAGGTAGGAGTTTATTATGACGAAAGTAAATAAACATGTACAACGGTACATAGATAAATATAAAAATGGTGAAATTAACTTAAACAGTGACCGAATTAAATTGATAGATCACTTGGAACTTAATGTTTTGTATCGAGAGGACTTATATTTCGATGATGAGCAAATAGAAAAGTGTATTGCTTTTACGGAAAAGTTTTATTTTAAATTACAACCATTTCAAAAATTTCTAATTGCATTTATTTTCTTATTTGATGAAGAAGATGAATTATACTTTGAACAGTTCTTTTGGTTAGTAGCACGTGGTGCTGGTAAAAACGGTTTGATTAGTGCTTTATCTAACTATCTAATAAGTGAGCTACATGGTGTAGATAATTACGACGGAACGGTTGTGGCTAACACAGAGAAACAAGCTAAAACATCGTTTGAAGAAATGCATAGACAAATTACTAAACATAATTTATATAGTGGAAGAATTAACGATGTTGAAGGTGAAGGTTTCTTTGATTTAACCAAATTACGTATAACATCAGAAGTTACACAAAGTAAATTTGAATTTGCTACAAGTAACGCAGGTAGTAAAGACGGTGGACGTGAAGGGTTTATCATTTATGATGAAATTCACAGATATGAAAACAATGACATAGTAGACGTATTCTCTAGTGGGCTTGGTAAGGTAAAGCACCCTAGAGAATTTTTTATAGGTACTGATGGATTTGTTCGTGAAGGATTCTTAGATAAATTGAAAGACCGTTCTAAAGCAATTTTAGATGGCGATTCACCTGATGATAGATTGTTTCCATTTATTTGTAAGCTAGATCATAAAGAAGAAAAAGATGACCCTACAACTTGGTCTAAAGCAAATCCAATGTTTGAAGAGCCTATGAGTGATTATGGTAAAAGACTTTATCGTAAAGTATTAAATCAATATAAAGATTTAACGCATAGTCCTAGTGGTTATGAAAACTTTATAACAAAACGTATGAACCTACCCGAAGAAGATTCAAGTAAGATTGTAGCGTCTCGTGATGATGTATTGGCTACAACTCGTAATATACCACCATTAAGTAATAAAACAGCTATTGGTGGTGTTGACTATGCAAGTATTAAAGACTTTGCAGCAGTCGGATTATTGTTTAAACAAGGCGACGATGTAGTGTGGATATCCCATTCGTTTGCTCGTAAAGGGTACTTAGACGAAGCTAAACTAAAGCCACCAATTAAACAATGGGAGAAAGACGGTCATTTAACAATAGTAGATGAACCATCAATTAATCCAGTTCATATCGTTAATTGGTTTATAGAAATGCGCAAAAAGTACGCAATCCAAAAAGTAGTAGCCGATAATTTCCGAATGGATTTAATGCGTCCGCTGTTTGAAGAAGCAGGTTTTGATATAGAGGTGTTGCGTAATCCTAGAGGTGTTCACAGTAAATTAGCACCACGTATAGAAACCTTGTTTGCTAACCATCGTGTCATTTATGGCGATAATCCATTAATGCGTTGGTATACAAATAATGTAGCGGTTCAAATAAAGAAAGATGGCAACAAAGAATTTATCAAGAAGGACGAACACAGAAGAAAAACAGATGGCTTCCATGCGTTCTTACACGCTTTGTATAGCGTAGATGAAATAGAAGAAATTGATTTAGATCAAGCATTCGACTTATTAGATAAACTTGATTTCTAGTTAGGAGGTGATTTATTGGGGATTTTTGATTCAATACTGAAAAGGAATCTAGACTTACGAGACATGCTTGATTTGGATTTAGCCTATGACCCTGCTAGTAGGTCGTATTTAAAACGTATTGCACTTGAAACCTCTATTAACTTTATTGCTCGTACCTTTAGCCAATCAGAATTTTGGGTTAAAGATGGACAAGAATTAGTTAGAGACAAGTTGTATTACAAATTAAATGTACGACCTAATACAGATTCTAGTGCTTCGGACTTTTGGCACAAGGTTATTTATAAACTTGTGTATGACAATGAGGTATTAATTATAAAATCGGATAGTGATGATTTATTAATTGCTGATGATTTTTATAGAGAAGAATATGCGGTCTATGATGACTTGTTTAAAGATGTAGTAGTTAAAGACTATGTATTTAAACGTAATTTTAAGATGGATGAAGTAGTTTATCTGAACTACAACAATGACAAACTTCAAAGGTTTGTGGATGGATTGTTTGGTGATTATGGTGAGTTATTTGGTCGTATGATGGACACACAATTACGAAAGAATCAGATTAGAGGTATTGTTAGTGTCGGCAATGGCGGTGGTCAATTAGACAATAATAAAATGACAAGGTTACAGAAGTATATTGATAAAATATACAGTCAATTTAAAAATAATGGTGTCGCAATCGTACCACAAGTACCCGGTTTTGATTACGAAGAACTTTCAAAAGACAATGCCAATGGTACTGATAATGGTGCTGAAAACTTGCAAAAAGTTAAACGTTTATTCATTGATGATGTAGCTAAAATCATTGGTATACCGTCCAACCTTATTCATGGTGATGTAGCAGACCTTAGTAATGCTATGGATGCTTATCTTGATTTCTGTATCAATCCACTTGTCACTAAAATTGAAGATGAATTAAATAGTAAGTTTTTTACAGAACAAGAATATTTAAAAGGACAATGTGTCAAAGTAGTAGGCATTAACAAGGTAGATCCTATTAAGAATGCGGAAAAAGTAGACAAATTAATATCGTCAAGCGCAGCTAAACAAAATGAAGTGCGTGAAATGCTTGGTCTTGAACCTGTTGAAGGTGGAGACCGTTTTATTTTGACTAAAAACTATGAGAAAGAAGATTCAACGGAAGGAGGTGAGACTGATAATGGAGACGAAAAAGGAACTAATCAAAGCAACGTCTAAATATTCGTTTAAGAATGAAGTACAAGACGATAAAGTCATTCTCACTTTAGGAGGCCCCGTTGCAGAAGCGTCATTTTTTGCAGATGAAACTATCAACAGTGCAGACATTGCGAATGCATTAGACGATGTGAACAAAGATGTTGTTATTAGATTAAACAGTCCCGGTGGTGATGTATTCCAAGGCATTGAAATTTACAACTACCTTAAGAATCACCCGTCAAACATTACAGTAGAAGTTACTGCTTTAGCTGCAAGTGCTGCATCAATTATCGCTATGGCTGCTGATTCTATTGTAATGGAAAAAGGCGCTTCAATCATGGTACATGAAGCTGCAACTTTAGCTATTGGTAATAAAGCCGATATTAAAAAAACGCTAAACGCTTTAGAAACAATTGATGAATCCATTGTGGATATTTACCAAGAAAAAACAGGTTTAGATCGTGATGAAATTTCTCAAATGATGTCTGAAGAAACTTGGTTTACTGCTAAAGACGCAGTAGATAAAGGTTTTGCAGATGATACAAAAGAAAAGGTTGAAACACCTAAAGAAACTAAAGTAGAAAATAACGCAGAAATCATTGAATTACAGAATCAAATTGCAAATTTAACAAATGAAGTTAAGTCTTTTAAAAATCAAAACAAGAAACCAAAATCAAAAAGGTTATTATAGGAGGAAAAAGTATGACGATGAAATTTAAAGATGCAATCAACAAAGACGTTGAGAATTTAAAGAATGAATATTTCAATGCAGTACGTAATGAAGAAGACCAAGAGGTAGTAGAAAATAAATATGCTGAATACATGGCTGCCTTTTCTCAAAACCTGCACAATGAAGTGTTAAAAGAAGCACGTGAAGAAGTCCACAACACTACTACTGACAAACAAGTACGTATGAATCGTGGAGACAATATATTAACAGCAGAAGAAAATCGTTTTTTCACAAATTTAGTAGAAGATGAAGCTAACTTAGATACTTACAAAGAAGAAGTTATCTTACCTGAATCTACGGTGTTACGTGTGTTCGAAGATATGCAACAGGCACGTCCTTTACTATCTAAAATTAATTTCCAAATTGCCGGAATTAAAACACGTATGATTGTTGGAGACCCAAGTGGAGCTGCAATCTGGGGTGAAATCTTTGGTAAAATTCAAGGACAAATCCAAGCTAACTTTAAAGAATTAAGCTTCTCACAAAACAAATTAACAGCATTTGCGATTGTACCGAAAGATATGCTCGACTTTGGTCCAGAATGGGTTGAACGTTATGTACGTTTACAATTAGCAGAAGCTATGGCTCTTAAATTAGAAGAAGGTGTTGTATTAGGTAATGGTGCAGCATCTAACCAACCATATGGTTTAACTAAAGACTTAACGTATGATACTGATGGCGTAACAGTAACAGGCGCAGCAGATAAAACAGCAACTGGTACATTAACATTCGCAGACGCTCAAACTACTGCTAATGAACTTGCTGGTGCATTAACAACTCTATCTACTAAAGAAAATGGAAATAAAGTAGATGTAACATCAGGTGTAACTTTAGTAGTTAACCCTGCCGATCAATTTTATATTAAAGCACAAAATACAATGCAAACGGTTAATGGTTCTTGGGTAACATCATTACCATTCAACGTAGATGTTATTGCTTCAGAATTCGTACCAGAAAACCAAGCATTATTTGTAGTAGGTAGTCGCTACTATGCAGTTCAAACTGGTGCAGTTAACATTAAGTCTTATGACCAAACATTAGCTTTAGAAGATGCAGATGTATTTATCGCTAAGCAATTTGCACACGGTATGCCTGACGATAACAAGACTTCATTAGTATATGACTTAAATATCGCAGCTAAACCAACAACTTCAACTACAACATCTACTACTACAGCTGGAGCTTAATAGGGGGTAAATATTATGGCGAAGTTTAAAGTTAAACATAGTTATCAAGATTACGATAAAAACAAGTATTTAAAGAAAAATTCAGAAGTAGAAATGACTGTCAAACGTTCTGAAGAAGTAAATGAAAAATTGAAAAGTTTAGGTACAGTTTTAG
The DNA here is from genome assembly GCA_040062795.1 of Staphylococcus aureus. Lineage (GTDB taxonomy): Bacteria > Bacillota > Bacilli > Staphylococcales > Staphylococcaceae > Staphylococcus > Staphylococcus aureus_A. The sequence continues at coordinate 471,780 of JBEAMH010000001.1, forward strand.
AACGAATTGATAAGTAGGTGATTAAATGATCACACAAAACCAAGTAGATGAAATGAAAAGACGATTGAAGATATTCCATACATTTGAAGATGAGCATATCAAGTCATTGCTTGAGCAATCGTATGAAGATATAAAGTACCGTTGTCAAGACTTTGTAGTCGGTGAGAACATAAGAGGTACAGAGCTTGTGTATGAGCGTACAAGATATGCTTATAACGATGTATTAGAATATTTTCACGAAAACTTTTTATCACAAATCACTTCTTTCGCTTTAGAAAACATGAAGGAGGTTGATTATGAAGAAGAATTATAAACCACCAGAGATAAGTAACGGAGACCTTAGAGTTCCTGTTACTTTTTTTCGTATGGTAGAAAATGAAGGACCTTTACCCGGTAGTAGCAAAGCAGAGGATGTTTTCACTACACTTTGTGAAGTTTATGAAAGCTCAACTAAAGACTTAGAAAAAACAAGCAATATTACAGGTACAAATAAGGTAACCATTAATTATAGAAATCCTCATTCAGATTACCGTATTAAACATTCTGATACGTTTGAGTTGATGCATGACCTATATCAAGATTTAACATTCAGAGTTATTGACTTTGCACCAAATTCTAGTAATAAAGAAATAATCAAAGTTGTAGGTGTTGCCAATGACAGTTAAATTGAAAGGTTTGAAAGAAATTGAACAAGCATTAGAGCGTAAATATGGTAAGCAAAAAATGAAAAAGATAACTGATAAAGCACTTATAGCTGGTGGTCAAGTAATAATTAAAGAGATACAAGGCAACTTCCAATCCTTTAAGGATACAGGTGCCAGTATCGATGAAGTCACATTATCTAGGCCTTACTTATTAAATGGTGTTCGAACAATCAAAATACATTGGAAAGGTCCTAAAGATCGTTATCGGATTATACATTTAAATGAGTTTGGCACAATCAAAAACCCTAATCCAGATGGTAAAGGTGCGATTGATAGAGCTTTAAGAAGCGGTAGAGATACCTATTTCAAAATAGTTAAAAGAGAACTAGAGAAAGGGTGATGTAGATGAGGGATATTCTAATGGACATTTATAATACGCTGATAAACGACAATCAAGTTATAGAACATGTAGGAAAAAGAATTAAATTCTACGAATACCCAGAACCCTCTGATGCATCGAAACCTTATATTGTCATGAGTGAAATTGACGATACTTTACCACTTGCATATGCAGATAATGATAATTTGGCTTTAAGTTATTTGGTACAGATTGATTTGTTTGTACCAGAATCAAGTGATTATCAAGCTTATCACGTTAGAAACCAACTTAGTTATCACATATCTAGGTTGATGAAAGAAAAGTTAAAAATGGAAAATACAGCAAATGCACAACCAGAATACGATAAAGAATTAAAAATATACAGGTCCGCTCGTAGATACGAGGGGGCCTTTTATCGTTCTGAATTAAATACACAGGAGGAATTATAATGGCTAAACAAAAAACAAGTTTTACAGGTTTAGATAACTTTAATTACAAAGTTTTAGGTGAAGAAGGTGCAACAGTTCAAACACCAGAACGTATCGAAGGTTTACAAGAAATTACAATCTCAAAAGAACAAGAAGTTGTTAAAGCACATGGTGATAACAGAACAATGGAAACAGCAGTATCAAATGGTGATGTTGAATTAGAATCAGGTTTCCATACATTATCTCTTGAAGATCGTGCAGCTTTATTTGGGTTAGAAACAGATGAGAATGGAATCGTTGCAGTAGGTAATGATACCCCGAATGATGTAGCTGTTTTATTAGAGCGTACATCAGCTGAAGGTCGTGAAGTTGTCGGTCTAATCTCTGGTAAATTCACATTCGCAGAGGTGGAAGGGACTACACAATCAGACGAAGTTGAATTCAGTTCTCAAAGTACAACAGGAACATTTATTGCGAAAGATGTAGAAGGTTACGATGAGCCAAAAGCTATGTTCTTAGGATTTGACCCTAAAGGAACAAATGCAGCGTTACACAGTATATGGGAAAAAGTATTTGGCGAGGCACATCCAGACGCAGTAACATCAACTACAACATCTACTACTACTTCAACTACAACAGTTGGTGCTTAATGAAATTCATTCTATGCCAACCTGCTATTAAAAGGTTTGAGTGGGAGCTTGAAGTTGTTATAACAAACCTTAAAAATCTAGGGGTAAAAGAAATCGTTCTACTTTTTGCTAAGTGGGACGATTCAATCCCTAAGTATTTTAAAGATAATTACAATGTTGAAGTTCATGTATACGATGATAGTCCTAGAGATAAGCATTATATTCCAAGTGTTAAACCTTATTTGTGGTGGAAGTATCTCGAAGAAGACTCAAGTAGAGAAATAGAAGATTATTTTTACATTGATTCGGACGTTATTTTTAGAGAAATACCAAACTTGTCCAATGTTGATTACAACTCAAATAAATGGGTTGGTAGTGATTGTGGCGGTTACTTAGGAATAGAATACATTGATTCCAAAGGTAAAGATTTGTTAAGTGGCATGTGCAAAGTTATTGGTATTAAAGAAAATGTAATAAGAGAAAACAATCCTATAGCTGGGGCGCAGTGGATTATTTCGCATCCGACTGCTGAATATTGGGAAAAGGTTTATCAAGATTCCATAAAGTTATACCAATATCTTAATGGCATTGAGAAATCATATATAAAAGCAAATGGTTCAGATTATACACCTATTCAAAAGTGGACGGCTGAAATGTGGGCTCAACTTTGGAATATGTATTATTTTGGCAAAAAATCAAGTGTAAGTGATGAGTTAGATTTCACTTGGGCAACAGACCCTATAGAAAAATGGTATAAGAATAAAATATACCACAATGCAGGTGTAACAAGCGAAGAAAACAACATGTTCTTCAAAGGAAAGTATGTTGATAAAACGCCTTTTCACGACAATTTAGAAAATATAAATAATAAGAAAGCTTGTTATAAGTATGTAGAAGCAATTAAACAAGTTGAACGCTAAAAAAATTATAAAACCAAAGGAGCAATTATAAATGGCCAAACAAACTAAATTAAACTTTATAGAATTAATCACAGGTGAAAAAGAAAACGGTGAATTTGAAACGAAAGTATATTTCACACCTAAACACTTACCTTTCAGTGAGTTAATGAATGTATTTGAGAAAGTGGAAGAAATTGAAAAGCTTGATGAAGAATCAGGATTTGAAAGTATTAGAGAAATGTTCAAGTTAGTAGCAGAAGATATTTATAAAAATCAATTCACTGTAAAAGAATTAATGGATGGTTTACATGCGCCAGAAGCAATTCCAGAATTAAGAGCGCAAATAGAGTTTATTTCACAAGGTGAGTTATCAGAAGAAAATGAAAAACGTTTGAAACAGCTTCTAAAGTAATAAGAGGTGATATGAATGAAACACAGCAAAATAGAATTAGCTACAAACTTTAATAGTGAAGGAGTGCCGGAGAGATACGAAACATTTGTCACACGTCCGAGCATTCCTTTTTCTTTGGTATATGAATGTGTTTCTTTTCTAGCTTCGTTAAAAGGCAATCCAGACAATGACGAGTTACACGTAATGATAGACCTAGTTGTCCGTATATTCGATAACCAGTTTTCTAAAAGACAACTTATTGACGGTCTAACATCATATGAAGGTACCCACGAACTATACAAACAAGTTGTTTTCATAGGTAGCGGGCAAAATTTAGATGATGAGGTTGATTCAGATGAAAAAGTTCAATCAATATCAGTAAATGGTTGGGAAGATCACAAAGAAAATTTGAAAAAAACTATTAAGAAAATGGTTAAAGACGGTGAACAGACGTACAACGATGTGTTAAATATTCCGTTTTATTTGGTGTTCGATGATTTAAATACGAAAGCTAAAGCGGAACGTAAGTCGTCTATGCTATCAGCCTTTGGACAGTAATAGGTAGGAGGTTTTGAATTATGGAACAACAAATGTTAAATGCGTTTATTGAAGCGCCTATTCATTACAAATGTGACAGCATGTTGACTGCTTGTATCTTTTAATTACTTTATTAGCAATTTGTAAGTAAGGAGGTGGAACAATGGCAGAAAGAATAAAAGGACTTCAAATAGATTTATCCATGAAAGATATGGGTATTGGTGCCACACTTGCTGGTGTTAGACGTAGTTTTAAGACATTGAATTCTGATTTGAAGTTATCAAGAAATAACTTTAAAAATTCCGAGAAGTCTATGACTTCATACAAAAACAGAATTCGTGAACTTGATGGAGCTACTAAACAACAAAGGAATAATGTTAAAGAACTACGCGCACAATATCAAAAGACAGCGCAAGAACAAGGCGCAAATAGTGCAAAAGCTGCAAGACTTCGGACAGAGTATAACAAACAAGCTGATACTTTGAATTACCTGGAGCATGAGTTAGAACAAACTACAAGTTCGTTTAAAAACTTTCAAAAGGAATCGCAAGCAGCTGCTAGAGTATCTAACAGTAGTTTCGGTAGATTAGGTAAGAGTTTTACTGAAATGGGTCCTAAGATAAATAAAGTGGGCGAATCAATGAAAAGTGTTGGTCGTTCAATGTCTATGTATGTCACAGCACCAGTTGTAGCTGGATTTGGATTAGCTGCAAAGACTAGTATAGATTTCGATGATTCTATGCGTAAAGTTAAAGCGACATCTGGAGCTACTGGTAAAGAGTTTAACTCACTACGTGATAAAGCGTTGGAAATGGGTGCTAAAACTAAATTTAGCGCAAGTGAGTCAGCAGATGCACTCAACTATATGGCACTTGCCGGTTGGGATTCAAAAGAAATGATGACTGGTATTAGTGGCGTTATGGACTTAGCTGCAGCGTCGGGTGAAGACTTAGGTCAAGTAAGTGATATTGTTACCGATTCATTAACAGCTTTTGGCATGGAAGCAAAAGATAGTGGTAAGTTTGCCGATGTACTAGCACAGACGAGTTCTAAAGCCAATACAGATGTAAAAGGTTTAGGAGATGCGTTTAAATATGCAGCACCTGTAGCTGGCGCATTAGGTTACAGTGTGGAAGATACATCAGTCGCTATAGGTTTAATGAGTAATGCCGGTATAAAAGGTGAAAAAGCAGGTACAGCATTACGTACGATGTTTACTAACCTTTCAAAACCTACTAAAGCGATGAAAGATAAGATGGATGAACTCGGTATATCTATCACAGATAGTAACGGTGAAATGCTACCAATGCGTGATGTTATGGATCAATTGAGAAGTAGCATGGGTGGTCTTACCAAAGATCAACAAGCAGCTGCAGCAGCAACTATATTCGGTAAAGAATCTATGAGTGGTGCGTTGGCAGTAGTTAACGCATCAGAAAATGATTACAAAAAGCTTACTAAATCAATCGATGGTTCGAGTGGCGCTTCCAAACGAATGGCTAAGGAAATGGAAGGCGGTATTGGTGGTTCAATGCGTAAAATGAAATCTGCGGTTGAATCACTAGCAATTAGTATTGGTGATGTGGTAGCACCATTTATAGGAAAGGCAGCAGACGCTATCGCAGGTTTAGCAACTAAATTAACTAATTTACCTGGTTGGTTACAAGGTACGATAGTAGCGTTCGGTACATTAGCAGCTGCAATTGGTCCATTAGCATTAGTTGTAGGAGTATTTACAGCCTCATTAGGTAGTATTATGACTACACTTGGACCAATAATGGTTGGTATTACTAAAGCTGGTGGTGTAATGAAATACCTATCTGGAGTAATGGCAACTGTTACAAAAGCTTCACCACTTTTAGGAATGGCACTAAAAGGCATTGGTTCCGCAGCTACATTCATGTTAGGACCATGGGGGCTAGTTATTGCTGGTGTAGTAGCATTAGGTACAGCATTAGTTGTAGCTTATAAGAAATCTGAAACGTTTAGAAATATTGTGAACGGTGCGATGAATGGTGTTAAAACTGTTTTCCTAAGTTTATGGGGAGTAGTCAAAACATTATTCAACGGAATTAAGACAATGTGGCAAGGTGATTTTGTTAGTGCAGAAGCAATACTAAACAAGATTTTACCACCTAGTGTAGTTGGTTTTATAAAAACAACAATTTCTACAATTCGTACATTGATTCTACAAGTTGTAACAGCGGTGAAAGATTTTGCTTTGAAAATTGGTGCGCAAATCATGGCTTTTTGGCAAGCTAATGGACCAATGATAATGCAAGCTGTACAAAACGTTGGGAACGTCATAAAGACAGTTTTCCAAGCAATATGGTCTGTTGTTAAACCTATTTTGACAGCGCTAGGAACGGCAATATCATGGACTTTCAATACTATAATTGTTCCAGTGGTTAAAACAGCAATGAACATAATTCTCGGAATAATGAAATTGATATGGCCAGTTATCAAATGGCTTATCGTCGATACTTGGAACGCAATAAAAGGAACAATACAAGGCGCACTAAATATTATTATGGGTACTATTAAGGTTTTTTCAGCTTTATTCACTGGTAATTGGGGCGCTATGTGGTCTGGAATAAAACAAGTTGCTAGTGGCGTTCTTAATATGGTGTGGGGATTAATACAATTAGTCTTCATAGGTAAAATATTAAAAGTAGTACGTCTATTTGGCGGTTTGCTCAAATCAATTTTAAGCGGTGCATGGGGTGTTGTTAAACGTATCTTTAGTTCTTCTGGTAATTTCATTTGGGGAATTGTTAAACGAATTTTCACATCCATAAAGAATTTCATAATGAACATTTTTAATGGCGTAAAATCTATAACTTCATCAGCTTGGAATTTTATTTATACCAAAATATCTGGATTTGCCAGAAGTATTCTAAATTCTGTGCGAAGTAGGTTCAACAGTCTAAAGAATTCCACTATATCAATTTTTAATTCAGTTCGAAATTTCCTATATGGATTGTGGACTGCTGTCAGAAATAGAGTGGTTTCAATTGCCCAATCTCTTTGGAATGGTGTTCGTAGTAAATTTAACTCACTTAAAAATTCTATCACATCAATTTTCAATAGTGTACGTAATTTCTTATACGATATCTGGAACAAAGTCAGAAATAAAGTGGTTTCAATTGCCACATCTTTATGGAACGGTGTGAAAGATAAGTTCAACAATCTGAAAAATTCTATTAAGTCAATCATAGGAAAAGTGAAAAATAACCTATACGATACATGGGATAAAATTTGGAACAAAGTAACAGGTGTTGCTACATCCTTAAAAGATAAGGTAACTGGTACATTCGGAAAAATGCGTGATGTACTAAGTGATATTATCGGTAAAATTAAAGGCTTTATCGATGATATGGTAGACAAAGTTAAAAAAGGTTTAAACAAACTTATCGGTGGTGTGAACGCAGTTGGTGAAAAACTTGGCATGGGTAAAGAAATGGTTAAACCTATTAAGTTATCCACTGGTACTGACACATCGTCTACACATTCACAGAACTTTGTAAGTAATGGTGCAATCAGTCGTCCAACAATGGCAGTTGTAAATGACAAAGGACCAGGTAATGGTTCAGGACCAAATGGACATCAAGAACTAATTCAACGTAAAAACGGTTCTTTACATGCGCCACAGGGTAGAAACGCACTTGTAGGATTAGATAAAGGTGATAAAGTCATCAACGGACGTAATACGCAAAGTCTTATGAGTTCTGGTGCAATTCCAAAATTCTCTCGAGGTACAAGTGATCTATTAGCAGGTTTAGGCTTCAAAAAGAATAAGAAAGATGATTTGTTCGGCGGCTTAGAAAACGATGCTAAGAAGAAAGCTGGCGGAGGACCTTTAGATACAGCTGAAAAACTGTGGGAAGCAGGAAGTGGAGCTGTTAAAGAAGGTAGTAAAAAGGCAGTAGAAACAACTATGAAGAAAGCCGGTCAAGGTGCCAACTTCCTTAAAGAAAGCATGGGAGACGTAATGGAGTGGATGGATAAGCCTAAAAAGTTACTTGAAAAAGTAATTAAAGATATGGGTGTCAATTTTGACTTCCTAGGTGGAGATTCTATTCCTGGAAAACTTATGTCAGGCATGTACAAGAAGATAAAAAACGGGATAGTTGACTTATTTACATCTTGGTTTAACGAACAAGGAAGTGGAGATAGTGGATTCTTAGATTTATCACACGGTATTAATTTCGGTTTTGCTCGTACAGCAGCAGAAGCGTTAGCGCAAGGTTACCCATTCCCTAGAGCTCATCATGGTATTGATATTGGTTATCCATACGGAACTAAAGTATTCTCTACTACAGGTGGTACTGCCACAGCTAGCAAAGGTTGGAATGGTGGATTCGGTAACATGGTATCTGTTAAATCAGGAACTATGGAAACTATTTATGGTCACTTATCCAAACATGCATTTAGTGGAAGTAAAAAAGTTAAACCAGGTGATTTACTAGGCTTATCTGGTGGTGACCCATCAAGACAAGGTAGAGAAGCAGGTAGTTCTACCGGCGCTCACCTTCACTATGAAATGCGTTGGGGTGGCGTACCTAAAGACCCGATGAAATGGTTGAAAGAAAATAACGGTGGCGGAAAAGGTAGCGGTAAATACGCTAGTACTATCAAACAGGCATTGGGAATGGCTGGTTTACCACAAACATCTAAATACATTAAAGCTTGGCAAGAACAAGCTAGAACAGAATCAACGTTTAATCCAAAGGCGAAGAACCCTTCCGGCGCTAGTGGTTTGGTTCAAGTTAAACCCGGAACGTTTAATCAATATAAACTATCTGGTCATGGTGATATTTGGAATCCGTTGGATAACCTTATTGCGGGTATGAGATATGCTAAAGCAAGATATGGGAAGAAAGGCATGTTAAATCAAATAGGTCATGGGTTACCTTATGCAACCGGTGGAATTATCAACAGTGAAGGTTTATACAACTTAGCTGAAGACGGTCATAGTGAAGTAGTAGTACCACTTGATCCGGCACGTGCTAACGACGCAATGAAATTGATTGGTTACGCACAAAGTAAGATTAAGGATAAGAAGAATAAACGTCCTAATGATGTTAGTAATAAATATAGTTCTCAATCAAACAGTGGAGACAATACTAACTTGTTAATGCAAATGATTGGTGAATTACAAGAACAAAACGGTTACTTGAAAGAAATTGTAAGAAGCAATAAGAGTATTGAAGGACAACCTAAAGGATTTACTGAACGTGATGTATCTCAAGCACAAGGTAAAAAAGCACAAATGATGGCATACAATATGGGAGGTGCTTTCTAATTTGAAAAAGGAAGTTAGATTATTTAATGATAACTTTGATATTAAGTTAACTGATACAGCTAATTTATTGTTTTTAGATCACATTGAAGAAGATGTGGAAGTTAATGCAAATACAACTGAAATCAATGGTACTGATGGAGTGCTTATGGGGCCGACTACGTTCGGTCCTTTTAATTTGATTTTAAACTTTTCATTTAAAGGATTGGACACTAAAGATTTGAAGTTGTATAAGCAAAAATTGAGAAATATATTATATCAACGTGAACCATATTACGTATGGCATTCAGATATGCCTGGAAAAAAATACGCAGTGTATTGTGATAGTAATGATAATGAAAACTTAACTAATTCATTTGCTACTTTTGCAGTGACTTTTATAGTATTCAAAGGCTATTCCGAATCACTTAAAGATACAGATGAATTCAGTTTATCTAGCGGTGAATGGCAGTTTGAAGGTGGGTTGTTATCTGATGATGAAATTAAGTACAAACATGATACAACAAGTTTTAAAATTTACAACGGTTCATCAGACATAATTAATCCATTGTTGAGACATAGATTTAAGTTAATCATTAATATAGACGCACCTAAAGGATTTAAGATAACAAACAAGACTACTGGAGATACATTCGAGTACAAGAAAGCGATAAAGCGCAATCAAATGCTAACCATAAATGGTGTACATCCTTTCATTGATAATCAACGTGTAGGTATAGATACGAATTGGCAATGGTTAACATTAAATGAAGGTTTTAACAATATAGAAATTTCAGGCGAGAATATAAGCGAAATATCAACTCAATGGATATTCCCGTTCATATATAGGTAGGTGAATGAATTGGAAAGTTTAATCTTAAAAAATAGAAAGGGTACGTTTGGTGAAATACTAACTGATTTTGACTTCGGTTCATTCAAATATGAATACGAGAAAAACAACGAACGATCCATTGGCTTTACTATTTACAAAACCTCATTAAATACTGATATATTCGATACATTGTTGAATGAAATGTTGATAGTGTGGAAAGGTCAAGAGTATGTGATTAAATCTACATCTATTAAATATGATGGTGCGATTGTTACGAATGAAATTGCTGCTAAACACATATTCATGGAGTTTCAAAATCATTATATTCAAAAAGATTTGGAAAATGAAGAATTGAACACCGAAGAAACAGAAGAAGAAAGCAAACCTACCATGACACTAGAACAGTATCTTGAGTTTGGATTTAGAAATAATAAGTTGGATTTTTCATATGAAATTGTAGGTGAGTTTGACCAACGTATTGCCATTGATGAATTGGGTGGTAAAAATGGCATGGAGTTCCTAACGGATGGTGCGGAGTTGTTTAATTATATTTACTTTGCAGATAATAAGAAAATTTATATTTATGATGACGAAACATTTTACCAAATGTCAGATTTACCATTAATATACAAATATAATTCAAGCGAGGTACAAGCTACAACTTCCACAACTGATGTTAGGACTTATATTCAAGGTTACGGCAAAAAGAAAACTAAGACTGAAACCAAAAATTACAATCCAGTTAAACCACCCGATTTAAATTATAGTGGTAAATTCTTCAAAGAAGGTACCTGGCGTACGCAAGAAGAAGGTGCATACTACTCAAAAGAGTTGGATTGTAAGTGGGGAAACGAAACGTTAACTTGGTCGCTTAAAAAGTTATCACGTGGTGGATTACTAGATGTATATATCGATAATGTGAAAATTGATAGATACAGTTGTTATAGTCACACTGCACGTACTGAATCAATCGTTATTGCTCGTAATTTAAGCAAGGGTAAACACACTTTCAAAGCAGTGTTCGTTGGTCCAGACCCGGAAGTTAAAGAATATAAAACAGCACCAGTTATGTATGTTGGAACAGAGAAATCAACAACATTGAACTTAACAGCCGTATTAAAAGGTAGTGACGTTTATCACACTTACGCTGAATATGAATCGCCTAATGTAGATACGTTTGGTTGGTCAGAAGCACCAACTGTGTTTGATGATGATACGTTAGATAAAGACGAATTGCTCGAAACAATCAAAGCACAACTCAATGATCAACCAACAGTTGAAGTTTCGACAAACTACTTAGGTAGTATGGAAGAAAAACATTATATTCGTAATGATGATGTGAAAGAAAATCATATGATTCGATTTATTCATCAACCTCTAGGTTACAACTTAGATTTAAAAGTAGTTAAAATAACCGAATCACATCCAATCGTGAATCAACCAGTTGAAGTAGATTTCAGTAACTCACCAACGGATATTATAAAAATACAACAACGCATTAACAGAAATATTAAAACAATGAATAATCTGGTGCAAGGCGGTTCACTAAATAGTGGGTCGTCTTTTTCTATGCCAGAAGGTTATTCAGAAATAGTGGGGGTGATATTAATAGATGGCTGAGGTTAACCATAGATATTTAAGAGATTTAGAGGGTGAAATGTATTTCCCTAAGACACATATAGAAGCAGTCATTGATGCTGATAAATTAGGCAAGAGCTCAAATCTAGCAGGTAAGAACATTGTTGTATTTGGTGATAGTAATACTGAATTAGGTAACTACCCAGAACTTGTTGGTGAAACGTTGGGTGCTAACATTGTTAAAGCTGGATTCTATGGTTGCCGAATGAGTGACCATACAAATAACTCATATTTAAATATGGCTAGTATGCAAAAAATGGCAGAATTTATAAGAAAAAAAGATTTCACAGAATTAGTTACTTCAATGAACGAATATTACGCTAATGGTGGTCGTGATTATAGAACACAAGCAAATGCATTGAATAACGTTAATTGGGATAGTATTGACTTAATCACAGTGTTTTTTGGTGGTAATGATTTTGGAAGCTCTAAAGCGCTTGGCACAGAAAATGATACAACTGGTGCTACTTTTAAAGGAGCAATTAACAAAGTTATTAAAAGTATTCATGAAACATTGCCTACAGTTAGAATTGTATTCATTTGCCCAATGTTTAGATCCCGTATATATGCAGTGAATGGTGAGAACAGTGATGAAAATCCAAACACTGCTGGTATTTATTTTAAAGAGTATATCGAATCAATAGAAGGTATTACAAAGAAAAATCACGTGACAAGTATTAACTTGCACAATTTATCCGGCATAAACAAGTACAATGCCGATTACTATTTATCAGACGGTAAACATCCTAATTCATTAAGCTATGAAACAATAGCAAGGATAATAAGTAATCGACTAGAATTATTATACTAGGGAGGTCAAGCAATGAATTTGATAACAGAATTTAGCATCGGTATTGGTCAAGAATTCAGAAGGCAAATGATTAGTAATTTTATAGCAATTCAAAATAAGCTAAATAACAATCGAGATGCATTTCAAACACACCAAACAACACAAGAAAATGCACACGATGCAAAACAAATCAAATATGGTATGTGGACAATGTACGACGAAGCAAGATACAGAGGACAACAAATAGAAAATTTAGTTCTAGGTTCCATTGGTGAAGGAACACAAGAAGTTAGAGATAGCAGGGTTTCTGTATTAGGAGAAAAAGAGGTGTTTGGTACTTTATCTGAAAGGTTAAAAAACGATATTTTAAAAATGAATGATATCGTCAATTCAACACAACAAACAGTTGAATATTTAGAAAAAGAAAAAGCACCCACTAACTCTTTATACAAAAAAGAAATATGGAAAAAACTACCTTTAAAATTTCCAGATTATGAAGATATCGTTGTGTTAACAGGGAATGTTTACATTTACCCACAATCATTTGCATTAGATGAACAACGTAGGGAAATATTTGTAAACTATTCGGGCGGTCCAGTTATTGTAGATAACAGACGTTGGATAGTTGTATGGGATATGGACACATTAGAATATAAAACAGTGTTTGCTGCTGGTAATGCTGGTGGCGAAGGGACAGTTGTTAAGTATGAAAATGGCATACGCTATTTATATGTTAAGACTGTAAACCACGTTCTAGGACGTTTCAATATAGATAAGACACCAGAAAGAATGGCGCAACTTACACCACTTAGTGAACATGATGTAAACGTTGAATGGCAGTTTAATTACAACAGTGGTATTTGGTATGTTACAACACCAACTGCTGCAACAGGCACTAAAGTTACCAAAACAGTATTAGAACTTTACAATGACGATTTCCAAAGAATCGGAACAGTTGCATTTGATATTACTGATGGTGGTTTCTTTAATACAGACTACGCACAGAAGTTGCCTAAACGACAAGGATTCGCTATTGGTAACGGTAAAGTGTATTTCAATATGGGCGGATACGCTGCAAAAGGCTACCCTACTTACTGGGGTTATCAAGGATTAAAAGTGTTTAGTAATAACGGAACCTTATTAGATGAAGGTTTAATATCTGGTCAAGGCTTCATAAGAACATTAGAAGAAAACGGTTTGTCATGTGACATTATCGAGTCAGAAGGCGTGCAGATTGGTGAAGATGGTTCTATATATACATTAAGTGTCTATCAAAGTAGACATATGATTACATCAAACGAAGAAGGAATTATCATATTCAAAGATGAATCACCTTCACACGATGCAATAGACTTTGGTTCTGCATCTGCTACTACACCGTTAATGAATACAAATAATTATGCCAATCGAAGTTTCCCACGATCAACAGATGGAAATATGTTTGACCCGTTAGTTGGCACTAAGCTAGATACGATGCAAGCGATACTTGATTTCATGAGTAATACTGACTTCCCTAGATTTGAGTTTTATACTTCCGCAGTCGATGTAAAAGACTTAGATGGCAGTGACTTTGAACCAACAAGAAAAATAGTTATAGAGAATGCAAATAACAATACATTTGTAATGACACTACAAGGTAATACTGAGTTATATACACACCAAGTGTTCTACTATTGGCATAACACAGAAAAACGTTGGAAGTCTTATGGTATGAAATATGGTTATCCTAGAGAAAACTTACCACTTGCAAATGGTGTTACTTCATTTTATAGCATGGCGCCGTACATGAAGATATTATCAGACGGTACAAAAATAATTGATGGTCAAGTTGAAGGCGTAAGTAAAACGTTACCAGCAAAAGTTGCAACATTACCACCGGAATACCGTCCTAGAGTTAACAAACAATTTATATGCGCGTTATCTTCTTCTGAATATGGTGGTTACGGTATCGTTAAAATAACAGCCTCAACAGGTATTATGGAAGTCACGTATACAACACAATCAGTGGATTATATCAGTCTAAGTGGTATTTCATACGATTTATAGGAGGGGAAAGGTATATGGCAATGGATAAAGTGGTAAAAACTAATTTAGATGTGAACGCTTATTATAAAAGTATTAAAAAAATGAATGTTGAATTTTACAATCAAGATATTGGAACATCTAAGTTTGAATTTCAAATAACACGTAATGATGCACCGATGCCTTTAAGTGAAATTAATGTTGATTCATATATCGCTATTGTTACATCTAACGGAGAAAAGAAAATCGATAACTTGGTCTTTGAAGATGAAATGAATGGCATTGTTAGTTATACATTACCAGATGACGTATTGTATCATGTGGGCAAAACTTTAGGTGAAGTGTATATTTCACAAAAAGGAACAGGAGATACAGTAGTTGTTAGATCGTTTGAATTTAGTATTAAAGACTCGGTAATAAATACAATTTCTGCCGATACTAAATTAAGTTACATTCGTAAGTTTGATGAATTATTAGGAGTTATTCAATATCGTGCGACAGCTATGGAAGAAGCATTGGCGAATATGGAAGATTATATAACGAAAGTTACAAACGCTACAAATGATGGTATAGCCAGAATTGGTGTTAAAGAAAATCAAGTATTACTTGCAATTCAAAGTGAGAAGAATGAGATTATCGAACTCATAACAGATAATGCTTACTTGAAAGCAGAAGACTTTGAAACATATAAACAAAATATAAATAATCAAATGACTGATTTTAATAATACTGTGGAAACAAAAACAAAAGACAAAGTGAATGTAAGTGATTTTAACACTGAATTAAATAAAGTTAAAAACGAACTTATAAGTTACACAGATTCGCAAAAAGATGCAACAGTTGTGCCTTTAACATTGATTAACGGCGCTACCTTAACAAGTGGTGGTGTGGATTCAGAAACAAACGCTACATTAACATACTTTTCAATTGGTAATGGGTATTACTTCTGTCAATTAAATGGTTGGGTTCACACGACAGCTATAGGTGATTTTTCTGCTCTACCAGACAACTTGCAAATTACAACAACATGGAACAGAGGTTGGTCAGTGCCACATCGTACATCGTTAGATGGTTATGACTCATTGATATATATAAATTATAATGGGACTATAAGCACTATCAAACAAGATAGTTTCAACAGCCCATTCACTCTTGACCCTATTACATTTATTGCTAAAGAGGTGGTTTAATATGAATAAATTAGTATATAAAGTGGAAAATGGTTCACCAACTATTATTGAAAAAGATAAACAATATGATTTTGAATACACAGAAACAGCACCACCGGAAGGGATATACAGTCCCTTCTTTTTTGATGGTATTGAATGGATAGGAACAACTAAAGAAGATTATGAAAAGAATAATCCAACAGATCCCTATGAACCAACACACGGTGAAATACAACAAGCACAAACACAAATGCAATTGACAAAAACAGCAGTACAATTACAAGCAACACAAAAAGAATTAGCCGATGCAATGCAAGAAATCGCTAAATTGAAAGGGGAAATTTAAATGTATCCATCATTCGACAGCATTAAATGGTTTTACGATATCAATTGTTACGCAAACGAGGATATTCAAACGTATGTAGAGTTAGGTGTAACAACTAAAGAACAATACAAAGAAATCACTGGTGAAGATTATCCAGAACAACCACAGGCTTAGGCTTGTGGTTTTATTTTATAGAAAGTGGGTGGAATCTTGAGTGCGGACAATAACTATGACCTTGCACGGCGTGTAGGTTTGTTAGAGGACAAAGATAGATATAACGATAAAAGAATGCGTGACAATGATAAACGAGTGAGTAAGATAGAAGACCAAATGGAAGCATACAGAAAAGAGATTAATCAAAACATGGATAAACTTTTCGCTGCTTTGAAAGAAATTGAAAGAGGTCAATATTCTCAAGAGATAACAAATATAAATATAAATAACGCACTAGAAAAAATTGATAATGACAGAAAAATAGAACTTGAAAACAAGAAAGAAAATAAAAGAGACTTGAAGCAAATAAAATTCATCGTTCTCACCGCTGCGGTTGGTTTCTCATTCAGTTTTATTATGGCATTGATACAACAATTTTTCTTTTAAGGAGGTGAGTAACTATGGTGAAATTTTTATCAGAAAGTTTTGTTCTAGGTTCTTGGTTAACGTGTTTTTGGTTTGGTAATTGTAAATAGTATTTAACTAAGGTCGGCTCATTGAGTCGGCTTTTTATTATGGAGGTAATGAGATGAAAAAAGATAAAGCATCACAATTTATAGCTTTAATAGGTGGTTTTTTAGGAGCCTTATACATGGCGTTAAATGCTTCGGGAATCAGTGCAGAATGGATTAATCCACAAAAGGTTGACGCATGGGTGAATGTCCTTAATACAGGTATACCAGTAGCTTTAACTTTCTATGGTGTGTATAAAAATACTTTCGTTGTAACTAAGAAAGCTAAAGAGCAAGAAGAAGCATTAAAAGACTTAAATATGAAATAAGGAGAGATTTATATATGAAGAAACAAGATGGAGTTAAATGGGCAGTAAAAAATATCGGAAATAGACTTACTGACGGTCAGCCATATGGTGCGCAATGTGCAACGTTTATTATTGAATTTACTAAAAAGTATTGGGATGTACATCCACAGGGTAACGCAAAAGACTTCATTAACTATAAATGGCCTAAAGGTTTCCAAGTTATTAAAGGTAAGAATCAAATACCACAACCGGGTGATATATTTGTGTTTGGTGGAAAATACGGACATACAGGTATAGTTACAGAAGCAAACGGAAAATACTTTAATAGTATTGACCAAAACTGGTATAACGAAAGTTTAACTAAAGGTAGCCCGGCAGCGTTTGTAGAAGACCATGACTATAGCAATTTCTTAGGTGTCATTCGTCCTCCATATGATGATGCTGAAAAAGGAGCAAGTAAAAAATCCACTAAGATTGAAACAATCAATCATACTATCAACTATAAAATGCCTAACCGTAGCGGTAATGTGAAAGGTGTTGTAATCCACAATACAGCAGGTAATGCTACTGCTAAGCAAGATTATAATAATTTACGTAGTGCTTCAGTAGCACGTTATGAAGCTGGTATAGCTCACTATTATATCGACAGAAACACAGTGTGGCGTGCTATTGATACGTATAGTGTAGCTTGGCATACAGCTAATCAAAATGGCAATAATAGTTATATTGGTTATGAGGTCGACGAATCGATGAGCGCTAGTAATAAAGACTTCATGGCAAACGAACAAGCAGTATTTAAAAAAGCAGCAGCTGATATGCTTTATTATGGATTGCCGGTTAATAGAGAAACGGTTGAAATACATTGTAATTTCGTTCCGACTGCATGTCCACATCGAAGTTTCGCAATCCATACTGGATTTGATCCAGTTCGACAAGGTGCAGCGCCATTAAGTGTGAGAAATAAGCTTAAAGATTACTTCATTAAAGAAATTAAAAAGTATTATAACAATCCAGCATTAAAAGCAGGCGTACCAGCAAGCAGTGATGTGCCAGATAGACCTACTATTCCAACAGAAAAAGAACAATCTAAACCTGCTAAGCAACATGGTACATTAGTTGGTAATGGCTGGAAAAAGAATAGTTGGGGAATTTTATGGAAAAAAGAAGCTGCTTCATTCACATGTAAAGTGTCAGAGGGTATTGTAACTAGATACATTGGACCTAGCTTACACAATCCTATAGCTGGTGGTTTAGAGTACGGACAAACAGTAAACTACAATGAAATTCAAGACTATGAAGGTTATATCTGGATTAGTTGGGAAGTATTTAGTGGCGATACAGTTTACATGCCTATTGGAAAATCAGACAGCAAAGGAAATAGAGTAGGTAAAGCGTGGGGTACGTTTAGTTAAATTGTGGTATAATCAATTTCTAAGGTGAAGGAACCAAAAGGAGCAATCTAACCTTAGCGAAAGAATGATTAAAAAATGGAGATAAAAGAAATTATCTTTGGTGATGGTTCAGCCAAATTTTACTTCGTGCAAAACGATGTAATAATTGCAGAAATCAAATCACCATATCCATTGAGTGATGAAGAGTAATATCTAATCACTAATTGGCTACTAACGTAAAAGTTAGTAGCTTTTTATATTAAAATACAAATAGCTATCATACTACAAGGTAGGCACTTATGTGCTTGCCCTATTTTTGTGGTATAATATAAATACAAAGAGCCTTAGCGCTCATCAAAATTTCACATCTGAGGTCGCCATGTTCTGCGGATAGTGGTTGGCGTGACTGTTGCGACGGGTAGCGCTCGAAACCTCCACCATACATAATGATCTATTGGACCAACTTTTAAGCATGGTCCTCAAACCACCCACACATGTTACTGGGCGGATATTTTTTTGCATAAAAAAAGGACCTAGAAATTAATCTAGGTCTTTATATTTTTCAAAATAATAACTTAGTAGCTTTTGCAACTCACAATCTTTCATATTATAAAAATGAATGAGTTTTTCTAAAACATCAATATAATCACTATTATTATGCATATATCTTGATAAACTATTAAATTCATCATAGCTTATATTTAATAGCTCTTGTATACCTAAAGATAGGAATATTTCAGATTTCAACATTTCTTTAGTCATGCTATTTCTTACTTTTTTATCAAATTCATTGTATTTTGCTTTTGCTTCTCTATAAACGATAGGCATTGTAGAATTTTCAAAGTCGTAAATATGTTTTATTGATTCATCAAAATTTTTTATTTCATGAATTTCTTCATATCCATTTTTATCTGATATATTAAATCCATAATTTGTAGGGTATATATCTTTATATTTTATCATTTCTGGTCCTGTTTTTTTTATGATAATTTTGTATTGGCTAAATTGTGAAGTATCAAAAATTTCAAGAGCTTCTAATAACGCACTAGGGTAATCCGTTTCCTTATAAAAATCAGGTTTTTCTCTTTCAAAACCAATTTCACGAACTTCTAAATGATATCTCATAACATCTCATCCTTTGCTTATTTTCATCATTCCCACATGCTCCAAGTAACAAAGTAGCTGATAATAAACCCACTAATAATAATTTGGTTTTCGTAATAATCTTCCCTTATTTTTCTACCATTTGTCTCATTAATTCAATCATCGTTTCATTTTGTTCTAATAATATTTGGTTCTGTTTAATAATTTCATCATTCTGAGCAATTTGCACAAAATCAGTTTTACGTTGTAATTCTTGCGCTAACATATTAGATTGTTGCGCCATGTTCATCGTGAACATACCCATTGTAGAAGCAAACTTATTTAGCTTACTTTGTATGTTTTGAATCTCAAACGCTTGTGCCGTTACATCAGAAACCTCTGAAGTTCCCAATAAAATCCTGAAATTAGTTTCTCCATTTTTTAAAGATTCGTTACTTCCAATTAGAGCATAAGTTTCTTGTAGTGCTCTTTCTTTATCCTCTTTAAACAGTTCTTTTAATTCTTTCTGTTTACTTTTACTTAACTTTTGAAATCTTAAATTTTCTTTGAATTTTAATGTTTGAACTAAACCTAATCCCATAATAAATCTCCCCTTAAATTTTTTATTTAGTTACTATTTGTCTCATTAAATCGGTCATCATTTCATTCTGCTCAATTATTAAAAAGCGTTAAACTATAAATTAAAATAATTATAAACGAAAACAGATAATAAGTATAGTTATTGTTGGTTTGAAAATAATAAAAAGAATATTTATTTACATATACGATCAAATGTTCTATTATATTTATCAGGTGATTATAAATGGAACCAAATTTAGACTGGAATAAAGATTTCCAAGAATTCCAGGATATTTTGAATTCAGGAATACATCCCGAATGGTTATATAACGCAAAAGCAAATATGATACTCAACCCTTCATACACAGGACAAGGAAAACAATTTTTCTTTACTAAAGATATTATTAAAGCTAGTAAAATAGTTCCTTTTTATTAAATAGAACATTGAAAGAAGGTATATAACATTAGCAAACAATTTCAAAAAGAAAAACTGTGGAGTAGATATAAATACGAAGTTTTATGGCATGATCAAAGCGCTTATAATGATATTAGATTTTTGATGAATAATGATGCTGAAATTGAATTAGTTCAACAAAAAATTCAATATGCTCTAAATAAGCAACCTTCTAAAGGATCAATAATAAATGCTTATTGCCATATGTGGGGATATTTTAAAAAAATAAGTACTGAACAAGAAAAGCAGTTATTTAAAAAACTAAAGACAGATTTTGAAAATCATATTATAACAGAAAAAGTATTAATTGATTTTATCAAGAAATTAGCCGACTTATATGAAGTCACTTATTTAAAACAATCTACTATTATAAATAAAGCCCACCTAAATAGATAGGTGGGTATATCACGTGTCAAATACGTGTCAAAACGTTTCGGTTTAGTTCGATTTAGTCCGAAAGTTAAAACGGCTAAATCCTTTAGTTATGCTCTTTTCGACCATCTTCTAAAATACACAAATGCCCTCCGTTTCCGTTAATAAAAATAAATTTTTGATACCGAGGTCCTTAAATGGATTTCGGTATTTTTTCTTATTTTTAGGAAAGATAAGGCACCTTCATTAATTAGAAGGTGCCTTATTATAATAACTTTCGTTATGTCTAGATAAACTAACAGAAGTTTTTCTAGTTATCCTCTTTATTATCATTTTCTACTTCTTTTTCATCTGAGTTCTCTTCAATTTCTACTGAACAACATGATTGATCTTGAGGTTTTAATTTTTTTAATGCATCTTTGATACCCATGTATTTCACCTCCTTAAATAATTAAATTAATAATAATCCCAGTAGCAAAGGCTACGCCTAAAATCGCTATTATAAATGATATTATGAATTTCTTTTTAAATAATTTAGTTAACAATATAATTTCTGGAATACTAGCGCCTGCACCACCTATAATCAAAGCAATGACTGTACCTAAAGACATGCCTTTAGAAACTAATGCTTCAGCAATAGGTAACATTGTTTCTGGTCTGATATACATAGGAATACCAATAATAGAGGCGATAAACACAGAAAATACACTATTACCATTGGCATATTGTGTTATAAATGTTTCTGGAATAAAACCATAGATAAAGGCTCCGATAAACACACCTATGAATAGGTAAGGTAACATAGGAAATAAGAAGGACCAAGCATCATTAAACGCTTGCTTAATACGTGATTCCGAATTATTAGAAAAGAAACCATCACCTTTGACAGTTACCTCTTTATAGCTTTCTATTAAATTCATTTTTGAAAATATGATTCCTGTTATAATACTGAAAATGGCTAATACAATAAAGTAAATTATAGTAATCTTCCAACCTAATAGAATCCAAAGTAGAAATATCATGAGTGGATTCATTAACGGCGAAGCAATCAAGAAACTCATCGATGGGCCAAATGGAACTTTAGAATTTAATAAACCAGCAAGTATAGGAATAGTAGAGCATGAACAAAATGGTGTGAGTGCACCAAAAATCATGCCTAATATATAATTGCTTACTTTATTAGGTTTGCTCAAGAGCTTTTGGATTTTATCTTCTGACACTATTTGTTGAATAAAACTTACAATAAAACTAACTACAATAAATAATGCTAATAATTCAAAAAATAATATTAAAAATGTTTTTCCAAAATCTATGATTGATTCTATCATGAGTGTAGCTCCTCTGAATTTTATTAAATCAACTTTTTTTGATGTTTAAATCAATAAAAGTTGAGTATGGAATGCAAAAAATTTACAATATTTTGCAGCATGTATCTTCATTTAAAACAACTTGGATTTGTTCCTCGTTGATTGTATAGTAGTTCCAAGTACCATGTTTTTCAGGTATTAAAATACCTACATCGACTAATTTTTTTAAATGGTAAGAAAGTTTTGACTGTTTTAAATTTAATAACATTTCTAAGTCACATACACATAAAGATTTAGTCGAACTTTTACTAATTTGATTAAGTATTTTTAATCGGTTTTTATCAGCGAGTGCATTAAATAATGATTCATAATATGTTAATTGTTCATCTTCATTTAAATAATCTTTATTTTTAATAATGTTCATAAAATACACCTCTTTAATACATCAATTTTTTTTGATATACAAACTATAATATATCATAATTCATTTTTCAATTATAAATTGATTCGACTTAAAAATAATATAGATAGTACTCTATATACATGTGAGAGGAGAGAAAAGTATGTCATATAAGTCATTATTAAGTATACTAAAAGTTTTGTCCAATCCAAGTATGGTAAAGCTTTTGGATTTACTTTCTTGTGGTTAATTGTGTGCATGTGACTTATTGGAGGATTTTCAATTTTCCCAACCAACTTTGAGTCATTATATGCAGTAGTTAGTATCATATGAGTTGAAAAAATGTAACAAGCGTATGTATTAGTTCAACTACGATATATTTGCACAAGTAAATCATAGTTTTAAATTAATTAATACTTCGAATGAAAATTGTATTTGTAAAGATATAAAGATAGTGTGTGGTTCATGACAATATTAGCAATTACTATTTTCGTATTGACGTAATTCTATGATAAATAATGATATTTTAAAGTAATCTGATTTTGTTGATACATTATCTAGTGACGCTAATGAGAACTGTCCAGGAAAAATTATAAAAATAAATGAATGAAATAGGAGAATACAGTTATATTAAAAGTAACGATATTTATAAAGAATAATTTTTATTAATAAAAGGTTTCATAAGGTCTTATTAGTGGAAAAACAAATCATAGACAATGAATTTATTGGCATAAAGATGTATATGAGGATATAAACAAAATAACCATAAAATTTGAGCTATTGTCTATAATCTGAAATTTTTAATATTTATTTTGATTCAAAGACTTGTACGATTAATTATGACAGTCTTTTGTAATCAGAATTAATTGAGCGATTATATTAAGCTTTTATACTTTATTGAATGAAGCGGGATACAAGATGTTTCGAAAACTTTTTAGTTTTAGAATAAATATTGTTTACGATGTTGTGTGTAAACAAAAAAAATGGTAAGCTTTATATTGTGAAAAATTATGAATATAGGAGAGATATATATGGGCTTTATTATCATGATTATAGTAGGTGGCTTAATTGGTTGGCTAGCCGGCGTAATTTTAGGCAAAGACATTCCAGGTGGAATTATCGGTAACATTATTGCAGGTTTAATCGGTTCAGCTATTGGCAGTAAATTATTAGGGACATGGGGACCAGTTTTAGGTGGCGTTCCAATTTTACCTGCATTAATCGGAGCAATCGTATTAATTCTAGTTGTTTCATTTGTTATGAAAGCAATTAGAAAATAATATATAATCACTCACCACTTGGTGGGTGATTTTTATTTAAGGTTATAAGATTTTCAATAAGCAAAAAAGCTAATCATTTCCTGAAAAAGCAAATGATTAGCTTTTATTTTATAAATTAATTTGTAATGTGATAAGATTTATTTTTTACTTATTAAGTTTTTTATGCCTTTAATAATAACGCCTACTATTATAGATCTAAATACACGTGAAATAATGTTTTTCATTTTTAATCCTCCTAAGTTACAATTCACTCAATTCACTCAATTTGCTGTATATTTTCTTTACCCAGTTTTCGGAAAAATATTTGGAAAACTAACTGTTTTTCCAAATTTTAATAAAATAATTTTTATTTTTCAAAAGAAATGAGTCCATCTTTATCAGCCTTATTGAAGAAAATCGTTATTATACCGCTAATTATAGCAATAATGTACGGAATACCTGTCCAAAAGAATATGAGATGAATAATTCCTTGTAATAATTGGTTTGAATAAAACTTATGAATGCCACACCAACCAAGTATAAATGCAAGTGTCACGTATATAACTTTGTTTACTTTCATATAATTAATCCTTTCAATTTGAAGTTAGTATCTTAATTATCTCTTATATATAACAATTCAACAATAAAAACAATGAAGTGAAAAATGAATTATCCTAAGAAATTGATTATTACTTCGAAATTTTTATTTAATTCATATATAATATAGTTAAACAGACATTATAAGGAGAATACAAATGATTAGAAAAGCTAAGCCAAAAGACAAACACGATATTGCAAAATTATGTTATATCATCTGGGATCAATTAGACTTAGAATTAGTTGAAAATACTGAAAAAGAACGATTATTAAAAATTATGGAACAAAGTGTGGTTGATGTGAATTATAGAGGACATTATAGCAACACTTGGGTATATGAAATTGACGGAAATATTGCAGGGTGTTTAATTGCCTATCCTGGTAGCAAAGAGTTAGAGTTGGAAAAAGCATGGCTAGAAATGGATTTAGATGATGATACCAGAGCGTATGGCACACCGATGCCTATGAAAGAAGCAAACGATGATGAGTGGTATATAGAAACAGTTGTTACATTCCCAGAGTACAGAGGGCGAGGGGCAGCTACAAAATTAATTGAACATATGTTAGAAATCTATCCTGATGAAAAATGGAGTTTAAATTGTGACATACTAAATGAAGGCGCGCTACACGTTTATAAAAAATTAGGCTTTGAAGCAACAAGTGAATTTGATTTATATGGACACATGCATTACCACATGATACATGCCAAAAATTAAAAGTTTAAAAAGGGTGAAAAAAATCGACCTCCATAATATGAAGGTCGAAAAATGAATTATTTTTTGTCAGTGGTGTTTGAAGTTCTGTATATTATAAAAGTGTTAAATGCCACCGAGTAGGGCACTAATATAAATGCCAAGAGCGTAGAGTAAACCAAAGAAAGTATTTGTTTTACCTGTTGCTGCCATAGCTGGCATCATTGTCGCTGGCGTATCATTCTTTTTAAATCTACGTACAGCTTTAATTGGCATTGGGAATGATAATAAAGCTAGTAAATAGAATATCGACCCACCTGGTTGGAAGAACGTAATATAGATGACTAACACATAAGCCACGATATACATCAATGCTAAGAAACGTATAGAATTGTTTTTACCTAATAAGATAGGTAACGTCTTACGACCACTTTCTTTGTCTTTTACACGGTCACGAATGTTATTTGCCATATTGATTAGTCCGATAGTGATGACGATTGGAAGACTGATCCATACAACTAGATTCTGTATATTGCCTGTTTGGATAAAGAAAGCAATTAAAATAATTATCATACCCATGAATACACCAGAGAATATTTCACCAAATGGTGTCCAAGAAATAGGGAAAGGCCCACCTGTATATAAGTAACCAACTGCCATACATACAAGGCCAATTGGTATTAACCAAAATGAACTGTTCATTGCTATAAATATACCGAGTAATGCCGCAATGATGTAAAAAGCAATGGCTAAATTCATGACTAACTTAGGACTCATACCATTTCGAACGATTGCGCCACCAATACCTACAGAAGTATGATCATCTAAACCTTTTTTGAAATCATAGTATTCATTAAACATATTAGTCGCAGCTTGTATTAATAGACAAGCAAGCAACATTGCTAAAAGTAAAGCAAGGTTTATGTGGTCTTCACTTCCAAGTAGAAAAAGTTTAGAAGTAGCAGTACCGACAAGTACAGGTACCACTGCAGCAGTTAAAGTATGTGGTCTCATTAAGTGCCAGTATTTTCTGACAGTAGAATATTGCTGATATTGAGATGCCATAAAGTTTATACCTCGAATTCCTTTGAAATTAAAAATATTTTTATCAAATATATTTTAATAGAAGAAGTTATAAAGGTCAAATAACGTGAAAAATTATATTAATGAAATAGGCTAGATACCATACAGACTTTATGAAAAGTGGTACAATATTATAATGAGTAAAAACTGATAAATGAAAGAAGTGAAATAGATGACTTTGGACGTCAAGGAAAGTGAAATTGTCGAAGCGGTGTATGAAAGTAATCATACTTGGGTTTCTGTAGAAGCAAAATTAGATTATGAATTAGATCCTACTGTATTATTCCATATTACGGAAGATTGTGCAGGAGACCGTTTTTATTTTAAAAAAAATGACAACGAAACTTCATTCTTTGGCTATCATGCTATTAAAAGATTTAAAAACGACTTTGAAAGTAAACAATCTATTTTCCGAGAATGGGAAAAATATAAAAGTGATATCGATTTAATTCACCCAAATTCTGAACAACATCATTTAAAGATATGTGGTGGATTTCAATTTTCCACTCATAAATCTGGAGATGAGTGGCGTGAATTTGGTATTAATCACTTTATATTACCTGAAGTATTGGTAACTATGGAAAAAGGTAACACCTATATTACCTATACTGTAGAATCAGCTCAATTTGAACTTGAATCATTTTTAGCGATTATAGATAAGTTAACTCAAGAAAATGTCACCCCTGATTTTGAAAAAGGTGATATTAAACGAATTGAGGATATTTATAAAGATGAGTGGCGTGATTTAGTTAAAGATACTATTGATATATTGGATGAAAATAAAAAAATTGTACTTGCAAGAAAACGATTGATTATGTTTGATAAAAATATAAACATCCCATATATCCTGAACCAAGCAAAACAAGGTGAACATAATAGTTATTTATTTGTATTAGAATCACAAGATAGTGTGTTCTTTTCACAGACACCCGAACAGTTAATCGAAGTAAATGATGGTATATTATCAACGAAAGCAGTCGCTGGTACAATTAAGCGCACACACCAAGATGATATAGATAATGAAAATATCAATGCTTTTTTAAATGATGATAAAAATCTAAATGAACATCGATTTGTAGTTGAGAGTATTTTAAATGATATTGAATTATACGCGGAAAATATTAGTTTCAATAAGAAGCCTCAAATATTAACAAATGATCATTTATATCATTTATATACTAAGATTAAAGGCCAATTAATTAAAGAGTCTTATATTGGTTTACTAGATTCTCTTCATCCAACGCCAGCACTTGGCGGCTATCCAAAAGAAGAAGCAATCGAGTATATTGAACAAAATGAATTTGGAACACGCGGACTATATGGTGCGCCAGTTGGTTATATTGACATGTATGATAATTGTGAATTTATCGTTGCAATTCGATCTATGTTGATTAAAAAAAGTCAAGCAACATTGTTTGCAGGATGCGGAATTGTAAGTGATTCTGATGCAGATAGTGAAGTTGAAGAAACAGCTGTTAAGTTTAGCCCAATGATGAAAGCATTAGGAGTCGAGGAATATGAATAATCATACAACTGCATTAACAAAACAGGTATTTACTTTTGTTTCAGAACTATACGCCTACGGAATAAGAGAAGTAGTGATAAGTCCTGGCTCTCGCTCTACACCAATGGCGATTGCAATTGAAGCACATCCCAAAATGAAATCTTGGATTCATCCCGACGAACGAAGTGCTGCTTTTTTCGCTATGGGGTTAATGAAAGGGAGTGAGCGCCCTGTTGCAATATTGTGTACATCTGGCAGTGCTGCAGCAAATTATACACCTGCAATTTCAGAGAGTAGCTTGAGTCATTTACCACTGGTTGTCTTAACAAGTGATCGTCCACATGAACTAAGGGGTATTGGTGCACCTCAAGCCATAGACCAAACAAATATGTTTGCGAATTATACTCAGTATCATTTTGACTTTCCAATCGCTGATGGTAGCGATGACCAAGAGTATATGACGAACACTGTTAAATTCCAGTTACAAAAAGCGAGTCAGTATTTGTATGGTCCACATAGAGGTCCGATTCATTTGAATTTACCATTTAGAGAGCCACTTACACCTGATTTAGAAAAAGTTGAATGGTTAACTTCAGATACAAAAATCATGCCACATTATCAAAAAACAACAAGCCTTAATGAAATTAATGTAACTGTGAAAAAAAGAAAAGGTCTTATTATCGCAGGGGATATGCAACATCAAGATATTGATCAAATACTAACATTTTCGACGATACACGATATGCCGATTCTTGCAGACCCTCTCAGCCAGCTACGACGTGATAATCATCCTAATGTTATAACAACATACGATTTATTGTTTAGATCAGGACTCGAAGTAGATATAGATTTTATTATCCGTGTTGGTAAACCTGTGGTTTCTAAAAAAATAAATCAATGGTTAAAAGTGACTAAAGCATTTCAAATATTAGTGCAAAATAATGATCGACCAGATGCTTTTCCCATTACACCACATGTATCTTATGAGATGTCTGCCAATGATTTCTTTAGACAATTATCTGAGACTACAACAGTAGAGCGTAAACAATGGCTTGAAAAATGGCAATCATTAGAAAAACACGCAAAAGTTGAAATTAAAGATTATGTAAGAACAGCGACTGATGAAGCTGCATATGTAGCTCATGTATTAGATAAACTCACTGCAAGTGATGCTTTATTTGTTAGTAATAGCATGCCTATTCGAGACGTAGATAATTTATTTATTGATTGTGAAGCTGAAATTTTTTCAAATCGTGGTGCTAATGGTATTGACGGTATTACTTCTACCGCGTTAGGTATGGCCGTGCACAAAAAGGTTACGTTACTCATTGGTGACTTAGCTTTTTACCATGATATGAATGGTTTACTTATGTCTAAATTAAATGACATTAATTTAAATATTGTGTTATTAAATAATGATGGCGGTGGGATCTTCTCGTACCTTCCGCAAAAAGAGGCAGCTGAAGTGTATTTTGAAAGGTTATTCGGCACGCCTACTGGATTAGATTTTGAACATACAGCACTTTTGTATGATTTTACATTTAAGCGCTTTGAATCTATTGAATCTTTCAAATATGCTGAGTTATCTCAATTTGGAGCACATATTTATGAAATTATGACGCATAGGGAAGAAAATAGAAAGCAACACATCAGACTCTATAAAAAGTTGAGTGATATTATCAATGTTACATTATAAATTTCATCAAGCAAATCAACCAACTAGCAAATTATTAGTGATGCTTCATGGATTTATCAGTGATCAAAAAGCGTTTGACAACCATATCCATACATTAATAGAAACTGTGAACGTTGTGACTATTGATTTACCTGGACATGGTGAAGACCAAACATCCTCAAACCAAATATGGGATTTTCCATTTATAAACAATCAGCTGAATAAGACGCTTGAAATGTTTAAGTCACATCAATTGTTTTTACATGGTTATTCAATGGGTGGTAGAATAGCGCTGTACCATGCAATATATGGAAGTACTAAATTAGCAGGTCTCGTTTTAGAGAGTACATCCCCGGGCATTAAAGATGAAGCAACACAATTAGAAAGACAACATGTTGACCATGCCCGTGCTAGGGTTTTAGAGATTGCAGGGTTAGAAGTGTTTGTTAATGATTGGGAAAAACTGCCGCTATTTTATACACAGTATGATTTAGATGAGACGAATAGGTCGAATATTCGTAATATGAGGCTACGCCAAGACCCAGTGCGTTTAGCAAAATCACTGAGAGATTATGGTACAGGTAATATGCCTAATTTATGGTCGGTAATAAATCAAATTCAATTACCAACTTGTATCATTGTTGGTGGATTGGATAGAAAGTTTTGTGATATAGCTCAAAAAATGGTTTCTATTATGCCACAAACAGAACTTTTTGAAGTAGAACAAAGTGGTCATACTGTTCATGTGGAAGAAATGACAGAATTTGATAGAATAGTAATAGGTTTTATTCAAAAGGAGGAACAAAATGACTAGACAGTGGGAAACAATTAAAGAATACAAAGAAATAAAATATGAATTTTATGATGGGATTGCAAAAGTAACAATTAACCGTCCAGAAGTTCGTAACGCATTTACACCAAATACGGTGCAAGAAATGATGGATGCATTTTCAAGAGCACGTGACGATCAACGTATATCTGTTATTATTTTAACAGGTGAAGGAGATAAAGCATTTTGTTCTGGAGGAGATCAGTCAGTACGTGGCCACGGCGGTTATGTAGGTGATGACCAAATTCCTCGTTTAAATGTATTAGACTTACAAAGACTTATCCGTGTCATTCCAAAACCAGTTATCGCAATGGTGAGAGGTTACGCAGTAGGAGGCGGAAACGTGTTAAATGTTGTCTGTGATTTAACAATAGCAGCAGACAATGCAATATTTGGACAAACTGGTCCAAAAGTTGGTTCATTTGATGCAGGTTATGGCTCAGGTTATTTAGCACGCATTGTTGGACATAAAAAAGCACGTGAAATTTGGTATTTATGTCGCCAATACAACGCTCAGGAAGCATTAGATATGGGCTTAGTTAATACAGTAGTACCATTAGACGAAGTAGAAGATGAAACGGTAAAATGGTGTCAAGACATGATGCAACATTCACCAACAGCTTTAAGGTTCTTAAAAGCTGCAATGAACGCAGATACAGATGGACTTGCAGGACTTCAACAAATGGCGGGGGACGCAACACTACTTTATTACACAACGGATGAAGCTAAAGAAGGTAGAGACGCGTTTAAAGAAAAACGTGAACCTGATTTTGACCAATTCCCTAAATTCCCATAATAAGTTAAAAGATTAACCCTATAGTTAAGGGTTAATCTTTTTTATTTAAATTTATTTCAATTATACAAAATTTATTATTGTTTATTAAAAATATCGTTGGAAATTCATTTGTAAAAAACTCTTTTTCATGCTTGATTTGTATTTGACTATAAATTAAGTGTATATTAATATTATTATGAAGAGAAAAGAGGGAGAACAATGACGTCAGACGCTAACGATCAAATAAGAAAAGAACTTTGTTACTTATTTTATATTACAAGTAAAGAAGTTGTAAATCGTTTTAATCGCTACTTAAAACAGTATGATATCAGTTTTCCTAACTATATTGTATTGCTTTATATTGAAAACGATAAAAATGTTTATATAAAGACATTATGTGAGGAACTTTATTTGGACTCAGGTACAATAAGTCCTATCATTAAACGGTTAGAAAAAAAAGAACTTATCAATCGTTTAAGAACAGAAGATGATGAACGTAGGGTGAAAGTAAGGTTAACAGACAAGGGACTGAATTTAAAGGAAAAATTTAGCAAAATATCAGAAGATGTTATACAACAATTTGATATGGAAAATGATGACTCAGCAGCATATTATCAAATTTTAAAAACATTTGCTGAAAAAAATGTTTATAATAAAAATAAATATTAAAAAACATAATATATAATTAATTTAAACCACCCGCTAAAGTTGACTATATCTCAACTTTAGCGGGTGGTTTTATAAGTTATTATTGGTAGTAGGTTTTCAGAAATTGTTCTAATCTGTCCATGCCTTCTTTTAGTGCTTCAAGCTCATAAGCGTATGATATCCGTATATGACCTTTACCTAAATCAGTAAACGATGAACCAGGGACCATGGCGACATGTGCTTTTTCAAGCACATTGATACAAAAATCAAAATCATCTTCAGTGAAATTTTTGATACTAGGAAAGATATAAAAAGCACCTTCTGGTTTTGCATCTAGTTCAAAACCGAGTGAATCTAGTTTTTGAATTAGATAATCGCGTCGCTCTATATAAGCTTTATTCATATATTGTGGTGCTTCTAAACCTTCATTTAAAGCAGCAATACATGCAATTTGTGCTGGAACATTTGCACATATACAGTTGTATGCATGCATAAATGTTAATTTTTCAATTAAATATTCAGGTCCAATTAAAAAACCAATACGAATACCAGTTGCGGAGTGTGATTTACTTAATCCGCCTACAAGTAAAAGTTGATTACGTATAGCGTTAAACTCCCCAAAAGAAGTGTGTTTGCCTATAAACGTGTTTTCAGCATAAATTTCATCACTTATTATAAAAATTTCTTTATCTCTCAATGTTTCAGTAATAGCTTGAACCTCATTATAGGTTAATACGACACCAGTAGGATTGGTTGGATAGTTTAGTAATATCGCTTTAGTATTGGCCGTAATATGAGCTTCAATTGCTTCAGGAGTGACTTTGTACTCAGATTGAGTAGTGTCGATAAAAACTGGGACCCCGCCTAGTGTTTTAATAAGAGGAATATACCCTGCGTAAACTGGGCCAGGCACAATAATTTCATCACCTTGGTCGATAATACTTCTTAATGCTGTATCTAATGCTTCACTTGCTCCATTAGTGATAATAATTTCCTCAGAGCTATACTTAAATTGATAACGCTGTTCAAAATATTCACTCACAGCATTTCTTGTTTCAATTAGGCCCTTATTATGGGAATAGTTTGTTTGATCTTCTTGGATAGCATTAATATAGGCCGATTTCACTACATCTGGCATTGGAAAGTCAGGTTGTCCAATCGTTAAGTTAACACAGTCATCAATGTCTTTAATACGGTTTGAAAATTGTCGTATACTTGGTGCACTTAAATATTTAGCATTGTTGTTTAAAGAAAGTTTCATTGTTAATTTCACCTCAAGATAAAAATACCGAATTATATTTATATATGTATGATTAATTTATTACATCAAATTATTTCCATCATAACATATTTGAAATAAATACAATTCGGTAAAGTCTAGATTAGCCTTTAAATTTAGAAGGAGATTGTAAATTAATGGCAGGGTTCGTCCATTTTGAAATAAATCGAGTTGATAAGACATAGACAATTATACAAGTCGCACCTAAAAGATAAATACAAGTTAACATGGAGATGTTATCTTTAAATGGATGAAGACCAAAGCCACGGACCACTCCGATTACAAGACCGTGTAATAAATAGATATGCATCGTTCTTCGACCTATATATGTGAAAAATTTTTCCTTTTCAGGTATTAAATTAAAAAATGAAAACATAGTTACTAAAATTATCAAATAAAGTAATAACCTTTTTAAAGGACTGTAAATGTCTTGTTTTCCTTCTAATGAAATATATGGCGAATCACCTAATAACCAATCTGAATTTATTGGATGGAGTGTATATATTATATAAAAAGAAACTAACACTAAAATCGCAATAGGTAAGAATTTTTTATTTCTCAAAATTTGAGTATGTTTATTAGTGAATAAATAACCCAAATAGAAAATAGGGAAGAACATAATAGTTCTTGAAATACTTAAATAATTATCAATATTATCTGAATAGCCAGCAAATAATGAGAAAATAATAGCTATTGGTAAAACAAAATAAGGTTTATAATCTTTAACAATTACTAATATAACGTGAAAAAAGAATAATGTAAGTAAAAACCATAACGCAAACACTGGATCAAAAGGATCAAATTGAAGGCTATCTTCTTTGCCAGTTATATAGTAATAGAAAGAGAAAAATCCAAAGAAAATAATATAAGGTATGAGTAGTTTTCTAGAGACTTTTTCTAAATATCCAGCTTCACCAGCTTTTTTAGCAAAATAACCTGAGATAAATAAAAAGCCTGGCATATGAAAACTGTAAATTGTTAAGTACAAAGAAGAAAGAAGTTGACTTTCCTCAGTGTATGGTTGCAATAAATGACCAAAAACAACGAGAAATATCAAACCAACTCTTGCATTGTCGAAAAAGTAATCTCTTTTTTTTAATTCTGTCATTAGTGTTCTCCTTTGAAAATTCAAGATGAATTTTATAATCACTGATTCCAATTTATTATAAATCATATGAGAAATGCAACAAAATATATCAATTTGAGTATTATTATTGTATATTATGTTGGATAACATTATAATATTAAGAAATATAATAGTGCATATTTACTACTGATAACGACTAAATTAAAATAGTGGAGATGAGCAACATGTACAAACAACTAGAACAATTAATTACACTTACAAGTAATGACCTAAATTTAGTAAGTAGAAGGTTTGGACAACGCACAGACTTAACGTCAGATCAATTAGAAATGTTGAGAATTTTATACAAATATGAAATTTTATCTCAATATGACTTAACTATGAAAATTAATAAAGAGCAATCCATTGTATCGCGTTGGATTAAAAAGTTATGTCAAATGGGATACATAACTAGTAAACAATCAAACAAAGATCTAAGATGCAAAGATTTAATGGTGACAAATAAAACGAAAGAACTTGTACAACGAATTAACGAGGTAAGGGTAGCTTTAATTGAAGCTCGATGCCAAAATTTAACTGCGCACGATATAGAAAACTTAAATCATTTGTTGTATAAATTAAATGTTCATCAACCATATATAAGATAAGTGTATATTAATAAACTAATTATATATATTGTAAAAATTTAAGAGTACATGTTCCTCTTATAGACGCTGTCTATTGCGAGGTCATGTACTCTTATTTTAATTATCTAATAAATATTGTTTTAAGTGAAATACCTATGCTTTATAAGTATTGATATCAAAATATTTACCTAATTTATCCATAGAGTCATAGAACCCTTTAATACGTGTCGCGTTATGTGCTGCCCATCTTACGTCAGTCGCATATTGATGAACACCTGGATTTTCAGGGTTCCAACGCATTTTATAAAGTGTGTTTTGTCCTTGACTGATGTATGAATTAGAGATAAATTTAGCTCCTCCAATTATTGCTTTCTTAACAGTATCCCAGCCATTGTCTTTAGCAGTTTTAAACCCTTGTTTTACTGCATCGCTATCAACAGCTCCGATACCAAACATATTATAATACTTGTCTGGTCCATCTGTTACAACTTCATCATCAACGACATCGCCACCATTAGCTAATTTTGAAGTACCGTCTCCAGTTTCTAATAGGGCATGTGAGATTAAGTACACTTCATTAATATTATAAGTTTGAGCTGCTTCTCTAAATGCTTCACCTTGACCTTCTAATATCCCTTTACCAACTAAAAGTTTGTCTAGGTCTTCTGCAGATAAACCTTGAGATTTATCTAAGCGTAAGAACTGATATTTTTGAGTAGGATCTTGTGCTAGTTTAGCAGTATCCATAGCATTTTTAATTTCAATAGGTGTAGCATCTTCCCATTCACCAGGTGAATGTTGTATTTGAGGTTTAGTTTTTAAACCTGCTTGAAGTGCGACAGCTTCGTCTAGCGTTAATTCAGATTGATAATATTTTATTAATTCTTCACGTAAATCTTCAGCTTTAATCCAAACCATTTCTCCATTAGGTAACTTACCATGATACCAAGTTACACCATCAATGATTTGTTTTTCAAATACTGTAAAGATGCCTTCATAAAAATTACTTAGTGAACCTGCTGCTTTAGATGAAGAAGGGTCTAAATAATAACTACCATCTTCATTATAGATTACATAGTCAAAATCTTGAGGAGTCACTGCTGATTTAGTCACACCATATTTTTGAGATTCTGTTGCAACTTGGTTATCGTGATTTGTAGCTAAATCGTTAGCTGCAATCCATCCAGTCTTGTTATTTACGTTTCCATAGACATATTCATCTTTATCGACATGAACAGATTTTGAAGCATTAAATTGATTATTTTCTATGTTTTGTAGTGTGTCTAATTGTTGAGCTTTTGTACCCCAAGGTACAGCGTAAAGTCCATTATTAGTAGATTTAACTGTATATTGACCTTTTTTAGCTGATGATTTACTTAGGTCACGTGTGTTGATATCTTTTGTATTAACCCAACCTATAGGTGTATTTTGATTGGCGTTTTGAATTAATACATACGTATTATCATCTTGCGTACGTTGTTTCGTTACATTAAACGTGCGCCCTGATAAGTTTGAAGCATCTTTAATTTTAGAATCAGTAAGCGTAGTTTTAACACCAGAATTTGTATCATTTAATTGACCAATTTTACTTACAGTTTGAGTTTCGCTTTGAGTTTCGCTTTGAGATTCGCTCTGAGATTCGCTCTGAGTTTCGCTTTGAGATTCGCTTTGAGTCTCGCCCTGAGATTCGCTTTGAGTCTCGCTCTGAGTTTCGCTTTGAGTCTCGCTCTGAGATTCGCTTTGAGTCTCGCTCTGAGATTCGCTCTGAGTTTCGCTCTGAGTTTCGTTTGATACAGGTTTTGTTGCTGCTTCTTTAACTGTAATATCACCAACTTGCATCCAACCCAAATTCGTATCTGAATCATTGTCAGTAATTAAATAGAAACCATTATCACCAAGCATTGCTTTTTTACTTAATTTATAAGTGTTGCCATTCACGTATGATTTTTGTACACCTTTTTCATCGTAAACTGATGTGTAAACGCCATGGTTAGATTCAGATACAGTACCTTGCTTATTAGTAAGCTCACTTACTGTTAATTGATTGTTATTTACTGTGTCGTTGTTTTCTGTACTGTCATTATCACTTGTTTCTTCAGATCCACTTGTGCTACCTGAAGAAGCTTCGCCCCAAGCAGCTACTTCTCCTTCTTTAATTAAATATTTTTCATAAATAAGGTCATACAATTCATCATAACTGTAGCCGAACGAAGCTAAATAGCCATGCGGGTCTGTATGGTTAGTACCACCTAAGTAAGTACTAACAGCTTGGTGAGTCCAAACTGTGCCTTCACCATCGTACTCAGCACTATCTGGTACAAGACCATAATATTGTAAGTTAGTGGCAGCATAGTCAGCATAGTTATTAATAGAACGTGCAAATGAATCATAGTCATGCGTATGAACTAATTCCACATTGATAAAACGATCATTAGCTGCCGGACCAGCACCCCATGATAAATAATCGGTATTTGCAGTTTCGATTATACGATCACCATCAACATAAGCATGAACGAAAGCACTATTATAATTGTTTTTCATGTAGTTAATTTCACCAGTTATTGTTGAACTATCGTTAGCAGTCTCATGTAAAACAATACCTTCAGGTGCGCCATTTCGATAGCTATATTGCGGTAAATAGCTTGCAATATCTTGTTCATAATTTGGCGCTTGGAAATTATTACTACGAATATAGTCATTAAGTGATGAATCTACCTGTGGACTATATGCAGGTAGTGAGCTTGTCGTACCAGCTTCTTTTGTTACTGTCGAAGATGTTGAGAATGTATTCATTGTATCTGTTGATGTTGAATTCAATTTAGGTGTAGATTCTGTGTTTAATGTTGTTTCAGATTCACTTGATGTAGTCGTTTGAGGCGCAACTGCAGTAGCTGTTGCAAAGCTTTGTAATTGAGCATCCTCTGTCGTATTAGAAGAAGTTGCATATTTTTGTGTGCTTAATTGAGTATCGTCCTCGCTTTTCACATCTTGATCTGTGTCGTCAGAAGCAATTTCACCAGATTGTAGAACTACATCATTGTCGTGTGCTTCTTGCTCTGTATCACCAGAAGTATCTTCCTCAGTTTGTTGAGTTACATCACTATCTTGATCTTCTTGTTGTTGAACATCAGAAGAAGCTTTGTCTTCGTCGCTTTCCACGTCTTGATCTGTGTCGTCAGAAGCAATTTCACCAGATTGTAGAACTACATCATTGTCTTGTGCTTCTTGCTCTGTATCACCAGAAGTATCTTCCTCAGTTTGTTGAGTTACATCACTATCTTGATCTTCTTGTTGTTGAACATCAGAAGAAGCTTTGTCTTCGTCGTTTTCCACGTCTTGATCTGTGTCGTCAGAAGCAATTTCACCAGATTGTAGAACTACATCATTGTCTTGTGTTTCTTGCTCTGTATCATCAGAAGTATCTTCTTCAGTTTGTTGAGTTACATCACTATCTTGATCTTCTTGTTGTTGAACGTCAGAAGAAGCTTTGTCTTCGTCGCTTTCCACGTCTTGATCTGTATCGTTAAATTGCTGTGTAGTCTCTGTAACATCGTCATTTTTTAGAGCTTCAGAGTTGTCAAGCGCTTCAGCATTTTCTGGCACCTGAGCATTTTCAACGGCTTGATTATTATCAGGAGCTTCAGAGTTTTCAGAGGCTTGAGTAGTCTCTGTAACATCGTCATTTTTTAGAGCTTCAGAGTTGTCAAGCGCTTCAGCATTTTCTGGCACCTGAGCATT
>JBEAMH010000001.1:510194-669708 GCA_040062795.1 Staphylococcus aureus
TTCAACGGCTTGATTATTATCAGGAGCTTCAGAGTTTTCAGTAGCTTGAGTAGACTCTGATTGCGTATTTACTATTTCTTCTTGAGAGTTAGACTCTTGATTGTATGTATCTTGACTTGATGTTTGTTCAGAGTTCAATTCATCTAATTCTGCATCATATGTATTTTCGTCGTTGTCTAAGTTTTGTTGAACTTGAGTAGGGTCTTGGTAGGATTGTGTACCTGAAATGTTAGAAGTAGATTTACTAACTTCAGATTTAATTTGTTCACCTTGTTTAAGCGTGTTTTTATCATCTAACACATTCTTATTTTTAGATTGGTCTTCTTGTGTATTATCTGCAGCTTGTGCTTGATGAGTTGTTAACGCAGTACCTGCTAACGTTAGTGCTGCCATCGACGGTACTTTATAAGTAAACTTTTTCTTAGTCATTTAACTGCCCCTTTAACTATATATATTTACAACTCATTATAGTATGTCTTTTGGCGTAGTGACTTTTTTTTACTAATTTGTAATATAAAATTAATCTGATTAAATTTTGAGTAAGTTATAATATCTAATTTAAAGCGTTATAAAGCTTAATATACATTATATTGAAATATTACAATATAAAGTATATTACAAAAATTAAGGTTATTTTATTGTAATAACTATAATTAATAACATTAAATTATTTTGGACATTGCTATATGATCTATATTTTCTTCGATAAACACATCACCAAAAGCTTTATACCCTAAAGATTCATAAAAAGCTTGTGCATGGCATTGTGCGTTAAGAACTAATGTATGATGACCTTGAATTTTAGCAATTTCTTCTAAAAATTGCATTAACAATTTCCCATAACCATACTTTCTATGAGAGGAGATGATTGCAACTCTTTCTATTTTTACGCCATTATTGTACGGACGAAATCTACCAGTAGCAAAAGGGTAGTTATTTTTATCATATCCAATGATATGTGTTGCAATAGATTCGTATTGATCAATTTCATTTTCTAATGGTACGCCTTGTTCATTAACAAATACTTGTTTACGAATACTGTATGCATCTTCCATCATGTTTGCTGTAGTGACGACTTTAAACATAGTTATCCCTCATTTCGGTTATTTTACTTCTAAAAAAAACACCCTATCAAAGTTAAATATGATAGGGTGTTTTACACTCATTATTGTGCTTCTTTTCTCACTATGGCAGTATATTGCCAAAAAATTCGCATTTGTGCAATATTCCAATTATTCATACCCATTGTAAAACCAGATGGTCTAAATAAGTTAACGTCAGTTACTTCTAAAGCGGCAGCGATTAGATACTGAATAGGCACACTAATGTCTTTCATTGTTTCAGTGATACCATTTTGATCATAAACCCATGAAAAAGGGAGTTCTGATTCAAAAACATCAACTCTTTCAAAAATTTCAGGAAGTCCAACAATATAACATGCACCATCAACAACAGGATTATTTTCACTATCTTTGTAGTAAATGCGTAATGCTTCATAATTTTCACGGTGTTCATGATTGACATAGAAAAATTCATTTCTAAAAAGTGCCATATCTTTGCTGTGTATCAATTGTTGCTCCAAAACATTAAACATTCCGTTTATATGAGCAAGTTTTTCATATGTTTTGCGTGACATATAGTGGTCTCCTTTCTACAGTTAATATTGGTTCATTGGTACTTCTTGAGCATTTTGTTGTTGATTAGGATTAGCTTGTTGCTGATTCGAATTATTTTGTTGTTGGTTAGGATCAGCTTGTTGCTGATTCGGATTATTTTGTTGTTGGTTAGGATCAGCTTGTTGCTGATTCGGATCAACTTGTTGCTGATTAGGATTTGCTTGTTGCTGATTAGAATCATTTTGTTGTTGCGAATTGTCATTGTTTGTAGCGTCGTTTCCTTGTGATGAATTATTTTCATTATTATCATCATTTGAGGAATCGTTTTGATTTTTTCGAAGAAGACTACTATCTAATTCTGTTTGTGGTACGAGTGTACCATAAAAATCAGTGACACGTTGATTTAAGAATTTATCTTTATCTTTAATTTTAGGCAAATCTAGGTCGCTACGCAATAGATTTGCAGTATCTTGGATACTTTCGATATCAGGGTTGTAATAATAAATGCCATTTAAATAATCATCATTACCTTTAAGTTGCTTACTTTTAATTTCGATATCATCTTTTAGATAAGATGTAGCAAGTGCTTTCACTTCGTCATAACTTAAATTATGTTTTGAGTTGTCACCAACGATTTCTATAACATCGTCTAGCTTACTAAAAGAATTAGCTTTTTGTGCTTTGGCAAATAGTTTTTTTATTAATTCCATTTGTCTTTGACCACGTTTTAAATCAGAGTCATGATGACGTGTTCGAGCTACAGCTAATGCCTCGTCACCGTTAAGTTTTTGATAACCTTTTTCAACTTTTATTTTACCAGAATCATCTGTATTTGGTTCACTAATATCGTATGGCACATCATATTCAATTCCACCAAGTTCATCCACAGCGTCGACAAATGCATCCATATTAATACGTACATAATAATCGACTGGTACATTTAAAGTGGCTTCTACAGAATCCATTGCAGCTGTAGGTCCACCGTATGCATGCGCATGTGTGATTTTGTCATAATAACCAACTTTTGGAATATAACTGATTGTGTCACGTGGAATACTTAACATTCTTATTCGTTCTTTATCAGAATTAAAAGTTGATAAAATCATTGCATCGGTTCTTGATTGTTCAGTAGTTTGCCCATTTTTTTCTCGCCCGCTACTCCCATCAATACCTAAGAATAAAATAGAAATAGGATCTTTAGAAGGATTCACTTTAGAGTCACGAAGGTTTGATTTCCTCGAAGAATCACTATCGTTATAAGAATGCTCGAAAGCTCCTTGGGACGATTTAAGTAGAATGATAGCAAATATAACTGGAACAACGACAAGAACTAAAGATAGAAATATTAAAAAATATTTTAAAAATTTATTCATGTTTGAAGCTCCCCATGTATGTGATTTTGTACATGTTGCTATATTATTAGTTAATGTTATAGCTCTTTTAACTTTATTAAATATTTGTAAAGAAGAAATGTACTATAACTAATAATTTTATTATTATAACAAAAAAATATCAACTAAGAATATGTCATTTACAAGTTTAAAGTAAAAATAAATTGAAATATTTAAGAAAGGGTATGCTATAAAAGATCTTCTCCAAATAAAAACTTACAATTATATTATTTGGTCAAGAATGATTTATAGGGAAACATAGGATATAATATATAATATAAATATCCTCTTGTGAACAATAACTGTCTTACAAGATAACACTTAAGATTATATGAAACTTTTCTTTTCTGCGTTATAATTTAGAAGTGACTTTTTCTGAAAAAGGTTAAAATAAAAAATGAATTGAATATATCTTTAGGTAAAGATATAAGGAGGAAATACAAGCATGAAACAAGAATGGTTAAATAAAATAGATGAGAGTTTAGTAGAAGACTTTTACAATATACAAACTGAAAATGAAAAAGACGAAGGTTTTAAAGATAGCTTAACTTTTGGTACAGCTGGTATAAGAAGCACATTTGGTCTAGGTCCAGGAAGGTTAAATGCATTTACTGTACGTAAGGTAGCATTAGGCCTAGCTCAATATTTAAATAATAAAGTTGAATCTCCTAAAGTAGTGATACACTTTGATACGAGATTTTTATCTAAAGCATTTTCTGAAGAAATGGCTAGCGTATTAGCTAATCAAAATGTAACACCCATTTTATCAGATGATTACAAATCTACACCGGAATTATCTTTTGCAGTTAGACATTTGAATGCTGATGCAGGTGTAATGATTACTGCTAGTCATAATCCAAAACATTACAATGGTATAAAGATATATGATAGAAAAGGGGGCCAACTCTTGCCTGATGAATCTGAAGTACTAAGTAAGTATATTAATTCGATAGAGTCTCCTTTATTGATTGAAAAAGGTGATTTTGAATTATTAAAGGAAAATAACAAAATTGAATATATATCTAATGAAACAACTGAAAGTTATAAAAAGGAAGTTAAAGATTTAGTAGGTTCGATTGATGAAAAAGAAGCTAAAATAGTATTAACAAGTTTACACGGGACAAGTTTACCATTAGTTTCAGATATATTAACTGATATGGATTATGAAAATTTTGTTATAGAAGAGGAACAATCTACACCAGATGGTAGTTTTCCAACTGTAGAAGTAGCCAATCCTGAAGATGAAACTGCATTTGATTATGGTTTAGCACTTGCAGAAAAAACAGACGCACAACTCATTATAGCTACAGACCCTGATGCAGATAGATTTGGTTTCATTGAGCGTTATGGCAGTAATGATTATAGATATTTCAACGGTAATGAAATTGGTTTACTATTTATGAAATTAAGATTCCAAGATATGGTAGAAGCTGACACTCCGCTTTACATTATCAAATCTATAGTCACTAGTGAATTAGCAGAAAGACTAGCCCTAGCATTAAATGTAGAGGTCAATAATGTACTTACTGGTTTCAAATATATTTCGAACTTATTAGAAGAAAAAAGTACAGATTACGACACACAATTGTTGTTAGCGTTTGAGGAGAGTCATGGTTATTTAGCTAAATCCATTTCCAGAGATAAAGATGCAATTCAAATGGTACCATTGTTAATTAAGTATAAAAACTTATTAACTAAAAACGGTTTAACTTTTAAAGATACGCTTGAAGATATCTATCAAAATGTGGGATCATTTAAAGATAGAACAATTGCACCATCATTTGAAGGAGCAAAAGGTGTAGAAAAAATTTCAAGTATAATGAGTCAATTTAGAGAGAAAGATATATTCTCTCTTTGTGGCATGGATGTAAAACAAATAGAAGACTATCACACTGGAGAATTGAGAAATATCATTGAAGGTACGACAGAAACATTGACTTTACCAAAAACAAATTTAATTAGATTTATTTTCGATGATGGTTTCATCGCACTTCGACCGTCAGGTACTGAACCTAAAATAAAACTATATTTCTCTTTAAAAGTTGAAGATATTGATACGATTACTGAGCAATTTGAAAAAGATTATATTCATAATATAGATTAAAAAATTTAGAGGCAACTTAGATGACTACAAAAAAACTCAAACAAATTATAATATTTTTAATCTGCACACTTGTTTTAATCGCAATTATGATTGGATACAGATTTTACCAAAACAATGAACAAAATTTTAATGCTAAACAAACTTATAATCAAAACAAAAAAACACTTCAAAGCAATCAGATAAATAAACTGACAACAGTAATGGATAAAAACGACAAGAAAATATCTGAGATTAATAACTATTTAGAAAAGGTCAAATTCAATGGAACAGCGGCTATTTTTGAAAAAGGTCAACTTAAATTAAACAAAGGTTTTGGTGTTAAAAATTATGAAACTGGTGAGAAGAACAAGGCGGATACTTTATATTTAATTGGATCCGCGCAAAAATTCACTACAGGATTAATATTAAAACAATTAGTAAATGAACATAAAATCAATATGAATGATTCTATCACTCAATATTTGCCTTGGTTCAAAACTTCAAAACCAGTTACTCTAAACCAACTTATGCTCCATCAAAGTGGTTTGTATAAATACAAAGCTTCTACACATTATAAAAGTTTAGATGAAGCGGTTAAGGCAATTCAACACAAGGGTATTGAAGTGGAGTTTTATAATCAAAATAGGTATAATGATGCTAATTATTTAGTGTTATCACGTATGATAGAAGAAGTAACTGGTAA
Source organism: Staphylococcus aureus (assembly GCA_040062795.1). GTDB lineage: Bacteria > Bacillota > Bacilli > Staphylococcales > Staphylococcaceae > Staphylococcus > Staphylococcus aureus_A. The sequence continues at coordinate 515,988 of JBEAMH010000001.1, forward strand.
GTCATACGAAATGAATTTTAAAGAAAAACTTGTAAAACCATATCAATTAAAAAATACAGCATTTTTTAATGATGAAACTTTCCATCAAGTCATGGCTGAAGGATATAAAATTGGGGAAGACGAAAATCATCCAGTAAAACAATCACCAAATGTTTTAGACCAATATTATGGCGCTGGTAACTTATATATGACACCCTATGATATGGGAGAATTAATCTCAAGTTTACAATATAATAAATTGTTCGAACAAAGTATCACTATGTCACTATTACATGAAAGTAAAACATTCCGTTATCCAATACCATACCGTTACGGTTTCTATTCACTACCAGATAAAAATCGTATTAACGGTGGTTTTTTTGGTCAAGTATTTACCGCATACTTTAATGATAATTATATTGTTGTACTTGGTACAAATTATGAAAATAGTAGTATTAATAATGAGAAAAAAATGAAACATATCTATTATAATTTATTAAATCAAGGTGGGCCTTATAATATAGTAGGGCAAAGATATTAATGACTTATATTAAATTGATTTAAAAACACTCCTCACTGCAACAATCAAAGATATAGTCTTTGATTTGTTTACAGAGATAGGAGTGTTTTTATTTTACGAATAGTTAGAAACTTTTTGAATTTAGATGGTTAATGATATTTATTTGCAGTATTGAAGTGCTTCAATAAACATTTGTTCAAACTTATCTGGGTGAATAGACATCACAACTGAACAATTTGGAAAAGGTGACTTGATATCAGTAACTGTAGCGCCTTTTGTATAAGTACCTGTAGTTTCAATCTGTACGTCTGCTTCAACAACGTTAAATTGCTCAGGATGGAGTAAATAAAGTACAGTATATGCATCATATACATTGATACCTTTTTCAAAATCATCGCCTTTATAATGTTTGAAAATTTGATGTAACATATTACCTGTCTCATTAAGTGTTTGTAATTCATTAACAAATGTATGACTTAAAGTTGAACTTCTAGCGACATCAAGTCCGACCATTGTTAAAGGTAGACCAGATTTAAATACAATTTGTGCTGCTTCTGGATCACAGTAAATATTAAATTCAGCTAACGGTGTCACATTACCACGACCTGCGCTTCCTCCCATCAATACAATTTCTTTAATGTAATCCTTTACTTCAGGATAGGTTGAAAGTAACAACGCAATATTTGTTAATGGACCGATAGGTATGAGTGTGATAGGTTCTTCACTACTTAATAAAGCTTTACGCATTGCTTCTATAGCATGAATAGAAGCAAGATCATTTTCATTGACTTGGCCAAAATCATAACCGTCCATACCAGATTCACCATGAACGATACTCGCATCAACAATTTCAGAAACTAATGGTTGAGAAGCACCGCGATGTACGGGCACTTTACTTCCGAAAAAACGTTTGAGTTTCAATGCGTTAGCAGTTGTTTTTTCAATCCCAACATTTCCATTTATAGTGGTAATCATACGCACTTCAAAGTTAGGGTGATTCAGTGCAATGCTAATTGCAGCAGCATCATCAATACCTGGGTCAGTATCTATAATAATAGGTTGTTTCATAATTAAATTAGCCTCCTAATGTGTGTGGTGTCTACTTAATTTTACATTGTTTTCTTTTGAAAGTGTTGTATATTAATTGTTAAAAATAGAAAAGGTTAATAGTGGTGGTTGGTTAGTTTTAATTGCTAAAAAAAAGACTTCTCCGAAGAGAAGTCTTTTTTCTTGGATTATAAGTGAGCTGAGTGTCCACCCTGCATTACCCAATAAGTACCGACAACGGTAATTAAAGTAATGATAATCGCAAATATAACTTTAAATCCTTGTACGTTTCCGTCTTTACCTTCAGTTAAGTGCATAAACATTAATAATTGTACTGCAGCTTGGATAAAAGCAAAACCATAAATGATGGTAATCTTAACGTTAAGGGCCATAGATGTGTATAAAATTACGAATACTGCTAATATCGTAAGAACGATTGAAGCTATAAAACCGATTGTATGTTTTACTATTGTATTCATCCGCTAAACACCATCCCTATCATATATACGGCAGTGAAGATGAAGATCCATACAACATCTAAAAAGTGCCAGTATAAACTTACTATAAATAATTTAGGAGCATTGTCTTTATTTAATCCTCGCATAGCTACTTGGATTAATAAACAGATAATCCAAACGATACCTAATGTTACGTGGGCACCGTGAGTTCCTAATAGTATAAAGAAACTAGACCAATAAGAACCGATAGATAGATTAACACCTTCATGTACATAATGTATAAACTCATAGATTTCAAAGCCTACGAAAATTACACCAAGTAATACAGTGATAATCATCCAAATCATCATTAATTTTTCTTTTTCTTTTCTCATGTAGTAAATTGCAATACCACATGTGTAAGAACTAATTAATAAAGCAAATGTCATTATTAATATGAGCGGCAATTCAAATAACTCAGTAGTCATTTTACCACCATAATCGCCACCGTGTTGTAGCGTTATTAATGTTGCAAATAACGTACCGAATAATGAGAATTCAGCTGTAAGGAAAATCCAAAAGCCAAGCTTATTTAATTCACCTTCATGCGAACGTTGATCAATTGTGTTTGCATCATGACTCATGACTTACAGCCTCCTTTTCTTTTATACGTGCTTCACGTAAACGTTTTTCAGTCTCAATTACTTCAGAGACAGGGATATGATAACCGTGGTCTACTTCGAAACTGCGGTAAATCATTGTACCAAAGATTCCAATTAAGCAAAGAACAGCTGGCATGATTGATTCGAAGATTAGGAAGAAACCACCAATAGTGAAGAATATTCCTAACCAAACTCCGACAGCCGTGTTATTTGGCATATGGATATCTGAGTAATTATGATTATCTAAGTAATGACGACCGTGTTCTTTCATATCAACAAATGTATCATAGTCATTCCAGTCTGGTGTGATGGCAAAGTTGTATTTAGGTGGCATTGCTGATGCAGTTGACCACTCTAATGTGCGACCTAAGCCATCCCAGTTATCACCAGTAGCTTCACGTGGTGATTTGAAGAAGCTATAAACAATACTTGCTACTAAGAACATGAAGCCTAATGCCATTAATAGGGCACCGAAAGTAGAGATTACGTTTAGTAACCACCAACCATCTTCTGGCATGTAAGTGTATAAACGACGTGGCATACCATCTAATCCTAGGATGAATTGCGGTATGAAACAAATATTAAATCCGATAATGAAGAACCAGAAACACCATTTGTTTAATGTTTCGTTTAGCTTAAATCCAGTCATCTTAGGCCACCAGAATATTAAAGCTCCTAGACAGGCAAATACAACACCGGCTACTAACGTGTAGTGGAAATGCGCCACTAAGAAGTATGTGTTGTGGTATTGGTAGTCTGCTGCTGCCATTGAAAGCATGATACCAGTTACACCACCAATTAAGAAGTTAGGTATGAAGCCTAATGCGAATAGCATTGGTGATTCAAACGTAATTCGACCTTGGTAAAGTGTGAATAACCAGTTGAATATTTTAACACCGGTTGGTATACCGATAAGCATGGTTGAAATCGAGAAGAATGAGTTAATTAGTGCACCATTACCCATAGTGAAGAAATGGTGAACCCAAACTAAGAAACTTAAAAATGCGATACCTGCAGTCGCCCAAACCATGCTTTGGTGACCGAATAGGCGTTTACGCGCAAACGTTGGAATAATTTCAGAATATATACCGAATGCTGGTAAGATAACAATGTACACTTCAGGGTGCCCCCATACCCAGAAGAAGTTAGCCCAAAGCATTGGCATACCACCATCTGCAACTGTAAAGAATGCAGTGTCAAAAATTCTATCAGTTGTAAATAATGCTAATGCAACAGTTAATACTGGGAAAGCCAGAATAACGATTAATGCTGTAATGAAAGTAGTAACCGTAAACATTGGCATTTCCATGAATTTCATTGTAGGTGTTTTACATCTAAGTATAGTAACGAAGAAGTTAATACCTGTCATCAGTGTACCGATACCGGAAATCTGTATTGCAATTAAGTAATAGTTGACTCCAGGTCCAGGACTGAATTCACCTGCGAGTGGTGCATAGTTTGTCCAACCAGCTGCAGGTGAGCCTCCGATTATGAATGACATATTGAATAAAATCATTCCTGAAAAGAATAACCAGAAACTTACGCTGTTTAATACAGGGAATGCAACGTCTCGTGCACCAATTTGTAATGGTACAATGACATTCCATAAACCAAATATGAATGGCATTGCCATAAAGATAATCATGATAACACCATGTGTACTAAACACTTCGTTATAGTGGTTCGATTCCAAGAATGTATTATCAGGAATCGCTAATTGTGTACGCATCATTAATGCGTCAATTCCACCACGAACAAACATTAATACAGCACAGATTAAGTACATAGCACCGATTTTTTTATGGTCGATAGATGTGAACCATTCTCTGTATAAATATTTCCATAATTTAAAGTAAGTAATTACTGCGATCAAGCCAATGATTGCGAATGGGGCACCAATTTGTGCCATCGTGATCATCCAGTTACCTTGAACGAGCAATTGATCCCATGGAAAATTCATTAATGTCCACCTCCAGATTCATGGTCTTTTTTCTCTAATTCTGATGCTTTTTCATCTTTAGCACCCTCAGAGATTTTGTCCATTTCGTCGATATTATGTGATTCTTCTTTTTTGAACTCACTATCGTATGGTTCGTCGTTGCCAAGGATCATGGCTTTCATACCATGTCTTTCATAGTTTGCATTTGTGATTTGCGGTTCACGTGCAGGTTGATCAGGTTTGTCTAACACATCTTCAGTTAATTCTTCTTTAGTGTTAAAGTTAGGATCTTTTTGTACGTAATTGTAACGATCATAAGCATAGAAGATATACTCAGGATCTGCTGCTGGATCAACAAATGCTAGATGTGTACCACTGAAAGTAAGTTCTTTGTTTTCAGTAGTTGGTAAAAGTTGCTTGTCAAAAGTATCTTGATCTAATTCTTTTTGACTTTGAGCATCTTTAACCCAATCCTTGAATTCGTTTTGACTTACTGAGTTAACATCGAAAGTTTGACGAGCAAAACCTTCACCATTGAAGTTTGAGTTACGTCCACGGAACGTACCTTCTTCACTAGCTGTTAACGTCCAATCCATAGTCATTCCTGTCATCGCATATTTCTGACCACCAAGTTGTGGAATCCAGAAACTTGTCATCATATCCATTGACTGAAGCTTGAAAATGACCGGACGATCTTTCGGAATAGTTAAATGATTAACAGTTTCGATTTTTTCTTCAGGATAACTAAAGAACCATTTATAACCAGCGCTTGTAGCATACACGACAAGTGGGTCATCTTTTTTCTCTGGTGTTTCCTCATACATGTAAAGCGATTTCACCGTTGGAATGGCTAAAGCAATTACAATAATGACTGGGATTATAAACCAAATCGTTTCCATTAATACACTATGGTGCATTTTACCAGATTCCTCAGTCTTACCCATTCTATATTTAAATAGAAAGACAGTGAATAGTAAAATTACAGCGACACAGATAGCAAGCATGAAGATGATTGAGTAGACAATCAAGAACTTCGTATCACTCGCCATTGGCCCTTTTGGGTTTAAAACTTCTACATTCTCACAACCACTAAGTAAAATTAGCGAGCCAAAGAGTAGAAGCAAAGACTTAAATTTTGACACTTTTTTGACCTCCTAATACTACAATTGTAGGGCTTAACATCAATTTTAAGATATTACGCAATATTTACAAGTGTTTGTAAGAAAAAAATTATTGTAAAAATAAAAGAAACCCAACAGAACCAGTGTCTGACGGGCTTTCAAAGATTTGTTAAAATTATGTGTACATTTTGTGAAAAGTGTCATAATTAAGTCGAAAGAGTAATTTTGGCATAAAAGTGTTTGATAAGCATTTTCATTTACAACTTTTTACAATCATTTATGTATGTATAATCTATATGTTACTTCACTTCTACATAGCGAACAGATTTTTTGATAGCACCATCTGAATCTTCGACTTTATATTCGACTTTATATTTTCCAATTTTATTTGGGTCTATGCTTTCATCGACAGTAATTTTGTGAGTTAAGTCACCATCTTCTTTATCAAAAGCACTAACACCTTTAAGTAGGTTATAACCTTCACCTTTTTCGATAATTGTATCTTTAGTGCCTTTAAGTTCTGGAATTGAATTATCAGTAGCTGCGGCGCTCAAGTTAGGTGACACAAGTGTGGCAGAAACGCCTAATGCTGATAATGACTGTATTAGTTTGTTCATAAACGTTAACCTCCGTAAGACTGTCATTTGCTGTATTTAACTACACTATACTTTAAATGCGTTTTGAGAACATCGTACTATAGTCCTAATATAACGTATAATTTTAAATTCTAGTGTAATTTTTAGTTAAATTTTAGTAAATCGAACTTTTGTAAATATACTCGCCGCAAACTTCAAATAAATATTAAGTTTCAATAAATTTGATGTGCAGTAAAAATCATTCGGAAGTCGGGAGTAAAGTATATTAACTGAAAATAAACAGAAGACAATTAAAGGAACTGTGCTGGTATCGTAAAAAAAGGGAATAGAAATAACTTCATATTTCTATAAAAGAACATTCAATTGTTATCTATAAATAAACACATGTCTAATCAAACAAACTAAAAAATGGCTTCAATTAATTGCATTAGTCTAAAGTGTATTGGAGTCAGTACAGTATATTGATGACTTAACAAGAATTCTACCTGTGGTTATGTAAAGTACGAATAAAGATTGTACATTACAAATGGCAGTATCAGGAATATTATTGTAGATATAGAAAGTGAAAAATGTTAAAAAACATTCTTCAATAGTAGAAGGTGGAATGCATTAACTTAGTTTTTCAGTTCAACGAGAGGCTATTGATAATTATGAATGTGAAGTATCAACATTCATCCACGATGAGTTTAAAATTGGTGACACCATTTATCTGTCAGTCCTAGTTGGATACTTTACTGTTACAAACATATTTTCGTCATAATTCTTTAGTAGATTAATCATAAGTTAGAAAGCATTCGTAGAAACAAGGAAAATGTGCATATATTGTTTATAAGTAAGAATGAAAATGATATATACGAAAACATATTTGGAGCAGTTTAATTCAAATGATACAGAAGTTTATGTATGTAGTGGTGCTATTTTCTTAGTATTTATTATTTCTATGATTAAAAAAGATTGTTGAAGCATCACAAATACTTTTTTAATCAATTATTTCAAAATTAAGCATTAATGTGTAGTGAGTATACGTGTGTTATGATACGAAGCTTTAAAATAAAAAGGGCGAATTAGATTTTAATGTATAAAATCTAATTCGCCCTTGATTTTATTTTAGTTATTAGGTGAACAATCAATGCTCATAGAACATTAATGTTCTTTTGTACGAGTAAACGAGCAATGTCATTTTCTAATAATTATTCAATACCTCTGCGCATTTTTTCTGCGATAAGCGTATTGTTTAAAACCATAGTAATAGTCATTGGACCAACGCCTCCAGGAACTGGTGTAATTGCACCTGCAACTTCTTTCACTTCATCATATGCAATATCACCTTTTAGTTTTCCATTTTCATCCGGTGTGTTACCGACATCGATAACTACTGCGTCTTCTTTGACATCATCTTTTGTCACTAAACCAGGGCGCCCAACAGCACTCACAATGACATCAGCATTTTTTAAGTGGCTATGCATGTCTTTTGTTCTTGAATGAAGAATAGTAACAGAAGCATTTTTTTGTAGTAATAATTTAGAGACTGGTTGACCTACGATGTGGCTACGACCAATAACGACAGCCTCTTTTCCTTCTAGGTCAATATCAGCATGGTTTAGTAACTCCATGATACCTAACGGTGTACATGGAACGAAAGTTTGCTGGTCAATATAGAGTTTTCCAATATTTTCAGGGTGGAAACCATCCACATCTTTTGCTGGATTGATTGATTCTAATATTTTTTGTTCACTTACTTGTTCTGGTAAAGGTACTTGTACCAATATACCGCTTACTGAATCATCTTCATTTAAGCGTTTAAGTTCGTTTAATACTTCTTCTTCTGATGAAGATTCATCTAAATGCACGATTTCAGAAATCATTCCAATTTTTTCTGCGGCTTTCTTTTTAGAATTCACATAACTTTGACTTGCACCATCATTACCTACAAGTATTACAGATAATTTTGGTGTGTAACCCTTAGATTGCAAAGCTTCGACTTGATCTTTAAGACCTTGTCTATAATCTTTTGCAATTTGTTTCCCGTCTAAAATTTTAGCGACCATGAAATTTCCTCCTCCAATGTATATGTTTACTTAACTTTAACATAAAAATATTGATGAATATCAACCAAAAGACGTAGATTAGGACTTTTTTTTGATTTAAAGTTCGATTTTTGATTGAAAAAGCATCGTTTAGTTGTTATGCTATATTTGTAATATACATCGAATAGTAGTAACATTTCAAATTTCTGAAAGGGTGTTCATTGTGAAAGTGGTAGTTATAATGGGGAGTTCTTCTGATTGGGAGACAATGAAAGAAAGTTGCCTTATGTTAGAGCAGTTAGAAATTCCATACGATAAAAAAGTAGTTTCAGCACATCGTACACCACAATTAATGTTTGAATTTTCTAAAAAAGCAAGAGAAGAAGGATATGATGTCATTATTGCAGGGGCAGGTGGTGCAGCACATTTACCAGGAATGGTAGCGTCTATGACTACATTACCCGTTATCGGTGTGCCTATAGAATCAAAAAGTTTGAAAGGCTTAGATTCACTATTGTCTATTGTGCAAATGCCGGGTGGTATACCAGTAGCCACTACTGCAATTGGTAAACCTGGTGCTAAAAATGCAGGCGTGTTAGCAGCTCGAATTTTAAGCATAGGTAATAAAAAAGTCCAAGAGAATTTGGAAAATTTCGAAAAATCATTAGTTGAGAAAGTGAGTGATATGCAAGATGATCTTCAATAAATTAAAATTCGGATCAACTATTGGGATTATTGGCGGTGGTCAGTTAGGCAAAATGATGGCACAATCTGCTCAGAAAATGGGATATAAAGTCATCGTGCTAGATCCTGATCAAGATTGTCCATGTCAACACGTTGCCCATGAATTTATTAACGCTGCTTATGATGATGAAGAAGCTTTGAACAAACTCGGAGAATTATCGGACGTTATTACTTACGAATTTGAAAATATCTCAGCTAGTCAATTACAAGCACTAGTTTCAAAATATAATATTCCTCAAGGTTACCAAGCAATTCAATTGCTTCAAGACCGATTAACTGAAAAGCAAACATTACAAGCAGCTCAAAGTCAAATCGCCCCATTCGTTCAATTATCCGAGCCAAGTGATTTAGAACAAGCAGTTGAATCTGTTGGTTATCCATTTATCGTAAAAACACGTTATGGCGGATACGATGGTAAAGGTCAGATACTTGTTAAAAATGATACACAAATAGATGAAGCTAAATCACTTGTTGCAAAACAAGAATGTGTAGCCGAACAATTTTTGGATTTAAAAAAAGAAGTCTCACTTACAGTTACTATCGGTAATGACAACCAAATCACATATTTTCCGTTACAAGAAAATGAACATCAAAATCAAATACTTTTCAAAACAATTGTACCAGCCCGTACAGATATCGAAAAAGAGCAAGAAGCACAAAATGAAGTTAAAAAGATAATTGAGCACATCCATTTTGTAGGTACATTTACCGTTGAATTCTTTATCGATGCAAATAATCATTTATATGTTAATGAGATTGCGCCGAGACCACATAATTCAGGTCATTATTCAATAGAAGCTTGTGATTACTCACAGTTTGACACACATATCTTAGCAATTACAGGTCAAAAATTACCAGACACTATAGAATTGCTAAAACCTACAGTTATGATGAATTTATTAGGTAGAGATCTAGACCTTTTAGAAGACAGATTTGCTGAACATCCCGAATGGCATGTTCATATATATGGTAAAAGTATACGTAAGGCAGATAGAAAAATGGGCCACCTAACTGTTTTAACTAATGATGTGAATTGTTCTGAACAAACATTGCTAAACACATTTGAAGGGAGATACAACTAATGTCTTTGTTATATGAAGGAAAAGCAAAACGAATATTTACAACAGGAGAACCAGATATATTACGTGTTGAATATAAAGATGAAGTCACAGCTGGAAATGGGGCAAAAAAAGATTTTATAGAAGGTAAAGGGCGATTAAATAATCAAATTACTTCCAGAATTTTTAATTTTATAAAAGCTCAAGGCGTTAATACGCATTTTATTGAACAAACTTCAGAAACGGAACAGCTTGTTAAATCTGTTGAAATTATACCTCTGGAAGTAGTAGTAAGAAATATTGCAGCTGGTTCTATAACAAAGAGATTAGGATTTGAAAAGGGACATGAGTTTGATTTGCCACTTGTTGAATTTTTCTACAAAAATGATGATTTAAACGACCCATTAATAACAGAAGATCATATTAAATTACTACACTTAGCCGCTGATGAAGAAATTGCTATGTTAAAAGAAGCAGCTAAAGAAATAAACACGATTTTGGTACAGTTAATGGATAAAATGGAATTGAGATTAGTAGATTTTAAAATTGAATTCGGGCGAACAAGCGATGGACAGATTATTTTGGCAGATGAAATTTCTCCCGATACTTGTCGTATATGGGATAAGTATAGTGATACAAACTTTGACAAAGACGTATACCGTGAAGACACAGGATCAATTATTGAAACATATCAAACTTTTTTAAATAAATTGGAGGCACTATAAAATGAAAACAATTGAATTACACATCACATTACAACCACAAGTATTAGATACACAAGGCCAAGCTTTAAACCGCGCAGTACATGATTTAGGGTATAAACAAGTTAACGACATTCGTGTAGGTAAAGTGCTATATATGACAGTGGATGAAGCAACTGATGAAGCTGTGCACAATGTGATTATTACTTTAAGTGAAAAATTGTTTGCTAATACTGTTATCGAAGAATATAGCTACAAAGTTTTAGATGAAGGAGAGAAAGCATAATGAAATTTGCAGTGCTGAAATTTCCTGGATCAAACTGTGACCGAGATATGTATAACGCAGCAGTTAAATCTGGCGTTGAAGCGGAATATGTTGACTATAGAAACACTTCTTTAAATGGATTTGACGGTGTGTTGATACCTGGTGGATTCTCATTTGGTGATTATTTACGTTCAGGTGCAATGGCGAGCGTTGCGCCTATTACTAAAGAAGTAAAACGTTTTGCAGATGAAGGAAAGCCTGTATTAGGTGTGTGTAATGGATTCCAAATATTAACAGAAATTGGATTGTTGCCAGGCGCGCTATTAAATAATGACTCACATTTATTCGTTAGTCGTAATGAGTCATTGAAAATCACAAACAATAAAACGATGTATACCAATCTATATGATGAAGATGAAATAGTTGTGTATCCAGTAGCACATGGCGAAGGACACTATTACTGTACTCCAGAAATGTATGAAGCGTTAGAGGCTAATAACCAAATCATTTTAAAATACCAAGACAATCCCAATGGTTCATATAATGACATTGCTGGAATCATTAATGAAAAAGGGAATGTTTGCGGTATGATGCCACACCCAGAACGTGCAATTGAGTCAATTTTAGGCACAGATAGCGGAGTGAAATTATTTGAAGCAATGGTAAAAAGTTGGAGGGAACAAAATGTCTAAATTTATTGAACCAAGTCCAGAGGAAATTAAATTAGAAGCATTGTATAAGGATATGGGTTTAACTGATAAAGAGTATGAAAAAGTTTGTGAAATTATAGGACGTGAACCAAATTTTACTGAAATTGGTATTTTTTCTGTAATGTGGAGTGAACATTGTTCTTACAAACATTCTAAGCCATTTTTAACTCAGTTCCCGACTAAAGGCGAACATGTCTTAATGGGGCCAGGTGAAGGTGCTGGTGTCGTTGATATTGGTGATAATCAAGCAGTAGTCTTTAAGGTTGAATCGCATAACCACCCTTCAGCAGTCGAACCATATCAAGGAGCAGCTACAGGTGTCGGTGGTATCATAAGAGACATCGTATCTATGGGTGCTAGACCGATTAACTTATTAAATAGTTTACGTTTTGGTGAATTAACTGAAAAACAAAACCGCCGTTTGTTACGTGGTGTAGTTGCAGGCATTGGTGGTTATGGTAACTGTATCGGTATCCCAACAACTGCAGGAGAAATTGAATTTGATAGTAAGTATGATGGAAATCCGCTCGTTAACGCGATGTGTGTTGGTGTGATTGATCATGACATGATTCAAAAAGGTACAGCTAAAGGTTCAGGCAATTCTGTTATATATGTAGGATTAAAAACAGGTCGTGATGGTATTCATGGCGCTACATTTGCATCAGAAGAGCTTAGTGAAGATAGCGAAAGTAAACGTCCATCTGTGCAGATTGGCGACCCATTTGTTGGAAAAAAATTAATGGAAGCAACACTTGAAGCCATTACGTTTGATGAGCTTGTAGGTATTCAAGACATGGGAGCAGCAGGTCTCACATCTTCATCTTCAGAAATGGCAGCAAAAGGCGGCAGTGGTTTACACCTTAAATTAGAAAATGTACCAACTAGAGAACAAGGTATCTCACCTTATGAAATGATGTTATCTGAAACACAAGAACGTATGCTACTTGTTGTAGAAAAAGGTACAGAAGAGAAGTTTTTAGAATTATTCGACAAACATGAATTAGATAGTGCAGTTATCGGTGAAGTAACAGATACAGACCGTTTCGTACTTACTTATGAAGATGAAGTCTATGCTGATATTCCAGTACAACCATTATCTGATGAAGCACCTGTATATATTTTAGAAGGTGAGACTCCAGAATACAATACGACAAAAAATGATTATAGTAACATTGATGTTGAAAGTGTACTGGATCAATTGCTACAACATCCTACAATAGCTTCTAAACGCTATTTATATGAACAATATGACCAACAAGTTGGTGCGAATACTATTGTTAAACCAGGTTTACAATCTTCTGTTGTACGTGTTGAAGGAACAAATAAAGCAATTGCTTCAACGATTGATGGTGAAGCGCGTTATGTCTTTAATAATCCTTATGAAGGCGGAAAAATGGTGGTTGCCGAAGCTTATCGTAATTTAATATCTGTTGGTGCTACACCATTAGCTATGACAGATTGTCTAAATTATGGTTCTCCTGAGAAAAAAGAAGTTTATCAACAGCTTTCTGATTCAACAAAAGGAATGGCTGAGGCTTGTAACGTATTAAGTACACCAGTTGTATCTGGTAATGTTTCACTTTATAACGAAAATAGAGAAGCATCTATTTTCCCAACGCCAGTTGTAGGTATGGTCGGATTAATTGAAAATATTAGTTATCTAAATGAATTCTATCCACATGCTGGAGATAGTTTGTATATTGTTGGGGAAACAAAAGATGATTTTGGCGGCAGTCAAATTGAAAAGTTACTTTATAATGAAGTTAACCATGAGTTTGAAGCAATTGATTTATCAGAAGAAGTACAAAAAGGTGAAGCCATTAAAAAAGCAATTCGCGAAGGTGTAGCTTCACATGTACAAACTGTAGGTAAGGGTGGCTTATTAGTGTCATTAGCACGTATAAGCGCACATTATCAATTAGGGATGAATGTAAACTTAGATATCACAAATGAACAATTCTTTAGTGAAACGCAAGGCCGCTATCTCGTTGCAGTCAAAGAAGGACAATCGCTTAATATTGATAATGCAGTAGAGGTTGGAAAGTTAACTGAAGATGGTCAATTCCAAGTCTCAAATCAAAATGTTCAAATGAGACGTGACGTTAAAAATCTGAATGAATTATGGGAAGGAGCTATTCCTACATGTATGACATCAGTGGATTAAATGAAGAGTGTGGTGTGTTCGGGATTTGGGATCATGCTGAGGCCGCGCAATTAACTTATATGGGATTACACAGCCTACAGCACCGTGGTCAAGAAGGTGCAGGTATTGTGTGCTCTGACGGAGAATCGCTGGTAGGTGAGCGTGGACTGGGTTTATTAACAGAAGCAATCTCAGATGTCCAGTTAGAATCTTTTAAGCCATATAAACACGCAATTGGTCACGTACGTTATGCTACTTCAGGTAATAAAGGAATAGAAAATATTCAACCATTCTTATATCACTTTTATGATATGAGCGTTGCCGTTTGTCATAATGGTAATCTTATCAATGCTCAAAGTCTAAAAAGGTCGTTAGAACATCAAGGTTCTATTTTCCATTCATCTTCTGACACAGAAGTTATTATGCATTTGATACGTAGAAGTAAAGCACCGAACTTTGAGGACGCACTACAAGAAAGCTTGAGAAAAATCAAAGGTGGGTTTACATTTGCTTTATTAACTAAAGACGCATTGTATGGAGCGGTTGATCCAAATGCAATTAGACCATTAGTTGTAGGAAAAATGAAAACTGGATCGTATATCATTGCGAGTGAAACATGCGCGATTGATGTACTTGGCGCAGAATTTGTACAAGATATACATGCTGGTGAATATGTAGTGATTAACGATGATGGAATTAGAGTAGAATCCTATACAAGACATACGACAACTGCAATTTCGGCAATGGAGTACATCTATTTTGCTAGACCAGATTCTACAATTGCAGGTAAAAATGTACATGCAATTAGAAAAGAATCTGGGAAAATGTTAGCTCAAGAAAGTCCAGCCCAAAATGCTGATATGGTTATTGGTGTACCTAATTCTTCACTTTCAGCAGCTTCAGGTTATGCTGAAGAAAGTGGTTTGCCGTACGAGATGGGACTTGTTAAAAACCAATATGTAGCACGTACATTTATTCAACCAACGCAAGAATTAAGAGAACAAGGTGTTAGAGTGAAATTGTCTGCAGTTAAAGATATTGTTCATAATAAAAACATCGTGTTAGTAGATGATTCTATCGTAAGGGGTACTACGAGTAGGCGAATAGTTCAAATGTTGAAAGATGCTGGCGCGAAAGAAGTACATGTACGTATTGCGTCACCAGAATTTATGTTCCCAAGCTTTTATGGTATCGATGTCTCAACGACATCTGAACTCATATCTGCAAATAAATCACCGCAAGAAATTAGTGAACATATTGGTTCTGATTCTCTAGCTTATTTATCAGTTGATGGATTGATTGACTCCATTGGGCTTAATAAAGATGCGCCATATAGTGGTTTATGTGTAGAAAGTTTCACAGGAGATTATCCAGCTGGACTTTATGATTATGAAAAAGATTATCTAGCACATTTAAGTGATCGTCAAAAAGAATATTTAGCAAATAACACACAATACTTTGATAGAGAGGGTAATTTAAATGTCTAAAGCATACCAACAAGCAGGTGTTGATATTAATGCAGGTTACGAAGCAGTAGAACGCATGTCGAGTCATGTGAAAAGAACAATGCGTAAAGAAGTACTTGGTGGACTTGGAGGCTTTGGCGCGACGTTTGATTTATCTCAGTTAAATATGAAGGCGCCCTTACTAGTGTCAGGAACAGATGGCGTGGGAACTAAATTGAAATTAGCTATTGATAATAATAAACACGATACAATCGGTGTGGACGCAGTTGCAATGTGCGTCAATGATATACTAACTACGGGAGCAGAACCGTTATACTTTTTAGATTATATTGCTACACATCAAGTAATTCCAGAAGTTATTGAACAGATTGTCAAAGGGGTAAGCGATGGGTGTGAAGAAACAAATACAGCACTTATCGGTGGCGAAACAGCTGAAATGGGAGAAATGTATCATGAAGGTGAATATGATTTAGCTGGATTTGCTGTAGGTGCAGTAGAAAAGGATGAATATATAGACGGTAGCTCAGTAGCACCAGGACAAGTTGTGATAGGGATTGAGTCTAGTGGTATTCATTCGAATGGCTATAGCTTAGTTAGAAATTTAATCAAGCAGTCTGACATTAATTTAAAAGATAAATTTGATGAGCAGCGCACATATCTTGATGTTTTCTTAGAACCCACACGTTTATATGTTAAGCCTGTACTTGCTGTTAAGAATACTATACAAATCTATGCAATGACGCACATCACTGGTGGTGGCTTTTATGAAAATATTCCAAGAGCATTACCAGAAGGGGTTACAGCAAAAATAGATGTGTCACAATTCCCAACGCCAAAAATATTTGATTGGTTACAATCACAAGGTAATATCTCAACAGAGGAGATGTACAATGTGTTCAATATGGGCATTGGTTTTACATTAATTATAGATAAAGCAAATGTAGAAAAAGCATTGGACATTTTAGAAAAACAACAAGTTAAAGCGTACCAAATTGGTGAAATCGTTAAAGGCGATGAGCCAATTCAACTACTGGGGGTATAAAAGTGACCAAAATTGCTATTTTTGCTTCAGGATCTGGAAGTAACTTTGAAAGCATCATGTCACAAATTGAAGAAGGTAATTTACCAAATATTGAAGTGACTGCTTTATACACAGATCAAGTAAGTGCGTATTGCATTGAACGTGCGAGAAAGTATAATTTAGATGTCCATATAAATGAACTCAAAAACTTTCCTTCTAAAGCCGATTATGAACGTAAAATTATCGAATGGCTTACTTCTGAAAAAGTCGAATGGATTGTATTAGCAGGGTATATGAAATTAATTGGAAAAAATATATTAAAAGCATACGACAGACGTATTATTAATATACATCCTTCATTGTTACCTAAATACAAAGGTAAAGATGCGGTAGGACAAGCATTAGACAGTGGGGATAAAATTACAGGCACTACAGTACATTATGTTGATAGTGGGATGGACACAGGAGAAATTATCGAACAATGGACATGTGATATAAACCCGGACGATACGAAAGAACAACTTGAAGAAAGAATTAAGGCAATGGAGCATCAATTATATCCGAAAGTAATATCAAAAATCATTCAATAAGAGGTGCCAATTTAAATGAAAAAAGCAATTTTAAGTGTATCGAATAAAAGTGGTATTGTGGCTTTTGCCCAATCTCTCAATCAATTAGGATATGAGCTATATTCTACTGGAGGCACAATGAAAGCTCTAGAAGAAGCAAATGTTCCAGTGAATTCTATTTCAGAATTAACACAATTTGAAGAGATTATGGATGGAAGAGTCAAAACATTACACCCATCTGTGCATGGGGGTATTTTAGCTGATCGTGATAAAGAAGAGCATTTACAACAATTAAAAGAACAACATATTGACTTAATAGATATGGTTATAGTTAATTTATATCCATTTAAAGAGACAATCGCAAACCCAGATGTTACAGAAAGCGATGCAATAGAAAATATAGATATTGGCGGACCGACTATGCTACGTGCTGCTGCTAAAAACTTTAAACATGTGACAACAGTTGTACACCCAGCTGATTATAATGAAGTTATAGATAAGTTGAAAAATGATAAGTTAGATGAATCATATCGCAAATCGCTAATGATTAAAGTATTTGAACATACAAATCAATATGACGCAGCAATTGTAGAATTCTTTAAAGATAATAAAGAAAGCTTACGTTATGGAGAAAACCCACAACAATCAGCACATTTTGTACGTACTTCAAATGCAGCGCACACACTTGCTGGCGCAAAACAATTACATGGTAAACAATTAAGTTATAATAATATTAAAGATGCAGATGCTGCTTTATCACTTATTAAGCAATTTGGTCAACCTGCAGCAGTAGCAGTAAAGCATATGAATCCATGTGGTGTAGGCGTTGCTGATTCAATAGACGCAGCTTACCAAAACGCTTTTGAAGCGGATAGTCAGTCAATTTTTGGTGGTATTGTCGCCTTAAATAGATCTGTAGATAGTAAATTAGCAGAAACATTACATGAAATTTTCTTAGAAGTTATTATTGCGCCAAAATTTACGCAAGAAGCATTAGATATCTTAAGCAAAAAGAAAAATATTAGACTTTTAGAAATTGATATGACGATTGATAATAGTGAACAAGAAGTCGTGTCTGTTTCAGGAGGTTATTTAGTACAAGATAAAGATAATGTAGAATCGAAACGTGAAGATATGAAAGTAGTGACAGAAGTTGAACCAACTGAAGCTCAATGGGATGCCATGTTATTAGGATGGAAAGTCGTTGCAGCTGTGAAAAGTAATGCAGTCATACTAGCTAATGCGAAACAAACTGTCGGTATTGGTGCAGGTCAAATGAATCGTGTTGGATCAGCACAAATCGCTATAGAACGTGCAATTGAAATAAGTGACCAAGTTGTAATGGTATCAGATGGTTTCTTCCCTATGGATGATACTGTTGAGTTAGCAGCTGAGTCTGGTATTAAAGCTATTATTCAACCGGGTGGTTCTATTAAAGATCAAGCATCGATTGATATGGCAAACAAACACGGTATAGCTATGGTAACTACTGGCGTTAGACACTTTAAACACTAAGGGAATTGGAGGCAATATACTTTATGAAGGTACTCGTAATTGGTGCAGGTGGAAGAGAACATGTTTTAGCACATAAATTAAAACAATCTCCGCTTGTTGATGAAATCTTTGCAATCCCAGGTAATGATGCAATGTCAGAGGTCGCACAGATACATAGTGAAATAGCAGAAACTGAGCATGAAAAGATTGTACAATTTGCTGAACAACACGATATCGATTGGACAATTATTGGGCCAGAACAACCTTTAACAGATGGTTTAACTGACCAATTACAAGCTGCGCAAATAAAAGTTTTTGGACCTAATAAGTCGGCAGCTCGAATTGAGGGTTCAAAATTATTTGCTAAACAATTAATGGAAAAATACCAAATTCCTACTGCTGAATATAAACAAGTTACAAATAAGCAAAGTGCATTAGATTATATACAAAATTGTGAGTATCCAGTTGTTTTAAAAAAAGATGGCTTAGCAGCAGGTAAAGGTGTCATCATTGCTGAAACTTATGATGAAGCATTGGAAGGTGTACAAACATTATACCCAGAAGAACAGGGTGTGGTTGTTTTTGAACAATTTCTCGAAGGTGAAGAATTTTCTTTAATGACTTTTGTCAATGGTGACTACGCTGTTCCATTTGATTGTATAGCTCAAGATCATAAACGGGCATTTGATGGAGATTCAGGCCCGAATACTGGTGGTATGGGCGCATATTGTCCTGTACCTCATATTGGAACATCAATCATTAATAGAACAAATGATGAAATCGCACAGCCAATCGCAAAGGCCATGGTAGAGGAAGGCTATTCATTTTTTGGAGTACTCTATATCGGGGCTATTATTACGGACGAAGGTCCAAAAGTAATTGAGTTTAATGCACGTTTTGGTGATCCTGAAGCTCAGGTATTACTAACACGCATGGAGAGTGATCTCATGCAACACATAATAGATTTAGAAGCTAAAAAGTCAATCCAATTTCAATGGAAAGATGAAGCAGTAGTCGGTGTAATGCTGGCATCAAAAGGTTATCCTAATCAATATGAAAAAGGAAAAACTGTTTCTGGATTTGATTTGAATGGTAAATATTTTGTAAGTGGATTAAAAAAAGAGCAAGATATATACGTTACTTGTGGCGGGCGCGTCATCTTAGCTTTAGGTGAAGGTAAAGATATTGCAAGTGCAAAAACACAAGCATATGAAGCGGTGGATAAAATAAATAGTAACGCATTGTTTTATCGAAAAGACATCAGTGATAAAGCGTTGAAATAGCAGCGAAATAATAGCTAAAAAAAAGGTAGATGATCATTTTGGTCATCTACCTTTTTTATTGATATTAATTAGTTTAAGTTTGAACTTTTTTATTAGAACAATACATAGTCAAAGTGCTTTAAGTTTTAATCTAGTATGCCATTACTCTAATTAAACAAACCATATAATTGTTTAGTAAATGTTTGAAATACGTACATCATTAATACCTGTTATAGGGAGGTATTGAGCTAATAAATAAGATAAGATTAAAATGGAGCTAACTACTATGATTAATAGTAAATCTTTATATGAGAAAGGTGCATAGTAATAGTAAGTCCTAGATCCATCTTTAAATCCTTTTTTCTCCATAGCAACAGAGAGTTGGTGCGCTTTTCTTATATTTTGACTTAAAAGTGGAATAACAAGATGCTTAAATTTATTAAAACCTCTGTAATGACGCTTATCAATCAGTTGATATCGCATTTTAAGGGACTTTCTTAATTGTATTAATGAACTAAACATTAATGGAACCATTCTAATGGCTGCCATAAATGCATAAGCTATTTTTGGTTTTACTTTCAAATGTTGCATGAGACTGTAAAATATCATTACAATTTCCGAAGTGAATGCAATTAAAATTCCAAAAAATGAAATTGTTATGGTACGCATAGCTAAGTGCAATCCACGGTATAAACTTTCCGTTGTAATTTGTATAAAGCCGAATTTAAATAACGTATGCGTGCCATCACCATAAAAAATCATAAATAATGCAGATATTAAGCTGAATATAATCGTAAAAAGTATGAAAATGAATGTTATTTTAAATTTTAATCCATTAAATAAGAGCAATAATAAAAGGATGAGTAACATTGTATATAACATGTAATCAAATTGGTGCACGAAAATAACAAAGAAAAATAGTAATATAGCGATTGTGAGTTTAGTGATAATGTTGACATCATCCACGAATGAATAATGCTTTTTCCACATTTCAAACATAATTTCCACCCTTTACTTCAAATAATTGACGTTGATCGACATGGAGTCTTCGAGTGGGATACCGGTGAATCAATTCTGCATCATGTGTAACCATTACAATTGTTTGACCACTTGCTACTCGTGATTGAAATAATTTTATAAGATTAAATGTGTTATGGCTATCGAGTCCAAAAGTTGGCTCATCTAATAAAATAAAATCAGAAGGTGAACTGAGTGCAATTGCAACACTTAAACGTCTTTTTTGTCCCATAGATAGCTCATAAGGATGTTGTGATTTGACTGATTGTAAATTGAGCGTTTCTAACATATTAAGCGTTTCTCGGTCCGCTTCAGTATGAGATTTTACTTTGTTTTTATATTGAATATAAATCTCATCATATACAGAATTCGTGATGAATTGTAATTCTGGATTTTGATATACTAAAAACATATGTTTTGCAGCTTCATTAATTTTTGATAATGGTTTGTGGTTAAAAACCATCTTGCCGTCGTATTTTATGAGTTGCATCATAGATTCAAGTAATGATGTTTTTCCACTTCCATTAGCTCCAGTAATTGTTATCCACTCACCAGAGCTAATGTTCAGTTCTGATATATTGATTAATTTTTGCTTTCCACGTTTAATTACGCCTCGTTTAAATTGAAAATTATTATTTTGAATTAAGCTATTTTTGTCAGTTTGTAAAGTACGGGTAGGAGGGGCAGCATTCCATGCATTCGGGTGCCAAACGCCATATTCGGTCAATAAATGTTCGTAGTTTTGCAAAATCTTTTTAGGTGAGTCATCGGCTATGATAGCGCCATCGTAATTTAATAAAATGACGCGATCAATGTGTTGCCAAATATGTTCTACTTTATGCTCTACAATAAGCACAGTTTGGTCATGCCATAACGATTGAATTTTTTGCCATAAATCCTCAGTTGCATCCACATCTAGCATTGCTGTAGGTTCGTCTAAAAATAGGGTGTTTGCTTGTTGTAATAATGTTTCTGCAATAGCTAATTTTTGTTTCATTCCACCGCTTAATTGATTTATATATTGATTTTTACCTACATCTAAATCTACTGACGATAATGCAGATTTAATACGATCGTCCATTTCACTTCTTGGTACTTTAAGATTCTCTAAAACAAATGCTAATTCTTCATATACTTTAGGCATACAAAACTGTGTATCTGGATCTTGGAAAATAACACCACAGTTTTCGTCTATATGCAGCATGTCGTATTTCATAGGTAAATCTACAAGGTTTGGCACAATGCCACTTAAAACGTTAAGTAAAGTACTTTTACCTGAACCAGAGGGGCCTAGCAACAATACTTTTTCTTTCTCTTGTATGTTGACAGTTAAATTATCAAATAATTTTTTATTAGCATTTGGGTATTTTAAGCGTAAATTTTTTGTAACTATCACCTTTATTGCTCCTTATAAATTGTCATAATCACTCTGAGATGCAGATCTAAATAACTTAGTGGCCCCAGTTTGGTCTAATGCTTTTACAATGTAATAAGATAACAGTCCTGCTACGATAATTCCGCTTATTAGTCTGAACCCTATATATAAAGCTAAATTCCAACCAGCAATTTCACCGAGGTAGCCGTAAGCGAAATCTAAAGGGAAGGTGGATACAGATGCTAAGAAACCTGCTAACATAGCAACCATTGCTGAACGAGATTTATATCTGAAAATTGCGAAGACAACTTCACAAGCTAGACCTTGTAGTAATGCGTATACCATGGTTGGAATATCAAAGCGGCCCATAACTATTGTCTCGCCAGCACCTGCTGCAAATTCCGCTAATATGGCGATGCCTGCTTTAGGAATAATAAGATAAGCGACAATAGCTGCCATAAACCATGCGCCATAAGTTAGTTCTTCAAAATGAAGACCTGTAACTTGAAGCGCTTTATACACAAAGTTCCAAATGTTATATATTACAGCGAACATAACCGCAATTAAAACAGTTACTAATATTTCTGAAAGTTTTAATCCTTTTGACATAATATCATCCTCCTATATAAAAAACGCACAACCTTCTAGAAAGTTGCGCGTTTAAAAATAGGCCTACTGATATCATTCATTAATAAGATATCGCAGTACACTTTCCTACGCTAGTTTAATCTAGATCAGGTTCAAAGGGTTTGAGGGTATACCTCATCTCAGTCACAAAACGCCCCTAGTGCGAAAGATATATTTAATTTGACTCTAATGTATGCTTTTTATTTATCACTGTCAAGGTTGTATTTGAAGTTTACGAAAATTATTATGTATTTTTTTAATATTTAGAATTACAAAAACGTTAATTAAGCTTTCTAATAGTATATTAAATATGCAAACAGTCGGAATTTTATTCCGACTGTTTTCGTTAATCAAATGTATCTTGAACATTCTTTTTCGTTTCTTCACTATTCTCTTCTGCAGATTCTCTTTTATCTTTTAATTTATCTTCAGTTTCTTTAGCTTTTTCAGCAGCTTTTTTATTTAATTCTTCTTTACTCATAACAAAACACTCCTTTATGTTAATCGTCATCTACATTATTCAATACCACGAAGGCGGTATTTTAAACAAAAATGTGTTTTTATAATGATGGTTAAAGCCAATGATTTCAAGTCTTTATTAAACATAGTGTTTAAAGAATTAACATATGTGGAAATTTGACTATACAGTTAATTTATATCATACTATAGACTTATTTATGAGATTATTAAAGACAAGAGCTAAATGTTAATATATAATAACTTTGAGGTGAATGGTATGTCTTTTTTGAGGAAACACGCTGAGATATTATATAGTTATATAATAGGCATCGTTTCGCTTTTTACAGGTCTCATCATTTTAATCAATTTACCATTAATTCATAAATTAAATGGCGAAGGGAAAATTGATTTACACATTCATAATGCTTGGGATTTTATAAACGCATTTTTTGCTGAAATAATTAGAGTAATGAGCAATTACATAGGGAGCTTTCCTGTGGTGAGCGCAATTTTAATAATTATTTTTGGCGCCGCATTAGTAATGCTTGGAATTACATTATTTAGAACAACAAGATACGACTATGATATTTCAATATTCTTTTTAGTTATTGGAATTTTATTCTTTATCATAACACTTATATTAATGATCCAAGTGTATAGCTTTTTTGCTATTATATTCGTGATACCTTTTGCGATTCATATTGGTTATATCGTTTATAAAGATGAGTTAAATACAGAACATAGAAAATATCATTATCTATGGATTATTTTTAGTTATGGGTTTAGTTATTTATTAACACAGATTGTGTTATATGGAAGAATTGAAAGTGATGAAATTATACCAATTGATATTTTAAGTATTAACACGTTCTTTACTATCATGTGGTTACTTGGACAAATGTCAATTTGGAACTTCTTATTCTTAAGAAGATCATTACCATTAACGAAACAAGAATTAGGAGAAGAAGAACCAGAATTATCGAGAACAAGTAAAGGAACAGTGACAAATCAAACGATAGAACATTGGAAATCTTTACAAGACAAAACAACAGAATTCACACGTAAAACACGTAGAAGCGTTGATATTCAAAAAATAAGAGATAAAAAGGATAAAATCATTGAAAAATGGAAGAATATTATTGATATTCAAGAAGATGATGTACCAAATTGGATGAAGAAACCAAAATGGATTAAACCTGCTTATGTTGAATTATTTTGTGGGGCTGTTTTAATATTCTTCACATTAATTGAATTTAATAATAGAAATTCATTATTCGTTTCAGGTAACTGGGAAATGTCTCAAACTCAATATGTTATTGAATGGATTACGCTGTTCATATTAATGATTATTATCATTATTTATATCTTAACGACATTAACGAATTATCTAAAAGGTCAATTTTATTATCTTCAACTATTTATGGTTAGTTTATTATTTTTTAAATTGCTCACAGAATTTATGAATATCATGGTTCATGGTTTATTACTTTCAATTTTCATAACACCAATACTCTTCATTATGTTAATTGCGATTGTAGTAGCATTTACGATAAAATTACGTGAACCTTCTAGAGATTAAATAATTAAAATTGTAGTTTTACGAACCTATCTTCCAATTGGTTGGAAGATAGGTTTTTTTATTCAAGAACTAAAAATTTATAAAAACTTAATGTATGCCATTATAATTAAATTTGTATTAATAATGTTACGATGTACTGGAAATGATAAAATATAAAAGCGACAAGACAATTAAAAAAATAGTAGAAAGGCTGACATAATTTTATGAAAACTGCCACATTAAATAAAGGTAAAGAAACAAAATATTTAAACCAATATCCTTTGGTAAGTGAAGAGGATATATATGCAAATGACCATTTAAATGAAGGGGATTTGTTTTACTTATTAAATGATAGAGAGCAGTATATTGCTACAGCTTATACTGGCCGTCAACATAAAGGTATTGGTTGGGTAGTAAGTTACGACCGGGAAGAAGTTATTAATACACAATTTTTCGAAAGGTTATTTGAAATTGCCCAAAAAGAACGTGAATATTTTTATAATATAGAAGGTACAAATGCATTTAGATTATTTAACGGTGAAGGAGATGGCGTGGGTGGTCTTACGATTGACAACTATGATGGTCATCTTTTAATTCAATGGTATTCCAAAGGTATTTATAAATTCCGTTATAATGTTTTGACAGCGGTAAAAGCTATTTTCGGTTATACATCTATTTTTGAGAAATTACGTTTTAAAGATGCGAACATTGAAGGTGGATTTATTGATGGAGAAGCACCTGAGTTTCCAATTGTTATAGAAGAAAATTTTAAATTCTATAATGTACATTTAAATGATGGACCGATGACAGGTATCTTTTTAGATCAAAGAGAGGTAAGAAAGAAACTAAAAGACCATTATGCTCAAGGTAAGAGCGTACTTAATTTATTTAGTTATACAGGGGCATTCTCTGTAGTCGCTGCTGAAAATGCTGAAGTAACGACAAGTGTTGATTTAGCTAACCGTTCTCGTGGTCTAACTGAAGCTAATTTTGGAATAAATGCAATTGATCCGGTGTCACAATATATTTATGTTATGGATACGTTTAATTTCTTTAATTACGCGCGTCGACACGATTTCTTCTACGATACAATTGTGATTGACCCACCAAGTTTTTCTAGAAATAAGAAAAAAACATTCTCTGTATTAAAAGATTACGATAAATTAATTATCGGGGCACTCGACATACTTGGTCCGGATGGTACATTATTATTATGCACTAATAATAGTACCTTTTCTCTTAAAGCATTTAAAAATGTTGTCACAGAAACATTATCGAAAGCAGAAGTGAATTTTGAAATTATTGATGTTATGGGCTTGCCTAAAGATTTTAAAACCCATCCACACTACAAACCTTCAAAATATTTAAAAGCAATTTTTGTGAAAATACAATAAAATTGTGAAAAACGGGTATTGACCTTAGTGTATTGATTTTACTAAGGAGTGAAAATAATGGGCTTTAAAAATAAAATTACAAATAGCGTTACACAAAAAGTAGGTAACAAAGTTTTTAATATAGAGGATGTTAAAAGTAAAAGTAATTTACCATCAACAAATATAGAAGTGGAAGAACGTCGTGAACGCGCGCAAGCATTAGTGAGAAAAAAATCGATGTTATCTTCTAGTGTAAGTGTTGTACCAGTCCCAGGTTTGGGCTTTAGTGTAGATATTAAACTTATGAAAGATATTATAGAAGATGTAAATAAAATTTATGGTCTTGATCATAAGGAAGTTAATACTATGGGAGAGGACATGAAAGAACGTGTTTTATCTACCGCAGCAATCCAAGGTAGTCAATTTATTGGGAAAAAAGTTTCTAGTGCTATCCTTAAGGTAGTTATACGTGATGTTGCAAAACGTACTGCAGCAAAACAAACAAAATGGTTCCCAATTGTTGGTCAAGCTATAACAGCTTCTATAAGTTACTATTTTATGAAGAAAATAGGTTACGATCACATTGCAAAATGTGAAAAAGTTACTAAATCACTAATACAAAACTAGAGCGTTTTCACAAAATGTTAAATATTAGCTGAATATTGTCATATCATGGGTGCAACGAATTGAATTTATATGTATTATTTGGTAATCTTATTATATAAAACTTTGTTAGGTTTTATAACAAACTAACGATTCTAACTATACGAAGGAGAAATATATTATGGAACAAAAATCATATGTAATTATCGACGAAACAGGTATTCACGCTCGTCCAGCAACAATGCTTGTTCAAACTGCTTCAAAATTTGATTCTGATATTCAATTAGAATATAACGGTAAAAAAGTTAACTTGAAATCAATCATGGGTGTTATGAGTTTAGGCGTAGGTAAAGATGCTGAAATTACTATCTATGCTGATGGTAGCGATGAAACTGATGCAATTGAAGCAATCACTGAAATTTTATCTAAAGAAGGACTAACTAAATAATATGTCAAACTATATTAACGGCATTGCGGCATCTGACGGTGTTGCAATTGCTAGAGCATATTTATTAGTTGAACCAGACCTTTCATATAATAGTGAAAAGGTATCAGACATCGACGCAGAAATTGCTAAGTTCAATGATGCTATCGAAACATCTAAAGTTGAATTAACAAAAATCAGAAATAATGCTGAAAAAAATCTAGGTGCTGATAAAGCGGCAATTTTCGATGCTCATTTGTTAGTATTAGATGACCCAGAGTTAATTCAACCGATTGAAGACAAAATTAAAGATGAACAAGTTAACGCACCGACTGCATTATCAGATGTAACTGGACAATTCATTACTATATTTGAAAATATGGATAATGAATACATGAAAGAACGTGCTGCTGATATACGCGACGTTTCTAAACGCGTATTAGCACATATATTAGGCGTAGAATTACCAAATCCTAGTATGATTGATGAAAGTGTAGTTATAATTGGAAACGATTTAACACCTTCAGATACTGCTCAATTAAATAAAGAATTCGTGCAAGGATTTGTGACAAATATTGGTGGAAGAACATCACACTCAGCAATTATGAGCCGCTCATTAGAAATTGCTGCTGTTGTAGGTACGAAAAAGATTACTGAAGAAGTGAAACAAGGCGATATGATTATCGTTGATGGTTTAACTGGTGAGGTAATCATTGATCCTACAGAGGATGAAGTTATCGCTTATGAAAATAAACGTGAACGTTTCTTCGAAGATAAAAAAGAATTACAAAAACTACGTGATGAAGAAACTAAAACTATCGATGGTAAACATGCCGAGTTAGCTGCAAATATCGGCACACCGGATGATTTAAACGGTGTTATCGAAAATGGTGCAGAAGGTATCGGATTATATCGTACTGAATTTTTGTATATGGGTAGAGATGAAATGCCTACCGAAGATGAACAGTTCGAAGCGTATAAAAAAGTTTTAGAAACAATGGAAGACAAACGTGTAGTTGTACGTACGTTAGATATTGGGGGAGATAAAGAATTACCATATCTAAACTTACCAGAAGAGATGAACCCATTCCTAGGTTATCGTGCAATTCGCTTATGTTTAGATCAGCCTGATATTTTTAGACCACAATTACGTGCACTATTACGTGCGTCTGTATACGGTAAACTAAATATCATGTTCCCAATGGTTGCAACAATCAATGAATTCCGTGATGCTAAAGCGTTATTACTTGAAGAAAAAGAAAACTTAAAGCAAGAAGGAATTGAAGTTTCTGATGATATTGAATTAGGTATCATGGTAGAAATTCCTTCTACTGCTGCATTAGCTGATGTTTTTGCAAAAGAAGTTGATTTCTTCAGTATTGGAACGAATGATTTAATTCAATATACAATGGCAGCTGACCGCATGTCTGAACGTGTTTCATACTTGTATCAACCATACAATCCTTCAATTTTACGTTTAGTAAAACAAGTGATTGAAGCATCACATAAAGAAGGTAAATGGACTGGTATGTGCGGTGAGATGGCAGGCGATGAAATCGCTATACCATTATTATTAGGTTTAGGTTTAGATGAATTCTCAATGAGTGCGACATCTGTGCTTAAAGCACGTCGTCAAATTAAAGGATTAAGCCAAAATGAAATGGAAGAATTATCTGACCGTGCAATTAATTGTGCGACTTTTGAAGAAGTACAAGAATTAGTTAACCAATATGCTAAATAATCAATAAAAACAATCACGTTTAAAAAGCTGATAGACCTTAATGGGCTATCAGCTTTTTTGTTTTCTTATTACAGATGTAGAAAATCATAATAGATAGAACAATTTACGATTAAAGCTGCGTAATCACTTACTTTGTAATTAATATTAAAATCATATAGTTTATAGAGTGAGAGAGAACCATCTATAACTAGTGAAATTTTTAAACACTGTTTCAAGATTATTCTATGTTTAAAGTACGGTTAATTTTATCCATATCAATTTGGTACATCGGTTCGTTATTCAACAAGATAAAAGGTGTAGCGAAAGCATCATACTCTATCATTTCATTCCTATATTGTGTATGTGTAATATTCTTTTCATTATACGATACGCCTTTATCTGATAGATAGTTTTTAATAAACGTACATGGAGGACAATCGTTTTGCGTATAAATAATGATGTCGTTCATTCAATTTCATCCTTTCTATTTAAATCCAATTTACTTAAATATAAGCAACTTTTTAAATTATTACAAATCTTTGACTTACATGTAAGTGGTCATTAATTTGTCACTATATTTTGAATGCATCTTATTTCAAAAAAATGTAAAGCAGTTTATAATGGATGGACGTTGTGATTTTTGTCACAAATAATTAAAAAAGGTGATATTTATGGATTCAGTTGAATTAGCCCGTTTTTTGACTGCGATGACACTCGCGGTTCATATCATATTCGCAACAATTGGTGTGGGCGTGCCATTGATGTTTGCGGTTGCTGAATTTTTAGGAATTAAAAGAAATGATCCTAAGTATATAACATTAGCCAAAAGATGGTCTAAAGGATATACCATTACAGTAGCTGTCGGTGTCGTGACAGGGACAATTATAGGATTACAACTATCGCTTTTATGGCCAACATTTATGCAAATGGGCGGTCATGTTATAGCATTACCATTATTTATGGAAACATTTGCTTTCTTCTTTGAAGCAATTTTCTTAAGTATTTATTTATATACATGGGATAGATTTAAGAGTAAATGGACTCATTTCCTCATTAGCATTCCGGTTATTATAGGGGGTACATTCTCTGCTTTCTTCATTACATCAGTAAATTCATTTATGAATACACCTGCAGGTTTTGAAATGAAAGATGGAAAAATGGTCAATGTGCAACCATGGGTAGCAATGTTTAATGAATCATTTTTAATTAGATCATTCCACGTTGTTGCCACAGCACTTATGACAATGGCGTTTGTTCTTGCTGCCATTGCTGCATTTAAATTATTGAAAAATAAATTCAAAAAAGATACAGAATATCATAAAAAGGCTTTGAAGCTAACGATGATTCTTGGTGTTATCTTTACGTTAGGTTCAATGTTAGCTGGAGATCTTTCAGCTAAGTTTTTACACGAAGAACAACCAGAAAAACTTGCTGCTTATGAATGGCACTTTGAAACAGAGTCTAATGCTGATTTAATACTCTTTGGGGCATTAGATGAAGATACACAAGAAGTTTCTGGTGCTATAAAAATACCAGGTATTCTTAGCTTCTTAGCTGGTAACACAACAGATACTGAGGTTAAAGGACTGAATGACTTCCCTGAAGAAATACACCCACCTATGATTGTTCACTATTATTTTGACATTATGGTTTCTATGGGTGTGTTCTGTTTAATAGTTTCTGGTGCATTTATACTAACGCTTATATTTAAGAAATTACGTAAATTCACATATTCAAAACCGATGTTATATGGCTCATTATTGACTGGGCCAGCGGCGATGATAGCGATAGAAGCTGGTTGGTTCTTAACTGAACAAGGTCGTCAACCATGGATGGTTCGTGGTTATCTTAAAGTAGCTGACGCCGCAACACAAGCAGGTGGGTTACTACTCGTTACGATACTCTTTGGTATCTTATACTTTATATTGTTAATAACGTCAGCTTACGTATTAATTCGTATGTTTAAAAACAAACCTGCATACAAAGACGTAGAAGAAAATACGTTAGAAAGAGGTGATGCATAATGATATTTGCTTATATTGGAATTACTGTACTTGCAATTTTCTTATTCTCTTATATTATTATCGCCTCAATAGATTTTGGTGCTGGCTTCTTTACACTTCATGCCAAAATAACTAAACAAGATAAAAAGATTAATCATCTTATAGGTCGTTATTTAAACCCTGTATGGGAAGTAACAAATGTGTTCTTTGTATTCTTTTTTGTCGGTATGGTAGGATTTTTCCCAGATACTGCTAAATATTTTGGCACAGTATTACTCTTGCCAGCTTCAATAGCACTTATTTTGCTCACAATTAGGGGCAGCTTTTATGCATTTGAAAACTACGGTCCTGATTCAAAATTAATTTGGTTAGCAATGTACGGTCTAGCAGGATTGTTTATCCCGGCAGCGCTTGCTACAACATTAACTATCTCGGAAGGTGGATATATTAAAGGTTCAGGTAACAATTTGGATTTAGATTGGGTTGAACTTGCTTTGAGTCCGTATTCTTGGTCTGTAGTATTCTTAGCTGTTATATCTGTGCTTTATATTTCATCAGGCTTTCTGACTTACTATGCAGCAAAAGCTAAAGACACATCAGCGTATAGTTTATTAAGATATTGGTTCTTATTTTGGGGGCCGCCAATGATTGCAATTTCGTTATTTGTGTTTTTATCATTAAGATTACAAAACGAAGCACATTTCTTAAATGCAGTATATAATTATTGGTGGATGTTCTTGCTTAGCTTTATTTGTTTCATTGGCACGATGTTACTAACATTAATCAAAAAATGGCATGGCTTTGCATTTATTCTAGTCATTTTACAGATGGGCTTTGCATTTTTCGGATATGGTGTCAGCAAACTACCATATATTTTATATCCATATGTCCGTATAGACGAGGGCATTGTAAACAGTAGTATGGCAATTGCTTTAATCGTTGCCTTTGTTTTAGGTTTACTTTTATTGATACCATCGT
Organism: Staphylococcus aureus; assembly: GCA_040062795.1. Classification (GTDB taxonomy): domain Bacteria; phylum Bacillota; class Bacilli; order Staphylococcales; family Staphylococcaceae; genus Staphylococcus; species Staphylococcus aureus_A. The sequence continues at coordinate 547,886 of JBEAMH010000001.1, forward strand.
TAATATTATTATTAAGATTATTTGTTTTCGACAAAGATTATGTTGAAGGAAAAAAATAACTTTTTTAAATGAATTTATGATGGTTTGCTTGTAGTTCGAATATGATTGTAAGCTGCTATCTAACTTATGATTTTTAAAATTGGAGGACGCATATGGATAAAGAGTATGTGGTGATCGGTTTAGGTCGATTTGGTGGTAGTATCGTAAGAGAATTAAATGCGCTAGATATGGATGTTATGGCAATTGACATGGATGAAGCAAGAGTAAATGAATACAGTGATATTGCTACGCATGCGGTCATTGCTGATACAACTGATGAAGCAGTAATGAAAAGTTTAGGAATCAGAAATTTTGATCATGTCATCGTAGCAATAGGTGAAAATATTCAATCTAGTACATTGACGACACTAATTTTAAAAGAGCTTGGTGTCAAAAAAGTAACAGCAAAAGCTCAAAATGATTATCATGCTAAAATTTTAAATAAAATTGGTGCGGATACCGTTGTTCACCCTGAAAGAGATATGGGTAGAAGGATTGCTCATAACGTTGCAAGTGCAAGTGTATTAGACTATTTAGAACTTGCAGATGAACATTCTATTGTAGAAATTAAAGCTAGTGAAAAAATGGCTGGCCAAACTATAGTAGAATTAGATATACGAGCGCAATTTGGTATAAGTATTATTGCAATAAAAAGAGGTAAAGAGATTTTAGTTTCTCCTGATCCTAATATTAGTGTTGAAATTGGTGACATACTCATTGTGATTGGGCATGACAATGATTTAAACCGTTTTGAGAAAAAAGTTGTTAGATAATACTACAATGCTTTAAGCACAATAAAACGTTAATGAGCATATTATACAACATAGATTCTTAAACAAAAGAAGTCTACAAATTAATTGTAGGCTTCTTTTTTATTAGTGCTATGTAAACAAATATTTAATATGTGAAAAATACTATTAAGAATTCCTTAAAAGTGCACAGTTAGAAAAAATAAAAAGCTCAGCATGGCTAGTGTTAAACTTAGCAAGCTGAGCTTTTTAAATATTATGATTCAGATGATTGATTTGGTTCATCTTTTTTTGAGTTTGGTTTGGGTTTATTACTATTGTTCTTTTTAGCTTTATTGTTAGGTGCTTTATTTTTTGATGGTGATTTTGAGTTGTTCTTTTTAACTTTATCATTTTTAGTATTTGATTTCTTGGTAAATGATTGGTTGTCATCTTCATTCACTTTCATAATAACTGGTAAAATCATTGGTTTACGTGCAGTCTTCTCGAATAAATAAGGTTGCAACGTTTCGATGATTGATGACTTAATTTGATGCCATTGAATCTCTGGATTTTGATTTAATTTAGTAATAACATCTGTTTTGATTCTGCGTTGTGCATCATAAATTAATTGACCTGATTCACGCATGTATACGAAACCGCGGGAAATAATGTCAGGACCAGATAATAATTTATTTGTCTTGAAGTCAATGCTTACTACAACGATAACTAATCCTTCTTCTGATAAAAGTTTACGGTCACGAATAACTACATTACCGATATCACCGATGCCGCTACCATCTACTAACACATTGCCAGATGGGATTCTGCCTGCTTTTCTAGCAGAATCATGTGTCAGCGCTAATACATCACCAATATCAAAAATAAATACATTGTCAGGGTCAACACCGCATTCTATACCTGATTGACCATGCGCTTTTAACATACGATACTCACCGTGAATAGGTAAAAAGAATTTAGGACGTAATAGGCGTAACATAAGTTGTTGATCACCTTTAGAACCATGTCCAGATGTATGAATATTAGATAGTTTATTATGAATTACTTCAGCACCTGCGCGATAAAGTGAATTTATCGTACGGTTAATACTTTTAGTATTACCTGGAATAGGTGATGAGCTGAATACAACGGTGTCTTCAGGAATGATTTTAATTTGTTTGTGTGTACCATTTGCAATTCTAGATAAAGCTGCCATTGGTTCACCTTGTGATCCTGTACATAGAATTAATAGCTCATGTTTAGGCACAGTATTAATTTTGTTTGGTTCAACGAACGTTTCAGGTGGAGCTTTAATATAGCCTAATTCCATACCAATTTTAATATTATTTTCCATTGAACGACCAAACGTTACAATCTTACGATTATGTTTAATCGCTGCTTCAACAGCTTGTTGCACACGATAAATGTTCGATGCAAAAGTAGCGAATATAATACGACCGGTACAATTACGGAAGATTTTCTCTACATTTTGTCCAACCTCGCGCTCACTTAAAGTGAAATCAGGAACTAAAGAGTTCGTTGAATCAGAAAGTAAACAGAGTACACCTTCTTCACCTAATTTAGCCATTTTAGCCATATTTGCAGGTTCTCCAACTGGCGTGAAATCAAATTTGAAATCACCTGTATGAACAATATTTCCTTCTGGCGTATTAACAATAACACCATATGCTTCTGGAATACTGTGCGTTGTAAGGTAGAATGAAACTTCAAAATGCTTGGATTTTATAATGCTACTTTCATCGATTTCAATCAGTTCTGTAGTTCTTAATAAATGGTGTTCTTCTAATTTATTTCTAATCAAACCTAAGGCTAATGGTCCACCATATATAGGTACATTAATTTTTTTTAAAAGGTAGGGCACACCACCTATATGGTCCTCATGTCCGTGAGTAATAAACAGGCCAACAATCTTATCTTGATTTTGTTCTAAATAAGTAATATCAGGGATGACATAGTCAATACCCAATAAATTATCGTCAGGAAATTTGATGCCTGCGTCAATAATAACGATTTCGTCTTGATACTCAACGGCATAAGTATTTTTACCAATTTCGCCTAAGCCACCAAGCGCATAAACCGCGACTTCATTTTTATGGATTTGTTTCATTATTCAGCTTGCTCCACATTGAAGTGATCTGATTGTTTTTCGTACTCTAAATGTGCGCCCTCTAATTTAGTAATAAATTCAATGTTAAAGTTACGATCTTTTAAATATCTTCTAACTTGTTCTTCTGTTTGTGCTTCAACGTAAATTGTTTGTGTGTGTTCACGAACTATTACTTCTTCCTTTGTTTTTTGAAAAAACACTTTAAATACTGCCATTATATATATTTCCTCCTAAAATCATGTTGATTTATAAATTTTATAGTCAAAACCCTAGTAATATAAAAGTTTAAGTGTCAATTTGTTATCTTATATCAAACGTACTTTTAATTGTACGTAGACACTGCTACTGTATATAAATAGAACATACTATTAATCGTCCAGTATGTTTCTAGGGGAATGTTCATTTCGTTCGCTTAGAAAACTATAAACACTATGATTCATATGTTTTCAGTTATTACTCATTTTACATGATGTAGTAGAATAAATAAAGCAGTTTTATCTTTAGGTCCTCTTTAATAACTACAAACAAGTATGTTTTTTTTAAAAAATAATATTTAATTATCAAATTTTAACTTTCGGAGGCTAAAAACGCTGTAAAAATTACCATAAAACTTGAGTGAGAATTAAAATTTAATTATGATGAAAGAAAGCGATTTACATATTTAATTAAGCAAAATTTTAAATATAAAAGTAACGATAGGTAAAGGTGATAGAAATGGAACATGTAAAAAGAATTTTAGAAGATGTTAAAAAGGAAAAAAAACGTAGCGATAAGATATTTCATGATATTACTTTTGAGATTCGTGCAGAACAAGTAATCATGTTTTTCAATTACGATGAAATTATTGATACTGTAAACGGTGACCAAAATTATGTGAGACATAATCATGATCCAGAATTTCTAGATATTAAAGAGTTGAATGAGTTAAAGACAGAATTAAAAGAACTAGATGTGACTTTTACTGAGCGAAGAGATGACTTTATGTAAAATATGCCGTTAGCATTGGGGAACCCATTTGCTAACGGCATATTATTGTTTTTTATTAAACTTCTACTGCACCTTCATGTGGTGTAAGAGGGTTGTTAGAATCAATATGGTCATAAAACATTACGCCGTTAATGTGATCAATTTCATGCTGCACTACAATCGCAGGATAACCTTTCAAACGTAATTTTACTTCTTTACCATCCATGTCTGTAGCTTTTACTGTAATTCGATTTTTACGATGGACGAGGCCTGGAATGTTTTCGTCTACGCTAAGGCACCCTTCACCAGTAGGTAAATAAGCTTCTTGTAAGCTGTGGCTCATTATTTTAGGGTTAACTAATGCTAAATCATAGCTTTTACCTTCACCATCATCCGGTAAATAGATAGCTATCATTTTTTTGGAAATATTAATCTGTGGAGCAGCTAAACCTACACCTGAACGAAGTCCATATTTATTAGCAGTCTCTTCATCTTGACTATTGATAAGAAATTGACGCATTGCTTTTAATGTTTCACGATCTTCATCTGTGAGAGGTAAAGTAACTTCTTTTGCTTTTTCACGAAGCGTAGGGTGACCATCTCTAATAATATCTTTCATTGTTATCATTTGTTCATACACCTTCCTTAATTTAAAATATACCAAAGTTTAACGTTTGAAATACAGTAATAAATTTGATTTCTTATAAAATATTATATAATATAACACACACAAATAAAGGAGGATTTCTCGAAAAATGAAATTAAAGTATAGCATCAGTGCATTGCTCGCCTCTACGTTGTTGGTTGCTGGATGTACAACAGACAAAGGTGAAATAGAAGATTACAACGAAAAAATCCAAAAAGCATTCGATGAAGAGAAACCCGTAGCTACTGTAGGTAAAAAGTTGAACAATCTTGAACAAGACAAGCAAGAATTAGTTAAGAAAATTAATGGTAAAGAACCACAGCAAGCAAAAGAAATTTCAAAAAAAGTAGTGAGAAATATTGAAAAAAGAGAAAAAGAATTCAAAAAAGAAGAAGAAGCTTTAGATAGCTCTGAAAAGCAATTTAAAAAAGCTGGAAAACACGTTGGAAATATAAGTGACGAAGGTAAGAAAAAAGAAGTTACTCAACTGAACGAAGCATTAAAAGATAAATATAAAGCACATGATGAATACGCAAAAGCGTATAAAAACATCATGGAAAAAGAAAAAGATATGTTTGAATACACTTCTGGCAATCAAGTTAATCAAGATAAAATAGATAAAAAAGCAGAAGCAGTTTCTCAATCATATGAAAATATGAATAAAGCATTCGAAAAATATTCAGATTCAATGAAGAAAGTAAATAAAGAAAAAGAAGATGTAGATAATTTAAATTAAATTTAAAAAGCGATACATTTGAATTTTAATTAGCTACGTTATAGCATGTTATATGAGGACGCTTACATGTTGAAGGGGAAAATACTACGAAGGATTTAATTTCGAGTGATACAGCGTCTATAAAAACAATGGTACAGATCAAAATCTGTACTCATTTTGAGTACTACAGAACTTTTTCAAATTGTTTAACAGTGTAACAGTTTTGTGGTACAATATTGAAGGATAAAATAAGTTTCTATTATACGGGAAAGGTATGGTGAATTGAATGGCTCCGAAGTTGAAAGCCCAATTCGATGCAGAGAAAGTATTGAAAGATACTGAATCGCAATTTGAAATGATTCAAATTTTGGATGAAGATGGTAATATTGTTAATGAAGATTTAGTACCAGATTTATCAGACGAGCAATTAGTTGAATTAATGGAGAGAATGGTTTGGACACGTATTCTTGACCAACGTTCTATCTCATTAAACAGACAAGGAAGATTAGGTTTCTATGCTCCTACTGCAGGTCAAGAAGCTTCTCAATTAGCTTCTCAATATGCTTTAGAACAGGAAGATTTTATACTACCAGGTTATCGTGATGTTCCACAATTAATCTGGCAAGGATTACCTTTAACTGAGGCATTCTTATTCTCAAGAGGACACTTTAAAGGAAACATAATGCCAGAAGGCGTTAACGCTTTAAGTCCACAAATCATTATCGGTGCACAGTATGTTCAAACTGCTGGTGTAGCACTTGGTATTAAAAAACGTGGTAAGAGTGCTGTAGCAATTACTTATACTGGTGATGGTGGTTCGTCACAAGGTGATTTCTACGAAGGTATTAACTTTGCGTCTGCATATAAAGCACCTGCAATTTTTGTTATACAAAATAATAACTACGCTATTTCAACACCACGTAGTAAACAGACAGCTGCTGTTACATTAGCTCAAAAAGCTATTTCAGTTGGTATCCCAGGTATACAAGTTGATGGTATGGATGCTCTAGCAGTATACCAAGCAACTAAAGAAGCGCGTGACCGTGCTGTGAATGGTGAAGGTCCGACATTAATTGAAACAATTACTTATCGTTATGGCCCACATACTATGGCTGGAGACGATCCAACGAAATACAGAACATCTGATGAAGATTCTGAATGGGAGAAAAAAGATCCATTAGTTCGTTTCAGAAAATACCTTGAAAACAAAGGTTTATGGTCTGGCGATAAAGAGGATGAAGTTATCGAGCGAGCGAAATCTGAAATCAAAGCTGCTATTAAAGAAGCTGACAATACTGAAAAACAAAAAGTTACTGACTTGATGGAAAACATGTATGAAGAAATGCCTCAACATTTAGCAGAACAATACGAAATCTATAAAGAGAAGGAGTCGAAGTAACCGATGGCACAAATGACAATGGTTCAAGCGATTAACAACGCGCTTAAAACCGAATTACAAAACGATGAAAATGTTTTACTTTTCGGTGAAGACGTCGGTGTTAACGGTGGTGTTTTCCGTGTAACTGAAGGTTTACAAAAAGAATTCGGTGAAGACCGTGTATTTGATACACCTTTAGCTGAATCTGGTATAGGCGGTTTAGCTTTAGGATTAGCTACTCAAGGATACCGTCCAGTAATGGAAGTACAATTCTTAGGATTTGTATTTGAAGTATTCGACTCTATAGCAGGACAAATCGCACGTACACGTTTCCGTTCTGGTAACTCTAAACAATCACCAGTTACTGTTCGCGCGCCTTTTGGTGGTGGCGTTCATACACCAGAATTACACGCTGATAACTTAGAAGGGCTTTTAGCTCAATCTCCAGGATTAAACGTTGTAATTCCGTCTAACCCATATGATGCTAAAGGATTATTAATTTCAGCAATCAGAAGTAATGATCCAGTTGTATATTTAGAACATATGAAATTATACCGTTCTTTCCGTGACGAAGTACCTGAAGAAGAGTACACAGTTGAAATCGGTAAAGCAAACGTTAAACAAGAAGGTAATGACATTACACTTATTGCATACGGTGCAATGGTCCAAGAGTCATTAAAAGCAGCAGAAGAGTTAGAAAAAGATGGATATTCAGTTGAAGTTATCGACTTACGTACTGTTCAACCGATCGATATTGAAACACTTGTTGCTTCAGTAGAAAAAACTGGACGTGCAGTAGTAGTACAAGAGGCGCAGCGTCAAGCAGGTGTTGGAGCAACAGTTGCTTCAGAATTAGCAGAACGCTCAATTCTTTCATTAGAAGCACCAATTGCTCGTGTTGCAGCAGCAGATACTGTTTATCCGTTTACACAAGCTGAGAATGTTTGGTTACCAAACAAAAATGACATCATTGAAAAAGCAAAAGAAACTTTAGAATTTTAATATATGTTTAATGAGGTAGGATAGTATACGCAATGTTAATACACCTACTTCATTAAAATTTATGTATAATAAGAGATAAGGGCTTCATTGTCCATCGCTCAGTTTCTAATTTTTGACTTAATATGAATTTTTAGGAGGATAATAACGTGGCATTTGAATTTAAATTACCCGATATTGGTGAAGGTATCCACGAAGGTGAAATTGTAAAATGGTTTGTTAAAGCTGGAGATACAATTGAAGAAGATGATATTTTAGCAGAGGTACAAAATGACAAATCAGTTGTTGAAATTCCATCACCTGTTTCAGGGACAATTGAAGAAGTACTTGTAGAAGAAGGTACTGTAGCAGTTGTTGGAGATACAATTGTCAAGATTGATTCACCTGATGCAGAAGATATGCAATTTAAAGGCAGTGACAGTGACGATTCAACAACTGAAGAAGCACCTGCAGAAGAAGAAAGTACTAAAGAAGAAGCGCCTGCTCAAGCATCTAATGATGAAGAAGTAGATGAAAACAAACGCGTTAAAGCAATGCCTTCAGTACGTAAATACGCACGTGAAAACGGCGTTAACATCAAAGCTGTTACAGGCTCAGGTAAAAATGGCCGTACGACTAAAGAAGATGTAGATGCATACCTAAATGGTGGCGGAGAAGCAGCTTCAAGCGAAACTGCAGCTTCAGAAACTGAAGAAACTTCAAGTGCAGCACAGTCAACTACAGTTTCTACAGAAGGAGAATTCCCAGAAACAACAGAGAAAATACCTGCTATGCGTAAAGCAATTGCTAAAGCAATGGTTAACTCTAAACAAACTGCACCACACGTAACATTAATGGATGAAATTGATGTTCAAGAATTATGGGATCACCGTAAAAAATTCAAAGAAGTTGCAGCTGAGCAAGGTACTAAATTAACTTTCTTACCTTATGTTGTTAAAGCACTTGTTTCTGCACTTAAGAAATACCCTGCACTTAATACTTCATTCAATGAAGATGCTGGTGAAATCGTGCACAAACATTATTGGAACATCGGTATTGCTGCTGACACTGACAGAGGCCTATTAGTTCCTGTTGTCAAAAATGCAGACCGTAAATCAATGTTTGCTATTTCAGATGAAATTAACGAACTTGCTGTTAAAGCACGTGACGGTAAATTAGCTGCAGATGAAATGAAACACGCAACATGTACTATTAGTAATATCGGTTCAGCTGGTGGACAATGGTTTACACCAGTAATTAATCACCCAGAAGTTGCTATCTTAGGAATTGGACGCATTGCACAAAAACCAATTGTTAAAGATGGCGAAATCGTAGCTGCACCAGTATTATCATTATCATTAAGCTTTGACCACAGACAAATTGATGGTGCTACTGGACAAAATGCTATGAATCACATCAAGCGCTTATTGAATAATCCAGAATTATTATTAATGGAGGGGTAAAATATGGTAGTTGGAGATTTTCCAATTGAAACAGACACTATTGTAATCGGAGCAGGACCTGGAGGCTATGTTGCAGCAATTCGTGCAGCACAGTTAGGTCAAAAAGTAACAATCGTTGAAAAAGGCGAATTAGGTGGCGTATGTCTTAATGTTGGATGTATTCCTTCTAAAGCGTTGTTACACGCTTCACACCGTTATGATGAAACAAAAAACTCTGAAAATTTAGGTGTAATTGCGGAAAGTGTTTCACTTAAATTTGACAAAGTTCAAGAATTCAAACAATCAGTAGTTGAAAAATTAACTGGTGGCGTTGAAGGATTGTTAAAAGGCAATAAAGTAGAAATCGTTAAAGGCGAAGCTTACTTTGTTGATAACAACAGCCTACGTGTTATGGATGATAAGAGTGCTCAAACATATAACTTTAAAAACGCGATTATTGCAACTGGTTCAAGACCAATTGAAATCCCTAACTTTAAGTTCGGTAACCGCGTAATTGATTCATCTGGTGCTTTAAATTTACAAGAAGTTCCTGGTAAATTAGTAGTAGTTGGTGGCGGCTATATTGGTTCTGAGCTTGGAACTGCTTTTGCTAATTTTGGTTCAGAAGTTACTATTTTAGAAGGCGCTAAAGATATCTTAGGCGGTTTCGAAAAACAAATGACTCAACCTGTTAAAAAAGGTATGAAAGCAAAAGGCGTTGAAATTGTAACTGAGGCTATGGCTAAGTCTGCTGAAGAGACAGACAATGGTGTTAAAGTAACTTATGAAGTAAAAGGTGAAGAACAAACAATCGACGCTGATTACGTATTAGTTACAGTAGGCCGTCGTCCAAATACTGATGAATTAGGCTTAGAAGAATTAGGTGTTAAATTCGCAGATCGTGGATTAATTGAAGTAGACAAACAAAGCCGCACTTCAATTGAAAATATCTTTGCAATTGGTGATATCGTTCCCGGTTTACCACTTGCACATAAAGCAAGCTATGAAGCTAAAATTGCTGCTGAAGTAATTTCTGGTGAAGCATCAGAAGTAGATTACATTGGTATGCCTGCTGTATGTTTCACTGAGCCAGAATTAGCTCAAGTAGGTTATACAGAAGCTCAAGCTAAAGAAGAAGGCTTAAAAGTTACTGCTTCTAAATTCCCGTATGCAGCAAATGGCCGTGCTTTATCATTAGATGACACTACTGGTTTTGTTAAACTTATAACACTTAAAGAAGATAATACTTTAGTAGGTGCACAAGTCGTAGGTACTGGTGCTTCTGATATTATTTCTGAGTTAGGTTTAGCAATCGAATCTGGTATGAATGCTGAAGACTTAGCATTAACTGTACATGCTCACCCAACTTTAGGTGAAATGTCTATGGAAGCTGCTGAAAAAGCTTTAGGTGTACCAGTTCACACAATGTAATTAAATGTTATTCCATATAACAAAAATCAGAGACATTTTATGTCTTAGATGAAGTAAAACAGCCGAATTTTTATAGTTCGGCTGTTTTTTAATTATCAAAAGACTTAATTATTTATAAAAAATATTGGTTAAAATAGTTTAAGAGGTATATTGCATAATGCTGTGATATAAATTATTACAGAGATAAAGTTAAATTATAGTGGGCTTAACATAAATCAAATAACTATTGATTTATTTTGTTATAAAATTATAAAAAAGGAAACGGTTGGAGGTGTTCATATGGAATATCAATATCCTATTGATATTGATTGGTCAAATGATGAAATGATGCAAGTTGTATCATTTTTTAATGCTATAGAATCATTTTATGAATCAAAAGTAGAAGGCAAATTATTGCTAGATAGGTACAGACAGTTTAAAACAATTGTGCCTGGAAAAGCAGAAGAAAAGCAAATTTTTAAAGAATTTGAAAAGAGTAGTGGATATAATAGTTATCAGGCTGTAAAAGCTGTACAAACAAATCCTGATCAAATATACTTTAGCGCGTCTAACAAAAAATAATTCTAACTAAAAGCTATATTCTTATTATTTTTATTAAGCATAATTAAAAGTTTGATAAAACTAAGTGGAATATAGCTTTTTATTATGCTCTAAAATAAATATAAAATGCTAGTACATAAGTTTGCACATATAAAAAATTTTTAGCAAAAAGTGAATTACGTCTGAAGCCCTATGTAATTGCATGATAAATCAGTCATGATGGTATTATTAAATAAGTATTGAAACCTCTTAATTCATTATTTTGAACAATCATTATAATAAATGAAAGCTTAAGTGTATATTATGTTTTAGAATAGTTTATAAAATTTGGGGTTATTGTGTTATTAAATGGGCATAGGAGGGAATGATAAATATAACATTTAAAAATTAATTATCATTTAAATGCCCAAGCTATATAATGGGTTGTAGTAGTAAGTAATATGTACTCGGTTTTTTGATGATTAATTTTCCGAAAATCACTTTAGAATAAGTAAAGTTGATGTTGTTTTATAAATTAATGTAGTTTAACTTATACATAGTAAAATGATGATTATGAAAGAGTATAAACAAAGCATATACTTATTAATATTTAATTTAGAAAAATTTGAATTTTTAGGTTTATAACATTTGAATGAAGGGACATTAAGTGTATATTACAAAAGGTTTTAAATTTTAAAATGTCATTAAAATAAGTCATAGTTAGTAGTTATTTTATCGTTAATTAGATATAATAGTTTGACAAGCAATATAAGGAGTTGTAAAGACATGTCAGGAGAGCAATATACTCAAGTTAGACGACCTGTGAGTCGGCTAGCAGAAAAAGTATTAGGTTGGTTAAGCTGGATTTTATTATTATTACTAACCATTATTACGATGTTTATTGCACTAGTATCATTTAGTAGTGACGCATCAATACAAAATCTAGAAAATTCATTGAATAACAATGATTTTGTTCAGCAAATACTAGCGAATAATGGATTAAACACTATTCAATTTGTAATATGGTTACAAAATGGCGTGTGGGCAGTTATAGTATATTTCATAGTATGTTTATTGTTATCATTTTTAGCTTTAATATCAATGAATATGAGAATACTATCAGGAATTTTATTCTTAGTAGCTACGGTGGTAACTTTACCGTTAGTGTTACTCTTTGTACCTTTAATTATTCCTATTTTGTTTTTAATTGTGGCAATAATGATGTTTGCCCGTAAAGAAAAAGTAGAAACAGTGCCTGCATATTATGCACAAGGTTACCAAGAGCGTTATTCAGATTATGAACAACAACCGAACTCGCCTTTATCACAAAGTAGTGAAAAGCAAGAAACTTCTGACGTAGCACAACAATCGAATACTGATAATCAATTACGAAGAGGTGGATATAGCTCTGAAGTTGCAGAAAAAGTAAATAATGAGAATTCCACATCAGAAGAAGAACCACAAGTTCTTTCTAGACAAGCAAAATATAATTATAAGTATAAAAAACAAAATAAAACGCAGGATGACAACCAAAGTTCAGAAGATGAATTTGGACAAGTTAGTAGCACTTACAATGAAAATGGTGAATCAGTTGATAAGGATGAACAAAGTTCAAATGATGTATTAACGAAAGCTCAACAGGATAAAGAAACTGAGCTAGAAAACCAACAAAAAGCCGAGGAACAACAACGCCAAAAGCAAGAAGCTTACGAAGAACAACAACGTAAACAAGCAGAATATGAAGAACAAAAACGCATAAAACAAGAGAAAGCCGAAGAAGCTGCTAGATTGAAACAAGAAAAAGCAGAAGAAAAGGCACGTGTGAAACAAGAAAAAAAAGAACGCAAAAAACGTGAAAAAGAAAAACGCAAACAACAACCAAGTGCAGTAAGTCAGCGTAGAAAAAATTTCGAAGAACGTAAAAAAATTACATCACAAGATCTTGAAACGAAACAAGAATCAGAAAGTAAAAAAGAAAGTGATTCAAAAACAAAAGATAAATAATAAAAATCCCGATTGTGCACATAATGCGAAACAATCGGGATTTTTATTTTTAAATATATAAAATTCAAACTACTAACAGCTATTATTAAAGATAGGACGTCATTATTTTTTATTATTCTTAAATTTGCTATGATAGAATTAATGATTCTTTAGGAGGAAAAATATGAGTAGGAAAGCTGAACGCATCCTTGCATGGATAGCAAATAGTCTTAGTTTAATTTATTTAATCCTTATGGTGATTGTTTTTTCATTTATTAATGTACCAGAGTTTAAAGAAGTATTTAATGAAATGAATCAACAACAAGGTGCAGAATTGTCGCCAGAAGCATTTAAAGCTTCTATTATATTCCAAGGTATTTTTATACTGATTTCCACAATTTTAGGTTTTATTGCAGTATTTATCATTAAAGGTAATAGAATCCTGGCAGGTTGTTTATTTATTGCGTCTGCGATTATTGGCTTATTTGGCGGAAATATCATAGCGCTTATTTTATGGTTTATTGTAGGTATTATATTATTTGTGAAGAAAGACCACAGTAATCAAAATAATCAATTTGATAATTTAAATAACAATAACATGAAAGACAATGATTTTAATAAACAAAAAACACAACATCAAGATATGGATTCTGATGCTGAAATGAAACGAAAAAAAGAAGATGATCCTTACATTTATTAAAATTTGGATGTAATTATATCAAACATTATTCAATAGTATGAAAAAAGTGCGATGCTTAAATTGTATATTAAGCATCGCACTTTTAGTCTAGATATATTATTTATAGAATTTTAGTAATTGCTCAAATGTTTCTTCTAAGAAATTTAAAAATGTTTTATCTGTTTTCAATTGTTCTGCATTCGGTGATAAGGTACGAGCTACGAAAAATTCACCCTTTTTTACGTCTTTAACACGTTTAATTGCTTTATTTAAATCTTGATCAGTCATTTCATGAATGTAAGTTTTTGCTTGTGTCATATGATCTAAGCTTATGCTAAAATCAGTTGGTAAATTTTTAAGTGTATCTAGGTTATCTTCGAATACTTTTACTTGTTCTGCTTTGTCTTTAGTTTCATGCATTACGCCATACATAACAAATAATTGGTCTTCGAATAGACCTATCTGAAAATGGGGTTGCATTTTATATCCACGGTTATTAGTAGCAAAAGCAACCCATGTGTCTTTGGGTGGATTTACTTTTCTGCGCGCATGTTTAGCAACGTGTGGATAGAATATTTCACCAGTCGCTGTTTCTAAATATTGTGAAAAATACTCGCCTAATTCATTGAGTTGAGGGCGAATATGTTCATTTAAAGCTTCCATTCTTGCATCAAGGCCATCTATTGTAAATGCTTTGAAATCATTTGGTTTAAAAGTGTACTTAGTCATTAGTGCCTCCTGTAAACAATATATTCGTTAGTATTGTAGCATAATAAAAGACGATAAACATTGACTTTGCTTGTTCTTTTATATGATAAAATAGAACTCTTTCGACACGCGTGTAGAGAAGGATGAAATAGGGTAAATAAATAAGAAATCATAAAATTAAAAGTAATTTTTTACATATTATTATTTAATTTAAAAGTTACTTAGTAACTTTTAAGGATTAATTTCTGTATAATGAAAGTGAATAAGGAGCTGATACAATGACTGTTTACGAGTTTGCTAAAGGTCTCATATTAGAAGCTGGGATTAATGTAAAAAAAATTATGAATGAAGATATAGAAATTGAAACAAAATCTAATGCAAATGATTTAGTCACAAATGTAGATAAAGCTACAGAAGATTATATTTTTGAAAATATTTTACAAACATATCCAAACCATCATGTTATTGGAGAAGAAGGACATGGTCATGAACTTTATAACGAAAAAGGGGTTGTATGGGTTATTGACCCTATAGATGGCACATTAAATTTTGTTCATCAAAAAGAAAATTTTGCAATTTCTATTGGTATTTATAATGATGGACAACCGTATGCTGGATTCGTTTATGACGTGATGAATGATACGCTTTACCATGCAAAAGCTGGTGAAGGTGCTTTTGAAAATGGCCATAAACTACCTGAAATAAAATCGACTTCTTTGAGTACAAGTATTATAGGTATCAATCCCAATTGGTTAACTAAACCACGATTAGGAGAAGTGTTTAAGCCTATCGTTCAAGAAGCGAGAAGTGCCAGAGCATATGGATCAGCTGCTTTAGAAATTATTCACGTTGCTACAGGTAAATTAGGTGGATATATAACCCCTAGATTACAGCCTTGGGATTTTGCAGGTGGTTTGATTATTTTAAATGAAGTAGATGGTGTTGGCACAGATTTGATGGGAAATGACTTATCAATTTATGAACCTAGCTCAATAATTATGGCGAATCCCCAGCTACATACTGAACTGATTCAATACCATTTTCAAAAAAATATTGAAATCATAGAATTATTACAATAACGCTTAAAAAAATAATAATTAAGATAAGGTTATAAAAGCAATAACAGCTAATGAAAAGCGTCTCAATCCTATTTTAAGAATTGAGACGCTTTCGTTGTTTGTATATATAAATTGTAGTTAATTAAAGCCAATCATTTTCGCGATATTTCTTTTTTAAAGTGAAACCGTAACCAAATGTTGCAATGAATAATATAAGTGTTAAAATCATCAATGGAACATTTGTAGCAGCTAAACTAAAGCTAAACAGAAGTAGAAATAATACAGCTACTATAGAGAGTACCCAGAATATTGCTTTCGACTTTTTTTGTTGCACACTACCACACCTTTATAGTTTTCTTTGACTAATTATATGATATAATAAAAAAGTTGCAAAGAAAAGTGGGAATTTACTCGAGAAAGGAATTTGTATAAATGACTAATAAAAGAGAAGACGTTCGTAATATAGCAATCATCGCTCACGTTGACCATGGTAAAACAACACTAGTAGATGAGTTATTAAAACAATCAGGAATATTCCGTGAAAATGAACAAGTAGACGAAAGAGCAATGGATTCAAATGATATAGAGAGAGAACGTGGTATCACAATCCTTGCTAAAAACACAGCTGTTAATTATAAAGACAATCGAATTAACATTTTAGATACACCAGGACATGCTGACTTCGGTGGAGAAGTAGAACGTATTATGAAAATGGTAGATGGTGTTGTACTTGTAGTAGATGCTTATGAAGGAACGATGCCTCAAACACGTTTTGTATTGAAAAAAGCATTAGAGCAAGATTTAAAACCAGTAGTAGTTGTTAATAAAATTGATAAACCGGAAGCGCGTGCTGAAGGTGTAGTAGATGAAGTATTAGATTTATTTATCGAGTTAGAAGCTTCTGATGAACAATTAGAGTTCCCAGTGGTCTATGCCTCAGCTGTTAATGGTACTGCAAGTTTAGATGCAGAAACACAAGACGAAAACATGCAATCATTATATGAAACAATTATCGATTATGTGCCAGCGCCAGTCGATAATAGAGACGAGCCATTACAATTCCAAATTGCACTATTAGACTATAGTGACTATCTAGGACGTATTGGAGTAGGACGTGTGTTCCGTGGAACAATGCGTGTCGGAGATAACGTATCATTAATTAAATTAGATGGAACTGTTAAGAACTTCCGTGTAACAAAAATCTTTGGTTTCTTCGGTTTAAAACGTGAAGAAGTTAATGAAGCGTATGCCGGTGATTTAATCGCCGTATCAGGAATGGAAGATATCAACGTTGGTGAAACAGTAACACCAAGAGATAATCAAGATGCACTTCCTGTACTAAGAATTGATGAACCAACACTTGAAATGACATTTAAAGTTAATAATTCACCATTCGCAGGCCGTGAAGGTGATTATGTAACTTCTCGTCAAATTCAAGAACGTCTTGATCAACAATTAGAAACAGATGTTTCATTAAAAGTAACACCAACAGAATCACCTGATAAATGGATAGTTGCGGGTCGTGGAGAATTACATTTATCTATCTTAATTGAAAACATGAGACGTGAAGGCTTTGAACTACAAGTCTCTAAACCACAAGTTATTATCAGAACTATTGATGGTGTACAATGTGAGCCTTTTGAACGTGTACAATGTGAAGTACCACAGGAGTATACAGGTGCGGTAATCGAATCATTAGGTCAACGTAAAGGCGAAATGCTTGATATGGTAACAACAGATAATGGTTTAACACGTATTATCTTTATGGTTCCTGCTCGTGGTTTAATTGGTTATACTACAGAATTTATGTCTCAAACTCATGGCTACGGTATTATTAACCATACGTTTGAAGAATTCAGACCACGTGTTAAAGGACGTATCGGTGGTAGAAGAAATGGTGCTCTTGTATCGTTAGATCAAGGGAAAGCTAGTGCCTACGCAATCATGGGCTTAGAAGACCGTGGGACAAACTTTATGGAACCTGGTACAGAGGTGTATGAAGGTATGGTTGTTGGTGAACATAACCGTGATAACGACTTAACAGTTAACATTACGAAAGAAAAGAACCAAACAAACGTACGTTCAGCGAATAAAGACCAAACAGTAAGCATGAAGCGCCCAAGAACTTTAACATTAGAAGAAGCGTTACAATTTATCAATGACGATGAGCTTGTAGAAGCTACACCAGAAACTATCCGTATTAGAAAAACAGTATTAGAAAAATCAGCTCGTGAAAAAGAATCTAAACGTATCAAACAATTGATGCAAGAAGATGAATAATCCAATATAATATAATTTGAGAACCAAGCTAGGCGGTATTACTATCGTCTTGTTTGGTTCTTTTTATTTTAAAATAGATAAAAAAATAGCTAATCGTTTAAATTTTAAGTAGCATACAAATGACAACTCATGATTTTTAAACAATTAGCTATTATATTTGTAAAGATATTTATTAAATGGATAGTTTTAAAATGTTTAAAGGTGGTTATAAGTAGTTTCTTGTTTACGTTGTTTCGGTGTATCAAGTCTACTTTTACATTCGTCACACATGAAAGTGTGCATTGGATCATTTCTAAGTCTTTTTGCTTCTAATGTATTTTGATCGATAAAAACTTCTGTATCACATATAATACATTGAACCTTTTTCATATTAAATCACCTCAATATGAGAAACATACGTAAATTGGTATGAATAACCCTCATCTGGGAGATACACAAAGCTATCGACACTATTGTCCTCATACAATCTTTTACCATCTTTAGCGAATTGGAAAAAAAGGTAAGGCAATAAATCGATTGGTACTTCGATAGCATCATTATTATTATATAAACGGATTGCTGTTGCAGTATTATGTGGTTCTGCGTTTTTAAAAAATGGTGACATATTAATTACGAATGATTTTTCTAGAACTGCACGTTTTTTATATTTTATTTCTGAATTTAAAGTTGGTGGATTTGTTTGTCCTTCCAAAATTGCGCGATTCCATTCACGATTATCATCAAAATTGATTGGTTTAGTGCCATCAAAAACACCTTGTTCTAAATCTTCAATTTGTACTTTTCTATCATCAAAAATCCAAGTTGTACTATCTAATGTTATTGGAAATTTGACTGCGCCCTTAATTTGAATCATAATCCCACTCCTATTGATATATCTTATATATTTAAATCGATTGCGCGATAAAACGAATTTAACATATGTGTGTTATTAAAAATGAACTTTTTGTGAACATATTTCCTATAATAAATAATAGTTTTAAGTGCTCATCGTACTATAAATCAGACACTGGAGTAAAACGTTTTCACTACAACGACAAGAAGAGTGACGCTTTCGAATATAAATATAATTGAGATACTAATTACTTTAAGTATAATTTTATCACAAATACCCGAGATTAGTATATTAAGGAATTCGCTTGCTTTTTACTAATCAGTAAGATACACTTTTACATATAAAGTTACAATTGATAGGGGGAGTATGTCTTGGTAAAAAGTCAAAAGTTGAACAGTGTGGCATATGACCAGTTGAATAAAGATGCTGATAGGATTCTCCAACTTATTAAAGTACAAATGGATAATCTTACATTACCTCAATGCCCGTTGTATGAAGAAGTACTCGATACTCAAATGTTTGGTTTGCAAAAAGAAGTGGATTTTGCTGTTGAACTAGGTTTAGTTGATAGAGAAGTGGGCAAAGATTTAATGCTGCGATTAGAAAAAGAACTTTCTAAATTACACGAGGCATTTATTAACGTTTAATATGGTTAAATAAATTTATGGCTGGATTAATTTGAACCAGCTTTGAGAATAAGCATAAGTTGTATAAGTAGTAAATAAAACTACATAACATAATTCGGAGTGGCTGGGACATCAATACATTGTTGATTGCATCGCAGCCATTTTTCTTTTTTAAAATTTAAAATAAAGCAATACAGCGTTATATTTTACTCGAGAAAATATTGTGATGTTTGATATAATGTTAAATGCGTAAATTATTTTTATGAAACAGACCTAATATCTTAAGACGATTACAGACAATAAATTTCGTTTTAATGTTACAAATTTGAGCTGGTAATTATAAAAGATATTAATAATTAGAATTGGATGATATACCAAATGAATAACATAAAACAATTTTTTCGATATATTGGTAAGAATGCTAAGTATATTGATTATCCCTTAGTAATTACATATGTATTATTGTGTCTAATAGGCTTGGTAATGGTATATAGTGCAAGTATGGTTGCAGCAACTAAAGGCTCCTTAACCGGCGGCGTGCCAGTCACTGGTACGTACTTTTATACAAGACAATTAATATATGTCATCATGAGTCTTATCCTTGTCTTTTTTATGGCATTTTTTATGAACGTTAAATTTCTTGAAACTATTAGATTTCAAAAATGGATGATGCTCGTTATGGTATTTTTATTAGTAGCTACATTATTGGTAGGAAGCAATATCAATGGTTCAAAGAGTTGGATTAATTTAGGCTTTATGAATCTACAAGCATCTGAACTATTAAAAATTGCAATCATCGTTTATATACCATATATGATAGAAAAGAAACGACCAAAAGTATTTAAAGATCCCAAGTTATTAGCATCACCCATTATTTTAGCTTCATTTTGTATAGGACTTGTTCTTTTACAACGAGACGTGGGCCAAACGCTATTAATTTTAATTATTTTCTTTTCAATTATATTTTATGCAGGCATCGGCGTACAAAAATCTATTAAATATGGCTTAATTGTTTTTGTGGGATTTGCTATTATAGGTTCCTTGTTCTTGTTTTTAGGCTTGGTACCTGATTACTTAACGGCACGTTTTAGCACATTAACAAACCCATTTAGTAATGAAGCAGGAACGGGTTACCACATTTCTAACTCTCTCATAGCTATTGGAAATGGGGGGCTTTTTGGAAGAGGCTTAGGTAATAGTATAATGAAATTAGGTTACTTGCCAGAACCTCATACTGACTTTATTTTTTCAATTATCGCTGAAGAATTAGGATTAGTCGGTTGTGTTGTAGTTATATGCTTATTATTCTTTATAGTATATAGAGCGTTCGAACTGGCAAACAAAACGAATTCATATTTTTATAAGTTAGTTTGTGTAGGTATCGCTAGTTATATCGGAAGCCAAACTTTTGTTAACTTAGGAGGAATTTCAGGAACGATTCCATTGACTGGTGTACCGTTACCATTTATAAGTTTCGGGGGTTCATCCATGATTAGTTTAAGTATAGCAATGGGATTATTATTAATTACGGCAAAACAGATTAAACTTGAGCAATCAAGACAGAAAAAAGAATATAAAAATAATAGTAATATAGCTGTTTCTAGAAGATTATAAAGTTACTATTAGCGAACATTTACAATAATTAAAAAATTTTTCTTAAAAGCAAACGTTACAACATTCATATGTTGAAAACGTTTGCTTTTTTTATTGTTTAGCTTTTAAATTTTGAAAATCTTGGATATTTTCAAAATAATGATAATAAAAAGTTATCAATTATAATAATTTATTATTATGCTTTGATTGTGATATAATTTCTATGATATATGTGTATATCACAGTGTTTAGAGGGTGCTACATTTAGTTTTAATACTGTCACTCATTCTATGAAAATAAGTATCTTTTGTCGTGTTTTTAGTTTTAATCGTTAAACTTTTATTTGTATACATAGTTCGTATTTTGCTATAATGTTTCCTATATCAAACTTTTTAGAAAATTCAAATTTTAAGGGGGACCATGTTGTGAAAAAAATAAATAAACTTCTGGTAGCCAATCGTGGAGAAATTGCAATAAGGATTTTTAGGGCTGCAACTGAGTTAAATGTAAAAACAGTTGCGATTTATTCAAATGAAGATAAAGGCTCTTTACATAGATACAAAGCGGATGAATCATACTTAGTAGGTGAAGATTTAGGGCCTGCAGAATCTTATTTAGATATTGAGCGAATTTTAGAAGTAGCTAAGCGTGCTGATGTAGATGCAATTCATCCAGGATACGGATTTTTAAGTGAGAATGAAACGCTTGCCCGTAGATGTCAGGAAGAAGGCATCAAATTTATTGGGCCAAATGTTGAACATTTAGACATGTTTGGGGACAAAGTGAAGGCAAGAACTACTGCCATCAATGCAGATTTAAGAGTTATTCCAGGTACTGATGGGCCGATTGATAATCAAAAAGATGCTATAGCTTTTGCAAAAGAAGCTGGCTATCCACTTATGATTAAAGCTACAAGTGGTGGCGGTGGAAAAGGTATGCGTATTGTTTATTCTGAAGATGAATTGGAAGACGCTTTCCATCGTGCGAAGTCTGAAGCGGAAAAATCTTTTGGTAATAGTGAAGTATATATTGAAAAATATATCGATAATCCAAAACATATCGAAGTTCAAATTATCGGGGATGAACATGGCAATATTGTACATTTATATGAGCGTGATTGCTCAGTACAACGCCGTCACCAAAAAGTAGTAGAAGTAGCACCTTCCGTAGCGTTATCTGATGATTTAAGAGAACGCATTTCTGATGCGGCAATTCAATTAATGGAAAACATAAAATATGTGAATGCTGGTACGGTAGAGTTCTTAGTATCTGGTGATGATTTCTATTTCATAGAAGTAAATCCACGTGTGCAAGTAGAACATACAATTACTGAAATGGTAACAGGTGTCGATATAGTAAAAACTCAAATACTAGTTGCTGACGGTGAAGCTTTATTCGATGATGAAATTAGTATGCCAAAACAAGAAGATATTCAAACATTAGGTTATGCTATTCAATGTCGTATTACTACTGAAGATCCAACAAATGATTTTATGCCTGATACAGGTAGAATTATAGCTTATCGGTCAAGTGGTGGCTTCGGTGTTAGATTAGATGCGGGTGATGGTTTCCAAGGGGCAGAAATTTCACCTTATTATGATTCATTACTTGTAAAATTATCTACACATGCGATGTCGTTTAAACAAGCTAATGAAAAAATGGATCGTTCATTACAAGAAATGAGAATACGTGGGGTAAAAACTAATGTGCCATTCTTAATCAATGTAATGAGACATGAACAATTCAAAACAGGCGATTATACGACGAAATTCATTGAAAAAACGCCAGAGTTATTTGATATTGAACCAAGATTAGACCGTGGTACAAAAACATTAGAATATATCGGTAATGTTTCAATTAACGGTTTCCCAAATGTTGAAAAACGACCGAAGCCTATATATGAAACTTCAACAACGCCAAAAGTTCCTAGAAAAGAAGTTGAAAAACTCCAAGGTACAAAACAAATATTAGATTCAAAAGGACCTGAGGCGGTTGCAGACTGGTTAAAACAACAAGAAGATGTATTGATTACTGATACGACATTTAGAGATGCACACCAATCATTACTTGCTACACGAGTGCGTACAAAAGATATGATGAATATTTCCTCTAAAACAGCTGATGTAATGAATGATAGCTTCTCATTAGAAATGTGGGGCGGAGCAACATTTGATGTAGCTTATAATTTCTTGAAAGAAAACCCATGGGAAAGATTAGAAAGATTAAGAAAATCTATTCCAAACGTTTTATTCCAAATGTTATTACGTGCTTCCAACGCAGTTGGTTATAAAAACTATCCTGACAACGTAATTAAAAAGTTTGTCAAAGAGAGTGCTGAAGCTGGTATTGATGTTTTCCGTATTTTCGATTCATTAAACTGGGTAGACCAAATGAAAATAGCAAACGAAGCAGTTCAAGAAGCGGGTAAAATCTCTGAAGGTGCAATTTGTTATACAGGTGATATTTTAAATCCAAATCGTTCAGACCTATATACATTGGAATATTATGTAAATATGGCGAAAGAACTTGAAAGAGAAGGTTTCCATATCTTAGCAATTAAAGATATGGCAGGCTTATTAAAACCTAAGGCAGCGAATGAATTAATTGGAGAATTAAAAGCTGCAGTAGATTTACCTATCCATTTGCATACACATGATACGAGTGGTAACGGTATACTTGTGTATAAACAAGCTATAGATGCTGGTGTAGATGTTATTGATACGGCTGTAGCTACAATGAGTGGATTAACAAGCCAACCAAGTGTCAATTCTCTATACTACGCTTTAAAAGGATTTGGTAGAAATGTACGCGCAGACATTGATGGTATTGAAGAATTATCACATTATTGGGGTACTGTACGTCAATATTATAGTGATTTTGAAAGTGATATTAAATCTCCAAATACTGAAATTTATCAACATGAAATGCCAGGAGGCCAATATTCAAACTTGAGACAACAAGCTAAAAGTTTAGGCTTAGGTAATAGATTTAATGAAGTTAAAGAAATGTACAAACGTGTTAACTTCTTATTTGGGGATATTGTAAAAGTGACTCCTTCATCTAAAGTTGTAGGTGACATGGCGTTATACATGGTACAAAACGATCTAGATGAACAATCAGTTATTGATGATGGTCATAAATTAGATTTCCCTGAATCAGTTGTATCATTCTTTAAAGGTGACATTGGTCAGCCGGTAAGTGGATTTAATAAAGAATTACAAAATATTATCCTAAAAGGCCGTACGCCTTTAACAGATAGACCCGGTGAATATTTAGAGCCAGTGGATTTTGAAGCAGTGAGAGAAGAACTAAAAGAAAAACAACAAAGAGAAGTGACAGAGCAAGATATCATTAGCTATGTGTTATATCCAAAAGTTTATGAGCAGTTTATCTCTACGCAAGAACAATTTGGTAATGTATCGTTATTAGATACGCCTACATTCTTCTTTGGTATGAGACCAAATGAGACTGTAGAAATAGAAATTGATACAGGTAAGAGACTGATTATTACACTTAAAACAATCACAGAACCTGATGATAAAGGTATCCGTACAATATTCTATGATATGAATGGTCAAGCAAGACGTATCTTTATCCAAGATGAAAATGTTAAAGCTAACGAAAGTGTGAAACCTAAAGCAGACAAATTAAACCCAAACCATATTGGGGCGCAAATGCCTGGTTCAGTGACTGAAGTGAAAATTTCAGAGGGTGAATCTGTTACAAGTGGACAGGCTTTATTAATAACAGAGGCAATGAAGATGGAAACAACAATCCAAGCTCCATTTGACGGTGTCGTTAAAAAAGTAACTGTTCAAAGTGGGGAAGCTATTGAAACAGGAGATTTGTTAATAGAAATTGAAAAAGAACCTGTAGATTAAAAAGAGATATCATATAATGAACAGCCGACGGATAACTCATAATGAGTATCATGTCGGCTGTTTTACGGTTTTAATGAAATATACTATTTAGAGGTGTGAGTAAGTATGATGAAAATAACGAAAACTTGCCTGAAAAATAAATATAAGGAAATGAAAAAACAACCTCACGTAGATAATACGTAAGGTTGTTTTTAATTCTATCTATTAGTGAAATAGCGCATGTTATTTAATTACTATCACGGAGGGTACGCAACATTAGTACAATAAAGTATGCGATTAAACCAAATAAGAAAGTAATAAATAGAGCATGTAATAAAGCGATGAACAAGTTGACATTTGTCATCATAGCTAAAGCACCTGTAATGACCTGTAAAACGACCAGCACAAAGGCAGCTGTGTAACCAAAACGAATGGTACGATTATGTGTATAATTGTTTATCGCGTGGATAAATGTAAGTAATATCCAAATAAAAGCAATAAATGCCATACCTCTATGAGAAAAGTTCACCCAGTCTTGGACGTTATGAGGTATGATATCATCAAACGGTAATGGCCATTTACCATATGCTAAACTCGCTTCTTTATGTCTTACTAGAGCACCTGTATAAATAGTCAAATATACGACGATTGCCATAATCCATGTGTATATTCTTAAAGGTTTTCTAATAAACAACTCATCAGCTTCATATTTTCGATCGATTTCAAAAATAATTAAAGTTAAGACAAATACTGAAGAGAATGAAATGAGTGAGATACCAAAGTGTAACGCCAATACATATGAGTTCTGTTGCCACATTACTGCTGCTGCACCTATAAGCGCTTGAATAACTAAGAAGCCAACACTTATTGTACATAAAGGTTTTACCTCTTTAATATGGCCGATATGTTTCCAAGCTACAATAGCCAGCCATAAAACAATAAGTAGCGATGCACCAGATACAGCGCGGTGACTCAATTCAATTATTGTTTGGATTGGTAGATTTTGAGGTAAAAATGCTCCGTGACATAATGGCCAGTCAGACCCACATCCATCTGCTGATCCTGTCTTGGTAACTAACGCACCACCCAATTGAACAAAAGCCATAATGAGTGTCGCTAAAATAGATAACCATTTAAGGTTTTTTTTGCTAAACAAGAATTAACCCCCCACTTATATGTAAAACTATAGAGACATTAAATTACATTAAATTATAAATTGATTTATCGCAATTAGTGTAATTATTAATCTCGTAAAGACATACTTATTTAATGTAAATAAATCTTAACTATCATTATAACAAGAATTATTAATTAAATTGTGTCACAAAAATGACTATTTGTGAATGTCGATAAAGTGTCACAAATAACTTTACATAAATGTAGTCAATAACACAAATTTAATATATCATTGTATTATATGGAAAAATATAGGAGGGAAATTATGAACAAAGAACAAACTTTGTCATATAATTCTAGCCGTGTCTCTTTTAAAGAGTTACAACAAATTATCAAAATGGGTTTAGTACAAGGTAACTTACTCCCTGCATTTGCTGGGGCATGGCTTGCAATTGTTTTGGCTAATCATTCCTTCCTCTCGTCAATACCACAAATCTTAATGATGTTGGTGGGCTCTACGTTGATTATGGGGGGCGCATGTGCTTTAAATAACTACTATGATCAAGATATTGACAGTATCATGCCAAGTAAACAACAGAGACCAACAGTTAATGAGAGAATTTCAGATAGAAATTTATTGATTCTCAGTTTTGGAATGATGCTTATAGGGGAAGCATTACTATTTGCGTTAAACGTACCATCAGGTGTGATTGGATTGTTAGGAATCGTTGGGTATGTTTCATTTTATTCTATTTGGTCTAAACGTCACACGGTTTGGAATACAGTTATTGGTAGTTTCCCAGGAGCAGTGCCACCACTCATTGGCTGGACTGCTATTGAAGGAAGTATCAGCTGGACAGCAGTTGCGTTGTTTTTAGTTGTTTTCTGCTGGCAACCGGTCCATTTTTACGCTTTAGCTATTAAACGTAAAGATGAATACTCATTAGCAAATATACCAATGCTTCCATCAGTAAAAGGGTTTAACCGTACGAGAGTGGGCATGCTTGTATGGCTTGTAGCACTATTACCTTTACCATTCTTACTCAGCAATTTAGGTACAACATTTATTGTGTTAGCAACGTTGTTAAATGTAGGATGGTTGTATATGTGGTTCACAAGCTTTAAAAAAGAACTAGATCAAACTAAATGGGCAACAAAAATGTTTATTTATTCATTGAATTACTTAGTGGTATTCTTTGTACTCGTTGTTGTTGTGTCATTAATTCAAATGTTCTAATAATTAATAATGAGGATGTAGTATATGAATTTACCAATTTTACCTACAATGAGTACTAGTTTCATTGTTATCAGTGCAATCCTTGTTGCAATAGGTTGGCGCAAAATTTGGAAAAGAGAAATTGAAAGTCATAAAAAAGTAATGCTTAGCGCAGCATGTTTCGCGCTTGCATTCTTTATTATTTATGCATCAAGAACCATTTTCGTTGGTAACACTGCTTTTGGTGGCCCAGATTCAATGAAAATATATTATACAATATTCTTAGTATTCCATATCAACTTAGCAACAATTGGTGCGATTTTAGGTATTTCGCAAATTATAACGGCCTTTAAAGAGAAATTTAAGGTACATAGATTTGTGGGACCAATTGCATCGATAGTCTGGTTCTTCACTGCAATCACTGGTGTAGCAGTGTATGCACTTCTTTACGTAATTTATCCAGGTGGAGAAACAACGTCGCTAATCAAGGCAACATTTGGATTATAACTAATATTAAACAAAAAGTTAGTCTTTTCACTAAACATTACAGCATATAATAAAAATGGTAAGCATTCCAACTTGGATTGCTTACCATTTTTATTTCTCGAAGTATTTAATGTTCTAAGTACCTTGTTAAATGTTTGGCAGTGACTGAATTTTTGACTGTTAATAAGCCAATTGGTTCTCCTTCATAAAGTAAGTGACCGCCTTGGCTGCCAGCATATGGGCCTATGTCGATAATCCAATCTGCATAGGTCATCATAGTCAAATTATGTTCAATGATAACTACTGTGTTGCCATCATCAATTAGTTGATTAAAGCAATCTAATAATATAGGGATATCATCTTCGTGTAACCCAGTGGTTGGTTCATCAAATACAAAAGTATATTGATGTACAGTATTTGTTAAGTACTTACTTAATTTGACGCGTTGAATTTCTCCACCTGACAATGTATTTAACGTTTGACCTAATGTCATATAATTTAATCCAGTAGATTTCAATGCATTTAAAGGATTTGAAATATTGAAATTTGTATGGAAAAACGCAATTGCTTCATCTACAGTTAATGCAAGAATATCCGCGATTGAATAGCCTTTGACTTTAGCATCCAGTACTTCATGTTTGTATCTCAGTCCATTACAAACATCGCAAGTTTGGGTGAAGTCTGGCATAAAAGCGAGTTCAGTTTTTAATATGCCTTTACCGTGACATTCTGGACAAGCACCTTCAGAATTATAGCTAAACATTGATTTCTTTAAACCTGTCTTTACACTAAAATAATTACGTACTTCATCAAATATATTTAAATAGGTGAGTAAGTTAGAGCGACTTGAAGCATGTACAGGTTTTTGATCAATAAAAATAGTGTTCTCTAATGAACCAAGTCCTTCATGAATTAAAGAACTTTTACCTGATCCTGCAACACCAGTCACTACAGTCATAGCATTTTCGGGTACTTTTGTAGAAACATTTTTCAGATTATTATGAGACACATTGGATAACTTTATAAACTGCTCGGGTATTCTAGGTTGCGACTTGAGTTGGTGTAACCTACGTAATGCTACACCAGTACTTGTAGTCGATTTTAATAAAGATTCATAAGAACCAGTAAATGTAATTTCCCCACCATTTTTGCCGGCTAGGGGACCTAAATCGATGATATGATCAGCGATACGAATCACATCAGGATCATGTTCAACCACTAAGACTGTATTACCTTTGTCTTTTAAAGATTGGATGATTTCATTTATTCGTTGTATATCATCTGGATGTAAACCGACACTAGGTTCGTCTATAATATAGACTAAATCGCTTAAAGGACTATTAAGGTGTCTAATAAGTTTAATTCGTTGTGACTCGCCTCCAGATAGTGTCGTAGTCTCTCTGGATAAACTTAGATAATTAAGTCCTATATAACTTAACGACTTTAATTGTTGTTGTAATGGTTCAACAATGATACGTGCTTTATCTGAATCAATTTGTTTGATAAAATCAAGTGCCCCATCGATAGATAATTGGGTGAAATCAGCAATATCATAGCCGTTTATTTTACATTTTAAAATATCTGGATGTAACCTTTTTCCATGGCATTTTGGACATTCTTTTGAAGTAACGACGCGCTCAATAGCCTCTCTGAATTTATTTTTTTCAAAATTATCATTAAGTAAAAATGACCGCCTAAAACGGTGAATTAAACCTTCGAATTTGGCAGACTTAGGCCAATTGTCAGGGGGATTTTTCAATTTTGTCGGTTTTGTATATAATAACGTATCAAGCTCTTCTTTTGTATAATCTTTTAATTTTTTATCATTATCAAATAAACCAGTATATAAATAACGTTTTCCGCGCCAACTATCTGGCCTAAAAGAAGGAAAACGTATAGCATCTTCATTTAATGATTTATTAAAATCTAACAACTCATTTAAATCAATGTCTTCTACATAGCCTAAGCCTGAGCATGTATCACACATGCCTTTAGGATTATTAAAAGAAAATATATCAGAATAACCTACAAACGGCACCCCTATACGCGACCAAAGTAACCTTACGGAAGCGTATATATCTGATATCGTACCTACAGTAGAGCGTGAATTGCCACCTAATCGTTTTTGATTGATAATCATAGCAACTGGTAAATGTTCAATTAAATCTACTTTTGGTTTAGAATATTGAGTTAATTGATGCTGTATATATGTGGAATATGTCTCGTTTAAAAGACGTTCTGATTCAGCAGCAATTGTGTTAAATACGAGTGAAGATTTTCCAGAACCAGAACGACCAGTAAATACAGTTATTTGATGCTTTGGTATATCCACAGAAATATCTTTCAAATTATTTTGTTTTGCGCCATGAATTCGAATAGTCGTCATTTTATTTCACTCCTTAATTATCACTATACCCAAAAAAGATTGTCTATCACGCATCATATTGAAGCAAATGGATATATAAATTCAATAACGTATGCTAATCTTAACAAAGAATTTACATAGACATGCCTTGCTAGTGACATAATGAAACATGTACAATAAATGAAAGTGAAATATAGGTGGGTGACCGATGAAAAAGCTAATAATTAAAGTTATTGGTGTACTACTATTGATTTGTTTTTTAATTTATCTATTTTACTCACCACGTTTAAAATTCGATGTACTTGAAAATCCTAATAAAGACTCAGCGAAAGTGACTGAAAATAAGGACGCAAATAAAATTGAGACAAACGAGGAAAATCCGAAACCAAAAGAAGGCGTTAGTACATGGATTGGTATGAGCTTGGATGAATTAACTGATAAATATGGGCAAGCAGATCGTGTTTATCCATATAAAAAGAATTTTAAAAATTATATATTTAAACAAAAAGATAAATATTACTTAATCACTACCAAAAAAGGTGTGATAAAATCTGTCTATGCAACTGGTAAAGATGCTAAGGTAGATCCAATAAAAATAAAAGATGATGTATCACATATTTTTGAGAAATATAGTATTAACCCAGAACCAACCATTAAAGCGAACGGTAAGCAATATGAATTAGAATTATCTGATTTAGATATGAAAACACAAACGTTAATAAAATTTAAAGATGTTTATGCTCAAGTATATGTTGATCAACAAACAAACGAAGTGGTCGCTGTAAGGTATTTAGATAGCGAAGCTTTGACAGCGTTCAAACCATACCAAACGTTATCATCTGAAGAAGATGAAGAAGTAAAGAATAAATATGGTGATGTGTCATATGAGCAAAACTCGAATCAGTTGATGACACTTTTTGAAATTACAAATGAAATGAGAAAATTAAAAGATGCTGAGCCATTGATCATCAATAATGATTTGACCTACATCGCCTCATTTAATTTGTACGAAGCAACTGGTACTGATAGTGTTGAATTTACTGAAGACGCTCTAAAACAGCAGTTAAATGAGCAGGAAGTATCATTTGTATCTGCGAGTCAAAACGTTGGCTACGATTTTAATGAAGTACCAACCTTAATACATAGTTGGCTTAATTCAGATATCCATAGATCACGTATGTTAAATTCCAAATATAATGAGATGGGTGGCGAAGTAAAAAATGGTTACTATACACTCATCTTTGTTGAAGATAAATAGAAAGGAGCTTTAATTTATGATTACAGAAGAAACACTATCAGTGCTTGATGATATTGAAGCACTTAGTGATAAAATAATTGAATCAAAAATATATCAAGAATATAAAGACGCTGAGCAAACATTAGCTGAAGAAGACGAAGCACATTTACTTTACCAAGCATTTTTGAAATCTAAAGATAAATATGATGAAATTATGCGTTTTGGAAAATATCACCCAGATTATCAAACAGTAATGTTAGATACACGTAAACGTAAGCGCGCCTATGAAATGTTACCAGTTGTAATGGATTACAAACAAAAAGAAGTTGCGTTACAGAATTTAATAGATGAAGTTATTGTAAAAATTGCATATGCTGTTTCTGAAAATGTGAAAATTGAGACAGGTAATCCATTCTTTCAAAAAGATGCAAGCGGTTGTTCTACTGGCGGTTCTTGTAGCTGCTCGTTATAGAATTAATTGAGTTTAGGATAATTAAATATATAAAAACTGGGGCATCGATTTGAGATGCCCCAGTTTTTATATATTCATTTTCAAATTAATTAATGGTATGTCTGTTTGAAACGTTTTGCTAGATCAGGTCTATCAGTCACAAGTGTATGCGTACCATAGAAAATTAAATCATTCATTAAGTCGAGGTTATTGATTCCGTAATACCCTGGTATAATATTTCGCGTATTAAGCCATTGAATGAATTTTGGTGAAGTTAGTTTGACACCTTTGAACGTGCTAGGCATTTGGAAAGTATGTGCACGTGGTTGGAAGGTATTGCCAAGCCCTAAGTGAAATTTTAAGAAGCCTTCTGTGACTTCTCTTTGACTTGCACCAATAGCTACTGTGCCATTACTTATAATATTAAATCGCTCAATTTGTTTACTGTGAAAA
Source organism: Staphylococcus aureus (assembly GCA_040062795.1). Classification (GTDB taxonomy): domain Bacteria; phylum Bacillota; class Bacilli; order Staphylococcales; family Staphylococcaceae; genus Staphylococcus; species Staphylococcus aureus_A. Next base: position 579,799 of record JBEAMH010000001.1, read on the forward strand.
CTCGTTACTAATACACGATCTTGGGCGTTGTTAGCAACAATATCATCATAAATAATCTCTGGAGCAAGGCGTCCTTGTTCAGTGTCTGGGTCGTCTTTTAAATCAACATTGATTAGTTGCTGCGGATATAACTTTAATAATTCATCAAACGATAAAATATAGGCATCTTTGTGACCACGATATGGTTTTAACCCATTAATATCAATAAAATGATATCCTGAATCTAATCGCTTTAACTCTGACAATGTATGTTCAGATACTTTACCGGAACCATTTGTTGTTCGATCTACATCAAGGTCATGAAAAACAATGAGTTTAAGGTCTTTAGTAAGTCTTACATCAGTTTCAAACCCATCAATACCATGTGTCACTGCATTGTCGAATGCAAGCTTGGTCTGTTCCGGCCTAACAGCCATACCACCACGATGTGCAAAAATATATGGTGCAGGTTTTGAAAAGAAGGGTGGTATATCTTGGTTACTCGGTTTTGCTTTATACTTTGTGATTAGAAGTGCGCTACTGATTACACCTATCGTGCTTAGTAGGCCACCTTTAATAAACTTATTAATTTTTGTCACGAGCAGTCCTCCTCAATTTTGAGTATATAAAGTAATATAGCAAAAGATTGGAACACATCAAAATAATAATTATTTATAAAATGAAAAAGACATGATATTATATAATGGCTAATAAATGGAGTGAAAAAAATGGACATTGTAGCTAGAACAAGTTTAATAATTTACTTGAAGCATATGAAACACGAAAGACAAGTGAGGAAGTTTGGACATATCGTTAGCGTAAATAAGCAGCAACGCTATGTCGTAATGTATATAAATGAAAACGAAGCGGATCAAATTGTTGAAAAATTGATGAAGCTCAAATATGTGAAAAATATTGAAGGTTCACCATATAAATACTTGAAAAAAGTTTACGAAAAAGAGCAACATGAAATTTCTTAATCTAAATGATAAAAGATTCTAATTTCTGCTCCACATGAAAATGTAAAAAACAACTGTTAAAAAGCCACAAGAGTACAAAGTTTGTCTAAAGTGGCTTGTTTTATTTACTTATTGCAATGGGGGAATCCATCTTTGCAGTCGTAATACACTAATCAAATAATTAAAATATAATTCAATGTCATGGTAATTTTCACTGGGTTGTACGTCGACCTCTTTGATATTTACATTATACTGTTTCGCTTGCTCATTAATCATTTCAAACTTTTTGTTTGGTGTTGGATAGGGGTAGTTTAAAGCATTTACCATGATATACATAGCTTGAAAATGATTGTCGCTTGTAGGTTTCATAATAATAGCAACTGAAGATGGGCCTACTTTAAAAGTTGACGTATGGAAATACACAATATGGTCGATACGTTCTGAATTATATTCTATTAAGGTATTAAATTCGAATAAGTCTGTGAGGCCTTCGCCTAATTTGATAAATGATTGTTTCATTATTGTAATCCTCCTTAACATGCAGTATGCATTATATAAAATTTGATTTAAGAATGGAAGTGTAAATAATATGAGAGTGATTTCAGGCATTCATAAAAGTAAACCATTAGAAAGTTTAGAAGGGCGTAACACAAGGCCTACGATGGATAAAGTGAAAGAAGGTATTTTCAACAGTTTGCACGAAGTTTCAGGAATAGGTTTAGATTTATATGCAGGCAGTGGCGCTTTAGGTATTGAAGCGTTGTCTCGTGGAATGGAAAAGATAATCTTTGTAGATCAAAATTTCAAAGCAGTAAAAGTGATTAACGCAAATTTAAAAAATTTAAATATAGAATCACAAACAGAAGTTTATAAAAACAATGCGGATCGTGCTTTAAAAGCACTCTCAAAGCGAGACATTCAATTTGATGTTATTTTTTTAGATCCACCTTATGAAAAAGGACTAGTTGATGAAGCATTAGAAGGTATCTCAAAGTTTAATTTATTAAAGGAAAATGGTATTATCGTTTGTGAGTTCAATCATCATGAAAATATAAAAACAGATCCGTTCCGTGTGATAAAGCGTTATCATTATGGATTGACAGACACTTTGTTATTAGAAAAAGGAGATTAAAATGTCTACAACTAAAGCAGTCATACCAGGTAGTTTTGATCCAATTACATATGGACATATAGATATCATTGATAGAAGCGCAGATCGTTTTGATGAACTTCATATTTGTGTCTTAAAAAATAGTAGTAAAGCTGGAACATTTTCCATTGAAGAACGAATTGAATTGATCAAAGAATCAGTAGGGCATTTAGATAATGTAACGGTACATCACTTTAATGGTTTGCTAGTTGATTTTTGTGATGAGATTGGTGCACAAACAATAATTAGAGGTTTAAGAGCCGTGAGTGATTTTGAATATGAGTTAAGATTAACTTCAATGAATAAAAAGTTAAACAGTGATGTAGAAACAATGTATATGATGACAAGTACGAACTATTCATTTATTAGTTCAAGTGTAGTTAAAGAAGTAGCTGCATATAAAGCAAATGTTTCGGATTTTGTGCCGATACATGTTGAAAAAGCTTTAAACAAAAAATTTAGAAAATAAATATAAATCGCCACTGCCCATTGTTTTGGGCAGTGGCGATTTATACTTTGTGATTAAGACAACATGCGAATAACAGGTGTATTAAAGTCAGTTTCTGTTTGAGTGGATAGAAAATTATACATCTGAGTTGCATGGATTTCACTCGGGAAGTAATGTGCGTTTTGTTTATTAATTTGTGTTATGAAGTGACGTTCTGGAAACTTATTTTTAATATGCTTTAAATACTTTTGTCCATTTTGACTCATACCTAAGATTCTTACTGCATTAATTTTTGAAGGTTTATCTTGTTGTTTGAAGTTGAGTAAAGTGTTCATAAGTAAACGTTGTATGTGCGTGTAAGTATAACGTTTTGTCTTAATTAATGTCATCAAATGCTCAAAAGAAGTAGCTTCGCTGATATAATGTAACAAGCGGTGTTCTAAGCCCTCACTCATTGTGTGTATTTGTTTCAACGTATGTGCATCACTACTTAAAATAGCGTATTTAATATAATTAAACGTTTCGTCAATCGAAAGGTGAGGTAGAACATAATGGTCTTTTGCTGATTCAGGCACAACGTTTTGCCATTGTTTATCACCAGATTGAATTGACTTACGAATCGATGTACCACTAGCAAAATTAAGGTTGTTAATTGACTCATCATGATGCGCGCTTTGTTCTCGCGAGATGGTCCAAGGTTGGATAGTCGGTGCACATTTTTGAATCGCTCTAACGTATGAAATCCCTAGTGTATTGTTAGGAGATGAAAGCAATATATTATTAGATATTAATTCACTAATAATACGCGGGTAACTTTTGCCTTCTTTAGATTTTTCAATAAATTGTGGTGAATCTTCAACTTTATCCATCTCTTGTGCGAGAGACAAAAATGCATTGATATCACCAGATTCGCTTCCAAATGATAGATGGTTGACATCTAAATAATCAGCAACTTGAACTGCGGTTTCAGCAAAATATTGCCCGGCAGACAGGGCAGCAAAAGCAGGTAATTCAACAACGAGGTCCACAGCATGCAATGCCATTCGAGTCCGAGTGAATTTATTGTAAATAGCTGGTTGGCCTCTCATCACAAAGTTCCCACTCATTATTGCAATAGAAACCTCAGTCTCAGTTATTGACTTTGATTTCTGTGCATGGTATAAGTGACCATTGTGGAAAGGATTGTATTCGGTGACTAGCGCAACACTTTTCATTTGCAATTCTTCCTTTCAGAATTCATTATATATATTGTAACAGATGTAAATGTGTTAAGAAAAAATCTTGACAACTTATGTCTATAAAGTTAAAATAAATTTTGTGCTTGTAAGAGGTGAAGCCCTATGAAATGGTCAATAACACAATTAAGAAAATTCCAAGATAAACCATTTGAATTTCATCAAACGGTTAATTTTGATTATTTAGTAAAATCATTAGATTTAATAGATTTATCTGATATTGATATTGAAGGTGAGTTGACCGTCAAATCAAATGAAGTCATTGCAGATATGCATATAACTGGAACTTATACGATGCCTTGTGCACGTACATTAGTTCCTGTAGAAACCCCTTTAGATATCAAATCTCAAGAGATTTTTGATTTAGAAGGTTATGGTGAGTATAGTGATGATGAAGAGAAGGATGAGCATTACCATGACGCAACGGATGGTATGATAAATCTAAAAGATATTGCTGAAGAATTGGTTGTCATAGGAAAGCCAATGCGTGTTTTTTCAAATGAAAGCGATCAGATGTTACGTGAAGGTAATGGTTGGGAAGTTATTGACGAAGAAGAAGCGGTTGAACTTGCAAAAGAGAAGGAAGAACCTGATTCTAAGCAAATCGATCCTAGGCTTCAAAAACTACAACAATTATATGACGAAGAGCAATAGCGGATTTAGGTAATCTATAGTATAATGGATTATTGAATCTGAAAATTTCTATTTAGTGTTTGAATATAAGGAGGATATATCATGGCAGTACCAAAAAGAAGAACGTCAAAAACAAGAAAAAATAAACGTCGTACGCATTTCAAAATTTCAGTACCTGGTATGACAGAATGCCCAAATTGTGGAGAATACAAATTATCTCACCGCGTATGTAAGAACTGTGGTTCATACAATGGCGAAGACGTTGTATCAAAATAATTTCATTTAATTTAATGGCTTAATCATAAGTCTAGTCTAATCGTTCACTAATTATTCACTTGATAATTTTTGAACGATTTTTTATGTTAGTGATAGATTGTAATTATATTCAACTGATAGGTTGTGTGAAATTATGGAAACGATTAATGCGAAAATAATTATAAATAAAATAGAGAACAGTGATGCCAATTGGCTTTACGATCATTTTAGTGATTATTTTCAAGAAGTTTCTTCTTATAAAGAATTAAAAAAATTGTTAAGTGCATATAATAGTATTAGAGGTACGAATAGATTATATAAACATTTACATATTAATCGTCAAGATGAGTATATTTGGTTTGATACTGACATGGAGACAGGTGTGAGTGTGATTTTAAATAAATATCAAGAGATTATAGGGTTAGCGTTGATACCAATTAAACACTCACATACAATTAAATATTCTAAATATAGTTATACTATACCCTTGCAAGAGGATTGGCTTGTTTATTCTGGTGGAGACAATGAGTTGTTAAATTATCACTATGGCTATAAAAATCAACGCAATGGTTTTGATTTTGTAAAAATAAAAGAAGGTTTTACATATATGGGAGACGCTTCGCGTTGTGAAGATTATTTCGGCTATGGTGAACCTATTTTAGCGCCAGCAAATGGAGTGGTAGAAAAAATTGTAGATAACATCCCGGACTGTATTCCTGGTGAATATAATACAAAGTATCCTAAAGGTAATTATATTATCATAAAGCATGCTAGAAATGAATATAGCATGATTGCACATATAAAACCTAATTCATTTAAAATTGAGGAAGGCGATACATTGATGCGTGGTCAACATATTGCTAACGTTGGTAATTCTGGAAATTCTTCGGAGCCACATGTACACTTCCAAGTAATGAATAAAAAGGATATGAAAGTAACTCAGACACTAAAGGTGAAGTTTTTAAATAACGCTTCACCGGTTAAAGGTGATATAGTAACCTATACAGGAGATAATGTTTTATTAGAAGCTGAAAATCACCTATCTTCATTTGTTAAAAACATTGGTATAACGATTAGACATAAATTTAAAAGTTAAAAATATAAAGTAAAGAGGCTATGCTATGGAAATGATTACTTCAGCTCAAAATAGTAAAGTTAAAAATGCAATTAAATTGAAAAAGAAACGTGAAAGAGATAAGACCGGGTTAGCGCTTATCGAAGGCTATCATTTAATTGAAGAAGCATATAAGAGCAACCTAAATATTCAACAATTGTATGTAGTTGATATAGACAGACTTGACGAGGGATTAATCAATCACGCCAAAGAAGTATTTGAGATTAATTTAAAAGTGGCTGAAGCGTTATCAGGCACAGTGACACCACAAGGTTTTTTTGCAGTAATTGAAAAACCTATTCACGAAATGGCAACAGCTCAACAAGTCTTATTGATAGATTGTATTCAAGATCCAGGCAATTTAGGAACGCTAATTCGTACTGCCGATGCTGCAGGGTTAGATTTGGTTGTACTTGAAAAGGGAACAGCAGATCCTTATCAAGATAAAGTAATGCGTGCAAGTCAAGGTAGTGTGTTCCATATTCCAATCGTTTCAAAAGATTTAGCTACGTTTATAGACGAATTTGATGGTGAAGTGTATGGCACCGCATTAGAAAATGCTATTGCTTATAATCAAATTCAAAATCAAGAAAAATTTGCATTATTGTTAGGTAATGAGGGAGAGGGTGTCAAACCTGAGTTGTTAGATAAAACAACGCAAAATTTAACAATACCTATATACGGCAAAGCAGAAAGTTTAAATGTTGCCATTGCCGGAAGTATTGTGATGTATCATTTGAAAGGTTGACCCTTTAATAAAGTATCGTATATAATATAGATAATGATATGACAAAGTAAATATTAACCGTTAAAAAGACATAAACTAAGTACATACAGTTGTGTAAGGGAGATTGTCCATAGACTGAAAGATAATCCGCTGTATTTAGTTTTTTCACCTTTTTGGTTACTTAAAGAAATTTAAGTCGGAAACTCAATCCGTTATCAAAGACAACAAGTGTATGCGTAGGCATAAATTTGGGTGGTACCACGGAAGGCTTTCGTCCCAGTTTCAAGGGATGAAAGTCTTTTTTTGCGTTTTTACAAATTATCATGACATTATTCGTTTTTAAATAGGAGGGCTAAGTATGGAACAAACTACAGAGATGACTGAGATTAAGCAACAAGCGTTAATCGATATTAATGGAGCTCAAAATGAAAAAGAATTACAAGGTGTTAAAGTTAAATATTTAGGTAAAAAAGGTTCTGTTACTGGTTTAATGAAGCATATGAAAGATTTATCAAATGAAGAAAAACCAGCTTATGGTCAACAAGTAAACGAAGTAAGACAAGCAATTGAAGGTGAAATTGAATCAAGACGTGAACTTTTAGCGCATGAACAGTTAGAACAACAACTAAAAGAAGAGCAAATTGATGTAACATTACCCGGTCGTAAAATTTCGATAGGTTCTAAACATCCGTTAACAAGAACTATTGAAGAAATAGAAGATTTATTCTTAGGGTTAGGTTATGAAATAGTCGACGGTTATGAAGTGGAAAAAGACTATTATAACTTTGAAGCTTTAAATTTACCTAAATCTCACCCAGCAAGAGACATGCAAGATAGTTTTTATATTACAGATGAAATATTAATGCGTACACATACTTCTCCAGTACAAGCGAGAACGATGGAACAACGCAATGGGGAAGGTCCAGTTAAAATCTTGTGCCCTGGTAAGGTATATCGCCGTGATTCTGACGACGCGACACACAGTCATCAATTTACACAGATTGAAGGGCTAGTTGTAGATGAAAATATTACAATGAGCGATCTTAAGGGTACATTAGAATTATTGGCTAAACAATTATTTGGTGAAGATAGAGAAATTCGTTTACGTCCTAGTTATTTCCCATTCACAGAACCTTCAGTAGAAGTCGATGTGTCATGTTTCAAATGTAAAGGTGAAGGCTGTAATGTATGTAAGCATACTGGGTGGATTGAAATACTAGGTGCTGGTATGGTACATCCTAATGTGTTAGAAATGGCTGGATTCGATTCAAATAAATATACTGGCTTTGCATTTGGTATGGGACCTGATCGTATTGCAATGTTGAAATACGGTATTGAAGATATACGTCATTTCTATACAAATGATGTACGTTTCTTAGATCAATTTAAAGCAGTAGAAGATAGAGGTGAAAAATAATGTTTATTTCAAAAGAATGGTTAGAAAGTTATGTAGAAATTAATGAACCAGTTAATGTGTTAGCAGAAAAAATTACACGAACTGGTATTGAAGTAGATGACGTTGTAGATTATACGAAAGAAATTAAAAACTTAATTGTCGGATATGTGCAATCTAAAACGCCTCATCCAAATGCTGATAAATTGAATGTATGTTTAGTAGATATTGGTGAAGATGGGCCAGTTCAAATAGTATGTGGCGCTCCTAACATTGACGCAGGCCAAACAGTCATTGTTGCCTCAGTAGGTGGCCGATTACCTGGCGGTGTTAAAATCAAGCGTGCTAAATTACGTGGTGAACGTTCAGAAGGCATGATTTGCTCACTTCAAGAAATAGGTGTTCCAAGTAATCTTGTACCTAAACAATTTGAAGACGGTATTTATGTATTCTCGTCTGAAGTCAAACCAGGTACAGATGCTTTAACTGCTTTATATTTAAACGATCAAGTTATGGAATTTGATCTTACTCCAAATAGAGCGGATGCATTGAGCATGATTGGCACTGCATATGAGACTGCTGCGCTTTATAATGTATCAATGCACAAGCCAGAGACTAAAAGTAATGAGGTTTCAGAGCAAGCGTTAGATGAAATCAGTGTGAACATTAAAAATAAAGATAAAGTACCGTATTATAGTGCTAGAGTAGTGAATGATTTAACAATTGGACCATCTCCAGAATGGATGCAAATGCGTTTAATTAAAGCAGGTATCCGACCAATCAATAATGTAGTGGATATTTCAAACTACGTACTTATAGAATATGGACAGCCATTACACATGTTTGATAAAGATCAAATTGGTTCAAGCCAGATAGAGGTACGCCAAGCACATGCAGATGAAACAATGACAACTTTAGATGAACAACTAAGAATATTGAAAGACAATGATATTGTTATTACAAATGGTGAAACTCCAATAGCAATTGCTGGTGTTATGGGTGGCGATTTTTCTGAGGTAACAGAAGCAACAACGAATGTCGTAATTGAAGGAGCTATTTTTGATCCTGTTTCAATCAGACATACTTCAAGAAGATTAAACTTAAGAAGTGAAGCTTCTAGTCGTTTTGAAAAAGGCATTGCTACAGAATTTGTAGATGAAGCGGTAGATAGAGCTTGTTATTTACTTCAAACATATGCAGGTGGTAATGTAACACAAGGACGCGTGGCAGAAGGTGATTTAGGTCAATTCGTAACACCAATAGAAATCTCTATTGATAAAGTGAATAAGACAGTTGGTTTTGAACTATTAGCAGAAGATATTGAAGCCATTTTTGTACAATTAGGTTTCGAAACATCTAGAAATGAAGATGTATTAACTGTCATGGTGCCTTCAAGACGTAAAGATATTTCGATAAAAGAAGATTTAATTGAGGAAATCGCTCGTATTTATGGTTATGATGAAATTCCTTCAACATTACCTGTATTTGACCATGTGACGCCTGGGTCTTTAACAGATAGACAAAGTAAATCTCGTGTTGTAAAAGCAACCTTGGAAGGGGCAGGTTTGAGCCAAGCAATCAACTATTCATTAGTTGATAAAACAAGAGCGCAAGATTTCGCATTACAAAATCGTTCAACAATCGAATTGTTAATGCCTATGAGTGAAGCGCATTCTACATTACGTCAAAGTTTGATTCCTCATTTAATTGATGCTGCTTCATATAACGTTGCACGTAAAAATAATGATGTGCGTTTGTATGAATTAGGACGAGTCTTCTTTGGTAATGGCGAAGGTGAATTACCAGATGAAGTCGAATATTTAAGTGGTATAATGTCAGGAGATTACACCGTTAATGCTTGGCAAGGTAAAAAAGAAGAGATTGATTTCTTTGTTGCTAAAGGCATTGTAGATCGTATTGCAGAAAAATTAGATATTCATTTTGAATACGAATCTGGCAACGTAGATGGTTTGCATCCTGGTAGAACTGCAATGGTGAAACTTAATGATGAGGTAGTTGGATTTGTGGGAGAGTTACACCCTCAAGTTGAAAAAGATAATGACTTAAAACGCACATACGTTTTTGAATTAAACTACGAAAAATTAATGGCTGTAGCAGTTGGTTATATTAATTATCAACCTATCCCAAGATTCCCTGGTGTATCGAGAGACATTGCTCTTGTTATTAATCGTTCGATACCATCAGCAAAATTAGTTAAAGTTATAAAAAATCATGGGGGAGACATTTTACAGAATGCTGAAGTCTTCGATGTTTATGAAGGCGAGCATGTTGCTGAGGATGAAAAATCAATCGCAATACGTTTAGCATATTTAGATACACAGCAAACACTTACAGATAATAAAGTTAACGCTGTACATGAAGACATTTTAGCTGCTTTACAAGCAGAAGGTGCAACAATTAGATAATATTAAAAACCTTGGTAGCCATCATGAATGGTCTACCAAGGTTTTTGTTAGTTAATGGTATTTCTTTTGCACTAATTTTTCCGCTTTTGTACGATTAGCGAAATGTTTTTTAGTAATAGAGTCTAAATAATCAATTCCTTTGCGTTCAATAATTTTAGCTGCAGCAAGGTCAACTTTATTACTTGCTCCTTTAGGTATAGCAGTTTTTGTTGAACGTGAAAGTCTATCCATATTTTTAACAAATGCATAACGTGAAATAATGCTGGCAGCTGCAATTGCAATCGATTTAGACTCACCCTTTGTTTCGAATTTTGTTTTTGTACTGAATGGTAAGTCTGATAGTGCGTAACGTTTATAAACGCCTGGTTCTGCAAATTGATCGATAACAATATAATCTAATTCAGTAGTGTCTATTTTTTGAGTTACATTTTTAATTGCTTCGTTATGTAACACAGCTTTCATTTTAACTTGTGACCAACCAGATTTTTGTTTTTCATTATATTTTTCGTTATCCATTGTTAAAAGTGAGTGGGGAATAAATGTCACAATTTGTTCAGCCAACTCTATAATTTTTTCGTCGGTTAGTCTTTTGGAGTCATCAACACCGAGCGTTTTTAATATTTGAACGTTTTTCTTTGAAACGTATGCAGCACAGACAGTAAGTGGTCCGAAATAATCACCACTGCCTGCTTCGTCACTACCGATACATTGGTAGTTGTTATATGAAATGACCTGTTTAGTGCTTGAAGCATTCTTGGAAGTCTTCGATGTTCCTTTACTTGGTTGGAGCTTATTTGGCAATAATTGAGCCGCTATACTTTCTGCATCTTTACCTTGGAACATGACTTTATTTGAGTTATAAATTGAAATTGATGTGTTTTTATATTTTGTTTTAGCTTTCATGCCTTGAGAAACATTTGATGTGTCAAATCGAGTCTTAGACATTAATTGTTGAATTTCATTATTTGTTAGTTTAAGTACAACATTTGTCATGTTTTGGCCTCACTTTATCTGTATTACTTATTTTATTTATTTAGACAATGCATATCATATCACAAGTATAATTAACCGAGCTACTTGTTGATCAATCAATGATTCAAAGAATATTATTCAATTACAATGTTAAAAATGTGAGAAATAACATATATTTCAAATATTACAAATCACACCTCTTACAAAATAATATTTTGTCGTGTATAATGGTTCGTGATAAATAGTATAAATTAGTATATTAAACACTTAATAAAACAATTAGAAAATGAATTTAGAAATATAAATAAAAGTCAGGAGTTATTATATGGGAGAGTTTAAAAATCGGATTAACGTCACTATAAATGATCAACGTTATACAATTGTCGGAGAAGATAATCCTGAGCATATCCGTTATGTAGCACATCTCGTAGATGAAAGGATTAAAGAGCTGGGAAGTAAGAGTGCTGGTCTAGACACGACAAGAAAAGCAATACTTACAGCAGTGAATATTATGCATGAAAAAGTCCAATTAGAAGAAGAAAATTATCGCTTGCAACAAGAATTAAAGCAATTGAAAAATAGTGATGAATAATGCTTTTTGATATTTTAATTGTAATTATTTTTATATACATAGGATTGATAGGATTTAGAAGAGGCGTATGGCTAAGCACGTTACATATAAGTGCTACATTATTTTCATTATGGGTAGCGTACCAATTTTATATGCAAATATCACAACGATTAGACTTATTTATACCATTCCCTAAAACCCAAGCGTATGATTTGAATTACGCTTTTCAATTTGATAATCTACAGCAACGATTCGAACATATTATCGCATTTTTAATAGTAGCGACTATTACGAAGGTAGTTTGCTATGGTATTATTGTTATTTTTGATAATGTAATTCATTATAAAGAATTAAATATGTTGAGTCGGTTAATAGGCGTTTTAATGGGAGTTATATCATCAATTATTATATGTACAACACTATTATATAGTATCTCACTATATCCTTTAGAAATTATCCAACAACAACTTTCAAACTCTGTTATTGCAGAATATATAATATTACATATTCCTTATGTATCAACGTTTGTATTAAACGTATAGCACGATTTATCTAAAATATGTAGTGGTTTTTAAAATACAGAAGGTCAGGGCATACCCAATTTACTGATGAACGTATAGCAGTAATCTGTCTTGACCTTTTTTTATGGAGTGAATGTAATGACAAAAAAAGATATTATTCAATTATTAGAAAAAATAGCTACTTATATGGAGTTAAAAGGCGAAAATACATTTAAAGTATCAGCATATAGAAAAGCGGCACAAAGTTTAGAAATAGATGAACGACCACTGGATCAAATAGAAGATGTTACTGAATTAAAAGGTATTGGTAAAGGTGTAGGTGACGTTATCAAAGAGTATCGCCAGGAAGGTAAATCCTCAGCACTAGAGTCTTTGCAAGAAGAAGTACCAGCAGGCCTAGTCCCTTTATTAAAAATTCAAGGGCTAGGTAGTAAAAAAATAGCGAAACTTTATAAAGAATTAAATGTTGAAGATAAAGTATCGCTACAAGAAGCTTGTGAAGCAGGAAAAGTAAGCGAATTAAGCGGCTTTGCTAAAAAAACAGAACAAAATATATTAGAGGCAGTAAAAGCTTTAGGCGCTAAAAAAGAGAAGTACCCAATTGATCAAATGAGAGGTTTAAATATTGAAATCAATGATTATCTAGCTAAACTAGAAGCTATCGAACAGTATGAAGTTGCTGGAAGTTATAGACGCTATAAAGAAATGAGTAAAGATTTAGACTATATTATTAGTACAAACCACCCTTTAAAAGTACAAAAAGCATTATTAGATATACCAAATAAAGTTAAAGAAGTTGCTGTAGGTCAAACAAAAGTGTCTTTGGAATTGACTTATGATGATGAAACAATAGGCGTAGACTTTAGATTGATTGAACCTTCTGCCTTTTATCACACTTTACAACATTTCACTGGGTCTAAAGATCACAATATACGTATTCGTCAATTAGCTAAAGAGAAAGATGAAAAAGTAAGTGAATATGGTATAGAGCAAGCAGATGGTGAATTGATACAATATCAAAGTGAAGAAGAAATCTATAAACACTTTGGTTTAGATTGGATAAATCCTGCGATTAGGGAAGATGGTAGTGAATTTGATAAAGACCTTTCAAATATCATTACACTAGATGATATAAATGGTGACCTTCATATGCATACTACTTATAGCGATGGGGCCTTCAGCCTTGAAGAAATGATTGAAGCGAATATTGCTAAAGGAAACCAATTTATGGTGATTACTGATCATTCAAAAAGTTTGAAGGTTGCTAATGGCTTATCTGTTGATCGTTTATTACACCAAAATGAAAAGATCAAAGCTTTAAATAGCAAATATGAGGAAATTGACATTTACTCAGGTATTGAAATGGATATACTACCAGATGGTCGTTTAGATTATGAAGATGAAGTCTTAGCACAGTTAGATTATGTTATTGCAGCAATCCATCAAAGTTTCAGTCAATCTCAAGAAGAAATTATGCAACGTTTAGAAAATGCATGTCGTAACCCGTACGTAAGACATATTGCACATCCAACAGGTCGTATTATAGGAAAACGCCCTGGATACGAACCGGATATTGATAGACTGTGTGAAATTGCTGAAGAGACTGACACAATTTTAGAAATTAATGCGAATCCAAAACGTTTGGATTTAAATGCAGAGACAGTTAAAAGACATCCTAATGTAAAACTAACTATAAATACAGACGCACATCATACAGATCACTTAGAATTTATGAAATATGGTGTGGCTACTGCGCAAAAAGGCTTTGTTCAAAAAGATAGAGTGGTTAATACTATGACACGTGAGGCGTTTAAATCACTTATAGAAAATAATATTAAATTGAAGAAATAGAGGGATTATATGAGACAGAAATCATTAAATGTCCTAGAATTCGACAAAATTAAATCGCTGGTTGAAAACGAAACAATGAGTGATTTAGGTAAAGAAAAAGTTGTAGAGATGACACCTGCAACAGATTTTAAAACAGTTGAATTTCAAATGAATGAAACAGATGAAATTGCTCAAATTTATAATAAACATCGAATGCCGAGTTTAAGTGGTTTAGCAAAAGTATCTTCATTCATTCAAAGAGCGACAATTGGTGGCGTACTCAATGTTAGCGAATTAAATATAATTAAGCGCTTAATACAAATACAAAATCAATACAAAACATTTTATAATAATTTATTAATTGAAGAAGAAGAAATTAATTACCCAATATTAAACGAAAGAATGGAACAACTTCCTGTTTTATCAGACTTATACCAAAATATACATCAAAAATGTGATGCATATGATTTATTTGATGATGCAAGTTATGAATTACAAGGCATCAGAAGTAAAATTTCTAAAACGACGCAACGTATAAAACAAAATTTAGATAAAATTGTTAAAAATCAAGGGAATCAAAAGAAACTTTCTGATGCCATTGTGACAGTACGTAATGAGCGTAACGTTATACCAGTTAAAGCAGAATATCGTCAAGATTTTAACGGTATTGTTCATGATCAATCAGCTTCAGGCCAAACATTATATATAGAACCATCTTCTATTGTAGAAATGAGTAATCAAATTAGCCGTTTTCGCAATGAAGAAGCAGTAGAACGTGAGCGTATATTGGCTGAGCTTACAACGCAAGTAGCTGAAGAAGCAGAGGCGTGTTTAATGTCAGAGTCTATCATGGGGCAAATAGACTTTTTAACAGCTAAAGCCCGTTATGCACGTTCAATTAAAGGTACCAAACCAGAGTTTTCAACAGATAGAACGGTATATTTACCAAAGGCTTTTCACCCCTTACTTGATAGAACTACTGTTGTTGCCAATACGATTGAATTTGCTCAAGATATAGAAACCGTAATTATAACAGGGCCTAACACGGGTGGTAAAACGGTAACGCTGAAAACACTTGGTTTAATTATTGTAATGGCACAATCTGGTATGCTAATTCCTACATTAGATGGTAGTAAATTAAGTATTTTTGAAAATGTGTATTGTGACATTGGAGACGAACAATCTATTGAGCAGTCACTATCTACATTTTCATCACATATGAAAAACATTGTAGAAATACTGCAAAATACAACTAAAAATAGTTTGATTCTATTTGATGAATTAGGTGCAGGGACAGATCCTAGTGAAGGTGCAGCCTTAGCAATGAGTATATTGGATCATGTGCATGAGATTGGTTCACTTGTGATGGCTACAACACACTACCCTGAATTAAAAGCTTATAGTTATAATAGAGAAGGTGTCATGAATGCCAGTGTTGAATTTGATGTAGATACATTAAGTCCGACTTATAAATTATTGATGGGTGTACCTGGTCGATCTAATGCGTTTGATATTTCAAAAAAATTAGGACTTAATATGAAAGTGATTCAAAAAGCAAAATCAATGATAGGTCAAGATGAACAAGAAATTAATGAAATGATTGCATCATTAGAAAATAATTCAAAACGTGTGGATGAACAACGTATAGAATTAGATCGATTAGTAAGGGAAGCAGAAGAAACACATGACGCGCTTGCTAAACAATATGCTCATTACCAAAATCATGAAAAGCAACTTTTAAATGAAGCAAAAGAAAAGGCAAACCAACGTGTGAAATCTGCAACAAAAGAAGCGGATGATATTCTTAAAGAACTACGTGAACTTAGGGATAAAAAAGGTGCAGACGTAAAAGAACATGAACTTATCGATAAAAAGAAAAGGTTAGAAGACCAATATGAAGCTAAGTCTCTTAAACAAAATGTACAAAAAGAAAAATATGATGAGATTAAAGCTGGAGATGAAGTTAAAGTATTAACATATGGCCAAAAAGGTGAAGTGTTAGAACTCATTAGTGAAAATGAAGCTGTAGTTCAAATGGGTATTATCAAAATGAAACTACCAATAGAAGATTTAGAAAAAACCAAAAAGACAAAAGAAACTCCTGCTAAAATGATTAAACGTGAGAATCGTCAAACAATCAAGATGGAACTTGATTTACGTGGCTATAGATATGACGAAGCGATGATTGCTGTAGATCAATATTTAGATCAAGCTGTGTTAAGTAATTACGAACAAGTTTATATCATTCATGGTAAAGGGACTGGTGCTTTACAAAAAGGTGTGCAAAATCATTTAAAACGACATAAAAGTGTGTCATCATATAGGAACGGTATGCCAAGCGAAGGCGGATTTGGTGTTACCGTTGCAGAATTAAAATAAACGTGAGCAAGAAGATATGCAGAAGGTATAAAAGTCTGTTATAATTTCTTCATCATTTGAAATTTAAGGAGGATTGGCAGTTATGGCAATCGTAAAAGCAACAGATTCAAACTTTGATGAAAACATCCAATCAGGTGTAAATTTAGTAGATTTTTGGGCAACATGGTGTGGTCCTTGTAAGATGATTGCTCCAGTATTAGAAGAATTAGCTGGTGATTATGAAGGTAAAGCTAATATTTTAAAACTTGATGTAGATGAGAATCCATCAACAGCTGCTAAATTTGAAGTAATGAGTATCCCAACTTTAATCGTATTTAAAGATGGAGAACCAGTAGATAAAGTTGTAGGTTTCCAACCTAAAGAAAACTTAGCAGAAGTAATCGACAAGCATTTATAGTAAAAACACTAGAGAGCTGGGACATTAATTTATTAATGTCCCAGTTTTCAATTTATAACCATTTCAATCCGTTGTTTATAGTTCAAGTACTATTTATAATAGTTTATATGATCAAATAATATTTAAAAAAATGAGTGAAAATATAAATACAAAGTTTATCAACTATCTTAAGGCGATTTTTATGAGTTGAAGTTATCATTAATAGATTTTAAAAAGATAAGCTGAAAGGAGGGAGCGTTAATATGGAGGCGCACCAAGAACAAATTAAGCAAAAGCTCACAGTTGTACCAACTGAACCAGGGTGTTATCTGATGAAGGATCGCAATGATCAAATTATTTATGTAGGTAAAGCTAAGAAATTACGGAATAGGTTAAGGTCTTATTTTACAGGGGCACATGATGCAAAGACCACACGTTTAGTAGGTGAGATTAGAAATTTTGAGTTTATTGTAACTTCAAGTGAAACAGAGTCATTGTTATTAGAGCTCAATTTAATTAAGCAATATCAACCGAGATATAATATCTTATTAAAAGATGATAAAAGTTATCCATTTATTAAAATTACTAAAGAAAAATATCCAAGGCTTATTGTGACACGTACAGTCAAGAAAGGAACGGGTAAGTATTTTGGCCCATACCCTAATGCATATTCGGCACAAGAGACTAAAAAATTACTTGATCGCATTTATCCGTTTAGAAAATGTGATAAAATGCCTGACAAATTGTGTTTATATTATCATATAGGACAGTGTCTCGGTCCGTGTGTCTATCCTGTTGATTTAGATAAATATGCAGAAATGACCAAAGAAATTACTGATTTCTTAAATGGCGAAGATAAAACAATTTTACGAAATTTAGAGCAAAAAATGCAAGAAGCTAGCGAAACATTAGATTTTGAGCGAGCGAAAGAATATAGGGATTTAATACAACATATTCACAATCTAACTAAGAAACAGAAAATCACCACTTCTGATTATACAATTAGGGATGTATTTGGTTACAGTGTTTCAAAAGGTTGGATGTGTATTCAAGTATTTTTTGTTCGTCAAGGTAATATGATTAAACGTGACGCAACAATGATACCAATTCAACAAACTGAAGAAGAAGAATTTTATACTTTTATTGGTCAATTTTATGATTTGAATCAACATATATTACCCAAAGAAGTACACATTCCAAAGCATTTAGATAAAGAAATGATTAATTCAGTCGTAGATACTAAAATTGTGCAACCTATGAAAGGTAAAAAGAAAGAGTTAGTAGATTTAGCAAATCATAATGCTGAAGTAACACTTGAGAATAAATTTGAATTAATAGCGAAAGACGAATCACGTACAGTTAAAGCAATTGAAGAACTTGGAGACCACATGGGGATTCAAACACCAATTAGAATTGAAGCATTTGATAACTCAAATATACAAGGTGTCAACCCAGTTTCTGCTATGGTTTCGTTTATTGATGGTAAACCAAACAAAAAAGGTTACCGCAAATATAAAATTAAAACTGTAGATGGACCGGATGACTATAAATCGATGCGTGAAGTAGTACGTAGGCGTTATACTCGCGTATTAAATGAAGGTTCTCCATTACCAGATCTTATTATTGTAGATGGTGGTAAAGGACATATGAGTGGCGTAATCGATGTTCTTGAAAATGAATTAGGCTTAGATATTCCTGTTTCAGGATTGCGTAAAAATGACAAACACCAAACCTCCGAAATATTATATGGAGAGAGTGCTGAAATTGTACCACTTAAAAAAAATAGTCAAGCATTTTATTTATTGCAAAGAATCCAAGATGAAGTGCATAGATTTGCCATTACTTTCCACAGACAAACCCGTCAAAAGACAGGTTTACAATCCGTCTTAGATACAGTGGAAGGGGTAGGTGCAAAACGTAAAACAAAATTACTGCGTACATTTGGCTCGATTAAAAAAATGAAAGAAGCCAAAGTGGATGAATTAAAAGATTCTGGGTTGCCGCAAAATGTTGCAGAAAATTTATATCAAGCTTTACACAATCAAAAGTAATTATTTTTTATGGCATGAGAATCATTCTCATGCCCAAATTCTTTTTAATTAGTGTTACAATAGCAAATAAGAGGAATTCTTTTTTTAAAAGTATGTGGAAGCGTTTTCTAATTGAGAAAAATTATCATTTAATTTCTTTATTTTAAACAATGTGTAATATTCGATGGTGGGTTTACACAAATGTTTAAAAATACGGCAAAATATTATATTGCAACAAACATATGATATTTTAATAAAGTGTTGGCCGTTTTAGTTTTGAATGAAAAGTATAAACGCACTATATATTTTAAGAAAAGGATTTCAAAAAAATTAATTGTTTCACAGGGGGGAACTTCCTTTTGGCATACTCGAAAAATCAATTCTATTTAAGACGTTTACACTCTTTACTTGGTGTTATACCAATTGGTGGATTTTTACTCGTCCATTTACTTGTTAACCATCAAGCGACGAAAGGTGAAGCTGCCTTCAATAAAGCAGCTGCATTTATGGAATCTCTACCATTCCTAATTGCATTAGAATTTTTAGTAATCTATATTCCGATTCTGTATCATGCAGTTTATGGTGTACATATTGCCTTCACGGCAAAAGAAAACGTAGGACATTATTCAGCTTTTAGGAACTGGATGTTCTTATTACAACGTGTAACAGGTATTATCACTTTTATATTTGTTGCTATTCATTTATGGCAAACGCGTATACAACGTGCATTAGGTCATGAAGTAAACTTCGACATGGTACACGATATTGTAACGAATCCTTTATGGTTAATCTTCTATATCGTATGTATATTGTCTGTTACATTCCACTTTGCGAATGGATTGTGGTCATTCTTAGTAACATGGGGTGTCCTACAATCAGATAGATCACAAAAAATCTTTACTTGGGTTTCACTTGTAGTATTTATTGTGGTTTCATACATCGGTTTAAGTGCTATTCTTGCGTTTTTATAAGATAAAATAATAAGTTTCAGATTTATATTTAGGGGAGTGACTATTTATGGCAGAGAAGAAAGTTATTGTTGTCGGTGGAGGACTTGCCGGTCTGATGGCAACAATTAAAGCAGCAGAACAAGGCGCACATGTCGACTTGTTCTCCCTTGTTCCTGTTAAACGTTCACACTCTGTGTGCGCACAAGGTGGAATCAACGGGGCAGTAAATACAAAAGGTGAAGGTGACTCACCTGCAGTTCACTTTGACGATACAGTTTACGGTGGAGATTTCTTAGCAAACCAGCCACCAGTTAAAGCAATGACAGACGCAGCACCTAAAATCATCCATTTACTTGATCGTATGGGTGTTATGTTCAACAGAACAAATGAGGGTTTATTAGACTTCAGACGTTTTGGTGGCACAATGCATCATAGAACAGCTTACGCTGGTGCGACTACAGGGCAACAGTTATTATACGCACTTGATGAACAGGTTCGTAGCTACGAAGTTGATGGCCTCGTTACTAAATACGAAGGCTGGGAATTTCTAGGTATCGTTAAAGACGATGATAATATGGCTAGAGGTATAGTCGCTCAAGATGTAACATCTGCAGAAATTGAATCATTTGGTTCAGATGCAGTTATTATGGCTACAGGTGGGCCTGGTATTATCTTTGGTAAGACTACCAATTCAATGATTAATACTGGTTCAGCAGCGTCAATTGTTTATCAACAAGGTGCAATGTACGCTAATGGTGAATTTATCCAAATCCATCCAACAGCGATTCCTGGTGATGACAAACTTAGATTGATGAGTGAATCAGCACGTGGTGAAGGTGGTCGTATCTGGACTTATAAAGATGGTAAGCCTTGGTACTTCTTAGAAGAGAAATATCCAGATTATGGTAATCTCGTGCCACGTGACATTGCGACACGTGAAATCTTTGATGTTTGTGTGAATCAAAAGTTAGGTATTAATGGCGAGAACATGGTATACCTCGACTTATCACATAAAGATCCACATGAATTAGATGTTAAATTGGGTGGTATCATTGAGATTTATGAGAAATTCACAGGTGATGACCCTCGTAAAGTACCGATGAAAATCTTCCCAGCAGTACATTATTCTATGGGCGGACTATATGTAGATTATGACCAAATGACAAATATTAAAGGTTTATTTGCAGCTGGTGAATGTGACTATTCACAACACGGTGGTAACCGATTAGGTGCCAACTCACTGTTGTCAGCAATCTATGGTGGTACGGTTGCAGGTCCGAATGCGATTGAATATATTTCTAATATTGAAAAATCATATGTTGATTTAGATGATAGTATCTTTGAAAAACGCGTTAAAGAAGAACAAGAAAAATTCGATCAACTCCTTAATATGAAGGGTTCTGAAAATGCTTATAAACTGCATAGAGAACTTGGAGAAATTATGACAGCTAACGTGACCGTTGTTCGTGAAAATAAATCTTTATTAGAAACTGATAAAAAGATTGTTGAATTAATGGAACGTTATAAAAATATTGATATAGAGGATACTCAGACTTGGAGTAACCAAGCTGTTTTCTTTACTCGTCAATTATGGAACATGCTTGAATTAGCACGTGTAATTACAATCGGAGCTTATAATCGAAATGAATCTCGCGGGGCACATTACAAGCCAGAATTCCCTGATAGAAATGATGACGAATGGTTGAAGACAACGTTAGCAACATATCAAGGAAAAACAGAAGCACCGAAATTCACTTATGAGCCTGTTGATATAAGCTTAATTCCACCTCGTAAACGAGACTATTCTAAAGCGTCTAAGGGAGGTAAATAATTATGGCAGATACAAAAGAAATGAATGAAACAGCAGCTCAAGAAGAACAAAATCAACAATCTAGCCAAAAATCAATTAAATTAATTATAAAGCGTCAAGATAATGCAGAATCTAATCCATATGAGGAAGAATTTGAAATTCCTTACAGAGAGAATTTAAATGTTATTGCATGCCTAATGGAAATCAGACGTAACCCAGTTAATAGCAAAGGTGAAAAAACAACACCAGTTATTTGGGATATGAACTGTTTAGAGGAAGTATGTGGTGCTTGTTCTATGGTTATTAATGGACAGGCAAGACAATCTTGTTCTGCGATTGTCGATCAATTAGAACAACCGATTAAATTAGAACCGATGAGTACTTTCCCGGTTATTCGTGATTTACAAGTTGATCGTACAAGAATGTTCGATAACTTGAAACGTATGAAAGCTTGGGTTCCTATTGATGGAACGTACGATTTAGGTCCTGGTCCACGTATGCCTGAGAAAAAACGTCAAACAGCATATGAATTATCAAAATGTATGACATGTGGTGTTTGTTTAGAAGTTTGTCCTAATGTCACAAGCAGCAATGATTTCATTGGTGCACAAGCAATTTCACAAGTTAGATTATTCAACTTGCATCCAACAGGTTCAATGACAAAAGATGAACGCCTTGATGCATTAATGGGTGGTGGAGGCTTACAAGCATGTGGTAACTCTCAAAACTGTGTTAACGCATGTCCAAAAGGTATTCCATTAACGACATCTATTGCAGCATTAAACAGAGAAACATCATTCCATATGTTTAAATCATTCTTCGGTTCTGATCACCAGGTGAACTAACAATAGATATTAAATTAAAAAAGACTTAGCATCTGTTAAATACAGATGCTAAGTCTTTTTGTTTATTAAAATATGTTCACTATGTATGAGATAATAGAATTAGTATGATAAGTTGTAAGCTTAGTTTAGAAATTTTACAGAACAATTTTATAGTTCAACGCACTTGTTTTAAAAAATATATTTAACGAATTTTTCATGACAGTAGAATAAAACTCATATGTTAATTTCTATTATACTGCCATAAATTTAAAAACACATTGTATTTCAAACTTGAAAAATGATTTTGAAATCATTGCTATGCTACAATAATGTACAAATAAACATACAAGCAAAAGAATAAGGATGAAGTTAAATATGGAAAAACCAATAGGTGTAATTGACTCCGGGGTTGGCGGGTTAACAGTAGCAAAAGAAATAATGCGTCAGCTACCACATGAAACAATTTATTATTTAGGCGATATTAAGCGTTGCCCATATGGCCCTAGAGAAGGAGCAGAAGTAAGAAAATTTACAACTGAATTAGCTGAAAAATTAATGACTTTTGATATAAAAATGCTCGTTATTGCTTGTAATACTGCAACTGCAGTTGCGCTAAAACACTTGCAAGCATTATTGGCAATCCCAGTTATTGGAGTTATTGAACCAGGCGCTAGAACAGCAATCATGACAACTAACAATAATGATGTTTTAATCCTAGGTACAGAAGGTACAATTAAATCTGAGGCTTATAGACACCATATCAAAAATATTAACCCGAATGTCGAAGTTTCAGGTATCGCATGTCCTGGGTTTGTTCCACTAGTAGAGGAAATGCGTTATAAAGACCCAACAATCACAAGTATTATTGTCCATCAAACTTTGAAACATTGGAGAAACAGTAATGCTGATACGGTGATTTTAGGCTGTACACATTATCCATTACTTTATCAACCAATCAACGATTATTTTGGCGGCGAAAAAGTGGTTATTTCTTCTGGATTAGAAACTGCACGTGAAGTAAGTGCATTGTTGACATTTAGTAATGAACATGCCGCTTATACACCTCATCCTAAGCATAGATTTTTTGCTACAGGAGAAACTGAGCACATTGAACGTATTATAGAAGAATGGCTAGGTATGAAGGCCGAAGTAGAAAAAATAGAAGTATAGAAAGAGGGGACAATCATAATGGAGGATATTGTAATTGCATCAAATAATAAAGGAAAAATTAATGATTTTAAAGTTATCTTTCCAGATTTTAATGTCATAGGCATTTCTGAAATTATTGAAGGCTTTGATGTAGAAGAAACTGGGGATACTTTCGAAGCAAATGCAAAAATTAAATCTGAAGCTGCAGCAAAAGCGTTAAATAAACGCGTTATCGCAGATGATAGTGGACTTGAAGTATTTGCGCTCAGTGGCGAACCAGGAGTTTATTCAGCGCGTTATGCAGGAATCAGTAAAGATGATAATGCTAATATTGAAAAAGTTTTGGCAAATTTAGGTGATGAAACAGATCGTCGCGCACAGTTTGTATGTGTTATTAGTATGAGTGCTCCTGGTGAAGCAACAGTCCAATTTAAAGGAACAGTGCAAGGTGAAATTACATTAAATAGGATTGGAGAAAATGGATTCGGTTATGACCCTATATTTTATTTAGAGGATAAAAATAAAACAATGGCCCAGCTAACTGCTGAAGAAAAAAGTGAGGTTAGTCATAGAGGTAAAGCTATTGAGAAGTTACAACATTATTTAGAAGGTGATGCTTAATGACAAAATGGATTATAGTGAGTGACAACCATACTGAGCAAGGCATTCTGTTTGATGTTATCGATCATCATAAAGATTTAGATATTGCAGTACATCTCGGAGATTCTGAATTTGAATTTGATGATAGTGAGTTGAGTCATTATCATAAAGTAAAAGGAAATACGGATTTTTATCCGGAATTTCCAAATGAAGAAACTATTGAAAAAAATGGAATTCATGCATTTATTACACATGGTCATTTATATAGTGTAAACCGTACACGAATGAAACTCGCTGAAAAAGCAGGTGTTCAAGACTGTACATTCGCATTTTATGGTCATACACATATAGCAAAACACGAAATTATTAGTGGTGTCCACATCATCAATCCTGGCAGTATCTCCCAATCAAGAAGCCAAGTTGAAGAAACTTATGCAGAATTACTTATAGATGAAGCAAAACAGAATGCAAAATTGAATTTTCGCAATCGTAACCATGAGGTTATTGAAAGTGAAACATTTGAAATTTGATATAAATAGCGCATGTTCACATCGGCAAGAATATGCGCTAATTTTTATTATTTAAGGGTAGATTAAATTCAATTACCATTTCCGTAATAATTTTTTAATTAAAGTTCAAAAAATATGATAAAAGGTTTATTATAGTGAAAAATCATATTTATTTTTCACTGTTAGAGTATTGCTTTATGTACTTAAGTTAGATATAATTATTGTTGTGTTCAAAAAGAATATGTCCTGGTAGCTCAGCAGGATAGAGCAATGGCCTTCTAAGCCATCGGTCGGGGGTTCGAATCCCTCCCAGGACGCTAATGCAATACAACTACATACTTTTTGAAAGTAAGAACTCCGTAACGACGGGGTTCTTTTTATTTTGTCTACTATACGATACAATAGAAAACAATTTTTTATGGCACCGGCATGGCACCGAAAATACATTTTACATTGCTGATAGAATTTCAATCGCCTTTTTATTTTCTTCAAGATATTTTTCTTCTAATAGATGGGAATATATTTCAGTAGTAACAGTGATATTTTTATGACCAAGTCTTTTGGAAATATAATAGATGGATATGTCATTTGCGAGGAGATAAGAGCAATGCGTATGCCTCAATGCATGTGATGTTATATGTTTAATACCATGTAAGTTACAGGCCTGTTTTAAATGCTTGTTAACCGTATTAATAGTGAGTGTAGTACCAAACGAATTTGAATAATGAATTATTTATTGCTATTTAAGAATTCTATATTTTTTACAAATAACTCTTTCCTTGAATTGTTTGCTATTATAAATGAGCATTCTGTATAACCTTCAGATTCAAATATTTCGAGATCTGAAATAACTAAATCAAACTTGTTCTGATAGTGAGAGTAAGCAATGGCATAAAGCGAGGAGAACAGAGCTAATAAAGCAATTATATTTGCAAAGATTATTGATTGAAATACGTCCAACATCATTCTTATATTACCGCCTCTATTTTTTTATAATATTATAAAACATTGAACAATAGTATAAATAAAAAAAGAGGTATCGAGATGAAATTAAAACAAGCAATAAAAATAACACTCCTAATCGTTATCTTGACGAAAGAGATTAAGAGTGTTATAAAACCTAATTACTTAATTACGATGAATATAGACAATGAAATATTGAAAGACAAAGTAGATAATTTTATAACTACTTATAATTCAAATCTAAATTAATAGTTGAATTACAATATCTACATTTACCCTTACCATTTTTGAATTTAACCTTTCTTTTCTTTTGGCATTCAGGACACTCAATTTCGTGAGTTGTATTTAATAATTCATCATTAACATGAGATTTCATATCTTTTTCAATACTTTTGAAAAATTTATCTATATCTTTATTTCGACCCATAAACAACACCACCTTTTTTCGTAGTAGCGATAAAAATAGTATAGCACAACCTAAATTTCAAAGAAATGATTATATGACACAATTAGCAGTCACCATACAGAACAATATGTAGTCATTACTTAGGATGGACATAATCACCTTATTATGAAGTAACAAAAAGCAGTATGGACTATGGAAGATTTAAAAGAAGATTTGAAATCACTTCATAAACTCAATACACAGAGTGATATGATGCTTAAAATGATGGATGAAATTAAACAAGATTTGAAGAAAGAATATTAATGTATGTGGTAAAATATTAAGGTGAGCAAGTTGGATAGATGGTGGCTAATCTTATTATAAATGGGGTGATGCCTATGAAATATGGTTTGACTCCTAGAAAGGAGTAACATTGACTGATTATGAAATGTTGATGATTGTCATGACAATCATTGGCCTAGTATTAGTTAGTAAAAATGGCCATAAAAAATAACCATCACTAACTTTGACCGAGTTTGATGGTTATTAAAGTTAATTATTAAACAAGTCACCGTCTTTTTAACGGGCTCATTTGGGCGATACACTTATAGTGTGTTGCCTTTTTCTATCTATAAATTAACACAACACATAAATATTATCAATTGTTTAAGTCGGCATATTCATGTCGGCTTTTTATTTTAAGAAGGAAAAAGTATGGATGTAAAAGTAACAGTAATCGTAAGAGTATTAAGTTTAATTTTGGTGTTAGTGAACCAGTGGTTGTCAAATAAGGGAGTGAGCCCTATTCCAGTTGATGAGTCAACTCTAATGACTATCGCAGTCGCATTAATCACGATGTGGAAAGATAACCCATATACAGATGCAGCTAAAGAGAGCAATAAATTACTGAAAGAATTAAAAACACAAAAGAAATATGAAAAAGTAGTAATGAAAATTGATGATAAATAAGTTTTAGCACTATATCGATTCAATAAGGGGAGTGAATTTACTCCCTTTATAAATATTTGAAAAAGGAGACATTAATATGACTAAGAAAAAAATTGGCACATGGAATGGTGTACCTGTATATACAGACTTTTTACCTATTGGAACACGGAGAACTAGACAACGCTTAGTTAGTGGTAAACCAAGATTTGCAGTATTTCATGATACAGGAAATCGTGACTCTACAGCACAACAAAATGTTAATTATTATAGAAATACTTATAATATTGATTGGTCTAGAACAGCGTCAGCACATGTTTTCGTAGATGATAAAGAATGTATTATTTGTATACCTGTTACAGAAAAAGCATGGCATGTACTTTATGATACGCCTATTGATAATCAATGGTATAACGATGATGCAAATGATATTGCATTTGGTGTGGAAGGTTGTTATTTCTCTAATCGTTCACGTACGTTTAAATCATTAGACAATACTTGTCGTATTATGGCAGCTTTATGTAATTCATGGGAAATCAACCCACGTAATGAAATGCCTGGTCATCAACAAATACAATATGATAAACAAGATCCAGGGAATTTATTAGCAGCTGCAGGATACGGTCGAAATGATATTGCTGTATTAGATAACTTGGTAATTAAACATATGAAAGGTGATAGCCCAACACCTAAAGTAGCAAAAAATGAGAAAAAAGTTGTTAAAGGAAAACCACTTCGTACAGTTTGGGCATGGAATGGTATCTTTACATCTAGCAAAAATAATACGGAACCAATTGTTGTTAGACGTGCAATGGGATTAGATAAAGCGCAAGTAGATAGAGGTTCTTGGATTTATCCTGGTGAATTTGTGAAATTCGACCAAGTTATAAAAGATAAGAAAAATGGGTTATGGTGGATTCGATTTAAATATCAAGCAGATGGGGCGAACAAAAAAGATAACTTCTTTATGCCAATAGGTAGGATAACAGATAAAGAAGAGAAGTTATTGAAAGAGAAAGAATTATGGGGCGAGATAGTTTTGAAATAAATAACGATGGTAATGCAATAGAAGAACATTCGTTAAAAATCGATGTTTTTTATTTTTATTTTTAAGTTGTGTAAAACCACAAAATATTATGTTAATATTTAAGTTATTAGAAATAAGGGGGGGATAGTATAATGAAAAAAATCAGTGTGGTTATACCTAGTTTTAACAATAAAGCAGAAGTTTTACAAAGGTTATTGGATTCTTTAAATAAGCAAACAATGGATAAAAACGATTTCGATGTAATTTTTGTAGATGATGGATCTAGTGATTTTTCTGCTTACAAAAGATTAAAAGAAAAAACAAAGAATAACGATAATTATTATGTCTATAGGATTTCACCATCTGGCTGGTCTAGTAAACCAAGAAACAAAGGGATAGAATTAGCAAAATCTAAATACATATTTTTTAATGATGATGATGATTCAATTTTCCCGCAAGCATTAGAACGCCTATACGAATTTGCTGAAAGTAATAATCTAGACGTAGTAAATCCAAAGGTAGTTAGAACAAAAGGTTGGTCGTGGGGATGGAAAGAGTATCAACAAAACAAAATTGATGCTCAAAAAGATGGGGTCAATTCTATGGGGCCTATGAC
The DNA here is from genome assembly GCA_040062795.1 of Staphylococcus aureus. Classification (GTDB taxonomy): domain Bacteria; phylum Bacillota; class Bacilli; order Staphylococcales; family Staphylococcaceae; genus Staphylococcus; species Staphylococcus aureus_A. Next base: position 608,575 of record JBEAMH010000001.1, read on the forward strand.
TGTTCCTAAATTATACAGAAAAGAATTTTTAGTTGATAATAACTTATACTTTACTGAAGGTGAAAAAATATGGTGGGAAGATGTAATGTATTCATGTTTAGTGTACAGTAAACAACCTAAGATTGGTGTATTAGCTGATTATCCTGTATATCACTGGAGGGAGCAAAACGTTTCAGCTGGTTTCGGTAAAGATTTAAATCATAAATGGAGACAACTAAATAACTTAGCTGATTTTTTCACAAATCACCTTAGTGATGAAGATAGAACTACAATGATTACACATTGGTATAACTCTCGTGTATTAGGTACTATAAGAAATAATTTCCACAGTAAGAAAGAGGAAACAAAAAAAGTTGAATTTACAAATGCTAAAGCATGGAAAGATAAATATGTAACGGACGAAGTTATTTCGAGGTTAGATACAAGAAGTCAAATATTAGATAAAATATTAGAACTAAATTCACCTCAATTAACTATTTCATATTCCGAAGTAAAAGCAGATGTTACTGCTAGAAGTTATATTAAGGATATAAACTTTGACAAAGATGAAATTATTTTTACTACTGAAACGACTATAACTAATGATGAAACTAGTAATGTTAAAATCAAAGGGAAACCTAAAGCTCCTAAATTAAACTTACCCAAGGATGTTAAAAAAGAAATTCCAAAAAGTTTAACAGTATACCATGACAAGGATTCAGAAGATAATATATATCTTCCTGCACTTAAAGGTAGAACAACATGGGATGTGAAAAACGTTAAAAATAGTGAATTTAGTTTTGATACATCTTTAACTGGTTATGAAGTTACTGGTAAACTAACTTTCGGATTAAAATTAGATGATTTCATTCAAGATGATATTGATTTGCATCAGCCATATGATTTAGCAACTAGATTTTCATATTTAGATTATTTTTCACAAAGAGCGATTGCATGTAAGGAAGATTTTAAGCGAACAGCAATTATAAATGGTAATACGTATTTAATTTATAAAAATGCATCAGAATTAACTTCTATCGATTTGAACTCTACTGTGAAAAACTTTTTGGAATTTGCTAAGCCAAATACTACTGAATCAGAAAATGTCGGTGAATATGTAAGAATCCCAATTAAAGTAGATCATGTATATGGTAATTTTAAGGAAGAATTATTAGCATCTATATATAATGAAACTTCTGATGGCTTCATTGAAACAAAAGCGTATCTGATTACAGGTGATGGTAGAGCATACTTAGATGTACACAATCCTAATAATCTTGACAATGAAACAATAATTGATGTAGCGATTGGTACTAAATCCAAAAGAATTAAAATGACTATATAAAAATCAAACCCACCTAAATGAATAGGTGGGTTTTAACATACTATAAAGAGGCTACTTAATATTTCTGGTTTAAATATTCAATAACTCCAATTCTATAAAATATATTAATACTTCGTTATAAGTTACTTAAAATCTTAATAATTTAATTTTTGTTTTTGTTTAAAGTTATTTTAGTAATAAAAAACTTATTAAAAGTTTATAAAATTTTTGTATGGGTATATATTAATGAAATTATTGAAATGGAGGAAAAAATATTGAATATTAATGTAATTCCAGTACTTGAGAATAATTTTAGCGGTGATATCAGTCCTTATGCTGAAGAAATCCAAAAAGTAACTATAGAGTGGGCTAAAGAATTTAACATTTTACAAAATGATAATTTTAAAAAATATGAAAGACAGAATATAGGATATTTAGCATCTCGTGTTCAGCCATATGATAGCTTTCAAGATGTTAGAATCACTTCAGATTTTCTTTTATTGACTTGTATGCTTGATGATTATAGTGATCAAGTAAAAAAACCAGAAGAATTCAAGGAATACTCTCAGAAAATAATTAATGTACTTAAAAATAAAGATGTCTATAAAAAAGATCCATTTATAAATGGGTGGCACAACTGGTGGCAACGTACAAGAAAAGGAACTCCAATAGAGTGGCAAAATAGAATAATTCGTAGCATAGATAAATGTTTTGAATCAATAAGTTGGGAGATTGAAAATGAAGTTGAAAATAATGTCCCTAATATAGAAAATTATATTGAAAAAAGACAGCATAGTGGCAGTGTATATATTTGTTTTGATTTAGTTGAAAGAGGAGATGCGACGTTCGTTACTAGTAATGTGCGTAATAAAGACTTTGACGAATTAATCACTTCAGCAAATAAAATAGCTAATTGGACAAATGATATTTTATCTTTAAAAAAAGAGATAGATAACGGTGAAATCCATAATTTAGTAATTAGTGTGCAAAAAGAAAATGGATGTACTATAGAAGAAGCATTACTAAACGTAAAAAAATTAACTATTGAAGAAATAAAAAAATACAGTGTGATTAAAAATAAATTACATGAAAATAACATGCCTTTTAATGGTAATATCATAAAATATATTTCTAGAGTAGAAAATGCAGTACGAGCAAATTATGAATGGAGTTTAACTACAAAAAGATTTTAATATTCAAGTAAAGTAAATTATAAAATATTGTTTAAGTAGTCACTTATACATCTATATGAATGGGCGGCTATTTTAAAGGAAAAAGAAAATACTTAGAAACAATTAATTTATTCTTAGTGCTTAAAATTTTGGTTATGAGAGGATTTTTATATATTGAAAGATCTCTTAAACATACATCAAAAATCTAATTTAATACTTAGAAATTTAGTAATAATAGATCTAATACTGATAAATATTAAAACCTAGTTTCTACCATTATAATATATAATCATTACTAATTTTTATTTTTACGGCACTGGAATGGCACTGAAACACTGAAAGCACTGATAATACGGGCAATATAGTAGCCCTCCAAGGATGCTAATGCAATACAACTACATACTTTTTGAAAGTAAGAACCCCGTAACGACGGGGTTCTTTTTATTTTGACTAAAATCTGTAAATATCTGTATAATATATTTGAGTCACAGCGTGGTCATCAATAAGTATGTGTGACCTAATTTTTAGTTACATTTTGTATGGATAATTTTTTACTAAATAACATTTACGCATGTGTATGCTTTAATGAATAAGGTGTGGTTTCATTTTGGATATTAAATTCAATATTTCTTATTAATTATTGTGCTGTATAAGTAGCTTCTACCTTAGTCAAAAGAACAGATTTACGTTTTTTTAACCAGATTTAAAACTTGAAACTTTCACCACATATTCCTATAAAATTGATGTTTAATTTTTACGTTTTGTCACTGTAAATGTTGCCATTTTTCTCGTTTCTTGTTAAAAAAAGATAAAAATATATAGGCACATAGGAAGTGCCTATTGAATTATTAGATTTTTAAATAACACCAAACACTTTTAGGTCAGTCATATAAAAACATTTGAAATAAGTAGTTGTGTAAGTATATTTGGGTTATATACTCACCATAAATTTTTATCATTTTTAGTTTCACTGTTACTAATAAATAAAGTACATAAAATTATAATTATTACCATACTTAAAACATATAGCATATAAAGAATCATAGTTAGCGCTCCATTATTTTAATAATATTTCATCTTCATCGTATTCATCGACAGCATGGGACACAAAGACGTGTGTTTTTAAAATTAGGCTATTTGAATTACTTTTACATTGTAGGTCTGAAATATGAAATTTAAATTCTTCAAAAACATTATCATTTGGTTTGATAGTTACTTCATTAGACAAAGCATAAGTGTACAATTCATTATCTAAAACTGGGAATTGACTATCTTTATCTGGATTATCGTAGCGCTCAATTAAGGTTAAAACAACTTTGTTTATAGTTTGTTCAGAGTTACCACCTTTAATATTAATTCGACCTGCAATTTCGCCTTCAGGGTAAATACTTTTAGTAGCTATTAAAGTATTTATTTCCAATGATTTTATACCAATCGAAGTTAAAACTTTTTCAAACATTATATTACATGCTCCTTCGTTTTAAATTTTTATATTCAAGTACACTATAACACTAAAATCATAAAAATATATAGGGCAGTGTTGACTGTCCTATGTTTATTCTTCTAAATTATCAACTGCATATTGAGCATTTTCATCAGAGAATTGGTCACTAGCATCAGATGTTAATTAATCATATATACTCCCTTTTGACATGTTTATTGTATCAGCGTAAGTATTAGCAGAATTTAGCGCTGCTTTCTGATCTTTGCTAGTATTATCTTCCATTTCAATTTCAGTAGTTCCATTATTAATATTTTTTTCTACTTCGATTACTAAAGTTGCTGAAAATATAAAAAAACATAATACCTATTATAATTAAAATACCTAGACAATCGCCACATCCCTAAAAACCATTGCTTTTTATTACCTTTTTTGTGCGCGTTCTTGTAATCATCGATTTGCTGTTGCTGACGGAATAACCATTCTTCTTTACTTAAATTGTTCTCTTCTCTTACCATAAAATATCCTACTAAAAATATATTTTTAACAACCTATATTAAGAGGCACGTATATGAAAGTTGTATTTATAGGGGTTAGTTTAATTTGTTTTATATAAAAATATTAACAAAGGGTAGTATGATTACTAAAGTTGCAAGTTTACTTATTAAGGATTTAAAGATGAAGATTTATCTTTCCAAGTATTAGAAGTATGAATAAGAAGTTTGTATCATTACAATACAAGTAGAAGTGATTTATTTGATAACAATTTGTCATTATATATTGAGTTAATCTATTACATATGTAAAATGTTTTGGAAAATATAAGAATACAAACACAATTTCATCGATTTATTATACTGTATATTAATTATATAGATATGTTCTCAAAACAATTGAATATTTAAGTGTTTTTTAATCCATTATCATTTTATATTGTTTGAAATATAATGAGTAAAATATGAAGATAGGGTATTAACAAGAAAAGGGTTTTTGATAAAAATAGGAGTGGGTAATGATGTTAAATGTTGATGTTGCTATCCTAATGTCCACTGGAAACTTAGATAAAGTGAAATCACACTTATCATATGATGTGAAATGGATTATAGTGAATGATCGAGAATTGAATGGTTACGAAGAAGTATTGGATTATTTCGAACCAGTTAAAGCGTACTTTGATAGTGTGGAAGTGAATTTTAGAGTTAACGATGTTATAGCTTCTCAAGAAAAAGTTGTAGTAGTGGGGATTGCGGAGTTTTATAATGATAATCAATTGAAGACTGTAATTGAAGCTTGTGATGTGTATACTTTTAAAGAGAATAAGGTATCTGAATTAAAGTCATTTTGCATTACTTTAGATAAAAATCAGGCGTAATGTTTTAGCTGTTTTTTTAGAAAATTAAAAAATAGTGAAGCGATTCTAAACAAGGCGGCTTTACTCTAAATAAACAATAGCATGTTTGATTATCTAATAATATAAATTATTCTAATAATCAATTGTTTAGTAAAAGGTAACCATAATGACTGTCAGCCTGATGTTTAATATTTATATTTTGAATAATTAGTTGTTGTAAATAGCGTTTATGAACGGGAATAAATATGCTAAAAATATAAGGATTACAAGTATTGCTATAAACCAATTATCTTTATCCAATATTATCCTTCCTTTGCTAAAGTATAAGGTCACTATATTACAAAAGTTAAAGTATAAGCAATTAAATTTGCAATATGTAATTTAAAATTTAACCTAAATTAACATTATAAATTTAAAGTAATTGTTTGAACAGCAAATAAATAGCTTAACAAAATGAAAAATAAATGTTTGACCCTTTATGAATAAATATATTTTTGTGTTGCGTATTACTGTTTTATGTTATTTTTAAGGAGCAGATGTTAATTATTAAGAAATTTTTAAAAGACGATTTATACATATTTGTTCAACTATAAATTGAAGAGGGAGCAGAATTTTTATTAAAAATGTTAAGGTAAACGTTTATATTATATAATGAATAATAAATCATCTAAAAGGGGAATTATTAATTGGAAAAATTGTTATCTATCATTGTACCAGTGTACAATAAAGAGTTATTTCTAAATGAATGTATAGAGTCGATTGATGCATTAAATATTAACAAAGAAGAAATCGAAGCAATCTTTGTAGATGATTGTTCTAGTGACAATTCATTAAAAATTATAGAAAGTTATAAAAATAAATATAACTTTTTGAAGCTTTTTAAATTGGAAGAAAATACAGGGAGCCCTGCTGAACCTAGAAACGTAGGAATTAAAAACGCTAATGGTAAATATATAACGTTTCTTGATGCAGATGATTGGCTAGATGCTACTGGATTGCCTACACTTTTACATCAAGCTGTAGAAAATAATTCAGATATAGCTTTTGGTCATAGTATTAAACATACAGATAAATCCATTAGTAAATTAGGGCGATTTACTTCTTATAAAGTGGCAAATGGTCTAGTACCATATGAAATTAATAAGATTTTTAGAGCTGTAGGCCCACCTGGTAAAATTATTAAAAAAGATATAATCATTGATAATAATATAGAATTTAAACATATGAAATTTGGTGAAGATAAATTGTTCTTTATCCATGCAATTTCAAAATGTAAAACAGCGTCAATGAATCCTACTGCGGTTTACCATGTTAACAGATATTCATATAACCAATCTCTCGTAGGTGAAACAAATATACTGGAAAAAACACATTTTAATTTAATGGTACTTCAAGAAGTACTTAAACTAGATTTACCTGAGGAAGCAGAATTTCAATCTTTAAGTAGAATTGTAGAAGTAGATTTCATTTCTAGGTTATTTAATAATAGTAGATTTATAAATAGTGATCATAAAGAAAGATTCTACAATATGTTTCACCAAATGTTAGATACTTTAAAACAATATAATAAAAATGTTGAAGATTATATTTTAGGTGATAAATATCAAAACATTTATCAAATGCTAGTTAAAGAAGAGTATGAAAATTTACACGATTTCATAGGTGTGTTATTGAAAGGTGGAAAAGCAGATAGATACGTAAAAGGTAATCAAATTCACTTCTTAATGCCGGATTCTGTTAAAAATTATAAACAAATGAAAGAAGAAATGTATGCAGTTTATGAAGGTACTCAATTTATAAATGATGAATTAACAGAAGTTATCAGAGTTTATAAAGACCCACAATCTATCATAAATCAAGTGAAATTAACAGAGATAAATAATGAACTCAGCTCGATTGATCTTGAATTTTCAGAATCGGATAATAGAATTTATTTGAAAACTGAGGACTTAAACAAAGCTAACTTTGATTTTAATATTAATTTTATTTATGACGAATATAAAAAATATATAGTTAATATGAATCTTCCTAATGCGACTCAGACTATAAACCTTAAAAGGCAGAATTTTAGGTCAGAGTTTGTCGTACGAGATAAAAAGGCAAAAAAGGTAGCAAAACCAAGTAAATATTTTACTTTTAACCCGATAACAATTGGCGTAGCTAAAAAAATTAATTTTTATAAGGATGTAGAGTTTTCTGAAAAAGTAGACTTAGATGTTGATATAGGTGAAATAATAGAAATTAAAGATATTGCTTATACTAAAAAAAATACACCACGCCTTATAACAATAGATGGGTTTGTGATAACAGCGAACCAAAGTTTCATACATCGAGTGGCTACAAATAAAGCTGATAAATATATTTATGAGAAACCTGATACAGTAAAAATTCTGAAAGAGTGTAAGGTATATCAAAATAGAAATTTCAGTGGAGAACCTTTAAAAAAACTTAAAGCAAATGATGAAGTCGTTATTCAAAAAATAGTAGCATCTTCAAAAGGTACACCGCGACTAAAAACAGTAGACGGTGAATTTATTACTTCGAATAGAAATTTTGTGAAGGAAGTTTAATATAAAACCTACTGCGATTGTTTACTTAAATAAAAAAATCTGCAAAACAAAAAATGAAAAAAATTAAATTTTACAAACGTTCAACCTTTTGAAATGTTTATATCTTAAGGATTAAAGTTATTATTTTTATAAGTAATGTTAATGAATTATGTTTCAATCTATATATCAGTGGTATAAATATATTAACTGTAAGGAAATTGATTAGTTTTAATGTTTAATTTGCGCTTATACGCTGCTTTTAATTAAGTGGTGTATATTTTTGTGAATGTATCTATAACATTTAATTAATAGAACTATATCTTATGATTGAGTGAAAAGGAGAGTCCAATGTTGGACTCTCCTTTTTTAAACATAATAATATACTTAGCTCAGTTTTTATAAATGGTTCATATTATTTGTAACTTACTTTTATTCTCTTCACAAGATGCCAATTTCAAACTTTTATTTATTATTTTTTCTAATTAGTGTTCACCAGACTTGTCCTTTAAAAAATTATTATAGTCGATCACCAATTCATCTGGATTAATTAATATTATTAGAAATTCCTATTTTAGCATCATATTTCTTCTTCTTTGTTTCAACTTTTAAATCAGAGCCATTCATTTTTAACATCTTCTTATCAAAATTTATTGAGCGATGATATAACATCAATGGGTAGTGTGTTTCGAAGCACAATTTTATTATTGATTTTGAAACGTTCCTTTATAATTTACCACACCATTTATTAATTTGACCGATTTTAAATGATATTGTTTATCATATTACATTGTGAACCATAGTGTATTTTGATTTTTAAAATTCTAACATTTTCAATATATTCAAAACATTAATTTAACCACTTTTCACTTAATGAAGCGCAATTATATTTAGATAAATACAATTAAGGATTCACAACTGTTATTAAAAATATAATAAATAACAGATACAGCCAATATATGATTATGTAAGAAAAATGACCCAACTTAACAATAATATAACTTATAGTATAGATAACAAACGACGTATCATTAATTAATTTAATGATAATATCGTTTGTAATATGAAGGTCAGACAGAATAATCTTATTTATAAGGAGTGTTTATTATGAAAGGTTTATTCGAAGCAATTAAAAACACAGTCCAAGCAGGTATTGCAGGAGATGGCATGAAAATTGGAAGTGGTGTTTTAGATATCATTTCTAATAGTGCAGATTTAATTTCAAAAGCACTTGGTATGTAATTTATAAAAATTATTTAAAGGAGAGAATTTTTATGTCTGATTTATTTAATGCGATAAAAGAAACAGTTCAAGCAGGTATTGCAGGAGATGGCGCTAAATTAGGAACAAGTATTGTTGATATAGTCTCTAGTAGTGTTGGATTATTAAGTGGTCTATTCGGTTTCTAATTTATAATATTATAGAAAATGGTCAAGGTACTTACCTTGACCATTTTTTTGTGAGGTTAAAATGTGTATACTGGTCTTGTATTAAAAATAAAAGAAAATTGAATCAAATGGACGATTTTTAAAATTGAAGATGGTTTAATTAATTCTCTAGAAAGAGGCGTTTTATTATGGAAGCAAAAAGCTTATTGATTGATTTTGATGATACATTAGTAGATTTTCATGATGCTGAATCGTATGCGTTTTTCAAAATGGCTGAAAAGTATAAATTAAAAGCAGATTATAAAGACTTAGAAACTTTTATGAAAGTAAATCAAGCACATTGGGAAGCTTTTCAAGTCAATCAACTTACTAAAGAAGAAGTATTGAGTAAACGATTTGAAGCATATTTTGACTTACATAAAATGCCTGTGGATGGTAATGAAGCAGATTTCATATTTAGAGATGAACTAGCAAATGCACCATTAAAATTTTTTCCACACACAGTTGAAACTTTAAAACATTTAAAAGAAGAGCATGACTTATATATAGTAACGAATGGTGTGTTAGAAACACAGGAGAGACGTATTGAGAAAACCAAATTTGGAGAATGGTTTAAAGGTGTATTTGTGTCTGAACAAACAGGATATCAAAAACCGATGCCTGAATTTTTTGAATATGTTTTTAAAGCAATTGGCGAAGATAAGCGCCAAAACGCTTTGATTATTGGAGATTCTATGACTTCTGATATTTTAGGAGGGAAAAACGCACAAATTGGTACGTGTTGGTTTAACCCTAGAAATAAAATGAATGAAACTGATATTCAACCTGATTATACTATTAAGTCACTTAATGAATTATTAATGTATATGAAATAAAAAAAGTAATTGCGCTCGAATTTTTTCAAGTGCAATTACTTTTCTATTATGGTGTCCAAACAAGAACATCATGTCCATCTTTATTTACTGCATTTACATCTTGGAATCCTTGTTTGATAAAAAATTCTTTTGATTGATTTCGAGCAATTACTTTAATTGGCAAACCTTGTGCTTTAGCATAATCTAATAGTTCTTTACCATAGCCACGACCTTGAAAATTACTTAAGACTTCTAATTTCCATAAGACGATGTAATCATCAAAATCTGGGAAATATATTTCTTCTACATCTCCTTTACGATATATTGCCATTCTTGCGCCTAAGCGATCTCCAACGTGTATACCATAGAATGGTGAATCAGAGCTAGCATCAATCATTTCTCCACGAAGTTCGTCTACCATATATAAATCTTTATTACCGAAGTTTCTGAAATCTTCGAATAACTCGTCTGTCCTATAATTAATATCAAGACGTTTTACATTATCCACGTTGTCTGCCCCCTTTGTATTATTAAATACTATTATACCTTATTTCTATAGATATTTCACAAAAACGACGGTTTAAAACGTACTGTTAAAATGGAAGTATTAAATTTATCTTTTGAAATAATAAACGCGCTTTTTTATTATTTTCTTAAAATCATTTATTATAGTAAGTGCTTAGAAATTTTAAAATTAAAATAATTGGTTATTTTAAGCCGTTAAATTGTCAATATAGTACATAAACTTTATACTGATTAGGAATAGAGTTACATAAGGAGAATTACGAATGGATTGTATGACTACGAAACTTAATGAAAAAGATCAGTTTATTTCAAAAATTAAACAAAGCGATTCAACGCTAGCTCAGTTCTATCATTTAGACGCGATGGATGATAGTAATTATAGAAATAGACTTTCACATGAAAGTAATGGAAGAGAAGCAGAAGTTGCTAGCGTAATTGAAAATTATATGAGCGATTTATCATTGACTAACGAACAAACACGCAATATTAAATTATTAAGTGATGGTGCAAAAGTTATTATTGGGGGACAACAAGCTGGTTTGTTTGGAGGTCCTATGTACACATTCCATAAGGTATTTTCTATTATTACGTTAAGTCAAAAATTATCCGAAGAATATGATACACATGTCGTACCTGTTTTCTGGATTGCTGGGGAAGATCATGATTTTGATGAAGTAAACCATACTTATGCTTATAACAATATAGATGCTAAGTTACATAAAATCAAATATCATACGATGGAACCTCCAGAAACAAGCGTTTCACGTTATCAACCTGATAAGAATAAACTAAAAGAAGCTTTACACCAATTTTTTCAACAGATGAATGAAACAGAACACTCGCGTCCATTAATCGAAATGTGCCAAACAATTATTGATACATACGATACTTGGACTGATATGTTTAAAGCATTGTTAAATGAAGTGTTTAAATCCTATGGTTTGTTAATGATAGATGCTAATGATGCAACTTTACGTCAATTAGAAAAACCACTGATTAAAAAAATGATAGAAAAACATGAAGAAGTCGATGATGCATTTAGAAATACGCAAGCGGAGACAACGGCAAATGGTTTAGAGCAAATGATACAAACTGATACAAATGTACATCTATTTTTACATGAAGATAATAAGAGACAGTTATTAAATTTTAAAGATGGCCAGTTCCATCTCAGCAAGTCAGAGAAAACGATGACTAAACAAGAAGTGTTGGATATAGTGGACACTAAACCTGAAAGGTTTTCAAATAATGTGGTAACAAGGCCAGTTATGGAGGAATGGTTATTTAATACTGTCGCATTTATTGGAGGCCCAAGCGAGATTAAGTATTGGACAGAATTAAGTGATGTATTTAAAACGCTAGGTGTATCAATGCCAATAGTATTACCGCGTTTACGTATTTCTTACATGTATGACAAGGTAGGAAAATTACTTGCGCAATATCAATTAGATCAAAATGAAATTATTGAAAGTGGGATTGAATACGCCAAACAAAAGTTTGTGAGAGCACAGGCTTCCCAAACTTTTATCGATAAAATAGAGTTATTAAAAAAGCAACAAAAAGAAGTGTATCAATCATTAGCAGCAGAAATAGAAGGCAATAATGATAATGAGTTATTATTAGAAAAAAATAGTTTGATTCACCAAAAGCAGTATGATTATTTGATAAATAGATATTTATTAAATATTGAAAGAGAAAATGACGTTAGTATGAAACACTTTAAAACGATAAGTAGCTCGTTACACCCTATGGGAGGATTACAAGAACGAATTTGGAATCCGTTACAAATCATGAATGATTTTGGGATAGATGTATTCAGTCCCTCCACCTATCCACCACTTTCTTACACATTCGATCATATTATCTTAAAACCTTAGAGACACAAGAGACTCACCCGATTCATCATTATGATGAATCGGGTGTTTTTTTATTGGAATTAAGAAAATTTGGTGAAAATTGTATAATTAGTGGAGGATAGTGGTGAGATGTGGTAAATTATATATATGCGAAGGTGAGGTGATTATAAATGTTCATGGGAGAATACGAACATCAGTTGGACACAAAAGGACGTATGATTGTTCCTTCTAAGTTTCGTTATGACTTGAATGAACGGTTTATAATTACCCGAGGCCTTGATAAATGTTTATTTGGTTATACTTTGGAAGAATGGCAGATTATTGAAGAGAAGATGAAGACATTACCGATGACTAAAAAAGACGCACGTAAATTTATGCGTATGTTCTTCTCAGGAGCTGTAGAAGTAGAATTGGATAAGCAAGGGCGTATCAACATTCCGCAAAATTTGCGACAATACGCTAACTTAAGCAAAGAATGTACAGTAATAGGTGTCTCAAATCGTATTGAAATTTGGGATAGAGAGACGTGGAACAGTTTTTATGAGGAATCTGAAGACAGTTTCGAAGATATTGCTGAAGACCTGATTGATTTTGATTTTTAATAGGAGGAGTTATTTTGTTTCATCATGTCAGCGTTATGCTTAAAGAAACCATTGATTATTTAAATATTAAAGAAGATGGTGTCTATGTCGACTGTACATTAGGTGGCGCAGGGCATGCCCTCTATTTATTAAATCAATTGGGTGACGAAGGTAGACTTATAGCAATTGATCAAGATACAACGGCAATTGAAAATGCTAAAGAAGTGTTGCAAGAACATATACATAAAGTGACTTTCGTTCATAGCAACTTCAGAGAATTAACTGGAATTTTAAATGATTTGAATATTGAAAAAGTAGATGGCATCTACTACGACTTAGGGGTATCTAGTCCACAATTAGATGTACCTGAGCGAGGGTTTAGTTATCACAATGATGCCAAGTTAGATATGCGCATGGATCAAACACAACCATTGTCAGCCTATGAAGTTGTAAACGAGTGGGAATTTGAAAAACTAGTTAGAATCTTTCATAGATATGGTGAAGAAAAATTTTCAAAGCAAATTGCACGTCGTATAGAACAGAATAGAAACCAAAAGCCAATCGAAACAACGTTAGAACTTGTTGATATTATAAAAGAAGGTATACCTGCAAAAGCTAGACGAAAAGGTGGGCATCCTGCTAAAAGGATTTTCCAAGCGATTAGAATTGCAGTGAATGATGAATTATCTTCATTTGAAGATTCGCTGGAGCAAGCGATAGATGCAGTAAAAGTAAACGGTAGAATTTCAGTCATAACATTCCATTCATTGGAAGATAGATTATGCAAGCAAATGTTTCAAGAGTACGAAAAAGGTCCAGATGTTCCTAGGGGATTGCCAGTCATACCCGAAGCATACACGCCTAAATTGAAACGCGTAAATCGTAAACCCATTACCGCTGCAGAAGAAGACCTAGAGACAAATAATCGTGCGCGTAGTGCAAAGTTACGTGTTGCAGAAATTTTAAAATAAGGAGTGAATGATGAGTGGCAGTAGAGAAGATTTATCAACCTTATAATGGATCAGAACAACAGATCCCTGATTCGCAACCGAGGACACAACCGAAAACGAAAACCGTAAAGCGCAAGGTAGTAGTTCAACTTACGAAATTTGAGAAGATGTTATACATAGGACTTATAACAGTAATTGCTTTAATAAGTATTTATATGCTATCTTTAAAAATGGATGCGTATGATACTCGAGGAAAGATTGCAGATTTAGATGCAAAAATCGAAAAACAATCAAGCGAAAACAGCGCAATAGAATCTGAGATTAAAAAGAACTCTTCATATGAACGCATTTACGATAAGGCAAAAGAAGAAGGAATGAGCCTTAAGAACGACAATGTAAAGGTAGTGCGTAATAATGGCGAAGCGAAAAATTAGATTGAAAAAACCAAGTTTTCTAATTAAACAAAGTAAAATAGGGGCAGTCCTACTCATTTTCGGATTTGGACTGCTCTTTTTTACGTTGGTTTTAAGATATTCATATATTATGTTGACAGGACATTCATCAGGCGAAGATTTAATTATGAAAGCAAATGAAAAGTATTTAGTTCAAAGTCAAGAACAACCCGAGCGAGGAAAAATATATGATCGCAATGGGAAAGTGCTTGCAGAAGACGTGGAAAGGTATAAAGTCGTTGCCATTGTTGATAAAAAAGCAAGTGAAGGTAGTGAAAAACCCAAACACGTTACCGACAAAAAAGAAACTGCAAAAAAATTATCTACGGTTATAGATATGTCAGCCGATGAAATTGAAGAAAAATTAGATAATAAAAAAGCATTCCAAGTGGAATTTGGACAAAAAGGGTCAGACTTAACCTACCAAGAAAAAGAGAAAATAGAAAAAATGAATTTACCTGGAGTAACACTTTACCCAGAAACGGAACGTTTTTATCCTAATGGTAACTTTGCGTCTCATCTTATTGGAATAGCACAAAAAGATCCAGATACTGGTGAATTGCATGGTGCAATGGGTGTAGAGAAGATATTTGATAGTTATTTATCAGGCAAAAAAGGTGCACTGTCTTATATACATGATATTTGGGGTTATATTGCACCAAATACAAAGCGAGAACAGGCGCCTAAACGCGGAGATGATGTTCATTTAACGATAGACTCCAACATTCAAGTCTTTGTTGAGGAAGCTTTAGATGGAATGGTTGAGCACTATAAACCAAAAGATTTATTTGCTGTTGTTATGGACGCTGATACAGGTGAAATACTAGCATTCAGTCAGAGACCTACATTTAATCCTGAAACTGGTAAAAATTTTGGTGAAAAATGGGCTAATGACTTATATCAAAATACGTATGAGCCCGGCTCAACGTTTAAAAACTTTGGTCTAGCAGCGGCGATTCAAGAAGGCGAATTTAAACCAGATAAGAAATATACAGCAGAGCCAAGAGAAGTAATGGGTTCAAAAATTTCTGACTGGAATAGAGTGGGTTGGGGAGAAATCCCAATGTCACTTGGTTTCACTTATTCTTCCAACACATTGATGATGCATTTGCAAGACTTAGTAGGTTCAGATAAAATGAAGGATTGGTACGAAAAATTTGGGTTTGGTAAATCAACGAATGGTATGTTTGATGGCGAAGCTACTGGAGATATTGCATGGGATAATGAAGCGCAACAAAAAACATCTTCATTTGGTCAATCGACGACTGTAACACCAGTACAAATGTTACAAGCACAATCAGCGTTTTATAATGAAGGTAATATGTTGAAACCATGGTTTGTTGAGAACGTAAGTAACCCTATAACGGATGAAAGTTTTTATAAAGGTGAAAAAGAAAAGGTTGGAAAACCAATTACCAAAGATACCGCTAAAAAAGTGCGTACTGAAATGGATAAAGTTGTTAACAGTGAAAAGAGTAACGCTAAAAACTATAGAATCGATGGTTATGAACTTGAAGGTAAAACAGGTACAGCCCAAGTAGCAGATCCGGATAATGGTGGTTATGTTGAAGGAGCAAACCCTTACTTTGTCAGCTTTATTGGTGCTGCGCCAAAAGATGATCCAGAGGTTATCGTATATGCTGGTATGAGCTTAGCGCAGAAAAATGACCAAGAAGCGTACGAAAGTGGTGTAAGTAAAGCATTCAAACCAATAATGGAAAACACACTAAAATATCTGAACGTCGGAAATAAAAATTCTAAAGACAAATCAGATGTGAAATATAGTAAAGTTCCAGAAGTTGAAGGTCAAAAAACTCAAAAAGCACAAGATAAAGTAAATAGTAAGTCTCTAGAACCTATTGTTATTGGCGATGGAGAAAAAATTACAAAACAGTCCGTTTCTGCTGACAAAGAAGTATTGCCAAATAGTAGAATTTTATTATTGACTGATGGGGATATTACTATGCCAGATATGACGGACTGGACTAAAGAGGAAGTAGTAGCATTTGAGAAACTTACCAATACAAAAGTAACTACAAAAGGTAGTGGATTTGTTTCTGACCAATCTGTGAAAGAAGGAGAAAAACTAAATAAAAAAGATAAGATTGAAGTAACTTTAGATTCAGAGCAAATTAACGGAGAACCACCCGAAGGTAAATCTAAAGAAAAAGAAGACGATGGCTAGCTTTAATTAATAGAAATTAAGAATTGAAATTTAAATCATGTTAGAAGGTTTTTTCATGATTTTGAGGTGTTTAATAAAAGTAGCTTTTTGGTATTTAACAATGTATTTTCGTGCGTTGAATACCAATGAAGCTACTTACCTCTTTACATAGCGTAGACACTTAGCATATCGAAATAATCCAATTAAATATATAAAGGAGCATAATATGGTTTATTTACTCGCAATCATTGCACTTTTAATCACTTTTATATTAGTCCCAGTATTAATACCAACATTAAAACGAATGAAATTTGGGCAAAGTATCAGGGAAGAGGGCCCACAAAGTCATATGAAAAAGACTGGTACACCGACAATGGGTGGCCTTACTTTCTTGATTAGTATTATTGTCACTTCAATACTTGCTATCATTTTTATGGAAAATCCTAACCCGATTATTTTATTGCTATTTGTAACAATAGGATTCGGTTTAATTGGTTTTATAGATGATTACATCATAGTTGTGAAGAAGAAGAATGAAGGTTTAACAAGTAAGCAAAAATTCTTAGCACAAATTGGGATAGCAGTTATCTTTTTCATTCTAAGCCAAATATTTAATTTAACTGATTTTTCTACAGGAATACATATTCCATTTACAGATACTGAATTACCTCTATCTATTGCATATGTGTTGTTCATTGTATTTTGGCAAGTTGGATTTTCAAATGCCGTCAATTTAACAGATGGCTTGGATGGACTAGCAACAGGTTTATCTATAATTGGATTTGTTATGTTCGCACTAATGTCTTATTTCCAAGGTGCGACTTCTATCGGTTTATTCTGTATTATTATGATTTTTGCATTGTTAGGTTTCTTGCCGTTTAACTTAAACCCAGCGAAAGTATTTATGGGAGATACAGGTAGCTTGGCATTAGGTGGTATATTTGCCACAATTTCAATTATGTTAAACCAAGAGCTTTCATTAATATTTATTGGATTTGTATTTGTTGCTGAAACATTATCAGTAATGATTCAGGTTACATCTTATAAATTAACAGGAAAAAGAATTTTCAAGATGTCACCGTTACATCACCATTTCGAATTAGTTGGTTGGAATGAAAAAAAAGTTGTTACTGTATTTTGGACAGTAGGTTTGATATCAGGACTTATCGGCCTATGGATTGGAGTGAATTAAATTGCTGAAATATACAGGATTAGAAAATAAAAATGTATTAGTAATTGGATTAGCAAAAAGTGGGTACGAAGCAGCTAAATTGTTAAATAAATTAGGTGCAAATGTTATCGTTAATGATGGGAAAGATTTAACACAAGATTCTCATGCGAGAGATCTAGAAAACTTAGGTGTTAAAGTGATTGGTGGAGAGCATCCGCTTTCTTTACTAGATAGTAATCCTATTATTATCAAAAACCCAGGAATTCCTTACACGGTACCTCTGATTGATGCATCAGTAAAAAAAGGATTGAAAATCTTAACTGAAGTTGAATTAAGTTATTTAATATCCGAAGCACCCATTATTGGAGTAACAGGGACAAATGGTAAAACAACGGTAACTTCACTCATAGGCGATATGTTTCAAAAAAGTAGAGTGACAGGCAAATTATCGGGTAATATTGGTTATGTGGCTTCAAAGGTAGCACAAGAAGTCACATCAAGCGATTATTTAGTTACTGAGCTATCTTCTTTCCAATTACTTGGAACAGATCAGTACAAGCCACATATCGCTATTATAACGAATATATATTCCGCACATCTTGATTATCATGAATCACTAGAAAATTATCAAAACGCTAAAAAGCAGATATACAAAAATCAAACTGAAGATGATTATTTAATTTGTAATTTTCATCAACGCCATTTAATAGAATCTGAATCATTAAAGGCTAAAACATACTATTTTTCTACGCAACAAGAAGTTGACGGCATATATGTTAAAGATGGTTTTATAGTATTCAAAGGATTTAGAATTATTCATAAAGATGATTTAGTTTTACCAGGCGACCACAATTTAGAAAATATACTAGCAGCGACTTTAGCAGCTCTTTTAGCAGGTGTATCAGTAAGAGCAATCATTGATAGTTTGACCACATTCTCTGGTATTGAACATAGACTGCAATACGTGGGGTCAAATAAAACGAATAAATATTACAATGATTCAAAAGCTACCAATACATTAGCTACACAATTTGCTTTAAACTCATTTAATCAATCGATTATTTGGTTATGTGGTGGCTTAGACCGTGGTAATGATTTTGATGAGTTAATACCTTATATGAAAAACGTCAAAGTAATGGTCGCTTTTGGTGAAACACAAAGTAAATTTGTAAAATTAGGTGAAAGCCAAGGTAAATACGTTATCACAGCGGTTGATGTTGAAGATGCGGTAGATCAAATACAAGATGTGATAGAACCAAATGACGTTGTACTTCTATCTCCAGCTTGTGCAAGTTGGGACCAATACAATACATTTGAGGAGCGTGGAAATAAATTTATTAAAAGTTTCCAAGCGCACTTACCTTCTTTTTAAAGGGTGTGGAAATGAATGACTAATAAAGTAAGTGAATTTGATTCTGAATACTTAAAAGAAAAGCGAGCAAAACGTCGAAAGAGACAAAAGCAAATTCAATATTCAGTATTTGGTATATTGTTATTCATTATCATTTTAATTCTTATATATATGTTCACGCCTTTAAGTAAGCTAAGTAGTGTGGAAATAAAGGGGAATGATAATGTTTCCAAAAGTACAATAAATAAGGCACTCGATTTAAATGACAACGCAAGAATGTACACATATAGCACTACAAAAGCAGCAAATAAATTGGAAGAAAATAAGTTGATTAAAGAGGCTAAAGTTACAAAACATATGCCTAACAAATTAACTGTAGAGATTAAGGAAAATCAAGTTGTTGCATTGACAGAAAAGAAAGATAAGTATGTAGCTATTTTAGAGAATGGCCAAGAATTAGAAGACTATGAAGGTAATGCAACAGATGATGGACCAATTTTAGAAGGATTTAAAAAAGATAGAAAAGAAAAAATAATTCGTGAACTTGCTAAAATGCCGGCAAAAGTACGCGGTATGATTGCAGAAATCCAATATGATCCTCAAGAAAATTTACAAAGTCAAATTAAATTATTTACAGCAGACGATATCCAAATTTTAGGTAATTTAAATACAATTGCTAATAAAATGAAATACTATCCACAAATGTCACAATCGCTAGAACGTGATGAATCAGGAAAGTTGAAAAAGTCTGGATATATTGATTTATCAGTCGGTGCATCATTCATTCCTTATGGTGGTGATAGCGATACAGAATCAGCGAGTGACAAAAATGTAGATGAACAAACAACCAAGACAGATGAAGCTAAAGATGAATTGCAGAAAGCGTTAAATAAGATAAATAAAGAATCAGATAAAAATAATTAAAAAATTTCGACAAATACATGTGTTTATAGTTCACAAGCGACAAATCGTATTGTAAACTGTTAATAGTGTGAACTTATATAAGTTATTGTCAGGAGGTGCCTATCTATGGAAGAGCATTATTATGTAAGTATAGATATTGGGTCATCAAGCGTTAAAACGATAGTAGGCGAGAAATTTCACAATGGAATAAATGTGATAGGTACAGGACAGACCTACACAAGTGGGATTAAAAATGGTCTAATTGATGATTTTGATATTGCTAAACAAGCGATAAAAGATACAATCAAAAAAGCTTCAATTGCTTCAGGTGTAGATATTAAAGAAGTGTTTTTAAAACTTCCAATAGTCGGTACTGAAGTATTTGATGAAGCAAATGAAATTGAATTTTATGAAGATACAGAATTAAATGGTACACATATTGAAAGTGTTCTTGAAGGTATTCGAGAAAAAAATGATGTGCCTGAAACTGAAATTATAAACGCTTTTCCAATTAAATTTATTGTTGATGGCGAAAATGAAGTTTCAGATCCAAAAGAATTAATTGCAAGACACAGTTTGAAAGTTGAAGCAGGTGTCATCGCAATTCAAAAATCAATATTAATCAATATGATTAAATGTGTAGAATCATGTGGTGTGGATGTGTTAGATGTTTATTCAGATGCCTATAACTATGGCTCAGTACTTTCAGCTACTGAGAAAGAATTAGGGGCATGTGTGATTGATATTGGGGAAGATATTACACAACTTGCTTTTTACGAACGTGGAGAGCTTGTTGACGCAGAAGCTATAGAAATGGCTGGCCGTGATATAACAGAAGATATTTCTAAAGGGTTGAATACTTCTTATGAGACAGCTGAAAAAGTTAAACACCAATACGGCCATGCTTTCTTTGACTCAGCTTCTGACCAAGATGTATTCAGTGTGGATCAAGTTGACAGTGAGGAAGAAGCTCAATTTACTCAAAAGGATTTAGCAGATATTATTGAAGCAAGAGTTGAAGATATTTTCTTTGACGCTTTTGATGTATTACAGGAGCTAGGACTTACTAAAGTTAACGGTGGATTCGTCGTTACAGGTGGTTCAGCAAACTTATTAGGAGTAAAAGAATTACTGCAAGATATGGTAAGTGAAAAAGTGAGGATTCATACGCCATCACAAATGGGTATAAGAAAACCTGAGTTTTCTTCAGCAATTTCAACAATTTCTAGTAGCATTACTTTCGACGAATTACTAGATTATGTTACAATTAGTAATCATGACAGTGAAGAATTCGAAGAGGAAGTCATCGAATCTGATGAAAGAGAACATAGCACAAAATCAAGCGGATTTGACTGGTTCAAGAAAAAATCGAACAAACAAGAAGAGTCACAAATGTCAGCTTCTGAAGCGGAAGAACCAGAAGCACCTGAGGAATACGACGAAGAAGTAGACATCAAACAAGATGAAGAACGTAAACCTCAAGACAAAGAAGAAGGTAAATTCAAAAAACTTATGAAATCTCTATTCGATTGATTGGCCATTAAAACTAGGAGGAAATATAAATGTTAGAATTTGAACAAGGATTTAATCATTTAGCGACGTTAAAAGTCATCGGTGTAGGGGGCGGCGGTAATAACGCTGTAAACCGTATGATTGACCATGGTATGAATAATGTTGAATTTATTTCAATCAATACGGATGGACAAGCTTTAAACCTGTCTAAAGCTGAAGCTAAAATCCAAATTGGTGAAAAGTTAACACGTGGATTAGGTGCAGGTGCAAACCCAGACATCGGTAAAAAAGCGGCAGAAGAATCTCGTGAACAAATTGAAGACGCAATTCAAGGTGCGGATATGGTATTCGTAACTGCTGGTATGGGCGGTGGCACTGGTACTGGTGCAGCACCAGTCGTAGCAAAAATTGCTAAAGAAATGGGAGCGTTAACAGTTGGTGTCGTTACCCGTCCATTTGGTTTCGAAGGACGTAAGCGTCAAACACAAGCAGCAGCAGGTGTAGAATCAATGAAAGCAGCTGTTGATACATTAATCGTTATACCAAACGATAGATTATTAGACATAGTTGATAAATCAACACCAATGATGGAAGCATTTAAAGAAGCAGATAACGTATTACGTCAAGGTGTTCAAGGTATTTCTGATTTAATTGCTGTTTCTGGTGAAGTAAACCTTGACTTTGCAGACGTAAAAACAATTATGTCTAACCAAGGGTCGGCATTAATGGGTATTGGTGTTTCTTCTGGCGAAAATCGTGCAGTAGAAGCAGCTAAAAAAGCTATTTCATCCCCATTATTAGAAACTTCAATCGTTGGTGCACAAGGTGTACTAATGAATATTACTGGTGGAGAGTCATTATCACTTTTCGAAGCTCAAGAAGCTGCTGATATTGTACAAGACGCAGCAGACGAAGATGTGAATATGATTTTTGGTACTGTAATCAATCCAGAATTACAAGATGAAATTGTAGTTACTGTAATCGCTACTGGATTTGAAGATAAACCTTCAGCGCAAGGTCGTAAAGCTTCGAATACTGGTTTCGGCAGTAGTGCTACAAGCAGTAATGCTTCAAAAGAAGATTCATTTGCATCAAGTACAGCAAGTACTTCTCAACCATCTGAAAGTGCTAGTGAAGGCAGAAGTCATACTACAAATGAAGATGACATTCCAAGCTTTATTAGAAATAGAGAAGAAAGACGTTCAAGAAGAACTAGACGTTAATTTTCGAACTAATACTTCTTATGTGCGTAATTCAACCGACTAAAAGCTTAAAGTAGTCAATAATAAATACAAGATGTCATCAGGTCCAAAGATCTGATGACTTTTTTAAATTTAATTATTAGGCTCATAGCTATCTGTGTAAAATTTTTGAAATTCGAGTTTATCTCGGGGTCTCCTTTTTGAGTCGTAATGAAGAATTGTAGTTTAAATTAATGGAGGTTCATAGTATGCATGATAAATTTATTAAATATAGTCATATTTTAAAATACCAAGATCATTCTTTAGAAAGTGTGAATTTGGGTATAACAACTAGAGAAGAAGGCTTAAGCCCGTATCCTGATTCAGCATTCAATATGGCTAGATATATCGATGATAATCCAAAGCATATTACACAACATCAAGAGCAATTAGCGAATATAATAAAATACCCAAGAGAACAATGGGTATTCCCTATTCAAACGCATGAAAATAAAGTTGCTAAAGTAACAGCTAAGGACAAAGGTACAAATATTGATATTTTAACAGATGCTTTGCATGGGATAGATGCTTTATATACTTATGAATCTGATATCCTACTTACAATGTGTTATGCAGACTGTGTACCTATTTATTTCTATAGTGAAAAACATCATTATATTGGTTTAGCACATGCTGGATGGAAAGGTACTGTCGGTCAGATAGTAAATGAAGTCATTCAACAGATTGATTTTAATTTAGAAGATTTGAATGTCGTTATCGGACCAGCAACTTCTACAACTTACGAAATTAATGACGACATTAAATCTAAGTTTGAATCATTGCCTATAGATATAAATGAATATATAGAAACAAGAGCAACAAATAGACATGGTATTAATTTAAAACGAGCAAATGCTTTATTACTTGAAAATGCAGGTGTTCCCAAAGAAAACATTTATATTACGAATTACGCAACATCTGAAGACTTATCTTTATTTTTCTCTTATAGAGTAGAAAAAGGGAACACTGGTCGCATGCTAGCATTTATCGGTCAATAACAAAGAGGTGTAAAATTTGAACGTACAACAAAATTTAGAACAGATTGAAGAACAATTAAAAGTACATTGTCAAAATGGTCATATTTCAACATTACCAAACGTGATTGCAGTGACAAAGTATGTTACAATAGACCGAGCTAATGATGCTTATAATGCGGGGATTAGACATTTTGGTGAAAACCGTTTAGAAGGTTTTCAATTAAAAAGAAAAGCTTTACCTGATGATGTAGTGATGCATTTTATCGGCTCATTACAGACAAGAAAGGTGAAAGAAGTGATTAATGAAGTTGATTACTTTCATGCATTAGATCGTCTTAAATTAGCAAAAGAGATTAATAAAAGAGCAAACCATAAAATTAAATGTTTTGTTCAAGTCAATGTTTCAGGTGAAGCATCTAAACAAGGTGTTGCTTTGGAAGAAGTAGACGCTTTTATTGAAACATTAGCGCAATATGAAAATATAGAAGTAGTTGGTCTTATGACTATGGCTCCGTTAACTGATGATGAGTCATATATAAAAAGCTTGTTTCAATCATTAAAGAAAAAAAGAGATGAAATTAAAGCGCTCAATTTAAATTATGCCCCATGTAATGAGTTATCAATGGGAATGAGTAATGATTTCCATTTAGCAGCTGAAGAGGGTGCGTCATTTGTGAGAATTGGGACTAAACTTGTAGGAAAAGAGGAGTGAGCCCCGTGGCTTTAAAAGATTTATTTAGTGGATTTTTCGTGGTTGAAGAAGAAGATGACGAATTAGAAGCGCCAGAAGAACAAGATAGAAAACAAAATAAGCAAACAGCACAGACTCAAACAAATTTTAATGAACATACTAATAATGAAAATTCTGAAAGACAAAGATCTATACAATCCGTGCCCAAAAAACAATCATCAAGATTACAACAATCATCGGGTGAAAGGAAGTATCAAATGAATAACACTTCATCAAAAAATAATGCTAGGAACGTTGTGAATATGAATAATCAAGAACAAGATCAATTCGGCTTTACACAAGAAAGTTCTAAAATGTGTTTATTTGAACCTCGTGTTTTTTCAGATACGCAAGATATCGCAGATGAACTTAAAAACCGTCGTGCGACTTTAGTAAACTTACAACGTATTGATAAAGTTTCTGCTAAACGTATCATTGATTTTTTAAGCGGTACAGTTTATGCAATCGGTGGAGACATTCAACGTGTAGGATCGGATATTTTCTTGTGCACGCCAGATAACATTGAAGTAGCTGGCAGTATTACAGATCACATAGAAAATATGGAATACCAAGGTGAATAGAGGTAAAAACAAATGGATATAGCTTTATTAGGAAATATATTTAGTTTTATTTTATTCTTGGTTCAAATTTATTATTATGGGATGATTGTTTATTTCTTCATGTCATGGATACCAAATGCGCGTGAAAATAAATTCGGCCAATTTTTAGCTAAAATTTACGAACCATTTTTAGAACAATTCCGTAAAATTATTCCACCAATAGGAATGATAGATATTTCATCTATTGTTGCAATAATTGTACTAGTACTATTCCGTCATGGTTTAGCAAGTATATTTAGCTTTATTTTGAGTAACTTAGCTTAATATTATTCTCGTTAATAAATGATGAATACGTTTATAACTAATGGATAATATAAACAAGAAGCACCTAACGTTAAATGACGCGAGGTGCTTTGTCTTGTATTTGGAGTGATTTTAATCGATATATACCAACATTTTAGAAATGAAGAACATGAGTTAATTGATCAACTTATAGATAAGTGCGACAGAGCAAATGAGCAGTATGCCCCCATATTAACATCATTTTTAGATCCACGGGGGCAGTATATTTTGAATGTCATCGTTGGCAGTTATGATGATTTAGAAGTAAGTTTCTTTGGTGGTCCATATGCTGAGCGTAAAAGGGCTATTGTTGCACCTGATTACTTTGTACCTGAAGAAGAATTTTTTGAAATTGTCTTAATTGATATTGATTACCCGCAAAAGTTTGTAACACTACAGCATCAACATGTCTTAGGAACAATTATGTCCTTAGGAATAGAAAGGGAGCAGCTAGGTGACATCGTAGTAGATGGTTCAATCCAGTTTACTTTGACAAAGCAATTAGAATCTTATATTATGTTAGAGCTAAATAGAATCAAGGGTGCTACAGTGAAACTTAATTCTATTCCAGTAAAAGATATGATACAATCAAAAGAACATTGGCAAACTTTTGAAACGACAGTGAGTGGTTTAAGATTAGACGTCGTATTAAAAGAAATGATACGTAAATCACGTACAATTGCGAAACAACTTATCGACAAAAAGCGTGTCAAAGTAAATCATACGGTTATTGATGCTGCAGATTTTCAACTTGATAGTGGTGATTTATTGTCAATACAAGGATATGGTAGAGCAATGATTACAGATATTGGTGGTAAAACTAAAAAAGATAAATTTAGAATTTCTTATAAAACTTTATTTAAATGATGTTATACTTATATCATGTATAAGTAAGCACAACTAGGTTTTAACCAATGAAAAACTAGGCTAATATAAAAAAATGAAAAATTACTGATACAAAACGCTATTTTAGATATTTAAAGAAGAACCTAAATAGTGTATTATAGAAGGAGGATAACGTATGCCTTTTACACCAAATGAAATAAAAAACAAAGAATTTACACGCGTAAAAAATGGTTTCGAACCAACTGAGGTCGAAAGCTATTTAGAACAATTAAGTAACGAAATTGAACGCTTGAAAGAAGATAAAAAGCAATTAGAAAAAGTCATCGAAGAGAAAGATACAAATATTCAATCTTATAAAGACGTTCATCAATCTGTAAGTGATGCATTAGTACATGCAAAACAAGCGGGTGAAGAAACGAAGCTAGCTGCTAATAAAGATGCTGAAGCTACTGTAGCTAAGGCTAAAAGTGAAGCAGATAAAATTGTTAATGACGCAGTAGAAAAAGCACGTCGTCTTTCATTCCAAACTGAAGATATGAAACGTCAATCTAAAATATTTAGATCACGTTTCCGCATGTTAGTTGAAGCACAATTAGATTTATTAAAGAGTGAAGATTGGGATTATTTATTAAATTACGACCTTGATTCTGAACAAGTAACTCAAGAAAATATAAATCACTTACACGAAAACGATTTAACTGAAGAAGAAAAAGCTATGAAAGCAAAAGCTGAAGCAGACAATAATGCTGATGTGAATGCGCAAGCTACGAACAGTGATTCAGAAAATAAATAATAAACTTTAGAAATAACAGACGCGTAAGTATCAGTATGCATATTAAAGCGAGTTAGGGGTAGTGAGAGCCTTTCATATGTATGATGCTTATATCACTGTTGTTTAAATTCATATATGACATAAAGAGAACTCTAAGTTGAGTTAATCAGGGTGGTAACGCGGTTTCAATCGTCCCTGTTAATTGAACTTAGAGTTCTTTTTATTGTACGAATGAATAGAATTAAACATGAAAATAGGAACAAGGAGTGTATAGAATGGATTATAAAGAAACGTTATTAATGCCGAAAACTGCTTTCCCAATGCGCGGAGGGTTACCAAATAAAGAACCTAAGATTCAAGAGGAATGGGAAGCAAAAAATATTTATCAAAAAGTGTTAGAAAAAAATGAAGGAAATCCATCATATATCTTGCACGATGGCCCACCATACGCGAATGGTAGTTTGCATATGGGACATGCGTTAAATAAAATCTTAAAAGACATGATGGTTAGATATAAATCAATGCGTGGTTTTTATGCACCTTATGTGCCGGGTTGGGATACACATGGTTTACCAATTGAGCAAGCACTAACTAAAAAAGGTGTTAAACGTAAAGAATTATCTATTGCTGAATTCAGAAAAAAATGTGAAGAATTTGCATTACAACAAATTGATAACCAAAAGAAAGATTTTAAGCGTTTAGGTGTGAATGGGGATTTTGAAAATCCATATATCACTTTAAAACCTGAGTATGAAGCAGCGCAAATTCGTTTGTTTGGTGAAATGGCTGATAAAGGATTAATTTATAAAGGCAAAAAGCCTGTCTATTGGTCTCCATCAAGTGAATCTTCTTTAGCAGAAGCAGAAATTGAATACCAAGATAAGCGATCACCTTCTATTTATGTAGCGTTTGATGTTAAAGATGATAAAGGCGTAGTTGATTCAGATGCAAAATTCATCATTTGGACAACAACACCATGGACATTACCATCTAACGTAGCAATTACTGTACACCCTGATTTAACATATGGACAATATAATGTTAATGGCGAAAAATATATCGTTGGTAAAGATTTAGCGAGTGATGTTGCAGAAGCTTTAGGTTGGGATGAAGACACGCTTGAATTAGAAAAAGAATTTACAGGTAAAGAATTAGAGTATGTTGCAGCACAACATCCTTTTGTTGACCGTGTATCATTAGTTATTAATGGCTTACATGTAACAACTGACGCAGGTACAGGTTGTGTTCATACTGCACCTGGTCACGGGGAAGATGACTATATCGTAGGTCAGCAGTACAAATTGCCTGTAATTAGTCCAGTCGATGATAAAGGTGTCTTTACTGAAGAAGCTGGCGAATTTGAAGGTATGTTTTACGATAAAGCAAATAAAGCAATCACTGATGTTTTAAAAGACAAAGATGCTTTATTAAACTTAGAATTTATCACACATAGTTATCCTCATGATTGGCGTACGAAGAAACCTGTTATTTTCAGAGCTACACCACAATGGTTTGCATCTATAGATAAAGTACGTCAAGATATTTTGAATGCAATTGAAGAGACGAATTTCAAAGTAGATTGGGGTAAAACACGTATCTATAATATGATTCGTGATCGTGGTGAATGGGTAATTTCTCGCCAACGTGTATGGGGTGTTCCGCTGCCAGTATTTTATGCTGAGAATGGCGACATTATCATGACAAATGAAACTGTTAATCATGTTGCAGATTTATTTGAAGAATTCGGATCTAACGTGTGGTTTGAACGTGATACAAAAGATTTATTACCAGAAGGATTTACACATCCAGGTAGTCCAAATGGTGAGTTTACGAAAGAAACAGATATTATGGATGTATGGTTCGATTCTGGTTCGTCACATAGAGGCGTATTAGAAGGGCGTCCTGAATTATCATATCCAGCTGACTTATATATTGAAGGTAGTGACCAATATCGTGGCTGGTTTAATTCATCAATCACGACATCTGTAGCAACTAGAGGTCAATCACCATATAAATTACTTTTATCTCATGGTTTCGTCATGGATGGATCAGGTAAGAAAATGAGTAAATCATTAGGAAATGTAATTGTGCCTGATCAAATCGTTAAACAAAAAGGTGCAGATATTGCACGTCTATGGGTAAGTAGTGTCGATTACTTAGCTGACGTTCGTATATCTGATGAAATCTTAAAACAAACTTCAGATGTATATCGTAAAATTAGAAATACCTTAAGATTCATGTTAGGTAATGTGAATGATTATAATCCTGCAACTGATACATTAGCAGAAGAGGATTTATTAGAAGTAGATAAATATTTATTAAATAGACTACGTGAATTTACTGCAAATACGTTAGATCATTATGATAATTATGATTACTTAGACATTTACCAAGAAGTTCAAAACTTTATTAATGTTGAATTGAGTAATTTCTATCTAGATTATGGTAAAGAT
The DNA here is from genome assembly GCA_040062795.1 of Staphylococcus aureus. GTDB lineage: Bacteria > Bacillota > Bacilli > Staphylococcales > Staphylococcaceae > Staphylococcus > Staphylococcus aureus_A. The sequence goes on from JBEAMH010000001.1 coordinate 638,015, forward strand.
ATTTTATATATTGAAGAGCGTAATTCTCATAAACGTCGTAGCATGCAAACAGTGTTATATCAAATTGTAGTCGACATGACGAAATTATTAGCGCCGATCTTAGTGCATACAGCTGAAGAAGTTTGGTCTCATATTCCTCATGTTAAAGAGGAAAGTGTTCACTTAACACGTATGCCAGAACGCGCTGAAGTTGACCGTGATTTCTTAGATAAATGGAACACATTTATGAATTTACGTGATGACGTTAACCGTGCTTTAGAAGTAGCGCGTGGCGAAAAAGTAATTGGTAAATCACTAGAAGCCAAAGTAATTATTGGAAGCAATGAAAACTTTGATGCTACAACATTCTTGCAACAATTCTCAGATTTACAACAATTATTCATTACTTCACAAGCAGAAGTAGTTGATACTGTTGATGACGGTGTGGCTTATCAGTATGGAGATATCCGCATCGAGCATGCACACGGTGAAAAGTGTGAGCGTTGCTGGAACTACAGTGAAGAACTTGGCTCAGTAGGTGAACTTGATCATTTATGCCCGCGTTGTCAAGAAGTTGTACAATCACTTGTATAAAAATACTTGCTCTAACTTAAAAGAAAATATGTAATAAATAACTTAGGTCATATGTTTTGCATCATGCATAACATATGACCTTTTTTTAAATAATTACCTAATATAAATAGTATTGAATGAGCTTTTTTTATGTATAAAAACTGTTTTCAAGTATACTGAATTTATTAGTGGTATAGAAAGGTGTTAAATATGTTCCATAGTGAAAGCGCACATTTTGTTAATGGCATTACGCTAAATGTTAGAGATAAAGATGAAATTAAGCAATTTTATGAGAAGATTATTGGTCTTAATGTAGTAAATGAATCTTATTCAACTATTCAATATGAAATTGGAAATTTAAACCATTTTTTGACTTTAATCCAGATTTCTCAAGGTAGGGAACCACTACCTTCAGAGGCAGGTTTATTTCATTTAGCAATCAGATTACCAGATAAGACAGATTTAGCCGATTTACTAGTTCAAATAAGTGAGTATGGCATTCTAGTACATGGTGGTGAGCATGACGTGACGACATCACTGTATTTAGAGGATCCAGAAGGCAATGGATTAGAATTTTTTATTGATAATCCAATGGATGATTGGTTATTTGAAGATGAAAAAGTAGTATTTGAGACAAAACCAATCAATGTACCTCAATTATTAACTTATGCTTCGGATAAGAAATGGCAAGGTATTCCTAGTGAGAGTGTTATAGGATACCTCAATTTAAAATCAATTAATTTAAACAAGGTAAAGCAGTATTATAATAATTATTTTGGCCTTGAAACATCCTCATTAGAAACCGACGGTGCTTTTTATTTGTCTTCTAATGGATACCACCAACATTTAGTAGTAAATAATTGGTTATCTAGTATAAAACGTATTGAAAATGACAGAACTTATGGCCTAACAATGATTGACTTTCATTATCCAGAAAGTACACACAAATTACTGACAGGACCGGACGGCATACAATTTCGTTTTAATTACAATAACGTTTTATAATTAAAACAAAAAATATCTGTATAGTATAAGGGAAAATATTTATTCTCAATGTACAAGAGTTCATAAGCATTGATATACTTTATTTATGAGAGAGTAGGACCTCGTTTTTTAATAGTTATTTAAACTGTAACTTTTTTTATAAGTTTGATTAGGATATAATGAAAGATGTTGTAAAAGCGACTGAGATTAGAATAGGAGGTACAGGCATGAAACGTCCGTACTATATTGGTATTTCTTTATTCATAACAATCGTTATATTAATATTAGATCAAATTACAAAATTTTTTGTTGCAAGCTCAATGAGAATCGGAGAAACGTTTGAAGTCATTCCTAATTTTTTAAATATTACATCTCATAGAAATGATGGGGCAGCTTGGGGAATTTTGAGTGGAAAAATGTTTTTTTTCTATATTATTACAGTTATTATACTTGTAGTGCTTATTGTATTTTATATTAAAGAAGCAAAACACAGTTTATTAATGCAAATTGCTATTAGTTTATTATTTGCAGGTGCTTTAGGTAACTTTATAGATCGCGTATTACATGGAGAAGTTGTAGATTTTGTAGATACATTTATATTCGGATATAACTTCCCAATATTTAATGTAGCTGATTCAAGTTTGACGATAGGCGTTTTGTTGATTATTATCGCTTTGTTAACAGATATGAAGAACGAAGAATAGGAGAGATTTTGTATGACTATACATGAGTTTAAAATAGAAAATCAAGATGATGTTGGTCAGCGTATCGACAAAGTGCTGCCTGAATTCAATTCAGACTGGTCACGTACACAAATTCAAGATTGGATTAAAGCATCACTTGTAACAGTAAATGATAAGTTAATTAAATCAAATTATAAGACAAAATTAAATGATCTTATTGTAGTTACAGAAAAAGAAGTTATAGAAGCAGATATCAAACCAGAGAATTTAAATTTAGATATTTATTATGAAGACGATGATGTTGCAATCGTGTATAAACCTAAAGGTGTTGTAGTGCATCCCTCTGCAGGGCATTCATCTGGTACACTCGTAAATGGTTTAATGTATCAAATGAAAAATTTATCAGGAATTAACGGCGAAGTACGACCAGGCATTGTACATCGTATTGATAAAGACACATCTGGTTTACTCATGGTTGCTAAAAATGATATCGCTCATCGCAGCTTAGTTGATCAATTAGTTGAGAAGACAGTAACACGTAAATATGTTGCGCTTGTACATGGCAATATCCCTCATGACTATGGCACAATAGATGCACCAATTGGTAGAAATAAAAATGATCGCCAATCTATGGATGTAGTAGATGATGGAAAAGATGCTATCACTCATTTTAATGTACTTGAACATTTTAAGAATTATACCTTAGTTGAATGTGAATTAGAAACTGGGCGTACGCACCAAATTCGTGTACATATGAAATATATTGGTTTCCCTCTAGTAGGTGACCCTAAATATGGTCCGAAGAAAACGATGGATATAGGTGGACAAGCGTTACATGCTGGTGTAATTGGTTTTGTACATCCTATTACAAATGAATATATCGAAAAATCTACATCGTTACCTAAGGAATTTGAACAATTATTAGAAGAAATTCGTAAGGGCGATAATTAATATATGAATATTTAAATAACAGAGTGTCAACGAAAATACTACTAGGACTTAAATAAGAATCTTAGTAGTGTTTTTTGATTTCGTATAGGATAAGACACTTAACATTTAAAATAGTAAAATTGATTTAAATGAATAAACTGACTTGCATGTCGATCTCATTCATGATAGTATAATGACAGTTTAATAAAGCGCCGTACGTCTTTAAATGAAAGTCCAGAGAGGCTTCAAAGACATGTATTTAATGTAAGGTACATAAACATATTGTAAGTTTATAATTGCAAGCTTACGTTGTTGTAGCTGAGTATAACCAGCGCAATGAGAAGCGTAGTGAGTAAGCTCATTATGTAAGAGAAAACATCTAGGTTCAGTTAGATATGTCTCTTGTTTGTTTGTGCCACCTTATACCTAAACCTCATGTCTTAATAAAGACATGAGGTTTTCTTTATATCAAATGAGAATAAACATTTAATTATCAAACTAAGGAAGGTGCCTAAAATGTCAGAACGAGTTATTATGGATGAATCAGCGATTCAAAGAACAGTGACACGTATTGCACATGAAATTTTAGAATATAATAAAGGTACTGATAATTTAATATTGTTAGGTATTAAAACACGCGGTGCCTTTCTAGCGCGACGTATACAACAAAAAATTGAAAGTATCGAAGAGAAAGTGGTGCCAACAGGGACAATTGATATAACACAATTTAGAGATGATTTAGAACAAACAAACAATCAAGACGATGCAAAAGCTTATGAAATCGATGTTAATATTACAAATCAAGTCGTCGTTATTATTGATGATGTGTTATATACAGGTCGCACAGTGAGAGCTTCTTTGGATGCTATTTTACAGTACGCGCGACCTAAAAAAATAGGATTGGCTACATTAGTAGATCGAGGTCACAGAGAATTACCTATACGTGCAGATTTTGTAGGTAAAAATATACCTACAGCTAGGGAAGAAGCAGTAGCAGTATTTTTGGATGAAATAGATGATAGAAATGCTGTAGTAATTGAATAACACCTTTTAATTCAGTACGAGAGACTGAAAAAGGGGAGAGGTCCTAAATATTGAGCTACTATCTAAACATAAAGATGAAAAGTGAGATGTTTAGATTCATCATATGTAAAATCATTGATAATATACCTCTTCACATATATCTTGCTTTTATTGAGAAAGTCGCTAGTCTTAGTAAATATTTGACTAGAACTTACATTAATAAATAATCAGATATATACTTTTTAGTCTCTTTACATGGATTTAATGTAAAGAGATTTTTTATGAGAGGAAGCAAAAATATGGAAAATGAAACAATGTTCGAGCGAACGGTTAAACCAGTATTAGATGTACAAGATAGACCAAAATTAGGACAATGGGCGTTCTTAAGTACGCAACATTTGTTTGCGATGTTTGGTTCAACTGTACTGGTACCTTTCTTAACAGGTTTACCTATATCTTCAGCGTTATTAGCATCCGGTATAGGAACGTTATTATATATATTAATTACGAAAGCAAAGATACCAGCTTATCTAGGTTCTAGCTTTGCATTTATTACACCAATCATTACAGGGCTTAATTCTCATAGCTTAGGTGACATGTTAATGGCATTGTTTATGAGTGGTGTGATGTATGTGCTTATCGGTTTGGCAATTAAATTAACTGGGACAGGATGGTTGATGCATTTATTACCTCCTGTTGTGGTAGGACCTGTCATTATGGTCATAGGATTAAGTTTGGCACCGACTGCTGTTAATATGGCTATGTTTGAAAATTCCTCCGACATGGAAGGATATAACTTAAGTTATTTAGTAGTAGCGATGACTACGTTAATCGTAACAATCATAGTTCAAGGCTATTTCAAAGGTTTTATGTCATTAATTCCAGTGTTAATCGGAATTATCACAGGTTATGCGCTTTCAGTATTTATGGGTATTGTTAACTTTGCCCCGATAGCAGAAGCAAAATGGTTACAATTTCCAGATGTTTATCTGCCTTTCAAAGATTACACACCTTCATTTCACTTAGGTCTGGTGGTTGTCTTAATACCGATTGTATTTGTGACTGTAAGTGAGCATATCGGACATCAGATGGTTATAAATAAAATTGTAGGCCGAAATTTCTTTAAAGATCCAGGTTTAGACCGTTCTATTATAGGTGATGGTGTATCTACTATGTTTGCGAGTTTAATAGGTGGCCCACCGAGTACAACGTATGGTGAAAATATTGGAGTTTTAGCAATCACAAAGATTTACAGTGTTTATGTCATTGGAGGTGCGGCAGTTATTGCTATCATCTTAGGATTTGTCGGTAAATTCACAGCGCTTGTTTCATCTATACCTACACCAGTGATGGGCGGCGTATCTATATTACTTTTCGGTATTATCGCAGCCAGTGGATTAAGAATGCTAGTTGAAAGTGAAGTTGATTTTGCGAGTAACCGTAATCTCGTTATAGCATCAGTCATTCTAGTCATCGGTATTGGTAACCTTGTCTTTAATTTAAAAGGCATAGATATCAATCTTCAAATTGAAGGAATGGCACTTGCTGCTTTAGCAGGTATTATACTCAATTTAATATTACCGAAAGAATCATCAGCAAATAAATAAGTATCAATCATTATGAGGAGGCTGAACAATGGATAATTTACTCTCGATGGAAGATCTGACTACAAATGAGATTTATGAATTAGTAAAACGTGCGAGTGCGATAAAAAATGGGGAACTTCAACCACAGCGTTATGACAATAAATTTGTTTCAAACTTATTTTTTGAAAATTCAACACGTACAAAAAGTAGTTTCTTAGTAGCTGAGCAAAAATTAGGACTAAAATTAATAGATTTTGAGACTACAACATCCTCTGTTCAAAAAGGAGAAACATTATATGATACATGTAAAACTTTAGAACAAGTAGGCGCAGATGTGCTAGTGATTAGACATTCACAGACGACTTATTATGACGAACTAAAAAGTATCAATGTGCCTATTATTAATGCTGGAGATGGAAGTGGTCAGCATCCAACGCAAAGTTTACTTGATATCATGACGATATATGAGGAATTTCAAACTTTTGAAGACTTAAATATACTAATATGTGGTGATATTAAAAATTCTCGTGTAGCAAGAAGTAACTTTCAAAGTCTAACTGCACTTGGCGCTAATGTTATGTTGTCTAGCCCTGATGCATGGAAAGATTCATCCATTGATGCACCATATGAAGATATTGATACTGTAATAGATAAGGTAGATATAGTAATGTTATTAAGAGTACAACATGAAAGACATAAAGATGGTGATACAACACAATTTGAAGAAACTGATTATCATGAAAGGTTCGGACTAACAAAAGAGAGATATAATAGATTGAAAACACAAGCGATTGTGATGCATCCTGCACCTGTCAATAGGGGTGTAGAAATAGAACATTCACTTGTGGAAGCATCAAAATCACGCATTTTTAAACAAATGGAAAATGGCATGTACTTACGTATGGCTGTTATAGATTATATTTTACAAACGGAAGGGGCAGAAACAAATGAAACTATTAACAAATGCTAAAATTTTACAAAACGGTGACTTAGAAACAGTATCAATTTTGATTGAAGGGCAACGCATTAAGCAAATTGCTCCTCATATTGAGGTGGATGATGTAGTAGAAGTTATTGACGTGAAGGGACAGTTTGTTTCACCCGGTTTAGTGGATGTACATGTACACTTACGTGAACCTGGCGGAGAGCATAAAGAAACTATAGAAACCGGCACTAAAGCCGCAGCAAGAGGTGGTTTTACCACAGTATGTCCAATGCCAAATACACGTCCTGTACCAGATTCTGAAGAGAATTTAAACCATTTAAATCAACTAATAGAAAATAATGCAGCAGTTAGAGTATTACCGTATGCAGCAATTACAGTGAGACAAGCAGGTAAAGAACATGTTGATTTTGAAATGCTTGCTAAAAACGGTGCATTTGCATTTACAGACGATGGAGTGGGCGTACAACAGGCGAGCATGATGTATGAAGCCATGCAAGCTGCTGCAAAGGTGAACAAAGCAGTTGTAGCTCATTGTGAAGACAATAGTTTAATTTATGGTGGAGCTATGCACGAAGGCAAACGTAGTGAAGCTCTTGGTATTCCTGGTATTCCAAATATTTGTGAAGCCGTTCAAATTGCACGTGATGTGTTATTAGCTGAAGCTGCTGGCGCACATTACCATGTATGTCATGTATCTACAAAAGAGAGTGTTAGGGCTATTCGTGATGCAAAAAAAGCTGGTATACATGTGACTGCAGAAGTAACACCACATCATTTATTATTAACAGAAGATGACGTCCCGGGGGATGATGCAATTTATAAAATGAATCCACCACTGAGAAGTAAAGATGATAGAGCGGCACTCATTGAAGGGCTATTAGATGGTACAATTGATTGTATAGCCACAGACCACGCGCCGCATGCTGCAGAAGAAAAAGCACAACCTATGACGCAAGCACCTTTTGGTATTGTCGGTAGCGAAACAGCATTCCCATTACTTTATACGCATTTTGTGAAATATGGTAATTGGTCATTACAACAATTAGTTGATTATTTAACTATTAAACCAGCTCAGACATTTGATTTACCTTATGGTACATTGGAAGAGGGCGGATTAGCAGATTTAACTATTATTAACCTAGATGATGAAAGTGAAATTAAAGCAGAAGATTTTGCATCTAAAGGAAATAATACGCCATTCATAGGTTACAAAGTATACGGCACACCAGTACTAACGATGGTTGAAGGTGAAGTTAAATTTAAGGAGGAAAAATAATGTTGAAAAAACGTTATCTTGTTTTAGAAGATGGATCATATTACGAAGGTTACCCCATAGGTTCTGATCAAGTTACTGTAGGTGAAATCGTTTTTAATACAGCAATGACGGGTTATCAAGAAACAATCTCTGACCCGTCATATACTGGGCAAATTATCACATTTACATACCCACTTATTGGGAATTACGGTATAAATCGCGACGATTTTGAATCGCTTGTACCTACATTAAATGGAGTAGTGGTTAAAGAAGCAAGTACACATCCAAGTAATTTTAGACAACAAAAGACGTTTCATGAAATATTGGTAGAATATGACATTCCTGGTATTTCAGGCGTTGACACGCGTAGTATTACCAGAAAAATCAGAAATTTTGGTGTTTTAAAAGCAGCATTTACTGATAACAAAGATGAAATTGAGCCTTTGATAGATCAGCTGAAAACAACTGAATTACCACGAAATGAAGTGGAAACAGTATCAACGAAATCTCCTTATGTATCAACAGGATATGATTTAAGTGTTGTATTAGTAGACTTTGGTAAAAAACAAAATATTGTTAGAGAATTGAATTTGCGTGGTTGTAATGTAACTGTTGTACCTTATCATACTTCAGCTGAAGCCATTTTAAGAATGTCCCCGGATGGCGTGATGCTTTCTAACGGACCAGGAGATCCACAAGCAGTAGAAACTGCGGTCGAAATGATTAAAGGTATTTTAGGGCATATTCCTTTCTTTGGTATTTGCCTAGGACACCAGCTCTTTGCATTATCTCAAGGTGCTACATCATTCAAAATGAAATTTGGTCACAGAGGGGCAAATCACCCTGTTAAAGACCTTAAAACGGGTAGAATTGCATTAACAAGCCAAAATCATGGTTATGCAATCAATAAAGATTCTTTGGCTAATACTGACCTAGAAATCACACACATAGCAATCAATGATGACACGGTAGAAGGATTAAAGCATAAATCATTACCGGCATTTTCAGTACAATACCATCCTGAAGCATGTCCAGGACCATCTGATTCCAATTATTTATTCGATGAATTTATTGAGATGATGAATGAATATAAAGCGAAGGAGCGTATGTCAAATGCCTAAACGTACAGATATAGAAACAATATTAGTTATAGGGTCTGGTCCAATCATCATTGGACAGGCAGCAGAATTTGATTATGCAGGCACACAAGCTTGTCTAGCGTTAAAAGAAGAAGGCTATCGTGTTATATTAGTCAATTCAAATCCAGCGACAATTATGACTGACAAAGAAATTGCAGATAAAGTATATATAGAACCGCTGACTCATGATTTTATTGCACGCATTATTCGTAAAGAACAACCTGATGCATTATTGCCAACATTAGGTGGTCAAACAGGTTTAAATATGGCGATTCAATTACATGATAGTGGTGAACTTGAAGCCAACAACGTCCAACTCTTAGGAACAAAATTAGAATCTATTCAACAGGCAGAAGACAGAGAGTTATTCAGAACATTAATGAATGAACTTGGAGTGCCAGTACCTGAAAGTGATATTGTAAATACAGTAGAGCAAGCATTTAATTTTAAAGATGAAGTGGGTTACCCGCTCATTGTAAGACCAGCATTCACAATGGGTGGTACAGGTGGAGGTATTTGTCATAACGATGAAGAGTTCAAAGAAATCGTGACAAACGGTTTGCACTATAGTCCAGCAACACAATGTTTAATTGAAAAATCAATTGCTGGTTTTAAAGAGATTGAATATGAAGTGATGCGCGACAAAAATGATAATGCTATCGTCGTTTGTAACATGGAAAACATCGACCCTGTAGGCATACATACAGGAGATTCTATTGTTGTGGCACCAAGCCAAACATTGTCAGATATCGAATATCAAATGTTACGTGATGTCTCATTGAAAGTTATTCGTGCGTTAGGTATAGAAGGTGGCTGTAACGTGCAATTAGCTTTAGATCCACACTCTATGGATTACTATATTATTGAGGTGAACCCACGTGTATCTCGTTCTTCTGCATTAGCATCGAAAGCGACAGGTTATCCAATAGCCAAATTAGCCGCTAAGATTGCGGTAGGGTTATCATTAGATGAAATGTTAAATCCAATTACAGAAACATCATACGCCGCATTTGAGCCATCTTTAGATTACGTTATTTCGAAGATTCCGCGTTTCCCATTTGATAAATTTGAAAAGGGGGAACGTGTCTTAGGGACACAAATGAAGGCTACTGGTGAAGTCATGGCGATAGGTAGAACATATGAAGAGTCTTTACTAAAAGCAATTCGTTCGTTGGAATATGGTGTACATCACTTAGGTTTACCAAATGGAGATTCGTACGATTTGGATTACATTAAGGCGCGTATCAATGATCAAGATGATGAACGTTTGTTTTTTATAGGTGAAGCAATTCGTCGTGGTACTACTTTAGAAGAAATACATGAAATGACAAAAATTGATTATTTCTTTTTAAATAAATTTCAGCATATTATCAATATAGAACGTGATTTAAAAGCGAATAAAGGAGATATAGATTACCTTAAATTTGCAAAAGATTATGGCTTTAGTGACCGTGTGATTGCGCATCGTTTTGATATGACAGAAGAAGAAGTTTATGCATTGAGACACAAGCATGGCATCACACCTGTTTATAAAATGGTAGACACATGTGCTGCAGAATTTGAATCCGCAACACCATACTATTATGGAACTTATGAATATGAAAATGAGTCTATTGTTACTGAAAAAGAGAAAATTATAGTATTAGGTTCAGGACCGATTCGTATAGGACAAGGGGTAGAGTTTGATTACGCTACAGTACACGCAGTATGGGCAATACAACGTGCAGGCTATGAAGCAATTATTGTGAACAATAACCCTGAAACCGTATCTACTGACTTTTCGATCTCAGATAAATTGTATTTCGAACCCCTAACAGAAGAAGATGTAATGAATATTATCGATTTAGAGCAACCTAAAGGGGTAGTTGTTCAATTTGGTGGACAAACGGCAATCAATTTGGCAGATAAACTTGCTAAACATGATGTTCAAATTTTAGGAACTTCTTTAGAAGATTTAAATCGTGCTGAAGATCGTAAAGAATTCGAAGCTTTATTACACATGATTGATGTACCGCAACCTAAAGGTAAGACAGCAACATCTCCAAAAGAAGCATTAGAAAATGCTCGTAATATTGGCTATCCAGTTGTAGTAAGACCTTCTTATGTATTGGGTGGCCGTGCTATGGAAATCGTTAATAGCGATTCAGAATTAGAAGACTATATGGGCCAAGCAGTTAAAGCAAGCCCGGATCATCCAGTTTTAGTCGATAGTTATTTAACTGGTAAAGAGATTGAAGTAGATGCGATATCTGATGGTGAAACTGTAATTATTCCAGGAATCATGGAACACATAGAAAGAGCAGGTGTTCATTCAGGTGATTCTATAGCTGTTTATCCACCTCAGACATTGACGCAACAAGAAATGGATATTTTAGAAGACTATACAATCAGATTAGCCAAAGGTTTAAACATAAAAGGATTAATTAATATTCAATTTGTCATAGCACAGAATGGTGTATTTGTTTTAGAAGTAAATCCACGTTCAAGTCGTACAGTGCCATTTTTAAGTAAAATTACTGACATACAAATGGCACAACTTGCAATGCGTGCTATTATGGGTGAGAAACTTAAAGATTTAGGTTATAAAGCAGGTATTCAACCATACACTGAAGGCGTCTTTGTAAAAGCACCAGTATTTAGTTTTAATAAATTGAAGAATGTTGATATTACGCTTGGACCTGAAATGAAATCAACCGGAGAAGTCATGGGTAAAGATACAACGATGGAAAAAGCTTTATTTAAAGGCTTAACAGCTAGTGGTATGGAAGTTAAAGATCACGGCACTGTATTGATGACAGTTAGTGATAAAGACAAAGAAGAAGTTGTTAGTATTGCACATCGCTTAAATGAAGTGGGCTACAAAATTTTAGCTACAGAAGGTACAGCAAATAAATTAGCTGAACATGATATTCCTGCAGAAATCGTTGGTAAGATTGGAAAAGAAGATGATTTATTAACACGTATTCAACAAACTGAAGTACAAATTGTAGTTAATACGATGACAAAAGGTAAAGAATTTGAGCGTGATGGTTTCCAAATCAGACGTACATCAGTTGAAAATGGTGTACCATGTCTTACTTCATTAGATACGGCAGATGCATTGACATCTGTAATCGAAAGCATGACATTTACAATGAAAAATATGTAAATTCTAGATTTTAGTACACTAAGGTAAAATAATAGAGCTACCATATTTTATCTTAGTTAATCTAGAGAAGTATTTAAAACACGAGGTGTAGAACATATTATGAATAATTTACCTATTATAGCATTAGATTTTGATTCAGCAGAAGCGGTAGATGCCTTTTTGGATCAATTTGATGAGCCACTATTTGTAAAGGTTGGCATGGAATTGTTTTATCAAACAGGGCCACAATTTATTAAATCTATTAAAGCGCGCGGTCACGAAATCTTTCTTGATTTAAAATTACATGATATTCCTAATACTGTTGGCAAAGCAATGGAAGGCTTGAGTAAGTTGAATGTTGATTTAGTTAATGTTCACGCTGCCGGGGGAACTGAAATGATGAAACGCGCTTTGGAAGGTTTAAGAAAGCATAATGAAAACATTAAAATTATAGCAGTCACCCAATTGACTTCAACAACTGAGACAATGTTAAGAAAAGAGCAAAATATTCAGAGTTCAATTGAAGATGCTGTACTCAATTACGCTCGGTTAGCAAAAACTTCTGGTTTGGATGGTGTCGTGTGTTCACCACTTGAAGCAGCACTACTTACAGAAAAGCTTGGAACACAATTCTTGAAAGTAACACCTGGTATCAGACCAGAAAACGTTCATTCTAATGACCAAAAAAGAATTACTACACCAGAAGAAGCAAAGCAATTAGGTTCAACACATATTGTGGTTGGCCGTCCAATTACGAAAAGTGATGATCCAGTGTCCAGTTATCATAAAATTAAAGAAAGTTGGTTAAATTAATATGGCTAAATCAATAGCAAAATCACTCTTAGATATAAAGGCAGTTTCACTTTCACCAAATGATCCATATACATGGAGTTCAGGTATTAAAGCTCCTATTTATTGTGATAATCGTGTGACTTTAGGGTATCCTAAGGTACGTCGCAATATTAGAGATGGTTTGTCTGAATTGATTAAAGAACAATTTGACGAAGTTGAGATTATTTCAGGAACTGCTACTGCAGGTATTCCACACGCAGCCTATGTTTCTGAAGTATTAGATTTACCTATGAATTATGTACGTTCAAAGAGTAAAAGCCATGGAAAACAAAACCAAATTGAAGGTGCATTAAGTAAAGGGAAAAAGGTAGTAGTCGTTGAAGACTTAATATCCACAGGTGGCTCGTCTATTAAAGCTGTTGAAGCCCTTAAAGAAGGAGGAGCTGATGTACTAGGTGTAGTTGCTATATTTACGTATGGACTTAAAAAAGCAGATGAGCAGTTTAACCAAGCAAATATTCCATTCTTTACGTTATGTGATTATAACGAACTGATTGAGGTAGCAAAAGAAAAAGGAGACATTTCTGATAAAGATATTAGTTCTTTAGTTGAATGGAGAGACAACTTGGCATAAAATGTGGGTTGGAGGGGAGTATTATGACCGAAGACCCAAACAAAGGATATAAACATTTTGCTCATTTAAACGACTTTTTAAAAAAAGAAGAGGATTATAGATATCCAACACATTCAGATAATAAAGATGAAGGGATCTCTGAAACCTCAGAAGAAAATATATATAAAAAATCAAAGTCTACCATAAAACAAAAAGGACATATTAAGTAATCTAAGCAAGGAATTATTCATAAATATGTTCGTTTAATATTAAAGAGGAAGTTCAAAACACATGTGATTTTGATCTTCCTCTTTAAATTAATTAAAATTTATTATTGGATATAGGTCATAAAGTATTGTATGTTACTTAACGACAATTCAATGCTTTAACCTCATTGAATTTATACATTAATAGATAAATTAAGTATGTTAAGAAACACAAGTGTTGAATATCTTTAGCGGATTACAATTTTAATAATAAGATACCCAACTAACAATACTAATGCCGCAATTAGTAACGGAATAATATAAAAAGACATGAAAAATACCTCCAATTGGATTTATGATTATTCTAACTAGTAAATATTAAAAAGTAAAAAAATTAGGATGAATAGTTGTTTTAAAGTAATATCACAATCTCTCAACTTAAATTAGGTCTAAGCAAGGATGGCATAGTAATTATGTTATTCAAAATGATATGATGGCTAGTGTTATAATGTATTTGCATTTATATTACGTTGTATAATATAGCATTACAAGTATTTTATTACGACATCTTCAATGAGAAGATGTCTCTATTTATTTTTAATTTAACTCGTAATTATTGTGGAATGATAAAAATTAATATATGAAAAAGCTAGGGGTGTTTAAATGAAAATGATGAAACAATTATTTCGTGATCACACTAAAAATATTATTGTTTGTTTAATAGGCGCATTTGTCAGTGCAATTGCAGTAAACTGTTTTATCCTAGAATCAAATCTAGGTGATGGTGGAACGGTTGGGATTTCATTAGCGCTTAAATATGCATTTGGCTGGTCGCCTGCTTTGAGTTCATTAATTATTAATACACTTGTTATTATAGTAGGCTGGAAATTTTTAAGTACTAGGACCGCTGTATATACATTTATTGCAAACACTGCAATTTCTCTATTTTTAGATTTAACAGAAAGTTTTAGTACAGGTATAGATAACTTCGTAATCAATGCTGCATTCGGTGGCGTATTTGTAGGTGTAGGTATTGGTTTAGTCATTGCAGCGGGCGGTGTTATTGGTGGCACATCAGTAATTGCCAAAATGATGAACAAATATTTTGATATTAAAACTTCACAAGGTATTTTTGTGTTAGATGCCTTAGTTGTTTTATCATTCTTATTTGTATTACCATTAGAAAATGTGCTGTTTACAATTATTATGATATTTATTACTGAACGTGCAACTGCATTTATAATTGAAGGTTTTAATCCTAAAAAAGCAGTTACAATAATTTCAGATAGGAACGAAATCATCAGTGATAAAATTAATAGTTTTACAGGCAGAGGGTCAACCTTACTTAAAGGTAAAGGCGGCTTTGGTAAAAAAGAAACGAGTATGTTATATGTAGTAGTACCACAATCCCAAGTAACAAGGGTAAAAAAATTAGTGAATGAAGAAGATGACAAAGCTTTCTTAGTAATACATGATGTACGTGATGTACTTGGTAGTGGCTTTATAAATCTAACTTAAATAATATTTTATAAAGATAAGATAGATAGTATTATAATTGATAGATGATGACAATATTGTATATTCGATTTTTTAAAGCAAATCATTTATTCTAGTATAAGAAGTCTAAAGGGGGCTAGGTTATGGCTATACCAAAAATAACTACATTTCTTATGTTTAATGGGAATGCAGAAGAAGCAATTAATCTATATGTAAATACATTTGAAGATGCTGAAATATTAGCATTAGTAAAATATAGTGAAAGTGATGAAGAACCAACCGGGGCTGTACAGCACGCTATTTTTAGATTGAAAGATCAAGTGTTTATGGCAATTGACAATATGAATGGTGTGGATATAGAAATGAACCCAGCCATGTCGCTGTATGTCACTGTTGAGAATGCATTAGAAATGGAACGTCTATTCAATAATTTAAAAAGTGGTGGAGCAATTTTAATGCCTAAGACTGAAATGCCACCATTTAGAGAATTTGCCTGGATTCAAGACAGATTCGGTGTTAATTTCCAATTAGCATTGCCAGAATAAATTTATAATTAATATGAGAAAGGCTAGGATACTTATCGATTTTGAATATGCATTCAATCGATTTTATCCTAGCCTTTTTGTTATGCATTCAGCTAATAAAAGTGAATAACAAATAATTACTGAACTTTCATTTTTTGTATGTGATCATAATCTGGTGTAGCATAAAGTGTTTTTTGATTATCGTATGTTACAAATCCTGGCTTAGCTCCAGATGGCTTGTGCACATGTTTAATTTCTGTATAATCTACTGGAATTTGACCAGAACTGCCAGCTTTAGAGAAATAACCAGATAACATAGCAGCTTCTTTTATTGTATTTTCACTTGGTGAGTCATTAAGAATCACGACATGCGAACCTGGTATATCTTTAGTGTGGAACCAAAGATGATGCTTAGCAGCTTTTTTATTTGTTAAATAATCATTCTGCTTATTGTTTTTACCAACAAGAATCGTATCGCCATCAGTAGAAATATATTCTTGTAATTGTATAGATTGTTTCTTTTTCTTCTTATTTTGTTTTCGTTGTTTCATGAAACCTTGTTCTGAAAGTTCATCGCGAATATCGTCAATATCATCTACAGAAATATGAGCGAGTTGTTGTTCAATACTTTCAAAATAAGCAATATTCTCTTGTGTTAATTCAATTTGTCCATGTAATTCATGTTCTCTTGTTTTTAGTTTATTATATTTTTTGTAATAGTTCTGGGCATTAACAGCAGGTGCTTTTGTTGGATTTAAAGGAATAGTTATTTCTTCACCTGTATAATAATTAAGTGTGGTAATTTCCTTATCACCTTGCTTAATTTGATATATATTTGCTGTAATTAATTCTCCATACAATTGTTGAAGTTCTTTGTCTTTTGTGCCTTCTTGCTCATCAATGAGTTTACTTAATTTATTTTGATATTTATGAAGTTGTTGTTGCACAAATTTAACTAAATCATTTGCACGTTGTTTCACACGTTCTCTTTCACCACGTGCATCATAGTAACGATCGAGTAAATCATGCAGTGAACTATATTCAACGACATCGTCATAAAATCGATCTAATTTCATAAAGTAAAAATCTTCTTTACCTGTTTCATGATTTTTATGAAAAACAGGAGTAGGTTTTTTCTTAGTTTCTTCAATAACTGTGTCAAATGCATCTGGTAAAGTTTGCGTAGTCATAAATTGTTTTCTACCAACGATTTCATTTGTAATTAATGGGCTGAAACCTTCAATATGATCTAACAGTTGGCGAGCAATCTTTCCACTATTAAAATCTATATATTTCAATACCTCTTGTCCAGAAATTTCATATGGATTCATTTTATTTTGTGTAGGCGGTGCTTCATATTGAAAACCTGGCATTACAGTACGATACTGGTTGGTATTTGGTGTTAAATGTTTAAAACCTTCTATAATCTTGCGTTGTTCATCTACTAAAATTAAATTACTGTGTTTACCCATTATTTCTAAAATTATAGTACGATGAATGGTATCTCCAATTTCATCTTTGCTTTGTACATCTATTTCTACTCGTCTATCATTCCCAATTTGCTTTACTGCTTTTATAAATCCACCTTCAATATGTTTACGAAAAACACGCGCAAACATAGGAGGTTCAAATGGATTATCATATTTTTTATTAGTTAAATGCATTCTAGTAAAACTAGGATGGATAGAGAGTAGAAGCTGATGATTTTTCCGGTTTTGACGTACGACAACAAGTAGTGTGTCGTTTTCTGGTTGATTTATTTTATGGATTCTACCGCCTACAAGAAATTGTAGGGATTCCACCATTTTCTTTGTGAATAAACCATCATATGCCATTACTATCAGCCACCTTATTTTTAGTCATTCAACATATTGTAACATGATGGAAAGATTAGGTCATGAGCAAAGTTTGTGTTGTAGGATGCTATACAATCCAATGTTTCTTATGGTATCATATGTTAATAATAGAAGATAAGCTTAGAGAGGTAGTAAGTCATGGATAATGAGAAAGGTTTATTGATTGTGCTTTCTGGACCTTCAGGTGTAGGAAAAGGGACAGTTAGAAAAAAAATATTTGATGATCCAACCACATCTTATAAATATTCTATTTCGATGACCACGCGTGATAAACGTGAAGGTGAAGTAGACGGTGTTGATTATTTTTTCAAAGCGAAGTCAGAATTTGAAGAATTAATTAAACAAGATGAATTTATAGAATATGCTGAATACGTTGGAAACTATTACGGAACACCTGTGCAATACGTTAAAGATACAATGGATCAAGGTCACGATGTATTTTTAGAGATTGAAGTGGAAGGTGCGAAACAAGTACGTAAGAAATTCCCAGATGCATTATTTATTTTTCTTGCCCCACCAAGTTTAGATCATTTACGTGAGCGATTAGTCGGTCGTGGAACAGAATCTGATGAGAAGATTCAAAGTCGCGTGGCTGAAGCACGTAAAGAAGTTGAAATGATGAACTTGTATGATTATGTTGTGGTAAATGATGAAGTAGAGTTAGCCAAGCAACGTATTCAATCTATTGTGGAAGCTGAGCATTTAAAAAGAGAACGTATCGAAGCAAAATATAGAAAAATGATATTGGAGGCAAAAAAATAATGTTATATCCACCATTAAATGAATTAACAGATAAAGTTAGTTCAAAGTATTTAATTGCAACTACTGCTGCAAAACGTGCCCGTGAATTAGACGAAAACCCAGAAGTAGGAACACTAAATAAATATAATTCAAGAAAACCTGTAGGCAAAGCGTTAGAAGAAATCGCTGACGGAGATGTTTATCCTAACGGACTTAACTAAAATTATCTAAGCAATAATAATTAAATCTTGAAACGCACGAGTTTGGCGAAGGCTATTTTATTTTAAAATTTTTCAAGTGCACACCATGCAGTAGCAAGGTGTGCTTTTTTTATTTAATTATTAATTTGTGTATAATGAGAATTAATCACATTATTAACGAAATATTTAAAATAAACCTGTATTTTTGCCTAACAGGCAACTATAGACTTTGAGAGGTATATTTAAAACATTTGGAGGAGATTTGCAATGAAACGAATATTACTTGCGGTTACAGGGGGAATCGCTGCGTATAAAGCAATTGATTTAACGAGTAAATTAACGCAAGCAGATTATGATGTTAGAGTTATGTTGACAGATCATGCACAAGAATTTGTGACCCCTTTAGCTTTCCAAGCAATCGGTAGAAATCCAGTTTATACAAGTACTTTTTTAGAACAAGACCCAAAAGAAATACAACATGTGTCATTAGGAGACTGGGCAGATGCAATTGTTGTAGCTCCAGCTACAGCGAATACTATAGCAAAACTAGCTAATGGCATTGCTGATGACATGGTGACTTCTACATTACTTGCTACAAAGACGCCTAAGTTTATTGCACCTGCAATGAATGTACATATGTATGAAAATAATAGAACACAGCATAATCTTGCTACATTGGATGCAGATGGTTATTATTTTCTTGAGCCTGGTGAGGGTTTTTTAGCATGTGGCTATGTAGCAAAAGGGCGCATGGAAGAACCATTACAAATTGTAGAAAGATTAAATCAGTATTTTGAAGAGCAAAACCAATCTACACATATGATAGACAGTCGTTTTGAAGGGGTAAATGCATTGATTACTGCTGGACCAACAGTGGAAGAGTTGGATCCTGTGCGTTATTTATCTAATCGCTCTTCAGGGAAAATTGGTTATGCGCTAGCTGAATCATTAATGAAACGCGGAGCAAATGTCACATTAGTATCTGGGCCCACACACCTTAATCCGCCAGAAAATGTAGATGTCATCCAAATTCAAAGTGCTGAAGAAATGTTTGAAGCAGTAAAATCACGCTTTGATCAACAAGATATTGTATTTAAAGCAGCGGCAGTTTCAGATTATGCACCTGCTGAAATGTTAGAGCATAAACTAAAAAAACAAGATGGCAATTTATCTGTTACGTTCAAACGTACGCCAGATATATTAAAGTATTTAGGAGAATTTAAAACAAAGCAATTTTTAGTCGGTTTTGCTGCTGAAACTCAAAACATTGAAACATACGCACAAAAGAAACTTGAAAGTAAAAATGCAGATGTGATTATTGCTAATAATGTAGGCGATCGATCTATAGGTTTTAGTTCAGATGATAATGAATACACAATGTATTTCAAGAGTGGAGAACCTATCAGTTTAGGAAAACATAAAAAAGTCATACTAGCGGAGCATATCTTAGATAGTTTAGAAACAAGGTGGCAATAAGATGATAGCAAAAGTAATAGTGGATATACCTTCTAAAAGTGTGGACTTTGCATTTGATTATATCATTCCTATAAGATTACAATCGATGGTACAAATAGGGATGCGCGTAATTGTACCATTTGGTCCACGTACAATTCAAGGCTACATTATGGAGATAACTGACCACCCCGATACAAACATTGATGTGGCGAAATTAAAGGAAATTAAAGAAATACAAGATATTAAGCCAGAATTAACAGAAGAGTTGATTAAACTAACAGATTGGTATAATAATTATTTTGTAACAAAACGTATTTCTATGTTAGAAGTAATGTTACCGAGTGCGATTAAAGCAAAATATACAAAAGTTTTTGCGATTAAAAATGAGGACGCAGTGCCGGAATATTTACTTCGCCGCTTTAACAATGAAGGTCACTATCCATACAAAGAAGCTCAATATAATGATGATTTAACGATATTATCTTCTTTGTTAAAAAAAGGTGACGTAGCAGAAGTTACGCTATTATCACAAAATGTAAGTAAGAAAAAGCAGCGTGCAGTTAAAATTATAGAAGGTTTCGATTATGATGAGGTTCTTGGTTCCTTGGAGAAATCAAAAAAGCAATATGACTTATATGCCTATTTAATTGATGAACATCATCATACTATATTATTAAAACAATTAGAAGAAATGAATTTTTCGAAATCGAGTATAGACACGCTCATGCGCAAAGGTTTTATTGAAAAATATGATGCTATCGTCGAGCGTGACCCATTTGAAACACGCGTTTTTGAACAAGATGATAAGCAACAACTGACAGTAGATCAGCAGCAAGCATTTGAAGCTATACTTGCAAATATCAAGTCACATGAACAACGTACATTTCTTCTTCATGGTGTTACAGGTTCAGGTAAAACAGAAGTATATTTGCAAACAATAGAAGAAGTGTTGCATTTGAATAGACAGGCAATGATGTTAGTGCCTGAAATTGCTTTGACACCACAAATGGTTTTAAGGTTCAAAAAGCGCTTTGGTGACGAAGTTGCAGTGCTTCATTCAGGTTTATCTAAAGGTGAACGTTATGATGAATGGCAAAAAATTAGAGATGGTAAGGCACGCGTAAGTGTAGGTGCGCGTTCTAGTGTCTTTGCTCCGTTTAAAAATTTAGGGATGATTATCATTGATGAAGAACATGAATCATCGTATAAGCAAGAGGATTATCCTAGATATCATGCTAGAGACATAGCGCAGTGGCGAAGTGAATATCATCAGTGTCCGTTAATTTTAGGAAGTGCTACACCAAGTTTAGAGACATATGCACGAGCAGATAAAGGTGTATATGAATTGCTATCGTTACCTAATAGGGTCAATCAACAAGCGTTACCTCGTATTGAAATTGTGGATATGAGAGCAGAGTTAACTTCTGGTAATCGTTCGATGTTTTCAGAACAATTGAGAGAAGCAATTCAAGATCGTTTAGATAAACAAGAGCAAATTGTCTTATTTTTAAATAGACGTGGTTATGCATCATTTATGCTATGTAGAGACTGTGGACATGTGCCTCAATGTCCAAACTGTGATATTTCATTAACTTATCATAAATCTTCAGATCAATTAAAATGTCATTATTGTGGTCATCAAGAAATACCACCAAATAAATGTCCAAACTGTGAAAGTGAACATATTAGACAAGTTGGTACAGGTACACAACAAGTTGAAGAATTGTTGCAAGAAGTTTTCCAACAAGCTCGCATTATTCGTATGGATGTTGATACGACTTCACGTAAAGGTGCACATGAAAAATTATTAAATGACTTTGGTTCAGGCAAGGGTGATATTTTATTAGGAACACAAATGATTGCAAAAGGATTAGACTTCCCTAATATTACGCTCGTAGGTGTGCTTAATGCAGATACAATGCTTAACCTCCCTGATTTTAGAGCAAGTGAACGGACATACCAGTTATTAACTCAAGTGTCTGGTCGTGCGGGACGTCATGAAAAGGAAGGACAAGTCATTATCCAAACATACAATCCAGAACACTATGCAATTAAAGATGTTCAAAATAATGATTATCCAGCTTTCTATCATAAGGAAATGAATTATAGAAAAATTGGTAAGTATCCACCATATTTCTTTTTAATTAATTTTACAATTGCTCACAAAGATATGAAGAAAGTGATGGAAGCCTCAAAGCATATTCATAAAATTTTATTACAACACTTAACTGATAAAGCATTAGTGTTAGGACCATCACCAGCTGCGTTATCACGGATAAATAATGAATATAGATTTCAAATATTGATTAAATATAAAAGTGAACCAACTTTACATGAAGCGTTAAAATATTTAGATGATTATTATCATGATCAATACTTAAAAGAAAAGTTATCATTGAAAATTGATATTAATCCGCAAATGATGATGTAATTGAAATGTATCATGCTCTCATCATCGGGGTAATAAGAATTATAAAATGAAATAATCAAAAAAATCCTCTATCTATAATAAATAGATAGAGGATTTTTGAATAAAGTAATAAATATAGTTGTAGTTATATAAAATTAAGAAGTGAACCTACTTATAGTAGATTCACTTAAACATAGTAATTCAATATTAAAGATTTAAATTTAAAGCTAATTCTAAAATAGAACCTAATGTTGCTGCTACTTCTGCTGATAACATAGTAAGCTCCCCCTCAATAAAAAATTACTTTTTACTAATATATTTACTTAATATTAAAGACTTAAATTTAAAGCTAATTCTGCAATAGAACCTAATGTTGCTGCTACTTCTGCTGATAACATAATAAGCTCCTCCTTAATAAAAAATTACTTTCTATTAATTTACTTACATATTAAAGATTTAAATTTAAAGCCAATTCTGCAATAGAACCTAACGTTGCTGCTACTTCTGCTGATAACATCCTATCCCCTCCTAACTAATGTAAGCATAAAATAAAAATAATAATAAGTAAATATAATTGAGATAATTTTCAGATTAATTTTAATTTACATAATTTTCAATGTAGTTACAAAAATTAAGGTTTTGTAATTATATGTATTTATTAGTTAATAATTAGATTAATTGAAGGTAATTTAATTAAAAATATTTAATATTACCTCTAAAGGAAGGCTTTTAATTCAATATAGAAGTAAATAATCAAAATATAACAAGACTAGTCCTTGTGAATTTTAATATAGTAATAAAGAAAATAAGACTTCCCTTTGTATAACTAGAATACTGAAAGCTATTTTGAATTTATAAATAATATTGAACATTTTAATATTAATATATTCTGTATTACTTATTAATTGAACATTTTAATATTAATATATTCTGTATTACTTATTAATTGAATATTTTATTAGAATTAATGGGGGAAGGTTATTTGTTTTTTAAATGGTTATAAATTTTATTTTTCATGTTATCAAATGTCTATAATAATTATTAAGGATATAGAAATTATTCATGAAAAAATGTCAAATTTAAAATTTGCATTTAATATGTAATGTGGTTATATTGAATAGTAACGGGTCCTATTTAAATTGATATCGCATCGTTATTTAATGAAATATCTTGATTTGGAATCAGCAATACAAAGGTGAATATCACTCACTTTGTAAATATAATGTTTAAGGAGATTTGTTTATGAGTTTGATGAACAAGAGAGAAGCAACAGGTTTAAGTGTAACCGAATTATCAAATCGAATTGCATCATTATATAATACTGAATTAAGTCCGGAAACAATTGAGCGTATAGAAAATAAACAAATAAAGTTGAAACGTGAAGATGCGCAAATGCTGGCAGAATTTTTTAATACTACTTCTGAAGATTTAATGTAAATAATACAGACATAAAAATTAATGATATAGACAAACACTTATGGATTAAATGTGCGGTATTTCGTGAGATATAATAAGTTTATTCAACCTATTGGGGAAGCATTATCAGATTTTAAAATGCCGCATTTTCCTGAAGCAATGTTTTTAAAATAGCAATATTGTCGTTTATAAAAGTTATCAATGGAACACATTGAGGATTTATTTTGTCATTCTCATGAAGATGTAGACGCCCCGAATTGGACATATCTACAGAATGAACAAATCCAAGACAAGATATGAAACAATTTGAAATTTACATAAGCAATTATATTAAATTTTCAGATCCGTATTTCTTTTCTATTATAGATTGTGACACGAATGAAGCTTTTGGCATTTTAACATTATTACGAATTAACCAAAGCAAAACATCTATAGAAGCTTGACAATTCATTATTCAAATGACTTAAAAGAAACACGTATGGCTACAAAGGTACAATATTTACTAGCAAAATATGTTGTTGAAAACTTAGAATATAGCAGATATGAATGAAAATGTGATGCTTTGAATCAACATTTTATTAAAGCAGTCAAACGACTTGGATATAAATATGAAGGTATTTTTTGAAGTCGTACAATTTATAAAAATAGAAGCAGAGATACATGTTGGTGATCTATGAAAGATAACGAATGGCATGAAAATAAACTAGAATTTGAAAAGTGGATGAACCCCTCTAATTTTGATGAGTTTGGTATTCAGCTTACTAGAATATCTATGAATTAAAAAAGATAACCAATATTTATATAAACGAATTATATGTAAAACGAAGGAAATATTTTATTATAAACTGATAAAATATTTCCTTTTATTATGCAAAATATTAAAGTGTGAGTAGTTTTCAAGAATAATTGAATCTATATTTTAAAGGATATACAAACGTTGATTATGAGTGTTCCAAATAATTAGTACACAATGCATGATGCATTTTCAACTAAAATAAGTTATAATGATATGATGAATTTTTGTGAGGAGAAATATAATGACTATTAAACAGCTTGTTACGAGTCAACACCCAATTCTAAAAAGATCAATACCTGAAGTTACTTTATTTGATGCTCAATTAGCGGAGTTGTTACTCGATTTAGAAGATACTATGTACGATGTAGGTGCATCTGCTGTGTGTGCACCACAAATTGGAATAGCGCAAAAAGTAGCGATTATAGATATGGAAGTTGATGGCTTGTTACAACTGATTAATCCTCAATTAATAAGCGAATCTAGTGAAAAAGTGACTGAATTAGAAGGTTCAATCAGTTTACCGGATGTATATGGTGAAGTAGCAAGAAGTAAAATGATCGTTGTTAAAGGTAATGACAAAAATGGTAATGAAGTTGAAATGACTGCATATGACGATATTGCACGTATGATATTACATATGATTGATCATTTTGATGGCAAGTTATTTACTGAACGCGTAAGTAAATTTTTGAGTGAAGAAGAGATGGAGGCGTATTTCGACAATGAGTAAAATAATTTTTATGGGTACACCTGAATTTTCAACTAAAGTGTTAGAAATGTTAATTGCTGAGCATGAGGTGGTAGCAGTTGTAACTCAACCTGATAGACCAGTAGGCAGAAAACGTAAACTCACACCGCCACCAGTAAAAAAAGTAGCAGTAGAACATGGTATCACCGTATATCAACCAGAAAAATTAGCACAATCAGAAGATTTAAATACGCTGATTGAGTTAAATGCAGATTTAATTGTAACTGCTGCTTTTGGACAATTATTACCTGAATCTTTATTAGCAGCTCCTAAATTAGGTGCAATAAATGTACATGCATCACTATTACCTAAATATAGAGGCGGAGCACCAATCCATCAAGCAATTATTGACGGACAAAAAGAAACAGGTATTTCTATTATGTATATGGTGAAAAAATTAGATGCTGGTGATGTCATATCTCAACGCGCTATAGAAATAGAACTACAAGATGACGTAGGTACAATGCATGACAAACTTAGCTTTTTGGGAGCAAACTTACTAAAAGAGACATTGCCATCTATTTTGAATGGTACAAATGATAGTATTACTCAAGATGATAGTGAAGCGACGTTTGCCTCTAATATTAGCCGTGAAGATGAAAAAATTAATTGGTCGCTTCCAGCTGAGCAAGTTTACAATCATATTCGTGGATTATCACCATGGCCAGTTGCTTACACAGTGATGGATGGAGAAAACCTTAAACTATTTGCCTCTAGAATTGAAAAAGGTAAAACTGGAGTACCAGGTACGATTATTGAAACAACTAAAAAAGCAATTATAGTAGCTACAGGCTCCGAAGATGCTATTGCTTTAACAGATATACAAGTTTCAGGTAAAAAACGAATGCTTACTGCAAATTATTTAAGTGGTGTACAAACATCACTTGTTGGGAAGGTACTATCATGACAATAGATACAAATGTAAGGGAATTAGCATTTGAAACTTTACAAGATGTTATAAATGAGAAAGCATACAGTAATATTATAATTAACGAAATATTATCTAATAATGAATTAAATCGTGCAGATAAGGGGTTATTCACTGAACTGGTATACGGGACATTAAAAAGAAAGTACACATTAGATTATCTTTTAAAACCCTTTGTACAAACAAAATTAAAGGGATGGGTAAGGCAATTACTATGGATGAGTATTTACCAACATGTCTATTTAGATAAAGTACCTGATCACGCAATTATTAATGAAGCCGTGGAAATTGCTAAGCGTAAAGGTGGTCCACATAATGGCAATGTAGTCAATGGTATATTACGAAATATTATGCGCAGTGAATTACCAGACTTCACTGAAATTACTGATGAAAAAAAGAGAATTGCAATCGAATATAGTTTGCCGAAATGGATAGTCGATCATTGGACAACTCACTTTGGTATTGAAAAAGCTGAAACAATTGCACAATCATTTTTAACAAAAGTATCAACTACTATACGTGTAAATCTAACTAGAATTTCTATAGAAGAAGCGATTAGAAGGTTAGTTGAAGATGGCTATCTTATTGAACAAGATAAAGAAATTGAAGCTTGTTTGCATGTAAGTGGTAAACCAATTATTGAATCACGTATGTTTAAAGATGGTTTAGTCTCTATTCAAGATAAAAGTTCTATGTTTGTTGCTGAATTAATGGGATTAGAGCAAGGTGACGAAGTGCTAGACGCATGTAGTGCGCCAGGTGGCAAAGCTTGTCATATTGCAGAAGTATTAAATGGCACTGGTTACGTAGATGCTACTGATATTTATGAGCATAAAATAGACTTAATAGATTTTAATATTAAAAAATTACGATTGTCTAACATTTCTTCATTTGAACACGATGCTACGGAAAAATATGATAAGGTTTATGATAAGATTTTAGTCGATGCACCGTGCAGTGGATTGGGTGTACTGAGACATAAACCTGAAATCAAATATGAACAATCGCAAAAGAGTATACAGTCACTGGTTGAGATTCAATTAGAAATCTTAAATAATGTGAAAAATAATTTGAAACCAGGTGGAAGATTAGTCTATTCTACTTGTACAATAGAACAATTAGAAAATGAAAATGTAATTTATACATTTTTAAAAGAAAATAAAGATTTTGAATTTGATACATTTGAACATCCGACAACGGGAGAAAAAGTGAAATCGATGCAATTACTACCTCAAGATTTTAACTCTGATGGCTTTTTCATTACTAGGATAAGAAGAAAGGAAAATTAATTTATGATTACTGAAGAAAAAAAGAAAAAGAATAAGTTTCTTCCCAATTTTGAAAAGCAGTCCATTTTTTCAATTAGATACGATGAGATGCAAGATTGGTTGATACAAAATGGTCAACAAAAATTCAGAGCCAAACAAATTTTTGAATGGCTTTATGAGAAACGTGTAGATAGCATCGATGAAATGACAAACTTATCTAAAGAGCTTAGAGAAATTTTAAATGATAGTTTTACAATGACGACGATGACTACAGTAGTTAAGCAAGAGAGCCGAGATGGTACGATTAAATTCTTATTTGAACTACAAGATGGCTATACTATTGAAACAGTTCTAATGAGACATGAATATGGAAATTCAGTATGTGTAACGACACAGGTAGGTTGCCGAATTGGTTGTACATTCTGTGCATCAACATTAGGCGGGTTGAAACGTAACCTTGAAGCGGGTGAAATCGTCTCACAAGTACTTACTGTACAAAAAGCACTTGATGAAACAGAAGAGCGTGTATCTCAAATTGTCATCATGGGTATTGGTGAACCATTTGAGAATTATGATGAAATGATGGATTTCTTGAAAATTGTAAATGATGATAATGGTTTGAATATTGGTGCTCGTCATATTACAGTATCAACTTCAGGTATTATTCCACGTATATATGATTTTGCAGATGAAGATATCCAAATTAATTTTGCTGTAAGTTTACACGGTGCAAATGATGAAGTTCGTTCTCGTTTAATGCCTATTAACAGAGCATATAATGTTGAAAAATTAATGGAAGCCATTAATTACTATCAAGAAAAGACAAACAGACGTATTACTTTTGAATATGGTTTGTTTGGGGGGGTTAATGACCAACTTGAACATGCTAGAGAATTAGCTCATTTAATTCAAAAATTAAATTGTCATGTAAACTTAATACCAGTCAACCACGTACCAGAAAGAAATTATGTTAAAACACCTAAAGAAGATATATTTAAATTTGAAAAAGAGTTAAAACGTTTAGGTATCAATGCAACTATAAGACGTGAGCAAGGTGCAGATATAGATGCTGCATGTGGACAATTACGAGCTAAGGAACGAAAAGTAGAAACGAGGTAGAGACATGCTAAAAGCACAATTTTTTACTGACACGGGACGTTATCGTGATAAAAATGAAGACGCAGGTGGCGTATTTTACAATCAAACAGAGCAACAATTATTAGTACTCTGTGATGGTATGGGCGGACATCTTGCTGGAGAAGTCGCAAGCCAATTTGTAACGGAAAAACTTCAAAGTCGATTTGAAGAAGAAAATTTAATCGAGGCAAATCAAGCTGAAGATTGGTTGAGGACAACATTAAAAACGATTAACCGTGAATTATATCAACTGTCAGTAGAAAATCCTGAATATCAAGGTATGGGTACGACTTGTGTTTGTGCATTAGTGTTCGATAATTATATCGTTGTTGCAAATATTGGAGATTCACGTGCATATTTAGTTAATAGTAGAGAAATTGAACAAATTACTAATGACCACTCATTCGTGAATCATTTGATGATGTTAGGTCAAATTACAGCTGAAGAAGCGTTTACGCATCCACAAAGAAATATTATTACAAAAGTGATGGGAACAGATAAATTAGTAACTCCAGATATTTTTGTGAAGAAAACAAACTTTTATGACTTTTTAATGCTTAATTCTGATGGTCTTACAGACTTTGTACGTAACCATATAATCCAAGAAGAATTGACTCAAGAAAATGAATTAGAAACACATGGACAAAATTTAATTAAACTCGCATTATCACAAGATACAAATGATAATGTAAGTGTAGTTTTGGCTGAGATTGAGGGTGATAAAGTATGATAGGCAAATTAATAAATGAACGCTATGAAGTAATCGAGAAATTAGGTGGCGGTGGTATGAGTACTGTCTATCTTGCTGAAGACTCGATACTCAACCGAAAAGTTGCAATAAAAGCAATTAGGATTCCTGCCGGTGAAAAGGAAGAGACTATTAAACGCTTTGAACGTGAAGTACATAATCTCACACAACTTTCCCATGATAATATCGTTAGTGTATTTGACGTAACTGAAAATGAAGAAAATTTCTTTTTAGTGATGGAATACATTGAAGGTCCAACCTTATCAGAATATATTCAAGAAAATCGACCTTTAAATATTGACACTGTATTAAATTTCACAAAACAAATTATTGATGGTATTAAACATGCTCACGATACTAATATTGTACACCGTGACATAAAGCCACAAAATATTTTAGTTGAAAAAGATAAGACCTTAAAAATATTAGATTTTGGTATAGCTAAAGCTTTAAGTGAAACGACAATGACACAAACAAATCATGTGCTAGGAACAGTACAATATCTTTCACCTGAACAAGCACGTGGAGATGCTACAAACGAAGGTACGGATATTTATTCAATCGGTGTTGTCTTGTATGAAATGCTTGTTGGGAAACCACCATATACTGGAGAAACTGCAGTAAGTATAGCAATTAAACACATACAAGAGCCCATGCCAAATGCGTCGGATCAACGTTCGAACGTACCGCAAGCGCTTAGTAATGTTGTACTTAAGGCGACTGAAAAAGATAGGACAGAACGTTATAACACTGTGAATGAGATGCAAGAAGATCTCGATACGGCTTTGTCAAAAGAGCGTGAAAATGAGTCGAAATATCTTTCAGATGAGGCAAACACTAAAACCATTCCCATCAACAAAGATGAAATTGCAAATCATACACAATCAGAAAATCAGCAAAATAATATAAAAGAAACTATGCAGATTCCAATTGTAAATCAACAACAATTTCAGTCTAGTGAAGAACATATCTATGCAGTACCTGCTAAAAAACGTTCGAGAAAGAAAAAGTTTTTCTATACATTTATAATTATCTTATTATTATTTAGTTTATTTGGTTTTATGGCCATGGGTATGTTTGGTAGTAAGTATTTAGAAACACCAGATTTATCCGGTAAGACTGAAAAAGAAGCGGAGTCTATATTAAAAGATAATAAACTAAAACTCGGAGACGTCTCCCGAGAATATAGTGATAAATACTCTGAAAATAAAGTTATTAAAACGACACCTAAAGAGGGTGAACGTTTGGAGCAAAAAAGCAAAGTAGATATCGTTTTATCCAAAGGACCTCAATTAGCTGAAATGCCTAGCCTTTATGGATTAACTAAATCTGAAGCAATGGAGAAATTGAAGGATTTAGGAATTAAAGATGTTAAAGTAAAACAATCTTATTCAGAACAAAATGTTGCTAAAGGTTTAATCGAAAGTCAAAGTGTATCTCCTGGTGAACAAGTTAAAGTGAATGATAGTAATATTGAATTAACTGAATCATTAGGTATAGAACAGGTTTATGTTAAAGATTATGAAGGCGAATCTTTTAAAACAGCTAAATCAGAGCTAGAAGCTAAAGGGTTTAAAGTAGTTGTTAATGAAGAAACAGAGCATGACAGTGTTAAAAAAGACAATGTTATCAGCCAATCACCAAAAGGTAAAGAAGTTGATAAAGGTTCAACAATTGAATTTATAATTTCTAAAGGTAAATCTGAAGAAAAAGATGAAGATAAAAAAGATAAAAAAGATAAAAAAGATCAAGAAAAAGACAAAGAAGATTCTGATGAAAAAGATGAAGATAAGTCTAAAAACGATCAATATGATAAGACCTATACCGAAACATATCAAGTTCCATATACCGGTGATGATGATGAGAGTCAAGAAGTCAAAGTCTATGTAAGAGATAAAGATGACGAAGGGTCTTCAGCATCACAGACATATAATATAAAAGAAAATAAGACAGTGAAAATCCCAATGACAATTGCCAAAGGTGAAACAGCAGGATATACGATACGAGTTGATGGCAAAGTAGTTGCTGATAAAGATATTCCTTATGATTTTTAGCAACTCTTAACGAGCAAAGCGAGTATAGAGTTGCTTATGCAAGTATGAGGACTTGCGAACCAAATATCTCTTAACGAGCA
>JBEAMH010000001.1:669808-1338503 GCA_040062795.1 Staphylococcus aureus
AGAGTTGCTTATGCAAGTACGAGAACTTGCGAACCGAAAAACCTCTTAACGAGCAAAGCGAGTATAGAGTTGCTTATTTAATTGACTGGTTAATTATTTAAAAATGAAACGCCATTTCAACAGGTTAATATCGGTTGGAGTGGTGTTTTGTTTTGATTTTTATACGAAATAGTCTTAAATTATATTTAAATTAAAAAGGCTTTGCTATAATATATAAGATAATAGTTTTAAAAAGAGAGGTGTCTAAGTGAAGACAGGACGCATTATAAAATCGTTAAGCGGTGTTTATCGTGTCGATGTGGAAGGTGAAATGTTTGATACAAAGCCACGCGGTTTATTTAGAAAAAAGAAATTTTCTCCAATTGTTGGAGATGTAGTTGATTTCGAAGTCGAGAATATAACAGAGGGTTATATTCAATATGTTCACAATAGAAAAAATGAGTTAAAAAGACCCCTTGTAAGTAATGTAGATCATCTTATATTAGTAATGAGTGCGGTCGAGCCGGATTTTTCAACGCAATTGTTGGATAGATTTTTAGTCATAGCACATTCATATCATATGCGTCCCCGTATTCTCATAACCAAAAGAGATTTGGCCTCAGCAGAAATGGAGCAAAAAGTAATCCAATTGCTGCATGTATATGAATGTATGGGGTATAAGACACAATTTATTAGTATCAATGATGATATTGACCAAGTTTTCTCTAATTGGGGAGATGGTCTCGCTGTGCTTAGTGGACAATCAGGCGTAGGGAAATCAACGTTATTAAATAGATACTTCCCAAAATTAGACATTGAAACACAAAATATTTCAAAAGCGCTTAATCGTGGACGCCATACTACTACGCACGTCGAACTTTTTGAACGAAATCATGGATATATCGCAGATACACCTGGTTTTAGTGCGTTAGACTTTAATCATATTCAAAAAGATGATTTGAAAAATTATTTTATGGAAATCAATGAATATGGTGAGAGCTGTAAATTTAGAGATTGTAATCATATAAATGAACCTAAATGTAATGTGAAAACGGAATTAGAACAAGGGAACATTGCACAATTTAGGTATGATCATTACATACAACTCTTCAATGAAATTGCAAATAGAAAGGAAAGATATTAAGTGGTAAAACTTTATCCATCATTACTATCAACTGATTTTTTGAAGCTACAAGAAGAATTAACTGCATTAGAAGAAGCAGGGGTTGACGGAGTACATTTTGATGTTATGGATGGTCAATTCGTACCAAATATATCAATTGGTTTACCTATACTTGAATCTGTGCGTAAAGGTACACAATTACCTATTGATGTACATTTAATGATTGAAGAACCAGAAAAATATGTAGAAATATTTGCTGACTATGGTGCTGATATGGTTTCAGTACATATAGAGGCTACACCGCATATCCATAGAGTAATAGAACAAATAAAGAATAAAAATGTAAAAGCAGGTGTTGTGATTAATCCTGGCACACCAGTAGACACCATATTACCTGTAATAAAAATGGTAGATTATGTGTTGGTTATGACAGTGAATCCTGGTTTTGGTGGTCAGTCATTTATCAGTGACATGATTGGTAAATTAGACCAATTATCAAATATTAAAGAGGAGTTAAATTTAAACTTTGAGATTCAAGTAGACGGTGGTATTAATGACGAAACTGTCGAAACGGTCATTAATCATGGTGCTACAATGTTAGTTGCTGGCTCATACTTTTTCGGACACGATGATTACAAAGCAGTAACGAAGTTATTGAAAGGCTGATGCCCATGAAAGTTAATTTATTATGTGGTAATAGAAATTTACCTAAAGACTTATTAAATATAAAAATAAATGAGCATTGGATAGGTGTGGATAGAGGAGCTTTATTATTAATAGAGGCAGGTATTACACCTCAATTTGCAGTAGGTGATTTTGACTCAATTACAAGCGAGGAAAAAACATATATAGAAAAAAGAATTAATATCAATCCTTACGATTCGGAAAAAGATGATACAGATTTGGCTTTAGGGATAGATCAAGCAGTAGCCAGTGGTTATAAAGAGATTTGTGTATATGGTGCAACTGGTGGTCGATTAGATCATTTTATGGGTGCTTTGCAAATTTTAGAGAAACCGGAATATACAGAGATGAATATTGTCATTAAATTGATTGATGCAAGTAATGAAATTCAATTTTTAAAAACAGGATTATATACAATTTTGCGAAATGAAGATTATCGCTATATATCTTTTATTCCAGTTACTTATCCTACTGTTATTTCACTGAGTAATTTTAAATATCCACTTGAACATGAACAACTCAAACTTGGTTCAACGTTAACAATTTCAAATGAACTCAATCAACCAGAAGGTATAGTAGATATTACTAAAGGGAATGTGTTAATGGTGAGAAGTAAAGATTAAGTGGCTTACAATTTATGAAATAGGATAATAGGCTAAAATTAGTTGAATGTTAAACTCAACTTATATTTGAAAATATAGTAGCATTCGAATTATTTAATAGAAAATCGTATAAAAAAAGACCAATCCTCCACATAAGGACTGGTCTTTTTCGTGCATTATATTTATTAAACTCTAGTTACTTTACCAGATTTTAAAGCACGTGCAGAAACCCAAACTTTTTTAGGTTTTCCGTCTACAAGAATTCTAACTTTTTGAAGGTTAGCATTCCATCTTCTTTTAGAAGAATTTAAAGCGTGAGAACGATTGTTTCCAGTTGAAGCTTTACGACCTGTTACGAAACATTGTTTGCCCATGAAAGTACCTCCTTTAATAAATATAAATACACGTATCTACTACATACTTGAATAATGTACCACATATTATTTTATATGTAAATAAGAAGAAAAAACTTTCTTATTTACATAGATTGTACTTTTGTTAATATTAAATTATGGTATAATTATAAACTGTGGATTAATGTAGAATTTTTCTTAATTTAGATAAATTATATTAATTGTTAGGTTTGAAGTTAATTTAACAACCATAAACTAGGAGGCCCAATTTAAATGACATTAGAAATCACAAACGATTACGGTAGTATAGATATTTCGAACGAAGTAATAGCTTCAGTTGTGGGTAGTAAAGCAGTAGAATGTTATGGAATTGTAGGAATGGCTTCTAGACAACAAGTAAGAGATGGAATTGCTGAAATATTAGGGCATGAAAATTATTCTAAAGGCATTGTTGTAAGAGAAGACGACGGCGTTATAGACGTTGATATGTATATCATTGTAAGTTATGGTACTAAAATATCAGAAGTCGCAAGTAATGTTCAGTCAACAGTGAAATATACATTAGAGCAAACATTAAAAGTAAAAGTGAATTCAATAAATATATTTGTACAGGGTGTACGAGTCAATAACGGCACTAAGAAGTAGGAGGACAATACGCAATGGTTAGCAAAATTAATGGTAAATTATTTGCCGAAATGATTATACAAGGGGCACAAAATTTATCAAATCATGCAGACTTGGTTGATTCATTAAATGTTTATCCAGTACCTGATGGAGACACAGGGACAAATATGAATTTAACAATGACGTCTGGAAGAGAAGCAGTAGAAGAGAACTTATCACAGCATATTGGTGAATTAGGTAAAACGTATTCAAAAGGTTTGTTAATGGGCGCTAGAGGTAACTCTGGGGTCATATTATCGCAACTATTTAGAGGTTTTAGTAAAAATTTAGAAGCATATGATGAGATCAATGTACAACAATTAGCAGAAAGTTTTAAAGCTGGGGTTGAAACAGCATATAAAGCTATAATGAAACCAGTGGAAGGTACGATTTTAACTGTAGCAAGAGATGCTGCAGATGCTGCTATCCATAAAGCAGAACAAACAGATGATTGTATTGAATTGATGACATATGTCCTAGAGCAAGCAGAAATCTCTCTTGAAAACACACCTAACCTTTTACCAGTGCTCAAAGAAGTAGGCGTAGTAGATAGTGGTGGTAAAGGTTTAGCTATTGTCTATGATGGATTTTTAAAAGCTTTAAAAGGTGAGACAGTCAGTGCCGAATCGGCTAAATTAGATAAAGAATCTTTGGTCAATGAAGAACATGATTTCCACGGAGTCATTAACACTGAAGATATTGTCTATGGCTATTGTACAGAAATGATGGTACGTTTCGGTAAAAATAAAAAAGCGTTTGATGAACAAACTTTCAGAGACGATATGAGTGCTTATGGTGACTCATTGTTAGTCATTAACGATGACGAAATTGTCAAAGTCCATGTACATACTGAAACTCCAGGCCATGTGTTTAATTACGGACAACAATATGGTGAACTCATTAAATTAAAAGTCGAAAATATGCGTGAACAACACCGTGAAGTTGTAAAAAAAGAACAAGTAGGGCAAAGTGTCTCTCAAGAAGATGAGACGTCTGAATCAGTAGAAACAGCTGTCATTGCTATTTCAATGGGAGATGGTATATCAGAATTGTTCAAATCTATGGGGGCAACGCACATAATCAGCGGTGGACAAACAATGAATCCATCGACTGAAGATATTGTAAAAGTGATTGAACAATCACAATGTAAACGTGCAATTATTTTACCAAACAATAAAAATATTATGATGGCTAGTGAGCAAGCAGCAGAAATTGTAGATGCTGCAGCGATAGTCATTCCAGCTAAATCAATTCCTCAAGGTATCGCAGCGTTGTTTAATTATGATGAATCAGATACGCTTGAAGTTAACAAATCGCGTATGGTTGAGTCTCTTGAAGCAGTGATTTCAGCTTCAGTTACTTATGCAGTAAGAGATACTAAAATTGATGGTGTTGAAATCAAAAAAGATGCGTTTATGGGCTTAGTTGAAGACAAAATTGTTACTAGTGATGTAGATCAACTTGAAACAATTAAAGGTTTACTGTCTGAAATAATCCAAGATGATAGTGAAATTGTGACAATGATTGTAGGGGAAGATACACAAGAAGCTATAACATCAGAAATTGAAACATGGCTTGAAGCAACTTATCCAGAAATTGAATTAGATCAACATGATGGAAAACAACCTGTATACCAATACCTTTTCTCTGTAGAATAATATTTTATTGAATATTTTTAATATGAGGATAGTTTCTATTTTAAGAAACTATCCTTTTTATTGTTTATAATTAAAACAAAAGTAAACATTTTGAATTATATTATACCTTCCACAATAATATTCTATATTAAAAAACAACATTACAACCAGTTTTGGTTTATAATGTCTAATTTACTTGTTATAATAAACTGGATTCATAAAAATGTAAGCGCAACACATTATAAACATTAAAAATAAGAGTGGGGTATAATTATGAAATATAAAACAGTTTTCGATATTATAGGACCTACTATGGTAGGCCCATCTTCATCTCATACTGCTGGTGCAGTAAGAATTGGACTAGTGGCGAAAGACTTATTTAATCAATTACCGAAACAAGCTGATATATATCTTTATGGTTCTTTTATGGAAACATATAAAGGGCATGGTACCGATGTAGCGCTTGTAGGTGGTTTATTAGGTTACGATACAGATGATGACCGTATACAAACGAGTTTAGAAACAGCTGAAGAAGTTGGCATGAAAGTAAATTTTATAGAGATGGCTGAAGAACGATCGCATCCTAATACCGCGATTATTAATATGAGGGATGGCGATAAAGAAATTTCTGTAGAAGGTGTTTCTATAGGTGGCGGTAAAATTGAAGTAGTGGCGATTAATGGGTTTAATATTGCTATTAGTGGGAACTATCCTGCATTACTTGTATTTCACAAAGATACTTTTGGGACAATTGGACGTGTTGCAAACATTTTAGGTGATTCTAGTATTAATGTTGGTAGTATGCAAGTTTCTAGAAAAGAAAAGGGCGACGAAGCATTAATGACATGTGAATTAGATGATGCTGTAACAGATGATATTATAGATAAAATTAAAAACGTCGAAGGTGTAGTGACCGTTTCACTTATGGGAGACGCATAATGGAGGGGATCGCATGTTTAAGAGTGTGAAAGAACTGATAGAAAAATGTGAAACAGAAAATAAAAAAATTCATGAAATTATGCTTGAGCAAGAAATGGAAGTAACAGGCTTATCAGAAGCTGATATATATGCGAGTATGGATAAAAATTTACAAACAATGGAAAATGCGCTTGA
Source organism: Staphylococcus aureus (assembly GCA_040062795.1). Classification (GTDB taxonomy): domain Bacteria; phylum Bacillota; class Bacilli; order Staphylococcales; family Staphylococcaceae; genus Staphylococcus; species Staphylococcus aureus_A. The sequence continues at coordinate 675,963 of JBEAMH010000001.1, forward strand.
TGAAGGTTTAGAAGGGGTAACTTCAACAACTGGATTAACTGGTGGGGATGCTGTATTAATTAAAGAATATTTGAAAACAGGTAAGTCATTAGCCGGCAATACATTATTAGATGCAGTAAGTAAAGCAGTTGCTACAAATGAAGTGAACGCAGCAATGGGTAAAATTTGTGCAACGCCTACAGCTGGATCTGCAGGTGTTGTGCCCGGAGTATTATTTGGCTTAAAACCGCGTCTTGAACCTTCACGAAAAGATATGCTGAATTTCTTGCTTACATCTGGCGCATTTGGTTTTGTAGTAGCAAATAACGCATCAATTTCTGGAGCAGCTGGCGGTTGCCAAGCAGAAGTGGGTTCTGCAGCGGCTATGGCAGCCGGTGCGACAGTTGAACTTGCTGGTGGAACGCCACAACAATCATCTGAAGCCTTTGCAATTTGCTTAAAGAATATGCTAGGTTTAGTATGTGATCCAGTAGCAGGCTTAGTTGAAGTACCTTGCGTGAAGAGAAATGCAGCAGGCGCATCAAATGCGATTGTTTCTGCAGATATGGCTTTAGCAGGTGTAACTTCAAGAATACCGACAGACGAAGTGATTGAAGCAATGTACAAGATTGGTCAAACGATGCCATCTGCATTGCGTGAAACAGGTCGTGGAGGCTTAGCTGGTACACCTACAGGACAGCGTCTAAAACAAGAAATATTTGGTGATTAAAAATGTCAAAAGTCAATTTAATAGATAGTCCGTTTCCTTTATCTAAAATAAAAGGATTAGGACCTAAAAGGTTGTCAGTATTAAATGAATTAAACATTCATACTGTTGAGGATTTAATTTTATATTTACCAACCCGTTACGAAGATAATACAGTAATTGACTTAAATACGGCTGAAGATCAAGCGACAGTGACAGTGGTAGGCGAAGTATATTCGACACCTACTGTCGCTTTTTTTGGTCGTAATAAATCTAAGTTAACAGTACATATCATGGTCAATCATATTGCTGTAAAATGTACTTTCTTCAATCAACCGTATTTAAAAAAGAAAATCGAATTGCATGGTACAGTTACGGTAAAAGGCAAATGGAATAGAAATAAACAAGAAATAAACGGAAGTAGAATGTTTTTCAATCAACAAGAGACAGAAGGTGCTCAGTTTGAGCCCGTCTATCGTATAAAAGAAGGTATCAAACAAAAACCGTTAAGAGACATGATTCGTCAGACATTAAGAGATGTTACAATTCATGAATGGCTAACAGATGATTTGAGAAAAAAATATAAATTAGAGACATTAGAAGATACAATCAAGGCTTTACACTTTGCCACGGATAAAACATCATTACTCAAAGCACGTAGAACTTATGCTTTTACAGAGTTATTTATGTTTGAATTACGTATGCAATGGTTAAACCGATTAGAAAAAACATCGGATGAAGCAATAGAAGTAAATTATGATATTAATTTAGTCAAACATTTTATTGATAGCTTACCATTTGAACTGACTGATGCACAAAAGCACAGTGTAAATGAAATTTTCAGAGATTTAAAAGCTCCAATACGAATGCATCGATTATTACAAGGTGATGTAGGATCTGGTAAAACCGTCGTAGCTGCGATTTGTATGTATGCTTTAAAAACAGCAGGCTTTCAATCAGCATTGATGGTGCCTACTGAAATATTAGCTGAACAGCATGCAGAAAGTTTAGTAGAAATATTTGGCGATAGAATGAACGTTGCATTGCTTACAGGTTCAGTTAAAGGTAAAAAACGTAAATTATTATTAGAACAACTTCAAAATAATGAGGTAGATTGTGTTATTGGCACGCATGCCTTAATACAAGATGACGTAGTATTTGATAATATAGGCTTAGTTATCACAGATGAACAACATCGCTTTGGTGTGAATCAACGTCAACTGTTGAGAGAAAAAGGTGCAATGACGAACGTACTTTTCATGACTGCTACACCTATTCCGAGAACATTGGCAATATCAGTTTTTGGGGAAATGGATGTTTCGTCAATTAAACAATTACCAAAAGGGAGGAAGCCGATAATCACCGCATGGTCTAAACATGAAGCTTATGAAAGTGTCTTAAATCAGATGACTACGGAATTAAAAAAAGGAAGACAAGCATATGTGATTTGTCCACTTATTGAAAGTTCTGAGCATTTAGAAGATGTTCAGAATGTTGTCGCATTATATGAGTCATTACAAGCACATTATGGTACAGAAAAAGTAGGATTATTACATGGGAAACTACATTCAGAAGAAAAAGATGCTGTCATGCAGCAATTTAGTGATCATGAAATAGATGTGTTAGTATCAACTACAGTTGTTGAAGTGGGGGTTAACGTACCAAACGCAACCTTTATGATGATTTATGATGCAGACCGCTTCGGTTTATCAACATTACATCAGTTAAGAGGACGTGTAGGTAGGAGTGAACACCAAAGTTATTGTGTGTTAATTGCTTCACCTAAAACAGAAACGGGTATTGAGCGAATGAATATTATGACACAGACAACAGACGGTTTTGAATTAAGTGAAAGAGATTTAGAAATGAGAGGACCAGGAGATTTTTTTGGTGTAAAACAAAGTGGATTACCAGACTTCCTAGTTGCAAATGTAGTTGAAGATTACAAAATGTTAGAAGTGGCAAGAGATGAAGCGGCTGAATTGATTCAATCAGGTATATTTTTCGAGCCTCAATATCAAATGTTGCGCACATTTATTGAAGAAAATTTACTATATATGAGCTTTGATTAATATAAAAGTTATATAAAAATGGACACCATATATTAAAGAATAATAGTTATTAAAAACCGAGACCATATTTATATGATCTCGGTTTTTAATATATCAATAATGATTTGATTTTCAATCCATTTTATTGAACGCCTACGTCTTTCCATGCTTTTTTAATTGCTTTTGAAGCGTCACTATTTTTACCATAAAGATGGTCAGCAGCTTCTTTTAACGCTGCTTTAGCGTCAGAAAATTGAGCGTTTGGAGTCAAGTATTGTGTCAGTGCTAAATAATAAATTTGTTCAGCTTTTTCTTTACCTATCGAATTAATTGTTAGATAGGCAGCTTTGTTAGGAATACCACTGTTTGTATGAACGCCACCACTATCCTGAGTTCCTTGTAGATAATGATCCATATGGGCAGGTTGGTTATATTGTTCTGGGTCTTTTAAGCTTCTTAGTGCATCTCCTTCTTTATTCGGTGTATATACATCTTCGCCTAATAACCAATCATCTGAATCTATAAAATAACCGAACACATCAGAGAAAGATTCGTTTAAAGCGCCAGACTGATGACTGTATTCTAAACCAGCAGTTCGTTCTGTAACTGCGTGCGTTAACTCATGTGCCACAATATCTTTAGCGCCTGATAATGCATTAAATGTTTGGCCGTCTCCATCGCCATAAATCATGTATTGGCCTGTCCAAGCTGCATTATTAAAACTTTTATCGTAATGAACAACTGAGTCAATATCGCCACCATTATTATCATAACTATTTCTATCATGTTTATTTAAGAAGTAATTATAAACTTCTTTTGCATAATAATGTGCATCAACGCCAGCGCGGTGTTCTTCTTTATTAAAATTACTAGTATCATTTATAATAGGTGCATACGCATTCGTTGTCTCATTTGCAGTTCTAGTTTCTATTACTGCATTTTGTGAATTATCGAGTAAAGAATATGTATCATTTGATTTTGTTATGTTTAATGGTTGTTTTATATCACCGTTTACGCCTGTACCTGAGCCTTCGATTGTGGCTTTCTTCAGGACGTTTTGTTTTTGTAATACTTCTCCTGTAGTAGCGTCAATTTGGATTTTCCAGTGAGCTGGTTTTGGAGAAATATAATTAAGCTCGATATTATACATAAGTCTTTTTTTGTCTACGTTAACATCAAGGTTATTTTTACTTACAACTGGATAACTTTTTATATTTTTAACTTCATTTTTCGATTTTCCAATAGCTTCAAATGCCATATTTTCAGCATTTGCAGTAGATAATTTTGTTTCATTTTCTGCCTTAATATTGGGCTTATCAACACTACCGTTTATAAGTGTTACTTTTCCTTTTTTATTGACATGTACTTTAATCGTTGAGCCTTCAGCTGTAATATTATTTATCTTAGGTTTCAACTCATAATGAGTAACACCTGTTTTGTCTTTTTGCTTGTCTATTACACTATATTGTTTATAAGCAGATTTATTAATTGTTTCTTTTTTTTCTTTTGATGACTGATTTACAAGGGATTGAGCGTTATTTTGTAAAAATTGTTCGACATCTGCGTTATCATTTATTATAGGAATATTGGATGATTCTAGGCTTTCGGGTTTGATACTATTACTTTCTTGTGCATTAGCATAGCTGGTAGTGAAGGCTAATAATGAACATGACAGTAATGTAGTAGATAATATTTTCTTCATTAAATCCTCCTAAGTAAAATATCCATAAAATGGTATCATTTCAAAAAGTAAATATAAACTTTATTTAAAACACCTCAAATTATACATTTCAAATTTATTTTATTCAACGTCCTAATTAATATTAATGTAAATTCAATATTTATTACACTGGTTTTAGCGAATGAATAGGTTAATAAATGTGTAGAAATGTTGTTATACTTGAGTTCCGGTACGAAAAAACATATGTTTAATTATGTTTTTTGTTGAGCTTATGAATTAGAAAGTGTTATGATATGTTAGGAATGTTTAAGACTTGGTACTAAAAATTAAAGGGGTAGAAGACAATGAAATTAAAAAAAGAAGCACGGCGTGAAGCAATTAAAAAAGAAATAGAAAAAAACCCCTTTATTACAGATTTAGATTTAAGTATACTTTTTTCAGTGAGTATCCAAACAATTAGGTTAGATCGTACACACTTAAATATTCCAGAATTAAGAAAGCGAATTAAATCCGTAGCAAGAAAAAATTATGAAAATATTCGTTCCATAGATGGTAGTGAAATTATAGGTGATGTTATTAATGTGCAACCAGACCAATTAGCTACATCAATTATCGATATTGATGAGGATTCAGTGTTTACTAGAAATAAAATTGCTAGGGGTCATGTACTTTTTGCACAAGCTAACTCACTATGCGTAGCACTTATACATAAACCTGTTGTATTAACACAGGAAAGTAATGTAGCATTTTTAAAAACAGTAAAATTAAATGATACAGTACGTGCTGAGGCACAAGCTATTGAAATTACAAGTAAGTATTATATGATAAAAGTAAATTCATATGTTAAAGACAATTTAGTATTTAAAGGTACATTTAAAATGTATTATACAAGTGAGGATGAACAACATGGTTAAAATAGCGATTGATATGATGGGTGGAGATGATGCACCTGGAATCGTTTTGGAAGCTGTTGAAAAGGCTGTTAATGACTTTAAAGATTTGGAAATCATTTTGTTTGGAGATCAAACTAAGTGTAAACTCAACCATAGTCGTATAGAAGTACGTCATTGTACAGAAGAAATTACTATGGAAGACGAACCTGTAAGAGCGATTAAACGTAAGAAAGATAGTTCAATGGTTCGCATGGCTGATGCAGTCAAAGCTGGCGAGGCAGATGGTTGTGTATCTGCCGGAAACACAGGCGCATTGATGTCCGTAGGGTTGTTCATAGTTGGACGAATCAAAGGTGTAGAGCGCCCAGCTTTAGTGCTCACTATACCGACAGTATCTGGTAAAGGCTTTGTATTTATGGATGTAGGTGCTAACGCAGATGCCAAGCCTGAACACCTTTTACAATACGCACAACTCGGTAATATTTATGCCCAAAAAATTAGAGGCATAGAAAGTCCATCAGTAGGTTTGTTAAATATTGGTACTGAAGCAGCAAAAGGCAATACGTTAACTAAGAAAGCATTTAATTTAATGAATGAACAAAAAGTATTCAACTTTACAGGAAACGTTGAAGCGAAAGGGCTCATGGATGACGCTGCTGATGTAGTAGTCACAGATGGATATACTGGTAATATGATTCTTAAAAACTTAGAGGGCGTAGCTAAAGCAATGGGCAAAATGCTTAAATCAACGCTTTTAAGCAGTTTTAAAAATAAAATTGCCGCCTTCGTGTTGCGTAAAGACCTAAATGGCTTAATGACAAAAATGGATTATGCAGAATATGGTGGTTCGGTATTACTCGGATTGAATGGTGTAGTAGTAAAAGCACACGGTAGTTCTAACGCAAAAGCTTTTTATTCAGCAATACGTCAAGCTAAGATAGCTGGAGAACAAAATATTGTCGAAACAATGAGAGAAACGGTGGGTAAAGAAAATGACTAAAACAGCAATTATCTTTCCAGGACAAGGGTCACAAAAAGTTGGCATGGCAAATGATTTATTTAAGCAAGATGATGCAGCAACTGCAATTCTTAATCAAGCACAAGCTCAAATGGATTTTGATATATTAGAAACAATGTTTTCAGACGAAGATGGTAAGTTAGGTCAAACTGAAAATACACAACCAGCTCTACTAACACATAGCTCAGCTTTATTACAAGCACTTAATAATCTAGATGCTAACTATACTATGGGTCACAGTTTAGGAGAATATGTAAGTTTAGTGGCTAGCGGTGTATTAAAGTTTGATGATGCAGTGCAAATTGTACGTAAACGTGGACAATTAATGACTGCAGCATTTCCTGACGGTGTCGGAAGTATGGCGGCAGTATTAGGATTAGACTTTGAAGACGTAAAGGCATTATGTGAAAAGTTATCAACAGAAGAAGAAATCATTGAACCGGCAAATATCAATTCACCAGGACAAATTGTTGTTTCAGGACATAAGACGTTAATAGATCAATTAGTTGCAGAAGGTAAATCATTAGGAGCAAAGCGTGTTTTACCGCTTAATGTTTCAGGACCATTTCATTCTTCAATGATGCAAATAATTAAAGATGACTTTGCAGAATATATTGAACAGTTTGAGTGGCAAGATGCACAGTTTCCTGTAGTTCAAAATGTGCATGCAAAAGGTGAAACAGATGCAAATGTGATTAAAGAAAACATGATTAAACAATTGTACTCACCAGTACAATTTATTGATTCAACACAATGGTTAATTGACCAAGGTGTTGAGCACTTTATCGAAATTGGCCCTGGTAAAGTACTTGCTGGGTTGATTAAAAAGATAAATAGAGATGTAAAAATAACTTCAATTCAAACATTAGAAGATGTGAAAGCGTGGAATGAAAATGACTAAAACTGCATTAGTAACTGGTGCTTCAAGAGGTATTGGACGCAGTATAGCGATTCAATTAGCAGAAGAAGGATATAACGTAGTAGTGAATTTTGCTGGAAATAAAGATAAAGCAGATGCTGTTGTGGAAGAAATCAAAGCAAAAGGCGTAGAAAGCTTTGCTGTTCAAGCAAACGTAGCAAAAGGCGACGAAGTAAAAGCAATGATTAAAGAGGTTGTTAGCCAATTTGGTTCTGTAGATGTACTTGTCAATAACGCTGGTATCACACGTGATAATTTACTCATGCGTATGAAAGAACAAGAGTGGGATGACGTTATTGATACAAACTTAAAAGGTGTCTTCAATTGTATCCAAAAAGTAACACCACAAATGTTAAGACAAAAGAGTGGATCAATTATTAATTTATCTAGCGTAGTTGGTGCAGTTGGTAACCCAGGTCAAGCAAACTATGTTGCTACCAAAGCTGGTGTTATTGGGTTAACTAAATCATCAGCGCGTGAATTAGCTTCAAGAAATATTACAGTGAACGCAGTTGCGCCTGGATTTATTGTTTCTGATATGACTGATGCTTTAAGTGATGAACTTAAAGCGCAAATGTTAGAACAAATTCCTTTAGCAAAATTTGGAGAGGATACAGATATCTCTCATACTGTAGCATTCTTAGCTTCAGATAAAGCTAAATATATTACTGGGCAAACAATACACGTTAATGGTGGCATGTACATGTAAATAGTATGAATGTATTTTATTGTGTAAGTTACAGTAATATTTGTTTATTCATAACTATCAATTGAAATACTACTTGTATTTCAATTGATAAAATGGGAAAATAAAAAAGTCTGTAAGTAGATATTTTAAAGGAGGTGAATCGACGTGGAAAACTTCGACAAAGTAAAAGATATTATCGTTGACCGTTTAGGTGTTGACGCTGAAAAAGTAACTAAAGATGCATCTTTCAAAGATGATTTAGGCGCTGACTCACTTGATATTGCTGAATTAGTTATGGAATTAGAAGACGAGTTTGGTACTGAAATTCCTGATGAAGAAGCTGAGAAAATCAACACTGTTGGTGACGCAGTTAACTTTATTAACAGCATTGAAAAATAATAAACATATATCTGAGTCGTTGAGATGACGGCTCAGATTTTTTATTGTGTTCATTTAATTTTATTGCGCATCGCACTTTAAAACTTATTCATTAAAAGGCATATCTAAAATTTTCATTAAACATGAGAATAGTCAATACAGTGTACAGTTTTCTCTTTAGTTTTATATAATTTTCACGTAAAATATAAGAGTATGAGTAGTTTAGCGTTAAATCTGAGGAGGAAATAGGTTGACCAATTATAAAAAAATAGAAAAGGTTAAAGAATTTGAAAAAAAGTTTGCTCAGAAGATGCAAGAGTTAGATTTAAGTTATAATCAAATCGATTTATACCAACAAGCATTTTCGCATTCTAGTTTTATTAATGATTTTAATATGGATCGTTTAGAACATAATGAGCGATTAGAATTTTTAGGAGATGCGGTATTAGAATTGACGGTTTCACGTTATTTATTTGATAAATATCCAGAATTGCCTGAGGGTAATTTAACAAAATTACGTGCAACAATTGTTTGTGAACCTTCACTTGTAATATTTGCGAATAAAATTCACATTAATGAACTTATATTGTTAGGTAAAGGTGAAGAAAAGACAGGTGGAAGAACAAGACCTTCTCTTGTTTCAGATGCATTTGAAGCGTTTGTAGGTGCACTGTACCTAGATCAAGGCCTAGAGTCTGTATGGCAATTTGCTGAACAAATTATTTTTCCATACGTTGAAGATGATGAACTTGAAGGTGTTGTAGACTTTAAAACTCAGTTTCAAGAATTTGTGCATAGACAAAATAAAGGCGATGTAACTTATCGTTTAATAAATGAAGAGGGTCCTGCACACCATCGTTTATTTACCTCGGAAGTTATTTTAGAAGATACTGCTGTGGCTCAAGGTAAAGGCAAAACTAAAAAAGAATCCGAGCAAAAAGCGGCAGAGAGTGCATATAAATTAATGAAAAACAAAGTTAAATAACTTTGATATGGTACTATATGTTATGAAATAAAGCATGTATTTTAAACACCTTTGCAATAGTAATATATAGTTAATTAAGGAATACATTAGTCTTAAGACTAATGCATAAGTATTTCTAAACTGTAGCACAGTAAGAAACACTTTAAAGGAGAATAGCATGGTATATTTGAAATCTATAGATGCCTTTGGATTTAAATCGTTTGCAGAACACACAAATGTACAATTTGATGAAGGTGTAACAGCAATCGTAGGGCCAAATGGTAGTGGGAAAAGTAACATCACAGATGCAATAAAATGGGTATTAGGTGAACAATCAGCTAAATCACTACGTGGTGCTAAAATGGAAGACATCATCTTTTCAGGTGCGGAACATCGAAAAGCCCAAAATTATGCAGAAGTTAAATTAAAATTAGATAATAGCTTAGGTAAATTACAATTAGATGCAACAGAAGTTATTGTAACACGCAGGCTCTATCGCAGCGGAGAAAGTGAATATTATCTTAATAATGACCGTGCGAGACTTAAAGATATAATTGATTTATTCTTAGATTCAGGTTTAGGTAAAGAAGCATTTAGTATTATTTCGCAAGGTAGAGTAGATGAAATTCTTAACGCAAAGCCTATAGATAGAAGACAAATATTAGAAGAATCTGCTGGTGTTTTAAAATATAAAAAACGTAAAGCTACTTCACTTCAAAAGCTAAATCAAACAGAAGATAATCTTTCGAGAGTGCAAGATATACTCTATGACTTGGAAGGGCGCGTTGAACCATTAAGAGAAGAAGCGGCCATCGCAAAAGAATATAAGCATCTTTCTAAAGAAATGGAAAAAAGCGATGTGCTTGTCACTGTTCATGATATTGGGCAATATAGCCAAAATATTCATGAGCTTGACGAAAATTTAAACTATTTAAAAAGTCAACAGGCTACAAAAGATGCTGAAAAAGTACAACACACCCAATCACTCAACAAATATAAGTCTGAAAGGCAACAACTTGACGAACGCATAGAATCATTGAATTTTCAACTTGTTAAAGCAACAGAAGAAGTTGAAAAATATGCGGGGCAACTTAACGTTTTAGAAGAACGAAAGAAAAATCAATCTCAAACGAATGCCCGTTTTGAAGAAGAACAAGAAAGCCTTAAGATACAAGAAGAGACGCTAAAGAATGAAAAAAGAGAAGCCCAATCACAAATTGATAAATTAAAAATACAACAAAAAGACTTAAATGATAAAATCCAATATTTTGAATCACAGCTTTACGTTAGTGATGAACAGCATGATGAAAAATTAGAAGCGATTAAAGATGAATATTACCAACTTATGTCTGAACAATCAGATGTAAATAATGAGATTCGCTTTTTAGAACACACGATACAAGAGAATGAATCAAAGCAGTCTCGTTTAGATAGTCGTTTACTAGAAGCTTTTGAACAATTGAAGCAAATTCAAAGCGAAATCAACGAAGCCGAAAAACAAAGTGTAGCGGCAACTAAATCATTGAAAAAGTCTGAACAACAACTTAATGAGTATGAAAAGAAATTAACACAACTTAAACAACAACAATCGGAATATGAAGAAAAGTTACACCAGGCATATCGATTTAACGATAAGTTAAAATCACGTATTGATAGTTTAGCAACGCAACAAGAAGAATATAGTTATTTCTTCAATGGGGTAAAACACATCTTAAAAGCAAAAAATAATAAACTTTCAGGTATTAGAGGAGCGGTAGCTGAAGTTATTCAAGTACCGTCTAATTTAACAAAAGCAATTGAAACGGCGCTAGGTGCTTCTTTACAGCATGTTATTGTAGATTCAGAAAAAGACGGTAGACAAGCCATTCAATATTTAAAACAAAACGGATTAGGGAGAGCCACATTTTTACCTCTCAATGTGATTCAACCACGCCAAATTAGCAATGAAATTATGAAAACTGCTAAGAATGCTAATGGGTTTATTAACATAGCTTCACAAGCAATCCACGTTGATACAGACTATCAAAATGTAGTTGAAAATTTACTTGGTAATACTATTGTTGTTGATGAGCTGAAAAATGCTAACGAGCTAGCACGTAAAATTCGGTACCGTATACGGATAGTGACGTTAGAAGGTGACATCGTCAATCCTGGTGGTTCGATGACAGGCGGTGGCGACCGAAAATCTAAAAGTATCTTAGCGCAAAAAGATGAATTAACTAAAATGCGTGCGCAATTACAAGATTATCAACAACAAACTATCGCATTCGAAAAAGAGTTTCAAAATATTAAAAAAGAGTCAGATCAAGTGAGTGAAAAATACTTTGAAACAAGTCAGAGTTATAATACGATTAAGCAAACGGCACACGATTATGAACTTGAACTAGACAGATTGCGTAAAAGTGAAGCACATCTAAAAGATGAACATGAAGAGTTTGAGTTTGAAAAAAATGACGGTTATCAAAGTGAAACAAGTAAAAAAACACTTGATGATAAAAAACAAAGATTAACTGAAATCCAATCACAATTGCAACAATTGGAAAAGGATATTAATCTTTATACAAAACTCTCCAAAGAAGGCAAAGAAAGTACAACGCAAATACAACAACAATTACACCAAAAACAATCTGACTTAGCTGTTGTTAAAGAACGTTTAGCTACACAAAAACAAACTGAGTCAAAAATTACAAAACAACTTGATGATATTGTGATGCAACAACAAAAATTAGAAGACCAGATTAAATTATTTAATTCAGATGAAATGACAGGTGAAAAAGCTTTCAAAAATATACAACAAAATATGGAAGGCAGTAAAGTAGAAAAAACAAAACTGTCTGAAAATATAGAAGAGGTTAAATCGCGCAGACTCGAATTGAATGATACAATTGAAGTAACAGACCAACAACTTCAAGAAGCTAACCAAGATATTTTATCAATAGAAAATCGTTATCAGGATATTAAGTCTGAACAGTCTCGTTTAGATGTGTTAATCAATTATGCGATTGACCATTTAAGTGAAAATTACCACCTAACATACGAACGTGCAAGCGAATTATATGAGTTAGATGAAGATATAGAAGTACTTCGAAAAAAAGTGAAATTAACAAAGATGTCTATAGAAGAATTAGGACCAGTTAATTTAAATGCAATTGAACAATTTGAGGAAATCAATACGCGTTTTACATTTTTAGATGAACAGCGTGCCGACTTGAGAGCTGCAAAAAATACATTAGAACAACTTATTGAAGAGATGGATCAAGAAGTGAAAGACAGATTTAAAGAAACGTTTCATGCTGTTCAAGGTCATTTTGCTAACGTTTTTAAATCATTATTTGGCGGGGGACAAGCAGAATTACGTTTAACTGAAGATGACTATTTATCTGCAGGTGTTGATATTATTGTGCAACCACCAGGTAAGAAATTGCAACATCTCTCATTATTAAGTGGTGGGGAACGGGCTTTAAGTGCCATAGCATTATTATTTGCGATTTTAAAAGTTAGATCAGCTCCTTTTGTTATATTAGACGAAGTTGAAGCAGCACTAGATGAGGCTAACGTCATACGTTATGCACAATATTTGAAAGATTTATCGAACCAAACTCAGTTTATTGTGATTACACACCGCAAAGGTACAATGGAATATTCAGATCGTTTATATGGTGTGACGATGCAAGAATCTGGAGTATCAAAATTAGTCAGTGTTAATTTAAACACGATTGATGAAGTGATGAAGGAGGAATAAGCATGAGCTTTTTCAAACGATTAAAAGATAAATTTACAGCCCCTACAGACGAACAACAACAAATTGAAGATAAAGAACAGCAAGAAATAGATCAGGCTGGAGAAGAAACACAAAGTACAGACTCACAAAATAATGATAAACCGGCGAAAAAAGTAAAAAAATTAAAAGAAGCAGACTTTGATGATGATGGGTTAATATCAATTGAAGACTTTGAAGAAATTGAAGCACAACAACTCGGTGCTAAATTTAGAGCTGGTTTAGAAAAATCACGTGAGAACTTCCAAGCACAGTTAAATAATTTAATTGCTCGTTATCGTAAAGTAGATGAAGATTTCTTCGAAGCATTAGAAGAAATGTTAATAACTGCAGATGTTGGATTTAATACGGTCATGGACCTTGTTGAAGAATTACGCACAGAAGCACAACGTCGTAATATAACAGAAACAGAAGATTTACGAGAAGTTATTGTTGAGAAAATTGTTGAAATTTATCACCAAGAAGATGACAACTCCGAAGCTATGAATATAGAAAATGAAGGATTAAATGTAATTCTTATGGTTGGGGTGAATGGTGTAGGTAAGACAACAACAATAGGTAAATTAGCACATCGTTATCAAGCTGAAGGTAAAAAGGTTATGTTAGCTGCAGGCGATACTTTTAGAGCAGGCGCTATTGAGCAACTTAAAGTATGGGGCGATCGTGTCGGTGTAGAAGTGATGAGCCAAAGTGAAGGCTCTGATCCTGCTGCAGTTATGTATGATGCAATTAACGCCGCTAAAAATAAAGAAGTAGACATTTTAATCTGTGATACTGCAGGTCGATTACAAAACAAATCTAATTTAATGAATGAGTTAGAAAAAGTTAAACGTGTGATTGGCCGTGCTATTCCAGAAGCACCACATGAAGTATTACTTTGTCTAGATGCCACAACAGGTCAAAATGCATTGTCACAAGCCAAATCATTCAAAGAAGTTACAAACGTTACAGGTATTGTATTAACTAAGCTAGATGGTACTGCAAAAGGTGGTATCGTATTAGCAATTCGTAATGAGCTACATATTCCCGTTAAATATGTAGGTTTAGGTGAAAAATTAGATGATCTACAGCCGTTTAATCCTGAAAGTTATGTTTATGGTTTGTTTGCAGACATGATTGAAGAAAATGTAGATAAAGTATCTGATGACGAACAAGAACAAGAAGAAATTGAAGGTAATTCAGATGAGTCAAAATGATTTAATCAAAACAATTCGAATGAATTATCTGTTTGATTTTTACCAATCTTTACTGACAAAAAAACAAAGAAACTATTTAGAATTATTCTATTTACAAGATTATTCTTTAAGTGAGATTGCTGATACGTTTGATGTGAGTCGTCAAGCAGTGTATGATAATATAAGAAGAACTGGCGATTTAGTGGAAGATTATGAAGAGAAATTAGGTTTGTATCGAAATTTTGAACAGAGACAAAACTTATACGAACACATAAAAGAGCATATAAATAATCCAGAAAAAATAGAAACATACATTCAAGCGCTTGAAGATTTAGAATAAATAAAAAAGATATATAAAGGGAGGGTATTTGATATGGCATTTGAAGGATTATCCGATCGTCTACAAGGAACGATGCAAAAAATCCGAGGCAAAGGTAAAGTTACAGAAGCTGATATTAAATTGATGATGCGTGAAGTAAGACTTGCATTATTAGAAGCCGATGTTAACTTCAAAGTTGTAAAAGAATTTGTCAAAACTGTATCAGATAGAGCTTTAGGTTCAGACGTTATGAAATCATTAACACCTGGACAACAAGTCATTAAAATTGTACAAGAAGAACTTACCCAACTTATGGGAGGGGAAAACGCTACAATTAAAATGGCTAATAAACCACCAACTGTAGTTATGATGGTTGGTTTACAAGGTGCCGGTAAAACAACGACTGCTGGTAAATTAGCTCTATTAATGCGCAAGAAATATAATAAAAAACCAATGCTTGTAGCTGCTGATATCTATCGTCCTGCAGCTATTGACCAATTGCAAACAGTTGGTAAACAAATTGATATTCCAGTTTACAGTGAAGGCGACCAAGTGAAGCCGCAACAAATTGTTGAAAACGCGATAAATCATGCAAAAGAGGAACACTTGGACTTCGTTATCATTGATACTGCAGGCCGTTTACATGTTGATGAAGCATTAATGCAAGAACTAAGCGATGTCAAAGAAATTACAAAACCTGATGAAATTATGCTTGTGGTTGATGCAATGACGGGTCAAGATGCTGTGAATGTCGCCCAATCTTTTGATTCGCAACTAGAAGTATCTGGTGTAACATTAACGAAATTAGATGGCGATACACGTGGTGGTGCTGCACTTTCAATCAGATCAGTAACACAAAAGCCAATTAAATTTGTAGGTATGAGTGAGAAGTTAGATGGATTAGAAGCGTTTCATCCTGAACGGATGGCATCTCGTATATTAGGTATGGGGGATGTGTTAAGTTTAATTGAAAAAGCTCAAACGGACGTAGATGAAGATAAAGCGAAAGACTTAGAAAAGAAAATGCGCACATCTTCGTTCACGCTAGAAGACTTTTTAGAACAACTAGACCAAGTTAAAAGTCTAGGCCCTCTAGATGATATTATGAAAATGATTCCAGGTATGAACAAAATGAAAGGCATTGAAAATTTGAATATGAATGATAAGCAGATTGATCACATTAAAGCTATCATTCAATCAATGACACCAAGTGAACGTAATAAGCCAGAAACTTTAAATGTTTCTCGCAAAAAACGTATTGCTAAAGGGTCTGGACGTTCAGTTCAAGAAATCAATAGATTAATGAAACAATTCAACGATATGAAGAAAATGATGAAACAATTTTCTGGCGGTGGCAAAGGCAAAAAAGGTAAACGTAAACAAATGGAAAATATGATGAACGGTATGAACTTACCTTTCTAACACCATAAAAATCAAATTATGAAATTAAAAGACCAGAACAGCAATTGAGAATAACTTGTTGTTCTGGTCTTTTGTGTTTGTCTTTTATTTTAGACCAATCATATTTTACAATTTTAAAAACTTATAACTCTAAACCTAAATTTTCCCGCAAAGTATGTCCTTCATACATGGTTCTGAATAAATTTCTTCTTTGTAATTCCGGTACAATGAATTCTACAAAGTCTTCCAAGCTATCAGGAAAAACAGGAGGCATAAGGTTGAAGCCGTCAGCCACGCCACTAAGTAACCAATGTTCCATCTCGTCAACAATATCTTTTGGCGTTCCTATTAAAGTAAAATGGCCACCGCCCGCATTTAAATAACCGAGTAGCTCACGTACAGTAGGATTTGTGTCACGAATGATTTCTAATATTGTCTCATAACGTCCGATAGGTCCTGTAAATGATTGGACAGGTGGCAATGGAGGTACTGGCTGGTCTAATTCCCAATTTTCACAATCTTGTTGGACAAAGAAACTTAATTGTTTTAAAGCAGTATTTATTGGTAATGCTTTATCTAATCTTGATTTTTTAGCGTAAGCATCTTCATAACTTTCACCAACATAAGTGACTAATCCAGGGAAAATCTTGATAGAACCACTTTGTTTGGGAGACTGTTGTAGTTGGTGGTCTATTTTCTCTCTAAAAGCTTTCGCTTGATTAAAGTTCCAAGATACAGAATATACTGCATCGGCATATTGTGTTGCTAAAGCAACGCCTTCTGGAGATGCTCCAGCTTGCATAGCTACTGGTCGACCTTGCGGGCTACTTGGCGTAGTAGAAGGGCCTTGAACTTTAAAATGATGTCCATCGTATTTGATAGGATGAATTTGACGATTGTTAATAATCCTATAATTGGATCGTTGAGGCGAAAAGCTTTCGTGATGCCATGAAGTAAACAATTGATTCATCACTTCGGCAAATTCATGTGCAATATCATAACGGTCTGTGTGATTGGGTAACGATGACATATTGTGATTTAAAGCTTCTTGATCTGTCATAGAAGTAACGAGATTCCATCCTACACGCCCCTGTGATACATGATCTAAACTTAATAGTTGTCGTGATGCGGTAAAAGGATTTGAGAACGTACTTGAAATAGTTGAAACAAGTCCTATATTTTTTGTAACTTGAGCAATTGCAGTCAAATTAACGATAGGGTCAAACCAAAAAGCTGGCATGTCACTTGATGATTTTGCAGGGAATGATTGGTTATCTGCAAAAAACACTGCATCAAATAGACCTTTTTCGGCAATTTGTGCTAATTCTTGATAATAAGTAATATCTCCTACACGTTCTACACTAGAGTCTGGCATTAACCAAGCGGCTTGGTGATGGCCACATGCGTATAATAAGACGCCAATATTAAGTTGTTTATTATTACTTTGAGACATGATAAGCATCCTTTCTTTTATATTGTTAATTCATCGTTAACCCGCCATCAACTGTGAAATTTTGTCCTGTGATGCCGTTAGCTTGTTCGGAAGCTAAGTATGCCACCATATTTGCAAGGTCTTGTGGTGATGTTACACGCTTAATTGGCGTTGTTTGTGCAATCATATCAAATACTTCATTGGTTGTTGCAGCACTAGCATCAGTAGTCTTTAGCAAGCCTCCTGACACCACGTTGGCTCTTATACCGAATTGTCCAAGTTCTGCAGCTATATTACGTGTAAAGCCAATTAAAGCTGCTTTAGCTGTCGTATATTCATGATACGGAACCACTGGATTTTGATATAAGTTAGTGCCGATTGAAATGATATGACCTTGTTTTTTTTCTAAAAAATGCGGCATAACGCTTTGTACTACATTAAAGGCGCTTTTTAACGTGCCGTCTATTTGTTGTTGATAATCAGTCCAAGTTAAATCAGTAAACGACTTCTGTTTATCAGGATTGAATTCAAATCCTACCAGCGCGTTATTAACTACCACATCAATATGTCCGAAATATTTTATCGCTTTCTTCATGAGGTTGTCGACTTCTGTTCTATTTGTCACATCAGCTTGTATAGCTATTGCAGAATCTGATCCAATTTCATTTACTATTTGTTCTGCTAATGTTTTATTTTTATAATAATTGATGATAATATTATAGCCTTGTTGTGCTAATGTTTTAGCAATAGTGGCACCTAAGCCTCTGCTACTTCCAGTAATTAAAACGGTACGTTTCATAATAATCCACTCCTTAATAATTTATAAAAAAATACACAACCTTCACTGCAGGAAAGTTGTGTATCAGAAATGATAATATATTAATAAATGACCTAGTGGTCCATAAATATATGGCATAAAATTTATCACACTTTCCTCCGCTAGTTTTATCTAGGTCAGGTTCAAAGGGTTTGAGTAATACTCATCTCAGTAAAAAACACCCCTAGTGCATGTATTTATTTAATTTAGTTTCAATGTATAGCTTTTAAATATTAATGTCAAGAATTCGCAAATCAACTGTATTGATATATAAATGTATAAAGTGGTTAAGAGCTGAAACAATAAATCATAAAGAAAATTAAAATGGTAAAGAATAAACTCTTTACAAACATAAAGAGAACTGGTATCATTATTTCTTGTAGAAAATAAAAATTAACTAATCTAAAGGAGAGAATATAAATGGCAGTTAAATTACGTTTAACACGTTTAGGTTCAAAAAGAAATCCATTCTATCGTATCGTAGCAGCTGATGCTCGTGCACCACGTGACGGTCGTAATATCGAACAAATCGGTACTTACAACCCAAACAATGTGAAAGCACCAGAAGTTAAAATTGATGAAGAATTAGCACTTAAATGGTTAAAAGACGGTGCTAAACCAACAGATACAGTTCACAATATCTTATCAAGAGAAGGTATTTTGAAAAAATTTGATGAACAAAAATAAGTTGCAAACTTATTAAACAAATATTTAATTTGCAAGAGTACCTTAATTGGTACTCTTTTTTATTTTAGAAAATTTGTTATAAAATATAATGAAAGTAAAAAGTTGTAGAGAACTATGAATGACTATGTTAGATTGATACATGTTATAATAACTAAATAATATAAAAATTAATACGACATTATTAAGAGATATACTATCGGAGGCACATATATGAAAGTTGAAGTTGGAAAAATTGTAAACACGCATGGTATTAAAGGTGAAGTGAAAGTTAAATCGAACTCAGATTTCACAGAGACACGCTTCCAGACAGGAGAAATTGTTGAAATTGCTCGTAAAGATAAAGAAGCGATTGAATTAAAAATTGCTTCGCATCGCATGCATAAAGGGCTTCACATGCTCACATTTGAAGGTATAAATAATATCAATGATATTGAATATTTAAAGGGTGAAACACTATTACAAGAACGTGATCATGAAGAAATAGAACTTGGAGAACATGAATTTTATTATTCAGATATCATTGGTTGTACTGTATTTGATGGAGATACACCAATAGGGCGAGTTACTGAAATATTTGAAACTGGAGCAAACGATGTATGGGTTGTTAAAGGTGACAAAGAATATCTTATTCCATATATTGCAGATGTAGTCAAAGAAGTTAATGTAGATGGTAGATGGATACAAATCACACCTATGGAAGGATTATTAGATTAATGAGAATCGATTATTTAACATTATTCCCTGAAATGTTTGAAGGGGTATTAAATCAATCTATTTTAAAACGTGCCCAAGAAAAAGGTAAATTACAAGTCAATACAGTAGATTTTAGACATTTTTCTGAAAATAAACATAATCAAGTGGATGACTACCCATTTGGTGGCGGGCAAGGGATGGTTTTAAAACCGGAGCCTGTATTCAATGCAATGGAAAGTATAGAACGAACAGAAGACACGAGAGTTATTTTAATGTGCCCTCAAGGACGCCCATTCACTCAAGAAATTGCTAATGAACTTAGTCATTCAGAACATGTAGTATTTATTTGTGGTCATTATGAAGGATATGATGAAAGAATCCGCGAACATTTAGTCACTGATGAAATTTCAATGGGGGATTATGTATTAACTGGCGGTGAACTTCCAGCAATGGTAATGACAGATGCGATAGTTAGATTGTTGCCTAGTGTATTAGGCAATAAACAATCCCATTTAGACGATTCATTTCAAGATGGTTTACTCGAGTTTCCTCAATATACACGACCGCGTCAGTATAAAAACCTTAATGTTCCAGATGTTTTACTTTCAGGCAATCATGCACACATTGATGCTTGGCGTCATGAACAAAAAATACTAAGAACTTGGGAAAAGCGACCAGATTTATTAAAAAATTATCCAATGACAGAAAAAGATAAAGAGATTATAGAAAGCTACAAAAATAGATTGAAAAAATAAGTGTAGTGTGCTAATATATTTTAAGTGTGCGACACACGAAAATCACTATGGTCCGCTGCTATATTTTGTCCAGGCAAGAGCATAGGTTGAAGGAGAGAAAAATAATGAGTAATCACAAATTAATCGAAGCAGTAACTCAATCGCAATTACGCACAGACATACCTTCATTCCGTCCTGGTGACACTTTAACAGTTCACGTACGTATTGTTGAAGGTACTCGCGAACGTATTCAATTATTCGAAGGTGTAGTTATTAAACGCCGTGGTGGAGGAGTTTCAGAAACTTTCACTGTACGTAAAATATCTTCAGGTGTTGGTGTAGAACGTACTTTCCCAGTACACACTCCAAAAATCGAAAAAATTGAAGTTAAACGTCGTGGTAAAGTACGTCGTGCTAAATTATACTACCTACGTGAATTACGTGGTAAAGCTGCTAGAATCAAAGAAATTCGTTAATCAGCAAATAAGACATAAAAAAGCGATCCTCATTAGAGGGTCGCTTTTTTTCGTCTATAATTCAATTTATAAAAACGGAGTAAGTTGATTAAAATATAGCTACGCCTTAATGTTCAGAACGCCTAGGATTTGTTTTTATCCATCTTGCGAAAACAACACTTAGTACTATCCCGATAATACTTAAAATGATGAGTTTTTTGGTATGTGGAGGCGTGTATGTGAGTTCGATTGTTTCTTGACCTTTCTCAACTGGAATGATTGTCATAATACCGTTGCCTTGTTTTACAGGAATGAATTGACCATCAGATTTGGCTTTCATACCATCACGAAAAGCCATTGGTAACACGATATAGCCTTTATCATTTTTGTTTTTATTGATCGTATAACCAGAACGGTGTTCGGATATTTTCACCTCATCTAATTCATTAGCAGCTTTGTTTAAAATTTCGTAATTTTCACCGTAAATACCTTTAATGTTAAAACGATATTTACCTTTTGATAGCCTAACATGAAGGTTTTCATCTGCTTTTACACGCATCGTAACTGGTGATACAAAGCGACGATACTTATAAGTTAACTTATTTCGACCTTGTTTGTACTCATTCACACCAACGTCATGTTCTTTGTCTGGCGTTAATAATTCTACATCCATTTCAACATACATATCTTCGTATTTCTCTGCTATAGATGAAGGTAAATTGTAGGTAATGCCACCTTTGTCTTTTGTTACGACAAGTTCACCTTCATCATTTTTATGTGCATCATTTAAAGTGGATGTTGCTTTATTTAATAAATTATCATTTGCTTTAAAATCACTATTAGGTTTAATATGCTCATCGTTTAATACTACACCTTGTAACATTGCTTGCTCTTTATCAATCGGTGATTTTAAGTCTTTTGGATCATAAACCTTATCTGTGATGTGTGCACTCGGATATTTTATTTCGTTAGTTGAATGAATAAATGACTCATTTTTTGAATGATGTACTA
Source organism: Staphylococcus aureus (assembly GCA_040062795.1). Classification (GTDB taxonomy): domain Bacteria; phylum Bacillota; class Bacilli; order Staphylococcales; family Staphylococcaceae; genus Staphylococcus; species Staphylococcus aureus_A. The sequence goes on from JBEAMH010000001.1 coordinate 697,742, forward strand.
TATCTTTTGGTTGAAAACCAAATGTCATATTTGAGTCATTAGGCCGACGTATACGGTCTTTAACGTTCCATAAAGCCATTAAATTTGCTCTATTAGATAATAATCGATAAGTACTATTTTTATCAGTATGCATATTTATTTGTAATGTTTTATCATAGTATTCTAAAATATCACCATCAAAGATACTTGAATATAATGCGATTCCATTAAAATGATAAATCATTGGTGAGTTGAGCCCATATTGAGACATATAGTCAATTCTATTCAATGGATCATCGTGATGCCGCTTATTGATTGCATCTATTTTCTTAGATAGAGCAGGACTCTTATATTTTGAAGCATGCATAGCTGATTGTGTGGATTCATAATTTTTTACATTATTAACATGATGATTTGAAAGTATCATACTTTGTTGCACAATAAATAGTAATACGAGTACTACTAATGTCCAATTTTTTTTAAGTAATGATCTTTTGAATAATATAACACCAATGAAAATCATTATGATTAGACACACGGACATCCATGTCATGCTTTCTTTCTCAACTATAATTGTCATAACTATCATGATGAGTAATGCGGGCATGCATGCTAGCATATATGATTTGAGATTTAATTCTGATATATACTGAATGAATAATGCAATTAACCCTGCAGTAGAGAATGCAAATATGTAAACCCATCTACGTTCAGGTGATGAAAAGCCATTGAACATACTATCAAAATAGGGCGTCAATGAACCAATGAGCATAATCCAAGTCATGATAGCAAAAAACTTATAATAATAATGTCTGTATAATTTAAATGATAATAGAGCGACTAAAGCAATGATTGAAACAGTAATATAAAAACCATTACTAAAGAAATGTTTCTGGCGAGCAAAATCAGTAAATAAATTTATGTCGAAATGTGGATTACTCATTCTATCATTATTAAAAAATGAAGAAACGCCAGTATAAAGTCCCCAAATACTTGCAAGTGTGCTTAGGAAAACTGCAACAGGAATTACCCATAATTTTTGCTTTCTCGTTACAATATCATTTTGTTGAGGAAGTATTAATCTATAAAAGTAATATGCAAATAAGACGATTGATTCATAATAACTAAAATAAAAATTTGAAAATAATGTTAAAGCAACTGCAAAAATAAATAAACCTATTTTCTTTTCTTTAAAAAAGCGTTCGATTGCTAATAAAGATAATGGAAGAAATATAAGTAAATCTCCATAATAAGACCAAGTAAAATTAAAATAAATAACTACTGTTGATGCGCCATATAACATAGCAGCAAGAAAAACAGCGTAATGCTTAAACTTTAAATATCTGAAATAGTAAAAGGCAAGTACAAAGGTCGCTACGCCCTTAATGAATGAGACAATCAATTGATTACTTGCCCAATACGTAATATTATTTGGATTACTATGAAATAATACTTCGGATAACCATACAAAAATGAAATTAATCCATGTAAAGGGAGAAGTAGCATAATAATAAGCTAAGTCTTTTACATAATCTCCTCCTAGGCCAAATGAATGATCATAAAAATTTTTGAATTGACTAAAATGTTCATATAAATACATTTGGAATGGCATCATTTGTCTGTAACCATCACCGCTTCCACTGAACACTATACCTTCAGTTATATAACGAAAGATATATGGCGCAAATGCAAGTAGAGCAACACTTACACCTAGTGTCATAATACATATAAACCTCGTAACTTTGTGGGTCCAAAGTTTATTTAACATGATCATACCTCATCTCTGTCAAACTCCTTTTAAATATTAATTCCTCTTATGATTTATAGTTTTATTTTTGCGAAAGCACCAAATCATACTGACCACCATACTTATCGCGGAAAGAGCAATCATAGTATACCAGTATTTTGGTCTATACTTAATCGTGATCTCACTATCATCTTTATCGACTGGTATGCCAGTCATCATATAATTTACTTTTATAGGTTTCACCTTTTTACCATCTACGTAAGCATACATACCTTTTCTATACGGTATATTAATCGATGCAACGCCTTTAGGGTGCTGGCCTAATGTAACTTTAACGCCGTTATTAATATCTTTATAGTATCCATGGTTTTGTGCCTTGCTGTGTGCTTTTTTTAGTTTCTTATAATTTTCACCATGTAAGCTTTTTAATTCAAATTGATAATTACCACTCGGGCTAAGTGTGATGTTTATATTGCCATTTTCATCTGGTTGTGTTCTGTAAAGTTGTGTATCAACACCGGTACGATAAGTAGAGTTGTTGTATAGACGGTTGTTCGAGTAGCCATTAATATTAACTGAAAAATTACTGTCAGGTTGACCTCGTTTAACTCTGAGAGTGACATAAAAATCTTTATATTGTGTTCTAAGGTCTTCTGGTACATGAATCTGTGCTTGTCCAAGTTTATTGGATTTAGCAATATATATATTATTATTTGATTTATGTTTTATATTTTGATAAGAAATATCTGTTTGTGGTAATAAATTCTCCGCTTTATCTATATAGTCTGTGCCTTTATTATTTAATACTACACCCTCAATCATTGCATGTTCTCTATCGATAGGTGTTTTTAAACTTTGAGCATTAAATATACGGTCTGTCACACGTACTGATGGAAGGATTAATGTATTTTCATAAACTCGGTACTGACCATCTTTTTTTACTTCTTGAAAGTATTCAGGGACCCCATTTTGATAATCTTTTAACATTAAATAGCGAACAGAAAATAAACTGTTAATATTTTGTCTACTATTTGTTGATTGGTATCTGCTAACGGATTCTTCTTTCATATTGATTTTCAACTCATCATAGTAAAAATCCAGTATATTATGGTCAAAAATACTTGAATAAAGACTTAATCCTTTAAATTGTTGATACATCGGTGTATTGTCTTGTTCGTTGACGCGCCAATCAATGCGCTCATCTTCAGATTTCCCATTTTGCATTTCAGTAACTAGTTGGCGTTGTAATGGGGTATTAAACAAGCTAGCATTTACATAATAAGAACTCGCTCGTTGTACGTGATCCTCAAAATAGATTTGATTACGTATAAATACAAATGAAACTAAAACAGAGAGTATCATTATAGATAAAATAAAAATACTTGTTAATTTTGTCCTGATTTTAGCTTCTTTTACGAGTAGTATCAGTAACCCTATAGTGCATACTATTGGCATATAATAAACCCATGAGACGAATTTGTCATAATGCCATGCACTTAAAAAGACAAATCCTAATGCAATTAAAGATGAAAAAATGTAATTCTTGAGTGATAATGTACGAAAATATTTCACATATAAGCCTATTAACAAAGCCGAATTAAACGCAATGAGATAGTGCCAACGTTTTTGAGGTGCTGAAAAGCCATTAAATAGTTGATCAACAAACGGTAGAAAGCTAGCGCAAATCGTCACTAATGTAAAAATAGCAAATAATTTATAATAGAAATGTTTATATAACTTGAAAGATAATAGAGCTTGTATTGTTAAGTAAAGAATGACAATTAAATAATTATCATAAAAGATATTAGTATTTTGATTGAATGGTTCGAATACATCTACTTCAGCATCAAAAGGAATGCGTCTATTGTTGAAATACCCTTGTACTGCAGGAAAAAAGAAAAATAAACTGCATCCTAATCCCAATAATGATGCGGTAGTTAGTGTCTTAACTGAATTGAATCTTGCGACAATATCGTCTTTGTGTTTGAAAACTATCCGGGCTATAAAATATAATAGACCAGTTATCATTTGATAATAAGCAAAATAAAAATTATTAATTAATGAAATGGTGACGATTATAATAAAAATTCCTATTTTTCCACTTTTTAAAAAACGTTCAATTGACCATAATAAAAATGGTAACCAAATGAAAATATCACTAAAAAAAGGCCAGTAAACTGTAAACCTAAAATAAAGTGGCGATATCACAAATATAAAAGCAACTAATGTTGCTATTTTACGATTTTTCAATATGGACTGCACATAAATAAATGTAGCAATCATTGCAATAGTAGATTTTAATATAGAAGTTATTAATGCATTTGTCATCCAAAACATCACGTCTGATGTATCTATGGTAACTACTAGTTTAAGTAAAGAGATAACAATGACATTCAAAATAAAAATAATGTTAGTTGAAAAATAATAGCTTAAGTCAGTAAAAAAATCTCCTCCAAGCCCAAAGTCAGTAGCATAAAACCAATTGCCGTTACTCCAGTTTTCAAATAAAAACATCTGAATTGGCACCATTTGTTCCATGCCATCATTAGGTCCTGTAAATAAAACGCCATCATTGATATATCTAAAAATGACGTAACCATGTCCCATAAGAGCTAATACTAAAAATAAACATACGTATAAAAATTTACGTTTCATAAACGACTCCTGAATATGTATTAAATATAATTTCATTGTAACGACTTTTTATTAATTTAGATAAAATTAACTATTATTTATCTAAAAAATATAATACTTTACATATCAGCTATTTTAAAAAGCAAAATTGTATTATCTATTTTGAGTACCTTAAAACATGCCTTATAAAACATTTTGAGGAATATTATTAAATAATGTTGTAAAATTGAACATATTGGAATAATAATGACGTTATTTTATTTATAACATTGTGGGGGACGTGTTATGATTTTAAAGTCAAAGAATAATATAGGTTATAAAACTAAATTTTAAAAATTAAAAATATAAATAGAGTGTAAGTAAAGAAAGGTGATGTATATGGTAATTCAATGGTACCCAGGTCATATGGCTAAAGCCAAAAGAGAAGTATCAGAGCAATTAAAAAAAGTGGATGTAGTGTTTGAACTTGTGGATGCTCGTATCCCCTATAGCTCTCGCAACCCAATGATTGATGAAGTCATTCAACAAAAACCTCGTGTAGTCATTTTGAATAAAAAAGATATGGCTAATTTGAAAGAATTAGAAAAATGGGGAAATTACTTTAAGGATAAAGGTTTCTATCCTGTAGCAATTGACGCAAAGCACGGAAAAGGTTTAAAACAAGTTGAGCAAACCGCAATAAAAGCTACAAAAGAAAAATTTGAAAAAGAAAAACAAAAAGGATTAAAGCCTCGTGCAATTAGAGCAATGATTGTAGGTATCCCTAATGTTGGTAAATCAACCCTCATTAATAAATTAGCAAATAAAGCAATTGCTAAAACAGGTAATACACCCGGTGTAACAAAGCAACAGCAATGGATTAAAGTAGGGAAATCTTTACAATTATTAGACACACCAGGCATTTTATGGCCTAAATTTGAAGATCAATTAGTAGGTAAAAAATTAAGTATTACTGGTGCAATTAAAGATAGTATCGTTCATTTAGATGAAGTAGCCATTTACGGATTAGAATTTATGAAACAACACGACTATGAAGGGCTAAAACAGCACTATCAAGTTGATGTACCAATTTATGCAGAAAATTTAGAGTGGTTTGATGCAATAGGCCGTCGTCGTGGACTACTAAAACGTGGTAATGAAGTTGATTATGAAGCGGTAATTGATTTAATTATTCATGAAGTAAGAAATGCTAAAGTGGGTACATATACTTTTGATATCACTAGCGAAATGGACGTGTAAACACATTTATGAAACAAACCATTCAAGAAGTTAAAACAATGCTACAAGATATTCATGATTTAGAAGAGTTAGCGAAACACTCTGTTAATGAGGACGCACGTAAAGGTGTGCAAAATGCAGTTAACTCAAGAAGAAAGCAACTAGAAAAAGAGCAAATTATGATAGAAAACTATCAAATGATGTCACATTATGAAAATAAAATATTAGCTGAAGATGAGACAGCGTTAATTTGTGGCATAGATGAGGTTGGTAGAGGTCCCTTAGCTGGACCAGTTGTTACGTGCGCAGTTGTCCTAAACGAAGGACATCAATTTACAGGTTTAAATGACTCTAAACAATTATCAGCTAAAAAGAGAAATAATTTAGAAAGCCAATTATTATCAGAACTATGCGATTATGCTTATGGTGTTGCTACTGTCGAAGAAATCGATGAAATTAATATTTATGAAGCGACCAAGTTAGCAATGAAAAGAGCAGTAGAAGCTTTGGATGTGAAGCCGACACATTTGCTTATAGATGCTATGACTATAGATTCCGATATCCCACAAACATCTTTAGTGAAAGGTGATGCAAAAAGTGTCTCTATTGCAGCTGCGAGCGTATTAGCAAAAGAGTATAGAGATAGATATATGCGTGAATTGGGAGAAAAATTTCCAGAATATGGATTTGAAAAAAATGTCGGTTATGGGACACAACAACATCTGGACGGTATAAAGCATTATGGCATTATTAGCGAACATAGAAAGTCTTTTGAACCAATTAAATCACTCACAAATTAATCTTAAAAAACAAAAGATTTAAAAGAAGTAGTGAAAATGAGTTTACAATAGCGCTTACATTTCATATAATTAGTTATGAACTTAACCTAAGAAACAGGAGGATGGAGAATGAATATCCACGAGTATCAAGGTAAAGCAATATTTCGTACTATGGGCGTAGCTGTCCCAGAAGGACGCGTAGCGTTCACTGCTGATGAAGCAGTAGAAAAAGCAAAAGAATTAAACTCAGATGTATATGTGGTAAAAGCACAGATTCACGCTGGGGGTAGAGGTAAAGCAGGCGGAGTTAAAATTGCCAAATCACTATCTGAAGTTGAAACTTATGCAAAAGAATTATTAGGCAAGACGCTTGTAACACACCAAACTGGTCCAGAAGGTAAAGAAATTAAACGCCTTTACATAGAAGAGGGCTGCGATATTCAAAAAGAATATTATGTTGGGTTTGTAATTGATCGTGCGACTGATAGCGTTACTTTGATGGCATCAGAAGAAGGCGGAACTGAAATTGAAGAAGTTGCTGCTGAAACACCTGAAAAAATATTCAAAGAAACAATTGATCCAATTGTTGGGTTAGCACCATATCAAGCAAGAAGAATTGCATTTAATATTAATATTCCAAAAGAATCTATTAATAAAGCAGCTAAATTTTTAATATCACTTTATAATGTTTTCATTGAGAAAGACTGTTCTATTGTAGAAATTAACCCACTAGTAACAACTGGTGACGGGAATGTTTTAGCGCTAGATGCAAAAGTTAATTTTGATGATAACGCATTATTTAGACATAAAGATATCCTAGAATTACGCGATTTAGAAGAAGAAGATCCTAAAGAAATTGAAGCTTCTAAGTATGATTTATCATATATCGCATTAGATGGTGACATCGGTTGTATGGTAAATGGTGCTGGTTTAGCTATGGCAACTATGGATACAATAAACCACTTTGGCGGAAATCCGGCAAACTTCCTAGATGTAGGAGGCGGTGCAACAAAAGAAAAAGTTACTGAAGCATTTAAAATCATTTTAGGTGATGATAATGTACAAGGTATTTTTGTAAATATCTTTGGTGGAATCATGAAATGTGACATTATTGCTGAAGGTATTGTTGCTGCAGTTAAAGAAGTAGAACTTACTTTACCGCTTGTCGTTCGTTTAGAAGGAACAAACGTTGAAAAAGGTAAAGAAATTCTTAAGGACTCAGGATTAGCAATTGAACCAGCTGCAACAATGGCAGAAGGCGCACAAAAAATCGTAAAACTTGTTAAAGAAGCGTAAGGAAAGGATGGGAGCACTAAGATGAGCGTATTTATTGATAAAAATACAAAAGTAATTGTACAAGGTATCACAGGGTCAACTGCCCTTTTCCATACAAAACAAATGCTTGAATATGGTACACAAATTGTTGCTGGGGTTACACCAGGTAAAGGTGGACAAGTTGTAGAAGGTGTACCAGTATTCAACACAGTTGAAGAAGCACAAAAAGAAACAGGAGCTACAGTATCTGTAATCTATGTACCTGCACCATTTGCTGCAGATGCAATTTTAGAATGTATTGAAGCAGAACTTGATTTAGCTATCTGTATTACAGAACATATTCCAGTAGTAGATATGGTTAAAGTTAAACGCTATTCAAAAGGTAAGAAGACACGTGTTGTAGGACCAAACTGTCCAGGTGTTATTACTGCTGACGAATGTAAAATTGGTATTATGCCAGGCTATATCCACAAAAAAGGTCACGTAGGTGTAGTATCTCGTTCAGGTACATTAACTTATGAAGCTGTTCATCAATTAACTGAAGAAGGTATTGGTCAAACTACAGCAGTAGGTATCGGTGGAGATCCAGTCAACGGTACAAACTTTATTGATGTATTAAAAGCGTTCAACGAAGATGATGAAACAAAAGCAGTAGTTATGATTGGTGAAATCGGTGGTACAGCAGAAGAAGAAGCTGCTGAATGGATTAAAGACAATATGACTAAACCTGTTGTAGGCTTCATTGGAGGTCAAACAGCCCCTCCTGGTAAACGTATGGGTCATGCCGGTGCGATTATTTCAGGTGGTAAAGGTACTGCTGACGAAAAAATCAAAACACTTAATAGCTGTGGGGTTACAACTGCAGATACACCATCTGAAATCGGTACAACATTAATCGATGCAGCTAAAGAAGCAGGCATTTACGAGCAATTATTAACTGTTAAACAATAATAATTTTGTATAAATTCAGCGCAAATTCCGAAAATATGTCGGAGTTTGCGCTATTTTAGGTGCTGAAAATTAATATTTTATAATAATTATGGTTAATAGAAATACTAAGTTATTTCTATTAACCATTTTTTGTATATACCAAAAAGTTCATAATAAAAATATTTATAAAAGCATATATAATGTGACTAGTGTTCACTTGTTATGGAGAAGATAAAAAATAACATTATAATAGAAGAAAAAAGTTGGGAATTTTGTTTGACGGTTTTATTTTCAAAAATTAGCAAGTTGGTTTTTGATTTTTTGACTAATAATTATTGTTATTTTACACGAAGTTAAGAAGGGGAATTACTCTTTAAAAATTGATTACTTTTCTTTGAAAAATGATGCTGTTTTGTAATATCAAGAGGTATTATTTTTATTATAATAAGAGAATAAAGGAGTGTTTTTTATAAGAGCAGAACAATATTTAAAGTTACGTTTTTCAGGCTTAACGACACAACAAATTTATCAGTTGTTCAAGTATAGTAATAACTTTCTTGAATATAATCAAACTGAACAGAATTATGTACTTAGAGAATTTTTGCATATGCTAAAAATGACAAGAAGAACCAAAATTTATAGACAATACTTAAAACAAACTAAAGAGGATATATTAAATTTATTACGACAATGGAATGTAAATTATATTACAATAAATAATGCTTTATACCCCTTATTACTTCAAGAAATCTACGAACCGCCGCTCATTCTCTTTTATAGAGGAAACATATCTCTAATGCAAACTACTCAAACTCTTGCTATTATAGGGTCAAGACATGCCACGGATTATAGTCAAAAAGCACTTGACTTACTTTTTCCTTCATTTAAAAATGAAAATTTAACAATTGTATCCGGCTTAGCTAGGGGAGCAGATGCAATGGCACACAAAAGAGCACTTTCAATGAATATGTCTACAGTTGGAGTGTTAGGTTTTGGTCATTTAGAACACTATCCAAAAGAGACAAGAATATTAAGACAACAAATCGAAGAGAAAGGTTTGGTCATAAGCGAGTATTTACCATATGAAAAACCTAAAAAGCATTATTTCCCTGAACGCAATAGGATTATAAGTGGATTATCAAAAGGTGTATTAATTACAGAATCCAAAGCACAAAGTGGCACATGTATAACTACGAATTGTGCTTTAGATCAAAACAGGGAAGTATATGTATTACCGGGTTCTATGTTTAATCCTATGACTGAAGGTAACTTATTAAATGCGCAAGAAGGTGCAAAAATCATCCTAAAAGCCAGTGATATTACAGTGGATTATAAATAAAAATTTGATTAATTCAATGATATTGATTAATTATGAACTAATAATGACAATTGGTTGTTTTTTTCTGCTGATATTGATGGAAATATCAGAAACATAAAATTAAAAACATTGACAAAAACAAAATAGACCGTTTATCATTTATCTTTGTAATTAGAAATGCAAGGGGGAAACTACTTTGGCAGAAAATTTAGTCATAGTTGAATCGCCTGCAAAAGCTAAAACCATTGAAAAATATTTAGGTAAAAAATATAAAGTTATCGCATCTATGGGACACGTTAGAGACTTGCCACGTAGTCAAATGGGTGTAGATGAGGAAAATGATTTTGAACCAAAATATATAACGATACGCGGCAAAGGTCCAGTTGTTAAAGAACTAAAAAAACATGCTAAGAAAGCCAAAAAAGTATTCTTAGCGAGTGACCCTGACCGTGAAGGTGAGGCAATTGCTTGGCATTTAGCAAATATATTAAACTTAGAAGAATCAGTAGAAAATAGAGTTGTATTTAATGAAATAACAAAAGATGCCGTAAAAGATAGTTTTAAACATCCAAGAGGCATAGAGATGGACCTTGTTGACGCACAGCAAGCAAGACGTATATTAGACCGATTAGTTGGTTATAATATTTCTCCAGTGTTGTGGAAAAAAGTCAAAAAAGGTTTGTCAGCCGGACGTGTACAATCTGTCGCATTAAGATTAGTTATTGATCGAGAGAATGAAATTAGAAACTTTAAACCAGAAGAATACTGGAAAATTGAAGGCGAATTTAGATATAAAAAATCTAAGTTTAGTGCAAAATTCCTACATTTAAAAAACAAGCCTTATAAATTAACGAATAAAGATGATGTTGAGAAAATTACGACACAACTTGATGGGGATCAGTTTGAAGTAACGAAAGTCACTAAAAAAGAAAAAACACGAAACCCTGCTAACCCATTTACAACTTCAACATTACAACAAGAAGCTGCACGCAAATTAAATTTCAAAGCAAGAAAGACAATGATGTTAGCACAGCAATTGTATGAAGGTATTGATTTGAAACGAAAAGGTACAATAGGTTTAATCACTTATATGCGTACAGATTCAACAAGAATTTCGGATCAGGCAAAATCTGAAGTTAAAAATTACATCGAAGAGACTTATGGGAAAGAATATACATCAAATCGAAAGCCTAAAGGACAAGGCGATCAAGATGCTCATGAAGCTATTAGACCTACTGGTACTTTACGTACGCCAAACGAAATGAAAGATTTCTTAACGCGTGATCAACATAGATTATACAAATTAATTTGGGAACGTTTCGTTGCAAGTCAAATGGCACCTGCAATACTTGATACAGTTGCAATGGATTTAACACAAAATGACTTAAAATTCCGTGCAAATGGACAAACAATCAAGTTCAAAGGATTCATGACGTTATACGTTGAAGCTAATGATGATAATGATGGTGGCAAAGAAAATAAATTACCTAAAATTGATGAAGGTGAAATGGTTACAGCAACAAATATCGAACCTTCTCAACACTTTACTCAACCACCGCCACGTTATACTGAGGCACGTTTAGTTAAAACAATGGAAGAAATGAAAATCGGGCGACCATCTACGTATGCACCAACGATTGATACAATTCAAAAGAGAAATTACGTAAAAAATGAAAGTAAACGATTTGTGCCAACTGAACTAGGTGAAATTGTTCATGAGCAAGTAAAAGATTACTTCCCTGAAATTATTGATGTCGATTTCACTGTAAATATGGAAACATTACTTGATAAAGTAGCTGAAGGAGATATTACTTGGAAAAAAGTAATTCGCGATTTTTATAGTAGTTTTAGCCAAGATGTGAAACGTGCAGAAGAAGAAATGGAAAAAATAGAAATTAAAGATGAACCAGCTGGAGAAGATTGTGAACTATGTGGTTCTCCAATGGTTATAAAAATGGGGCGCTATGGTAAATTCATGGCATGTTCTAACTTTCCAGACTGCCGCAATACAAAAGCAATTGTTAAAACAATTGGCGTGACTTGTCCTAAATGCAAAGAGGGCGATGTCGTTGAACGTAAATCTAAAAAGAACCGTGTCTTCTATGGTTGTTCTAAATATCCTGAATGTGAATTTGTGACGTGGGATAAACCTGTTGGACGTGATTGTCCTAAATGTGAACACTATCTTGTTGAGAAAAAACAAGGCCGTAAAAGTCAGGTCATTTGTTCTAACTGTAATTACAAAGAAGAAGAACAAAAATAAACAAAAAATATAATGTTTTAATAATAAGTAAATGACCTTGTTCATTATAAAACATTGTTAATTATTACTATCAGCAACTTGCGACACATATTTATAATGTAGACGACTATATTTATGATATGATGTCGTAGTTGCTATTTTTAATATATTGGAGGAAGTTAAATGACTCAAACTGTCAATGTTATTGGTGCTGGTTTAGCTGGCTCAGAAGCAGCATATCAATTAGCTCAAAGAGGAATTAAAGTTAATTTAATAGAGATGAGGCCAGTAAGACAAACACCAGCACACCATACAGATAAATTTGCTGAGTTAGTTTGTTCAAATTCATTACGTGGCAATGCATTAACTAATGCTGTCGGTGTCTTAAAAGAAGAAATGAGACGTCTCGACTCACTTATTATTACGGCGGCAGATAAAGCTAGAGTACCAGCAGGTGGTGCGTTAGCAGTGGATCGTCATGATTTTGCTGGCTATGTAACAGAAACTTTGAAAAATCATCCGAATGTTACAGTATTAAATGAAGAAATTCACAGTATTCCTGAGGGATATACAATCATTGCCACAGGTCCATTAACAACAGAAAATCTAGCTAAAGAAATAGTTGAAGCTACTGGTAAAGATCAATTGTATTTTTATGATGCAGCAGCTCCAATTATTGAAAAAGAAAGTATCAATATGGATAAAGTCTATCTGAAATCGCGCTATGATAAAGGTGAGGCAGCATATTTAAATTGTCCTATGACTGAAGAAGAATTTAACATATTTTATGATGCACTTATGGAAGCAGAAGTTGCCCCTGTAAATGAGTTTGAAAAAGAAAAATATTTTGAAGGTTGTATGCCGTTTGAAGTTATGGCAGGACGTGGGCGTAAAACATTATTATTTGGTCCCATGAAACCTGTAGGACTTGAAGATCCTAAGACAGGTGAGCGCCCATATGCAGTTGTACAATTAAGACAAGATGATGCAGCAGGCACACTTTATAATCTTGTTGGCTTCCAAACGCATTTAAAATGGGGAGCTCAAAAAGATGTTATTCGTTTAATCCCTGGACTAGAGGATGTTGAGATTGTAAGATACGGTGTGATGCATCGAAATACATTTATTAACTCACCAGATGTCTTAAATGAAATGTATGAACTGATAGGTAGAGAAGAAGTTCATTTTGCTGGCCAAATGACTGGTGTAGAAGGATATGTGGAAAGTGCAGCAAGTGGTTTAGTCGCTGGTATAAACGTAGCGCATAAAATAAAGAGTAAAGGCGGCGTCGTATTTCCTAGAGAAACAATAATTGGAAGTTTAGCTTATTATATTTCTCATGCTAAAAATGAGAAAAATTTCCAACCAATGAATGCGAATTTCGGTTTACTGCCTGTATTAGAAAATCGCATTAAAGATAAAAAACTTCGCTATGAGGCGCTTGCTAATCGTGCATTATCTTATTTAGATAATTACAAACAGACTTTATAAAAACATATTAATTAATCCAATTTTCAAAAAGTTTTGTATGTTTGACTCAATTTAATAGTTATTTTTCGCAGACCCCTTCTTCAATATGCTACAATTCATACTGATGGAGGGGTTTTTATTGGAAGAAATCCAACACGCATATTTATATATGTTAAAAGTAGAACGACAGTTTTCAGATCATACTTTAAAGTCATATCATGATGATTTAGAACAGTTTAATGCATTTTTAAGTCAAGAACACTTAGTGTTATCTACGTTTGAATATAAAGATGCGAGAAACTATCTAAGTTATTTATATTCAAAAAACTTGAAAAGGACCTCAGTTTCTCGTAAAATTTCTACGCTGAGAAGTTTTTATGAATATTGGATGACCCAAGATGAACTAGTTGTCAATCCATTCGTTCAGTTAGTTCATCCAAAGAAGGAACAACATTTACCTCATTTTTTTTATGAAGAGGAAATGGAAGCTTTATTTGACACTGTTGAAAAAGATCCCAAAAAAGGTTTGAGAGATAGAGTGATTTTGGAATTACTTTATGCAACAGGTATAAGGGTTTCTGAATTAGTTCACATTAAAGCGTATGACTTAGATATGAAATTACCTGGTGTAAAAGTCTTAGGAAAAGGTGGAAAAGAACGCTTTATACCGTTCGGCGAATTTTGTAAGCAAAGTATAGAACGTTATTTAGAGTTATTTAAACCTAAAAAAAACAGTAATCATGATTATTTATTAGTTAATATGAACGGTGCGCCTATTACAGAGCGTGGCGTTCGTTATGTGTTGAATGACGTTGTTAAACGCACTGCGGGTGTCACTGATATCCATCCACATAAATTACGTCACACGTTTGCCACGCATATGCTTAATCAAGGTGCTGATTTACGTACAGTGCAATCGTTGTTAGGTCATGTGAATTTATCCACCACAGGCCGTTACACTCACGTTACAAATGAACAATTAAGAAAAGTATATTTAAACGCACATCCTCGTGCAAAAAAGGAGAATTAGATTATGAGTACATCTATTCATGCAACAACAATCTTTGCAGTACAACATAATGGCCATTCAGCAATGGCTGGTGATGGTCAAGTAACACTTGGAGAACAAGTGATTATGAAGCAAACAGCTAGAAAAGTAAGACGTTTATATAATGATAAAGTGTTAGCAGGATTTGCAGGAAGCGTGGCAGATGCATTCACATTATTTGAAAAATTTGAAACTAAATTACAACAATTTGGCGGTAATTTAGAGAGAGCTGCAGTGGAATTAGCACAAGAATGGAGAGGTGACAAGCAATTACGTCAACTTGAAGCAATGCTTATCGTTATGGATAAGGACTCAATACTTGTAGTAAGTGGTACAGGTGAAGTTATTGCACCAGACGATGCTTTGATTGCAATTGGCTCAGGGGGAAATTATGCTTTAAGTGCTGGGAGAGCTTTGAAGCGACATGCGACAAATTTGACTGCAGAAGAAATGGCTTATGAAAGTTTAAAAGTGGCATCAGATATCTGTGTGTTTACAAATGATCAAATCGTAGTTGAAAAGTTATAGTAATAATAAAAAAGAAAAATGTATAACTGACAAAATTTAGGATATAGTAATAATAAATAAATTTAGAAAACTTTTACAAATTTGAAATCAAAATTACGGAGGTAATTTATTTTATGGAAACGGCGGGCATTAAATTAACACCAAAAGATATCGTTTCAAAACTAAATGAATATATTGTTGGACAAGATGATGCAAAGCGTAAAGTAGCAATTGCATTAAGAAATAGGTATAGAAGAAGTCTTTTATCAGAAGAGGCTAAACAAGAGATTGCACCTAAAAATATTTTAATGATTGGACCAACTGGTGTAGGTAAAACAGAGATTGCAAGAAGAATGGCAAAAGTAGTAGGAGCACCTTTTATAAAAGTAGAAGCAACTAAATTTACAGAAGTAGGTTATGTTGGTCGTGATGTTGAAAGCATGGTTAGGGATTTAGTTGACGTAGCTATCAGGCTCATTAAAGAGCAAAAAAAAGAGCTAGTGAAAGATGAAGCTGAGCAAAAGGCAAATGAAAAGCTTGTGAAACTTTTAGTGCCTAGTATGAAAAAAAAAGCAAATAACAATGGTAATAACAGTAGTAATCCTTTAGAATCATTATTTGGTGGTGCAATGCCAAACTTTGGACAGAATAATGAAGAAGAGGAAGACAACCCAACTGATGAAATTAAGACGAAACGTTCAGAAATCAAACAGCAATTATTAAAAGGTGAACTAGAAGAAGAAAAAGTAAGGTTAAAAGTAGAACAGGATCCAGGTGCAATGGGCATGTTAGGTACAAACCAAAATGAACAAATGCAAGATATGATGAATCAGTTGATGCCTAAGAAAAAAGTTGAAAGAGAAGTTCCAGTTAAGACAGCACGTAAAATATTAACGGATCAATATGCTGATGAATTGATTGATCAAGAATCAGCAAATCAACAAGCAATCGAGCTAGCTGAACAAATGGGTATTATATTTATTGATGAGATAGATAAAGTTGCTACAAGTAGTCAAAATTCAGGGCAAGACGTCTCTCGACAAGGTGTACAGAGAGACATTTTACCAATACTTGAAGGTAGCATGGTACAAACAAAATATGGTACTGTTAATACTGAACATATGCTATTTATTGGTGCTGGAGCATTCCACGTGGCTAAACCAAGTGATTTAATTCCAGAGTTACAAGGTCGTTTTCCAATTCGCGTTGAATTAGAAAGTCTTTCAGTGGAAGATTTTGTACGAATCTTGACTGAACCGAAATTATCACTTATCAAACAATACGAAGCGTTACTTCACACAGAAGAAGTGACAGTCAACTTTACAGAGGACGCGATTAAGCGATTGGCAGAAATTGCGTTTCAAGTAAACCAAGATACTGATAACATTGGCGCACGTCGATTGCATACTATACTTGAAAAGATGCTAGAAGATTTATCGTTTGAAGCACCAAGTATGCCCAATGCGGTTGTAGACATTACACCACAATATGTTGATGATAAGTTGAAGACAATTTCAACAAACAAAGATTTAAGTGCATTTATTTTATAATATAAATAAAAAAGGAGAAGGAATATGAGCTTATTATCGAAAACTAGAGAATTAAATACACTTTTGCAAAAGCACAAAGGTATCGCTGTTGATTTTAAGGATGTAGCACAAACGATAAGTAGTGTAACAGTAACGAATGTATTTATAGTTTCTAGAAAAGGAAAAATTTTAGGATCAAGCCTAAATGAATTATTAAAAAATGACCGTATTATTCAAATGTTAGAAAACAGACATATACCTGTAGAATATACAGATAAATTGATGGATGTAAAAGAGACGCAATCTAATATTGATATCGATAATGTACTATCTGTATTCCCACCAGAAAATAAAGACTTATTTAAAATAAGTCGTACCACAATTTTCCCGATTTTAGGTGGCGGGGAAAGACTAGGAACTTTAGTGCTTGGCCGTGTACAAGAAGATTTTTCTGAGAATGATTTAGTTCTTGGTGAGTACGCAGCTACAGTAATTGGTATGGAAATTTTACGTGAGAAACATAATGAAGTTGAAAAAGAAGCCAGAGATAAAGCCTCAATAAGCATGGCTATTAATTCTTTATCATATTCTGAAAGTGAAGCAATTGAGCATATCTTTGAAGAATTAGGTGGTAATGAAGGGTTACTAATCGCATCGAAAGTTGCTGACAGAGTCGGCATTACGCGTTCAGTAATCGTTAATGCGCTACGTAAACTTGAAAGTGCAGGCGTTATCGAATCACGTTCATTAGGTATGAAGGGTACATTTATTAAAGTTAAAAAAGATAAATTCTTAGAAGAATTAGAAAGAATAAAATAACTTTAAATATGATTTTTAAAAACACATATGAGTAAAAGGAGCGTCTAAATCATAAGGTTTTTAGCCGTTCTTTTAATGTGCTAAATAGTAAAGTTAAACTATTGCTTTATAAATGCAAATATGATATATTTATTCACGGCTATTAAGCCAATACACACACATAAAAGTCAAAGTATAAACGGTGCGGTAATTAATTATCGTGTTTGTATGAGCTTTATGTGGAGGTAAAAACCAATAGGAGGATTTTAATTATGGCAGTAATTTCAATGAAACAATTACTAGAAGCAGGCGTTCATTTTGGTCACCAAACTCGTCGTTGGAACCCAAAAATGAAACGTTACATTTTTACTGAAAGAAACGGTATTTACATTATCGATTTACAAAAAACAGTGAAAAAAGTAGAAGAAGCTTATAACTTCATTAAACAAGTATCAGAAGATGGTGGAAAAGTTTTATTCGTTGGTACGAAAAAACAAGCACAAGATTCAGTTAAAGCTGAAGCAGAACGTGCTGGTCAATTCTACGTAAACCAAAGATGGTTAGGTGGAATTTTAACTAACTATAAAACAATTTCTAAACGTATCAAACGTATCTCTGAAATTGAAAAAATGGAAGAAGATGGCTTATTCGAAGTACTACCTAAAAAAGAAGTTGTAGAACTTAAAAAAGAATACGACCGTTTAATTAAATTCTTAGGCGGAATTCGTGATATGAAATCAATGCCTCAAGCATTATTTGTAGTTGACCCTCGTAAAGAGCGCAACGCAATTGCTGAAGCACGTAAATTAAACATCCCTATCGTAGGTATTGTGGATACTAACTGTGATCCAGATGAAATTGATTACGTTATCCCTGCAAACGATGATGCTATCCGTGCCGTTAAATTATTAACTGGTAAAATGGCAGATGCAATCTTAGAAGGTCAACAAGGTGTATCAAATGAAGAAGTAGCGGCAGAACAAAATATTGATTTAAATGAATCAAAAGAAGCTACTGAAGCAGAAACAACTGAAGAAAACACTTCTGTTGAATCAAACTAAGAATAATGTAAAATGGGTGATAAGATATTTAAGCTTATCACCCTTTTTTAAAATAAATATACTAAAATTCATTAAATAATGGAGGAATATGAAATGGCAATTTCAGCTAAACTTGTTAAAGAATTACGTGAAAAAACTGGCGCTGGTATGATGGACTGTAAAAAGGCGTTAACAGAAACTGATGGTGACATCGATAAAGCTATCGATTTTCTACGTGAAAAAGGTATTGCAAAAGCTGCCAAAAAATCTGACCGTATCGCAGCAGAAGGTCTAGTACATGTTGAAGAAAAAGGCAATGAAGCAGCAATTGTGGAAATTAATGCAGAAACAGACTTCGTAGCTCGTAACGAAGGCTTCCAAGAATTAGTTAAAGAAATTGCTAACCAAGTATTAGAAACAAAAGCAGAATCAGTAGAAGCGTTATTAGAAACTACTTTACCAAATGGTAAATCAGTAGATCAACACGTTAAAGAAACAATTTCAACAATCGGAGAAAAATTAAGTATCCGTCGTTTTGCTGTCAGAACTAAATCAGACAATGATGCTTTTGGTTCTTATTTACACATGGGTGGACGTATCGGTGTGTTAACTGTAGTTGAAGGTTCAACTGACGCAGAAGCTGCTAAAGATGTAGCGATGCACATTGCTGCAATTAGTCCTAAATACGTTTCATCAGAACAAGTAAGTGAAGATGAAATCAATCACGAAAGAGAAGTTTTAAAACAACAAGCATTAAATGAAGGTAAACCAGAAAAAATCGTTGAAAAAATGGTAGAAGGTCGTTTACGCAAATATTTACAAGAAATTTGTGCAGTTGACCAAAACTTTGTAAAAGATCCTGACCAAACAGTTGAAGCTTTCTTAAAATCAAAAGGTGGTAAACTTGTTGACTTCCTACGCTATGAAGTAGGCGAAGGCATGGAAAAACGTGAAGAAAACTTTGCTGACGAAGTAAAAGGACAAATGAAATAATATTTCATAGTTTAAACAAGAAAGAAGACACCTCTGTACTCCGTATAAAAGATATACTTTTGTATTGGAAGACCTATTGTGTCTTCTTTACTTGTATAAATTACATATTTTTACAATAGAGAGGAAAAGACAATGGCTCAAACTTCTAAATACGAACGTGTTGTTTTAAAATTAAGTGGTGAAGCACTAGCAGGTAACGATGGATTTGGAATTAATCCAATTACGATTAAAAGCGTGGCTGAACAAGTAGCCGAAGTTGCAAAAATGGACTGTGAAATTGCAGTTATAGTCGGTGGAGGCAATATTTGGAGAGGTAAAACTGGTAGTGATTTAGGTATGGATCGTGGCACAGCTGACTACATGGGTATGCTAGCTACAGTAATGAATGCTCTAGCATTGCAAGACAGTCTTGAACAGCTAGATTGTGATACACGTGTATTAACTTCAATTGAAATGAAGCAAGTTGCAGAACCATACATTCGCCGTCGTGCGATCAGACATTTAGAGAAAAAACGTGTAGTCATCTTTGCAGCGGGTATTGGTAATCCATACTTCTCAACTGATACAACAGCAGCTTTACGTGCAGCTGAAGTTGAAGCCGATGTTATCTTAATGGGTAAAAATAATGTTGATGGTGTCTATTCTGCTGATCCAAAAGTAGACTCAAACGCTATTAAATATGAACATTTAACTCATATCCAAATGTTGCAAGATGGTTTACAAGTTATGGACTCTACAGCGTCATCATTCTGTATGGATAATAATATTCCATTAAATGTATTTTCTATTACAGAAGAGGGTAATATTAAACGAGCTGTTATGGGCGAAAAAATAGGAACGTTAATTACAAAATAATTAGAGGTGTATGACAATGAGTGACATTATTAATGACACGAAAACAAAAATGCAAAAATCTATTGACAGTTTATCAAGAGAATTAGCGAATATTAGTGCCGGAAGAGCCAATTCAAATTTATTAAATGGTGTTAATGTTGATTATTATGGTGCGCCAACACCAGTACAACAACTTGCTAGTATCAATGTTCCGGAAGCACGTTTACTCGTAATTTCACCTTACGATAAATCATCAGTAGCTGATATTGAAAAAGCAATCAACGCTGCAAATTTAGGTGTGAACCCTTCAAGCGATGGAGAAGTCATTCGTATTATTATCCCTGCTTTAACTGAAGAACGCCGTAAAGAACTTGTGAAAGATGTTAAAAAATTGGGTGAAGATGCGAAAGTAGCAGTTAGAAATGTGCGCCGTGATTCTAACGATATACTTAAAAAACAAGAAAAAAATGGTGACATCACTGAAGATGATTTAAGATCACAAACAGACGATGTACAAAAAATAACTGACAATGCAATTAAAGATATTGATAGTTTACTAGAAGAAAAAGAAAAAGATATTATGTCAGTATAAACATGGTAATGATGATCATACTTCAATTCACTTATTAAAAAAGATAATTTTTGAAAAGAGAGCTTGAATTAGAGGTATATCATAAATTTATCTGAACTGTATCAAATCAGACTTTGGTACAGTTTTTTTATTTGTTTATTCAATGCGACTATCTATTATGATAAAATGGTAGATAATTGCATCTAGAATCTAATTATAATAAACAGAGATGACCAAGCTCGGAGGAAATACCATGTTTAAAAAGTTAAAAAAGAAGAAAGAAAATCAGCATAAGCATTCCGATATCAATTTGGATGTACATAACATACCCGAACATGTTGCTATAATAATGGATGGTAATGGTCGGTGGGCAAAACAAAGAAAATTGCCTAGAATTAAAGGTCACTACCAAGGTATGCAAACAGTTAAAAAAATCACTAAAGTAGCAAGTGATTTAGGAATTAAATATTTAACTTTGTATGCTTTCTCTACAGAAAATTGGACAAGGCCTGAAAATGAAGTCAATTATATAATGAACCTACCAGTTAACTTTTTAAAAACATTTCTACCAGAGTTGATAGAAAATAATGTAAAAGTAGAAACGATTGGTTTTATGGAGCATTTGCCAACTTCTACCCTCAAAGCGATAGATAAAGCAAAAGAAGAAACAAAAAATAATACGGGATTAAAATTAGTCTTTGCAATAAATTATGGTGGGCGAGCTGAAATTGTTAATAGTGTTAAAGCAATTTATGATAAATTGTCTACACAAGGTTTAACAAGTGAAGCAATCACAGAAAAAATGATTAATGACCATCTAATGACATATTGTTATCCCGATCCTGACCTTCTAATAAGAACATCAGGCGAACAACGTATTAGTAATTTTCTAATCTGGCAAGTATCTTATAGCGAATTTATATTCAATGAAAAATTATGGCCAGATTTCGATAAAGAAGAATTAATAAACTGTATTAAAATTTATCAATCTCGTCAACGGCGTTTTGGGGGATTATAAGTAGTTAGGAGAATAGTATGAAAGTTAGAACTTTGACGGCCATTATTGGACTTATCATTTTCCTCCCAGTATTACTGAAGGGTGGATTAATATTAATGCTGTTTTCGTATTTATTAGCGTTCATAGCATTAAAAGAATTGCTTAACATGAATATGATTAGATTCTTATCAGTACCAGGAATTATAAGTGCATTAGGGATTTTAATTATTATGTTACCTCAAGGTGCGGGTAACTGGGTTAGTGATTTACAATTAAAATCATTAATAGCTATGAGTTTTATTTTATTAAGTTATACAGTGCTTTCTAAAAATAGATTTAGCTTTATGGATGCTGCTTTCTGTCTAATGACGATTGCATATGTTGGTATCGGATTTATGTATCTTTATGAAACAAGATCTGAAGGTTTACATTACATACTATTTGCATTTCTCATCGTATGGTCGACAGATACTGGTGCCTATATATTTGGTCGTTTAATGGGCAAACATAAATTATGGCCTGTAATAAGTCCAAATAAAACAATAGAAGGCTTTATTGGCGGATTGATATGTAGCTTAATTATTCCACTTATTATGATAATGTTTGTAGATTTTAACATTGCTATATGGATACTACTTATAGTTACAGTTATACTTAGTATGTTTGGCCAACTTGGTGACCTTGTAGAATCAGGATTTAAACGTCATTTTGGTGTAAAAGATTCAGGGCGTATTTTACCAGGTCATGGTGGTATTTTAGACCGTTTTGATAGTTTCATGTTTGTATTACCTTTACTCAACATCTTGTTAATACAAGTGTAAATATTAAAATATGAGTTTCATTCTACAATTATATAAATAAAAAATAGGGAGTTAATGAAATTAAGTAACTGAGAACAAAATTACAGTTGTTTAATTTCTTAACTCCTTTTGACAAGCAAAAATAATAGAAATAAGTATGATTGTAAGCTTATATAGTAAAATTCAATATAAACAATTATTCACATATTAAGATACGTGTGTCACTTACCATTGATGTGTTATACTTTTATAATCTAAAGTTAGTCACATACCATAATTACAATAACGTGAATTAATGTAACAATTACGAGTAATCAAATTTTTTCAAACATATGAGGTGTAGCAAAGTGAGTTTTCTAGTAACAATTTTCTCTTTTATAATCGTCTTTGGCGTTCTTGTCACAGTTCATGAGTATGGGCATATGTTTTTTGCAAAACGGGCTGGTATCATGTGCCCAGAATTTGCTATTGGCATGGGACCCAAAATATTTAGTTTCAGAAAAAATGAAACATTATATACAATTCGATTATTGCCAGTTGGTGGCTATGTTCGAATGGCTGGGGATGGTTTAGAAGAGCCACCTGTTCAACCAGGTATGCATGTAAAGGTTAAATTAAATGATAAAGATGAAATTACACATATTATTTTAGATGATCAACATAAATTTCAACAAATTGAAGCAATAGAAGTAAAGCAATGTGATTTTAAAGATGGTTTATATGTTGAAGGCGTAGCTTCATATGACCAAGAAAGACATCGTTATCCTATAGCTAAAAAAGCATATTTTGTAGAAAATGGGAGTTTAGTTCAAATTGCTCCTAGAGATCGTCAATTTACTTATAAGAAACCATACCAAAAATTCTTAACATTATTTGCGGGGCCATTGTTTAACTTCTTACTTACATTAGTATTATTTATCGGTCTAGCATATTATCAAGGTACACCTACCAATACAGTAGATGAAGTTATGAAAGATTCACCGGCTGCACAAGCAGGCTTGAAATCTGGAGATACAATTGAAAAAGTAGGTAAGTATAATATTGATAGTAAAGATGATATTGATCACGCTGTTAAAGAAGTTAAAGACAACAAAACTAAATTAATTGTTGAACGTGATGGCAATAAAGAATCTATTCATATTAAACCAAAAAAAATTGAACAACAAGTTACAAAAACACATTCTGAAACAAGATATTTATTAGGCTATAGTGCTGCCACAGAACATACTATATTCAAGCCAATTTCTGACGGTTTTGAACAAACACTGAGCGCAGGGAAAATGATTTTCACTGCGATTGTAAGTATGATAGCTAGTATTTTTACAGGTGAATTTTCATTCGATATGTTAAATGGACCAGTAGGTATATATCATTCTGTCGACTCTGTAGTTAAAACTGGTATAATTAACTTGATTTCATGGACTGCTTTATTAAGTGTTAACCTAGGATTAATGAATCTTTTACCAATACCCGCATTAGATGGTGGGAGAATTTTATTTGTATTATATGAAGCAATCTTTAGAAAACCAGTAAATAAAAAAGCCGAAACTACAATTATTGCTATTGGTGCAGTTTTTGTATTAGTTATTATGGTATTAGTAACTTGGAACGATATTCAACGTTATTTCTTATAAGAGGGAGAGAGTCATTTAAATGAAACAGTCAAAAGTATTTATACCAACCATGAAAGAAGTACCTGCAGGTGCAGAAGCATTAAGCCATCGTTTATTACTAAAAGCAGGTTTAATTAAACAAAGTACAAGTGGAATATATAGCTATTTGCCACTTGCTGCTAGAGTGCTAAATAATATTGAAAGCATTGTACGTGAAGAAATGGAACGCATTGATGCTGTTGAAATATTAATGCCAGCATTGCAACAAGCAGAATTGTGGGAAGAATCAGGACGTTGGAGTGCGTACGGCCCAGAACTTATGCGTTTACAAGACCGTAACGGACGCGAATTTGCGCTTGGTCCAACACATGAAGAGGTTGTGACTTCACTAGTTCGAGATGAATTGAAATCATATAAGCAATTGCCAATGACACTGTTCCAAATACAATCTAAATATAGAGATGAAAAACGTCCACGTTTCGGATTATTACGTGGTAGAGAATTTATAATGAAAGATGCTTATTCTTTCCATGCAGATGAAGAATCATTAGATGCATCATATGAAGATATGTACCATGCTTATGGACGTATTTTTAATCGTGTAGGTGTCAATGCGAGACCAGTAGTTGCTGATTCAGGTGCTATTGGAGGGAGCCATACACATGAATTTATGGCCTTAAGTGAAATTGGTGAAGATACGATTGTTTATAGTGAGCACAGTGAATATGCAGCAAATATTGAAAAAGCAGAAGTAGTTTACCATGCTAATAAAAAGCATGACGAAGTACAACCGCTTACGAAAATAGAAACACCTAACATTCATACCGCGCAAGAGCTAGCGACATTTTTAAATAAACCATTAGATGAAATTACTAAATCTATGATTTTTAATGTTGATGGAGAGTTTATTATGGTGTTAGTGCGAGGACATCATGAAATAAATGACATCAAACTAAAAGCTTACTTTGCTACTGACAATATTGAATTGGCAACTGAAGATGAAATTGTAAATATTTTAGGCGCAAAACCTGGCTCATTAGGTCCAATATTTGATAAAGACATTAAAGTTTACGCTGATAATTTCATTCAAGATTTGAATAATATTGTTGTAGGTGCAAATGAAGATGGCTATCATTTATTAAATGCAAATGTGGGCCGTGATTTTGAAGTAGAAGCATATGGTGACTTTAGGTTTATTTTAGAAGGTGAATTGCTTGCAGATAGCTCAGATGAAGCTCACTTTGCTGAAGGCATTGAAGTCGGCCAAGTTTTTAAACTTGGTACGAAATATTCTGAATCAATGAATGCGACATTCTTAAATAACCAAGGTAGAGCACAACCATTATTAATGGGTTGTTACGGTATTGGTGTTTCAAGAACGTTGAGTGCAATTGTTGAACAAAATCATGATGACAATGGTATTATTTGGCCAAAATCAGTTACACCATTTGAATTACATTTAATTTCAATTAATCCTAAAAAAGATGAACAACGTGCATTAGCCGACCAATTATATTCACAATTAAACGAAAATTATGATGTACTTTATGATGATCGTAAAGAACGTGCAGGTGTTAAATTCAATGATGCTGACTTAATTGGTTTACCTATACGTATTGTGGTAGGTAAAAATGCAGCAGAAGGAATTGTAGAAGTGAAACGTCGTGATACTGGAGAGAGTGAAGACGTACATGTTGATAATTTAATCAATTACGTAAATGAGTTATATGCGACAATATAATTTAAAATGAAAAAATGCATCATTGTAGTGAATACAATGGTGCATTTATTATTGGTAATAATAGCAGTTATTGAAATAATTAAGTTTAACTATTAGAAATTCATAAATATCCGTTATAATATAGAGAAGGTAAAAATAATACATACACGGTCATTTAATGTAAGTAATCTTACACAAGTAAAGCAGTGTAATTAATAGTAAGGTGGTTATCGTCATGGCAATGACAAATCAGGAAAAATTTAAAATCCTAGCTGACCAAATTAAAATAACAGATCATTTGGAACCAGAAATATTGGAGCAAAGTGAATTAACACGTGTGGATGTTAAAACAACAGATCGCACATGGGTGTTTCAACTTACATTACCATACTTTCTATCAACAGAAGATTATTTGCTTTTTACAGGAGCAATAAAAGAAGAATTTAAAACTATCGCTAATGTAGAATGTAATATCACAATAAATAATAAAGAAAATCAAGATGAATACGCATTAAAATATTTTAGCCATTGTATCGATCAAACGCACCTTTCACCAAAAGTAAAAGGGCAGTTAAAGCAAAAGCGTTTAATCATGTCAGGAGATGTGCTAAAAGTAACATGCCAAAATGATATTGAACGAGATCATTTTGATAAAGCTTGTAATGGAAGCTTAGTTAAAGCGTTTCAGCGCTGTGGTTTTGCTATTAGCAAAATTGTATTCGAAACAGATCAAGTTAGTAATCATGAAGACCTAGCATCATTGGAAGCACATATTCAAGAAGAAGATGAAAAAAGTGCGCGTGAAGCTACTGAGAAACTAGAAAAAATGAAAGCTGAGAAAGCAAAACAACAAGACAATAATGAAAGTACGGTATCTAAGTGTCAAATTGGCAAACCAATTCAAATTGAAAACATCAAACCGATTGAATCTATTATTGAGGAAGAATTTAAAGTAGCAATTGAAGGTGTTATTTTTGATATCAATTTAAAAGAATTAAAGAGTGGACGACATATTGTTGAGTTAAAAGTGACGGACTATACAGACTCGCTTGTATTGAAAATGTTCACACGTAAAAATAAAGACGATTTAGATCACTTTAAAGCTTTAAGTATTGGCAAATGGGTGCGTGCACAAGGTCGCATAGAAGAAGACACGTTTGTTAGAGATTTAGTAATGATGATGGCAGATATCGAAGAAATAAAAAAAGCTACTAAACAAGATAAAGCTGAAGAGAAGCGTGTAGAATTTCATTTACATTCGGCCATGAGTCAAATGGATGGTATTCCCAATATCTCAGCTTATGTAGAACAAGCCGCAAAATGGGGACATAAAGCAATTGCAGTTACAGATCATAATGGTGTTCAAGCATTTCCTGATGCTCATAATGCAGCAGAAAAGCATGGTGTTAAAATGATTTATGGGATGGAAGGCATGCTTGTCGATGATGGCGTACCTATTGCTTACAAACCTAAAGATAGAGACTTAAAGACAGCAACTTATGTCGTATTCGACGTTGAGACGACAGGCCTGTCCAATCAGTACGACAAAATTATTGAACTTGCAGCAGTCAAAGTGAAAGATGGGGAAATTATAGATAAATTCGAACGTTTTAGTAATCCACATGAACGTTTATCAGAAACTATTATTAATTTAACGCATATTACAGATGATATGTTAGTAGATGCCCCAGAGATTGAAGATGTACTTACTGAATTTAAAGCATGGGTAGGAGACGCTATATTCGTTGCGCATAATGCCTCTTTTGATATGGGATTCATTGATACGGGATACGAACATGTCGGAGTTGGTGCATCTACGAATGGTGTTATAGATACCTTAGAATTATCAAGAACAATCAATACAGAATATGGTAAACATGGTTTGAACTTTTTAGCGAAGAAGTATGGCGTAGAATTAACACAACACCACAGAGCGATTTATGATACAGAAGCTACAGCATATATATTTATTAAAATGTTGAAACAATTAGAAGAATTGGGTGTTAAAAACCATCAAGATATTAATACGTCACTAACGAATGAAGATGCTTATAAACGAGCACGTCCAAATCATGTGACGCTTATTGTTCAAAATCAAGAAGGACTGAAAAACTTATTTAAGATTGTTAGTGCATCGTTAGTAAAATATTATTACCGAACTCCAAGAATACCACGATCACTGTTAGACGAACATAGAGAAGGCATCCTTGTTGGATCAGCATGTGACGAAGGGGAAGTATTTACTGCAGTGATGCAAAAAGATCAATCTCAAGTTGAGCGTATTGCTAAATATTATGATTTTATTGAGTTACAACCACCTGCTTTATATCAAGATTTAATCGATAGAGAACTCGTACGTGATAATGAGACCTTACATGAAATTTATAATCGTTTAATTCGTGCAGGAGAAGTCAATAACATTCCAGTTATTGCCACAGGGAATGCACACTATTTGAATGAGCATGACGCTATAGCACGTAAAATTTTAATTGCTTCACAACCAGGAAATCCTTTGAACCGTTCTACATTACCAGAAGCTCACTTTAGAACAACAGATGAAATGCTAGATGAATTGCATTTCTTAGGAGAAGAAAAAGCACATGAATTAGTGGTTGAAAATACAAATGAATTAGCTGATCGTATTGAACGTGTAGTACCAATTAAAGATGAGTTATATACACCGAGAATGGAAGGCGCGAATGAAGAAATTCGAGAAATGAGTTATTCTAACGCAAAAGAACTTTACGGTGATGATTTACCACAAATTGTAATTGATAGACTAGAAAAAGAATTAGACAGTATTATTGGTAATGGCTTCTCGGTAATCTACCTCATTTCACAAAGACTTGTAAAAAAATCACTAATTGATGGATATTTAGTAGGTTCACGTGGTTCTGTTGGTTCGAGCTTTGTTGCTACTATGACAGAAATTACTGAGGTAAATCCATTGCCACCCCATTATATTTGTCCAAAATGTAAAACGAGTGAATTTTTTGACGATGGTTCTGTTGGTTCAGGATTTGACTTACCGGACAAAAAATGTGACGACTGTGGTAGTGAACTTATCAAAGAAGGACAAGATATACCTTTCGAAACTTTCCTAGGCTTTAAAGGTGATAAAGTGCCTGATATTGATTTGAACTTTAGTGGAGAATATCAACCAAATGCCCATAATTATACAAAAGAATTATTTGGTGAAGACAAAGTATTCCGGGCGGGAACAATAGGAACAGTTGCAGAAAAAACAGCATTTGGTTATGTGAAAGGTTATTTAAATGACCAAGGTATTCATAAACGTGGTGCAGAAATAGATAGATTGGTTAAAGGATGTACTGGTGTAAAAAGAACATCCGGACAACATCCAGGCGGTATTATTGTTGTCCCAGACTATATGGATATATATGACTTTACGCCTGTACAGTTCCCAGCTGATGATCAATCTTCGCCTTGGATGACAACACACTTTGACTTCCATTCAATACATGATAATGTCTTGAAGTTAGATATACTAGGACACGATGACCCAACGATGATACGTATGTTGCAAGATTTATCTGGCATTGACCCTACAACTATTCCAGTTGATGATAAAGATACTATGGGTATTTTCAGTTCGCCTGAACCATTAGGTGTTACTCAAGAAGAAATTTTATGTAAGACTGGTACGTTTGGGGTGCCAGAGTTTGGAACTGGGTTTGTTAGACAAATGTTAGAAGATACAAAGCCAACTACATTTTCAGAACTTGTTAGAATTTCAGGATTATCGCACGGTACAGATGTGTGGTTAGGAAATGCTCAAGATTTAATTCGTTCAGGTAAATGTGATCTTGCAAGTGTTATTTGTTGTCGTGATGATATCATGGTTTACTTGATGTATAACGGTATAGAACCGTCGCTTGCCTTTAAGACAATGGAGTTTGTGCGTAAAGGTAAAGGACTAACTGATGATATGGTAGAAGCTATGGTAGATAATGAAGTGCCAGATTGGTACTTAGATTCATGTAGAAAAATTAAATACATGTTCCCTAAAGCCCATGCGGCAGCATATGTATTAATGGCAGTAAGAATTGCGTATTTCAAAGTACATTATCCACTCTATTATTATGCAAGTTACTTTACAGTACGTGCTACTGACTTTGATTTAATTACAATGATTAAAGATAAAGAAAGCATTAGAAATACTGTGAATGATATGTACTCACGTTATATGGATTTAGCGAAAAAAGAAAAAGATACATTAACAGTGCTTGAAATCATGAATGAAATGGCACAACGTGGTTTCCGCATGCAACCAATTAGTTTAGAAAAAAGCAAGGCTTTTGAGTTTATTATTGAAGGGGACACTTTAATTCCTCCATTCATATCTGTACCAGGCTTAGGTGAGAATGTTGCTCAAAGAATCGTAGAGTCGAGAGAAGAAGGGCCATTTTTATCAAAAGAAGATTTAAATAAAAAAGCTGGCTTATCTCAAAAAGTAATAGAATATTTAGATGAACTAGGATCCTTACCTAATTTACCTGATAAAGCTCAATTATCTATATTTGATATGTAATAGTTTAAAAGCTTTTATGAACTTGTCATTGTGGGCTTTAACAAATATAGTTATTTGTCTAGAAAATAAACATATGATATAATAATAATGCTTAAAAAATTAGACTCAGGCAGGAAGAGTGGGCATAATACCCGCTCTTTTCTATTTGCCAAAAAAGGAGGTCAGCATGAGTAAAATAACTGAGCAAGTTGAAGCAATAATTCAACCTGTCCTTGACGACTTAAATTTTGAATTAGTAGAAGTTGAGTTTACAAAAGAAGGAAACGATCACTTCTTAAGAGTATCTATCGATAAAGAAGGTGGCGTAGATTTAAACGATTGTGCGCTTGCTTCTGAAAAAATTAGTGAAGTAATGGACTCAGAAGACCCTATCAAACAGATGTACTATTTAGATGTTGCCTCACCTGGTGCTGAAAGACCAATTAAAAAAGAAAAAGATTATCAAAATGCTGTGACTAAACCTGTGTTCGTATCTTTATATGCTCCAATTGAAGGGGCAAAAGAATGGTTAGGCATATTACAGTCTGTTGATGAAGAAACGATTGTAATGGAAGTCAAAGATAAGTCAAAAACAAAACAAGTTGAAATTCCAAGAAAAAAAATAGCTAAAGCACGTCACGCCGTAATGATATAACGTGATAAGGAGGATGATAAACCGTGTCAAGTAATGAATTATTATTAGCTACTGAGTACTTAGAAAAAGAGAAAAAAATTCCTAGAGAAGTGTTAATTGATGCTATAGAAGCAGCATTAATCACGGCCTATAAAAAGAACTATGAAAGTGCAAGAAACGTGCGTGTTGAATTAAACATGGATGATGGTACTTTCAATGTTATCGCTCGTAAAGAAGTGGTTGAAGAATCATTCGATAACCGAGAAGAAATTGATTTAAGTACTGCGTTGATTAAAAATCCGGCATATGAAATTGGTGATATCTACGAAGAAGATGTTACGCCTAGTGATTTTGGTCGTGTGGGGGCGCAAGCAGCGAAACAAGCTGTAATGCAACGTTTACGTGATGCAGAACGTGAAATTTTATATGATGAATTTATCGATAAAGAAGAGGACATTGTTACTGGTCTTATCGATAGAGTGGACCACCGTTATGTCTATGTAAACTTGGGACGCACAGAAGCAGTATTATCTGAAGCCGAAAGAAGTCCAAACGAAAGTTATATTCCAAACGAAAGAATTAGAGTATATGTAAACAAAGTGGAACAAACGACAAAAGGACCACAAATTTATGTTTCACGTAGCCACCCAGGTTTGTTAAAGCGTTTATTTGAACAAGAAGTGCCAGAGATTTTTGATGGTACAGTGATTGTTAAATCAGTAGCGCGTGAAGCTGGTGATCGCTCTAAAATCAGTGTACACTCAGATAACCCTGATATAGATGCAGTTGGTGCATGTGTTGGTTCAAAAGGTAGTCGTGTGGAAGCAGTTGTGGAAGAACTCGGTGGCGAAAAAATTGATATCGTTCAATGGGATGAAGATCCTAAGGTATTTGTAAAAAATGCTTTAAGCCCCTCACAAGTATTGCAAGTTATTGTTGATGAAGAAAATCAATCAACAATAGTGGTAGTACCAGATTATCAATTATCTTTAGCCATAGGTAAACGTGGACAAAATGCACGTTTAGCTGCTAAATTGACTGGTTGGAAAATTGATATTAAATCAGAAACAGATGCAAGAGAAGCAGGTGTCTATCCAGCTGATATTACAGATGACATTGAGGATACGGAAGATCAACTTGATGATGTTATTGATGAAGGAAACGTAGATTCTGTAGAAACAGAGAACGAATTTTCTGAAACAAAAACTGAAGAAGACGCTGAAAAATAACTTGGAGTGATAACTTTATGAAAAAGAAAAAAATTCCAATGCGTAAATGTATACTTTCAAATGAAATGTACCCTAAGAATGACATGATTCGAGTTGTAATTAACAAAGACGGACAAATTTTTGCTGATGCAAGTGGCAAACAACAAGGCCGTGGTGCATACGTATCAAAAAATGTTAAATTAGTAGAAGAAGCACAGCAAAAAGAAATATTAGAAAGATATTTCAAATCTGATGTTGAGACATTAGAACCTGTTTATAAAGAGATTATACGCCTTATTTATCGCGAAGAGATTCCTAAATGACAAAAGGAAAAATCGTAAATTTCTTAGGTTTAGCAATGGCTGCGGGAAAAGTTAAAACAGGTGAATCAGTCATTTTAAATGATTTAAAGAACGGCAAATTGAAGCTCGTAATCATTGCAACAGACGCTTCTGATAACACAATTAAAGTGATGCAGAACAAGTGTGAAAGTTACCATATATCATTACGCATATTTGGAACAAGAGCTGAATTAGGACAAGCTTTAGGTAAAGCAGAACGTGTAAACATTGGAATCACTGATCAAGGCTTTGCTAAAAAGTTATTGTCAATGATTGATGAATATCGTAAGGAGTGACTTTATGAGTAAAAAAAGAATTTACGAATACGCTAAAGATTTAAAAATAAAAAGTAAAGAAATTATCGATGAATTGCAGAAAATGAACGTCGAGGTAACGAGTCATATGCAAACATTAGAAGACGATCAAATTAAAGCATTAGATAAAATTTACAAACCAGAACAAGCAAAACAAGCTGATAAGCCGCAACAAAAAACTGGTCAAAATAACAAGAATAACCAAAATAACAACAAAAATAATAAGCAAAATAATAAAAAACCTAAAAACAACAAAAATAATAAGAACAACAAAAACAATAAAAATAATAAAAAAGTAACACAAGAAGAACCTAAAGAAATTCCAGCAAAAATTACTTACCAAGAAGGAATTACAGTAGGTGAGCTTGCAGAAAAATTAAATGTTGATTCTTCAGGTATTATTAAAAAATTATTTTTACTAGGTATTATGGCTAATATTAACCAATCTTTAGATGAAGAAACATTAGAGTTAATTATTGATGATTACGGTGTTGAAGCTGAAAAAGAAGTCATTATTGATGAAGAAGATTTATCAATTTATTTTGATGATGAAAGCGAAGAAGCAGATGCTGTAGAACGTCCAGCGGTTGTTACAATTATGGGACACGTTGACCATGGTAAAACAACCTTGTTAGATTCAATCCGTCACACTAAAGTGACAGCTGGAGAAGCCGGCGGTATTACCCAACATATTGGTGCATACCAAATTGAAAATGACGGGAAGAAAATTACTTTCTTAGATACACCAGGTCACGCAGCATTTACGACAATGCGTGCACGTGGCGCTCAAGTAACTGATATTACTATTTTAGTAGTAGCAGCAGACGATGGTGTTATGCCGCAAACAATAGAAGCTATTAACCATGCTAAAGAAGCTAATGTGCCTACTATAGTAGCAGTAAATAAAATCGATAAACCGACTTCTAACCCTGACCGTGTAATGCAAGAACTTACGGAACATGGTTTAATTCCTGAAGATTGGGGTGGCGATACAATCTTTGTTCCACTTTCAGCTTTAAGTGGAGAAGGTATTGAAGATTTATTAGAGATGATTGTACTTACTTCAGAAGTACAAGAATTAAAAGCAAATCCTAACAAAAAAGCTGTTGGTACTGTAATCGAAGCAGAATTAGATAAATCACGTGGACCATCTGCTTCATTACTAGTACAGAATGGGACACTTAATGTTGGGGACTCGTTAGTAGTTGGTAATACGTATGGTAGAATCCGTGCGATGGTTAATGATTTAGGTCAGCGTATTAAATCTGCAGGACCATCTACACCAGTTGAAATTACGGGTATTCATGATGTTCCAGAAGCTGGCGATCGTTTTGTTGTATTCAAAGACGAAAAGCAAGCAAGACGTATTGGTGAATCACGTCATGAAGCTAATGTAATTCAACAACGTCAAGAAAGTAAAAGCGTTTCATTAGATAACTTATTTGAACAAATGAAACAAGGTGAAATGAAAGACTTAAACGTAATTATTAAAGGTGATGTACAAGGTTCAGTTGAAGCACTTGCAGCATCGTTAATGAAGATTGACGTTGAGGGTGTTAACGTCCGCATCATTCACACTGCTGTTGGTGCAATTAATGAATCTGACGTTACACTAGCGAACGCATCTAATGGTATCATTATTGGCTTTAACGTACGTCCTGATACTGGCGCGAAACGTGCAGCAGAAACTGAAGGCGTTGACATGCGTTTACACCGTGTTATTTATAGTGTTATTGAGGAAATTGAAGCAGCGATGAAAGGTATGCTAGATCCAGAATTTGAAGAACAAGTTATTGGTCAAGCAGAAGTTCGTCAAACATTCAAAGTTTCTAAAGTTGGTACGATTGCAGGTAGTTACGTTACTGATGGTAAAATCACTCGTAACGCAGGTGTTCGAGTTATTAGAGACGGTGTAGTGCAATTCGAAGGTGAATTAGACACATTAAAACGTTATAAAGATGATGCTAAAGAAGTAGCTCAAGGCTATGAGTGTGGTATTACAATTGAAAAATACAATGACTTAAAAGAAGGCGATATTATCGAAGCTTTCGTAATGGTCGAAATTAAAAGATAAGAACGAATTGAATAATACAAAAGCCATCTCTAATTTTTTGGGAAGGCCATAATAAAAACCAAATGCTTTTATAGCATTTGGTTTTTTTGTTATAAATATATGATTAAACGTTTAAATACTATTACCACTGAACTTAAACATTCAATATATTTTTATTCCAGAGAAAGGGAATAAAAGTAATTGTAAAAATTTTATCATTTATGGGTGATAAAGGTACTATCTAAACACAAGGATTTTGCGTATAATAATATTGTTATAATAAGTTAAAATGAGTAACACTACCACATTAATATAATAAGCGTGCAATGTACCAAACCTTCGAATCGAAATTGATAATTTATCCCTCATAAAGATATAACTTATTTTACCAATCAACTTGAAGAAATATGCCTTATAAAGTAACTAAATAAAAACTTTTCTATGTTTTTTTATAAAACATCTGTATTTATTAGCTTGGAAATTATTAATAATATTTAACGTTAATAATTCTGCTGACACTCGTTGTCTATGTGCTAACTTACAATTATACTTAACAGGAGGTTGTAAATAATGAGTGAATATTTAAAGGAGATAAATCAATTTTGGCAACAATATTTGGAGAAATATAACTCTATTTATGATCAAAACACATTAAACCAAATTATAGAAAATAATGATACAACAGCATTTTTACATCCCCAAGATTTAGCATATTTTAAAGAACATTTTGGCAATAATTTTACTGAAATACCTCGGTTTAAAAAAATGATAGATTTTGCAAATGGCAAAGTGAAAATTGATAAAAATAGACAAAGAATATTGCTTGAAAACACTGAATTAAATCCTGCAATAGCCAGGCCATATTTTGGTAATCCAGATATAGCAGATATTGTTATTTTAAAAAAACAACCTGAAAATGATTTTAAAATGTATAATCAAAATTTACCAGATTCTGTAGCGATTGATTATCGTAATAGGATTTTTTTAGATATACAAGGAAAATTGAAATTTAATGGACAAAAACTCTTTTTACCTTACATTGATAAACACAGATGGTTTATGACGTATTTATATAGTTCGTCCTCTACTTTAAAGC
The DNA here is from genome assembly GCA_040062795.1 of Staphylococcus aureus. Classification (GTDB taxonomy): domain Bacteria; phylum Bacillota; class Bacilli; order Staphylococcales; family Staphylococcaceae; genus Staphylococcus; species Staphylococcus aureus_A. The sequence continues at coordinate 733,961 of JBEAMH010000001.1, forward strand.
AGTTTAACATTGATCCTAATAGGGTGATGGTACTTAACTTTTTCCCGTATCAAACTGGTCACAGTGCAGGTATACCTAAAGATTTTTTAACGTTTAACCACGGATTACCGTCGCAGCGTATGGGTTTTGATCTTTTATTAAAAATTTTAAACGATGATAAACCGCGAATTTATCTTGTTAGTGAGGAAGAATTGTACATTTCTATTTTAAGAAACTTTGCGCACAGTTCATTATGTCAATATTTAATAGATCATTTGTTTGTACTTGCTTCAAAACAAAATCGTCATCTTACATTATGTAACATATTGAGTTATAAAGAGCATAAGACACGGTTAAGAAAAAAACAAGAATTGAGTAAAACGGAGTATTATAATTGGAATAAAGAACAAAAAGAAGAACGAGAAAAAGGTAATTCAGACTTTTATAGGCAAATAAGTTTATTACAAAAAGAACATCAAATTTAAAACATTAACTATAAAACTGTTCATTGTTAAATTTAAACCTATACATTTAAATAAAAAGAACCTAGAGTTATCCAAATAGTTAAGATAATCCTAGGTTCTTTTTATTTAAGTTATATTGAACGAAGAAAGGGGGAATTAAATATTATAACTTTCAAATAACAATTTAAGGTGTGTTTTAAATTCATCTACATATTGTTGTGGTTGTATTATGGTAATATATTTTGGATATTTATATGCAATTTGTAAGCATTCTTCTTTTGAAATAATGATGTCAGCAATAGCTCCTTGATTACTTTCTTGTGTGGTAACGGTGATAAATTGTCTTTGAATTTCTGACCAAATAGGCTCTTTAATGTGCATAGTAACGCATTGAATATTTTCATAAATTGTCTTATCAAACACTTCATCAAGTTGATTGATATTTAAAATAGATGATAAATCTAATATGTTAACTGTTCCGTTGTATAAATAAGTAAACCAATACTTATTTGAAAAGTATCTTGTGTAGATTGGTATGACTTTCCGAGTCTCGTCACAGTTCAGATGTAATTGAATTAAGTTATTATTTTCAATCGCAAGTTGAATTCTAAATATTAAAGTAGACTCACTCATTTCACGTGTGATTTTAAATTGACTTAAAAGTTTGTTGGACAGTAATTTTTCAGCCAGGTTAGAGTTTCCGTTTAGACCTCTAATAAGGTTATATGTATCTTCATGTAGTATTGGTGTGAAATTTTTCATCCTAAATAATAAATTAAGAAGCCTGTTATTTTTAAATTTATATCTATCGATTTTTAAACGATGTTTTTCAACGCGACTATCATATATGATTTCCCCATCAAGCCCATGCCATTCATCGTCTTCATATAAAAAATTATTAATATCACTAAAATCTCTCTGAATTGAACGAACATTAACATTAAGTCGTTGTGCTAATTCTTCTTTATTGAGTTGTTTCCCATTTAACAAACGCGTATAAATATATAAAAGTCTTTCTGGTTTTTCCAAATATTCGCACTCCTAATACTAAGTCAATATATTATTAAGTTGACTTACATTATACCACTATATATATTGTGATGTGCCAAATAAAATAAAAAAGTTTTATAGAATGAAGCAATACTTTGATGTTTCATCCAATTGACTTAAATTAACAGTTGAGCACATATATTAACAGTTAGGAAATTTAAAATATTTTTTATACCTTTTTTATGAAACAATGTTTCATAATTATAACAGTTAGGAATTAAAATAGTGCCTAACTGTTATAATATATCTATTTTTTGTTAATTCCATGCAATAAAAAATACTCAGAACTTGAACGTATATTAGACGAAGGAAAGTGGCATTAAAAATAAATTTGTTTGACGTTATGAAATGAACTGTCATATAATCTTTAAGTAAGGAAACATTACCCGGACAAATAAATAGTGTGAGGTGAAAAAAATGAATGTGAGAGCAGAACGTGTTGGCGAACAAATGAAACAAGAAATTATGGATATCGCTAATAATAAAGTCAAAGACCCAAGAATTGGGTTTTTAACAATCACTGATGTGCAATTAACAAATGATTTATCAATTGCAACGATATATTTAACAGTATTAGGAAATGAAAAACAAATAGATGATACTTTTAAAGGTTTAGAAAAGGCTACAGGTTTTATAAAATCTGAATTAGCCTCTAGAATGAGATTACGTATTATTCCTGAATTAAATTTCGAATATGATGAGTCGATTGATTACGGTAATAAAATTGAAAGAATGATTCAGGATTTGCATAAAAAAGATTAATTAATACAAAAGCTGAAACAAAATCTCTTGAGATTTTGTTTCAGCTTTTTTTATATCCCAAACTATAGTAACTCGTGTTAATATAATAGTATTGCTAAAAAAGAGTATTAAAAGGTGGCGTAAAGATGTATAACGGTATTTTACCAGTTTATAAAGAACGTGGATTAACAAGTCACGATGTTGTATTTAAACTAAGAAAAATTTTAAAAACAAAAAAAATAGGACATACGGGCACCCTAGATCCAGAAGTATCAGGCGTTTTGCCAATTTGTATAGGTCCTGCAACAAAAGTCAGTGATTACATTATGGAGATGGGAAAATCTTATAAAGCCACTGTTACACTCGGGAGTAGTACGACTACAGAAGACCAAACAGGTGAAGTCATTGAGCGAAAATTGGTTAATCAAGGTGAATTTTCAAATCAGATCATAGATGAAGTCTTGCAACATTTTGAAGGCATTATTACTCAAATTCCACCTATGTATTCATCGGTTAAAGTAAATGGTAAGAAACTATATGAGTATGCAAGAAACAATGAAGAAGTTAAAAGACCACAAAGGCAAGTTAAGATTATGTATATTAAACGTATTTCTGATTTGACTTATACCGAAGAAAGTTGTCACTTCGATATTTTGGTTGAATGTGGAAAAGGTACATATATTAGAACATTGGCGACTGATATAGGTATGGCGTTGAGTTATCCAGCACATATGTCAAAATTAACTAGGATACAAAGTGGTGGTTTTGATATAGAAGAAAGCTTTACTTTAAATGATATTAAAACTTTGCATGAGCATGAAGCATTACAAGAAAAGTTATTTCCTATAGAATATGGTTTAAAAGGGTTAAATAAAATTTTGATATCTGATAAAGTTGTAAAAGGCAAAATACTTAACGGTCAAAAGTTTTATAAAAATGAATTTACAGAAACTATAGATATGATGGTCGCAATGACAGATGCTAACAATAATAAAGTCTTAGCTATATACGCGCCACACCCTGAAAAAAACAACGAAATTAAGCCTAAGAAGGTATTTAACTAAAGGAGAAATACGCATGAAAGTGATAGAAGTAACTCATCCAATTCAAGAAAATCAATATATAACAGAAGATGTAGCCATGGCTTTTGGTTTTTTTGATGGCATGCATAAAGGGCACGCAAAAGTATTTGGTGCTTTAGAAAAAAAAGCGAGATCAGCGAATTTGAAAAAGGCAGTCATGACTTTTGACCCACATCCTTCAGTAGTTTTAAACCCTGAACGTAAACGTACCGATTACTTAACACCTATACAGGATAAAATTGAAATCTTAGAATCATATGGTATTGATTATTGTATTGTAATTAACTTTTCTTCAAAATTCGCAGATGTTTCAGCAGAAACTTTTATACAAGATTACATTATAAAAAATAATGTTAAAGAAGTAGTGGCAGGTTTTGATTTTACATTTGGTAAATTTGGAAAAGGTAATATGATGATTTTAAATGAAATGCGCGACTTTAACACTACAGTGGTAAGTAAGCAAGAAATAGAATCTGAAAAGATTTCAACTACAGAAATTAGAAAAGCACTTAAAACTGGAAACTTACAAAAAGCTAATGAAGAATTAGGTTACCGTTATCTAATTAAAGGTACAGTCGTACAAGGTGAAAAACGTGGTAGAACAATTGGATTCCCAACAGCAAATGTCCAACCTAGTGGTGATTATGTATTGCCGAAAAATGGTGTTTATGCGGTAAGTATGGAAATTGGTGCGAATAAAAAAGTTCATAGAGGGGTTGCTAATGTAGGCGTCAAACCGACATTTCATGATCCATCAAAAGCACAAGTAGTCATTGAGGTAAACTTGTTTGATTTTAAAGAAGATATTTATGGTGAACGTGTTGTTGTATTTTGGCATCATTACTTAAGACCAGAAATAAAATTCGATGGAATCGATCCTTTAGTTGAACAAATGAATAAAGATAAAGATAAGGCCAAATACTTATTATCGGTTGATTTTGGAGACGAAGTATCATATAATATTTAAGTCGAATGTGTTTTGCACATTTAAGGCACCTTTATCTTGGCGATTCGAGTCTCCAACGATTTGCTCAGTTAAAGGCGCATAAAAAATAAAAGGAGGAAATTGACTATGGCAATTTCACAAGAACGTAAGAATGAATTAATTAAAGAATATCGCACACACGAAGCGGACACTGGGTCACCAGAAGTACAAATCGCTGTGTTAACTGCAGAAATTACTGCATTAAACGAACATTTACGTCAACACACGAAAGACCACCATTCACGTCGTGGATTATTAAAAATGGTAGGTCGTCGTAGACATTTACTTAACTATTTACGTGACAAAGATATCCAACGTTACCGTGAATTAATTAAATCATTAGGTATCCGTCGTTAATTTTCACACGGATATTGATAGGGAAAGAACCTTCTGGGTCCTTTCCCTTTTTTATAATCTAGAATAGATATTATTTAAAAAGCAATATACTAATATAAAATTTTTCTAAGAAATGATATGATAGAACTAATAGATATATGAGAGGAGATTCGTAATGTCTCAAGAGAAAAAAGTTTTTAAAACTGAATGGGCAAATAGATCATTAACGATTGAAACAGGCCAACTTGCTAAACAAGCTAACGGTGCTGTACTAGTTCGTTATGGAGATACAGTGGTATTATCTACGGCAGTAGCTTCAAAAGAACCACGTGATGGTGATTTTTTCCCTCTGATGGTGAATTATGAAGAAAAAATGTATGCAGCAGGTAAAATTCCTGGTGGATTTAAAAAACGTGAAGGTCGTCCTAGTGACGAGGCAACATTAACTGCTCGCTTGATTGACAGACCGATTCGCCCACTTTTCCCGAAAGGGTATAAATATGATGTACAAATTATGAATACAGTGTTAAGTGCTGACCCTGATTGTTCTCCTGAAATGGCAGCGATGATAGGTTCATCTATGGCACTTAGTGTATCAGATATTCCATTCCAAGGACCTATTGCTGGTGTAAACGTAGGTTATATAGATGGGGAGTATGTTATTAACCCAACAGTTGATCAAAAAGAAGTCTCTCGTCTAGATTTAGAAGTCGCAGGGCATAAAGATGCAGTGAACATGGTGGAAGCTGGCGCAAGTGAAATTACTGAGAGTGAAATGCTTGAGGCAATATTCTTTGGACATAACGAAATCCAACGTTTAGTTAATTTCCAACAAGAAATCGTGGATCACATCCAACCAGAGAAGAAACAATTCATACCGGTTGAAAAAGATGAAACACTTGTTGGAAAAGTGAAACAACTAACTGAATCTAATGGTTTGAAAGATGCTGTATTGACCTTTGATAAACAGCAACGCGATATCAATTTAGATGCTTTGAAAGAAAAAGTTGCAGCTGAATTTATCGATGAAGATGATGAAGATAATGAAACATTAATAAAAGAAGTTAATGGCATTTTAAATGATTTAGTAAAAGAAGAAGTAAGAAGATTAATTGCAGAAGAGAAAATTAGACCTGATGGTCGTAAGACAGATGAAATACGTCCATTAGAATCAGAGGTGGGTTTATTACCTAGAGTGCATGGTTCCGGTTTATTTACAAGAGGTCAAACTCAAGCACTTTCTGTATTAACTTTAGGTTCTATGAGTGAGTATCAAATTCTTGATGGCCTTGGTGAGGAGCAACAAAAACGATTTATGCATCACTATAATTTCCCTAACTATTCAGTTGGTGAAACAGGTCCAGTCCGTTCACCAGGGCGTAGAGAGATTGGTCACGGTGCGTTAGGCGAACGTGCACTGAGTCACGTAATCCCAGATACTAAAGATTTCCCTTACACAGTAAGAATTGTGAGTGAAGTGTTAGAGTCTAATGGTTCTTCTTCACAAGCATCAATTTGTGGTTCTACATTAGCACTAATGGATGCGGGAGTGCCAATTAAAGCGCCGGTAGCCGGTATTGCGATGGGCTTAGTAACGCGTGATGATAGCTACACTATCTTAACAGATATCCAAGGTATGGAAGATGCTTTAGGAGATATGGACTTCAAAGTAGCAGGAACATCTGAAGGTATCACTGCAATTCAAATGGATATTAAAATTGATGGTCTTACCAAAGATATTATCAAAGAAGCATTAGATCAAGCGCGTGAAGGGCGATTAGCTATTTTAGACCATATGTTACAAACAATTGATACAACACGTGGAGAATTGAGTGCGTTCGCACCGAAAGTTGTTACAATGACAATTAAACCTGAAAAAATAAGAGATGTTATTGGACCTGGTGGTAAAAAGATTAATGAAATCATAGATGAAACTGGTGTGAAACTTGATATTGAACAAGATGGTACAATCTTTATCGGAGCAGTTGATAAAGATGCAATTGCTCAAGCACGTGGTATTATAGAAGATATTACACGTGAAGCCGAAGTAGGTCAGGTCTATGAAGGTAAAGTTAAACGTATTGAAAAGTACGGAGCATTTGTTGAATTATTCCCTGGTAAAGATGCATTAGTTCATATTTCACAAATTGCTAATGAGCGTATTGATAAAGTGGAAGATGTGCTAAAAGTCGGAGACACATTTAAAATCAAAGTAACAGAAATTGATAAACAAGGTCGCGTTAACGCATCACATAAAGTACTTTTGAATAATTAATATTAAATAAATTATTGAGTTTAATAGAAACTAGTAAATGATATGAATTGCGTTACGATAGAATATTGCCTGTTCTATTTTAAACGTTTTTCATATCAACTTACACTGGTTTCTTTTTTATTTATATAGTCAAAAAACGATGAAAAATTTTAAAATAATTGAGACATTACATAGATACGGAATTTAATGGTTTCTTTTTATCAACTGATATTTTATCCGCTAAGAGAATTTAACAATAAAATAATGCAGAGATTAATATCGTCAATTATAAGAATTGAGTTTTGTTCATCTTCGTTCCAAACTATTTATAGTAATTACTTTAATAGTGTACATAAAGCCTATTTTAACTTATAATATACTATGAGTTTACATATGGACGGGCAATTTAAATAGGAGGTAACATTTTGAGTTTAATTAAGAAAAAAAATAAAAACATTCGCATAATTCCACTCGGAGGAGTTGGAGAAATTGCGAAAAACATGTATATCGTTGAAGTAGACGATGAAATGTTCATGTTAGATGCAGGATTGATGTTTCCAGAAGATGAAATGCTAGGCGTAGACATTGTTATTCCTGATATTCAATATGTCATTGAAAATAAAGATAAATTAAAAGGTATATTTTTAACACACGGTCACGAACATGCTATTGGCGCAGTAACTTATGTATTAGAACAAGTGGATGCGCCTGTGTATGGTTCTAAATTAACAATTGCTTTAATCAAGGAAAACATGAAAGCCCGTAATATTAATAAAAAAGTTAGATATTATACTGTAAATAATGAATCTGTAATGCGTTTTAAAGGGGTTAATATAACGTTTTTCAATACAACACATAGTATCCCCGACAGTTTAGGAGTATGTATTCATACATCGTATGGTGCTATCGTGTATACGGGTGAATTTAAATTTGACCAAAGCCTACAAGGTCATTACGCACCAGATTTGAAAAAAATGACTGAGATTGGTGAGGAAGGCGTATTTGCGCTTATCAGTGATTCTACAGAGGCTGAGAAACCAGGATATAACACACCAGAAAACGTCATTGAATCTCATATGTATGACGCATTTACTAAAGTAAAAGGTAGATTAATTGTTTCTTGTTATGCTTCAAACTTCATACGTATTCAACAAGTATTAAATTTAGCTCAAAGATTAAATAGAAAAGTGTCGTTTTTAGGTCGTTCACTAGAAAGTTCATTTAACATTGCTAGAAAAATGGGTTATTTCGATATTTCGAAAGACTTGTTAATTCCAATTAATGAAGTTGAAAATTATCCTAAAAATGAAGTGATTATTATTGCGACTGGCATGCAAGGTGAACCAGTAGAAGCATTAAATCAAATGGCACAAAAGAAACATAAAATAATGAATATTGAACCGGGTGATTCTGTATTCTTAGCGATTACAGCTTCTGCAAGTATGGAAGTTATAGTTGGTAACACGCTTAATGAATTAGTGCGTGCAGGTGCAGAAATTATACCGAACAACAAAAAAATACACACTTCAAGTCATGGTTGCATGGAAGAATTGAAGATGATGATTAATATTATGAAACCAGAATACTTTATACCAGTGAATGGTGAATTTAAAATGCAAATTGCTCATGCGAAATTAGCGAACGAATCAGGTGTACAGCCTGAGAAAATTTTCCTTGTAGAAAAAGGGGATGTCGTTAATTATGATGGAGAAGAAATGATCTTAAATGAAAAAGTAAATTCAGGTAATGTATTGATTGATGGTATAGGTGTTGGAGATGTAGGAAATATCGTGCTAAGAGATCGCCACTTATTGGCAGATGATGGTATCTTTATCGCAGTTGTAACACTTGATCCAAAAAACAGACGAATTGCAGCTGGACCAGAAATTCAGTCTAGAGGTTTCGTGTACGTCAGAGAGAGCGAAGCTTTATTAAGTGAAGCTGAAGAAAAAGTACGTGAAATCGTTGAGCTGGGACTACAAGAAAAAAGAATTGAATGGTCTGAAATTAAACAAAGTATGCGCGATCAAATAAGCAAATTATTATTTGAAAATACAAAACGTCGTCCGATGATTATTCCAGTTATTTCTGAAATTTAATAGTTTCTATACTAAACAAAGAGGTTAAGACAAACGCTTAGGTAAGCATATTTAAAAGTAGATTGCAGATGATTGTTATATTTAGAGAACGACATGCATGCAACCTTTAAATTTACTTTAAGCGACTATTGTCTTACCTCTTTTATGTTACTATTGAATACACATAAACTTTATTTATACAATAATACTTATATAAAAGTCATAAATACATATTTTACTGTTAAAAATAAATGAGGCTCATACAGCTTAATGTATTTATAATAATAGAAATGAAATCTGAGTTGAAAAGTAGGTGTGAAACGTGGCACAAACAAAAAAGAGAACAACAACAAAGAGAAAACCAACAAATACGAGAAAGAAAAGTACTAATAAAAAGAAAAAACAAGGTGACAGTCCAATAAGATATGTTTTTGCTATTATCGCATTTGTATTAATCGTACTAGGTGCGTTTCAACTTGGCATTTTAGGAATGATGATAGATAGTTTCTTTAACTATTTATTTGGTACAAGTCGTTTCTTAACATATATTTTACTGTTTATTGGTACGATATTCATAACTTATTATAAAGCTTTACCTAAGACGAGACGTACAGTTGGCGCCTTTATATTGCAATTTTCATTATTACTTGTAACGCAAATTATATTTTATTTTACTCATAATGCACAAGCACAAAGAGAGCCTGTCTTAACGTTTGTTTATGAATCTTATGCACACACGCACTTCCCTAATTTTGGTGGTGGGTTAGTAGGATATTACTTATTAACTTTATTTATTCCACTAATATCAATTGTGGGAGTTATTATAGTCACAATTTTATTAATCGCTTCAAGCTTTATTTTAATATCCAAACAAAGTCATCGGGATGTTTCAAAATTTTTATTTGAGAAAACAAAAAACAAGAGCCAAGATGCCTCAACGAACTTCAAAGAAAAAAGAAAACAAAATAAAGTTAAAAAAGAAGCCAAAGCACGTGTGAAAGCAGAGAAGAAAGCTGAGCAACAAGCTGCACAAAAAGAAGTGAAAGACGTTAGTGACTTACCAGAAATTTCAAATACAAAAGCTGAACAACAGTCTGTGATACCGATTTATGGCCATAGCGATAATGAAGAGGAAAACTTACAATCTCAACAACATTCTAAGTATCAACGCAGTAAACGCAAATTTAATCAAAAAGATGGGAATTCACAAACACCACGATCATCTAAACAAGAACAAGATTCATTAGATCAACTAATAGATCAAACAGAACAACCAACACAAGACGAAAACGCAAATTCTATTTCTGAAGCGGGAGAAGTGGAAAATGAGGCTTATACTATCCCTCCTTTATCATTATTAAATCAGCCCGCAAAACAAAAAACGACATCTAAAGCAGAAGTACAAAAAAAGGGACAGTTATTAGAAACAACACTTAAAAATTTCGGTGTAGATGCTAGAGTGACTCAAATAAAAATTGGACCAGCTGTAACCCAATATGAAATACAACCTGCACAAGGTGTGAAAGTAAGTAAAATCGTTAATTTACACAATGATATTGCTTTAGCACTGGCAGCAAAAGACATACGTATAGAAGCCCCTATACCAGGACGTTCTGCTGTAGGAATAGAAGTGCCAAATGACAAAATATCTATTGTTTCACTCAAGGAAGTGTTGGAAGAAAAATTCCCAGCTAAAAACAAATTAGAAGTTGGTTTAGGTAGAGATATTTCAGGTGACCCAATTACTGTGGAACTAAATAAAATGCCTCATTTACTTGTAGCTGGGTCAACAGGGAGTGGTAAGTCAGTTTGTATCAACGGTATTATAACAAGTATTTTACTCAATGCTAAACCTCACGAAGTAAAACTTATGTTAATTGATCCAAAAATGGTAGAGTTAAATGTATACAATGGTATCCCTCATTTGTTAATACCAGTAGTGACAAATCCACATAAAGCTTCACAAGCACTGGAAAAAGTAGTGGCTGAAATGGAACGTCGCTATGATTTATTCCAGCATTCATCGACTAGAAATATTGAAGGTTATAACGAAGCAATTAGACGACAAAATCAGGAGCTAGAAGAGAAGCAATCTGAGCTACCTTACATTGTTGTAATTGTAGACGAATTAGCTGATTTAATGATGGTGGCTGGAAAAGAAGTGGAAAATGCAATTCAACGTATTACACAAATGGCACGGGCAGCGGGTATTCATTTAATTATTGCAACTCAACGTCCATCGGTAGATGTTATAACAGGAATAATAAAAAACAACATACCATCAAGAATCGCATTTGCAGTGAGTTCTCAAATTGATTCAAGAACGATTATTGATAGTAGTGGTGCAGATAAGTTATTAGGTAAAGGCGATATGTTATATGTTGCAAACGGTGGTTCTACAAGAACACGTGTACAAGGTGCGTTTTTAAGTGATCATGAAGTACAAGACATTGTGAATTATGTTGTTGAACAACAAAAAGCAAATTATGTAAAAGAAATGGAACCAGACACACCGGTTGAAAAATCAGAAATGAAAAGTGAAGATTCGCTTTATGATGAAGCATATTTATTTGTAGTAGAGCAACAAAAAGCAAGTACATCCTTGCTGCAAAGACAATTTAGAATTGGTTATAATCGAGCTTCAAGGTTGATGGATGATTTAGAGCGAAATCAAGTTATTGGACCACAAAAAGGTAGTAAACCGAGACAAATTCTTGTGGATTTAGATAGTAATGAGGTGTAAATATGGAACTGACTTCTGTTTATAAAGTTAAAGAGTGGATGCTTCAACAAATTAAAGAAGGCGAATTGAGCCCAGGTGAATCATTACCTAGTAATTTAGCCGTAGCGAGAACATTAAATGTTAAGACTGATGATGTTTATGATGCTGTAGATGAATTAATTACAGAACAAGTTTTATCTAATAATTTAGGAGAAGGTGCAAGCGTTAAGCCACTGCACCCTTTCTTCTATCCTTTAGGGGAACTTGTAAGTATTAGCCAGATGATTGAAGAACAAGGATTTACCGCAAGAACAGAATATATTAGCTTAGATGAAAAACCTGCAACATCATTAGATGCAATGAGATTAAATATTGCTGATAAAGCTTCTGTAACAATTATAGAACGTGTCAGATTAGCAGACCGTAAACCAGTGGTATATTGTTTAGACAAAGTGCCAGCTGCAGATTTAACATGCGCACAATATCAAAGTAGTGACGAATCATTATTAAATGCTATTGAAGCTAATGCGAATAAAAAAGTTGCCTATGCAAATACTGAAATTGAGGCCATTAGTTATGAACCTCATATCTCAGACGTTTTGGGTGCATCCCCGCATGAAGGGTTAATGCTTTTGAAATTAATACATTTTGGTAAAGACGATCAGCCAATACTTTATTCTTTTAATTATTTCAAAAGTAGTTTAGTAAAATTTAAAACGGTTAGAAATAGAATATAAAAACAAAATTATGAAAGTGGGGCATGACAATTTGAAGATTGATAAACAACAGAATGATTTACATATTAAAGTAATGCCGACAACAAAGTTTAAAACAACTACGATTACAATGAAATTTATGGCACCATTAGATAGTGAAACGATGACAGCACGTTCAATTTTAAGTAAAGTACTTGTTCGTGCATCCAAACAATGGCCATCTGATAAAGCATTCAATCAACATTTATCACAATTATATGGTGCATACATTAATAGTTTTGTGTCAAAATTTAAAGATAAACATGTTATTACAATATCTTTAGAGATTGTAAACGAGCGTTATTTAAAAGATCAAACCCCATTATTTGAAAAAGGTTTACATCTATTAAAAGAAGTGATATGGAATCCTTTAATTTCAGAAAAGCAATTTGATGAAACATTTGTGGCACAAGAAAAATCTCTATTAACAAAAAAATTAGATGCAATGGTTGATAATAAATCACAAATCTCATTTTTAAATTTATTAAAGCATATGTTTGGAGACCAACCTTATCGTCATTTAGCGTCAGGTCAAGTAGAATACATATCAGACATAACACCTAAAAAATTATACGATACATATCAATCTATGCTACAAGATGACTACTGTGCTGTGTATGTAGTTGGTAATGTAGATGAACAAGACGTAACTTCACAGATTCAGTCATATTTTGATCTACAACCTTTTCAATTTAATTTATCACAAGCTGTACCAATACCACTTACACATGACTTACCTCAAGTTATTATTGAAAAAGATGATGTGGACCAAGCTAAGTTAAATATGGGGTATAAATTCCCAACACAGTATGGTGATGATCAATATTTTGCAATGGTGGTTTTAAATGTCATGTTTGGAGGCGACCCTTCATCAGTATTATTTAATGAAATACGTGAAAAGCAAAGTTTAGCTTACTCCATTCATTCCCAAATTGATGCCAAAAATGGCTTTATGTTTGTCCTTAGTGGCGTATCTGCAGATAAGTATGAAACTGCTAAAGATACGATAATAACTGAATTTGAAAAAATGCAACAGGGCAAATTTGCCGATGATAAATTAGAACTAGCCAAAAAAGTAATCGTTTCACAACGTCAAGAATCTCACGATAGACCAAAGAGTATTATAGAAATATTAAATAATAACATACTACTTGATAAGGACATGACAGAAACAAGTTTTATTGAAGGGATACAAAATGTTACAAGATCTGATATTAAACAATTAGCGAAAGAAACGATCTTAGATACAATTTATATTTTAACGAAAGGGGGTAATGAATGATGAAAGAAACATATTACAACCTAATAGATGAAAAAGTTTACGAATCTGAGCTAAATAATGGACTCAAATTATTTATTATACCAAAAAATGGATTTCAAAAAACATTTGTTACATATACTACACAGTTTGGTTCATTAGATAATAAATTCAAGCCACACGGCAGCGATACATATGTCACAGTTCCAGATGGAGTAGCGCATTTTTTAGAACATAAATTATTTGAAAATGAAGAAGAAGATTTATTTACTGCCTTTGCAGAAGATAATGCTCAGGTTAATGCATTTACTACTTTTGATCGTACAAGTTATTTATTCAGTGCTACTGATAATGTGGAACGCAATATCAAGCGATTATTAACGATGGTTGAAACGCCTTATTTTACTGAAGAAACAGTTGAAAAAGAAAAGGGTATTATCGAAGAAGAAATTAAAATGTATCAAGAACAACCAGGTTATAAATTAATGTTCAATACATTAAAAGCAATGTATGAAAAACATCCAATTCGTGTAGATATTGCAGGAAGTGTAGAAAGTATTTATAACATTACTAAAGATGATTTATACCTTTGTTATGAAACTTTTTATCACCCATCAAACATGGTGTTAATTGTTGTGGGTGATGTTGACCCAGAGCGCATTTCTCAAGTTGTTGCTGACCATGAAGATAAAAGAAATGAAGTAAATCAACCACAAATTGAGAAAGCATCTTTAGATGAAAAAAATGAAGTTAATGAATTCAATATTACAGAAAGTATGAAACTTCAATCACCTAGACTTATGCTTGGTTTTAAAAACAAACCATTAAAAGATATACCAGATGAAGCATTTGTTAAACGTGATTTAGAGATGACACTATATTATGAAATGGTATTCGGTGAAGAAACAGACTTTTACCAATCATTACTAAACCAAGATTTAATTGATGAAACGTTTGGTTATCAGTTCGTTTTAGAACCCACTTATAGTTTTTCAGTCATTACTAGTGCTACACAATATCCGGATAAATTGAAAGCATTATTATTAGATGAATTAGAAAAAAGTCAAGGAAAGCTCAAGGATGAAGATGCCTTTAACTTATTGAAAAAGCAATTTATTGGCGAATTTATTTCAGGTTTGAATTCACCTGAATACATTGCAAACCAATACACAAAACTTTATTTTGAAGGTGTAAGCCTATTTGATTTATTAGAAATTGTCGAAAGTATTACACTAGAAAGTGTAAATCAAACAGCGCAAACATGTTTAAACTTAACTCAAGTTGTAGATAGCCGCTTGGAGATGAAATAAAATGAAAGCATTAGTCATAGGTGGATCTGGTACAATCGGTTCTGCAATTGTCGATCGCTTATTAACAGACGGATATGAGGTTATCGTACATTACAATAAAGCAAGTATAGATGAATTAACAAATCGTTACGAACATAGCGCGGTACAATTTATACAATGTGATTTATATGAATGTCATGATTTTGAACAACATTTTAATTTTATAAAGAATTTAGATTGTCTTATTTATGCGAGCGGTACAGCTTTATATGGTCAATTGCAAGACATGACAGATGAAATGATTGATACGAGTTACGATATACATGTGCGTCAATTCATAAGGGTCAGCAGATATTTTCTCAACCAATTACGCCAAAGTGAAAATGGTAGGCTTATTGTTATTTCATCTATTTGGGGAGAAACTGGCGCAAGCATGGAGACAATCTATTCAGCTATGAAAGGTGCACAAATAAGTTTTGTTAAAGCACTGAGTCAAGAGTTATCTATGACAAATGTTACAGTAAATGCTATAACACCAGGCTTTGTCAATGGTAACATGGCTAAAGTCTGGACAGCAGAAGAACTTAATGATATTACTTTAGATTTACCTCAACAAAGACTTATAGAACCGGAGGAAGTAGCCAATACATGTAGTTATTTATGTCATCCGTTATCTAAGAGCATAACTGGAACGATACAAAAAGTGAATGGGGCATGGTATTTATAATTTATAATATTGTGGAAAAAATATGACAATTATGAAACATTCAATGATATAATGTCTCTACAGTAAATATTCATATAAAAAATGTTTCTTTTATCAAAAGTCTATTATAAAAATAACCGTTGTTTTAAACTAAGGGGTGTTTATTTCATGGCAGTAGCTACTAAAAAAGAATGGTATTTAGAATATGAGATAACTTTGAATAGATCAGGTTTATTAGGCGATGTATCTAGTCTATTAGGTATGATGGGTATCAATATTGTTACAATCAATGGTGTTGATGAAGGTCGTAGAGGTTTATTAATTAAATCTGATAACTTAGAAAAAGTAAGTAGATTTGAAAATATTGTAACTGAAATAGATGATATTTCGATTACAAAATTACGTAAACCTGAACTTCGTGATCGATTGGCAGTAAGACATGGTAGATACATAGAGCAAGATGCTGATGATAAGAAAACATTTCGATTCGAAAGAGAAGATTTGGGTTTGCTCGTTGATTTCATGGCAGAGTTATTTAAGGAAGAAGGACATAAGTTAATAGGAATAAGAGGTATGCCTAGAGTGGGTAAAACAGAATCTATCGTAGCTGGTAGTGTTTGTGCGCATAAACGTTGGTTGTTTATTAGTTCTACATTAATTAAACAAACTGTACGTAGTTCACTGATTAAAGGCGAATATGATTCTAACCATGTTTATATTATAGATGGGGCTGTAACTGCTAGAGAATCTAATGTGAAACACCAAGAATTAGTTGAAGAAGTTATGAGCTTACCTTCTATTAAGGTTGTAGAACATCCTGACCTATTTGTGGAAACAAGTGATTACGAGATGAGTGATTTTGACTATATTATCGAGTTAAGAGAAAATAAAAATCAAGAAATTCATTATGAAGAAATGAAGAAACAAACTGTTAAAAGTAAAAACAACTTAGATTTTGGTAACGATGGTTTCGGTGGCGGTTTTGGTTTCTTTGAATAAAAAATGAATAGTAATCAAGGAGGACTGACATCGTGAACACAGTTGGTCAAACTTTAAAAGGACGTCGAGAACGTTTAGGTATGACTTTAAATGAATTAGAAACTAGAACACAAATTAAGAGAGATACATTGACATTGATAGAAAATAATGATTTTGATTCTTTGAATAAGGCTGAATATGCAGAAGGTTTTATTAAAAAATATGCAAAAGCTGTTAACATTGATTCAGTACAGTTAATCAATGCACATAGAGAAGAAATTCCTAATAGTGACGTACGTATACAAGAGACGATTGAAGCTTTTGCGAAAGAAGATAAGCCAACATATCGCAGCAAAAATAAAGAACCCTTACAAGTAGCTGTTATTGTAAGCATATTTATTATCATTACAGCATTACTATGGATCTTCGCTGTATTTATTTTATAATTAACTAATATAAGAAAAACGACTAAGTTATAAAAAGAAAAGAGGACTTCTTATGAATATACCGAATTGGATAACTGTTTTTAGAGTTATACTTATTCCAATATTTCTTCTGTTTGCTTTAGTGGATTTTGGATTTGGTAAGATTTCATTTATCGGCGGTTATGAAATTAGAATAGAATTATTGATCAGTGGATTAATATTTATTATTGCGTCGTTAAGTGATTTCGTAGATGGCTATTTAGCAAGAAAATGGGAATTAGTAACAAACATGGGGAAATTTTTAGACCCATTAGCTGATAAATTATTAGTTTCAAGTGCATTAATTGCGCTTGTACAAATTGATTTAACAAATTCTATTGTAGCAATTATAATCATTGCACGTGAATTTGCAGTTACAGGGCTACGGTTATTACAAATTGAGCAAGGCTTTGTAAGTGCTGCGGGGCAATTAGGTAAAATTAAAACAGCCGTCACAATGGTTGCTATCGTTTGGATTCTCTTAGGGGATCCTTTAGCAACTTGGATTGGTTTCCCATTAGGGCAAGTATTGTTATACATCGGTGTATTCTTTACAGTATTATCTGGAATTGAATACTTTTACAAGGGTAGAGATGTATTTAAAGCAAAATAGTACAATTAAACAAATTGATATAATGAAGCAGTTCGAATTAATACAATTCAGAACTGTTTTTTTATTTTATAAAATATTATTAAAAATTGAATATCTCTCGAAGAAAGTGTAGAACATTACGATAATTGTATTCATAGTATAAAAAATTTTAAGAAGAAATCTAATTTTTAGTTTTTTAGGCTAGTTAGATTTATAATGAACCCAATCGTAAGAAAAAATATATAGCTTATTTAATATGAGTAATACAAAATAAAATAGAATAAGTAATGTAACTTGGTATGTAGGAGGAGAAGTTGTGAAAATATCTATTATAGCAGTAGGTTCCGAATTATTATTAGGTCAAATAGCAAACACAAACGGGCAGTATCTATCAAAATTGTTGAATGAAGTAGGTCACAGTGTGGTAGAACATAGTGTCATCGGTGATAATCCTAATCGATTAGAGAGAGTCTTTAAAACATCACTAAAGAATTATGACACTGTTATACTTACTGGAGGCTTAGGACCGACGCAAGATGATTTAACCAAACAGACAGTTGCCACAATATTAGGTCGTGAATTAGTTATTGATGAAAATGCTTTGGACTATATTGAATGTTTCTTTAAAGACCAAAATATTGAAATGACACCAAATAATCGTCAACAAGCTTTAGTGTTAGAAGGGGCACATGTACTCGAAAATAAAGTAGGTATGGCGCCAGGGATGGTAATCAATCATGACGACAAGTGTGTTGTATTATTACCAGGACCACCTCGAGAAATGCAACCTATGGCGAAATATGAGCTTTTACCATTTTTCTTAAATGGAGAGAGTATCATATTCTCAGAACTTTTACGTTTTGCAGGTATAGGTGAATCTAAAGTAGAAACAGTGCTAATGGATTTAATAGATAATCAAACTAACCCTACGATTGCGCCACTCGCAGGTACGCATGAGGTGAATATTAGACTGACTGCAAATGGTGATACACAAACTGAATGCGAACAACTTATCGAACCTATTAAATCAGAGATTTTATCTCGTATTGGTGATTATTATTACGGCTCAGATGATATTTTACTTGAACAATCATTTATGAATAAAATGCAAAATTCATTTGCACTATATGATGCAGTTACTGATGGAGCGTTATATTCTAGAATGAAAGATTTCGACACATCTTACCTTCTTCAAGGAATGCTACCACATCATACGCAATTTATAGATGAACGTGATACAATTGAAACTCAACTTTCTGTCACTGCAAATATAGTTAAAGATTTGTATGAGACGGAAATAGGTATTTCAATTATGTATTTTGAAGGATCAGTTTACCTAGGTATTTTAGAAAATGAACAACTCATAATACAATCATTTAAAATGACTCAAAAAAGAAATTTAATAAAAAACAGAACTCAAAATTTTGTGCTCATTCGATTACTAAATTGCTTTAAATAAGCACTTAAAAGCTACAAAAACTCAAAAATACAGCACGTGTGTTCTGTTTTTGTTGTAGAGTTTCTACTAATTAGCGAACAAATATTCGCAAAATACTTGCGGAATTATTCGAATCAATGTATAGTAAGGTTAAGATATTTTACAGAGATTAATCTCAATTAGGAGGTCCAGCATTGGATAACGATCGTCAAAAAGCTTTAGATACAGTAATTAAAAATATGGAAAAATCATTTGGTAAAGGCGCAGTTATGAAATTAGGCGATAATAAAGCCCGTAAAGTTTCAAGCGTATCAAGTGGTTCAGTGACACTAGATAATGCATTAGGAGTAGGTGGCTATCCTAAAGGAAGAATTATAGAAATATATGGTCCCGAAAGTTCTGGTAAAACAACTGTTGCACTCCACGCTATTGCAGAAGTACAAAAAAGTGGTGGCATTGCGGCATTTATCGATGCGGAGCACGCGTTAGACCCTGTCTATGCAGAAGCACTCGGTGTTGATATACAAAACTTATACCTTTCTCAACCTGATCATGGTGAGCAAGGGTTAGAAATCGCCGAAGCATTTGTGAGGAGTGGCGCGGTTGATATCGTAGTTGTTGACTCCGTTGCTGCTTTAACTCCAAAGGCAGAAATTGAAGGTGAAATGGGTGATACGCATGTTGGTTTACAAGCACGTTTGATGTCTCAAGCACTACGTAAGCTTTCAGGCGCTATTTCTAAGTCAAATACAACAGCAATATTTATTAACCAAATTCGTGAAAAAGTAGGCGTTATGTTCGGTAATCCTGAGGTAACACCAGGAGGTCGTGCATTAAAATTCTATAGTTCTGTTCGTTTAGAAGTACGTCGTGCTGAACAGTTAAAACAAGGTCAAGAAATCGTTGGTAACAGAACAAAAATTAAAGTTGTTAAAAATAAAGTAGCACCTCCATTTAGAGTAGCAGAAGTGGATATGATGTATGGTAAAGGTATCTCTAAAGAGGGAGAACTTATCGACTTAGGTGTTGAAAATGAAATTGTAGATAAATCAGGTGCTTGGTACTCATACAATGGTGATCGTATGGGTCAAGGTAAAGAAAATGTTAAATCATATCTAAAAGAAAATCCTGAAGTTAAAAAAGAAATCGATCAGAAGCTGCGTGAAACATTAGGTATTTTTGATGGTGACGTAGCAGAAGATGAAGAAGAAAGGCAAGGCACACTTCTTGATGGAGAATAGTATATAAGTTAGAGATTTTTAAAGCGTGATATAAATTGGTTGGAAAATGAGCGTATATTTAAAGATATACGCTCATTTTTTTACTCAATATAAAAATCTCAAATTATATTATATAATTTATTTAGATATATAAGCTTTATAAAATAAGGGCTAGCAATACCTATAGTTATAATAGTGTAAAAGAGGAGTCTCAAATATTGAATTAATGTGTTAGAAACCTTGACACTTCTTAGTTTAAAACCGTACAATTACATTGTATGATTCTTATATAACTTCATATAATCATATTGAAATTGATATACAGAGCAAAATCCTAGATATAAAGGGGGTGTTTGTGTGAGTTTATTAGGCCTCCTACTCGTTTTGCTAGGTATTATTCTCGGAGTTGTTGTAGGGTATATTGTAGCCCGTAATGTATTACATCAAAAGCAATTACAAGCAAGACAAACTGCTGAAGAAATTATTGAACAAGGTAATAAAGAAGCAGAGAATACTAAGAAGGAAAAACTCTTAGAAGCTAAAGAAGAAAATCAAATCTTAAAAGAACAAAGTGAAAGCGAACTTCGTGAAAGACGCGGTGATCTTCAAAAGCAAGAAGCCCGACTTCTTCAAAAAGAAGAAAACTTAGAGCGGAAATCTGATCTATTAGACAAAAAAGATGAGATTTTAGAGCAAAAAGAGTCTAAACTTGAAGAACGACAACAACAAGTAGATGCAAAAGAGAGTAGTGTTCAAACATTAATAAATAAGCATGAACAAGAATTAGAACGCATCTCTGGTCTCACTCAAGAAGAAGCTGCTCAAGAGCAACTTCAAAGAGTTGAAGATGAATTGTCACAAGATATTGCAATACTTGTTAAGGAAAAAGAGAAAGAAGCAAAAGAAGCAGTCGATAAAAATGCAAAAGAATTATTGGCAACTACTGTCCAAAGATTAGCTGCAGAACATACTTCTGAATCAACAGTATCAGTTGTTAATTTACCAAACGACGAAATGAAAGGTCGAATCATTGGTAGAGAAGGAAGAAATATCCGAACGTTAGAAACATTAACGGGTATTGATTTAATTATAGATGATACGCCAGAAGCAGTTATACTCTCTGGTTTTGACCCAATTAGACGTGAAATTGCAAGAACTGCATTAGTAAATCTTGTTTCAGATGGACGTATCCATCCTGGAAGAATTGAAGATATGGTAGATAAAGCTCGTAAAGAAGTAGACGATATTATTAGAGATGCAGGGGAACAAGCTACATTTGAAATAAATGTGCATAATATGCATCCAGATTTAGTTAAAATCTTAGGTCGTTTACAGTATCGTACTAGCTATGGACAAAATGTATTGAAACATTCTATCGAAGTTGCCCACCTAAGTGGTATGTTAGCAGCTGAATTAGGTGAAGACGTTACATTAGCTAAACGTGCTGGACTACTTCATGACGTTGGTAAAGCTATCGACCATGAAGTTGAAGGTAGCCATGTTGAAATAGGTGTAGAATTAGCGAAAAAATATGCTGAAAACGACACAGTAATTAATGCAATTCATTCTCATCATGGTGATGTTGAACCGACTTCTATTATTTCTATTTTGGTAGCTGCAGCAGATGCATTATCAGCTGCAAGACCAGGTGCTCGTAAAGAGACATTGGAAAATTATATTAGAAGATTGGAAAGATTAGAAACGCTATCTGAAAGCTACGAGGGCGTTGAAAAAGCGTTTGCTATTCAAGCAGGTAGAGAAATACGAGTTATTGTATCACCAGATACTATCGACGACTTAAAATCACATCGCTTAGCAAGAGATATTAAAAGCCAAATTGAAGACGAACTTCAATACCCTGGTCATATAAAAGTGACAATTGTTCGAGAGACTAGAGCAATTGAATATGCAAAATAATGATAACTACAAACTGTCATCAAAGTTAAAAAGCTTTGTTGACAGTTTTTTATTTTAAAAATTGTAGACTTATAGAGTTTTAATGGTTTAAAAGATAATCTAGCAGATGTCTTTAATGTTAACGTAGTACCATCATGTGTAAATTATAAATTACTATAAATAAGTCAAAGTACGATAAAATAAAAAAGAAAGTCTTTAACTGGAAAGTTAAAGACTTATCATTTTAATAAATGTTTTATATTTTAATTAATTTAATTCTAAATCGGCAGCTTTAACTTCTTTAATGATTTCAGCTGTGTCATAGCAGTTTGTTGCGATATTAGCATATCTTTCTGCTAAACGATAAGCATTGATATATAACTCTAAACTATCTTTAGCTATATCTTCTGCATCTTCACTTTTTGAAGGGTTTGCTGTCACTACAAGATCAGCAAAACTTTGTGGATCGATATTAATTGACATGTATTACTTCCAACTCCTATATTTTGGATTAAAATAATTACTACAATAAATTATACCCCCAATACATCATCCAAAACATCAAAATAAAAGAAATATTTTTTAAAGACTCTTTTCATCGTAATTCATTTACATTAAACTAACATTAAGAGAGGATGAACAAGTAAATGAGAATATTATTTATTGGAGATATTGTAGGTAAAGTAGGTAGAGAAGCAATAAACACGTACTTACCTAAATTAAAACAGACCTATCGTCCTACAGTTACGATTGTAAATGCAGAAAATGCTGCACATGGAAAAGGCTTAACTGAAAAAATATATAAAGAATTATTAAGAGAAGGCGTTGATTTCATGACTATGGGAAATCATACTTATGGTCAACGTCAAATTTATGATTTTATTGAGAATGCTAAACGTATGGTTCGTCCAGCTAACTTCCCAGACGAAGCTCCAGGCGTAGGCATGCGCATTATACAAATCAATGAGCTCAAATTGGCTATCATTAATTTACAGGGCAGAGCATTTATGCAAGACATAGACGACCCATTTAAAAAAGCAGATGAGTTAATTGCAGAAGCTAAAAAGGAAACAGATTATATTTTTGTAGACTTCCATGCAGAAACAACTTCAGAAAAAAATGCGATGGGATGGTATTTAAGCAATCGTGTAAGTGCTGTAGTAGGTACGCATACGCATATACAAACTTCGGATGAAAGAATACTACCAGGTGGCACAGGCTATATCACAGATGTAGGTATGACTGGATACTATGATGGTATACTTGGGATTAATAGAGATGAAGTAATTACGCGATTTATTACAAGCTTACCACAAAGACACGTAATACCTGATGAAGGGCGCAGTGTTTTATCTGGTATTATTGTAGATATAAATAAAGAAGGTAAGGCAACACATATCGAACGTGTATTAATCAATGAAGATCATCCATTTTAATGTATCGTCCGTTAGTATGAATTTTAAAATAAGCTACTCTTTACATAGTAATAGGGTGGCTTATTTTGGTATGATTGAATATGAATTATTATAACCATTAGGAGGCAAGATGGTATGAAATCACAAGTATCATGGAAAGTGGGCGGCCAGCAAGGTGAAGGTATTGAATCTACGGGAGAAATTTTTGCTACTGCTATGAACCGTAAAGGATACTATTTATATGGGTACCGTCATTTTTCAAGTAGAATTATGGGCGGTCATACAAATAATAAAATAAGAGTGTCGACATCACCAGTACACGCAATAAGTGATGATTTAGATATATTAATTGCTTTTGACCAAGAAACAATAGAAGTTAATCACCAGGAAATGCGATCAGATAGTGTCATCATTGCAGACAGTAAAGCGAAACCAGAAAAACCTGAAGGTTGTCGTGCGCAACTGATAGATTTACCATTTACTGCCACAGCAAAAGAATTAGGCACCGCATTGATGAAGAACATGGTAGCAGTGGGAGCTACATGTGCGGTAATGAATTTAGACATTTCAACTTTTAAAACACTGATTACGAATATGTTTAGTAGAAAAGGTGATAAAGTTGTTGAAATGAACATAGAAGCATTAAACGAAGGATATCGTTTAATGATGGAACAACTTAGCACAATTGAAGGCGATTTTGTATTAGAAGAAACAGTTGGTACGCCACACCTTTATATGATTGGTAACGATGCAATTGGTTTAGGTGCATTATCAGCAGGTTCTAGATTTATGGCTGCCTACCCTATTACACCTGCTTCAGAAATTATGGAGTATATGATTGAGAACTTAGCAAAAGTGGGTGGCACAGTTGTGCAGACTGAAGATGAGATTGCTGCCGCAAATATGGCGATAGGATCAAACTATGCTGGCGTACGTGCGTTTACTGCAAGCGCAGGTCCAGGACTGTCATTAATGATGGAAGCCATAGGGCTATCAGGTATGACAGAAACACCGTTTGTAGTTGTAAATACACAACGTGGTGGACCTTCAACCGGATTACCTACTAAACAAGAGCAATCTGACTTAATGCAAATGATTTATGGTACGCATGGCGACATTCCTAAAATCGTAGTTGCGCCAACAGATGCAGCAGATGCATTTTATCTTACAATCGAAGCATTTAATCTAGCGGAAATATATCAATGTCCAGTAATCATTTTAAGTGATTTACAATTGTCACTAGGTAAACAAACAGTAGAAAAATTAGATTATAACAAAATTGAAATTAATCGCGGGGAAACAATTCAGTCTGATATAGAGCGTGAAGAAGGAGATAAATCTTATTTCAAGCGTTATGCATTGACTGAAAGTGGCGTTTCACCTCGACCATTACCAGGTACTAAAGGTGGTATCCATCACGTAACAGGTGTAGAGCACAACGAGGAAGGCAAGACGAGTGAAGCGGCGGATAACAGACAAGAACAAATGGATAAACGTATGCGCAAAACAGAACATTTACTTATTGAAGAACCAGTAGAATCGGATGAACAGCATGAAGCAGCAGATATCTTATATCTAGGCTTTATTTCAACTAAAGGCGCGATTCAAGAAGGTAAAAATCGATTAGAGGGGCAAGGTCTAAAAGTGAATCATTTACAAATTAGACAATTACATCCGTTCCCTAAAGAAACGATTCAACGAGCAATTGATAAAGCTTCTAAAGTGGTTGTAGTAGAACACAACTATCAAGGTCAACTAGCAAATATATTGAAAATGAATGTAACGTTAGGAGATAAATTAATCAATCAAACAAAATATGATGGTACGCCGTTTTTACCATATGAGATTGAAACTAAAGGACTTGAGATTGCCAAAGATTTAAAGGAGCTGGTATAAATGGCAACATTTAAAGATTTTAGAAATAATGTTAAACCGAATTGGTGTCCAGGGTGTGGTGACTTCTCTGTACAAGCAGCAATTCAAAAAGCAGCAGCCAATGTTGGTTTAGAGCCTGAAGAAGTAGCGATTATTACAGGTATTGGATGTTCAGGTCGTTTATCCGGTTATGTAAATGCTTATGGTGTACATGGTATACATGGACGTTCGTTGCCATTAGCGCAAGGTGTGAAAATGGCGAATAAAGACCTTACGGTGATTGCATCTGGTGGCGACGGCGATGGATATGCTATAGGTATGGGACACACGATACACGCATTACGTAGAAATATGAATATGACATATATCGTTATGGATAATCAAATCTATGGTTTGACTAAAGGTCAAACTTCACCATCTTCAGCGCCTGGTTTCGTTACAAAATCAACTCCCAAAGGGAACATTGAGCAAAACGTTGCACCGTTAGAACTCGCAATGTCTTCAGGTGCAACATTTGTAGCGCAAGGATTTTCAAGTGACATCAAAGGTCTAACAAAAATGCTTGAAGATGCAATTAACCATGATGGATTTTCATTTGTTAATGTCTTTTCACCATGTGTAACATATAACAAAGTAAATACTTATGATTGGTTTAAAGAAAATCTTACAAGTATCGATGATATAGAGGATTATGATGTTACAGACAAAGGTAAAGCAACACAAACAGTATTAGCCTATGAATCACTGATTAAAGGAATTGTTTATCATGACACTGAAACACCTTCTTATGAATCTCAAATTGAAGAGGTTGAAGGAACGCCATTAGCTAAAAGAGATATACAAATTGATGAAGTACAATTTAATGAGTTAACAAAACAATTTGTATAAACATAGGACCATGAATGAATTACTAAAATAGAAATGATTCAATGTGAGCGTAGAAGCTGACTACATAGGATGATAGATAACAATTTATCTTATTATCATATTGTGTCAGCTTTTTTATTATAAATAATGAATCGAATAGGTGATTTTATAGTAGGATGGTAGTAATACAAAGTTTTATATTATGGAGGGCATATAAAATGGTAGACCAGTTTAAATCTATGACTGAATTGATGACTTACACAAGTGAAAGTGTAGACTGGGAAATTCACACAAGACAAACAGAGCAACCTGTCATCATCACAGCGGTTCATGGTGGTGCCATTGAACGTGGAACAACAGAACTTGCTCAAGCGATAAGTGAGTCTGGTAATTACAATTATTATACGTTTAAGGGTGTTCGAAGAAATAAAAATAATGAATTACATGTAACATCGAGACATTTTGACGAACCTAAATTGATGCAAATGGTTAACGATAATCGTTATGCTATTTCTGTACATGGTTGTATGGGTGATAAACCAGAAGTGTATATCGGTGGCAAAGATCAAAAACTAATTCATCATATTAAAAGTCAATTATCAAAAATTGATGTAGCTGCTAAAGATGCCCCTGCCCATATTTCTGGAATCCATGATGACAATTTTGTAAATTGTTGCCAACATAAAGCAGGTGTGCAATTAGAATTAACTGCTCGATTACGTAAAGACCTTTTTAAAAATAAAAAATATAATTTAAATGATAGAGAAAACCGAGGTAATTGGTCATATTTGATGGACTCGTTTTCAAATGCTATCGTTCTAGCACTTAAAAATTACCAAAATGAGAACTATATGGATACATAACACGAGATGATGTGTCCCCGTCTCAGTTTAAAGAAAACGCAAAACAAGATGTAAAAAATATAAATGTGTATCATTTAAAAAAGCGTATAAATTTGATATGAATCAAAACATTCAAGTTGATGGCACATTTATAAAAATGATTTGGGATACGTGTTTTGATTTCTTAGAATGCTTAAATTTAAGCAAGATAAGAATGATAAACTAGAAGTGACTCTATTTGATGAAACCTCAATAGAAGGTTTTTATGTTGCAGGAGAAATGAAAGATAATTTTACTAGGCAACTAATCGATCAGCGTCAAATGTTGGCATGATAGCTAAAATGATGGTGAAACAGTTTAACGATAATTTATGAAAATGCGTATTTATCGTTATTGATTTGTCCTATAATTTCTATACCTTATACGATTTATTTGATAAACTAAAGGAGAAATAAAGCTATAAGGGGTTGAATTGTAAATGCATGACACTTTAATGAGCATCCAAATCATACCAAAAACTTCGAATGGTGAAGACGTTATACCTTATGTTGATGAAGCGATAAAAGTAATTGATGATTCTGGTTTAACATATAGAGTCGGTCCATTAGAAACTACCGTACAAGGTGAAATGAATGAATGTTTGATTTTGATTCAAAAGCTCAATGAACGGATGGTTGAATTAGAAATTCCAAGTACTATTAGCCAAGTTAAGTTTTATCATGTCCCTGAAGGCATTACAATTGAGACATTAACTGGAAAATATGACGAAATATAAATATTAATCTAACACACGATTCAACAGAAACTTTTGTTGAATCGTTTTTGTTTAATTTCTTAAGACCTTTTGCACTTTGAAGTTAAATTTAATATAATGTAATAATGATTATGGATAAAGTTATAGAACTTTGAACGACTACTTAGAAGTCAACGATATAAGATATATTTTAAAACATGTGTTCTTAGTTTTTATGATATAGAGAGGGTTTTGTAGAGTGAATGAAGAGCAAAGAAAAAGTACTTCTATAGATATTTTAGCCGAACGTGATAAAAAGGAAAAGGATTATAGTAAGTATTTTGAACATGTGTATCAACCGCCTAGTTTAAAAGAAGCACGTAAACGTGGTAAGGAAGAAGTAAATTATAACCGTGATTTTCAAATAGATGAAAAATATCGTAATATGGGCCAAGACAAAACATTTATGATTAAAACATACGGCTGCCAAATGAACGCACATGATACAGAAGTCATGGCAGGTATATTAGGCGCTCTCGGTTATACTGCAACCGAAGATATTAATCATGCTGATGTAATTTTAATTAATACATGTGCTATACGTGAAAATGCTGAAAGTAAAGTGTTTAGTGAGATAGGGAATTTAAAACACTTAAAACGAGATAAACCTGAAACAGTTATTGGTGTATGTGGCTGTATGTCACAAGAAGAATCAGTTGTAAATAAAATTCTTAAATCTTATCAAAACGTAGATATGATTTTCGGAACTCATAATATTCACCGATTACCGGAAATTTTAGAAGAAGCTTATTTATCTAAAGCAATGGTAGTAGAAGTATGGTCAAAAGAAGGAGATGTTATTGAAAATCTTCCTAAAGTAAGAAAAGGAAATATTAAAGCGTGGGTTAATATTATGTATGGTTGTGATAAATTCTGTACATATTGCATTGTACCTTTTACAAGAGGTAAAGAGCGTAGTAGACGACCAGACGATATAATCACTGAAGTGCGAGATTTAGCACGACAAGGTTATAAAGAAATCACGTTATTAGGCCAAAACGTTAATTCATATGGTAAAGATATAGAAGGATTGGAATATGGTTTGGGTGATTTATTAGAAGACATTACACAAATTGATATACCGAGAGTGAGATTTACGACAAGTCATCCTTGGGACTTTACAGATCGCATGATCGAAGTTATTGCAAATGGTGGTAATATTGTACCGCACGTTCATTTGCCTGTTCAATCTGGTAATAATGCCGTGTTAAAAATCATGGGACGTAAATATACACGTGAAAGCTATTTAGATTTAGTAAATCGAATTAAAGCGAAGATACCAAATGTTGCTTTAACTACAGATATTATCGTAGGTTACCCAAATGAGACTGATGAACAATTCGAAGAAACACTGACTTTATATGATGAAGTTGAATTCGAACACGCATATACTTATATTTATTCACAAAGAGATGGTACCCCTGCTGCTAAAATGAAAGATAATGTGCCTTTAGATGTGAAGAAGGATAGGTTGCAACAATTAAATAAAAAAGTAGCTTATTATTCTGAACAAGCTATGAAAAAGTATGAAGGAACAGTCGTTCAAGTATTGTGTGAAGGTGCAAGTAAAAAAGATAATACTGTGTTAGCAGGATACACTTCCAAAAATAAACTTGTGAATTTTAAAGCACCTAAAGAAATGATAGGAAAAATCGTAGATATACAAGTAGATGAAGCTAAGCAATTTTCACTAAACGGTACATTTTTACGTGCAAGTGAAAAAGCAGTGGTGACACTATAATGTATGAAAAAGATGAGATTTTAGCTGAAGCAACTCGTATTAGTGATCAAATCAAAGCATTAGATACAGTAAAAGATTATCACGCAGTAGAACAGCAAATTCATTACAATGAAAATATTGAACAACGTATGAAAGATTTAAAAAAAACACAAAAACAATCAGTAAATCTTCAAAATTATGGTAAAACTGAAGCATTAAAACAATCAGAAG
The DNA here is from genome assembly GCA_040062795.1 of Staphylococcus aureus. Lineage (GTDB taxonomy): Bacteria > Bacillota > Bacilli > Staphylococcales > Staphylococcaceae > Staphylococcus > Staphylococcus aureus_A. Next base: position 763,991 of record JBEAMH010000001.1, read on the forward strand.
GTAAGATACAAGATATTGAACAAGATATTAATATATTACCTATAGTAGAAGAATTCAGAGAATCGCAAAGTGAAGCAAATGATTTATTACAAATGATGATTAGTACAATGTCCGAACGTTTAAATCAACATGAACAAAATGAAGATTAATTGGTGATGTACTTTCAGGGAAGGAATGAAACTGAATGAAGACAAAAAAGTTAACGCTAACTGCAATTTTCATCGCAATCAACGTAGTGTTGAGCAGCATCGTTATAATACCAATGGGTCCAATTAAAGCAGCACCAATACAACATTTAATTAATGTATTATGTGCCGTATTTGTAGGTCCTTGGTTTGGATTAGCTCAAGCATTTTTATCTTCCGTATTGCGTATGACGTTCGGTACTGGTAGCTTCTTCGCCTTTCCTGGCAGCATGATTGGTGTACTACTTGCAAGTGGATTTTATCATTATCGCAAACATATATTTATGGCAGCAATCGGAGAAGTTATTGGGACAGGTATCATCGGTAGTCTAATATGTATTCCATTAGCATGGGCACTTGGTTTTTCTAACTTTGCGATAAAGCCATTAATGTTAGCATTTATCGTGTCTAGTATCGTGGGTGCAATTATCAGTTATATACTGTTGATGATATTGAAAAGAAAAGGCATTTTAAAACGTTTCTTATAAAAAAATAATAATTACTTTACACGAGATTAAAACTTATACCATTGAAAATGAAGTAAAAGAAAGACATAACGATTTAAGTTATGTCTTTCTTTTAATCCCAGTGGTTAATAGTAATTAATCTCGTTATTTTTTCAGTTATCGAGTATATCTTTATCGAATTGATTTTTGATTAATGAACAAGGTGCTATTTATTTTTCATTTATACAGTACAAATACGAACCAATGTTGCGAACACTATATTTGAATAAATAGGCGTAATTTCTAAACTTATGTTAAAATTTAAGAGTTAAATTAACTAATGAAATTAGAGAAAAGTAAAAATGGAAGTATGTCGAAAGTAGTGTTTTCCTAGGGAAATAGAGAGACGTAAAGTTAAGGGTAATAGCGAATTTTAAACATAGGTGTTGTTATATCTGATATACATATTCAAAGAAAATATAAAAGTGACATTAAAGCTATGACGCTAAGTCGACATACTTAAAGTAAGAAACTAATAAAAGGATTGTGAATTATCAAAATGACTAACCAAACTCCCATGATGCAACAGTATTTAAAAATCAAGTCGCAATATCAAGATTGCCTACTATTTTTTAGATTAGGTGATTTTTATGAAATGTTTTACGAGGATGCGAAAGAAGCGTCGAGAGTATTGGAAATTACGTTGACAAAACGTGATGCTAAAAAAGAAAACCCAATACCAATGTGTGGCGTTCCGTACCATGCGGCTAATGGTTATATCGAAACATTAATCAATAACGGTTATAAAGTTGCGATATGTGAACAAATGGAAGATCCAAGGCAGACTAAAGGTATGGTACATCGTGAAGTTGTACGTATTGTTACGCCTGGTACGGTGATGGACCAAGGTGGCTTTGATGAAAAACAAAATAATTATATATTGAGTTTTGTGAATAACCAAGATGCATATGCATTGAGTTATTGTGATGTTTCTACTGGTGAATTAAAAGCCACACAATTTAAAGATGAAGCTACATTAATAAATGAAATTACGACAATTAATCCAAACGAAATTGTCGTAAATGAAAGTATTAGTGAAGATTTAAAACGCCAAATTAGTTTAACAACTGAAACAATTACTATATTACCTGAAATTTCAGATGCGCACTATAACGTAAATATAACGTCAGAAGAACACTTGTTTAATGCTACCCAATTGTTATTAGATTATATTTATCATACTCAAAAACGTGATTTATCACATATTGAAGAAGTTGTGAAATATGAAGCGATAGATTTCATGAAGATGGATTTTTACGCTAAACGTAATCTAGAATTAACAGAAAGTATTAGATTAAAAACAAAAAAAGGTACACTTTTGTGGTTGATGGATGAAACAAAGACCCCAATGGGAGCGAGACGCCTAAAACAGTGGATTGATAGACCGCTTATTCATAAAGCGCAAATAGAGTCGCGTTTAGATACAGTTGAACAGTTTATAACTCACTTTATCGAAAGAGATACATTAAGAAATCACTTGAATCAAGTATACGATATTGAGCGCTTAGTGGGACGTGTAAGTTATGGCAATGTTAATGCGCGTGATTTGATACAGTTAAAACATTCTATTTCTGAAATACCTAACATTAAAGCATTATTAAGTGATTTTGATGCGCAGATGACGGATCAATTTAAAGCATTGGAACCTTTAGATGAGTTGCTTACACTATTAGAAGAAAGTTTAAAAGAAGAACCACCTATTTCGATCAAAGAAGGAGGCCTTTTTAAAACAGGTTTCAATAGTGAATTAGATGAATATTTAGAAGCATCTATAAACGGTAAGTCTTGGCTTGCAGAATTACAAACGAAAGAACGTCAACGTACGGGTATTAAATCATTAAAAATTAGTTTTAATAAAGTTTTTGGGTACTTTATTGAAATAACAAGAGCAAATTTGCAAGGTTTTGATCCTGCAACATTTGGTTATCATCGTAAGCAAACATTATCCAATGCGGAACGTTTTATTACAGATGAGTTAAAAGAAAAAGAAGATATTATCCTTGGAGCAGAGGATAAAGCAATAGAATTAGAATATCAATTATTTGTTCAATTGAGAGAAAAAATAAAGACATATACAGGACGTTTACAAAAACAAGCGAAAGTTATTTCCGAACTTGATTGCTTACAAAGTTTTGCTGAAATTGCACAAAAATATAAATATGAACGCCCGACTTTTAGTGATGATAAAACACTTAAGTTAACAAATTCCCGGCACCCAGTTGTCGAACGCGTGATGGATTATAATGATTATGTACCGAATGATTGTGAATTAGATCAAGAAACATTTGTCTATTTAATAACAGGACCAAACATGTCAGGTAAATCAACTTATATGCGTCAAGTTGCCATCATCAGTATAATGGCTCAAATGGGAGCGTATGTCCCATGTGAAGCAGCAACATTACCAGTATTTGATCAAATATTTACTCGTATTGGAGCAGCAGACGACCTCGTATCAGGTAAAAGTACGTTTATGGTAGAAATGTTAGAAGCACAAAAAGCACTTGCTCATGCCACAGAAAATAGTTTAATCATTTTCGATGAAATTGGACGAGGCACTTCTACGTATGATGGTCTAGCACTTGCTCAAGCAATGATAGAATATGTCGCAAATACTTCTCATGCTAAAACATTATTCTCTACACATTATCACGAGTTAACATCTTTAGATCAATCTCTACACTGTTTGAAAAATGTACACGTAGCAGCAAATGAATATAAAGGAGAACTTATCTTCTTACACAAAGTTAAAGATGGTGCAGTAGATGATAGTTACGGAATTCAAGTAGCTAAATTAGCGAATTTACCAGAAGAAGTTATTTCACGTGCACAGGTAATCCTAGACGCTTTTGAACAACATGATAAAAAAGATAATCAGGTTGCAGTGAATAAACTTACAGTAAATACAGGAGGTCATAATGGGGCTCATTCAAAGTTAGAAGAAGCTACTGAAACATATTTTAAAGAAGATATACTGACAGCGGAATCTGAAGACCAAAGTCACTTTGAACAACCGGCATTTGAACTTTTTGATACACCGGCTGAACAAAGTGAAGTAGAAAGTGAAATTAGGACATTGAATCTATCAAATATGACGCCAATCGAAGCACTCGTTAAACTAAGCGAATTACAAAAACAGTTGAAATAGAGGTGAAGTCAAATGGGTAAAATAAAGGAATTACAGACATCATTAGCGAATAAAATTGCTGCTGGAGAAGTGGTTGAACGACCAGGCTCGGTAGTGAAAGAGTTATTAGAAAATGCGTTAGACGCCCAAGCGACTGAAATCAATATCGAAGTTGAGCAATCTGGCGTTGCCTCAATTCGTGTAGTTGATAACGGCTCAGGAATTCACGTAGATGACATTGGGCTTGTATTTCATCGTCATGCTACAAGTAAACTCGATGCAGATGATGATTTGTTCCATATCCGTACACTTGGTTTCCGAGGAGAAGCTTTAGCGAGTATATCATCAGTGTCTAAAGTGACTTTAAAAACTTGTACAGATAATGAAGAAGGTCAAGAAGTCTATGTCGAAAATGGTGAAATACTAAATCAAAAACCAGCTAAAGCCAAACAAGGTACAGATATTTTAGTAGAATCACTGTTCTATAATACACCGGCTCGCTTAAAATATATTAAAAGTCTATATACGGAATTAGGTAAAATTACAGATATTGTAAACAGAATGGCAATGAGTCATCCTGATGTTCGTATATCACTTATATCAGATGGAAGAACGATTATTAAAACAAATGGTTCTGGTCGCACGAACGAAGTCATGGCTGAAATATATGGCATGAAAGTGGCTAAAGATTTAGTACACATTAGTGGTGAAACAAGTGATTATCGTTTGGAAGGATTTGTTGCTAAACCAGAACATTCACGTAGTAATAAGCACTATATATCCATTTTTATTAATGGTAGATATATTAAAAATTTCTTACTAAATAAAGCAATTTTAGAAGGATATCATACACTTTTGATGGTCGGTAGATTCCCAATTTGTTATATTAATATAGAAATGGATCCCATTCTTGTGGATGTCAATGTACATCCAACAAAATTGGAAGTTAGATTATCGAAAGAAGATCAGTTGTTTGATTTAATTGTTGAAAAAATAAGAGAAGTGTTTAAAGACAGAATTTTAATACCGCAAAATGATATGGACAAGTTAACAAAGAAAAATAAAGTTTTAGACAAATTCGAACAACAAAAAATCGAATTTGAAAAACGTAATCACCAAAAAGAAACAGCACAGCCAAGTGAGCAGAATTTTCAATATAATAATCAGAGTGAGTTAACTTCCAATACATCTAAGGATATGGCAGAACAGAATACATCAACACGACAGTCACCTGTAGATAACGAGTTATCAATACAAGAAACTACGAGTGATTATAATGAATACGTGGAAAAACAACGTGATATTTTAATGGATATGGGAGAAGGTGAGACGTATTCTTCTGAGGAAAATGATAATCATATCGAAAAAGAAGATGTTGATATCAAAGGAAGTATGAGTAGTCATCCTTCACAACGTGTACCCTATATGGAAATTGTTGGACAAGTTCACGGCACATATATTATCGCTCAAAATGAAAATGGTATGTATATGATTGATCAACACGCAGCGCAAGAGCGTATTAAATACGAATATTTCAGACAAAAAATTGGTGATGTTTCTAATGAAATACAAAATTTACTCATCCCATTAACCTTCCATTTTTCAAAAGATGAGCTAATGATTATAAATCAGCATATAGAAGAATTAGATAAAGTGGGGGTGCATTTAGAACCTTTTGGAGGGAATGACTATATTGTTGATAGTTATCCTGTATGGTTCCCAGTTACCGAAGCAGAAGAAATTATAAAAGATATGATTGAGTATGTGCTAGAACATAAAAAAGTAAATGTAAAAAAAATACGAGAAGAAGCTGCGATTATGATGAGTTGTAAGAAATCGATTAAAGCAAACCATTATTTAAAAAATAATGAAATGGCCGATTTAATAGATCAATTACGAGAAACAGAAGATCCATTTACTTGTCCGCACGGTAGACCTATTATTATTAATTTCTCGAATTATGAATTAGAACGCTTATTTAAGCGTATTATATAGGGGGTTAGTAGATTGAAGCCATATATTTTACCCGCAATTCGATCAATGAAAGACTTGGAAAAGTTAATCCAAACAGACTATAAAGAATGCGTGTTGTTAGATACACATATTGGTCATGTTAAAAGTATTATGGAATTATTGAAGAAACATCATATTGAAACTTATATTCATATCGATTTGATTAGAGGTATGAGCCAAGATGAATTTGCATGTGAATATATCATTCAAAACTATCATCCTAAAGGTATTGTATCTACAAAAACTAAAGTGATTAATAAAGCGAAATCATTGAATACGACAACCGTGTTTCGTGTCTTTATCTTAGACAGTCATGCACTTTCAAGAAGCATAGAACTCATTAAACGTGTAGAACCTGATTTTGTAGAAGTGTTGCCCGGTGTTGCAACAAAAGCTATAAAAATTATTGATGAAGAAACAAATACATCTGTTATTGCAGGTGGATTAATTAGTGATGTTGATGAAGTAGGTATTGCTGTGAACAATGGTGCCAAATATATTACGACTAGTGATCGCAAACTATGGTAATAAATTCAATAAATAACGTAATAGAATAAGAAGTTTAATAATAAACGATGAACTCACGTTAGTTAAAATAAGCTATATATTGAAATGGTATATGTTAATACATTTTGACATCCATTTTAAATATATAGCTTTTTTATACCAGTAACATTTTAATTTACCTATTACTTTGAAAATTTATTTAAAAATCAAAAATGAAATGAGCAAAATGGCATTGCTTTTCACAGAAATATTAAATTATATTTATTATGTATTGAGTGAATATTGTAAAGTAGTTATAAATAAAAAATAAAAGTAGCAAATTTTCAATTGTATTTAAATTATAATTTAGATGTAATGAAGCCTAGTATAATCTGGAATTGAACGTATAAGTAAAATTGAAATTCACAATTTATCATTCAAAATTTAAATAAATATGCCATTATATAATTGTAAATTATTGAAAAAATTTTAAAAAAAGAATTGACAACGCTTTCAATGTAAGTGTAAGATAAAGACAAGTTAATAATTAGAACAGAGATGAGAGATTTCTACAGTCATTAAACCGGTGGACAAAACTGGACATAATTGTAGGAATCTTTTTGTCTTTTTTAGGAGGAGTCACTATGAGTGTATATTTTGCTGAATTATTGGGAACAGCAATATTAGTATTATTTGGGGGCGGCGTTGTTGCGAACGTTAATTTAAAACGTAGTAATGGTAATGGTGCAGATTGGATTGTAATTGCAGCAGGTTGGGGACTTGCCGTAACTATGGCAGTTTATGCTGTAGGTGAAATATCTGGCGCACATATTAACCCAGCAGTAACATTAGCGTTTGCGATTGACGGTGCATTGAGCTGGAGCATGGTGCCAGGTTATATCATTGCTCAAGTCATTGGTGGTGTGATCGGTGGTGCTTTAGTTTGGTTAATGTATTTAGCACAATGGAAAGCAACTGAAGACAAAGGTACAAAATTAGGCGTTTTCTCTACGGCACCAGCAATTAAAAACTATTTCGCAAACTTTTTAAGTGAAATTATTGGTACTGGTATTTTAACAATGGGATTATTATTTATTGGGATGAATAAAATAGCTGATGGTTTAAATCCTTTAATTGTAGGTAGTTTAATCGCTGCAATTGGTTTAAGTCTAGGTGGCCCAACTGGATATGCCATTAATCCTGCTCGTGACCTAGGACCGCGTATTGCTCATGCTATTTTACCAATTGCTGGTAAAGGTAAATCGAATTGGAGCTATGCAATTGTTCCAGTTTTAGGACCTATCACAGGTGGTATGATGGGTGCTGTACTTTATAGATTATTCTACAAAGGAACATTTGACATGATGTCAGCAGTATCAATTGTGTTACTTATCGTTACATTAGTACTTGGAATTGCTCTAAATAAAGCAAAAAGTGCAAAAGGTATCGAAACAATTTATTAAATAAGTTTTAACTGACCTGTTTATACGTTAATATATAAACAGGCCTTATAATATAAAAATTAAGTAATAAAAGTAAGTTTGTTGAGTTATTAAATTAAAAGTGTATACAAATTAATAATAGGGAAATAGATATATATTATTTATTCAACAAATATAATAAGAGGGAGATTATCATTATGGAAAAATATATTTTGTCAATTGACCAAGGTACAACAAGTTCAAGAGCTATTCTTTTTGATCAAGACGGAAAGATTCAAGGCGTAGCGCAACGTGAATTCAAACAATATTTCCCGAAATCTGGTTGGGTGGAACATGATGCGAATGAAATTTGGACTTCTGTATTAGCAGTTATAGCTGAAGTACTTAACGAAGAAAACGTTGGTGCAGAGCAAATTGCAAGTATTGGTATTACAAACCAACGTGAAACAACAGTTGTATGGGACAAACATACTTCACGCCCTATTTATCATGCAATTGTATGGCAATCTCGTCAAACACAAGGTATTTGTCAAGAACTTAAAGAACAAGGCTTAGAGAGCAAGTTCCGTGAGAAAACAGGCTTGTTATTAGATCCTTATTTCGCTGGTACAAAAGTGAAATGGATACTTGATAATGTTGAAGGCGCAAGAGAAAAAGCTGACAATGAAGACTTACTATTTGGAACAATTGATTCTTGGTTAGTATGGAAATTATCAGGCGGAAAAGCACATATCACAGATTATACAAACGCAAGCCGTACATTAATATATAACATTCATGATTTAGAATGGGATCAAGAATTATTAGATATTTTAAATATACCAAGTTCGATGTTACCTGAAGTTAAACCTTCTAGTGAGGTTTATGCAAATACAGTAGATTATCATTTCTTTGGTGAAGAAGTGCCGATTTCAGGTATTGCTGGTGACCAACAAGCAGCATTATTCGGGCAAGCTTGTTTTAACCGTGGAGATGTAAAAAATACTTATGGTACAGGCGGATTTATGCTAATGAACACTGGTGAAGAAGCAGTGTCATCTGAGAGTGGATTGTTAACAACAATCGCGTATGGTCTCGACGGTAAAGTGAATTATGCACTTGAAGGTTCTATCTTCGTTTCTGGTTCTGCAATTCAATGGTTAAGAGATGGATTAAGAATGATAAATTCAGCACCTCAATCTGAAAACTACGCAGAGCGTGTAGAATCTACAGAAGGCGTTTATGTAGTGCCAGCGTTCGTTGGACTCGGTACACCGTATTGGGATGCAGAAGCTAGAGGTGCTATTTTCGGACTAACACGTGGCACTGAAAAAGAACATTTCATCCGAGCTACTTTAGAATCACTATGTTATCAAACACGTGACGTATTAGAAGCGATGGAGAAAGATTCTAATATCACAGTGAATAACTTACGTGTTGATGGTGGCGCGGTTAAGAATAACTTCATTATGCAATTCCAAGCTGACATTCTTAACGTTGGTGTTGAGCGACCTGAAATAAATGAAACAACAGCATTAGGTGCAGCATACTTAGCTGGACTTGCAGTTGGCTTCTGGGATAGTAAAGACGAAATTGCTAACCGTTGGAAATTAGAAAAACAATTCGACCCTAATATGGAAGAAAAAGAAAGAGAAAAATATTATAAAGGTTGGAAAAAAGCTGTAGAAGCGACTCAAGTCTTTAAATTAGATGACGAGTAAAAAGATTAGACTTAATATAGTTATCTATGCTACAATACGGGTAAGTTAATATTATCGAGATGAGAAATGAGAGATTCAATTCGTACAATTTTATATGTATGGGATGAGTCTCTCTTTTTTTTAATACATTAGGAGGCGCTGAATTTTTATGAGTTTATCAACTTTAAAAAGAGAACAGATTAAGAAAGAATTGAAAAATGACGATTTCGATGTTGTCGTTATCGGTGGAGGTATTACTGGTGCTGGGATTGCTTTAGATGCTAGTAATAGAGGCATGAAAGTTGCATTAGTAGAAATGCAAGACTTTGCACAAGGTACAAGTTCACGTTCTACAAAACTCGTACATGGTGGCTTACGTTATTTAAAACAATTACAAGTAGGCGTTGTGGCAGAAACTGGTCGTGAACGCGCAATCGTTTATGAAAATGGTCCACATGTAACAACACCAGAACGTATGTTATTACCATTGCACAAAGGTGGCTCTATGGGTAAATTTACTACGTCAATTGGTTTAGGTGTTTATGACAGATTAGCTGGAGTTAAAAAAGCAGAACGTAAAACAATGTTAAATGCAAAACAAACACTAGAAAAAGAACCACTTGTGAAAAAGGCTGGACTTAAAGGTGGCGGTTCTTATGTTGAATATCGTACAGATGATGCAAGATTAACAATTGAAGTCATGAAACGCGCTGAAGAAAAAGGTGCTACGGTTATTAATCATACTAAATCTGTTCACTTCACATATGATTCAAATGAAACAGTAAATGGTATTCAAGCAGAAGACCAAATTACTGGTGAAACTTACGCCATCAATGCTAAGAAAGTAATTAATGCGAGTGGTCCTTGGGTAGACGAAGTACGCAGTGGCGACTACGCTCGTAATAATAAAGAACTACGTTTAACTAAAGGAGTTCATATTGTTATTGATCAATCTAAATTCCCATTAGGACAAGCTGTATACTTTGATACAGAAAAAGATGGACGTATGATTTTTGCGATTCCGCGTGAAGGTAAAGCATATGTTGGTACTACAGATACTTTCTATGACAATGCTAAATCATCACCACTAGCGAACCAAGAAGATAGAGACTATCTAATTGAAGCAATTAATTATATGTTCCCAGATGTTAATGTATCTGATGAAGATATCGAATCTTCATGGGCTGGTATTAGACCACTTATCTTAGAAGAGGGTAAAGACCCTTCAGAAATTTCTCGTAAAGACGAAGTATGGGAAGGTAAATCTGGTCTATTAACAATCGCTGGTGGTAAATTAACAGGTTACCGTCATATGGCTTTAGAAATTGTTGATTTATTAGCAAAACGTTTGAAATCAGAGCATGGTTTAACATTTGATAAAGTTGCAACAAAACACTTACCAATTTCAGGCGGCGATGTAGGTGGCAGTAAAAACTTTGCTAAATACATTGATCAAAAAGTTGAAGATGCAAAAGCATACCAAATTGATGAAGCAACTGCACGTCATTTTGTATCTAAGTATGGCTCAAACGCTGAAGAATTATTCAAAATTGCACAAACAGCGCAATACCAAGAAACTGGTTTACCATTAGATATTTATACTGAATTGATTTATTCAATTCAAAATGAAATGGTTTATCGCCCAACTGACTTCTTTATCCGTCGTACAGGTAAACTATACTTCAAAATAGACGATGTATTAAATTATAAAGACCAAGTTATTAAAGTGATGGCTGAATTATTAGGCTATACAAACGTTCAAAAAGAATTGTATACAAATGAATTAGAAACTGCGATTAATGAAGCGCAAACAGGCAACCATCAACCAGCAGTAAAAGAGTAATTTGTAATCAATGTAAATTTAACTAACTTAAACTGCCAACAACTCTATAAAGTTTTGTTGGCAGTTTTTTATGGTTTGTTGGCTATCGCTATAACGTACTAGATTTGATTACAACATTTTTGATGTTTTGTATTTTAGTACTTAAAAGTTCATTAATTGAATTTAATTAAAGTTAAATAAGATAATTCATTTGTTGTTTATATAATTTAATACACATTACTATTTTGCATTCTATTTGATAACATTGTATTTTGAGGGTATATTATATAGTATGAGATGATTGAAACGATGCATGATTTGGGGGCTATAACATGAGTCAAAAAGAATTCAAGATAACAGTAGCAGATGGCACAATGTTAGAAGTGAAATTAGATAAAGCCAAAAAAGAAACAATCGGTGTCGTGCATTTGCTTCATGGTATGGCTGAACATATGGCAAGGTATGATGAGCTTGTTGAGTCATTTAATCAACAAGGATATGATGTATTACGCCACAATCATAGAGGTCATGGTATAGATATAAATGAAAAAGAACGAGGGCATATAACGGATATATCACAAGTTGCTGATGATACATATGAAATTGCGCAAACAATGTGTATGCACTATACTGATATTCCATACATTGTAGTCGGTCATTCTATGGGGTCAATTATAGCGCGTGTATTTGTTCAAAAATATCCAAAAGCCGCTCAAGGTTTAATTCTTAGCGGTACTGCTCACTTACCTAAATATTTAGATATACCAGTTGCTATTTTATTGAAATTGTTTACTTTATTATTAGGGAAAAAACGTCGAGTAAAATGGGTTAACAGGTTGATGTATAAATCATTTAATAAAGATATTAAAAACCAAAATACTTCAAGTGATTGGCTATCTAGTGATTCGCGTGAAGTAGCTAAATTTATTAAAGATCCTAACACAGGATTCCTAGTATCTAATCAATTAATTTATCAAATAGTAAAACATACACTAGAGACGAGTCGTATTAAAAATATAGAAAAAATGAATACAAAGCTACCTATACTTTTATTGTCTGGTAAAGAGGATTCATTAAGTGGAAACGGTAAAGGTATTAGAAAACTAGGTAAATTATATAAACGCTCTGGCGTGAAACATGTGACGGTTCATTTATACAAAAATAAAAGGCATGAAATTTTGTTTGAAAAAGACTCTACAATTATATGGAATAATATGTACGAGTGGATTGGTAAACAAATTTTAAAAAAATTGAATAATGATAACTAATAACTAAAGAGAGTTGATACACGTGCATAACGATAAATCCTTTATAATTGTACTAGTAGGGCCCACTGCTGTTGGTAAAACAGAATTTAGTATCGAATTAGCCAAAAGATTTAATGGCGAAATTATCAGTGGTGACTCAATGCAAGTTTATAAAAAGATGAATATAGGAACAGCCAAGATTACAAAAGATGAAATGGATGGAGTTCCTCATCATATGATAGATATAATAGAGCCAGATGAAACTTTCTCTGCTTATGATTTTAAAAATAGAGCGCAACAATTAATCACAGAAATTACAAATAGAGGTCGTGTGCCTATAATTGCAGGAGGCACAGGGTTATATATTCAATCACTGATACACAATTATGCTTTTGAAGATGAGTCAATTACAGATGAAGAAAATGAAAGAGTAGAAAATAAGTTAGCGGACTTAGACCAGTTAACGAATGAAGGGTTACATCAATATTTAGCTGCTTTTGATAGTGAATCAGCACAAGATATCCATCCCAATAATAGAAAAAGAGTGCGTAGAGCAATACAATATTATTTAAAAACAAAAAAACTTTTGAGTTCGCGCAAGAAAGTTCAACAATATACTGAAAATTATGATACATTATTATTAGGGATAGAAATGTCGCGCGATACATTATATAAAAGAATTAATAAACGTGTAGATATAATGTTGGAACGCGGGTTGCTAGATGAAGTGCGCCAACTCATAGAAGTAGGGTATGAATCCTGTCAAAGTATGCAAGCTATAGGATATAAAGAAATGTTGCCTGTAGTGAAGAGTGATGCTAATTTAGATGACGCCACAAATAAATTAAAGCAACATTCTCGCAACTATGCAAAACGTCAGATGACTTGGTTCAAAAACAAACTTGACGTAGTGTGGTTAGATAAAGAAAAAATGTCACTTCCATTGATGCTAGATGAAGTTTCAGTCCAAATAAAGAAAAGGAGTACATAATATGAACACACCAGAGAACATCCAAGATAAATTCCTAGGACAATTTAAGACTGATCAAACAAATGTGATTGTATTTTTAATGAATGGTTTTCAAATGAAAGGAATTATTGAAGACTATGATAAGTATGTAGTATGCCTACTATCTCAAGGTAAACCGCACCTTATTTATAAACACGCAATCAGCACTTTTACAATTGATGATACATCTACGGCGTCATAGATAGAAAAACTTAAACTAATAGAAACAATTAAGAAAGCTACACTAGATTTATTCATAACTTAGTGTAGCTTTTAATTATTTATATATTGGTGAGTTGTTTTAAAAATTAAAGTGATATAAACTATAGCAACGCTTCAATCGCTGTTGCAATTTGATTAGGTTTTTTCTGTGGTGAGAAACGATTTACAACTTTACCTTCTTGATCTACTAAGAATTTTGTGAAATTCCATTTGATTTTTTCATTAAAAACACCATTTTGTTCTTTAGTTAAAAATTCAAATAGTGGGTGCTGATTTTCACCTTTGACATCAACTTTTTCATGCATTGGGAATGAAACGCCATAATTAATTTTACAGTATTGTGTAGCTTCTTCTCCAGTGCCGGGTTCTTGCCCTCCAAATTGATTACAAGGGAAACCTAATACTATAAAGTCTTGATCTTTATATTGATCGTATAAACTCTGAAGTCCTTCAAATTGTGGTGTGAAACCACATTCACTTGCTGTATTAACTATTAACATGGGCTTTCCACGATAAGCATCTAATGTGTATGATTCTCCATTTGGTTTTTGAACTTCTATGTCATATATAGTCATATTTAATTCACCTCTTATCAATAATCTAACATAATTTGAGTCTATAGTCTTTATATATACTCTGTGATAGAATAGCAAAGAAAAGAGGTGCATGTTATGACCCAACAACAAACACATAATACTAAAGAGAAGTTAGAAACAGCTATTTTAGTTGGAGTACATGCTCAAAATGATGTCGACTTTAATTTTATGTCGACAATGGAAGAGTTAGCCTCATTGTCTGAGACATGTCAATTAAACGTCCAAGAACAGTTTACTCAAAATAGAACAAACTTCGATAGAAAATATTATGTTGGCAAAGGGAAATTAGAAGATATCCAAGCGTATATTGAACATCACGATATTGATGTAGTCGTTGCTAATGATGAATTAACGACAGCACAATCGAAAACGTTGAACGGTAATTTGAATGTGAAAATTATCGATAGAACTCAATTGATTTTAGAGATTTTTGCATTAAGAGCACGCAGTAAAGAAGGTAAATTACAAGTTGAATTAGCACAACTTGATTATTTGATGCCTAGATTACAAGGCCATGGTCGTAGTTTGTCGCGTTTAGGTGGCGGTATTGGTACAAGAGGACCTGGTGAAACAAAACTTGAAATGGATCGTCGTCATATTAGAACGAGAATGAATGAAATTAAACACCAATTAGAAACGGTTGTTGAACACCGCGAACGTTACCGTAATAAACGTGAACAAAATCATGTCTTCCAAGTTGCATTAATTGGCTATACAAACGCAGGTAAATCATCTTGGTTTAATGTATTAGCTAATGAAACCACATATGAGAAAAATTTACTATTTGCGACACTTGATCCTAAAACGCGACAAATACAAATTAATGAAGGTTTCAATTTAATTATTTCAGATACGGTTGGCTTTATTCAAAAACTACCAACCACTTTAATTGCTGCGTTTAAATCTACATTAGAAGAAGCTAAAAATGCAGATTTATTACTACATGTTGTTGATAGTAGCCATCCTGAATATAGAGGGCAATATGATACGGTTAATCGTATTATCACTGACTTAGATATGGGGCAGATTCCGCAAGCGATTATTTTTAATAAAAAAGATTTGCATGAGGGGACAATACCAACAACGAATAAACCATCTGTTTTTGTTTCTACTAAGGATGAATTAGATGTAGACAAAGTAAAACAATTATTATTTGATCAAGTCAAAAATACATTAACATATTATGAAGAAACAATTCCGAGTGCAAATGCGGATAGATTATATTTCTTAAAACAACATACACTAGTGTCTGAATTAATATTTAATGAAGACGACGCAACTTATGTAATTAAAGGCTACAAAAAATGAACAGAAGGAAGTAATAGGTAATGAAAGATATAAAACAGTTGATTGCTGATACAGAAAACACATTATCACCATTTTTTAAAAATATAGAAGAAACAGCATATATTAATCAAGAAAAAGTGTTAGACGCATTTCATGCAGTTAAAGCAACTGAAAATGATTTACAAGGTACAACGGGATACGGTTATGATGATTTTGGTAGAGACCATTTAGAAGAAATCTATGCACATGCGTTTAAAGCTGAAGATGCACTCGTAAGGCCTCAAATTATTTCAGGGACACATGCAATAACAATTGCTTTACAGAGTACGTTGAAATACGGAGATGAACTGTTATATATAACTGGAAATCCATATGATACATTATTAGAAGTGATTGGCATTAACGGTAATGGTATTGAAAGTTTACAAGAACATGGCGTGAGTTATAATAAAGTAAATTTAAAAAATGAGCAAATAGATATTGATGAAGTGATGAACCAAATTAACTCACAGACTAAAGTAATCGCCATTCAGCGTTCAAAAGGGTATGATCAAAGACCTTCAATTGATTTAGAAGAGATAGAAAAAGCAATTAAAGTTATAAAAGTGAAGTATCCAAATGTTATTATATTTGTTGATAATTGCTATGGAGAATTTGTGGAAACACGTGAACCAATTGAATGCGGTGCAGATTTAATTGCAGGTTCATTAATTAAGAATCCTGGTGGTGGTTTAGCTAAAATAGGAGGATACATTGCGGGCAAAGAAACCCTAGTAGCAAGATGTGGTTATCGATTAACTGCACCAGGTATAGGTAAAGAAGCGGGTGCATCACTTAACTCTTTACAAGAAATGTATCAAGGTTTTTTCCTAGCTCCGCACGTGGTGAGTCAAAGTTTGAAAGGCGCACTCTTTACGAGTCTCTTATTAGAAAAAATGAATATGCGTACCAAACCAAGATATGATGTCCCACGTACTGATTTAATACAAACTGTAGAATTTGATACAAAAGAACAAATGATTCAATTTTGCCAAAGTATACAACAAGCGTCTCCAATTAACGCACATTTTACACCAGAGCCTGCTTATATGCCTGGCTATGAAGATGATGTTATTATGGCTGCTGGTACTTTTGTTCAAGGTTCTTCGATTGAGTTATCAGCTGATGGACCTATTCGACCTCCATACGAAGCTTATGTGCAAGGTGGTTTGACTTATGAACATGTAAAATTAGCGGTAACTAGAGCTGCGGTCAATCTCAAATTACAACAACTTATATAAAAATTCGGTCCATATTATTAATCAATCACATGAAGCAAAGTGATTCTCTTTACTTTTGCTTTGACTTAGATTAATAATATGGATTTTTTTAAAAAATTTAGGGAATTTTCTAAAAAATTGCTATATCATTAATACTTGATATAGTACGGGCTAGTGATACCAACGGTTCGCCCAACTATGTTAAGAAACCTGACATATTTTTGAGTTTATTCGTAAATTATGCTAAATTTATAATAAGTTCAAAAGTAGAGGTGAAGGAATTGAAGTCAAATGATGCATTAAGACGCAATATGCCTGTATTCTCTATAAGTGTTGTAACTAAATTGAGCGAATTAACTGCAAGACAAATTCGTTACTATGAGACACATGAACTGATTAAACCACAACGTTCAGAAGGTAATAAAAGACTCTTTTCATTAAATGATTTGGAACGCCTTTTAGAAATAAAAAAACTGATTGAAAAAGGTTTTAATATTAAAGGAATAAAGCAAATATTTAATGAAGAGCAAGGTCAACTTACAAATGATGAGCTAGAAACAAGAAAGCAAATGATAGTTGAAGCTACACAGAAACCACAGCGAGAAGCGATACCGATAAACCGTGGTGATTTATCACGATTTATCAAATAATTTTAACGGGGGACATTTACAATGCCAAAACGTACATTTACTAAAGAAGATATTCATAAGTTTGCTAAAGAAGAAAACGTAAGATATCTGCGCTTACAATTCACTGATATTTTAGGTGTAATTAAAAACGTAGAGGTGCCAGTTAGCCAACTAGAAAAAGTATTAGATAATGAAATGATGTTCGACGGTTCGTCAATTGAAGGGTTTGTTCGAATTGAAGAATCAGATATGTATTTATACCCAGATTTAGATACATGGGTTATTTTCCCATGGACAGCAGGTCAAGGCAAAGTTGCAAGATTAATCTGTGATGTTTACAAAACAGATGGTACGCCATTTGAAGGTGACCCACGTTCAAACTTAAAACGTGTCTTAAAGAACATGCAAAAATTAGGTTTCACTGATCTTAATTTAGGACCTGAACCAGAATTCTTCTTATTCAAATTAGATGAAAAAGGAGAACCTACTTTAGAATTAAACGATAATGGTGGATATTTTGACCTTGCACCAACAGATTTAGGCGAAAACTGTCGTCGTGACATCGTATTAGAACTTGAAGACATGGGCTTTGATATTGAAGCGAGTCACCATGAAGTTGCACCTGGTCAACATGAAATTGATTTTAAATATGCAGATGCGATTACAGCGTGTGATAATATTCAAACATTTAAACTTGTAGTAAAAACAATTGCGCGTCAACATAACCTACATGCGACATTTATGCCAAAACCTCTATTTGGTGTAAATGGTAGTGGTATGCACTTTAATATGTCACTTTTCAAAGGAAAAGAGAATGCATTCTATGATCCAGATGGCGACATGCAAATGACAAAAGACGCTTATCACTTTATCGCAGGTACATTGAAAAATGCACGTGGATTTACAGCGGTATGTAATCCATTAGTAAATTCATATAAACGTTTAGTGCCAGGCTATGAAGCACCATGTTATATCGCTTGGAGTGGTAAAAACCGTTCACCGTTAATCCGTGTCCCAACTTCACGTGGATTATCTACACGCGTAGAAGTACGTTCTGTAGACCCAGCAGCAAATCCATACTTAGCATTAGCTGCACTTTTAGAAGCTGGTTTAGACGGAATTGAAAATAAATTAGAAGTACCAGAACCTGTAAACCAAAATATCTATGAAATGAATCGCGAAGAACGTGAAGCTGTTGGTATCGAAGATTTACCTTCAACTTTATATACAGCAATTAAAGCAATGAAAGAAAACGCATCAGTTAAAGAAGCTCTAGGAAATCATATTTATCAACAATTTATGAATTCTAAATCAATCGAATGGGATTATTATAGAACACAAGTTTCTGAATGGGAAAGAGAACAATACCTTAAACAATACTAGGTGCTAAGCAAGAGGGACAATATCAGTAATATCAACAACTCGGGGTCATTCTTAATGAATGATTTCGGGTTGTTTTTTTACACCCATTTAATAAGCTTTTAATGTTTTTGGTGTAGGCTTAAAAAGATTTCTTTATGTAAATTACTAAGGGTCAGAAAAAGAAGAGATATGATTAAAAGAAAAGTATTATGGGGTAATTTGGAAGTTAAATAAAATTTATATTTAAGTAGAAATATATTATGTAAAATGAAATTGCTAGTTACTCGTTAAAGGCATTACGATATCAATGGTATAGAGCAATCACTTATGTGCTTGCGCTATTTTCGTCTGCAATTAATCATGATAAGTTACTTAGTAATTATTTGTGCATTAGCTTTAATTATTACCGCAAATAAAGTTTGATCGTTTTTTTCTTCGCTTTTATATTCTGTTTATCCCTTTTAATAATGTGGTATTCAATATTTGATTATAATGAAAGGTATTCAAGTACTGTATTTATTCGGAGAGAGGGACAAATGCGGAAGAAAACGACGTTTGGGAATTGTATGTGATTAAAAAGTATTTGGCATATCAAATACAAAAAGGACAGCTCAAATGTAATCATAAGAGTTGTCCTTATTAGTTATATGCGCAATTAAACGCCTATATTAACCGAATATCGCATGCACGAAAGGTAAGAAATATAATGTAAATAAAGTAAGACATATTCCTAAGTATATAATAAATGCACGCGCTTCTTTTGACTTGAAGAAGATAATCACCTCAATCGTTACTAACTAAAGTTTATTTTATGATAAAGTCGATGTAGCGGTCAATAAAGACCCTATAGATAGGCATTAATATTTTAGTTTTCGTATTATTAATTGTATGTATGTCTTATAAGTAGTAAAATGTAACTTATATAGATGATAAGATTGATAAGGGGATGAAGTGATGGATAAAATTAAGCTAAGTACGATAAACGCTGCAACATTAAAAGACTTAGAAAGTAAAATTAATGAGTATTTAGAAACGGAAGAGGTTGCAGAGTATAAATTATTGAGTGCCACAGTACGTGAAATAGAAGAACGTACATTTGTTTCAGATGAAGAAGAATTTCATGCAGTTTTAACTTTCGTTAAGAATGTTTAATTTGAAATTGAAATAGGACCGCATTAAAAGCTATGAAGCTTATGATGCGGTTTTTGTTTTGGAGAAAAGTTAAAAAGTAATTACTTAACAATAGCTAAATTATGTAAACTAAATAAATTGGAAATATAAATAAAAAACTGCCGGCATATTATGTATGCGGCAGTTTTTTATTTATTTTTATATTTAGTTACAGCAGCTTGTATCACAAAAACAATAAATCCAATGAGTATACCTAAACAAACCGCTACGACTGCTGATACCATTAGTGGTAATTGAAATTGATGCTGTAAAAAAAGACCCACAACCATTGCAATAATTACTGCGATAACTGTAATCATATTCTCTTTAAATATGCTCAATTTGTTCACTCCTATCATATGTATTATAGCACGAGTGAATCAAAGATAGAAAATGAAATTATTAGTTTTTTAGTTGAAAAAAATTAAATATCGGCGTAATAAAATATTGTGAACTATACTAGCTTGACGATTCTATATATTTTATATATGCTAATTTGGATAATTCTAGAGGAGTAGGTGCAACTATGAAATCGACTAAAAAAATGATAGCCTTAGTTGTTAGTATTATTGTATTAGGCGTACTTGCATTTCAATTTATAAATGAAACAGGTCCGTTCCAATCTAATGAATCAAGCTCGTTGTCTGACACTAAGGAAACTGAAAAAGTGCATGTTAAACGCGTAGTAGATGGCGACACTTTAATAGCTATAAATGAGCAAAATGAAGAGTTGAAAGTAAGACTTATCGGTATCGACACACCTGAAACAGTCAAACCTAATACACCAGTTCAACCATATGGGAAAGAAGCATCCGATTATTCTAAAGCGCAATTAGAAGATATGGATGTATATTTGGAATATGACAAGGAGCAAGAAGATCAGTATGGTAGAACATTAGCTTATTTATGGTTGAATAAAAATACAATGCACAACGAACAATTAGTACAAAAAGGTTTGGCTAGAGAAAAATATTATGCACCAAATGGCAAATATAGAAAAGTTTTTCAGCAAGCTGAGGAACAAGCCAAAGATAACAATGAAAATATTTGGAGCTAAGCATTCAACGTAAAAAATAGTTATTACCTTCAAAGGTATTATGATGAATATACAGAAAGGAAGCTTCCTATTATTAGGAAACTTCCTTTTTATTTTTTACACAAAAATTATATCTTTTAAATTTGATTTAGTAATTGTTGATATTCGTCTTCAGATAATGTTTCATTAGCTGATGCTAACGTTTCTCCAATGATTTCTTTTAAAGAAGATTTTGAGGAAACAGTTTCTGCATAAGCATTTCTAACTGTAGGACCATCAATAATATTTACACTACCATCTGTAAAATATACAAGACCAATACTCTTAATATGACGATTTAAATGTTCGTTTATTTTATCTTCTAGAATTTTAGCATTTTGAGAAGCTTGTTCGTACGGATCATAATTATAAAAATCAAAAATAACAGAATTATTTTTGATACGTTCTATAAATGTATAAGTGGTTTGTCGTGACGAATGGAACTGGGTATGATACTGACTAGCAATATACCGACCAACAGTTTGATTAATGCTTTGGTTTGTATTTAACTCCGTTTCTGTACTAGTATCATTAGGGTCAACGTTAAAATGGTAGAAAGTTTTTTGTTTCCAATTTTTAACATTGATATTAAAGAGACCTTTGTTTGTTATCACGATATAATCAAACGTTCTTGCGTATTCAAAGAGTGGATGCCTTACAGCAAGTCCGCTTGTAGCTACTACTTCATAAAATTGAACTATATCATTTTTCTTATATTGAGATAAGATTTCAATTAAATCTTGTTTAGCTTTTCTTAAACTATGATGATGTGTATCATTGTTAGCGTCTATATTTAACATTTGATTTTTTAACTTTGTATTTTCACTAGTAATCTTACTAATTTTGTTAACTAATTGATCTTTAGAATACGTTTCAGTATCTAATTTTTGCTGCATCGTACGATAATTTATAACTAAAATGACAATAAGTAATGCGATGATTATAAATAATATTGAATTTAAAAACATGGATATCATCCTAATCTTAATTTAATGTTTAATACAGCTTATTTTACGCCTTTATTAAAAAGAGTACAAATTGTAATTGCCTAAATTGGGTAAAAGTAATAATAATAGCATAGTTAATAACGACTAAGTGATCACAGGACATTCTGATTATTTTGAGGTGAACATAATATAACTTAAATCGAGCAAGTTTAGTTTGATTTATGCTTATAACTAGCTATAATAAATTACGCACAATATAAATGGTGTAGATGGAGGGCTGAAATTTGAGTAGTATGAAGAGTTATCTCGAGCAAATTACAGAAAAAATTAATGAAAATGAAATCATCGCCTTTGACAATCATCCTACTGCTTATAACATAATTGATCGATTATATAGCGCAGGAATAAAAATATCAGTGGTGAGTTATTCAACAGATATTATTAAATATGTAGCTAAAAATACAGATTTTAATATCATATTATCTAATGGTGTTGTTAAAAATGAGTATCATATTATTGTAGGCCAAGGTATAGTTGAAACCTTTTCTAAGTATAGAATTGACCGTTACTTTGCAACTGTACCTTATATGGTAAAACAATCATTATATCAAACAATACCAGAAGTAGCTGAAATACAAATTGCATTAAAACAAAGTACAACGCAATTTCTAATTATAAATAGACCGGAGTTTTTAAATTTAGATTGGTCACATGACTTTATACATATAGGAGACTTTTAAAATTAAATGTGTTTTATTTCACATTTTTATGTTTTATACATTGAAAAACGCAACCACAAATTATATAATATATATTATTGGAAACGCTTACTTTAAATAGGAGGTGCTCATTTGCCTGATACTAAAAACAGTAATATAAAGCAAATAGTAGACAATTTGAATGAAAATGTTGCTACTATATTTAAATATAACGGTGAAGTTGCAAAACAGTTATTTTTGCATGATGAATTTGATTTAAGTGGAAAAGTAGACATTAGTGTTGAAAGAAAGTTTTTAGGCGAACTTTTAAAGCACATACCTAAAGCATTTGAAGTTGTCTTATACGACGGTACACATACTACTTCAGATTATACAAAAATAGATTTTACTAAAGTTACACATGCGAATATCTTTGATAAAGAAGATATTATAATGACAATTATCGTTTATGATGTAGAAAATGAAGAATGGATGTTTAGGTGGAATCATAATATTAGGTTACCTGAGAAACATATATACTTTCATTCAATAAAATGGGATGTGGATTATGTTAAGCCAGAAATTGTATTAATGTATGAACTTCTTGATCCTATTGATTACCATCAGATACCAAATTATAGAAACGTGATAGATTCGTTAAGCTATTATCAATTCGTTATCTTACGTTTAGTTGTTGGAGATGAACGTATTAATCAAGCTTTAATTTCAGAAAAAAAAGCAATGTAAAATCCTTCAAACCAAAACTTTGTATTATGGTGTAAGACACATTTGATTTGAAGGATTTTTGTTATTTTATACTATAATGTTAAACATTTGCCATTGTAGCAATACTCATACGTGGATTTTACTGCTTTTTCTGCGTCCTTTACATCTATACCAAACATAATAGATATTTCAGAAGCACCTTGGTTCATCATTTTTAAATTTATCTTCGCTTCAGCAAGTGCATGAGTGATTGTATTGGCTGTTCCTACGATTCGATGCATCCCTTCGCCAACAATCATGAGTACGGCTAAATCATGCTCTACATTTAACTCATCAACATCGCAACGCTCACGTATATCATTTAAAACTTTTTCTTCTATATTGTGAAGCTCTTTTGATCGCATGATAATACTAATGCTGTCTATACCAGATGGCATATGATCAAAAGAAATGTCATAATCCTCAAGCACACCTAATATTTTACGTGTGAAACCGACTTGTCTATTCATCAAATACTTTTTAATGTTTAATACTGTGAAATCTTTATCACAACTAATACCACTAACGATATTATTCGAATTGATTTCTCTATCATGACGAATATATGTACCTATATCATTAGGTCTATTTGTATTTTTAATGACGACAGGGATTCTATCTTTATGCAATGGTTGTAGCGCTTCATCGTGAAACACACCAAAGCCTGCATATGAAAGCTCACGCATTTCTCTGTAAGTAATCTCATCAATGACTTCTGGATTTTTTACAATCGATGGATTAGCTCTAAAAATACCAGATACATCTGTAAAGTTTTCATATAAATCTGCTCTCACACCTCTAGCAACAATGGCCCCGGTAATGTCTGATCCACCACGAGGGAATGTAACTACATAATTTTGTCTAGAGATACCGAAAAATCCTGGAATAATTAATTTTTCATCAAATTCTCTTAATTTGTATAATTCTTCATAAGATTGATCTAAAATTTGAGCATTTTGTGGTAAATCAGTAACTGTGATACCAGCGTCACCAGGAGAGATATAACGCGTCGGTATACCTTGACTGTTATTATATTCAGCGATTAATTGTGCATTAAAATTCTCCCCACAAGATAATAAAGCGTCTAATAAACGAGAAGGCTTATCTTTTAATGTAGTAATATATGATTCTAATGTCTCATCTATCGTCGATAATAATTTATCACTCATATTTAACTCAAGAATAATGTCAGCATAACGCTGAATGATTTCTTCTTTTTTAGAAATATAGTCTAAATCATCCGTTACCTTTTCGTATAGACGAATTAATAAGTCAGTTGTTTTTACATCTTCTGAGTGACGTTTGCCAGGAGCAGAAACAACAGTGATTTTTCTATCGTCGTCCGAATTTACAATGTTTAATACCTTTTTAATTTGTTCTGCATTTGAAACAGAACTTCCTCCAAATTTTGAAACTTTCATAATGACATACAACCTTTCTAAAAAATCAGAAAATTTTGTTTAGTTTTTATCACGAGAGTGATAGGATAGATATACGATTTGAAATTTCAGCTTTACAAAAATAATGAATGAATTTATACTATACCATATTCAAGTATTTTTCAACTGTACAATTGTATTTTTTAGAAGAACAACGGAGGAATGAATTTATGAAGGAATTAAATGTAGCCCTGCTCGGTTTAGGTACTGTAGGTTCAGGTGTAGTGAAGATTATTGAAGAGAATAGAGAACAAATTAAAGAAACAATGAATAAAGATATTAATATAAGACATATCTTAGTTCGTGATAAGTCAAGATCAAGACCTATAAATGTTTCAAATTATAATTTAACAGAAGATATAGATGAGATTTTAAATGATGATTCTATAGATATTATTGTGGAGGTAATGGGTGGTATTGAACCAACTGTAGATTGGTTGAAACGTGCTTTAAGTGAGAAGAAGCATGTGATAACAGCTAATAAAGATTTATTAGCTGTTCACTTAAATGTATTAGAAGACCTAGCCCAAGAAAATGATGTTGCGTTGAAATATGAAGCAAGTGTAGCAGGTGGTATTCCAATTGTTAACGCTATTAATAACGGTTTAAATGCTAATAATATCAGTAAATTTATGGGTATTTTAAATGGCACGTCTAACTTTATATTAAGTAAAATGACAAAAGAAGAAACATCATTTAAAGATGCATTAGATGAAGCGCAACGATTAGGTTTTGCTGAAGCAGACCCTACTGATGATGTGGAAGGTATAGATGCAGCAAGAAAAGTTGTTATTACATCTTATTTATCGTTTAACCAAGTAATTAATTTAGCTGACGTAGATAGACATGGTATCAGTGACGTTGAACTTTCAGATATTAAAGTAGCTGATGAATTGGGCTATAAAATTAAACTAATTGGTAAAGGTACTTATGATAATAGCCAAGTACAAGCATCAGTAGCACCGACATTAATTAATAAAGCACATCAATTAGCTTCTGTAGAAGATGAATTTAACGCTATTTATGTTATTGGTGATGCAGTTGGAGAGACAATGTTTTATGGTAAAGGTGCAGGTAGTTTAGCTACGGGTAGTGCTGTAGTAAGTGATTTACTAAACGTTACTTTAAATTTTGAAACGAATTTGCATACATTACCACCACATTTTGAATTGAAAACTGATGAAACAAAAGAAATGATGGATGATACAGATACAATATCGCTTAAAGAGAAAGAAAGTTATTATGTAGTTGTTCAAACAGATGGTGAAGAGGTTAATAAAGTAGAGACTCAAATTAAAGGTAATCTTCCTTTCCATAAATCATTAAAAGTATTAGAGCGTGATGCACGTACTGTTGGTTTAGTCGTTGTAGGTATTGATGAAACGCCAGAGACCTCTATTACAGAGTCAGGTTATATTGTTCAGAAAATTTATCCAGTAGAAGGGGTTTAATATTTATGAAAAGATGGCAAGGGTTAGTAGAAGAATTCAAAACATTTTTACCGGTAAATGAAAAGACACCGAAACTAACATTAAATGAAGGACATACGCCTTTGATTTATTGTGAAAACATGTCAGAAATGTTGGGTATCGACTTACATGTGAAATATGAAGGGGCAAATCCAACAGGTTCATTTAAAGATAGAGGTATGGTTATGGCTATGGCCAAAGCAAAAGAAGAAGGTAAGAAAATAGTTATTTGCGCATCTACTGGTAATACATCAGCATCAGCCGCAGCATATGCTGCGCGTGCTGGATTAAAAGCAATAGTGGTTATACCTGAAGGCAAAATTGCATTAGGTAAATTATCACAAGCAGTTATGTACGGTGCGGAAATTGTTTCTATAGAAGGTAATTTTGATGAGGCATTAGAAATTGTTAAAGAAGTAGCTGAAAATGGTGAAATTGCACTTGTCAATTCAGTGAACCCATACCGTATTGAAGGCCAAAAAACAAGTGCTTTCGAAGTTATTCAACAATTAGATGGCCAAGCTCCTGACATCTTATCTATTCCGGTAGGTAACGCTGGAAATATTTCAGCATATTGGAAAGGATTTAAGGAATACCATGAAGCGAATGGCACACAATTGCCTAATATGTATGGTTTCCAAGCAGAAGGTGCTTCTCCAATTGTCCAAAACAAAGTAGTCAAAGACCCTGATACTGTTGCAACAGCTATAAGAATAGGAAACCCAGCAAGTTGGGATAAAGCGACAAATGCGTTAGACGAATCTAACGGACTAATTGACAGCGTGACAGATGAAGAGATTTTAGAAGCATATCAACTTATGGCACGTAAAGAAGGTGTCTTTAGTGAACCAGCAAGTAACGCATCAATCGCAGGTATAATTAAGCTTCATCGTGCTGGTAAACTACCTGAAGGTAAGAAGGTAGTTGCAGTACTAACAGGTAATGGTCTAAAAGATCCTGATACTGCTATTTCTTTATTAGACAATCCTATTAAACCACTACCAAACGATAGAAAGAGTATTTTAGACTACATCAAAGGAGCACTATAGCATGAGCGATAGGTTACATTTGAAAATTCCGGCATCTACTGCAAACTTAGGTGTTGGTTTTGATTCTATAGGTATGGCTTTAAATAAATTTTTATATTTAGATGTTAAAATAAACCAAAAAGATAAATGGACATTTAACCATATTGGATCGAATGTTGATGATTTACCGACTGATGATAAGCACTATATATATCAAATTGCCCAACAAGTAGCACAAAAATATAATGTCGTTTTACCCAATCTAGATTTAGAAATGAGGAGCGAAATCCCGTTAGCTAGAGGATTAGGTTCTTCAGCTTCAGCTCTAATAGGTGCTTTGTATATTGCGAATTATTTTGGTGATATTGAGTTATCGAAATATGAATTACTTCAACTTGCTACTGAATTTGAAGGTCATCCTGATAATGTAGCCCCGACTATTTATGGTGGTTTAGTACTTGGGTATTACAATCCCGATACTAAGGTTACAGATGTCTCTTATATCGATACGCCCAAAGTAGATATCATCATTACTATCCCGTCTTATAAATTAAAGACCACGGATTCAAGAAATGCTTTGCCAGATACGTTTTCACATAAAAAAGCTGTTCAAAATAGTGCAATCAGCAATACTATGATTAGTGCATTGATTCAGCATAATTACGAATTGGCTGGTAAGATGATGGAGCAAGATGGTTTTCATGAACCATATAGACAGCATTTGATTCCTGAGTTTCAATCTATAAGAACGATTGCCAAAAAGCACGGATCCTACGCAACTGTAATAAGTGGCGCAGGGCCAACAGTGCTAACTTTGATTGCACGTGAGCGAAGTGGTGAGTTAGTCAGAGAATTGAAACGTGAAATTGATAGTTGCCGTTCTGAACTTGTTACAATCAATGAATCTGGTGTAGAATCAAAAGTATTGTACCAACGTCTTTAATTTGTTGTATTATAGAATGAAGATGTTGAAAGGAGATAGGCAACATGAGTGAATATAAAGTTGTAGTAATGGATATGGATGACACTTTAATGAATGCTGAAAACAAAGTTAGCCCTGAGACAGAATCATATTTAATTGAGATACAGAAACAGGGCTACAAAGTGATTTTAGCTTCAGGCCGACCAACAGAAGGCATGTTACCAACAGCTAGGCTGTTGAAGTTAGATCAACATGAAAGTCATGTCATTAGTTATAACGGTGGGCAGACAATTAATGTAAACAGAGAAGCAGTAGAGGTTAGCCGTTCAATAACAAAAGCTAATTTTGACTTAATTGTAGACTTTTGTAGAAAGCATGGATTATTTGTTCTGACCTATCAAGATGGGCACATTGTATATGAAGGTGAACATGAATATATGAATATTGAATCAGAACTCACTGGTTTACCGATGAAATGTGTGGATGATTTAAAATCATATATTCAAACTGATGTCCCTAAAGTAATGGGTGTAGATTATGTTTCTAATATTTCATCGCTTAACACAGAGTTAGATGGTACATTTAATGAAGACGTAGATGTTACTACGAGCAAACCATTTTTCTTAGAGTTTATGACTAAAGGTGTTTCTAAAGGTAGCGCAGTTACAGCGTTATGTGAGAAATTAGATGTAGACTTATCAGAAGTGGTAGCTTTTGGAGACAGCTCAAACGATATATCTATGCTTGAGGTTGTAGGCTATGCAGTCGCAATGGGAAACGCTAATGATGAAGTAAAAGCAGTTGCAGATATAATTACATTAAGTAATCGTGATAATGGTATTCCGCATACATTAAATCAAATATTGAAATAATTAAATGTTTAATTTACAAGCATAATTCAAAAAGAGTAGTTTCCATTTTGGGAAACTACTCTTTTTATTAGGTGCTAAGCAAGTATTATGAATGTTTCTTATTGATATTACAAAACACCAATTCAAAGTATTTTGAATTGGTGTTTTGTTTATGTCTGAATATTCCTGACATAAATGGAGTTTAGCATATTATTTTGCTGTATGTGTCCATTCATTTTTACCGCGATGTCGTTTAACATGTGCGTATATTTGATCGGCCGCATAATCTAAATTTGTATAGACAGTGATTGAAAATGCAGATTGGTTTTCTTCGAATTCTTCTTCAAGAAATAAATCTTTAAGATGGCTAAAAAGACTTTCCATTTGTGAATGATCTAAACTACTGTATTCCCTTAATGTACGTTTGATTAAACGGTTATGTCTGTCTTCAAGTGATTGTACAACAATAACGAAACGTTCTTCAGT
Organism: Staphylococcus aureus; assembly: GCA_040062795.1. Taxonomy (GTDB): domain Bacteria; phylum Bacillota; class Bacilli; order Staphylococcales; family Staphylococcaceae; genus Staphylococcus; species Staphylococcus aureus_A. The sequence continues at coordinate 793,712 of JBEAMH010000001.1, forward strand.
TTCTAAAATGTCGTCAAATAAGTTCGTTTGTCCAATCATAACTTCCACCTCTATATTACGTTTATTAAATTTCATTATACTATAATTCTCTTCACCTGAAAATATCATCACCTTATCCATTTAAAATAATTTGAAAATGTTTAACCAAAATAAAAAAGCATTGATAAAAACAGCGAATCATCGCTTTTATCAACGCTAGAATATTAATTGTAATCGTGGCTCTTTAAGTCCATATCTTCTAATTTAACAATTTTAGTTTTTTTAATAAACTTATGTCCAAAGTAAATAATCGCTAAAATAATCATAGGGAAAACATTACGGAATACTGCTCCGAAGTTACCAGCCATAGCGGCTCCTAGAGAATTTCCAACAAATAAGAATAGCAATGCAACAATTACAATAATAGGACCTAATGGATAAAATGGTGCTTTATAAGGCAGTATATCATCAGGATTTTTATTTTGCTTTTTAATTGCTGAACGCAGTCTTATTTGTGATAGGATACTGGATCCCCATACTACAATCACTAGTGAACCTATGATATTAAGTAATGTAAACACAATATCTGATTTGAATTGAGCTATGATAATGACGCCCAATACAATAAGGAAAGTAGTGAATAATGCAGCAATTGGTAGCTTTGTCGTTTTATTCAATTTGCTTAAGAACTTTGGCGCTTGTTTATCTTCAGCCATTGAGAAAAGCATACGACTTGTAGTATATATACCTGAGTTAGCTGCAGATAGTAATGCAGTTAATATGACTGCGTTAATCACAGAGGCTGCAAATGCAATGCCTACTCGGTCAAAGACAATTGTAAACGGACTTTGAGCTACTGATTCACTCTTGTTTAATAACATTGGGTCAGTATAAGGAATGATTGCAGATATTACAGCAATTGATAATACATAGAATAATAAAATTCTCCAAAATACTTGTTTAATTGCTTTTGGCATTGAACGGTGAGGATTAGATGATTCTCCTGCAGTCACAGCTACAACCTCTGTACCGCCAACTGAGAATCCTGCAACTAACAGAACAGCTAAGAAGCCAGAAAATCCACCGACGAACGGGGCCTCGCCACTCGTGAAGTTGTCTAAACCGTATGTTTTTCCGCCTAAAATACCGACAATTGTTAACACACCAATGACGATAAATATAATGATTGTTACTACTTTAATTAATGATAACCAAAATTCTGTTTCACCAAACGCCTTTACCGAAAAGATATTCAGCAAGAAAAGTAAAACTAAAAAGATGATACTCCATGTGACTGGGGAAAAGAACTGAAATACTTCCCAATAATAGAGTACACTTGCAGATATAATAATATCTACACTCGTTACGAGCAACCATATTGCCCAATACAGCCACCCCATAGTAAAGCCTAAAGAACTATCGACGAATCGTGTAGAATAAGAACTGAATGATCCTGAAACAGGATAGAATGTTGCTAATTCACCGATAGATGACATTAAGAAATAAAGCATTATCCCAATAATTAAGTAAGCTAATATTGCGCCACCTGGACCGGCTTGTGATATAACACTCCCAGTTGCTACAAACAATCCAGTACCGATGGCTCCCCCAATTGCTATCATTGAAATATGTCGGGAGTTTAGACCACGATTCATATTATTTTGTGCCATAAAAAGTCTCCTATAATCTATTGAATTTTATATACATACCATTTTAATGCTTTTACTCGTTACAATCAATGCCTTTTATACTCTAAAAGGTATAAAAAGTTTAAATATTTAGAAAATTATTGTGATATGAAACGTAACTTGTTGCTTTTGATGGCATATTACATTAAAATAAATGCTAGATAATAATAATTATTATTTGCTAAAATCGAGGGGGATATTGACATGAGTAATGATAAAAAATTAACTAGTCTTTTTGGTGCGCCAGTCTCTGATAGAGAAAATAGTATGACTGCAGGACCGAGAGGCCCATTATTAATGCAAGATTGGTACTTTTTAGAGCAAATGGCTCATTTTGATAGAGAAGTTATTCCAGAACGACGTATGCACGCGAAAGGTTCTGGCGCATTTGGAACGTTTACCGTTACAAATGACATTACGAAATACACCTCTGCAAGTATTTTTTCAGAAGTCGGAAAACAGACTGAAATGTTTGCACGTTTTTCTACAGTAGCTGGTGAACGTGGTGCAGCAGATGCTGAAAGAGATATCCGTGGATTTGCTTTAAAATTTTATACAGATGAAGGTAATTGGGATTTAGTAGGTAATAACACGCCAGTATTCTTCTTTAGAGATCCTAAATTATTTGCGAGCCTTAATCATGCAGTTAAACGTGATCCAAGAACTAATATGCGTAGTTCACAAAATAACTGGGATTTCTGGACTTCATTACCTGAAGCGTTACACCAAGTGACAATTTTAATGTCAGACCGTGGTATTCCAAAAGGTTATCGACATATGCACGGTTTTGGTTCTCATACGTATTCAATGTATAATGAGGAAGGTGAACGTGTATGGGTGAAATTCCATCATAGATCACAACAAGGTATTGAAAACTTACAACCAGATGAAGCTGGTCGTATTATTGCAGAAGATAGAGAATCTTCACAACGTGACTTATTTGAAGCAATTGAAAATAAAGATTATCCAAAATGGAAAATGTATATACAAGTTATGACTGAAGAACAAGCAAAACGTCATAAAGATAATCCATTTGATTTAACTAAAGTTTGGTACAAAGGTGACTATCCATTGATTGAAGTAGGAGAGTTTGAGCTTAACCGTAACCCTGATAACTATTTCCAAGATGTTGAGCAAGCCGCTTTTGCACCAACAAATATCGTTCCTGGGTTAGATTTTTCACCTGATAAAATGTTGCAAGGCCGTATTTTTTCATATGGTGATGCGCAACGTTATAGACTTGGTGTAAATCATTGGCAAATTCCAGTCAACCAACCAAAAGGTGTAGGCGTAGAAAATATTTGTCCATTCAGTAGAGATGGCCAAATGAGAGTTTTAGATAATAACCAAGGCGGCGGCACGCATTATTATCCAAATAGTGACGGCTCATTTGAAGATCAACCACAGTTTAAAAAGCCAGGCTTACCAATTGAAGGTGAAGCATATGAATATGACTTTAGAGAAGACGATGATAATTACTTCGAACAACCAGGTCGCTTATTCAGGTTACAATCTAAGGAACAGCAAGAGCGCATGTTTGTAACTACTGCGAATGAAATGCAAGGCACAACATTAGAAGTTCAACACCGCCATATCCGCCATTGTTATAAAGCAGATACTGAATATGGTAAAGGTGTGGCAAATGCTCTAGGTATTGATATTAATGATGTAGACTTAGAAATAAAAGACTAGGTTAAAGCCTCGATAGTTACCATTCAAATAGTAAAAGGAAGCTCCCAATAAATCAGGAGCTTCCTTTTTATGTTATCTTGTCTTAATACCTAGAAAGTTTTGTGAATAGAAATGTATTTTTCCGCAATTATTACATAATAATGTAATAAGCGGCGTCGGGTCATTTCCTAATGAAGCAGTTAACAATGGTACGAAATAATGGCCATTTAAAATTTCTATATGTGGATTTTCACAATTACAGATACTTTTGTCTTTTGTTTTTGCTGTTATTGAATTAATAATATGACTTTTCTGTTCCTTTGACATATAACGATTTTTCATAAAATTCTCCTCCAATAATAGATACTTATTTTATTATAAGATTTTTAATGATTTATTAGAAGGGCAGTACTCAATTAAAAAGTGTTAATTAAGTTGTAAAATGTTAGTTAACACTAATTTTTTGTGTTTTATCCGCAAGTGAATAGACCATACTATGGTATAGAAGGTTAAAAATGTCTGGAAGAAAATTTTTTCATTTATTATGTAAAATCATTCTCATATAACAAGGAAAGTGGTAAGAACAATAATGTGTTAGATAAATACAGAAATTGATAAATTAAAAAAATCACCCAAACGTTGTTCTTAACGTATGGGTGATTTTTTTAATTAAATTTGCTAAAACTAGCAAGTTCGGTATGACCTTTAAATATGTCGTATTCAAAAGGTAAGGTTTAATACCTCATTATTTTGTCTCGCGATGTAAAGTATATTTATTTAATCTTGGGCAGAACTTTTTAAGTTCTATACGCTCAGGATTATTACGTTTGTTTTTAGTAGAAATATAATTACGATCGCCACACTCTGTACAAGCTAATGTAATATTTACGCGCAAATTTGACACCTCTTTCTTAACAGGAATGATTACGTTTTAAAATTTTATCATAATGTTCCAATCATTTCAATTTATTTTTTTGCTTAACAAAGATTTATTAAATACATGGTTGATTGAATACTATAGTTTAACAGTTCCATTCATTGAAATGTTCTTGCTAAATATTCCTATTTTCAAAAGAGAAGAGATATGCTATGATTTAAAACGAAATGATTACGATTTAAAAGGAGAGGAAAAAAATGGCAAAAAAATCTAAAATTGCAAAAGAACAAAAAAGAGAACGTTTAGTAGCAGAGTATTATAATTTGCGACAAGAATTGAAGGCTAAGGGTGATTATGAAGCTTTAAGAAAATTACCTAGAGATTCTTCACCAACAAGGTTAACACGTCGTTGTAAGGTTACAGGAAGACCTAGAGGTGTCTATAGAAAATTTGGAATGTCTAGAATCGCTCTACGCGATTACGCACATAAAGGGCAAATACCAGGGGTGAAAAAATCTAGTTGGTAAAATACGACTCAAGTTCATTTACATTCATAGTAAAACAATGTATATTATCAATTGGTTAAGATAAATTAAAAGGTATTGTTCGGAATTTACGATTAAATTTAGTAAATTATTTATAGAATAATAGAATTCATCATTAAAATCTTACCGTTTATTATTGTTTTATTAAAAATGTTAGGGGTTTGTAAATTATGAAAATATTTGATTATGAAGATATCCAGTTGATACCAAACAAATGTATTGTTGAAAGTCGCTCTGAATGCAATACAACTGTACAATTTGGACCTAGATCATTTAAATTGCCTGTCGTACCTGCAAATATGCAAACAGTAATGAATGAGGAATTAGCTGAATGGTTTGCACAAAATGATTATTTTTATATCATGCATAGATTTGATGAGGAAGGTCGCATCCCATTCACTAAAAAAATGCAAGAAAAAGGTTTGTTTGCATCTATTTCAGTAGGTGTAAAAGAACGTGAATTTGGTTTTGTTGAAAAATTAGCATCTGAAAAGATTGTGCCTGACTACATCACAATTGATATCGCTCATGGCCATTCTGATTCGGTAATAAATATGATTAAACATATTAAACAACATATTCCAGAAACATTTGTCATTGCTGGAAACGTGGGGACACCTGAAGGGGTTCGTGAGCTTGAAAATGCTGGCGCAGATGCTACTAAAGTTGGTATTGGACCCGGCCGAGTATGTATTACTAAGATTAAAACGGGCTTTGGCACAGGTGGTTGGCAATTATCGGCACTAAACCACTGTAGTAAAGCTGCACGCAAACCACTTATCGCTGATGGTGGTATTAGAACACATGGTGATATCGCTAAATCAATACGCTTTGGTGCGTCAATGGTAATGGTAGGTTCGTTATTTGCAGCACATGAAGAGTCTCCAGGTGAAACTGTAGAGCTAGACGGTAAAATGTATAAAGAATACTTTGGTAGTGCTTCTGAATTCCAAAAAGGCGAACACAAAAACGTTGAAGGTAAAAAAATGTTTGTAGAACATAAAGGATCTTTACATGATACACTAGTAGAAATGCAACAAGATTTACAGAGTTCAATTTCATATGCTGGCGGTAAAGATTTAAATTCTTTAAGAAAAGTAGATTATGTAATTGTAAGAAACTCTATATTTAATGGAGACAGAGACTGATTTTATAGTGGGTGTAAGAAATTAGAAACTTTTTATTATATGTAATTATTATGTTGATTATTGTATTAGTCGTACCGATTAAAGAATCTGAGCCTATGATGACACTGCAACAAGAAGTCAAAACAAAAGTGGACGGTTGGGCAACTGGAGAATCAACCTCAGATAATGCATTGGAAGTACCAAGTAAACAAGAATTCGCTATTAACAATATTCAAATGAATATGTCGAGGAAAGATGTCAGTAAAAAATTAGGAGACCCTAAAAGAGTGACTTCTAATGAATATGGTACAAATTGGTATAGTTACTATTCAGACGATTATCGTTCATTTGTAATGGTAAGTTATATCGATGATAAAGTTAATGCACTTTACAGTAATCAGAACGTAATTTCATCAAAATCAAAGGTTAAATATGGCACACCTAAAGAAGTGGTAAGAGATCGATTAGGAGAACCAATCACTGAAAAACAAAAAGGCCGTGTAAAATTTAACGTAGAAGATGACGGGTTCGATAATTTTCATAACAACCAAATTTATACTACTGCATTTTATGATAAACATGAGAACAATAACTTAACTGCACTTTTACAAGTTAGTGAAAAAATGGAAAATCGATTACAAGAACAATATGGCGCACCTTCAGATGGTTTAAAGAAAAGTTTTGAATTACAGAACTTTGATTTAGTTAACGCTGAGAGAGTTCAACACAATTTGCCAACTTTAGATTATTCAGCTAGTATTTCTGATACTGCAAGAAAGCATAGCACAGATATGGCAAGGCATGATTATTTTGCTCATGATAATTTATCAGGTGATTCACCTTTTGATAGGTTGGAAGCAGATGGTCATGAGTTTAACACTGCTGGAGAAAACTTAGCATACGGTCAAACAAGTAGTATTTATGCGCACCAAGGACTTATGAATTCTTTAGGTCATAGAAAAAATATACTTAAAAAAGAATTTACGACATTAGGTGTAGGCGTTGACTTTAATGATGTTAAACAACCATATTGGACAGAAAATTATTCTGGATAATGTTTATTAATTATTGTAAGAGGGTATCTTTTAATTTGTGAGGATGAATAAGTTATGACAACAAACAAAAAAGATAAAACAGAAGATATACTTGAAAAAGTTAAAGAAGTCTTAGAAAAAAAAGACGAAAAATAAGAGGTTGAGCAATGTGCTCAGCCTCTTATTTTTGTGAGAGTGTCTTAAAAAGCTTTAATTTTATCATTACATTTCTCTAAATAGCCCTACAACTTTTCCTAATACAGTCACATTTTCTAAGTAAATAGGTGCCATAGTACTATTTTCTGGTTGTAAGCGATAACGCGTTTTTTCTTTATAAAAACGTTTGACAGTTGCTTCATTTTCATCAGTCATAGCAACAATGATATCACCATTTTCGGCTATTGTTTGGCTTCGTACGATTACTTTATCACCATCTAGTATGCCTGCTTCGATCATACTGTCTCCAACAACATTAAGAATGAAAATATCACTATTATGTGTTGAAGTAAAGTGTTCTGGTAATGGGAAATATTCTTCTACATTTTCTATAGCTGTTATCGGTACGCCTGCTGTAACTTTACCAATCACTGGCACATGGATTGTTTCTTCCATATTTAAAGGTTCGCCCAACTGTTCGGTTACAATTTCAATTGCACGGGGCTTTGTTGGGTCTCTTCTTATATAACCTTTTTCTTCTAATCTTGATAGATGTCCATGAACAGTGGAACTCGATGCTAATCCTACTGCTTCACCGATTTCTCTTACGCTTGGCGGATATCCTTTTGAATGAACTGTTTGTTTTATAAATTCAAAAATTTCATTTTGTCGCTTAGTTAACTCTCTCATAATAGGCACTCCCTAGATTAATTTGATTTTATTATAGCATGCATAAATATTTTTTACAAACGTTTGTTCGTTTTTTATTGACGAAGAACAAGTGTTCTGTTAAGGTATTAATACAAACAAATGTTCTAGGAGTGACTATTTATGTTCGAAATTTATAAACACCAAATAAAAGCATATGCTACAGTGCTATTTGTTACTATGTTATTAAGTACATTATTTATTTTAAGTGCACATAACAACGCTGAATCAGAACAGACGTACGAAATGACTGATCACCAAATAACAAGTGAGGTTGTCAAAAGCGAACAATACAATGTGACAAATAACAAAAAAAGCGAACAAGAACATCAACCTGTGATGGCATCAGTTAAATAATGATAAAGATGTGAAAATTGTTGGGAAGCAATCATGTTAGTAATGAATAGGGATATAGTGAGCGAAACTATTTAGTTTCGTTCACTTTTTTGTTATATTTTTCTATATAATAAATTACGGAGGTTTACTATGGCTAATAAGGGTGGCGTAGATTTAGAACGTATTAATGAGCTAGCAAAAAAGAAGAAAGAACAGGGACTGACACAATCTGAGGCAAAAGAACAATCCAAACTACGCAAAGCATATTTAGATGAATTCAGAGGTAAATTTAAACAACAACTTGAAAGCACAAGAGTGATTGACTCAGAAGGAAATGACGTTACACCTGATAAAGTAAAAAAAATATTAGATTCAAAAAGTAAAGAAGATAAAAATTAAATCACTTTTTTGTTAAATAGAACAAAAATAATGTATAATGAAAATGAATCTTGCTAGAAGAAAGGAAGTCATAATAGATGAATATAGAAAAAGATCAATTAGCGATAGATACAATTAGAGCATTAAGTATCGACGCTATTGAAAAAGCAAACTCAGGCCATCCTGGACTGCCAATGGGAGCTGCTCCAATGGCTTACACTTTATGGACACGCCATTTGAATTTTAACCCCCAATCAAAAGATTTCTTTGATAGAGATCGTTTTGTACTATCTGCAGGACATGGATCTGCATTGTTATACAGCTTATTACATGTTTCAGGTAGCTTAGAATTAGAAGAACTTAAACAATTTAGACAATGGGATTCTAAAACACCTGGTCATCCTGAATTTAGACATACAGATGGTGTTGAAGTAACAACTGGTCCACTTGGACAAGGTTTTGCAATGTCAGTTGGTATGGCTATGGCAGAGAAACACTTAGCAGGTAAGTTTAATAAGGAAGATGCAAAAGTTGTAGATCACTACACATATGTACTTGCTTCTGATGGTGACTTAATGGAAGGTATTTCACACGAAGCTGCCTCATTAGCTGGTCATAGTCAATTAGATAAATTGATTGTTTTATACGATTCAAATGATATTTCTTTAGATGGTGATTTAGATAAAGCATTTTCTGAAGACGTCAAAGGTCGTTTCGAAGCTTACGGTTGGAAACATATTTTAGTTGAAGATGGTAACGATATTGAAGCAATTGATAAAGCAATTGAAGAAGCAAAATCAAATGACGTTCCTACTATGATTGAAGTCAAAACAATCATTGGTTACGGTGCGCCAAATAAACAAGCTTCTCATGGTGTGCATGGTGCGCCATTAGGTGAAGATGAAAGAAAATTAGCTTTCGAAAATTACGGATTAGACCCTGAAAAACGTTTCAATGTGCCAGAAGAAGTTTATGAAATTTTCCAACAAACTATGTTGACACGTGCGAACGAAAAAGAAGCATCTTGGAATAAACTAGTAGAAGAATTTACTAGTAAATATCCAGAATTAGCTGAAGAATTCAAACAAGCTATTAGCGGTAAATTACCAGTAGATTATAAAGATGCATTACCTCATTTTGAAGCTGGTCATAGTGGTGCTTCACGTGCCGATTCAGGTGAAGTAATACAAGCACTAAGTAAAACAGTTCCTTCATTCTTTGGTGGTTCAGCTGACTTAGCAGGATCTAACAAATCAAACGTTAAAGAAGCGACTGATTTCGACAAAGATACACCAGAGGGTAAAAATATCTGGTTTGGTGTGCGTGAATTTGCAATGGGAGCTGCAGTAAACGGTATGGCTGCACATGGTGGTTTACATCCATATGGTGCAACATTCTTCGTATTCAGTGATTATCTAAAACCAGCACTTCGTTTATCATCAATCATGGGCTTAAATTCAACATTTATCTTTACTCATGATTCTATTGCAGTTGGTGAAGATGGTCCGACACACGAACCAATAGAACAATTAGCTGGCTTACGTGCTATACCGAATATGAATGTGATTCGTCCAGCTGACGGTAATGAAACACGTGTTGCTTGGGAAGTTGCTTTAGAATCAGAAAGCACTCCAACTTCATTAGTGTTAACACGTCAAAATCTTACAACTATGGATCTTCCAAAAGAAACTGTAGAAGAAGGCGTGCGTAAAGGTGCTTACGTTGTATTTGAATCTGACACAGAAGTAGAATTCTTATTATTAGCAACTGGTTCAGAAGTTAACCTAGCAGTAGAAGCTGCAAAAGATTTAGAAGCACAAGGTAAGGGCGTTCGTGTTGTATCAATGCCAAACTGGAATGCATTCGAGCAACAATCTACTGAATATAAAGAATCTATTTTACCATCATCAATTACAAAACGTGTTGCTATTGAAATGGCTTCACCACTTGGTTGGCATAAATATGTTGGTACTGAAGGTAAAGTTATCGGTATCGATGGATTCGGTGCAAGTGCGCCTGGAGACTTAGTAATTGAAAAATATGGTTTCACTAAAGAAAATATATTAAATCAAATACAAACATTTTAATCTATGCAATTAATTATTTAAATTATTGGTATGAGAGCGTAAGTTCTCATACCAATTTTTATTTATAAATAAAAGATAGCTTATATTTACAAAGTGTTTTTGTAATTGATATAATACATAAGGTCGAAAGAATATATTAATTGAGTTGCTCTTGAAAAGGAGTACCAATTTTAGTAAAATTCATTAGGATAGGAAAGTGGGTGAAACAATGGCAACTTGGTTAGCAATTTTATTAATCGTGTTAGCACTAATTCTAGGACTAGTCGGTGGATTTTTCCTTGCAAGAAAATATATGATGGATTATCTTAAAAAGAACCCGCCAATTAACGAAGAGATGCTACGTATGATGATGATGCAAATGGGTCAAAAACCATCTCAAAAGAAAATAAATCAAATGATGACGATGATGAACAAAAATCAACAAGATCAATTGAAGAAAACGAAATAATATATAATAAAAAAGCCAAAACCATGATATTTATGGTTTTGGCTTTTTTATGAATAAACATAATCGATTAGATGTTGTATGGGCTATAAACAAGACAAATTATTCATTACTGTTAGAAGAAAAGCTTTATTTATGAGAAGATCATTTCTAGTTTTATATAGTTAAACTCTAAATTTTCTATTTCAAATATTCAGAAAATAATTGATTCTGAAATGGTTTTTGTTATAATTAATTTTACAAGGGAGGTATCGATAAGTGAAAGATGCTTATGACATGGAAGACAAAGAAGTATTAGATCGATTAGCTAATATGCATATTAACTTTCCGAACGACGAAGCTTTTAAGAAATATCATAATGCGATGCAAACACATGATATGAATTATCTTAAATATGTACTTAATGATGCATTATCAATTAGTACCAATTAGGAACAATTCACATGTGTTATAAATTGAGAATAAGAATTAGTCTGTAATAAGACTTTTTCAAATTGTCGACAAAGCCATTTATGGCTTTGTTGGCATTTTTTATGCAGGATTTATAGTCGACAATTAAAGTGATTTTTAGTCTCGTCTTCCTATTTTCTATTTCACTTATTGATACTCGGCATCGGGTCTATACACTATAAAAGTGTATAGTTTAATATAGGTAGTTGATAAACGCGACTACTTCGAATGTGTTTTTACGATTATAAGTTTTAAAATTCACAATATCATTTATCATTAATATAAGTCGTAAAGATTTAATTGAGTGATGAATAACGAAATACACGAAAACAAATAAAAATACTGATATATATCTTGTTAAGTGATATACTATCCAAAGTAAATATCATCTTGTAGAAATTCAAAGAAGGTGTAAGTGTGTTATATTTAGTATTTTCTATCGTTTTCGCTTTTATAATGGGGCTAGGTGCTATCTTTATACGGATGAAAGCACAGGAATTTCCAGTTAATGAAAGGAAAATTATATTACCACCATTTTTTATGTCAACTGGTGCTTTAATGTATGTAGTCCCATATTTTAGATTAAGTGGACTTGAAATTATGGAGTGTATAATTGTAGGAATAGCATTTTCAACAATATTAATATGGTCATCCAAATTTGAAGTTCAAGGTAATGATATATATATGAAGCGTTCTAAAGCGTTCCCTATTATACTTATTTCATTATTATTAGTACGTACATTGATTAAAATATTTATTAGCAATAAGATAGATCCAGGAGAAATCGGTGGAATGTTTTTCCTACTTGGTTTTTCTATGATAGTTCCATGGCGATTAGCAATGTTGTATAAATATAAAAAGTTAAAAAGCACGTTAGTTCATTAATTTTAAGCCGTTTATCTATTGTGATAAACGGCATTTTTATTATACTAGTAATATTGAAGAAATCATTATAATATAAAAAGCGAACAAAAGTTCTGTTAGAGGTGTGAAAATGAAAGTAATACATACAGCCGATTGGCATTTAGGTAGAATTTTAAATGGCAAATCCTTATTAGAGGATCAAACATATATTTTGAATCGCTTTATCGAAGCGATGGAAGTTGAACAACCTGATGTCATAGTAGTGGCAGGAGATTTATACGATACGAGTTATCCGAGCAAAGATGCAATTCAACTGTTAGAGTCAACGATTAATACTTTAAATTTACAAATGGGTATCTTCATTATTATGATAAGTGGTAACCATGATAGTAAAGAACGTTTAGATTACGGTTCGAAGTGGTTTGAAAAATCGAATTTACATATAAGAACAAAAATTGAAGATATGCACAAACCGATTTCAATTAGAGGTGTAGATTTTTACACTTTACCGTTTGCTACAATTAATGAAACACAACATTACTTAAAAAATAATACTATAGAAACGTATCAACAAGCTTTAAGTAAATCAATAGAACATATAAGTAATTATATAAATAAAGATAATACCAATATTTTAATTAGTCATTTGACAGTTCAAGGCGGTATTCGCTCTGAATCAGAGAGACCTCTATCTATAGGCACCGTAGAAGCTGTTGAAGCAAACTCATTTCAACTTTTTGATAGAGTACTGTTAGGACATTTACATCACCCGTTTAGCATAGAATCTGATTTTATAAGCTACAGTGGCTCAATATTACAGTATTCATTTTCTGAAGTTAAACAACCAAAAGGTTATAGAAAGCTTGAAATTAAAGACGGCGTCATCAAAGAACAATTTGTTCCTATTCAACCATTAAGAGAACTTGAGGTAATAGAAGGTGACTATGAAGATGCAATTCAAGAAAAACTATATGTAAAAGATAAAGACAATTATCTACATTTCAAATTAAAACATATGTCTCATGTAAGTGATCCTATGATGCATTTAAAACAAATTTATCCAAATACATTAGCACTTACTAATCAAACATTTGATTTCAATACAAATATTCATCAAGGCAATTGTGAAATTCAGAAATTAGATGATCAAACTATCATTGGTAATTTTTATCAAAGTATTACTGATGAAACATTGACACAGACACAAAATAAAACAGTGACTAAAGTATTAAATGATTTACTTGAAGGAGGATCTGAGTAAATGAGACCTTTATACTTGAAATTAAATAATTTCGGTCCTTTTTTACAAGAAACAATAGATTTTAATAATGTTGAAGACAATCAACTTTTTTTAATCAGTGGTAAAACAGGTTCAGGTAAGACAATGGTGTTTGATGCTATTGTTTATGCTCTTTTTGGTGAAGCATCGACGAAAGATAGAAAAGAAAGTGATTTAAGAAGTCACTTTGCAGATTCTAAGACCCCAATGACTGTTGAATTTGAATTTAAATTGAGAAATCAACTTTTTAAAATTGTACGTCAAGGCGCGTTTGTGAAAGAGGGCAATAAGAATAAAACATTAGGGCAATTAACAGTTTATCAATATGAGTCAAATGAATATGAGTTAAGAGAAAGTAAAATCAATACTGGTAACCAATTTATAAAACAATTATTAGGTGTGAATGCAGAGCAATTTAGACAACTTTTTATATTACCACAAGGTGAGTTTAAACGTTTTTTACTATCTAAAAGTTCTGAAAAACAAGAGATTTTAAGAACACTCTTTAATAGTCAGCGTTTTGAAGAAATCCAAAAAATTTTGAGTAATGATGTTAAAGAAGTTAGAGAACAAATCGAGAAGAGATTTAACTTGTTGGAAAATAATTGGCTAGATATAGAAACTTTTAATGACGAAACACTGATTGAATATAAAGCAATTAATGCACGACAGACAAGCAAGATTATAGAAGTATTACCAGAGTTTAATGAAAAAGCACAAAAACTCCAAGTTGATATGCAGAAAAAAAAGAATAAATATAAACATGAAATGTTACTAGCGGAAGACCGTTTAAACAAGAATTTAAAATTGGAAGAGGATTTAACTCAACTCAAAGAAAAACAACATCAATATAAGCAATTACTTGTAAACGATAATGACATCAAAGAAAAAATAAAAATATTAAATGAAATTTATGAAGTCAGGCCCCTAGCTAACTTATTAGAAACTAAAGAGGATTTATCAAAAAAAATAGATGAATCAGTAAGTAAACTTGAAGAAAATAAAAAAACAATTAATGTCTTAAAAATTAAAGTGAATGAAGATAAAGTACAGTTAGAGACACATTTACAAAATTCGAAAACCATGGAAGATGGTAGAAAATACATTGAGAAATGTAAGTTATTTTATGAACAAGTAAGTAAATATAAAGATGTGTATCATCAACGTCAAGAAATTAAACGTACTTACGAAATGCTTGATAAAAAGAAAAAAGATGAGGAAAAAGCACGGAACACTATCTCAGAAAAGCTAAATCAACGAACGCCAAACTATAAAAAGTTAGAATTACTTAATACTGAAATTTTCAAGTTGAATGATGAAATCAAAGAATTAAAACAAAATGAACTAAAAAAAATTGAATTTCAATCATTACAAGAACGAAAAGAGCAAAAACTTATCGTTGCAGGTAAGTTACAGTCACAAATTGAACAATTAGAGATAGATTATCAAAATATAGACAAAACAAATATGGATTTAAATAATAAAAAGGATATTATTACTAAAGTTCAATCTGCTTTAAATACTGGCGATACATGTCCTGTCTGTGGAAATCAAGTCCATTCGATTGAGCAACATTTAGATTTTGATGAACTTACAAAAAGACATCAACAACTTACTAAAATAGATCAACAACGTAGTAAAGAAAAAGAAGAAAAAATTAAATGTGATAGTGAATTGAACTATTTAGAAGAACAAATAGCAAAATTCAATCAAGAAGAATTAAACAACACAAATTATAAAGAAATTGAAGCACAGTTGTATAATAAATATAAAGAAAAAGAACGTGTAGAAAATGAAAATGAAGAAATTAGACAATTAATAGAGCGATTACAAGAAAGTGAGCAAAGCTTTCACAATTTAGAGTTAGAAATTAAGAATACTCAACACATTTTGCAAGAAAAGGAAGTTGCTATAAATGACTTTGAGCAACATACTAGTTTTTCGGATGTGGAGGAGTTTGTAAAATATTATGATAATTATTTGGAAAAGTTAAAAACTTATGACAATGTTATTCATAATTTAGAAGAAAATATTCAAGAGGCTCATCATAAATTATCTTTAGAACAAAATAGTAAAAAATATTTAGAAACGCATTATACAGACCTTAAAAAAGAATTGGAAAATATTGACACTAGAATAAAAAATGAAATGGAAAGAATAGGTTTTACTGATTTTAATCAAGTGAAAGAAGCGATAGATAAATTAGTCGATAAACATAAAATTGAAGAAGAAATTGCTAAATACAACAAAGAAAAGCAAACTATAGAATTAGTGATATCACAACTCAATGAACAAACAAAAGATCAAAAGTTACAAGATTCAAAGGAGTTAAAAGAAGCTTACCAGCATAAACAACAGCAACTAGAACATGTAGCAACTGAACTAAGCCAGCATGAATATAAAATTGATTTCAATCAAAAGAAATTCAAAGAAATTAATACAACTATTGAGAAGTTAGAAAAGGAATTAAAAGAACAACAAGAAGTATTTCAATTAGCAGAAATACTATCAGGTAAAAATGATCAAAAGCTAACTTTAGAAAATTATGTACTCATTTATTACTTAGAACGTATATTAGCACAAGCAAATCAACGCTTATCGTTAATGACGGGACAAAGATATCAATTAACTAGAAGGGAACAAATATCTCAGGGCTATAGCGGACTTGAAATTAATGTATTTGACTCGCATTCGAATCAGTCACGACACATTACTTCATTGTCCGGGGGAGAAACTTTCCAAGCATCACTAGCGTTAGCACTTGGTCTCAGTGAAGTTGTACAACAAGAGTCAGGAGGTATTTCATTAGATTCAATGTTTGTCGATGAAGGCTTTGGTACTTTAGATCAGGAAACATTAGAAACTGCATTAGATACTTTATTAAGTTTAAAATCTACAGGTAGAATGGTCGGTATTATCTCTCATGTAAGTGAACTTAAACAGAGAATTCCTTTAATTCTTGAGGTCAATACAGAACAGTACAGAAGTACGACACATTTCAAACGACAGTAAATTAATTTTAAAAATTTATCACAAATAAACTGAGCCTTTTTAAAAGCGCTCAGTTTGTTTGATTTAAAAAACAATAAAATTTACTCAAGTATAACGAGGGTTAAAGTTAAGTTTTGAAAATGAACAAAAAAACTGCCGACAAAGTTTAGAACTTCGTCGACAGTTAGTAGTGCAATTAACAATGTGTTAGCACTATGAATTAATTTAATTTTTCTCACGCAGTAAATCGCGGATTTCTGTAAGTAATACAGTGTTTTCCTCGATTTCATCTTCTGCTGGTTTGATGAGTGTGTTTGCTATCTTAACGAAGATAAATAATGCAAACGCAATGATAATAAAATCAATGATAGATTGTATGAACATACCATATTCGATGCCCATGAATTTCCAGCTTTCTGCAAAATCCACAGTACCGAAAATCAAACCAATTAAAGGCATGATGATATATGTAACTAATGCTGTTACAATTTTGTTGAAAGCTGCTCCCATAACGACAGCTACTGCTAAATCTAATACATTACCTTTTAAAGCAAACTCTTTAAATTCCTTTAACATAGTCTAACCTCACTTAATTAAATATAAAATTTATTATACAATAAGTTATAAATAAAGAAAATAGTTTTTTTAACTAAATTTGATATTAATGCAGGGGTTTGTTATTCTAATACGTGGCGAAAGAAAAAATAGAATTTATTGTAATTTGTAATTTTTCTATTTGGGATTTAAAAATTAAATATGATAAGAAAGGGAGTAATTATTCATGAATTCTTCTAACAATCAAGAGAGCGGCAAGAAGATATCTCCAGTTTTTATCTATAGTTCGATTATCGTAGCGATTGTAGTACTTATTGGTGCGTTCTTACCAGGACAGTTTGATACTGTTACGAATACGGTTAAACTATGGATAACAGATAAACTTGGATGGTATTACTTGATACTTACAACGTTCATCGTTTTCTTCTGTGTGTTCCTGATATTTAGTCCTATCGGTAAATTGAAACTAGGTAAGCCAAATGATAAACCGGAATTTAATACAATTTCATGGTTTGCCATGTTATTCAGTGCTGGTATGGGGATCGGACTAGTATTCTATGGTGCGGCCGAACCAATGGCTAACTTTGCTGCGCCACCGACTGCAGATCCGCAAACGACTGAAGCGTACGCTGAATCGTTGCGCTCAACGTTCTTCCACTGGGGCTTCCATGCATGGGCTATTTATGGCGTAGTTGCATTAGCACTTGCGTATGCTCAATTTAGAAAAGGCGAACCAGGACTTATATCAAGAACTTTACGCCCTATTTTAGGCGATAAAGTCGAAGGTCCTATTGGTACTATGATTGATGTATTAGCAGTATTTGCTACTGTTGTAGGTGTAGCTGTATCACTTGGTATGGGTGCATTACAAATTAATGGAGGATTAAATTACTTATTTGGTATTCCAAACGAGGTATGGGTACAAGGAATTATTATTATAGTTGTAACTATTCTATTCTTAATTAGTGCTTGGACTGGTTTAAGTAAAGGTATCCAATATTTAAGTAATCTAAATATCACTTTAGGTCTGATATTGATGATTGCAGTGCTTATCATTGGACCGACAGTATTAATTTTAAATATGATGACAAGTTCAACAGGTAGCTTATTGAATTCATTCTTATTTAATTCATTTGATACTGCTGCACAAAACTCTCAAAAACGTGAATGGATGTCTAGTTGGACATTATACTATTGGGGTTGGTGGTTAAGCTGGAGTCCATTCGTAGGTATATTCATTGCACGTGTATCTAAAGGACGTTCTATCCGTGAATTTATCTCAGGTGTGTTATTAGTACCTGCTCTAGTAAGTTTCATTTGGTTCAGTGTGTTTGGCGTATTAGGTATCGAAACTGGTAAGAAGAATCCAGAAATGTTCGATATGACTGCGGAAACACAACTCTTTGCTGTGTTCAATGAAATACCTATGGGTATTATATTGTCACTGATTGCATTGTTATTAATTGCTTCATTCTTTGTGACATCAGCTGACTCAGCGACATTCGTACTAGGTATGCAAACGACATATGGCTCGTTAAACCCATCGAACTACGTAAAAGTCACTTGGGGTATTGCACAATCATTAATTGCATTCGTGTTATTATTTGCAGGTGGAGGCGATGGTGCAGCAGCACTGAACGCGATTCAGAGTGCTGCCATTATAAGTGCCTTACCATTCTCCTTTGTAGTCATAATGATGATGATTTCATTTTACAAAGATGCGAACAAGGAACGTAAGTTCTTAGGATTAACATTGACGCCAAATAAACACAGATTGCAGGATTATGTACAACATCAACAAGACGATTATGAAGATAACATTATTGAAAGACGTCAACCATTAAGAGACGCTGAAAAATCAGAAAAATAATGTAACTAAACTGGAAACCTTTAGGTTTCCAGTTTTTTTTATAAAAATTGAAGGCATATTTATAAGAGAAAGTTTAGAATGTATATAATAAGTGAAATATATAAATAAATTAGAAGGTCGTTAAGTTTTTTGGTTTATAAATGCAATAAAAAATTATTTGAAAATGATAATGATTCTCAATTGATAACAATAACTTATTACACTAATAACACGTGATAACATAAACTTATATACTCCGATTGAAAAATCAAATCTCATTTATATAGGTTTCTTACGTTATACAGTTGTTTTCACTTGCGTTTAATTATACAATTTAACTAACGGCATATAATTAAGATAAATTTCAAGGGGGATTTTTATGGCTTCTAATATAAAGCAACAAGCGAAAAAATCGTTTGATCTTAACGGGAAATCATATACGTACTATGATTTGAATACTTTAGAAGAACAAGGTTTAACAAAAATATCAAAATTACCATACTCGATTAGAGTATTGTTAGAGTCTGTTTTAAGACAGGAAGATGGTTTTGTTATTACTGATGAACACATCAAAGCATTATCTGACTTTACTGAAGGGGCTGAAGGCGAAGTGCCATTCAAACCTTCACGTGTTATTCTACAAGACTTTACAGGGGTTCCTGCAGTAGTAGACTTAGCATCGTTACGTAAAGCAATGGATGATGTTGGCGGAGATTTAAATAAAATCAATCCAGAAGTACCTGTGGATTTAGTTATCGACCATTCTGTTCAAGTTGATAGCTATGCAAACCCAGATGCGCTAGAACGAAATATGAAATTAGAATTTGAAAGAAACTATGAGCGTTACCAATTCTTAAACTGGGCTACAAAAGCATTTAATAATTATAGTGCTGTGCCACCAGCAACTGGTATCGTTCACCAAGTTAACTTAGAGTATTTAGCTAACGTAGTTCATGCTCGTGAAGTTGATGGTGAAACAGTAGCATTCCCAGATACATTAGTAGGAACTGACTCTCATACGACAATGATTAATGGTCTTGGTGTATTAGGTTGGGGTGTAGGCGGTATCGAAGCTGAAGCCGGCATGCTTGGTCAACCTTCTTACTTCCCAATACCTGAAGTGATTGGCGTTAGATTATCTAATTCATTACCACAAGGAGCAACAGCAACAGACTTAGCATTACGTGTGACTCAAGAGTTACGTAAACAAGGCGTTGTTGGTAAGTTTGTTGAATTCTTTGGCCCAGGTGTACAACATCTACCATTAGCAGATCGTGCAACGATTGCGAATATGGCACCAGAATACGGTGCGACTTGTGGTTTCTTCCCAGTAGATGAAGAAGCGTTAAAATATATGCGTTTAACAGGTCGTTCAGAAGAACAAATCGAATTAGTAAAAACATATTTAGAAGAAAATAGTATGTTCTTTACAGTAGATAAAGATGAACCTGAATATACAGAAGTTGTCGAATTAGATCTTTCAACAGTAGAAGCGTCACTATCAGGGCCGAAACGTCCTCAAGATTTAATTTTCTTAAGCGATATGAAAGAAGAATTCCAAAAATCAGTTACTGCGCCAGCTGGTAACCAAGGTCACGGATTCGACGAAAGTGAATTTGATAAGACAGTTGATATTGAATTCAAAGATGGTTCAAACACAACAATGAAAACTGGTGACTTAGCAATTGCTGCAATTACATCATGTACCAACACATCTAACCCATACGTAATGTTAGGTGCTGGCCTTGTGGCTAAAAAAGCAATAGAAAAAGGGTTAAAAGTACCAGAATATGTTAAAACTTCATTAGCTCCAGGTTCTAAAGTTGTTACAGGTTATTTAAGAGATTCAGGTTTAAATGAGTACTTAGATCAACTTGGATTTAATTTAGTAGGTTATGGTTGTACGACTTGTATTGGTAACTCAGGTCCATTACTAGAAGAAATTGAAAAAGCGATTGCAGAAGAAGATTTATTAGTTTCATCTGTATTATCAGGTAACCGTAACTTTGAAGGACGTATCCATCCTTTAGTTAAGGCTAACTATTTAGCTTCACCACAATTAGTAGTAGCGTATGCTTTAGCAGGTACGGTAGATATCGATTTACAAAATGAACCTATTGGTAAAGGTCACAATGGTGAAGATGTATACTTAAACGAAATTTGGCCTTCAATTAAAGAAGTTTCTGATACTGTTGATAATGTCGTTACGCCAAAATTATTTAAAGAAGAATATGAAACAGTGTACAATAATAATGAAATGTGGAATGAAATCGATGTAACGGATAAACCATTATATGACTTCGATTCTGATTCAACATACATTCAAAATCCTTCATTCTTCCAAGGCTTATCTAAAGAGCCAGGAACAATAGAGTCATTAAAAGACTTGCGTGTTATGGGCAAATTTGGAGATTCAGTAACAACTGACCACATTTCTCCAGCGGGTGCAATTGGTAAAGATACACCAGCCGGAAAATACTTATTGGATCACGATGTTCCAATTCGTCAATTTAACTCGTATGGTTCACGTCGTGGTAATCACGAAGTAATGGTACGTGGAACATTTGCTAACATTCGTATTAAAAACCAATTAGCACCAGGTACAGAGGGCGGTTTCACGACGTATTGGCCAACAGGTGAACAAATGCCAATATATGACGCAGCGATGAAATATAAAGAAGATGGCACTGGTTTAGTAGTACTAGCAGGCAATGACTACGGTATGGGCTCATCTCGTGACTGGGCAGCTAAAGGTACAAATCTTTTAGGTGTTAAAACAGTTATCGCACAAAGCTATGAACGTATTCACCGTTCAAACTTAGTTATGATGGGTGTATTACCGTTACAATTTAAAGATGGTGAGTCTTCTGAAAGCTTAGGTATTGATGGTACTGAAGTTATTTCAGTCGATATTGATGAAGATGTTAAACCACATGATTTAGTTAAAGTACAAGCTAAAAAAGAAAATGGTAAAGTCATTGAATTTGAAGCGATTGCACGCTTTGATTCAAATGTTGAAATGGACTATTATCGTCATGGTGGTATTTTACAACTTGTACTAAGAAAGAAATTAGCAAGTAATTAATCAAATAAAATCAATTGAATTTGGTTAAGTAACAAGCTGTACTAGCAATATGCTAGTACAGCTTGTTTATGTTAATATTTAATATGGATTAATTATGAGTAATTGAAAAGAGGCCATAAAAATGATTTACAGTATCACAGAAATTGAAGCACGCTACCAAGAGACGGATCAAATGGGGGTAATCTATCACGGGAATTATCCAACGTGGTTTGAAGTTGCACGTACAGACTATATCTCTAAATTAGGCTTTAGTTATAAGGATATGGAAGATTCTGGTATCATTTCTCCAGTTACAGATATAGATATTAAATATATTAAATCTATAACGTATCCTGAAAAAGTAAAGATAAAAACATGGGTCGAAAAGTATTCAAGGTTAAGGTCTGTATATCGCTATGAAATTTTTAATGAAGCAGGAGAATTAGCAACAATTGGGTCCACAACTTTAACATGTATCAAAAAAGAAGACTTTAAACCCATACGCTTAGATAAATATTTTCCTGAATGGCATGTGACATACTATGATATCGATCAAAGAAATAAAGATGGTGAAACTCTAGAGTTAGTGCGCAACATGTAAGCCAAAGGTATTATTATAAGCATCTTATCTATAAATTGATAAAAAAAGGATGATTTCTACATTTATATAATAGAAATCATCCTTTTATTTATCTGTTTATTTATCTGTGTATTCTTTGAAATTAAAGAATACAATCAATTTTATACCTCATATTTAAATAGTAATATAACAATTAACATTATTAGTGAGGCGCCTTAAATTCAAACAATCTAGCTAAAAATTATTTTGTAGAATATGAAATTTCATCAATACTATCACTTACATCGATGAATAAGTTATCATCTTTAAAATACCATAAATCTTTTTCAGCAATTACTACATCTAAACCTTCATAATTATTTTCGTAGCCAATTTCGACTTCATCTTTTCTATCTACGCTAAAAGCTGGGCTAAAACCTTGTTTTAGTTGGAATTCTCCCCCATAGCGAACGAAAAATTGTAAAACTTTGTTTTCCTCAGGTAATTCAAGTTCCTCTTTAAACCAAGACACTGCATTATTTGAAAGTTCTATTTCCATAATAAAAGTCTCCTTTCGGTTCACAAGTGCTTAACTTATGAAAGTTAGTAACTAATAAAAATTAGTATTATATACATTACCCGTTCTGAGTAATAATAAAAGTAGTATAACATAATTTATTGAATATTCTTAATAAACCTGTACTAATGTATGAAATAGTGAAAAGCTATG
Source organism: Staphylococcus aureus (assembly GCA_040062795.1). GTDB lineage: Bacteria > Bacillota > Bacilli > Staphylococcales > Staphylococcaceae > Staphylococcus > Staphylococcus aureus_A. The sequence continues at coordinate 817,084 of JBEAMH010000001.1, forward strand.
TCAAAGCATCATATTAGTAGTATAATAGAAATAACGATGTCTTAAAGTGATAGAAGTAATAAATTTTTCGTGGGTATTTGAAGCTTAATCTAAAAATAAAAAGCTAGGGGTAATGAAGCCCTCCAGCTTTTTATTTTGGTTACTTAGTTGTTTTCAATGTGACTTCTGTAATAGTTACATCCATTTTATTTTAGGTTCTTCGCCTTTGAATATTCTTACGATGTTAGAACGGTGTCTAATAATTAATAGTACAACGACACCGATGCTAACGATAAACAATATGATATCACGTATTAATATTGCACCAATAATACAGCAGATAGATGCAATAATACTTGAGAGTGATACATATTTCGTTAAATACAATATTACAAAGAAAATGACAGCTAATATAATTAATAAGATAGGGTTAACACCAAGAATAACACCAGCACTTGTAGCCACTGCTTTACCACCTTTAAATCCAAGATAAACTGGATATACATGACCTAAAATTGCAAAAGCCCCAACGATGAGTCCATTAGTGAAAAATGAACTAATAGGGCCCTCTGCGCTGACAGGTAGCCAAAGTGGGAAAAATACAACAATGAATCCCTTAAATATATCTAAAAATGTAACTAGGAATCCTGCTGGCTTTCCTAATACTCTAAAGCTGTTTGTGGCACCCGTATTACCACTACCGAATTGTCTAATGTCTTTTTTGAAAAATAACTTGCCTATTACATAGCCACTTGGAAAAGCACCAATAAGGTAACTTAGTATTAACATGATTATAATCATCATCATATATAATCCACATCCTTTAATGACGTTAAAATTATTTTACCACATAAGACCATAATAAGACGAACATAAATTTTAAAATAGAGATGAATAATTGTTTGAAAATTGATTTGGTGCTTGCATTTTATCAAGATTTATATAAGAATAACTAATGTATAGTTTTAAAAACGAACGTACGTTTGTAGGAGGGCGAAACGATTGGCAATGAATAAACAAAATAATTATTCGGATGATTCCATTCAGGTTCTTGAGGGGTTAGAGGCCGTAAGAAAAAGACCTGGGATGTATATTGGTTCTACCGATAAACGTGGATTACATCATTTAGTGTATGAAATTGTCGATAATTCCGTCGATGAAGTATTAAATGGTTTTGGTAGTGAAATTAAAGTAACTATTAATAAAGATGAAAGCATTACAATTGAAGATAATGGGCGTGGGATGCCAACGGGGATACACACATCGGGTAAACCTACCGTTCAAGTCATTTTCACGGTACTTCATGCAGGTGGAAAGTTTGGACAAGGCGGATATAAAACTTCAGGAGGCCTACACGGTGTTGGCGCATCAGTCGTAAATGCGTTAAGTGAATGGTTAGAAGTTGAAATATATAGAGATGGTACAGTTTATAAACAAAGCTTTAAAAATGGTGGCTTACCAGCATCAGGACTTGAAAAACATGGAAAAACAAAACGAACAGGTACAAAAGTAACATTTAAGCCTGATCCTGAAATTTTTAAAGCAGCGACATCATTTAATTACGATGTGCTAAGCGAACGTTTGCAAGAGTCGGCGTTCTTACTTAAAAGCTTAAAAATAACACTTAAAGATTTAAGAACAGGAAAAGAACGGGAAGATATTTTCCATTATGAAGATGGAATTAAAGAATTTGTGAGTTATGTGAATGAAGGTAAAGAGGTCATACACGAGGTCGCTCATTTTGCTGGGGAAGCAAATAACATTGAGGTAGAGGTAGCATTTCAATATAATGACCAATACTCAGAAGGTATTTTAAGCTTCGTTAATAATGTGCGTACTAAAGATGGTGGCACACATGAAGTTGGTTTTAAATCAGCTATGACACGTGTGTTTAATGATTATGCTCGACGTATTAATGAATTAAAAGAAAAAGATAAAAATTTAGATGGTAATGATATAAGAGAAGGTCTTACGGCAATTATCTCTATACGTGTGCCTGAACAATTATTACAATTCGAAGGACAAACAAAATCTAAATTAGGTACACCAGAAGCTAGAAGCGCAGTGGATTCAGTAGTAGCTGATAAACTACCATATTATTTAGAAGAAAAAGGACAACTCTCTAAATCCTTAGTTAAAAAAGCTTTGAAAGCACAGCAAGTGAGAGAAGCAGCACGTAAAGCAAGAGAAGATGCACGTTCAGGCAAGAAAAACAAACGTAAAGATACGTTGCTTTCCGGTAAATTAACCCCTGCGCAAAGTAAAAATACTGAGAAAAAAGAATTGTATTTAGTAGAGGGTGACTCAGCAGGTGGTTCTGCAAAATTAGGCCGAGACCGTAAATATCAAGCAATATTACCATTAAGAGGTAAAGTAATTAACACGGAAAAAGCTAGATTGGATGATATATTTAAAAATGAGGAAATCAACACGATTATCCATACAATTGGTGCAGGTGTTGGTAACGAATTTAAAATTGATGATAGTAATTACAATAGAGTAATTATCATGACAGATGCCGATACTGATGGAGCGCATATACAAGTATTGTTATTAACATTTTTCTACAAGTATATGAAACCATTAGTAGAAGAAGGTAGAATTTTCATCGCATTACCACCTTTATACAAAGTAGAAAAAGGGAAAGGTGCATCTAAAAAAGTTGAGTATGCTTGGACTGATGAAGAACTTGAACAATTACAAAAGAAATTAGGTAAAGGCTTTACCCTTCAACGTTATAAAGGTCTTGGTGAAATGAATGCTGATCAATTGTGGGAAACGACTATGAACCCTGACACTCGTACTTTAATTAGAGTACAAATTGAAGATGAACTACGTTCTTCTAAACGTGTAACTACATTGATGGGTGACAAAGTTGCGCCACGACGTGAATGGATTGAAAAACATGTTGAATTTGGATTACAACAAGACCAAAGTATTTTAGATAATAATGAAATTCAAATTTTAGAACAGGAAAACCCCGATGAGGAGGAAATAAATTGAGTGAAATAATTCAAGATTTATCGCTAGAAGATGTAATAGGCGATCGATTCGGTAGATATAGTAAATACATCATTCAAGAGCGTGCATTGCCGGACGTTCGTGATGGGCTCAAACCTGTTCAAAGGCGTATTTTATATGCAATGTATTCAAGCGGAAACACTTATGATAAAAATTTCCGTAAAAGTGCTAAAACCGTCGGTGATGTAATAGGACAATATCATCCACATGGTGATTTATCTGTATATGATGCAATGGTCCGACTAAGTCAAGAGTGGAAACTACGACATGTGTTAATTGAAATGCAAGGGAACAATGGTAGTATTGATAACGACCCAGCAGCTGCGATGCGTTATACGGAAGCTAAATTAAGTCGAATTTCAGAAGAACTACTTCGAGATATTAACAAAGAAACAGTTCCATTTATGCCAAACTACGATGATACAACGATGGAGCCAATGGTTTTACCAGCAAGATTACCCCATTTATTAATCAATGGAAGTACAGGGATATCTGCAGGTTATGCAACAGATATACCTCCGCATAATCTAGCTGAAGTCATTCAAGCAACGCTCAAGTATATTGATAACCCTGATATAACAGTGAGTCAATTGATGAAATATGTAAAAGGTCCTGATTTCCCTACTGGTGGGATTATTCAAGGTATTGATGGTATCAAGAAAGCTTATGAAACAGGTAAAGGTAAAATCATTGTACGTTCTAAAGTAGAATTAGAAGAATTAAGAAATGGCAGAAAAGAACTTATTGTTACTGAAGTACCATATGAAGTAAATAAAAGTTCACTCGTTAAAAAAATGGATGAATTGCGTGCAGATAAAAAAGTAGATGGTATTGTCGAAGTTAGAGATGAAACGGATCGTACTGGTTTACGTATAGCAATAGAATTGAAAAAAGATGTGAACAGTGAAGCCGTAGCAAACTTTTTATATAAAAATACTGATCTACAAGTTTCATACAACTTTAATATGGTGGCGATTAGTGAAGGACGTCCAATTCTCATGGGTATTCGTCAATTTATCGACAGTTATATTAACCATCAAATTGAAGTTGTAACGAAACGTTCACGTTATGAATTAAATCATGCCGAAACCAGAATGCATATTGTTGAAGGTTTAATGAAAGCATTATCAATTTTAGACGAAGTGATTAAACTTATCAGAAGTTCAAATAACAAAAAAGATGCCAAAGACAATTTAGTGGCTGAATATGACTTTAGTGAGGCTCAAGCAGAAGCGATTGTTACTTTACAATTATATCGCCTAACAAATACTGATATTGTCGAATTACAAGAAGAACACGATGAGCTTAAAAAAACAATTGAAGCATTAAGAAATATTCTAGATAATCACGATGCCTTATTAAATGTTATTAAAGAAGAGTTAACTGAAATAAGAAATCGATATAAGCAAAAACGTTTATCTACTATACAAGCAAAGATTTCTGAAATTAAAATTGATAAAGAAGTCATGATACCAAGTGAAACAGTTATGATGAGTGTTACAAAACACGGTTATATTAAACGTACTTCGTTACGTAGTTTTAATGCAAGTGGTGTAGAAGAGATTGGTGTCAAAGAAGGCGATTATATGCTGAAATATCAAGAAGTTAATACACTTGATACAGCCTTAGTCTTTACCAATAAAGGAAGATACTTATATATTCCAGTGCATAAACTGTCTGAAATCAAATGGAAAGACTTGGGGCAACATGTTTCACAAATCGTACCAATTGATGAAGGGGAATATGTCGTAGATGTATTTTGCGAACATGATTTTAAACCAGAGGTATTTTATGTACTTGCAACACGAAATGGCATGATTAAGAAAAGCAATGTTTCAATGTTTAAAACTTCACGCTACAACAAACCACTAGTATCTATGAAATTGAAAAATGATGATGAAATCATTAATGTAATGCGAATAGAAGAACCTCAACTTATTACAGTAATGACGCATAAAGGTATGTCATTAACATATAATAGCGATGAGCTCTCTGATACTGGTCTTAGAGCAGCAGGTGTTAAATCTATTAACTTAAAAGAAGAAGATTTTACAGTAATGACGCAATTAATCACTGAAAGAGATTCTATATTAATGGCTACACAGAGAGGGTCATTGAAACGTATTGGATTCAAAGTATTGCAAAGTGCTAAACGAGCTCAGCGTGGCCTGACATTGTTGAAAGAGTTGAAAAAGGCACCGCATCGTATTGTAGCTGCTGAAGTGGTTAAACCAGAGCAAACGCAATACACTATTTATTCCAATAAACAACAAGAAACGGGTAATATAAAAGATATTCATTTATCAGAGCAATACACTAATGGTAGCTTTATTGTAGACGTTAACGAGTTTGGTGAAGTAGGAAACTTAGTTGTTAAATAGTATAAATTGAAAATTTTGTTAGTAAATGCAACTATATAATGATAAAATATTTAAGTATTATGAATTACAGCCAAGAGATTTTTAGTAGAGCAAGGTATTGAAGAAAGAAGTTTAAATACCTACACTCATTTTCATGTGTCACGATATAAACACATGAAAATAACTATGAATCTCTTGATTTTGTTATAAAAATTAAATTTATATTGATGAGAGGGATTAAATTGAGAGATTTTGATAGTTTAATTCCAGATTGGTTCAAAACTTTTGTTCAGGTCGGGAATGATTTAATTTGGTCACAGTACTTAATAGGATTATTATTAACAGCAGGTATATTCTTTACAATTGGATCTAAATTTGTTCAATTAAGATGGATACCAGAAATGTTTCGTGCTATTGGAGAGAAACCAGAAACATTAGAGAATGGCAAAAAAGGGATTGCGCCATTCCAAGCTTTTGCTATTAGTGCGGGTTCTCGTGTAGGTACAGGTAATATCGCTGGTGTTGCTACAGCAATAGTTTTAGGCGGTCCAGGTGCTGTTTTCTGGATGTGGGTAATTGCATTTATTGGGGCGGCTAGTGCTTTTATAGAAGCAACTTTAGCACAAGTATATAAAGTGCCTGATGAAGAAGGTGGATTCCGTGGTGGACCAGCTTACTATATAACTAAAGGCTTAAATCAAAAATGGTTAGGTATTACGTTTGCAGTGTTAATTACAGTTACGTTTGCATTTGTGTTTAACACTGTGCAATCGAATACAATTGCTGAATCCTTGAAAACACAATATAATATAAGCCCGGTTATTACTGGTGTTATTTTAGCAATTTTAACTGGCGTTATTATCTTTGGTGGTGTTCGTAGTATTGCGAAACTGTCATCTATTATTGTGCCTTTTATGGCCGTTATATATATTGGTCTCGTAATTGTTATCTTATTTATTAATTATGATCAGATTATTCCGATGATTGCTACGATAATCAAAAGTGCTTTTGGGTTTGAACAAGCAGCAGGTGGTGCTGTAGGTGCAGCAATTTTACAAGGGATTAAACGTGGTTTATTCTCCAATGAAGCAGGTATGGGTTCTGCACCAAATGCAGCAGCAACAGCAGCTGTAGCTCACCCTGTAAAACAAGGATTAATTCAATCGTTAGGTGTATTTTTTGATACAATGCTTGTATGTACATCAACAGCAATTATGATTTTATTATATACTGGATTAGAATTTGGAGAGAATGCCTCACAAGGTGTTGCTGTAACACAATCAGCGCTGAATGAACATTTAGGTAGTGCTGGTGGTATTTTCTTAACAGTTGCGATTTCACTGTTTGCATTCTCTTCTGTAGTTGGAAATTATTACTACGGCCAATCTAATATTGAATTTTTATCTAAAAATAAAGCATTATTATTTATTTTCAGATGTTTAGTAGTTGTGCTTGTATTTGTAGGTGCAGTGATTAAAACTGAAACCGTGTGGGGCACAGCCGATGTATTTATGGGATTAATGGCAATTGTGAACTTAGTAGCAATTATTGGGTTGTCCAATATTGCATTTGCAGTTATGCACGATTACCAACGTCAACGTAAAGCAGGTAAAAAACCCATCTTTAAACCTGAAGAATTAGAAATTAATTTATTCGGTATTGAAAGCTGGGGCATGAAAAAATAAATAATTTTATATAAAGTTAAAACTATGCGTTTTCGGTAAAATGAAAATGCATAGTTTTTTTCAATTGCTTTTCAAAAGTGTGAAATGTGTAACTCGCACTTTCAATTTTCATTTTTTCCCTATATAATGCTTATTGACATGAAAAGAAGGATGAGTGACATGAGTTCTTACCTAATTACAAAAGTACTAAATAATAATGTGATTATCTGTACTAATGAAGAGCAAGAATACGTTTTAATTGCAAAAGGTATTGGTTTTAATAAAAAAACTGGTATGACATTACACGAAAACCAGTCAATTGAAAAGGTATATATATTAGACCAAAAATTACAACAAGATCATTATAAATCATTGGTTGAATTAGCTGATGATACATTAATACAAGCGGTCATCGATGCGGTAAACATTATCACTAATTCGGAAATGAAAATCGATAATCAAAAATTAGTGGTTTCGCTCACAGATCATATTATTTTTGCACACCAACGCTTGAAACAAAATCAACTTATTACGAACCCATTCGTAATGGAAACAAAACAATTGTATAGTGAAGCTTATGAAATAGCAGAGAAAGTAATCATTAGATTAAATGACGTTTTAGAAGTAAATTTTCCAGAAGATGAAATTGGGTTTATCGCATTACATATTGCTTCTAATATTGAGACAGTTTCTATCCGTGAGATGGAAATGATAAATAAATTAATCAATAAATGTATTTTTATTTTAGAACACGATTTAAAACTTACTATAGATAAAGAAACAGTTCAGTATCAACGCTTTATTAGACATATTCAATTTTTAATAAGAAGATTGAAAAAAGGTGAAGTGTTACAAAAAACGAGTGCGTTTGAAGAGTTATTAAAAACACAATATCCACTTTGTTTTAATATTGCATTAAAAATAATGAAAATGTTGCAACAAGAATTGAAAATTTCAATATATGAAGCAGAAGTGATTTACTTAACATTGCATGTGTATCATTTTATGGCTGATAAACAACCAAACGACTCCACATTAAAGGAATAATAAAACTTTATTTGAGATATTTTTGACTGTCGACAAAGTTTCTAACTTTGGGGCAGTTTTTTTGTATGCTTTTGGTTTATTAGCTTACGTTTATATTTGGTTTGATAAATATTTATATTTAAAGTAATTTATATATTTTTCATTATCTAAAAGAGTTGAGTGTAAAGAATGTTTAGTAGATATTAAGTTTAATAGTTAAAACTATAAAGATTTAATATACTTTTATGAACAAGGTTTACAGGCCACGATGCAGGTAATAAACTTAGACTTTAGGTGAAATATGAATAAGGAGGCTACATGAGTATGAAGTATTATGATGAAGTGCCTATAATAAGAGCAGTAGCTGCTATGCTAGTTGTAGCAATTCATACAGTCAATAGTATTGCTTATTCAGCTTCAACAGGGGATTTCACGTCGGAAGCTTTGGGTTATATAAACCAAATGGCGAGATTAGGGACGCCTATATTTGCTGTTATTAGTGCTTTTTTATTAACAATATCAGTGATTCATAAAGGGTTTAACTTAAATTACTTTATGAAATCTAGATTTAGTAAAATCTTTATTCCATACATCATCTGGACAATTTTTTATTTACTATATAGAGAATACTTTTTACACAATCTTGAAGAAGATGGTAAACTAATCAATTATTTTGTGTATGGTAAAGCGAATTTTCATTTATATTTTATTTTGACTGTGATTCAATTTTATTTTCTATTCCCATTTGTGCATAAATTTAAAAAAGGATGGCCACTTCTTTCGGCATTTCTATTAGCTACGTTTATCAATATTGCGTGGATTATTATCCAGCCAATTTCGTTAGGTGGTGGAGGAATAGAACGATTCGTTAACGATAAGTTATTTATTTTGAATTGGATTTCTTTCTTTATGTTTGGAATCGTTTATGCAAAATTTTATAATGAAATAAAAGAAATGATATTTAAGTATAAATCATTGATTTCTATTATTATCGCTATTTTATTTATAGATTTACTTATTAGTATTGATTTAGAAAATCTTACTAGTTCAATTCATATTTCTAATATTATTTATATCCCGTTCTTCGTTTTTTTTCTAAATTACATGTATGAGCATGTGAAGAAAAATAAAATAGTATTAAATACATTAACTGTAATTGGTAATTATTCAATGGGCATTTATCTCGTACATTATGTTGCAATCCAATTTGTGAAAAGGTTACCGTATGTAGATCAAATACCTGCACAAAGTAAATTTATAAGTGTATTTATCGCAGCAATTGCATTATCGGTATTAATCGTTTACTTAATTGGTAAACTACCTTACGGAAATTATATTGTCCCAATTCCTAAAAAGAAAACGAATAAAGCAACTAAAACCAAAGTTGAAAACAGAGAAAGTATACGCGAAAGTGAGCCGAGTTTAAATTAATGATATATGTTTACAATATCATTTTGAGATTCAATTAGTATAGGCAAACTAAACTTTTTAAGTTTAGTTTGCCTATTTATATATAGAAAGTTAATGGTGAGAATAGTTTAATTTTCAAGTAGTGCGAGGTATGTGTTAACAGGGAGAAGTAAAGTGTATAATTTCCTAAAAGTATTCTTTTTATATATAATGTGGTTAAATATATGTTTGGAAGGTGTCTAATGTGTTAATATAATTATTAGTGAACAAAGTAGCATTACATTTTTATATTCGTTGTGTAAAGTTGCTTTTTTATACCGTTTAAGCGTATATTGAGAATTTTAAGAATCAATTTAAGGTATGGTGAGTTTATGGCGAATGAAGACAAAATTAAAGAAGAAAAAAATGAAGGTAAAAATAAATTAAAATTAAGCTTTCCAGAAACCCGCTTCATGAAATTTTTAGGTGGTAAAGACTTATTTTTTGGTTTGTTGATTTTAATATTAATTGGTTGCGCAATTTTTATATTCGATCAAGTATCTTATATCTTCAAACCATTTATTATCGTATTTAATACACTTGCAGCCCCTATTATCGTTTCAATTATTCTATATTACTTATTAAATCCATTAGTTAATTTGATGGAAAGATATAATATATCTAGAGTCTGGGGCGTTATCATATTATTCTTACTTATCGTTGGGGTCATCTCATTGGCTATTAACTTACTTATCCCAGTGATTGGTGCCCAATTCAAAAGTTTTGGAAATAACTTCCCTTACTATGTTGATAAAGTGAATCAATTTATTGATAGTCTCACAAAATTTTCTATGATATCTAGTTTCTACACTCAAATTCAAGACCAGTTGGACACATTAGCTAAAAAGTTACCATCTATGGTATCTGATTACTTTAATGGTTTTGGGTCTAAAATTAAGAATTTCGCTGAAGCATTAGTTAATGTAGGTGTCGTTATAGCGACAACACCATTTGTACTGTTCTTCATGTTAAAAGATGGTTATCGTTTTAAAGAATTTTCGACAAAATTAATGCCTCCAAAATTCAGAAAAGATTTCCATGATTTATTAGACAAAATGAGTGTTCAAGTAGGATCTTATATCCAAGGACAAATTATTGTGTCATTTTGTATCGGAATCTTACTATTTATTGGTTATAGTATTATCGGTTTAGATTATAGTTTAATCTTAGCATCTATTGCTGCTGTAACAAGCGTAGTACCTTATATTGGACCAACAATTGCAATTTCTCCTGCAATCATTATTGCGTTGATTACTTCGCCAATCATGTTATTAAAATTAATTTTAGTATGGACAGCTGTTCAATTTATAGAAGGTCATTTTATTTCTCCGAATGTTATGGGTAAGACACTGAAAATACATCCATTGACAATTATTTTTATCTTGTTAAGTGCGGGTAACTTACTCGGTGTAGTTGGTGTTATTTTAGGTATACCAGCCTACGCAATTATTAAAGTACTTGTTTCACACTTATACTCTATGTATAAACGCAGATATAATAAATATTATGGTGCAGATGCAGGCGAGTACCAAACTTCGTCTGAAGAAGAAATACGTTAAGATAATGATGAGAGTTGTAGTGGATAATTAAATATATAAGGACGCTTCTTTGAATGTAAATTTCAAAGAAGCGTTTTTTAATTTATCACTAATGTGTAGTTTCATATTGGATAAGTTGTCTAGATACCTAACATAATTGTTATATAGGTATCTTTAAATTTTTATTTATTATATTTTAATATTGTGCTATATTCTTTATAGCTCAAGTGAATTATTAAAAAAGTGAAGTGAAATTATGTCGAAGGAATTAAGAACCAAATTACTTTCTATATTAAAAGTGATTTTTGCAGCTACTTTATTTATTTTTGTTGTTTTTACATTATATAAAGAACTTTCTCATATCAACCTTAAAGAAACGATAAAAGCAGTTGGTGATATTAATAGATTTTGGTTAGTCGTATTATTTTTAAGTGGTGGCGCATCCCTCGTTGTCCTTTCTCTTTATGATATTCTATTAGTTAAAACATTAAAGCTAGACATCTCATTGTTGAAAACGATTCGTATAGGTTATATTGTTAATGCGTTTAATGCAGTAGTAGGGTTTGGAGGATTTATTGGTGCCAGTGTTCGGTTTCTATTCTATAAGCCTACTACAGATAATAAGAAGGCACTGTTACATACAATCTCTATTGTTTTAGTTTCAATGTTAACTGGTATTAGTTTACTCTCTATATTGATCGTTATCCACGTTTTTGATGTGGGGCACCTTTTCAATCCATTTCCGTGGATACACTGGTTGTTATACATAGTTGCTTTATTTTTACCATTATTCATTATATTTACTTATGTGAAACCGGTTCAAGAAACACATAAATTATTTGGTCTTTATTGCACATTTGTTTCTAGTATTGAATGGGTTATCGCTGCATTAGTATTATATATGGCTTTGGGTATTGTAGGTATTCAGGTTCCTTTTTCTGTATTTATGGGGATATTTATTATAGCAGCACTCTCGGGTTTAATCAGTTTTATACCTGGTGGATTTGGTACATTTGATTTAATCATATTATTAGGTTTGAAAAATTTAAATGTTCCAGAAGAAGAAATTGTATTAGCTTTATTACTTTATCGTTTTGCATATTATTTGTTCCCTGTATTAATCGCGTTGATTCTTTCTACATTTGAATTTCGAAATACTGCAAAACGCTATTGGGAAGGTTCAAAAATAATGGTGCCTGTAAAAGACGTGACATCTCTGTTAGCTTCTTATCAAAAAGATATAATGGCGAGAGTACCATCGTTTTCTATTGCACTATTACTAACGTTCACCAGTTTAATTTGTTTTTTAAATAATATAACAATTATTTATGATGGGTTATATAATCCTAGTCACTACATTTATTATATTATCGTATCAGTGCACACATCAGCGTGCTTGCTTTTATTATTAAATGTTATAGGTGTATATTATTTATCTAGACGTGCTATTTTGTTTTCGATGATTTCAATTATGCTCATCTTTTTTACAACAGCTTATACTTTTTCATCTTTCCTATTACTTATGTGGCTTATCGTTATGTTTACTTTATTATCCGTATTTTATAGACGGTCAAAAATGATAAAAAGACCGTTTAGATATACTAGATTATGGTTAAGTATGTTTATTGGTGCGATTATTTTATATATTAATCATATTGTTATAGAAGGAACATTTTACACTTTAGATATTTATCATTTAGAAATGGATACATCAATATTAAGATATTATTTTTGGTTTACAATCATACTTGTTGTGATTATTGTAGGTTGCATTGTTTGGTGGTTTGAATATCGTTATAGAAGTATGAATAGAAGTAATGATATAGGTGTTTGTGAAGCAATCATTGAGAAATATGGAGGGAATTATTTAAGTCATTTAATATATAGCGGAGATAAGTATTATTTTATAAATCAAAAGCAAGATGCATTTATTATGTATCGCTACAAATATAGTGCTTATATTGTATTAGGTGACCCGATTGGTAACACTGATGCGTTCAATGAATTATTAGAATCATTTTACAGTGAAGCTCAATATCTAGGTTATGATATTATTTTCTATCAAGTAAGCGATAAATATATGTCACTTTATCACAACTTTGGGAATCAGTTTTTCAAATTAGGGGAAGAAGCGGTTATAGACTTAACAACATTTACAGTTTCCGGTAAAAAAATCGTGGTTTACGTGCAACATTAAATAAATTTGAGGAGGTTAATTTAACGTTTGAAGTATTAGAACCTCCGTTCTCAGCAAGTTTGATTTCAGATTTAAAAAATATTAGTGATAATTGGTTAAATAATAGAAATGAAATGCATTTTTCAGTTGGAAGCTTTAATGAAGTATATCTCTCCCAAGCACCTATAGCAGTTATTAAAGATAATAGGCAATCCATTATAGCATTTTGTTCTTTTATGCCTACGTATTATGAAGAAACTATATCTGTAGATTTAATACGTTGGCAACCTGATGTTTCATTACCTTTAATGGATGGATTGTATTTGCATATGTTATTGTGGGCACAAGATCATGACTACAAGTACTTTAATATGGGAATGGCCACTTTATCAAATGTGGGGCAAGTGCCGTTTTCATTTTATGGCGAAAGAATTGCAGGACGTGTATTTGAACATTTTAATGGTTTATATAGATTTCAGGGGTTAAGAAAGTATAAAGAAAAATTTCACCCTCATTGGGAACCTCGATTTTTAGTTTATAGAAAGCATCATTCACTATGGATTAGTATGTTAAAAGTAATGCGCGTGATTAAAAAACATAAATAAAAAACATCCAACATACGTTTTGTATGTTGGATGTTTTTGTTAAGGAGTTTAAAGTGTTTAATGGTTTGTGTAGTTAACATCTGGAGAAGTTATTAACTACTTTAATAAAACTAACTGATAAAACTTTCTAAATATCATTTGACTCTAACTATATATGAATTTCTCGTTACCCCTTTGTTAAGGTATAAATATAATATATCATCATTAGAAAACGCTTTCAATAATAGGGATAAATATTATTGAAATAAAAATTAACATTTTATATACTTAATTCCTTTTTAAAATCAAAGTGTATTATTACCTTTGGGAGTATCGTTGTTTTATTTTTAAAATAAGATTATATGATCTTTAATGGACATATTAAAATTAAAAATAGATTCAATACGTTGTTCATTTATAGTAAGATAGAAGACAAATTTAAAACATTGGGGCGTATGCAAAATGAAAAAAATCGTAATTGGTATTGTCTTAGCATTCTTGCTTATCGCATTAATTGTTGCAGGAACTTTTTTATATCAATCTATCAACTCAGATTATAAAGGTAGTAATTATAACGCAGAAAAGAAAGATTCAAAAAAAGAAAGAAATAATGGAACACCACCTAAAATAGATGTTTTGTCACAACAGTTTAGTACAGAATTTATGAATAATGATGTAAGGCATGGTTACCATAAAGTGAAAAAGGGAGAACATAAAGACTCAGTGGAAGAAAAGTTTGGTGAAAGTCAAAAAGAGATAGAGGTTGCTGGGGCAAACGCGATACAGTACGGTGATATTGCAGTACACTTTAATAACCAAAAAGTTGATCGCTTTTTTATTATACCGAATAACATAACCTTACAACAATTTATACAAGTTCATGGTACGAGAACGATAAATTATAATGAAGGTACTATGATATATGATGATAATCCTAATAATAAATTCTCAGTAAAAGTGTATATAGGAAATGATGGGAAAATTAATGGTGTTGAAAGTATTGATCAATTCACGTTAAACAAGTAATAATTAGAATATGATTATTACTTGTTTCCATAGTAACAATAATATTTTATCGAAAAAGCGCTTAATATAAATCACAAGTTTAATGATAGCGTAACTTAGAGCGATGTCCTAAAGTTTTATAAGGATATCGCTTTTTATTCAATGGAATCGCATATTAAAAATTAGAACATTCAACTTATTTAAAGTAATTGTTAACTTACATAAAGTGACATTTTAAAATTAAAATTGCTTAAAAAATCAAATGAAATAAATAAAATATACGATGGTACTATTAAATTATAAAAACTTATGGTAATATGAAAGCGGTTACACAAAGTGAGGTGATTTCATTGGCAACAATTAAAGAAGTAGCTCGATTGGCAGGATGTTCTGTAGCGACTGTCTCTAGAGCAATTAATAACAATGGTTATGTAAAGGCGAAAACGAGAGAACAAATTGAAAATGCGATCACCAAGCTAGATTATCAGCCGAATGAAGCGGCACGTACACTATATAAACGGAAGTCTAAAATGATAGGTTTATTACTTCCTGATATAAGTAATCCTTTTTTTACACTGATTGCACGTGGCGTTGAGGATGTTGCTTTGGCTCACGGTTATCAAGTACTTATTGGTAATAGTGATAATGATATAGACAAAGCTAAAAAGTATTTATCAACATTTGTAGCACATAATTGTACTGGTATGATTTCTACTGCGGTTAATGAAAATGTAATTGAAAACGTCCTTAACCAATATGGCATTCCTTTTGTATTTGTTGACCGTACTAACAATGAAAATGAAGGGATTTCAACAAATCATTTCGAAGGTGGTAAACTCCAAGGACTGGTAATAAGTGAAGGCCGAGCACAGAATGTATTAATTGCACATGCAGATTTAAAAATTGATGCATTTCGACTACGTGTAGATGGCGTAAAAGAGATGCTAGAACTACAAGGTATTTCATATTTACTTTGTGAAGAAGAGACATTAGACGATGAAGCACAATTCATGAACCTCATATATCAAAATCATATTGATAGTATCATATGTAGCAATGATTTAATGGCGATAAAAACGTTAGGTTTTATTCAGCAACATGGTTTGAGAGTACCTTCAGATGTGCAAATTGTAGGTTATGATAATATACCATTTTCAAAAATGACATTTCCTCAAATTACAACTATAGATCAATCAGCTTACCGTATAGGTGAAGTAGCTGTATCTAGATTACTTAATTTGTATGATGAAGGTGCTAAATATGATGTAGATCAAGTAGAAATTACGGTCAAACGAAGGGAAAGTACAAGAATGTAATGCATAATATGTAACGGGTTACATAAAATGAGGAGTGATGAAATGTATAAGACTGGCATTTTAAATAGTGAGATTTCAAAGTTGTTGAGTGATTTAGGACATACCGATCAAATTATCATTGCAGATTGTGGTTTGCCTGTACCAGAAGGCGTTAAAAAAATTGACCTTGCATTAGAATTTGGAAAACCTTCGTTTTTAGAGGTGTTTTACTTGATTCAACAGCATATGAATATTGAACAATTGACTATAGCTGAAGAAATGTTGAGTCAAAATGATGCATTGTATCAGAAGCTAGCAGTCGAAAATATTGAAATTCAAACACAATCACATGAAGTATTTAAAGCACAAAGTAAGAATGCTAAAGCGATTATACGAACAGGTGAAGCGAAACCTTTCGCTAATGTTGTGTTAACAAGTGGTGTTTTATTTTAAGGGGTGAATAAAATGATAAAAATGAATCAAATATACAAATCGTTTGGTCAAAATGACGTATTAAGAGGCGTAGATTTTGAAATCGATGATGCTGAAATTCATGCGCTCATGGGTGAAAATGGTGCTGGTAAAAGTACGTTGATGAAAATTCTTACGGGTGTTTATAAAGCTAACAGCGGCACGATGGAAGAAAATGGTGAAACGATTCATTATAAAAATACAAAAGATGCTGAACTTAATGGTATTTCATTTATTCAGCAAGAATTAAATATATGGCCTAATTTAACAGTATTGGAAAACCTATTTTTGGGTAAAGAGGAAACAAAATTTTTAGGCATTGTAGATAACAAAAAAATGAAAAAGCAGGCCAAATTAATTTTTGAAAAATTGAATATTCATGTTGATTTGAATAAACCTGCGGGCGATTTATCAGTAGGCATGCAACAGATGTTAGAAATTAGTAAAGCTTTAATGCAAGATTCTAAAGTTATTATTATGGACGAGCCTACAGCAGCGTTAACTAATAGTGAAATTGAGGTTCTATTCGAACAAATTAAAAGATTGAAAAGTGAGGGGGTATCTTTTGTATATATATCCCATAGAATGGAAGAAATCTTTAATATTTCAGATCGCATTACTGTAATGAGAGATGGACGCTCTATTTTAACTACTGCGACATCGGAGACGACAAATGCGAAAATTGTAAAGGCAATGATAGGACGAGACTTAGATAATCAATATCCAGATAGAAATTATGTACAAAATCAAGAGGTTGTGCTATCTGTGAAAAATTTGAGGTCTACTGAATATAAGTTAGACGATATTCACTTTGACTTGTATAAAGGTGAAATTTTAGGATTTAGTGGATTGATGGGGGCAGGACGTTCGGAGATTATGCGCGTGTTGTTTGGTTTAGATAAGGGACATATACAAGTGACACTTAACGACAAGAAGTTACAAATTAGTAATCCAAATCAATCGATTAGGCAAGGCTTAGCTTTTATAACAGAGAATAGAAAAGAAGAAGGTTTGGTACTTCAAGATTCAATTTTAGAAAACATCTCGTTACCAGCACTTAAAAGCTTTTCTAAATCCGGATTTTTAACACAAAGTTCTATGGAACAATATGCAGAACAAATGATTAAACGTTTGAATATTAAAGGTAAAAAAAACGATCTGTGTGTTGATTTGTCTGGTGGCAATCAACAGAAAGTCGTCATAGCCAAGTGGATAGCGACAGCACCTCATGTATTAATCTTAGATGAACCTACACGAGGAATAGATGTTGGGGCAAAAAGAGAAATTTATCAATTGATGAATGAACTTACAGAGCGTGGCATGTCTATCATTATGATTTCGTCAGAATTGCCAGAGGTTATAGGCATGAGTGATAGAGTAGCTGTAGTACATGAAGGTAACATTGCAGGTGTATTGGATAAAGCATCATTAACAGAAGAACGTATTATGACATTAGCTACAGGAGGGGAAGTACATGACACAGTCTAAACTGTCATTTTCATATTTAGAAAAAATAATTCCATTTATTGGGTTAATATTATTAGTTATTATTATTAGTATATTAAACAGTGCATTTTTAGAACCATCCAACTTATTTAATTTACTCAGACAAGTTTCAATCAATGGATTGATTGCGTTTGGTATGACATTTGTAATTTTGACGGGCGGTATTGATCTATCTGTCGGTTCTACATTAGCATTATCCAGTGCTATGGTAGCAATTTTAATGGTATCTGGCGTCGATTCAATCATTGCTTTATTACTCGGATGTATTTTTGGAGCGATTTTAGGGGCGATTAATGGTTTGTTAATCACTGCGGGCAAGATGGCACCGTTTATTGCTACCTTAGCTACTATGACGGTCTTTAGGGGCTTAACACTAGTAGTCACAGATGGTAATCCTATTACAAATTTAAATGGCAGTTATGCTTTCCAACTGTTCGGTCGTGGTTACTTCTTAGGTTTACCTGTGCCAGCAGTGACTATGTTCATTACATTTATCATTCTTTATATTCTATTGCATAAAACGGTATTTGGTAGACAAACTTATGCTATGGGTGGTAACGAAAAAGCAGCATTTATTTCTGGTATTAAAGTGAACAGAATCAAAATTATGGTTTATAGCTTAGCTGGTTTAATGTCAGCTATGGCAGGCGCAATACTAACATCACGTTTGAACTCTGCACAACCTACAGCTGGTATGTCTTATGAGTTAGATGCTATTGCAGCAGTAGTATTGGGTGGGACATCTCTCACTGGTGGTAAAGGACGTATTGTTGGAACACTTATTGGTGTACTAATCATTGGTGTATTAAACAATGGCTTAAACTTATTAGGTGTCTCTTCATTCTATCAACAAGTGGTTAAAGGTGTAGTTATTATCATAGCGGTATTGATTGATAGAAAGAACAAATAGTGTGGGAGGTTAACAGTATGAAAAAACTATTGATAAGTGCAATTGCGATACTATTGTTTCTAACAGGGTGTTCACTTGAATCTCCATTAGAAAATAATAACAGCGGGAAATCAGATAAGAAAAAATCCGATATTGTCATCGGGGTAAGTATCTCGACGTTAAATAATCCCTTCTTTGTGAAAATTAAAGATGGTATAGAAGAAGAAGCTAAAAAACAAGGTGTTAAAGTGAAATTTGCAGATGCACAAGATGATGCAGCAAAACAAGCTAATGATATTGATGATTTAATACAACAAAATGTAGATTATCTGATTGTGAATCCGACTGATTCAAATGCAATTTCAGGTAGTATACAAATTGCTAATGATCAAAATATACCTGTAGTAACATTAGATAGAGAAGTAGCAAAAGGTGAAGTGGCTTCATTTATCGCTTCGGACAACGTTAAAGGTGGGGAAATGGCTGCAGAATTAATTGTTGATCAATTTGGTGAAGGAACTAAAGTGGCAGAGTTAGAAGGTATTCCAGGTGCAAGTGCTACGAGAGAGCGAGGTAAAGGATTCCATAATGTCGCAGATGAATCTCTGGATGTTGTATCAAAACAAAGTGCCAAGTTTAATAGAACAGAAGGATTAAATGTAACTCAAAATATTATTCAAGCACATCCAGACATTAAGGCAATCTTTGCGCAAAATGATGAAATGGCATTAGGTGCAATAGAAGCGGTTGGAAGTAAAGATATTAAAGTGATTGGATTTGATGGTAATGAGAGTGCAATTAAATCGGTAGATAAAGGTAATTTATATGCTACAGTTGCGCAACAACCTGATTTAATGGGGAAAGAAAGCTTGAAAACAGTTATGGATTTATATAATGGTAAAAAAGTTGAAGAAAAGAACAAAATACCATTAGAAATGAAAAAACAAAAATAAACTATAAGATAAATGATTGAAGTGTAGTAACGCTAACGAAGTATTTTAAAATAAAGAGCCGGATGCATATGTAATATGCTCCGGCTTTTTAAGGAAATCTATTGATTTTTATAATTATGACGATCATTTTGCTCTTGAGCATAACGTTCTGGATTCTTTTTATAAAATTCTTGATGTTCTTGCTCAGCTTCATAAAATGTAGAAGCAGGTAAAATTTGTGTAGCGATAGCTTTATCTCTATCCATTGTATGCTTTAATTTTTCAATATAATTTTCCGCTACAGCTTTTTGATCTTCGTTTGAATAAAAAATAGCAGTCTTATATTGTGAACCTCTATCTTGGAATTGTCCACCTTCGTCAGTAGGGTCTATTACAGAAAAGAAAATTTCTAATAGTTTATTATATGAAAACAGCGCAACATCATACTCGATTTCAACTGTTTCAAAATGCCCTGTGTTGCCAGTTTTAACTTGTTCGTATGAAGGATTATCCACATGTCCTCCCATATAGCCAGAGGTTACTTTTTCAATTCCTTCGTATGTATCAAAAGGTTTGACCATACACCAAAAGCAACCTCCAGCGAAGTATGCTTTATTTATATTCATGTTTAACATCCTTTCTGTATTAGACCTTAGTACCAAATATTAAGATATCACTTGATTTTTATACTCTTTTTATATAACTTTAATATATGCTAATTATAGTACATAGAAGTGTAATTTTGAAGATATAAGGTTGATACTAATGAAGAGAGATAAAAAAAGAAGTACAGCACACACGAATGAAGAAACAACACAAGCGCCTTTGCGTAGGGTGAAAAAGAAGCGGATTAGAAAGCTTCCATTTATCATTTTATTTATTATCATCCTACTAGCCATCGTGGTGGGTTATTCCATACACGGTTATAATTCAGGTATTGATTATGCTAAGGACCATGGTAAGACACTGAAGCAACATAAATTTAATGGTGCTCAAAAAAATGACGGCAAAATTACAGTGATGGTACTAGGGGCAGATAAAGAGCAAGGCGGTATCTCGAGAACAGATTCGATTATGATTGCTCAATATGATTTTATTAATAAAAAGTTGAAGATGATGTCTGTAATGCGTGATATATATGCTGATATTCCTGGAAGCGGTCAACATAAGATTAATTCTGCATACTCTATCGGTGGTCCAGAATTAATGAGAAAGACACTAAAGAAAAATCTAGGTATTAATCCTGAGTATTACGCTATTTTAGACTTTACTGGCTTTGAAAAGATGATAGATGAATTAGAGCCTAACGGTGTACCTATAGATGTCGAAAAAGATATGTCGAAAAATATAGGTGTATCACTAAAAGAAGGGCACCATCGATTAAATGGTAAAGAACTTCTTGGTTATGCTAGATTTAGACATGATGCTGAAGGTGACTTCGGTCGTGTCCGCAGACAACAACAAGTGATGCAAGCACTTAAAGGAGAGCTTGCAAGTCTTGATACATTACCTAAACTACCACGTGTAGCTGGTATTTTAAGAGGTTATTTGAATACGAATATACCAGACTCTGCAATTATGCAAGCGGGCTTAAATTTTGGTATTCGAGGCGATAAGAATGTTGATTCTATGACGTTGCCTGTTGAGGGAAGCTATCAAGATATCCAAACAATGGGTGATGGTAGTGCGCTAGAAATCGATAAAGCCAAAAATAAAAAAGAAGTTCAGAAATTCTTAAATGAATAATATAAGGTAATTACCATATACGGTAGTGATAAAAAGGGAGAAGGTTATAAAATATGACCTTCTCCCTTTTTGTGCTGTCAGTCAACCTTTTGCTGGCTTTTTTATACACATTATTTAACACAGTATTCCCCATAATCATAATCTTTGGTTAGTGATTTTACTGCTAGAGTCAGTCGAGATTACAACAAATATTAAAAAATATTTTAACAACACTTTGACATAAAAATGTCCCCAAAATTTAGCTTTGCAGTTAAACTTTGAGGACGCGTTTCATAATTAAGGTTTGGTTTTTATACGTACGCTATACGTATAATGTAAATATGGTATTATTGATCAGACTTTCTAACGCCCGCAACACCATAATGTGATGATTTCATCTCTTCAATAACAACTTGAATAGCTTCTTTATTGGCCCCAGTTGTTTTTTCTACTGCTTGTGTTACTTCAGAAACTAAATCTTTAAGTTGATCATCTGAACGACCTTCTAATAATTTTACGTTTACAATTGGCATATGTATATCCTCCTAAAATCATTTGCGTTTATTATATCATGAAAATTTTCAAAATTCTAAAAATAATTAAAGGAACAAGTGTTCTTAAAATTATTGAAAAAGAACGTTTGTTCGTATATAATAAAATTAACTGAAGGAGGTTAATTGATATGTATGATTATAATCTCGTGGAAGAGAGAGATGTATTGTGTATAGACCAAAAGAGCTTTTTCGCAAGTGTTTCTTGTATTCAAAAAGGATTAGATCCAATGAAAGAAAAGCTAGCTGTTGTGGCCGATACTAAGAGACAAGGATCGGTTGTATTAGCGGCAACAGGCCCTTTAAAAGCGTTAGGCATTAAAACGGGATCGAGATTATTTGAAATACCACATAGAAGAGACATATATATTATTAATCCAAGTATGCGAAAATATTTAGAAGTATCGGTAGCAATATCAAAAATTGCTTTACGTTATGTAGCACCGGAAGATTTACATCAATACAGTATCGATGAATTTTTTATGGATGTCACAGATAGCTATCATCGTTTTAGTACTACACTGCAATCATTTTGTGAAAAGTTGCAGTATGAAATTAAAGAAGAAACAGGTATTTATTGTTCTATTGGTATAGGATCAAATATGCTCTTGAGTAAGATTGCAATGGATGTAGAAGCAAAACATACAGAGTGTCTCATTGCCGAGTGGCGTTATCAAGATGTACCAAATAAATTATGGCCAATTCAACCGCTCAGTGATTTTTGGGGAATAAGTAGAAAGACAGAAATGAAATTGAATAAGCGAGGTATTTTTACGGTAGGCGATTTAGCAAAGTATCCCTATCAGTATTTAAAACGGGATTTAGGTATTATAGGTGTGGATTTGCATTTACATGCAAATGGAATAGACCAAAGTAGAGTTAGAGATAAATATAAAGTCATGAACCCGTCAATTTGCAAAAGCCAAATATTGATGCGAGATTACCGCTATGAAGAAGCTAAAGTTGTTATGAGAGAATTAATAGAGGACGTTGCGAGCCGGGTTAGGGCAAGAAACCAATTAGCAAAAACAATTCATTTTTCATTTGGTTATAGTGATGAAGGCGGAGTCAGTAAACAATATACGTTACAAGATCCTACTAATTTGGAAGACGCTATTTATAAAGCAGTCGAATACTTTGCAGATAAACTCTGCGATGATAGTATGTTATATCGTACAGTGAGCGTGTCATTGACTCAATTTATAGACGAAAAAGATAGACAACTCAATTTGTTTATAGATGAATATGAAAGAAAAAGAAATGAAAAATTAGCAAAAACAATTGATGCATTACATCAGAAATTCGGACGAGGAATTGTATCTAAAGCTGTTTCTTATACAGACGCAGGTACAAAACATGGGCGTCTAGGACTGATGGCAGGTCATAAAATGTAATATGTTAAAGAGTAAACTTGCTCGATAGATAGTTTAGTTTGCGCCTGTGGTCTTCCACTCACCTTTATCCTTCGTACATTAGTTTTTATAACTCAACCTAGTGATATTAATGAAATGATTCATTTTAAAAGCCCTCAGTATATACACTGAGGGCTTTCTTAGATTAGTAGTTTCTTATACATAGATTTTGTCCTAAATCACTGATGTACTTTAACTTCAATTATAAAATGATAATTATGCGATATAAGTATCAAAATCGTTTAATGCTTCAGCGCCTTTTTTACGGTCTTCAGGATTTTTAAAACTGATTCGTAAAGCACCATAAATATCTTCACGTACTTCTAAGATTCTTAGATTGCTTATAGAAATATTATGTAAACTTAGGATATTTGTAACTTTGCTAATCATACCCGGTTTATCCGGAATATCTACATACAAATCATACTCAATAGATAGTGCACCTTGTGATTTAAGGGGTAGTTCATCACGGTATATTTTAGCATCATTGTAAAAGTCGTATAAATCTTCAGGACTATTACGTTCAATAAGGGAGATGACGTCTTCCATTTGCTTTTTCCAATCATTGAGAATTGTTAAAATCGTATTTTTATTTTCAATGGTAATGTCTCGCCACATAATAGGGCTGCCACTAGCGATTCTTGTGATATCTCTAAAACCACCGGCTGCGAGTGTTTTTACAAGTGTGGACTCGTCAGCATGTTGTGCGTTTAAATGTACTAAACTTGAAGCAATAATATGAGGAACGTGACTGACAATACCGGTCACAAAATCATGTTCTTCTGCAGTAGTCGAAATAAATTTAGCATCAGTAGTTTCGAGCAAACGTTGGATTTCTTCAAAGGCTTGATCATTACCTGATTCATTATGAACAAGAATATAAAATGCATTTTCAAATAAATGTCTTTTAGCATTAAGTACACCAGATTTATGGCTGCCTGCCATAGGATGTCCGCCAATCAGATGAATATCATGAGCTAAAAGGAATTGCTCATATTGTTGGATTGTCGATTTTGTACTGCCAGTATCTGTAATAATCACATTCTTTTTCATACGATAGTTTGGCAATTCTTGTAAATATTTTATAGTTTGTTGCACAGGAGTTGCGTATATAATGATATCTGCGCTTTCGACACTTGATTTATAGTCTGTCGATTGGAAATCAATAATACCGATAGATAAAGCTTTATCTAATTGAGAGGTATCTGCATCATAAGCTGTGATTTCAATATCATTATGATAATATCTTAAATTACTCGCTAAGCTTCCGCCAATTAGACCTAAGCCAACGAAAAGTATTTGTTTCATTATGCGAATCACCTCTATCAAAATTTTCAGAATAGTAACATTGTATAGTAGCATACGTTATTTCGCAATATGATTTGACTTTGCAATAAGCAAATAAATGTAACGATATGCGCAGAAATGACGACAATAACATTAATCAAGTTATAGAAATTATGCTAAAGTAATAAGTGAATAGACGTCAAAAGGTTACATTTATAAAGATAAGTTGTAGATGGCAAGGGGAGAATAGAATTTGAAAATACAAAATATATTAATTGCAGGTCAATATGAAGCTAGTTTTGAGCCATACTTGGGCTTTTTAGAGAATTACCATTTGCGTTTTAAAATAAATGAGACTATTTCAGAAGAAGATATAAATTGGGCAGATGTATATGTAGGATTTGCACCGAGTAAAGGTTTTGAACCTGCTAAAGTCAGTTGGGTGCATGCGTTTAATGCAGGAGTAAATAATTTTTTAGCAATAGAGGGTTGGGATAAATCAAATACGGTGTTAACGAGAACAATCAGTGACTTTGGAGAGAAAATGAGCGAATATTGTTTAAGCTATATATTAAATGACTTACAACATCACAAAGTCTTTCAAACACAACAAAAAGAACAACTATGGTTACCGAAAACACCAGCTCTACTGAAAAACCAAACAATCACAATATTTGGCACAGGGGAAACGGGGCAAGTGATAGCAAAAGTATTTGCTTCATTTGGTGCTACTATTAACGGTGTTTCAAATAGTGGAGAAGATAAAGCACATTTTGATCAAATAGCTATGATAGGTTCAGATCAAACAATAATTGAACAATCAGATTATATTATTAGCACGTTACCATTAACAAAACAAACAGAGAAATTATTTAATCAACAACGCTTTGAACACTTTAACAACGTTTACTTTATAAACGTTGGAAGAGGACAAGCTGTAGACACAAAAGCGCTTATAGAATCTTTAAATTCAGGAAAAGTGAGACATGCAGTATTGGATGTATTTGAGTCAGAACCATTACTAAAATCATCAGATTTATGGCACAGAAATGATGTTACGATAACACCGCATATTTCAGCGCTAACCGATTTAGATGATGCTATAGCATGTTTCTGTAACACATTAGAAAATATAGAGAAAGATAAAACATTATCCAATCAAGTAGACTTCACTAGAGGTTATTAAACTGTAATAAAAATATAAGTTATTCGCATTTTTTAAGTATAAAATATTACTTTTTATTGTTTCCTGGTCCAAATATAATTTTATATTAAAAGCAAAAGGGTCTTTTATGAATTAAGAGCATTAATTTATAACATTCTTTAGAAAATTATTTTTTAAAAAAGGATATTGTATAATTAGGGCGAGAGGGGCAATGGAGGTTGAAAATGGAAAAATTAAAAATACTTTCGACAATATTCCATTTAACTAATTACACTTGATGTTATGGTGGTTTAATGATGACTCAAACTATTTGATTGTAACAGGTGGGAATGGAATATTTCTATCCAGAGAACAAAGAATTGCATTATCAAAAATTATGATGAAAGATAGTAATAAATAGCATTCTCGGAAAATGAATCTATAACTGTATTAGGAAGCTATCATAAATTATATAAATTTTTAATCGATAGTCAAAATCGTTTTAAATAACGGAGGTATTATATGGATAGAAATCATAATAGAGCTTTATATAGTGATAAAAGAAGAAATTAAAAAGTATGTTTTAGTTATAAAAATAAATAAGAAATTGAAAAAAATAGCACCAATAAATACAAATATAAATACTTTATATAATGATAATAAAGTATGGCTTGAAAATGAAGAGAAAATTATAGATAAAATTTTGGAAGTAGACATAAACAATCATAGTGAATTGAACAAACTGCAATCATTTTTGGAAAGTTACATAGAGAAGAATAGATAATGAAAGTCCTATGGTGATAATAAGAGAATTAAATAAATATAAGAATGATATGTAATAAAAATTGTGTTTAATGTGTTTAAATGGATAAATAAAAGCCTGTAGTAGTATACTACAGGCTTTTATTTAAGTTTAAGCAATTAGAATCTTTCTAGCTAAATTAAAAAAATACATATTATAATATGATTGTTATTAAATAGTAAATATCTATTCGGAATCTTACCAATTTTAGAAAATAACGGTTAAACTAAAGACATACATATGAGGAGGGGATAGCATGCAAGAATCAATTTTTACGACAATCCAAGCATTAACTGAAATCAATAGTCCGTCCGGGCACGCAGAAAATGCGATTAAGTATGTGAAAAATGAAGCTGAAGGTTTAGGTTATGCGACTGAAATCACTAATAAAGGTGCATTGATTATCACTGTTGAAGGTGAAAATAATAAAGCGCTTAAATGTATTACGGCACATGTGGATACTTTAGGTGCAATGGTGAAAGAAGTTAAAGAAGATGGTCGATTGGCTTTAGATTTAATCGGTGGATTTAGTTACAATGCAATCGAAGGGGAATACTGTGAAATTGAAACTTCTTCAGGCCAAACTTACACAGGGACGATATGTTTACATGAAACAAGTGTACATGTGTATCGTAACAATGATGATGTGCCAAGAAATAAAGAACATATGGAAGTAAGATTAGATGAAAAGGTAAATAGTAAAAAAGATACTGAGCAATTAGGCATTGAAGTAGGTGACTTTATAAGTTTTGATCCAAGAACACAAATAACAACTTCTGGTTTTATAAAATCACGACATTTAGATGACAAAGCTAGCGTCGCGATGATCATCGAATTTTTAAAAGCAGTTAAAAAAGAAAAGCTTAAATTACCACATACGATTCAATTCTATATTTCAAATAATGAAGAAATAGGGTACGGGGCTAACGCGTCTATTTCTTCAAAGGTAGTAGACTTTATTGCATTTGATATGGGAGCGTTAGGAGATGGTCAAGCCTCAGATGAATATACGGTTTCCATTTGTGCTAAAGATTCATCAGGTCCTTATCATAAGGGACTTCGTGAGCAACTTGTCAACCTATGTAAAATAAATAAAATTCCATATAAAGTTGATATTTATCCTTACTATGGTTCTGATGCTTCAGCAGCATTAAAAGCAGGCGCAGATATAAGACATGGTTTATTTGGTGCAGGGATTGAATCTTCACATGCATTAGAGCGAACGCACATTGACTCATTAAAAGCGACACAAGCATTGTTACATGCTTATTGTTTAGCGCCTATTCAATCATAAATATATTGAAACCTAGTTTTATCTATGTGATTTTTATAATTCTACTATAAAAAATATTAAAATATCTTTAACAAACGTCTCCTGTAATTTATGCATTAAACCCCTCGTTATTTATGGTAACGAGGGGCTTTTGGTGTGTTTAATTCGCATTTTAGTTGTTATTACTGTCGTTGCAATCTTACTGGAACTTTTAAAAATATATGAATTAAGTAAAGACAAATAATTAAGTGATTTTATTGATAAATTGGTAAAAATAATTTAAATCAGTTAATTGTTTATTACAACGGGAGCTATCGTAGCATATATAATCACCTTTTTTAGTATAACGTCCATCACTAGAACTGCTTGTTTTTTTCATAAATAATGCAACATTCGATTCATTATTACAAATAGAACAAAAACCTTTTACTATTTGAGTGGATATATCGCCAAAGAAACCTTGTAATTGATTATTTTTATCATAATAAATAATATATTTACGGTTCGATGAGATGTCGTTCCAGCCAATGAAACTACTAGTATATAAAGATTTATCATTAATGGTTGGTATCTTGATTTTTTTAACTTTTCTAAAGGTCTTCTCAATTTTTTTGTTTGATGGAATTTCAAAAGGAATAACATAATTAACAAATGTATTTAAAATAAATTCGATTTGTCTATTTGATAATCGTATATCCATCATTTTGTCCAAAGAATTGAGAATATTATCGTCTATTTCATTAAATGTCGCTATGATATCTTCCCGTGTATTTATTTGAACGATCTTAATTGTATCAAAATCGTTTACAGATTTATAAACATTCTTTAAGCGTAAAACACATGACTCAATATAATTATATTGATAAGGATAAATATATGGTTTCATTTTTTCAACCTTTCACAATTGTATTTTTAAATTCGTAGATGGAATTAGATACTTTGTGAAATAATTGATATTATATTTTAAACAAAGCATCTAAAGGATTATG
Organism: Staphylococcus aureus; assembly: GCA_040062795.1. Taxonomy (GTDB): domain Bacteria; phylum Bacillota; class Bacilli; order Staphylococcales; family Staphylococcaceae; genus Staphylococcus; species Staphylococcus aureus_A. The sequence goes on from JBEAMH010000001.1 coordinate 846,162, forward strand.
CTTTGTAGTATTAAAGATGATGCAAAGCGATGCAAAACAAGACCACCTCCTTAATTATTTTTTTGTATTTAAATGATTAATTTTACTTTTTGTTTATATCTTTCAAGATGTCACGTAGTTCGTCGATTTCTTTAGCAGTTAGTTCTTGATTTTCTGCGAAGTTAAGTACTAAAGATTTCATGTCGCCTCCGTACAATTTATTAAGAAAATTTTTAGCCGTTTTCAATTTGATATTATCTTCTTTAATATTTGATGAATATAGATAAATTCGATTAGACTTATATCTAGTTAAAACTCCTTTTTTAAATAAGCGTGTAATTAAAGTTCTAACAGTTTTTTCATTTACATTTTTATGTTTTTGAACCTCAGTAACAATTTCGTTAGCAGAAAGTGTCTCGTTTTCCCACACAATATTCATAACATCCCATTCAGCCATTGTTATTTCAACTTGATTATTTGTCATTTAAAACACTCATTTCTTTTAATATTTCTTCGCTAATAGATCTAGCTTTTTGTCCTGATGCTTCTTTTCCTGACAAGTGTGTAGAAAAGTAATATATGTCATCGTTCGTTTTAACATAACCTACAAACCAACCATTGGTATTTTTCCCATTAACAATACCCGTCCCTGTCTTACCATATAGTTTAGTACTATGATTTTGACTAATTAATAATGATGAATCTAATTGAACTTTTTGTTTATTAGTAAAATTAGAATCCTGACTCATCAAACGTTTTAATACAACAAATTGTTCAAGGTTAGAAATTTTTAAATCATTTTCCATCCAATAAGCTTTATAATTACCTAAATCTTCATTACCATAATTTAATTGACTAAGATTCCTAGCAACGTAATTCCTAGGAATTTGATTACTAATACGCTCAAAATACCAATTAACAGAACTTTTCATTGCTGAGTTTAAAGTTTGATCTTTATTCCATTCATCAAAAGGGTATTTTGTATGATCCCACTTCATATAGGAATCATTTTTATTAATGATATTTTTATCAAGTCCAAACATAGTTAAATAAATTTTATAAGTAGAGTCTGGAGAATATCTTATTCTACTTTCTTTCTCGTTATAAATATAATATTTATCCTTTTGAGAGCTATACATAACAAAAGATCCTTTGTTGTTTGGAAAATACTGACTTTTGTTAATTAAGGTATTGTTACTTTTTAAAGCATTGTTATATTTTTCTTCATTTAAAGTTTGACCCATCAAATAGTGACTTTGAAAAACAATTAAAATTATACTAAACATATAAATTAAAACCAAAACCATTTTAGATTGCTTCTTAAAATTGAATGTTTTTATATTTGTTAATCTTCTTTTTAGTAAAGTTTTCTTGCCATTAAAAGCATGACTTAAATCATTATTGTTAAGCGAATTGAATTTTAATATAGACATCATTATTGTCTCAGCATAATTTTTGAATTCCTTTCTTTTAATGTTTTGAAGTACAAATATATCAGCCTCAACTTCATTATCATGAACCATTAAGCGTTTTAATAATAGAATTAAAGGATTATAGCACATAAGTATAGAAAGGAAATTAAAAACAATTAGATGTAATGTATCTTTGTTTTTAGTATGAGCAAATTCATGAAGCACAATGTATTTTAATCTTTGTTCACTAACTTCTTGAAAATATGAAGCAGGAATTAAAATATAATAATTACCATACCAAAAGGTTATGGGTGATAGAATATGATTTGACCTTTTAATAACAATGTTCTGCTTTAATTGGTGATTAACGAGAATGTCATTTATCAACTTTTGATTATGGCTATCTAAATCAACAGATGATTTTCTAAAATTATTGAGAGAAATTAATGATTTACTAAATTTAATACTCATGAAAATGAAAATTATAATCCACAATATTAATAATATATTATCAATGAAAAGCCAATTCAATTTATCGATACTCATTGTTAAATCTTGGAGAGTGTTATTATAACTCACATTGTTATTTAAATGATCTGTTGTATTTTGCTTTTCAGGAACTTTGCTATTACTAAAATTACTAAGCTGTAACAGAGAAAATTTAATAGGTATAAAAGGTATTAAGCCTGCAATAATGGTTAAATACCATATTTTATAGCTTAGTCTATAGTTGAAATATCTTTGTGATATAAGTCTAAATATTAATAATAAGATAAAAATAATACTAAAGCTCAATATACTTAATATAAGGAGTTTAGTCATCTCTCAACACCTTCTTTCACTATTAATTAGAATAAACCATTGACACTAATATTACAACTGTAATATTATGTATTCATAAAGATTACAAGTGTAATATTTGGAGGGATTATATTGAAAAAGTTAATAGTGTTAATTGTAATTGCAGTTTTTTTAATTGCCTGCAGTTCTAAGAATTCGTATGCTAATGAATTGAAAGATCTTGAAAAAAAGTATAATGCTAATATTGGTGTGTATGCTTTAGATACAAAAACGGGTAAAGAAATAAAATATAATGCTAATAAGCGATTCGCATATGCATCTACTTTCAAAGCTATTAGTAGTGCAATGTTACTAGAAAAGACACCGTATGATGAATTAGATAAAAAAGTTCATATTAGTAAAAAAGATATCGTAACTTATTCTCCAGTATTAGAAAAATATGTGGGAAAAACGTTAACATTAAAACAACTAATTGAATCAACTATGCTTTATAGCGATAATGCAGCAAACAATATAATTATTGAAGAACTCGGTGGTTATGAAAAAGTTAATGAAAGACTAGAGGAATTAGGAGACAAAAAAACATATCCATCTAGATATGAACCAGAATTAAATTATTTTTCACCAAATGACAAAAGAGATACATCAACACCTGCCGCTTATGGAGAAACATTAAATAAGCTAATCGTAAACGGTAAACTAGATAAAAAGAAAAAAGAGTTTTTAATTGAACTGATGTTTAATAACAAAAGCGGAGATACTTTAATTAAAGATGGTGCACCTAAGGAATTTAAGGTTGCTGATAAAAGTGGTCAGGCAATCACTTATGCATCAAGAAATGACATCGCATTTGTTTATAAAAAAGGGCAAAGTAAACCTATAATATTGGTTATTTTTACTAATAAAAATGATAAAAACGCAAAACCAAATGATAAATTAATTAGTGAAATAGCTAATAAGATATTAACAAATTAGATGAAAATAGAATATATTCTTGTTTTATAGGGACAAAAGTTCTTTAAAATATTTAGGTATCACAATTGGTGCTACATTAGGTGGGCTTTTATTAGCACAAAGACTTACGGTAAATATATTGATATACAGATCATTTTCGACTGTTGTATTAGTGATAGGCATTCAGGTAATATATTTGTTGATAAGAAGAGTATTTAAATGTATACAAAGAGATTAAAAGACATTAGGTCTAAACCTTTTGAATTTAATATTAACCTCATTTTATTTACGGTATTAACAACAAATTTCTTAGGTAACCTGACAGTTTTTATTGCAATGTTACTCGGCTTATTCATTCTTGTTATTAGGTGTTATACATTCTTAGATAATTTCAAAAAATATAAACAGAACAATTCAAATAATTTCTAACGTTTTAAACTAAAAGTGTATAGAAATTAATTTAATTGTTGACAAATTGAAAATATCCTTGTAGCATACTAGGTAATTACTTTCGCAACAGAAGTTGCCATTTGAAAGATAACGTAGCATATATGTTTTGTAGCAAGAAGAAAGCTAATGGTAGATGTAAATTAGCACTGCATATAATGTGAATTGGGCTTTTAAATGTAAATTAAATAATATAGTAGTTAAAGTGAACAAACAATTTGTTAACTAAGGTGGCACCACGGTAACGCGTCCTTACAGATAAGCGTTATTGTGGTGTTTTTTATATACAATGATTTAGAAGAAAACAAAATGAAGTAAGTGATGAAAAAGTAGCAAACAGAAAGTTAGTGGTTGATGCAAACTAACACTTTCATACACTGAAATTGGGTTTTGTTGGATTACAATAGCATAAAACAAAGAGAGAGTAGATTCAATTAAATTATAAATCTACTAATTTAGGTGGTACCGCGCGTCAGCGTCCTTAACAATGTTTAAGGATGCTGATTTTTTTATGAGGAGGAAAATGAAATGAAAGTGCAATATCAAAGAGTAAATGCTGAAGTAACTCCGGAAGCGTTAGCAAGATTGAGAGAAAATAAAATTGTTTTAGAAAGTGCAGAGCAATCAAAACTAAAAGGTCGTTATTCTATAGTTATTTTTGATACTTACGGATCTATTACATTAGATAATGAAACAATGACTGTATGTACGCCAGAACAAAGTAAAGTAGAACATGAAGCACCTTATACAAAAATGAAAGCTTTGATTGATCAATATAAAGCAGAAATTGAAGATGAGCAGCTCTCATTATTACCATTTATTTCTGGATTTGTGGGATCATGTAGTTTTGATTTGGTAAGACATGAATTCCCTGTACTTAAACAAATCAATCTTGAAGATCATCCTCAACATGATGCTAAGTTTCACATGGTTGAAGATGTTTACGTATTCGATCATTACAAAGAACATTTATACGTTATTGCTACAGACTTATTTTCCGAAGATACAGAAGCACAGTTAAAATCACGTGTGAACAAACGTGTTGAAGAATTGAAACAAATTAGCATTTATCCTTCAAAAATCGAAAATAAAAACACGGAAAAGAAAATTAAGTCAAATATTGCACCTGCACAATTTATGAACACTATCAGTAAAATGAAGTCACTAATCCAACAAGGTGATATGTTCCAAGTTGTTCCATCCATTATTTATAGTTATGAGCATCATTTTGGTCAGGAATTAAAACAAATGTCTTATCAACTTTATCAAAACTTAAAACGTCAAAATCCAAGTCCATATATGTATTATTTGAATATGGATCATCCAATTATAGTTGGTAGTTCACCTGAAAGTTTTGTGAAAGTGAAAGGACAAACTGTAGTGACTAACCCGATTGCTGGAACAATAAAAAGAGGTGTTACTGAAGAAGAAGACCAAGCAAACGAGGCAAGATTGAAAAGTGATGAAAAAGAATTAAGTGAACATAGCATGCTTGTCGATTTAGGTAGAAATGATATTCATCGCGTCAGTGAAATAGGTTCTTCAAAAATTGGAAAGCTGATGGCGATTGAGCGCTATGAACATGTAATGCATATCGTTAGTGAAGTGACTGGAAAACTTAAAGAAAATTATTCTCCTATGACAGTCATCGCAAGTTTATTACCAACAGGTACAGTATCTGGGGCACCGAAACTGAGGGCAATACAACGTATATATGAAGTACAACCTAAAAAACGTGGCGTCTACAGTGGCGGCATCGGCTATATTAACTGTAATCATGATTTAGATTTCGCATTAGCAATACGTACAATGATGATTGATGAAACAGAGATTAATGTTGAAGCAGGTTGTGGTGTAGTTTACGATTCCATACCAGAAAAAGAACTCGAAGAAACAAAATTAAAAGCGAAAAGCTTATTGGAGGTGTCACCATGATACTTATAGTTGATAATTATGATTCGTTTACTTATAACTTAGTAGATATGATTGGACAACATGAAGAAGTTATAATTAAATATCCGGATGATTCAACCATATATGATTTGAATATTGACGGCGTAATCATTTCACCAGGTCCTGGTCATCCTTTGGATACAGAAGACTTGATGCAAATCATTGACCATTATAAAAGTAAACCAATATTAGGTGTGTGCTTAGGCTCACAAGCATTGACTTGTTACCATGGTGGCGATGTTATCCAATGTGACTATATAAAGCATGGCAAAAAAGATCAAATGCGTATCACTCAGGAAACATTATTATACACAGATATTCCAGAATATTCAGAAATTATGAGGTATCATTCATTAATGAGTGATCCTCAAACATTACCTGAAACGTTAAAAACCACTGCACAAACAAAAGACTGTATACAGTCTTTTGAACACACACAATTTTTCCATTATGGCATTCAATATCATCCAGAATCTTTTGCTACAGAACATGGTCAGCAAATCATTCGTAACTTTTTAAACATTATAGAGGAGGTAACAAAAGATGAAGCTACAAACACAATTAAAACAATATAAACCGCTTAACCAAACTCAGATGAATGAATTTATAGAATTATTGATTTCACCTAATTTAGAAGATAGTGTGAAGGTTGAATTACTTGAAACTTTTTCTGAAAAAGAAACAACACAGGAAGAATTAACTTATATTTCAAATAGTTTAATTCATTCAATGTATAGCGAACAGCCTTATTATCCAAATGGTATGTGTGTTTGTGGCACAGGCGGAGACAAATCAAATAGTTTTAATATATCTACAACTGTTTCTTTTGTTATTGCTAGTGCTGGTGTGCCAGTGATTAAACATGGTAATAAAAGTGTAACGTCCTCTTCAGGTAGTACAGACTTGTTAAACGCTATGAACATTAAGACAAGTACCGTTGATGACACGCCACAACAATTAGACAATAATGGGCTTGTATTTTTAAATGCAACGGAAACATATCCGATAATGAAAAATATTCAGCCGATAAGAAAAGGAATTAGTAACCCGACCATTTTTAATATTACTGGTCCAATCATTAATCCTTTCAAATTAGATTATCAAGTTATGGGAGTATATGAAACCTCAAAATTAGATAAAATTGCACAAACATTATCAGATTTAGGACGAAAAAAAGCAATCGTATTATACGGTGCAAACGGTATGGATGAAGCTACATTATCTGGCGACAACATAATATATGAAGTTACTGCAGATGAGGAAATTAAGCATTACACGATTAATGCAGCAGATGTTGGTTTAAATTATGCACCGAATGAAGCACTTGTCGGTGGTACACCACTAGAAAATTTAGAAATAACTAAAAGTATTTTAAATGGAACAGATTGCACTGCCAAGAGAGATGTTGTTATCTTGAATGCAGGCATCGCGCTCTATGTAGCTGAAAAAGTTGAAACGATAGAAGATGGTGTGAAAGTTGCACAATCGTTAATAGAAAGTGGTAAAGCATTAGAGCAATATAATAAAATGGGAGGCAAAACGTATGACTATATTGGATGAGATTGTGACATATAAAAGAGGGTTATTAGAGCAAGGTTATTATGAAGATAAATTAACAACATTAGAAAATGTTGACGTGTCGCATAAAAAGACATTTCAATCACAATTAGATAACTCAAATAAACTTGGTGTAATTGCAGAAATTAAATCTAAAAGTCCTACACTAGATGCGTTACCAGGTCGAGATTTAGCACAGCAAGTCAAAGACTACGAAGCACATGGTGCAAATGCAGTTTCTATATTAACGGATGAACATTACTTTGGTGGTAGTTATGAACGCTTACAAGCATTGACGACAGAGACATCATTACCAGTATTATGCAAAGACTTTGTAGTTGATCCAATTCAAATTGATGTTGCTAAAAAAGCAGGCGCATCGATTATATTGCTTATTGTGAATGTACTGACGGATTCAGAATTGAGAGAGTTATATAATTATGCTACTGCACAAAATTTAGAAGTACTTGTTGAAATTCATGATAAAGAAGAATTAGCACGTGCATATAAGTTGGACCCGAAAATTATTGGCGTAAACAATAGAGATTTAAAACGTTTTGTTACGGATGTATTGCACACGAACCAGATTTTAGAAGACAAAAAACCAGGTTATTACTATATTTCTGAAAGTGGTATTAAAGATGAGCAAGATGTGAAAGATATAGTTGGTTCGGGTATAGATGGTTTATTAATCGGAGAATCGCTGATGAAATGTGATGATTTAAGTCAATTTTTACCAGGACTGAAGTTAAGCAAGGCGCCACAATGAAGTTAAAATTTTGTGGCTTCCGAACTTTGGATGATGTAAATAAAGCAAAAGACTTAAATATCGATGCAATCGGGTTCATTCATTTTCCGAAAAGTAAAAGATTTGTGGACATCTCAGATATAAAGCAATTCACTGAGGTTATTCCAGACGATAAAGAAAAAGTGGTTATCGTAGTCGATCCAGATTACGACACGATAAAACAATTAATAGAGCAAACGAACATTTCAACAATACAATTGCATGGTAATGAACCAATAGAAGACATACAATTTATCAAACAGTATAATCGGAACATAAAAATTATCAAAGCATTGCCTGCAACAGATGGGCAAACGTTAATGACAGCAATTAATTATTATAAAAATGACATCGATTCTTTTATTATCGACACTCCATCTAATTCATATGGAGGTACAGGAAAAGTATATGATTGGGAGATTTTAAAAACAATACAACATGTTGAATATTTAATCGCAGGCGGTATGAATTACGATAATATTCAAAAAGTAGCATCATTAGACTTAGCACACAGCGGTTATGATATAGCTAGCGGTATAGAGACAAATAATGAAAAAGATATAGATAAAATGACAGCAATTATTAATCTGGTAAAAGGAGCAAATTAATTATGAATAAAAATATACAAACAGAAGCTGACGAATTTGGTTTCTTTGGTGCCTATGGTGGTCAATACGTTCCAGAAACATTAATGCCAGCGATACAGGAGTTAAAGCAAGCTTATCAAGAAGCGAAAGAAGATCCTAAATTCCAAGAAGAATTAGATGGGTACCTTAAAGATTATGTAGGCCGTGAAACGCCATTAACTTATGCAAGATCTTATACAGAAACGCTTGGTGGAGCGAAAATTTATTTAAAACGCGAAGATTTAAATCATACAGGTGCACATAAAATTAACAATGCACTTGGACAAGCGCTATTAGCCAAAAGAATGGGCAAAAATAAATTAGTTGCCGAGACGGGTGCAGGGCAACATGGTGTGGCGAGTGCTACAGTAGCAGCATTATTTGATATGGAACTGGTTGTCTTTATGGGAGAAGAAGATATTAAGAGACAATCATTAAATGTATTTAGAATGGAGTTGCTAGGTGCCAAAGTAGAATCAGTCACTGAAGGACAAGGTACTTTGTCAGATGCAGTAAATAAAGCGTTACAATATTGGGTAAGTCATGTGGATGATACACACTATTTATTAGGGTCAGCTCTAGGTCCAGATCCATTCCCAACAATTGTAAGAGATTTACAAAAAATTATAGGAACAGAGATTAAAACACAAATACAAGAAAAAGAAGGGCGTTTACCTGATGCTGTTGTAGCTTGTGTAGGTGGAGGGTCAAATGCGATTGGTACATTCTATCCATTTATACAAGATGATGTAAAGCTGTATGGTATAGAAGCAGCTGGAGAGGGCTACGATAGCGACAAACACGCGTTAGCTATTAACAAAGGTAAAGAAGGTGTTTTGCATGGTACGAAAATGTATTTAATCCAAGACGACAATGGACAAATTCAACAAGCGCATTCCATATCTGCTGGATTAGATTATCCAGGCGTTGGCCCAGAACATTCATATTACCATGATATAGGTAGAGTGGAATTTGCTACTGCAAGTGATAAACAAGCAATGGATGCTTTAGTTAGATTTACCAAAGCTGAAGGGATTATTCCAGCTATAGAAAGTGCTCATGCATTAAGTTATGTAGAAACACTAGCGCCTACTATGGGTAAAGATGAGATTTTAGTTGTGACTGTGTCAGGACGAGGAGATAAAGATATGGAAACAATTAGAAATTATATGAAAGAAGGTGGTGAATCTAATGCGTAAACTATTTATCCCCTACATTATGGGAAACAAAGCTTTTATAGAAAATCTTAAAACAGTAAGTGAAGCTGGCGCTGATATTGTAGAAGTGGGCGTGCCATTTTCGGATCCAGTTGCTGATGGACCGGTCATTATGGAGGCTGGTAGTAAAGCGATTGAAGAAGGCGTTAATATTCAGTATATTTTAGATCAACTCACTGAACACCACGAATCAATTACTAGTAAATATGTATTAATGACTTATTATAATATTATAAATTATTATGGGGAAGCAGCGTTCTTTAAAGCATGTGAGGAAGCCGGTGTATATGGCTTAATCATCCCAGATTTACCACATGAACTCGTACAACAATTAAAAGCACGCCATTCAGAAAGAAAAGTAAATATTATTTCATTAATTGCTATGACTACTTCTGAAGAGCGTAGTAATCAAATTGCTAAAGATGCTGAAGGGTTTATATACACAGTAACAATGAATGCGACTACAGGCGAAAATGGCAAGTTCCATCCAGAATTAAAAGATAGAATTCAACACATTAAGACAATGTCTAATGTACCTGTGGTTGCAGGGTTTGGTATCCGCACCCCAGAACATGTAACTGATATTATTGAAGCATCAGATGGTGTGGTTATAGGTAGTGAAATAGTAAAACGTTTTGAACGAGATTCAAAAGATGAAACAGTTCAGTACTTTAAATCGATTAGAAATGCTCTTGATGTAAAGAACGATTAAAGCTTTGTGTGTAAAAGGAAGTAATTGTGGGTACGTTATTAGAAGAGCGTTTATCCTTGAGGTTTCACAATGAAATATAAAGTGATTATACTTCAATGGCTTTAATTTAAATACTCGCTTATTCTTAAAAAGAGGTGACATAAATTGTCCAAAAAAGTCCTATTTATTATAACAAGTGTCAATCAATTTGAAGATGGTACACCAACTGGCTTATGGTTAGAAGAAGCCAGTGAACCTTTCAATATATTAACAGGTGCAAATATCAGTGTAGATATTGCTACAATTAATGGCGGAGAGGTACCGCTAGACCCTAATTCAACACAGAATGGGGAACTGGAAACATATAAAGAATTCGTTGATCAAATTAATCAATCAATAAGTATAAATGATGTAGATGTAGCGCAATATGATGCTGTTTATTTACCAGGCGGGCACGGAACGGTATTTGATTTTGCACATAATCAAAAATTAGCATCAGTACTTGCAGATTTTAATGCAGAAGATAAAGTCATTGCATCTGTGTGTCATGGGCCAAGTGCTTTTGTTGGTGCTAAAAATAAAAAAGGAAACTTCTTAATAAATGGCGTAACGTTAACTTCATTTACTGATGAGGAAGAACGTTCAATGGGCCTAGTCGATCAAGTGCCATTCTTAACACAAACAGAGTTAGAAAATCAAGGCGCTAAATTTGTGACAAAAGACAACTTTACTGAACATATTGAAATTGATAATCAATTTATTACAGGTCAAAATCCACAATCAAGTAAAGCTATTGGTGAAGCTTTAAGAGATGCACTGAATTAGAACATGTTATAAAGTAGTCATTAATTTAAAATGTTTATTATTACTAAGTATAAATAAAACTGGAAAACTCAATAAGTTTTCCAGTTTTTATTGTTATAACTAGATTAATACTTTCAAAAATGATGAAATGTGTTAATTTAGCTATTCTTTGTTAAACTAAAAGTAGTGACACTGTAAGTTATACATAAAGTTCATGTATAATGAATTTATATGTGGTATTGATTTAGTTTTATAAATGGATATTGTATAATAATCAAGATTGAAGATTAAACTCAAATAAAAAAAGAATTATAAACAATTAGGAGTATACAAAATGAAATTTACTAATTTAACTGCGAAAGAATTCGGTGCATTTGCTGATAAAATGCCAAATAGCCATTTTACACAAATGGTAGGAAACTATGAATTGAAAATTGCAGAAAGTACAGAAACACATTTAGTAGGTGTTAAAAACAATGAAAATGAAGTTATCGCAGCATGTTTACTTACTGCAGTACCAGTAATGAAATTCTTTAAATATTTTTACACGAATAGAGGACCCGTCATAGATTTTGAAAATAAGGAGCTAGTTCATTACTTCTTTAATGAACTGTCTAAATATGTCAAAAAACATAAAGGTTTACATTTAAGAGTTGATCCTTATTTAGCTTACCAATATCGTAATCATGATGGAGAAATATTAGAAAATGCTGGTAATGATTGGATTTTCGATAAAATGAAACAATTAGGATATAAACACCAAGGATTTTTAACTGGTTTTGATCCAATTCTTCAAATTAGATTCCACTCAGTGTTAGATTTAGCAGGTAAAACAGCTAAAGATGTACTTAATGGTATGGATGGTTTACGTAAGCGTAATACTAAAAAAGTACAAAAAAATGGCGTCAAAGTTAGATTTTTAGAAGAGGATGAGTTACCAATTTTCCGATCATTTATGGAGGATACTTCAGAATCTAAAGAATTTGATGATAGGGAAGATAGCTTTTATTATAATAGATTGAGATATTATAAAAATCGTGTCTTAGTACCACTAGCTTATATGGATTTTGATGAGTATATCGAAGAGTTGAAATCAGAGCGTGAAATTTTAAGTAAAGATATTAACAAAGCTCTGAAAGACATTGAAAAACGACCTGAGAATAAAAAAGCTTACAACAAGCGAGATAACTTACAACAACAACTCGTTGCAAATCAACAAAAAATAGATGAGGCAAAGTCATTACAGTCTGAACATGGTAATGAATTACCAATCTCTGCAGCTTACTTTATTATTAATCCGTACGAAGTGGTTTACTATGCTGGCGGTACTTCAAATGAGTTTAGGCATTTCGCTGGTAGTTACGCGATTCAGTGGCAAATGATTAATTATGCCTTAGACCATAATATTGATAGATATAACTTCTATGGTATTAGTGGAGATTTCACAGAGGATGCGGAAGATGCAGGTGTAGTGAAATTTAAAAAAGGCTTTAATGCCGATGTAGTAGAATACGTTGGGGACTTTGTTAAACCTATCAATAAGCCAATGTACAAAATTTATACGACATTAAAAAAGGTGAAAGATATAAAGAAATAAACAGAAATTATAGAAGGGAATTTAGCTAGAATGAAATTTACAGAGTTAACTGTCAAAGAATATGACAATTTTGTACAGAATCCAGCATTAGAAAGTCATTACTTTCAAGTAAAAGAAAATATTGCGACAAGAGAAGAAGATGGATTTCAAGTTGTTTTATTAGGCTTAAAAGATGACGATAATCAAGTTATTGCTGCTAGTCTTTTCTCTAAAATTCCTACAATGGGAAGCTATGTTTATTACTCAAATCGTGGGCCAGTTATGGATTATAGTGATTTAGGTTTAGTCGATTTCTATTTGCGTGAATTAAATCAATATCTTCAACACCATAACTGTTTATATGTAAAAATGGATCCATATTGGATTTATCAAATATATGATAAAGATATCAATCCATTACCAAATCACGATAAAAACGATGCTTTAGTCAACTTGTTTAAATCACATGGTTATACACATCATGGCTTTACGACTGAATATGATACTTCTAGTCAAGTGAGATGGATGGGCGTATTAGACTTAGATGGTCAAACACCAGCATCATTAAAGAAAAAATTTGATAGCCAAAGAAAACGTAATGTTAACAAAGCAATCAATTTTGGTATCAAAGTTAGAATGTTAGATAGGGATGAATTTAATATCTTCCTAAATCTCTATAGAGAGACTGAAAAACGTGCAGGCTTTGTATCTAAAACAGATGAATATTTTTATAATTTCATTGATAATTATGGGGATAAAGCACTGATACCTTTAGCGTACATAGATTTAGATGAATATATTAATAATACGCAAGAAAGTATTAATGACAAAGAAGCACGACGAGATCAAATCATGCAAAATGAAAATAAAACTGATAAACAGTTGAAAAAAATTACTGAACTGGATAAACAAATTGAGCATGATAAAAAAGAATTACTCAATGCGAGTGAATTAAGATTAACAGATGGCTCAATATTAAACTTAGCTGCTGGGGTTTACTTCGCTAATGCTTATGAGGTGAACTATTTCTCAGGTGGATCTTCTGAGAAATACAATCAATATATGGGACCTTATATGATGCACTGGCACATGTTGAATTATTGCTTTGAACATGGTTATGGCCGTTATAATTTCTATGGATTATCAGGCGATTTCACTGAAGATAGTGAGGATTATGGCGTATATCGCTTTAAACGTGGATTCAATGTGCAAATTGAAGAGCTTATCGGCGACTTTTATAAACCAATTAAGAAAAGAAAATATTGGTTATTTAATACGCTGAATAATGTTAGAAAAAAAGTTAAAAAATAATAAAAAAAGAAAGCATACTGGTATGTAAGCCCTCGTCAGTATGCTTTCTTTCGTTCTGAAGTTGATTATATTAGGATGGCAAGTCTAATATAACAATGAACTAAATGTGGAATAGTCTAAGATGATACGTCTAGGTGCTTTCCACATTTTTAGTATATATCAGAGGATTATAGTGAGGCAATAATAATTAATTATAGTAAAAATTATTTTTATAATATAATTTCAAGAAAATATAAAAATAATATAAATGCGCCCTGCTCAATTACTGATTAAGATAGCGCTCCTATAATATAAGTTATACCAATAATAAAGAAAACTGTACTCATAAATAAAGCGACTAAAATCGCTGCCATCAGTGGATTAAACAGTAAAATAACTCCAAAGATAATTGCAGTAATATTCAAAATGACTGATATAATATGGAATCCTGTATTGGACTTTTCGAGTGGAGTCACTGTAAACATATTAAATAATGCATTAATAATAAACCAAATAGCAAATAAATATACTATGAAAGTTGTGCTTGTTACAATATTAAATAAAATTAATAGTCCTAATAGTATGTTAATAATACCAAGCGTAAACACTGCGATGGAGCCATTATGATTGGACTTTTTGATTATTCGACGTACAAATATTTCTATAAAACCATTAATAATAAATAATAGACCAATTAGCCAAGTAATAGCAAATAAGTTTTCTTCAGGAAAACTTAAAATAAACACACCTATAATTAAAAATATGACGCCAATGACTAAACTTGACCATTTAATACCTGACTGCTTTTGCATAAATTTCACTCCTAAATATTTCTATATAATAATATATACCCAAAAATAAAAAAAGAACAAACTTTTAAAGTTTCCTATAATTATGTTATGTAACCCTATAAGTATTATTAGCAAATAAAAAATCGTTATTTAAGGATTGTTATAAAATCTCGTAAATACTATTAGGCAAGTAATTTATAATAGAATTAAACATTAATGTGAAAACAGAGACGCTGAGATTGTAATTTGTGAGCATCGATAATGTTTTTGGTTGGTCATTATACACATCATTGCACACAAATAATGAATCTTATAATGGTCAATAATAGAAACACTCATACGCATACAAAAGATGGAAATACAATTCATATAAGAAAGACTGTTTAAAGACCACAAAACCGTATTGTTAATATATCGTAGCTTTAAAACAAAATTAAAACCTAACAGATAATATAGATATATCATTAAGTGTAAACTAGCTAAGTATTTGCAAGTAATTTAAATCATAAATGTAAACATGAATCCAAGTATTAAATCTATAGCTAATTTATTACTTAATAAATATGGTTATATGAGTATGCTATTAAAAAATATATTTTAGTTTACATAATATATATTATAGGAAGTTATTGTTATTTAACATATAAAGCCCTAGTTATTAATGAGTTGTTATTCCTGCTTAAATATTTAAATTAAAAACTCTAATTATAAATATTCATTAATCCATGTTAACTTATTATATAGTTCCAATGAATAGCTATATCATTTATATTATATTCTAGACGTTACTTTGTTAATTATATTTATAGTTCTATTAATTATCTTAGTTTTATCATATTGATTATTTTTCTGTAATAATATGATATATAGAAAAATAAACTGTAACTTTAAAATAGTTACAGTTTATTGCTTATTTACGTCTATAATTTTCTAATTCATCTTCAGGTATGCCGCCACGTTTACGTATTTCTTTTCTCGCTTTCTTTTCACGACGTTTACGTCGCCAATTGCGTGTGAAATACCATATAATGAAGCTTAAGATTAAACTGACAATTGTCATAAAAGCAGCAAAACCTAATAAAGGTTCGTATGTAATATCTTGAAAATTTGGTATTAAAAACGCTGCTATCGCTAATACCACTAATGTTAAAATTGCTGCGCTAAACCATTTATTTAAGACTAAATTACAAAATATTGTTACTAATATGACAGCAACTACAGTGATCCATAAAAAATTAGGCATATCAAAAATAGTCATGTATCCCCCTCCTCACTATTTATTGTAATTTTACTTGCTATATTCTTATAATACTATTTAACTTTTAAATCTAACTATATAATTTTATATTAAATTAATATAAACTGTGTGTCAATTTAACCTTCTTTTTACTTCCCTACTTTTAATCACGCTAAACATACTGTTGTCATTTGTACGGAGCATTCATGTATAATTAATTGTGGATACAATATAAATGTAGAGGAGTAGATTTTATGGCTGAGACACTACCAACAAGAAATAATGTCCCAATTTCAGAAACTTGGGATATTACTGATTTATTTCATTCTGATGATGAATTTTATAAAACATTAAACTATACTTTAGAAGACGCTAAGACATTTAACAAAAATTATATACAACGTTTAGATCAATTAGAAGTAATTGAAGATGCTTTAGATATATATTCTAACCTATTAGTTCAATTAGACCGAATGGCTAATTATGCAGAATTAAGATTAAGCGTAGATAACGCTAATGAAGATGCACAGACATTAAGCTCAAAATTCTCTACATTGTATGGCAAAATTGCTAGTGAACTTTCCTTTGTAGTTTCAGAAATTGTAGCATTATCTGAAGATATATTAGAAGCACTTATTAAAAAGTCTAAATATCCACATTTTTTAACGAAATTAAAAGATAAAAAAGCATATCAATTATCTCCTGAGGTGGAAAAAGCATTTGCAAGTCTGTCCCCCACTTTTGAGAGTGCTTATGAGCTCTATGGTACAACTAAAATGTTGGATATTGATTTTGAATCTTTTGAGCATAATAATCAAGTCTATCCATTGGATTATGCCACATTTGAGAATGAATACGAAGATAACCCTAGCGAGTCTTTTAGAAAAATTAGTTTCAAACATTTTAGTAAAGCTTTAAGTAAATACCAACATACTACCGCGGCTACTTATAACATGCAAGTGCAACAAGAGAAGATTGAAGCAGATTTAAGAGGATATGACTCTGTGATTGATTATTTATTACAAGACCAAGAAGTCACGCGAGATATGTTCAATAGGCAAATCGATGTCATTATGAGTGATTTAGCACCAATTATGCAAAAGTATGCGCGATTAATTAAACAAGTACATGATTTAGATGTTATGAATTTTGAAGATTTAAAAGTCTCAATAGATCCTAACTATGAACCTGAGATTTCAATTGAGGACTCTAAACAGTATATATATGGAGCTTTAAATGTTCTTGGGGAAGATTATTTGAACATGGTTGAAACTGCATATAAAGATAGATGGATTGATTTTGCTCAGAATAAAGGCAAAGAAACCGGCGCTTATTGTGCAAGTCCTTATGCTTCACATTCTTATGTATTTATATCATGGACTGGCAAAATGACTGAAACTTTTGTTTTAGCGCATGAATTAGGACACGCGGGTCACTTTACTTTAGCGCAAAAACATCAAAATTATTTAGAATCAGAGGCTTCTATGTATTTTGTAGAGGCACCATCAACGATGAATGAAATGTTAATGGCAAATTACTTATTTGAGAATAGTAACGATGCTAAATTTAAACGTTGGGTAACTGGATCTATTATTTCAAGAACGTATTATCATAATATGGTTACACATTTACTAGAAGCCGCATTTCAACGTGAAGTTTATAATAAAGTCGATCAGGGTGAATCATTAACTGCTCCGGTGTTAAATGAAATTATGCTAGATGTCTATAGTCAATTCTTTGGAGAAAGTGTCAAACTTACCGAAGGCACTGAGTTAACTTGGATGAGACAACCACACTATTATATGGGATTATATTCGTATACCTATTCAGCTGGCTTAACGATTGGTACAGTGATGTCACAACGTATTCAAAATGAAGGGCAACCAGCTGTCAATGCTTGGTTAGAAACATTAAAAGCTGGAGGCAGTAAATCGCCTCTTAAATTAGCCGAAATTGCTGATATTGATATACGCACAGATCAACCATTAAAATCAACAATTAGTTATATCGGTAAACTTGTCGATGAATTAGAACTACTCACAGATGAAATTGAAAAAGAGAATAACTAGTATTAATTGTAATAGCAACATAAAAAGCACAATGGCATTGTAATAGCCATTGTGCTTTTTATGTTTTATGAATTATAAGTTTCATATCGTTCGCCAGTAATAAAGAAATAAATATTCTCTGCAATATTGCAAATATGATCACCTACACGTTCTAAATGCCTAGCAGCTAAATGTGCTTGACCTGCCACGAATGGGTCATTATCTATTAAATAAGTTGTATTTACAATATTCTTATATAAATCATCAATATCTTTATCACGTTCAATGATTTCTTTGATTAATGTAATATCATTTTCATTTACAGCAAAATCTAAGTCTTTTAACATTAACAGTGCAAGTTTTCCCATTGTATTAAGTCGTGTAAGCACATAATTATCAATAATTTTCGCGCGTAATCTAATTTCAGCTATACTTGCGGAATTATCCCCAATACGTTCAAAATCTGTTGCAATTTTTAATGCAGCCATCATTAATCGTAAATCAGTAGCAATGGGTTGTTGCTTAGTAATCAGTAAAATGACTTTCTCGTTAATATCTGTTTCTAATTTATTAATTTCTTTGTCTTTTGCTATGGTTTGCCTAGCAAAATTACGGTCTTCTTCACTTAATGACGTTAAAGCAGATTCGATATTACGATATACATAAAGGCCAAGTCGACGTAAATCTTTAATAAGACCGTCTAATTGACCTTCATATTTATGTCTAATCGTGGACATAGGTTAACCGAAACGACCTGAGATATAATCTTCTGTTTGTTTGTCTGCAGGATTCGAGAAGATTTTATCAGTATCGTCATATTCGTTAATATAGCCATTAAGGAAGAAAGCAGTTTTGTCAGAAACACGAGCAGCTTGTTGCATATTATGCGTTACAATGATGATTGAATATTGTTCTTTAAGCTCTTGAACAAGTTCTTCTATTTTTAATGTTGATATTGGATCTAAAGCTGAAGTTGGCTCATCCATTAAAATAACATCTGGCTCGATTGCTAACGTACGTGCAATACATACACGTTGTTGCTGTCCACCTGATAGACTATAAGCATTTGTATCTAAACGATCTTTTAATTCATCCCAAATGGCAGCTCCGCGTAATGATTTTTCAACGATTTCATCTAGTACTTTTTTGTCTTTAATACCGTGAATTTTTGGACCATAAGTGATATTGTCATAAATTGATTTAGGGAATGGATTTGGTTGCTGAAACACCATACCTACATTAGTTCTTAATTTTTCAACTGAATATTTAGAATCAAATATATTTTGATCACGGTACATAATTTTACCTGCTGTTTTTACAGATGGTACAAGTTCGACCATACGGTTTAAAGCTTTAATATAAGTTGATTTACCACAGCCTGAAGGCCCTATAATTGCTGTTACGTTATTTTCTAGAATATCTAAGTTAATATTTTTTAAAGCATGGTTATCTCCATACCATAAATCAAGGTTTTTAGTTGAATAGACAATTTTCTTTTGGCTATCTGGAATTTTATTTTCTGAATGGTTTGGTTCAATTGTAGCTATTGGCGACTCATCACGATCAGTGTGAGATTTTAAAGTATCATTATTATTATCTATAATTTGTTTTTTCGTCATAATTAAAACTCCTTTTTTTGACTAGATGCTAAAACTTACTGAAGTTTTAGCGCATTCCCAATTACTAGTCTTTGTGTATATAATGTTTGACATGTGAAATATCTTAGTATTTTTTACTATATTTATTTCTTAAGAATATTGCTACTGCGTTCATTAATAATAAAATGACTAGCAGTACGATAATTCCAGCTGAAGCTACGTTTTGGAATTCTGCCTGTGGTAATTTTGCCCAGTTGTAAATAGCCATTGGTAATGCTTGGAATTGATCGAATATTGTAGATGGTAATTGTAATAATATAGTTGGTATACCAATTAAAATTAATGGTGCAGTTTCCCCTAATGCACGAGATAGTGCAAGGATGAAACCTGTTAAAATACCAGGAATAGCCGCTGGTAATACAACGCGACGTATAGTTTGCCATTTATTCGCACCTAATCCATAAGAAGCTTCCTTTACAGAACTTGGAACAGATCTAATCGCTTCTTGGCTTGCTACAATAATCACCGGTAAAATAAGTAATGACATTGTTAATGCAGCTGCTAAGACAGAATTACCGAGTGCGATTGAGTCAATGCCCATACCTCTTACAAAAATTGTAAGACCAAGTAAACCAAATACTACTGAAGGAACACCAGCTAAGTTTGAAATACTTACTTTAATAAAGTTAGTTAGTGCATTATCTCTAGCATATTCTTCTAAATAAATTGCAGTACCTACACCTAAAGTGATTGTAATTGGTATAATCGTTATCATTAACCATATCGTACCGATAAATGCGCCTTTTATCCCTGCCATCGATGGTGTTGAAGAAGAAAAACTAGTGAAAAATGATGGCGTTAAATAACCTGCACCTTTAATCAATGTATCAATGATTAAAGTCGCTAACACAAGTAAACCAATCATTGTACAAGCAAAGAATGCCCATTTATTAATTTTGTTGGCCTTTAACCTTCCAGAGAGCTTATTTTCAACTGTTTTTTGATCTACAAGTACTTCTTTATTTATTTCAGTCATATTAATACTCCTCTCTGAAACGTTTAGTTATCCATTGAGAAATTAAATTCATCGTCAATGTAAATAAGAATAATGTGAATCCTACTGCGTAAATACTGTAATAAATATCTGAACCGAATGTCGCATCACCTGTTGCAACTTGCACTATATAACCTGTCATAGTTTGTATTGACCCGGTTAAATCTAGTGAAGCTGTAGGCGTGCTACCTGCAGCAAGTGATACAATCATTGTTTCACCAATTGCACGTGATATTGCTAGTACAATCGAAGCCATAATACCTGATGTTGCAGCTGGTAAAACAACTTTTGTTGCTACTTCAAATTTTGTAGCGCCTAAACCTAATGCACCTTCACGCATTTTATTAGGCACTGAAGACATGGCATCTTCACTCATACTAGAGATAAGTGGAATAATCATTACACCCACTACAATCCCTGGACTAATAGAGTTAAAGCTTCCTATATCTGGGAAAATCGCACGTATTAACGGTGTAACAAACGTTAATGCAAAGAAACCAAATACGATAGTAGGAATACCAGATAATATTTCTAAAATTGGTTTGATAATACTCTTGGCACGCGAGGAAGCATATTCACTTAAGTAAAGTGCTGCCCCAAGACCTAAAGGTACAGCTACAATAGTTGCAATTGCTGTAATTTTCAATGTACCTAGAATTAATGCCCAAATTCCATATTTTGGATCTGATGAGAACGGCTTCCAATCCATTGTGAAAAGAAATTCTGTGATTGGAACACGTGTAAAGAATGTTATTGTTTCTGTTAATAATGTAACTACAATACCGATTGTCGCTAAAATAGAAAAAATTGCGATTGCACCTAAAATAATAGGAACAATTTTATCGCTTACACCATTCTTACTGGCGTTGTTTTTTTCAATCATTTCGCTTACGGAGAGATTTTTTTTCGCCATATTAATATCCTTCCTTCATTAAAGCTCCCAATTAATTAAAAGGTTAGGATGTTCTACATGTGTTTATATAATCCAATATGACTCTAATGCGCTAGATTATATAAACACATGTAATGAACATTGAAATAGAGAAACAAAGTGGACATTTGTTCGCATTGCCACTTTGTTCTCTATTACAGAATCCCAACCTTTAAGATTTATAGCTATGTGTTATTTATCTTCTTCTTTGTCTTTGCTTTCTTTACCAATAATCTCTTTTAATTCATCTAGTTGTTTTTCATAATCTTTTTCTGGTAGAGCAACATATCCTGCTTCTTCAGCTGATTTACCTTTGTCTTCTAAGACGAATTTCATGAAATCTTGGAATCCTTTATTTTCTTGTAATTTTTTCTCGTTTGTATAAATGAACAGTGGTCTACTTAAAGCATATGAACCATCTTGGATTGTTTTCTTAGTTGGCTTAGTAACTTTGCCACTATCATCTTTGATTTCAACTGCTTTTAATTTATCTTTGTTTTCTTTGAAGAAATTATAACCGAAGTAACCAATACCATTTTCGTTTTTCTGTACAGATTGTACAATTACGTTTGTATCAGCATTTTTCTCTGCTTTGATGTCACCGTCTTCCATAACTTCTTCTGTGAAGAAATCATACGTACCATGTGATTGGTCTGGAGAAAATGCTTTGATTTCCTTATCTGGCCACTCAGGGTTAACATCTTTCCATGACTTCGCTTTTCCAGAGTAGATTTCTTTTAATTGCTCTGTAGTTAATTCATTTACAAAATCGTTTTCTTTATTAACTGCAATTGTTACGCCATCTTTTGCAATTTCGAATTCATTATATTTAATGCCCTTGTCTTCTAATTTTTTCTTTTCTTCATCTTTTATTGGTCTAGATGCGTTTGAAAAATCAGTGTTGCCTGAAATGAATTTTTCGAAACCGCCACCAGTACCAGATGTACCAGATGAAACTGTAACATCAGAATTTTCTTTAGCAAATTTTTCGTTTAGTTTTTCAATGATTGGACCTACTGTTGATGAACCGTCGCCTTTAACTTCGCCTTCGCCGCCACCAGAACCAGCATTTCCGCCGCCACAAGCGCCTAATAAAAGTGAAGAGCCAATTACTGTAGTTCCAAATAATTGCCATTTTTTCATTGAAACATCCTCCTAATAAATAAATAACCCTTAAAAGTTATATGTATTTGTTACAGTTCCTATACTACACATCGATTATTAAATACAAATATAGATAAAGTAAATATTTTGTTAAGAAGAAATGCATTTCTTTTACAAAGTTTATAATCGTCATAAAAAGATTGAGAGATAACCTATAAGCATTGCTTTAAAAGGGTTTTGGTAACTGGTATATATTACAAAGGTTTGCGAATTTGTAATATAAAAAAACAAAAAAACCTGGAATTACTATATAAAATAGTGATTCCAGGTTTGGTATATAAAATGATACTTTATAAATTCTAAAAATGAGAAAATAAAGTATGTTTATTTTCGATGACTCATATTAAATCTGGTGAGTGTAGTATTTCTATAGAAAGAACTAGTCTTCTTTTCTAGCCCAACCAGATTGTGTTAAGGCGATTTTGCCAGGTTCTATAGTAATGATTTTCTTCTTGTATAAATGCCCGATTGCTCTTTTGAATGACCCTTTACTCATATTGAAGATTTCTTTAATTGCTTCTGGACTTGATTTATCTGAAAATGGCAACTCTCCATCATACTCTACTAATAAGTCAAAGATGCGTTGGCCATCTTCATCTAGTCTTTCATGTGCAAGTGGTAAAAATGATCCGTTCAATTCGCCTTTTTCATTGTGGCCAATAATACGAACTTTTACATTTTCACCAAGACGTGGTTCTTCTTTACGTTCTGATTCATGAACAAAAATTTTATAACCATCTTTAGATAGTAAGAAACTACCAATCCTTAACAAGCGATATGGTCTTGCTTCGATGATTTTATTTTGTTGTTCATCGTCGTGTACAGGGGAATACATTTGCTCTACAATTGTTTCAGTCGCTAAACGAGCAAACATATTGTTATCTCTATCAATACGTAATGTAACAAATAGCTCGTCACCTTGCACTGGCCAAACTGATTTAACTTTTGGTAAATCTTCCCACGGTATAAGTACTTCTCTTGGTAGACCTACATCTACATGCGCTCCATCGCGGTCAGTTTTTAATACTTTTACAAAATCATATTTATCGGTAGTCACATCAGGCATGTTTTGTGTCGCAAATAATGCGCCTGATCTATTGGGATAGATAAAGAAACTATATTCTTCACCTACGTTTAATTCGTCTTCATCATTAACTTCGGATTGATTAAGTTTCACTTCTTCTCCGTTTGGTCCTTTTAACTTGTAAGTTGATCCTTCCAATCCAACAACTTCAAGAAATTCAATTGAACCTACAATATCTTTTTCATCTTGGGCCATACTTTTCTCCTTCGTACATATAGATTTATTCTTATTTATTATAACACGCTAAGTAAAAACAAGCACCACCCCAACGAGAATGGTCGAAACAACTTGATAAGTGTGTTATAATTTGTCCGGTAGATTAACGAAAAGGAGTAAATGCATGTTACAAGTTACTGATGTAAGTTTACGATTTGGTGATCGTAAACTATTTGAAGATGTAAATATTAAATTTACAGATGGCAATTGTTACGGTTTAATTGGAGCTAATGGCGCTGGTAAATCAACTTTCTTGAAGATTTTATCGGGTGAGTTAGATGCTCAAACTGGTCATGTTTCAATGGGAAAAGATGAACGTTTAGCAGTGTTGAAACAAGATCACTTCGCACATGAAGATGAACGTGTGATTGATGTCGTAGTCAAAGGGCATGAACGTTTATATGAAGTAATGAAAGAAAAAGATGAAATTTATATGAAACCAGACTTCAGCGATGAAGATGGTATCAGAGCTGCAGAATTAGAAGGTGAATTTGCAGAAATGGATGGTTGGAACGCTGAAGCAGATGCAGGGTCCCTGCTTTCTGGTTTAGGTATAACTGCAGATTTACAAGATAAAACAATGTCTGAACTAGAAAATAATCAAAAAGTTAAAGTGTTATTAGCTCAAAGTCTTTTTGGTCAACCAGACGTGCTATTACTGGATGAGCCTACCAACGGTTTAGATATCCCAGCGATAAGCTGGTTAGAAGATTTCTTAATTAACTTTGAGAATACAGTCATTGTTGTATCTCATGACAGACACTTTTTAAATAATGTTTGTACTCACATTGCTGACTTAGATTACGGTAAAATTAAAATATTTGTTGGTAATTATGATTTCTGGTACCAATCTAGTCAGTTAGCTATGAAAATGGCTCAAGATCAAAACAAGAAAAAAGAAGAAAAAGTTAAAGAATTGCAAGATTTCGTTGCTCGTTTCTCAGCAAACGCATCTAAATCTAAACAAGCAACAAGCCGTAAAAAGCAATTAGAAAAAATAGAAATCGATGATATCAAACCTTCTTCTCGTCGTTATCCATTTGTGAAATTTACACCAGAACGTGAAATCGGTAATGATTTATTATATGTTGATAATTTATCTAAAACCATTGATGGCGTAAAAGTATTAGATAATATTTCATTCACTATGAATCCCAATGATAAAGCTGTATTAATTGGGGATAGTGAGTTTGCTAAATCTACATTATTGAAAATATTAGCTGGAGAAATGGAACCAGACGAAGGAACAGTTAGATGGGGTGTAACAACGTCACAAAGTTATTTCCCTAAAGACAACTCTTATTACTTTGAAGGTGTGGATACAAACTTAGTTGACTGGTTACGTCAATATGCACCAGAAGATGAACAAACAGAGACATTTTTACGTGGTTTCTTAGGACGTATGCTATTTAGCGGTGAAGAAGTTAAGAAAAAAGCAAGTGTCTTATCCGGTGGAGAAAAAGTACGTTGTATGTTAAGTAAAATGATGCTATCAAGTGCAAACGTATTATTATTAGATGAGCCAACAAACCATTTAGACTTAGAGAGTATTACTGCAGTCAATGATGGCTTGAAGTCATTCAAAGGTTCAATTATATTCACGTCATATGACTTTGAATTCATTAATACTATTGCAAATCGTGTCATCGATTTAAATCCTGAAGGTGCTGTTTCTAAAGAAATCTCTTATGAAGCTTATTTAGAGGAAACAGGTGTGTTAAAAAATAAATAGACACGTAATGTGAAGTTATATCAATTTATTATATAAATTGAGTATACTTTTAACTAAAACTAATGCTATATTTTATTGGTCGTTTCCATACATGTATGGAAACAACCTTCTTTTTTGTTTGAACACCCTATTCTATAGACGGGCTAATTACTTTTAAAATAAAATTTTCAATTATATAATCATAATTAATTCGAATAAACGGAGGGAATTCATAATGAAGAATTTAAAGATGTTAGATGGGCAACTTTTACCACAAATTGGATTTGGTACATATAAGCTAAATGGTTCTCAAGGTGTCCATGCAATTGTTAATGCGTTAGACCAAGGTTACCGTATACTAGATACAGCTTACAATTATGAAAATGAAGGTACAGTTGGGAAAGCGATTGAACGTAGTCACGTATCTAGAGATCAAATTATTGTAACTTCAAAACTACCAGGACGCTATCAGACTTATGACGCAGCGATGACTGCTATTCAAGAATCAATTTTTCGCTTAAACGTCGAATATATAGACTTATACTTAATTCATTGGCCGAATCCAAGACAAAATCAATATGTTGAAGCTTGGCAAGCAATGATTGATGCTCAAAAAGCTGGGTTGATTAAGTCGATTGGTGTTTGTAATTTCTTACCAGAACATATTGAAAGATTAGAAAAAGAAACAGGCGTGTTACCTACAGTCAATCAAATTGAGCTACATCCGTATTTTAACCAGCAGAAAATGATAGAATTTAATAATAGTAAAGGTATTATTACTGAAGCTTGGAGTCCTTTAGGTCGTGCCTCTGAAGTTATTAATGATGAAAATATTGGAGAAATTGCCCAAAAATATAATAAAACGATACCTCAAATTATATTAAGATGGCATGTTCAACTAGGTGTAGTCCCTATTCCAAAGGCTACAGCTATAGGTAGGCAAATTGAAAATATAGAAGTTTTTGATTTTGCATTAGAATTAGAAGATATGGAAAAAATAAACAATTTAACACAAGAAGATGGAAGATTAAAAGGCCAAGACCCTGCAATGTATGAAGAATTTTAGTATAAATAAATAATATTCATAAAAAAGTGTAGATAAAATGCATTTTAAGTTATTTTTTACAATTATTTAGTAAATTGCATAAATATAATGTTTTATTTTTCAGTAAATTTAAAAAACTTTGTAAAATCGGTTTACAGTCTATATAACCATATGTATAATATGAATCATAAACAAATGAAAATTAAATATGGTTTTGATGAGGCGCATCAATCATTAGTAAATTTTAGAAGAACCTGCCTGCTAGCAGCTAATTTTGAAAGGGTGAGATGCCGAAATAGTTATAATAGCAGCTTATAACGAGTTGGACTTTATGGTTAAGAGCTAAGAGTCTGTCATTATTTTCAAATAATGGAGTGCATCACTTGTATATAAATTATAGAACAGGTTCGCATTCCGGACGTGTTCTTTTTTTATACTGTGATTCTCCCCTATTTATTGAGGAGGATATAGATTTGAAACGAAGTGTTTTAAAATTTGGAGGTTCTTCAGTTAGTGATTTTTCCAAAATAAAAAATATTGCTGAAATGTTAAAAATTAGAGTCGATCAGGGGGAACAACTGATTGTAGTTGTGAGCGCTATGGGTAAAACAACAGATGAGCTTATGGCTAATGTTTCTTCTTTAACAACAAATCCTAAAGATCAAGAGCTTGCGCTATTGTTAACAACGGGTGAGCAGCAAACAGTGTCATATTTATCTATGATATTAAATGATATTGGTATAAATGCAAAAGCGATGACCGGCTATCAAGCTGGTATTAAGACAATTGGACATCACTTAAAAAGTCGAATAGCAGAAATTGATCCTACTACATTCGAGAGTGCATTTACAGAAAATGATATCTTAGTGGTTGCTGGTTTCCAGGGTATTAATGACTCCTTTGAACTGACGACTTTAGGTCGTGGTGGTTCAGATACTACTGCTGTTGCCTTAGCAGCAAGTAATGATACAGCGTGTGAAATTTATACAGATGTTGATGGAGTGTATGCTACAGATCCAAGGATATACAAAGATGCAAAACGATTGGATTATGTATCTTATGAAGAAATGATGGAAATGAGTGCATTAGGTGCAGGTGTTTTAGAGACAAGAAGTGTGGAAATAGCTAACAACTATAATATTCCCCTGTATTTAGGAAGAACTTTATCAAATGTGAAAGGAACATGGATTATGTCACAAGCAGATTTATTAGAGAAAAAAGCAGTCACGGGTGTAGCGTTAGATACGCATATGATGCACGTTACCATTAGTTATCCCCTACCAGATAACAGATTGATAACAGAATTATTCACTGAGTTAGAAGAAGGTTCTGTGAACGTTGATATGATTTCTCAAATTATTAACTTGGAAGGATTGCAAATGTCCTTTACTATAAAAGATACAGATGCTCTTCAAATTTCTGCGATACTAGAAACATTACGGGGACAATTTAATGCATTAGACTTCAAGATTAATGAAGAATACGTTAAACTCTCTTTAATTGGCTCTGGTATGCGTGATATTTCTGGTGTAGCTTCAAAAGCATTTATTACGCTTATTGAAAATGATATTTCATTTTACCAAACGACAACATCAGAAATAAGTATTTCATGTGTCATAGATGTAGAAAATGGCGAACGTGCTGTCCGGACCCTTTATCAAGCTTTTGATATCTGAATTTTCGGAATATAATAAAAATAACTAAAATTATGAAAATGGAGTGTATTAAATATGACAAAATTAGCATTGGCAGGCGCAACAGGATTAGTAGGTAGCAAAATGTTGGAAACTTTAGACCGTAAAAATATTGAATTTGATGAGTTAGTATTATTCTCTTCAGCTCGTTCAGCTGGTAACACTGTTGAGTTCCAAGGTGAAAATTATACTGTTAGAGAACTAACAGAAGAAGCGGCTAAAGAACAATTTGATTATGTATTAATGAGTGCTGGTGGGAGTACAAGTGAACACTTCTCCCCTATTTTTGAAGAAGCAGGCGCAATTGTGATTGACAATTCAAGTCAATGGAGAATGACTGACGGCGTTGACTTAATCGTTCCAGAAGTAAACGAACCTGTGTTAGATAGAAAAATTATTGCGAATCCGAATTGCTCAACAATCCAATCGGTCGTACCACTTAAACCATTACAAGAACAATTTGGTTTGAAACGTGTTGCTTATACAACATACCAGGCTGTTTCTGGTTCTGGAGTGAAAGGTAAACAAGATTTAGCAGAAGGAGCAAACGGTAAAGCGCCTGAAGCATATCCGCACCCTATTTATAATAACGTATTACCTCACATAGATGTTTTCTTAGAAGATGGGTATACAAAAGAAGAACAAAAAATGATAGATGAAACACGCAAGATATTAAATGATGATAACTTGAAAGTGACAGCTACATGTGTCCGTGTTCCAGTACAAGACAGCCATAGCGTACACATGAGTGTAACATTAGACAAAGAAGCTACAGTGAGTGATATTCAAGAATTATTTGAAAATGATGAGCGTGTAGTACTTGAAGATAATCCACAAAATAATGAGTATCCATTAGCAATCCATTCTACTGGCAAAGACGAAATCTTTGTAGGACGTATTCGTCGTGATGAAACATTAGATAATACATTCCATGTATGGTGTACTTCTGACAACTTATTGAAAGGTGCAGCATTGAATGCAGTGCAAATACTTGAACAAGTAATGAGCTTGAAAGGAGTAAAATAATATGGGACATATTTTTGAAGGCGTAGGTGTTGCGTTAACAACGCCTTTTACACATAATGAAGTAGATTTTAATGCACTAAGAAGACATTTGAACTATTTAATTGAGAACGATGTGAAATCAATTGTCGTTAATGGTACAACAGCTGAGAATCCAACATTAACTGATGAAGAAAAAGATCAAGTGTTAGAAACTGTTGTAAATCATGTCAATGGTCGTATACCTGTAATTGCTGGTACAGGTACGAACAACACACAAAAATCAATTCAAGCTTCAGTTCGTGCTAGAGAAATTGGTGCAGATGCAATTATGCTGATTACACCCTACTACAATAAAACAAGCCAACGTGGTTTAATTGCACATTTTACAACAATTGCAGATGCAGTTAATTTACCAGTTGTTTTATATAATGTGCCTTCACGTACGAATATGACTATTGAACCAGAAACAGTTGAAACCTTAAGTAAAAATGAACACATCATCGCATTGAAGGATGCGACAAGTGATTTTGAATATCTTGAGGATGTAAAATCACGCATCAACTTAAATGATTTCGCACTTTATAGTGGAAACGATGACAATGTGGTTAGGTATTTTGATGAAGGAGGACATGGCGTTATCTCTGTAGTAGCTAACGTTATTCCTAAATCTTTTCAAGAGCTATACGACGCTAAACAAAATGGGAATGATATTGAAGCACAATTTGAACCAATACAGACATTGTTAGATGCATTATCTGTGGATGTAAATCCTGTCCCAGTAAAGGCATTAACAGCAGTTGAAGGCTTTGGCAATTATGAAGTACGCTTACCATTAGTACCTTTAGAAGATGATGAGCGTCAAACATTAGAACAAGCATACCAACAATTTAAAGCAGGTGACAAAGCATGAAGATAGTACTGATTGGCTACGGCGCAATGAATGAACGTGTCGCAAGATTAGCTGAAGCAAAAGGACATGAAATTTTAGGAGTCATTGTACGTGATAGTAATAAAGATTATCCGTACCCTACTTTTAAACGCATTGCTGATGCAAAAGAAGCTGATGTCGCGATTGATTTTTCTAATCCAGAGTTATTATTACCGTTACTAGAAGAAGATTTCAATTTACCTCTAGTTATAGCGACAACAGGCGAAAAAGAAGAAATTATTAATAAACTAAAAGAATTAAGTGAAAAAATGCCAGTATTTTTCAGTGCGAATATGAGCTATGGGGTACATGCTTTAACTAAAATTTTAGAGGCAGCGGTTCCCCTATTACAAAATTTCGATATCGAGCTTACAGAAGCACATCATAATAAAAAAGTAGATGCACCAAGTGGTACTTTAGTGAAACTTTATGACGTCATAGAATCATTACGTGAACAATCTACTCCGGTATATGATAGACATGAAAATACTGAAAAACGTACACAAGAAGAAATTGGTATTCATTCTATCCGCGGTGGTACAATTGTCGGAGAACATGATGTGCTATTTGCTGGCACAGACGAAACAATAGCAATCACACATCGTGCCCAGTCTAAAGATATTTTTGCAAATGGCGCAATTGGTGCAGCAGAAAAATTAATTAATAAGGCAAATGACTTTTACACATTTGATAATCTATAAAAACTAAGGAGCGTATTAAATTATGGTACAACATTTAACGGCGGAAGAAATTATTCAATATATCAGTGATGCGAAAAAATCTACACCACTGAAAGTTTATATCAATGGGAATTTTGAAAATGTAACATTCCCTGACAATTTCAAAGTATTTGGATCAGCAGATTCAAAAGTTATTTTCTGTGAAGCGGATGACTGGAAAGCTTTTTATGAATCAAATCAATCAAGTATTGAAGAATTAGAAGTAGAAATGGATCGCCGTAATTCAGCTATCCCTTTAAAAGATTTAACTAACACAAATGCTCGTATTGAGCCAGGTGCATTTATTCGTGAACAAGCTACTATTGAAGATGGTGCTGTAATCATGATGGGAGCAACGATAAATATTGGTGCAGTAGTCGGTGAAGGAACAATGGTAGACATGAATGCAACGCTTGGTGGCCGCGCAACGACAGGTAAAAATGTACACGTTGGTGCAGGTGCAGTATTAGCTGGAGTTATCGAACCGCCTAGTGCTTCTCCAGTAATGATTGAAGACGATGTTCTAATCGGTGCGAACGCTGTTATTTTAGAAGGTGTGCGTGTAGGTAAAGGTTCTATCGTGGCTGCGGGTGCAATTGTAACACAAGATGTACCAGCTGGTTCGGTTGTAGCAGGAACGCCTGCTAAAGTAATTAAACAAACTAGTGAAGTTGAAGATTCAAAACGCGAAATCGTTTCAGCTTTAAGAAAATTGAACGACTAATTTTCTTAAATATTTTCTATTTTCTAAAATGGTTGAACTATAAGGAAAATTTTAGTTGTGCTATTTTAGCTTAGATATACATTAATATTAATTGTAGGAGGTTTAAGACGGGAACAATACGATTAGATTATAGGTAGTTTAAACACTTATAAAGTGGCTATCTAATCTGGTTGTGTTTGTCCCAACTTATCATGATATGTAGAACATGCTTCATATCAATAGGGATGAGTTTGTCTTACCTCCTCATTTTTATAATGGTATGTTTTTGAATATACTTTATACATATTATAGACTGAGTAATTGAAAAAGGCTGAATTTAATTAATAAATATAGAAGGATCTGATTTAAATGAACGAATTAGAATTTGTCACAACGCATAGACGTCATTTGCATCAACACCCAGAATTAAGCTTGCATGAATATGAAACTACGACTTATATCGCTGCATTCTTAGATGAGCTTGGTATTACATATGAACGCCCTTTAAATACAGGGTTGGTGGCATATTTACCTGGAAACGGTAATCACACAATCGCTTATCGTGCAGATATTGATGCTTTACCTATCTTTGAAGAAAACGATGTAACTTATAGAAGTATGACTGATAATGTTATGCATGCGTGTGGGCATGATGGTCATACCGCAGCACTTATGTTGTTTGTTAAACGCTGTAAAGTGATGGCAGATGAAGGGCGTTTGCCACAAAATATTGTTTTTATATTTCAGCCTGCTGAAGAAACCGGCGGCGGCGCAAATCGATTAATTCAAGCTGGTGCCTTTAAAAATTATAATATTGAAGCCGTGTTTGGTATACACGTGATGCCTTTTGAAGATGAAGGCAAAGTTGTTATTCGTGATGAAGAAATAACTGCAAGTGCCACAGAGTATAGATTTTATTTAAATGGCCTCTCTAGTCATGTGGCCGATAAAGAACAAGGTCACTCTTGTGGCGAAGCATTGCAACACGTATTAAACCAAGTAGGACAAATTCAGCAATATCATTTAAACGGCTTAAAACGCAACATTGTTCATATGGGACATTTTGAAGCTGGCGAAGCGATTAACACCGTACCAAGTCATGGCTACCTTGAAGGCACTATAAGAACGTATGATGTCAATGACTTAGAAATTGTAAAACAGCAAATGGCAAAAATTGCTGAAAGCGTAAGTTTATTGTTTAATGTTGGATGTGAAGTAAAATTTGAAGAAGGTTATCCACCTACCTATAATGATCCACTTTTACGTAATCATGTTGAACAAGGATTAGAAAATGCAAAATTTGAAATCATTGATAAACCTACACCTTACCTATTCGGTGAAGATTTTAGTTTTTATAGTCAACTTGCACCGAGTTATTTTGTGTTTGTTGGTATACGTGATGAAGGTAAAGGTTATGTAACTGGTTTACACACTTCTACATTAAATTTTAATGAGCATATGCTTATTAAAATTGCAAATTACTATGAGGAAATTTTGAAATTGTATAGTGAGGTGCGTGTATAATGACAGCCATTTGGTCTGTAGATATAAAGAAGTTTTATGAAAATGCTGTTAATGTATCCCAAGATAATCAATTGATGGCGGTTGTTAAAAATAACGCTTACCATTACGGGTTAGAATTTGCGGTAAATCAATTTTTGAAAGCGGGTATTCAAACTTTTAGTACGACTTCTTTAAGAGAAGCTATACGAATTAGAAAGTTTGCCCCTGATGCAACAATTTTTCTAATGAATGCAGTTTATGAATTTGATAAAATCCGTGCGTACAATATTCAAATGACTTTACCTTCATTAGATTTTTACTACGCTCACATAGAGGACTTATATGACATTCAAGTTCATTTAGAATTCGAAAATCTATTGCATCGTTCAGGCTTGAAATCAATTGATGAGATTAAAGAAGTACTCACCCACCATGCACAAAATGATAATGAACATCGTATGGTTATTACAGGTTTATGGACGCATTTTGGTTACGCCGATGAGTTTGACGTACCAGATTACGAAATTGAACGACAAGCCTGGTTAGAAATTGTAGAGACTTTATTGTCTGAGGGGTATGATTTTGATTTAATCCATGCACAAAATAGTGCAAGTTATTATAGAGAACAAGGTATCTTCCCTCTTCACACACACGCCCGTGTTGGTATTGCTTTATATGGTTCAAGACCGTACAGTAACTTAGACGAATCATTAATTAAGCAATCATTGACTGTGAAAGGTAATGTCATCCAAGTACGTGAAGTGAATCAAGGTGATTACTGTGGCTATAGTTTTGCATTCGAAGCCACAGAAGATTACACGAAGCTTGCAGTGGTTGATGTGGGTTATGGTGATGGCATACTTAAGTCAAGAGCCAAGTATGAAGCGTTAATTAATGGTAAACGGTACCCTATTCGTGCATTGATGATGAGTCATATGTTTGTAGAAGTTGATGACAATGTCCGTGCACAAGATGAAGTGATATTATATAATAACGATATACGCGTTGATGAGTTCACATTTAAAGGTGTGGGCGCAAACTCTGAGCAATTAAGCGCGATGAATCATGACTCACTAATAAAGGAGTATAGATAAATTATGGTCGTAGAATATAATAATAATGGAGAGCTTACAATTGGAGGTACAAGTCTTAAAACAATCGCACAAAGTTTTGGCACACCAACAATTGTTTATGATGAAACACAGATTCGAAATCAAATAAGACGCTTTCACAAAGCTTTTCAAAAAAGTGGATTAAACTATAATATTTCATATGCTTCTAAAGCATTTACTTGTTTACAAATGGTGAAATTAGTTGAAGAAGAAGGCCTTCAACTAGATGTTGTTTCAGAAGGAGAATTATACACAGCGTTAGCGGCTGGCTTTGATGCACAACACATACATTTTCACGGTAACAATAAAACAAAGCGTGAAATCCAATATGCTTTAGAGAGTAAAGTAGGTTATATTGTTATTGATTCTTTAGAAGAAATCGATCTTATTGACCGTTATGCAAGTGAAAAAGTAAATGTGGTTTTAAGGCTCAACCCAGGCGTCGAAGCGCATACCCATGAATTTATTCAAACTGGACAAGAGGATAGTAAATTTGGTTTGTCTATCAAGCATGGTTTGGCAATTGAGGGAGCTAAAAAAGTAAAAGATTCTAAGCGTTTAAATCTTAAAGGCATTCATTTCCATGTAGGTTCACAAATTGAAGGTACAGAAGCTATGATTGAAACAGCTAAATTAGTTATTGAATGGTTGAAAGAAAATGAGCTAGAAGTAGAACTAATTAATTTAGGTGGTGGCTTTGGTATCAAATATGTGGAAGGAGATATTAGCTTCCCTATTGAAGAAGGTGTTTCAGAAATTACTGAAGCTATTAAAACAATCTCAAAAGAAGCAGACTACCCTCTACCAGAAATAGGAATAGAACCTGGCAGGTCCATCGTTGGTGAAGCAGGGATTACATTATATGAAGTCGGTACAATCAAAGACATCCCTAACGTGAATAAATATGTATCTGTAGATGGTGGTATGAGTGATCACATACGTACACCATTGTATGATGCAAAATATGAAGCTTTATTAGTTAATAGAAATGATCCTAAAGATGAAACAGTTACACTTGCAGGAAAATTATGTGAATCAGGAGATATTATTATTAAAGATGCTAAATTACCTAGTACAGTAAAGCGTGGCGACTACTTAGCAATTTTATCTACAGGCGCCTATCACTACTCAATGGCTTCAAATTACAACCAAATGCAAAAGCCATCTGTATTTTTCTTGAAAGATGGAAAAGCAAGAGAAGTTGTTAAACGACAATCATTACGCCAATTAATTATTAATGATACAAAATAAGTGAAATACAAAAAGGTTGTTAGTTGTCTTTAGTTTGGATATCTAACAACCTTTTTTGTATTTTGTGAACAGTGTTTAGAGCACTTTGAATGAGCAATATTGAATTTAGGATATGTTGGTCATGAAGTGAAAAGTTAATCATTAAACAGCCTTGTATAAGTAATTTAGAGGTATACATACATGACATGTTTGATACATACGATATGATTCCTTAACTACAAAGGAAAAGGCAAATCAAATGATTAGATGCTCAACCCATACATTAAGAGCCCCCTAACAAAAGTAAGGGGCTCAAAAAAAAGAACCTTTAACAAGGTTCTTTTACTAAGTCAATATAGCAATCTATATTATAGTTTAGCAACGTTTGCAGCTTGAGGACCGCGGTCGCCTTCAACTACTTCAAATTCAACTGATTGACCTTCTTCTAATGATTTGTATCCTTCTTGGTTAATTGCTGAGAAGTGTACGAACACATCGTTTTCTCCTTCAACTTCGATAAAACCAAAACCTTTTTCGGCGTTAAACCATTTTACTGTACCTTGTTTCATAACTGTGAAACCTCCAAGACTAATATTCATTCAATATGCGTTATTCGCATATTACAAAAAATACAATTTCACAGTTTCAATCTGTTATGACAATATTCTTTGCAATATGGAATAAAACTATTGCTTGAGTTACAGTATAAAGCAGTTTAAGTGAAATTGCAATACAAATCTGAAAAAACTGTTTATTCAATATTAGGTAATTTATAATAAACTTCATTATTATTTAAAACTATAAAACTATAGAATATTTGTAAATCTTCATCACAATCTTCACAAAATCCTAAATCACAATTATTATAAAACGCATGAATATTATATTTACCAACTAAATAGTTATCAAAATCTTTTTTACAATTTAAAATAATTGATTGATATTGTTTTAACATTTCATTATAAGTTTCAAAATCATATTGTTCTACGACATGATCAGTCCAGTCACTAAATAACCACCAACCTTCGTAGTCAGCTCGAATTTTTGCAACTGTCCACATATTATTTCACCCTTTCATAGTCAGCTCAAAATAATATTTAAGTACTTAAAATATTATGATTATATTTCAAGTTATATAGAACAAGGTGATTTTACATATGTATGGTGCGCATACATTCACTCACTCTAATGTAAATCCCCCACGTTTATAAATAGATATGAATAAAACTAGATAAACAATTTATATAATTTAATTAGAGTCACACAATTTGTCTATGTGTAATATTTTAACTATATATTAGGCAAAATCAAGGAATCTGACTCATATTTTTGACCTATATACAAATAGCGCTTAAACGTAAATATTAGTTTTGTAGCGTAAAATTTCGTATAATAATAGC
This sequence comes from Staphylococcus aureus, assembly GCA_040062795.1. GTDB lineage: Bacteria > Bacillota > Bacilli > Staphylococcales > Staphylococcaceae > Staphylococcus > Staphylococcus aureus_A. The sequence continues at coordinate 883,429 of JBEAMH010000001.1, forward strand.
AAGAGGTGATTTTATGCAACGCAAACACGTTAAGGTATTTGGAATGGTACAAGGCGTAGGTTTTCGATATTATACTCAAAAAATAGCAAGAAAGTATAATATCGTAGGTACCGTTGAAAATGTTGATAATTATGTTGATGTATATGCACAAGGTGAAGAAGAATCGCTAACTCAATTTATTAATGGAGTCATAGAGGGTGCATCACCTGCGTCGCATGTTGAAGATTATATGATAGAAGAATTAACGATTGATGAATCACTAAAAGATTTTAAAACTATATAAAGGAAGATGAAGTTTGAGATATACTATTTCTCGTATTTTTGGGACAATTATAGCAATTCCAGTAGCTGTTATCGCGTGGTTTACTAGTGTTTTTGCTTTAGATATTTATTTGATATTTGATTTTCTTATTTCTGCGGTAACGTTTTTGGTCGTTTACTTCCCTACTCAACGTTTAACTTCTAGAAAATATTTAAATGAAATTGGTTTGTCGCGTCGCGATTATCATTTTGTAAATAGTCAATTAAATCATGCGCAAGATAAGATTAGAAGAATTTTAAAAACTTTTGTAAACGTCAGATCAATCAAAGATTTTCGACAAGTAAATGAAATATACCGTATTTCACGTGCTATTTATTTTGCAGTGAAGCAACAGCCGGGTTCGTTTTTTAAAGTAGAAAGCTTCTTCTACTCGCACATTGATAATGCGTTGAATTTAATAGAGGCATATACAAGATTATCTAAGTCACCTAAAAAGTCTAAAGAAGAAAAGCAAAAGCTAGAACAAACACGTATTACTTTAGACGAAGTCAAAAGAACTTTAGTAGCTGACTTGAGAAGAATTAATAACGAAGACTACAGTCAATTAGATATAGAGATGGAATTAAACAAAATGGAACAAAAAAGAGATAAATAACACAGAATTAAGAATGGAGAGAAATTGAATGACAAAAGAGCAAGACTTTTTAAATTCACATCCATTGGACAAATATATTGATGAACAGACTTCAAGTGAAAATGAAATTATCAATAGCAAAACGCAATATACTCAAAAAGAACAACAAAAAATTAATGAGTTAAGCGAACAAATAAAACCAATGGATAATGACGGTTTACTGAACTATGGTACGCAAGCACAATCAAATATGTCGCAATTCTCACACCGTATTTTAAATGAAGTTAAAACTACTGATGTGGGTCCTGTAGGCGAATCATTAAATGGTTTGATGAGTAAATTAAAATCGGTCAATCCTGAAGAACTTAATCCAGAGAACCAATCTAAATTAAAACGTATATTTAGACGGACGAAAGCTTCTGTAAATGAAATTTTTTCAAAAATGCAATCTGTTGGATCACAAATAGACCGCATTTCTATTGAATTAGATAAGCATAAGAATAATTTGAAAAAAGATATAGAAATGTTAGATGAATTATACGAAATGAATAAGGACTATTTTGATGAACTCTCTATATACATTGAAGCAGCGAAAAAGAAACAGCACGCTTTACAACAAACAGATGTACCAAAACTTAGATCTCAAGCAAAATCGACAGGTAATCAAATGGATGTGCAAGCAGCCTCTGATATGGAACAATTTATAGATCGTTTAGATAAACGTATCTATGATTTACAGTTATCGAGACAAATTGCTATCCAAACAGCGCCGCAAATTCGTATGATTCAAAATGTAAACCAAGCGCTTGCAGAAAAAATTCAAAGTTCGATTTTAACAAGTATTCCATTATGGAAAAACCAAATGTCTATCGCTTTAACTTTGATGAGGCAACGTAATGCTGTATCAGCACAAAAAGCTGTCACAGACACAACTAATGATTTACTCTTGAAAAACTCTGAATTATTAAAACAAAATGCATTAGAAACAGCAACTGAAAACGAACGCGGCGTAGTAGATATAGAAACATTAAAAACAACGCAAAATGATATTATCGAAACAATTGAACAAACACTTCAAATTCAAGAGCAGGGTCGAAACAAGCGTAAGCAAGCTGAGACAGAATTGAATCAATTGGAGTCTGAATTACAAAAGCAATTATTAGATATGAAAGATAATAAAAAAAATTAAAATAGCTATATTTTATAATGTTATTCTAATAAAAAACCACTCACTATATATTATAGTGAGTGGTTTTTTATTTTGTTTCTTTTTTATATTGTTTGTTGATTATTTATTTAAAATATCTTTATCATATGAATCATCTTTTTTATTATCAGCTACAATATTTTGAGCGATAGCTAGTTTATGTGCAATTTTAGGTGCTGTCCATACAACAGGTAGCATAATAATCGATATAGGCACCGCAGTCACAATTATAAATGACTGAATTGCGCTAATACTTCCTTCACCAATATTAATAAGTATAACTGATATAATACCCATAATAGCTACCCAGAAAAGTCTGACGATTTTAGGAGGATTCCCCTCGCCAGTGACTGACATAGAAATGGAATAAGACATTGTATCGGCTGTCGTAATTACAAAAATTAGCGTTAAAATAAGTAGTGCTATTACTAATGCATTGCCTAATGGCAATTGTGAAGCTATTGAAATTACAGCTGCAGGTAAGCCATGCTCAGATAATGGAGTACTAATTACCCCACTATCTTTAGTTTCATAAAATAAGCCACTTCCACCTAAAATAGAAAACCAAAAATGGGAAACTACAGCTGCTACGATAGAAACTAATATAAAAATTTCTCTAATCGTACGCCCTTTTGAAACACGAGCAACTAACATTGCCATCAACGGTCCGTATCCTATAAACCAACCAAAGAAGAAAAGCATCCATGCACCTGCCCACTCATTGTCTCCTCTAAATGTGCTAATTTCTAAAAAGTTAGTAATATAACTGCCATACGAAGATATAAATGTATCTATTATAAAACTTCCAGGGCCGATTAATAATATAAATGCCGCAACACCTAGTGCTAACCAAATATTTAGTTTACTTAGAAATTGTATACCTTTATCAATTCCTGTCGTAGCAGAGATAGTGACAACAGCCATGAGTCCTCCTACAGACAACACTTGAGTAATGATATTATCGGGGACGCCAAAAATACTATGCAACCAGAAACTAAATTGAAAGCCAAAAAATCCTATCGTTCCAATTGTTCCAGCGACTGCACCTAAGATGCAAAATACATCTATTAATGAACCAGTTTTGTTATTTTCAATTTTTTCTCCAAATAATGGATATAAGATTGTGCGTGGACGCATCTTCATCCCCTTATTATAGTGTGCATACATGATAATAATCCCACTTACAGCGCCATACACAGCCCACGCAGTAAATCCCCAAGATGTAAAACTTTGCGTCATCGCTGCAGGGATGGCAGCTGTACTTTTATCTTTAATGCTTGAATCCATGGTTGGTGGAACATCGATAAAATAATACATAGGTTCAGCAGCAGCCCAAAATATAGCACCTGCACCTAAACCAGATGTTATGACAATGGCCGCCCATCTAAAATACCCCATTTCAGGCTTAGAGGAGTTTCCTAGTTTCACGCGACCATATTTAGAAAAAGCTAAAATTGCACCAACAGCAAATGTTATTAATAACAGTACTTGCCAAAAAGCGCCAAAATATGTAATTGAAAGTTGAAATCCATTTTGCACAAAATCTGAAGTTGCTGTAGTAAATAGTGAGGACATAATTACAAAAAGCACAAGTATGCCACCACTGATAAGAAATACTGGCCAATCTAATTTATCTTTCCAATAAGAAAATTTAATAATATTCTACTCCTCTTTTTCGAGTTTGATTTTTAATATGTAAATTAAATTTATTAAATATGAAACGCAATCTATCTCTGTGAATACCTAACATTTATTAGTAATTTAAGTCCATATCAATTATTATTTGAAGAAATATGCAATAGCGAATTATACATTGTCTACAATTTTATTCTGGTGATGAGAGATTGATGATCTACAAAGTTGAAACGCTTGAAGTTTAGATTATATCCCACTTCTCCAAAGTAATCAAATACACTTTTTTAAATTATTTCTCTTTTTTTAAAAGAATAATAATATATTAATAAAAATTTGAAAATTTTTAAGGATTTAAAAAGATATGGTATATCAACTGGAAATTATAAAATGATAGTAAGCATGTGGTTATGTAGGCATCAATTCAAACGATTCGAACGGTAAAAAAGCCCTTTAAAGTATTCACTGATTCAGCGATTGCTTTAAAGGGCTTTGTGGTGTTGTGTTTAACTTCTTATTGTTCAAAGATAATTTAATCTTTTTCGTATACGATAGGTTTTTGGTTTTTGACCATAGTAGCAACTATATAACCAATTATTGTAGTGATAACAGCGATTGGGAACCATTCTAGAGAATAATCTTTTAAAGGTAAACTATCAATAAATGCTAATTTCATCCAACCTTGTGTATGGAATACACTTAAAATAGATATAATAGTAACAACTGCTACTGGTATTTGTTGTGCAATTGGTTTTGTAGGTACAAATCGAGCTATTAGTATCAATAAGATCGAAGTGATTGCTACTGGATAAACAATACTTAGTACTGGTACTGACATTGAAATAACTGAGTTTAAACCTTGGTTAGCTAATATAAAGCTAATAAGTGTAAATACAATTACATATATTTTGTAAGAAATTCTAGGTACAATTCTATGGAAGTATTCTGACACAGAAACGATTAAACCACATGCAGTTGTTAAACATGCAAGTGCAACGATAATACCCAGTAAATATTTACCTAATGTTCCAAAACCAACATCTGCCATCGTAGTTAATAAATATGTTCCTATATTTTGGTCTTTTGCTGTTAAACTAGCAATTTTGTCTTGTGATATAGCCATATGATTTCCAATGAAACCTAAAGATATATAGATAAACATTAAAGCGACGGCAGCGATAAGCCCTGCTAATAATGTTTGTTTGAAGATTTTGTTCGCGTTTGTTACACCTGTAGCTTTAACAGCATTAACAACAATCATTGAAAAGGCGATGGCAGCGATAGCATCCATAGTTAAATAGCCATTCGTAAAGCCTTGTGAAAAACCTGCAAAATTAGAAGTGAAAGCTTCTGTTGATTTACTTGAAGCATTTCCACCAAAATCTACAAAGCCTTTAATAATCATTGCTATAATTGTAACAAGTAGTAAAGGAGTCAATAATGACCCAATACGGTCAATCATTTTACTCGGGTTAAGACATAAATATAATACAATTAAGAAATAAATAACTGTAAATATAAATAATGCTAAATTACTATTTGTTTGTACGATCGGAGTAATAGTCATCTCAAATGATGTTGATGCAGTACGAGGAATCGCGAAAAGCGGTCCGATCGTTAAATAAATTACAACTAAAAATGCGACTGAGAACTTGGGCGATATTTTGTTTAAAGAACCGATGTACCCTTGTTTATCTAGTGCCCCTACAACAACACCTAATAAAGGTAATCCAATCCCAGTTAGTGCAAATGCTAAAATGGAAGGCCAGAAATATTCCCCACTATCTAAACCTAAATTAGGCGGAAAAATAAGGTTACCGGCACCAAAGAACATTGCAAATAATGTGAAGCCTATAATCAATGTATTTTTATTCATATAACGTGCTCCTTCTAAACCAATAAAATAATATTACTTATTCTATCATGTTTAATAAGTTAACGTCCATATAAATTTCAGAATATTTAAATATATAGTAATTTTTTATAAATGTTAGTCTAGTTAAAATGATTTTAATAAAAGTTTTTTCAATAATGGTGACAGGTGGCTTGGTAGATTTTCAACGCCTTCGACAAAGATAGCGTATTGTCCATAGATATTGTGAATCGTTTGTTCAATATCTTCTGTGATAGGTTCTTGACTTAAAAACACATTAAACACTTCTATTCCCATTTTTCTTGCAGTTTCGACAGCTTCATAAGTATCTAAGATACCATCTTGGCTGTAATTATAAGCTGATGGTTCTCCATCTGAAAAGACAATTAAGAAACGTTGATTATGCGAGCGACGCATCAACCGTTCACTACCAATTCTAATTGCTACTCCATCTCTATTATCATCTTGTGGTTCTAACGCCATAATTCTTGGACCGTCCTTTTCAAGTGTGGAACGGTCGTAAGAAATAATTTCATCTATAATATTGGGTTGATTAGCTTCATCAGCATCAAAGGCATCCTCATTAAAAGCAAGTATTTCATGTTTAACATTTAATGCTTTTAACGTTTCGTGGAAAAGTACAACACCTTTAATAGTTTCTTGCATCTTATCTTGCATACTTGCAGAAGCATCAACTAATAATGTGAAAGTAGCATCAAAAGATTGGCTCAAGTCTTGTTTTTTATAAAATAACTTGTATTGATCATCAATAAACCAATTAAGTAAGTTCTTCTGTAGACGACCTTTCGTTAAATTATTACGTTCATCTTGGTACTCTCTATCGATTGTTTTTTTAATAATTTGTATTAAGTCTTTTGTCTCAAATTGAACTTCAGATTCAACATTATGGTAGTCACTAACATAATGGGATTCTATTTCAGGTACATTCCATTTAATTTCAACATTTTCATTAATTCCTTTAAGTGCGAACACTTGATTTTGGCCCACAGAACCGCCTTCATCATCTTCAACGTTATCAGTTGAGCCTTTTCCTTTTTTAGTTTGCATGTCAGTCATATCGTCACTTGAATCGCCTTCTCGTGCAGTGTCGTTATCACTCATGACATCACTATTTTCACCTTCATGCAATTCCATTTCTAAGTAAGCACCACCTTCTGATGTACTATCTTGATTATTGGATTCCATCTCTTCGCTTACGGTTTCTCCGTCATGTTGTTCTTCTGACTGTCCATCTGTATTACTAGCATCAGTACGTTTTAAATCTTCGAAGTTAAGTTCTTGAATTGCTTCATAAACCTTTTTAGGTAGATGGTAATATTCATTAAGCATATCTTCTTTTAAGATGTCGTCAATTTGATACATAACGCGTTCTGCTAAATACATATTGTCTTCAGATGTTTCGTTATAAAAGAAATTAGGTAAGTATTGATACATGTGATTTAGAACATCATCTATTTGAGGGCTAATTTGTGGTACGTCATAAAAGTTTTCAGTTAATAAGGAAGCTTCCAAATATAAAAATAATAAATCTGTAAAAGTTGTTTTGGTTTTATAAACTTTTATTTGTGTCTGATTAAAATTCAATCTAACTTGGTTGCGCATTTGAATTGCAGGCTTTGTTGATGGTCTTGATTGCAAGATGGTATTTAAAACACGTTTATCTTCTAACAATTTGAAAAGTTGTTGAAAAAATTTATGATGTTTAAACTCTTGATTATGGATGACTTCATTTACAATTTTTTCATCCATCATTTGATAGCCGTAAGTGGCGAGTAATACATCTGTTTTTAATCCCATTGACTCCACTTCTTTGCTTCTATGTGACCAAAATGAACTTGTAATGAGAGTATTATTGATTGGATCATAATACGGAAACTTTTGTATTTTAACTTGGGTTTGTTCATTTTCCAGTAAAAGGCGAGCTAAATCTTGTAGCATCATGACTTGCTTTGCGTCAAGTTGTTCGTCATTAAATTTTATAAAACGATCACTCATAATTATCCCTCACTAAAAGTTTAATTCTACTGCATTTTGGATTGCTTGTTGTTCTCGTTCATCTTCTAATTTATCTATAATTGTACGTTTTATTGCACGTTCAATTGGCATTATTGTTGCTAAATCACTCAAATCAATTAATGCGCGAATACTCGCTGCTTCTTCAGAAATTTGACCTTGCTTCGTCATAGTCCTTAGATCTTCATTAAATTTTATAATTTGTTGGATGATTTTATCATCTTTTAATTGACTTTGATTTTTAATCACATCACTCAGAATATCTCCATCTATATAATCTACTTCAATTACGACAAAGCGATTTTTAAGTGCTTCGTTCATAGGTAATGTACCAATATAACCAACATTAATTGCAGCAATAACATTAAAGCCTGGTGCTGCATTTACAACCTCGCCAGTGAAAGGATTTGTTAACTTACGACGATAGTCAAGGACACCATTGAGTATTGGAAGTGTTTCTGGTTTAGCCATATTGATTTCATCAATATAAAGAATGTGACCTTCTTTCATAGCTTTTATTACTGGTCCATCGATAAAGACAATTTCTTGTGAACCATTCTCATTTGTTTGTATAGTTTTGAAACCTAGTAAGCTTTCAGCGTCTAAATCAACTGAACAATTAATTTGGTGCATGGGTTGGTTTGAGGTTTCACTTAATGTTTCAGCAAGTTTTGTTTTGCCTGAACCAGTGGGTCCTTTTAAAAGTATGTTTTTATTTAATTTCATTAATGATTGTGCATCGTTAAAGATTGTTTCATCTCTGTTAATATATTGCGCTTTTGTCATCGTTAAACGTCTCCTTCAATAGTATATTGCTATTTCATAATAGATTGATTAGAAATCATTAAAAATAGACTGGGACAAGAATATACCATCATATTTTTGTCCTAGCCCTATTTTAATAAGAAAATATATAGTCTCATAAAAGTACATGAGAAATTGTTTGAGTTTAATTAATTGAATACGATATATTTATATTTTATACCTCTTTAAAATATTCTTTATAATATCCACCAACAAGGCCAGAATTATCAATGATTTGGTAATATTCCTCTGTCTCGTTAATAACATCATATTGTTTTCCCACAGTTAGCATATCAGATACTGTGAACTTTTTCGCATCTGTATGCTCTACTTCTACTTTTTTAACAGGTGTGTTTGTTTTCCATGTTTCATGTAACATATTGTAAAATCCTCTCTTTATTATTTAATTTCCAACGTTAATATAAACGTGATGCCGCTTTTTTCACTAATTCTTAGTGAGCGTTCGCCTTCTTGATCTAATGTTTGATAAGGAATACCAATGACTTCAAGTTGCTGTAACGCTTGTTGGAATTGTGATTTAGATTCAGTTGCAAATTCAATTTGCTCTACTATACCGTGTTGAGGCATTTTAACTTCTTCTTTTGCAGCATAGATATGTAATTCCCCACCAAGTCCACCTTCACCTATACGAAACACTTGTACTTTAAAGTCGGCATCATCAGTTGGTAGATACTCTGCAAAATGTGTAAGGCCAAAAACCTTACTTAAAATAGATTGAGTTAATATGAGCTCATTAACCCTTAGTATAACAGGACCTAGACCTTGAATTTGATGTAAAGGATTTACAGTACTTTCAAATGTCGGCATACCTAATGGCGATCCTGTGTTATGTTCATTTGAATAAATATTGAAGGTTTGATTATTTTGGTCTTTAAAATCAAAATACTTATGACCATTTAAATCTGTCACTCCTCCATGGTTAATGCGATTACTCTCTAAAATTGATTTATATTCATCTAAACCTTCATCACTAGGCACACGTAAGCCAATATTCTCTATATGATTATGATTGTTAATATAGTTCGGTATTTCTACAAAATGTAAACGTGTGCCAGAATTAAGTTCAGCATCGCCAAAACGTAGCGCTTGTCCTTTGTCTGCTACATTTAATCCAAGTATATCTTTAAACAAAGTTTTGGTTTGTTCTAAATTATTTGTCCCTGTAGTAACACTTCTAAGACCATTCATTATATTAACCCCTCTATTCATATCTTTTCAACTAATTATAACTTACTTTCAACATGATTTGTATGATGAATAATGGTTTTACAAAATTATAACAATTATACATTGGATGAAATGAAAAAATGTATTAAAATGAATATATATGATGGATTATTATTTTTTATGACAAATTAGAAAATAGATTTATTGAATCAAAAGGAGGTTTTAATATGACTATATGGTTAGTATTCGGTATTACTGTGCTTATAGCAGTGTATTCTGGGATTACTTTCTTTTCTAACATTAATAACAAAGCAAAGCAGAAAGAAGCAAATACTAAAAACGCTAAGAAAAATAATATCTATGGTGTAGTTTTCTTAGTGTTTTTAATTATTGCTATTATTGAACTTTTTGTGTATATCGCATAGAAAAAGTTGAGTTAATATGAAAAATATTTCAAAAGAAAACTTGTTTAAGCTTAAATGTAGAAAGTTTTGTTACTATAAAATTCTACAACCTTTAATTGTCAATAAAGACTAATGTCTTTGTTGACAATTTTTTTGGTTTGTACATGGTTTCAAAATGTTATATATATTAGAGTTTTAAGTAGCCTAGGGTGAATATTACTCACTAAGATAGAGTTCAATTATTTTGATTTTCCATAAATTAATTGAACGACGCCACTCTTATAAGTATGCGTATTTAACAATGACAAGTTCAGCCTTTTATTTAGGTTAGTGAATAATGGTTTGCCAGATCCTAATACGACAGGATGTACTGATAATTTGTATTCATCAATAAGGTTGTTGTCTATGAAAGAAGTAATTATATTCGAACCACCATATAACCAAATATCGTTTTGATGTGTGGCCTTAATATGTTTAACTGATTCAGCAATATGAGAAGTTTGAATAAATTCTGTATTGACAGTATCAGGAAATTGTTGGTGCGTAAATACATATTTCTTTTTACTGTGTAGGTTATTCCACATATACTGGTCACCGTATGATTCATCATCTATGTGTGGTTGGAATGTCCCCCACATGTCATAACTTTTTCTCCCGTAAATAATAGCATCTATTTGATTTAAAAAATGATTGAAATTCATGTCAGACTCCATAATACACCAATCAATTTCGCCTTCAGGTCCTTCAATAAAACCATCTAATGATACAGCAAGGTCTAATATAATTTTATTTTCGTCGTTCATAAATAACACCCTCATTCATTAGGTTATGTATTAATTGTAATGAAACGTTATCAAAATCACAATAAGAGCGCAATCTTAATATGTACTTCCTTAAATGTATAAAGAATAAAATACCACATCAACAAATAAATTGATGTGGTATTAAAATATGATTATGAATTTTAATAAGATGTCTCTTCAAATTGAACTGTATGATTTGATTCAGAAGATTTTTGAATTGCATCGATCATCGCAATTGATGGTAATGCATCCGTTACATGAATATAGTTGTCTGTATCATTTTCTATACAATCATAAAATTGATTGATTAGTTTACCATGACTTGGTCCATAATAGGATTTTGTTTTAGGTGCTTTTGAATCTTCTATCACTCGGATTTTATAGCCTTCTTCATTCACACGCGTTAAAATATTATCTTTAATTGTAAATTTTCCTTTTTCAAATAGGACTTGGATTTCAACACTAGAATTGCCAGTACTCGCATTGGTAGCAAAAAACATGCCACGTGCATGGTTTTGAAACTGTATATGAGCTGTTGCAGTATCTTCTACTTCTATATCATAATCTAAAAGTTGTGAAACACTACCTTTAATAGAAATGATTTTCCCACAAAGTAATTGCATTAAATCTAATGTGTGGATAGCTTGGTTGATTAACACGCCACCCCCAGCAGTATGCATCTGACCACGCCAAGGTTTATCAGTGTAATATGTTTCAGGCCTAAACCATGTTACGAGTCCTTTGACCCCTTTTACACTTCCATATTTACCATTTTCAACAATTTGCTGAAGCGTTTGGAAAGTATCATTATAGCGGTTTTGAAAACAGATACCGACCTTTATATCTGGATATTTACGTTCTATTTTTACTAATTCTAGCCCTTCCTTGGCATTGAGAGCTAGTGGTTTTTCTTGAAGGACATGCACCCCTTTTTCAACACAAGTCTTTGTGGCGGGTAGATGTAAATAGTGTGGTAAACATATATGCACACAATCTAATGTTTCTGAATTAAGCATGTTATTCATACTTTTATAAAAATTAGCATAAGGAACCTTATTTTCAAATATATCGTTTTCATCACAAACTGCTACTAATTGAGCATTAGGATTAGCTTCAATTGCTTGGATATGGACTTGTGCAATGTCACCTAATCCGACCACACCAATTTTAAGCATACAACCATCTCCGTTTACTTAAACATTTTATAATTCTGAGTTGATTTTTTCTTGTAACGCACTTTCAAATTCTTCTGGATCAACTGGTAGAGATACTTCTTTGCCTAACCAACTTGAAAGATAAATTGCATTTACAAAATTTACACCGTTAATTCCATCACTACCTGGTGCAATTAGTGGCGTATTATCAATAATGTTAGCTGCAAAGTTTTCTAATACGCTGATGTGTTGTTGGCCCCATACGCTCTCAAATTCAAAAGTTTCTTGGTCATAAATATCATCTAATCCATTTCCTTTGAAGATTTCGGCAGCATCTTCCCATGTCATATTACGGTTCATATCTGTTTCAGATTGTTTTAAGCGTGTGAGCGTGATTTTTTTACTATCATCGACTAAGATTTTTCCTTTGTCACCTGTTATTTCTAAACGATCCGTACCAATAATATCGTGTGTACATGTAATAAACACACCTGTTGCGCCATTACCATAATCTAATACAGTCGTTACATCATCATCGACTTTTAAGTCTCTTTGATATCCATACTTAACATTTGAAAATACTTTTTTTGGTAATCCACATAACCATTGTAATAAGTCAATTTGATGAGGTGCTTGGTTTACTAATACACCGCCACCTTCCTCACACCATGTAGCTCTCCAGGAACTTTGATCATAATATGCTTGTGGACGCCACCAAGTTGTAATAATCCAATTCGTGCGGCGTATGTTCCCTATATCTCCATCATCTATTAATGCTTTTACTTTTTGGTATAAGGGGTTAGTCCTTTGATTGAAGAAAATACCAAATGTTAAATCTGGTTTAGAGGCAGCTAAGTCACTGATTTCTTGTACTTTTTCTGCGTATATATCTGCAGGTTTTTCTAAAAGTGCATGAATGTCTCTAGATAATGCTTCTTTTCCTATTTCTGTATGAAGATAGTGTGGGACTGTTGTAACAATGGCATCTACGTCTCCACTTTCTAACATTTCAATATAGTTATCATAAAATGGAATATTGGGATACTTTTCAGTACTTAAAGCTTTTTTCTCAGGATCAATATCACAAATCGCACCAATTTCTACTTTATCAACATCCCCACTATCTATAAAACTAGCATACGTACTTCCTTGAGCACCTAAACCAATAATCCCTAAACGAACTTTCTCCATTATGCATTCTCCTCTTTTTCAATTTTTGATAGTATTTTTAATAATGCTTCGTACTGCATTTTATAACCCTCAGCACCATCTTTAGCTACTGAATTTTGGATTGTATCTGTTGAATGTTCAAGTTCTAAGTCTTTAAGTGAATCAAATACCACGAGGTGTGGCTCTAATGTTAAGAATCCTTTGTAACCACTATTGAAGATTTGTTTCAATATCGATTTAATTTGACCATCACCACTACCACATAGAACATTCACGTTATCTTTATAAACAGCATCTTTAATATGAATATATTCAATGTGATGTGACAATAATTCATAACATGCTTGAGTATCTTCCCCACATTGTACAAAATTTGCAAAATCAAATATCGCTTTAAAATTTTTAGAGCCAACTTCATTTAGTATAGTGTTACAACGTCGAGCAATATCTCCAAAAATATCTTTTTCGTTTTCATGAAGTAAGACAATATTATATTGTTGCGCAATTTCAGCAAATTGCTTTAATTTTACAATGACTTCTTTTTCATATTCATCAAAATTGTCTTCCTTAGGTATATAGAAACTAAAAATTCTAATATATTTACAATCTAAAATATTAGCAATCTCACACAATGTTTTTAAAGATTTTAATTGTGCTTCAAATTCTTCATCATCGTTAATATATATTTTACCTATAGGTGAACCAATAGAAGAAATACCAATTCCCCATTGTTTCAACCTTGGTAAGACATTATTTTGAATACTTTCGACCGAGTATTCGCTTATATTTTCACCATCTACGCTTCTGAGTGAGATATAGCGCATACCTAATTCGCTGACAATTTTTAATTGGGTGTCCAACTCTGATGAAATTTCATCAGAAAACCCTGAGATTTCGATATTTTTTATCATAGTAGTACCTCCATAAATTTAAATTCTCTATTTTATAATCGCTTACAAAAATGGAGTGAGTTTTATTTTATCTATCAACAGATATTTTTTATCAAAACCATGTTTTATAACCTAAATCAATCAGATGGTCACGACTAGTAACTAGGCAATCATAAGGATCAGCGCCGTATAATTCATCTTGTTCTACAAAGAAATATTCACTACCACTATCAAGGCCGGCTTCAATAATGTCTTTTAATGGCAATGTACCTTCACCTAGCTCAGCAAATTGTGTAATCATATGTAGCATATAATATACTTTTTCTACACCTTCACCAGGATACTGGTCCCAATCTATTTCACCTATACGATAATCTTTTAAATGAATTGCACGAATACGATTTGCATAAGTAGGTATCAATTGAGTTGGATTAATACCAGCACGCCAAATCCAATGTACATCAAGTTCGAAACCTAAATGTTCAGTGTTATCACGCATTAAATCTAGCATTAGCTGTCCGTTATAACGAACGAATTCTACGTTGTGAGCATGATAATAAAGATCGATACCTTCATTTTTTAATCGCTTAGCATAATTTTCACAGATTTCAGCAAATTCAAGTGTACTTTCTTTAGACCCCATATAATTCATTGGTAGCATACCAATACGTAGTATTGTACAGTCCACAGCCTTACAATCTGCCACAATTTTATCGAAGTCATTTTGCAAAGTGTCACCTGGATATTTTTGTTCTGGAGAAATGTCTTCTACGCCACAAGACATTGCTGCAATATTCATACCAAAATCTTTTATCGCACGTTGCATTTCTTTAATATTATGTTCAGTCATTTCAATTTGAGATACCTCTACAGCATGATACCCAAGGTCGCTCACTTTTTGTAATACATTATATATACCTTCATCAGCGACTTTTTGTTTCAGCATCATCATTTGAACGCCAATTTGTGGTTCAGTCATTTAAATCATCCTTTCGAGTGAATCATATTTTAGTGATATAATATAATTATAAATTGACTGAAAATTAACAACATTGTAAATAAGAGTAAATAGATTGTTTTTTGAGCAGGAGGTATGTAAATGAAAAATAAAGGAGATATTAAGTTTAAATTTGATTCTATTTCACTACCATGTGAGGGAGAATATGCGGCCTGGCATAGAATAAGCGATGGTCATTTTGGAAATGAATTACATTACCATGATCATTATGAAATATTTTTTTCATTGTCTGGAAATATGATATATACAATCGAAGGCAATAAATATCAATTAGATGTTGGTTCGTTATTACTCATCACACCATATGAATTTCACCAATTAAATGAACAAATGGATGGTCACGCAGAACGTATCGGGTTGAGATTTGACGCACAACTATTAGAACGATTATCTACAGAAACATGTGACTTGAGCGCGTGTTTTGATACAAAATCTCCAAACTTTAAAAATTTATTGCAATTGTCAGAATATCAGAAAAGAGAATTATATTATTTACTTCAAGGCATAATTAATGAACAAGATAATGAAAAATTTGGAAAACAATTAGCAGAAGAATCATTACTTACACAATTTTTTATACTATTAAATAGAGTATCTATTGCAAATGAAAAAATAGCAGTAGTAGATGATCCAGAGTCTGAGTTAGTTAGACAAGTATTAGATTATATGGAATTACATTATGCACATCCTATTTCTTTAGAAGACCTTGAAAAGAAATTCTATGTCAGCCGTTATAAAATCACTCATCATTTTACCCGGTTAGTTGGCTATCCACCCTATCGCTATTTATTACAAAAGAGATTACAAAATGCACAACGAATGTTGAAAGATGGTGAAAACCCACAACAAGTTGCAACATTATGTGGTTTTAGTGATTATTCAAATTTTTATCGACGATTTAAAGTATCTTACGGGTGTAGTCCTAGCGCTTACCAACGTAATTACGCTAAAAATTAAAACATTTCATTTTGGTACATCAAACATATACATGCACGTTTATAATAATTAAGAAGTTATATATTTTTCAAGGTGATAATGATACAATACATTCAAATATATTTTTGAATGAGGTGTATGATGATTCAAACTATTCTTACTGCTACTGTATTATACATAGCAACAGCCGTAGATTTATTAGTTATTTTATTAATATTTTTTGCTAGAGCGACTACTAAAAATGAATATAGAGATATTTATATAGGTCAATACTTAGGTTCTGGAATTTTGATTTTAGCTAGTTTGTTTTTTGCATTTGTATTGAATTATGTGCCTGAAAAATGGATGTTGGGTTTATTAGGTCTGATACCTATTTATTTGGGCATTAAAATTGCAATCTTTGATGATTGTGAAGGAGAAAAAAGAGCTAAAAAAGAATTAAATGAAAAAGGTTTATCGAAATTAATGCGTATTGTAGCATTAGTAACTATTGCTAGTTGTGGTGCAGACAATATAGGATTATTTGTCCCATATTTCGTAACATTATCTTTGGGAGAATTAATTATTACATTAGTTATCTTTTTAATATTAATTTTTGTCTTAGTGTATACCGCGCAAAAGCTAGTTGAGATTGCAGGTATCGGAGAAGTTGTTGAGAAATTTAGCCGTTGGATTATGGCTATTGTGTACATAGCACTAGGAATATTTATTGTTATCGAGAATAACACCCTACAAACCATTGTTGAAATAATTATTTAAAATGAGGTGAGAGTCCTGTATGGAAAAGACAAAAACATGTGATGTAATTTGTGTTCATGAAGAAAAAGTAAATAATGCAGTAACCTTTTTAGATGATGATAAGACTCAAAAACTTATGCAAACACTACTAAAAATAAGTGATAAAAATAAATTAAAAATATTATTATCTTTAATTAAAGAGGAAGCATTATGTGTTTGTGATTTATCTATTATTTTAGATATGAGTGTTGCTTCTACATCCCATCATTTAAGAAAATTATATAAAAATGATGTAATTAATTTTTATAAAGAAGGAAAAATGGCTTTTTATTATTTTGAAGATGAAGAAATAAAATCAATGCTAATGCAATATTTGCCTATTCTAAAAAGTGAATCGAGCTCTTAAAATATAAGGTGCTCTTATTGTAGTAAAGAAATATATTTTAGTTAAAACGTTGTTATGACAGCATTAGAAAGCAAATTTAATAGTAATCTACATACCTCCCCTACCCAATAAATCGTTATAACGTCTTTAAAAACGTTATAACGATTTTGCTTTAAAGTGCGTATTTAGTACGCTATATTGTATATAGAGGTGTATTTAACATGAAAGAAATCAACGAAATTATCGCTGAAAATCTTCGTTTATATAGGAAACAAAGTGGTTATTCATTAGAATATTTATCTGTTTTATCTGAAGTAAGTAAAACAATGCTTGGGCAAATTGAGCGCAAAGAATCCATTCCTTCTATTACTACTCTATGGAAGATTGCAAATGGTTTAAAATTATCTTTGACTGAACTTACACAAGAAAATACTGAGTATATTCAGAAGATATCTATATCAGATTTACATTTATTATCTTCGGAGGATAATAAATGTGAAATATATCCATTTTTTAAATTTGATATTGATAAAAAGTTTGAAAGTTATATGGCTGTGTTTAATCCTGGAGGAGTTATGAAGGACGAACCGCATGGCTCTGGATCAAAAGAATATATTACTGTTTATGAAGGTGTATTATCACTTGAATTAGATGGTGAGAAGTATATAGTGAAAGAAAATGAGTCTATTAAATTTAATGCTAACATGTTTCATGTATACGCGAATGAACATCACAGTTCTGTGCGTTGTCATATAATCGTACATTATTAGTATTTAGATAATTTTCTCTTTATTATAAGTACTATTAACGATTATAAAAATGCTTATAATCTATCACATTATCTTTTTACGAGTGATCATTGGAATGAATAGTAGGTATTTTTACCTTTTCCCCTTGGTTAAATGTGTTCTATTATGTCTCATATAAATTCTGGTACTGAGTTGTAGAAGTTGTGGAAGAAGTAAAAAACTGCCGACAATGTGTGACACATTGTCGGCAGTTTTGATTATTTAATTCTATTAAAGTAGACATTTTAATTTTTTAATAAACTATTTTGTGTTGTGGATTAAGATTCTAATAGTAAGTCTTCAGGATTCTCAATTAAATCTTTAATCATTTTCAAGAATCCTACTGCTTCTTTACCATCAATGATTCTGTGATCATAACTTAGCGCAATGTACATCATTGGACGGTTTTCAATTGTATCTGCATCTATAGCAATTGGACGAGTAATAATTGAATGCATACCTAGAATAGCAGCTTGGTTACCGTTGATGATTGGTGTAGACATCATTGAACCGAATATTCCACCGTTAGTGATTGTAAATGAACCATTAACCATATCATCTAAACCAAGTTTCTTATTACGTGCTTTTGTAGCTAAATTACCAATTTCTTCTTCGATTTCAGCAAAGTTTTTCTTGTCGCAATCTCTTACGAAAGGAACTAATAAACCATCATCTGTAGAGACAGCTACTCCGATATCGTAGAATTGCTTAGTAATCATGTCATCGCCATCGATTTCAGAATTCACGCCTGGGAATTTTTTCAGTGCTGCAACAGATGCTTTTGTAAAGAATGACATGAAACCAAGTTTTGTACCATCATGATCTTTGATAAATTGTTCTTTTTTACGTTTACGTAAATTCATAACATTTGTCATATCAATTTCGTTAAATGTCGTTAACATTGCTGTATTATTAGATACTTCTAATAACTTTTTAGCACCTGTTTTTTTACGACGAGACATTTTTTCTCGAATCACTGGTTTTGATGGATTTTGTGGTGCTGATTTTTTCGGTTCTTCTTTAGCAGCTGGTTGAGCTTGTTGTGAACTTGCTTGATTTTGACTTTGATCAACATGTTCTTTTCTCACAACATCATTAGATTGTGGTGAAACTTCTGATAAATCTATACCTTTTTCACGAGCATACTTACGTGCTGACGGTGTAGCATTCACACGTTGACCATTATCTTGTGCTTTTTCTTTTTCATCATTTTCTTTATTTTGTGTTTCAGGTTGTTTAGGTTGAGTTTCTTTAGATGATGTATCTTCTTTAGATTCATCTTTTTTAGACGAAGCTTCAGAAGAATTGTTTCCACTTCCTTCACCTACTACAGCGATAGCTTGTCCTACCTCAACTGTGTCACCTTCATTTGCAAGTAATTCTTGGAGTACACCTGCATCTTCTGAAACGACTTCAACGTTTACTTTATCTGTTTCTAATTCAACGATAGCTTCACCTTTATCTACGTTATCGCCTACTTGTTTTAACCATTCTGCAATGGTACCTTCTGTTATGGATTCTGCTAATTCTGGAACTTTTACCTCTGGCATGCTTGACTTCCCCCTAGTTAAATTTTGTACTTTGTTCGAGTATCATATTTTGAACGAGTTTATGGATTTCACCATCACCTTCAGCAGGAGCTGAACGTTGTATACGACCATGATAACTTAAATCGTATTTATCTGTAGTTAATTCTTTTAGATATGGATAAACAAATGACCATGCACCTTGGTTTTTTGGTTCTTCTTGTACCCAAGATACATTTTCTAAATTAGGTAATTCATTTAATAATGCTTCGATTTCTGATGCAGGGAATGGATAAAGTCTTTCGACTGCAACAAGTAATATTGAGTCATTTGGTTCTTTGGCCAAATGCTCTTTCAAATCAATAAACATTTTTCCTGAAGCTAAAATAACTTTTTTTACAGTGTCCTTGTCATGTTCTTCTGGTAAAATCGCTTCAAATTTGCCCGTTGTAAATTTACTAATAGGATCAGATACTGTTTTATTACGTAATAGACTCTTCGGTGACATAACGACTAAAGGTCTCATAGATTGCGTACCTAGAGTAGCAGCCTGTGCACGTAATAAATGGAAATAGTTACTTGAACTAGATAAATTAACGATTGTTGCATTGTTTTCTCCTGCAAGTTGTAAAAATCTTTCTAAACGTGCAGACGAATGCTCTGGACCTTGGCCTTCAAATGAATGTGGTAATAATAAGGTTAAAGCAGCACGCTCTCCCCATTTTGCTCGTGCACTAAATAAGAAATTGTCAAAAATCATTTGAGACATATTTGAAAAATCACCATATTGTGCTTCCCAAATTGTCATACATGATTTATTTTGCACATTATAGCCATATTCAAAACCAACAACTGCAGCTTCTGATAATGGTGAATTACGCACTTCAAAAGTGGCTTTTTGATTAGGAACATGATGCAATGGTGTATATTTATCACCAGTCTCAGAATCGTGAAGTACAGCATGACGATGACTGAATGTGCCACGTTCACTATCTTGACCCGTTAAGCGTATTGGGTTTCCATTTTGAGTGATTGTAGCGAAAGCTAATTGCTCTGCTTGAGCCCAATCAACTAAACCATCTTCTTTATCAAATGGTTCCCTACGTTTTTCTAATACTTTATTAAGCTTTTTCAGTACGTTGAAATCAGAAGGATACGTAAGCATCGCATCATTGATTTCTTTTAATTGCTCAAAGCTTAACCCTGTATCTTCACTTTGAATTGGTTCTGCCAGACTATCAGGTTTTTGCATGTCTGGATTATCAATTTTATCATTCTTATCAATTTTGTCATGGGCCGCTCGTAGGGTTTTTTGAACTTCATCCATAATGTTATTCATTTGATCTTCTGTGATAATATCATCTTCTACAAGCTTTCTTCCGTATAATAATTCAACAGAATCATGTTTGCGTATTGATTGGTATTGCAGTGGGTTTGTGATTGATGGTTCGTCCATCTCATTGTGACCATATCGACGATAGCCAACTAAGTCGATAACTACATCCTTATGGAATTCTTTTCTGAAAGCCATAGCAATTTCAATTGCTTCTATTGTCGCTTCAACGTTATCTGCGTTAACATGCATGATTGGTACATCATATCCTTTAGCTACATCTGAAGAATATGTTGTCGAACGACCATCTTCAGGTTCCGTAGTAAACCCAATACGGTTATTCGTAATAACATGAAGCGTACCTCCAGTGGAATAACCGCCAAGACTGCCTAGGTTCATCGCTTCAAAATTAATACCTTGGCCTGGATAAGCTGCGTCACCATGAATTAATATTGGCATAGATTTTTCAAATTCAGTAGTCACCGCACCAGCTTTATCAGTAATATCTTGTGTTGCACGTGTTTTACCAAGGACAACAGGTGCTACAATCTCTAAATGACTTGGGTTATTGGCTAATGAGATACGTTGTTCACTACCATAAGAGTTTGTAGTTTTCACGCCACCAAGATGATATTTAACATCTCCTGACCAACCAGAAGTTAACTGAAGACTTCCATCTTCAGGTAAAAATTTCATTGGGTCTGTATGCATAAACTCGGAAATCATCATTTCATATGGCTTTTCTAACACATGTGTGAGTACATTTAAGCGACCACGGTGTGCCATTCCAATTTGAATATTTCGAATACCTTCGTCACTAGCAAGTTTTAATGTTTGTTGTAACATCGGTACTAATGTATCTACACCTTCAATTGAAAAGCGTTTTGCTCCAACGAAATTTTTGTGTAGATATTTTTCAAAACCTTCAACGTGAGCTAAGTTTTTAAATAGTTCAATTTTTTGATTGTCATTTAATGTTGCTTTATATGGTGTTTCAATTCTGCGTTTTAACCAAACACGTTCTCTATTGTTATTGATGTGCGTGTATTCAAAGCCGATTGGCCCTTTATAACGTTTTTCCATGCGCACAATAGCTTCATAGGCATTATCATATATATCTTTGAAATGATCTGATACTATACCTGCTGAAATAGATTCAAGTGTTTCTTTGTCTAAATTAAAGTCCTCAATATTTAATTTTGGAACATTTTCTCTTACAGGTCTATTGACTGGATAGATATCTGCCAATAAATGCCCATATTGACGAATATTATCGATTAGACGCATAACACGTTTAATCGTACTATCTCCTTTAGTCACATTACTTTGACCTTCTGTATTTGTTACGATGTTAGCTTCACCGTTTTTGATAGTACTAAATAGGACTTGCAAATCTTCAGGGACTGAAGTCGGATCATCTAGATATATGTCATATAAATCTAAAACATATCCAAGATTTGCCCCGAAATTTACAGGTGCCTCGGAAACCTGTCTTTCGTTGCTCATATTACACCCTCCACAAAATAGTTGAAACGCTTACAAATCAATAATAGCATTAAACCTGAGCAAATTAAAGTACCAAAAACATACTTATATGAAAAAAGCAGAACCTAATTTAAAGAGGCTCTGCTTATTTTTTTATACATACAATCGGGCTATGCATAATTCATATTAATATAATTTATAAAAATTAACTTTTGTAAATTAAAATGTAATTTTAAATGTAGTGTATTTTCCTAATTCACTGTCAACCTGAATTGTACCATTGTTTAATTCAATGATTTTTTTAGCAATAGACAGCCCTAGACCGTTGCCACCTAATTTACGTGAACGCGACTTGTCAACTCTATAGAAACGGTCAAAGATAAAGTCAATATCTTTTTTTGGAATTCCAACGCCGTGATCCGTTATTTCAATAGAAATTTGTTTGTTTCTAAGATGAGTTTGAATATGAATGTGTTTGTTATGTTGGTCATATTTCATAGCATTATCAATAAATATAATTAATATTTGTTCTAGTTGGTATCGATTGATTTTAATGTTAAGTGGTTTAGGATAAGCGTCAAATTCGAATTTATAATCTTCATGTAATTGTGTTAATGATTTAATACGAGATGTGATTTCTTGATTAATTTCTACATTCTCCATCTCTCCATCTCTACTATTACTATTATCTTTGGTGAGTAAAAGCAGTTCTTCTACTAACTTAGTGATTCGCGTCATTTCTTCTAAAGAAATATCAAGAGATTCTTCTAATATATCTGCATCTTTCTTTCCCCAACGTTGTATTAAATTCAAATGGCCTTGAATGATTTGAAGTGGTGTACGTAGTTCATGTGAAGCGTCTTCTACAAATTGTCTCTGTTGGTTAAATGATTCTTCTAATTGAAACATCATTTCATTAAATGTGACAATTAAATTATCAGTTTCTTCATAATTTGTACTCCAATTCACTTTTTCTTGGAAACCATCTCTACGTATTTTTTGCATTTTATTAGACATGAGTATTAGAGGTTTTGTAATTTGAGATGAAAAAATATAACTTACAATAGCGGTGATAAACGTTGCAATAATGCCGAATATAAGTGCTATAAAATAAAGAGAATTTACTAGCGCATTATAGTCTGCTAATGAATGTACAACTACGCTATATCCTTTAAAGCTTGGTGAATCTATTCGTTGAGTAATAACTAAATAATCTGACCCATTATGTTTTTTTATGGATGCTTGGTTTGCGTCTTTAGGTGTAATATTAGGTGTATATGCAATAGTATCATCATTTGAAGTTTCAATTAATTTTTTTTCGTCATCATTATAAAGTATAACTTTTTGGAAGGTACCTAAAGATGCATTTAAATCTAAAGGTGTCACTTCTTCAATTTTTTTAGTTTCAAAAAGATTAACGATGTCTGACGCACTTCGTTCTGCTTCTGTAAACTCATTGTGACGTAAAGTACTACTCAAGAAAAATATTATAATCAAACTAAATATAAATATCGTTGAAAAGGTTATAGTGGTTGTAATAATCATCCATTTTGTCTTTAATTTTCTTTGCTTCATTCTCTAATCACGTATCCTACACCACGAACCGTTTCGATAACTTTATCTTTATCGTAAGGTTTAAGTTTATTTCTTAAATAACGAATATAGACATCTACTACATTTGTTTCAACTTCCGAGTTGTAACCCCAGACATCTGCAATAATTTGTTCTCTTTGTAAAACGTGGTTCTTATTTATAGCAAGTAAAAATAATAAATCGTACTCTGTTTTAGTCAAATCTACCGTTTCGCCTTTTATACTTACTTTGAAAGCATCTTTATCTATAGTGACTCCTTTGATACTTATAAGGTTTTTGTGTGGTTGTCTACGTAGCATAGCACGGATTCTAGCTAATAATTCTTCTATATCAAAAGGTTTAACAATATAGTCATCAGCACCATAATCTAATCCTGCTACTTTATCATATGTATCACTTTTAGCAGTAATTATAATTATGGGTGTTGTTTGGTTTTGACGAATCTGGCGACAAATTTCTAGTCCATTAACGTTTGGCAGCATTAAATCTAAAAGTATAAGATCGTAACTATTTGATAATGCTTTTTCTAGACCAGGACGTCCATCGTATTCTATATCTACAGAGTAATTTTCATGTTGAAGTTCAAGTTCTATAAAACGAGCAAGATTTTGTTCGTCTTCTACTATTAAAATTTTTATCATAAGCCGCACCTCAAGTTCTATATTAAATGAAAACACGTAATGTAGGAAGTCATTACTTATAATTGTAAAATTTTATTGTATATTTAGAAAGCCTTTGAAAGATAAAAATCTGTCTTTCACTTTTATAATAGTATTTGAAGCATATTATATTGTGACAAATATATGAAATCATAAAAATTTCTTCTTTCTAATTGACAATAATTATCATTGTTGTATAATGTAATTGAAAATGATTATCAATCAAGAATAAGACATCCCCCCACACATATTTCGTTCTTATTGGATTGATCATTTTCAAAATTTCCCCTTTTATATGCCCGTAAAAGACTAACGTTGTGAGTCAACGTAGATATAAAGGCCGGTTTTACATTGTAAAATCGGTTTTTATAATAAATTTTGACACAAAAAGGCAGCTAGATATGTGTATATCTAGCTGCTTTTTATGTGTATATAGAGTATAAATAGCTCCTTAATACTTTTAGTGAAAATTAAATATAAAGAAATGTGATTTATATTTAAGGTTAGGCTAGCAGCTTATGTCTTAAAATAAGCGTTGATAATACTACACAAAACGCGCCACCAATAATACCAGCAATAATATCAGTTGGATAGTGTACGCCTAAATATACACGTGAAGATGATATTAAAATGATAAATAAAGCAGATAAACCAATCATAAATCCTCTGCTTTTACCATCTAAAACGCGATTGGCAATATACATTGTGCTACCAAAAAATGCAGCTGAGCCCATAGCGTGACCACTTGGGAAACTAAATCCAGAAATATCTATAAGTCTTAGTAATGTTGGGCGCTCTCTGTCAAAGATATTTTTTAATAATGGGTTTAACGTACTAGATAGACTCATTGCTATTGCAAAAAACAATGCTTCAATATTTAGTTTTTTAAGCATTAAATAAGCTATAAGTAAAAGTGATAAACACACCATTGCCCATACTTCTGCAATTTTGGTTACGCCTAAGAATAAGGTTGTGGTTATAAAACTTTCAGATGAATATATAAATTCATAGACTTCATTATCAATCCATTTTCCTAATCTAGATTCATGAAAGAATGCAATGATGCCAAATATTAAAGTGAAAATGATTAATAATGATATTCTTTTCCATCGACTCATTGCATATGACCTCCATTAGTTTAATGCGTCTTTAATGATTTTATTGAATAAATCTTGACGTGTGTAGCTTTCTTGATATGTTTCCATTTGTTCAATTATAGAATCACGATTTAATTCAATTTCTTTTAATTGTTCAATTAATTGTGTTTCAGTTAGCTTATCTTCTGGTAAAGTTTTCCCGAATCCTTTAGTTTCAAAATAATTAGCGTTATCAATTTGGTCTCCACGGGACTGGTCCAGACCAAGTGGGATTAATAGCATTGGAATTCTTAAAGCTAAAAATTCATAAATTGCATTTGAACCTGCACGGCTAATAACTGTATCAGTAATAGCTAAAAGATCAGTTAAATCATCTTTAACAAATTCATATTGAGTATATCCTTCTTTGTTTGAATACGAATTATCTATTAAACCTTTACCCGTTAAGTGTATAATTTGGTATGATTGATGCAAAGCATCCAAATTCTGACGTATAATGTCGTTTAATTTCTTACTACCAAGGCTACCTCCCATTACTAATAATACTTTTTTTGTATTTGTAAATTCAGTGAGTTGATAACCTCTATTTTTGTCTCCTGTTTTTAAATCTTCACGGACAGTAGCACCTACAAAATCTGCTTTATCTTTAGGAAGATACTTTATTGTATCTTCGAATGTAGTGTAGATTTTCTTAGCAAATTTAAGTGAAATCTTATTCGCTAAACCAGGCGTTAAATCAGATTCATGTATAATTGTTGGTATTTTTAATGATTTTGCTGCCATAACTACTGGCACAGATACAAAGCCACCTTTTGAGAATAGTAAATCAGGCTTTTCTTTTTTTAATATTTTTCTCGCATCGAATATACCTTTTAATACTTTAAAAACATCTTTTATGTTTTCCAATGATAGGTATCTTCTTAATTTACCACTAGAAATGGAATGGTAATCAATTTTAGGCATTTGTGATTCAATCATTTCACGTTCAATGCCTTTTTTTGAACCGATATAAAATGTTTCATACCCTTCTTCTAACGCTGTGGGTATTAAACTTAAATTAACGGAGACATGCCCGACTGTGCCTCCGCCGGTAAATGCGATTTTCGTCATAATAAAACCTCTATTCTTCTAAATTTTTATAATAAACATAAAATGGTTCGCCTTTATTAAAAGGATGATAATTAATTTTTGCTTCTCCTACTTTATTAAAGCCAAATTTTTTAAACAGTCCTTGAGCACGTTTATTTAATGCAAACGTATCAGTCACGAGTACGTGAATATTATGGTCAAGCGCAAGGTTTACAGCAAAATTAAATAGTTGAGTAGCTGCACCTTTATATTCTGCTGAACCAGCAAGTCTATGGATCACGTATGCACCTTTTCTGTCAATAGGCCATTCTAATTCATCATACCATTCTGATTGTTGTTGGTCGATAACTATAAAAGCATAAATTATAGCATTTTCTTCTAGTACATAAAGTGTTTCATTTTGAATATCTTCTTCAAAATGTGCTTTTAATGGATAATGTTCATCCCATTGATTATTATTGTCTTTTTGCATCATTTTTTTAGCTTCGTCTACAATTTTTAAAATACTTAATAAATCATTTTTATTAGCAATTCTAATCATAGCCATAATACCTCTCTATAGTTAATTTAATTTTTTAAGAAGATCTTGTAAAACAGTATCTTCCTTATTTGCTTTATCAACAAGTTGTTGTGTGAATTTTTTATTGGTTTCTTTGTCGAATTTGCCATTAACATCTAAGTCATTTTCTTTTTGGAAAGATTTAATCGCAGATTGTAAAGCATTATCAAATTCATTAGAGCTATTATTTACTTCGTGACCCAATGCAGATAATCCTATCTTCATTGTTTTAACATTTTTATTATTATCACCTAATTTATATGTTTTATCATCAGGTATCACGTTTAAGGTTTGATACTCTGGTATGTTTAATTTCACGTCTGGTTTAATGCCTTTATTATGAATGTAATGCGACTTTGGTGTTAGCCATTTCATATTTGTAAATTTAAGTAAGGAGCCATCATTAAATTCGTGTGTTGTCTGAACAATCCCTTTACCAAAGGTTTTAGTACCATAAACTTTAGCTTTATCATAATCCATCATGGCACCTGTAAATACTTCAGAAGCACTTGCAGAGCCTTTGTTGACTAGAATAGATACATCCATATCTTTAGCTTCTTTTAAGGCATCATTTGAGGCTGTAATCTTCTCTTTGTGGTCGCCTTTTTCGAGTTGTACAATTGTTTTCCCCTTATCTATAAAAATATTCGCCATTTTGACAGCCTCATCTAATAAGCCGCCGGGATTGTTACGTAAATCTAATACAATTTTACTGACACCGTCTTTATGTGCTTTAAGTATAGAAGTTTTAAGTTCGCTCGCAGTACTCTCTTGGAATTTGTTGATAGTAAATACGCCTACGCCCTTCTGTTTTTCATATTCAACACTTTTAACATGTATTTTATCACGTTCAATTGTAATATCATGTGTCTGGCCGCCTCTGTTAATGGTAAGTGTCACATCGGTTCCTTTTTTGCCGCGAATTTTTTTAACTATAGCTTCTAAAGGTAGGCCTTTAATAGATTTACCATCTACTTTTGTTACAACATCTTTTGGTTGTATACCTGCTTTTTCAGCTGGCGAACTTTTCATTGGACTTGTAATTTCAATTTTATCGCCTTTTTGTTGCATTTCTGCGCCTATACCTACAAAGTCACCAGATACATCTTCATTAAAAGATTTTGTTTCTTTTTTAGTCATATAGTCTGAATAGGGGTCATTTAAGTTTTTGACCATGCCATTAATAGCTGCTTCAGATAATTTTTCTGAGTCTGTGTTTTTGTAATATTCATTGTTTAATGTTTTATAAACTTCTTGGACTTTTTTCATTTCAGCTCTTTGATCACTGTTTAACCCGCTTTTCCAGTTACTAATACCTATAGTTACAAATACAGTAATTAGCGTTGTAATTATCACAGTTGCTAGTAATAATAAAATAAAGTGACTACGCTTAAAGTTCAAACGCTTCCCTTTATGTTGTTCAATATTATCACTATTATAAGCTGTATTACTTTCCTCGTGTCTATCTTTATGTTCTGACATTTCATCACTTCCTACTACATATGTAAAAATTGCTATTATTACTAAGTTTAAATAAAAAAGCTGGGATTGAACCATATTCGATTAATCCCAGCTACTTATATGACACTATAATATTTTAATATATTTGAATATACATGCACAAATATTATGTGATTTAAAATTTTAGCCACTCTGTATATTCTTCATATAAATCGTCGAACACAGCCATAGAAATTGGATAATTACCTTGTGTTTCTATATAGTCGGATAAAATGTGAAAATCTTTTTCTTGTCGTGGAAAAGATAAATCATCAAAAATTTCTTCTGCTAGTTCCCCTTTTTCACTGTTACGCCCTCTTGCTGTTAAAACAAATTGATAAAATGAATGATCTTTCATTAATTCATTGTCACATCAACGACTTTTGTCTCGCCTTTAGTAAGTGTATTAACATCAACAACTGACAGTGATGATGTATTATCTGAGTTAGTAATGATAATTGGAGAGATTACAGATTTTGCATTTTCTTTGATGTAATCTAAGTCAAAACGTAGTAAAGGGTCCCCAACGTTAACAGTGTCGCCACTTTCAACTAGAACTTCAAACCCATTTCCATCTAATTGTACTGTATCTAAACCAATATGAACAAGCAATTCTAAACCATTTTCAGCTTTTAAACCGATTGCATGTTTAGTTGGAAAAACGTTGTCTACTTTTCCTTCAATTGGTGAAACAACTTCGCCTTCTGTTGGATTAACACCAAAACCTTCACCCATCATTTTTTGTGCAAAAACAGGATCTGGTATATCTTCTATTTTTACATATTCACCTGTGATTGGTGTATAAATAACGCTATCCTTATTAACTTCTTTGCCTTTACCGAATAATTTTTTAAACATGTCTTGTTCGCTCCTTATTTTTCAAAATGTGGTATTAAATCTTCATAACCTAATTCTTCAAGTTTTTCATATGGTATAAATTGAACTGCGGCAGAATTAATACAATATCTTAATCCACCACTTTCTTTTGGACCGTCATTAAATACATGACCTAAGTGGCTATCTGCATCTTCTGAACGCACTTCTGTACGTACCATTCCAAAAGTTTTGTCTACAAGTTCAACAACCTCTTTGTCATCAAGGGCTTTAGAAAAACTAGGCCAACCACAATCTGATTCAAATTTTTCTTCTGATGTAAAAAGAGGTTTTCCTGAAATTTTATCAACGTAAATACCTTTCTCAAAATGATTCCAGTATTCGTTTTGGAACGGAGGTTCTGTACCATTTTCTTGAGTAACTAAATACTCCATTTCATTTAAACTCTTTTTGTTTTTCTTAATCATTCTGTTCCCCCCAATGCTTTTCTATAAACGCTTTACGTCCTGAACCACGATGGTATTGTTCATAATGGAGTGGATTCTTTTTATAATAATCTTGGTGGTGTGATTCTGCGGGGTAAAAGTTTTTATATGGTTTAATGGGTGTGATTACAGGTTTATTAAAAATCGCCTGCTCATTTAATTGCTGAATTTTTGCTTCAGCAGCTTTCTTTTGTTCTTCATTATGATAAAAAATCACAGGTTCGTAGTGTTCACCACGATCAAAAAATTGGCCATCATTATCGGTTGGATCAAATGTTTTGAAATAAACATCTAAAATATCTTCGAAGGAAGTAATTTCAGAGTTATAAGTGATTTGTACTGCTTCAACGTGACCAGTTTGGTTTGTACTTACACTTTCATAAGTAGGGTTTTCTGTATGACCACCACCATAACCTGAAACAACATTTTCGATACCTGGATAAGAAGTAAACGGTTTAACTAAACACCAGAAACAACCTCCAGCTAATGTCGCATAAGCCATAATATACCTCCTATATCTATTTTGTCATAAAGTTACCATTATTTTAAGAGATATGCTATTAAATTGTTTATTGTTATTATAAAGACAGTATTATTTTAATAATAGTAAGCAATTATAAACATTTTATCATATTAAGATCTTAAAACGACTATACCCATTGCTCCTTGTCCAGCGTGTGTCGAGATAATAGGTGTTGTGACATTAACGTCAAAAGAATTAAAATTCAACTCTTCTGAAAATTGTTTCTTAACTTTATCTACAAAATCAACAGCATTCGCATGCGCTATGCCTATCGATTTTACACTTTTATCTCCTATAAAAGTACTTATCTCTTTTTTAAGGAATTGAATACTTGCGTTTTGAGTACGGGAATTGTGTAACATTTCGAGTTTCCCATCTACTAATGTGCCAATGGGTTTAATTCTCATCATATTACCTATCAATCCTTTTGTCTTGCTAATACGTCCTCCTTTAATAAGTTGGGTAAGCTGTCCTATAACGACATAAAGCTTAATATTGCTTTGCAATTCAGATAACTTTTCAAGTATCTCTTCAGTAGCTAAGCCCTCATTGTTCCAATCTACAATGTGTTCGACTTGGTAACCTAAACCAAATGAAATAGATTTAGAGTCAACGACCGTAACATTGCTTTCTGAAATCTGGCTGGCTTGCAGTGCAGTTTGATATGTTCCGCTTAAGCCTGATGTAATATGAATGCTTATAATCTCAGAACCATCAGCGCCCAATTCATCATACATCTCAATAAATTTGCCTATAGCTGGTTGACTTGTTTTAACATCTGCATCTTCTTCTAACTTTTGCACATATTCTGTTGATGTAATGTCAACTTGATCCACATAAGAAGTACCATCGATAGTTAAATTAAGTGGTACAATATGAACGTCATTTTCAGCTAAATAGTCATGAGACAATTCTGAAGTTGAATCGGTTACAATCTTCTTTTTCATCATAATGTCCTCCTATGAATTTTCCTTACGAACCAAATATAAAAAAGTATGAGGAATCGTATTTTTCTCGTCTAATTCCCCTTTAACTGATGATTCAACTTCCCAGTCTTCAAATGTATAAGGAGGGAAGAATGTATCTCCATTAAACTTGTCTTCTATAACAGTAATATACATATCATCAACTTTATCAATCATTTCCTCAAATAATGATTGTCCACCAAAAACAAAGACATGTCCAGGCAAATCATATATATCTTCCATAGAATGAATGACATCAACGCCCTCATGTTGGAATGATTTATTTCTTGTCAAAACAACATTTCGTCTATTAGGAAGAGGTTTCCCTATAGAGTCAAAGGTTGCCCTTCCCATAACTAAAGTATTGTTTGTACTTAATTTTTTTACGTGTTTAAGGTCATTTGGCAAATGCCAAGGTAGCTGATTGTCCACGCCAATGACACGATTTTGATCATGTGCCACAAGAATTGAAAGTGTCATGATATTCCTCCTCTAATACTAATGTAACAGCCTCTTAAATTATCTTAATTGTATTATATATGAAACATCCTATGAATTTAATTAAATCTATTACTTATACAGCGATTGGTGCTTTAATTGCTGGATGGGAATCGTAACCGACGATTTCTAAATCTTCATAATCAATTTCAAAGATAGAGGCATCGCTATTGATTTTTAAGTGTGGTGGTTCAAAGCTATCTCGAGATAGTTGTGTTTCAATAGCATCGATATGGTTAGAATAAATATGAGCATCACCAAATGTATGCACAAATTCTCCAACTTCTAGACCACATTCCTTAGCAATTAAATGTGTTAATAAACTATAGCTAGCTATATTAAAAGGCACGCCTAGAAAAATATCTGCACTTCTTTGATAAAGCTGACAACTTAATTTACCCTCTTGTACATAAAACTGAAACATAGTGTGACACGGCGGTAATGCCATTGTGTCGATTTCAGTGGGATTCCAAGCAGATACAATGTGACGGCGGGAATTCGGGTTGTTCTTAATTTGGTCTATAACTGTCTTGAGTTGATCAAAATGATTACCGTTTTTATCTTCCCAATCACGCCATTGTTTGCCATATACATTACCTAAGTCACCAAATTTTTTAGCAAAAGCATCGTCATTTAAAATTTGTTTTTTGAATTTCTGCATTTCTTCTTTATATAATTTGTTGAAAGATTCGTCTGATTGCGCTCTATGACCAAAGTCAGACATATCCGGCCCTTTATAATCTGAAGAATTTATATAAGTCTCAAATGCCCATTCGTTCCATATATTATTGTTATATTGGAGTAGATACTTAATATTAGTATCCCCTTTAATGAACCAAAGTAATTCTGTAGCGATTAATTTAAAGGATACTTTTTTAGTTGTTAATAATGGGAAACCTTTGGAAAGATCAAATCGTAATTGGTGACCAAACTTTGAAATTGTCCCCGTATTTGTGCGATCATTTTTTTGTTTACCAATTTCTAAAATCTCTTCACATAAATCATGATATGATTGATCAAAACTATTAAGCATAACAACCACACTCCTTTCTATTATTTATACTTATCTTATTGGAAATTGCTCATAATTAAAAGAGATTACTGTAATTTGTAAGAAAAATTATTTACTTTACGTAAATTATATCTTATTTTTATGAAAACGTTTGAAAGAATAGTCCTTTTTATCATAAAAAAACCAACTTATCATACCTTCAATTATAAGTTGGATAGGTTATAAGTTGGTTTATAAAACATTTTCATTTCTAAATAAATTTAATAACACAGATTAGCAATGTTCATCGAAAGCATCTTTAATATCCATACAGATATCTTGAATGTCTCTACCTTCTATGTGTTCGCGTGGAATAAAATGTTTTAATTCTTTACCTTTGAATAATGCGTAAGACGGACTTGAAGGTACTTGTTGAATAAATGATCTCATTTCTTCAGTTGCTTCTTTGTCTTGTCCCGCAAATACTGTAACCTTGCTACTAGGTTTTTTATCATTTTGTTCAGCAACAGTAACGGCTGCAGGTCTAGCTAATCCAGCAGCACAACCACAAGTAGAATTTATGACAACAAAAGTCGTGTCGTTGTCTCCTACTTTACTCATGTAATTCGAAACTGCTTCAGCAGACTCTAAACTTTCAAAATCATGTTCGGTTAACTCACTACGCATTTGTTTAGATAATTCGTTCATATAAGCTTCATATGCATTCATTGATAACACTCCTATATTTTAGCTTTCAAACTACTACTATTTATAATTACTTATTTCTATTAGCAATTTGTTTCCAAACTGAACCTAAAGCTTCATCGCCATTTTCAATTCTAGAAATTGCCATTTCAATTTGAAGTTTTACTTCGTATGCTGGGTCATCTGTATGTGCTTTCAGTGATTCTAACTGTTCTGGACCACCTTCATCAAAAATAAACATCGCTGCTCGCCATCTTACTATTTTTTGAGGGTCATCTAAAGCTTTTTCCATTTCTGGTAACGCTTGTTTAAAGCCTAAATCACTTAAACAATCCCCCGCTGTTCTTCTTACTGCAGGACTTTTATCCTTCAATCCTTTAAACAGATATGGCAAAACAGATGGGTCTTCAACCATACCGAGCAATACGATTGCTTCACGTCTTAACGGTATCTTCTGTTCATCACTAATTGCTTCACCTAATAGAGGATAATCATGCTCAGTAGGATTTGGGAATGATTTTAACATTCTTAATCGTTCTTTCCAGTCATCAGTTGCTTGATATGTCTCAAGTGTAACGTGTTGATATTGCTTTTCGGGCACAACGATGTCAGTGGCTAATGCTTCTTGAACAAGTTTTTTTAATTGGTCTTCTGGATAAATAGCGGTAATTTCTTCAAATATTTCAGACATAATATCATCTAAATCGCCATAACGTATGCCTAAATCTTCCCATTTACGTAAGAAAACAATATTGTCATTGTCTTTTTGAGCAGCTAACATACTATCAATATAAATTTCTGGCAATTGCTTACGCTTTTCTTCTGAATTAGTTGTCAGCTTTATTTGGTAAGGTATTCCTTTGAATTTTAATACTTCAGCCTTAACTTCTCCGTAGTGTTCATCAGGTAATGGTTCATTCATATCTTCTTTTTCTTGGTTTAATGTTGCAGTTACTATCGGCAATACATCTTCCCAATCAAATTTTGGCTTTTTATCAACTGCTAAAAAATCCATGACATAAAAAATCGATTTAACGCCGTCGATGGCTAGTACATCATTAATAAAATTAGGTTGTCCCTCAGC
This sequence comes from Staphylococcus aureus, assembly GCA_040062795.1. GTDB lineage: Bacteria > Bacillota > Bacilli > Staphylococcales > Staphylococcaceae > Staphylococcus > Staphylococcus aureus_A. Next base: position 918,275 of record JBEAMH010000001.1, read on the forward strand.
AACTGTAGTATACGTATTTGATTTATTATCTTCTCTCTTCTCACTCAATACGATTTTCATAGTATTTGGGCTTGGTGTAGGTTCAACACGAACAATTTCCATTAAGGAACCTCCTTATTATATTATTTTTATATTCGTTCTAAAGTAGCTGTTATATTTGGTAATACGTCATCCCATTCAACGTTAGATTGTTTATCAACTGATATAAAATTCATAGCTTGGAATATTGATTTAACACCTTCTACTTCTAATACAGCATTAATAAATTCAGGTTGCCCTTCTTTAACTTTAGTATATGTGTTTGGCTTCGTATCTCCACTTTCTACATTATATACAAACTTCATAGTGTTTGGGTTTGGTGTTGTTTCTACGCTTAAAATTTCCATTATAAAAATCCTCCTTATTGTAGTTCGTTTCCTAATTGTTTTATCTGTTTTCCAACGGAACATTCATTTATGCAAAAGTGATGTGCTTGTGTCTTTCCCTCTGTTTTTCTATTATATTGTTTAAGCAAGCATTCTTTGCAATATGTGTTCATTAAATAGTCTATCGCATCAATAGCCTCTTTTTCAGAATAAGTTAGAATATTTTTCACTCTCCTGTATTTCTGTAAATAAAATATTTAATTATTTATAATATTAAGATTTGACGCTTGAAGATATTATATCATTTGTAACAACGATTGTTTAATATTAAATTTAGAACTTAGATTATTGTATAAATATGATGGTTTAAATAATAAAGTATCCTTGCAATTTTAAAAAAATTTGGTAAAATTATGCAGTTGTTTATTATGCGGTTTCTAAACACCCGCAACATCAAAATTTAGGAGGAAATTAAATTGTTTAACGAAATTTTAGGTGTATTAACGTTTTTAATTACATTTTTATTATTAATCTCTATGTATCGCTTTTTTGGGAAACATGGATTAATTGCATGGATTGCGATTGGCACAATAATTGCGAATATTCAAGTCATTAAAACAATAGATATTTTTACTATATCTGCTACATTAGGTAATGTGATGTTTGCTTCAATATATCTTGCAACTGACATTTTGAATGATATTTATGGTAGAAAGATAGCTAAACGAGCAGTTTGGTTAGGCTTTAGTTCAACTTTAGTTATGATTATTGTAATGCAATTATCATTGCATTTCGCCCCTTCACCTATCGATACTACACAAGGCGCATTAGAAACAATTTTTAATGTAGTTCCGAGAATAGCATTAGGCTCAGTCATCGCATATATTATTGGGCAACATTTAGATGTATTATTATTTTCACTCATAAAAAAAGTATTTAGTTCTGATAGAACTTTTATAATTAGAGCATACGGTAGTACAATAATCAGTAATATTATAGATACTGCTTTATTTGTTTCTATTGCTTTTATTGGTTCAATGCCAAATGAAGCGGTTTTTGAAATATTTGTTACAACTTACTTACTGAAAATAGTTTCTACAATATTTAATGTACCATTCGGTTATTGGGCTAAATCAATGTATCGAAAAGGTAAAATACAAAAATTAGATGAAGGTTATTAACAAAGACTCTGAAGTTGGTCAAATTCCAATTTCAGAGTCTTTTTGATTGAATACCGCAATAATTTGATCTCTTGAAAGTCCTAGCAATTCGTATTTATTACTTGCTTGGAAATATTTCCTCTATGTACAACTGGGAAGTCCGAGAATTAGAATAAAGGAAATAGTTTTGATAAAATTAAATTAACTTAAATAATGAAGGTGAATATATGGCGAAAATTTATTTTGATGCGGCCACTGCTGGCAACCCTGGAGAAAGCGCTTGTGCTGTCGTTATTGTAACCGATAGTGAGCGAATACAATATAATAAGTGTTTAGGCGTGATAGATAATCATAGTGCTGAATGGGCATCGCTCGTATTTGCTTTAGAATGTGCAGTTAAACATGAAATCACGACTGCATTAATATATACAGATTCTAAACTGATTGAAGACAGCGTGAATAAAGAACAGGTTAAAAATCAAAAGTTCAAACCATATTACAATAAGATGTTAGAATTGGAACGTCATTTTGATTTATTTTTTGTAAGATGGATTCCACGCAACCAAAACAAAGAAGCAAATCACCACGCTAAGAATGCTTTGTATAAAATCACTAAAAGCAAATATCATAATTAATAAAAAAAGAGGCTGTAATTTCTCAAATAGGAATTAGCAGTCTCTTTTTTATTTTTAGCTAAAATGCGTAGACAAGTATTTACCAGATACATATAATTCATGGTCATTACAAATATTTAAAATTTTAGTTATATCTGTACCAAATTTCATATCTTGTAACAATGTAGTTGTATCTAATGGCACTTCAGTATAAATTTTAGCTAATGATTTTGAAACCTTTAAATTTTCAATATCATTCTGTATTTTCTTTTGTTGGCCAGGAGTTAACTCATCTATAGCGTTTATTACAGATTCCACGGAACCATAATTTTGAATCAATTTGATTGCTGTTTTTTCGCCAATACCTTTTACGCCAGGGTAGCCGTCAGCGCTATCACCCATAAATGCTTTTACATCGATGAGTTGTAAAGGGTTTAATCCATATTCATGTTGAAATCTATCAAGTGTATAACGATTATAGATATTGAACCCTTTTTTAGTCAGCCAAATTTCTACATTGGAATTAATACATTGCAATATGTCTCTATCCCCTGTGACGACATATACTTGATTCTGATTTGAATATTGATGCGCGAGTGTTCCAATAACATCATCAGCTTCATAGTTTTGAACGCCGATATTTACAAAACCAAATTGATTTGAGACCTCCTTCACATAATCAAACTGTGGTATGAGTTCTTCAGGTGGTGCAGGTCTGTTTTGTTTATACCCGTCAAACATATCATTTCTAAAAGTTGATTGTCCCATATCCCAACAGACAGCTACATGTGTAGGTTGTATATCGTTAATTGCACTAAAAACATGGCGCACGAAACCTTGAATTCCATTTGTTGGCACGCCCGAAGAGTTGCGCATAAATTGCTTGTGTAAACTTGTAGCATAAAAATGGCGAAATAATAATGCCATTCCATCTATAAGTAAAATTTTATTAGACATTTTGTTGTACCTCTTTCTTATTTACAATAACACTTTTAAATGTGCGTTTGTGTCTTGCAATTGTTTGACTAGTGCATCATCAATTTCAAAAGCTAATAATTGTTTAATTTGATGATGTACCTCGTCTTCAAAATGTTTGAAGTTTGATTCAGCATTTTGATTCATAGTTAATACAATCTCATTTAATGCTTTTCTTAGATCTGCAATACATGGTGTAAGTAGTTTAATTGTTTCATGTGTGATTTGTTCTTGAATTTCACTTTGCGTTTTAGGCTGTAATATATTCTTTTTGGATAGTGATTTTGGTAATGAATTAATCATTTCATTTAACTCTACTTTTAAATATGGTTCGTCTAACTCAATATTACTATTATCAAACTCTGGTTCAATAAATACATGTAATTGTTCAAGCTTTTGCTTTAATGGCGCAATTTCATTGTGTAATTGCTCATGAAAATATTTTTTAACACGTTCTACAAGTAGTGATTGTTCCAAGTACAAACGTTGATGTATTTGATCTAAGTATATTTTAGTTGAAAGTCTTTTCTCTTCGTTGAAATTACTATTTTTGGTCATTTGACCGTTATAAATAGATTTCACTTCATCTTGTAACTGTAATTTCAGTCTTTCAGTTAAATGATAGATTTGGTCTTCGACCTCATTCGAAGCTCGTTTTTCGGCAGTTTGTAAAAGATTGTAACTAAAAACTATAGATTGTTCATAATTTTTAAGTTTAGACTTACGTTGTTCTATTTGAGCTTTATTATGAATTGATTCTTCAATCATTTGGTCAAAGGCTTCAGAAATATGTGAAAGTTGTTTGAGCATTTGTTGTTGAAGAATATGCTTAGATTCTATTTGAGTGAAATGTTGAATACTTTCTTGTAATTTATCAATACCATGATTTCCAGTTTTAAGTGCTTCTCTACTTGAAACTGGGAAGATGTCTGAATCCATATTGACTTGATTTAACGCATCGCCTACATACTCAATAACAGCATTTAAATCTTCATCCGTTTCTGCTAAGTCGGTCGCATTAATAATCATTTTGAAAGCTTGATTTTCATTTAACTGATTCATCTCTTTCATGTGTTCAATGAAACGTTTGTCATTTTCTGTAAAAGAATGATTGAAGTAACTTACATAAAGTATTAAATCTGAAGATGTAAGTATTTTTTCAGTTTCATTTGTATGTCGCTGATTATTTGAATGTAAGCCTAGTGAATCAACAATTATTTTGTCCTTTAACCAATCTATAGGGAGTTTAAGATGTACTGTGTTTACAAACGTTGCATATTCATCTTCAGCGCTCCATTTTTTGATGTCATCTTGTGGGATTGTGTGTGTCAATCCTTCTTCTAACATACCTTGGTAAGTGTCATAATGTTTTTCTACTGCATTGACAAAAGCTAATTGATTTTTTTCGAGCGTAGCTTTTATTTTGTTTGTATTTTTATTTAAAAATGCATCGATGCTTTCGAATGATTTGCTTTCAATTTCAAAAACTTGGTTTAATTCATCAAGTAGTTGTTCAGATGATTTAAGTGTAATTTGACTTTCGTGTCCATATGTTAATTCAGTCATAGCAGCAGTTGTTGGGTTAGGTGAGCTTACTAAATGTGAGCCGTCTAACAGTGCATTAATTAAACTACTTTTACCTGCACTGAAAGTACCAAAGACCCCTATTTTAACAACTTTGTTTTCTAAACGAGTCAACGTATCATCAATATCTTTTTTTGTTTGTTCGAATAAAGGAATACCTTGTATTAAATTAAGGGCGTTTTTAATAACTTGTGTATTGTCCTTGCTATCATATTGTGTTTCAACAGTGTTAGTTTTTTTAGTTGTTAAACTTTCTCTCATTCGCTTAGGTGTGTAATTAATTTCTGTACGATCTATTAATTTATCTAATGAGTCGTCAATGTGAATATAATAATGCATATAGTTTTGAGTTTCGAGTGATTCCCTCAAATTACGCAAATTCATAAACTTCACATAATCATTGTAATCATCTTCTTGTTCAGTACCAATGTCATTGGCTTTCGAATGATTAATTGCTTTTTTAAATAATGGGTCAGATTCATTTGCAATAAATTTTTTCAGCGATGCCATTAACTCATCACAAAATGTTAAAACATATTGATTACTAATTGTTATTTGCATTTGATATAAATCAGTTATGAGTGATGACTCAATTGTATAATGTTGGTTGAGTATAGCATCGTTCACTTCTGTAGAATTAATGAAACGTGTTAAGAAAGACATATCTTCTCTTAATGGTTGTCTCACTTCTTGATTAATTTTGTCTTGAAGTTGTTCTACTACAGTAGTAAGTCTACGTTGTTGTTCTTCATATGTTTTTTTCTTTTTATTAAAGATGCTTCCTACCGTAAAATCTTTTGTACGACTTTCTAAATAAGTTTTAATTTTCTCTCTTGTATCATGTGTCATAACATAAGCGTTGTTTAAAATAGTTTTACGTTTTTGCTTTAAAAAGTCATAGAGTTCATCAGGATTATTTAAAAGTTTTGCTTCTTCACTGACTTCTTGGTTTTGTTGGAAATTTAGGTATGCTTGATCGAAATCCGCTTCAAAAATATCAAGTTTATCTAAGATATCTTGGATTTCGTATTGAACATAAGTTAATTGTTCATTAGTAATAAATTTAATGATGCGCTGTACATAATCTGCAATAGATTCTCTATGTGTGTCTTTATCAACTAAATAATTTGAAAGTGCGTTAATTTCATTATGTTCATGGTTATATTTCGACACGTAAAATATTTTGTCTAATTCTATTTCCCATTCTGCAATAGATTTTTCTACTCGACCTTTAAACATTTCAAAACTAATCTCATCTTCACTATGTTTGTCTATTTGGTTAATCACAAATACCACAGGTACATTAGCAGCATTTAATTGCTTCATAAATTGAAAGTTTAAAGCGGATTGAACATGGTTGTAATCCACTGTGTAAAAGAGTACGTTGCTTGTATACATAAATTCTTCAGTGCTTGATTGGTGTGTTGCAACGTTAGAATCCACACCAGGTGTATCTTGTAATGTAAATCCTTTGTTAAATTTATCTGATGGGAATTTAATTTCGACAGACTCTACATCAAAGTTTTCTCGATTCATTTGTTTTACGTCATCGTAATTATTTAGCAATGTATATTGCTGATTACTTAAATTTGCAATGATACCTGGTTCGTCTGAAACAGAAACGATTGCTGTATTACTTGTAGTCGGCACAGGTGAACTTGGTAGAATATTTTCTTCTAATAGTAAATTGATTAACGTAGATTTACCAGCTGAAAAATGTCCTACAAATGTTGCTGTGTATTGTTCTAAGTATACTTTTTTAATAACTTGATTGATGATATGGACTAATCGTCCATTATTCGACTTTTCAACTTCTTTTTTCAGTTTATATAATATATCGAGTTGCTCAGTATTAGACATTATATGTATCCCCTTTGATTACTTGTATGTAATTAATCTTATTGTATAACAAATTATTGTTTGTCAAAAGGTAGTAAGTAAAATTAAAATGCTTTTAATCAAAAAATAGACCGAAAATCTAGAAATTTCAATTCAAAATTATTATAGGAATTTAGTGTCGCTTTACTTATGAATTAAAAAAGCCACCCCAATATGATATTGGAATGACCACAGTATATTTTCTGCCCCATTATTTAACAATATTTATATAGATTACAGAGTGTGCCAATCGTATAGACACCTAAACTAATACCCTTGAGGTTTATCGGAATCTGTATTTGGCTTGTTGATTCCAATGTTTTCTTTTAAGTGAAGGCTTGGGTTTTTTGCGATATTAACTGCTACTGCTGCTACACTTTTCCTAGAAACCTCAGTGCCTTTGAAAGTCTCATCTTTTTGGGTGATTTCATAATCGACTTCATTTGTATCTGTTAACCAAGCCGGTCTGAAAATAGTGTAATCCAATCCTGAATTTTCGATAATATTAGCAGCTTTTTCATATACAGGTAGTTGAGTACTAATTTGTTGTTTAACCCATTCACCAAAGGCGCATGGCACTTCATTATAGATTCCTAAAGATGTTACAAAAACCAATCGCTTCACGTGATTAACTTGCATTGCTTTAACGATTGTTTGAGCTTCTTTATCAAGGTGACCTGACAAACTAGCAATAACAATATCGACGTTATCCATAGCACGGTTTACGTCATCAAAATTTGTAGCATCGCCTTCTCTTACACGAATTCTATCTGATGCAAAGTCTGGTAATCTATTAGCATCTCTTAAAAATAATCTGAGAGTATAAGTGGTGTTTTCTAAAAAAGAATTGATAGCTGCTTTAGAAACTGCACCATTTGCTCCTAAAATTAATACTCTTGTCATCAAATCACTCCTATTTTTAGTTTTTGTTATTTATTAACTTTACGCTTAAATTTATACATTAGCCACTCTGTATTAAGACCAAACTAGGTTATATAAAATCATATTTAAATTGATTCTACACACAGATTGATAGATAGCCTATTTACATCCATCTTAAACTGAAAGTATAAATAATTACAATTTGAGTGCTTATAGTTTTAGTAGCATAGCTATTGATGTGTTTTATATTTAAAAAATATACTGCTGTTTATCGATTATTTATGAAATATTAAATAAAAAATACCTTAGACATTTTAAACTGCTATTAATTATCTACGTAATAACAGTTATTAATATCTAAGGCATTTGCCAAGATTGTATATTTAAAATTTAGCTAATTACAGGATTTTTATCTTTTTTGATTTTAAAGTATTGAGAAATGCTAAATACGATAATGCCAAACCAGATAAATATAAATGTTATGAGTTGGTCGATACTAAATGGTTCTTTAAATAAGAAAATCCCTAATATAAACATGAGTGTAGGTGCCACATATTGTATAAATCCAGTTAACGATAATGGAATTCTTCGTGCTCCTGCTGAAAATAGTATAAGGGGCGTAGCTGTTACCGCTCCTGAAAAAAGAAGCCAAAATGATGAGCTATTAACCCCAACAGAAGCATTACCTAGTTGCCATATGTACCATAAATATATAAAACCTGCGGGTGCAGTAGCGATACATTCTATTGTAATGCTACTAATAGCATCAATAGGTACTATTTTTTTAATTAATCCATATAATCCAAATGAACATGCAAGTAACAATGAGATGCCAGGGAACACACCTATTTTTACTGTCATATATAGCACACCTATCACGGCAAGAGCTATAGCAATCCATTCTAATTTGTTAAATCGTTCTTTTAAGAAAATGAATGCGAGTATAATGCTAACGAGCGGATTGATATAGTATCCTAAACTCGTTTGCAATACATGATTATTTGCCACAGCCCATATAAATGTCCCCCAATTTATTGTAATAACATAACCCGCGGCAATAATCGCAATAAGTTGAATTGGATTAGTAAAGAGTTGTTGTACATCTCTTTTAAATGGTTTTGTGTTATTGGTAAACACTACAACAAATAGCATAAATACCATAGAAAGCACAATTCTATATGCTAAGATTTCAAATGAACCTAAATCTTGAATTAAATTCCAATATACAGGAAGTATGCCCCATAATATATATGCCCCAAAAGCAAAGGCAATACCTTTTTTAAATTCAGTGTGCAAAAGATACACCTCTTTCTACTTAATTATATAATGTTAAACACTAATCTCGAGGCTTTCTTTTACCCCAGTATTGGTAATAAGTACATTCAATATAGCCATTAAATAATTTTCTACGTTTTGTTGCCTTTTGATTGACTAAATGTTCAAATTCAGTATTGCTCGTTAGAATATAAGTAGATAAATGAGGGCGTTGTTGCATAAGTTCGCCGATATAACGATACATGGTTTCGACTTCTTCGCGGTCCCCGATACGTTCACCATATGGTGGGTTACCAATAAGCGCCATTGGTTCATCGGACTCTAATTCAAGAGTATTCACATCTTTTACACTAAATTGAATAATATCTGCCAATCCTACTTCTTCTGCATTTCTACGTGCGATTTCTATCATTTCAGGATCGATATCTGAGGCATAGATTTCAAGTTCTCTATCGTAGTTAGCTTGTTGATCTGCTTCATCTCTCATTTCATCATACAAGCGATCTGGCATCATATCCCATTTTTCAGAAACAAAGTCTCGGTTAAATCCAGGGGCAATATTTTGTGCAATTAAGCAAGCTTCTATTGCTATTGTACCTGAACCACAAAATGGATCTATTAGCGGAGTATCACCAGTCCAATTGGCTAAACGTATTAAACTTGCTGCCAATGTTTCTTTAATTGGAGCTTCACCTTGTGCTAAGCGATAACCACGTTTATTTAAGCCTGAACCTGAAGTATCAATTGTTAACAAGGCATTATCTTTTAAAATCGCAACTTCTACTGGATATTTTGCTCCTGTCTCATTTAACCAACCACGTTCTTGGTACGCGTGTCGTAAGCGTTCAACAATTGCTTTTTTAACAATTGCCTGACAATCAGGTACACTAAATAATGTAGATTTAACACTGCGACCTTGTACTGGAAAATTACCTTCTTGTTCAATGATTGTTTCCCAAGGCAAAGCCTTTGTTTTTTCAAATAACTCATCAAAGGTAGTGGCTTTGAATTGTCCAACTACAATTTTAATTCTGTCTGCAGTTCGTAACCATAAGTTACATTTAACGATTGCAGATTCGTCACCTTCAAAAAATATTCTGCCATTTTCGACAGTTGTTTCATAACCTAATTCTTGGATCTCTTTTGCCACAACTGCTTCTAATCCCATAGGACATACGGCTAATAATTGATACATTGATTTACTCCTTCTTAAATAAAGATTTACTTATATATTATCAAAAATTTTTTAAAATAGATATTACATTGTACTAAGTGACATATGTAGCTATATATAATAATATGCTTTATTACTTTAGCAATTAAAAAAGCTCTCCTATATGGGAGAGCTTGGGTCTAGTGATGATATTTCTGTAAGCCATGTTTTGTACCGTTGTACTGCTAGCGTGTACTAGAACACTCGTACGCCGGTGGTAACCATCTGTCTACACACTTTTAAAAAGTATGTCTTATTTATGCGTTGAATTCCGCTAAATAAGTGCTCCTACCTAATTTGGATTGCTCACTCGAGGGGTTTACCGCGTTCCACCTTTTATATTTCTATAAAAGCTACGTCACTGTGGCACTTTCAAACTATTTTAACCTTATCTAAAAGACTTAGGTTATTTCATTGCCGTCAACTTAATGCCTTGACTTATTGTTTCATCAAGCACGAACACTACAATCATCTCAGATTGTGTGAGCATGGACTTTCCTCTATATTGCTATAGCGATTACCCAAAACACCATCTTTAAAAGTATACCATTATTTATATGACTAAACAAATAAAATAAGCCAAATTTTGAACGATTTCAAAACTTGGCTTTATGTAGATGGCGTTATATCTATGAATGTCTCATACTATTGTATCTGTTTTATAGTAAATTATTTTCCGAATACTGCTTTTTCTAGGTTAGAAATTCTTTTTAGAATATCCACATTGTTGTTGTTACTTTTAGATGTAGCATTACCATTTGAAGAGAAATTTTTATTTTCTTGTGGTCTTGATGTAGCTACACGTAATCTCAATTCCTCAAGTTCTTTTTTTAGTTTATTGTTTTCTTCTGAAAGCTTAACAACTTCACTATCTAAGTCTGACATTTTTTGATAGTCTGCTATAATATCGTCTAAGAAGGCATCGACTTCTTCCCTTCTATAACCGCGTGTCATAGTTTTTTCAAAATCTTTTTCATAAATATCTTTTGCTGATAACTTCAATGAAATATCTGCCATTTTTTCCACCTCATTCGAAACTTTGATCTTGAGACCACTGCAAGTCATTGATGAACTCAGTTAATTCATCGAATGTCACAATGTCACAAGTATAATTTGTTTTTTCCATAAAATCAACTAACATCTTCTTGAAGTATTTAGGACTTGCTTCTCGTTCATCATCATATATTAATAATGTTTGATCAGTGTGATCTAACATGAACTGATCTGTCTGCTTAAATTGATGAGGACCTTCATATGAAGAATGAAAGACGCTATCTACAAAATCAGCTTTTTGAGTAATGTTCTGGTATTTCAGTTTGTTTTGATCGTTCCATCTATCGCTATGCCCATAGAAAGGAGTAATAACACCTAATTTAAGTTCTGGGTAGGTTGTTTTTAAATCAAGTACTACTTCTGCTGTCCATAATTCAATACCCATCTGCCCTTGTATTAATACCCATTCTAAACCTTCTTCAATCAATTGATTTAATTTATGGGTTATAAATTTTTTTAAATAGGAAACTTCTGGAGCATCGTCTTTAAATATATTAAGTTCATAAGATTTATAACCTGTGACATAAACCGTTTTTATCATAAACTCGATTCACTTCTTTGAATATAAGTTAAATCATATTGAACCGCTTTTACTTTTTCTGTGAATAGTTTTCTGCTTGTGCGTTTAAAATGACACTCTACAGATAAAGATTCAATATTAGAAATAAGTAAATCAAATTTTTGCTTATTCATGTATTGTAATTGAAGTATTTGAGATTCATATTTCATAAATGATGTGAGACATTCGTCTATATGATTTGTGAATGGTACGACGATGGAATAAAAATCAAAATCCTCGCCCGACGCTTTTACAGTTTCATAGTTGTCTTGCATGAGCTGTACGTCATTTAATAATTGTGTAATTAATTTTTGCATGAAGCTTCCTCCTACACAATCAATTTACCATAAAAGATTATAAGCGTCATTTCTAAAGCGTCACCTAACATTTATGTTATACTAACACCTTATTTAGCCCCAAATATTGTTTAATTGAGGAAAGCACGTTAAAATGTATATGATGTATGTGTGTGTATATACATTGAATCATATTTCAAGATTTGGAAAAATTTGCCGAAGTTAGGTATAATAGAAAAAGTTTTTGATTTCCAAATTAAAGTGGTGAAAAACAATGAATTACCCAAATGGGAAACCATTTAATAGAATTAAGTCTCAAGTCGGACGAACTCAAAAGGATCAAACGGGTAAAATAGACTATGGTGGCAGAGGTATGTCACTTGAAAATGATATCGAACTGTCGAATACGTACTATTTGAATCATAAAAAGGCGGTTATACATAAAAAACCAACGCCTGTTCAAATTGTAAATGTTCATTATCCTATGAGAAGTAAGGCTGTAATTAATGAGGCTTATTTCAGAACGCCGTCGACAACTGATTATAATGGTATTTATAATGGACATTACCTAGACTTTGAAGCGAAAGAAACGAAAAATAAAACATCTTTTCCATTAAGTAATATGCATGAACACCAAGTTTCACACATGGAATCATGCCATAAACAAAATGGTATTGTATTTTTATTAATTCGTTTTAAAACGCTAGATGAAGTATATTTGCTTCCCTATTCTAAATTTGAAATTTTTTGGGAAAGATATACTAAAAACATCAAAAAGTCGGTAACGGTTGAAGAAATAAGAAAAAATGGTTACTATATTCCTTATCAGTATCAACCACGATTGAATTACCTCAAAGCAGTTGATAAGTTGATATTAGATGAAAGTGAGGACCGCGTATGACGGAGAAGAAAAGGACTTCCCAATCAAACAAGAATGGAAAGTCCGAGCAAAAAAAGAATAGGAATATTAAACGAACGATAATCAAAATAATTGGCTTTCTTATTATAGCCTTTATCGTTTTAGCTTTAATAGGTATCTTGTTATTTGCGTATTATGCTTGGAAAGCACCAGCATTTACAGAATCAAAATTGCAAGATCCCATCCCAGCTAAGATTTATGATAAAGATGGAGAATTAATTAAAACGATTGACAACGGGCAACGACGTGAACATGTTGAGTTAGATGAAGTGCCTAAGCAAATGAAAGAAGCTGTATTAGCTACAGAAGATAATCGCTTCTATAGTCATGGCGCACTTGATTATAAACGACTGTTTGGTGCTGTTGCCAAAAATATTACTGGTGGATTTGGTTCTCAAGGTGCTTCTACTTTAACGCAACAAGTAGTTAAACGATCATTCTTGACAGATAAAAAATCTATCGCTCGTAAAGCGCAAGAAGCGTACTTATCATACAGATTAGAACAAGAGTATAGTAAAGATGAAATATTCGAAATATACTTAAATAAAATCTATTATTCTGATGGTGTGTACGGTATAAAAGCTGCAGCTAAGTACTATTTTGATAAAGAATTGAATGAATTAACTTTAGCTGAATCAGCGTATCTTGCAGGTTTACCTCAAGTGCCAAACACATATAATGTTTATGACCATCCTGAAGAGGCTGAATCTCGTAAAGATACTGTGCTCTACTTAATGGAATATCATAATAGAATTTCTAAAGAAGAGAAAGAAAAGGCACAGGATACGCCAATACAAGATACTTTAGTTGAACGTTCCACAGAAGAGCGTCAAGTAAGCAAACAAGATTCTAAGGAAGAGTATGATTCTTATATTAATTTTGTAAAATCTGAGCTTATGAATAACGAAGAATTTAAAGATAAAAAGTTAGGTTCCGTATTAAATAGTGGCATTAAGATTTATACAAACATGGACAAAGATGTTCAAGAAACATTGCAAGATCGTGTTAATAATGGTAGCTACTATAAAAACGATGACCAACAAGTTGGTTCTTCTATAGTGGATAGTGAAACAGGTAAATTAGTCGCCATATCCGGCGGTAGGGATTATAAAGATGTCGTTGATAGAAACTTAGCAACTGATGCACACCCTACTGGTTCTTCATTAAAACCATTCTTATCGTATGGTCCAGCCATAGAAAACATGTCATGGGCAACGAACCATGCTATGGAAGATGATGACGAGTATCAAGTTGATGGTGTTACATTCAGAAACTATGACCTGGAAGATCATGGTACAGTTAAACTATATGATGCATTACGTCAAAGTTTCAATATACCAGCACTAAAAGCTTGGGAATCAACTAAGAAAAACGCTGGTAACGATGCACCAAAAGAATTTGCTGAAAAAGTAGGCTTAGAATATGAAGGTCCAATTGGCCCAGCTGAAGTATTAGGTGGTTCAGCGTCTGAGTTCTCACCTACACAATTAGCATCAGCATTTGCAGCTATTGCAAATGGTGGCGAATATAATAATGCGCATTCTATTCAAAAAGTTGAAAAGCAAGATGGTGAAGTTATCGAATACGATCATACAAGTAAAAAAGCAATGAAAGATTCTACTGCTTACATGCTTGCAGAAGTACTTAAAGGTACATTTGAGCCTTATGGTTCTGCTTATGGTCATGATATCTCTGGTGTAAATATTGCTGCTAAAACAGGTACAGGTACGTATGGACAACAAACTTACCAACAATACAACCTACCTGATAACGCTGCTAAAGATGTTTGGATTAATGGTTTCACTCCAAAATATAGTATGTCTATATGGATGGGCTTCAATGAAGTTAAACAAGGTGGAACTAACTCATTCGTTGGAAGTGATGAGCAAAAATATCCACAATTTCTATTAGAAGATGTAATGTCTTCAATCTCACCTCGTGATGGCGAAGACTTCACTAAACCTGATTCTGTTAGTGGCGACAGCAAGGATGATTTATCAGTTAAAGGCGAACCAGATGATGATACAACTGATAAAGATCCTAAAGGACAAGGAAATAATCAAGAGAGTGACTCTGATAATGACTCTGATAGTGACTCTGAATCTAATTCAGAAAACAATTCTTCTAATAATAACAGTACAGGTAACATTACAAATAATTCGAACAATATGAACAACACGAACAACCAAAATAATACAAATAATACAAATAATAGTACCAATACGAATAGTAGTAATGAAGCCGCTACAAGACGAGCTCAATAATATCACTACAATACCAAAAGACCCGATCTCCTTCATTTGGAATCGGGTCTTTTGTTTATGAGAAATTACTTAAGACACGTGTATTAAAAAAGAGCAACCACCTGTATAGTTTTAGGTGGTTGCTCTTTTTTAATTATTTTTTTGTCGAATTTGATATGATGCATTCATTTTAATAAGTTCAGATTTTAGAGTTTTCATTTGACTATATCCCATAAAGTGATACTTTCTAGCAATCATGTAGTGGAATCTATCTTCAAAATTCATTGGAACGACGGGATATTGAGCTAAACGCTGAAAATCTATAACATCAATATCATTAATTTGTTTAAAGTATTGTTGTATTAAATTGAAGTATTGATCTAACAAGTGTTTGGCTTCAACTGTTTTTAACTTTTTATGTTTAGCAAAAACATCAAGATCTTGTTCTAATTTTATGAAATCTTCTTTTGAAATCATTTTATTTCGCCTCTTTCAACCCTGCTTTATATCGTTTCTGTCCTTCTCTACACACATCGAATAATGGACATATATCACATTTTGGCTTTCGCGCTAAACAATGATAACGTCCAAAGAATATAAGTTGATGATGTGTTTTATTCCATCTCTCTCTTGGCACGACGCTACAGAGTTTATCTTCTACTTGACGTACGTTATCTTTCCATCTACATATACCTAAACGTTTAGAGATACGCTCTACGTGTGTATCTACTGCTAATGAAGGTTCGCCAAAAGCGACACTCATAACAACATTGGCGGTTTTTCTGCCTACGCCTGCTAAACTTTCCAATTCTTTATGTGTTTGAGGAATTTCTCCATCAAATTTATCCAATAACGACTTGCACAATTTTTGAATGTTTTTGGCTTTATTTCTATACAAGCCAATGGTACGAATGTCATTTTCTAATTCTGTAATATCCACATTTAAGTAATCTTCAGGTGATTTATATTTTTTGAATAAAGGTTTTGTAAGTTTATTTACAGAGATATCAGTTGTTTGTGCTGATAAAAGCACGGCAATTGTAAGTTCAAACGCATTATCATGTACAAGTTCACATTCAGCATTTGGAAACATTTCAGCAATGACATCAACCATTTCAAGTGCTTTTTTATTACTTACCATTGGGCTTCTCTCCATTCAGCCAATCAAATTTAGGAACCTTATTCACTGTATGTTTCATTTTAGGTTGATTAAATTGACGGCTAATTTTTTTTGAATCTTCGATCGTTTTTACGTTATGTTTTTTCCAATTCAGTAAAATACGGTCTATATATTTAAAACTCATTTTATTTTGGCTTGTAGCTTCATCTAAAGCAGCCTGAATTACACTTAAATCATGTTTATCTACATCTAACCATTGATTTAATGTTTCAATCTCATATGGTGATAATGGTCTACCGAATGCTTGCTCAATTTGTTGGAAAAGCGTATTGAATTCAAGTTCAGTATTTTGTTCTTCATGTTTCACTTGCAGTTGTTGCATAATTTCACTTAATCTATCATAAAATTGGTTGAGATTCATATATTCGGTGAATTTTCCTTCTTCATCTTTGTTGACGTTAAGTTCTAACAAATCATGCTGTATTAATGTTTGTATGATAGAAGTGATTTCTCTTGAATCTAAAGAAGTGCCCTGTTGTAGAGATTCTATCGAGGGTTGCTTGTTTGATGTTTCAGATGCATGAATAAGCTTGATTAAAATTATGAGTTCAGCCTCATTTAGCCCTAATTCATTATAATGGTCAAGTAATTCTTTTCTGATTACAACAGGTCTTGTTTTTAATTGTTCCTTATTCAAATTAATCCTTCCCATCATTAATAGTGTTATAAAAGCGTCCAGCCATCATGAGTGGACTGGACGCGTATTCGTTACTTTATTTAAATATTATGGATATAGTCGATTAAGTAAACGTGGGAATGGTGCTGTTTCACGAACGTGTTCTACGCCAGATAACCATGCTACAGTTCGTTCTAAACCTAAGCCGAAACCACTATGAGGCACACTGCCATAGCGTCGCAGATCTAGATAATAGCTATAGCTTTCAGCATCTAATCCATATTCATTTATACGTTGTTCCATTAAATCAAGATCATTTATGCGTTCAGACCCGCCTATAATTTCACCATAACCTTCAGGTGCAATTAAATCTGCACAAAGCACAGTGTCTTCATTTTTGGGGTTCGGTTGCATATAGAATGGCTTGATTTTAGTTGGGTAATTCGTGATAAATACTGGTAAATCATAGTGATTTGCTATGGCAGTCTCGTGAGGCGAACCGAAATCTTCTCCCCACTCGATATCATCAAATCCTTGCTCTTTCAAGAATACGATAGCATCATCATAAGTGATACGTGGGAATGGTGTTGCTACTTTTTCAAGTTTTGAGGTATCACGTTCTAATAGATTTAATTCAAGTTTGCAATTATTTAGGACACATTTAATGACATGTGTTACATATTGTTCTTGAATTTCTAAACTTTGAGCGTGTTCACAAAAAGCCATTTCAGGTTCAATCATCCAGAATTCAATTAAATGGCGACGTGTTTTAGATTTTTCAGCACGGAATGTTGGACCAAATGAAAATACTCTACCATGAGCCATTGCAGCAGCTTCCATATATAACTGTCCACTTTGTGATAAGAAAGCATCTTCATCAAAATACTTTGTATGGAATAGTTCACTTGTGCCTTCAGGTGCACTCGCTGTTAAAATGGGTGGATCAATTTTGGTGAACCCATTATCATTAAAGAATTCATAAGTTGCACGAATAATTTCGTTTCTAATTTTCATCACTGCATGTTGTTTCTTAGAACGCAACCATAAGTGACGATGATCCATTAAAAATTCTGTGCCGTGATTTTTAGGTGTAATTGGATAGTCATGTGACTCTGAAATCACTTCTATAGACTTCACTTGCATTTCGTAACCAATATCAGAACGATTATCTTCAGATATAACGCCAGTAATATAAATAGACGATTCTTGAGTGAGTTCTTTAGCAAGTTTAAATGTTTCTTCAGCGACTTCTGCTTTGGCTAGTACACCTTGCATAAAGCCAGTCCCATCTCTTAATTGTAGGAATGCAATTTTCCCACTTGAACGTTTATTAGTTAACCAAGCCCCAATAGTAACTTCTTGGTTAAGATATTTCTTCGCTTCTTTAATCGTTGTCTTCATAGCCAGTCTCCTATTAATATTCTATTCTTCATTTCTTTATCCTTATATATTTTAACAAAATCAAAGTGTAAGTTCTAGCTGCGTGAGTTTAGTTTAATTTTTTAATTTCTTAAGTATACTTGTAAATTGTTTAATATTACCTTTATTTTGACGATAGCTCTCTAATGATTGCTCAAAAAATTGTTTGTAATTACTGCGGATTAAACGATCATCAAAAGAAACGATGATGCCTTTATCGTCCTCGTTACGTATCAATCTTCCTAGACCTTGTCTAAAACGCGTGACTGCATCAGGTAACACATAATCCTTGAATGTAGAAGCAAACTCAGATTCCATAAGCCAATATTTCGTATTGTTTTGATTCATAAATGGTAACTTAGCAATCATTACACACTTGATACCATTTGATTGAAAATCAAACCCTTCAAAGAATGTGCCGGTGCCAAGCAAAATTGCTTTGTTAAAGCTATTAAATTGTTGAACTATTTTATAGTTTTGGTTCTGTTGTTGCGTTAATACTACGTAGTCTTCAAATTCAGGCAATTCATTTAATAATTCTTGAACCATATGCATCATTTTGTAACTGGTAAATAAAATTAAGCATTTAGATTCCGCAATTTTAGTGTATTCCATCACGTAATTAACAATAGAGCTAACATAATCGTCAATATTTTTATAATTGTATGAAGCTACATCATTAGGAATGAAAACAGTCGTTTGGTTTGGAGACATCACTTTTGAATCAATTTCATATGTGTTAAACGTAATATCTTTATTAAACCATTTCTTGAAGTTTTCAAAAGAGTGGTTAAAAGTTAAAGTACCTGAAATGAATGTTAATGACTTGAATTTATCTAATACTTGTTTTGTTAATATTTCTTTAACATCATAATCCTTAACATTTAACTTAATTGTTGATTTTTGATTTATATTTTTAATTGATAAATAACTTGTATGATTATTTTTTAAACTGTATTCAATTTCTTTAAAACGATCATTAATATAAAGCAATTGTTTACGTACTGATTTAATTGTCTTATGGCTCATGCCATTGAAAAACTCTAAAGCCATATTGAGTTTATGAATAATAGCATGTAAATCATTTAAAATCGGTGCAACATCAAAATGATAAACAAAATGTAATTTATGCACTTCATCATCATGGGCTTCAGAACTTTGAATAATATTAAACATAGTTGTAAATAATTGTTCGTTTAAGTCATGTATCTCATTTACGGTAGTTTTTAAGCCAAATACGTCTATAGGTGGTATATCTAACTTTTCAAGAATGCGTTGTTGTTCTAAATGGTCGATAGACTTAAGAAGTTTTTCATTTTCTGTTTTACCAATTAGTCCAAGTTGATATTTAATATCAGAATAACTTAGTTCATTCGTTACTTGGCTTAATGCATAATCTGGTAAACGATGTGCTTCATCTATAATACAATCATCAAATAATTGATAAATAGAATTATCATGTGCTGCATGTATTAAATGAGCATGATTCGTAATACCAATTTGTATGTTTTGAGCATTGCGTTTAATGAAATTGAAATAGTGTATATCATTTCGAACAGGGACATAAGTCTCTAATTTTTGTTCGAAATACATTTTTTGGCCACCCTTTAAGTCTAATTCTTGAATATCACCAGTATCTGTTTCAGTAATCCAAATCAATAATTGCATCTTCAAAATGCTAACTTCATAATTACTAGCTTCTTCTTTTAAGATTTGGCTGATTAAACCGAGTGAGATATAATCACGCTTGCTCTTTATTAATGTAGCATTGATTTTAAAGTTCAACGCATTTTTAAGTGCTGGTATGTCTTTTTCTAATAATTGATTTTGCAATATTTTAGTATTAGTTGAAATCATTACATGTTTACCAGTTTCAATATTATACATTAGAGACGCGAGTAAATAAGCAAAGGATTTACCACTCCCTAGTGGAGCCTCAATCATTGCTTTTTCACTGTTCATGAGTTGTTCTAATATTATTTCAGCTAAATACAATTGCTGGGGACGATAAGTTAGGCTAAGTTCATTTGTAACTAACGTATATAAATCTTTTAAAGACCCACCAAAATCTACAGTAGGTGCTTTAAAATCTTTTTGCTTTTTAAAAATAATTTGTTCGAATTGACCATAAGTATCTTCTAGCGGCCTGTGTTCATGATTGCGCACCATTTCAAATAAAATATCATGTAAATCATATTTTAAGGTTTTGCTTAAATAATATAGTTGTTTCAAAGTATCTAAAGGTAGCGTTTCAAATTTTTTAAATGCAAGCACCATTAATTGGGCAGTAGTTGCAGCGTCTTCATCAGCGCGATGCGCGTTATTTAATACAATGCCATGTGTTTCTGCTAGTTCACTTAATTGATAGCTTTTATCTGTTGGAAAAGCTACTTTAAATAATTCTAAAGTGTCCATAACTTTTTTAGGACGATATTTAATATTACAGTTTTTAAAAGATTTTTTTATAAAATTCAAGTCAAAAGCTACATTGTGAGCTACAAAGATGCAACCATCTATTTGTTTATAAATATCTTCAGCGATTTCATGAAAATATGGTGCTTGATTTAACATTTCTTCTTCTATTGATGTTAATGCTTGTATAAAAGGAGGAATTTCTAAATCAGTCTTAATCATTGAATGGTACGTGCCGATTATTTTATTTTCACGAACAAAAGTAATTCCTATTTGAATGATTTCATCATAATCTAATTGATTACCTGTTGTTTCTAGATCCATAACAGCATAACATGGTTTTGACATTCTCATTCCTCCTTTCAATGAGGTTTTAAGTTAAAATTCTATATCTGCACTGATTAAACGGTGGTGTTTATCATTTTCATCTTTAACATGTAAAAATCCATCTTGATCAATATCTAACGCTTCTCCATGAAATTGTTTACTGTTTTCAGTGAACCTTAATGTTTTATTCCAAATATTAGAAGCGTCTATGTATTCTTTTCGTATAGTTGAAAATGGCTCTGTGATAAATTGATGGTATCGATGCTCAATATTGTTAACAAGTGATTGTAAAAAACAATAACGATTAATTTTTTCATCGGCGTGAATACGAATACTTGTAGCTTTTTGTTGGAGGTCTTCGCTAAAATCTTTTGCTAAGTGATTCATATTAATCCCAATACCACAAATCACCGCTTCGATGCCATCGCTATTTGCTACCATTTCTGTCAAAAAGCCACATACTTTGCGTTGATTTATATAAATATCATTTGGCCATTTAATTGTAACATCGTCATTGCTGAATTGTTGAATCGCATCTCTGATGCCTAAGGCTATAAATAAATTAAATTTTGTTATCATTTCAAAAGGCATGTTCGGACGTAAAACAACAGACATCCAAAGTCCTTTTCCTTTAGATGATGACCATGGCCTGTTGAAACGACCTTTACCTTGTGTTTGTTCATCACTTAATATTAGAAAAGTTTCTGTATTTCCTACCAATCTTTGTTTGGCTAGTAGTTGTGTAGAATTAATACTTTCTAATACTTCTACTTGGTCGAATACATTTTGAGCTTTTATCATGGGAAGTACAATGCCACTATACCATTTATCAGGTAAATGAATTAAGCGATGCCCTTTGTGATTTACGGATTCAATCTCACAGCCTTCTAATTTTAACTGATCAATTACCTTTTTTACGGCTGTACGGGATATAGATAAGCGTTCTGCTATATATTGTCCTGAGATGTATTCAGTTTGATGCTGATATAATATTTGAATAACATCTTTACTATATTTAGACATGTGTTTTCACCCACTTTAATAATTCCGGTTTAAAATTTTTTATATCGCCAGCTATAATGGCACTTTCTATTTGACGCAAGGTTGTTTTAAGCCAGGGGCCGCTCGGTTTACCTGTAGCTTGCAATATATCTTTGCCATTGATATCCATTTCTTTCCTTGAAGACATTGGTAAATTTTGGCTAACTTCTTTAATTGAAGTCGGATTGAAAATTAATGGAGATATTTTCATAATGTTATTGTCGTTTAACATTGTTCTATAGTTTAAAACATTAAATATTTCTGCTTCACCAAAATCATACACTAATAATTTCAATGTTTGTTTAGTAGTAATTTCCGGCATTTGTTGAATCAATTGTTCTAGCTTATTAATATATTTTTTTTCGTTATTACTTATTTTTAAATCAGCTAACGAAGTGTTAGCATTTGGTTGTTGAACTTTTAGAAATGCAATTAACATTGGTAAGGATAAGGGTTCTTTTAAGTTGAATTTTGAGAAATCAAACTGCTTAAAAAATGGAATATAATGAAAAGCATTAAAATATATTAGGTTATTGAAACTTTGTGAGACATATTGTCCCAATGTCAATTTTTTCAATTCAACCACAATGCGTTCAATAGAGAGATGTGCAATGTCTGCAATGCGTTTGTGCATTCCTTCAAATGTATTATCTTCTAAAGTAAATCCTAACTGTGACTGAAAACGCAACCCTCTAATGATACGTAATGCATCTTCGGTAAAACGTTCAGATGGGTTTCCAACTGTTTTGATTAATTGGTGTTGGATATCTTTGTAACCATCAAAGTAATCGTGAATTTGGTAATTAACATCCATAGCAATAGCATTCATTGTAAAATCTCTGCGTTTTACATCTTCATATAAATCTCTCACAAAAAAGACCTCATTAGGTCTACGATGATCATCGTAATCCCCTTCTGCGCGGAATGTCGTAACCTCATATTGATCACCGTTATAGACGACATTAATTGTGCCATGTTCCCTGCCAATCGGAATGGTCTTATCAAAAATTGCTTCAATTTCATCTGGCGTTGCGCTTGTTGTGATATCAATATCATGTATTGCTTTATTCATCAGATAATCCCTTACTGCACCGCCAACGTAAAATGCTTGGTGTTGATGTGCTTGTAAAGTTTCTAAAATTGGTTTGGCCGTTTCAAAAAGTGATTTAGTCATTGTTACCCTCTAACATTTTAGTGTAGTAATATTCATATTGATCTGCAATCAAGTCAGAAGAAAAACGTTTTGAAACATCTTCTAGCATACGTGTTTGCATATCTTGATAAAGCTTAGGTTCTGTGAGTAGTTTTAAAGCATACTCACTCGCAGTTGTACTATCACCAATATCTACTAAGAATCCAGTTTCTTCATGTTTGATAACTTCTTTAATTCCACCAGCCGTAGATCCTATTGGGACAATACCAGATTTCATTGCTTCAAGTAACGACAAACCAAAACTTTCTTTTTCACTTAAAAGTAGTACTAAGTCTGAAATTTGATAAAATTCACTGACCCAATTTTGTTTTCCTAAAAATAGAACTGCATCCTCGATATCGAGATCACGTGCTTTTTGTTTCATATCCATTAATTCCGGGCCGTCACCTAACAATAGTAGTTTGGATGGCAAGCTTGCGTGTACTTTCGCAAATGTGTCTATAATAGTATCTATACGTTTTACACCTCTAAAGTTTGAAACATGAATGAGTACTTTTTCATTGGGTTTAATTCCATAGCATGATTTTAAACGTTGTCCTTCTTCAGTCAATTGTTTGGGTTTTGTCGGGAATTCATTTTCTCTAACAAAATTGTATATTGGAACTATTTCTTTAGCTGTTTCTATTATATCGTTAGTTTGTTTAGCTAGTGACTGACTCACACTCGTCACAATATCACTTTCTTCTATACCAAACTTAATTGCATTTTTTAAAGAATGGTCATAACCGAGTACTGTAATATCAGTCCCATGTAATGTAGTCATTATCTTAATATCTTTTTTAGACATATGTTTTGCTAAAATACCACAAACTGCGTGAGGTACAGCATAATGCATATGTAACAAGTCTAAGTCATACTCATTGATTACTTCAGCAATTTTAGTACTAAGTGTTATGTCGTAAGGTGCGTACTGAAAAACAGCATATTGGTTCACTTCAACTTGGTGAAATGTGATGTTTGGTAATGGTTTTCTGATTCTAAATGGTATATTAGATGTTATAAAATGGATATCATGTCCACGTTCAGCAAGTTTAATGCCTAATTCAGTAGCAATGATTCCCGAACCACCCATTGATGGGTAACATGTAATGCCTATTTTCATAAGGTGGAACACCCTCTCTATTTCAAATTAAATTATTTTCGTTCAAAACGATTTTTATCACGTGTATTAAATTTATTCATAGTATCATCAAAGCTTTCAGTCATATCAATATCTAAAGAATTAGCTATGCATAATAAAACGAACAAGTTATCTCCTAATTCTGCTTTAATTGTATTTTCAGCTTCTGAGGTTTTCTTCTTTTTTTCACCATGATAGTGATTAATTTCTCTTGCTAATTCCCCAACTTCTTCAGTTAAGCGTGCAAGGTTAGCTAGAGGGCTAAAATATCCTGTTTTAAACTGACCTATATAGTCATCTATTTCAGTCTGCATGTCTTTCATCGTCTTCATTATATACGCCTCGCTTTTTAACGGTTTCTAATATAGTATAGACTAATTTTATGCTTCATGCATTATTCCTGCAAGAGTTAATCTTTATATTAGTTTATATAGTTGGTTTTGTTTTTATGTGGATTTAAAATGTATATTTAAATCCAAAATGTAATCTAATTTCAACATAAAAAAACACCCTAGCATTTTGTATATGTTAGGGTGTTTATATCATTATTCACTTGATTTAGCGATAAGAATAAATCTAGCAAGTTCTGCTAAGGCCACTGCAGTAGAAGCAACATAAGTCATTGCCGCGGCAGTAAGTACTTTCTTAGCGTGACGGTATTCTTTTTCATTAACAATATCTAAGCTTTGTATTTGTTTCATTGCTCTACTACTTGCGTTGAATTCCACTGGTAGCGTAACAATTGAGAATAACACCGCTAGAGACATAAATGCAATACCTATCCATAATGCGGTAGAACCTAAAGTACTTTGTAGACTCGTTAAAATAATACCAGCAAATACAGCTAAGTAACCAATTGAGCTACCTACGTTTGCTAATGGTACTAATGAAGTTCTAAATCTTAAGAAGAAATATCCTTCTGCGTGTTGTATCGCATGCCCAACTTCGTGTGCCGCGATAGCCGTGCCAGCAACAGAAGGTCTACTAAAGTTAGCCGGTGATAAAACGAGTACTTTTTTTCTAGGGTCGTAATGGTCAGTTAAGAAGCCTTTCCCTTCAACAACATCAACATCATAGATGCCATTTGCATGAAGGATTTCCAAAGCAACTTCTTGGCCTGTCTTACCGCTTGTTGATCTTACTTGTGAATATTTTTCATAATTAGACTTAACTTTGTGCTGAGCCCATAGTGGCAATAACATCAAAATAACAAAGTATATAATCATATAGATAAAAGACAAAAATCCTCACTCCTTTAATAACATTTTACTGTGAACGTTAATGATGGTCAAATATTTCACTCTTTTTAAATCGAGTTAAATTTAAATAGAGAATTAAAGGTATAACACTTAACCAAAACGCAAGGTATGCAACACCTTCAATATGGTTTGCAATAAAGTCATAGTAAGGATATTGCATAAATACATAATCAATAACATCATTATGGAATACCCATATCACAGCAAAAATAAAACCAAGCATCGTGATTTTAAACCTTGGATAGAAGAGTAACGCTTCAATTGCCATTATCCCATGAGAGAATATGAGCATACAGCCTATAATAGTCACAGAATCAAATTGGATAAACATGATAATATTCATAATGACTGCCCATACACCATATTTTATCAGTGATACAAATGCTAAAGCTTCTATAATGGGAAAGTTTTTACCTAAAATAAAACCAATAATTGCAATGCATAAGAATAATGAAGCGGTTGGACTATCTGGAACAAATGGTGTGAATTGCCAACTTGAAACACTAAGCTGGCCTCCATACCAAATATAACCATAGATGGTTCCTAATAAATTACAAACGAACAGAAAGTAAAGTACACCTTTATTATAAATAAGTATATGCCATAGTGATTTGATATTCATAAGGTCAATCCTTCGTTGTTTTATTGACGTTTCGTGTCTCAAATGTGTTGAGAATTTGAGTTAATTGATAAAACAGTGCTTTATCATGCAATTGTAAGCTCAAATCAATATTATCTTGCAAATGCGTAATAATAGAAGACTCACTTTGCTTTGATAACGGTATAGCATAAATATCTTGCATATACATAACATAGTATGGCGAGTTTAATAATTGCATTAATAGTAATTCATCTAAACGTGTTTCCCTTGGTTGCACATCGCTAAAATGCAATTTAATATCAAATGACAGATTCTCATTTGATATTAAATTAAAAATTTCGTCGCTATTAATCATTTGTTGATTAGTACGAGTGAATTTAATAGCTTGTTGATTTGAGCCCACCAAACCAACTTCTAAAACATTATGATTAGAAATTAGTTTGTCTACAAAATGTATTTGTTGCAGTAACTCAGGTGATGACTTAATTAAGTTTAATACCCACACACTTATTCTAGATTTAAAGTTATAATGAAAAAGAAGATACTCTATAAAGTTCGATTTCACTTGTTGTAGGGTATTGCTCATAGTACTCACCTTCCTAGCTTAGAAAGATAATAATCTTTCAGCTTCATCATGCCATGTTTCATTGCTCGGTTCTATTTCAAGTAAGTGATTGAGCATTGATTTTGCTTGGTCAATTTGTCCAATTTCGACTAAATAGAAATAGTAATCACTTAAGAATGCAGATTGTGTACGTAGAGTCGGATATGCCAATTCAAAAAAGTGTTGAGCTTCTTTGTCGCGCTCTTTATGTCCTAATGCAAAAGCTAAATGCCACATAAATACAGGATCTAAATCTTCTTCATCTACATACTGTAATAATGCTATGAGGGCTTCATAATCTTCCTCATGTCTATATAAATCACTTAGAATTAGTAACGGTTCTTGATAAGCGTTATCTACTTCTAATGCTTGTAATAAAAGTTGCACACCTTCATTAGCATCACCATGTTCAATCGCTATACTACCTGTTGATACCATTAACTCCTTATAGAATTGACTAAGTCTCAGTCCTTCTTTACCAATTTCAATAGCATCAGCATGGTTGTGTTCATTTTCGTAAAGTTGTTGTAAATAAAAATAAGCTTGTAAAAAATCAGGATCTTTTGATAATAAAGTTTGAATTAAATTAATTGCCTCTTGAGTTAGCTCATTTTTTTCATAAGCAATTGCTTTTTTAAAATAATCTTCTGAAACCATTTCTTCTTCATTAATTTCATCAAACATTTTAATTGCGTCACTATAGTTACCACTTTGCAAACTACAATCTGCTAAGCGAGAGAATAAGTTTGTCCCATTCACTTCATATTCACCCGTTTCAAGGACAGTTTCATATTCAGAAGCTGCACGTAAATATTGTCCATCAAAATATAGTAATTCAGCAAGCGCGTAGTGAATGATAGGATCATTCGGCTCGATATCAATGGCTTCTACTAATTTATCGATAGCTACTTCTAACATATTTAGCTGTTGATATAAATCAGCTTCTAGCATTAGACGTTCTGTTGATATTTCAACTTCATTTAAATATTCTAAAGCCTCATCTGTTTGATTCTCTGCCATTAAACCTTCGATGAAATAGATGAGTAATTCACTTTCATCAGGATATTTATGGTATAACGTACGGAACACCTCAAGACCTTGTGGCATTAGACCATAATTATATAACGTTTCACCGAGTATAAATAATGCATCATCTTTCGGAGAACTTAGTGCATCATTGACGCGGGTGTCTAAGTTATCTAATTTTTGTAAGTTGATATCATCTATTAATTTATAGATATCTTCCATACTCTTATCCCTCTTTTTCTAATTGTTTTAGCTTCGGTAAGAAACCGGGGAAAGAAACGTTTACGGCATCAAATTGATTAATTGTTAACGGTTTATGTGTTAACAATGACGAAATTGCAAGCATCATACCAATACGATGATCAGTATAGCTGTCGACTGTTGCAGTTTGTTTCAAAGTAGAAGGATGAATAATCATACCATCGTTTGTTGGCTGTAATGTAAAACCTAATAAATTTAACATATTTGCTGTTGTATCGATACGATTTGTTTCTTTTACTTTCAATTCTTCCGCTTCTTTTACGATACTCGTACCTTCAGCTTGAGTACATAGTAAAGCAACAATTGGAATTTCGTCAATCGCTCTTGGTACTAAGTCACCATCAATATGAATAGGTTTCATATTGGGAGAGTATTGTACACGAATGGATGCAGTGGGTTCTGGACCATTTGTTTGATTAAATAAAGTAATGTTTCCTTCCATTTGTTTCACGATATCAATAATACCTGAACGGGTTGGGTTTATGCCAACATTGTGAATTGTAATATCACTGCCTTCACTAATCAAGCCTGCAACTATAAAATATGCTGCTGAAGATATATCTCCTGGTACATGGAAATCAACTGGTTGAATGTGATCGATACCTCTTTTAGGCATTGCTATCGTTTTATCTTCTGTAGTTACAGGGATATGAAAATGTTGGAACATGGTTTCTGAGTGATTGCGTGTAGTACCTAACTCTTTAATAGTTGTTGGTTCTTCTGCAAATAAACTAGCAAATAAAATGGCACTTTTTACTTGAGCACTCGCAACTTCCATTTGATAAGTAATACCATTTATTTGGGAAGGTTTAATGATTAGCGGTGTATAATTATTATCAACACCTGTAATATTAGCATTCATTAAGCTTAATGGCTTCATTATTCTATCCATCGGTCTTTTTCCAATAGATTCATCACCAGAAATAACAGTTTCAATGCCCAATCCACTCAATAGACCTGCAACGAGTCGTGTAGTTGTACCAGAGTTGCCGGTATATAATACTTGATGTGGCGTTTTGAAGTGTTTGTACCCTGGTGAATTAATTACAATTTTATCCTCGTCTACTGAGATATCCACACCTAATTTTTGGAAAATCTCTACAGTATGAATACAATCTTCGCCAAGAAGCGGTTTATATATTGTAGAAGTACCTTTTGCTAGTGAACCGAGCATGATTGCTCTATGTGTCATAGATTTATCTCCTGGAACCTCTATTTCACCCACTAACGGCCCGTTAATGTCTACTATTTTACTGTTTGTCAAAAAAGCCACCTACTTTTCAAATAATGTAAGAAAATCTGTGAAAGCTTGAAGAAGTGTTGATTTATTAATGTGTTTTACAACTGGATTACCAATTCCGTCTAATAATACCATTTGCACACCTTGTTGATCATTCTTCTTATCTTTTAACATAAGGTTGTATAAGGGTTTAAATTCAAAATCATGAATGATTTCTAACGGGTAGCCTAACTCCACTAAATAATTAATATAATGAGAGACATCAAAGTCTTGATTTAAGACATTGTTTGCTACGATAAATTGATAAACCATACCAATCATCACTGCATGTCCATGTGGAATTTTAAAATTATATTCAACCGCGTGGCCAAATGTATGACCTAAATTTAAAAACTTACGAACGTTCGATTCTTTTTCATCTTTAACGATAATATTTAATTTTGTTTCGATACCTTTAAATAAGTAATATTCAATTTCATTAAGTGAAGCAAGTGCTGACTGATTAGGAAATTGTCTTTCAATATCTCGCACAGCTTGAGCATCACTTAATAAAGCATGTTTATAAACTTCTGCATAACCACTTAATACTTCACTATATGGTAATGATGTTAAGAAATCCAAATCATAGATAACCGCTTTAGGTCGATAGAAAGCACCTATTAAATTCTTTCCATGCTTAGAATTAATTCCAACTTTCCCGCCCACACTAGAATCGTGAGCAAGGATAGTAGTTGGAACTTGAATGAAGTCTACACCTCGCAATAATGTCGCTGCTAGGAAACCTGTAAAGTCTCCTGTAGCTCCTCCACCAACAGCAATTAAACATGTATCACGTGTTAATCCGTTACTGAGTAATGATTCAATAGTTTCTTGATAGAAAGCTAACGATTTTGTTGTTTCACCGGAAGGTATAGTTAGTTTATATGCACCATATTCAGTAGTAATAAATTCTAATGTTTCTCCCCATTCATCATTCACTGTTGAATCAACGATTAAAACGATATCTTTATAATTATTAATAAATTGATGTAATTGGTCTAGAGCTTTATGTTCGACGATAATTGGATAGTTATTTGATGTATAAGTCGTTTCTAATTTCATATGCTCACCTAGCTACTTTATAAATTTTAATTGCTAATTAATATTCTATATTTAATAAACGACGTTCATCTATTTGTGTTTTTAATTGCTCTATATGGTTGCTTTGGAATTCTTCGAGTAATGCTTTTGCTATTTCAAATGCAACTACATTTTCAACTACAACACTTGCTGCAGGTACAGCACAGCTATCAGAACGCTCTATAGAAGCTTTGAACGACTCCTTGGTATTAATATCAACTGAGTTAAGTGGTTTGTAAAGTGTAGGGATTGGTTTCATAACGCCATTGACTACGATAGGCATACCATTCGACATACCACCTTCAAAACCACCTAAGTGATTTGAGCCTCTGTAATAACCATTCGTAGTGTCATATAAGATTTCATCTTGAATTTCACTACCAGGTTTTTCAGCTACTTTAAAACCTTCGCCAAAGCTTACGCCTTTAAATGCATTGATGCTGACAACACCTTGAGCAATTCTACCATCAAGTTTTCGATCGTAATGTACATAGCTACCAATACCTACTGGTAAACCTTCGACAATTGTTTGGACGACGCCGCCAATAGTGTCGCCAGCTTTTTTAGCTGAATCAATTTTGTCACGTATTTCTTGTGCAATTTTATCATTGATAACACGTACATCATTTTTATCAAGATTGGACTTGATAGTTTCTAAATCGTAATCAGCATCATCTTTGATGCCACCAATTTCAACTACTCTACTATAAAAATTAATATCAAGTTGTTTTAATAATATTTTTGAAACTGCACCAACTGCAACACGAGCAGCGGTTTCTCTAGCTGATGAACGTTCTAATACGTTTCTTAAGTCTCTATGATTGTATTTCATACCACCAATTAAATCAGCGTGTCCTGGACGTGGCTTTGTGATTACACGTTTCATGTTGTCTTGGTCTTCTTCACTTATTGGGTCCGCACCCATGATTTTTCTCCAATGTGTAAAGTCATCATTCGTAACAATCAATGTAATTGGACTACCTAAAGTATAGCCATTACGTACACCTGAAACAATTTCAATTGAATCTTTTTCAATTTGCATACGACGGCCTCTACCATAACCACCTTGTCGTTTAAACATTTCCTCATTAATATCTGCTACATCAATTTCTAAATTTGCAGGTACACCTTCAATAATTACAGTTAACTGTGGTCCATGTGACTCACCAGAAGTTAAATATCTCATACTTTTCCCACTCCGTTCCTTTAGTACTTTAAATTATTATATGCTCTATATCTTATCACATTCAATTGTTCAAATTAACAGAAAAATTTACAAATATTGAATCTTATGAAAACTTCTATAATCCAAGTGTAACATTTGAATTATTTTTAGAGGAAGAATATTTGATTTTATATAGAAATACTACCATTTTCCGATATTATTATTAATTTATCAATCATTTACATATATTTTTATATCTTTATCAAGCAATTTGTATAATAAAAAAGCTAACTGAATTAATTAAAAATCAGTTAGCTTTCTATATTGAAATATCGAATCTGTAAACATTTTATTAATGATTAAATGAAAACTATTCGTATAACCATGCTTCACGTGATTCGGTGTAATCACTTAGTTCTTCAGCTTTAAACCAAAGGTTGATTTCTTTTTTAGCTGACTCAACTGAATCTGAACCATGGATGATGTTTCTACCTACTGTTAAGCCTAAGTCTCCTCTAATCGTACCTGGTGTAGCTTCAGATGGATTTGTTTTACCAATAATATGACGCGAAATGTGTACAGCATCTTCACCTTCAACTACCATAGCAAATACTGGTGCAGAAGTAATGAATTTAATTAAGTTATTATAGAAAGGTTTGTTTGTATGTTCTGCATAATGTTCTTCAGCCAATGATTGTGGTACAGTCATAAACTTACCACCTACAAGTTTTAGCCCTTTACGTTCTATACGAGAAATAATTTCTCCAATTAAATTACGTTGTACCGCGTCTGGTTTAATCATTAAAAATGTTCTTTCCATTGTGAGTTAATCCCCCTGTTAGTTATGTATCAATTGTACAGTCAGAATGTACATGAATTATGTATCAAAATAATAATATGTTTTGAGATACATTAATATATTAACAGGTTATTAAAGCGCTTTCAATGTTTTTCATATAACTTACACACTTCTTTTTCCAACTTTTTTAATTAATTTCTTGAATAATGGTTTTGCAGTTTCACTTTCTAATTCGTTAAGTAGCATTAACGCCTTATCTAAATACTTATCACTAATTATTTGCGACTGGCGTATGACATCAGATGTTTGTATGCGTTTAATGCATGTGTCAAATGTTTCTTGACTACTATTTGGATTGAGTTGTTTTATTTGTTCTTTAAATTCTGGATCATTTCTCATTTCTAATAACACAGGTAAAGTAATGTGACCATTCATCAAATCACTACCAACTGGCTTGCCGAGTTTTTTTTCTGTACTTGTAAAATCAAGTATATCATCAATAATTTGAAAACTCATACCAATATAATGACCAATCATTTTCAAGTTACGAATTGTTTTTATATCTGCTCCTGACGCAATAGCGCCTACTTCTGTTGATAATTGTATTAATAAGGCAGTTTTGCGATTGATTCTACGTAAATAACTTGTAATCGTTTGATGAGCGTTAAATTGGTCTTGGAATTGAAATAGTTCTCCTTTACATACTTCAACTATTGCACTTGAAATTACAGTATGAATGCGAACATCTTCAATGTTTGAAATATGTTCTAGTGCTGAGGCTAATAAAAAATTACCTGTAAGAATAGCAGTGTTTTGATCCCATTTTTTAGCGATAGTTAAGCTACCTCGACGTTTATCGCTTTTATCGACAACATCATCGTGGACTAATGTAGCCATATGAATTAATTCCAGTGCAACAGCTACACAATACACATCTTCATTTATTTCTCTACCGAATTGGCTACTTAAAATAACAAAGGCAGGTCTAACGCGTTTTCCACCTGAAGAAAACAAATGATAAGAAGCATCTTCCATTACTTTATCTTTGCTTTTTATAGATTGTTGTAATCGCTTTTCGATTTTCTTTATTTCACTGTTCATGTTTAACTTTGACACGTTAATCACCTTTGGTTGATTCATATTTATTTATAGCCAAGGTGCATCGCTGCAACGCCACCTGTAAAGCTACGTACTTTAATGTTACTGAAACCTGCTTGAGAAAACAGACGTTTTAACTTTTCTTTGTCGGGAAAATCAAACGTAGATTGTTGTAACCATTCGTACTCATCTTTAGATTTTGCAAAAATTTTTCCGAAAATAGGCATTACAAATTTAAAATAAAGTTTATATCCTTGCTTGAATACTGGCATTGTCGGTTGACTTGTTTCTAAACAGACAACCATACCACCTGGTTTAAGTACTCTATGTAATTCTTTAAGTGTTGCTAAATAATCAGGGACATTACGTAAACCAAATCCTATTGTGACGTAATCAAATTCATTATCCTCAAATGGCAAATTCATTGCATCCCCGTGGACAAGTTGTATATTATCCATATCAGTTGTTTTATCTTTACCAACTTCAAGCATATTTTCACTAAAATCTACGCCAATTACCTCACCACTGTGGCCAACTGCTTTGCTGAGAGAAATTGTCCAATCTGCTGTTCCACAACATACATCTAAAGCTTTACAGCCAGGTTTAACATTCATTTCTTTCATAACACGTTTTCTCCATGTCTTATGTTGTTCAAAGCTAATTATGTTATTCAAACGGTCATATTTTCCTGAAATATTTTGAAAAACATCATGTACTTGTTCTTTTTTTGCTTTATTATCTGCCATAGTTAATTACCTCTTTTTGAATGTATTTCAGACTCTATTCTATCTAAAAATGTATTTAATTCATCTTTAGAAAATTTACTTAAATAGGAAGGATGCTTTTCAGAAAAACTTGTTAATACTTTTTCGTTGATTGGTCCTAGATTGGCATCAGGGGCAAAATGTTTAATCGTAATACGTGGAAATATACTTTCAACTGTTAATATATTCGTACTGATGTCTTCTTCAAAGATTGTTTCGTGATGAATAGAGGACTTGATTTCATTTATTACAACGATTGCCCCACTAATTTCTTTTTGATAAATTGGGTCGTTTAATTTTGCTAATAATGTATAAAAATGTGCGCTTAATAAGTCACCAATTAAAATAGATTTTTTAGACGTTAGTGTTGTAGAAAGTTCGTCTAAATGATGCATCGCAGTATCTATTGTGAGGCAAGCCAATTTAGCTTCTTCGGGAATATCATATGAATCAAGTAATTGCGCTAAATGTTTATCAATATTAATAGATTCATAGTGGTCCACACCATTAAGTCGATGTACAATTTGTTTTTCTAATATGCTTAAAGTCGTTTCCATGTTCACACCTCACGTTATTATCCATATACATATTAACATTATATAGAGAAAAATAAAATCCACGATGATTAAAGCGATATATATTTATGTATTATGTATTTATATAAATACACATTTAGAGCAAATGATTAATTATGTTTTGTGATTTAAATAGATGTGATTGTATTATTTGAGCTTAGTATTGTCTAATCAGTGATCCATGCTATCTTCCTAGTGAATGTTATCATATTAATAATGTTTAAATATAAGGGATTTTAGATTCTGTAATTTAAGTAGATTATAAAAAGAAAAAGCCCCTTATAAAAGGGCTTTGTTTTTAGTAAAGAATTATTTAACTGCGTCTTTTAATGCTTTACCAGCTTTGAATGCTGGGACTTTACTTGCAGGTATATCGATTTCTTTACCTGTTTGTGGGTTACGGCCTTTACGAGCTGCGCGTTCGCGTACTTCGAAGTTACCGAATCCAATTAATTGTACTTTTTCACCTTTAGAAAGTGATGTTTGAATTGATTCGAATACTGCATCTACAGCCAAACCAGCTTCTTTTTTAGTTAAGTCAGCTTGATCAGCTACAGCATTAATTAAATCTGTCTTGTTCATTATGAATTCACCTCCCCTAGGGTTTATAATGATACTTAATATCATTATGGTATGACTTTAACACAACAAATACTGCAACTGCAATGATTTATGCGCAAAAAACGTTGAAATAATAGGATTTTAACAACAAAATGCAATAATATTGTTGAAAAGTGTAATAATGCTTACTATTCGGCTTTCTTCCCGCGTCCCATGAGGTCTTTAACGCTTTCATCTACAGGCGTGTTTTCAAATAAAACACTGTATAATGCATTTGTAATTGGCATATCAACATCGTTTGCTTTGGCTAAATGATAAACAGATTTTGTCGTGTATACACCTTCGACAACCATTTCCATTTCATCCAACGCTTCTTCTAACGACTTTCCTTCACCTAGTTTATAGCCTAAAGTGTAGTTTCTAGAATGTGTTGATGTACATGTAACGATTAAATCTCCAATACCACCCAAACCTAGGA
Organism: Staphylococcus aureus; assembly: GCA_040062795.1. Lineage (GTDB taxonomy): Bacteria > Bacillota > Bacilli > Staphylococcales > Staphylococcaceae > Staphylococcus > Staphylococcus aureus_A. Next base: position 954,169 of record JBEAMH010000001.1, read on the forward strand.
ATGTAATAGGATCTGCGCCTAATTTTTCACCTAGACGGCTTATTTCTGCTAAACCTCTAGTCATTAGGGCAGCTTTTGCATTATCTCCAAAGCCCATTCCTGAAATTACTCCACTAGCTACAGCAATAATGTTTTTTAGAGCACCACCTAATTCAACACCTACAAGATCATTATTAGTATAAACACGTAAGTAATCATTCATGAATAAGTCTTGTGTTAACTGACTTACTTCTGGTGATTTGGATGATGCTGCTACTGTTGTTGGTTGTTTGATAACAACTTCTTCTGCGTGACTAGGGCCTGATAATACACCGATACCAGCATTATGATCGGATGATATGGAATCTTCTAACATTTCCGAAACACGTTTATAAGTCTCGTTTTCAATACCTTTTGCAACGTGAATAAACGTTTTAGGTATTGATAATAATGAATCAATCTCACTTGCTACTTCCCTCATTGCTTTTGTAGGTAAAGCCATTAGAAAAACATCAGAAAAAGCAGTAGCATTTTTAATATCTAAAGTTGCTTTAATTGTTTCATTAAGTTTAGCTTTTTTTAGATATTTACTATTAATATGTTGTTCATTTATTTCTTTAACTGTTTGTTCGTTTTTACCCCACATCAATACTTGGTGACCATTTTCAGCTAAGACATTTGCTAATGCTGTACCGAAACTTCCTGTACCAAAAACTGTAACTTTAGACATGGATATCCCCTCCTATAACTAATTTCTTTTTCTTGGTATAATATGAACTGGTGTACCTTCAAAACCAAAGGCAGCCCGAATTTGATTTTCAAGGTAACGTTTATAAGAAAAATGCATTAACTCCACATCATTCACGAAAACAATAAACGTAGGCGGTTCGATTGCAACTTGAGTTGTATAGAATACATTCAATCTACGACCTTTATCAGTCGGTGTTGGGTTCATCGAAATAGCATCTGTTATCACTTCATTTAATGTCGAACTCTTAACACGTTTTTTATGATTTTCACTGGCTTCTTTAATGTATGGGAATAAAGTTTTAAGTCTTTGACTTTCTTTTGCAGAAACAAAAGCAACTTCAGCATAGTCTAAGAATTGGAATTCTTTACGCACTTCGTCTTTAAATTTCTTCATTGTATTTGTTTCTTTATCCACTGTGTCCCATTTGTTTACAACGATAACTATAGCTTTACCCTCTTCATGAGCGTATCCAGCTACACGTTTATCTTGTTCAATAATGCCTTGATCAGCATCAATCACAATTAAAATAACATTTGAACGTTCGATTGCTTTTAGTGCACGTAGGACTGAATATTTTTCTGTGTTTTCATAAACTTTTCCTCTTTTACGCATCCCCGCTGTATCAATCAATACATAATCTTGGTCATCATAAGTATATTCTGTATCAACTGCATCACGTGTTGTGCCTGCAACATTAGAAACGATAACACGTTCTTCGCCTAAAATTGCATTTACTAAACTAGATTTTCCTACATTAGGACGTCCGATAATGGATAAACGAATTGTATCATCATCATATGGGTCAGGTTCTTCCTCTTTAAAATGTTTTACAACTTCGTCTAAAAGATCACCTAAACCTAAGCCATGTGAACCAGAAATTGGATAAGGATCACCAAATCCAAGTGCATAGAAATCATAAATTTCATTTCTTATCTCAGGATTATCTACTTTGTTTACCGCTAAAACAACTGGTTTTTTTGATTTATAAAGCATTTGAGCAACAACTTCGTCACTTTGTGTTAAACCTTCTCTTACATTTACCATGAAAATAATAACATCAGCTTCATCAATTGCAATTTCTGCTTGTGCTCTTATTTGGGTTTGGAACGGTGCATCACCGATTTCTATACCACCAGTATCGATGACATTGAAGTCGTGTGTTAACCATTCGCCTGATGAATAAATTCTATCACGAGTCACACCTGGCGTATCTTCTACTATAGATACACGTTCACCTACGACTCTATTAAAAATTGTAGATTTGCCCACATTGGGCCTACCTACAATTGCTACTATAGGTTTAGTCATAACTAACTTCCTCTCTTTTTTAATCTCTATAATTCTATCATATGGATTAAGTAAATCAAAAGAAATATTGAACCTATGTTATCTTATTTATTAAGCATAGATTATTTAACGTTCACATAAAAATAAATCTTGTCCTAAAAGAAGTTAGGACAAGATTTAAAATTGGTGTTAAATTTACACATTAAAATTTAAAGTCTTTTAATTTATCTCCAAATACGTCACCTAAAGTAGGATTATCTTCATCGTCAGAACCACTTTCTAAATATGATTGTGTTGTGGCACTATCACTTTCAGTAACATTTTCATCTGGTAATGTTGCTTTAATAGATAATGAAATACGTTCTTTTTCAACATCGACACCGAGCACTTTTACGCTAACAACTTCGCCAGGCTCTAGTACTTCACCCGGTGTACCAATGTGCGTATGTCTAATCTCAGAAATGTGTACTAAACCTTGTACGCCTGGTTTAATCTCAACAAATGCACCGAAATTAGTTAGTCTGACAACGGTACCTTCGATGACATCACCTTCATTGAACTCACCTTTAATAGATTCAAACGGGCTAGGTAAAGTTTCTTTGATTGATAGTGAAATACGCTCAGAATCTTTATCTACGGATTTCACTTTTACATTAACCGTGTCTCCGATGGCAACTACATCTTCTGGCGATTTCACGTGTTCATGTGAAAGTTCAGAAACATGAACAAGTCCGTCAACGCCGCCAATATCAACGAACGCACCAAAGTTAGTCAAACGTGCAACCTTGCCTTCGATGACGTCACCTTCGTTAAGTGAATTTAATAAATCTTCTTTTTTCTCTGCATTTTCTAATGCCTCTACAGCTTTTCGACTAAGAATGACACGATTATTAGCAGGATCTAGTTCTTCAACTTTGAGTTTGAGAACTTGCCCTTCAAAATCAGAGAAATCTTCAATGAAGTCTGTTGAAATTAATGAAGCTGGAACAAACCCTCTTTGGCCCACATCTACCACTAATCCACCTTTTACTACTTCAGTGACTTTAGCTTCAATGGTCTTATCGTTGTCTAACTGTTCTTGTAAAAATTCATATGATTTTTCTGTTTCAAGTTGACGCTTAGAAAGGATATATGCCCCCGTCTCATTTTCTTCGTCATACTCAACCTTTGTCACATATGCACCAATTTCGTCACCAACTTTGACAGCATCACTTGGATTATCAATATGATGCGTAGAAAGTTGACTAATAGGAATGATACCGTTAAATTTACCACCATTAACGCTAACAATTACTTGTTTTTCATCAATTTCTTGAACTTCACCAGTAACTGTATCCCCTTCTTTAATATCATTAATCATTGATTCGTTGAATTCTTCAGTCATCTTGTCTGCCTCCTTATTACACTACATAATTATAACATCTTATAAACTGACAGAATTGTCAAGAAATTCCCCTTTAATGTAGGGATTGAAATTCTATTTGTTAAAAAATTGTAAAAATGTGGTTTTAAGGTAACAAAAACTTTGAAACTTTTACCTTAAGTTTACATTTATTAATATATATGCAGTTTTAATTGGTATAAAAATGTACCCTAGTTATATACCCTCTTTTAGGTATTATATAACCTTTTTACACAATTTTAAAAGAAATGGCATTGATATATGGTTAAATAATAAAATTATCTTTTATTATTTAATGTTAGATACTAATGACAAGATTTCTTCAGTCACTTTTTCGATGCTTTTACCAGTAGTGTCTACAGTTACTGCATCATTTGCTTTTTTTAAAGGAGAGATTTCACGATTCATATCATATTGATCACGGTCGGAAATTTCTTGCTTTAATTGTTCAACATTAGATTCAATGCCTCTTTCTTCATTATCTTTTTGTCTACGTATAGCACGTTCTTCAACTGAGGCAATCATATATACCTTTAAATCTGCATCCGGCAATACAACGGTACCAATGTCTCTACCATCCATAACAATACCTTTTTGAGCAGCTAGTTCTTGCTGTTTTTTTACTGCAAAAGTGCGTACTGCTTCTTTTGAAGCCACAAATGAAACGTTGTTTGTCACATCATTTTCTCTTAAGAAATCAGTAACATCATTATTATCTAAAATAACTCTTTGTCCTTTTCCTTCATCATAAATTAGTGTCAATTCTGATGAATCTATAAGATTTTTAAAATCTTCAGTCTTATTTTGTTGTAAATATTTATAAGTAATAGCTCTATACATTGCTCCAGTATCAACGTAAATCATAGATAGTTGAGCAGCAACGCGCTTAGCAATTGTACTTTTGCCTGCAGCAGCAGGACCATCAAGTGCGATATTTATTAATTTCATTTTAGTAATCCTTCCTTGTTGTTTGATGTATAATATTTTATCATAAATAAGAATATTATAAATAGGAGGAATAGCGTTATGAAAAAACTTCTGCTCATACATACTGGTGGTACAATAAGCATGTCTCAAGATGAAGCAAATAAAGTCGTAACAAACTCTGACAATCCAATTTCTAACCACCAAAGTATTATTGAACAATATGCTGATGTCACCGAAGTCACACCCTTTAACTTACCATCCCCACATATGAATATTGAATATGTTGAAGTATTAAAGCATATCATTGAAGATGCAAATCAAAATGATAATTATGACGGCTATGTCATAACACATGGAACCGATACATTAGAAGAAACAGCATATTTATTGGACCTTACAATTAATGTATCTAAACCAATAACTATTACTGGGGCAATGCGTTCATCAAACGAGATCGGTTCAGATGGTCTGTACAATTTTATTTCTGCTATTAGGGTTGCTTCTAGTGATAATGCAGAAGGTATGGGTGTAATGGTCGTCTTTAATGACGAAATTCATACAGCACGTAATGTTACTAAAACGCATACCTCTAATACGAATACATTTCAAAGCCCTAACCATGGTCCCTTAGGTGTTGTGACAAAAAAAAGTGTGCAATTTCACCATAAACCATTTGAACATTTAATTTTAAATGATATTAATCATAATTTAGATATTCCACTCGTTAAGACATATATGGGGATGAATAATGATATTTTAAATTTTTATAGTGAACGTAAAGTTGATGGTATTATTATTGAAGGGTTAGGTCAAGGTAACCTTCCTCCTACTTGTTTAGATGGATTAAACCAATGTTTACGCAAATCAATACCTATCATTCTTGTATCACGTTCGTTTAATGGAATTGTTGGACCTATATATGGATACAAAGGTGGCGGTGCTACATTAGCAGAAAAAGGCGTTATTTTTTCCAATGGTTTAAATGGTCCTAAAGCACGTCTAAAACTGTTAGTAGGTTTAAGTAACAATTTGAATTCAGACCAACTAAAAAAATATTTTGAATCTCAACTGTAGTTATACAAATCTATTTAAAGCCTCACTTCAAGGTATTATAATTATTAAAAGTTAAATGTATAGCATAAAAAAAGAACTAGCTCGAATGTTAATTTCGGGCTAGTTCTTTTTTATTTTATGATTCTAATGGTGTTTGTTTTTTTGATAAGATACTTTGAGTGATAATACCGCCGTGATATTTACCATTCTCTATGAATATTGTGTTCGCATCATTACCAGCTGCAATTACACCAGCAATATAGCAATTTTCAACGTTTGTTTCATAAGTTTCTTTATTATGAACTGGTGCTGTACCATACTCATTACTATTAATTTCGATACCAATAGACTGTAAGAAATCATAGTCTGGATGATAACCAATCATAGCAAAGACATAATCGTTTGGAATTTCAATTGTTTGGCCACCTTGTTCATAAACCACGCTATCTTCAGTTATTTTAGTTACATTTGAGCTGAAGGCCATGTTAATTTTTTCATGACGTACTAAAGATTCGAAATTTGGCAAAATCCAAGGTTTTACCGCTTTAGGATAATCAGCTCCACGATAAATAACCGTAACATTTGCACCTGCTTTTTCTAATTCCAAAGCAGCATCTACGGCAGAGTTTTTGCCGCCGATAATGACAACATTTTGGTTGAAGTATGGATGTGCTTCTTTAAAATAGTGCATTACTTTTGGAAGTTCTGCTCCATCTACTTCAAGATGATTATGATGACCATAATAACCAGTCGCTACAGTAAGAAATCTGCATTGATAAACATCTTTTGTAGTTGTGATTGTAAATCGGTTATTTATTTTTTTTACAGTGAGGACTTCTTCGAAAGCATTAACTCGTAATTGATGATGTTTAACCACTGCTCTGTAATATACAAGCGCTTGGTTTCTATGTGGTTTGCTTTCTTCTACTATAAATGGAATATCCCCGATACTTAGTTTATCACTTGAAGAGAAGAATGTTTGATGCGTAGGGTAGTTATATATTGCGTCAACAACATTACCTTTTTCAATAACTAATGTTTCAATACCTTTATTTTTTTGTTCGATAGCGGCGCTTAACCCACACGGTCCGCCACCAATAATTATACTTTCAACAGTTTGCATAGTTTATTTGTCCTCCTTATACCACTCATATATTATACCAGTAGTTTAGAAAAAACCAAATGGTAGAAATTGAATTATTTATAACAAAAAAATTGTGATGATTTTGAACACGGTTCCGAAAGTAAAATAACTACCAAACTCCCTATATTTGAGAGTTTAGTAGTTGATTTAAGTGTTAGTGAGATTATGAAACTTTAATTACTGTGGAATAATCAGTTGTTGACCATTATGAATTTCGTTACCTTGGATGTTATTCGCGTTTCTTATTTTTTCAACATTTTCAGGTGATCCACTACCATAATATTGAATTGCAATTCTGTATAAATTTTGGCCGTTTACAGTATGTGTTCGTTGACCAGTGTTACTGTTTGCTTGTTGACTATCTTGATTGCTATCACTTTGTGATTGGCCTGAAGAAGAATTGTTTTGTGAATTAGACTGACTATCTTGTTGACCTTGTGCATTTGACCCTTGATTATTTGTAGCACTAGAGTTTGCACCGCTGTTAGCTGAATCAGAACCAGCGCCACTGCTAGCTGAATTAGAACCAGAACCACTGTTAGCCGAATCAGAGTTTGCATTGCTGTCAGATGAGTCAGAGTCAGAACCACCGTTAGCCGAATCAGAGTTTGCATTGCTGTCAGATGAGTCAGAGTCAGAACCACTATTAGCTGAATCAGAGTTTGAACCTTCAGAATCACTGCTGTTTTCGTCTGAGTTATCTGATGATTTATCTTTATCATCTTCGTTTTTAGCTTTATCATCATCTTTGTTATTATCTTTGTCTTTGTCAGAATCAGATTTGCTGTCTTTATTATCAGCTACTTTTTTGTCATCACTATTATTATCTTCATCATCACCAGTTAAAGCCATACCGCCGAAAATAGCAATTGCAGCTAAAATTAATATTGCAGCTAATATTGGTAATAATTTACCTAAAAGGCCGCCCTTTTTCTTACCATTATCATCGTTGTTTTTACCATTATTACCATCGCCACCGTTACCATTGTTGCCATTTCCACCATTACCAGAACCACTTGCTTTTGAATGCGCTGCAGCGGCAGTTCCTGCAGCAGCAGCCCCACCTGCGGCGGCTGCACCTTTTTTCTTAGAACTACCTTTATTTTGGTTTCGTTCTTGTTGCTTTTCATCTTGTGATTCAGATTTGCTATGGTTATCTTGATTATCTTTTTTTCCTTTGTGCTTGCCAGCTGCATAAGCACCTGCGCCAGTTGCGGCAGCAGCGCCACCAGCTACAGCGGCACCTTTTTTCTTAGAGCCTTTCTTATCACTATCATCATTATGTTGTTCAGATTCTTGATTAGTTTCATCACTTTGAGAATCTTGGTTCTCTGAATCTTGACTTTTATTGTCGTCTTTTTGTTTGCCAGCTGCATAAGCACCTGCGCCTGTTGCGGCAGCAGCGCCACCAGCTACAGCGGCACCTTTTTTCTTAGAGCCTTTCTTATCACTATCATCATTATGTTGTTCAGATTCTTGATTAGTTTCATCACTTTGAGAATCTTGGTTCTCTGAATCTTGACTTTTATTGTCGTCTTTTTGTTTGCCAGCTGCATAAGCACCTGCGCCTGTTGCGGCAGCAGCGCCACCAGCTACAGCGGCACCCTTTTTCTTAGAGCCATTTTCTTTATCATTGGAATACTCTGTATTTTCAGCTGACTCTTTTTGGACTTTCTCAGACTCTTCACTATTTGAGTCATTTTCTTTTGAATCTTTATCATCACCACTGTGCTTACCAGCAGCGTATGTACCTGCGCCAGTTGCGGCAGCAGCCCCGCCAGCTACAGCAGCACCTTTTTTGTTAGAATTATTTTCTTTTGATGAATTATGGTTTAAATCATTATTTTTAGATGGATCTTTTGTTGCTTGTTCATTTTCACGTTCTAATTCTGATGAATTGTCATTTTGTGTTGACTGATTATCAGTTTTAACATTGTCTTGTTCAGTATGTTTTCCTTTATTATGATTTGTTGCTGTGTCACGTCTACGCTGTCTTCTTTGGGCATTTCTAGGAGGGAATTGTTCGTCTGTTTTAGCAGATGCTTCCTCATTTACATTGTCAACTGAATCGTTGACTGAATCCTTTGCATTGTCTTGATGTGTTTTTGGATCAATGGATTGACGATTTTTTTCAAAATCATCTTTAAAATTGTTACTAGACAAATTCATCATCCTTCCTCATTTTAAATTCAGTATATAAAGTTATACCCTATAAAAAAGTAAATATGTATAACTTTTTATGCAAAAAATTACTGTTAAACTTATATATATGTTGTATTATAGCTTGTTTGAAAAAGTTAAGTAAAGTATTTATCTATTATTTGAATAAATTTTGCAGTTTTTCATTAAAATCCATTTTCCTTTTCACTTTTTTTCTATTAACTTCATTAATACCATCTAATTCGGTGTCATTATCACAGCATTGGGCTGGTTTTTCAATCAATACTTCACCAAAAAATTCCATCATGTAATTACGTCGACATTGATCGAGGTTTTTATAGCCTAACATGCGTATATAGCCTTGCCGTTTCCGTTGATAACTCGTTTCAAATATCGAATGTAAATCACGAAAGGTATAGTTGCTATATAACACTTCTAATATTTCTGATTTTTCAGGCGCTAAAAAAGAGCCTAATTCAAAGGCATCAATATCTTCGGTTGTAATCATATCTGTAAATAATAATGTTTCAAGTAAATAACTATCATCTGGTTGAAATAAACTAATGGCTTGACTAATGTTTCCGTCACGACCAGCACGACCAATCTCTTGCATATAGTTGGATGGACTTGTTGACAAATGATAATGAATAATTGTTCGAATATCCTTTTTATTAATCCCCATACCAAAAGCACTCGTAGCAACGATGATGGGTATTTCATTATTTAGAAATTGATGCTGTACTGTATGACGTTCTTGATAAGATAAATCCCCATGATATATACCTGTTAAGAAACCATAGTTATATATTTCTTTAGCTAAAGTTAGACATACTTTTTTTGATGACACATAAATGATTGTCGGGCCTGAATTTTCTAAAGTTGGTAAAAGCCATTTTAACTTGGATTCATCATCTTTAAAATTTTTATGTATTAAAGAAATATTGTTTCGATTCATACTCGTCTTAATAATTTCAAAAGACTTATTCAACATCTTATTTAAATCATAAGTTAAGTAAGGAGGGGCAGTTGCAGTTAAAGCAAGCACCACCGACTTTGGAAAGCGTGAAATAATTTTACCTATAAGTGCATAATGCGGTCTAAAGTCATAGCCCCACTCAGATAAGCAATGCGCCTCATCTAATACAATCATACCAATATTTAACTTTTTAACTAATTTAAAATTTTGCGGTTGCAATATGAATTCTGGGCTTAAATAAATAAAACGACTTGTTGTCAGCGCCCTGATATTTTGTTGTTTTTCACTTTCATCCATACCTGAATGTATACAACACACATGATGTTCGCCGTGTAATTTAAGTTGCATGACTTGGTCATCCATAAGTGAAATAAGCGGCGAAATGATAAGTGTAGGTTGTTGACGTATATACGTAGGTAATTGATAACAAAGACTTTTACCACTTCCTGTAGGTAGGATTCCCAATGTATCATCATTATTTAGTACACTTTCAATAATTTCTTGTTGACCGGGTTTAAATGATTCGAAGCCAAACCATTTTTTGAGCTCATGTTGTAACATTGAATTCACCTCTCTCAATACCAACGATAACCAGTTTTATTTCAAAATAACTCAACTCTGGAAAAACTTCTTTAAAATTACGCAACCTTTCATGTGGGTTTGAGCGATAATAATCGATAAATTGAGCATAGATTGAGTGCGTTATATATTTTTGATAATCAGATATATAACCTTTAATAAATAATTCTAATATGTGATCTTCTATTGTATTAGATTTCACATTTTGTTGAGCAACAAGTTGCTCGAAGCTCAAGCCATTTTGCAGTCCTATATATGTTTGCTTTGTTTTATGTAATAGGGTCGGCAATATAATCAATTTATTTAATATAGGGTAAGTTTCGGGGTGTTCAATTTCATTCATTAAGGTGACTAAATCTTTAAGTTCCAATTCAAATAAATATTCTTGGGATATGTCTTCAATTAAACTAATTTGTTGCCTTGTATACATACTTTCTTCGAAGCCTTGCAAGTAATAATGAATATAAAGCCCATTATTTTTATCATAAATAGATTGAAACAATGATGATAGCTCTTTAATAAATGGTTCTTGTAATTGATTTTTAACTATTTCTTTATATACAAATTTAACTTGTTGGTGTACAGTACTATGTTGAGTAACAGGTACGAATTGATATATTTGATGGTTCGTATTTGATATTGTTTGGGTTAGTAATTGTATAGCTTTAAATGTATTAGATAAGCTATCATATGTATGTCGTGGATGAGTTATAATATCTTTATTAAGATTATCTTGGATATTAATATATCGCTCAAATGACGGATATTTTAAGTTAGGCATGCTGTGATATAATGACAAGAGTTGTTGACTACAGGCGTCAAAAAAGGTTTGATGTGATTTTTTACCTGTGATAATATTAAATATACTTTTTTCGGTTTTGTAGTTGTGAGCATGTTTATATGCAAATTTAATTATATTATACATGTTAACTCCTTCATTTTTTAAAACAGAAACATTTGAAAATTTTTAAAACAGTGACTACAATATTAATTGTGCTATTAGTGTAGCATTTTTGTCAAAGGAGGCGAAGAAATTGGCTAAATATACAATTGTTGATATGGATACATGCATTGCATGTGGTGCTTGTGGTGCCGCTGCCCCTGATATATATGATTATGATGATGAAGGTATAGCTTACGTTATACTAGACGACAACCAAGGTACCGCAAAAGTACCAGAAGAATTATATGAGGATATGGAAGATGCATTAGATGGTTGCCCTACTGATTCAATTAAAATTGAAGAAGAACCATTTGATGGAGATGCGTTAAAGTTTGAATAATAGCTATTATAATTCCATACAAGTAGGTCTGTTGCGTATACTTAATAATATATAATAAGCTGTGACTGGATTGAATGACGAGCAATATTTTCACTGTAGTCTTTGGTTCAAGATAAGCGTGTTCGCACTGAAATGGATATGCTAATTATTGAATTTATACGAATACATTTATACTAATATAATAGTTATATATTGATTGTTAAAGCAAGCTATTTGAAAAATAAAAACTACACTTATAAAAAGGCCAATCAGACTTTTAAGTCTGATTGGCCTTTTTTATATTTTAAATTTATTTAGGTAATACATTTTTTAAACGTTTAAATAACAGTATGAATACGACTGAAATGATAATACCTTTAATGATATTAAAGGGAATCACACCGGATACAATAACAATTTTAATGTTTTCTACAACGTTAGATAAATTCATAATCATACCGTATAAAGGTAATAATACAAAGTAGTTTAAAATACTTAGAACAATAGTCATTACTATTGTCGCTATACTAAAACCGATGACCTGTGATTTGATCTTATCTTTATTTTTAGTGACATAATAAGCTGTAATTAAAAAACTAGTAGCCGCTAAAAAATTTGCAACTGGCCCAACTGGATCACCGACATTAAAGAAAAAGTTCAATAAATTTTTTATAAACGCTACGATGACACCAGCTATAGGACCAAGTGAAAATGTTGCTAGTAAAGCAGGAACATCACTAAAGTCTAAAGTTAAATAAGGCGGTAAAAATGGTATTGGAAACTTTATAAACATCAATATAAATGAAACCGCGCTTAACATACTGATTGTTATGAGTCGTTTTGTCTGTTGTTGCATATTAAATTATCTCCTTCCATTCACCTTACATCGAATAGGAGGATTTAAAATTGCACAACAAATAACCCTCCATCTTCTCCCATCCAGACTATACTGTCGGCTCTAGATTTTCACTAGATCAGCCATTTATTTGATTAAAAATAAATGGGTCGCAGGCTTGTTTTACTGCCGGTTGGGAATTGCACCCTACCCCGAAGATGAATTTCTTAATTTTTATAGATATATCATAGCTTATTACTCAGTTAAAAACAATACAATTGCTCTAAAATATATTTATAAAGACTAAAATATATTTGTTTTTGAAAACCCCTGAAATTATAATCAATTTCAGGGGCCCATAATTAGTGATCACGATACTTTGGTAATTTAATAACAAAAGTTGTACCTTTACCTAATTCACTTTGAACGTCAATACTGCCTCCATGTTCATCAATAATCATACGACATATAAATAAACCTAGGCCAGTACCTTGTTTACCACGTTTTCGTGAGGAATCTACCTTATAAAAACGTTCGAATACTTGTTGGAGATGCTCTGGCGCAATTCCTGAACCAGTATCGGCAATATATAAAATATTTTCCGTATCTGTCTGATCACAACTGATAGTGATCGCGTCTCCTTTTTCTGTATATCTTGTTGCATTATCAATTAAGTTTGTTAATACTTGTTCAATTCTATCTAAGTCATAGTACCATAATTCATCATGGGTTTCAGGATTTAAATGAATTGATAAACCCAAGTTTTCAGCATGACTTTGATATTTTTGTTGCATTTTATTAAGTAATACTTCTATAGGTTGTACAGATTTTTCTACTGTTAACCCTTCAGCATCCATACGCGCTACGTTTAAGAGTTCATTTACGAGGCGGTTTAAACGTTTTGTTTCATCTAATACTATAGTTAGTGACTCATGTATTTCGTCAGGTTCTGTAACAATACCATCGACAATAGACTCTGTGTAACCTTGTAATAAAGAAATAGGCGTTCGTAATTCATGAGAAACATTAGCTATAAAATCTTTTTTCATTTGATCCATGTTGTGTTCATTTGTCATATCACGAATAATAGCAACGATACCGCTTCGTCCATCAGGTTGAATTTGCTCAATATAGCTCGTTATGATTACAAAATAACGTGTTTTTATTTCATATTCTTCAAATTGTGTTTGTTTCGTTTTAAATGTGAGTTCGTTTTGCTTATCAAGCTTTTGTAATTCATAATCATCTAGTATTTGCAACGTATTTTGTGCCATGGTATTTGAAATAATGATTTCTTTTTTATCATTATAACCTAAGACACCTTCAATCATTGAATTGATTAAGCTATCACGTATGTTTTTAGAAGATGATAAAGCATCCATATGTTGCTGAATCTCAGAACTCATTGTATTAAATGTACGTGATAATTCACCAATTTCATCACGAGTGTTGACGGGTGCAACTTGAGCATAATCTCCTTTAGATAATTTCATTGCTTGTGTACGCAAATTTCGTAATGGTTTTGTGATACGTGATGATAAGAAAAACGCGAATACGGTAGTGATTGCTAAGAAGATAATTGCAATTATTAATATAATTAGCGTAATTACATTATTTGTTTCTTCAATTGTCTTTAAATCTTGGTATATAAATACGCCACTATAAGTATCATCTTCTTGAGTTAATTTCTGAGAAGGATAACCTATCAATACATAAGTTCGTTGTTGCCCATTGATTTTAAAGGTGACATGTTTAGAAATTTGTTTTCCATGATCAAATACCTGATTGTAATCTTTATTTTTTTTAATTTCTTTAAACATTTTATCTTTAATTTTATCTTTATCTTCGTTTGCCATATGCTTATCATTCATAATAATAAGCCCATCTGGATTCTCAATCAATTTACGACTATGTTCAATCGCAGTTTCTTTGTCTTCCGCACTTTCGACCAGTTGACTGATTCGTTGAGCATCTTGCAGCAATGAGTCTTCAGTTTCTTGCGTAAAATATGACTGAATAAATGTGATTAAAGCAGCACTAAGTAAAATTAAAACTGTCGTTACTATTAAAATAATAGTTAACCACAGTTTTATTACTACATTATTTAGTCGATTCATCATTGGACTTAACCTCAAATTTATAACCGACGCCCCAAACTGTTTGAATCATTTGAGCGGCAGCATCAGATACCCGATTTAACTTTTCTCTTAAGCGTTTTACATGAGTATCTACAGTACGCAAGTCGCCGTAGAACTCATAATGCCATACTTCTTTAAGAAGTTGTTCACGATCAAACACTTTATTCGGTGTTTTCGCTAAGAATATTAGCAACTCGTATTCTTTTGGTGTTAGATTAACTTGATTATTATCAGCTAGTACTCTATGCGCATCATTATCTATAATAAGGTGATCAAATTCAATTAAGTCACGTGCATGTGGCTCACTTTGCTCTGTATGCGCAATTTGTGTTCGTCTTAAAAGTGCTTTGACTCGTAATACTACTTCACGAGGTGAGAATGGTTTTACAATATAATCATCTGCCCCAGACTCGAAACCTTCTACTCTATTCGTTTCTTCACCTTTAGCAGTTAACATAATAATTGGTGTTTCTTTATGCTCTCTAAGACGAGAAGCAACAGTAATACCATCCATTTCTGGAATCATAAGGTCTAAGAGGATACATGAATAATCATGTTCCATAGCCATATTATATGCTTCGTTGCCATCACTTGCTTCGTGTATTTCAAAAGCTTCTCTTTCAAGATACAGTTTCAATAATCTTCTAATACGGTCCTCATCATCTACGATAAGTATTTCATTTGACATACATTTGTACCTCCCACACTGCTAACTTTCGATTCAATCATATTATATCATACGTTTAATAGGAAAAAGTGGTTATAGGCTAAAAGATTGTGAATTTTTTCTCATGTAATTCAATCAAAATTAGTTGCCATGTTCTGCAAGCTGACGCATAATTTTTACTTCATGAGGCGTTAACACACGACCTTCTCCTGCATTAAGTCCTTTTAGATTCAGTGGTCCGACTTCAATACGTTGGAGTTTAGTTACGTCATGTCCAAAATACTCAAACATACGACGTACTTGACGATTACGACCTTCAGTTATAGTGATTTCTACTAGTGTAGTATTCTTGTCTTTATCTTGATTTTTTACTTTGACAATAGCTGGTTGCGTTT
Organism: Staphylococcus aureus; assembly: GCA_040062795.1. Classification (GTDB taxonomy): domain Bacteria; phylum Bacillota; class Bacilli; order Staphylococcales; family Staphylococcaceae; genus Staphylococcus; species Staphylococcus aureus_A. The sequence goes on from JBEAMH010000001.1 coordinate 969,724, forward strand.
TACCATCATCCAGTTCTATTCCATGTTCTAACGCCTTAACTTCTTCACGCATTAGATAGCCCTTTAGTTTAACGACATATTTTTTCTTTATTTTGTAACTAGGATGTGTCATTAAGTTGGTAAACTCTCCGTCATTCGTTAATAGTAATAAGCCTGATGTATCATAATCTAAACGACCAACCGGGTATATTCTTGTCTTTATTTGTTTAAAGTAATCAGTTACGACCTTTCTTCCTCTATCATCTGATACACTTGTGATAACCTGTGCTGGCTTGAAAAATAGGATATATAATTTATCTTCTTGTTCTAGTTTAATACCCTCTACTTCAATAGTATCTGAGGCTTTGACTTTTGTACCTAATTCAGTTACTACAGCACCATTGACTGAAACTTTCCCTTCTGTGATTAATGTTTCTGCTTTCCTACGTGATGTATACCCGCTATTAGCAATACGCTTTTGTAATCTTTCTGTACCTTTATTCATTATTTTCTCCTTTTTGATTTACTAAATTACTGAAGAAAGCTTCAATTTCTTCATCTTCTTCATCTGTTGTTGGTAAATCGTCTAAATGTTCAATGCCAAATACATTTAAAAACAATTCTGTTGTATAGAGTTGCTGACTCCTTGAATCTACTTCGTCTTTTGCCTCAATAAGCCCACGAGCAATCAATGTTTTAACAGCACCATCAGAATTAATACCTCTAATCATTTCGATATCACTACGTGACAAAGGTTGATTGTAAGCAATAATTGATAGTGACTCCATTGCTGCTTGCGACAACTTCATTTTTGATTTTTGTTCTATTAATTTTTCAATATAATCTGCAGCCTCTTTTTTTGTTGTAAGCACATAAGTTTGTCCAAAGTGTTGGATGACTAAACCATCAGATTCATATTCAGCAACAAGTTGTGATAAACGTGTTTGGTCTATGTCTAAAATTTCAAGTAATTGCTTAGCTTCTAAACCTTCGTCTCCCGCTGTATAAAGTAGTGATTCTAAAATTCCTTTATCGTTCAATGCCATAGTTTACTCCTCTTATAATGTTGATATCATCGAAATTTTTTAGTTGCTCTATATTTACTATACCTGACTTAGACATTTCTAAAATTGCTAAAAAGTGTGTAACTACCATTTCAACCGGTTCTGTAAAATTAAACAAACTGAAAAAACTAAACGAATCGTGTTGTTGTAAACGTTCACTAACTTGAGAAGTCGCTTGTTGAATTGTAAATGTTTCTTTACGTATATCTACCGTTTTTGGTGTGTTAAATTCCACTCGATTTTTGACTTTTTGGTAAGCAATGATTAACTCAGTTAAATCAATTGTATTATTAGAGTCCCAAGTTTCATTAGACTCTAAATGTGTTAAATCAGTCGGATGTTTAGAAAAATAATTAGCACGCTCTGACTTTTTTTCATTTAATATCTCAGTGTATTCTTTATAATTTTGATATTCAATTAATCTACCGACTAAATCTTCTCGTGGGTCGTCATCTAATTCGTCGACTTCTTCTGATTGAGGTAAAAGCATTTTACTTTTAATCATAAGTAACTCAGATGCCATGACTAAATATTCACTCGCAACATTAATTTCTAATTGGTTCATTGCGTGTATATGTTGCATATATTGTTCTGTTAATTCTTTCATAGGAATATCATAAATATCAATTTCAATTTTTTGGATGAGATGCAATAATAAATCTAAGGGACCATTAAAAGCATCTAATTTTACTTCATACATTTTATCTACCTCATATAGCAAGTTAAGTGCGTAATTCACTAAAGTATTATAGCATGTTTAATGAAAACATTTAAATTTGGAGCGGTTTTAATTATGGAAAATGCATTACGTGATTTTTACTATCAGTTTCATAAAGAGCAGCATTATTTTCTGTGCCATGATATTTTAGAGGAGTCATGGAAAGAGAACCCGCATTATAGTAAAGATGATGCGGTTGTGAGCCTAATTTTATTAGCAACGGGTTGCTACCATTATCGGAGACATAACCATATAGGTGCTTTAAGATCTTTTAATAAGGCTTTAAAAGTAATTGAACAAAATGAACAATCTATTGATTTAGGCGTTTACATAGATGAGTATAAAAGTGTTGTGAAGCATTTAATACAGTCAGTTACAAATGATAAATTGTTTGTGCCTATTCAATTACCTATGACTAAAGATATGCAGCAAGCAATATTAACAAAATACCCTAACTTTACTACAACTTCTTACATAGTGGAAGACAGTTATATTGTTAACCACCACTTAGAAAGAGATCGTACTGATGTGAATCAGGCACGTCAACAAGCACTTGAGGCACGTCGAACAAAAAAATAACTTAATTAAGTTTAAAATAGTAATAACCACATGAAAAAAACACAAGCTAGCTATTCTACGAATAAACTGGTTTGTGTTTATGCACGTGGATGAAATTCATTATACATTTTACGAATTTGTGATTTTGAGACGTGAGTATATAGTTGTGTTGTTGAAATGTCCGAGTGACCTAACATTTCTTGTACAGCTCGTAAATCAGCGCCATTTTCAAGTAAATGTGTAGCAAATGAATGTCTTAATGTATGTGGCGTTAAGGTCTTATTTATATTTGCCTTTACACCGTTTTGTTTAATCATTTTCCAAATGGCTTGTCTAGACAAAGGTTTCCCGTGCATATTTAAAAATAATACATTTGTCACAGTTTTCTTTAAAAGTTGTGGACGTGTTGTTTCTAAATATGTACTTAAATATTCTATTACTGTATCTCCTAATGGGATAATTCGCTCTTTATTCCCCTTACCAAACACTTTGACAAATCCCATAATCAGGTTAACATCTTCAAGTTCAATCTTTATAAGTTCTGACACACGCATACCTGTAGCATATAAAAGTTCTAACATCGTACGGTCTCTATAACCATTTTTTTTAGCTAAGTTAGGTGTTTCAAGTAAGGCAAGCACTTCATCTATTTCTAATACGTCAGGTAACTTTCTATCGTATTTAGGTGTTTCAATTAACACTGTTGGGTCTTTTGCTGCGTATTTTTCTCGCAGTGCAAACTGATGAAAACTTCTCACTGTTGAAATAAAACGTGCTAACGATTTTGCTGACGCACCTTCATCATGTAAATGACCAAGACACTGATGGATGACCTGCCTATCAACAAAATCGATATGACTTACTTTTTCATCTACTAAAAATGTCTCATATTTCTTTAAATCTCTTCTATATGCTCCAATTGTATTTGAACTTAAACCTTTTTCAAGTTGAATAAATTTCAAATATTCTTCAATAATTGTATCCAATTATACCACCTCTATTTAAAAATAGTGCATGACTTCCTCGCTTACTTACCTTGAGTTTGGCAAACTGAGCATACACCATGAAATGTTAAGCGATGGTCTAAAATTCTAAAGTTAAAATCTTGCTCTACTTTTTCCTCTACTTTAGGTAATAAATCTTCTTCGATTTCTTCTACTTTCCCACACTCCATACAAACAAGGTGATGGTGGAAATGCTTAGCGCCTTCTTTACGCAAATCAAAACGCGCCACACCATCACCAAAATTAATTTTATCTACCACTTTTAATTCTGCTAATAATTCGAGCGTACGGTATACAGTAGCAAGTCCTATTTCAGGTGCTTTATCTTTAACTTTTAAATAAACGTCTTCAGCGCTTAAATGATCTTTCTCATTTTCAATTAAAACTCTTAATGTTGCTTCACGCTGTGGAGTTAATTTATAAGATGATTGTTGTAATTGTTGCTTCACGCGATTTAATCGTTCTTCCACGGAAGCCTCACTCCCCTACTAATAATTATAATCATTTTAATTTACATAATGATTTATATATAAAATACCAATAATTGATAAAATACGCAAGTGACTAGGAAAGTTATTTGTAATGATTATAATTAAGGAGTAAATGTTGCACAGCGATGATTGTTTTAGCATCTTCAAGTTCTTTATTTTGAAGCATAGATTCTAATAATTCTATGTTGTATGTTTCGATTTCAATAAATTCATCATCATCTAAATTCATTTCACCCTTTTTTAGGTCTGTTGCAAAATAAATTGAAACCTTCTCATTAGAGAAGCCTGGCGATCCATACATTTCAGTGATTAATTCTAATTCTTCTGCGATGTAGCCGGTTTCCTCTTCTAACTCTCTTTTGGCAGCTGATTCTCTTTCTTCATCAACTTCCAATTTGCCAGCGGGAATTTCTAGTAAAGGTTTTTCTGCTGATTTTCGAAACTGTTTAACTAGGATGACTTCATTGTCTGGTGTGAGTGCACATACCGCAACAGCACCATTATGAAAGACTAGCTCACGTTTTGATGTTTGGCCATCGGGTAGTTCTATATCATGGACTTCTAAGTCAATTATTGCCCCTTTATAAATGGATTCTTTATGTAAAGTTTTTTCGTAAAAGTTCATTTTAATCACGTTCCTTTTATTTGAATTTAGTTATTGTTAAGATAAACACGGTAGCGTACCAGGAATTAGCAAAGACAAAAAGTAATGTTTATATGAATTTTGATAAGATATTTTACTTATTTGTTTTTAACGTTTTTGCGCAGTGTATAATAGTAAGTTGAAATAACTTCCTTTATTACGCCTACGCCCTATGATTCAAGTGTATCGAAAGGAGAAACGACATGCAAAAAAATATTTTAAAAAGTGGTATTGAAATCTCAGAACTAGGTTTAGGATGTATGAGTTTAGGCACTGACTATGAAACAGCAGAACCTATTATAGAGCGTGCTATTGAACATGGTATTACGTATTTTGATACGGCTGATATTTATGATAAAGGTGTAAATGAGGATATTGTTGGCAAAGCCTTAAAAAAATACCAAAATCGAGATGATATTATTATAGGCACAAAAGTAGGAAATCATTTAGCTGAGGATGGCTCTACTTTCTGGGATCCTTCTAAAAAATATATTAAAGCAGCAGTGAAAGACTCATTACAACGTTTGGAATTAGATCACTTAGATTTATATCAATTACACGGTGGTACAATTGATGATCCATTAGATGAAACAATAAGCGCTTTTGATGAATTAAAGCAAGAAGGTATTATTCGTGCATACGGTATTTCATCGATACGTCCTAATGTAATTGATTATTATTTAGAACATAGTGATATCGAAACATTAATGTCTCAATTTAATTTAATTGATAACCGACCTGAAGCGTTGTTAGATGATGTTCATGCGAAAAAAGTTAAAGTGCTTGCTCGAGGACCAGTATTCAAAGGGTTGTTAACCGCGAAAAGTAATCAGGCATTAGATTCTAAATTTGCTGACGGTATATTTGATTATAGCTATCAAGAATTAGGTAAAACAATAGCATCTATTAAAGAAATCGAAAATAACTTAACTAGTTTAACATTTAACTATCTTACTTCTAATGATGCATTGGGTTCAATAATAGTTGGTGCGAGTAGCGTAGAGCAATTAGATGAAAATATAAAAAATTACGAGTTATCAAAAGAAATAAGTTTAGAAAAACTAAAAGCAACAAGAGAACGTGTGAAAAACTTAGAATATACACAGCATTTGAAATAATAAATTATAATATTAAATAAAAGAGTTGGTTTGAAGTATATGAAGATTAATATGTTGTGATGTACATTATTTATTAGGTTCATATAAGTTCAACTAACTCTTTTTATTGCGTAATTATGTGTCTATTTAAACCTTTAGCATATATTGGTTATTATAAGACTTTATTTTTGAAGAGTTTAGTAAAGCGTTTTTCAATAATTCGAGGCGCTAGATTATATAGTTTTAACGTGTAATACATCCATTTAGGTTCATTGATTTCAGTTTTCGCAAAAATCATACTATCTATGATTTGATTAGCTAATTTATCAGGATGTAGCATTATATTTTTATATTTTTGAGCAAATACCAATGAAGGGTCTGCTTTTTCATGGAAGGGTGTAGCGATTGGTCCAGTATTAACTGTTAAAATATGGTAATTTGGCTTTTCGATGCGTAGTGCATTAAGTACATGATTGAAAGCAGCTTTACTCGCCCCATAATGAGCAGCATAAGCTTGTGTTAAAAAGGCAGATTGGCTACCTATACCGACTATCGTTGGATACGCAGAAAGATAGGGTTGGATGGTAGTTAAAAGTAAATTGAAATGGACTACATTTAATTTATAAGTTTCTAACATTTCATCTACTGAATGCTGATCTACAGATTTAAAGTAGCCTAAACCAGATGAATAAATTAAACCATCAATAGATTTTCCCTGAAAATAATCTTTAAGCCTTAAAATTTGTTCTTGTGATTGTAAATCACATTGAACTACCGAAAGTTGTTTTGTACCATATTGTGCTAGAATACCATTTAATTTTTGTGGGTTTCGTACGAGCACAGTTACAAAAACATGCTTATTTAAAAGTGCTATTAATAAAGATTTACCTAGGCCACTTGTTGCTCCAGTTAAAACATAATGTTTACCAATCATAATTATCCCTACCCTTTGTTGATTTATTGTCAGTATAATTGAAAAGTTTATATTATGTAATTATTTTAATATAAATATTAGTCATATTTCAAAACTATGTTAGTATAGAAACATAAAAACTAAGAGGAAGTGAAATATTCACATGAAACTAGTATTTTATGGTGCTGGTAATATGGCGCATGCCATTTTTACAGGTATCGTTAATTCAAAGGTCATTGATTCAAACAATATTTATTTAACAAACCGCTCTAATGAAGTTGCATTAAAAGATTATGCAGATGAATTAGGCGTAAACTACAGTTATGACGATGAAGCATTATTAAAAGATGCGGATTATGTATTTTTAGGTACTAAACCATACGATTTTGATGTTTTATCTGAACGTATCAGACCTCATGTAACTGAAAAAAATAAATTTATTTCTATCATGGCTGGTTTACCAATAAGTTATATTCGAGAACAGATAGGTGCAGATAATCCTATTGCGAGAATTATGCCAAATACGAATGCGCATGTTGGCCATTCTGTAACAGGAATTAGCTTTTCTAATAACTTTGGACCAAAGTCTAAAGAGGAAGTTGATGATTTAATCAATGCATTTGGTTCAGCAATAGAAGTATCAGAAGATAACTTGCATCAAGTTACGGCTATTACTGGAAGCGGCCCTGCCTTTTTATACCACGTGTTTGAACAATATGTAACAGCAGGTACTCAACTTGGTTTAGAAAAATCACAAGTAGAAGAATCGATTCGTAATTTAATCATAGGTACAAGTAAAATGATTGAACGATCCGAGTTAAGCATGGAACAGTTAAGAAAAAATATTACTTCAAAAGGTGGAACTACGCAAGCAGGTTTAAATGCCCTATCAAACCACGATATTGAAGGCATATTTGAAGATTGTTTACGTGCTGCTGTTAATAGAAGTATCGAACTATCAAATCAAGAAGATGATGAATAATTCCAATTGACTAGTTAGTTTATAACAAAATCTAAATATAAAAAACACCAATTCATAGGTATAAGCCAATGAATTGGTGTTTTTTAAGTCTTATAGTTATTATTAAATAAACTATATCTACGTATGTATTGAATTTAGGTGTGTACGTTAAAAAGTCCACGAATCGAAATCATTTACGAACATAAACGGCGGCGTTGTATCGCGTGATTTTAAATTTTCACTAATTGCTTCCACTTCTTCTTTAGTATATCGATTACTAATGTGCGTAATGAGGCTATACTCTACTTGAGCTTCATCAATTAATTCAAAAACATCTTCAATATGACTATGATGGTAGTTGTTTGCTAACATTTTATCACCTTCGATATATGTGCTTTCATGTACCATTACAGTTGCGTCTTGAGCAATTAATATCTCGTTTTTACATGGCATTGTATCACCAAATATAGCAATAATAGGACCTTTAACAGCGTCCCCTTTAAATTGTTGAGAGTCATAAATTAAGCCATTATGTTCGAAAGTTTCATTGTTTTTAACATCTTGATATTTAGGGCCTGGTTCAAGTCCGATATCTTTTAATGCTTGGACATCGATTTTACCCGGTGTATAAGGTGCTTCAACCCTATAACCAAAAGATGTTATGCCATGATTTAATATATGTGCACTCACATTAAAACCGTTGTGATGGTAAGATAAGTGGTCTTCAATTTCTATGTAAGTAATTGGATAATTTAACCTTGATTCAGATAAACTTAATGAGGTCTCAACATATGATTGAATGCCTATTGGACCTACAACTGTGAGAGGCTTACCTTCTCCACCTTGGAAGGAGCGACTTGTTAATAAACCAGGCAATCCAAATATATGATCACCATGCATATGAGTAATAAAAATATGATCTACTTTCCCTAATTTTATTGAGTGATGTAAAATTTGATGTTGTGTTCCTTCGCCAACGTCAAATAACCAGATATTATTAGAATATGGTTCTAAATTTAATGCGATTGCTTGTGTATTTCTTTCTTTGGTTGGTAGACCTGCACTCGTGCCAAAAAATGTGATTTCCATGCATACGCCTCCTCTTCTTGTTCACATTTTATCATAGAAAAGAATAAAAAATATATTAAATTTAAATTCTCCCAAGCAAAATTGTAGGAACAATACTGATAATTGGTCTATAATAAATAGAGATTTATAAAAAGAATTGAGGTTTTGATCTTGAATACTAGAAACAAAGATATTCCATGTTTAATAACAATTTTTGGAGCAACTGGTGATCTTAGTCACAGAAAACTATTTCCATCACTATTCCATTTGTATCAACAAGAAAATTTAAATGAACAAGTTGCAATCATTGGGATAGGTAGAAGAGACTTAACAAACGATGATTTCCGTAATCAAGTGAAATCATCAATTCAAGAACATGTTAAAGATACAAAACATCTTGATAAATTTATGGAACACGTGTTTTATCATAAACATGATGTGAGTGATGAAACAAGTTACCAATCACTACTAGAAGTTAGTAATAAGTTAGACGTTGAGTTCCAACTTCAAGGTAATAGATTATTCTACCTAGCAATGGCACCTAAATTTTTCGGTGTGATTTCTGATTATTTGAAATCATCTGGATTAACAGATACTTCTGGTTTTAAACGTTTAGTCATTGAAAAACCATTTGGTACTGATTTAGAATCAGCACAGCAACTTAATGAACAGTTACGTCGTTCATTTAAAGAAGAAGAAATATATCGTATCGACCATTACTTAGGAAAAGATATGGTACAAAACATAGAAGTACTTCGTTTTGCTAACGCAATGTTCGAACCTTTATGGAACAATAAATACATTTCTAATATTCAAGTAACATCTTCAGAAGTATTAGGTGTTGAAGATAGAGGTGGGTACTACGAATCAAGTGGTGCTCTAAAAGATATGGTACAGAACCACATGTTACAAATGGTTGCACTATTAGCTATGGAAGCACCTATTAGTTTAAACAGCGAAGATATTAGAGCTGAAAAAGTTAAGGCGCTCAAATCATTACGTAAATTAGAACCTGAAGAAGTTCGTCAAAACTTTGTTCGTGGTCAATATGATGAAGGTCTTATTGATGATCAAAAGGTAAAACGCTACAGAGATGAGGATCGGGTTGCAGAGGATTCAAAAACACCTACATTCGTTTCAGGTAAATTGACTATTGACAATTTTAGATGGGCTGGTGTTCCATTCTATATTAGAACAGGTAAGCGCATGAAGAGTAAAACAATACAAGTGGTAGTCGAATTTAAAGAAGTTCCAATGAACTTATATTATGAAACAGATAAAAAATTAGACTCAAACTTACTTGTTATTAATATCCAACCTAATGAAGGTGTGTCATTACACTTAAATGCTAAGAAAAATGTTCAAGGTATCGAAACAGAACCCGTACAATTATCTTATGCTATGAGCGCACAAGACAAAATGAATACTGTAGATGCTTATGAGAATTTACTATTTGATTGTCTAAATGGTGATGCAACAAACTTTACACATTGGGAAGAATTGAAATCTACTTGGAAATTTGTAGATGCGATACAAGAAGAATGGGATCAAAATGAGCCTGAGTTTCCAAACTACACAGCAGGTTCAAATGGCCCATTAGAAAGTGATTTACTATTGAGTAGAGATGGTTTCCATTGGTGGGACGACATTCATTAATAGAATTATCACTTTATAATATATAGCAACAATGCAAGTGTAATATATTACTTGTGTTGTTGCTTTTTTATTGACCTTTTTTTGTGTTATGATTTATGCTATTGAGTAAATTTAATAACATTTAAGTTTACTTATTTACATTTTACTCTATTTAATATTTTTGAGATGTAAGTAATAGAAAAATGATGTAGAATATAGTTAATTAGGTGACTGTTTTAAAAGTAGGCCATATTAAATTTAAAAAGCAATGATGGCTATAGAGTCATTTGAAAAATTAGGAGTGAAAGTTTTGGACGTTATCAAGCAAATACAACAGGCAATTGTTTATATAGAAGATCATTTGCTAGAGCCTTTTCGTTTGCAGGAAGTTAGTGATTACGTTGGTCTTTCACCTTATCATCTTGATCAATCGTTTAAAATGATTGTTGGTCAATCTCCGACTGAATACGCAAGATCGCGAAGAATGACATTGGCAGCAAAAGAAATTATTAACGGTTCGAGTCGTTTGATAGATGTTGCAAAAAAATATAATTATAATGATACAAATGCGTTCGCAAATGATTTTAGTGATTTTCATGGCATTTCTCCTATTCAAGTAAATACCAAAAGAAATGAACTTAAAATGCAACAAAGACTTTATATTAAACTGGCAACAACAGAAATTGCACCTTACAGTTACAGATTAGAAGATACAACTGCCCTTTCATTAGTAGGCTATGCGCAGTTCTTAAACCCTGAGGAATTAGAAAATCCATATAAAGTGCCTGATTTTTTAGAAGACTTACTAGTAGATGGTAGAATTGAAGAGCTTACACGATATAATGATGTAAGCCCACATGAACTATTTGTTGTTAATTGTCCATTGGATTATGGCATGGAAATATTTGTTGGTGTACCAAGTGAAAGATACCCTGCTCATTTAGAAAGTCGTTTTTTACCAGAAAGGCAGTATGCTAAATTTAATTTACAGGGTGATTTAGATTATGTGATTAATGAAGCGTGGTATTATATTGAAACTAGTTTACAAATGACTCTACCATATGAACACAACAGCTTGTATGTGGAAGTATATCCACTCAATTTATCTTTTGATGATCCAGTAACTAAAGTCCAACTATGGATGCCTGTAGACCAAGAACAGTATTATAATAATGAACTATAAAAGCACCTCTAACGTAAATTCGAATTCAAAATCGTTAGAGGTGCTACTTATATAATTTGGTAACTTATTTTATAACATAACTACGAAAGCTTCAAATGGGCGTAATGCAGCCATATCTATTTCGTTGTCTTGGTAATTGTGTAATTGTAAGTTATTGGCGCTTATTGCTTCATTAATGTTGAGCTCAGCAGTCTGATCAGTTAAATTACCAACTATAAGTACCCGTTTATTATTTAATTCTCTAATATAAGCAAATACGCGTTCATTTTCTGCATCTATAAGATTAAATGACCCATAAGTATAAATATCATCTGATTTTTTTAATTGAATAAGTGATTTATAAAAACTTAAAATTGAATCTGATTCACTTTCTTGTTTTGAAACATTGATTTTAGTGTAATTTGGATTAACTGGGAACCACGGTTCGTGTTCAGAAAAACCACCATTAGTTGAGTCATCCCACTGCATTGGTGTACGAGAATTATCTCTATTTTCCATTTTATGCTTGTTCAATAACTCATTAACATCGCCACCCTGTGATTTAACAATATTATATTCATTCACTACTGCGACATCATTGAATGTTTCTATACTTTCAAATGGATAGTTTGTCATACCAATTTCTTGTCCTTGATATATAAATGGTGTCCCTTGTTGTAAGAAATAAACAACTGCATGACTTGTTGCTGATTCATACCAGAAATGCTCTTCATCACCCCATGTAGATACACGTCTCGGTTGATCATGATTTTCAATAAAAAGTGCATTCCACCCTACATTTTCAAGTTTCTTTTGCCATCTATTTAATACGTCTTTGTATGCTTTAACATCAAACTTAACATCCCCCGTATTCCATAAACCTAGATGCTCAAATTGGAAAATCATATTAAATTTTCCTGTTTCTTCTCCTACCCATTCATCAGCATTGTCAGGATTTACACCGTTAGCTTCGCCTACAGTCATAATATCGTATTTACTTAATGACGCATCCTTCATCTCCTGTAACCATTCTTGGATGCCTGGTTGATTCATATGTACATCGAATGAAGAGGCATAAGTTTTGCCTTCTGGTACAGGTAAGTCCCCTGCTTCAAATGTTTTTTTAATATGTGTAATTGCGTCTACTCTGAAACCATCAATCCCTTTATCAAACCACCAATTCATCATGTCAAAAACTGCTTTTTTAACTTCTTCATTTTCCCAATTTAAATCTGGTTGTTTTTTACTAAATAAGTGGAAGTAATATTGACCAGTTGTCTCATCGAATTCCCATGTAGATCCATTAAAAATACTTTCCCAATTATTAGGTTCTGAACCATCTGGTTTGGGGTCTTTCCAGATATACCAGTCACGTTTTGGATTATCTTTGCTAGATTTAGATTCAATAAACCACGGATGCTCATCTGATGTATGATTGACAACTAAATCTAAGATAAGCTTCATACCACGTTGATGCACGCCATCTAAAAGATTATTAAAATCTTCCATAGTGCCAAATTCATCCATAATGTCTTGATAATCGCTAATGTCATAACCATTATCATCATTCGGTGATTTGTACATCGGGCTTAACCAAATAACATCTATTCCTAATTCTTTAATGTAATCTAATTTTTCGATAACACCTTGTAAATCACCAATACCATCATTATTAGAGTCATTAAAGCTCCGAGGATAAACTTGATACGCTACTGCTTCTTTCCACCATTGTTTATTCATATTATTACTCCTTATTTATATTATATGTTGATATGCGTTTAATAATATTTGTGGGTATAACTTTATTAAAATCGGTAACAGGTTCACCGCTAATTAATTGAATTATTGAGTCTCCTGCTGCTTCACCTAATAACTTTGGATGTATATTCACTGCTGTTTGGGGCGGTGCTGCAAATTCTGCTAAGTAAGAATCATTGAATGTTGCTGTCTGTATAGCCGTTGGCACATGAAGTTGTAATTCGTATAGAACACTCAGCACGATATGATTTAGCATTGTATCTGATGTAATTATGACTGAAGGTAATTCATGATACGCCTTTAAGTTTTCAAAATAAGATTTTATATTGGACTGATTCAAATCAAAATAATTTATGCGTCCCTTTACGCTTTTTTGTTTTACGATATTTAAATATCCTTGAATTCGATCTTTAACAACTTCATAATTTCTGCTTTCAGCCAAGAATAATAAATCTGTGTGTCCTAAACTAATAAGATATTGTGTTAAATGTTCTGCAGCTTCAACGTTATCATTATCTATATGAATGACCTTTTGATTCGTTAAAGATTTGCCAATAACAACATATGGCATCTTACGTTCAGAAAGTAATTTTTCTATCAAATCATTTTCTTTAGAATATAATAAGATAAACCCATCTATTGTGTGATAATTAATCATATGGTTTACTTCTTTTTCAATATCTTGGTATTGCTCACTTGTAGTAGATATTGTTGCATAACCATTTGCTTTACAGGAATTATATATACCAGAAAGTACATCTATATTAAAAGGATTTTGTCGTGTCTCGTTATACCCACTTTTTTGAATAATACCTATTATTTTAGATTGTTTTGTAACTAGTGTTCGTGCTGCATGGTTTGGCTCGTAATTCAATTCTTTCATAACAGTTAATACTTCTAATCTAGTTGCTTCACTGATGCGTTTATTTCCACTTATAACTCGTGAAACTGTAGACGGTGATACATTTGCAGCTTTTGCAACATCTTTGATGGTTACCAAGATAAAGTCACCCTTTGCTAATATATAAAATTAAAGCGCTTTCTCACTTATAATTCTAATCATAAGAAAACTTAAGTTAGATGTCAAAGAAAATGTGCAATCGTTTGCGCAAAAATATTTTACTTTATCAGTTTTCATAAAAAATACCAACAAAGTGTAATCCACTTTGTTGGTATTTTATCATTCAAAATTATCTAGAATTGAAGCGTACTTTATTCATCTTATAGATATATAACGATTACTCTTCAATCCATTGTGTATGGAATACGCCTTCACGATCTTTACGTTCGTAAGTATGCGCCCCAAAATAATCACGTTGTGCTTGAATTAAGTTAGCTGGTAAGTTTTCTGAACGGTAACTATCGTAATAGTTAATACTTGCAGAGAAACCAGGTGTTGGTACACCATTTTGAACACCGGTAGCAACTACATCACGTAACGCATCTTGGTAGTTTGTAACGATATCTTTAAAGTAAGGATCTAATAACAAGTTCTGTAACTCAGTATCGTTATCATAAGCTTCTTTAATTTTTTGTAAGAATTGTGCTCGAATAATACAACCTTCACGCCAAATCATAGCTAATTCTCCAAGTTTTAAATTCCATTCGTTATCTTCACTTGCTTTTCTCATTTGAGCAAAACCTTGTGCATATGAACAAATTTTGCTCATATAAAGTGCTTTACGAATTTTCTCTAGGAATTCTTCTTTATTACCTTCAAATTTTGCACTTGGACCGTTAAGTTGTTTTGAAGCATTTACACGTTCTTCTTTAATTGAAGAGATAAAACGTGCAAATACTGATTCAGTAATAATAGTTAATGGAATACCTAACTCTAAAGCATTAATAGAAGTCCATTTACCAGTGCCTTTTTGACCAGCAGTGTCTAGAATCTTTTCAACTAATGGATCATTACTATCATCATCTAATTTATTGAAAATATCTCCCGTTATCTCAATTAGATAACTTGAAAGTTCACCAGCATTCCAATCTTTGAACGTCTGTGAAATTTCTTCATGAGACATACCTAGTAAGTCTTTCATCATTGCGTAACTTTCTGCAATTAATTGCATATCAGCGTACTCTATACCGTTATGCACCATCTTAACATAATGACCAGCGCCATTTGGACCAATGTAAGCCACACATGGTGCACCATCTTCAGCCTTAGCAGCAATAGATTCTACAATATCACTTACTTTATCAAACGCTTCTTGTTGACCGCCAGGCATTAATGAAGGTCCTGTAAGAGCACCAACTTCTCCTCCTGAAACGCCCATTCCGATGAAGTTAACGCCACTTTCAGCAAGCGCTTTATTACGTCTTATTGTATCTTGATAATTGGTGTTACCACCATCGATTAAAATATCATCATTATCTAATAATGGTAATAAGCTATCGATTGTTGCATCTGTTGCTGGACCAGCTTTAACCATTAATAAAATCTTACGGGGTTTTTCTAATGAATTCACAAACTCTTCAATAGAGTATGTCGGATGTACGTCTTTACCTTCAGATTCTTTTACCATTTCGTCAGTTTTAGCAGATGAACGGTTAAAAACTGAAACGCTATACCCTCGTGATTCAATATTCCAAGCTAGGTTTTTACCCATTACGGCTAAACCTACTACACCAATTTGTTGTGTCATTTAACTAACCTCTCTTATTAAAGTTTTCTCATTTATTGTATCACAAAGCACTGTTCATATTCACTTAATCAGTTTTCTAATTTTTGAGTAATTATTTCTACTATTTTTATAAGTTGTTCCGTTAATAAATTTAAAGCATCTATAGACATGCGTTCTTCTGTAGTGTGAATATTTTCATAACCTACACCTAAGATTACAGTAGGTATACCTAACTGGTTAATTATATTTCCATCAGAACCTCCGCCTGCCATTACTGTATTAGGTGTTAAGCCTAATGATACAGCACTTGCTTTAGCTATATTAGTTACAGTAGCATTCTCTGCTATTTTGAAACCAGGATAACTTTTATAAATTTCAACATTTGCTAAACATCCGTGTGTTTTTGCAGTTTCTACAAAAATAGATTTCATATGCTCGGCTTGCTTTTGTATACTTATTTCAGAGTGCGATCGGGCTTCAGCCATAAGTGTAACTTTATCTGCTACTACATTTGTTGCAGAGCCACCTTCAAAGCGTCCTATGTTTGCAGTGGTGTATTCATCTATTTGGCCTAGCTTCATTTCACTTATTGCTTTAGCCGCAATGTTAATTGCACTAACGCCTTTATTCGGGACACTTGCGTGGGCTTTTTTACCATGAATAGTAGCGTTAATTTTCATTTGAGTTGGTGCATTAACTACTGTTGTACCAACATCTACACTAGCATCAACAGCAAAACCATATTGTGCATCTAATAAAGATGCATCTAACGCTTTAGCTCCTTCTAATCCACTCTCTTCACTTACTGTAATAACGAACTGTATTTGACCATGTGGTATCTTTTGCTCTTGTAAAGTGTGAATGAGTTCTAATATTGACGCTAAACCCGCTTTATCATCAGCTCCTAAAATTGTAGTGCCATCTGAATATACATAGCCATCATCTTTAATGATAGGTTTAACATTATTACCAGGGGCGACTGTATCCATGTGGCTTGTAAAATAAATTTTATCTAGATTTTTAACGTCCGTAGTTGAATGTAATGTGCATATTAAGTTATTTGACGTTAGATTTTTATTTTCACTTGCTTTATCTTCAACTACCTTTAATCCTAATTTTTCAAATTTCGACTTTAGTAATTGTTGTATCTCTTGTTCATTTCCACTTTCTGAATTAATTTGTACTAACTTAAGAAAAGAATTTAAAAGTCGTTGTTTATTTATCATCCGAGTTCCCCATTCCATTATTTATATATCATACATTATAGTGTATCGAATTGAGGTACTCATAAAAACTAATATGTTTCAAAGCAATAGAAAGTATGTGATATAATATAATTGTACAGAAATTAAAAATTGCGTATAATTTGATTTATTTATAAGTTTATTGCAGTGGCATTTTAGACTTGGAGGAATCGTTTTGAGTAACAACAAAGTAATGAGAGTTATTGTTTTAGTAATGGTAATAGCTATAATACTTGCATTAGTGTTAACAAGCATAGTTCCATTAGTAAGTTAATTAGACATTTTTGTTTTAGATAATAATTTACTAGATTTTGATAAAAGCGAAATTTTTAAGTGCAAGTATAAATTCGTAAAACAGAATATAGAATGTAAACCTATAAATAATAAAAAACATACGAAACTCTTAACATTCAAAGAATTTCGTATGTTTTTTATTATTTATGAAACTGGTACTTGAGGATCATTGTGTAATCTTAATGATCCAAATTGAGATTTTAAAACTAAATATGCTTCAAGTTCATTTAAAAGTTGTAATAAGTTGGCACGTGTACGGAAAGATTCATGCGTAGTAGGCAAATCAAGTTTATTTAACTCTAAACGAATTTCATACAGCGAATGTAATCTTAATGCCGTATAATCATTACTATTTACATTTGTTCCAACTTCACTGAGTAAATTAGATATTTTGGATAAAAGGTAATCTTTTGTTTCAATGTTTTGTATGATTTGGGCCATTCTTCGTAACAACTCTAACTGTTCTTCTCTCATATCAAAGTAATGATAATAAGAATTTTCATTCCTAACATAATGATTCTTAACATCTCTAAAAGCGATAGATTTTGCTTTTGATATTGTAATACTCAACTTATCAAAGCCAATATTCAAATTAGGAGTGGGATTTTTACATGCTTCACTAAATACTTTGAAAACATTAGTAAATTGATTTTCGATTTGATGCTTATATTGTTTTAAATTATTATCCAAACTCGGCATAATTAAATTCATTAAAAACGCAATGCCTAAGCCAACAATTAATAAAATAATTTCATTAAAAAACAAGTCTATATCAATCGTTTTAGCATTGAAAACATGTAACAGAATAACACAACTTGTTACCACACCTTCTTGTACTTTAAATACCACGGTTAACGGGATGAAAAGTAGTACGATTAATCCTAACACAATTGCATTTTGGCCCAATAAATTAAAGATGATAGATCCGAGTGTTAAAACCATAAGACAAGATACAAAACGTGAAACAATTGCTTGTAAAGAATGCATTTTTGTATGTTTAATACAAAGTACAACTAAAATAGCACTAGAAGCAAAATTATCTAAACCGATTAATTTCGCGATAATTACTCCTAACGCCATTCCAACTGCAGTCTTAATCGTTCTAAATCCGATACGGTATGGATTTAAACGCGTCATTTTTAATGCCCTCTATCTTTCGTCACAGTAAGTGTCAAATGTATTTTGTAATTGTGTAATTACATCCATAACGTCATGACCTTCAATTTGATGACGTTCTACCATTTGAGCGACTTTACCATCTTTGATTAAGGCAAATGATGGACTTGATGGTGCATAACCTTCAAAATAATCTCTTGCTTGTTGTGTTGCTTCTTTATCTTGACCAGCGAATACAGTCACTAGTCGGTCAGGTGCTTTATCATAATGTAATGCATGTGCTGCTGCTGGTCTAGCGATACCACCTGCACAACCGCATACTGAATTAACCATTACTAGAGTAGTACCTTCTTGTTGTAATACTTTGTCTACTTCATCTGCAGACGTTAATTGTTCATATCCAGCTTGTTCTATTTCAGTTCTTGCTTGATTGACAACATCAGTCATATATAAATCAAAATTCAAATCCATAAAAACGTCACCTTTCATTTCAAATTGCTACTTTTATTTTACTAATATCTAGTCAATAGTTCAACATGTGTGATTTTCACAAATTAAAATATTAATTAAATTTAAAATGCATGTATTTTCTTAATAGTAATGTAGAAATAGAAATGACATGTGTGAAACGTTGAGCTCACACATGTCATTTCTATAGTTACAATAAAAAATTATACTCATATTTTTAATATATACTTGTATGTTCGATTGAATAATGTTCGATACGTGTTTTTACGAAATTCATGAACCTTCCTGCTTGTAGTCCATCTAATATACGATGGTCAATTGAAAGACATAAATTAACCATATTACGTATGGCTATCATGTCATCAATAACGACAGGTTTTTTAATAATAGATTCAATTTGTAATATTGCTGCCTGAGGGTGGTTGATAATCCCCATAGATGAAACTGAACCAAATGTCCCTGTATTATTTACTGTAAACGTACCGCCTTGCATATCTTCAGAACGTAGCTTTTTGTTACGTGCTTTTTGTGCAAGGTCATTGATTTCACGAGCAATACCTTTAATCGATTTTTCATCTGCATTTTTAATCACAGGTACGTATAATTTATCTTCATCCGCCACTGCAATAGAAATATTGATATCTTTATGCATTACTATTTCAGCATCCTGCCAGCTACTATTTAACAATGGATATGCTTTGAGACCTTCAGCAACAGCTTTTACAAAAAATGCGAAGAAAGTTAAATTATAATCTTCACTTTCCTTAAAGCTTTGTTTATGGTAATTTCGCGTTTTCACTAAATTTGAAGCATCTGATTCTACCATCATCCAAGCATGAGGTATTTCGTTAACACTGTTCACCATATTTTGTGCAACTTGCTTACGTATACCATTAACTGGGATGGATGATCCTGGTGAAGGTGCATTGTAATATGCCTGTTTTGTAACTTTAGGCGAGTCTTTAGGCGCTACAATTGTCGAAGGTTTTTTATTTGTACCCTCTTTGATAGCTTTTTCTATATCTTTTTTAGTTACACGGCCCTCAAAGCCTGTACCTATAACTTCAGATAATTCAATTTGGTTTTCAGAAGCAAGTTTAAAGACCACTGGTGAAAAGCGGCCATTATTATTGGCCTTATTACTTGTTGACTTATTGCTAGATGAAGTCTCACTTATTGAAGATGTAATTTGGTTTTCATTTGATTTTGATGGTTCAGCTTCTTGATGGTTATCTGCTTCTTGTTCCGATTCTCCAACATCTATCAAGCAGATAATTTCATCAACGGCAACAGTATCGCCTTCATCTACAATAATTTCTTTTATTGTACCAGCATATGAAGATGGTACTTCTGCTGTTACTTTATCTGTAATGACTTCACATAACGGTTCATACTCTTCGACAGTATCACCTACTGAAACAAGCCATTGTTCTATTGTGCCCTCGTGCACACTTTCACCAAGTTTAGGCATTTTGATTTCCATGATTGTGCCTCCTTAAAATTCTGCGAGTTCACGCATTTTACTTTTTATTTTATCTGGATTAATCATAAACTCATTTTCAAGCGGAGGTGAAAATGGCATTGACGGTACGTCTGGTCCTGCAAGTCTCATAATTGGTGCATCTAAATCAAACAAGCAGTTTTCAGAGATAATTGCTGACACCTCAGATATGATGCTACCTTCCAAGTTATCTTCCGTAACTAATAATACTTTTCCTGTTAATTTAGCTCTTTCAATAATTGTTTCCTTATCTAAAGGATAAACTGTACGTAAATCGACTACTTCCACATTTATTCCATCTTCAGATAACATATCAGCTGCTTGGATACAGTAATTGACACATAAACCATAAGTGAATACAGTGATGTCATCACCTTCGCGTTTTACATCTGCTTTCCCGATTGGAACAGTATAATAATCTTCAGGTACTTCTTCTTTTAGTAATCGATAAGCTTTTTTATGTTCAAAGTAAAGTACTGGGTCATTCGTTTCAATTGAAGACAATAGAAGGCCCTTTGCATCATAAGGTGTAGATGGAATAACTATGGTTAAGCCAGGCGTAGAGGCAAATATAGCTTCTACACTTTGAGAATGATAAAGTGCACCATGAATGCCGCCACCGAATGGTGCACGAATTGTGATAGGACATTGCCAATTATTATTTGAACGATATCTCATTTTTGCAGCTTCACTAATAATTTGATTCGTAGCTGGTAAAATATAATCAGCAAATTGGATTTCAGCAACAGGGCGTTTGCCTAACATAGAGGCACCGATACTGGTACCGACAATATTAGATTCTGCTAACGGTGTGTCTAACACGCGTGCTTCACCATATTTTTGTTGTAATCCTAGAGTGACACCAAAAACGCCACCTTTTTTACCCACATCTTCACCTAATACAAATACATTATCATCTTTTT
The DNA here is from genome assembly GCA_040062795.1 of Staphylococcus aureus. GTDB lineage: Bacteria > Bacillota > Bacilli > Staphylococcales > Staphylococcaceae > Staphylococcus > Staphylococcus aureus_A. The sequence goes on from JBEAMH010000001.1 coordinate 990,948, forward strand.
CCATTGCTTGATCTAAACCTTGCTGGATAGCTTCTAAATAGGACAATTTAGTCATTGTTTGAGCCTCCTCCTTCATAAACGTGTGTATAAGTTTCTTCTGATGATGGATAAGGTGCTTGCTCAGCTTCTTTTGTAGCTTGATTTACAATCTCTTTATTTTCTTTTTCAATTTCGTCTAACCAACTTTCATCAATAACGCCTTCTTCAAGTAAAAATGTTTTGAACTTCAAGTTGCAATCTAAAGATTTAAGTTCTTCCCTTTCTTCTTTAGTACGGTATTTATCGTCATCATCAGAAGAGTGCGCCGTCATTCGAGTACACATAGCTTCTATAAGCGTTGAACCACCGCCATTTAAAGCACGTTCTCTAGCTTCTTTCATAACTTTATACATCGCAATAGGATCATTTCCATCTACATGTTCGCCATGCATCCCGTAACCAATTGCACGATCAGATAACCTTTCAGCACCATACTGTAGTGAATCAGGGACTGAAATGGCATATTTATTATTTTCTATTACACAAATAAATGGTAATTTATGAACACCTGCAAAGTTTAATCCTTCATGAAAATCACCTTGGTTTGAACTACCTTCTCCTACTGTTGTCATTGCTATGTTTTGTTTATTATCCATTTTTAACGCTAATGCAACGCCAACAGCATGTAGAATTTGTGTCCCAACAGGGGAGCCCTGAGAAAGGATGCCTATATCATTTTGTCCAAAATGAGATGGCATTTGTTTTCCACCTGAATTGATATCATCACGTTTTCCAAATGCAGATAGCATTGTATTTAGAGGTGTCATTCCTAGATAGGTTACGAATGCTAAATCCCTATAATAAGGTGAAGAAATATCTCCTTTGTGCATAGCAAAAGCCATACCTATTTGTGTTGCTTCTTGACCTTGACAACTAATGACAAAGGGAATTTTACCTGCACGATTGAGTAGCCATAAACGCTCATCAATTTTACGACCTAAATCCATCCATTTGTACATTGACTGTAGATCCGCTGTTTCTAAACCTACTGATTTATAATCAAACATTTTATTGCCTCCTTATTAAACATGAATCGATCTGTTTTCGACTTTTAGTCCTAATTCCATTAATATTTCAGAAAGTGATGGATGTGCATGAGTAGTTAACCCAAGTTCTAACGTAGAGCCATTCATAAATTGGAATAAAGAGATTTCGTTAATGAGTTCTGTAACATGAGGTCCAATCATGTTAAGTCCTAACACAGTATCACTTTCTTGATCGATTACAACCTCACAAAAACCACTTTGATTTTTAGTATCTTCAATTACAGCTTTTCCGATTGCTTTAAATGGAACTTTTATAGTGCGTGCTTTAATATTTTCTGCTTTAGCTTCTTCTATATTTTTACCAATACTTGCAACTTCTGGTTGACTATACACACACCTTGGCATATTGAGATAATCAATAGGTAAAGGAGATACGTCAAACATATGTTCAATAGCAATAATTCCTTCTTTTGAGCCTACGTGGGCAAGCTGTAAATTACCAATGCAATCACCAGCCGCGTATATATGTTTATCCTCAGTTTGCTGATATTCATTAACGACGATGTGATTTTTTTCATTTAGCTTAATCTTTGTATTGTTCAAGCCGATATCCTCTGTGTTCGGCTTACGACCTATTGAAACTAACGCTTTTTCACAAGTAATATTAGTGTCATTGAGTGTAAGGGTAATTTGATTATCTTCTACTTTTATATCTTCTTTAGAAAGTTGTGTGTTTTCATAAAAAGAAACACCGCGATCAGTTAATTCTTTCTTCAATATTTTTGCTATTGATTTACTTTCAGTAGGTAAAATACGATCACCGGCTTCAATAATGGATACTTCTACACCAAAATCTATTAATAATGATGCGAATTCTAAACCAATTACACCACCGCCTATAATCACAATTGAATCAGGCAATTTTTCAAGGTTTAATATATCATCACTTGATAATACAACGTTATGATCAAACGGTAAAAATGGCAATGTCATAGGTTGAGACCCTGTAGAAATAAGCACATTATTATTTGGAATCAATTCAGATTCTCCATCTTCGTATTCTACAGAAATTGTGCCACTTTGTGGCGAAAATATAGATGGTCCTAAAATGCGACCTATACCATTAAATACGTCAATTTTATTATGATCCATTAAGTGTTTAACGCCATTAAACATTTGATTAACGACCTCATGTTTACGTTCTAGAACACGAGAAAAATTCAATTTAAAATCGGTTATATCTATACCAAAGTCACTTGAATACTTAACCGTCCGCATAACTTCTGCAGATTTTAAAAGTGCTTTTGTCGGGATACATCCTTTATGTAAACAAGTACCTCCAAGTAGTGATTTTTCTACTAGTGCAACTTTCTTACCGAGCTGAGATGCTCTAATAGCAGAGACATAACCTGCTGTCCCTCCACCTAATATTACTAAATCATATTTTTCTTCTGACATTTTTTGTACTCCTAACTTTACACAATGGCATTCTCTTTACCAACTAAAACAGATGATGTTCGCGTTACTAAAGCATCCATTTCCTTTTCTCCTGGATAAATTGTAACTGATGCTATCCATCCTACATATAATTGAATTATTGAAGTTAATATATCATTGTAACTTAACACGCACTTGTAGGTATTATTTGTGTGAACATTCATTAAAAACACATACAAGCTCATCTATCATTTTAGGGATTTGGTATGCCAATGCGTCAAATGCTAATTTATCTTCACTATCAATCGTGTATTTATTTGCTAAAGCTACTAAATCATTTGTATTAAACATACTAATAAAGCCCAGCTTTTCACTTAAAACGTGATTCAATTCTTCAGGGGTGATCTGATTTTCGTAACCGCATTTAAAATGTATATTAGGAAGAATGGTTACAAAGTGCTCAATTTCATCACGTCTATAGTTAATTCGTATGGTCATACTAAAAGATGTAACTTTAAGGTCATGGCACGGCACATTGCTATATTAAATTTACAATTTCCATTATGATAAACAGTAACTTTAGAAGTAGTTCTTCCTAAATTAAGCACTAAAATTCGAAACATTACCTAACTCTCTTTTCTGAAAATCAAAGTGAGTTACTCACTTTATTCTCACACTCAATATGAAATGGATTGCATGTAAAAAGACTTCATTAAACTTCTTAAATTATCCACTTATATTTTACATCAAACACACAAAATATAAAATTAATAACCTATAAATTTAGTATATCAACACAAATAATGCTGAATATAAGCATCAATTCAAAGTTTTCAATGCTAACAACAAAGAATCTAACTTATTTTGTTTATTCTCAGCTCTAGAAGTAAGTACAATAGGAAATTTAGCGCCCAAGACTAAGCTCGAAACGCGTGCATTTGCAAAATATGTGAAGGATTTATACAAGGCGTTACCAACATCAATATGTGATACGAGCAAAACATCTACATCACCTGCTACGGAAGATTTTATATTTTTATTGATGACACTTTCCATGCTTATAGCATTATCAAATGCTAACGGACCATCGACGAGAAGATATTCATCTTTATTTCTACTGAAAATATTTGTCAGTTTTTGGGAGTCTGTAGAAGACTGAATTTTCCTTGTCACATTTCCAACAGATGATAATAATCCTACTTTGAATTGATCATACCCTAGTGCTTTACTAAATTCGGTTAAATTTTGGATGATGTGCTTTTTTTCTTCAACAGTTGGTGAAATATTTAATGCTGCATCGCTGAGCATTAATGTTTTATGATAATTTGGTATATCGAAACATGCAACATGACTTAAAAAACCATGATTTTCCATGAAATTTTTGTTACTTAGAACAAATGACAATAATGTTGATGATGTAAGGTTACCTTTCATTAATATCGAAACTTTCCCTTGTGATAAGTCCTGTGCGCATTGTTTAAATAACTTATTTTCGTCATCAAATGTATAGATATGAATCCTATTTAAAAGTTGTGCATCTACGTCATATGATCTAATAATTTCAGTTGGATCTTGAGTATCATACAAAAATACTTCTATATCAGTTAAAGTGAGTGCTTTGATAATCACTGAAAGCATCTTTTCATCGTTTGCGTACACCATGGCTATATTACCCGTAAAAGATTTTGAAGGTTCAATTAAATGTTGATATTGCATAAAGATCAACGCCTTTCTTTATGAATAAAGCAGTATTTATATGTTTTGATTTATTTATAGTTAAGCTGGTTTTGTTCAATCATTTCTCTAGCGTTTTGACGTGTTAAATCAGTAACACTTACTCCAGAAATCATTCTTGCTACTTCATCTATCCGTTCTTCACCGGATAATTCTTTGACATGCGTTGTTGTTCTATCTTGATTCGAAGCTTTGTTAATAAATAAATGGTGGTTACTCATTGTTGCTACTTGAGGTAAATGAGAAATACAGATAACTTGTATGTGTTGTGCTAGATCTTTCATTTTTTGAGCCATTTTTTGAGCCGCTTGCCCAGATACACCTGAATCTACTTCATCAAATAAAATTGCTGTTTGACCTCTTGTTTTCACAAAAATTGTTTTGAGAGCTAACATAATTCTCGATAATTCTCCTCCAGAAGCAATTTTATTCAAACTTTTAAGTGGTTCACCTTTATTCGGACTGATTAGAAACTCCACAAATTCAATACCTTCACGGTTTGGCGTTTCTAATGGTTTAAACGATATTTCCAAATTAGCATCTTTCATTTGTAAATTTTGAATTTCTTCCACAATATGATCACGTAACGTCTGAGCTACTGAACGACGTTCATGTGATAATTTTTTCCCTAATTCAAATACTTTATTATACAACGCCTCTATCTCTTCACGTAACTGCGAAGTACTTTCCTCATAATTTTCTATTTTATTGATTTCATTGTCTAATTTATCTTGATAAACAATCAATTCGTTAATATCTTTACCATATTTACGTTTTAGACTATTTAGAACATTCATTCTAGCTTCGAGTTCATTGAGGTATTGTTCATCGAATTCTGTATTTGTTATTTCATCATATAACTGATGTTTTGCATCTTCTAATGTGTAATAAAACTGGTCGACTTCTTCTTTAAGACGATCATACTTTTCAGGCAATATATCATTAATAGATTGTAGCTGATTGCTTAATTCATATAGACGATCGGTGATAGCATGTTCATCAGTCAGTGTGAGATGAGCATTGCTAAGCGCCAAACTTAGATTCTCTGAGTTTTGGATACGTTTAATATCTGTTTCAAGTTGAGTAATTTCGCCATCTATTAATTGAGCTTCTTGCAACTCTTCATGTTGGAATTTAAGTAAATCTAATCTCTGAAGTAATGCTTGATCTGCTGTTTCTAGATCTTCTAATTCTTTCTTTTTTGCTTTATATTGATCAAACGCTTCAACATAATCATTTAGTAGTGTTTGATATGTGTCTTCTGCATAATTATCTAATAATTGTAAATGATATTTTTGTTTTAATAGTGATTGTGTTTCATGTTGACCGTGTATATCTAATAATTCTTGCATTATTTTTCTTAAATCTTGTAAGGTAACAATTTGGTTATTAACTCTACATATACTTTTGCCAGAACTAAAAATTTCTCTTTTAACTAGTAAAAAGTCTTCGTCTATATCAATTGATAAATCATGTAATATGGAAATCGCTTCTTTACTTTCGTCAATGTCAAAAATACCTTCAATGATGGATTTCTTTTCACCGTGTCTGACATAACTTGAAGAAGCACGCATGCCAATAAGTTGACCGATTGCATCTATAATAATAGATTTCCCTGCACCTGTTTCACCGCTTAAGACTGTTAAGCCATCACCAAAATGGACTTCTAGTTCATCAATAATTGCAAATTGTTTAATAGATAAAGTTTGTAGCATCCTTATATCACTTCCTTATACTTATAATAAATTAAAGATGCGTGTTTTAATTGTTTCACTTGCTGTTTCATCTCTACAGATAATTAAGCAAGTGTCATCACCACAAATCGTTCCTAAAACTTCTTCCCAATCAATTTGGTCTAATATAGCCCCTATTGATTGTGCATTACCAGGTAACGTTTTTAGCACTAATAAATTACCAGTCCCATCAATATTCACAAATGAGTCCATCAAATAACGTCCTAATTTTTCTAAAGGATGGTATTTTCGATCATTTGGCAAACTATAGACATACTGACCAGTAGGTGTCGGTACTTTTATAAGTTGTAATTCTTTAATGTCTCTTGAAACTGTTGCTTGAGTAACATTTAATTCGTATTCATTTAAACGTTTTACTAATTCATCTTGTGTTTCTATCTTTTCATTGGAAATAATTTCTCGTATTTTTATATGTCTTACTGATTTTTTAGCCATGTATAGCACCTCTATAAACGAATATTTATACATTTATTTTATCACAAGGATGCTTATTCTACTACTAAAGTTAATTTAGATATTCATTAAAAATATTAGATAATATTGCTTAAAAACATGGTAACAACAATCTTAAACTTAGGCGTCACTATATTGAAATTTAATTGTATTATGTAAAATAATTATTGGAAAGATGAATAATTATTGAATAATATATCTACATACAATAAAAAAACATGTCACATAATGTAACATGTTTTTATTAAAAGAATAACAAAATAATTTAGATATATGTACTAACCACAGTGTATTTTGTTGTAAACTATGATTCACGGTTGTTAAATAATTCAATAATACTTTTAAGGTTTTTTGTATTATAAGTTTGTGGCAATTGTTTTAAGCATTGGTATGCAGCATCAGTGTGAAATTTCAGTTTCTCCTCTGCTCCAGATTGGCCTAGTAAGGATACATAAGTACTTTTATCATTTTCGATATCGCTACCGACTGCTTTTCCTAATTTTGCTTCATCACCGTATATATCAAGTAAATCATCTTTAATTTGAAACATTAAACCTAGATGTTCACTATATGTCTCTAAAAGGTCGGCTACGTTTTGTTCAGGTTCTGCAATATCGACAGCTGCCATTACTGCAAATTTAAGTAACTCGCCTGTTTTAGCGTTATGAATTTGTTCTAATGTATGTAAATCTATAGTTGAACCTTCGCTCTGCATATCTAAAGTTTGACCTCCAACCATTCCAAGGTGGCCACTTGCTTGTGATAAGCGTTTAATTAACTTTATTTTAGCAGTGTCGTTTAATACATTATCATTTATGATTATGTCAAAAGCTTTTGTAAGCAACGCGTCACCAGCAAGTATCGCTTTCCATTCACCATACACCTTGTGGTTGGTCGGTTTTCCTCTACGGTAATCATCATTATCTAACGGTGGTAAATCATCATGTATCAATGAGTAAGTATGAATCATTTCTAAACCAATTGCAGGAGATAAGCCAACTTTATAATCATTTGCTAACATATCCAAAGTTAATAATAATAGAACAGGTCTAATTCTTTTACCGCCTGCCTCTAAAGAATAGCGCATACTTTCTTCTAAATTTGTGTTTAGTGAGGAATTGAGAATTGTTGTAGATAACTTTTGATTAACTTCTTCAATCATATTATTCATTTTATTATTCGTCATTGTTATCAACCTTCTCCTCATTTTCAACATTTTCATCACTCATGAGTTCATTGACTTTCTTTTCAGCATCTTTCAATGTTTCATCACATGTTGCAGATAATTTCATTCCACGTTGATATAAATTTAAAGATTCTTCGAGAGAAACATTTTCATTATCTAGCTTTTGAACGATACCTTCAAGTTCTTTCATCATTTCTTCAAAACTTTGTGTATTACTATTACTCATCATTACACCTTACTTTCTTAACTTGTGCATCAACAATGCCATCTTTCATTGTTAATACTATGTTATCATTTTCAGCTAAGTCATTCGTACTTGTTATCACATCATCATCTTTGTTGACTATTGTATAACCGCGTAACATAGTGTTTGTAGGACTTAAATTATTTAAACTTTCTAATTTTCTAGCGAGATTATTCTGTTGATTACTAATAAAATTTTTCATAACTTTATTTAAATCATCACGTTTTTGATTATTTGTTATTTGTTCTCGCATAATATTTTGTTTGAAGTTTTTTAAATTAAATTTATTTGTAAGTAATTGCAGTTGTTGGTGTTCATTTTTAATTTTCAAATTTATTGACAGATTTAATTGCTTTTCTAAGTCGTCACGCTTTTGAATCTGTTGATCATATAACAATGTTGGTGTTTGGAATTTATAATACGAGGATACATGTTCCAAATGCTTCCGTTGTTGATGCATATGCTGTTTTATAAAGCGTGTCAGCGAAAGGTTCGTTTGCTTTAAATATTGGCGCAGTTCATACTGGTCTGGCGTTGCCATGACTGCTGCTTGTGTCGGTGTAGCAGCACGAACATCAGCAACAAAATCACTTAATGTAAAGTCTGTTTCATGTCCTACTGCTGAAATGATAGGTGTTTCGCAATGAAATATAGCTTTTACAACATCTTCTTCGTTAAAGTTCCACAAATCTTCAATTGAACCACCACCACGACCGATGATAATTGTATCAACATTTAAACTGTCAGCTTGTTGAATTTTATCTATTATATCGTTTTTAGCTTGTTCACCTTGAACTAAAGTATTAATTTGTACCTGTTCAGCTAGTGGATATCTACTGTTAATCGTTGTGTGAATATCTCTAATAGCTGCACCTGTGCCTGCAGTAAGTACCGCTATTTTTTTGGGGAATTTAGGAATTATCTTTTTGTGATTTTGATCGAAATAACCATCTTTAGTTAATTTCTTTTTAAGCTGTTCCAATTTTTGGTATAAATTACCAACACCATCAATGTGCATTTTATTCACATAGATTTGATAATTGCCCCGACGTTCATATACTGAAACACGGGCTTCCAAAAGAACTTCGTCACCTTCTTTTGGTTCGAAATCGATTTTAGAGGCGTTTCCTTTAAACATCATTGCACTAATGACACTGTTTTTATCTTTGACATTAAAATACAAATGACCACTACTATGCTTTTTGAAATTTGATAATTCACCTTTTATCAAAACAGATTGTAGATGAGGATCTTGATCAAATTTATATTTAATATATTTTGTTAATGCGGAAACACTTAAATAATCTGCCATTTTATATCACTCTTTTATTCAATATTGCTCAATACACCATTTATAAATTTATAATGATCATCGTCGCTGAATTGTTTCGCTAATTCAACTGCTTCATTAATAATTACTTTTTGTGGTGTTGAACTATGCAACAATTCAAAAGTAGACATTCTTAGGATAATACGGTCTGTTTTTAATAAACGCTCTAAAGTCCAATCTTTTAAGTTGGCTTGGATTTTTTCATCTAATACTGTTTCATGATCTTTTACTCCAGTTACTAACCAATTGATAAATTCGAATTCTAGATCTGGATATTCATCTTTAATAAATGTGATTGCTTCTTCAATTGTTAATTCGCTATTTTTCATTTCAAGTTGAAAAAGAGTTTGAAAGGCTTGTGTTCTGGATTCTTTTCGACTCATTATAAACTCCTTCAAGCATAGTATTATTGTAAATCATTTGCAAAAAGTAATAACTATACCTTGGAAAACGTACTTGTTATTACTTAATTACAAAATAGATTTAAATTAAGTTTGCTTTTATGATTTTAATTTGTTGGTTCAATATGGGTAATATGAACATTAATCTGACTAGGTTCAATTGTTGTCATTGTCGTTACTGTATTAAAAATAGTACTTTGAATTGTCTTAGCAGTTTCTGAGATGTTGATGCCATATGATAATGAACAGTAGACATCAATATAAATACCATCTTCTCTTGTATCAACCTTAACACCTTTGCTAAGTTGCTTTCTAGTGAATCCTTCAATACTTGTATTTTTAATCTCTTTAAAATGACCTTGAATACCTTTAATTTCTGATAGTGCAATACTTGCTATAACCGTTAATACCTCAGGTGCGATTTCTATCTTTCCTAAATTGGAATGTGAGGATTCAGATACTTTGACCATGTCACAGACCTCCTATTTAGATTCTTCATCCATAATATTGTATTTTTCAAGAAACTTAGTATTAAACTCACCGCTTCTGAAAATATCATTATTTAATAAGCGCACATGGAATGGAATTGTAGTATCTATACCTAATACAAGATACTCACCTAATGCGCGTAAACCTGTCATGATTGCTTCTTCTCTAGTTGGTTCATGAACAATAAGTTTAGCAACCATAGAATCATAATATGGCGGTATAGAATAATTAGTATAACACGCCGATTCAATTCTCACTCCGAAACCACCTGGAGCAAGATATTGCGTAATTTGTCCTGGAGAAGGCATAAAGTTTTTGTAAGGATTTTCTGCATTGATACGAAATTCCATTGAATGTCCTTCTATTTTGATATCTTCTTGCTTAAATGGTAACTTTTCGCCCATAGCAACTTTTAATTGTAATTTAACTAAATCAACACCTGTAATCATTTCTGTTACTGGGTGTTCAACTTGTATGCGGGTATTCATTTCCATGAAATAAAAATCGTTTGAATCTAAGTCATATATAAATTCAATAGTACCTGCATTTTCATAATTAACAGCTTTGGCTGCTCTTACAGCTGCATTTCCCATTTCTTGACGTTTATCTTCAGTTAAAATTGGAGAGGGTGCTTCTTCTACTAATTTTTGCATTCTACGTTGTATTGTACAATCGCGTTCACCTAAATGAATCACGTTACCATAGCTATCACCCATAATTTGAATTTCTATATGTCTAAAATTCTCTATGAATTTTTCGAGGTATAGTCCGCCATTGCCAAAAGCAGTTTCAGCTTCTTGTTGTGTCATTTTAAAGCCTGTTTCAAGTTCTTTTTCATCACGTGCAACACGGATACCTTTACCACCGCCTCCAGCAGTTGCTTTGATAATTACTGGATAACCAATATCGTTCGCGATGCGTTTAGCGTCATTAATATCTTGTACAAGGCCTTCGCTACCTGGAACAACAGGAACTTCAGCTCGTTTCATTTCTTCTTTAGCAACGTCTTTAATTCCCATTTTTTGAATAGACTCATAACTAGGACCAATAAATTTAAGCTGACAAGCTTCGCATAACTCTGCAAAGTCACCATTCTCAGCTAAGAACCCATAACCAGGGTGAATGCCATCACAGCCAGTTGATGTTGCTATTGATAATATATTCGGGATATTTAAATAAGAATCTTTAGATTGTGTTGGGCCAACGCAATATGCTTCATCAGCAATTTGAGTATGTAAAGCGTCTTTATCCCCTTCAGAGTATATAGCCACAGTCTGTAAACCTAAATCGTGACATGCACGAATGATTCTTACCGCAATCTCTCCTCTATTCGCAATTAATATCTTATTCATTATTTCACCTTGAATAACGGTTGGCCATACTCTACCATTTGACCGTCTTCTACTAAGATTTCAACAATTTCACCTGTTACTTCGGCTTGTATTTCATTGAATAATTTCATAGCTTCTAAAATGCATACTGTCGATTCATTAGTAATTGAATCACCAACTTGAACATAAGCACTTTCTTCAGGTGATGGTGATTTATAAAATGTCCCTACCATCGGTGCATTAATTGTTTGTAAGTTGTCATCTGCTTGATTCATATTTACGTCTTCTGAATTTTGTGCCCCTTGTGAAACTGGCGCTGCACTTTGTTGTGGCGCCACTTGTTGCATTGGCTGTTGTGAAACTTGTGGTGTAATAATTTCAGTTTCTTTTTCTTTCTTTAGATTAACAATATTGCCTTTATCTTCTATATTAATTTCAGTCAAGCTCGATTGATCAAGAATTTCTATTAACTCTTTAATTTCTTTAAAATTCATAAGTACTGACTCCTTCAGATTGTTTTCATTTACCTAGTTTATTTTACTTTAGTGAAATCATCAATTCAAGCATATGCATGCTTACTATTTTAAACTGTATATCTTTTATAGAGGTTTATATAAATAAAATTTAAAGATAATTCTATTCATTATAACGTTTTTTAATAAAAATAGGGATAACTTATGATAAATATTTTTGTCATTTTTCATTTATTTAAAAATATTACGTGACTATTTTAATTTTTTCAAAATAAAAATAAAAAACCGTTCCAAATCACAATGTGTTGGAACGGTTTTTTATAAAATGAGGTTAATTTTTATTATTCATACCTACGATGAATTGATTTGATATTAGCCTCTTGAGACATAACTACCGTCACCTGTGTTGATAACAAGTGTGTCACCTTCATTGACGAATAGAGGCACATTTAAAGTGTAACCTGTTTCAACAGTAGCTGATTTTGTTGCACCAGTAGCAGTGTCACCTTTGATACCTGGTTCAGTTTCTGTAACTGTAAGATGTACAGTTTTCGGCAATTCAACACCAAGCGTTTCACTTTCATAAGTTTGAATTTGAACATCCATATTAGCTTTTAGGAAATTCAATTCATGCTCTAAATAGTCGGCTGATAATTCTGTCTGCTCAAATGTTTCATTATCCATGAAAACATGTATGTCGCCATCAGCATATAAATATTGCATGCGATGGTTTTCAATCATTGCTGTTTCGACTTTTTCGCCGCCTCTAAATGTTTTCTCTTGAATTGCACCTGTTCTTAAATTACGTAGCTTGGAACGTACAAATGCAGAACCTTTACCCGGTTTAACGTGTTGGAAATCTAAAACTTTCCAAATTCCGTTATCTACTGCAATTGTTAAGCCTGTCTTAAAATCATTAACCGAAATCATTCAGTTTCCTCCTCAATTATAAGGTCTTCTATAAAATAATAAGGTTTTTAGAGCATTTAGTAAAGCGTTCGCATCCATTTTCTGTAATTAAGATATCGTCTTCGATACGAACACCTCCTAAGCTGTCTAAATATATACCAGGTTCAATTGTAACACAATTGTTAACCTCTAATTTGCTATCTGATTTTCTAGATAAATTAGGGCCTTCATGTACATCTAATCCAATACCATGTCCAAGAGAATGACCAAATGCCTCCCCATACCCATGTTCTGTTATATAATCTCGCGCAACAGCATCCAACTCCTTGCCTGTTACACCTTTCTTAGCAGCTTCAATAGCTTTAATATTAGCTTCTAGCACAATGTTATATATTTCTTTAAGCTTAGGATTAGGTTCTCCTATAGCGAAGGTACGTGTAATGTCAGATGAATAACCTTGATAATATGCTCCAAAATCTAAAGTAATGAGTTCACCTTCGCTGATTACTTTCTCACTTGCTACTCCATGTGGTAATGCACCTCTGAATCCAGAGGCTACTATTGTATCAAACGATGGCCCTTCTGCTCCCAATTCTAGCATTTTACTTTCTAATTTTGCCTTCACTTCTTGCTCAGTCATTCCTACTTTGACAACTGTTAAAATATATTCAAATGTCTCATCAACAATTTCCGCCGCTTTTTGAATAAGTTTAATTTCTTCTTCATCTTTGACTTCTCTTATTTTTTCAATTAAGCCTGAAATACTGATTAAACTTATATAGGATTTACTTAACTGTAAGTATGTATCATAGCTTACTAGGTCACCTTCAAAACCAACATTTTGTACATTCAGTTTTTCTAATTCTGCTTTTATTTCTTCGATAAGACTACCCTTTTGTTTGACGATTTCAAAGCCATTAGTTTGAGAGGTCGCTTGCTCAACATATCTAAAATCTGTAATCAATAAATTTTTGTGTTTAGTAATAATAAGGGCCCCGCTCGTTCCTGTAAAACCCGATAAGTATCTTCTATTAAATTCTGAAAGTACAACGATTGCTTCTAAATGTTTTTTTTCTAAAGCAGAATACAGTTTATCTATTCTAGTCATCTGTCTTCCTCCTATTCGATAAATTTGTACATTTTCTTTTTATACATTAAAATGATAGCATAATTATTATACGAATATATAGTTTTTGAATTAGGAGAGAATTATGAAGAAAAAAATTGTAGCTATATTAGGTGCTTCATGTATATTAGCGGGGTGTGGGAGTCAAAATTTAGGTCCTTTAGAAGACAAGACAACCCAACTTCGAGATGAAAACCATAAATTAAAAAGTAATATTCAAGAATTAGAGCAATCAATTAATAAAGAAAAATCAAAGGTTGCTTCACTAAAAAAAGATAAAGATAATATTAAACAAGCTAAAAGTAATAAAGCGAAAGTAACAAATTTAAAAGCATCTTCGAAGTATTACCAAGATATAGCAAAAGCAATTGATCAATATAATGACATTGAAAGTGATGTAACAAAAAATAAGGGGAATAAAAAGATTCAAGATAAATTAACTGATATTACTAATAAAATTGATTCAGCTTACACTACATATAAAAATGATATTGATAAAGACAAGATGAATGATGAGGCTAAGGATAAAAATAAAAATATCACTAAATTAAATAAAGATCTTGATTCAGCAATAAGTGATATTAGAGAAGGTTATAGTGAAAAAGATAAAGACAAACTAAAAAAAGGACAAAAGTCCCTTTCAAATATTAGTATAAGTAATGAATAAAGTTAACAACTAAATAGGAGTGTTACAAATTGAAACAAGCATTATTCTATATCATTATCGCAATCGCGGCAATTGGGTTAATCCTCAATTTAGATGCATTTATATTTAGCTTTGTTAGTATGGCAATTAGTTTTGCTATTTTAGCGGGTATTATTTATGCAATATATTATTTCTTCTTTTTAACAGAAGACCAACGAAAGTATAAAAAGGCTCAAAGAAAATACAAAAAGCGTAATAGAAAAAAATAGCGTTTTTCTCTAAACAGTTTGTGATTATTATTGTTCTTGAATCGACAAACATTATATGTAATTAAAAATGTGAGGATACAGTACCACTTATACTGTATCCTCACATTTTTATTGAATTGAAATAACTATTTACGGTAATTCCACTCATGTGTCTTATATTTCTCAATCAACTCATTAACCTCATTCTGTTGCTTCGTTGTTAGCTCCAATGGCTTGAAATTGATATTTAACCCCTTTTTAAATCCTTTTTCAAAAGCTGTTTCCATTTCCGATATTGTAATGTGGCGGTCAGATATATCATTGATAGCCACAGCTTTTTCTATAAATCCTTGCTTCATTTTAGCTTTTAAGCGGTCGTTTTTAAAAATGAACATATCAAACAAATCATCAATATCTACATCTTGTAATAATGAACCATGCTGAAGAATTACACCTTTTTGGCGAACTTGAGCACTACCGGCAATTTTACGACCTTCAACTACTAACTCATACCAACTTGGCGCATCAAAACATACAGCACTTCGCGGTTGCTTTAATTTCTTTTTTTCTTCCTTAGAACGCGGAATAGAAAAAGATGCTTCAAAACCTAACGCTTTAAACCCTTCTAATAATCCTTCAGATATCACTCTATATGCTTCTGTAACAGTCGAAGGCATTTCTGGATGAGATTCTGAGACTATGACACTATATGTAAGTTCTTTATCATGTAAGACCCCTCTACCACCTGTTTGACGTCTGACTAAACCGTAACCTTTTTCTTGTACTTTCTCTACATCAATCTCTTTGGTTAATCTTTGAAAATAACCAACAGATAATGTTGCTGGATTCCACGTATAAAACCTGATAACCGGACCAATTTCTCCCCTAGAAACAAAATTAAGTAAGGCTTCATCCATTGCCATGTTAAAATACGGGTCATTACTTCCTGTGTTAATAAAATTCCAAGATTCAGTCACGTTAAAAACTCCAATCAATAAATTAAATTGTGATATTTAGCAATTTGTGTTATCGTTTACACAAATTGTCCAAGTTTGTCAGTATTATCTAACAAATTTAATAAAAATATTTTGATAAATGATGCTAACAGTCTTATAATATATAATATCGGTTAATTAGGGAGGATGCAAGATGAGTAATTTTTGGTTTATAGCGTTAGCAGTTTTAATAATCATCATCGCTTACATGCTAATCAATTATCTTCTTAATAAAAGAGCAGTCACAGAATTAAACCAAAATGAGTTCCATAATGGTTTACGTAAAGCTCAAGTTATTGATGTAAGAGAAAAAGTGGATTATGATTACGGACACATTAACGGTGCTCGTAACATTCCAATCACAATGTTTAAGCAGAGATATCAAGGTTTAAGAACAGACCAACCTATATATCTATGTGATGCGAATGGCATAGCTAGCTATCGCGCTGCAAGAACATTAAAGAAAAATGGTTATACAGATATCTACATGTTAAAAGGTGGATATAAAAAGTGGACAGGTAAAATTAAATCAAAAAAATAAAATTGTAAGCATATAAACTGTTTATATTGAATTTACTATACCTACAATAAAGACACTAAAATAAAGAGCGAGAGATTGACCAATAAAAGTCTATCTCTCGCTCTTTATTTGCTTAAAAACCATTTTATACGTGACAAAAAAGCTATACATTTGAGTATAGCTTTTTCGTAATTATAATGTATTTTATTCTTTCTCAGAACGTAAGTTTTCAAATTTTAAAACTGGTTTACGTGCTGCTTGTGTTTCATCTAATCTATCAATAATTGTAGTGTGTGGCGCTTCTAAGACTTTATCTGGATTATCTTTAGCTTCATTTGCAATTTCAATCATAGTATCACAGAAGTAATCTAATGTTTCTTTAGACTCTGTTTCTGTTGGTTCGATCATCATGCCTTCATCTACGTTAAGTGGGAAATAGATTGTAGGTGGATGAACGCCAAAGTCTAACAAACGTTTAGCCATATCTAATGTACGTACACCATGTTCTTTTTGTTTAGAACCACTAAGTACAAATTCGTGCTTACAATATTGTTCGTATGGGATTTCAAAGTGATCTTTTAAGCGCGCTTTAATGTAGTTTGCATTTAAAACGGCTGCTTCTGAAACTTCTTCTAAGCCTTTATTACCCATTGTACGGATATAAGTATAAGCTCTTAAATAAATTCCAAAGTTACCATAGAACGGCTTAACTCGGCCTATTGAATTTTCAATATCGTTATCATATTTAAATTCATCATTTTCTTTTACAACCATAGGTTTTGGCAAGAAACTAGCAAGCTCTTTTTTAACCCCAACTGGACCTGAACCTGGTCCTCCTCCACCGTGTGGACCTGTAAATGTTTTGTGTAAGTTTAAGTGAACTGCGTCAAATCCCATGTCACCTGGTCTTACTTTATCCATAATGGCATTTAAGTTAGCACCATCATAATATAATAAACCTCCAGCTTCATGGACTATATTTCTTATATCCATAATGTTTTTCTCGAAAATACCTAACGTGTTAGGGTTTGTCAACATGATTGCAGCTGTATTCTCATTTACTAAACGTTTCAAGTCATCAATATCAACTTCACCACGATCATTAGATTTAACTGTTACAGCTTTGAAACCTGCAAATGCAGCTGAAGCTGGGTTAGTACCATGTGCTGAGTCTGGTACAATGACTTCATCACGATGGCCTTCGCCGTTTTTTTGATGATATGCTTTGAAAATCATTAGTGCAGTCCATTCACCATGGGCACCAGCAGCAGGTTGTAATGTAACTTCATCCATGCCTGTTATTTCTTTCAATTCTTCTTGTAAACTATGAACAATTTCTAAAGAACCTTGTACTTGAGACTCCTCCTGCAAAGGATGTGATTCTGCAAATCCTGGAATTCTAGCAATCTTTTCATTGATTTTTGGATTGTATTTCATTGTACATGAACCTAAAGGATAAAATCCTGAGTCAACACCAAAGTTTTTATTTGATAGTTCAGTATAATGACGTACCAAATCTAATTCTGCGACTTCTGGTAGTTCTGCTTTATTTTTTCTAACAAATTTATCATCTAATAATTTATCTACAGCACCGTTATTTATTTCTTGTTGTGGTAATGAATATGCATAACGCCCTTTTTTTGAACGTTCGAAAATGAGTGGACTAGATTTACTTACTACCATTTAATTCACCTGCTTTCTTCACAAATGTATCTATTTCATCTTTCAATCTTAACTCTGTAACAGCAATTAACATATGATTATCGAATTCGTTTGAAGCTTCAGTTAAATCAAATCCTCCAATAATTCCTTCTTGAACTAATGCATCGTTGATTTTTTTAACTGGTTTATCAAATTTAACTACAAACTCGTTAAACGATGTACCTTTAGCAACTTCGAAACCAGCTTGTTCGAATTGATCTTTAGCATAGTTAGCATTTTCAAAGTTACGCACAGCTATGTCATAGATACCTTGTTTACCTAATGCTGACATGCAAATCGAAGATGCTAATGCATTTAATGCTTGGTTCGAACATATATTAGATGTCGCTTTGTCACGACGAATATGCTGTTCACGTGCTTGTAAAGTTAATACAAAGCCACGGTTGCCATCTCCATCTTCAGTTTGACCTACTAAGCGGCCAGGAACTTTTCTCATTAGTTTTTTAGTCGTTGCAAAGAATCCACAGTGTGGTCCACCAAATTGAGCAGGGATACCAAACGGCTGCGTATCTCCTACAACAATATCAGCACCAAAACTTCCTGGAGGCGTTAGTAAACCTAATGCTAGTGGGTTTGCATATACAATGAATAATGCTTTTTTATCTTCAATAAATGAATTGATTTTTTCTAAATCTTCAATAGAACCATAGAAGTTTGGATACTGCACAGCCACAGCAGCTGTGTCATCATCAACTGCTGCTTCAAGTTTCTCTAAATCTGTAATTGTCCCATCTAAATCAACTTCAACAATCTCAAATTCTTCACGAGTTTTAACATAAGTTTTTAAGACTTGTAATGCTTGATAATGTAATCCTTTAGACACTACCACTTTATTTTTACGCGTTTGGTTAAATGCTAAAATACACGCTTCCGCAAAACTTGTAATACCGTCATACATAGATGAGTTAGCAATATCCATGTCTGTTAATTCACAAATGAGCGTTTGGAATTCAAAAATAGCTTGTAATTCACCTTGCGAAATTTCTGGTTGGTATGGCGTATATGCAGTATAAAATTCTGAGCGTGAAATCATTGCATCTACTACAGCAGGTGCATAATGATCATAAACTCCTGCACCTAAAAATGACGAATGAGTTTCTTTAGTGATGTTTTTGTTTGCAATTCTACTTAAACGTTTTGTTAGTGTTGTTTCTGACTCAGCGTCAGGAATAGCTAATTCTCTTCCCAATAATATATCTTTTGGAACATCTCCGAATAATTCTTCTATAGAGCCAGCTCCAATAGTATCTAACATTTCCTTTTTATCTTGCTCCGTTAATGGAATATAACGATGACTCATGGTAACACCCCTTTGGATTATTTAGTAATTTGATTTTTTTTTAACAATTTTAGCTTTTAATTGGCGTTTCCTTACTTGAACAATCACTTCTTTACCCATTTCAAATGCATCGCGATTGATTAAAGCAAGGCCAATTGATTTACAACTTAATGGTGATTGTGTTCCAGAAGTAATTTCACCGATTTCATTACCTTCTAAATCATAGACTGTGTAACCAGTTCTTGGAATGCCTTTGTCTATCATTTCTAAGCCAACTGTTCTTCTTTTAGAACCATTTTCTTTTTGGTCTTTTAACACTCTTTTACCGATAAAATCTGCATCAATTAATGGCTTCGCTGCAAATGCAATACCAGCTTCATATGGTGTAATAGACTCAGTCAAGTCTTGACCATGTAAAGGTAATCCTGCTTCTAATCTTAATGTATCTCTTGCACCTAGTCCACAAGGTTGTACATCGAATTCGAGTAGTTTTTCCCATAAATAAGGTGTGTCATCAGCCTCACAATAAATTTCAAAACCGTCTTCACCAGTATAACCTGATTGAGAAAGAATTACATTTTTACCAAAGAAATCAACATTTTGTTTGAAATCAAAAGGTTTCATATCTGCAACGTCTACATTCACGTGTTCTTTCACTAAATCACGAGCTTTTGGACCTTGAACCGCGATTTGACCATAGTCTTTGGATACATTTAAAACTTCTGCATCAAAATCTGTTGCATTTTCTTTCATCCATTCAAAATCTTTATCCGTATTACCAGCATTGACTACTAATAAATATAATTTGTCATCCAGTTTATACGTAATTAAATCATCTATTATACCGCCTTCTTCATTACATAAGGCAGTATATTGCGATTTAGTAGTAGTTAAGTTTTCAGTATCATTTGAAAGTAAATATTGTACTAATTGATCTGCTTCAGGGCCTTTTATAATAATTTCTCCCATATGACTTACATCAAAAAGGCCAATTTCAGTTCTCACAGCATTGTGCTCTTCTTTGATACTTGAAAATTGAACTGGCATTGCCCAGCCACCAAATTCTACTATTTTAGCTCCGCTATCGACAAAGTTTTGGTAAAGCGGCGTACGTTTTAATTCGTTTGACATGAAGAAACCTCCTAATAATTTTATAAAAAAAACAGAGTAGGCTAAGCTACCCTGTTTTAAGATAATCCAGGAATGCGTCACAGTATTATCCTTTTGCCTGAGAGTTTCGTTAAACTTGCACCTTCGGCGATGGCATAATGTTATATCAAATATATAACGAACCATTCTCTCTAATACTGATCAGTCGCATATTAACTCTTCCATAACTTCATTATGCAAATCTGAAAGAGATTTACTACTATTCACTTTTATGAATGCGATTTCATTATATCTTGAAACCCTAGATAAATACAAGTTTTTTAATTCAAAAAGCGATTTATTATTAGCATTCGGTCTATTGTTATCATTTTTAATTCTATTGTAAATTATTTTCAAATCGCAATCTAACCAAATAATAGAGGTATATTCTTTTAACAAAGAAAATGATTTATCACCTTCAATGATTCCACCACCTGTAGAAATAATATCAAAACGATTCATACACTGTTTTAAATATTTATGTTCTAGTAAGCGGAAACCGCTCTCACCTTGTTGCTTAAAAATTTCAGGAATAGATTTATTTTCTTTCTCTACGATATAATCATCTAAATCAACATACGACAGATGATTTCGTTTAGAAAGATATTTACCTAACGTTGTTTTACCAGTACCCATAAATCCTACAAGGATAATTGGCTTTAAAATATTATTTTTCAAAAATATCTTCCTTTTTTATAAATAATTTTATTTGTTTGTCATAATACGACTCAATATTATCCAAAGTTTTTAGCTGGATGCTAAATTGGAAAGTAGAGATTGATATTAATGATAAATATAGCATAAATATTGCTGTCACAAAAGGATATATATAGCCAGATAAGTTAAATATAAATTTGCTTCTCAAATGTTTGTCTTCCATCAATTAATTTTAATTTAATAAGTATAGAGTTGCGTTTTATAATATTATATTCTATTGTTTTTACATTATTAAGTATTGTGATATTCCCCTTTCCATTTATATATTTAATAATTTTATTATTATTTAACTTATAAGATATAGTGTTTTGCTCATTTTTAATTTCAAGATGGCTTAAATTATACTTATTGACATTTACTTTAGTATTTTTCTCTAATAAATCCTGTGTTAAGTCTCTAGCAAAAAATTCAACTTCAACAACCATATCATTGCTATTTAGAAAATTGAAAGTAAAGGTGGATTTTATCAAAGGAGGTATTATTATTAGTATTAAAGTGGTAATTAAGAATGCAAAAAGAACCTCGATATAAGTAAAAGCATTAATCTTTTTTAAAATAGCAAATTTCATTTCGAGTATCCTTTTTACTTAAACAAATTTTATTATTATTTAACTTCAAACTATAGCCATTAATTGAAAAGCCCTTCTCTAATTCACTTTTTTGATATTTTTGCATAGATATGAGTAGTATTCTCTTCATTTCAATGTGTGTTATTTTATCTTTTGTAGCTTGATTTAATTGTAATAACATTGGTAAAAATAATATACAAATGGTTGTAATAATCGAGAATGAAAGTATAGCATCTATAAACAATGACGCTTTAATATTACATTTTTTCATATCTCATTCTCCCCTTTTCAATATGAAAAATCACCTTATAAATCGTTTTGTTATTTGTAATATATAATGTACCAAATTTATTCGTGTCTCCATTTTTATTAAATGTTAAGTAATTTACATTTGTACGAGGATGTATGAATGTATCTTGAGGTAATTTTAATGGAGGATTTTCAAACATAGGCTCTCTTACGATAATTTCAGAAGAGAATGTATTAAATATTAAAGTGATAGGCTTATTATCTTTAATTGCTTTAGATTTTAGATAGTTAAATTGCATAATCAAACTATTTATAGAATGATTACTTGAATTCCTGTAAAAATCATTGGAATTTATATATTTGATTTGTATGAATAACAATAAACTTACTATTCCTAATACAAAAACCATTTCTATATAGGTGTATGCTTTGCTAATTAGCAATGGCTTCACCGTTGGTTATTGAAATTGTATCCCCAGATTTACATCTTTTTTGATTTTCTTTAATATATCCTTCTGATACTAATTCTTCGATAGAAGATGGTTTTTTATTAAACTTTAATGAATATGCTTCTATTTGGCTATCAACCATTTTAAGTTGTGCATCACAACCAGCCGTTTGTATATGCGTAGATTGTTTTGCGATATTAGGAATAATCAAAATAAGTAATAAACTTATGATCAATAAAACTAGTAACATTTCTATAAGAGTGAAAGCGTCTTTATTAAAATTTTTTTTCATCTAAAATTAAATGACTCCATTTCATTTATTATTTGATTGTTTGCATTAAATCAAACATCGGCAACATAATAACAAGATACAAAGATATGATTAAAAAAGCTAGCAATGCAAAAACACACGGTTGAATTAGTTTTATTAGCGTTTGTAGTTGACGTTCTATTTGAGCGATTATTATCTCACTATATAACTTAAGTTCAATTTCGACTCTCCCTTTTTTTTCGCCTTCTTCTAAAAAAAGAGTTAAATCTTTTTCGAAGCATGCAATTCGATTCAATATTTCACTGAGTTTTAACCCAGATTGAGTTCCAAACAAAATTTTATCAGCAAGATAATTCAAATATTTATCGTTTTGCTGTTGTTTGTAAATTTCTACTATTTTTTGTAAATTAATGCCGTTCTTATAAAATAATGTAAATTCTGAAGCAATACGATATGTTTTATAAAGTTTAAAAAATTTACGAACAATAGGAAAATACAAAATGAACGTATGTTTTTGTTGTATAGATAAATGTTTATAATAAAAAGTGAATGATATTGTAATTAGTATAATAAATATGATGAAGTAGCATATGAGAGAAGGAAAATTAATTATAAAAAGAGATAGATAAGCTTGAAATGTAGATATTTCCACTGCCAAATTACTATAAAGTGTTTGAAATTCGGGGATAATTGTATGGTTTAAGGCAACTAAAATAATAATAAATATTACTACTAATAATAATGGATATTGTACTGTTTTTAGCAGTGTTTTTTTTACATTATAATTCCTTAATAAATAATCATGAGCGTGTGCTAAGCTAATAGATAAATCACTAAACATTTCAGAAAAATAGATTAACATTACAACTGGTTTTGGATATTTAAGTATTTCTAAAATTTCATAACAATTACCGCCATTTTTTAACGTGTCTTCAATTGTATTGATTAAATGAGGTGTTTTAATATTGGTATGTAGTATTAAAAAACTGAATGCTTCAGTAAGTGTAAACCCATGGTCTATTAGATCTTTTAGCCTTAGCAAAAGGTCTATTTTATTTTTTTCATTAATTGTTCTATACCTAGAAATTTTAAATATACCGATTAACGGTTTCTTCACAAATCACACCTTCTTTTGACATTTGTTTTAGATGATACGATAAACTATGAAAATGAGTTGGTAAGGTATGGTTATTATTGAAAAAGTAATCTATATCAAAGTGTGTTAACTGTTCATAGATTAACTTTCTTTCATTATCAAATGTTGTAATAAGTCGCTGATTTAAAACCCTCAATATAGATTGTCTTATTTCTTGTATTGTTATCCCCATCTCTCGCAATCTTAATAATGCCCCTTTGCCATCACTAGCATGTATCGTAGATAATACCAAGTGCCCACTTAAGCTTGCTTGTATAACATATTTGGCAATATTAGAATCACGTATTTCACCTATAAGTATTATATCTGGGTCACATCTCAGTATCGCCTTAAATGAGTTTTCATAATTTATTCCTGCTTTTTCATTAATAGAAACTTGTGTAATACCTTTAACTAACTGTTCTACTGGATCTTCTACCGTTATAATATTGAGATTTAATTTTTCTTTTGCAAACATGACTAAATGATACATTAATGTACTTTTTCCAGATCCAGTTGGACCACTGAACAATATTAAACCTTGCTTTTTGCTCATTAATGAATACAATTCCTTTATACTATGGGCGCTATTTTTCGTTTGAAAGTATTGAGGTATAATTCTAATCACACAACTTTCATTACCTAATGATAAAGGTAAAGTTGAAACTCGCAAATAATAAATTTCTTTTAATTTATAAACATATCTTCCACTTTGTGCCGTATTGTGTTTTGAGACGTCCAACCCTGCTTGATATTTCATAAAAGTCAATAATTTTTTATAAACATTGTCTTGTATTGTTTCAATTAGGACCAAATCACCTTGTATTCTGAACTTTACAGTCGTCTGATTTTCAGATGGTATAAAATGTATGTCTGTAGCATCTTGTTCTAACGCTTTTATCAATATATGGTTAAATAATAGTTTCAAAAAAATCACCTCCTACATGTAAACACGTAGAAGGTGATTAAATTTCTTTTATTATTTTTAAATCGAAACAAATTATTTAGTATAGTTAGTCAGCCGCTACTACCCATGTAAATAAGGATTTGATTGTTCATCTTCCACTGTAGTATGTGGGCCATGTCCTGGGAATAGTGGCAAATCATCATCTAGTTTGAACAACTTATCTAATATAGAATTTACTAAAGTTTCATAATCTCCTTTGTAAAGATCAGTTCGACCTATACCTTGTTTAAATAAAGTATCACCAACTACTGCAAACTCACTGAAAACAAAAGTTAAACTACCTGGTGAGTGGCCTGGCGTATGCAAAATATTAAATTCGAAATCAGCGATTTGCGCATTTCCTTCTTTAAGTTCAATGGGTATTGCATTACTTTTAATAATTGGCATACCGTATTGTTTAAATTTTTCTGAACCATTTTTCTCCGCATTAGTTAAGAAATCAAATTCTGATTTGTGCATATAAACAGGTATATCATATTTATTAATAATATCATCTAATGCCCCGATGTGATCAAAGTGCGCATGCGTTAACAATATCGCCTTTAAAGGTTTATTAATTTGATTTAATTTTTTAATAATTAAATCACTCTCACTTGCTGGATCTATTAAAATGATTTGGTTATCATTTTCGATAAAATAAGTATTCGTCTCAACTAAACCTAAACTTAAGCTTGAAATTCTCATTTTATTTGCCTCCATTTTCTAAATGGTCTTGGACGGCTTTTAACTTATCATTCATTTTACGAGATTTATCGCGACGATCATCAATTCTAATATTAGTACATACACGATCTAACCCTTTATCAAATGGCAATTCGTGGATTGCTTGAACAACTTCAAATAAGTCCTTTAAATCACCTTCAATTAAAGTATTCATTGGTGTTAATTGATAATCGATTTTGCCTTGCGCTTTATATTCTTTTAATTTTGTCTGTATTTCTGCAATATATTTACTTACACTAGGGCCTTCAGTCCCTACTGGTATAACAACTACGTCTACAATAGCCATTACTTAACACCATCCTTTTCTATAATATAAGTGTAAATTAATCCAGCTGCACCAGTAATACCAGCATCATTACCTAACTGTGCTTGAACGATTTCAGTGCCTTCTTGAGATGGACTGAATGCTAAATTATGATACTCTGTTTTTATATTTTCAATCAAGATTAATCCAGCAGTTGACATACCGCCACCTAAAACAATATATTTTGGATTACTTGTCACGCTTATCATGCTACATAAGTAAGCAATATAATTTGCAATGCGTTCAGTGATGAAGATACAGAACTGATCCCCTTCTTTAGCAGCGTCGAACACGGCTTTTGCAGTAACTTGATTGTTTTTGATTAACTCTAAAATTGAAGACTTAAATGTTAATTTAGGATAATAAAAATTCACTAAGTTAACTACACCTGTTGCAGAAGCGACGGTTTCAATACAACCTGACTTACCACAGTTACAGTGGAAACGTTGGTCGTGGTCTACTCTGATATGTCCAATTTCTGCTCCGGAGCCGTTATGACCATGAACAATCTCTCCATTAGAAATAATACCACCGCCTAATCCAGTGCCTAATGTAATCGCAACGACATCATCAGAACCATTTCCAGCTCCTTTGTGTTTTTCACCTAATGCGGCAACATTCGCATCATTATCAACATAAACAGGACAATCTACAAATTGTTCAAATATTTCTCTTACATTTACGCTTTCAGTCCAATATAAATTAACCGCACCATTTACTATCCCAGTTTCAAAATTAACTGGACCAGGAACACCAATACCTACTCCAATAACATCAGAAAAAGTGAATTCAGAGTTATCAATATAATATGCAAAAGCATCATAAACATTTTTTAATAGTACATAACCAGTTGAATCAGACGTATCAGTATCAATTGACCATTTCTCTAACCGATCAAGATTTTTGTCAAAAACGCCTAATTTACATGTTGTTCCACCAATATCTGCTGCTAATATGATTTTTTTCATTTATTTATTCATCCTTCTCTGATTTATAATTAATTTACATTTCAAATATTCATCGTTTGATATTAATTTATAGTCATATAATGATTTAATTTCTTGTTCCATCATTTCATACATATCGTTTTTATCTTTAAAATATATAATAAATCCGAATTTTTTTAAAAGCTGAAGCACGTCATAAAAATTATTTATCTTTTGAATCACTATTATCGCTCAATTCTTTATTTAAATTAATATAATCCTTATTACTAGGATCTGATTCTAAAGCTTTTTTAATATAGTCTTGTGCTTTATCATCCTCTCCAAGTGATCTACTAGCAATTGCTAGTTGATAATTTAAAAGACCTGAATCTGGATAATATCTTAAACCTCTTTTCCAACTTGCAATACCTTCAGCTTTAGAATTCAATGTTGCATTGATAAGACCATGTAAATAATATGTTTCATCATCTGCATAATCTTTATTTATAGTATGTTCCACCATATCTTTTGCTTCATCATATTGACCTTGCTTCATCTCTTTCGCAATAATTGTATTATATATGTTATCTTCATCTATTGTAAAAATACGTATTTGAGCCACAATAAATAATACAAGTATAAGTATAAATAGATACCAGAAGCGATTTTTGTCATTGTTAAAGTAGTAACCAATTAAAGTTATTAATAATCCACCTACAAGGCCACCGATATGTGCAACAATATTAATATTTGTCATAAATAAAGATAAAGCTATTATAATAACCAATACGATTAATAATTGACCAATAACTTTTCTGTTAAATTGCTTACCTACATACATAAAAGCAAAAATTGCGCCAATCAAACCGAAGATTGCTCCACT
Source organism: Staphylococcus aureus (assembly GCA_040062795.1). GTDB lineage: Bacteria > Bacillota > Bacilli > Staphylococcales > Staphylococcaceae > Staphylococcus > Staphylococcus aureus_A. The sequence continues at coordinate 1,018,592 of JBEAMH010000001.1, forward strand.
AGCTCCTGCTGAAACTGTATCGATATTAAATGATAATGACGCAAAGTTACCAAATATACCAGCAAAAATATATATGACAAGCATTCGCCAGTGACCCACAATTGATTCCACAATTTTACCAAATATGAATAAACTTAGCATATTCATTAAAATATGTTCAAAATCATAATGTAAAAATATGGAGGAAACAAGTCTATACCATTCACCATGTACAACATTAAAATGAACAAGCCCGCCTACATCTAACAATTTTATATCTGAGAAGCGATTTAAAAACAATACCATTGCAAGCCAAATAATAACATTTACCACAATTAAGCTGTATGTTACGGGAGCGAATTTAAGCATGTGTTTTTCAATAAGGTTATTATTTAATGCACGATGTTTAAATTGAGATTTAGTAAGCTTTGTATCTCGATTATAGACTTTTTTCATTATGAAATTCGGCATAATTCTTTCTACGTGATTAGCTTCTCTAATGATTTTTACTTTAAATTTAAATGGCTGTATTTCATTCAAATTTTCATCGGTAAAAGTTTTATCAGTGAAGATAAATAATTCATAATTATGGGGCTCATACTCTAAAAATGAAACAATATTATCTTCGTTTTCTTGAATTCTACTTTTGGCAAATCTAACTTCTTGAGTAGAATTAGCACCAAATTTAAAAATAGCGACAGATTGCTTTTTCTTGTTTGCCAGCCAAATTTCATTATCATCTTGATTACGATGAACAACATGATAATTAAAATATTTAACCCAAGTGTAGATACACTTCCAATAATGTTTTTCTGTATTCATTTCTGCCTCCATAATTAAGTTGTTGCTATTATTAATTTTTCAACAGGTTGGTCATGTGATTCCACATCAAATTCACCAAGCTGGAAATCGTAGATTAAACTTATCGTGGGTTGCTTATTTTGACTTAAAAATTTGTCGAAATAACCACCACCATAACCAATTCTATATCCACTATGATTGAAAACCACACCGGGCACAATCAATAGATCTAACTGATTTGAAATTTCTGTATCAGCTACAACATGATTAATGCCTTTGTCGTCTGGTCCAATATGGTCAAGACTATCAACATTTTTAAAAGTCATTTCTCGAAGCTTATAATTTGTTTCAGGCACAAACACTTTTTTTCCATCATTAATCATTTGTTCAATGATGGAATATGTATCTACTTCGTGTGGCATTGATAATACAATGCCTATACGGTTTGCTGTTTTATATTCGTTAGTATCAAACAAATGATTAGCGAGGTATTCATCTGATGCTTGTTTAGCTTCATGTGACATAAATGATTTCATTGACTGAATTTTATCTTGGCGCAATGTTTTTTTACTCATAAAATACACCTTCCCGTTCATTATACTTCTATTATTATAACGTTAATAAATTACAATGTCATTAAACAGCATTTTTAAAAAAGCAGTCAATTTAAATTTCTACAAAAAAAACCAGATTCTAACTAAAGAATCTGGTTCAAAATATAAATTATTTTGTTTCACGGTGCATAGTGTGTTTGTTGTCACGAGCACAGTGTTTTTTCATTTCTATACGTTCAGGATTAGTACGTTTATTTTTTGTAGTAATGTAGTTTCTTTCTCCACATTCAGTACAAGCTAGAGTTACGTTTACGCGCATGCTAATTCCTCCTTACCTTTTCAAAATACGACCTATTAATCATACCATTTAGTTATAAAATTGAAAAGTACTAATTTTTCAATAAACACCACTGCATCAGTATTTTTAATAAATTAGGTCCTTAAATGAATCAATTATTGTCTTCCTCGTCAAAGAAATAATTGATAACATCTCTACCCAAATCTCCTCCATTTAACCATGGCTCAGGAACAGGTTGATTGGTATACACAATTGAAAATGCTAATTGTGGATCTTCGATTGGTGCATAACCTACATAAGTAGAGTTTACTTTTGGTTCACCATCTTGGAAAACTTCAGCAGTACCTGTCTTACCAGCTGAGGGCACATCTGTGTCGTTAAAGCTTTCGTACCCTGTTCCTTCTTCTTCATTAAAGGCCATTTCAAAACCTTCTTGAACTTGTTTAAGTTCTTTTTCTGAATTATTAATCTTATTCAATACATCGCCTTTGAATTTTTCTTTTACTGGGCCAAGTGTATCTTTATTTGTAGCTTCTCTTACTTCTAAGCCAATATGTGGTTGTACTCTATACCCATCATTCGCAATTGTAGAAACATATTGGGAAAGTTGTAAAGGTGTATATGTGTCATATTGTCCAATCGCTAAATCTAAGAAGTTACCAGGATTATCAGTTAACGGTTCAATTTGACCATTTGTTTCGTTAGGTAAATCTATACCTGTCTTAACTCCTAAGCCAACTTGATTTAATCCTTTGCGTAATTTTTGGCCTGCCTCTGAAATATCTGATGGCAACGTCATATTTGGTGTATATGCTGATCCAGCAATTTTTAAGGCAGTTTTAAACATATATACGTTTGAAGAATGCATCAATGCTTCTTTGTCATCAATTTTCACTTCGCCCTCTTGGTTAAAGTATGAGCGTTTAGTAAGTCCCCCGGCAAATTCTAACGGTTCGTCAATCATTTCTTCACCTACATTAATTGCATCATTTTGATAACCAGCTAAAAGTGTACCACCTTTTACTGAAGAACCCACAGCATATTGTGAAGTAAACGTACCGATGTCATAGTCAGTTAAGTCACCGTTTTTATCAATTTGTTTACCTGCCATTGCTAAAATATCGCCATTATTTGGATTTTGGACAACCATCATTGCGTTATCCATGTCTTTTGCACCTTCATCACGTAATTTCTTAATTTGTTTTTCGAGATATTCTTCTGTTTTTTCTTGTAATTCTATATCAATAGTTAATACTAAATCATCTCCACGTGAACCTTTGCTAACAACTTGTGAGTCAATGACTTCTCCTGATTTATCCGTAGTATATTTCATTTCTTTTTTCTTACCCTTAAGGATTTCATCATATTGATATTCTAAATAAGATTTACCGACACGGTCATTGCGTGAGTAACCTTTTGATAAATACTGCTCTGTTAATTCTTTTGGTATACCTTCTTCACTTGTTGAAACATCACCAAATATACCTCTTAATGTATCACCATACGGGTATTTTCTATCCCAATCCATCGTCGTGTTTACACCTGGTAATTCTGATAATTTTTGAGAAACTGCAGCATACTCTTCATTAGTTACATCTTCATTCTTAATCATTTGAGGATCTAAAGTAGAGCCTGCCATCATTTCTCTATATATTGCTAAAATTTGTAAATCTTCATCACTAAGACTATCTGTTTGTTTGTCACCAATTTTATTATATAAAGTTTGATCATACTGTTCTTGCGAAATACTACCATCATCTAATAAAGATTGTTCTTTTTTCATTAAATCTTTGGCTTTATTAGGGTGTATTTGAATCCAATAATCTTGTTTATCACGCTCTGTGATTTTTTCTGTGTCCATTTCAATCAAACGTGATAAGTCTTTAGCAGTTTTTAAAACATCTGATTGAGAAGTTTTTCTGCCCCTTGCATATGTAATTGCCTTTTTAGAAGCGTTATCGACGAGAACCTTGCCATTTCTATCTAGAATTCGCCCTCTTGGCACGGCTTCATTTACAGTTAAATTTTCACTATTTTTGATGAGTTGCCGATAATGAGAACCTTCAGCAATTTGTAAATAACCTAATCTTAAAACAATTACTGCGAAAATGAATACAATAACACCAAATATAAAGCTAATCCTTTTATTCATTGTATTTCTGATCTTTTCATCATTTGATTTTTCTTTTAGTCTTTTTAGCAAAACAACATACCTCTATTCAAAAGTTCTCACTATAAATCATATATGAAATTAGAGAATATTTCTATTATTTTAGTCAAAAAAAATGACGACCTTTGAAAAGGCCGTCATAATTGACTGTTTATTTATTTAGCAGCATTATATAATTCGTCAACTTTTTCCCAATTTACAACATTCCAGAATGCACTGATATAGTCTGGACGTTTGTTTTGGTATTTGAGGTAATAAGCGTGTTCCCAAACATCTAAGCCTAGGATAGGTGTTTTACCTTCAGTTATTGGGTTATCTTGGTTAGGTGTAGTAACGATTTCTAAATTACCGTTATTAACTACTAGCCATGCCCAACCTGAACCAAATCTTCCTGCAGCTTGGTTAGCAAACTCTTCTTTGAATGCATCTAAAGAACCCCATTGTTCTTTAATTTTATCAACAACAGTACCTTTTTCTTCAGAGTTTGGAGTTAATAATTCCCAGAATAATGAATGATTTAAGTGTCCTCCACCATTATTACGAACAGCTGTTTGAATATCTTCTGGTACACTGTCTAAGTTTGCAACAATTTCTTCGATTGATTTAGATTCTAAATCAGTTCCTTCTACTGCTGCATTTAATTTAGTTACATAAGTGTTATGGTGTTTGCCATGATGAATCTCCATTGTTTGTTGATCAATATGTGGTTCCAATGCATCAAAACCATACGGTAAGTTTGGTAATTCAAAAGCCATAAATAATCATCCTCCTAATTAATCTTTAAATAAAGCATAACAACTTATAGTAATGACAACAATTAATATGCTTGTGTATTAATTAAATGGTCATAAAATAAAATTTGTCATCTTTAGTTCCTTTATTAGTATATCTCAAATTAGTTCTATTTAAACATTTTTTACAAACTATTTTAAAAATTCAATTTAATTCATACTAATGGCCTACATCGATTCGACTCAATTTTAGTATAAAGATTAATTTTGTGACGTTTTACATTTTACAAATAGCAAACTTAGCTTATTACATTAAGCATTTTGACACCCTTCACAAATACCATACACCTCTAATTTATGTGTATGGATATCAACCTGTGGAAGAAAAGCTTTTATTTGATCTATCGGGCAAAAATCAATTACTTTGGTGTCCCCACATGATTCACAAATAAAATGATGGTGATGGTGGTCTGTACAAGCAATTCTAAACTTCATTTCTCCATCAAGTTCTGTTCCTTCAATAATGCCCAACTCTTTAAATAAATGTAAGTTACGATAAATTGTGTCAAAAGAGATGCCTGGATAATCTTTATCCATTTTTTGCTGAACATGCTTGGCATTAATATATTTATCTTCATCTACGAAGATATCTATCATTTCACGTCTTTTATTTGTATATTTATGACCGTTTTCTTTTATAATATTAATTGCTTCTTCAGTTTTCATTATTAACAACTCCTTTAACCGTTCTTGTTTTAACTTTTTGATATATCATCGTTAACGCAAGGATAAGTACAAGTAATACGACAATTACACCACCAGGAGAAATATTTATATAAAAAGCTAATACTAACCCACTTATAACTGAAAATTCTCCTATAATTACACTCAAAATGATTAGTTGCTTAAAACCTTTTGTCATACGCATACTGATAGCTACTGGTAAAGTGATTAATGCACTTACTAATAAAATGCCCACTACACGCATAGAAGCTGATATAACCATAGCAACAATTATAATAAATAAAAATTGAATCCATTTAGGAATGCCGATAACTTTACTATATTCTTCATCAAAAGACAATATAAATAGTTCTTTATAAAAAGATAGTATAAAAGCAATTACAATAACCACAATTATAATAATCGTAACTAAGTCACTTTCAGTTACAGCGCTTATTGACCCAAATAATAAACCAACGATTTCTTGGTTAAAACCATCTGCTAATGATATAAAAATGGCACTAAGTGCGATACCTGCACTCATAATAATAGGTATAGCAATTTCTTGGTAATTGCTATACGATGTTCTTAAATTTTCTATTAACAATGCGCCTATGATGGCAAAAAGAATACCAAACCACATCGGGTTAATCATCGCTAAAGCAGGAGTTATAGTGATGACAAACATCCCAAATGATATACCACCAAGGGTAACATGACTTAATGCATCAGCAATAAGTGATAGTCTTCTAACCACAATAAAAGCACCAATTAATGGAGCGATAAAGCCAATCAATACACCACTAATTAAAGAGTAGCGCATGAAATCAAAATTTATTAATGCCTCTATCATGACGAACAACACTCCCTACTATGTTGATGATCTACAAATTGGATAGGATGCCCATATATTTTCGATATTTCAACTTCATCTAATGATTTGAAATCTTCTGTAGTTCCATGGAAATGCAAATGCTTATTCAAACAAGCAACGGCAGTAGCTGTATCAGCAACAACCCCAATATCATGTGTCACTAGAATAATGGTTACGCCTTCTTGTTTCAGTGTCTCTAGTGTTTCATAGAATTCACTCACATGCTTCGCATCTATACCGCTTGTAGGTTCATCTAATATCAAAACAGATGGATTACTAATTAACGCCCTTGCTATTAATACGCGTTGTTGTTGACCTCCAGAAAGTTCAGCAATATTCTTATTCATTAAATGTTCAATATTTAATCGTTTTAATACTTTTTCCACTTTATTCTCATCACTTTTATTAAACCATTGGAACATTCGTTTTCTTTTAGTGAGTCCACTAATTACGACTTCTTTCACACTTGCTGGAAATCCTGCTTTAAAAGCTTGCGCTTTTTGAGAAACATAGCTAATTTTTAATACAGATTGTTTTCCATTATAATCTTTACCATCAACGTAAATCTGACCTTTTTGAATAGGTAATAAGCCAAGAATAATTTTTAGCAATGTTGATTTTCCTGCACCATTGGGTCCTACAATTGCTAAGAACTCTCCTTGATTTATTTTGATATTTATATTTTCTAGTACTTGCTTATTTTCAAAATAATAATCAATATTTTTTAATTCGAATACTGGCGTAGACATGTTTTCACCTCGTTTTATACTATACAACGTGGATGACATTATGTAAATAGTAATCTTTACGACTTATCAAAAAAACAGCCACTGTTAAAGTTCTAAAGTGGCTGTGCTTTTTATTTATTTTATTCATTTAAAAGTTTATTTTGTAATTCTGGGTCAAATTGTTGTTGTTTTAACATTTCAATTTCTAATTTGTATGGTGGTTTTTTACTCTTTTTATCTATTCCAACAAATGGTGTTTCTAAAATTTTTGGTATATCTTTAAAAGTATCGTGATGAACAATGTAATTTAGAGCATCAAAGCCGATATAACCAAAACCAATGTTTTCATGTCTATCTTTATGCGCACCTATGTCATTTTTACTATCGTTGACATGTACAACTTTAATTCTGTCAACCCCAATAATTTTATCAAATTCATTAAGTACCCCATCAAAATCTTCTTTAATGTTATATCCAGCGTCATGGGTATGACATGTATCAAAGCACACAGAAAGCCTTTCATTATAATCGACTCCATCAATAATTTTTGCAATTTCCTCAAAGTTTCTTCCAATTTCTGAACCTTTACCAGCCATAGTCTCTAATGCGATTCTAACATCGTTATCATGCGTTAACACTTCATTAAGACCTTCAATAATCTTTTTGATTCCCACATCTGCCCCTTCACCTACATGGGAACCAGGGTGCAATACGATGTCTTTTGCACCTAGTGCTTGTGTACGCTCAATTTCACTTTGTAAGAATTCTACACCTAAATCAAAAACATGTGGTTTCACTGTATTTGCAATATTAATAATGTAAGGCGCATGGACAACAATATTTGAAAGGTCATGCCGCTTCATGACCTCATGCCCTTTTTCAATATTTAATTCTTCGATGGGCTTTCTTCTAGTATTTTGAGGCGCACCTGTGTATATCATAAACGTGGATTCACCTAATTTGTGTGCTTCTTCTGCTGAACCTTCTAACATTTTTTTACCATTCATAGATACATGTGATCCCAATAACATTGTAGTCACCTATCCTTTTTTATTTTTCCTTTGTTGACGAGTTTGTTGCTTACTAAATTGCTTACGTTCTTTGCGTTTTAAATCATCCAAATCACGTTGGAATTTCTTTTTGTAACCGGGTTTAACCTTTTTCTTATTGCTTTTCACTTTGTATTTTAATTGGTTCGTTAATTTATCATCTTTATTTTTACGTGACTGACGGGTATTATGTGCTTTAATTGCTTTCAATTCACCATTTTTAATATCAACATTTTCAAAATGATAGCCACGTTGCTCAATCAACGAAATATTATCTTCTTCATCAGGACTATATAATGTAATTGCTACACCTTTATATTGGCCTCGACCTGTACGACCCACGCGGTGTGTAAAGAAATCAATATCTTTAGGCACATCAAAGTTAATTACATGGCTTACACCATCAATATCTATACCACGCGAAGCTAAATCGCTGGCAATAACAAATTGAAATTCAAGATTTCTAATTCTTTTCATTTGTTGTTTACGTTCTCTTGGTGTTAAACCACCATGAATCATTCCTATTTTGAGACCTGCAGCATTTAATTGGTTTGCTAACTCATCGGCACTATCACGACTATTACAAAATATAATACATAAGTATGGATTTAGAACATCAATTAATTTTAAAGTTTTTTCAACTTTGGCTTCACCTTTTGTAGGGATTAAATAAAAATCAATATTCTTTTTATTTTTTTCAGTGTTTTCAATTTCAACATACTCAGGGTTTTCTAAATATTTATTTAAAAACGGGTGCAATGATTTAGGTATTGTAGCACTAAATACTGCAATACGTGCACTTTCATCTAATCTAGTGGCCACAAAATCGACTTCTTCGATTAAACCTAAATCTATCATCAAATCAGCTTCATCTATAACTAAATAAGAAGCTAAATGAACATGTAAATCCCCAGTTTTAGCTAAATCATTAATTCGTGTAGGCGTGCCTATAATAAGTTGTGGTTGGTTTTTTGCTCGAGTACGATCTTTCTCTAAATCTGTGCCACCAATAAACAACTTAACTGATACGCCCTCTTTAAATTTAGCTAGATGACTAGCAACATCAAATAGTTGTTGAGCTAGTTCTCTTGTAGGTGCTACAACTATTGCTTGTGGTTCTTTATAATCTATATCTATTGCATGCATGAGTGGTAATAAGAATGCATGTGATTTTCCTGTACCAGTTTGTGATTGACCTATTAAATTAACCTGTTTCATGATTTTTGGAATAACTCTACTTTGTATATCAGTTGGGTGCGTAAAATTCAAATCCTTAATGGCATCTAACAGACTAGGTTCTAAATTAAATTTATCAAATGGGTGATTTGCCATGTCTTGGCCTCCTTAAATCTTCATCTTTTCTATTATAAAGCATTAGCTTATAATTTTGAACTAAATTATTTATTCATCACGTACTTGAAACAATTTTTCAAAAAAATAATAACTCGAACCTACTAATTATAAGTAAATTCGAGTTATTCACATATTATATATATTCAAATGGATCTGTATTTAATTGTGATGCGTTAATAGTAAAATCAATCTTTTCATCATTTAACCATACTTTTAAAAGTTCACATAGACCATCTTTCATAACATATTCACTGTAGTGATTAATGTCTAGTAAATTGACACCTGCAATTTTAGCATCTAAAGCGTCATGATGTTTGATATCTCCAGTTATAAAGAGATCAGCGCCTTTTTCCGCAGCTGCATATTCAAATCCAATTCCAGAGCCGCCAATAACAGCCACAGTTTTAATAATCGAACTTTTATCACCAGTAAAACGAATACTCGGCATATTTAATTGTGCTTTTATATGTTTTACCAATGATTGAGCAGATATTGCTGTGTCAAGTTCACCTATCATACCAAGACCAAAATCAGCCTCCTTTTCCATTTTGATAAAATCAAAAACAGGTGTTTCGTAAGGATGATGTTGAGTCACTAATCGTTGTGCAAGCGCTTTTTGATTTGCTTCAATCATAAATTCTAACTTATACTCTTCTACATATTCTATGGAACCAATTTTACCAATATGCGGATTTGCATTTTCAACTGGTTTGAATTGACCTTGACCAGGCGCTTCAAAGAAACAATATTCATAATCTCCCTCTTGCGCTAATCCCGCCTCACTCAAATTATTTTTAAAGGCTTCTAAATTAGTTTTTGGAATAAATACTTGAACTTTATAATAAGTAGTTATCTCAGGATTTAAGATACGTGTATTTTGTAATCCAATTTTGTTTGCAAGCATTGCATTAACCCCTTTAGGATATACGTCTAAATTTGTATGCAGCGCAATGAGATTAATATCGTTTTGTATTAACTTACGAATGATAGATCCATAGCCATCTTGTTGCGTTATACTTTTCACTCCCTTAAAAATAAGAGGATGGTGACAAATAATTGTATTACAATTATTTGTCAATGCTTCTTCAACCACATCATCTGTACAGTCGAGTGCTGTTAATACACCATTTACTTTATTAGACTCATCACCAATAAGTAAGCCTACATTATCCCATAATTCGGCAGTATTTAATGGTACGTGTTTATTAATAATTTGAAGTAGCTGATTAATATTCATTTATAACACCTCATTAATTAAATTAATTTCGCTATTGATTTCATTTAAACGCTCGGCATGGTGATGGGGATCCAAATTTTTCTGTATTTTATATAAAGCGGTGCGTTCACGTTCCCATTTTTTATAAAATAAGTTGTTTTTATCCTTTAGCAACTCTGGACCAAATTTTAATTCATGTAAAGACATCATTTGAACATTTTCAAAATAATCAGCGACAATGATTTCATAAATATGTCCTTTTTCTTCCAATAAAGCCTCAGCAACAATATTGTAATTTAATTGTATCAGTCGCTTGCGTATAGCGCTTGATTGAATATTACTTTGTAATATTAATCTTGGGTGGTTTATTAACTTATCTGCACCTTCATTTAATATTTTTGCAATTAAAGGGCCTCCCATACCACAAATTGTAATTGATGTAATAGCATCGTCAGGTTGTATAACTGATAAACCATCACCCAGTCTAACATCAACAAATTCGTTCAGCTCATGCTCAATCACATTACGTTTTGAAGCTTCAAATGGGCCTTTTATAACCTCACCCGCTATTGCTTTTTGTGTTAATCCATTCACTATTGCATAGATAGGCAAGTATGCATGATCTGAACCAATGTCAGCTAAATACTCTCCTTGAATATAAGTGCTTACTTTTTTTAATCTTTGATTTAATGGAATCATAAAAGTTCTCCTCTATGTATATGTAAAAAGCTCTTTTGCACAACAATGTACAAAAGAGCTAAAAAGTTAGTCCATAAAGTCTTTTAGACGTTTACTTCTACTTGGGTGTCTTAATTTTCTCAGTGCTTTAGCTTCGATTTGACGAATACGCTCTCTAGTTACACCAAACACTTTACCTACTTCTTCTAATGTACGCGTTCTACCATCATCCAATCCAAAACGTAAGCGTAATACATTTTCTTCTCGGTCAGTTAACGTGTCTAATACATCTTCAAGTTGTTCTTTCAATAATTCATATGCGGCGTGATCAGAAGGACTTTGCGCCTCTTGGTCTTCAATAAAGTCACCTAAATGACTGTCATCTTCTTCACCAATTGGCGTTTCAAGAGAGACAGGCTCTTGAGCTATTTTTAATATTTCTCTTACTTTTTCTGGTGGTAAATCCATTTCTTCACCAATTTCTTCTGGTGCTGGGTCACGACCTAAATCTTGTAACAATTGTCTTTGTACACGGATTAACTTATTAATAGTTTCAACCATGTGTACTGGAATACGAATTGTACGTGCTTGGTCAGCAATTGCACGTGTTATCGCCTGTCTTATCCACCATGTTGCATACGTTGAAAATTTAAACCCTTTATTGAAATCAAATTTTTCAACAGCTTTAATAAGCCCCATATTTCCTTCTTGAATTAGGTCTAGGAATAACATACCACGACCTACGTATCTTTTGGCAATACTTACTACAAGACGTAAATTTGCTTCAGCTAAACGTGACTTAGCAATTTCGTCGCCTTTTTCAATTCTTTTAGCCAATTCAATTTCTTCTTGCGCATTTAATAAATTCACACGTCCGATTTCTTTTAAATACATACGAACTGGATCATTTATTTTCACACCTGGAGGCGCACTTAAATCATTAGGATTTAATTTTGAATCTTTATCTGAACTATCTTTTTCATTAACTAAACTAATATCGTTATCTGTTAATTGGTCAAAGAGTTCATCCATTTGATCAGAATCCATTTCGAAATTTTGCATTTTATTAGCAATTTCTTCGTGGCTTAAGTGTCCTCTCTTTTTACCTTTTTCAATTAATTGTTTTTTTACATCTTCTAAAGTTAGAGATGGGTCGATGGTTTGCTTTTTAACTTTAACTTTATTTCCAGACATGAAAAGGCCTCCCGAATATAATATCAACTTGATACCAAAATATTTTATAGTCAAAATTTATAAAACGTAATTAAAATAAACACTTTAGTATACAGAGTTGTTAATCCCATTAATATACTGATAAATTCATTTTGAATTAATTCATTCTATTTTTATTGTGATTTACAATTTTTTCTAAATAATATTTTTGCAATTCTAAATCACCTAACCTTGAAGCCTCCCGTAGCTTATGATTAAGCGATTCAATCGTTTCTTCATTTCTATTAGATGTTAGTGTGTTTACATAGTCATCAATTTCATATTCAAATGGTTCTTCATTTATCATATAGTTATCTAAAGATATAAATGCTTCCTTAATTTCAGTAGAATCGATGTACTGTAAAATGTCACTAATATTAAATATATCATGCTCAGAGTAAAACTCGTGTAAAATATTAAATATACGCTTAAAATACTGATTTGTAAAGTCATCTAATTGAAGTAGTTTATGATAATTAAGAAAAATATCTTTATCATTCATAAAGTGTTTCAGTAAAGCACGTTCAGCTTTTTCATTTTTATTTAAATTATGAAATTGCGGGATTGTTGGTATTTGATAATCTTGAGGTTGATAATAATCTTGTTGGTATCCTACTTCATTATTTAGACTATCTAGACTGACTTTAAACAATTCAGACACTTCTTGTAAAATCTTTTTTCGCAGTATGGTTGATTTCATAAAAGAAATGTCATTTATTATTTCTTTTAAATATCTTTCATAAGATAAATCATTATTTTCAATTTCATCTTGGTGCAAATGTACTTTATATAGAATAAATGATTTTTTTTCATGTTCTACATAATAATTAAACGCATCAGCACCGTGTTTTCCAATATATTCATCTGGATCCATATCTTTCGGTAGTTGTACTACAAATACGTTAAAACCTTGTTGTATTAAGGCTTGTCCCGACTTCAGAGTAGCTTCGCTTCCGGCAAAGTCACCATCAAACATTATTGTTATGTTAGACGTGAGTTTTTTGATAAAAGAAATATGTTCTTGTGAAATTTGTGTGCCCATACTTGCTACAACTTGTTTTAATCCTGCTTGATCAACTTTGATGACATCCATAAAACCTTCTAGTAAGATAATTTCATCATTTTTACGTATCGATTTTCTAGCTCGATCCACGTTATATAATAGCCTACGTTTTTGAAAGATTGGTGTTTCTGGGCTGTTGAGATATTTGGGTTCTTGATTGGTATAAGTTCTCCCAGAGTAACCGACTGTTCTGCTCTGAGCATTTGTTAATGGAAACATTACTCTATCTCTAAAGCGATCATAATAACTGAAATTTTCTTCATTTCTAGATAATAGTCCCGCTTCATAAGCTAATTGAATATCATAACCTTTTTTCTGTAAAAAATCATGACAAAAATGCGAATTATTCGGTGCATAACCTATTTTTCTTGAATCAATCAAATCATCAGTAAAACCACGTTCTTTTAAATAATTTAATGCTGCTTCACCTTCTACTGTTTTCTTCAGTGCGTAGTGATAATATTCTTGCATCAGTTCATGCATTTCAATCATTTGTAAATCTTCAGAGGCAACTTGGTGACTATTATCTTTAACGACTCCACCTTGATCTGTTTCAACTTTAATGTTTACACGTTCACCTAATTCTTTCACTGCTTCAGTAAAAGGTATATCTTTAATTTCTTGAGTGAATTGGAAAACATTCCCGCCTTTTTTACAACCAAAGCAGTGACAAATCTGCTTGTCTTCTGAAACCGTAAATGATGGAGTTTTTTCATCATGAAAAGGACACAAACCTATATAATTGCGTCCTCTTTTTTCTAATTTGACATACTCGCTTACTAAATCGAGTATGTCCGTCTTTTCTTTTATTTCATTTATTGTTGATTGTTCAATTCGCAACTTAATCACCTATTAGACATTAATTACAATATTATAGCTTTTTTCATTGATTTTTAAAACTATTTTGCTCAATAATGCTAATAATATCATTGGCAGTTTCTTCTATCGCTTTATCTGACACATCGATAACTGGACAACCAATTTTTTCTACAAGTTCATGGAAGTAGTTCAACTCTTCTTCGATACGTTGTTCCGTTGCATACCTTGCACTATCACCTAAGCCAAGCTGTCTTAAACGTTCCTTACGAATTCTATTTAATTTTTCTTCGCTTATTTTTAAAGCAATGCATTTTGATGGGTCGACATCAAATAAATTATCCGGTGGTGTAACTTCTGGAACAATTGGTATATTCATCACTTTATAACTTTTATGTGCTAAGTATTGTGATAATGGAGTCTTAGACGTTCTTGAAATACCTAACAATACTATATCAGCCTTTGATAAACCTTTAGGATCTTTACCATCATCATATTTAACAGCAAATTCAATCGCATCTATTTTTTTGAAATACGCTTCATCTAATTGATGTACTAATCCTGGTTCAAAATATGGTTGTTCATCAATTTTGTCTAATAATATATTCATTAATGGTCCCATAATATCTACAGATCTGATTTGATGTTCTTTAATTTTTGCTTCCATATACTTTCTTATTTCAGGTTTTACTAAGGTATATACTACGATAGCCTCTGTATCTTTAGCTACTTGCATTACTTCATCTACATTTTCTAAAGATTCAATATAAGGATATCTATTGATTTCACTATCACACTGGTTAGGATTAAATTGTGATATACATGCTCTTGCAACGAGTTCGGCTGTTTCGCCAACCGAGTCTGAAGCGACTATGATTTTTATATTTTCCATTGTTAAATACCACCTATTCGTTTAATAATGATACAAAGATTTTTGTAATTGTAGTTTTAGATATACGTCCTTTGACTTCATACTTGCCATTATCTTTCTTAGTTACGATAGGTAAAGAATCAATTTCTTTTTCAATCATTAAGTTAGCTGCAAAAATGACTCTTTCATCTTCTAAAATAAAACTTAAGTTTGGCATACGTGTCATAATAATATTTACAGGCATTGTGTGTATATCTTCCCCAATCATAGATGCTCTTAGTAAATCTTTACGAGAACAAACACCTATAAAATCACCATTACTATTGATTACGAATAACGTACTTACATCTTCTAGAAATATCGTACATATTGCATCATATACAGACATTTCACTTTTAACTACAACAGGATGCGATGCATAATCTTTAACGACATATTGTTTTAATTGGTCGGCTAATAATTTATTTTGCGGCTTTCCAGTATAATAATAACCTACACGTGGCCTTGCTTCTAACATACCAGACATCGTTAGTATTGCTAAATCAGGTCTTAACGTAGCACGTGTTAAACTAAGTCTTTCTGCTATATGTTCACCAGTTATAGGACCGTTATTTTTTACGATTTCAACTATTTGTTGTTGTCTTTTACTTAGTTCTATATGATTTCACCCCTTCACTCATTCCTCTTAATTATACATTGAATTTTTAATTGCTACAAATACATATATTTACTTGCTAATAATCGCGCAATACATTAAAATTAAAATTAAAGCGAGTTAAGGATGGTGAAAGCTTAACAAGAAATATTGGCTACAATTAAATGATATACAAAAGCGAGTGTACACACTAAATTGGGTGGAACCGCGGGTTATTAACAATGAAGTAGATAAACACATATACTTTTATATGTGATTAAAAATGATTAACTCGTCCCAAGACAAAGATTAAGTTTTTTGCTTTTTCTTTGTCTTGGGACGTTTTTATGTTAAAAGGAGTGTATTTTTATGACAAAAGATATGGAAACAATTGTCTCATTAGCAAAACACAGAGGTTTCGTATTTCCTGGCAGTGATATTTATGGTGGTTTATCAAATACATGGGATTACGGCCCTCTAGGAGTAGAGTTAAAAAATAATATTAAAAAAGCTTGGTGGCAAAAGTTCATCACTCAATCACCTTATAACGTCGGTATTGATGCAGCTATTTTAATGAATCCAAAAACTTGGGAAGCTTCAGGTCACTTAGGCAACTTTAATGACCCTATGATTGATAACAAAGATAGTAAGATTCGTTACCGTGCTGATAAAATTATCGAAGATCATATGGCTAACGTTAAAGGCGATGAAAACTTCGTAGCTGATGGATTAAGTTTCGATGATATGAAACGTATTATTGACGAAGAAGGTATCGTTTGCCCTGTAAGTGGTACTGCTAACTGGACAGACATTCGTCAATTCAACTTAATGTTTAAAACATTCCAAGGCGTGACTGAAAATTCTACAAATGAAATTTTCCTACGTCCAGAAACTGCCCAAGGAATTTTTGTGAATTATAAAAATGTTCAACGTACAATGCGTAAAAAATTACCATTTGGTATTGGGCAAATAGGTAAATCATTCCGTAATGAAATCACACCTGGTAACTTTATCTTCAGAACACGTGAATTTGAACAGATGGAATTAGAATTCTTCTGTAAACCTGGTGAAGAAATAGAATGGTATAACTACTGGAAAACATTTGCAAGCCAATGGCTAAAAGATTTAAACTTAAGCCAAGATGCTACTCGTTTACGTGATCATGATGACGATGAATTATCTCATTATTCTAATGCAACAACAGATATCGAATATCGCTTCCCATTCGGTTGGGGTGAGCTATGGGGTATTGCGAGTCGTACAGATTATGACTTAAAGCAACACAGTGAACATTCTGGCGAAGATTTCCAATACCATGATCAAGAAACTGGGGAAAAATATATTCCTTATTGCATTGAGCCATCATTAGGTGCTGACCGTGTTACATTAGCATTCTTATGTGACGCATATAATGAAGAAGGTGTTGAAGGAAGTAAAGATTCTAGGACTGTACTACACTTCCACCCTGCAATAGCGCCATATAAAGCGGCTATATTACCACTAAGTAAAAAGTTATCTAGCGAAGCAATCAAAATATTCGAAGATTTAAGTGCTCACTTCGCAATAGATTTCGATGAATCACAATCTATTGGTAAACGTTACCGTCGTCAAGATGAAATTGGTACTCCTTACTGTATTACATTTGATTTTGATTCATTAGAAGATCAACAAGTAACAGTACGTGACCGTGACACTATGGAACAAGTACGTATGCCAATTACAGAATTAGAAGCTTTCTTAAATGATAAAGTTAAATTCTAAATTTTTAATTTTGAAAAACCAAAAGAGTAGATTCCATAAGTTTATGGAATCTACTCTTTTTTTATATTGAATTAAAATCAATGTGACTCACTCTAGAAACAAGTCAAAATTACGTAAAAGTATCAATTACTTTCTAATCTATGTAATTGATTTATTAATTTCTGACTCTTAAAAAACATACCCGCATATTCGCTATATAACAAAATCATCAGCTTTGACATTTCATCTACAACATCATCATGAATACTTAAAGTACTCATTTGACTTATCGGTAATTTTTGAAGTATATCTAGCAAATATAGTGTTTTATTCATTAAAATTAATGCGTGTGGATCTTGTGGTTGGACATTTTGCGATATAGCACCATCAAATTTAAAACTGTATCCTATTAAAGATGATTGATCCTCATTGCCAGTGACAACACATTTATCAAAAGTAGCATTGAATCCAAATTTGGTCATGCATTTTAATAACACGACCACAGACATAAGTTGTGCAGATACACCATCCTTAATTTTAGATAAAACAAAATGTAACAAGTCATAACTAATTTTAGAAATTTCATCATTCTCTATAGAACGGTCTATTGTTTCAGCGCTCAAACTCGCAAAACTACTTTCATAAATATCTAAACGAAGATTGTAATTCTGTTCAATAACATCAACCGAACTAAGTGTGCCCATACCTTTCCATTTTGAATAAATAAATAAGCCATATACAAATAATTGTGTATTAGCTTGTAAACCACTTTTGCTTTTTTTAGCTCTCCTTACCATGAGTGGTACTTTTGCACCATGCTCATTTAGGATAGTAATAATTTTATCGGATTCGCCATAATCAACCGTTTTTATAATAATTCCTTTTTGTTTGATTAACACTTTAGCTCACCGACTCTCAAATTAATCTTGATCTTCTAAATAACCCATTTGACGAATGAAATTTACTTTGTTACGCCAATCTTTTTGAACTTTTACCCATAGTTCTAAATAAACTTTAGAACCTAATAACATTTCAATATCTTGACGTGCACGTTTTCCAACTTCTTTGAGCTTTTTACCGCCTTTGCCTATAACAATTCCTTTTTGTGAATCTCTTTCTACGAAGATTGTCGCTTCAATTCTAACTCTATCCTCATCTTCTTTAACCATACGATCTACGTTTACACCTATTGCATGAGGAATTTCTTCGCTTGTTAAATGTAAAATCTTTTCACGTATTAATTCTCCAACAACAAATTGCTCTGGATGATCAGAAATTTGATCATCCGGATAATATTTTGGCCCTTCTGGTAGATATGATTTCAATACGCTTAAGAAATGGTCTACATTTAAACCTTCTAAAGCTGAAATTGGTACAATTTCTGTGAAATCCATATATTTTTTATATTTTTCAATTCTCGGCATCAATTCATCTGGATGCACTAAATCTATTTTATTTAACACTAAAAATACCGGTGTTTTAATTGTTTTGAGCATGTCCATAATATACTCATCGCCTCGACCAATATCTTCGTTCACATTGACCATAAAGATAATTGCATCTATCTCTGATAACGTATTAGTAGCTACACGCATCATATAATCTCCTAATTTATGTTTCGGCTTATGGATACCAGGTGTATCTAAGAAAATAATTTGAGCATCTTCTTGTGTCATAACACCTTGAATTTTATTTCTTGTAGTTTGAGCTTTATCTGACATGATAGCTATTTTATGTCCGATAACGCGATTTACAAAAGTAGATTTCCCAACATTGGGTCTACCTATAATTGATATAAAACCTGATTTGTGTCCTGTCATTAATTTAAATCCTTTCCAGAAAACCCTAAGGGTAATAAGTCATTTACTGTTGATTCAATCATTTCGCCTTTGTGATTTGTCATATACACAGGCATGTCGTCATCACATAGTTCTTTTAACACTTGTCGACATTCTCCACATGGTGAAGATGGCGCATCTGCATCAACCGTAACTGTAATTGATTCAAAATCTCCTGGCTTGTAGCCTTCTGATATTGCCGCAACCAAACTAGATCTCTCTGCACAAATTGCCATAGAGTATGCTGCATTTTCAACGTTTGCACCATGATAAACTTTGCCATCTTTAGTTCTTAAATATGCTCCTACTTTAAACTGGCTATAAGGTGCATATGCTTTTGCTTGTGCATTTCTTACTTCTGTAAAATAGTGTGATTGATATGCCATAGTTCACACCCTCCTATTCTAAATTAAACTATATCTTAAAAAATAATCTTTAACTCGCATTGTTCTTTAAGTATAAACAAATTTTATAGAATTGCACTAACTTTTAGAACACATATGGTAAAAAAACAATAATCCCTATAGCAAGCGCTGTAATGGAAGCTAGAACAACACTAAAAGCAGCAATATCTTTAGCCTTCTTAGCCAGTATATGATAATCATCTGTTACTAAATCAACCACATATTCTACTGCTGTATTAATAGTCTCAAAAGCAAGCACAATACCTATTGCAAAGATAACAAATAACCATTCTATTTGATTAATACCGCAGATAATACCAAAAATAATAGTCGCTAGTCCTATTAAAAGATGGATCAAAAATTTATTATCTTTACGTAAAAGTACTAACATACCTTGAAAAGCATATTTAAATCTTTTCATGTTTACCTCTAATCTCTGGTCAAACCATAAGCATTAAGAATTTGATCTTGGCGGCCAAACATTTCTTTTTCTTCTTGTTCATCCATATGATCATACCCTAATAGATGTAAGAAACCATGCAATGCGAGAAATCCTAGTTCTCTCTCAAAAGAATGACCATAAGATTCAGATTGCTCTTGCGCTACATCAGTACAAATAATAATGTCTCCTAATACTCTTGGCATATCAAGCCCAGTAATTTCTGGTTCATCTTCTTCTAAAGCGAATGATATCACATCAGTAACTTTATCTTTATCACGATACATTTTATTAATTTCTTGAATTTCAGTTTTGTCCACGAAGGTTACTGACAATTCTGCCTCACTATCAACATGCTCTTGTTCCTTAGCAAAAGTAAGTAGTTTATCAATCTGAGTTAACCATTCACTTTCAACTAAATCAGTGTGATCACTAAAATCTATTGTAAACATTTACTCTTCTCCTTCATAACGATCAATGATTTTACTTACTAATGGATGACGCACAACATCACTTTGGTCTAAGTAATGGATACTTAATCCTTTGACTTCTTGCAATTTTTTGATAGCTTCTTTCAGCCCACTTTTAACTCCCTTAGGTAAATCTACTTGTGTTTGGTCTCCAGTGACGACCATTTTCGACCCAAACCCTAATCGAGTTAAGAACATCTTCATTTGTGCATGTGTTGTGTTCTGGGCTTCATCAAGAATGACAAAGGCGTCATCTAATGTTCGACCACGCATATAAGCAAGCGGCGCGATTTCTATTATACCTCTTTCTATGAATCGAGCTGTTTGTTCTCTTCCTAGAACTGTATTTAAGCCATCGTAAAGCGGTCTTAAGTAAGGGTCAACTTTTTCCTTCAAGTCTCCAGGTAAGAAACCAAGTGACTCTCCTGCTTCAACCGCTGGTCTTGTTAACACTATGCGTTTAACATTTCCCTTTCTTAATTGCTTAGCTGCATAAACCACTGCCAAAAAGGTTTTTCCTGTTCCAGCTGGACCTACACCAAACACTAAGTCATTACGTTGCATGGCATTTACGTACATACGTTGCCCCATCGTTTTCGCTCTAATGATTTTTCCGTACGCATCTTTTGTTATTTCTTCTTCATATAAATCTAATAAGTGTTGAATCGTACCATTTTTTGCCATTTTCACTGCTGCTTCAACGTCTTTTGAAGAAATTGAAACACCTTGTTGAATAACTTTCAATAGGTTTATTAGTACTGATTCTGCTTTTTTAACATGCTCAACTTGCTCTCCTTTTACAGCAATTTCTTGACCACGAGCATGTACAATGACATCAAATCCGTCCTCAATCGATTTAAGGTGTTCATCATTATTTCCAATGAGCGCTTGAGCTTCATTGATGTCATCTATTTGAATAATTCCAGGCATATAGGTGCTCCTTTACAAATATATTCGTTTTCTTTTATTTTATCCTATTAGATTTTAACTTACAAAAAATTATTATCATCTTTAAATGATTTTAAGCATATTACACTTCAATCATAATGCTATGATTCCATCTTTATTGTATCACGAAATCACTATATATTATTTTAAAGTGTATTAAAATAACAGTGCATTTATCAAATTTTACATGATGTTTACATTCTATAAAATAATAAACGTGTACTATTTGGTTTGTTTTATAAATTATAGTATTTCTTTTGAATCAAAAAACACCTTATGAAGTCATAATGCGTTGACTTTATAAGGTGTTAAACTAAATATAATATTGAGCTATAGTTTTTTAGGTCTTTCTAATATTTCTGACCAAATAATTCCATTTACCACTTCATCTTCAGCAAACCTGAATTTTTCATTAGTTACTGAACTTTGAATTGCCTGTGCGTTCATCAACTGTTTTACACGATAGCGTTTTGTTCTTTCAGATAAATATTCATCTGAAATAATCTCACGTGCTTTTCTTTCAGTTTTTTTCAATTTTTCTTCATTTTTACGATCTATCTCTGAACGTACATTCTGTAATTCGCTCATTAAATCAGCTTCTAATTCTTTTTGGAGTTTATCTTCTTCTTGTTGTTCTAAACGTTTTAATTTTTCTGCTTCAGTCTCATTATCTGTGCGCTTTGTTCTATTTGACTGTTGAGATTTAGGAGTCTCCATTTTTTCTGCTTTGGACTGTGTTGGTTTAACAGGTTCTACACGTTTTTGCGGTTTCTCAAACTCTTTCCCCATAGGACCTTCATTCATTTGTTGTTCTATTTCTTTGAATGCTTTACCAATTTCGTCAAGGAAGCCACCTTTTTTTGGCGTTTGATTATTTCGCCCAGGCTGCTTATTGATTGGTGGTTTTTGGTTCTTTCTTTCTTTATGGCTATTATCACTAAGAGCCCCTATTATTGTAACAATCACAGATATTACAAAAATAATAATACCTATATTCATTTAATCACCCCTAATTATTTATCCGGTGATTCATCATCTTGTTGAGTTGTACGTTGATTGATTGAGTTTCTCATACCTGTATCTGCTTCTACATTTTTTAAGTTATAATAATCATTAACACCAAGATTACCAGAACGCAATGCTTCTGCCATCGCAAGCGGTACTTCTGCCTCTGCTTCAACAACTTTAGAACGCATTTCTTGAACTTTGGCTTTCATTTCTTGTTCTTGAGCTACAGCCATTGCCCTACGTTCCTCTGCTTTAGCTTGTGCAATATTTTTGTCGGCAAGTGCTTGTTCAGTTTGTAGATCTGCACCAATGTTTTTACTGATATCAACATCAGCAATATCAATTGATAAAATTTCAAATGCTGTACCAGAATCTAAACCTTTACTTAAAACAGTTTTAGATATATTGTCTGGATTTTCTAAGACTTGTGAATGGTGCTCACTAGAACCGATTGTTGAAACGATACCTTCACCCACACGTGCAATGATTGTTTCTTCACCAGCACCACCTACTAAACGAGCGATGTTAGCACGAACAGTAATACGTGCTTTAGCTTTAACTTCAATACCATTCATCGCAACACCTGCGATAAATGGTGTTTCAATTACTTTAGGGTTAACTGACATTTGAACTGCTTCTAATACATCACGGCCAGCTAAATCTATAGCTGCGCCACGTTCGAACGGCAAGTTGATATCCGCTCTTTGTGCCGCTATATTAGCGTCTACAACGCGATCAACATTCCCTCCTGCTAAGTAATGTGATTCAAGTTGGTTTGTTGTTAAATTCAGCCCAGCTTTGTGCGCTTTTATCAACGGCGAAATTACTTTACGTGGTGAAACTCTACGAAGTCTCATACCAACTAAAGTACCAATACCTACTTTAACGCCTGCAGCTATTGCTGAAATCCATAATCCGACTGGAACAAATGAAAATAGTAATAATAAAGCTACTACTACTATGACGACGATAATAACTAATCCAATCATACTTTCTCTCCTTTACGCTTCTTTTTCTCTTACTACAACTCTTGTACCTTCCACTTCTAAAATGGTTACTGATTTATTTCGTAAAATAAACGCACCATCAGAAACTGCATCAATACGTTCATTGTCGAGTTTAATGATTCCTGCTGGTCTTAAATCTGTTAGCGTAGTAGCAGTAAGTCCAACTAAATGAGAGCGATCTTCATGTGAAGTGTAGCCTGCCTCTGCATTTGTAGAATCCTTCAGTACGACTTTATCTAAAAACGGTATTTTACGTTTGAAAAATTTCACTAGTATCACCCACTCTATGATTGATAGTATTAATGCCACAACCACACTAGCAATCATATAAACTAAATTGTCACCTAAAGTAATAATACTGAAAATGATAAGACCCATGCCTATGATACCTATAATAGCACCAACAACAAAAAGTTCAATGATTACTAATATGACACCTACTCCAAATAAAACTACTGAATAAAAGTTAACATCACCTTTTACAAAAAAGCCTAAGAAGAATATAAGTAATGCTAATGTAGCAGTAATACCTACGACATTTATCTTATTGGAATATAATTGATATAAAAAACCTAAAAAGATAATGCAGGTTAAAACTAATGTTCCAAACGGGCTGACAATAATACTCGCAATATCATCAACCCACCCCCCTTTTTCAACAAAGTTCGCCGAAAAGATTGTATGTATACTACTCAACGGAATCACTCTATCACCTCGCTCTCAATTTAATTATACATGAAATGAATGTGTGATTATAGCGTTTATACCTTAAATTTTAATTATCTTAAAAATAAGGATTTTAAATGATTAAACCACATAATGTCTATAAATATTTCACAGTAAAACTTCATTTCTAATCTAAAATTTAATTAAAGAAATTACATAAAAAAATAATAGTCTCAGCTGTCGAACAACTGAGACTATTATCATTTATAATTAATGTTGGTGTTGAGGGAGTCAACGACACAATTAATTATGAGAATTTACGCTTGCGTACTGAAGCCCGTAATTATTTACGTTTACGTGCAGCTTCTGATTTCTTTTTACGTTTAACGCTAGGTTTTTCGTAAAATTCACGCTTACGTACTTCTTGAATTGTACCGCTTTTAGAAACTGTACGTTTGAAGCGACGTAACGCATCTTCAAGTGATTCGTTATTTTTGACTACTGTTTTAGACATGTGTATTTCCCTCCCTCCAAATATCAACGAAACTTTATTATTCATTTCATGGTTATATACCATGTATAACTCAGTATAATATATCTGATTAAAGTGGTCAATTAGTAAAATTTACAATTTTTTAAATTTATAAGAAAATCATATTGCTAAACGTAAGCTATATAAAGTCACTTGACCTAAAAACAAAATATAAATTATCCGACATCTAATTTTAAGAGCGTAAGAATAATAATTTATAAAATGAAATTAGCAAATTT
Organism: Staphylococcus aureus; assembly: GCA_040062795.1. Classification (GTDB taxonomy): domain Bacteria; phylum Bacillota; class Bacilli; order Staphylococcales; family Staphylococcaceae; genus Staphylococcus; species Staphylococcus aureus_A. Next base: position 1,043,633 of record JBEAMH010000001.1, read on the forward strand.
GATTATCATTTTCAATATTAACCTAATAACTCTTTTTGAAAACTAACAGCACTGAGTACATATAATGGTGCAGTTTCTGCCCTTAAAATCCTTGGCCCTAGCCCTATTTGATATGCATGACCATCAAATAAAGAAACTTCTTCTTCTGAAAAGCCGCCTTCTGGCCCAAAAACGACTAATACTTTAGCGCTATGTTCCATATCATTAAGCACTGATTTAAAATGGCGTATTTCGCCTGTTTTCGCAGCATCTTCATATGCTAGCAGCACATAATCATATTTCTCTATATGATCATAGACTGTTTTTAAGCTCGATTTATAAGTTATCGTTGGGATTGCTAATCTATAACTTTGTTCTGCTGCTTCTTTAATAATCTTTTGCCAGCGTTCTAATTTTTTATCAACCTTACTATCATTTAGTTTAACGACTGAACGTTTCATTCCGACTGCTATAAAATGGTTTGCACCTAACTCAGTTGATTTTTGTAACATCCATTCGTATTTGTCTGCTTTGATTAATCCACTACAAATAGTGATGTTTTGAGGCAACTCAGTATCAATATCAATCTTTTCAACTAATATGAGTTCAATTGTATTAGAAGATATATTTATAATTTCACATTTATACACCTGCTGATTTGTAAATGTAATGATTATTTTATCTCCACTTTGATGTCGCATGACATTTGATATGTGATGTATATCACCTTTGTCTGTAATAAAAAAACGCTGATTAACATCAGCGTTTTGGTCAATAAAGTATCTTTGCATTATTATTCGCTCACTTTCTGTCCAACGATACAAACCCAACTGTTATCGTGATTAATAGAAATAATTTCAAAACCACTACGCTTCATATGTTTTATAATAGATTCATGTTTTTCCTCTATAATGCCAGATGTAATAAAATAACCACCTTCATTTAAAACATTATAAGCATCTTCAATCATTTCTTCAATAATGTGAGCTAAAATATTAGCAATCACGACATCAAATTTTTCAGTTTCCTCTGTAAGTAAATTGCCAGGAACAGCTTCAATTGCATGTTCACAATTATTTTTCGAAAAATTTTCTTTAGCAACTTTTACTGCCATTTCGTCCACATCCAACGCTTTGATACGTTGTACTCCTAAAAGATGCGCTGCGATACTTAATATACCTGAACCAGTACCAACATCTATAACTGAATCATTCGGTTTCACATACGTCTCAATTGCTTTTAAACACATACTAGTTGTAGGATGGTCTCCTGTGCCAAATGCCATGCCAGGATCCAGTTCTATACATAATTCACTATCTTCTTCTTTATCATACGTTTCCCAACTTGGAACAATCGTAAAGTGTTCTGATGCGCGGAAAGGATGAAAGTAATTTTTCCATTCATTTTCCCAATCCTGTTCATGAATTTTCTGCGCTTTGTAATTAAAAATTGTTTGATCTAAAGAATCTAATTGTGAAATTGAGTTTAAAAGGTTTTTACTAAAAGACTCAGTATATTCTAATTCATTGAAATATGCTTTTAACCTAACACCTTGTTCAGGATAATCATTAGCATTTAGTTCAAATAACTCACCATATTTATCTTCAAAATCTTGTTTTAAATCTTGAGAGTCCTCAATGACTACACCATTTGACCCAAATTCTTCTAAGATATTAGTAACTATAGGTGTAACTTCATGGTTCACAATGATGGATACTTCGGTCCAGTTCATATTCTAATCTCCTTTAAAGAATCTTTTCGCTTTATCTCTGAAATTTGATGATTGTTCAGTAATTTCTTCACCATCTATTTCAGCGAATTCTCTTAGTAATTCTTTTTGACGTTCATTTATTTTACTTGGAGTAACAACTTTTATATTTATGAATAAGTCACCATAACCATAACCGTGAACATTTTTAATTCCTTTTTCTTTGAGTCGGAATTGTTTGCCAGTTTGTGTACCAGCTGGAATTGTTAACATTACACTACTATTAAGTGTAGGTACTTTAACTTCATCACCGAGTGTTGCTTGAGCAATACTCACATTTAGTGAATAGTATATATCGTCGCCATCTCTTTCAAATTTTTCTGACGGTTTAACTCTAAATACAACATATAAATCACCTTGAGGCCCTCCATTTTCACCTGGACCACCTTCACCAGCTAATCTAATTTGTTGCTCATTATCTACACCTTCAGGGATTGTAACTTTAATTTTTACATTTTTATTTTCAGTACCTTTTCCTTTACATGTTGGACAAGGTTCTTCAAATTCTTGACCTGAACCACTACACACTGGACAAACTTTTTCAGTTCTTACTCTACCAAGTATCGTATTTTGTTCAACTGACACATGGCCAGCGCCACTACAGTATTGACATGTTTTCTTTTTAGTCCCTGGTTTAGCACCTACACCATCACAAGTATGACACGAGACATCTTTACGGATAGAAATTTCTTTTTCACTACCGAATACAGCTTCATCAAAAGTAACTGTCATCGTATATTGCAAGTCGTCACCTTTTCTAGGTGCATTAGGGTCACGTTGTTGGCGTCCACCACCAAAGAATGAACTGAAGATATCTTCGAAACCGCCACCGCCGAAACCGCTAAAGTCTTGGCCACCAAATCCTTGGCCACCGAAACCACCTTGAGGACCATCATGTCCAAATTGGTCATAATTAGCGCGCTTATTTTCATCACTTAATATTTCATATGCTTCTGAAATTTCTTTAAACTTCTCGTCAGCACCTTCTTCTTTGTTAATGTCTGGATGATACTTTTTTGATAATTTACGGTAAGCCTTTTTGATTTCATCTTTTGTAGCGCCTTTACTGACACCTAAGACTTCATAATAATCTCTTTTGGCCACTATGATCTCTCCTTTTACTGTATTATTAAATCTATTCTAAAAAAGGAAAAAGTCAAAGCCAATGTGCAATTGACTTTGACTTAATTTGGCTAAGCAATTGTGTCATAATTTTCTATTAATAACAATTAATTAGTCAATGACTTTTACTTATTTTTGGTTGTCTTGGTTGTCGTCATCTTTTACTTCTTTGAAATCAGCATCTTCAACATCACTATTTTGTGAAGCATTTGCATCTTCACCTTGAGCTTGTTGTTGCGCTTGTGCTGCTTGTTCGTAAACTTTTGTAGATAAGTCTTGAACTACTTTTTCTAATTCTTCTTTTTTAGCTCTGATATCTTCTATATCTTCGCCTTCAAGAGCTGATTTTAATGCTTCTTTTTTATCTTCAGCGTTTTGTTTATCTTCTTCGCTGATATTTTCACCTAAGTCAGTGATTGTTTTTTCCACTTGGAATACTAAGCTATCAGCTTCGTTTCTTAAATCACTTTCTTCGCGACGTTTTTGGTCAGCATCAGCATTTTCTTCAGCGTCTTTTACCATGCGATCAATCTCCTCATCTGAAAGTGAAGAACTTGATTGAATTGTAATATTTTGTTCTTTATTAGTACCTAAATCTTTAGCAGTTACGTTTACTATACCATTTTTATCAATATCAAAAGTAACTTCGATTTGAGGTACACCACGTGGAGCTGCTGGAATATCAGTTAATTGGAACCTTCCAAGCGTTTTATTGTCTGATGCCATTGGGCGTTCACCTTGTAACACGTGGATATCAACTGCTGGTTGGTTATCAGCTGCTGTTGAATAAACTTGTGATTTAGATGTTGGAATTGTAGTATTTCTTTCGATAAGTGTATTCATACGTCCACCCATGATTTCAATACCTAATGATAATGGTGTAACGTCTAATAGTACTACGTCTTTAACATCACCAGTAATAACGCCACCTTGGATTGCTGCACCCATTGCTACTACTTCGTCAGGGTTAACGCCTTTGTTAGGTTCTTTTCCTACTTCTTTTTTAACAGCTTCTTGTACCGCTGGGATTCTTGTAGAACCACCAACTAAGATAACTTCATCAATATCTGAACTTGATAAACCAGCATCGCTTAGTGCTTGGCGAGTTGGTACCATTGTTCTTCTGATTAATGAATCAGCTAACTCTTCGAATTTCGCACGAGTTAAGTTGATTTCTAAGTGTAAAGGACCACTTTCACCTGCTGAAATGAATGGTAGAGAGATTTGTGTTTGTGACACACCTGATAAATCTTTTTTAGCTTTTTCAGCAGCGTCTTTAAGACGTTGTAAAGCCATTTTATCTTTAGATAAATCTACACCATTTTCTTTTTTGAACTCATCAACTAAATAATCTATGATTACTTCATCAAAGTCATCTCCACCTAGTTTGTTGTCACCTGCAGTAGAAAGCACTTCGAATACACCATCGCCTAATTCAAGAATTGAAACGTCAAAAGTACCGCCACCTAAGTCGAATACTAATACTTTTTCATCTTGTTCCGTTTTGTCTAAACCGTAAGCTAAAGCTGCTGCTGTTGGTTCGTTAATAATACGTTCTACTTCTAAACCAGCAATTTTACCAGCATCTTTTGTAGCTTGACGTTCACTATCGTTGAAATAAGCTGGTACTGTAATAACAGCTTTTTCTACTTTTTCACCTAAGTAATCTTCAGCGGTACCTTTAAGGTTTTGTAATACCATCGCTGAAATTTCTTGTGGTGTATATGATTTATCTTCAACTTCTACTTTATGCTGTGTGCCCATGTGACGTTTGATTGATTGGATTGTATTAGGGTTAGTGATTGCTTGACGTTTAGCAACTTCACCTACTTGAGTTTCACCATTTTTGAATGCAACTACTGAAGGAGTCGTTCTTGCACCTTCAGGATTTTGAATTACTTTTGGTTCGTCGCCTTCTAAGATTGAAACACATGAATTTGTTGTACCTAAGTCAATACCTATTACTTTACTCATAATTAATTTCCTCCTGTTTGTTTAAATAATTTGGTGTTTTCATCAATATTAAAACCTATTGATTTACTTTAACCATTGAAGGTCTTAATACACGTTCTTTAAGTTTATAACCTCTTTGTAGTTCTTGAGTAATTTGATCTGATTCAAAATCAGGATTATCATCTTGAACTACTGCTTGGTGTACGTTGGGGTCAAATTGTTGACCTTCCGTTTCAATTACTTCTAAACCATTTTCTTTTAACGCATTTAATAAACTTTCATGAATCATTTCCACACCTTTTTTAAGTGATAGAAATTGTTCATTTTCACCTTCAATTTGTAGCGCACGTTCGATGTTGTCAATTGTTGGTAGTATATCGTTTAACACGTCCTGTGCTTTATATGCTTTCATTGTTTGATTTTCTTTTTGGATTCTACGCTTATAATTTTCAAATTCAGCATATAATCTTAAATATTTTTCTTCATTTTCTTGAACATCTTGTTTTAATTGTTGAATTTCTTCATCTTTAGGATCTACATCTTCTGCAGTTTCTTTTACATTATCATTCTGCAGATTATCTTGTGACGCTTCTGAAGTTTCATCAGTATCATTATTTGATGTAGTTTGTGATGTTTGTTCGTTTTCGACTACATCTTCATCTACTTCTTGATCAAATACTGATTCATTTTTTTCTGTCATTTTCTGCCCTCCAATACAATTCATGATTACCAAATTGTATTTAGTAATCGTATTACGTTCTGATAGTTCATGGCCGTTGGTCCGATAACCGCAATTTGACCTTTCAGTTTATCGTCAATATGATATTCACTTGTGACGATTGAAATATCACTCAAACTTGATTCTATTTCATGACCAATTTTGACATTTATAGTCGAATTAGACATATCATCAAGTAATTGTGTGATTTTATTTGATTCAATATATTGCAATATAGGTTGAATCGATGACACGTTCGTCTCATTTAACGCATCAATTAGTTTAACCTTTCCGCCCATAAAAATGCCATTACTTTGATTATCAAAATGAATTTCGATTGTACTTAACATATCTTTGATAAAATGCTTTTCAATTTCAGAATTTACAAAAGCATCTAATTCATTTTCAAAATGGTGAAGATTCCATTCATCATATTTAGCAGTAACAAAATTAGAAATTTTCGCAAGTTCATCGTTTGATAGTGGAACTTGTGATGCTAAATGAAGATGTTCAACATGTCCCGATGTGAAAACAACTACCATTATTACCAAATAGGCATTTGCACGAATCAAATGAATGTTATTAATTATATCTTTTTTATGGTTTGGACGCATTACCAACGTTGTATATTGAGATGCCACTGACAATTCATTTGCAAATTCACTCAATGCTGAGGAAATATCGTAATGATTGTCAACCAATAAGTCTCTCAAACGTTGAATCTTTGTTTGTTGATGATGAGATGTTTGTTGCAATAATTGATTCACATAATATCTGATGCCTGACTGTGATGGTGATCGCCCTGATGAAGTATGTGTCTTCTCAATCAATTCAAGTTCTTCGAGATATTTCATCTCGTTACGAATAGTTGCAGGACTAACATTCAATTTGTGTCGTTCAATCAGTGTCTTTGAACCAATTGGATGACCTAAATCAACATAATCTTCAACAATTGCATTTAGTATGCTCAATTGTCTATTGCTAATCATGTTTTCACCTCATTAGCACTCTTTTGTTCCAAGTGCTAATTATAATTTATCAAATTGGTCAAAGTAAGTCAATGTTAAAGCATTCAATTTTTGACTTTTTTAAACATTTAATAAAAAGGATTCAAAAACAAGATTTCCAATGACTTTTCCGCGTTCTGTCAGTGAGATATAACCATCTTGGTCCAATATAAGCTCACGTTGTATTAAATCATCGATTGTTTGACCATAAACATTTTCTAAAGTTTTACCAAACTTTTCATAAAAGCGTGCTTTGTCTACACCGATATTCATTCTTAAACCTAGAAACATTTCTTCTTCCATTTGTTCTGACTCTGTAGGAAAAGTTGAATCTAATAAAGGTCTTTCATCATTTTGTATTTTTTTTATGTAGTGATTAACTGGATTTACGTTATTGTAACGTTCACCATTTACATAACCACTCGCGCCTGCACCAAAACCATAATATCCATCGTTCTTCCAGTAGACTTTATTGTGTTTTGACTCATGACCGTCCTTACCAAAGTTTGAAATTTCATATTGGTGCATATCAGAATCTTCCATTCTTTCTAATAGATATTCATACATTTCTTCACCGATATCTTCGTTAGGAACTTTTAATTGCCCTTTTCTATACATATTATAAAATTTTGTTTTTGGTTCTAAAATCAACCCATAACTAGATATATGATCAATGTCCATAGATAAAGCTCTTTCAAGGCTGTCTTTAAAATCATCTAAACTTTGGTTAGGAAGATGATACATTAAATCTAAACTGATAGAAGGAATACCTACCTTGCGCGCATTAGCGACTGATTGATAAATATCTTCAGTTTTATGTGTTCTACCAAGTATTTCTAATAATTCCGGTTTAAATGTTTGAACACCCATTGATAGCCTGTTTACTCCATAATCTTTAAGTAATTGAACTTTTTCTATTGTTAATTCATCAGGATTAGCTTCAAAGCTAAACTCGCCTTTAATATCAAAGATACCTGTTATTGCAACCAATAATTTCTCAAGCTGTTGATAATTAAGTGCTGTTGGGGTCCCGCCGCCAACAAAAACAGTTTCCAATGTCCTAACTTCACTTTGCTCCATCTCTGTAATCAAGCAATCTAAATACGTATCAACAGGTTGATTTTGTATAAAGTACTTGTTGAAATCACAATATGTACAAATTCTCACGCAAAAAGGAATATGGATATAAGCACTTTTCACCTCCATATTGCGTTCACCTACTTTCATTTATTGAAGATGTGAAAACACAACAAAAAACTGGGGCATAAATCGTATGGATTTAAGCCCCCAATGTTTAATTTATATTAATCTTCATCCATCTTAAGTACTGCTAGGAAAGCATCTTGAGGAATCTCAACGTTACCTACAGATTTCATTTTTGCTTTACCTGCTTTTTGTTTTTCTAATAATTTCCTTTTACGGCTAATGTCCCCACCGTAACATTTAGACAATACGTTTTTCCCCATTGATTTAATATTTGTACGTGCAACAATCTTTTGTCCTACTGCTGCTTGAACCGGAACTTCAAATTGTTGTCTAGGTATTAATGTTTTTAACTTTTCAACGAGTGCCTTTCCACGATCATATGAAAACTCTTTATGCACAATAAAGCTTAAAGCATCTACTTTTTCGCCGTTAAGTAATATATCCATTTTCACTAAATCACTTTCTTTATTGTCTATAAATTCATAGTCAAAAGAAGCATAGCCTTTTGTATTTGATTTAAGTTGGTCGAAGAAATCAAATACAACTTCTGATAATGGGATTTCATAAATGATATTAACACGAATGTCATCCATGTATTCCATATTAACAAACTGTCCGCGTTTACGTTGACATAGTTCCATTACTGCGCCTACATAGTCATTTGGCACCATCATCGATGCTCTAACAAATGGTTCATAGATCGTATCAATTTTATCTCTTTCTGGCATATTTGCAGGATTATCTACCGTTACCTCTTCACCTGATTTCATGATACATTGATAGATTACTGATGGTGCAGTAGCAATAAGTGCTATACCAAATTCACGTTCAATACGTTCTTGAATAATTTCCATATGGAGCATGCCTAAGAAACCAGTGCGATAACCAAAGCCCAATGCTTGTGATGACTCAGGTTCAAATTCCAATGATGCATCATTTAATTGTAATTTTTCTAGTGCTTCACGCAAATCATTGTAATCTTTATTGTCAATAGGGAACAAACCACAGTAGACCATTGGGTTCATCTTTTTATACCCTTGTAATGGTTGTTCTGCAGGATGATTAAGATGAGTAATTGTATCCCCTACACGTGAATCATCCACGTTCTTAATACTAGCAATAATATACCCAACATCACCAACAGTAAGTTCATCAACAGCTAACTGTTTTGGTGTATTAATACCCACTTCTGTAACTTCGAAATCTTTACCTGTTGCCATCATTTTGATCCGATCGCCCGGCCTTACCGTACCTTCTTTAATTCTAATAGATGATATAACACCTCTATATGGATCATATTCAGAGTCAAAAATTAGCGCTTTTAATGGCGCTTCTGGATCTCCTTCTGGTGGTGGTACAACTTCTACAATTTTTTCTAAAATATCTTCGATACCAATATTAGATTTTGCACTTGCTAGTACCACCTCTTCTTTATCAATACCAATAACATCTTCAAGCTCTTGCTTTACACGTTCTGGCTCAGCCGCTGGTAAGTCAATCTTGTTGACTACCGGTAATAACTCTAAATCATTATCAAGAGCTAAATAAACATTAGCTAAGGTTTGTGCTTCAATACCTTGCGCTGAATCAACTACTAAAATAGCACCTTCACACGCTGCTAACGATCTTGACACTTCATATGTAAAATCTACGTGTCCTGGTGTATCAATAAGATGGAAAGTATATATCTCACCATCTTTCGCTTCATACTTTAAGCGCACGGCGTTTAATTTAATTGTAATACCACGTTCTTGTTCTAAATCCATGGAATCTAGCAATTGTGCGTGCATATCTCTCGATTCAACTGATTTTGTATTTTCTAAAATTCTATCAGCTAATGTAGATTTTCCATGGTCTATATGTGCGATAATAGAAAAGTTTCTAATATTTTCACGCTTGTTCAAACGATCTTGTTTATCCATGTATTATCCTTCTCACTTTCATAATTCTAGCCCGTATAATATGTATGACATTCTTTGATATAATAACGTTTTTACTGTGCAATTGCAAACTTACTACGCTTTTTAACTATAATATGTAAAAAATTGCTATACTTAATATGATTTTCCACTTTGTATTATAAAGTGAATGTTTTACTTTTCCAAATAGTATTGTACCATTTTCATCGATTTAACGCGCCTGGAATAAATAAATGATTGCAGAAAGTCGCTTGTTTTGATAAAATATTTCTTGTTGTAATCAAATTCATTTTGATAGCGAAGATTATTATTAGGAGGTGACACACATGGCAAACATCAAATCTGCAATTAAACGTGTTAGAACAACTCGTACTGCTGAAGAGCGTAATATTTCTCAAAAAAATACAATGCGTACAGCAGTTAAGAGAGCTCACTCAGCAATTGAAGCGAACGCTGATAACAAAGCTGACTTAGTAAGCTTCGCTTTGAAACAAATCGACAAAGCTTCTCAACGTAACTTAATACACTCAAATAAAGCTGCTAGAATTAAGTCTTCACTTATGACAGCTGCTAAATAATAAAGAAGTTCAAGCTAACGCTTGAACTTTTTTATTTAAGAGTAGAAAAAACTTAATATATAAAAAGAAACCTGGAACACACAGTTCCAGGTCTTATATATATGTGATTTTAAATACTTAATGAAATTTAAAGTGATAAAATGAACAATTCTAATATAAGATGTTTATCCATATATGACGATTTTAATTTATAATCTGTTTCTGCACAATTATTAATAATGTTTAATAAACTTTCTAGTTGATAATGTCTTGCTTGGTTTAAAGCTAATTTAACTCTATATGGATGAACATTTATAGTTTTAGCAATTTGTTGTCCACTATAACCTTTTTGACTCAATATTTTGCTTTGGTAGAACAGTCGATAATTGCTTGTAATTAGAGCCAATAGCTTAATAGGTTCTTCTTTCATCGCAATTAAATCTTTAACTAGCCGTATAGCCTTAGCCTTTTTATTTTTTTGAATATATTCAGTTAATAAAAACACATTTTGTTCAAGGCTTCTATTTACAATTTGATGAACATCATGTTTGTTTATTGTTGGGCTATCACCTAAGAATAATATAAGTTTTTCAATTTCTTGCTTCACTATATTGAAATTAATCCCTGTCAATTCTATAAATAATTCTAGTGCATCTTGTTTTATATCTTTATAATTTCCATGCAATTCATTTTTAATCCATGTTTTAATTTCTTCCTCAGACATTTGTTCAATTTTTTTCAACTGCGCATTTTTTTTCAAAGTTTTAACTAACTTTTTACGTTCATCAAGTTTAGCATGGTAAACTTCGAACACAACCATGGTTTCACCATCGTATCTTTCTATAAATTCTACGAGTTGATTAATATTGTGTTTTACATCTTTAGGTGGCTTTTCTCCAGTAAAAACATAAGCATTTTGCACTAATACTGCTTTTTTATCAGAAAAAAAGGGCATTGTTAATGCTTCCTCTATAATCGGTGCTAAATCACTTTCATATAAATTGTATTTAACAAAATTGAAATCGTCTTTTGGTGCACCTAAGTAATGGTCTATTACTTCTGTAGATTTCTTTTCAATCAATTCAGGCACTTCTCCATATATTGTCATTATATTATCGCTCATCTATAGCACCCTTTCATCACTATTACGCATCTTATCATTATATCACGCAGGACTTTATCTCTCTACATAAATTCATTGATTTACATGTACTTTTAGACCTTTGTGCGGATTAAGTATGATTGATATCTCACCATGTTTATTTGTTTGCAATATACGTGAATTAATTTGTTTTAACCGCTCAATTATCTCTTTATTCGGTAATTTATATCGGTTATTATCTCCAACAGAAATCAGACTAATTTCAGGATGAATAGCATCTAAGAAATTTATACTAGAACTCGTTTTGCTACCATGATGTCCCACTTTCAAAACATTAATTCTATCTATATGATATTTATCAATCAGCAATGTTTCATTGTTTACAGTTGCGTCACCCATAAGTAATAATTTAAACCCACCATACTCAATTAGAGTAATAATAGATTGTTCATTTAAATCTTCTGACCCTGCTATTGTTACATCTATTAAATTAATATTCGCCTTATCAAGGGAAATACTTTTAAGTTCTCTGAAATCAAATAGGTTAATATTATGATTAATGCATTTATTATATAATGAGTTTAAATCTTTAGCCTGATAGCTTTTTTTATTAATAATTATATTGTCTATAGGATATGTATTTATTAAATAGTCAAGCTCCCCCATGTGATCAATATGAGGGTGTGTAATAATTAAATAATTAATCTTTTTAAGACCGTGCTTTTTAAAAGTTGGTAAAATATGATATTTAGATATATTATGGGAATTTACTTCACCTTTTCCTACTAATTTACCCCCTGTATCTATAAGTACGTTATTTTGTTTATTTGTTTCAAACAATATCGAATCTCCTTGATTAACATTTAACATTGTCAATTTGTAATCGTTTGATAATGGTAAAATCGATACCGCCATGTACAAAACAACAAGTGAACAAATGAACCAAGCATATCTTTTATGTACTAGGAGCAATAAACTAATGAAAAGTATTGTAAACCCTAAAGTGATAAACCAATTATTCAACTTAGGCACATACCATTTATATGTATCTATAAAAAGAAATAATTCTACAATGTTATCATGTAATCTCAAAATTAAATTAAGCAAACTTGTAAGTGGAAGTAATTCAAAAGGTATATGACTCATAATAAAAAATAATATAACTAGTGGAAATAATATAAAAGTGTAAAAAGGTACGAAAAATAAATTTGAAAAAACACCTATCCATTGAATTTGGTTAAAATAAATCGCGCTTATCATAAATGAACCAAGCTGCGCAATGATAGTTATGAATAAAAGTGACTTTATTGGTGAAGCTCTTTCTAAAATTGGAGAAGAAAATAGTATAAAAAATGTAATTAAAAAAGAAAATTGAAAACCTACATCATATAAATAAGCAGGGTTTATAGTAGTTAAGACTATAAACAATAATGCTAATACATTCATGACATTATTGATAACAAATTTGGGGATTAAAATAATAATTAAAGCTGCTAAAATAGCCCTTACCGCACTTGGAGCCAAATCAGTGTATAGTGCATATATTGGGAGATTTATGAGCAATGACACTTTAATGCAGATAAGTGGTAACTTAAAAATATTTAAAACAAACATTAAAATACCAATAATAGTAGCGATATGTGTACCACTTACCGCAAGTAGATGATAGATTCCTATATCTTTATATTTATTTAAATCATCATTACTTATTCCTGAAGTGTCGCCGCTAATCAAAGCAACTATTTTAGCGGGATGTATGATTTTTGTTTGGCTTAAACGATCAAAAATATACGATTTATGTCTTTCAATAACAGTAATATAATTTGGTTTATATGCATGACAACTTTTTACATCTATAGCAGTGATAAAAAATGAAATCTTGCTGTATGGAGACTGATTTAATGGCTTAAGTATGCCATTTACATTACAAGTTTGTTGATATAATACTTTGTAATTATATCTTTTAGTGGCTTTATTGAGGTTAAAATAATAATGGTAAACTTTGTTTCCGATTTTAGCTTTACCACTCAATTTTTTCCCTTCAAGTAATGGTTTCGTAACAAATTGTGTTTTTATATGTAAGTTTTGTTCTAAATATAATGCGCGTGCTTTCTTTTCATTTTCTAAATCATTTTGATGCATTGTATAACTAATTAACGGTAAAATTGATATGATTAAAACTTGGCACCAATTTAAGCTTTTACGAAAAACCAAGAATACTATAATGCCACTAATTAATATCGATAAAGGTTTAACATGTAGCCATAAAATGCCAACTAAATAAGCAAAACTATAGTATATCAGTTGCTATTTATTAATGAGATATTGGGCTACATGTTCTTGATTGAATGGTATTTTTTTATATTCGATACCTGATTGGTTTAATAATTTTATCGCATAATGATGATTATGGTAGTCACCAGCATAATAAATTGTTTTTATACCTGCTTGTATGATTGATTTGGTACAATTTAAGCAAGGGAAATGTGTTACATATATCGTAGCACCATCAGTAGATACTCCTTGCTTTGCACATTGTAATAATGCATTCATTTCTGCATGAATTGTGCGTATACAGTGGCCATCCTCTAATAAACAATCTTCATCAATACAATGAACCTCGCCTGAAACTGAACCATTATAACCGCCAGCAATAATTCTATTGTCTTTAACGATAGTTGCCCCAACTGATAAGCGTTGGCATGTTGAACGTAGCGCTAATAAGTGGCTTTGTGCCATAAAATATTCTTCCCATTTAATGCGATCCATGATGTTATACCTCCATTAATAAAATGATTTGTATTTTGTGAATAACTATAGATTAATTTGTATTGATTGATAATGCAATAGTAATCTATAGTTCAAAGTGTGATCTTAATTTTTCTAACGTTTTTACACCAATCCCTTTCACTTCTGTCAACTGCTCAAGAGATTCAAAAGCACCATTTTGTTCTCTATATTCTATGATAGCTTTTGCTTTCGAAGGTCCTATCCCAGGTATAGTTAGTAACTGTGCTTCTGTAGCACTATTTAGGTGTATTGTTTGTTGGTTAGAATTATTACTTGCAGTGGAAGTTACTGATAGAGATTTATTTGTAATTTCATTTCCTTGTGTATCTGAAGAAATCTCTTCTCCTTTCATAGGTATATAAATTAATTTTTGATCAGTTAACTTTTCTGCTAAATTTACTTTTGATAAATCAGCTTCATCTTTAACTTTCGCTTTGTCTAACAATTGTTTAATTCTATCAGATGATTTCATTTTGTAAATATTAGGATGTTTGATGGCGCCTTTGACGTCTACATATACATCTTCAACTTTATTTTCCTTTAACTTAATATCACTTTGACTCTTCTCACCTGTACTATTTTCAATTTGTTTTTGAGATATCGTAGATACTTTATTATTATGTCCATCCTCATTCATATAAATCGTATTTAATAGCCAAGTTATAAGAATAACACCTATCAAAACTATTGCAATAACCAGTGCCTTATACTTAAATACTATTTCTTTTAAATAATACCAATAATCTAACAATAAAAAATCACTCCTTTATACTAAACACGTATAAAGGAGTGATTTTACTTTTATTTTTTGACGATGAAAAATAATCTATGGCCTTCATCGCTATTATTATTAATATCAAAATCTACAAATGTAGTAATTTGCTTAAACCCTACTTGGTTAAGCATTTCTATATAATCATTCTTATTATAAGTACGCTGATAATGTGATTCATCAAATCTATCATAATGGTTATCATCTTGCTTAATAAAGAAAGACATGTCATGCCATACGCTCAGAGCTTCCTCTCCTTGTACAGCTTCCCAACCAAGATACACTTTTTCAGACTCATCGATATAGCTTTGGTTGTTAAATAACGTTTCCATTTTAAAAGGAGTATGCACATCGAACATAAATACACCTTCGTTTGATAAATGGTTAAAAACATGACTAAATGTAGCGGATACCTCGCTCTTTTCAGATAAATAATTTAATGAATCACAAAAAATTGTGATGACATCAAATTGCTGATTAAGTTCAAATTCAGTCATATCTCCTTCAATCCAATTTACTTTGTTAGATTTTTTAATTGCTATCGACAACATGTCGACACTTAAATCCATACCTGTAATTTGATCAAAGTCTGTTAGCAATGATGTTAAGCTTCCTGTTCCACAACCAATATCTAAAATAGATGTCTTTTTTTCAGCAAAATGATTAACTATATCTAACCATGATTCATAAGGTTGATCTAAAGTTAATTGGTCATAAAATAAGCTCATTTCTTCGTATTGCACCATAATTAATAAACAGCCTGTCTATACGACTCAAGAGGCGCATCGCGATATAATTTCTCAATATTGTAGTAGTCACGCTCATCTTTATGGAATACATGAACAACTACATTAGATAAATCAATAAGAATCCATCTGGCATCATTAAACCCTTCCATTCGTTTCACATCAATATCAGCTTCATCTGCTGCATCTTTGACCGAACGCGCAATAGCTTGGACTTGTTTTTCGTTGTTACCATGACAAACTACGAAATAATCTGTCATGTCACTAATACCTTTCATTTTTAAAGAAATAATATCCTCTGCTTTTTTATTCTCTGTAGCTTCGACAGCAATGTTTAATAATTGATCTGAATTCATTTAATCATCCTTTACTCTTTCGTCACTGTAATTGTAATAATTCAAGCATGCAATCGTAGCGTCATAAACATTAATATCTTTATTGATTAAATATAAAACTGTTCGCTTAGAAATTTCATAGATTGTTTTATCTAAGCTACCTTGATTGTATGCTAAATCTCTAATTTCTTCAACGCCTGGGGTTTGACGCCCTGGTTCAATATAATCTGCAATAAATATTAGTTTTTCAGTTTTCGTCATTTGAGCACGTCCGGTGGTATGATTTTTTATCGCAAGTAATACTTCCTCATCATCTACTTTGTATTCTTTATTCATAATTATAGCACCAACAGGACCATGCAATATCTCTGAACCATAACTCAGTAAATTAGGGTCTAATTCATGTTGTGTAACAATTTGATACATAGATCCTAAATCATCATATTTGCAATAGTCATGTAATATACCGGCAAGCTCAGCCTTACCTTTATCACCATCATAAATTTCTGCTAATTTCACAGCTGTTTTAGCAACTCTTAATGAGTGTTCAAACCTTTTTTCAGGTAGCTTGTCTTTGACTAACGCGATTGCTTGATCAGTTTTCATATAAACCTTCCTCTCTGATATATTGTTCTACACTTGGAGGAACTAAAATTTGAATATTTTCTTCGTTTTTAACTCTTTCCCTAATTAATGTTGAACTAATATCAATTCGTGGGATATTAATCGCTAACATTCCATAATCTACATATTGTGTAGACTTATCTCTATTAACAATTATAAATGTAATTAAATTTCTTAATTCATCTATTTTATACCACTTTTCAAGTTGATTGTATTGATCTGTACCAATAACAAAGTATAACTTACATTGTGGATGTTTCTTTAAAATATGCTTAACTGTATCATAAGTGTAACTTTGTCCTTTACGTTCAATTTCATTCATATAAATTGATCCAAAGCCGAGTTCATTTATTGCCCGTTGGATCATTTCTATTCTAAATTGAGCGTCTAAAAAATCGTTATGCTCTTTTAGTGGTGACATATAACTTGGTATAAAATAGAACTCATCGGGCTTTATTACGCTGTTTACTTCACTAGCAACAACCATGTGAGCCGTATGAATCGGGTTAAACTGCCCACCATATAATACAATTGATTCAGTCATTATGGTAATTGGATTTGTTTATTATCTTGAGACTCTTTGTATAAAACAATCATAGACCCGATTACTTGTACAATTTCACTATTTGTAGCTTGACTAAGGTTTTGCGCTAAATCATTTTTATCTTCAAAATTATTTTGTAATACATGAACTTTGATTAGTTCTCGATTTTCTAAAATGTCATCAATCTGTTTAACCATATTATCATTTATACCTGCTTTACCAATTTGAAAAGTAGGATCAACGTTATGTGCTTTACTTCTTAAAAATCTTTTTTGTTTGCCTGTTAGCATAATATGCTCCTTTTATAAGTGTTTTATTACTGCTTCTTTCATTACCCCAATATTTGGAGAATGCGCTGTCCAAATTTTAAAACTTTCTGCTCCTTGGTATACAAACATGTCTAACCCATTATATATAGGGTTTCCTTTTTCTTCTGCTATTTCTAAAATACGTGTCTTAAAAGGGATATAAACAATGTCACTTACCAATGTATGCGGCGCTAAGTCTTCTAGACTTATGGCTACATCTTTATTTTTGTTCATACCTGCAGGTGTAGTATTTATTACAATGTCAAATTCTGATAGTGATTTCTCAGCATCTAATAAGCTGATTTTGTTTACATCTAAATCCCAACTATCAAAGCGACTCATAGTTCTGTTTGCAATAGTAAGCTTAGAATGAACATGTTTATTAAGTTCATTCGCGATGCCTTTACTTGCTCCGCCTGCACCTAGAATGAGAATATATGCATTTTCCAAATCAGGATAAGCTTGCTTTAGCCCTGTTACATAACCTATACCATCTGTATTGTAACCTATCCATTTATCATCTTCTATTTTTACTGTATTGACTGCGCCTACTGTTTTTGATTGGTCATCAATCTCATCTAAATAGGGTATAATACGCTCTTTATGAGGAATTGTTACATTAAATCCAGAAAGTGCTTTATCCGCTATAATTTCTTTAATAAGATGGAAATTTTTTTCAGGAATATTTATTGCTTCATATGTTGATTCATCCTTTAATGCCTCGAAGTTAGCATTGTGCATTACTGGGGATAATGAATGATCTATTGGATTGCCTATTACTGCATATCTGATATTAAACACCCCTTACATTATTGAATTTCTTAACACTACATCTACATTTTTAGGAACGCGTACAATGACTTTGGCACCTTCCTCTATTGTGATAAAACCTAAACCAGAAATCATTACATCACGCTTTTCTTTACCTGTTTCTAGCCTTACTGCTTTAATATTTTGCAAATCAAAATTGTTAGCGTTTTGCGGAGGCGTCAACACGCCACCCAGTTGATTTCTCCATAGCTCATTTGCATTTTCAGTTTTAGTTCTATGAATATTCAGCTCGTTTGAAAAATAACAGACTAATGGGCGTTTACCACCACTAACATAATCAATTCGTGCCAGACCACCAAAGAACAATGTTTGGCCTTCGTTTAATTGATATACACGCTGTTTAATTTCTTTTTTAGGCATGATTGTCTTGAGTTCCTTCTCCGTCACAAAATGAGTCATTTGATGTGCTTGAATCACACCAGGGGTATCAAACATAAATGAATTGTCATCTAACGGAATATCAATCATATCTAAAGTAGTACCGGGGAACCTAGATGTAGTAACAACATCCTTTTCACCAACACTACGTTCAATCAATTTATTTATAAGGGTAGATTTCCCAACATTGGTAGTCCCCACAATATATACATTTTCATTATTACGATGTGTATTAATAGAAGATAATAGGTCTTCTATCCCTTCATTGTTTTCAGCAGAAATTAACACAACATCTTCAGCTTCTAAACCATATTTTCTAGCTGTTTTTTTCAGCCATTCTTTGACACGACGTTTGTTTATTTGTTTAGGCAATAAATCGTTCTTATTGGCAACTAAAATGATTTTTTTATTTCCTACGATACGCTTGATTGCGTTAATAAAAGACCCTTCAAAGTCAAAAATATCTACAACATTTACAACGATACCTTTTTCTTCCGCTAAACCGTTTAGGAGATTTAAAAAATCTTCACTATCTAATCCAACATCTTGTACTTCATTGTAATTTTTTAATCTGAAGCATCTTTTACATATTACATCTTCACGATGTAAATTGTGTTCCGGTACAAAGCCTGGTGCATCTGCATCTTCAGATTGTAACGGCGCACCACATCCTATACATTTTAAAATGTCAATCAATCAATTTTCCTCCCATTGGATATAACCTTTTTTTCTAAAATACTGCAATAATCTTCGTTCAATCATTCGATTAAACTTTGTTATAAAACCATCCGTTTGCTTTACGGGAACAACCATAATTGTAAAAAGTCCACGTCTATTTCCACCGAACACATCTGTAAGCATTTGATCACCGATTACTACAATTTCAGAAGGTTTGATATCCATTAATTTTGCTGCCTGGTTAAACGCACGACCTCTTGGCTTTTTCGCTTTAAAAATATAATCTACATTTAACGACTTCGAAAAACTACCAACACGTTTTTCATTGTTATTAGATACAATTGTAATTGTAATGCCTAACGCATTAGCTTTGTCAAACCATTGTTTGACCGCTTCAGTTGGATTAGCTTCATCCCAACCCACAAGCGTATTATCCAAATCTGTAATAATTCCTTTAACACCAGAAGCTGCAAGTTTTTCAATATCTATTTGAAAAACAGATTGCACATATTCATTTGGCATAAAATAGTTTTTTATCATACCCATTATTTATTTTCACCTTTTTATATAGTTTTAATTAAATGTTCCACAATTTTACTAGAAGATACTGCTGCTTTTTCTAAAAATGCATCAAATGTAATACCAGCATCACCATCAGCCAAATCTGAAATCGCTCGTGTAATTATGAATGGTAAGTTAAATTGGTAGCATGTTTGTGCAATTGCGGTCGCTTCCATTTCTGCAGCCATCGCTTTCGGAAAGTTTGCTTTAATCGTTGTACGCTGTTCATTTGTTCCAATAAAGCTATCTCCACTAACAATTAATCCAGTTTTAGCTACAAGTTGCTGTTCATTTATCGCTGCTTTTGCTTTTTCCACTAAATGTTCATCTGCAATAAATTGTGCTGGCATTTGCGGTATTTGTCCTAATTGATATCCAAAAGCTCTTGCATCTGCATCATGGTATGTAACCATATCACTAACAACAACATCGCCTACATTCAATGATTTATCTAACGCTCCTGCAGAACCTGTATTGACTATTACATCAGGACGGAATTTATCAATTAATAATGCTGTAGAAATTGCTACGTTTACTTTACCAATTCCACTTTGCGTAAGAACAACCTCTTTATTATATAAACAACCTTTATAAAATATGACATGCGCAATTTTTATTTCTTCTAATGTTTCAAGTTTATTTTTTAAAATTGCCACTTCTTCTTCCATAGCACCTATAATACCTATCATTATAATTCACCTCATATTAAAATCATAGCCTTAGCTATTCTACCACATTTAAGTTCATAGCTCGATTATTGTTGAATTTTTTATATTAATATTCTTTAAAGTCTGTTTAGGCATCCTAAGCTTATTTTTAAGATTAAAAATTTTAAATTTGTTACAATTAAAAACTCTGAACAATACATTTTCTATGTATTGTTCAGAGTTTTTTTTAATAGTGAATTAGCTTCCGAATAAACCAGCTAAACTTTGTAAAGAAAATAATGCTGCTGCGATTGTAACAATGACTGCTACAATGCCAAAGACGAGCATCCAAGTCGGACAATTTATAAGTTTAAAAGGTGTTTTATACTCGCATCACTTTTAGTTAAAACCTCAATATAATGGGGTATATATGCAACGCATAATAATATTTAAATGTCAAATCATAATACTTGTTGCGTAAATAAATCATAAAACTGTAGCACGAACTGTATCACGATATCATAATTTTAAATAATAAATCAATATGTATGAGGGGAATCATCCCCTCTATTTTTATGCAAAAAAATAACCACCCAATGACTAGTTGAGTGGTTTAATTACTATGTTGGATTGACTAGATCCGAGGTGAACATCAAAAAGTGTAATATTTTGTTAATACATCAATTATAACATAGTTTGATGATGAAAGAAAGGCTTATTTAATTGTCCCCCATAATGGACCAACTTTGTGATTAGGTGGTGTACCACTTACTGTTCTAATTGGTAAATAATAACGTCTACCTTTCCATGAATAACCAATCCAAACATGTCCGTCCTGAATCATTACCTCATCATAATCGCACCAGCCACCCGGTTGGAACATGTACGCTTTAGGACAAGTTAAAAATGGTCCAACTGTTCTAACTTGGATAGGTTGGTTACCATTTATAAACCTAGCTTTTTCTGTCTTATAATACGTACCGTACTGGTTCACTTTAAACCCTGAACTTGTCGACGGTTTTGGTACATCTTTTTTCGGTGGTAGCTTGTCCTTACTAGCACTTGCCCCGTAAATTGGTGCATCGTGTATGGCACCTGCTAACGCTCTACTAAAGTCGTCATAGTTCTTTTTAAGATAATCCATATCGCCTTTATTAGTAATGAACCCGAGTTCTACCAATCTGTAGTTCATGTTTAAGTTAGCTGCTACGTTAGCGTTTAACAAGTTACCGCGTTTGTCAATTGGTCGGATAGTTCCCACAGTATCATTTAACACTTTGTCAATATTTCTATCAATCTGATCTGCGTTATGTCTATCCGAAATGATAACGTGTCCACCGCTAGCACTTGGACTTGCTGCGTCAAGATGTAGCTCGACAACTGCATCATAACCTTGTCGGTTTACCCAATACATGCCGTAATCTTTATGGTTCCCAATACGTTCACCGTATGCCGTATCAGTGTATAAGTTTTGGTCTTGGTTTTTACCGCCGTACAAGTCTACATCATGTCCAGCTTCTTTCAGATATTTTTGAATGTTGGGTGCAATATATTCACGAATAAAATCACGTTCGTTAACATTTAGCGTTTTATTTACTGCCCCCGGATCTGAATAACCGTGACCACTTGCTATAAGAATTTTCATAGGTTTAATTTTAGGTTTTTTAGAAGTGCTTACAACTTTCTTTTTAGCTTTATAATTCGGTCGCCAGAAATAAACTGGGTTATCGTAAGAGTGTTTGACTAACTGTGCAACCTCTGTCTTATATCTCCCCCCTCCGTACCAATTCTGCTCTAATCCTGTATACGTATTTAAATCTGCTGACCAAACCATACCAGTATGTCCAGCACCTAGACCATAGCCACCATGCATAATAAATATGTCGCCTTTTTCGGGTAAAAAGTCATTTGTTTTCTTGTAAATCGTACCGTATTTTTCAAGCACCTTTTTATTATCTGTATGAATATTCTTCGCATACAGACCATATAACCTTTCACCCGTTAAATAGTTAAAGTAAACGTTAGCTAAATCATAACATTGCCAACCAAACGCATTATCAAAGTCCCAACCTTTACCTTTTAACTTACCCATATAACTGTGAGCTTGTTTCTTTGTCTTGTTTACAGTCATTTAATCCCTCCTAAATTTGTCCGTCTTTATCTGCGTCAAAGTCACTAGGTGCGCCGCCGGCATGAATTTTTTTCTCGTGTTTTAATTCTTTCAATACATCGTTTGCTTCCTTACCTTCTTTTGTGAAAGGATTATCTTTATAAGCTGTCCAAGCACCTACGACCCAAACCACAATATCACTCAATAACTGGTCATCTGCCGGAATTGGTGAAATACCATGTTTTGCTAATTGTTGATTTATCAATGCTAAAATTAACGCCAATACTCTGACGATTGTTCCATTAGTTAATTTCATGTTTTCAATCTCCTTTTTTGCTAAAATAGTGCGCTGTGTGGCGCCTTGTATTGCATCGAGAAACGATAATGCCTATAGTTATCCACTCACGAACATAATAAAAAGCCGACTCAATGAGCCGACTATTTAAAAAATGTATTTGCCATCCATAAAACAAGTGGACCAAGTACAACACCAGCAACTCCGACCCAAGCAATGAGTACATCACGATTGCCTTTTGTTTCTGCTGCAAGTGTACCTTGCAATCCTCGTATATCTTTGTCATGTGTCCGTGTTTCATATTCTAATTCAGTAACACGTGTCCCAACTGTGGTTAACGACTCACTGATGTTTTCAAGATGTTTCTCTGATTTCTCTTGAGATTTAAAAGTGTTTCGCTGTAATTCTGTTTGCATATCCACTTTACGTAATAATTCATTATGATTTGCAGTGTGCTTATTATCGACATCATTTATTCTTTCGTGAATCTTTCCTTTTGATTTCTCCCACTCGTGTCTGCGTATATAATCATCATTTGTCATACAACTTCAACCCACCTAAGAAACCAACAAACCCTAGCCATGCTGTTAGAACAACAAATTGTATAGGAGAAAGCCAGTTTATAGAATTATAAATACCAGCAGATGCCATTAAGAAGTGGATAATCCCACTACCTGTACCACCCACTAACATAAAGTAATAAGTTGTATTGTTTACGGAACGTTTACCAAAGAATACACTTGCGATCATTAATGATGTACCGAATACGATTAGCAATATTCCCCACAACCAAATAGGCATTACGTTGTGTAACGCTTGGTAAAAGTCCGATTCGTTCAATACAGAATCTTGATTAATCGCCCAATAGAAACCACGTATATTTGTAAACACACCTAAACCAAATAATGATAGGGTTCCTAATTTATCCGATGTTCTAAATTCTTCGTTCCCCATTCACTCACCCACTTTCTATAAAATAAAACCACAAGCCTAAGCCTGTGGTTCTACTGGATAATCTTCACCAGTAATTTCTTTGTATTGTTCTTGTGTCAAAGCGTTTAATTCCACATACGTTTGAATGTCCTCATTTGTGTAACAATTAATATCGTAAAACCATTTAATGCTGTCGAATGATGGATACATTTACAGTCCCCCTTTAAGTTTTGCAATCTCTAGCATAGCCTCTGCTAATTGGTCTTGCGTTGCTTGTAATTGACTTGCAGTTTTAGTTAACTGCATTTGTGTTCTCGCTTGTTGTATTTCTATGTTGCTAGGAACACGTGGTGGTTTAGGCGCTAGAGAAGCATTGTGTTCTTCTTTCGTAGCACCAACCCATTCGTTACCATTGAAATAGAACGGGCTATATATTCCTTCTGGTGGTGGTGTTTCTGTCCACTCATCTAAAGGATATTGATATTCACCCTCCATATCTTTAAACGCTAGAAAAGGTGTACCATCATATAAATATACTTGTTTAAATTTCATGTTTTACCTCCTAGTTTGTTGTATAAAATTAATTATTAATCCAACTGATTTCACCATAGAAATAATGACTTGTATCATTAACCCACTCTGTCTCGTTAGCAATGTAAATTTTAACTTCACCAGTGTTCTCAATGATGATACTTGTCGCATTGTGAGCTAATGGTGCTCTGATATATCCAACTTGTGGACTTTCCGTAAGGTTAGTCGGTAACTGTGCAATGACCTGAGCATGGTCTACAGAGTTTCCATTGACTCTTAATGTCGTCATAGTTAATGAACCGATTGTTACAATTCTGTATGCACAACCATAACCGTTACGAGAACCTCCATAATCATAAGCGGTGTTTGTAGTTGCACCATTGATAAGATTGAAAGGAATCCAACCTGTGTCGGATTGATTGTTGTCGATACGCTCCCAACCTGACCATTCGTTATAAAATCGTTTGATAAATACTTGGCTAGAGTTATAAGGTCTAAACTCTAAATATTTCACAGAACCTCTATCAAATTTAGTTACCCATCCACTTGGTGAAGAAGCTGAAACAGGAGCATTTAAAGTGTTTGCAGCATAACGTGTTCCCACACCTAAATTTGAAAGTTGTCCGATATCGTTGAAATCTAAATTAAAGTTACTGTCATATAATGTGTACCCATCATCTTTAGTTAACTTATACTTTTGCCAAGTCAAAGCATCTAAATCAGTAGTTAATTGTTCTGGTGTAACGAATCCATTGTCTAATACGGTTTGGTTAAACTCTGCGACCTTTGTATCAACATGTGTTTTAGCTGTGTTTGACGTGTTGGTGATATCTGTAATCGCATTGTCTGCTGTGTTTTGTACATTTGTTTTTGTATTGTTAGATAGCGTTGTAATTTCAGATGTTGCTGAATTTATTTTTGCTGTAATATCTGCTTTAGCTTGTGTGACTGTACCATCAATAGTAGCTGTGCCATCTGCAACAATTTGGTTCAGTTGTGTCTTACCATTCAATAATGTTGCGTTCATTTCTGCCACATAATCGGCACCCGCTGCAATCGCTGCTTCAATATCGTTAACCCGTTGTTCAATTTGTTGTTTTAACTGACTGAACATACGGATGTATTCAACTTTAGTAAACGACGAAATTTTGTTGATTAATGCGTCTGCTACTTGGAAATTGAATTCTCTAAATACCGCAACCTCGTTGTAAGCAGGGTCGCCGTCATGGTTGTTTACTGCGATATAGACTTGACCAGTAACAGTAGTCGCTGTAGATGCTTGTAAGAAAGCTTTGTCTAACGTTATTTCTACAATACCTTTACTACCGTCAATAATGTTCAATTCAATAACATCTGAAGCACTACCGTTTGTAGACTCAAAGTAAGCATATGCTGTTAGATTGTTCTCACTGATCAGTAACGGACCTTTTGAGTTCGATAACTGGAATTGTAAAACTGCTGTGTTTTCATCTAAATTATAAAAACCTACTCCCAAATCGGAAATAGGTTTCAAATACGGTTCACTTGATAAATTGAATAAAGCTTTTTTATCTATGCTCATTGTGTTCCTCCTTATTTAATTAATACGACTGCAACGCCATATCCTTTATTGATGTCATAAGGTGTCGTTACTTCTAACACTCTGTAATAACCGTTCACATTATCTTTCGTTCCTATTCCCTTATCTGGTTTAATAAGGTCGTTTTGTGAAACAGTTGAATCAATACGTGTAAATACTTGTCCCATAAGTCCTACAACATTCCATTCAGGACGTTCAGAACGTGGTACATAATCCTCTTCTAATTCAACATAGTCCGGATTATTAATTGGTTGAATGACTGTTTCTTCTTGAGTCTCTCCGTTTTCATCAACGAACGAGTTTGTGACTTCTTCGGTCAATGTGACACCAAATTCATCTTTTAAGTGTTTACTCTTATGGTGGAATAATTGATCACCAAGAATAACTCCAGCAGTACCCGAAACAACACCGTAAGGAACATCATTGCTATTCGCTTTTCTAATATAGCGACCATCTAGCGTCACAATGTAACCATTTGGTATCTCTTGCCCGCTCTGTGACTCAAAATACTCTGCATAGTCACCGAAGTTCTGACCAGTTGAGACTGTACCTTTTGTTTTAATATTTCCAGATGTCGCACTTATATCGACAGTTGTATTTTCATATTTTGCACCATCATCACCATAGCCCATTAAGAATGCATAGTTACCTCTGGACTCAACACCACGACTGCCGATAATGGTTTGGGCAAAACTACCGTCTAATGTTTTTGATTCAAGTGAATTTATTATCCCACTTCTTGACCCATAAGCGTCCGAATCTGCACCAGAACCAATGACCCAACTTCTATCGCTGTGTGCGTATGACCCACCACTTGAAGCCAATACCGCTGAACGTTCTGCAATAGCACCGCCGCCAGTGGAAGCACCAGAGAAACCACCTTTTAAGTTAGATGGAACAACTGAATAATTACGTCCAGCTATTGTCGCATTGTTTGTATAATCTTCGGCACTGACACCCACTACATCGGCTGTATTGTTGTAAAGTAATAACCCTGTTCCGATACCTTGACCTTGTAAGTTAGCGTTGATAATACGTAAGTCGTAAATACCACCGCCGCCTTCAATACCAACTGTGTTAGATGAATCCCAAATGTTTACATTACTAATAGTGATTTTCTTACCTCTGTTATCTCCGCCATACACTTTTACATCCGCATCGGCTTGTTTGAAGCCTGTAATATTCAAACCGTTTAACATAACGTTACCACTGTTGTATTGAACCGCTATAACTGGATTACTTGAAGAGTGTTTACCATCCCCAACTGCTGTAAAGTTGTTAATGTGTACGTTACGATAACCACTAATTACTAACGCTCTTGATGTGTAACCCGGATATACTTCATTTGGATAGGGTTCAATAGCTGTACAGTTACTTAACGTAATACTGTGAGCTGTCAATGTCATCGGACTACCTTCTCTGTGGTGTCCAATGTGTCTGAAGTTATAAGCTCGTGTATCTCGAATTGACATATGATTAGTCACTAATACGTTACTTGCTGCAGAAACATCTTCATGACCTTTGATTTCCAATCCGCCAAAGTTCATCTCAGTTTTGTTACCATCTAGGACAACATGTTGTGAAGCATCGTCCACTTCTATACCATTACTGTTTCCAGTACCTTTAGGATGGTGAGAGTAACAATTTGTAATTAGCAAGTATCTTGAATGGTGCGTCGTGATACCATCATCACCGAAACCAGACGTTTCGCATTTATCAATATGAATGTAATAGCTTTCTAATTCTTCGTTGACTCTTACACCGTCACCTTGATAGAAGTAATCATCACTCGCAAAGGTAACATCTATACCATGTAACAATGGATCAATAGATTTAATGTTATAAGCATAACCATGTGTAACACCAGCAAATCTTAGGTTTGAACTTCTACTACCACCAGAAGGCGCTAATATGTCGCCTTGTCTATGTCTGTTACCATCTATAGTAAAATTCTCTACGCCTATTTGATGTGCATTACCTGTTAAATCTTGGTTTGTAATAACAATGTTTTCAGCAGGAGCATCATCGGACAATTTGATGATTGTCACGTCTTTACCTTCACCAGAAAGAATAGTGTTTGATGGTAATTTAATACCTGTAACTACATATATCCCAGTCGTCATATGAACGTGAACATTGCCATTACCCATGGCATCTACAAAGGCTTGTGTAGAATCTGTAACACCTGTAGGATCTGCACCGTAATCATTTACATTGACAAAACGTTGTATCTTATCGTTTAATTCTTTATAATTGTCTGATATATTTGTTTTTAATATTTCATAATCATATTTCAAACGTGTACTTAATAACTCATGATTGGTACCGTCTAACGATGTACGAGCATCGTTTAATTCTGCTAAACCATCACCATTATGACCGACCACAATTCTATCAATACGCCCATCTTGATACTGTAATTCATCATGTACGTTAGTTAAATTGTAATCAATTTGTTTTGCTTTATGTGCATGTTGTTCATCTGTCTTATGATGTTTCATAGCTTTTTCATTATCTCTGATATAGTTCAGTATATTTCTAAAGTTCGTTACTGTTTTATATCTATAATCTTGACCTAATTCAATAGGAAAATCTAAATATATTCGCATTATTTCCCCTCCGCTTTTATTCTAGCCACGTAAATTCTTGATATATCCAGTTAGTTTTTGATTGGTCATCGGGATGAACGAATGCCATTACTTTTCCGTCACTCAAGCACTCAATAGTTATTGGATGTCTGTAACCATAACCTCTAGCCACAAATGACTGATTATCAGTAATAAAGCCTGTGGGTAGTTGAGCTATTTGCATATTAGAGCCTGTAATGCCAGACACATTTAATCTAATTGAACGGAATCCAAAGTAATTAGGAAGAGAAGGACTACCTGCTCTAACTTCACGTATTCCACATTGAAACCCTTTAGATTGAGCATTGTTTTTCATAGTTGGTGGTACATCTATATCTATCCAACCAGTGTCACCAACCATATTACCTAATATTAAATCGTGAACATCTATAATCTTTTTATTTTCTTCAATAATCTTTTTCTGTTCTGCAATCGTTTTGTTAGCATTGTCAATTAAAGTGTTCATTTGACTAATCTTATCGTTCATATCTGTTAAAGCATTATCTGTGCTTTCTTTGTCAATACCCTGTACAGCATCTATATGAGTTATTGGAAAAAACTCTGCACCATCGTTATCTTGTAAATATCTATGATTAATCTCAGCCATCTATTAATGTCACCCCCACAATATCTGAATAATTTTCAGGTAATGTAACCTTACTACCACCAATCAAACCACTTTGCATCATTCTATTTACTTGTTTCATACGTCTGTTCGTTTGTTGCTGTATTTGAATGTAGTCTGCTTTCGCATTACTAAACTCAACTTGTACTGGTTCGTTCAAATAAGGGTGCGACTTTGTAAGTTTCACGACTTTTAAATCTGTATTGAATTTAAGAGGTTCATGTATAAAACGCATTGAATTGTTGTCTTGAATGTCCCAATTACCTAAATAGTTTGTAGATACTTCAACAATGGGTTCATCTTGTAATTGTGATTTAATTGTTTCTAACAATTCTTCTTTATCCAAAGCGTTATCGTCAAATACAGTTGGTGCCTCTGCAAAACCGAACACATCTACGTTAGGGGATTTATATTCAGCGTAAGTGTGATAAACGTCACTACCTTTTAAAACAGCAGTGATGTTTAATACTGTTGATTTCTCTGTACCCACATACATACATGGTTTAGAGTCTTTATAATCTACTCCGCTAATACCACCTCTAAAAATAGCTTTGAATTTGTGATTACCTTTCTTCAAACCCTTAGCAATAATAATCTTCTCTGTGGTAGCTGTTTTGCTGTAACATTGGTAACTACCTATATACTCATCATCTAAAAAGACATCGAGTTTACCACCTTTTGACATCTTCTTAAGACTCCACTCAAGCGTTTCATTACCCCATTTACATTTAAACTCTTTCCAATACGTTGCACCGACAACTTCAGTCTTCCAAGTACCCTCTTTGATGAACGTACCTGTGTAATTTAAGTTAGGTGGTTTCATTGGATCATAGTTCTTAGTTTCTGCTTTCGTTTTCTTCTTACCATAACCTTGAATATATGTTTTCAAATCAGTTGTAGTTACAGTAGCTTGTACTTCATCGTTATTAAGTCGATAAATGATGGGTTCGTTAGATTGTTCATAAAAGGTACTATCGTCATAAATGTATATCTTTTTATTATCTGCATAATAGATATATCCAAACAAATCGGCACCTTCTATAAGATATTCCATTCCATTTTTGTTACCTAATTCATCTATTGCGACACGTTGGGTGAATTTACCTTTAATCTCATATTTAAAATCTAACTTATTACCTTTGAATCCAAAATCTAAATATTGCTCTAATGTCATTGTCGGTTTTGAATCTTCATCTGTACTATCTTCGGTGTTCATTTCTTCACTTTCTAAATCTTTTTGTACAAAGTGATTTTGGAACTGCATGAAAATGTGTTTAGCTACCACATCCACGCTTACCATAACACCGTCAAACTTCAAATCAGTAGACTTAATGACATACTTTTGATTATCCCAAATAACGATAAACTCATTCGATATTGAATTGAATATATCTTCATTCTTATTTGTCTTATAAGCAGTGAAAGAGATTGAACGCTCGTTATTTTTCTCATATTCATATTTAAACGAACCGTAATCAAAATCTGTAATGATTTCGGAAAATGTACCTTTTTCATCTGTTAATACTAACTGTGTCATCTCTTCACCTACCTATATACATAATTAAAAATAAATTCTACGGTGTGATTCTTAATACCATCACCAGCTATTTCAATATCGTTAAATCCTTTATCTAAGGTTAGCCAACCCCAGTTCGTATCTATCCCAACACGTTCGTTATCGATAATAGGGTGCACACCATCGATAAGAATTTGAGTGCCTCGTGTAATAGCTTTCTTATATTCAAACTCTTGACCTGTAGTGCGATTAATTAATTTAAACCCTTTCGGTGCGTCAACATTAATCTTTATTTTAAAGTTGTAACCTAATAGAGGATTTATAGCGTCATCCGAACCATTAAATATTTTGAATCTTGATGAAGTGTGTTTGTATTTGATATTAGAATCTGATAAGTTTCCACCTTCGAATTGAAAGCCTGTATCTCTACTCAAATTCATCTGACTAGTATCTAGTAATGATTCCGAATATCCTTTGTAGACTTGAAACGTTACTTCAAAAGTACCAAATTTAGTTCCAACATCTTCAACAGCATTCTCTTCACAGTACACTGCGTACTTCTTACCGGGCATATCAGAATGGACAACATAGTACGGTTCACGTCGGAATAATATACCTCGCAACCTTTGTTTTAATAAGTTGTAGTCTTTTGTATCTTGCCCTTCATACCAAAAACGCAATATCAATTGAAATGGACCAAAAGAAGCCGGACCCAATAGCCCGACTCCATCTCGTCCTTTCATTTCTTGTGAATTAACTATTACTTCTACGCCTTCTTCATCAAAATCTAACATTCTAAGGTTGGGAATATCTGTCAATATTTGTTCGAAATCGTCATCGTAAATCTTAGCTGTTTTCAAATGATAATCCCTCCTTGTTACATACCATAGTTAAATCCTTGCATTCGTGCTTTTCTACCAAAGGCGTTACTTACATCATCTGTATTGAACCCTTTAGGCTGTCCTTCAATGTGTTTATTACTTCTAGCAATTTCCATTAAAGCGTCAAGTTGTTTCTGTTGGTTCGCAATCATTTGTAACAACAAGTTTGTGTTATCATCGTTGCTAGGTTGCTTACCATATTTGTTACTAACTTGGTTAGGTCGCTTATTATTATCCTTAATCTTACTTTGCGCATAAGTGATAAGTTTCATTGCATCACTAGCTCTTGCAGGGTCTAGCGGTACTACTACCTCACTGTGTCCGTCTTCGGCAAGGTTGTACATACCGTTTGTATTGATGATTCCACCTGTAGCATAAGCTCTTGCAGCTGCACGACCGAAACCGCCCCAACCGTATGTTTTAACAATGTATCTCATTGATGATATGGCTTGGTCAAGAGAACTATTAAAATTAGTATGTCCTTTTTTAGCATTTGATCTAAACGTTGGTTCAATCATTTGGAACATACCTTTAGAAGGTGTGCCACGCATAGCGTTTATATCCCAATTGTTTACTGCTTTAGGGTCATAGTTGGACTCACGCTTCGCAAGTGCCATCATGTGTTCTGTAATAGCTTTGTTTTTATATTTTCCACCAAGTATACTTTGAGCTTGCTTGATAATGTTTCTAGCGTATGATGCACCTTTACCTCCACCGTTATTTTTCTTCAACCATGGTAGAGGGTCAAACGCTTTACCATTTTTTCTCATTTCATAGTGCAAGTGAGGTCCAGTACTAAATCCAGTGTTACCAGAAATACCTACAGTATCACCAATTTTAACCTTTTGCCCGTCTTTTAATGTATGTTTAGATAAATGGGCGTAAATAACTTCCATTGCACCTTTGACAATCTTAACCCAGTTACCATATCCTCCACCGTTGAAAGGCATAACATTAGCTGTACCATTAATTGTAGATGGTAATTTTTCATTGATGTAACTGAAATCTAAACCACTGTGCCACTTAACTCCGGTTTCACGATAATAATTAGGATCATTACCATATTTGTATGTCAACTTATTCATATCAAGAACGCCACCGTCACCGGTAGCTTCCATAGCTTCCATACCGTTTTTAATCCAAGTTGTCGCTGCTTTCTTCATTTTCTTCCAAGCTGCTGTAGTGATTTCCCCTACTAAATCATTTGTACCAAATTTAGAGAAGTCAACATTAAACGCTTCAAGTGCAAGGTCTAGTAGTTTTCCCGGATTCTCCATGTAATCCATAACATCTTTAACCTTGCTACCCAACCACTTAGCACCGTCACCGATGGCACCTTTAGTAGCTTTGTAACCTTTAGATATGTTGTCACCAGTCCATTTTGCAGCGCTCTTGGTGTCATCCCATCTATCTTTTGCCCATGAACCTAAACTAAAGTGTGGTAAATCTAATGTACCAGTTGATAGTTGAGGCATTGTTCCAGTTGATAACACGCTTTGAGTCGTCGCCCCATTTATCACAGATGACCCTTTAGGTAAGTAAGTTGTAGTATCTTTTGCCGGTGTCAGTGACATTTTACCATTAGGATAACGTATCATTTCACGGCGACCGTCTCGACCTTTACCATTACCGGGACCTTTGTCTCCGACAACTGCCATAGTACCGTTCTTGAGTTTACCATCGCCTGTCGTTTTAACTTGACGATTTATCTTTTGGGTACCGGTTGAAAGTTTAGGAATCTTAGGTAGGTCAAGTTTTGAACCAACCCAGTTTAAACCTTTGATTAATCCATTTAACCCTTTCTTAACAGCGTCAACCATTCCGGTAATATGACCTTTGATGTCTCCAATGATTCCTTCGAGTCCATCTTTCATATTATTGAAAGTTGATTTTACTTTAGACCATAAGCCCGATGCAATGTCTATTACTTTATTCTTTATAGAGTCCCAAGTATCGACCAAGTTATTTTTAACTTTAGTTATGATGTTTGATAATCCGGTTTTAAGACTGTTAAATTTGTCTTTAACACCATTCCATAAAGATTTAGCAAGAGAAATGACTTTGTTTTTAATCTTCGTCCATATGTCGTACATAAATGAACGCACACTATTGAATATAGATTTTATAGAATTCTTTAATGAATTAAAACGACTTCTAACACCATTCCATAGTGATTGAGCATATGAAACAACTTTGTTTCTCACAGCCGACCATAATTTATAAAGGAACGATCTTACACTATTGAATATCGATGTGGTAGAATTTTTCAAACTGTTGAATCTACTACGTACAGAATTAAAAATACTTCTAGCAAATCCAGCTATTTTTGTATATATAAAATTCCAAGCCTTAGATGTAATAGATTTTACACCATTAAATATATTTGTTATGAAATTCTTTATGGATGTGAAAATTCGTTTAACAATTCCCCAAATAAAATTACCAGAAGAACTAAAGATACGTTTAACAACATTCCATGCGCCGCTTAAAATTGATTTAAGCAAACCGCCAAATAAACGTACTACCTTTAATATTTTACCTATGAAGATTAATTGTATTAATCCCCATACCATATTAAGAACGCCACTAGCAACTTGTTTTATTCCAGACCACATAGCGCCCCAATTACCAGTGAATAAAGCTGAAAAAACCTTAATAGTACCCATAATAATATTTAGTGCGCCTTGTATTGTTCCTTTTATTGCGTTCCAAGTATCGACGATAAGCCATTTGATAACTGGCCATATAAATTTCATTATTCCGAGAATTATGTTCATTGCTGTTTTAACCACTGGAACAATTATAGTATTGAAGGTCCATGATATTGCAGTTCCTAACGCTGTTAAAATAGGTTTAACAACAGACCATATAGCTTGGAATACTGTTTTAATAGTATTACCAATGTTTCGTACAGCTTGCATTATCATTGGTCCGTTCGCTTGCCAAAATGCCATGATTTGTGCGCCAATTTTCAACCCGAAATCTTTTACAGCTGTTACAACTTGCATTACAACCGTTCTAATTTTCAGTATTGTGTTTCTAATCATATTAACTAAACCGGGTGGTAATATTTTGTTAAGTATCTGCGCACCATTGGCAAAATTACCTTGCCACATTTGCATGATACCGTTAAACGCAATCTTAGCGACGTTAAATAATCCCATGAATGCGCCTTTGACAGCGTTTATTACTCCGTTTACAATATTTCTAAACGTTTCGGATTTCTTGTAAGCTATTACAAATGCTGCGCCAAGTGCTACTATACCTGCTACAATTCCGGTAATGGGACTGGTTATAGCTGAGAATATACCGCCTATAATACTCATTGCTGTAGCACTACTCACAATCGCTCCAATACTTGCAATCAATGCTCCAAGTCCTATCAACACTGGACCAATGGAAGCAGCGATTAAACCAAATATCGCCACAAATCCTTTAAGAACTGGATTAGCTGTCTGAAGATATTTAAATAATCCACTTAGTTTTTCAGCAATCCAACCAAGAGCGGGACCAAATGTATCACCAAGTGATCTACCAAAGTTTACAAAGTTGTTTCGTAAAACTTTCAATTGAGAGCCTAATGTTTTATATCTTGTTTCGGCTTCTTGAGAAAGTGCCGAATTATCTTTCCAACCTTTCTCACCAGTTTTCAAAGCTTTGTTCAAAATACCATGGTTATTACTCATACGACGTATGGTATCTGCTTCACGAATACCTTTAATACCTACACTGTCTAACGCTTTAAGTACGCCTTTAGCTCCACCTTCAGTGTTTCCAAGACCTTTTACAAATGCGGATAACGCTTTTGTAGGGTTATTCTCCCAAGTTTGAGCGAACTCTGTAGCCGACATGCCCGAAACCTTGGCGAAGTTATTTAGTTCTTCTCCACCTTCGGCACTTGCCTTTGTCATCTTGTTGAAAATCTGTGTCATTGCAGTACCGCCGGCTTCAGCTTCAATCCCAACCGAACTCATGGCAGCACTTATACTCATTATTTCATCAGCATTAAATCCAGCCTGTGCTCCAGCACCTGCTAAACGTTGCGCCATTTCAACGATCTCTTTTTCAGTTGTAGCTGTGGAGTTACCAAGTGCGACTACTGCCGAACCTAATCTATCCACGTCTGATATTGGCATACCTGCTGCGTTTGCAAAACGTGCGAACTCTGTCGCTGCTTCTTCAGATGTTAAGTTTGTAGCAACTGACATATCTAACATTGTCTTAGTGAAATCCGTTATTTCAGATTTCTTAACACCTAATTGACCCGCTGCCTCTGCTACTCCTGCAATTTCTGTTGAGGCAAATGGTAAGGTATTAGACATGTGAGTTATCTCATTACTCATTTTTTGAAGTTCTTTACCCGATAAGTCAGTAGTCTTGGCTACACCAGCAAGAGCTTGTTCATAGTCTATAGACGCCTTAACTGCTCCGGCAAAGCCGGCTATAACGGGCGCTGTGACATACATGGACATGCTTTGACCCACACCACGCATACTATTGCCAACTGACCTTAGTTGTGGTCCCATTTCTTTCAACCTTTGGGACATACGACCAAATGGAGTAGCATTAGCCTTTGCCAATCTCTCTTGTTCTAGATTGAACTGTCGCATCTCTGCGCTAGTTTGGTCTATCTCTTTACCCATATAGTCGATTTCTTCTTTTAACTTTGCAACTGAAGCACTTGCTTTCAATGCTTGAGAACTGTTTTCACCATGGCGATCAGCCATTTTTGCCTCTGCTCGTTCGGCAGCTTTTAACTCATTCTTTAAACTAGCTTGTGTCGTCCTCAAGTTTCTTAACTGGTTGTTATAAGATTTAGTTGATTTTTCTGTTCTATTGAATATACGTGTAGAGCTTAACATTTCAGATTTCATATCTCTAAATGAACGCATAACCTGTCCAGTTGTACGTTCTACTCCCAAATCACGCATAGACAAATCTATTTGCATACTTCTAATTTGTTCTGCCATTTCCTCACCCACCTTTCACGAACATGATTAGAATGTTATTTTAAAAACGCTGTAATCATTGATTCACATTTGTATTCAGTAGGTGCGGTAATGAAAGCATTAATCATTGAATTCTTTTCTATCTTTTCAGATTCTTTTTTCATGTCCTCACTCCTTGTTAACTGTAAAAAGCTTCAATTGTTACTACATAAACTCTTCAATTATTACTACATAAACGCATCAATCATACTATCCTTATGTGTTTTCTTCTTAGCTTTCTTATTGAGTTCATCAAAGACAAAATAAAAAGGCATGTTCAGAACATCGTTCACATTCTGACCGCCTTCTTTTACTATTTCTTGGATTTGCGCTCTTAAGTTGTCCTTATAATCTTTGAAGCTATTTACTTTTGTATCTTTTACTTCTTTACTAACGTCGTCCCCATCGACACCGTTACCACTAGCAACGAATATCACCTGTTTTAACAGTTCAGACATCGCTCCCTCGTGTGGTAGACCATCGATAAGAGTCGACTTGTCAAACTGTTCATCATATATTCTTATAACAAGATCTAATAATTGGTGAAGTTCGTTTTCAGTAATAGCGCTGTCAGATGAAGCAAGGAAGGAAACACATTCATATACTAAAGAAAGGGTAATAGTAGGACGAGTATTAAAAACAACCCATCTACTAGGTTCCCCATTAGAATCGAATTCTGTAGCTAGTTCAATCCTATTGCTTTTCATCTTTAATCACTCGTTTATTGTTTTTTAGGAAGTTCACCAGTGGAAATAAACTCAATATTCTCACGGATAATTCTAACTGCATCAGGAGCATGTAAACCGTCCATTAGTTGGTCGGGTGTGAATTGATTGTTATATAAATCACAAATAACTTCTAACATTTCATCCATTGCATCCATTTCTGATTTCTCTTCTAATTTTTCTAATTTCTTAGTAGCTTTCATTAATTTACTGAATGGAATAAATTTAGGTGTCTTAAATGACTCTGTAATAACATCTCCGTTATCTTTAACCTCTTTAACTAAGTCTATTTGCATTTGTTTTAATTTCGTTGTCATATTAATTTACCTCTACTTTTTATTATTTTTGTTATAAGAAAAAAGGATGTCCATAATGTGGACACCCTCGATGATTAGTCTTCTTGTTCTACTTCTTTAATTAACGGTTTTCCAGCCTTATTTTCAGATGTAGATAATTCTTCGATACGTGCTTTGCTGACTTTCTTATTAGAAGGTTTAGGGAAATTTTCCCCTACCTTATAAATTTTTTCTTTGTCTTGACCGTCTTTGAAATCTGAAATAACTTCATATTTAATTTTACTCATTTATTAAATCCTCCTATTATACTGTCGGTTCGACTACTGCGTCCGGATGAGCTTCACCGAAAACTTTCTGCCAAATAGAATCACGCATTGTCGTAACTCCCGCTTCATCACGTCCAAGAATCATTGCTTGTTTGCCTTCAACACCATCAATCTCAGTAGGCATGAATTCACCTGTTGTAGCATCTTGAGAGAACTCTACGCCGTCTTCTTTAGTTGTTCCTTCCACTTCAGAGAACATGAACTTACCTTTAAGTAAACCGACATACTCAACTGCTCCGGATTCCATAGTCTTTTCAAAGATTACAGAAACATAAGGTGGTGTATTATCTCCAACGTATACCTCACCATCTGCACCTTGTGTTAAACCAAATAAAGCAGTACGATCTTCTAATGGTAAGTGGTGGAATGTAGATTCTACTTCGACTACACCGTTTGCTACTGCCATTTCCGCTACAGTGTTGTCACCGTATGCTTTTTCAATTGATTGTTCTTTTGATACCGAAACCTCTTGTAAATACTCGATCGCTTCTACTGATGAAACTTCTTCACCTTGTACCTTATAATGAAAACCTTTTAAACCGGTAAATGAATTATATTGTTTAGCCATTTATAAATACCCCTTGTTTATATATTTTTTACCTCTATATTGTTTAGAGGTTTGATACAATTTAAAATCACTGTTATAATTTGGACTCATCGAGTTAAATTCTCCGAACCCAAATTCCCACATGATTTTTGAAACACGTAAAATAAGCTCCCTACTCAGTAAGGAGCTATTAATACCATTATTCTTTTGTTTTACGAACACATCTATTTGTAATAAATACTCGTACGTTAGAGGATTGTCATCTGCGAAATCGGACATCGACGGGCTAAATACTTCGTCAATAACTATCACATTATCGACAATGTCATTAGCGTTAGGATGAATAAGAAAATCGACATCACTCATTTGAAAGTGTTGAGATATGAGAGAATCTTTTAATAAAGCGTCTCGTATCTCCATAAATATATCGGTCATGTCTTGTTCATCTCCTTAGCCACGATATCAAAGTATTGATCTTTGTAATACCTAAGAACTGTGTTCACTACACCAGCACCTCTAGGTTTATGAAAAGAACCATCTTTTAGATAGTGACCAAATTCATTAATGTAAGCTAATGTACTATGTTCTCCACGCCAATAAATATTAGCTATCATCTCATCACCGTATTTATTCGCATCCCTCAAATCCGTACCTATTGCTAATTGTCCAGTATCTTTAACACGATACAAATTAGTTGCTATCTTGTTTCTTATGAAATGTCCTCCAGCTTGTAATGCTCTTTTTTCCGCCTTATCCATGTTTCTACGGTTATACATTTGTTTAACATCACGTTCTATAGCTTCTAAACCTTTAACGTTTACGCCCATATCTTAGAACCTACTATTTTTACAGTATTGTCCTCTTTAGGAGCAATATTTGTGATGTTAAATGAAGTATTTTCATACATTCCTGTTTGTACAGTGAAACTCTGCCCAACGCTTGGAACATATTCCGGATAAGTGTTTCTAACAATAGCGGTAACGTTGACATTTGAGGTTTCAAAACTA
Organism: Staphylococcus aureus; assembly: GCA_040062795.1. Classification (GTDB taxonomy): domain Bacteria; phylum Bacillota; class Bacilli; order Staphylococcales; family Staphylococcaceae; genus Staphylococcus; species Staphylococcus aureus_A. Next base: position 1,083,164 of record JBEAMH010000001.1, read on the forward strand.
GATAACTGTATATCTTTTGTAGATGGTTCATAAATCTCTGCCCAAGATTCGAACACCTTTGTTTTTCCACCCATTCCGGGATAAGGACTATCTTCAGCTTTTGAATAGAACACAATATAATCTTTCAAGTTATTCACTCGCATATGGATAACCTCCCCTTAATTTTTGGATGGCACCAGTCACACCATCCGGCATAGAATAATAATTCACGTCCGAATAAGCGTACCGATTATGGAAATAATGCGCCGTCAATAGAAAAACAGCACGCTCAAAAACCTTACTTGTTTCAAAGTAAAGTTCATTGCGTGTCTCATCGTCAGGGTATACAGAATCTTTTATTTCGGATTCTGCCCACTGTTGATACATTTCTATCAAACTATCCTCCATCGAATGGGTGACGTGTAAATGGGCTTTTAGCTGTTGTAAATCCATATCACATCACCTCTATTATTAAACTGTTGGTTCTGCCGGGTCAGGGTATGATACAAAGAATCCAGCGTTAACATCGGCAGGTACAACATCGAAACGTTGAGAAATTGCAAGTAACTGACCATAGATTTCATTGTCAATCCAACGCACTGAAGCCTGCGCACGATCTGCGAATAATACAGCCTGTGACACATCACCGATAAATGCGTTTGCTTCTCCAGCGGCACCTAGTAAAGTATCTGAAATTACTTCGACTTTACGACCAAATAATGATTTTCCAGAAGGTGAAGTAATATCGTTTTGTAAGATATATTGACCTTGTGCATCTTTTAATTTGTCTAGTTTGTTAAAGAACGATTGAGATGCTACAACTGTTATATTATATGCAGGATCAATATCAACGTTTAAAATATCTTTAATACTGTCTGTTCCATCTGCTGTTTTTGATGTGAAACCTTTTAATACAGTAGCGATAGCATCGTTAGTTGTATTTAAGCCGATACGTGCGTTATTTTCTGCTACAATTGCTGCTAAGTCCGGCGTACTATCTTGTAACGATTCTTCTGAGATTGCAATTTGTCCACGGTAAGTCTCAACTTTATAATCAACATCTAAGAATGTTGGGCGTGCTAACTCAGGGTTCTTAGCAAGTTCTGCAACTGGAATCATTTTAGTTGTAGCCGATTCTAAAATAGGATAACTACCCTGTGCTGATGGAACTTTAACAACATTCGTATATTGTTTTAAGTCGACAACTGTTTCAGGTAATTTAACGGGTTGTGTAACAATATCTTTAGGAATAACTACGTCTGCTTCCACAGATGTTACATTTTCACGTTTCTCACCTTTAGTACGTAAGAAATGGATGAAATCTCGTACTTCAGGGCTTTCTTGATCTTGACTAATATTAGGTTTAATAACATTGTTCATGTGTCTTGTTTCTCCTTCGTTCTCTTTCGAGTTAAATTCCGGTTGTTTCTCTCCCGGTTCTTTTTCTTTAGGTTCTTCTTTCTTATCAAGTTCCAACTCTTCCTCAACTTTAGAAAGACGTTCATCAATCTTCTTAATTTCTGCCATTGCGTCTTTTGCTTCTTCGGGTTTTTCTTCATCAATAGCTCGTTCAGCGATTTCTACTTGTTCAGAACGTAAAGAACGTAACTCTTTAACATCTTGAATCTCATTAATATCCTTCATTGGAATCCTCCTATTTTCTGCATAAAAAATAGACCTACTTTAATTTAAGTAAGTCTAATTGCGTCTTAAGTAAGTCGTTTTGTTGTTTTTGCTGTCTGCGAATCTCTTCTAGTTCTTCTTCCTTAATTGCTTCAATGCTTCTTAAAGCAGGGGCAACATCCGTATCGTTGTATGCCGGATAAGTCACGACTGATACGTCAAAAAGTGATTTGATTTTACGTAATGTACGTTTAAATAATCCATCTTCTCGCTTCTCGAATGTGTCGCCATCTTCATCAAGGATGAAACCGAAACTACATTGATTAATGTTTCCTAACCTAATGTTTTCATATAAGTCTTTCGCATATGTCGTATTTGGCAATTGTGTTCTAAAGTATAAACCTTCTTCATCGACGTTAAGTTCCAATGTATCGGATGTAGTACGTCCTAATACCTTAGAACTATCATGATCAATCAAACACCTAACGTCTGACAAGTCGGCATCTTTTAAAGCTTGTGGGCTTATAGTCTCAACAAACCCACCCAAATCGTTTGACAACGTGTTAAAACGTAATGCGTACCCTTCAACAATCATCTTCTCATCATCGGTAGCTTTAATTGTTTCAACCGCTCTAAATTCCTTCTTGGTCATCATTATCACCACCTTTCAAAGTGGCATCGCTTGTATCAGGGTTTGGAGCTTGATTGTTCGTACTTGTTTTTCTTAACTGATAATCGTCTGCAATATCTGCGCTTATATGGTTAAGGTCAAAGCGTGGTACAGCACCCACACCGTTTGGATATGGCGGTCTGCCTGTGTCGAAACGGTATTCATCGTGCGTAATAGCGCCTTTCTCAAGGTCTGCTCGTAAGTTTTCAGTGTACACTTCCCAATCAATCTGCCTAAACGACGTAATGTCAAATTTAAACTCTTTATTATACTGATGTTTATCAGATATCAGTTTAAAATTCAATTCAGATTCAATCGTTTTCATATAACCGCCTAAACAGTTCGTGAGATAATCATTGTTCACATCCTTTAGAGATGTGTTGCTCAATTCAACCCCAAACTTAGATAACGGTATTTGAAAGGCTTTTGCAATCGCCTTAGTTGGTGCTTGGTTCTTGTTGATAGCGTCTAGCAACGAGCTGTCAATCTCTAACTGCTCGTAATCCAACGTTGAATCAAGTACTAGCACTTTGCCGGCGTTGTTCTCGCCCGCATTAGCTTTACTAAACTCATCACGTAACTTGTTTCTAGCTTCTTGGTTCAATTTACCGTCATTAACTTTAAGTAACCCCGAATTTTGACCACCATTAGCAAAGAAATTGGTAAAGAATCGTTTAGTAAATTTCTGTGTGTTCATATCATCGTTAATAGCGTCCAATACTTTCAATGCTTCAATACCATCTAAGGTAAACGGTTTAATATCTATCATATCCCCGTAATCGCATTCGATTGTTTTACCGTTATTGTCTATTTCATAGTAGAAAACACCTTGGCGGTTCTCTTTCAATCTTACTCGACTGGTAGCAACATGATTAAGTTCTGCAACTTGTCCACCTTTACGTGTGATATAGATATAACCATGTCCTGTAAGAAGTGCATTCATCATTACAACGTACTTCAACATATAACCGTTCATGTAAGGATTAGGTGTCTTGTTTAGTAAAAACTCTAACCTGTCTTTATCCTTATATGTTCCGTTCTCTTTCACCCGTATATCAATCTTCGCAATGTCTCGACTAAGTAATGTTACAGCTGTCCACAAGTCGCTATTCTTTAATGCAGCGTGTGCATCATAAGAAAGAACTGAAAATGGTATCGAACCTACTGGAAAAGCAGACATTGTATAATCACTGTTACGTGTTTCAGATTGACTGCTACGTGTTTCATAAAATATTCCCATTTGTCATTTACACCCCCTTTACAGAGTCGTTAAATTATTGTTCCTGTTGCGGTTTCTCGTTAACAAGAATGAGCGCAATTGTAATCAAGGTGATACCAGTAACAATTAGACCTGTAACAAGTCCCCATTGTATGTAACACGCAAAATTAACAAGGAACAAACCTAATAAAAAAAGCAACGGAACCAAATTGTTAAGGATCGTTGCAAAGAATAACTTTATTTTGTTTAATGTGTTCATGTGTACCTCCTAAAATCCGAAATCATCGGACATAATATAATCTTGTAAGTCTGACTCAAATTCATAATGTATTGCTTGACTATAACCTGTTATTAAACTCACAAGAGCATCAATTTTCTGTCTGTTAATCTTCTTATCAAGAATCATCATGTTATTATTGTCTGTTTTAGTAATCGCATTCGCTATAGCTAAGTTTAAGTTAGGATTATCATTGTGTTTAATTCGTTTTTCAAAAACATCTAATCTAAACTGTTTTAAAATCGGTCCAATATGTTTATAATTCTGTGGAACCTCGACCAAAGGATGTCCTGTTTCTTTTTCCATCTTGGTAACAAAATAACTCGACTCCCAAGGGTCATAACAAATAGCTTTAACGTTTAATTCGTTCTCATCTATGAAATCAATTAACCAATTGACAACTTGTTCATGATCTATGATTCCAGACTCTGCCGATGTCATAGTAGCCATTTCAGTTTGTACTAATTTCTCATAATCTATCTTGTCACGTTTAGACTTCTCTTTAATCGAGTTCTTAAATCCTACGAATACATGAGAATCAACAAAATAATCTTTGTTTTCCAATGGATAGATGAAGGACAAGGCGGTTAAATCTTCACTTCGTGATAGGTCAACGCCTATATAAACATCTCGTCCTTTAATGTCAAGTTCTGAACTCGTATACCCTTGTTGCCAATCGTGAGACTGAATATAAGTGTCCTTGCTAGCCTGTCTCCAAAGATTGAAAGACTTAACTAACAATGAATTTATTTCTCCTTTAGAAATTTCTTCAGCCACATCTTCTTCTAGGTTGCTTTTGATAATTTCTGCTATTTCCTCATCTTCTATTAAAGGATTGGATTTAATCCATGTTTCAGGTTTATGAACCTCTTCATCAGAGTCCTGTTCAGCGCAAAAAATGAAATAACGTTCATTTGTTTCTTCACCATTTAACACTTTAGTAATATAATTGTACTCATCATAAAACGGAACAGTTAAATCTTCACCCGCTGTACTTATATAGTACAAACTAGGGTTCTTAAGCAACGTTTGACCTCGTTTTATACCGTTGTAAACCTTTGAATCACTAAGCAAATGAGCTTCATCAATAATACCTGTAGAAATCTGTTCACCTTCAAGGTTATTAGCCTCACGACTAAACGCCTTAATAATACTTCTATCGTTGATGTTCTTTAATTCATACGTACTAGGTGTTATCTTAGTCATTGATTTGATTCTATCTGATACTTTTCTAAGTGATTCTAATTGTATTTGCGCATCTCCCCAAGCTAAAGTAGCTTGTTTCTGCGTATTTGATACAACCCCTACAGTTCTTTCAAACTTAGGCTCATTACCTAACAATAAATCGTGCATTGCTATACCAGCAAGGAGTAAAGTTTTACCATTCTTACGTGCCATGCTTATATAACCTTTTGTAAAACGTCTATTGCCTAAATCATCCACCCAACCAAATAACGAACCTATAATAAAACATTGAAACTGTTTTAATTCCATTCGTTTCATCGTTTTAGGGACTGGTAATTCTTCAATAAATCGTATAACCTTGTTTGCCTTCTCAACATCAAAATGATATTTTGTTACTTTTAAATTTAGATCTCTCAAATGTCTCTCGCATGCTTGTATGTTCTTTCTGCTCGCTAAAATCTCACCATTTACAACCTTACGTGCGTAATCAGTAGTTCTATCTTTAACCATTTAGAAAAACTCATCCATTGGATCTTTAGATTTATCATTAGCGCTTTTAGGTGTGAAGATTTTCATACGTGAGTCGATAGACATTCCAAGCTTCGGAGCGATTGAGTTCATAACATTAAAGGAGTCAATTTTTACCCTATGCCATGGGTTCACTTTAGAACCTCTCTCAGTAAATGTTACTGTTTCTCCACTCCTTAACTCAACACTAGCCCTTTGATGGTCTGAATAGGCTTGACAGTATGCGGAAACTAACGCAAGGTCGATGCTTTTGACCGGTAACTCTTGTAATAGTGGATAAATTCGGTTATACTCTTCTTTAGCGGTAGCATCTAACCATTCAGGGGGTTTATTTTCCAAATCCTGTAGGTCATTCAATGCTTTCTCCGCTGCTTTCTTACTTTCTTGCTGCTCAACTGTAAGGTTTCCCTTACTTTCGTCTAGCATTTTCGTATTTCTTCCCACTTTATAACCCCCTTTGTATAATTTTTTTATTTAATTTCCCGCGATTTTACTTTTTTTATTAGAAATTAGCTCCCGGAATGCTAGCGGGTCGGTATTCGTCTTGCTAGACACCTCGCCGTTAAAACTCTGTACCCCTTGGGGCAGTAAGGTTTCAAGCGTTTCACTTTTAGACTGAACAGCTCAGAGCGTCGCACTTACTCTCCCAAGGGATTTGAGCATCGGGTAATTTTCGATTGCCGACCGTCTTAAATTTAAAATTATATATTTATTTTATATTATTTCTTCTTTCTTTCTCTCGAATAGTCTTAACATTATGGCAAGCATGACAAAGTGGTTCGAGATTACTCTGATCCAATCGCTTATCCCAATCATCTTTAACCTCAACAATGTGGTCGACCACATCAGCCTTAGCGTACAACCCATTGCGTAAGCACTCTTGGCATAATCCGTCATGACGTAACATGCTAGAACGTCTTGCATCCTTCCATTGTTTACTATTGTAGAACTTTATATACATTGAATCTCTTTCATATCTAAATGAATCATAATTCTTTTTATATTCATTCTTTAATTCTTTATGTTCGTCACAATATGTTTCTTTAAAATCAATTAACTTATTACAATTAATCTTATTACATTTCTTCTTTGGAATTGTAATCATCTTCTCTCATTCGTTAAACACAATCATTCCATTACATAATTATCTTTATATAATCTTTCATTATGTTTATACTTTGTTATCAAAGATAGAACAATATAGAATAATCTTGATCAAAAGAACTAAACATAAAAACGTTCTATCAATGATTAGCAAAGTCTTATTCAATTGTTATCCTCACACTCTGTTATAGCTTCTTGTGTGTTGTCTTGCATATCTCCTAAACATGCTTGACCTGTTGTGCTATCAACTGTGTAAGGCATTGGGTATAGTATCGGGTAATCATTAGTAGTGAGATATTAACCCACGACCTATAACCGTACACCTATTCACCGACCACCTAATAAGCCATGTGTGTTAATGTGTCCTATTCAAAGGCACCGTATATAATGTCTCCTTATATTGTGGCGTACGAACACGTGCATATAAAAAGACGCATAGGGAATCACACCTACACGCCTCGATATAATATAGTATTGTGGGTTATTGTTTGGACTGGAAAACCCAGATAAAAACAGTATATAATATAGTATTGGTTTTATTTATAATATCGTTCTACATAACTACTTTAGTTCTTGTTTACATTATTCTACTCTACCATAATATCACGAACATTACCGCACATCAATCACTTAAATGTGCGTATTTAACATTCGTCAAATTTTTTACAACTCTATCACCTCCCCAGCAGTGGTACCCTATCTAACAATACCCCATATACTCTGCAAGCATAAGCAACCATTTGTCCCGACGTCTACCCAATGTTCGTCTACTCATAAACATTTCGTCTGCTACATCTTCCCAAGTGTAGCGATCGAGCTTATCCCAATATTTCATATGCATAATTTCTAACGTTTCATCGTCCACATTCTCTATTAGTTTCTCAACACTCGTTACAATGTTGTTCAATTGGTTGTACTTCTTATCGTTTAACTTCTTGATAACTTCGTTCTGAACTGGGTTACCGGGTAGGTTAGATTTACCGGCTCCGATATTTTCCGGTTCGTGGTTTTCCATTAATTCGTACCCTCTGAACTTAAGTTGTTTCTTATACTCTGCAATGTTCTTGATGTAACCTTCTAACTTCTTGATATCATGTCGTTCAAGTGTTTGCATTTACAGTCCTCCAAAATAAGTATATGTTGCTAACGCGCCGGACAATGTTAGGAAAGTTCCTAAACCTATTAGAACCATGATACCTAAAACGTCCCTCTCTCTGATCTTGCTTTTAAACATGAAGTATAGTGCTATATAATCAATAAATGTTATAACCCATAGGGTAATTAGCATTGATAGTGGCATTACCATTCACGCCCATTCTTTACATGATCAAGTGGTTCTTGTGGTTCAACGTGCTGCAATCTGAATTCTAGTTCGTATACACATTTCTTTGTAAGCTCGTACAATGTTAGGACAATGAGCGTATTTATTACTTTCTTTGTTTTACTTTGTCCTTTTAGTTTATTGAAGCGTTGTTTTAATCCTTCTTTACTCAATAACTCGTTCTGACCGACCACAATGTAACGATATACTTTATCGTCATCATGATTGAACCTTACGGGTTCTTGTAGCTTTCTAATCTCAAATACTTCACCAGGTGTATATAATTCATCGCCAACTGTACCAGTTTCTTTTAGTTCGTATAATTTCGTCATTTGATATCCCCTAGATCATATAATAGGTTTCTGAAATCATTACTACCGTCTAGTTGTTCCATTCTCTTAAGTGTGAACTTTACTTGTTGTGCCATACCTTTAAACTCTTGTGTATCGTCTGATGATGTCATTGTGTCTACAATGTTAGTATGTCCGAAATATTCCTTAATCAATTCTTCTTTCAATGTGAACCAGTTATGTTTGTGGTCGATCTTGTTAAAATTCGTCATGGTCGTTTTCCTCCTGTACTGTTCCAAATTCCATCAACATTAATACACCAGCTTTTTCAGATAACCCGTATCTCATAACAATGTCTAACATTTGTCTAGTTTCCGGTTGGCTCTTTATTATGTGTGATCCAAAATTGTATGCCATGTCGTTCGCTATTGTGTTTTCTAGTTCATTGTTTATATTGTAATGATTGTCTTGTTCTTCAAGGTATTGTTCTTCGTTGTCGTGTTTCGGTTCTTGGTTGTTATGTTCTTGGTTGTTATCATTCTCATTGTATTCTTCATTGTTATGTGTCATCTGTTATCCTCCATATTGTTCGAAGTGTTTATTGTTCGAAGTGTTTATTATTAGAAGTGTTCCAAAACCTCATACCTGTCACTTGCTGTTACAATCTCGTAACGCTCATTCTCACGTGGCTTGATAACTTCTGTGAAAGTGTGACCTGTAGAGTCGGTTATATGTCGGATTAGGTATTGAATGGTATTACCTCATAAGTGATTACACATTGTTTATCTGTGCCACCACATTCTTTAGCTGTTTGCCATGCTTCATAACGACTTTCATATATACTAGCTTTTTTAATATCATTGGTGAATTTATATGCATTTAATAACTCTCTTAGGTAGACACCTTCATTTACTTCAACCACGTAATGTTCATCTCTCATTACTATCATCCACACTCACTCCTATCTATCTTCTATTGGTGTTATACAGTATCTAACCATCAACTTATATAAATCATGCTCTACACCTAGACTTCTCATTGAATACATTTCATTTGTAAACACCCACGCTAACGGCTGTTTTTTATTAGGTTTCGTTATTTGTATTTTAGTTTTACGCTTACTAACGTTCCTGTGTGACCAATTAACTTTATATCCCATTTCTTTAACTATATGAATAAAATCTGATGTAGTCATTTTCTCAACACTTCCTTAACTTTTTCGAGAATATCTTTATCTTGTTCCACTTGAGCCAAACCCGTTTATTCCTCTTGATGTTTCACTTTCAAATTCCTCCACTGTCTTTAACTCTGGTGTCCATATTGGTACAATAACCAACTGTGCTAGTCGGTCGCCTTTGTTGATTTTGTATTTTCGACCAGCAACAATACCGAACGGATTGCCATTTTTGATTTTTTCTCCTTTGATGTCGTATAATAATGGTTCGTAACCTTTTTCCAACTCGTCATTGTTCATTTCATCTTTCCAATCCAAACGCTGTTCATCATTCTTAATATTAATCCTCATATGACCTTGAAACCCTGCGTCAATCTTGCCCGTCTCAACTACAAGATACGTCTTACTACTCACACCACTTCTGCTTGTTAGTAATCCCACATATCCTTTAGGTATATTCACTGCTAGATCAGTAGCAATTAATGCTTTCTGTTGTGGTTCAAGTATTACTGTTTCTGCTGCGTATATGTCATAACCAGCCGATTCACCGTCTGCTCGTTTAGGTTTAGTTGCGTTATCGCTTAGTAGTTTGATTTGTAATTTAGTCATTTTTGTCCTCCATAGGTTTAAAATTATCTAAGACAGCTAATAATCTTCCGTCTTTTTCATACAATGCTTCAACTTCTCGATAGGGTTCATCTTCGGTACCATTACCAATGGTTGTCACTACTTTAATTAATTTTATTTCTTCCACTGAACTAGGTAATGTTTTATTAACTATATATTCCATCTACTCACGCTCCATAAGTTCTTGTATAGTTTCATAACTTTCAAATCTACCAATTAAATAATCATCATCGAGTGGAACTTCTGCACTCAACTTCCGTTTTACATACTTAGATATTTCATCAAATGCTTTAGCCTTGTCATAAGTTTTTTCTAACTCATCATTCATTTCTTGTGCTTTTTCTATAGTTCCTTGTTGCTCATGAACTTTCTTAACACAACTTTCTATTGCTATTTTATGTCTATAATCCATTTACTCACCCTCAAAATCCGAAAGTAGTCTGTCATATTCTGCTATATCATGTATTAATTCATGTTTAAGACCTACTTCATTTTCATATGCTTTTATAAAATCTTCTTTGCTTTTCATATAAAATTCAAAAGTTTCTTTTGCGAAGTTATCACTTTTAATATAATTATCCGGATATTCTTCCATTGTTTTTGCCAAATCTACAATATAATTATCAAACGCCTTAGCTTTGCGATAGACTTCTTGTAATTCTTGCGTCATTGCTTTATATTCTTCATATGTTTTGCTATCGCTAGCATAATCAAGTAGTTTACCTTCATACTCGTACGTCATCTAATCACGCTCCCCAATACCCAAATCATCCAACTTCGCTCTAAAATACTTATACGTGCTGCTCGCTGGTTTGTTTCCGATGTGTTGGGAAAATTCGGATAGAAGTGATTTATATTTATCACTATCTTCTTTATACACATCTGCATATCCTTTTAATTCCCAATTTAACGTTCGTGCATTAGCATTCTTACGTTCCAATGTTTTAATACCATCTTCCAACCTACTAACCTTTGCTTTATACCAAGATAGATCATCTATAAGACTGTTGCGTTCTGCTAACATCTTGTTATATTGTTCTGATAACTTTTCATAATTTTTAACTGTTATTACCATCACTCATCACTCCTTTATATAGTTGTCCACATTATTAATAATATGATTACTAGTACAATCACGACTGATAACCACACTGTAAATTGTTTCATATTACTTTTCCTCCCACTTCTCTATACATCGATTCAAATACCAAACAGCCTTTTTCAAATCCTCAACACCATTCTTGAAAGGCGCACGACAGATGTATTTCAAAGCGTTACCAATACTGAAAGCAATGTTGGTCGGATATGTTGCAGTGACTTGCTCCACTATTTCAATGATCTCTATTTTTCCGTATGTGTAGTGTGAAGGTTGGTTTACGATGTCCTCGGGTCTCTCGTTAGTTGCTTTCTTACCATCAAGTATATCCTCTAAATGCTCAAATCGTTTCTTTTGTTGTACATCACTGCTATATTGTTTCTTATTCGAAACTTTATAGTCATAAAAAAGCCATTCATCATTATCTGTCAACGTACCCTGCATACCGTCTGATTTTATAACATAAGCAACGTCTCTATAATTTGTCATATCTGTTACAACCTTTTGAACAGTTGCTAGGTAAGATCCTGTAGCTCCAAAGCATCTAACTGTATCGTTTTGTTTCAAGTCTTTAATCCTCATTGTTTGTGTCCTCCATTATATGTGATTTAATTCACTAACTTTACTTACTAACATCACTACAAGCAAACGTATAACTATCTGCCAAATACTTAGCGTACTCACTTTCACCATGTTTCTGTGGCGTACCATCAAACAAGTGCGGATGTTCTTCTCTATACTTAGCTTCTTTATATTCTTGTATTTTCTTACGTCTGCGTTCTTCTTCAGCTTGTTCCTCGTAACTTCTTTCAAGATATATATCTTCTTCATATACTCTAGTATTTTCTAACAACAATTCGCTTATATCGTCAACAATCATTACATTACGTGAGATATAATGTGTCGATATGTCGTGTTCTCTCAATTCTTGTATATCTTCAATAGGTATATAATAAGTAGATTCCTGACCATGTATCTCATAACACAGATACCCAAACTTAGTAACATACTTCCTACCAAAGTTCAAAGCTTCATCCATACTCATACCGATGTTTAATCTAGCTTGTATTTCCTCTGTATTTACTTTCAATTTAACCCGTCTAACTTTCTCATCAGGGGTCATACGGTAGGGTTTACCATCTATATAATAAGTGGCATTTGTAACACGTTTTATCTCTTTAACTAAATCTTCATCTCTCAACCCTCGTCTATATCTGAAAAATAATGTCGCATAATTCATATTGTATTCTTTAGCTAATTCTTCAAGGGTCGTCTTACCTCCTTTGAAAACAATTCGTGTTCGTTTAGTTATCATTGTTCATAGTCTCCTTTATTATTGCTTGTATTTTTTATCACTCTTTATATCTCTTCAACGTTATCAATATCCTTCACAACACCTTCAATAGCTTCTCCATTGTTATAAAACAAATCGTCAGCCAATCGGTCAATCATATCTTCATGAGTCTCATTCGGCTTCTGTGAGTCATACACAGTCTTTTCAAACTTAACCGTATATCTCAATTTGATTTCTCTTGGTTCATATCTCATAACAAATCACTATCCAACACTATATCCACCTTTTCTATACCATATCTATTAGCAAGGTCAACGATAGATTTAGTTTGGTTTTTAATCTCTGCTGCTTCCTTTAGTAAATCCTCACGTTCATCGTATAATCGCTTTTGTTTAGGAACCGATAAAGATTTCAAACGTTCTATATCGACTTCGCTAGCTTTGATCAATGTATCTTTACGATGTTTAACCAATTCTTTAATTTCTTTTCTTAATCGTCTTGCAATAATTTTGTTCAAATCTTCTTTCAAAGGTTTCACATCTTGTCGCTTATAATAACTAATCGTAATCAATGTTCTATCATTCATTACAACGAGATATTTACCGTATCTATAACACACATCACCATCATTATTTTCAGATACCTTGTAACCCTCGTTTAAAGCTCGTTTAAGCCACTTAACAATTGCTTGAGTATTACTCTTCCCATTGTTTGAAACTCGCTCTTTAAATCGTTCTCTAGCGTGCATGGTTAGTATGTAATTGGTCTTGGTGTTATGTGGTTTGGATTTGTTCTCATGTGTATTACTTCTATGTTTTGTTTGTTTCATGTGTGATCCTCCGTATTCTTTAGCCTTGCGGTTATTTTATTATACGTTTAATTTATTATTTTCTACCTCTCTATTATACCATTTAAGTTTCATAAAGGAAACAAGAATATCTGATAATATCTGGTTAACTATAAATTTTTCTAATCTTCTTATCTTGCTCTATCTCGTACAATATCGTGTCTATAAAATTTAAAGCACCCGACACAGTGCTAGCCTGATATGAAGCTCTACCACCTTTAATGTTCAATCGTGACTCGTAACGTGTATTGTTGTTAGAAAACGTATAATACCATAGGACTATATTTACAAATCCATTTTCATATCCTGTAAAACTTGGGTACAGTTCTATATCAGCTTTAACTTCTCCAGGTATCTGTAAAAGTATCTCATGCTCATTTTGAGTTTTAATTGTAATGCTGGATTCATTTAATAATTCAGTAAGCTTATCCCATTTATTTTTGCTAGTAAACGCATCGTACCTTTCGGCTTTATCTTTTGTTTTAAATAATATAGGTCTCATTGTTTATCCTCCCTAGTTTGTTCTGTGTTTTCGCTACAAGTAATACTATATACTACAAGTTTCATTTATGCAACAATTATTTGTAATTTATTTAAAAGGGTTACACAAAATAAACGAGTGTAACCACATGTAACCCATTCTTGAACTCTCAAAGCCCTTGGTATCAAAGGTTTAGTTATAGTTAAGTTATAAGTTACAATAAATAATACCTTTTATAAATAAATAATATTTATATAGATACTAGCAACCTATAACTCTATGAAACTATGATTATGAAAAATAGGTTATTAGTATGTAGTATTTTGTGGGGAGAAAAACTTTGAAGATCCATTTAAATGTAACCTGTGTCTAAAATGAAAAGAAACCCTTACAGCTGTAAGGGTTCAAGGGTTACTTGTATGTGATTTCAAGTTGTAACTTTCATGTGTAATTTTTGTAACCTGTCTAAAAAAAAGAAATTTTTTAATCATTCTCATTTTCTCGTTCATACTTTGCTATATCCGTCCCTCTTGGGATGTGTACGTATTTAGGTACTTGGACGTATTCGCTCAATTCATATATGAACATCTTTTTACCACGCTCTCCCATCTGTAGGGCATTAACTAAGCGCTCTATTTCGTATATGCTTTTAAACCTGTACGTCCCTTTCTCCATCTGTTGAATCCTGTACACCGATATGCCCGTCAACTGTTCGAGATCTGTCTGAGTAATACCAGTCTTTTTTCGCCTTGATTTAATAACTTCACTGAATGGTTTTAAACTCATTGACCCGCCTCCACATAAACACGCATTGTTTTACCGTTTTTCTTGATGGGTTTGGGCACAAGACCAAATAATTCTAATATACTTGACTGGAACTGTTTCTTGCTCTGTTCATTAGTTCCGTTTTCTTCACAGAACGAAATGTATTCATCATATATCTCTGGAGGTCGTAAGCCTTCTATTTCGTCATGTGTCAAGTCTTGTAAGAACATCTTACTTGTATCATTCTCCTCATGGTAACCAGCGTTATAATCTGATACTGCCTTACTCTCTGTGAACGCTGCGTTAGTGTACAGACGCATGTAACCTTCTACGATCAATCTAATCCAATATTCCATTGCTTCTTCTGTAGTTAGTTTACTAATGAATTTAGGATCTTTCTTAGTAGGTGTTGAAAACATTGGCAACCATAATACACGGCGTTGATAAGCAGTACCTTTTTCAAATGATTTCAAGATGTGATTTGATGTGAATATTAATGAACACGTTAGCTCTACGTTCTCACTTTGTTTATATAATTGTCGCATACTTACAAAGTCACATGTGCTTATATTTTTAAGTATTTTCATTTGTTCATTATTGATTGGTTCATCTTGTATATCATCACCAAGGTTTGCAAGTTTACCTTTCATCTGTGAGAAATATCTTTCATCGCTCATGTTCTTAATTGATAGTGCCGAACAGTTTGAACCATTTAATATTTGTCTAATGATTTGTAACAGGGTGCCTTTACCGTTGCCCCCAGATCCTATAAATATAAAGAACTTACCCATCATACGTTTAAACTCTTTATTAACGATTAAAGTATGTCCTATGATTTCAAGTAATAAATCTCTGTACTCTGACTCATTACCTGTGAGTAGGTTTAAATAGTCGTCCACCTCTTGTACAGGTGTTGCATCCTCCTTATAATTAACATCTATTACGTAAGGTGTAAACTCGTTGTATTGTACCGGTATGAATTCTCCGTCTTGTAATATACCGTTTCTAAATCGTATAGGGAACTGTGTATCAGTTGGGATAATCTTTGAACGATATTTGATTTGTTTTAAAACTTCATCTACAAAGTTGGTACGTTTTCCGCCTACAAGGTTAAATATATGTTGAACTAATACATCTTCATCATCTGAATACTCGCCTTCGTTATCTTTGAAGTAAAGCATATTTGAATAGCGTACTATACCGAATAAATTTATAATCTCATTAGCTCTTGCATATGCTTCGTCCTCGTCTTTGTCAACGTTCTTAACAGGTCTTGCAACTTGTTCAAACTCTTTATCATCCATTGGTTCAGCGAATATGAAATCGTTTATAAACGATAGTATTTTATCGCTTTGCGGATGGTTAGCAAGTTTCATTTTATGCTTGAACAGTTTGTTGTTACGACCATCTCCCTCATCAAGACCAAGGAGGTTGTCAATCTTTTTAATGCTATTTGATAAAGCGAATGGTAATGATTCTCTAACGCCTTCGTTCTCTACCTTTCTATGCTCTCCCTGACGCTTTACGGTGATTGCTCGAGTGTTGGCAATATGTTTGTACTCTACTGTAAAACCTAGCGGAGAAACGCTCTCACGTCCTTTGAATGTTGGTTCCTTTTTGAAGTAGAGGTGTGCGCCTCTTTCCGTCCATACAGTACAAGTGTTAATGTTAAACTCTTTCAACATTGCTTTGATAGTCTCTTTAGGTAAATTATCGATGTCTACGATTAGATCGTTCTCTGTTAGTAACCAACCGGCGTTGCGGTACCCCTCATGTGATTCTGATACGTCCGCACCTTTGATTGCGAATTTGCTATCGTCGTCTTTATATTCAATGTATGTCATTTAAATTGTCTCCCATCTTTCTAGTTTGTTCATTATTAATTGATAGTAAAAATTAATGTCTACTTCTTTTTCAAATCTTGGTACATTGCTACTACCATCCTCTTTATATATCTCATCATTCCATATCATCATATTGTCAGGACTATCTGGAAATTTGTTATAAGACTTTGTAACTTCTTTTGTCTCAGCGTCCACGTTCTCTTTCACTTTGAACAATGCATATGGTTCAGGTGTTTTCTGTTTCATTGCAAATACTCTATTAACCTTGTTCATCTTTGTACCGTTACTGTCGAATGTACCGAGGTAAGTTCTCCCCGCCTGTAATACGATTTGATATAGATGGGGTTTGTGTCTGTTGTTTCTTAACGTGTCGATAACTGGCACACCGTGTAGAAGGTAGTCAACAATAGCTATATCTATAATTCTCATACTGTTGTTCCCGAAACTCGAGTCACCACCATATCGACCTACGTCGCCACCTTTGACTTTGATAGTTCCGTCCGGCTCTAAACCAATGTAGTTGTTAACGTCTTTTTGAATCAGTCTAGTGTAGTTCTCTTCTTCTAAAGTTAAACCGTATTTATCTTCCCATTCTTTCCAAACTCTTTTATAATCATCTGAATCTGTTGTAAAAGCAACGCCGTCAGTATTTGTCTGAATGATTGTACAAGTCTTTGCAAGCTCTTGAGCAAGTGAATACAGTACACATTGTCCGTATACACACACTGCTAAGGCTGCTTTATCGTTTTTCAATGAACTGTACTTGTTACGTAAGTTACCGTACACAGAGTTTAGAATGAGTTTTAAAGCATCTGACTTCTCTTTATCTGTGTGTTTAATTTCGATACGTTCCTCGAGGATGTTTTTGTATTTCTTCAAAGCTTTCTTAGGTAAAGCTTCTATATTAATAATGATGTTGGGATACAGTGACGCAAAGTCTAATAACTTAACATCTTTGACATCTTTCAATCTGTTGTGAGTTGAATGTAAACCACCGAAACCAAATTCGACTTCGTTATCAAACTCGTTAATCATTATTGATTTGTTAGTCGGTCTGCGTGCTGTCCACATTTCTTGCACTTGCTCAGGTACAATGTCCAACATTCCTTCAGGTAATCTTGTTTGTATGTCTGACCATTCGGAAGTGGGACGTTCATTGCCCAGCAATATATTTGAACTTATTGTAGTAGTGTTCCATTTCAAAGCGTTCTCGTTGTCCAGCATCTTTACAAGGTTCTCTTTAATAGTGAAATAGTTTGCTTTACGTTCTTTGAAAACTTCTATTGTATTTGATACATCGTACGCACAATAATTCTTTTCCATTTCAAACTCTTCATCTGTGAGTGGTCTGTCGATATCAAAGCCGACATCTGTTTCAAGTATCATCTTACCTTTGTTAGCTTCTATCTTCTTAAGTGAAGGCATTGCTACGCTTATTTGTTGGAAGCAATCATATGTCTTGTTACGTACTCCAGGGTACTTTGTAAAAGCCCCGGTTATAATGTTGTCGTTAGCTCTTTTTATTTGTAGCTGATCTTTACCATCTACCATTAGTTTCAATATCTTATTATCGTAATAATTGTTATTGTATCCGACTAGTATTTTATCGTGAATGTAATCTCGTAAGCCCTCGAAATTATCATCGTTTGAGAAAAGTCTCATATTCTCATCGTTTATATCTTTGAATACAACAAAGCTGTTGTATTTGTAAACCTCTACATCATAAAAAAGTAAATCGTTATCATTAATCATATGTGTGATCCTCCGTATTTTCTATTTCAATTCTTTAACAATTGCATCTACTACATTTACCGTTACACTGTTTCCAGCTTGTTTATATAATTGTGAATTACTTACGCCACTGTCTTTAGCTTTGTAAAACTGTTCATCTGAAAAACTTTGTAGTCTCCAGCATTCAAGTGGTGTGAGTTTTCTTATTCTTATATCTTCCATAACCACACCTTGATTAACTTCTCCAGCTTGCAATGTCTGTGCCACTTGTTTACCAACTCTGCCACGTCTTGTTTTAGATGTTGGATAAGTGTAATTCACGCTATCGCCTTGTTCCGCAATGGCGTAACCTTGTTTGGTAGCTTCACGTACTGCAATACCATGTCTATCTTGTGATGTTAAACTAAGATTAAGCGTCAGCTTCTTAACTTTTTCATCTGACAAATAATACTTTTCATCAACTTCATCCTCTAATACATCAATCAATCTAGTAGTAACATCCGTCTGTTGTTTACCTAAATCAAATAACTTAGGACCAGTAAACACATCTTTCCTAGTTACTAAGATATATACTCTTTCTCTGTTCTGTGGAACTCCCCAGTATTTAGAGTTAAACACTCCCCATTCTGCGACATACCCCAGTTCATCCAACGTTTGAACGATTGTTCCGTAAGTTCTCCCTTTGTCGTGTGATAGTAAGCCTTTGACGTTTTCCAAGAGTACATAAGATGGTTGGATTTCTTTAATCGCCCTAGCAATGTGAAAGAATATTGTTCCCCTTGTATCGTCAAACCCTGAACGCTTCCCTGCAATACTAAAGGTTTGGCAAGGAAATCCTCCTGTGATAATGTCGCACTGTCCTTTGAAACTTCTAAACTGCTCGTCTGTGATTGTTGTAATGTCATTTAACTCAACCTCATTTTCTGTATTGTATATTGCTTTATAACTTTGGATTGCGAACTTATCTATCTCTGCAAACGCTATACAATTATGTCCATTTCTTTCAAGTCCTGTTCTAAAACCGCCAATGCCACTGCAAATATCTATAAAATTCATATGCGATCCTCCATGTTTTCTTAAAAATAAAACCGGACATTACGTCCGGTCATGTGTCTTTATGTTCGGTTCGTACTATTACTTGCGATTTGGAATGTTTTTAATCTCAGCATATGGATATTTACCCATTGCTATTTTTACTTCTACTGTGATTGTTTGTCCGATTAATTCGTCTTTACGTTCAATAGGGACATTGTATTTTTGTTCAAATTGTTCATAACGTTTAGCTTTCTTAATTGGGTCTACTAAGAACATTTTCTTAGCTTCTAGGTAATCTGAATAACTCATTTTACTTTCATATGTTTTACCTTCGTATTCGAATTCGATATGAATTCCTACATTATCTTCAAAGATTTTTGTAATCTCCGTTTGGAAAATTAAACCTTCATCATCTTTTTTAAATTTCTCTGTAATTTTAACTTCTGTTAAAC
This sequence comes from Staphylococcus aureus, assembly GCA_040062795.1. Taxonomy (GTDB): domain Bacteria; phylum Bacillota; class Bacilli; order Staphylococcales; family Staphylococcaceae; genus Staphylococcus; species Staphylococcus aureus_A. The sequence continues at coordinate 1,102,706 of JBEAMH010000001.1, forward strand.
TGTTAAATTTCTCATAAGCGTAAATATCGTGATGTTGACCAATCGCTTTCTCTAATTCGTCAAACGATACTCCAAAATGTTTTTGCGCCTTCTCTTCCGCTAGCTGTGCTTTTTCTTCACTTTCAATCCATTTAGATTTTTCAGGGTCGAAAGCTTTCTGATTAATGTTTACTTTTCTAATTTCTCCAGCGTTTTCATCTAGGAATGTTAATTCAGCTTTACCATCTTCTAATACTACATCTACAAGTTCTAAGTTTTCTAATACGTTTGTCATAATTTAAATACCGCCTTTTTATAATTTTTATAATATTTGTTTTGAAATGTGTAATTTATTTTATTTTTCTTACTGTGTTTTCAATTTCGTTTCTTTTAAGAAACTCTTTGACCAAGTTTAAATCTCTTTCACTTACTGTAATAGAGTATTGGGTTTCTTGTTTGATATCTTCCTCTTGCTTCCTAACGTCTCTCTTAGCTGCTAGTTCTCGTTGTCTAGCTTGTTCAGCTACTTTCCTACGTTGTTCTCTCATGCATTCGACGTGATCTATCGCTTTACTTATGTTCTGCGAACCTTGATAAGCGATGATTAATTCGTTCTTATATTCACTATCGTCCTTACTCACTTTGTCAATTGTTTGTAAGTCTTGTCTGACCATTTCAAGCCATTGTACAAGGTCATCTTCGACTTTAGAGATACTGTAAGACTTGTTTAAATGTTTGTTCTCTAAGAAGTCCGCAAAGCCCATGAGTGAATCGAAATCGTAATGTTGAATACGTTTATCGTAAATGTCTGCTATCTCTTTTCGCTTCTCTTCTCTCTCTTGCTCTGCTAGGTCTCTTACTTGTGTTCGCACATGATTTTCTGCATCTCTAACAACTGATTCAATGTGTTTAACCTGTTGTTCATATTCTGTATAAGGTTTAAGTATTTCGTTTTTAACTTCTTTACGCTTGTCGTTCATCTCTGTAACACGTTTGTTCATGGTTGATACTAGTTTTTTAGACTCTCGTAAGTTCTCGTCATTAACTGTAACTTGGTTAACGTGTTCCGCTAGATTTTCAGCTTCTTTCAAGATGTTTTCATAGTCTGAAAAAATAACTTGACCTTGTACTATTTGTATGTCGTAATCGTGTTTTTTCATTATTTCGTTCATTTGTGTTTATCCTCCGTTTGAACGGGCATTAAATATTAAGTACTCAATAAAATCTCGAACTCATGTGTAGCTCTATCAATGGCGAATCCTTATCTCTGCGATTCATATAGTAGAAAGTCTTGCAATCTGTTGTACTAAGGTGACGTAAACCTCCAGCATACGCATCGTATCCGTATTTGTGGCGTTTTCCTCTAGCCATTTCTAATTTAATTGGATCATAGTTAGATTCTAGGAATAAGTAATCGTATTTACGAATAGGTGCATGCTCTAACGTACTAGTATCAGTCGCATATATGATGTTTTGATTCTCATATTCCCATGTGTAACCGTATGTAACTACATCATGTACACATTCGAACGCTTCGAACTCGTAATTGCCAAGTTCTAACGGATATCCCGCATTGATAATATGGTCTATTTCAAAGTGTTGTCCCACTTCGTAATTCCCTATCACTCTGATATGTGGAAATGACCTTCTAATGTTTCGTAAAGCTGTTGGGTTAATGTGGTCACTGTGTATGTGTGTAAGTAATAAATACTTTACTTCATACAAGTAAGGTTTCAAGTGTTTGAAAGCTACGCCACAATCAACTAAGACATCATTGATGAGTACCGAGTTTCCTTTTGAACCCGTTGATATTATTTTGTAATGCAAGCCTTTCACTCCTTAAACATAAATGGTATAATTAAAGAGTGATCTTCCGTATTTCTTAATATCTGACTGTTAGCAAATTAACCCTTGCTAGCGGTCTTTTTTATTATCTTTATTTTGTACTTTCCCACTTCTTCGAAAAATCGTTCCCAAAACCAACAATAAGATATGGCAAACGTTATAGCATATATGATTGTCAGATATATGAAATCATCTGTAATCACTAATGAAATCATCATAGACAATATTGAGGTTAGTGTTGATAATATGAAATTCATTTTATCTTCTCCTTTCTAATGTTTTCATTATGCAACTATGAGTTTAAAAATCAACGTCGCTTATGTATCAATCTGAACATAGGACGTTTAAGGTAACTCAAAAGGAGCATTGTCTAACATACGAAACTTACAAATCTCTAAAAAACTCATCACTGGAAATGTTTAAAAGAATGCATATCTTTCTCATTTCTGTACAAGTGAAATCTGCCCCATTTACTTGGTTCATCTTGCGATATAAAGTAGATCTATCAATGTTTAATTTAGATGACAAACCTATACTTGTAACTCCTCGCTCTTTCATAAATTCATGTAACTTTTTGTAGCGCATGTGAAAGCTCCTTTCTTTTGTTATATGTTACGTTTCCAATATTATACTAAAGGGTATATAAAGTCAATGGTTAAGTTGCAATTTCGAAACACTTTCTTTTTTCTTCCTATATAAGGGAATTCAATATTTATGTTCTCATTACTCAACCGAACACATGTTCTATATTTAGAATAAAACAACTATTCGTATAAGTCAAACATTTATCTAAACGTTTTCAAGTTGAAAAAAATTATACAAGTAGAATATAAACATCCTACTTGTTGCATTTGTGAAACATTAATGTTATAATAAATATATACCAAGGAGGAGGTATGACAAATGACTTTAGGACAAAAATTAAAACAATTACGAACACGACAAAAGTTATCTATGGAAGAATTAGCCGATAAATTAAATGCATTGTATCCAAATGAAGATGGATCTAAGCCTTTTGGTAAAGGTAAAATATCAAAATGGGAAGCAGGAAAAGTTGACCCCGCATTGACATCTATTGCGAAGGTTGCAAAGTTCTTCAATGTTTCCCTAGATTATCTATTAGGTTTAGAAGATGAAAATTTAAGATATCCTGTTGTAGAAGTTCCGATACTATCAAATGTTTATAAAAATAAAGACATGTATTCACCGGAAAATATAATCGGATATTATTATATTCCAAACAATTTAAAAGTTTCACATCAAAAATTAATTTACATTGAGTCAGATACTAAAGATCGATACGGAAACAAAGAACTTGCTTTAGTGAACCTTGAAAGTGATGTGAAAGATAACGAAACTGGATTATTTATAGTTAAAGGTGAAAATGAAGCAGTTATTAGAAAATTACAGAAAATAGACAATTATATAATGGTTATACCTCAAGACGTGGATAAAAATTTCAAACCTAACTTATATAGTCCCGACGATGTTTTAACTATAGGTAAAGTAATATCTAATGTTACATATTCACCGGACGATATAGATTTCAGTATTTGATTGTAAGACGTTTTGAGGAACGTCTTTACATTTGAGTTTAATATTTTAAACAAACCGATGTGTTAGTGTTGTAATGTTGAAACATAACATGTATATTAATAGTTATAAACAAAACAAATGGAGGAATACAAATGATTATAATGTTCTTTTTAACAGTAATGATGTTAGCAATAATAATAGGAGGTATGGTGTTTGCGTTTTATGCTTTGAAAGAAATGGTAAAACAAACGATTCATAACGTTAAGAAAAAAGATACAAGTGTCATCAAAGATAATAAAGATGATAAAATAGGACTTGACAAAGTGGAACTTGAGAAAATGGCAAAATATAATAGTGTAAGTATAATTACTTATGATAGGTTTGAAAAAGAGTTTGGACATCGTAAACCTCAAGGGTTTAAAGAAGGAATGAGATTAGGGGATATTAAACGAGAAGTTAAAGCGGATTTAAAACGTACGAAGAAAAATGAAAAACTTAAGAAGAAGAATGAAAAACTTAAGAAGAAATCATCATAGGGCTAAAATAAGCCCTTTTTTAATACAAAAATAAAAATAGATATAACATATCCAAAACAATAAGGAGGCTTTAAAATGGCGATATATAAAGACACAAAACGCAATACATGGTACTACTCAATTTACTACACTGATATATATGGTAAACCTAAACGAAAATTCAAACGAGGGTTTAAAACAAAGAAAGCTGCTAAAATAGCTGAAGCCGAAATGTTAAGAACAGTAAGACCTGATTCTACAGAGGTGAAAACATTTGACGAGGTGTTCCATGAAAGAATGAACCATACCGATTTAACCGATCGTACACGAAAGAATAGAATAGATCAATACAATAAGTATTTTAAATATAACTTCTCACAAATACCAATTGATAAAATAACTGTTGAACAATGTAAAGACTTGAGGTTACAACTTATCAATACTGAAAATCTATCAGATGAATATAAAAAGAGTGTATTTGCCGGTTTCAAAGCTATCATGTCGTACGCTTTAAAGAATCAATACATTAATATAAATCCTGCAGCTGCTGTTGAATCAATAAAGTTCAGTAAAAATAAGTTATTATTTATTTCTCGTGAAGAGTTTGACGAGTGGGTTATGAAAATGGATGATTTAGATAATAAAAACCCTGTTATGTATAGAAAATTAGTTCAATTACTGTTTTACACTGGTTTAAGAATTGGGGAAGCCCTACCTTTAAAATGGGAAGATTGGGACTCTGAAAAAAGAGAGATAAACATAAACAAAATTATAGATATAACTAGCGGAAAAATTAGAAAAGATGTTGCAAAAACAAAATCATCACTTGGTAATGTCCCTGTTCCAAATCTAATGGCGAATTTATTAGATGAAATGAAAGAGGAAGCAAATCCAAATGATGAATTTATATTCGGCGGTAAAAAACCGATAATTTATGCAACTATTAATAAAGCTTTTAAACAGGTTTTTAGAGAATACAATTCTAAAATGACACTTCATACTTTAAGACACTCTTACGCTACCTACTTAATTAATAATGGAGTAGATATGTATTTGTTAATGAATTTGATGAGACATGCGACAATAAATGAAACTATCTCGACATATAGTCATTTATATACGGACCGTAAGCAAAATGCAATGAAAGTATTTGATTAATGATACAGTGTTTTTGTTTAAACTGTATCAAAACTGTATCACAAATTTTTAAAATAAACTCGCAACTGTTACAAACGCTGCCCCTATAGTAACCAATACAGCAATAATACCAAAAATTAACATCCAAGTCGGATGATAATAATCCCCAACAATTGATTTTCTTTTACTCGCTATAAGTATCGTACCTAACGTAATCGGTAATATAAATCCATTAAGTGCACCTGCCACGATTAATAAAGTCACTGGTTTACCTATGAATAAAAATACTAATGTAGACACAACAATAAAGCTAATTACTATTACATTTGTTTTATTGTGCATTGATTTACGTAATGTAGTTAAGAATGTCGCACTCGTATAAGCAGAACCGATAACAGATGACATCGCTGCTGCAAATAATACAACACCAAAAATACTGCGCCCAACCGGTCCGAGTACATGTTCAAAAACTGAAGCCGGTGGGTTTCCTGAGTTCAAAGTAACCCCTGTAGCTACTACACCTAGGACAGCTAAGAATAATAAAGTTCTTAAAACACCTGTTGTCAATATACCTGTGATGGCAGCATTGTTTACAAAAGGCAAGTAACCTTTTCCTTTCATTCCTGAATCTAGAAGTCTGTGTGCACCCGCAAACGTAATATAACCGCCGACAGTACCACCTACCAAGGTAATAATTGGTAATACAAGCGCAAATGGTTGTTCTGGCAACACTACATGTTTAACCGCTTCTGCATAAGGTGGGTTCGCCTTAAACATTACAAAAGCTATGACAATAATCATTAATGATCCTAAACACATTGTAACGACGTCCATAATCTTTTGACCACTTTTACTAATAAATATACCAATAGCTAATACAGCTGTTATTGCTGCACCAATCTTTACATCTAAGCCAAATATAGCATTTAAACCAAGACCTGCTCCGGCGATATTACCTATATTAAAGGCAAGACCACCAATGGCAATCAATATTGAAATAATTGTACCAAGACCATTGAAAATTTCATTTGCTACTTCTTGACCACGCTTACCTGTGACTACCAATACTCTCCATATATTGATTTGAGCACCAATATCAATAATAATAGATAACAGAATAGCAAAAGCAAAACTTGAAGTAAATTGTGCAGTAAATACTGCAGTTTGTGTTAAAAATGCTGGACCTATGGCTGATGTTGCCATTAAAAATACTGACCCTAATAATAATCTTTTATGATTTTTGGTAAAAGTAAAACCATTTTCTTCAGAACTTATTTTGTTTTTCATTTCTTAGCCCCCTAGACTTTTAATATAAACGCCTTCTTTCATTAATCTTTCCCTAATTTGCGTTACAAAGTCGAGCGCATGTGCACCGTCTCCATGTACACAAATCGTATCTGCTTCTAAACTAATTGTCTTATTATTTTTAGTAACAACAGACTGCGATTTGACCATATGGATTACTTGCTCAATAGCTTCCTCGGTATCCGTAATTAATGCATCTTGTTCTTTTCGGCTCACGAGTTGACCATCGTCTTCGTAACGTCTATCTGCAAAAACTTCAGAAGCCGTTGTTAAACCAACTGCTTTTGCTTCTGAAATTAATAACGTGTTAGATAATCCCACAAATATTAGTGATTTGTCAATATCAAATACAGCTTGAGCAATTGCACGTGCTATATCTTTATTTCTAGCTCCCATTTGATAAAGAGCACCATGCGGTTTAACGTGGTTTATTTTAACTTTATGTATTTTACAAAAACCAATTAACGCCCCAACTTGATAAGCAACAATATCATAAATTTCACTTGGAGATAAATCTATATTTCTGCGACCGAAACCTTGTAAATCTGGTAATCCTGGATGAGCTCCAATACCAATATTATGTTTTTTTGCCAATTTTACAGTTTTATTCATTACATGCTGATCCCCGGCATGAAAACCACAAGCAATATTTGCTGAAGTAATAAGTGGGATAATTTGTGCATCTCCACCGAAAGTGTAATTACCAAATGCTTCACCTAAATCACAATTTAAATCAACTTGCATTAAGATTCCCCCTTGATAATTTGATGTTTGTCTAAGAATTTAATATCAACGTCTTTTGCATCACCTTCTGCATACAATGGATAAGACAATACTGCATATAAAAAGTCAGTTGTTGTCATGAAACCATCAATGACCATTTCATCTAGTGTTACTTTCAATTTTTTAATTGCGCTTTGCCTATCAGGTGCTTTCACAATTACTTTTGCCACTAAAGAATCATAATTAGGTGACACAGTGTATCCTTGATAGAGCAAACTATCTACACGCACATTAAATCCTTGTGGTAAATGCAACGCTTGTACTGTACCAGGTGATGGTTGAAATTGACGTTCAGGATTTTCAGCATTAATTCTTGCTTCAATAACATGACCGTCAAAAGCTATATCATCTTGAGTAAAAGGTAATTCACCATTCATCATTAAATATAACTGCGCTTGTAATAAATCTGTATTAGCTCTCATTTCAGTAACTGTATGTTCAACTTGAATACGCGCATTCATTTCAATAAAATAATAGGCTTTATCAGTGACTAAAAATTCAATGGTGCCTGCACTTCTATAATTTGAAGCTTGAGCTACTTTAACAGCGTCATTACACATTGAATTTCTCATTTTTTCTGTTATTGATGCACAAGGAGATTCTTCAATTAACTTTTGGTTTTTTCTTTGAACCGAACAATCTCTTTCGCCTAAATGTATGTAATTGTCCTTACCATCACCAATAACTTGAACTTCAACATGTTTTGCTACTGGAATAAATGACTCAACATAAATACGGTCATCACCGAAATATTTCTCGCCTTCACTCTTAGCTTCTTTGAAAGCTTTAGCAAGCTCCTCGCTTTTTTTTACAATTCTAATCCCTTTACCGCCACCACCGTTAGCAGCTTTTAATACCAGTGGATAACCTACATCTTGTGCAATTTCCTTTACTTCTTCAATTGAATTCACAGCATTTGTGGATCCTGGAATAATTGGCACATCAACACTATCAACGGTTTGACGAGCAGTTATTTTATCACCCATCATTTCCATCGTCAATCGTGTTGGACCAATAAATTCTATATTATTTTCTTCAACTTTTTGTGCAAATGATGCACTTTCAGATAAAAAGCCGTAACCAGGATGTATAGCAGTTGCACCACTAATTTTTGCTGCACTAATAATTCTGTCCTGATTCAAATAACTATCTAATGATTTAGCTTCACCGATACAAATTGCCTGATCGGCTAAATTAACATGTAAACTCGATTCATCTCCTAATGCATATACAGCTACAGTTTCTATATCCATTTCTCTACATGCACGAATAATTCTTACAGCGATTTCTCCTCTGTTTGCTATTAGACAACGATACACACTAAATCCCCCTCTTTATATTATTTTATTTTTACAATAGTTTGATTATATTCAACGCTTGTACCATGTTCTATTAAGATTTCTTGGATTACGCCTTCAACTTCTGTTTTCACTTCATTCATTACTTTCATTGCTTCAATATAACCAATAGTATCCCCTTTATTGACTTTATCTCCTACATTTATTAATGGATTTGTCAGTTCATTTTCATCTTGAAGGAAAAATGTGCCTACCATCGGTGATTTCACTTCTTGTAAATTACTGTCTTCTGCTGATTTTAAATTTAGTTCATTTTCAGCGCTTTTTGCCTCTTGTTTTGATACAGCTTGTAAATTTTGATTAGAAGTATTTGAATTCGCTTTACCTTCTGTAAAATCTATAGATATTTCGCTTTTACTATCTTTGTATGAAAACTTTTTAACTTCATTCTCTTTTACTAATTTAATTACTTGCTCTATTTTTTCAAAATTCATTACAATTCTCCTTTTAATAATTTTTTTATTCTTGCTGAAGTTGGTCTAAATTGTGTTGTATTATATATTGGCTCTTCTATGATTTGATTTAATTTTTGTTGGAAATCTAATTCTTGTTGTTTTAATTTTTCTGTTGCTTGTTCAACTGTTGTCCATTCAAATAGAATGTTATCTCCGGGTTTTTTCTGTGCTAATATATGTAAATCTGCAGCAGATACTGTAGCAATTTTTGTATAGCCACCAACAGTCTGTTTATCATTTAATAAAATAATAGGATTACCATCATTTGGCACTTGAATGCTACCTAAAGCTACTGGTTCAGAAATAATATCTGCTGAGCTTTCTGGGGGTATTGCTTCGCCCTGTAAACGATAGCCCATACGATCAGATTGTTCCGAAATTTTATATTTTGAGCTTGTTAGCTTGTTCAATTTATCTCGGCCAAAGCTATTGACTTGTGGCCCTTCAATTACTTGTATAATCCCATGAGTAAACGCTTTCAAAAACGGTTGTGTACTGTAGCCAACTCGATGAATATAAGCATCGTTTTCTTTACAGCATATAATATCATTCTCTTTTAAAGCTCGCCCTTTGAAACCGCCGAAATGGCTGCGTGTATGTGTCGCATAACTATTGGCAACTAATGGTACATCGATGGAGTTTCCTAGTAAAATATAACCTCTTGCACCTTGATGTGCTTTACCTAATTTTAAGATATCTCCTTTTTCTACTGCAATTACAGTATGATCATCTACATCTATATCGTTTAATGTTGCATTAAAACTTGCACCAGTAATGACGAAAGTGTTATCTTCTAAGAATTGTAAAGTAGGGCCGATAACTGTACATTCAATTGCTGGTCCATTATTGCCTATCAATGTTTGACCTAATTTATAAGCGTAATAATCTAATACACCTGCATTTGAAAAACCTTGATTTTGAAAGCCTATTCTACCTTCATCTTGAATCGTACTAAATAATCCTGGATTTAAAATTTTAATACTCATTTTTTATTTTCACCCACTTTTTTATATCAAAATCATCACGCTGTTGTTCATCTATTATATGATGATACGTTTCCTCTTCAATAGCATAAAATTTAATAGCGTTTCCAGCTTCATATAAACACATTGGTTTTCTTTGAATATCAAATACTTTAATCGGTGTACGCCCAATAATTTGCCAACCTCCTGGTGATGCTTTCGGATATAAGCCTGTTTGATTATTTGCAATACCAACTGACCCAGCCTCTATCTTTGTTCTTGGTTCTTTTCGTCTTGGCGTATGTAAACGACTATCTAAACCACCTAAGAAAGGAAACCCTGGCATAAAGCCAATCATGTAAATTAAATAAGCGGTTTCTGTATGTATACGTTCAACATCTTTAATTGATATATTGTTATGATTTGCAACTTCATATATATCTTGGCCATACTCTCCGCCGTAAAGTACGGGTATGTGAACAATTTTAGATTGCGTTGAAGCGTCTTCAAGTTTTGTTTGATTTAGAACATCTAATTTAAGTTCAGAAGTAATTTGCATCAAATCTGTTTGGTTAATATCAATTGTCAGCATAATGGCACGATACGAAGACACTATTTCTATAATAGCTGGGTTGTTTTGTTTTTTAATAAAAGCTTCAACTTGTTGTAGTTGTTGAAACGTTCTCGGATCAATGTGATTTTCAAAATAAATCATAATCGTTTGTTCATTAATCAATTTATATTCCAAAGATTATGCCCCCTTTAATATATTTTTATTTAGTTCTCAAACAAACAAGGTTGTGCACATTACGTCATCATTATATCATCATTCTCAAAATTATGTTTAATACTGATAAGTTATTATTAACTATAACTAATTATTTATATTTTTTATTTAAATCACAAAATTTTCTGAATTTGTTTTCTAATAATAAATTTAACAAAATGTTGCTATTAAGTATATATTTACTTTGATATAGTGTAAAATCCCCCTAAACATGTATACATGTTTAGGGGGATTTAATTTAATATATTATTTAATATTTTTAATAATAACATTCATCTCGGCGCCATTAGGTAAAGGCACACGGACTTCATCGTCTAATTTCTTACCAATTAAACTTTTAGCCATTGGTGATTCATTAGAAATTTTACCATTAAATGCATCCGATTCCGCAGAACCAACAATTTGGTATTCTTCTTCATCGTCACCTGGTAATTCAACAATAGTAACTGTTTTACCAATTTTAACTTCGTTATTATCACCAGTATCTTCAATGATTAACGCATTACGCAACATATGTTCTACACGTTGAATATCTTGTTCGATAAATCCTTGTTCATCTTTCGCAGCATCATACTCTGAGTTCTCAGATAAGTCACCGAAAGAACGAGCAACTTTAATTTTTTCTACGACTTCTGGTCGTTTAACTGTTTTTAATTCTTCAAGCTCATTTTCTAATTTCTCAAAACCCTCTTGAGTCATTGGGTATTGTTTTTGATTTTCCATATTAACATCTTCCTTTGCATATAAATTACTATTGTTTACTTACTAAAGTTTGAATCTTCGTCGTCATTATATCGATGGCGACCTTATTGCTTCCACCTTCTGGAATAATAATATCTGCATATCTTTTAGTTGGTTCAATAAATTGATTATGCATTGGTCGCACCACGTTTAAATACTGATTTATAACAGAATCCATCGTACGACCTCTTTCTTCAGTATCTCGAAGTAGCCGTCTTAAGATACGCAAATCAGCATCAGTATCAACATAAATTTTGACATCCATTAAATCTCTTAATGTTTTGTTTTCAAGCGCAAATATACCTTCCACGATAATAACATCTTTTGGCTCAAATGCAATCGTTTTATCACTTCTTGTATGATTCGTATAGTCATACGTTGGAACTTCTATTTGTTTGCCGTGCCTTAAATCATTAAGGTTTGCAATTAACAAATCGTTATCAAACGCAAAAGGATGATCATAATTGGTTTCTAGGCGTTCCTCAAAAGATAAATGGGATTGGTCTTTATAATAATAGTCTTGAGCTAAGAGTGCAACACTATGCCCTTCCAAATTCTTCATAATTTCATTTGTTACTGATGTTTTCCCAGAACCAGAGCCGCCTGCAATTCCAATAATCGTCGTACTTTTCATTATCCAATTTCCTTTCTCATCATGTTGTTGGCATAAATTGGATGATTGACTTTAATTTGCACGATTTGCAATGGGTGACGTGCAGCATCAAGTTCGTTACCGTTTTCATCGTAAATTGTATCCACAACTTGTTTAAATGTTTCTATTTCAGGACCAAAAAATTCTATTTCCTGGCCAGGTTCAAATTTATTACGTTGTTGCACTGTAGCCATATGGGTGAATCTATTATAATCTAACACTAATCCACAGAAGTCAAATGATGCGTTTTTTTTATTTTGTTGACCAAACATTTGTTCTTCATAACCAGGTGTTCCTTCTATAAACGATGAAGCAGTTTCTCTATTGGCGCATTTCTCTAGTTCAAAAAGCCACTCGGGATTAATGTTAAATTGATCTGGATTTTCTGCGTAAGCATCAATAACTTTTCTATATACTGAAACTACTGTTGCAATATAATGAATTGATTTCATACGTCCTTCAATTTTTAAGGAATCAACACCAATGTCCATCATTTTAGGAATAGATTCGATAAGTTTCAAATCTTTAGGACTCATAGCAAATGAAGTAACTTCATTATCTTCATAAAATAAATCTAATTCTCCATCTTCATCAACTTGTAATAAATCATAATCCCAACGGCAACTTTGACAGCAACCGCCTCTATTTGAATCACGTGCAGTCATATGATTACTTAGCGTACAACGCCCTGAATAGGCAATACACATGGCACCATGTATGAAAGATTCTATTTCTATATCTACTTGATCTTTCATTTCTTTCATTTCCATAGCTCCTGTTTCTCGAGCTAATACGACCCTGTCTAATCCTTCTTCTTTCCAAAACTCTATAGCTTTATAGTTAGAAAGTGATTGTTGTGTAGATAAATGTATCTCTAAATTAGGTGCTACACGTTTACAAGTTTCAATAATGAGTGGATCAGCTACAATAATGCCAGTTGCCCCAGTCATTGATAAATTTTTTAGATATTGATCTAATCCTTCAATATTTTCATCATGTGCTATTATATTCGTCGTTACATAAATCTTTGCACCATAATTTTGGGCAAATTCTACGCCTTCTTTTATTTCAGCCATCGTAAAATTACCTGCATTTGATCTTAAACCATATTCTTGGCCGCCAAGAAATACAGCATCTGCACCATAATGCACAGCTATTTTAAGCTTTTCTAGATTACCAGCTGGGGCAAGAAGTTCAGGTTTTTTTATTTTAGGTTTATTTTGATTTGTAATTTGTTCTAATACGTTCATTACTAAACCTCCATTAATAAACTGTTTGCTTAAATAAAAACCCTTCATCAAATGGACGATGTTCTGCTTGTATCTTTTCTATCGGATCTACGAGCATAAACTTCTCATCTTCATAAACATCTGGGTCCTCATTATATAAGTCAATTGCTTCTCTATATTGTTCTGTACATGTATTTATATATGATTCAGATTGTAGGACGCCGTCAATTTTCAATGCGTCTATACCTGCTTCTAAAAGTGGCCCTAATTCTTCAATTAGGCATATATCGTTCGGAGACATGATGTGAGTACCGTTATAATCTTCAAATACAGGGTATTTATTATCTCGTTCTTCATCATATAACAATAATTCATTGGCTTCTTTATTTCTTTTTATCTTCATTTGCCTTTCTTGAAAAGTGTAATAATTACCTAACAACATACGCTTTGATTGAAACATGCAAGTCATACCATGCACTTGTACCTCTATTTCAACATTAGCATTGGCTTTAATATTTAGAATTTCATCTAAGCTAAGCTCCCTAGCTAATTGAGCACGCTTGGCACCCTTACTCCCCCAGTAATTACACTGAAAATAATTTGTCACTAATGCTTCTGCGTCCCAATTTAACGGAATTGGATGTGTTTGTTGCTTAACATACATAATCACGGCTGGGTCACCAAATATTATACGATCTACTTTTATTTCATGTAGAAAATTAATATATGATTCTAATGCATTGAGATGATAATTATGAAAGATACCGTTCACTGCAGCATAAATTTTTTTACCTTGATTATGTATTAGTTCCACAGCTTCTCTCATATCTTCTTTATTAAATTCACCAGCTAACCTTAAACCGAACTTTTGTTCCCCTATTACAAAAGCATCTGCACCTTTTTCAATTAATGTCTCAATATGATAAACAGATTTTGGTGTTACTAATAACTCTGTCATTTTGATTCTCCTTTAATTGAAATTGCTAATCCATCATCCATATTCAAAAAGTTTGTCGCATAATTAGGTTGTTTCATTAACCATTCATTATAGCTTTGCACTTTTTTAACCATTTGTCTTAGGTTTCTATTACGTACGACTGAAATATCAGATACGAAACCATGATATAGAACATTGTCAGTGACTACAATACCTCCATCTTTTAAAAGTGGTGTATATAATTCAAAAAACTTTTTAGATTGTGCTTTCGCCGCATCAATAAATATCATATCGTACGTGCGATCATTCACATTATCAAATTGTACTAGCGCATCGCCTTCGATTATTCTAATTTGATTATTGAAATGATATTGTTCTACACATTGCTTCGCTTTTTCTTGCATCTCTGAGTTACGCTCTATTGTTGTCACGTGAATTTTTTCAGAGATAGAAGCAAATTGCATAGCACTATAACCAATCGCTGTACCAATTTCTAAAATATTCATAGGTTTATGTATTCTAATTAATTGCTTAATCATGTCTAATGTGAGTTTATCAACAATAGGTACTTGATGTTCTTCGGCATACGTTCTTAATGACTCAATATAGTTGTCAGATTGCTCATGCAAATTTAATAAATATAGCTGATTATTATCCATTTTCAAAAACTTCCTTTATTATAAAATGATACATTTAATTTAAATAATAAAATAAATCAGTCAGGTAAAATTGACTGATTAAATATAGCATAACTTATTGATACGCTCTTTATTTTGAATCGCTATAGGTTCATTGTTTAGTATGCGATACATCATTTATATAAGATATGTATGATTGAAATTAACTTTATATATTTTACCATAAACTATTACAAAAAATAAGTGTATATTGTAATTCATAGCTTTAAGTATCATAATGAAACTAAAAATTAACCTTCAATATTTGATTTTAAACTTAAATACCATTGACTATTATATATTAATTTACGCTGCAGTATAGATGCATATAAAAAACTGCCAACAAAGTTAATACACTTCATTGGCAGTTTTAAAGAAAGATTTTACTCACTCGCTAATCAATGGATCACAGTGACCGCTTTAGCTATTTTATTCGTGGTCATGGTCATCCATTTCAGTATTGACTACTTCTTCAATCATATCCCACTCTTCATCTGTTTCAACAGGCAAGAATTTACCACCTTCACCATTTTCATCTGGTTCATTAATCATTGGTACTAATTCGATAAGATCCTCATCATCAGAATCAGCACCTTCCTCAGCAAGAATTACATATTCCTTTTTGAATTCTGGGTGGAAAAATTCTAAAACTTTACGATATAAAACTTCATTACCTTCTTCATCGTATAATGTTAATAATTCCTCTTCATTATTAATTTCTAACTCAGCATTGTGATTGTGCTCTGTCATTATTAAACGCTCCTTTTTATTGAATAGAATCTAAATAGCCTTGCAATATAAATACTGCTGCCATTTTATCTATTACTTTTTTTCGTTTCTGTCTAGAAACATCTGCTTCTAGTAAAGAACGTTCTGCAGCCATGGTACTTAATCGTTCATCCCACATAATTATCTCTACAGTTGGCAGTGCTTCTTGAAGTTGCTCCTTGTATTGTAACGAAGCCTCGCCTCGAAATCCAATAGAATTGTTCATATTTTTTGGCAAACCGATTACAACAGAACCAACATTCTCTTTTTTTATAATTTCTATTAGCTGCTCTATACCTAAATCATTGTTTTTTTCGTCTATACGGAGTGTTTCTAATCCTTGAGCTGTCCAACCCATTAGATCACTTATTGCAATGCCAACAGTTTTACTTCCTACGTCTAATCCTAATATCTTATGCTTTAACATGTATTATTTTGTGTTCTCTTGTAAATAATTCGAAACAAGTTCTTCCATGATATCATCTCGATCTATTCGTCGAATTTGGTTTCTAGCCTCGTTATTACGAGGGATATAAGCTGGATCACCTGATAATAAATAACCTACGATTTGGTTGACAGGATTATATCCTCTTTCTTCAAGTGTTTTATAGACATTTTGTAGTACTGTTGTAACATCTTCTTTAGGAATTTCATCATAATTAAACTTCATTGTTTTATCAAAATTTTCCATTTTTTTAGCACTCCTTCGTATCAAGTAAAAACTTCTTATTTACATTCTACATTACAATACTCTGAAGTTATAGAGATTTAATGTAATCTTTAATGAAACGTAATGATTCTGTGATGTTTTCAGGTTGAGTTCCCCCGCCTTGTGCCATATCAGGGCGACCACCGCCTTTTCCACCAACTATCGGCGCCATGTTTTTAATAATATCTCCAGCTTTTACTTTATCTGTAAATGCTTTTGGCACAGTAGCAATTAATGATACTTTTCCATCTACGTTACTAACTAATACAATTACAGTATCTTGCAGTTTTGATTTGAAATCGTCCATCGTTTCACGTATAGCTTTAGCATTTGCCACTTCAACTTCTGTAGCTAACAATTTCAAACCATTGATTTCTTCCACTTGATCAGTGATATCTCCCATTTTCAGAGAAGTAATTTCTTTATTTTTCTGCTCTAGTTGTTTCGTAAGTTCTTTTTCTTCAGATTGCATTTGAACAACTTTCTCCAACACTTGTTCATCTGTTTTTACTTTTACTTGGGATTTAACAGTATTAAATCTCTCTTGTATAGCTTCTAAATAAAGGAATGCAGATTTACCTGTGAACGCTTCAATACGACGCACACCAGCGCCTGTTCCTGATTCACTTACAATTTTAAATAACCCTATTTCTGAAGTGTTATTTACATGGATACCACCACATAATTCAATAGAGTATGGAGCCATATTTACAACTCTTACAACATCTCCATATTTTTCACCAAATAATGCCATAGCGCCTAATTGTTTAGCTTCCTCAAGCGGCATTTCTTGAATATTAACGTCAATACTGTTCCAAATTTCTTCATTAACACGTCTTTCAACTTGATCTATCTCATCTTGGCTCATAGGTCCAAAATGTGAAAAGTCAAATCTTAAACGATCCGGTTCAACTAGAGAACCTGCTTGATTTACATGTTCGCCTAACACTTCTTTTAAGGCAGCATGTACTAAATGTGTGGCGCTATGATTTTTCTTGATTGCACGACGCTCTTCATGATGAACACTTGCAGACACTTCATCACCTTTCTTAACAGAACCAAATTGAACTTCACCCGTATGTAGATTTTGTCCATTTGGCGCTTTTGTTACTCCTGTAACAAACACTTCAAATTGTTCATTACTAATAATTCCTTGGTCAGCAACTTGCCCACCACTTACGGCATAAAAAGGGGTTTCCTTTAATATAAAATGAATTGTTTCTCCAGCTTCAACTGTTTCCACTAACTCTCCATTGTAAATAATATCTGTAATCGTTGTAGCCTTATCCATAACATCATAACCAACAAAAGTACTGTCAGTAGTTATTTTTTTCAATACTTCACTTTGAATTTGCATTGATTGAGAACTTTGACGTGCTTGTCTTGCTCTATCTCTTTGTTGTTGCATTTCCTCTTCGAAGGTTTCCATATCCACTGAAAGGTTTTCTTGTGTTGCAATCTCTTCAGTTAATTCAACAGGGAAGCCATACGTATCATACAATTTAAATGCATCTTTACCATTAATTTCTTGTGTAGTTGATTTTGCTTTAGCTACTAAATTATTTAAAATGGCAAGCCCTTCTTCTAAAGTTTCGTGGAAACGTTCTTCTTCTGATTTAATAACACGCTTAATAAAATCAGATTTTTCTTTCACATTTGGATAATAAGGTTCCATAATATCAGCAACAATATCTACTAACTGATACATAAATGGTTCATTAATCTCTAAAGATTGACTAAATCTGACAGCACGACGCAACAACCTACGTAGCACATAGCCTCTACCCTCATTTGCTGGTAATGCACCATCAGCAATAGCAAAAGCAATTGTACGAATATGATCAGCTATGACTTTAAATGCTACATCATAGACATCTTTTTCTAAGTATTTTTTACCAGAAACTGTTTCTACTTCATGAATAATAGGCATAAATAAATCAGTTTCATAATTTGTACGCACATTTTGAGCAATTGAAGCCATTCTTTCTAAGCCCATACCAGTATCAATATTTTTATTTGGTAATGGCGTATACGTATGATCTTTATTATGATTAAACTCACTGAATACTAAATTCCAAACTTCTAAGAAACGTTCATTTTCTCCCCCTGGATACATTTCCTCTTCAGGGTCATCATGACCAAATTGGTCACCACGATCATAGAAAATTTCAGTATTTGGACCAGATGGACCTTCACCAATATCCCAGAAGTTACCTTCGATGCGAATAATCCTACTTTCTTCTAAGCCAATTTCTTCATTCCATATTCTATATGCTTCCACATCTTCAGGATGAATCGTAACATAAAGTAATTTTGGATCCATCGCCATCCATTTTTTGCTTGTTAAAAATTCCCATGCAAACTGGATTGCCTCTTTTTTAAAATAATCGCCTATTGAGAAGTTACCTAACATTTCAAAAAACGTATGATGACGTGCAGTAAAACCAACATTTTCGATATCATTTGTACGAATCGCTTTTTGTGAATTCACAATTCGTGGTTTTTTTGGTGTTTCTCTACCGTCAAAATATTTTTTTAATGTAGCTACCCCAGAGTTAATCCACAGTAGAGAATCATCATCTATTGGTACTAAAGGTGCTGAAGGTTCAACCATGTGCCCATGTTCAACGAAATAATCAATAAAATTCTGTCTAATTTCACTCGCTTTTAAGTTTTTCATCCTTAAAATTCCTCCATCTCAAATCAAGTTATAACAGTTATAAGAAAAAATGAAAATAAAAAACGCTCATCCTCATAAAAGGGACGAACGTTTCGCGGTACCACCCTGGTTATAAGTATTAGTAAATTTATTTTACTTAAAGTTTATTACCTTATACTTATCACTTAATTAGTTAATATTTACACTGACATAAAGTAGCATTCAACCGTATTAGCTGTACTTTTCACCAACCAGTACATCTCTTTTTATGTCTAACACAGTTTACTCATCTTTATGCTAAGTTAATTATATTGTATTTACTTTCGTTACTAATGTCAATCTTCTACAAAGTCATAAGGCGAAATGTCTCCCATGTTAATCATAGGATTAATTTTGAAGATATTATTTTCGGTTAAAACAATGTCAGCATCTATTGTTTTAGTAACCTCAATATTATCTTCACCGACATCAACTGATTCATTATTGAAATAAGTTTTCAAAAATGTGCATAATTGTGTCATTCTTACTTGTCCATGCGTTTTAAGCCCGATATCAAAGGCTTGTGGGTCACCTAAAAACACAAGGGATTGTTTCGCTCTCGTAAGCCCTGTATATAAAATAGGCTTTTGTAGCATTCTAAAATATTGCTTTACCATTGGCATAATCACGATAGGAAATTCAGAGCCTTGTGACTTATGAATAGATGTGCAATAAGCATGTGTTAATTCTAATAAATCTTGGCGTACGAACGTAATTTCATTGCCATCAAAATCAACAATAAGTACATCTTTATTCATTGCATTTTCTTTCGCCCAAAATATACCTACGATAACACCGATATCTCCATTAAAGATGTTATCACTGGGTCGGTTTACAAGTTGTAATACTTTATCTCCTTTTCTAAAAGTCACCTCGCCAAATTCAATTTCTCGTGTATTTTTATCTTTAGGATTTAAAATGGATTGTAATACCGTGTTTAATTTTTTAATTCCTGCAGAACCTTTATACATCGGTGCTAACACTTGAATATCACTCATATCATATCCTTTATGTACTGCACTTGTGACTACCTTTTCTACCACTGTGGGTATTTGCTCAGTCGTACAATTAATAAAATTACGATCATGAAAACGCTGAGTAATGTCAATTGTTTCACCTAACTTCATTCTATGCGCTAACTCAATAATACTTGAACCATCTTGTTGTCTATAAACCTCAGTTAAATTCACACGAGGTATCACTTTAGAGTCAATTAAATCTTTAAATACTTGTCCTGGTCCGACAGACGGTAATTGGTCTTCATCTCCTACTAAAATGACTTGTGCATCAATAGGAACTGCACTTAAAAATTGATGAAATAGCCAAGTATCTACCATAGACATTTCATCAATTATAATCAGTTTTGCGGTGATTTCATTATCTAAAATATCTTCTGGTTGAGTATCTTGGTTCCAACCAATTAACCTGTGTATAGTCATCGCTTCTAAACCTGTTGATTCGGATAATCGTTTTGAAGCTCTACCAGTAGGCGCCGCTAAAACAACAGGATAGTCGTCATTTTGATAATCATCATAATCTAATGAAAGTCCATGTATTTCGGCATACAATTCTACAATCCCTTTAACAACTGTTGTCTTACCAGTACCAGGTCCGCCTGTAAGTAACATGATTTTAGAGTTGATTGCAGTTTGTAACGCATCTCTTTGAGAATTCGCATAAGTTACTTTATTACGTTCTTCAATCTCACCAATTTCAAGTAATATATCTGATTGTTCTATTTCTTTCAATTTATTCGTATGGGTGAAGTTACGATATAGGTTTTGAACACTTTTTAATTCAGAATAATACAAGCTAGGTATAGCAACTTCATTTTCTTGTTGAATTAATTTATTATCTTTCACTAAATCTTGTAGTACATCGAGTAGTTGCTGAGTTTCTATTATTTCTGATGGTGATTGAGACAACATATCTTGTGTCATTTCTAACACGTTATTAGTAGGTAAATATGTATGTCCTTGTTTAATACATTCTTCCTCTAAAACGTATAATAACCCAGCTTTTAACCGTTCATCATCGTTAAATTGAATACCTACATTACGTGCTAATATATCAGCTTTATTGAAGCCAATACCTTTAACATCATAAACGAGTTGATATGGTTTGTTTTCTACGATATTAAGTGTTTCGCCTAAATAGACTTGATATATTGACATTGCAAGTTTGGGGCCGAACCCTAAATCATGTAAACGTATAATAATTTGTTCCGTTTCTTGGTTACTAGCAATTTGGTCGGCAATCTGCTTTTGTTTCTTTTTAGGAAGACTCGGCACTTGTTCTAATACAGTAGGGTCATTTAGTATATCATTAATTGTATTTTCACCTAGTTTATTCACTATGTTCTGTGCTGTTTTCTTACCTATTCCTTTAAATAAATCGCTGGATAAATAACTAATAATTGCTTCTTTGGTTTGCGGTAATTCTTTTTCAAACGTTTCTGCTTTAAGCTGTTTACCATATTTTGAATGAGTGACAACTTGTCCTTTAAAAGTATAGACGTCTCCTTCAGCAATTTCTGGGAAAAACCCTACAATTGTAGGCATTGAATCGAAGCTTTCATTTGTTTCAATTGTATCTACTTTTAAAACTGTATAAAAGTTCTCTTTATTTTGAAACAAAATAGCATCAACTGTCCCTTTAATCATGGAAGTATTAAATAATGTAGGGTCTTCCATCAGTTATTCCTCCTCTGCTATAGATTTAAAAGTTTTAATTGCATGATGACTCATAACATGTTCTGGGTTAGCTTCTACTGCACGTTCAAATAATTGTATAGCTTGTGATGTATCTTCAGTTTGCATATATGTTGCTAAACCAAGATTATATAAAGCATCTGAATGATTATCATCTAACGTCAAAACATGGTTCAGTTGTTTAATTGCTTGCTCGAATATTTCTAAATGGCATAATACTAGTCCATATTGAAATTGTACTTCTACATCTTTACGGTTGTCTTGTTCAGAAGCAGTCATTAAAAACGGTAACGCTTCTTTAAATGCATCTAATTGATTAAATGACATACCAATCATATAATTTGTATCGACTTGATCCACGTTGAATTTTAATGCTTGTTGATATAACTTAATTGCTTCAGTAAATCTACCTTCATTATAATAAACATTTCCTAAATTATAATAAATCGCACCATTTTCTGGGTCTAATGTGATAGCTTTCTGAAAAAACTTTTCAGCTTTTTCAACTTCACCCGCTTCAGCGATTAAAATACCAGCATTTATGTAATTTTCAACTTCTTTTGGATTATTTTCAATATTTGCAAATAATGCTGTTAGTGCTTCTTCAATATTTCCTTGCTTAATTAATTCATAAATTTGTTCTTGATCCAATTTAAACCCTCATTTCTGACTATTTATTATAACATTTGCTTGTAGTTTTGGAATCCTATTTTACAAAAAGAAATCGTTAGTAACTATAAATTATATAGCTTACTAACGATTTCTAATTAAAATAAGATTTTTTATTAAACGACGTAGCTTAGTTGACCTGACTCTTTAAAGACATCATCAATTGTAGCACCACCTAGACAAATATCTCCGTCATAAAGTACTACTGATTGCCCAGGTGTGATTGCACGAATTGGTTCTTCAAAAGTAACTCGTATAGCATTGTCATTTTCTCTTTTAACGAATACTTTAGTATCTTTTTGACGATATCTGAATTTTGCAGTACATTTAAAACCATTTTCTAAGTCAACTTCGTTGACAAAAGAAATATCTGAAGCAATTAAATAATCACTATATAATGCTTCGTGATGGAAACCTTGTTCGACAAATAATACATTGTCATTTAAATTTTTACCTACTACAAACCAAGGGTCTCCATCTCCCCCAATTCCTAAGCCATGACGTTGTCCAATAGTATAGTACATTAAACCAGCATGTGTTCCAACTTTCTCTCCTTTTAATGTAACCATATCACCAGATTGAGCTGGTAAATATTGTGATAAAAATTCTTTAAAGTTACGTTCTCCAATAAAGCAAATCCCTGTAGAATCTTTCTTTTTAGCAGTAGCTAAGTCCTGTTCTTCAGCGATACGACGCACTTCACTCTTTTCAATATTACCTATTGGGAACATTACTCGTGATAATTGCTCTTGTGAAAGTTGATTTAAAAAGTAAGTTTGATCTTTATTGTTATCAACACCACGTAACATTTCAACATGTCCATCTTCATGATGTTGAACACGAGCATAATGACCTGTTGCAACATAATCCGCACCAAGTTTTAATGCATGTTCTAAAAATGCTTTGAATTTTATTTCTTTATTACACATTACATCGGGGTTTGGTGTGCGTCCTTTTTTATATTCATCTAAGAAATAAGTAAACACTTTGTCCCAATATTCTTTTTCGAAGTTCACCGCATAATAAGGTATACCAATTTGGTTACATACAGCAATTACATCATTATAATCCTCTGTAGCCGTACATACTCCGTTTTCATCTGTATCGTCCCAGTTTTTCATAAAGATGCCTATTACATCGTAACCTTGTTCTTTTAATATGTGCGCAGTTACAGAACTATCAACCCCACCTGACATGCCAACTACTACACGTGTATCTTGATTTGACAACTATTTTTCCTCCTTAAATCTGTTATAAATTTTGTGTATTTCCGCAGCTATATATTTTATCTCTTGTTCAGTTGTTTGTTCATTAAAACTAAATCTTACAGAATACTTTGCTCTTTCATCGTTACCATACATTGCAACTAATACATGTGACGGCGTTGTTGTTCCTGCTGTACAAGCAGAGCCGGATGAAACATAAATATTAGATAAATCCATTAAGGTTAACATCGTTTCAACATCGACAAATGGCAAATACAAATTAACAATATGGCCTGTGGCATCTGTCATTGAACCATTTAATTCAAACGGCACGGCACGCTCTTGTAATGTAACAAGAAATTGATTTTTCAAATTCATCAAATGGACGTTATTATCATCTATATTATTATGAGCTAAAGTTAGTGCTTCAGTTAACCCTACAATTTGTGGAAGATTTTCTGTCCCAGCTCTTCGTTTTGCTTCTTGCTCTCCTCCTAATTGTGGAAACTGCAAATGTGTATCCTCATTAACTAACAATACACCTACACCTTTGGGTCCTCCAAATTTATGTGCAGTAATACTCATTGCATCTATATTAAATTCATGAAAATCTATTTCAAGATGGCCTACGGCTTGTACTGCATCAACGTGAAATAGTGCATTGGATTTTGAAATAATATCATCTATATCATACATAGGCTCCACTGTGCCTATTTCGTTATTAACAAACATAATCGAAACTAAAATAGTTTCATCTTTGAGTGCTGCTCTTAATTGGTCTAATTGTATTAAGCCTTCGTGATTAACATCTAAATATGTCACTTCAAAGCCTTCTTTTTCGAGTTGTTCAAACACATGGAGTACAGAGTGATGTTCAATCTTAGATGTAATAAGATGCTTACCTTTATGTTGATGTGCATATGCAATTCCCTTAATAGCAGTATTATTAGATTCAGTCGCACCACTTGTAAATACAACTTCATTAGCCTTTGCATTAAATATTTTTGCAACTGATCTACGAGAGGCATCCAGATGTTTTCGCGCATCTCTCCCCATACTATGGATAGAAGAAGGATTACCATAGTGAACGCTATAAATATCCATCATTTTGTCTATAACTTCTTGTTTGACTGGTGTTGTTGCAGCATAATCTGCATATACTTCCATGTTTGACACTCCTAACAATTTTATCAATGTTCCAATGATAGCACCATCTAAATAAATTTTCTAGTTGTCTGTTTCAAAATATCCTGTTTCATCATTTTTTATAATCATCTAATAATTTTAATGTATCACTTATATTTAATTTTTGATAATGATTTAGTGATAAATTATAAAATTGGTAGCCAACAACTTCCCAATGAGTCTCAATAAAACGAAATTGTATATATTGATCATGTATTGCTATTAACATTCGCTCATTCAAACTATGAATTATATCCAATATTAAATCTTATGTAATTATATCAAAACAATTCATAAGTTCATCTAATAAAATTAATTTCTTTCTAAAATAATTGAGTGTAATAACGCAATATGCGTTTGTTTATCACCACTTAAAACGCCAAATTTTTGTCTGAATTAACTTCTCTTAAACTTAATAATTTAGCTTGTGTTAGTACATTTTATTCTAATTCATACCCAATAGTGAAGTTGATTTACCAACCCCGTTATCAACTACAAGTGCTGGGGTTCCCCAATCCCTACATTACAAACCAATGTCTTATCATACTTCTCAAATGATTTTATGCATAATAAAAAGACATATCAATTTCCTCACTTTCAAGGACATGACATGTCATAAATGTATAATAAACTCATTATTAATTTGATTGCTTAAAAATTATCTATATGATTTAAGACAGGGATGTGTCTCGTAATTATTTTCATTTAATTGTATATATTTTTTATTCATAATCCTAATTAAATCTTCTGTTATTTTAATTTACTTATTATAACAATGAGCAATTCTTTACGCAAGATTTTAGTCGACTGTTATACTTCAATATATTAACAGTCTTTGAGGAGGAGAGCGATTAACATGTACAATCTAAAATTATCGGCACTTAATCTCGTGCCTATTCGTGAAGGCGAAGATGATCAAGATGCAATTAAGGATATGGTCAAATTGGCTCAAAATTTGGAGTCTTTAGATTATGAACGTTATTGGATTGCAGAGCATCATAATGCACCCAACTTAGTCAGTTCGGCTACTGCATTATTAATTCAACACACTTTAGAACATACTTCTAATATTCGTGTAGGCTCAGGTGGTATAATGTTGCCAAATCATGCACCGTTAGTAGTTGCAGAGCAATTTGGTACTATGGAAACTATATTTCCAAACCGTGTAGATCTGGGACTGGGACGCGCACCTGGTACTGATATGATGACTGCAAGTGCTTTACGTAGAGATCAACATAATGGCGTTTATGAATTTCCAGAGGAAGTTGAGCAACTCTCTACATACTTTGGTCCTGGTAATCAACAGTCCTATGTACGAGCTTATCCTGCAGTTGATAAGCATGTACCACTGTATATTTTAGGTTCCTCAACTGATTCTGCTCATCTAGCTGCCAGAAAAGGATTGCCTTATGTATTTGCTGGACATTTTGCACCCCAACAAATGAAAGATGCTATACAAATATATAAAGAGCTATTTGAACCTTCAGAAGTATTAAGCAAACCGTATGTCATTGTTTGTTTAAATGCAATTGTTGCTGACACGGATGCACAAGCAGAGTACTTATCATCTACACAAGCACAAGTGATGGTCAGTATAACGAGAGGAAGAATGCAACCACTTCAACCACCAACAGATGATTTAAAAGGACTTTTAACACCAACTGAGTATGAAATTGCAAAACAAAGAATGAACTCATCACTTGTAGGTTCTGAAGAAACTGTTAAAAATAAAATTCATTCATTTATAAGTGAATACGGCGACATTGATGAATTAATGGCTATTAGTTACATTTATGACCAAAATGCTCAATTAGAATCTTATCGTAAATTAAGAAATATAATAGATAATCTATAGTCAAATTTGATATTATGGTTATGGATATATTGCTTTTATACAACATAAGTTTTTTAATTTTAGACATAAAAAAACCCCCGATTTACACTACTATAGTAAATCGGGGGGTTATATTGTATAAACAAAATAATTATCGTTTAACAAATATTATTTTTCGTCTTTATTTTCTTCATCTTTATTTTCGCCGTCTTTATTCTCTTCGTCACTACCACCAGTATATTTATCGATTTGTTCTGAAGCTTGTTGTGCTTTCTCGTTATCTATACCTTTTAATTTGTCAGATACATTTTTCGCAGTATCTTTTGCTTTATTTAAGAAATTTTCAGCCATAGTGAAAGTCCCCCTTTTTAGTAAATAAAAATTATTTTTTGAATTTATCAATAGCGTCGGTAGCTTTATCTTTTGCATTTTCTACGACTTCTTTAGCTTTACCGGAAGCTTTGTCTTCCTTACCTTCGCTTTCTAGTTCTTTATTATCAGTTACATTACCAACAGTTTCTTTCACATTACCTTTTGCTTGTTCAAATTTATTTTCATCTGCCATGTATGTTACCTCCTTAGTAATGTATATACATAAAATACCACTAATTAGGTTGATTAAACATAAAAAAGAAAACAAATTAAATATCATTTCTAAAATACACAAGTTAAAATTATAAGATAATGAATTTTATATCTTTTTAAATATAAAACATATAACCGTCTAAATCTTTAGTTTCTTTATAATCAGCTAAGTATTGTAATGTAGTTTTATCTAATACTTCTCTTACTGCATCTCTCATTCTAATCCAAAGTTCTTTTTGGGCAGGAGGCTCAGATTCGATACTTTCCACGAAAGTGATTGGACCTTCTAATAATCGGATAATATCTCCTGCAGTTATTTCTTCTGCTGAAACTCTTAATTGGTAACCGCCTTTTGCACCACGAACACTTCGAATTAAACCAGCATTCCTTAAAGGACCAACCAATTGTTCTAGATACAGATCACTTAAATTATTTTCTTCTGCTATAGATTTCAATGAGACGCACCCCTCACCTTGTTTTTTGGCTAGGGAAATCATCAATGTTAATCCATATCTTCCTTTTGTTGATATTTTCATTATATTACCTCACTTAATTCGAATACTATATATTAACATTCTATCATTTTTTGCGTTAATATAGAATTAGAAAGGTGTGACACATTGTGATAAACGAACCCCTTGCATCCAGAATGCGTCCAAATAATATAGATGAAATTATTTCGCAAGAACACTTAGTCGGACCAAGAGGTATCATTAGAAGAATGGTTGAGACAAAAAGATTGTCTTCAATGATATTTTATGGCCCTCCAGGTATAGGTAAAACAAGTATTGCAAAGGCAATATCTGGAAGCACACAATTTAAATTTAGACAGCTTAATGCTGTAACTAATACAAAAAAAGATATGCAACTCATCGTTGAAGAAGCTAAAATGTCTGGGCAAGTCATCTTGTTACTAGATGAAATACATCGGTTAGATAAAGCCAAACAAGATTTTCTATTACCACATTTAGAAAATGGAAAAATTGTATTAATTGGAGCGACCACTTCTAATCCTTATCATGCTATTAACCCAGCAATACGTTCAAGAGCTCAAATTTTTGAATTATATGCATTAGAAGACGACGAAGTTAGAGTATCGTTAGACAGGGCTATTCATGATACAGAACGAGGTCTTGCTTCTTACAACCCAGTAGTAGACGAAGATGCGATGACTTATTTCACTACCCAAAGTCAAGGTGATGTAAGAAGTGCGTTGAATGCTTTAGAATTGGCAGTATTAAGTTCTGAAGTCGAGAATGAAACAAGACATATCACGTTAAAAGATGCTAAAGATTGTTTACAAAAAGGTGCTTTTGTAAGTGATAAAGATGGGGACATGCACTATGATGTTATGAGCGCATTTCAAAAGTCAATTAGAGGTAGCGACGTAAACGCTGCATTACATTACTTAGCTCGTTTAATTGAAGCTGGTGATTTACCTACTATTGCTAGACGGTTATTGGTGATTAGCTTTGAAGATATTGGCTTAGCTTCCCCAGGTGCTGGACAACGTACATTAGCAGCTATAGAATCAGCAGAACGTCTTGGTTTTCCTGAAGCTAGAATCCCTCTAAGTCAAGCAGTTATTGAATTATGTTTATCACCAAAATCAAATTCAGGGATTTCTGCTATAGATGCCGCCCTTTCTGATATACGAAAAGGTCACGTTGGTCAAATACCAGATCACTTAAAAGATGGCCATTATACAGGTGCTAAAGAATTAGGTCATGCAATAGGATATAAATATCCTCACAGTTATGATAGTGGATTTGTCCCTCAACAATACCTACCTGATAAGCTCAAAAATAAAATTTATTATGAGCCTAAAACAACATCTAAAAGTGAGCAACAATTCAAATCGATTTATGATAATATTAAACATTCACAAATCAAAAAATAACTTAAACTAAAATAAAAGGTAGCTTCCACAGTTGGAGGCTACCTTTTATTTTAATCTTCTGTACCTTTATTTATTTCACAATTACAACTAACATTTCTTTATTTTACTTTTTATCTTTAATACGTGTGACTGGAATATTTTTAAGAATATCATTAATTACATAACCGGCACTAATTAAACCGACGACACTAGGTACAAAAGCGTTTGATGATGGTGGCATTTGTGCTTTTCTTGTTGGTGCATTCGCATCACCCACTGTGTCCTTGACATCTTCTCTAATTACAATGGGACTCTCATCAGAATAAACTACGGGAACCCCTTTATGGATACCTAATTTTTTCAATTTACGTCGTATAATTTTAGCCATTGGGTCAGTATGTGTTTTAGAAATATCTGCAATTTCAAAACGAGTCGGATCAATTTTATTGGCAGCGCCCATACTTGAAATCACTTTGATACCTCTATCTAAACATTCTTTCATTAAATGAACTTTATAAATAATTGTATCACTTGCATCTACAAAATAGTCAATATCATATTCACTAAACAATGCTTCATATGTTTCTTCAGTATAAAACATATGAAGTGATGTCACTTTACATTCAGGGTTAATTAATTTAATTCGCTCTTCCATTAAAGTAACTTTACTCTGCCCTACTGTAGTTGTAAGCGCATGTAATTGGCGATTAACATTTGTAATATCAACATCATCTTTATCAATGAGAATGATATGGCCAATATTTGTACGTGCTAGAGCTTCTGCCGCAAATGAGCCAACGCCACCTACACCAAGTACAACAACTGTCTTTTTCTTTAATAGTTCTAAGCCTTCTTGTCCATAGGCTAATTCATTTCTAGAAAATTGATGTCTCATCTCAATACTCCTTATTATTAATTAATTACTATAACAAAACTATTATAACATTATCATATTTTAATATTAAAAAAATGCATTATATTTATTACATTAAGCATGACTAATGATTATTTTTAAATTATTGCAAAAAAATACGCAAGACCGAAGTCTTGCGTACGATAGAGTCCAGTAATGCCGTAGTTGTAAAGTGCTTGATCATTCGGCCTGCTTAAAACAGGTGGGTGCCCTGTTTCTTGTTTTGCAAGTCCTCCAATGAGGCGTGTGCGCTGCAAGAAAACCCATTGGGCTCCCGGATCAAAGTGTGTTAGGCCCAAATAAAAAGCAAACTTACGAACACTTCAGATGACTATCTTATGAGAATATCATAACACATAATTTGAAATTAGCAAGAAATTTAACTTATTCAAATAATTAATGTCTTATACGTAAAGAAAGTTCTTCTAATTGATTTTCTGACACTTCACTAGGCGCATCTGTTAACAGACATGTTGCAGATGCAGTTTTAGGGAATGCGATTGTATCACGTAAATTCGTGCGGTGCGTCAATAACATAACTAAGCGATCTAATCCTAACGCGATACCGCCATGTGGTGGTGCACCGTATTTAAACGCGTCTAATAAGAAGCCAAATTGTTCTCTTGCTTGCTCATCTGTAAAGCCTAATACTTCAAACATTTTGGCTTGTAAATCACCATTATGAATTCTGATAGACCCTCCACCTAATTCATAACCATTTAAAACAATATCGTATGCATTAGCTTGAACTTTTTCTGGTTCAGTATCTAACTTTTCAATATCTTCTTGTTTAGGTGATGTAAATGGATGATGTGCTGCAGTATAGCGTTTAAGTTCTTCGTCATATTCAAGTAACGGCCAATCAGTAACCCATAGGAAATTTAATTTTGTTTCATCAATCATATTTAACTCTTTCGCTAGTTTGAGACGTAAAGCACCTAAACTTTGTGCAACAACGCTCGGTTTGTCTGCAACAAATAGTACCAAGTCACCTGGTTTAGCTCCAGTTAATGATTGTAATTTCTCAATGTGATCATTTTCAAAGAATTTGGCAATTGGTCCATTTAAGCCGTCATCAACGACTTTAACCCACGCTAAACCTTTCGCTCCATAGATATTAACAAATTCAGTTAAAGCATCTATATCTTTTCTTGTATATTTGTCAGAAGCACCTTCAGCAACAATTGCTTTTACTTGGCCATTGTTACTAACAGCATCTTTAAATACTTTAAAGTCCATAATCTCGCCGAGTTCTGAAACATTAACTAATTCCATACCAAAGCGTGTATCTGGTTTATCTGAACCAAAACGTTCCATTGCTTCATTATAAGTCATTCTTGGGAATGGGCGTGGTATTTCAACATCTTTCACATCTTTAACTACATTTTGTAACATTTCTTCGCCCATATCCATAACATCTTCTTGATCAACAAAGCTCATTTCGATATCAACTTGTGTAAATTCTGGTTGGCGATCTGCACGTAAATCTTCGTCACGGAAACATTTAACAATTTGGTAATATCTATCAAACCCACTAATCATAAGTAATTGTTTAAATATTTGAGGCGATTGTGGTAAAGCATAAAATTCTCCGTCATGAACACGTGAAGGTACCAAGTAATCACGAGCCCCTTCAGGTGTAGACTTCGTTAGTACAGGTGTTTCAATGTCATAAAAGCCTGCTTGGTCTAAATATTGTCTAATAGAACGTGTTGTTTGGTGTCTCATTTTAAATGTTTGAGCTAACTCTTGGCGTCTTAAGTCAAGATATCTATATTTTAATCTAATGTTTTCATCTACATTTTGATTTTCTTCATTCAAAGCAAATGGAGGCGTTTCAGATTTATTTATGATTTGAATATCTGATACTTGTACTTCTACTTGGCCCGTTTCAATTTTAGGGTTTACAGTTTGAGGATCACGCTTTTTAACTAACCCTTTAACTTCTACCACATATTCAGATCTAACAGTTTCAGCAACTTGTAGTGCTTCTGCAGAAAAATCTGGATTAAAAACGATTTGAACATAACCTTCACGGTCACGTAAATCAACAAAAATTAAACCTCCTAAATCTCTACGGTTGTGTACCCAACCTTTTAATGTTACTTCTTGGTCTAATAATGATTCAGTTATTAAACCGCAATATGTTGAACGCTTACTCATGATATCTTCTCCTTAGTTTTTGAAATAATTTATAATTTCATCTAGTTTAATTGTTTCAGTTTCACCTGATTGCATATTTTTCACATTGATTTTATTATCTTTTAACTCTTGCTCACCTATGACAATTGTATACCTAGCATTTAATCTATCCGCTTGTTTCATTTGTCCTTTAATTTTACGTTGCAAATAATCTTTATCTGCTTTCACGCCATTTTTACGTAAGTCATTTAGTAATTTCACTGCATATCGATCAGCTTCACTACCCATGGTCACTATGAATAAATCAAAGTCATGATCAGCTTCAAGTTCGATTTTCTCTTCTTCTAATGCGAGTAACAATCTCTCAATACTTAAAGCAAAGCCTATACCAGTTTGACTTGGACCGTCTAATAGTTCTAATAAGCCATTATAACGTCCGCCACCACATAGGGTAGTAATTGCGCCATCATAATTTGGGTTATCCATCATTAGCTCAAAAGCAGTATGTGTATAGTAATCTAAACCTCTTACTAAATTAGGGTCTTCTACGTATGGAATTTCTAAATCATCTAAATGTTGTTTTACTTCTGAATAATAAGCTTTTGATGATTCATTTAAAAATTCAGTAATGATTGGTGCTGTTTTAATTGCTTCTTTATCTTTGTCAATTTTACAATCTAAAATCCTCATTGGATTTGTGTGTATACGTGATTGACAATCACTACAAAAATCATCTATTACAGGTTCAAAATGTTTTACAAGCGCCTCATTATATTCTTTACGAGATTCTACATCACCTATACTATTAATCACTAATTTTAAGTGTTTAAGGCCAAATGATTGATAGATATGCATTGCCATCGCTAATACTTCTGCATCAACACCTGGGTTCTCTGCACCAATAGCTTCTACACCAAATTGAGTGAATTGGCGATATCTCCCTTTTTGCTTTCTCTCATAACGGAACATTGGACCATTATAATATAATTTTATTGGTTGATTAGGTATACCTTGCATTTTATTCTCTATATAAGAGCGTACTACTGCAGCTGTACCTTCTGGTCTTAATGTAATGCTTCGATCGCCTTTATCTTTAAATGTGTACATTTCTTTTTGTACTACATCAGTTGAACCACCTACACCACGTGCAAACAATTCAGTACTTTCAAAAATTGGTGTACGAATTTCTTCGTAATTATACAATTCCATAAGTTGGTTTAATCTATTTTCAATAAAACGCCATTTCTTTGTTTCTTGAGGTAAAATGTCTTGGGTCCCTCTAGGTATATTTATCATAGAATCTCTCCTTTTAAGCAATAAAAAACCCTTGCATGACTTATAGTCATACAAGGGACGAATTTCCGTGTTGCCACCCTAATTGGCTATAAACACTTCAATTTATAGCCCACTTTATACGAATAACGTTCGTCACACGGCTTTACTTTTAAAGCACCTCTTCTTGTGTTAAAAATTTCTAAATTACTATGCATAATTTTTCAGCCATGAATTATGTCTCTTCACATTTAAAAATGCTACCATTTCCTTTAGAATTTTCAAGAATCATAACGGTTTTAATATAGAATTCATATTTAATAATAACTAGTTTGTGATTAATATGCAACCTTTTTATTCTGAGAAATAGGCTTTCAGTCCATCAACTACTGCTTTTTCCACAATATGTCGATGTAATTTATCAGTAATCATATCCTCATCTGTAGGATTACTAATGTAACCTAGTTCTAATAATACTGCTGGAACGTCTGTTTGTCTCAATACTTGGAAATTTTCTTGTCGAGCACCTTTATTTGTAAGTAATGCTTTCTTTTGTAAGCTCGCACTCAATGTCTCTGCCAATGCTTTTTGATTGTCTTTAAACCAATATACTGTATTACCATTGGCTTTTTCTGATTTTAATGAATCATTATGTATACTAAGATAAGCATCACCTTTAATATTTCTATCGCTTAAACTAACATAATCATCTGCGCTACGAGTCATCTTAACTGTCGCACCTTCTTTTTCTAAAAATGATTTAAGCTCTTTAGCGGTTTTTAAAGTGTATACTTTTTCTTTACTATGTTTTTCTGTATTACTTGATGCACCCTGGTCACGGCCACCGTGTCCAGGATCAAGTACTATTATTTTGTCTTTTAAAGGTTTTTCGTTAGGATTATTGTTTGCTTGAATATCTAAATTCGTATGCCAACCTGCTACCCAACCTTTTTCATTTTCATTGGATTTTACTTCAATCCACTTACCAGATTTACCTATTTTATGGAAGTTTTGTCCTTTTTTAATTGAATTAATTTCTGGATAAGCTGAGCTAGGTCCTGTTCTTAATTCAGCATCTTCAGTAATATATATGGTACTACTGTTTTCATCATTTTGGTTTAAGAAAGCAATAATCAAAATGATAAATATTACAAATGCTACAACGACAATGAGTGTGGGGATATTTCTAAGATTATGTTTTTCTAGCCAAGTATCGAGTTTTTTCATACGATTTTGCCATCCTGACTTTCATAAATCACTGTTACAGGGCCATCATTAGCGATGTTCACTAACATATCAGTGCCAAATTCGCCTGTTAACACATTTATGTCATGAGCACGCAATGCTTCATTGAACTTTTCATAAAATTCATTAGCTTGCTCTGGTGGCATTGAATTTGTAAAACCTGGTCTATTCCCCTTCCTAACATCTGCATAAAGTGTAAATTGAGAAATAGATAGTATTTCGCCTTCAATTTGTTGAATATTTAAATTTAGTTTCCCATCGTTATCTTCAAATAACCGTGCATTCACAATTTTTTTAACTAACGTTGAGATATCAGCTTCAGTAGATGTTTTACCTATTCCTACTAATAAACAATAACCTTTATTAATTTTATTTTCTATTTTTCCATTAGAAACCGAAGCTTCTTTTACTCTTTGTACGACTATTTTCATGTATGATGCACCTCTAATTCCAAACTCTTGTGACAGTATATACATCTCCAAGTTGTTTAATTTTATCTACAACTTGGTATACTTCATTCACATTTTTAACCATAACACTAATATTAATTACAGCATTTTTATCTATATCAGATCGTCCTACTACTTTAACTAAATTACTTTTAGTTGAGTTCACAGCTTGTAATACTTCGTTTAAAAGTCCGTTTCTATCATAAGCAGTAACTTCCAGGTCGACTTGGTAGCGTTGTGTAGCATCTTTAGAACGCACCCATTCAACGTGAATTAAACGATCTTTTTCATTTCTAATATTCGGGCAATCTGTTCTATGTACTTTAATGCCATGGCCTTTTGTAATATAACCTACAATATCATCACCTGGGATTGGATTACAACATTTTGATAATTTAATTAAAACATTTTCAATACCCTCAACGTATACACCGCTATCAGTTGTAATGTCTTCTTTTATAGGCACCGATTTTGAAATCTCTTGTGCTGAATTTAATGTTTTTTGTTTATCATGAATACGTTGCTTTTCTGTTAATTTATTTACAATTTGTAAAGCAGTAACACCACCAAAACCAACCGCAGCATATAAATCATCATCGTTAGCAAAGTTATACTTATCGTTGACTACTTCAATATTTTCCTCTGTTAATACTGTATCAACTCTAAATCCTTGGTCTCGTATCTCTGCTTCAATCATGAATTTGCCTTTTTCAATATTGGAAGAACGATCCTGTTTCTTAAAGAAACTACGAATTTTACTTTTAGCACTAGATGACTTAACTATTTTCAACCAATCTCTACTTGGCCCATAGGAATGTTTACTTGTTCTAATTTCTACAATATCCCCAGTCTGTAAAACATAGTCAATTGGTTCAATCTTGCCATTCACTTTAGCACCTATCATTTTATTTCCGACTTCACTATGAACTGAGTATGCAAAATCAATAGGTACTGCACCATATGGTAATTCAACTACATCACTTTCTGGCGTAAACGCGTACACTTTATCACTTTGTAAATCAAACTTGAGCGTTTCCATAAATTCTTCAGCATCAGAAGTTGTATTATCCGTTTCAGCAAACTCTTTAATCCAGTTTAATTTTTTATTGAAATTTTGTGTTTTTTCAGTGATGCTTTTACCTTCTTTATATGCCCAATGAGCAGCGACACCATGTTCAGCAATTTCATGCATTTCATATGTTCTTATTTGAATTTCCAACGGGTCACCATTGGGTCCAACAACCGTCGTATGTAATGACTGATACATATTTTGTTTAGGCATTGCAATATAATCCTTAAAGCGTCCTGGCATTGGCTTCCATAATGTGTGAACGAGTCCCAATACCGCATAACAATCATTAATAGAATTAACAATAATTCTAACTGCTAATAAATCAAATATTTGATCAAACTGTTTCTTTTGCTTGACCATTTTTCTATATATACTATATATGTGTTTTGGTCGTCCATTGATGTCTCCAATAATATTCATACTAGACATATCCGCTTTGATACGGTTTATAGCATTTTGTATGTAGTCTTCTCTTTCACTACGTTTTTTCTTCATTAAATTAACAATTCTGAAATATTGAACGCTATCAATGTATCTAAGCGCGGTATCTTCTAACTCCCATTTAATGGTGTTGATACCGAGTCTATGAGCTAAAGGGGCATAGATTTCAAGTGTTTCTTTTGAAATCCTAATTTGTTTCTCTCTTGGCATCGGTTTAATTGTTCTCATGTTATGTAAACGGTCTGCCAATTTCACTAAAATTACACGTACATCTTTAGCTATGGCGATAAATAATTTTCTGTGATTTTCTGCTTGCTGTTCTTCTTTAGAACGATATTTTACTTTCTTTAATTT
Source organism: Staphylococcus aureus (assembly GCA_040062795.1). Taxonomy (GTDB): domain Bacteria; phylum Bacillota; class Bacilli; order Staphylococcales; family Staphylococcaceae; genus Staphylococcus; species Staphylococcus aureus_A. The sequence goes on from JBEAMH010000001.1 coordinate 1,139,735, forward strand.
TGTTACACCTTCAACAATAACTGCAATTTCCTCATTAAACATGCCTTTTACATCATCGAATGTATATGGCGTATCTTCAATTACATCATGTAAAAAACCTGCAACAATCGTTGGTCCATCTAAATGCATCTCAGTTAATATACCTGCAACTTGAATCGGGTGCATAATATATGGCAAGCCATTTTTTCGAAATTGACCTTCATGTGCCTCATAAGCAATATGATAACTTTTTAACACATATTCATAATCTTCTTTTGATAAATATGACTTTGCTTTAGACAGTACTTCGTCCGCACTATATGGATATTCATTGTTCACTTAAGACACCCCTATACTAAATATTAATCGTTATTAGATACCCAGTATGATATTCGTTAGCTTTATCTAATTATTTTTAACTACGATTATAACGTATTTCCATTTTATTAGGTCAAATTTTGTATAATAGTTACATGATACTACATGTTATAAAATAAATAAATGAGTTCACATAACTATTAATAAAATAAAGTCTATTTTTTATTTATACATGGAGAGTCAACTCAAGTGTGATTCATTTACCTTTTATCTTAAATGATTTAATTTTAAACATTAAAATTAAAACCAGATGAAAATACATTTAATCAAATGATTTCCTCTGGTTTCATTAAAGTACTATTTATATTATTCGTCGTATGAAATCAAGCTCATAACGTCGTAATCTTCTATCTTCTCAATACCATTTAAATATTTCAATTCAATGATAAATGCAATACCTACAACAATACCACCTAATTGTTCTACAAGTTTAATGGCAGCTTCAATTGTTCCGCCCGTAGCTAATAAATCGTCAGTAATTAAAACACGTTGACCAGGTTTAATGGCATCTTTATGCATTGTTAACACATTTGTTCCATATTCTAAATCATATTCATAACGAATCACTTCTCTAGGTAACTTACCTTCTTTTCTAACAGGAGCAAATCCGATTCCCATAGAATACGCTACTGGACATCCTATAATAAATCCACGTGCTTCAGGTCCTACAATTACATCGACATCACGTTCTTTAGCATAATTAACAATTTGGTCTGTGGCATAACCATAAGCCTCACCATTATCCATAATTGTAGTAATATCTTTAAAGTTGACTCCAGGCTTTGGCCAATCTTCAACTTCAGATACGTATTGTTTTAAATCCATTCAAACTTCCTCCTATTTATCTACCAGTTCAGACTTAATCCATTGCTTTAAGTTATTAAAATCTTCATAAAGCAATGTTTTTTCAACTTCGATTCTTTCTAAACGACCTTGGTAAAACTTACTCGACTCGATTTGTTTCTTAGTTGAATCGTTGTTTATCCTAATTATACCATTTTCGTCTTTTATAAACTCTAAATCTAGGAAAACTTTTAAGATAAATTTAAGCATACTCGATTGTATATTTAAATATTGGCAAAGTTTCATGCCATCTTTTGCTAAATTCGTTTCTTTTTTCATCGCTAACGCTTTAAAACATTGCTTAAATGTTTCCTTTTTGGGCATGCCTTCGAAATAAATCGAGCGCTCATGATTTAAAACAAGATAAATTTGTGAAATTTCGACCGTTTTTAATGTAGCTTTAATATCTTGTATTGAAGATGGTAAATCCCTAAACACGTATTTATTGTATGTATGAGGAATCTCGTCACCATAAAAATAATAATTTTCGCCTAGTTTTTCGCTCTTCCTATGAATTAAGTAAGCTACATCAGAGGCATCATGCTCAAAAGCACTCACTTTACTTTTACTTCGATAATCAAGTATTTGTAAGTTATTGCTTGATAAATCTTGTATCATAAATTGAGGAGATTGAAACCCATTCCATTCATTAATTTGTAACGTTCCAATACAATCAATGGGTTGTTGCTCACCCAATTCTTTTACTAAATGGCCATGCTGCCAAAATATAGCTTGTAATTGACTTTCACCTATCACAAGTTTTAAATGTTTTTGTTCTTGTCCTATACCTTTCGCCTGATTCACATTTATATCTCGTAATTCAAAGCAAGGGCTAGAAAAGTCGGTACCGAAAGGTCGTAATCTTTGAATATCTTGAATATTTTTAATTGTGATATCTGCTTCTGATATCGTTACATCCACTTTTTTAAATGGCTCAATGGAAGTCGTTTTAGCAAAATCATTCATCCAGTCATTTAAGCCTTGTCTAAGTGATTCTATGTGTTCAATTGGCATGGTCACACCTGCTGCCATATGGTGCCCCCCAAATTTGGCAATCAATTCAGAATGCGCATTCAATATCTCAAACATTGAGACTTGTGCAATACTACGTGCTGATCCTTTGGCATGACCTTGTGCTTCGTCAACGTTTAATATCAATGTCGGTAAACTATAAGTTTCTACTATTTTTGAGGCAACAATACCTAACACACCCTCGTGCCAATCCGGTTCAGCTAACAATAAAAATTTGGAGCCTTTTTGTACTTGTGTTTCTGCGACTAGTAATGCTTCTTCAGTAATTTGCGCAACTATATCTTTGCGTTCTTGGTTGAAGAATTCTACTTGTTCAGCTAAAAATTCTGCTTCTTCGTCTGTATCAGTCATGAGTAATTCTGCAGCAAGACCAGCATCTTCAAGTCTTCCTACCGCATTTAACCTTGGACCAATAATAAAGCCGATTGTTTCTTCATTTATTTCATCATTATAGCCAGATTGTTTTAAAATTGCTTTTATTGATGGTGGACAATGACGATTTAACATTTCTAAACCATTTTGTACTAATGTACGATTTTCATCTGTCAATGAAACTAAATCGGCAATCGTCCCTATCGCTACTAAACCAAGAAAATATGCAGGTGGATCAGCCAGCAAGTTCTGTGCCAACTTATATGCCACTCCAGCACCGCATAAATATTTAAATGGATATTCAAAATCAGGGTGCATTGGATGTACAATTGCGTATGCATTAGGCATTGTTTCACCAATTTCATGATGATCTGTGACGATAACGTCGATACCTAAATCTTGTACCATCTGTATTTCGTCATGACCTTGTATACCATTATCTACCGTAATTATTAACGATATACCTTCTTCATAAGCATTTTTGAAAGCCATTTCATTAGGGCCATAGCCTTCTGAGAATCGATTTGGTATATACCACCCCACGTGCGCACCCAATTCTTTTAACGTATTAACTAAAATCGTTGTTGATGTCACACCATCTGCATCATAATCACCATATACTAATATCTTTTGGTTTTGATCTATAGCCAAATTAATACGCTCAACTGCTTTTGTCATATCACTCATTAATAACGGGTCATGAGTGATTTGTTTACCCTTCAATAAAGCTTCTATCGATGTCTTATCAGTTAATCCTTTACTTTCTAGAATTTTCTTTACAATAGGAGTTAGCTTTAAATCTGATGAAACTTCCTTTGTAATCTCAGCTTCTGGCGCATTAACGTCCCAAGTATACTTTGATTTAATCATACTATTCTCCCTCATTTCCACAAGCAATTATACAAAAGATATTCGAAAATAAAAAGCACTTATATTTCCAGTATTGATATAGATCGAATATCGTGTATCCAAAAATTTCACTCATTCATCTTAACATGAAAGATGGATTGTTTTTTAAATTAGTATGTAATTACTTAAACCTACTTAAAAAATAGATATATAAAAACAGCCCAAATATAAATTTGGGCTGTTTCATTCTTAATAAGCTTAAACTAAGATTTTTTCATCATTTGATTTTTTCTCTTTGTAAACTACAAGCTTATGATCATCAGACTTTTTAAGCTGACGTTTCTTCATAATGCCCCATAGCGGTACTGCAATAAATATAGATGAAAATACACCTGATATGAGACCAATCAATAGTGCTAATGAGAAGTTAAAGATGCTTGGCGCTCCAAATATCAGTAATGAAATAACTACAATGACTACTGTTAATACTGTATTGATAGAACGTGTCATTGTCTGACGAATGGATCTGTTAACAATATCATCGATTTGTGATTTTTTCGTAATTACTTTCACTTTACGTAAATTTTCACGTACCCTGTCGAATGTTACTATCGTGTCATTAATAGAGTAACCGATAATAGTTAGTACTGCAGCAATAAAGGTAATGTCTACCTCTAGTCTAAATAAACTAAATATCGCAACAATCATAAAAGCGTCATGTAATAATGAGATTATCGATGACACGCCCATGCGCCATTCAAATCTAAATGTTGTATATATTATAATCCCTATCGCCGCATAAGTAAGTGCAAACATCGCATTCTTAGCAAGCTCTTGACCAATAACAGGTGATACAGTATTGACCGTTGGATCATTGCCAAATTCATCATCTATTGTCTTCTTGATTTTAGCAACTTCATCTTTAGATAAATCATCCTTAAATTGTACAGTAGCACTTGCACCATTACTACCTAATGATACTTGGCTAGGATTAAAATCTTTACCTTCTAACGTTTGAGTTACTTTATCCTCTGAAATTTTATTTTCAGATTCAAAATCAACTCTCGTACCACTAGTAAAATCAATACCTAAATTTAATTTAAAAATAAAGAGGATAATGGCACCAATGAGAATTATTATTACACTTAATGATAATAAAGGTTTAGCTAACTTCACAAAGTTCCAGCCATCATAAGGTGTTTTTAATTCATGTATATCTTTTTCTTCACTAATATCAAAGATTTCTTTCTTATTTACACCAAATAACCAATGAGATTTTTTGAAATAATTTGAAGACACAACCAGTGATAATAACCATCTAGATAAGAATACTGCTGTTACAAAAATCATTAAAATGCCTAAAAGTAACATTGTAGCGAAACCTTTGACTGAACTTTCACCAAAGAAGAACAGTACTGCAGCTGCAATCACAGTTGTTAATTGCGCATCAACAATAGTTAAGAATGAACTCTTATTCGCTTTTTTATATGCTTGTTTAAGCGTTCGTCCAATTTTAAGTTCATCTTTAATCCGCTCATACATAATGATATTGGCATCGACTGCCATACCCACGCCGAGTACTAATGCAGCTAAGCCTGGCAACGTAAGTACGCCGGATATAAAGTTAAACGCTAATAACGTTAAGTAAATATACGCGCTTAGTGCGATAATTGCTACTAAACCTGGTAAACGATAAAAGCCTAACATAAATAGGTAAATCAATGCGATACCTAAAACAGCGGCGAATACAGTTTTATCTAAAGCGTCTTGCCCAAATTGAGCTCCAACTGAATTTGAATAAATTTCATTTAAATCTACCGGTAAAGAACCTGAATTTAATAGGTCAGCAATTTGTTTTGCTTCTTTAATTCCTTCTTCACCATTAAATCCACCTGAAATTTCAACACTATCAGAATTGATTGGTTGGTCTACAGAAGCTGCAGAAACGAATTTAGGATCTTTCTTGGATACTTCTTCATGGTAAGAATCACCTTTTTCATAATCTAACCAAACAACCATTACATTTTCATCTTTTTTAGAAATTTCTTCAGTTACTTTTTTAAATTTATCACTATCTTTTAATTTAAAAGTAACTGCTGGCTGATTCGTATTCTGCTTAAACTCTTGTTTGGCAGAACCTTGTTGAATATCTTTACCAGTCAATTTAACATTATCATTAGCATCTCGAATTGTTAAATTAGCTTGAGAGGATAATATTTCTCTTGCTTGAGATTGATTTTTAACCCCAGCAAGTTGTACACGAATTCTATTTTTATCTTCGACTTGAATTTTAGGCTCTGAAACCCCTAAGACGTTAACACGGTTTTCAAGCGTCTTAGCTGTAGCTTTTACCGCTTTATCGTCAATTTTATCGTCTTTTTGTAACGGGTCTACTTGATATAAGACTTCAAATCCACCTTGTAAGTCTAAACCAAGGCTCACGTCTTTTAATACACTCTTATACGTAAATGCCATAGCTCCAAATAACAGAACTACAAGCAATAAGAATGCAACTATTCTACTACTTTTCTTCACTTGAACACCTCATTGTTAGGTTATGTTATAAGCATACTTGATTAAATCATTTTAATGCAAGTTTATACAAATTGTACTCTTTTAAACGACCTTATTACTTTAACATATTACAACGTGTGTAAAAACTAACTCAACTATTTTGTATTCATAATTTAATAGTAAGCGCTATTTACATTATGGTTGTTACAAAATTATTACTAGTTTAAATCCTATAAAACACGTGTCACGACAAGGTTCTTTTAAATTATAACACTAACTTAATTTATTGTTTTGACTGTATATGATTTTGTCGTTTTCGTAATATAATTACCCATAAAAAAACGAACTGATATTAGATATCAGTTCGTTACTTTATTATGAAGGATCAACTTGTTTAATAGCTGGTTTTTCTAAAGTAAGCTCAGTACCATTGCCATTTAAAGTTAATACTACTGTAGTTTCATCAACAGCACGAACAGTACCTTTGATTCCACCTATAGTTGTTACACGTTGTCCTGAAGTTATTTGACTAACCATTTCACGATGCTCTTTAGCCTTTTTCTGTTGTGGTCTAATTAAGAAGAACCACATTAATGCTAATAATAATATTGGTAATATTAATGAAGTGAATTCCATTATTTTATTTCTCCCTTTTTAAAAGTTTTTTGGGTTGTCTACATTAAGTCCATACTGCTCAAAGAATTCTTCTTTAAAATCAAGAAGACGATCTTCACGGATAGCTTGTCGGATGTTTTCCATTAATTTAAGCAAGAAATGTAAATTATGATAAGTAGTAAGACGGATACCAAAAGTTTCTTCTGCTTTAATTAAATGTCTTATGTATGCTCTGCTATAGTTTTTACATGTATAGCAATCGCAATTATCATCAAGTGGTCCTAAATCTTCTGCATATTTAGCATTTTTAATAGTTACTCGCCCATGCGAAGTCATACACGTACCATTACGAGCAATCCGTGTAGGTAACACACAATCGAACATATCCATACCACGAATACTGCATTCGATTAATGCGTCGGGCGAACCAACACCCATTAGATAACGTGGCTTGTCCTGAGGCATGAATTGCTCAGTGTGTTCTACCATATCGTACATTACTGGTTTTGGTTCTCCTACAGATAGCCCACCAATTGCGTATCCTGGAAAATCTAAAGCGACTAATTCCTCAGCGCTTTGTTTTCTTAGATCTTTATATTCTCCGCCTTGAATAATACCAAACAAAGCTTGATCTTCCGGTCTCTTATGTGCTTTCAAACATCTTTCAGCCCATCTAGTGGTTCTTGCAATAGAATCTTTCACATATTTATATTCAGCAGGCATTGGAGGACACTCGTCAAATGCCATCATTATATCAGAACCTAAATCATTTTGGATTTCGGTTGCTTTTTCGGGACTCAAAAATAATTTTGAACCGTTTTTATGATGTCGAAACTCTACGCCCTTTTCAGTAATATTTCTTAAATTACTTAAGCTAAATACTTGGAAACCACCAGAATCAGTCAGTATTGGACCATCCCAGTTCATAAACTGATGTAATCCCCCACTCTTTCTGATAATATCATTTCCTGGTTGTAACCACAAATGATAAGTATTTCCTAAAATAATTTTCGCTTCCATTTGATGTAATTCTTCCGGGCTCATTGTTTTAACTGTAGCTTTAGTTCCTACTGGCATAAACATCGGTGTTTCAAATGAACCATGTGGTGTGTGTACGATACCTAATCGAGCACCAGACTGCTTACAAGTTTTAATATGCTCATACGTAACTGCCGGCATATAAAATCTCCTTTCATTCCCTAAATAATTAACATTGCATCTCCAAAACTAAAGAATCTATATTCAGATTTAACTGCTTGTTCATATGCATTTAAAATGTAATCTCTTCTACTAAACGCAGATACTAACATAACAAGCGTTGATTTAGGTAAATGAAAGTTTGTAATTAAACCATCAATTGCCTTGAAAGTATAGCCCGGGAAGATAAAAATATCTGTCCAACCACTTTGAGCCATAAATTCATCATTCGTTTGTTTAATCGTTTCTAGTGTTCTAGTTGATGTAGTTCCAACAGATATAACACGGTTTCCATTAGCTTTAGTCTCATTTAATAAATCTGCCGTTTCTTGATCCATTTGGTAATATTCACTGTGCATTTCATGATCGTCAATATTATCTACACTTACAGGTCTAAATGTACCTAGTCCAACGTGTAATGTGATAAATGCTATGTTCACACCTTTTGCTTTGATACTATTTAACAAATCGTCTGTAAAATGAAGGCCTGCTGTCGGTGCTGCAGCAGATCCTGATGCTTTAGCATATACAGTTTGGTAGCGTTCTTGGTCATCTAAGCGTTCTTTAATGTAAGGAGGTAATGGCATTTCACCAAGCTCATCTAAGCGCTCTTGTAATATGCCTTCGTAGTGTAAACGCATAATGCGCCCACCTTGGTTCAACTCTTCAATACATTCAGCAACTATTTTACCATTACCAAACGTTAATTTGTTACCTATTTTAATTCGTTTAGCAGGTTTTAATAATACTTCCCAATCATTACCTTCGATTTGCGTAAGCATAAGCATTTCTACTTTTGCCCCGGTATCTTCCTTTAAACCAAATAATCGAGCTGGCATTACACGTGTATCGTTTAATACAAGTGTATCTCCTTTTTCCAAGTAATCGATAACATCTTTAAAGTGGTTATGTTCAATACTTCCTGTTTGTCTGCCAAGAATTAGTAATCTACTTTCATCTCTATTTTTTAGAGGTGTTTGTGCTATCAATGATTCAGGCAAATGATAATCAAATGATTCAATATCCAAAGCTATTCCTTCTTTCCATGCTTGCTAAAATGTTCAAATGCATAAGCAGTGGCTTTTCGTCCTCTTGGCGTACGTTCGATAAACCCTTTTTGTATTAGAAAAGGTTCATAAACGTCTTCAATTGTGACACGTTCTTCACCAATTGACACAGCAATTGTATCTAAGCCTACAGGGCCACCTTTGTACTGTTGCAATATACAGTTCATCATCTTATGGTCTATATAATCTAATCCTTCATCATCTACTTGAAGTAACTGTAAAGATTGCTTCGTAGTATTGATGCTAATTAATTCATCTTCTTTTACTTGCTGAAAATCACGAACCCGCTTCAATAAACGGTTGGCTACCCTAGGTGTACCACGGCTTCGTTTAGCTAATTCTGTAGCACTTTCTGCGTCGATTGTTGTGCCTAAAACTTCTGCTGTTCGCACTATAATTTCTTCTAATTCTTGCTCTTGGTAATACTCTAATCTAAGATGAACGCCAAATCTATCACGTAAAGGTGCTGTTAAACTACCTGCTCTTGTAGTAGCACCAATCAGTGTGAAAGGAGGTAAGTCAATACGAATGCTTCTAGCTTCTTCTCCCTTACCAATGACGATATCTAAAAAGAAGTCTTCCATTGCTGGATAAAGGACTTCTTCTACTACACTACTTAACCTGTGTATTTCATCGATAAATAATACGTCACCTGGTTGTAAACTAGAAAGAATTGCTGCTAAATCACCTGGACGTTCAATAGATGGTCCAGAAATCGTTCTAATATTTACTTCCATCTCGTTGGCAATGATGTTAGATAAAGTCGTTTTACCTAACCCAGGGGGGCCGAATAATAGGACATGGTCTAACGGTTCTTCTCTCATTTTAGCAGCTTTAATAAATACTTCTAAATTAGATTTAATCGTTGATTGTCCAATATATTGACGTAGTCTCGTTGGTCGTAACGATAGTTCGAAGGACGATTCGTCCTCATGTATTGATTGGTCTACCATTCTATCATCCATTAAAATCCCCCCTTTTTAACTTCGCTAAATTATTCATGAAACTAGTAATTGTAAACCTCTTCTTACTGCATTATCCACAGAATCAAATGACTCTTTTGATAACGTTTTTTCAACTTTAGTTAACTCACGCTTAGAATAACCTAAGGCTTCAAGTGCTAGCATAGCTTCTTTAATGATTGCACTATCACTATTGTTACCTGCATCCACATTCAATAACTGACTACTATCAACATCGTGAATTTGAACCTTACCTTTAAGATCTAATACGATTTGGCGGGCAGTTTTTTTTCCTATACCAGGAAATTGTGTTAAATAAGCGTCATTCTCATTCTCAATCGCAATTTTAACGTCATTCGGAGAACTACTAGCTAAAATTGCTAATGCTGATTTAGGGCCTATTCCAGTTACTTTAATTAAGCTTAAAAACATATCTTTCTCTTCTTGGTTAATAAAACCATACAATAACTGAGCATCTTCTCTCACGATAAGTGAAGTATGGATAACCACTTCTTGGTCTATTTGCTTTTGAAAGCGATAAGAATTAGGTGTTTGAATCTCAAAACCTACGCCTGATGCTTCAACGACCACGTGCGTAGGATTTAATACAGTTAATGTGCCTTTAATATATGCGTACACGTTTACACTTCCTTATATAGTCATACTAATTAATTCAACTTTAGAAATATGATCAATCATTCTTAAAGCTTCCATTACATCATCAATTTCCAAATTTGTGCCTTTAGCGTCTAATGAGAGTGTAATTGTAGCCCTACCTTCCATCGGTATACTTTGGTGAATTGTAAGTACAGATAAACTTAAGCTAGATACTGTATTTAATACTTGTGCTAACATTCCTACAATATCATTAACATACAATATTAATGTAAACTCTCTCGTTGCTTCCATTTTTTCATCAATAGGAAATATCGTATCTCTGTATTTATAAAATGCACTTCGAGATAAGTCGAACTGTTTAACTGCTTCAAATATGGACAAAGTCGGATCATTTTTTAATGCATCTTTAATTTTTAAAGTTTTTACTACAGATTCTGGTAAAACATCTTCTCTAATTAAATAAAACTTTTTATAATCTTTTTTGTCCATATTAAGCACTCCTATTCAACAAATTCAAACTCTCCACCAAGTATTCTTACGATATCACCGTTTTCACAACCACGGGCTCTCAATGCGTCATCAATACCCATAGAACGCATTTGACGAGCAAATCTACGAACTGCTGGATCACTATTGAAGTCAGTCATCTTGAACATTCTCTCAATTGCTTTACCACTAACTACGTAAGCAGCATCATCATCTCTAGTAATTGTGAAGCTATCTTGACTTGGTGTATGTTTGTACAACACTCTATTCACACCTAATTCTTCTTCTTCTTCCTTACTAAAGTCAATATCTTTCACTTCTTCTAATTTATCTGCAATTGCATATAAAAGCTCATCTATATGGTCATGCATTACAGTAGATAATGGAATAATATGAACGCTATCATCATTTAATTCTTCTTTAAATAACTCTAAATTATCTTCAGCGTTAGGCATATCCATTTTATTTGCTACAACAATTTGAGGTCTCTCTTCTAAACGATGTTCATATGCACTTAACTCTTCATTAATTACTTTATAATCCTCATATGGATCGCGACCTTCTGAGCCACTCATATCAATCATATGAACAATTACTTTCGTTCTTTCAACATGCTTTAAAAATTGATGACCTAAACCAACGCCTTCTGATGCACCCTCAATTAGCCCTGGTAAATCAGCCATTACAAAGCTTCTTTGATCTTTAGTAGACACGACACCCAAGTTAGGTTTAATCGTTGTAAAATGGTAAGCACCAATTTTAGGTTTAGCTTTCGATACAATAGAAAGCAACGTTGATTTTCCAACACTTGGGAAACCAACAAGCCCTACATCTGCTAATAATTTTAATTCTAAAGTAACATCAATCTCTTCACCTGGTTCACCATTTTCACTAAAATCAGGTGCAGGATTCCTTGGAGAAGCAAAACGTGAATTACCACGACCACCGCGTCCCCCTTTAGCTACTGTAGCACGTTGACCATCTTCAACTAAATCTGCAATAACTTCTTCTGTCTCCACGCTTTTTACAATTGTACCTGGGGGTACTTTAAGTACTAATGGTTCAGCATTTTTACCATGCATGTTACTACTTTGACCACCATCGCCTCTTTTAGCTTTGAAATGTGTTTGATATCTAAAGTCTAATAAAGTTCTCAAACCTTCATCAACTTCAAATATAATTGACGCACCATTACCACCGTCACCACCTGCCGGACCGCCAAATGGGACATATTTTTCTCTACGATAGGCTGTTATACCATTACCACCGTCACCTGCTTTAAGTGATATTTTAACTTGATCGACAAACATGATTTCACCTCTTTTTCTAAAAATTAATTTTCATATCTTTTATATTATATCATTATCTGGCTTGCTAGAAAATAAAGACAAAAAAATTAACACCAGAAGTCATAACTTCTGGTGTTAATGATGACAAATTTACTCAGCTGCTGCGTATACAGAAACTTGTTTTTTGTCGCGACCTTTGCGTTCAAATTTCACAACGCCGTCGATTTTAGCGAATAATGTATCGTCGCCACCACGACCAACATTTTCACCAGGATAGATTTTAGTACCACGTTGGCGGAATAAAATTGATCCACCTGTAACGTATTGACCATCAGCACGTTTAGCTCCTAGACGTTTTGACTCAGAGTCACGGCCGTTTCTTGTAGAACTTACCCCTTTTTTAGATGCGAAGAATTGTAAGTTTAATTTTAACATTAGGTTGCACCTCACTTATAATTTAGTCTGATATTTTCTTTATATTCTTCTTCGATAGTTTGCAATGAAACTAGCATTGCTTGAAGAATTAATTGCGCTTTTTCATTTGTAGTATCTACACTTCTCACGTGGAAGTGCCCACCGTCATCATTGTAATCAATATCTGGTTTTTCGCTTGTTAATCCCATAATAGCATTAACACTTCCGAAAATAACCGCAGATGCACCAGCACAAACTATATCATGCCCGTATTCGCCATGGTCAGCATGGCCATCCATAATAACATCGGTTACTTGACCAGCTTCATTCAATGTAACATCAACAGTAATCATAATTAAGCGTTGATCTTGTCGATAGTTAATTTAGTGTAAGGTTGACGATGACCTTTTTTACGTTTAGAGTCTTTACGACGTTTGTATGTGAATACAGTGATTTTTTTACCGCGACCTTGTTTTTTAGCAGTAGCAGTAACAGTAGCACCTTCAACAGTTGGCGCACCAACTTTAACTGAATCTCCACCTACAAATAATACTTTGTCAAAAGTGAATGAATCACCTTCGTTTATGTCTAATTTTTCAACGAAGATTTCTTGTCCTTCTTCAACTTTAACTTGTTTTCCACCTGTTTCGATAATAGCAAACATACTTTGCACCTCCTATAATTTTAAGTCACGCCAAATACAGGTGACATCAATGTACTTGAACCTGCATCTGAGCGGTTGTATGTAGCTATAAACTACTCAACTACGTCATTTTAGCATCAGGGTTTCTTACTGTCAATCTTCAATTGCACTTTTCTTAAGAATTTCATAATAATTGGATATAATATTGTTAGTAATATTAAATTTAATATAAGTGTAGGTATTAGTCTGAACATAATAAAATCTATAAATTCAAAATTAATAATTCCTAAAATGCTATACATTATTACTACATAAACCTCTAAGAAAATAGCACTCGATAAAATGATAATAAACATCATTGTTTCGTCTCTATAAAACGTTTTAAAGAAAAAGTCCATAATGACTACAAATAAAATATAGCCGAATAAATAAAGCCCATAGAAACTACCAAAATATAAATCTGTTATTAATCCAAATACTGCTGATAATATAATCGCTACACCAAAGCTTCTATACACACTCAATAGCAAAATATACATCACTGTTAAATGAGGTACGAAGATTATATCTTTACCTCCTATTTGCATTGGTATAATAAGCCCTATAGCAGTATCAATATAAAATAATATAATGCCGATAAGAAAGTAGTATAATGCACGCATTAGTTATCCCCACTTTCAGTATCAGGTAGCGTTTTTGGATCTCTCTTAGCTACATAGACATGATTTAAATCTCCTAAACTAGCTGATGTTTTCACTCTTATCTCTTTAGATAAACCATAATCATCATTTTCGACTTTGGAAACTTCACCTATGTAAATACTACTAGGAAGTTGATCTGCTAAACCACTCGTAACAACTTTATCTCCTTTTTTAACACTGTCTTTATTATTTATATCAGTTATTACAAGTTCTTCATTTTTTGAATCGTAATGATCGATTAAACCAAAAACATTTTCACCATCATGCTGAATATTTACAGATAAACGGTTGGCACGTGTATTTGTTGAAATTAAATCTACTTGAGATGAAAATTGGTTCACCTTAGAGACACGGCCAACTAACCCTTCTGAGGTCATAACAGCCATATTATTCTTAATACCGTCTTTAGACCCTTGATTTATCACTAGCGTATTCATCCATTGGTCTGGATTTCGTGCTAAGACTGTACTAGAAATAGGTTCATATTTTGAAATATCTTCAATCTCCAACTCTTTTTTGTAATCCTTATTTTCTGCTTTTAGTCTTTCATTTTCCGCTTCCAATTGTTTCACTTTGTTATCTTGTTCTTTAGAGCTTTCTTTTGCAAAAAGATTACCAATAGAACCTGTAACAAAATGTACCGGATAACTCACTGCTTTTTGTCCAAAAGCAACAGTATCTCCTACGTATTGCTCTACCGGAGATTGCGTTTGCGAACGCAAAGATATACCAATCAACGCTATAAACACAATGATTGCACACAAGACAACAATCAATTTGTTGTTTTTAAAAAACTTCGACAACCTAAACACCTCTATTAACCAACTATTTTATATTCTTACTATCATTTTATATCACTGGTAATACGAAATAAAGCACGAACCATAATATTATGTAATAAAATATAGTTCGCTTTGGATTACACATTTAATAAAAACAGATGTATATGAATTAAAAATGAGAATGCTTCCATTCTTAATGATACATTGTATTATAACAATATTTACCTTTAATAGTGTATTAATAAGTTTTAGATCTTATTTCCAATTATTCAATAAATTTTTCCTAACTTCTAATTACTAATACTTATAATAATCTTTCTAATAATAATAGATATAAAAGCATATATACCAACTTAACTATAAAAAACGCCTCTTAATATAGAGACGTTTTATAGTATGCTTATTTTTCTTCTTTATTTGATTCGTTTTCATCGGATTCAACTTTAGAATCTTTTTCATCTTCTTTATATAGTGTTTCTTCTTTACGCCAACGTGCAAATAAATTTTGTGCTTTAGCTTGCTCATCTACTTTTTTGTCTTTAGACTGTTCGCTCATATTTGGACACCAACCTTTATCTTTTTTACTTATATAAGGCTAACGCATTTCCCCCCATATTTCAAACGCATTACTCGTAATTAGACTTAGGTTGAAGTCGAAGATCTATACCTAATTGATTTAAGTCTTGTTCCATTTCAATTTCTGTCTTATAAACATGTATAGAGTCAGAACCAAATTCATAAATAATAAACTCATCTCCGCGTTGTCCAGCCAAGTATTCATCATTATAACCCATTCGCTCTAAGCCAGAAACTGACATAAATTCTTTCTTATCAATCCAATCAAATACATTTTTTGTTTGACTAAACGGTACATTATTTAGAATGTCATTATCTTCTACTGAGTATGGCTTCCCACCAGTTAAAGTTCTTTCTTGGGCACTATTATTCATAGTTGGCTTATTATCATGTACTGGATTCCATTCTTGATCTTTTAAAAATGGGGCATATTTTAACGCGAAAATTACAATGACTACTATCGCAATGACAGCTATAACATTTTTAACAATACTGAAAATAAACCTCATGAACCATCCTCCTATTAAGTCACTCTATATTATAATTTTTCGTTATTCAGTTTTCATCAGTCCCTAGAAGTATTTAAATCTTATCTATAGGCTGATGCGTATATTTTACTTTCATAGTACAATGGTTTCAAAAGGAGTGAACACAGAATGAATATTTTATCTATAATCCTGCTTGCACTCTTAGTCATTCTATTATTTAGAGTAGGTTTATCAATATTAAGATTTATAATATCTGTTGGGATAATTGTGTTATGTATATATTTGGGATATCAAGGTATTCTTTGGTTAATGGAAAATTTTAACACCTATTTCAATTTCATCAATTAAAATTTTAGCGCTTAAGGATTATATTATCCATTAAGCGCATTTTTTTGTTATTTAAATTCTAAAAGTAGCGTTTCATAGATATAGAATTTGACATATTTTATAAAAAAATTGTCACTTTATTACTTCTCTAAATTATTACTTAACACTTGATAAATGTAGTAGCAACCACTTAATAATATTGACCAAATGATACCAACAACGATTGCACAGAATAAATAAAGCCAAAATGAAGTTGTTGTATCGTTGAACATAATAAATATCATAGTAGTAATTACGACACTTACAACTGAAATAAAGATGGCGCGCTTTGTTTGTTTCAATTTAATTGCTTTTTTCTTTTTTGTAAGCTGCATAAGATAAACAACAGGTATGAGTAACCCGATTAATAATATACTTCCCAATATATAATCCTCCTTATATAACAATTTGATTATACAATACCTTGATACATACTGATAGATTAAAATACTTCTGATAAAACATAAATTACATAATAAAAGTAAAGTCCTTTAAAGATATTCTAAATTTATTTAAACTGATCATGAAAATGAATTAAGATTTGAATCGCGCATTTATCGTAAGTTAATATATAGTTAATTAAAAAATGGTTCCAGTTTTGTTTCTAACATAAACTTATCTTCACATTTTCATTCAAAATATCCCTCTTCGACCATACTCAAATAAGTATGATCGCCAATTATAATGTGATCTAACAAGTCTATACCTAATAATTGCCCACAGTCTCTTAGCCTTTCTGTTGTTTTAATATCTTCTTTTGATGGCGTAACGTCACCAGATGGATGGTTATGTAATACAACTATAGCATTACTAGCACATTTGACTGCTTCGCTAAATATTTCTCGTGGGTGGACAATAGAGGTATTCAAAGTACCAACAAAAATCGTTTTTTGTTTAATAATTATATTTTTGGAGTTTAAAAATAATGCTATAAATTTCTCTTGTTTGAGATGTTCCATCTTTCCCATCATAAACTCTGCCACATCTTTTGGGCACGTAATTTGTATTTTATCATCCACACTACCTGAATGCATTCGTTCACCAAGTTCAAAAGCTGCTTTCAAGACGAGTGCCTTATATAAGCCAACTCCTTTTATTTTAATCAAGTCACTGATTGATAACATCTTTAATTCTTTTAAACTATTAACTTTTTTCAATAATTCATTAGCAATGTCAAGACTTGAACTTCCTTTTCTACCGGTATTTATTAAAATTGCTAAAAGTTCAGCATGTGACAAGTGAGAAGCGCCATTACTTAATAGTCTTTCCCTTGGCTTTTGATTATTTGCTAATTCATTAATCCTCACAAAAAATCTCCTCCAAAAATCAAGTATTGATGAAATAACATCATTAAATTAAAGGCTATAAATATAAATGGTATAAGCGGAATCGCTTGTCGCAATTTATGTGTAATGGATACTGACACAATGGCATATATTCCAGCACAAATAAACGTGAGAAGTATTGTTAGTACAAACGCTTGGTATGGTAATACATAAGATAATATGGAAAATAAAAGTATATCGCCATACCCCATACCTTGTCGTAGTGAAAAGTATAAAATATGAAGTAGGGTTGTCATCCAAATAAAATGATTTAAATGTCCTTGTACAAGAAAGTATGAAATAATAGTAAATACAAAAAGTAAATGAAGTGGTAATGATAATGTTTTAATATCATAAATACCAAAAACAAGTAGGAATATATAAATCGTTAAGAAAGTAGTAGAATCAATAGGTAAATTTACATATGAAAGAAAAAGTAACGGGCATAATGCTAGTAATTCTCCAATTAAATATAAGGCACTTAATTTATTGTGACAACAATTAGTCTTGCCTTTTAAATATATAAAACTCAAGATTGGTATGATTTCAAAATAATTTAGACGCCGTTTACAATAATCACACTGAGAACGAGAAGCAAAATAATTTAACTTTAATTTCTCCACATTGCTCAGTTGATATAAATAGCTAAATAAGACCGGGCATAATAATAGTTGTATAATCAATGATGTTCCTCCTCAGAAAAATTATATCATGTACAACTTGCTTTAATAACAAATTTATCACTTTGTTAATATTTCCATATAATTGATGCTGAGATTTTAATTATTCATATACAAAAGCGCGTAAATCTCTAGTGTTTAGCATAAATATCCTAGCAAACGATACAGAGACTACGCGCATATATAGTAAAATATGTAGTTATAGTTTGGTAATGCATATAGTAAATGAAATTAAAATGAGTCATCTATACATATATTAATAACACAAAATGTTTAACATAGAAAATAGCTTATCTATTTTCCAAATCATTTACTTCATACTATGTTTTATTAATCTTTTTTTACTTCTTCAACTGTTTCTTCTACTTCTTGACGTGTTATTTTTTCACGGCCATTCTTCATTGCTTTTAGCGATTTATGGGCAAGTGCTAATGGTAAACGACAGAAGAGTAAAATAGTTTTTTTGTTAATTGATTTCATATATTTATCTGCTTTAGCTAAATTTTCATCTGCATAATCAAATAAATCTGCACGAGTCCAATCGTCTGGAACGAAACTCACACCGCGTTCATCTAAATCTTCTTGTTCGTTTCGTAAAATATTGACAGCTTGAAGCCCACGCCCATAACCTATGGCTAAATCACGGTCTGTCTTTTCACCAGCACACAATTCCCATAGTTCTGAAAGCATTACACCTACAAGCCCTGCCACATAATATGTATAATCATCTAAATCTTCACGTGTGTGGATGTTCCAGTTTGCTTTTGCCCATTTTGCCATACCAAACGCCATTTCACTCGACGAATCTAAAACTATTGGTATCGTTTTGTTTGGGCACGCATCTACCCACTCGCCTAAACGTAGTGTAACTTCTGGCATAAACGATTTTACAGGTTGTAAAATTTCTAAGTATTTTTCTTCATCAAAAGGCTGTTTAAATAATTCGCTTACTTCCATTAAAATTGTATATTTTAAATCGTTATCGATTTCTTCATGATCTTCTATTTCATCTATTGCTCTTAATATTAAATATGCAGATGCCACCGTATGTTTTAATTCTTTTTCTAAAAAAGTAATCGGAATATAAAATGTACGACTCGTTTCTTTTAATACGCGCATAGCATCTTTCGGAAATTTCTTTTCTGTCATGTTAATCTTTGCCTCCCTTTTTAAATACTATCATATTATTCTAAATTAAAATAGGAATTGCTAACTGGAAAACATCGCTCCAATCATTGTCTCACGCAGAGGAATTAAGTACAATTTCCACAAATTATATAACAAATGCTTCCATTTTGCCAATGGTCGCGATAATATACGAAGATACTTTAAGTCTTGTTAATCAAATTGAACTATGAAAAAAGCTAGTTACCTTTACGTTTAAGCTTGAATAATTAATTCATAGTGGCTCAATATCGTAAACAATAACTAGCTCAATTATTGATTAATATTTATATGATTATATCCGGTTATAGATTACAGTGTTTTTATAAATTTAAAAATTAACTTTCGATTTAACTTCACTTATAAAATATAAGCTTCCTGTTATAACTAAAGCTTCTCCCTCGTAATTTTCAATAAATTTGACATAATCATCAACGAGTTCTTTTTGATCATAACGTACTTCTTCAAAAATTTCTTCTTTTGTTAAAGCTCTTGGAAAATCAAAATCTGTAACATAAAAAGTTGAAGCAATTGTTTTAAGTTGATCAACCATAGTGTGGATTGGTTTTCCTTTCACTGCAGAAAATAGAACATCAACGTTTTCAAGATGATAATAATTTTTCATTGTGCTAATCAAAGCCTCAACGCTTTCAATATTATGCGCCCCATCAACAATCATCAAAGGTTTTTCTTTGACTTGTTCAATTCTTCCAGTCCAGCTAACTGACTCTATACCATCAATCATCTTATTGAAATCTAAATCAACAATACCAGATTCATTTAATTCAATCAGTGCTGTAATAGCTAAAGCAGCATTTTCTTTTTGATGTTCACCTAACATGTTTAATAACAATGTTTCTAATTCATAATCTTTATAACGGTAAGTAAATTCTTCATCTTCTGAAACGATGCAGATATCTCGATCTAATTCAATGCCTTCCGTATTTTGTTGTTCCACACAATTGCGTATTACTTTAAGTGCATCTTCATTTTTCACTGAATAGATAACTGGTGTGTCAGGTTTGACGATAGCACCTTTATCTTTTGCTATATCGGTATACGTGTCTCCTAAAATTTCAGTATGATCCAAACCAATACTTGTTAATATCGTTAATATCGGTTTAAAGACATTAGTTGAATCGTTTTTAACTCCTAAACCTGCTTCAACGATAACAAAATCGACCGGGTGAATTTCTCCAAAGTATAAGAACATCATAGTTGTAATAATTTCAAATTCAGTGGCTGTACCAAGTTCTGTTTCAATTTCTAATGCTTCGCTTACTGGTTTTACTTTTTGAACTAATTCAACTATATCGTCATCACTAATCGGTACCCCATTTAAACTTATACGTTCGTTAAATGTTTCAATAAACGGTGAAGTGAAAGTCCCCACTTCATATCCATTATCAACAAGTGCTGATCTTAAATATGAAACAGTGGACCCTTTACCATTTGTACCACCTATATGAATCCCATTTATATTAAATTGTGGATTATCTAGGCGTTCTAACATCCAATCCATCCGTTTAACACCAGGTTTAATACCAAACTTAGTTCTTTCATGTATCCAATATAAGCTATCTAGGTAATTCATGTTTAGGACTCCTATGCTTTTAATTGATTAATTCGTAATTTAACACCATCATATTTCTCTTGATACGTTTGCTTTTTCTCACGTTCTTCATTAATTACTTTTTCTGGTGCTTTATTCACGAAGTTATCGTTTGATAATTTTTTATTAACACGATCTAATTCTTTTTCCCATTTCCCAAGTTCATTTTCTAATCTTTCAATTTCTTTATCCATATCAATTAATCCTTCAAGCGGTAATACTACTTCACCAGCTGTGGTAATAGCAGTCATTGCTTTTTCAGGTATTTCTACTGATGTATCAATAGTAAGCTCACTTGGATGACAAAATCTATCTATATAGTTTGAATTATTTAATAACGTATTTTTGATATTTTCATCTTTAGCTTGAATGAAGATTGGTATAGCTTTAGATAATGGCGTGCTAACTTCTAAGCGTGACTGTCTAACAGATTTAATGATTTCAACTAATTGCTGCATCGTTTCTTTACTTTCATCAAATATCAACGCTTCATTAACTTGTGGCCAAGGTGCATTTACAATTGTCTCACCTTCATGAGGTAAGTTCTGCCATATTTGTTCTGTAACAAATGGCATGAATGGATGTAACATTCTCATTGTATTATCTAATACATAAGTAAGTACAGAACGTGTAACTTCTTTTTGAGTTTCATCGTCACCGTTCATTGGAATTTTACTCATCTCAATGTACCAATCGCAGAAGTCATCCCAAATGAAATTATAAAGTGTGCGACCAACTTCACCAAATTCATACTTATCACTTAAATCAGTTACGTTATCAATTGTTTCATTTAAACGCGTTAAAATCCATTTGTCTGCTAATGAGAGATTACCTGACAAGTCTACATTTTCCACTTTAAAGTCTTCACCGATATTCATAAGACTAAATCTCGCTGCATTCCAAATTTTATTAATAAAATTCCAAACAGATTCAACTTTTTCAGTAGAATAGCGTAAGTCGTGACCTGGTGAAGAACCAGTAGCTAAGAAATATCTCAGGCTGTCTGCACCATATTCATCAATGACATCCATTGGATCAACACCATTGCCAAGTGACTTACTCATTTTACGGCCATCTTCTGCACGAACTAATCCATGTAATAATACATCATTAAAAGGACGTTGACCAGTAAATTCTAGTCCTTGGAAAATCATTCTTGCTACCCAAAAGAATATAATATCGTAACCAGTTACTAATACATTCGTTGGGAAATAGCGTTGGAAATCTTTAGCCTCAACGTCAGGCCAACCTAAAGTTGAAAACGGCCATAACGCACTTGAAAACCATGTATCAAGCACATCTTCATCTTGTGTCCAATTCCCACCATCTTCTGGTGCTGACTCACCAACATATATTTCTCCTGTTTCATTATGATACCATGCAGGTATTTGATGTCCCCACCATAATTGACGAGAAATTGTCCAATCTCTAATGTCTTCCATCCAACGATTAAATGTTTTTTCGAATCTAGATGGTACAAAGTCAATTCTATCATTCGTTTTTTGGTTGTCTAACGCTTGCTCTGCTAAAGGTTTCATTTTAACAAACCATTGTGTAGAGAGATAAGGTTCTACCACTGCGCCCGAACGTTCAGAATGGCCAACAGAATGTTCATGCTCTTCTATTTTAATTACTAGACCTTCTGATTCTAAATCTTTTACGAGTTGCTCACGGCAATCAAAACGATCCATGCCTTGATACTTCCCAGCTTTATCGTTCATTTTACCAGATTCGTCCATTACAACAATGCGTTCTAAATCATGGCGGTTTCCAATTTCAAAGTCATTCGGATCATGAGCTGGTGTTACTTTCATCGCACCACTACCAAATTCAATATCAACATAATCATCTGCTAAAATAGGTAATTCTCTACCTATAACAGGCAAAATAACTTTCTTCCCTATTACATCTTTATAACGTTCGTCTTTTGGATTTACTACAATCGCTGTATCACCTAACATTGTTTCTGGACGTGTAGTAGCAATTTCAATATATCCTTCACCCTCAGCGTAAGGATATTTAAAATGATAAAACTTACCTTGTACATCTTCGTGAACTACTTCAATATCAGATAATGCTGTACGAGCAATAGGATCCCAGTTGATGATATATTCTCCACGGTAAATTAAGCCCTTCTTATACATATCAACAAATACTTTATTCACAGCTTTACTCAAGCCTTCATCTAAAGTAAATCTTTCTCTATTATAATCTAAGCCTAAACCTAATTTTGCCCACTGTTCTCTAATAAATGTGGCATATTCTTCTTTCCAATCCCATGCTTGTTCAAGGAATTTTTCACGTCCTAAATCATGGCGTGATAAGCCTTGTTCATTTAATTTAGCTTCAACTTTAGCCTGTGTCGCTATACCAGCATGGTCCATACCTGGTAAATATAATGTGTCATAGCCTTGCATACGTTTCATACGTGTAAGTATATCTTGTAATGTTGTATCCCAAGCATGTCCTAGGTGCAATTTACCAGTTACATTTGGCGGTGGGATAACAATTGTATAAGGTTCTTTTTTGTTATCTTCTGATGCTTTAAAATAGCCCTTGTTTAGCCATTCTTCATAACGACCTGACTCAACTTCGCTCGGATTATATTTTGGTTTCATTTCCATTCGTTAAAAATCCTCCTTAAAATAAAAAATCCACCCTATCAAAAATAGGACGGATTTCCGTGGTACCACCTAAATTCAAGAAATTAGTGAACTAATTTCAAGCACTTAAAATAATGATTAACGCTCAAACACGCTTTAATCTATTCTACAAACAATTAAATCGCTGTATTTCAACTAAAGTTCAATGTGGGCTACCTTCAATAACTTAAATTGTACAATTTCAGCATACATGTACTCTCTAATAAATTTAAGTTTATTTACTCTTCCCATTAGACAATATTTATTTACTTAATTATAGTATAATGGATGTTAAAATAAGTCAATGGAATGGAGGGAAAATGTATGAATGAATGTGCTTTTGGTACTAAAGACCCGATTTATATTGAATATCATGATGAAGTATGGGGGCAACCTCTATACGATAGCTTAAAACTTTTCAAGTTGATGGCATTAGAATCTCAACATGCTGGCCTTTCGTGGTTAACTATTTTAAAGAAAAAAGAGTCATATGAACAAGCTTTTTATGATTTTGACCCAGCTCGCATCGCTCGAATGTCTGATAATGATATAGACAAATTAATGACCTTCCCAAATATTGTTCATAATAGAAAAAAATTAGAAGCTATCATTGGTCAAGCTAAAGGATACTTTGAAATAGAAAAGGATTATGGTAGTTTTAGTGATTTTTTATGGGCACATGTAGATCATACACCGATTGATTGTGAATATACAAAACTCAGTGATCGTATCACTGTAGACAAACGCGCAACAGAGTTATCAAAAATATTAAAGCGCTATGGTTTCAAATTTTTAGGACCCGTCACTGTTTATTCTTTTTTAGAAGCTGCAGGTTTATATAATGCGCATATGAAAGCATGCCCAAATAACCCAAACCATTACACGGGAAAAGGATTTAAATAACTTACACTTTGTCTTTATTTACAACACCTCTATTATAAATAAGTTTTATTTAGTACTACAATTTTTCAATTAAAAATGAATATATAAAAAGACAGTCAACTTTATCAGAGCAGATGTTGACTGTCTTTTTATAACTTCTATAATCCTCGTCTTTCACGTCTTCTTTTAACTTCTTTTTTATTTTTATATAACCTAATTATAAGTAAAGTTAAAAGTAACGCTACAACCCCTTTTACGCTATTGTAACTCATAATTACATTAACCCATAAAAGAACGATAAACATAATATAAATCATTTTCATAATTGCGTGCTAGGTATTTATAAATGTGTTTGCAACATTATATAGCTACTTAGATTACAAGCACATAGACTAACACAGTTTCCCCCTCTCCCCATAGTAATATATACTAAGAAACTATGCTGTTACTTTATTTACCATTCCTCATATTTAATTAAACTTTTTTTCTCGATATTTTAAAAACCAGTTTATCGATGGTGCAATTAAGAATAATATGAAGAAAATTCTAAAAATGTGATAACTAGAAATGAGAGCGACGTCTGATCCAGTTTCTATCGCTACGATGACAATTTGGCTCATCCCGCCAGGAGCAGCGCCCAAGAACAACTCATTAATAGTATGATTAGAAACTAAAGAAATTAATAACACCATGCCAAATGTTAATAAAATGAGCAGTGTATTTTGAAATGCAATTGCAACAGCTATACGTCCTTTCATTTGGTCTAATAAGTAAGCAATCTGGATACCAATTCTTATCATATATATCACTTGCGCTGCTGCAATAATAAAATTGTCTAAAGTAAAGTTAGCGCCTGTCAACAAATTCCAACTAATTAGCACAAGAATCGGTGCAAGAATCTGTCTAGTTGGAAAGTTAATTTTTCCCATTATGATATATACAACAATGATAGCTAACACTAAAAATATAATATTTGGTATAGATAATGCTTCGGTAAGCTTTGCAGTTACCTCAGCACCACTTGTAGTTATTGTGTTTGAGTCTTTAAAAAAGTAAGTGATAAATGGAACTAGTATGACTACAAAAATGATTCTTGAAGTTTGCGTTAGACTCACTACCATAATATTCGCTTTTTTATTTTCTTCTGCCATAATCAACATTTGGCTTAATGCGCCAGGTATAACACTAAGTATTGCAGTTTCAGTATTTACATTCGCTATTTTTTTAAAGAAATAAGCTATAATAAGGGCTAGTATGAGTAACATTACCGTTATCATCACTATAGTAAACCAGTCATCCTTAATATCTAAAATGACATCCTTTGTGAAGGTAGAACCTATTTGAACGCCAAGTAATACTAAGCCAATTTGACTTAACCAAGATGGCCAATTCACTTCTAAATGAAGATATCTCACACAGACAATACTAGCAAGAATAGGTCCAAACATGAAGGGCAATAATATGTGTGCTGCATTAAGTATGAAACTGAAAATTAAGGCTAATGCTAATACGATTAAATTGTTACTAAATTGCTTACTCATGTACTCACAACTTTCATAGATATCGTTATCCTTAAATTATTAGACTTTACATATAAAAGAACCCGAACAACTAAGATGTTGATCGGGCTAAAGATAAACTTTATACAATTCGACCTAATGCTGTGTCAAATGCTTGTATTGTTTGTTCAATATCAGCTTCAGTATGAGCTGTTGAAAGAAATGTTCCTTCAAATTGAGAAGGAGGTAAAAATACGCCTTCTTTTGCCATTTCTCTATACATTTGACTAAACATTTCTAAGTCGCTTTCATTTGCTTGTTCAAAGTTTGTAACTGGCCCTGCATTTAAGAAATATCCTATCATAGAACCAGCACGATTTACAGTGATTGGCACATTATGTTTTGCGAATACTTCTTTCAGACCTTCTTCTAACTTATCACCTAACTTATTAAAATAATCATAAGACTCAGGTGTCAACTGGCTCAACGTCTCATAGCCACTCGTCATCGCTAATGGATTCCCTGATAAGGTACCAGCTTGGTAAATATCTCCGGCTGGTGCAATGTGATCCATAATTTCTTTTTTACCACCAATGGCACCAACAGGTAGTCCACCACCTATAACTTTACCTAAGCATGTAAGATCTGGAATAACATTAAAGTAACCTTGGGCACAATTGTATCCTACTCTAAATCCAGTCATGACTTCATCAAAGATAAGCAATGAGCCATATTCTGAAGTAATATCTCTTAAACCTTCTAAGAAACCTTCAACAGGAGGTACAACGCCCATATTACCAGCCACAGGTTCAACAATAACACCAGCAATATCGTCGCCAAATTCTTCAAAAGCGACTTTTAAAGACTCTAAATCATTATACGGAACGGTAATCGTGTTTTTAGCAATGCCCTCTGGGACACCTGGAGAATCGGGTAAACCTAACGTTGCTACACCAGAACCGGCTTTAATTAATAACGAATCACTATGACCATGGTAGCACCCATTAAATTTAATGATTTTATTACGCCCAGTATAACCACGTGCTAAACGTAAGGTATCAAGTGTTGCTTCTGTCCCTGAAGAAACCATACGTACTTTTTCAATAGATGGAACACGGTCAATAACAAGTTCAGCTAATTTATTTTCTTGTACAGTTGAAGCACCGAAACTGGTACCCTTATCTACTGCTTCATGTATCTTATCGATGACTTGTTGATTTTTATGTCCTAAAATAAGCGGCCCCCAACTCAGTACATAATCAATATATTCATTGCCATCAATATCATATATTTTAGAACCTTGACCATGGTCCATAAAGATTGCTGGTGTATCTACTGATTTAAAAGCTCTGACAGGACTATTTACTCCACCTGGCATTAATTGTTCTGCTTTTTCCATCGCTTTTTCAGAATTAGTATAACGCATTCTAAATAACCTCCTTATTGTTCATCTAAATATCTACAAATATCTTTTGAAAAGTACGTGATAATTAAATCCGCACCAGCGCGTTTCATTGAAATCATTTGTTCCATCACTACTGCTTTTTCATCAATCCAGCCGTTCAAAGCAGCTGCTTTTGTCATACTATATTCGCCACTTACGTTATAAGCAACTACAGGAACATTCGTAGTATTGCGAACATCTCTAATGATATCTAAAAAACTTAAAGCGGGTTTGACAATCATCATGTCAGCCCCTTCATTTAAATCACTATCAAGTTCTCTAAGTGCTTCTCTTCTATTTGCAGGGTCCATTTGATACGTTTTTCTATCACCGAATTGCGGCGCAGATTCTGCTGCATCACGGAAAGGTCCAAAGAAACTAGAAGCATATTTAATGCCATAACTCATAATTGGTATATTATAGTAACCAGCTTCATCTAGACCAGCCCTAATTTCTGCAACAAAACCATCCATCATATTACTTGGTGCAATAATATCCGCACCAGCCTCAACTTGAGATATAGCTGTCTTAACAAGTAAAGGCAATGACTTATCATTATCTACATCTTTAGTTTCATGGTTGATTACACCACAATGACCGTGATCTGTATATTCACATAAACACGTATCTGCAACGATTAATAAATCATTATACATAGCTTTAGCTTTTCTAGTCGCTTCTTGGATTATACCGTTATGGTCATAAGCCCCTGTACCAACTTCATCTTTTTCATTTGGCACACCAAAAAACATAATACCTCTTATACCTAAATCATAAGCTTCTTTAATTTCTTCATCTAGTAAATTTAAACTGATTTGGTAAATACCTGGCATTGATTTTATTTCTGATTTTACATCATTACGTTCAACTACAAATATCGGATATATTAAGTCTTCTTTACGCACATGTGTTTCACTCACCATATTTCTCAAAGATTTACTACTTCGTAATCTTCTGTGTCTATCAAATTGCATTATCTTCCCAACTTTCTAAAGTTTTTTGGACTAATGATTCTAATGTTTGTATTTCTGCCATCGTGCCTTGAATATTATAACCCTTTAACGTATCTAACGTTTGCTGGCCAATTACAAAATAATTATTGAAATCTATTTTACGGTTACTTTCAAAAAAGTAACGTACAGCAGATGAACTTGCAAAAGTGATGGCATCTACTTTATTTTCAGCTATAAGGTCTATAACCTCATTTATATTTATAGTATGTGGAACGGGTTGATATAAGTCAATTTTTCTAACTAAGCAACCTCTCTCCTCTAAGCCTGTTTTCAATAAGGTTCTTGCAGATGCACTTGATGGCAATAATATACGACTCCCTGCTTCTGACTCAAAACCATCGAGAAATCCTTCTTGTGAATAATCCATAGGACAAAAAGAAACATTCAGACCTAAAGTTTCACAATAATCAGCAGTTTTTTCTCCTATAACCGCAATTTGCTGTATATTCACTCTTTCTAAGTATGGTTCAAAATATTTCACAGCGTTTTTAGACGAAAAAATAAGCCAGTCATAGTTAATGTTTAACAAATCTAAATCAAAGGATAATGGTTCTACATCTATAAAGGGCTTGTGTAGAATACATATATCTTCTTTTGTAAATTCGTTAGTTTGTGTCATCACTATCACTGGTCTCATTATTTTCACCTCAAACGATTATTGTTCTTCGTTTAGTGCTTTAATTATTTCATATGCACCTTGTGCATTTAATACTTCAGTAACTTTTTCACCGATTTCAACAGGGTCTTTCCCTCGCTCAGTATGTTCATAACGTTCCTTACCGTCTGGCGACATAATTAAACCTGTAAACTCAATCGTGCCGTCACTATCTTTTGTTGCGTAACCACCGATAGGAACTTGGCAACTTCCATTCATACGTTCTAAAAATGTTCTTTCTGCTGTAACACAATCTGCTACGTCTTGATTATGAACTTGCTTCAATAATGTTAATAGTTCTTCATCATCTGAACGGCACTCAATACCTAGAGCACCTTGGCCAATAGCTGGCACTAAAGCATCTTTGTCTAAATAAGTAGTAACAATATCATCTGACCACCCCATACGTTTCAAGCCAGCTGCTGCAAGTAAAATTGCATCAAAATCTTCAGTGTCTAGCTTACTTAAACGCGTGTCAATATTGCCACGTATCCATTTTATTTGTAAATTAGGATATTTCGCAAGTATTTGAGCACCACGACGTAAAGAACTTGTACCTACAACGCTATTATCAGGCAATTCATGTAGGGGCGTATGATTTTTAGCAATATAAGCATCGAATGGATTTTCACGATCAGGTATACAACCTAGCGTTAAACCCTCTGGTATAACACTTGGCACATCTTTTAAAGAATGTATCGCCATGTCTATACCATGATTAAATAATTCATTTTGAATTTCTTTTACAAAAAGTCCTTTACCGCCTACTTTTGATAATTGCTTATCTATGATGCGGTCACCTTTTGTCACTATTTCTTTTATTTCTATTTCTAATTCTGGATTAACAGCTTTTAATTTCTCAATAAATTGTTGGCTTTGAGTGATAGCTAACTTACTTCTACGTGAACCAACGAATAACTTACGCATCAGGCGCAACCTCCTAGAAATGACTATATTTATCAATTAACTTATTTCTATTATTCATATCCCTGTCCATTGATGAAAGTCAGATATATGAGAAGCAAAAATCAAATTAATCATAGTTAAACAAAATAAAGTGAGATTAAAATAAATCAAATTATGTTTACTTAACGTGTGTCTTACTCTAAAGATGATATAAAAACCATATAGTATAGTAATAATTGTAGACATCACTACTTTAGGGTCATAAAATATATGAGTTCCTATAGTGTTAATACCCCATTGTGCACCTAAAATAATACTTAGAATAATAAAAATTAAACCAACCAAACTGCTATAAAAAACAATTTGTTCTAGCGTAGCTACACTACCAATTCTAAAATATTTTTGATTAAATCTTTTTTGCTTTAAATTTTTATACTGTATTAAATATAATATACAATTCACAAATGCAAAAGCAAACAGTGCATAACTTATAATTGCAAAGGCAATATGCACGATTAATAACTCATTGATAATATTTAATTTATCGCCTGCACTTTGATAATGCATGGGTTGAAATGTATTAATAGCAATTAATACAAAACCAATTAAATTAAATAAAAATATAGAGAAATTTATTTGCTTGATGACACTAATTACTATCGAAATAGAAATTATTAACCAAGCCAATGCAAAAAATACATCGAAAATATTGCCTAACGGAACTTGATTCGTTACATTTGCGTAAAAAGATAAAGAGATTGTTTGTAACACCCAAACAATCCCTAATGTAACAAAACCAATTTTTCTAACTTTATAATCCTTTTTCACAAAATCAAAAAAGTAACAAGCAATACTGAATAAATAAATTAATAATATAAGTTCATTTAATCTTATAAATGAAAATTCTTGCATATTATCACCATTTGAATAAGCTTATTCAAAACTTAAGATTTGACGACTTGCCACTTCTTTTTTGCTCTTTTTTGGTTCATAAGCAGATTCAGGTTCAATGTCAAAAATGTTTTGAAACAGCTCTAATTTTTCGTTACTATTTCTATCACTACTCAATTCTTTTGCTTGTTTGATTGGATCTTTCAACATTTGATTTATGATACTTTTTGTGTGTTTCGAAATAATTTTGCGTTCCCTTTCAGTTAAACCAGGTAATTTCCTGTCAATGCTATCCATAGTATCTTCTTGAATATTCATTGCTTTTTCTCTTAAAGCACGAATTACTGGTACTACACCTAACATATTTACCCATTCATTATGAGCTTCAATTTCATCTGGTATTCTCTGCATAATATCATTTGCTGCGATTTGACGTTCTCTAAGGTTTGCATCAACTAATCCTTTTAAATCGTCTACATCATAATTAAATACATCTTGAATTGTATTAATTTCAGGTTCAATATCTCTTGGAACTGCAATATCGATTAAAACAAGTGAGTCACTTTTACGTTCAGTCGCAATCGAAGACATCATATCATTCGTCACAATATACGCATCAGAACTTGTTGAACTGATAACAATATCTACTTCAGCTAAAAGATTTGGTAATGATTCCATTGGTTCATATTTAACGTGATGTTTCATTGCTAATTTTTGAGCCTTGCTCAATGTTCTATTCACAATAGTAACATCAGTAACACCTGAACCAATTAAATTCAAGAGTGATAATTCACTCATGTCCCCTGCACCGATAATCAAAGCATGCTTATTGTCAATTTTGCCAAAAACTTTTTTACTTAGTTCAACAGCTGCGTAAGAAACACTTACTGCATTATCTGCAATATCTGTATCATTATGCGCTTTTTTCGCAAAAGTAATTGCTTGCTTGAATAAATGATTAAATATAGTACCTGTTGTATCTTCTTCTTGAGCAATAAAAAATGCATCTCTAATTTGCCCTAGAATTTGTGTTTCGCCGAGTACTACGGAATCTAAGCCTGAAGTTACATGCAATAAATGATTTACTGCATCGTCCCCCACTTTTACTTCAGTCATGTCTTTAATCTCTTCAACATCAAATCCAAAAGATCTCGCTAAAAATCGTTGAATATAATAGCGACCCGTGTGGACTTGATCTGCAACAGCATATACTTCTGTGCGATTACAAGTCGATAATATGACATTTTCTAAAATAGATTTTGTCTCAAATAAATCAACGTTGGCTGAACGTATGGCATCATCTTTAAAAGCAACTTTTTCTCTAAGTGCTACATCTGCTGTGCGATGATTTATGCTAACCGCAATTAAATGCATTTTAACGCCCTCCATACATATTACAATAAGTAAATTATAACACATTTATCTCGTGAGTTAACCATCTTGCCCACGTAAATTAGAAGAATTATAATTTACATTCAAAATCT
This sequence comes from Staphylococcus aureus, assembly GCA_040062795.1. Lineage (GTDB taxonomy): Bacteria > Bacillota > Bacilli > Staphylococcales > Staphylococcaceae > Staphylococcus > Staphylococcus aureus_A. The sequence goes on from JBEAMH010000001.1 coordinate 1,172,103, forward strand.
TGTCATAATTATACTTAAAATGACTAATTCTCAAAAAAAAAAATTTCTTGAATATAATGATTATAAATAACTTTCAATCATATCCCATATTTTTTGTTGTTTATCTTTTTTAATCGAAGAATAACTTATAATTTGGTCTTCAGGTTCTAATTCTAATTTTTGTTGAATATTGGCTAAATGCTTTTGCACTTTTCCTTTTGCAATTTTATCTTCTTTTGTAGCAATAATAAGCGTTGGAATTTCGTAATATTTTAAATAGTTGTACATTAAAATATCATCTTCTGTTGGGTTATGACGTAAATCAACAAGTTGTATAACCAATTTTAATGTTTCTCTTTGGGTGATGTAACTTTCAATCATTTTACCGAATTCTTCACGTTGCTTTTTACTTACTTGCGCATAACCGTATCCAGGTACATCTACAAACACAAGTTGATTATCTATATTATAGAAATTGAGCGTTTGAGTTTTACCAGGGCGTTGTGACGTACGCGCCATATTTTTTCTTCCTATCATACTGTTAATAAATGTCGATTTACCTACATTGGACCTACCACTTAAACCAACCTCACTTAATCCTGTTTCAGGATATTGTTCTGGTTTTACTGCACTGATTAATAACTCAATTGCGTTAGGATTAACTTTCATTATCGTCCCTCTTTTCTTCTAAACTCATTGTATTATTATATTACACAATGGCCAATATGAATATGTATTTATTTCATTTTAAAATTTTTTCTAAATATAAATGCCCTAAGTTGTACATACACAACTTAGGGCATTTGATTCACCTAATTTAAGCAGAAGTTTGTTCCTCATTTACTAGGTTTCCTTCTTTATCGTATAATTCAGGGTCTTTTTCTTCATTAATTGTTTCATCTGTAATAACAACCTTCACAACACCTTCTGATGATGGAACGTCATACATAATATCAATTAATGCTTCTTCTATAATTGAACGCAGACCACGTGCGCCAGTTTTACGCTCAATTGCTTTATCACTTATAGCAGATAAAGCATCATCAGTAAATACTAATTCTACATCGTCAAGTTCTAACATCTTAGTGTATTGTTTTACTAAAGCATTTTTAGGTTGAGTTAAAATGTTTTTCAGTGCATCTACATCTAACGATTCAAGGTTCGCTACGATAGGTACACGACCAATAAATTCTGGAATCAACCCGTAAGATTGTAAGTCTTCTGGTCTAATTTGTTCAAGTATTGCGTCTTCATCATATTTAGAAGCTTCACTACTTGCGAAACCAATGACTTTCTCACCTAATCTACGTTTAATTACTTCATCAATACCATCAAACGCACCACCAAGTACAAATAAAATATTAGTAGTGTCAATTTGAATTAGTTCTTGGTTAGGATGCTTACGTCCACCTTGTGGAGGTACGCTTGCAGTTGTACCTTCTAATATTTTGAGTAATGCTTGTTGTACACCTTCACCTGATACATCACGTGTTATAGATGTGTTTTCTGATTTTCTAGCTATTTTGTCAATTTCATCGACATAGATAATACCTTTTTCAGCTTTATCTATATCAAAATCAGCTGCTTGCATTAAACGAAGCAAGATGTTTTCAACATCGTCACCAACATAACCAGCCTCAGTTAAACTCGTAGCATCTGCAATTGCAAATGGTACATCTAAAGTTTTTGCTAATGTCTGAGCTAAAAGTGTTTTACCACTACCTGTAGGTCCAATTAAAGCGATATTACTTTTTTGTAATTCTACTTCTTCTTCATTTGGTCCTAAGTTTTGAACACGTTTGTAATGATTATAAACAGCTACAGCTAATGACTTCTTAGCTTTTTCTTGACCGATGACATAATCATTCAATTGGTCCATAATTTCTTTTGGAGTAGGCAATTCAGTTAAACCTTCTGGCTCTGATTGAGCTAACTCTTCTTCAACAATTTCTGAACATAGCTCAATACACTCATTACATATATATACGCCACTTCCTGCGACTAATTTTTTAACTTGGTCTTGATCTTTACCACAGAAAGAACATTTTAAATTCTCTTCATCTTCGTTGAATTTGAACATTCTATTTACACCCCTATTCCCTAAAGACTATACTAAATAGTATTTTAATATGCAACTTACAAGGCTCACAAGTAATTTGCATCAAAATAGTGTAGCAGATACATTAATTGAATGCATCTGCTACTAGTTTACTATATTAAGCGATCAACATATAATTCACAAAATAATTTGTTCTATTTATATTTAATTACGCTTCTGAATCATCTTTAGATGGTTCTACTAATTTTGCTTCATTAACTAATAAATCGATAACTTTTTGGATACGAACATCATTTTTAACAATGTCAGTGTTACCAAGTGTTTGTTTAATATCTTCTACAGATATATTAAATTGACCACTCATTTTCTCTAGTTCGCTATCGATGTCAGCATCAGTAACTTCAACTTCTTCAGAGTCAGCAATCGCAGTTAATGTTAAGTTTGTTTTAACACGTTCTTCTGCATCATCTTTCATTTGTTCTCTTAATTGTTCTTCATTTTGACCAGAGATTTGGTAATATGTTTCTAAATTAAGACCTTGTTGTTGCATACGTTGACCAAATTCTTGAACCATGCGATCTAATTCAGTATTGATCATAGCATTTGGAATATCTACTGAAGCATTATTTGTTGCTTTGCTAATTGCTTCTTCTTTTTGATTATTCTCAGCTTCTGTTACTTTTTGCTCAGATAATTTTTTACGTTGGCTTTCTTTGAATTCATCTACAGTATTTGCTTCTGCATCTAATTCATTTGCAATTTCATCTGTTAATTCTGGAACGTCTTTATATTTAATTTCGTTTACTTTAGCTTTGAAAGTAGCTTCTTTTCCAGCTAATTCTTCAGCATGGTACTCTTCTGGGAAAGTAACATTAACATCTTTTTCTTCACCAGTTTTAACACCAACTAATTGTTCTTCGAATCCTGGAATGAAAGAACCTGAACCAATTTCAAGATCATATCCTTCAGCTTGTCCACCTTCAAATTGCTCACCGTCAACATAACCATCAAAGTCAATGTTTACAGTATCGCCATTTTCAATAGCGCCATCTTCTTTAACTACCATTTCAGCTAAGTGGCTTAATTGGTGGTCGATAGATTCTTGTAATTCTTCTTCAGTTAATTCAGTATTTTGTTTTTCGATTTCAAGACCTTTATAATCACCTAACTCAACTTCAGGCTCTACTACTACATTCGCTTCGAATGTCATTTCGCTACCTTTTTCGATTGAAGTTACATTGATTTCTGGTTGGTCGACTGGTTTAATTCCAGTTTCGTCAATAGCTTCACCATAAGCTTCTGGTAATAAGATATCAACGGCATCTTGATATAATGCTTCTACACCAAAGCGTTGTTCAAAAATTTGGCGAGGTACTTTCCCTTTACGGAAGCCCGGCACGTTTATTTGTTTAACTACTTTTTTGAAAGCTTGATCAATTGCTTTATCTACTTTTTCTGCTGGAACTGTAACGGTTAAAACACCTTCGTTACCTTCCTTTTTTTCCCAAGTTGCTGTCATGTATAAAAACCTCCATGAATATCCTATTTTATTTTTTCAACTTCATTATTATATCACACGTCAATGCTCTACACAAATACCGAGTTTACAAATAATATTTAATGAATATTTGAAATTAATTTACTTATTATAATACCACTATTATTAATTACCCAATAATCTATTTCATAATTACTCATGCATATCAATTGTTGTAATTAATTTAATTACAGTATTTTCTGTATCTAAACTTTCTAAGCCTAACATTGATTTAAAATAATTAGTATAAGCATTTGTCCATTCACTTTCAGTTGCTATACTAGTTAAATCTATTGGATATAAAAAGATAGCATGGTTATTCATTATATGAAGCGCTTCTTCTGCAATTTGTGCAGCATCATTTTCCAGTTGTTTAATTACTCTCGGAATGATGTTAGTTTTAAATAATGTTTGTTCCAAACCAGTAAGATGATTAGGATTTACTTCAACTGTATAACCAAATTTCTGAACGCGAATGGTTTGATTGTATCCGGCGAAGCGCAAATATTCAAGCATTATACTCACAACATTAGGCTCAAGGTCAACTTCATTCAAAATATTTACAACTGAAGTTTGATATCGGTACTGGTTGTGATCTATTAAGGTCAATATCGTAGTGATTTGTTCGCGTAGTGATAAATCTCCAAAATTTTGAAGCATTTCTACTGCATGTTCATTATGTTTATCAATTTGACTTAAAGCATATTCCTTTATTGGAAATAATTCCATTCTTGTTCTGTGATCATTTACCTCATCAATGATTTGATTGATAACTTCAACAACTTCGAAATATTGTCCTAAGCCATTTAAACTCTTCACATAATACACCATTAAATCATCATACTTAGTGATACCTTGCTTAAGTAAAATAATAGCTTCTTCACGCAATTCAAGATAATGTCCTAATTTATATAACATAGCACATTTCAATAACGACATTTGTTCATCTAATTCAAATTGTTTTTCAAAGTCTTCGAACAGTTCATACATTTGATCGAAATCATTATTGCTAAAAGATTGTTTAATTTCTCTTATGAGCTTATCTTTTGATTTAGGAAAAGGAATGATATCTGACATTTTTAAACACCCCTATTGTATAGACTGTAATATTAAAGCGCTCCAAGTTTCAAAGTCGTCATAATTTTCTATTTTGTTTTGATTCATCCAATTAATCTTTAATGTATCAGTTTCTTTAGCTTCTACGTCATTACTATTCACTTTTATTTTAAATACGACGCCTAGATGCACTTCGCCAACTTCATTCGTGTCGTCGTTAATAAAACCTATGTATGCTAAATTTTGTGATTTACTATCTGGGAGACCCACTTCTTCTTCTAGTTCTCTTTGAGCATTAATCCTCAATACTTCATTGATAGATTCAGCACCTTTTACGTCATTCATATGACCGCCAACACCAATTGAAGATTGACCATGTAAGCGTGCTTCTCCACCACCTGATAAGCGTTCATATACTAAAATTTCTTCGTTTTCATTTTCTAAAATACAATATGAAATTAATTGTTTATATGATGGATCTTCTTCCATATCACCTCGACGTTTAATTTCATATTTTGAAAGTGTATCAAAGATATCTTGTCCCTCTTGAGAATTTTTATCAAGAAAACCATTAAATTGATTCTTTTCATTGTTAAATAAGATTGTTCTTGGAACAACTGTAATCATTTCATCGAATTTAGACATACGTTTCTCCTTCATATAAGACTTCTTAATTATTTTATCAAATGATAAGCATTTATCAAAATTTTAATCAAAACAAAAATAAAGAGATGTACATAAGTGTACATCTCTTTATTTGAGAATTATTTTAAAGCGTCTTTAGCTTTAGCAACTAATTCACCGAAAGCTTTTTCGTCTGAAATAGCAATTTCAGAAAGCATTTTACGGTTAACATCGATTTCAGCTTTTTTCAAACCATTCATTAATCTTGAATAGCTCATGTCGTGTTGACGTGCAGCTGCATTGATACGTGTAATCCATAGTTTACGGAAGTCACGTTTTCTTTGACGACGGTCGCGGAATGCGTATTGTCCTGATTTCATTACTTGTTGTTTTGCTACTTTGTATAATGTGCGTTTTGAACCAAAGTAACCTTTAGCTAATTTAATCGTCTTTTTACGACGAGCTCTTGTTACCGTTCCACCTTTAACTCGTGGCATAATAAATTCCTCCTAAAAATATCTTATATCTTTTTATCTATCGTTACTTATTTTTTATAAGCTAATAATTGTTTAACGCGCTTCATATCTGATTTACTTACTAATGAAGCTTTACGTAATTGGCGTTTTTGTTTAGTGCTCTTGTTTGCGAATAAGTGAGATGTGAAAGCTCTAGAACGTTTTAATTTACCTGAACCAGTTCTTTTAACACGTTTTGCTGCTCCACGGTGTGTTTTCATTTTAGGCATGATTCATTTCCTCCTGTAATATCTTTTTATTTTTCATTGATTGGGTTAAGCATGATAAACATTTGACGTCCATCCATCTTAGGTCTTTGTCCAATCGTTGCGATATCTTTACATTCATCTGCAAATTTTTCTAATACGCGTTGACCTATTTCTTTATGCGTAATGGCACGTCCTCTGAAACGAATTGAAACTTTACATTTATCGCCTTTTTCTAAGAATTTACGTCCGTTCTTCAATTTAGTTTGGAAATCATGTTCCTCAATTGTAGGACTTAAACGAATTTCTTTAAGGTTAATTGTTTTTTGTTTCTTCTTCATTTCTTTTTCTTTTTTCTGTTGTTCGAATTTGTACTTACCATAATCCATGATTTTGGCAACTGGCGGTTTAGCATTAGGAGACATAAGAACTACATCAAGTTCTACACGGTCTGCCATTTCTAAAGCTTCTGCTTTAGACTTAATACCAATTTGCTCACCATCATGTCCGATTAAACGTAATTCTTTTGCACGAATCTTTTCGTTAACTTGAGTCTGATCTTTTGCTATGGTTGACACCTCCAAGATTTTTACGAAATTATCCCAAGAAAAAGAGCGGGTATATAATATACCCGCTCTTCTTTACAGACGACATTCGTCGTCTGTATATAGACCTGCCAACTACTTTCAGTGTCGCAACAGGTGAGAAGCGGGAGCTTCTACTTGGTTCGTTTCGTATTCAACATTACCTATCTTAGCAACAATTCATTAGCAAGTCAATAGCTTTTCTAATTATTTATCATCCATTTTAACATTTTGTCTTAAATCAACTTCTTTTAATGGTACAATTTTAGTTTTATAACGTAACTTATGATAAATGAAGAACACTAAGAACACTGGTATCCCCATGTATGTGATGACAAACCTGTTGATATCAAAATCACCTGTTTGAATAAAATCAACGTCTTGCCCAATGATTACTAATATACATAAGACACCTGCAAAAATGGGTCCAAACGGGAATAATTTGGCCTTATATTTCAATTTCGACTTATCATAATTTTGTGCATCAAATGCTCTTCTAAAACGATAATGACTTACTGCAATACCAACCCATGCGATAAAGCCTGTCATACCACTAGCTGCAACGATGTACTCATATGCATCTCCACTTAGATGTTGTAGTAAAAAGATAAATACAACAACTACCGCAGTAGCGAGTAATGATACGTATGGCACTCCGCTTCTATTTGTTTTACCAAATATAGGATAAGCAAGTTTATCTTTACTCATTGAATATAACATACGTGTTGATGCGTACATCCCTGAGTTACCTGCTGATAAGACTGAAGTTAGTATAACAGCATTCATAAACGATGCAGCAAAAGCCAAACCAGCATTTTGGAATACTAATGTAAATGGTGAAGTAGAAATATCTTCTCCACCGCCCATAAGCGCTGGACTGTTATACGGAATTAACATACCAATTACAAAAATTGCTAGAATATAGAAAATCAATATTCTCCAGAAAACTTGTTTAATTGCTTTAGGTACGGCTCGTTCTGGGTTTTCAGATTCTCCTGCAGTAATACCAATGAGTTCTGTACCTTGGAATGAGAAACCTGCTACTAAGAAGACGCCTAAGATTGCTAATAAACTTCCTCCAAAGCCGTCACCGAGAATAGGTCCATCACCTTGCGTAAATGTATCAAAGCCGACAAATTCTCCGCCCATGATACCCACAATCGTTAATAGTCCGATACCGATAAAGATAATAACAGTTACTACTTTGATTAATGCAAACCAATATTCACTTTCACCATATATTCTAACAGACAGCGCGTTTAATCCGAATATAATTATTAAGAATAAACAACTCCAGCTCCATGCTGGTATACCTGTTAATGGTGTCCAATACTGTATCACTTGCGCTGCAATGGTTACATCGGCAGCCACTGTAATTACCCAGTTAAACCAATAATTCCATCCTAATGCAAATCCTAGTGACGGATCCACAAAACGTGTAGCGTATGTACTAAATGACCCCGAAACTGGCAAATAAGTTGCCATTTCGCCTAGAGAAGTCATAAGGAAGAACACCATTGCTCCGATGATCGCAAAAGCTAAAAGAGCACCTAAAGCTCCTGCATCATGTATTGCGCCCCCTGAAGTCATAAACAGACCAGTACCAATACATCCTCCTATTGCAATCATGGATATATGGCGATCTTTCAGACCCCTTTTAACACCATCATTTTGTATTTCTTGTTTTGCCATAGACGCTTCCCTTCCTTAAATTTAGAGGTTAAATTGCTATATGATTATTATTCATACGCTTTATAGTCCTACAATGTAAATTAAGCACTTTAACTCACATGACTTCTATAAATTTCTCACATCGCTCGATAACGTATTTATTATAACCTTTCGCTTAAAATAAAATGGTTGCATACCTATTAGATATGCAACCATTTTAATAATAGCATTTATATAGGTAGCACATCACATATGTGACAGTCCAGTTTCTTTCGATAACTGTCCCAACTTGTATCGCTAATGGACAATACAAGTTTCGGCAATTTCACCTTTTATATATTCAACATACGCCCCATTCGGCTTCTGAATAACTACTGATTGAAAATGCAACCTCTAACTCAAATTTGATTTTATAATGATTATGAACTTACTTCACTATTCTGTAATATACATGATTTCTACATGACTTTCAAGACTATCTTTGTTTTTTCAATCTAATCTCATCGATTAAATTCCAAATGAACTCGTCCTTTTCAATTGTTTCTTGGTCTTGAGAGCCATATTTTCTTACATTTACTTCTTTATTTTCTACTTCTTTGTCACCTACAACAATTTGGTAAGGAATCTTTTGCATTTGTGCTTCTCTAATTTTATAGCCCATTTTTTCGTTACGGTCATCAATTTCTACTCTTACACCTTGAGATTTAAGTTCATCTTGTATAAGTCTTGCATAATCGTAATGTAAATCAACATTAACAGGTATGATTTCCACTTGCTTTGGAGCTAACCACGTAGGGAATGCGCCTTTTGTCTCTTCAGTTAAAAATGCAACGAAACGTTCCATAGTTGAAACAACACCACGGTGAATCACGACCGGTCTATGTTGTTCACCATCATTACCAATATAAGTTAAATCAAATTTTTCTGGCAATAGGAAATCCAATTGCGCAGTAGATAAAGTTTCTTCTTTGCCCATTGCAGTTTGAACTTGTACATCGAGTTTCGGACCATAGAAAGCCGCTTCACCGATAGCTTCTTCATATGGAATTCCGAGCTCATCGACTGCTTCTTTTAGCATACTTTCAGCTTTATTCCACATGGCATCATCATCGAAGTACTTCTCTTTATCTTCAGGATCTCTATAGCTTAAACGGAAACTATAATTTTTAAAGTTAAAATCTTTATAAACGTCAATAATTAAGTTTACAACACGTTTAAATTCTTCTTTAATCTGGTCTGGTCGCACGAAAATATGTGCATCATTTAAAGTCATGCCACGCACACGTTGTAAACCAGATACCGCACCACTTGCTTCGTACCGGTGCATTGTACCTAATTCGGCTATTCTGATTGGCAATTCACGATATGAATGTGGTTTATTAGCGTAGATCATCATATGGTGTGGGCAATTCATTGGTCTTAGTACCATTTCTTCATGTTCATCTAGTTTCATAGTTGGAAACATATCGTCTTGGTAGTGGTCCCAGTGCCCTGATGTTTTATATAAATCAACATTAGCCATAACTGGAGTATAAACATGATCATAACCCATGCTCACTTCTTTATCTACAATATAACGTTCGATTTCACGACGAATCGTTGCACCATTTGGTAACCAAAGTGGTAAACCAGCACCTACTAATGGATTATTAGAAAACAGTTCTAAATCTTTTCCAATTTTACGATGGTCACGCTCTTTACGCTCCTCTAACATTTTTAAATGTGCTTTCAATTCTTTTTTATCGAAAAATGCTGTTCCATAGATACGTTGCAACATTTTATTATCGCTATCTCCGCGCCAATATGCACCAGCTGTTGATAGTAATTTAAACTCTTTTATTTTAGAAGTAGATGGGACGTGGACGCCACGACATAAATCAGTAAATTCTCCTTGTGAATATAATGTCACATATTCATCTTCTGGAATAGCATCAATTAATTCTTGTTTATATGGATCATCTGAGAAAAAAGACTTAGCTTCCTCACTTGATACAACTTTACGTTCAATTGGGTAGTTTTCGTTAACAATTTGTTTCATTGTTTTTTCTATTTTTTCAAAATCATCTGATGAAATACTTTCTTCCATATCAAAGTCATAATAAAAGCCACCTTCAATCACTGGACCTACACCAAAATGTACAGTGCCATATAAACGTTTTAAAGCTTGTGCCATTAAGTGTGCAGTAGAGTGACGCAATACTTCTAATGCTTCATCAGTACCAGGTGTAACAATTTCTAAGGCTCCATCTTCTTCAATTGGTCTTGTCAAATCTATTAATTGACCATTTAATTTACCAGCTACAGCTTTTTTTCTTAAACCCGGACTGATTGAATGTGCAATATCTTCTGTAGTTGTGCCTTTATCAAACACCTTTGAATTGCCATCTGGAAATTTAATATTTATTTGTTCCATGAAAAATCCTCCTATTTATTCAAGCTCTTAAATCCGAAAGAAACAACGCTTGTACTAAGAAACAGTCAAAACAAAAAGACCCCATCCCTAAAAAGGGACGAGGTCATCGCGGTACCACCCTAAATAAAATTCAGTCTAAGCATGTAAACTAAATTTATCTCTACATAAGATAACGGTCTTGAGCCGGACGATTATTACAACGTCAATTACCAAGTAGTAATGAACAAACATACTTACCAGAATCTCATCATTAACTGGCTCTCTGTGAAGCATTGGTATTATTCATCGCGTCTTCGTTTCATTTCGTATGATTTAGATTTAGTTATATTATACAACATTTATTTTAGATTTCAATCGTTCCTATAATTTTTTCCTTCCAAGAAGAACGGTTTGGATAACGTTTTGATTCTTTCCATTATCCTTGCTGCTTTCGTCTTTTCTGTACCATCTCGTGTGACTGAAAGATGAAATTCTAACTCTTCAAAGCTTAAATTAGAACTGAAAAATGTCGGTAGTTCTTGTACCATACGGTAATGCAGTAATGGTCCGATCACTTCATCTCTTGCCCAAGGCGTTATGTCTTCAGCCCCTATATCATCTAGCATTAATATATTAGCTTCTCTCACTCTTTCAAGTTTCGCTTCAAACGTACCATCTTTAAACCCACCTTTTAACGAGCGGATGAATTCTGGCAAATAGACAATTGTAGAAGGTATCTTTTCAGTTTTTAATTGGTTAGCGATTGCACCTAAAATAAATGATTTACCAGTGCCAAACGGACCATGCAAATATAGACCTTTTATTTGAGTCTCTTTATTTGTAATCTGTTCACAAATTTGATTAGCTGCCATAGCAACATCTAACCTATCTCTTCTATCCATATATATGTCTTCTAGTTTGGCGTCTAAAGTATCTCTCTGCATATGGTGAGAAGTGATTAAATGTGCATTGAATCGCGCTTCGTCATGCTTAATTTTACAAGGACAAGGTAAATAGCGAATTTTTATATGATTATTTTCAATATATAATTCTGGAACATGCCCTGTTACAAAATTAGGACAATCTTTATATTTATGTCCATCATAATGTTTTTCTTGATCCTTGTATTCTTGTAAAATATTTAAATCTTCATCTATCATCGCATTTGTCAGTTCAGCTTTATGTGACTCTAAAAATTGTTTAACTTCTGGATCATTGACGACATCTTTTTTAATTTTAGCTATTTTTTTCTCTAAATCATTAGAATCACCCATGATTTGATTAAAAGGTTTCATTTATTTGTCCTCCTTCCATTTCGTTTTTAGTTGGTTTAAAAATTGTTCTCTATCATTTTTTAACTGCTCATCATCTTCATTACCATTCGATGTATTCGTTTCAGTATGATTACTTCGTTCTTCTAACCATTTCGGCGTCATTTCTTTAGACGCTAATTGCCTTTGTTTATAATAAGGTTTCGAAGGTTTATTTTCTGTTTTCGGCTGGTTAACTTTTTTAGCATATTCATATGCTTGTTCTGCTGTCTTAATACCTATTTTTTTCCAATTTGAAGCAATCTCAAAAATGTAGGTCTTAGGTAATTTCATATCTTCTTTCAACATTACAAATTGCAACAATATATTGATAACTCCAAATGAAAGTTGCTCACGCTCCACTAATTCTTCAATCATATACTTTTGTTGAGTCGTAGGTTCTGATTCTGACCAAGATGCTAGCATATCAATTGGACTTGTTTCTTCTAATTGCTTTAACCAAGCCGCAGATTCATTCTCATGTTCATTCTGAGCATTATTTCCTTGTTTTGGTATTGCGTTATCAGCATAGTTGCTTGTTTTAATATTTAATGTTGGCAATTGTTGTTCATGTTCCATTAAATAATAAGTTCTAGCATGTTTTCTCAATTCTTCAAAAGAGAGTTCTTGAGCACTAGTTATTGATTTTAAAATGATTCGTTTCATTGCCTCTGGCGTCAAACCATATAACGTAGCAATTTGAGTAATTAAAGCCTTTGCTTCTTTATTTATAATTTTTGTACTTATAAAATGATTTTGCAATAAATCATATAAAGTCTCAAAATCAAAATATACTTGCGATAAATTCAAACCATCATAAGGTGTTTCACTTTGTATTTTATTTGCATCGTTATCTAAAGACTTGTTCGGCACTTTAAAAACATCTGTAAAATTACGTGTCACATCTTGATATTTATTGAAATCAATTTGTTTTTGATGTTCAAAATGACGTTTTAATTGTTGATAACGCTGTTTGTTAACTTCGCTATATAAATAGACTGATAACATAGGATCATTGAAAAATTGTTTCGCTGATGGCGGTTGGACAAGTTGGTAAACAAATGATGAATGTTGTGCATCATGATTCACTAACGTTTTAATTAAACCAATTCCTTCTAATAAATCCATATCTTTTCTAAATTCTAATAAATTAATCTTGAGTTCACTCATTATAATATAATGTGTCAGTACAGCATCTGTTTCATATTCTTCAAACTGGTTCAAATAATGATATAATCCGATGGCATTTGTACCAATCATTGGTGTAAACAATCTATTTAATATTTCTAAATGTTTATTATTCAAATAGAAATTACGCACTACAGTAAAGTTATCATGTGGCCTCAAACCGTAATCGTAAGTTTGTAACCCCATTTAAGAATCACTCCGTTTATTTCCAGCTAAAATACCTTGCATTGATTGTAGTAATTGATCTACATCTTTGAACTCTTTATATACAGATGCAAACCTGACATATGATACTTGATCCACATGCATGAGTAAATTCATCACGTGTTCACCAATTTCTCTAGAAGAAATTTCCGCATGTCCTTCATCGCGTAACTTCCACTCGACTTTATTAGTAATATCTTCTAATTTTTGGTATCGTACCGGTCTTTTCTCACATGAACGAACCAAACCATTTAAAATCTTTTCACGCGAAAACTGTTCCCGCGTGCCATCTTTTTTCACAACGATTAGTGGTCTTTTTTCTATGTGTTCAAAGGTTGTGAATCTTGTACTACAATTATCACATTCTCTTCTACGTCGAATCGCATTAACTTCATCTGCATGTCTAGAATCTACAACACGAGAATGAGTCGAATTACATTTCGGGCATTTCATTGAATTATCACCCTCTCGTTTGGATTACTTATTATTATACTATAAATATGTATGTCACAAAAGAATCACTATATCCCGTTTCATAGATTTAAAGTTTTACGTGTGTTTCCACTTATTTAAGTATGGCACTTTCTTTTATAGTAAAATTAGTTCTCTGATATTGTTGATAGTGGCTGAGTGACTCTAGCTAATACAACATCAACAATATTCTAGTATAAGGGTTTATATATTAAAAAGAAAACTCCTTTTAATGCAAACCTTAATTTTAGGCAAGATTTTAAAAGGAGTTTTCTTAATTTATATTATTATTTTCATGTGTGTGATACTGTTATCGTCTTTAGATGAACCATCGTAAATGTTCAATACAATTAAATTCACATTAATTTGTAACAGCGCCTACATCATGCTTTAATAATTGACCAATCTGTTCGGCTACATCTACAACTCTATTTGAATAACCCCACTCGTTATCGTACCATGCTATAACTTTAACTTTGTTATCACCCATAATCATCGTACTTTGAGTATCGATAATTGCTGAATGTGGGTTTGTATTAAAGTCCATAGATACTAACGGGGCATCTTCAACAGCGATAACACCTTCTAAGTCATTATCTTTAAAAGCTTGATTGACTTGCTCAGCTGTCACATTTGTATCTAAATCTACAACTAAATCTACTAATGAAACATTTTTTGTCGGCACTCTCAATGCCATACCATGTAATTTACCTTCAAGTTCAGGCAAAACCTCCTTTAGGGCTTTTGCAGCTCCTGTTGAAGTTGGGATGATACTTTCATTACATGAACGCGCACGTCGTAAATCCTTGTGTGGATTATCAATATTATTTTGATCATTTGTAATCGCATGAACAGTAGTCATCAATCCATTTTGAATACCAAATTGATCATTTAACACTTTCGCCACTGGACCTATACAGTTCGTCGTACATGAAGCATTACTAAATATGTCATACTGTTCAACATCTAATTTATCATTATTTACACCTTTCACAATCATTTGAACATCCCCACCTTTAGATGGGCCTGTGAGTAATACTTTTTTAGCACCAGCATTCACATGTGCTACAGCTTTGTCTCCGTGATTAAATTTACCCGTAGCTTCAATCACGATATCAATATTTAGTGCTTCCCAAGGTAAAAGCTCAGGATTTCTTTCTGATACTAGTTTAATCTCATGGTCGTTAACTTTGATACCCTCTTCAGTAGGTATTACATGTAAATCGTAAGCACCATGCGTTGTATCATAATTAATTAGATGGGCAATCGTTTCTGGTGGATAACTCGCATTAATTGCTACTATATTAAAATCATTATTTTTAAGAGCAATCCTTAATACCATTCTACCTATTCTACCCATTCCATTAATTGCAATATTTGTCGTCATTCAAAGCACCCCTCGTTTTTGTGTTATACTTTATGGAAATAGTATAACATAAATAAATATACAAGAAAGCGTTTTCTAAAATAAATTTCAAAAAAATTTACTTTCCCTTACTTATGGGTTTTGATAGACTTTCTCACTCTTTTTCAACTGCATATTATTGGAATTTATACTAAAAAAGTATCACTCAATCTTAAATAATAAGACGAGTGACACCTATGAATGTAATGATTGAACTATACTAATATAAATAATATCCATTTAGGATTATATATTAATCTTAGGATGATTTAAACCCAAACCTTTATTGCGCCTCTTCCGTTTCATCACTTTGAATATATCCTTGTTCTAATAATAATTTTTCTAAGTTTTGTTTTAATTCTAGTTTAGTATCACGATTATCAATCTCATAATCAGCCATTCTACGTTTTTTATCAATCGATATTTGACTATATACACGTGCTTTTGCATCTTCCATAGACAAATCATTACGTTCCATTAATCGATCAATTTGTATACTTTCAGAAGTATACACCAACCAAACTTCATCTACAGTATCTTGTAAATCATTTTCAAACAATAAAGGGATATCCATAATTACATTATATCCTTCTTCAAGATACGCTTCTTTTTCTTGTTCCATAATTTCTCTAACAAGAGGATGCACAATCTCATTCAGTTCTAATCTTTTTTCTGGTTGGTTAAATATGACATCTCCTACATATGATCTATTCATATTGCCATTCTCATCAATGGCTTCTTCTCCAAATACTTCTTTAATTTGCGCTAGACCTTTTGTGCCTTTTTCTACTGCTTTACGTGATGCAACATCAGCATCTACAACTTTAAAACCGTGTGCGGTTAGTAGTTCTGACACACTAGATTTTCCTGATGCGATACCACCAGTTAGTCCTATAACTTTTGGCATAATTTCACTCTTCCTTTACTTTTGGCATGTAGCGCAGAAATGACTATTTCTTGTTGCAATAACTTGTGTCTCAATCTCATTTCCACAAACTTTACATTCCTTTTGTTTATAAACATTTAAATGTAATTGCATTGTCCCGGTACTACCATCTGCATGACGATAGTCAGATATACTTGTTCCTCCATATTCAATACCCGCTTCTAATACATCTCGAACATAGTAAAATAAAACTTCTTTTTCTTGATGATTCAAATCCTTTGAGAGACGTGCTGGATGAATACCAGCTCTAAATAAAGCTTCACAAGCATAGATGTTACCACATCCAGAAATAACTCTATGATCTAATATCATCTGCTTAATAGGTTTATTTTGATAAAGCTTTTTGCTAAACCACGATAAGTAATGCGGCATTGCATCTTCATCAAAGGGTTCTGGTGCAATTTCTAAAAAGGATGGATATGCCTCAAAACTCGGTACATTTCTAATTTCTCCGAATCGACGAATATCAGAATAAACGAGCAACTTTTCATTATCTAACTTGAATATAACATGCCAATGTTTACGATAATTAGGAACACTTATATCCTCAATCTTATCCACCACAAAAAAACCGCCCGCCATGCCGAGATGACTAATGAGTATTCTTTCTTCATCATATTTTTCTAAATAAAAGACAATATATTTACTTCTTCTATCTATATCAACTATTGTAAAGTGTTCGGTAAAGCGTTTAAACGTATCTAATTCTAAACCTTTAATAATTGTTTCGCGTTGATCAGCTTTACCTTCGTGTACTTTGTCAGAATATATGACTGATTCAATTTTTTGTCCTTGAACAAAGGGCTTGATACCTCTTTTTACATGTTCTACTTCTGGTAACTCAGGCACTATAATACCTTCTTTCTATTTTGCATCGTACCAAGTTTGACCAAAACTGGCTTCAACTTTTAACGGCACGTCTAACTCTATCGCATTATCCATTATATTTTCAATGAATTTTTCAAATGCTTCGACTTCATCTTTAGGTAATTCAAAAATTAATTCATCATGTACTTGTAATAATAATTTAGCATGAAAATCTGTACTTTGGACCTCATTGGCAAAATTGACCATAGCTAATTTAATAATGTCTGCTGCTGTTCCTTGTATTGGTGTGTTCATTGCTGTTCTTTCAGCAAAACCTCTTAAGTTAAAGTTTCGACTTGTAATATCAGGGATATATCTACGACGATGTAATAACGTTTCAACGTATCCTTGTGCTTTACAATCTTTAACCACATCTTCCATGTATTGTTTCACGCCAGGAAAACTATCTAAATAATCATCAATAAATTGCTTCGCTTGCTTTCTAGTTATACCTAAACTTTGGCTTAAACCATAGTCACTTATTCCATAAACTATACCAAAGTTAACTGCTTTAGCTTGTCTACGCATCGTACTATCTACTTCAGTTGGTTCCACATTAAATACTTTCATTGCTGTTGCAGTGTGTATATCTTCATCATTAATAAAGGCCTGTTTCATACTTTTATCTTGTGTGATATGTGCTAATACACGTAATTCAATTTGTGAATAGTCAGCAGCAAATATTACATTATTTTCGTCGCTAGATTTGAAAGCTTTTCTAATTTTCCGTCCTTCCTCTAGACGAACTGGTATATTTTGTAAGTTAGGATCAACAGATGATAATCTTCCTGTCTGCGCTAGAGTTTGGTTAAAGCGTGTATGAATACGATTATCTTCGGCAATCACTTTTTGTAAACCTTCTACATAAGTAGACTGTAATTTAGCAAGCTGTCTATACTCTAGAATATGTTCAATTATAGGATGTTCTCCTTGTAATTGTTCTAATACGTCAACTGCTGTAGAATAGCCGGTTTTTGTTTTTTTAATGACTGGTAATTTCAATGTTTCGAAGAGCACAGTTCCCAATTGCTTTGGTGAATTGATATTGAATGATTCGCCAGCGGCCTCATGTATGTTATTGATTAATACATCTAATTTACTTTGTATTTCTTTTTCCATTTCTTTTAAATCGCTAGCAACCGTATAGATACCCGTTTCTTCCATTTCACTTAATATACGAGCTAAGGGCAACTCTAAGTCATATAATAAATCGGTTTGGTTATATTCATTTAATTGTGCTTGCATTTCAGATTTCGATTCATTAATTGCTTCAATAACTGTTGCTACATGGTAATTCAATACATCATCGTCAGGTACATGTCTTTTCTTACCTTTACCATATATAGCTACGCTTTGTTTCACATAGTGTTGACCATAATGTGTTACTACTGAATTTACATCATCTATAGCACGTGAAGGGTCAATAATATAACTTGCTAGCATTATATCAAACACAATATTTTCAATTTGTATATCTAACCTATGGGCCACAATATATGTTTTTTTGGCGTCATAGACATTTTTTTCAGTTGTTTCATCTTCTAACCAAGTCACAAGTGCAGGATAGTCATGTATATTACGAGCATCAATCACAACATGGTGAGTCCCATCATACAAAGCAAATTTTAAGATATCATCTTTCAAATAATTAGAGCCATCTAGTTCAAAATGAATAGATGCGGAATTTAAATTTTCAAAATCTACTTGTTCAAAATCATTGGCAATTTCGATTTCCATTTCTTCTACACTAGTATTACTTCCATTCACATCCATTTGATCTAATAGCTGTTTGAATTCTAATTTTTTAAATAGTTCTATCTTAGCACTAGTGTCTGGACTGTCTTGTAATTTCGTCTCATTTAAAGATACTTCTATCGGACTATCGCTATTTATTCGTGCAAGTTCTTTACTCATCAGTGCATCATCTTTACTGTTTTCAAGTTTTTCTTTTAATTTCTTTCCTGAAACACCATCTATGTTCTCATAAACATTTTCAACATTTGAAAATTGCTTTAATAACTTGATTGCGGTCTTTTCACCAACACCGGCTACACCAGGGATGTTATCCGAAGTATCTCCCATTAACCCCTTCATATCAACTATTTGATTTGGCACTAAACCGTCATACTTTTCAGCAATAAATTCTGGTGTGTAATGATCTACATCTGTAACACCTTTTTTTGTATAATAAATAGTTACGTTATCTGTAGCTAATTGTGTTAAATCTCGGTCGCCTGTTACAATAATCGTCTCGAACTTTTCATTATCTGCTTGTTTACTAAGTGTCCCAATAATATCATCAGCTTCGTAATTATCTAATTCATATCGCTTTATTTGATATGCGTCTAATAGTTGTCTTATATATGGGAATTGTTCACTTAACTCAGGCGGTGTTTTTTGGCGACCACCCTTATATTCACTATATTGTTCATGTCTAAATGTCGTTTTACCGGCATCAAATGCAACTAAGAAATGTGTAGGCTGTTCTTCTTTTATAATTTTTTCTAGTAACATCGCAAACCCATACACAGCATTGGTATGGATACCTGCTTTATTTTGTAATAATGGTAAAGCATAGAAAGCTCTAAAACTCAGACTATTACCATCAATTAAGATTAGTTTATTCAATGTTTTAACCTCCAACACATATTTACCTTTCATTTTATCACAAAATCACTTGCTATCTGTATTGATACGCCGTAACTTTAGATTTTCATTACAATATAAAAAGCCAATCTAACAACACTATAGTTAAATTAGATTGGCAAAAATATAACACCTATTTTATTTTATAATTATTATAACTTAATCTGCAGCCTATTCAGTCTCGAAAAAGGTAACTCTAAACATCGACCCTTCATTCGGACGACTAAATACATTAATCCTACCATTATGTGCCTCCATAATGTGCTTAGTAATTGAAAGTCCTAAACCTGTACCACCAGAATCTCTACTACGGGCTTTATCCACTCTATAAAAGCGTTCGAAAATATGCTTTTGATCTTCTTCGCTAATACCAATACCGTAATCTTCAACTTCGAGGATACGTTTGTTAGCCTCTTTATAAACACGCACCACTATTTTTTCTGATGGCTTAGAATAACTAATCGCATTTGAAATTAAGTTAATAGCTACTTGTGACACTTTATCACTATTTGCATCGATGACAATATCAGGCGTTACTTCATTTACAATTGTTATTTGTTTATCTTCCGCAATTGTCTTCATATTTTTAATTGTCTTTTCAGCAATTTCGGATAAACTTATATATTCTGTTTCTATTTGAGTTTGTTGCTCTACATGGGATAAATCTAGTAAATCAAATACAAGTGTTTCTATACGATCCGACTCTTTAGAAATAATTTGCAAGAAATCATTCAATGCTTGTTCATCATTTTTCGCTCCATCTAGCAATGTTTCGGCAAACCCTTTTATTGAAGTGATTGGCGTCTTCAATTCGTGCGATACATTTGCTACAAATTCTCGACGTAAATTTTCAAGTTTTTTTAGATTTGTAATGTCATGCATTACAATAACCATACCGTATAAGTTTTTCTTTGTTCTAGATAAAATTGGCACACAAGCGGTATCAAAATATTTTTGATGAACTTGATCTATAGTAAGTTCTATTTGATCATAGATAGGCTTTTCAACTTTAAATGCATCTGTAATAAGCTGTTGTATTTTGACATCTATAAAATCTACATAACTTTTATGTTCAACAGTTTCTTCTGGTGTAAATACATCATAATACGCTTTATTGGCAACCACAATTTCACCGTATTTATCGACCATCAAAATAGAACTTGGAATATTTTCAACGGTTGTTTTCAGTCTGTTAGATTGTAACTTTTGCTTGTGATTTAATCGTTGCAATCTTCTAGCTAATTCATTAGTAGTCACAAATAGTTCCCTAGTTTCTTTAACGTTACTTTCAGGCACTCTAACATGATAATAACCTTCTGCTAATAAATTCGTGGCATATGTCACTTCATTAATAGGTCTAATATATGTTCTATTAATACTACGAACTACAAAGAATATGATAATCAAGACAATTAAACCAATCAAAGCTGTATATTTCCAAAGTTTAATTTGTAACTCAAAGATTTCATTGTTCACGCCACTAATTATAATATCTTTATCTTTAACAGATGTCTTAAAAGTATATCTCCGATTATCTTCATCTTTATCGTATATTAATTTAGAAGGAATCGCTTCATTTTTTATATCTTTATTTATCTCTGTTCCTTGCTTTGTGGACAACAAGACATCGTTACCTTTTTCAATCATTATAGTAAGGTTTTCGTTTTTGGCAATATCTTTGATGTCGTTAAGTTTATCATGATTATACAAACTAACTATATGTTGTGAACGGTGTTCCAAGTCTCCTTCTTGACTTGTAGTCACCGTTTGATAAATTACATGTGTTATGATTGCACCTAACATTAAGAAGCTAATGATAACGATGGTACATAATAAAATTAAGAGGCGCTGATGAAACTTAAGCATTAAACCTTAGGTCTCTCCAATTTATAACCTAAACCTCGTACAGTTTTTATGAGTTTAGGTTGTTTAGGATTTTCTTCTAATTTATCTCTTAAATGACTAATATGTACATCCACAATTCTAGAATCACCCGCAAATTCATAATTCCACACTGAATTCAACATGTGTTCACGTGTTATCACTCTACCTTGTCTTTCAATAAGGTATAGCAGCAACTCAAATTCTTTTGGCGTCAATTCCAATAATTCATCGTTTCTATAGACTTCAAAAAATTCCGGTCTGATTCTGATGGATCCAATTAAGATATCATCTTCATCGTTTTCAATTTTAGCAGCCTCAGTAACCATAGCTGATCTTCTTAAAATCGCTTTGACTCTCGCTACGACTTCTCTAGGGGAAAATGGTTTAGTCATATAGTCATCTGCGCCTAGCTCAAGACCTAATACACGGTCAAATTCATCATCTTTAGCAGTTAACATTAAAATAGGCACTAGATTTTTTTCTGAACGAATTGCCTTACATACCTCTATGCCATCTTTTTTAGGTAGCATCACATCTAACACTACCAAATCAGGATTTGTAGAATTAACTTTTTCTATTGCATCATCTCCATCGTATGCAACATCCACTGTATATCCAGATTGCTCTAAATTATATTTTAATAAGGTTACGATGGATTGTTCATCATCTACTACAAGTACATTTTGTGACATAGTATACCTCCATATTTGTGTTTACGTATTAATTATAACTTAAAGTTTAATATAAATAACATACTTTAAAATCTTTTCACACAAACTTTACATTCAATAGAATAACACTATACGTTAATTAATAACGAAGATAATGTAAAGCTGACATAAAGCGACTGTTGCGCTTTTTATAAATAATTCTTAATACTTTATAAAATACTGACTTAACAAAATCTTAACACTTAATTCACAATATGAACAGTTTAATAGATTAAAAAACCTATGAACTAAAAGTATTGATGCTTATATATATTTCACTTTCTTTTGAAATTAACAATTTACACAATCACAAAAATATATTTATTTGTTAGTTTTGTATTTAATATTACTTTAATAAACTAGAATATACCAAAACAACTATACTAGTATTCAATCATTTTATAACAAAAACAGACGAAATTCTAAAAAAGAATTTCGTCTGTTTAGCGAGAATTGAAACATTACAATCTCAATACCTATTTATATTATTTGATATTTTTAATAAGTTCATCTGCAAATTCAGATGTAGAAACTTCTTTAGCGCCATCCATTAGACGTGCAAAGTCATAAGTTACTATTTTCGAAGCAATTGTTTTCTCAATTGATTCTGTAATCTTATCTGCTGCTTCTTGCCAACCTAAGTGTTCTAACATTAATGTCGCACTTAAGATTTCAGATGATGGGTTAACTTTATTTAAACCAGCATATTTAGGAGCTGTACCATGTGTAGCTTCAAAAATTGCATGACCTGTTTCATAGTTAATATTAGCTCCTGGTGCTATACCAATACCGCCTACTTGCGCTGCTAATGCATCAGATACATAGTCACCGTTTAAGTTCATAGTAGCTACTACGTCGTGGTCTGATGGGCGAGTTAAGATTTGTTGTAAGAAGATATCGGCAATTGAATCTTTAACAATAATTTTACCTGCTTTTTCAGCTTCTTCTTGAGCTGCATTCGCTTTATCTTTACCTTCTTTTTCAACAATCTCATCATATTGTTGCCAAGTGAATACTTTATCACCGAATTCGTTATGTGCTAAATCATATCCCCATTGTTTAAATGAACCTTCAGTAAATTTCATGATATTACCTTTATGCACTAAAGTTAATGACTTGCGGTTATTGTCTAATGCATATTGGATTGAAGCACGTACTAAACGTTCTGTTCCTTCTTTAGAGACTGGTTTCACACCAATACCAGATGTTTCTGGGAACCTAATATTTTTAGCTCCCATTTCATTTTGTAAGAAATCAATTAATTTTTTAACTTCAGGTGTACCTTCTTGGAATTCAATACCAGCATAGATGTCTTCAGTATTTTCACGGAAAATAACCATGTCAGTATCTTCAGGGCGTTTAACTGGTGAAGGAACCCCTTGGAACCAACGTACTGGACGTAGACATGTAAATAAGTCTAATTCTTGGCGTAAAGCAACGTTAAGAGAACGAATACCGCCACCGATTGGTGTAGTTAAAGGTCCTTTAATAGCAATTAAATATTCTTCAATTGTATCTAATGTTTCTTTAGGTAACCATTCACCTGTTTCGTCGTAAGCTTTTTGGCCAGCTAAAACTTCTTTCCATTCAATTTTCTTTTCACCTTTATATGCTTCTTCTACAGCTGCATCAATAACTCTACTAGCTGCTTTCCAGATATCTGGACCAATGCCGTCACCGATAATATATGGGATTATTGGATTATTTGGTACTTTTAAACCTTCTTGTGATTTTACTATTTTTTCTGCTGACATGTAAAAAAACCTCCGTGTTTTGTTTTTATTAAATAATTTTTAATAATTACTAAGCTGTTCATTTTCACTATAAATCATAATGTAGAAATAATTAAGTCTTATCTTTCTTCAATTGGTTCATATTTTCTATCTTTTTCACCAATATATTCAGCTCTTGGACGCATAATTCTATTGTCTCGATATTGTTCTAAGATATGTGCAATCCAACCTGAAGTTCTGCTTACTGCAAAAATTGGAGTGAATAGATCATGTTGAATGTTCATACTATGATAGACAGTAGCACTGAAGAAATCCACATTAGCTATTAAACCTTTTTCTGATTTCATCTTATCAGCAATCTTAACAGAAATATCAAACAATTCACTTTGTCCTGTCTCTGCTGTAATTTTTTTACTCATTTCTTTTAGATATTTCGCTCTAGGATCACCATCTTTATATACGCGGTGGCCGAAGCCCATAATTTTTTCTTTATTTTCAATCTTTTTATCTATATAGCTGTCAACATCGTCAATTGATTTGACTTCTGACAACATACTCATTACACGTTCATTTGCCCCACCGTGAAGCGGACCTTTTAATGAGCCAACTGCAGCAACAATACCTGAATACATATCAGATAGTGATGAAACTGCACATCTTGCAGTGAATGTTGATGCGTTTAACTCGTGGTCTGCATGTAATACCAATGCTTTATTAAAAGCTTCCACTTCGATGTCTGTTGGTAATTCTCCTCTTAACATATATAAGAAGTTTCCAGCATAACTTAAATCTTTGCTTGGCTTCACAACTTCTTTACCTTCTCTAACTCTAGCATAAGCTGTGACTAAAGACGCTATTTTAGCTTGAATACGTATAGCACGCTCCATCGTCTGTTCATCATTTTCAGTTTCAGCATGCTCATCAAAGTGAGCTATGTATGACACTGAAGTTCTTAATGCAGTCATAGGGTGTACGTTGCCAGTGGCATATTCTTGAAAGTGACTGTACACTCTAGGATTTAGTGTCATGTATTCAAAAAGTTTTTCTTTTAATTCTTTTAATTCTTCTTTATTAGGTAATCGGTAGTGCCATAATAAAAAGACAACTTCTTCAAACTCAGCATTTTGTGCTAAATCATCAATATCATAGCCTGCATATGTTAATTGGCTATCAATGATAGAACTTACTTTAGTTTGAGATGCAATTACCCCTTCTAAACCTTTTTGTAATTCTGCCATATATAAATTCCCCTTTTCTATTTCATTATGAAATGGCTTTCATCAACCATTATATCCAACTTTAAGACTTTTGTGAATATTTAAAGTTTAATTGTCTTACCAAACCAATAAGAAATAATCATTTGTTTATATACCCATAAACACGCCACAATATTCAATGGTGTTATAACTTTATTTTAATAAAGAAAGCGCTATACTTCAATTTTTATAGGTTTTCATTTGATTATCGTTAACTATAACAATTTATTAATGTACTTTTACTCTTTATTTACTCATCACCTCTCCATATATCAGTTGTATTATTTTAACTAGAGATGCATAATAATAAAACGACAGAACAAAGGAGAAGTAGATTATGTCAAACAACGAATTACAAAGAGAGCTGAGTAATCGTCACATCCAACTGATTGCAATTGGAGGAGCAATTGGTACAGGGTTATTTTTAGGTGCGGGCCAAACGATTGCTTTAACAGGACCCTCTATTTTACTTACATATATCATCATAGGCTTTATGCTATTTATGTTTATGCGTGGCTTGGGTGAAATGCTTGTAACAAATACTAATTTTAAATCTTTTGCAGATGTTACCAACAAACACATTGGCGCATTTGCAGGCTTTGTAACTGGATGGACATACTGGCTGTGTTGGATTATTACTGGTATGGCCGAGGTAACAGCAGTCGCAAAATACGTTAACTTTTGGTTTGCTGAAATTCCAAATTGGTTAAGTGCCTTATTCTGCGTCCTCGTGCTGATGTCACTTAACTTATTAAGTGCTAAACTGTTTGGCGAGTTAGAATTCTGGTTTGCAATTATTAAAATTATAACTATACTTGCATTGATTGTTGTCGGAGCAACTATGATAATAATGGCATATGATACACAATTCGGACATGCTTCATTAACGAATTTGTATAACCACGGTGTTTTTCCTAAAGGACTTAATGGATTTTTAATGTCATTCCAAATGGCTTTATTTTCATTTGTGGGAATTGAATTAATCGGGGTAACTGCTGGCGAAACTAAAGATCCAGCTAAAACTCTACCTAAAGCAATCAATAGTGTTCCAATACGTATATTAGTGTTTTATGTAGGCGCATTAGCTGTAATCATGTCTATCATCCCATGGAATGCTATAAATCCAAATGAGAGCCCATTTGTTAGATTGTTCGCTTTAATCGGTATTCCATTTGCCGCAGGTATTATTAACTTTGTAGTATTAACTGCAGCCGCATCGTCTTGTAATAGTGGTATTTTTTCTAATAGTCGTATGCTATTTGGACTTTCTAGCCAAAAACAGGCACCACCTTATTTTGCATCAACGAATAAAAATGGCGTCCCGCATATTGCTATATTTGTCTCATGTGCTTTGTTACTTATCGCCGCATTATTAAATTATATAATACCAAACGCTACACTTGTATTTACTTATATAACTACCGTCTCTACCGTGCTATTTATCGTAGTTTGGGGATTAATAATCGTCGCTTATATTAATTATACGAAACACAACGCAGAAGCACATAAGCACGCGATTTTCAAATTACCAGGTGGTAAATATATGGGATATATCATTTTAATATTCTTCGTTTTAGTATTTTGCTTATTATTTGTAAATGAAGTTACTAGAACAGCTGTGTTTTTAACACCAATATGGTTTGTCATTTTAAGTTTAATGTATTTAAGATATAGAAAAGTTACCCAAGAGGTAAATTAATTATTTCATTTTTTTAAAATTTACTATCTATACACATTGATAGCGAACCAATGTGTATGGGTAGTTTTTTATTTTAATTTATCCGATTATTATTACTCGTTATATTTAATTAGTAAATCGCACCATATTACTCGTTCTATGATGGTGTTGTGTTACTTTTAATAAGTACGATATCCACTTATATTTGTGACCGTATAAAAAAAGTAGAAGACATTTACTATAAAATGTCTTCTACTTTTTGATGTTACGGAGCTCATACTCCATTATCAACTATATTTAATTATTATAATACGTTAGCGTAACCTTCGAAAATTTTACCTTGATTTGCATCAATTGTAACTAACACATCATTTTGAATTTCCTTAGTTGCGTTTTCAACACCCACTACTGTAGGTAGTCCTTTTTCTAGACCGATAATCGCACTAGGTGAAGTAATGCCATTTTCTTCAGTGATTAAACCATTTGCATTTTCAATATATGGGACAAGTGTTTCATCTATTGAAGAAGTTACGATAATTGTTTCAGATAAGTCTTTACCTTCTAATTCACTTGCATCGTTAACTACAAGTGTGTGTCCAACTACTGAATTTCTTCCGATACCTTGTCCTTTTGCAAGTTCATCACCTACTAAATGTAGTTTCATCATGTTCGTTGTTCCTTTTTCACCAGTAGGTACGCCAGCTGTAATAATAATTAAGTCACCGTTCTGTACTTTTTCTGTTTCGACTGCAGTAGCAACAGCATTATTTAATAACGCGTCTGTTGTTTTGCGGCCTTCTTTAATTACTGGGTGAATACCCCATACTAATGCACATTGACGTGCTGTTTCCGGATTTGGTGTTACTGCAATGATGTCTGATTGTGGACGATATTTTGAGATTGTACGTGCTGTTGATCCACTTTCTGTAGCAGCAACAATTGCTTTAACACTTAAATTTAAAGCTGTGTGTGCTACTGAAACACCAATTGCATTTACTAATGAAGTTTCAACTAATTTTGTACGGTCAGACAATAATTTTTTATAATCTTGCGCACCTTCAGCTGACACTGCAATATTACGCATTGTCTTAACTGCTTCTTCAGGATAAAGACCAGCAGCTGTTTCACCAGAAAGCATAACTGCATCTGTGCCATCGTAGATTGCATTAGCAACGTCACTTGCTTCAGCACGTGTCGCACGTGGATTTCTTTGCATAGAGTCCAACATTTGTGTAGCTGTAATAACAGGTTTACCTAATTTATTACATTGTCTGATTAAATCTTTTTGTACCATTGGTACTGATTCTGGTGGAATTTCAACACCCATATCACCACGTGCAACCATTAAACCATCAGAAACTTCAAGAATTTCTTTGATATTATCAATACCCTCTTGGTTTTCGATTTTAGGTATAATGCTTATAGAAGCATTTTTATGAGCTTCAAGGATCTTACGGATATCTAAAACATCACTTGGACGACGTACAAAGCTAGCTGCAATAAAGTCAACACCCTCGCTTATTCCAAATTCGATATCTTCAGCATCTTTGTCTGTAATACCTGGTAAACTTACTTTTACGCCTGGTAGGTTAACACCTTTTTTATTTTTTAATTCACCAGTATTTAAGACATCACAAACTACTTCGCCATTATCTTTATCAATGCGTTTAACTTGTAATTCAATCAAACCATCATCTAATAAAATGTAAGAACCTTCATCTACATCATTAATTAAATTGTCGTATGTTACTGAGAATTTTTCTGGTGTACCTTCTACTTCAGTCATACTTACGATGACTTCAGTACCTTTTTCAAGTTCAATACCACCATTTTCCATGCTATGTGTACGAATTTCAGGTCCTTTAGTATCAAGTAAGATTGCAACAGTTTTACCTAACTTTTTAGATACTTTACGAATCGAATCAATTCTTGCTTTATGTTCTGCATGATCACCATGTGAAAAGTTTAAACGTGCTACGTTCATTCCAGCTTTCATTAATTTCTCAAGCATTTCTTCTGATTCTGAAGCTGGTCCAATAGTACAAACAATTTTAGTTTTTCTCATTATTAATGCCTCCCAGGATTTTATATAGATAATTCATTTGTTAATTCATAAGTTCCAAAATCAAACTCATGTTCGTTTGAGTTAAAGATGTCATCAAATGATGTATCTGTTAGTTCATTATTACGGATACCAACACCAATAGCTGTTTTTCCTTCTAGTAATAAATCAATAGCGTAACCACCTAAACGTGAAGCTAACACTCTATCCGCTCCACTAGGGCTACCACCACGTTGAATATGTCCTAAAACAGACACACGTGCATCAACGCTAATGTATTTTGTTAATTCTTGGGCACAAGCTTCTCCAGACATACATCCTTCTGCAACCATTACGATTGAATGCTTTTTGCCTCTTTTTATACCGTTATCGATTTTTTCAGCTACTTCTTTGATGTCAGTTTCTACTTCTGGAACAATAATTGTTTCTGCGCCTACAGACATGCCTGCCCATAAAGCTAAATCTCCACAATCACGTCCCATAACTTCTATAATAAAGGTTCTAGCATGACTCGATGCTGTATCACGAATTTTATCAACACAATCAATTATAGTATTTAATGCAGTATCAAATCCAATTGTAAAGTCTGAACCATTAATATCATTATCAATCGTACCAGGTATTCCAATTGTTTGAATTTCTTCGCATTCTTGACTTATAAGTTGCGCACCTTTGTAGCTACCATCTCCTCCGATAACTACAAGGCCTTCGATTCCTCTTTTACGTAAGTTCTCAATGCCTTTTGCACGCATTTCTTGTTTTTTAAATTCAGGACATCTTGCTGAATATAAAAAAGTACCTCCACGTTGAATTGTGTCTCCTACAGAACCGAGTTCAAGCTTCTCGATATCATCGTTTAATAAACCTTGATAACCTTGGTATACACCATAGACTTCAATGTTATTATAAATCGCTTTTCTAACAACAGCTCTTACTGCTGCGTTCATGCCTGGAGAATCTCCTCCACTTGTCAACACTGCAATTTTTTTCATGACGACAAACCTTTCTAACATGTATTTCTTATTCTAAAAATACCATAAATTCAACTATGGTGCCATTAAAATAAGGCTTTATGACAAATGTAAACGTTTTAAATATAACTTATCTATTAAATTGTTAATAGAAAGCGTTTACTATAATTTTTCTGTGAAATTTTTTTGGTCTTTATTATATTTACCTTAAAATTTTATTTTTTAAACAGTTTATTTACTAAAAAGCAAATAAGACATAATAAACCCCCTACATTCATTATAGAAGTAGAGGATTTAATATTATTATTTTATTCTTGATATGAACCTATATTTCTAAATTTAGCGTATCTATCGTCAGCGAGTTCTTGCTTAGATAGTTTGCTTAATTCTGCTAAATGTTGTTCGAATCCTTTTTTGATGTTCTGAGCTTGTTGTTCCACATCATGATGAGCGCCGCCTAACGGCTCTTTAATGACGTCATCAGCGATTTTCAAATCATGTAAATCTTCAGCAGTGATTTTCATTGTTTCTGCGGCAATTTTTGCTAAGTTACTGTCTTTCCATAATAATGCAGAAGCGCCTTCAGGTGAAATGACAGAATATGTGCTATTTTCAAGCATTAAAACTCTATTTGTAATACCTAAGCCTAATGCGCCACCACTACCGCCTTCGCCAATTACAATTGAAATTACTGGCACAGTTAACGAAGCCATTTCCACTAAGTTTCTAGCAATTGACTCACTTTGTCCACGTTCTTCTGCTGCTTTACCTGGGTAAGCCCCTTTAGTGTCAATAAAAGTGAAGATAGGTCGATTGAATTTTTCTGCTTGTTTCATTAACCTAATTGCTTTTCTATAACCTTCTGGGTGTGCCATACCAAAGTTACGATAAATATTGTCTTTAGTGTCTTTTCCACGTTGTTGTCCAACTACGGTAACAGCTTGGCCGTTTAAATAACCGATGCCACCTATCATTGCAGGGTCATCTCGATAATTTCGATCACCATGCAATTCTATAAATGAATCGAATATATAAGGTATGTAATCTAATGAAGTTGGACGTTCTTGTAATCGTGCTAATTGAACACGGTCCCAAGGCTTAAGATTTGTATATACTTTTTCTGTCTCTCTCTCTAACGAAGCTTCTAGCATATCAATCTCTTCCTGTAAGTCCACTTCGTTTTTTTCCTGTGATTCTTTTAATGATTCAATTTTATTTTTTATTTCAAAAAGTGGCTTTTCAAAATCAAGCATTTGTTTTCACCTCTTGGTGCATTTTTAAGATACTACCTAATGTCGCCTTCATTTCTTTTCTATGCACTACTTTGTCTAGTTGTCCATGTTCTAGTAGAAATTCTGCAGTTTGGAAATCATCTGGTAGCTTTTCATTAATTGTTTGTTCGATTACACGTCTTCCAGCAAAACCAATAAGTGCTTTCGGTTCACTAAGGTTAATGTCCCCTACAGAAGCAAAACTTGCAGAAACACCACCTGTCGTAGGATTAGTAATGTAAGAAATATATAATAATCCAGCATCCGCATGTTTTTTCAACGTGACACTTGTTTTACCCATTTGCATTAATGAGATAATACCTTCTTGCATTCTCGCACCACCACTTGCTGAAAATAAAATAAATGGCAAACGATGATCGATACAATGTTCGATGATTCGGCAAATTTTTTCACCTACCACAGAACCCATACTTCCCATTCTGAATCTAGCATCCATGACTGCAACGCCATATGTTACACCTTCTAAATTTGCAGTTCCTGTAACTACTGCTTCATTTAGTTCAGTTTTTTGTCGATCTTTTTGTATTTTCTCTTCATAGCTTGGAAAATCCAATGGGTTAGCAGAGGTCATTCCTTTATCAAACTCTTTGAACGAACCTTCATCAGAAATAGCTTCAATACGTTTATAAGCTGTGAGCGCAATATGATGATCACAGTTAAAACATACATTTAGATTTTCAGATAATTCTTTTGTGTACATAATTTTTTTACATTTAGGGCATTTAGTCATAATGCCTGCTGGAACATCACTTTGTTTTGAATCTGAAACGGTCACATACTTTTTCTTTTTACTACTTCTATTGAAAAAATCTTTAAACATTGGTAAACCTCCACATAAACATCACTTACTATCACAATATATAAACATTTGTCAGATATTGGAATTCGAGTTAATGAATATTATTTATCTAAGTTTGTTAATTTCATTGTTTTTTCATAAACTGCTTCTGGATCAACATCAGTTCGAGCCACACCAGATTCCATCGCTGCTTTTGCTACTTCTCTCGCAACGGAAGGTGCTACTCGTTTATCAAATGGACCTGGAATGCAATAATCAGGGGTCAATTCATCACGACTGATTAAATTAGCAATAGCTTCAACCGCAGCTTGTTTCATCTCTTCATTAATTTGAGTTGCTTCTACATCTAATGCGCCTCTAAATATACCTGGAAATGCTAGCACATTATTAATTTGGTTTGGAAAATCAGAACGTCCAGTACCGATTACTTTCGCGCCAGCCGCTTTTGCATCATTTGGTTGAATTTCAGGATTTGGGTTTGCCATTGCAAAGATAATTGGATCATCAGCCATAGATTCTACCATCTCTTTAGTTAATAAATCTGCAACAGAAACACCTATAAATACATCTGCATCTTTAATAACCTCATCTAAGCTACCTTCAACTTTATCTCTATTTGTCCATTTAGCAACATAAGATTTCGTGTCATTCATACCAAAGGAACGCCCTTCAAATATAGCACCTTTCGAATCACACATTACCATATCCCTAACTCCATATGAATATAGCAGTTTGACGATGGCCATACCTGCTGCGCCAGCCCCATTAAGTACAACTTTAATATCTGATAATTCTTTATCAACAATTCTTAAAGCATTAATCATACCAGCTGCTGTTACAATTGCTGTACCATGTTGGTCATCATGGAAGATAGGTATTTTCGTTTCTTTTTTTAAGCGTTCTTCAATTTCAAAACATCTTGGAGCGGAAATATCCTCTAAATTAATGCCACCGTAATTAGGTTCTAATAATTTAACAGTATTTACTATTTCATCAGTATCTGTCGTATTTAGTGCGATAGGCACGCCATCAATGCCAGAAAAACTTTTGAATAATACTGCTTTTCCTTCCATAACTGGGATACTTGCTTCCGCCCCAATATTACCTAAACCTAATACTGCTGTACCATCTGTTACAACGGCAACTGTATTCCCCTTCATTGTATAATCAAAAACTTTTCTAGTATCTTCATGTATTTCTTTACAAGGTTCTGCGACACCTGGGGAATAAGCTAAACTTAATTCTTCCTTATTGGTAACTTTTACCTTGGACATAACTTCTAGTTTACCTTGGTTTCTTTTATGCATTTCCAATGCTTCGTCTCTCAATGTCATGTAAATCTACCCCTTTACATTCAACTAGTCTATATATCAGTTCATATATATTTTTATTACAATCTAACTGAAATTACAAATGATAGTGTTAACAAGATGCTGAATCTCCTCATACAGTTAATATTTGTAATAAAAACATATAGATTGATTTAACATTGTATAATTTTAAGTTTTAATTCACAGATAATTAAAACTGATGGCAAGCTAATGCTCAACCATCAGTTTACTATACCATAGTTCATAACGCTATTAAAGTTAAATAATTCTTATATCCCAAGGCGAGAATTTTTGTATCAATGTATTTAATAACTGGTTATCTCGCGCAATATAGCCTATTGTTTTAAATTGATTTTGATTTTCTTGGAAGTACTTAACTGGTATATAATCGCTATCTGATGTTTGTGTTAAAAATTGTTTGAATTCTGCTTCATTATCTAAATTTCTAATAACAATTTGTTTGGCATTCGTTAAAGTAAAGGTTTCAAATGATTCAACCGTTTCAAATTGATTGATGATAAGCTGTTTTTTATTATTTCTTGCGTCAAATTTTCCTCTTACAATAAAAGTCGCACTTGTTTTGAGCGTTATTTCATATTTTTTAAATACATCTGGAAAGACAACCCCATCTAAACTATTTATACCATCATTCAATGTTACAAAAGCCATGTTTTGTCCGTTTTTTGTACGAATGCGTTTAACGCTGTCAAGTTGAATAAGTATAGGTTGATAGTCCCGTGCATTTGCTAATTTATAAATACCGAGATATTGTTTTTGTTCAAAAGTTTTCTCTACAGGGTGTGTCGATACATAAAAGCCCAAATATTCTTTTTCATAGTCGCTTAAAACTTTATCTGGTAATTCTTCTTTATCTTCATATTTGGCTTTCGGAGTTAAAACATCAAATATAAATCCATCTTGTTCGACGTCTGACACACTATCGAGTACTTGATCGATAGATTGCAGTAATGTCGCACGGTTTTTTCCAAATGTATCAAACGCACCTACTAATATAAGTGCTTCAAGTAATTTCCGGGACTTGATTCTCTTAGGAATTCTTCTTGTAAATTCAAAAAAATCTTTAAAATGCCCATTCGTCTGCCGCTCATCGACGATTAATTTAACACTTTGGTAACCCACGCCTTTAATTGCCCCAATCGATAGATATATACCTTCCTTAGTCGCTTTGTAAAACCAATGACTTTGATTGATATTTGGCGCTAAAATATTTAGTGATTGGTGTCTTGCCTCATCAATAATTTGTGCCGTTTTCTTTTCGCTACCAATAGTGTTACTCAAAATATTAGCATAAAAATAATTAGGATAGTGTACTTTCAAATAGCTCATGATATAAGCTATTTTTGAGTAACTTACAGCATGAGCACGTGCGAAACCATAATCAGCAAACTTTAAAATCAAGTCAAATATTTGCTTACTCAAACTTTCTTCGTAACCATTTTTCAGGGCTCCATCTACAAAATGTTGACGTTCACTTTCTAGAACAGCACGGTTCTTTTTACTCATTGCACGTCTTAGAATATCCGCTTCACCATAGTTAAAACCAGCAAACTTACTTGCTATCTGCATAATTTGCTCTTGATAAATAATGACGCCATAAGTACTGCTAAGTATAGGTTCCAAATCACGATGTAAATATTGTACTTTAGAAGGGTTATGTCTTCTTGAAATATACGTTGGAATTTCTTCCATTGGTCCTGGTCTATACAGAGAAGTCACGGCAACGATATCTTCAAAATGTTCAGGCTGTAACTTTTTCAACACATTTCTAATACCATCTGATTCTAGTTGGAATATACCTGTTGTATCACCTTGTGACAGCAATTGAAAGACTTTTTTATCATCAAATGGTATTTTTTCAATGTCGATATGTATCTTCATATCTTTTTTTACTTGTTTTACAATTTGATGAATGATGGATAAGTTGCGCAAACCTAGAAAGTCAATTTTTAACAAACCAATTCTCTCTGCTTCTGTCATAGTCCATTGTGTTAACAATCCTGTGTCACCCAAAGTCAGGGGTGCATATTCATATAAAGGATGATCATTAATTATAATACCAGCAGCATGTGTAGATGTATGGCGAGGCAAGCCTTCTAATTTTTTGCTCATTTCAAACCATCGTTCATGACGATGGTTTCTATGAACAAATTGCTTGAAGTCATTCTGTTCATAAGCTTTATCTAATGTAATCCCTAACTTGTGTGGAATTAATTTAGAAATTTCGTTTAAAGTGATGTCATCAAACCCCATAATTCGTCCAACATCTCGGGCAACTGCTCTGGCCAATAAATGTCCAAAAGTTACAATTCCTGCTACGTGGGTATCTCCATATTTTTCTTGTACATATTGAATTACCTTATCTCTATGTGTGTCTTCAAAATCAATATCAATATCTGGCATTGTCACACGTTCTGGATTAAGAAAACGTTCAAATAGTAAATTATAATGAATTGGATCCACAGTTGTAATACCTAACAGATAACTCACGAGTGATCCAGCTGAAGAACCACGTCCTGGTCCGACTAATACGTCATGTGTTTTAGCATAATGTATTAAATCACTCACTATAAGGAAGTAATCTTCAAAGCCCATTCGCGTAATAACTTGATATTCATGGTCTAGCCTTTCTTTATATATATTAGATCTGTCGTTTTCAATGCGTAGTTGGTTTAAGCTGTCTTGCAGTATACGCCATAAATAATCTTTTGAAGGTTGGTTGTCAGGCGTTTTAAATTTAGGCAATAAAGATTGATGATAAGCTATCTCAGCATGGCATACTGATGCGAGCTGATTTGTATTATTTAAAACTTCTTTACTAACGTCTAAAACACTTAGATCATTTTGATCGTATAAATGCGCATCATAATCATATTGCTCACTGACTAAGTCTAATTTCGTATTATCCTTAATCGCAGCGAGTGCCGTAAGTGTATCTGCATCTTTTTGGTTAAGGTACCTTGTACTCTGTGCCCATACAACCGGTAAATCAAATGTCATTTCACTCGTATGATTGACATATACATAAGCTTCTCCACTAAACTCTTTAACAATGGTTTCATTTGGAGCCGTTACATCTTTAAATATAACAACTACATTTTCAATATATTTTTTCAACCACTCCATAGGTGTTTCAGTTTTTTCTTTCATTTTAATTGCAGAAGAAAGTTTAAATAAATCCTTTAATCCACATTCGTTTTGGGCTAGTACGATTGTTTCAACTGACTCTAAACCATCCGTTACGTAAATTGTCATTCCAAAAATAGGATGAATATTTGCTGCAATACACGCATCATAAAATTGTGGGTAACCATATAATACATTTGTATCCGTAATTGCTAGCGCAGAGTACCCTTCTTTCGCGGCTTTAGTAACAGCATCTTTAATTCTCAAACTAGAATGTAACAAGTCATATGTTGTATGAATATTTAAATGCGTAACCATCAGCAAACACCTCCTATATGCTTACAATTTATTAATTAATGCTTGGGCTAATGTGTTAAATTGGCCCCAATCATTTACAGAGACACCTGAAGCGTTCGGATGACCGCCCCCGCCAAATTCACTTGCTACATCGTTTATTACAATACCTTTAGAACGAATGCGACATCTTATTTCTGTACCTTCATCTACGGCGAATACCCATATCTTCAAACCTTGTATATCAGCAATAGCATTTACAAATAATGACGCTTCATTTGGCGCAATACCGAATTGGTTTAATATCTCTTGAGTAATGACAACTTTACAAAAACCATTATCGTCCAATTCGAAATTTTGTAACACATGGCCTTGAAATGGTAACAGTTTCGGATCTTTTTCGCCCATCTTATTCAGTTCTTCACTATGGTCAAATGGATATTTAAGCAATTGACTAGCTACTTCTAGCGTGTGGGGCGTTGTATTATTAAAAAGAAAACGGCCAGTATCTCCCACAATGCCTATGTATAGTAACCGCGCCACAGATACGTTTATAACCTTTGTATCATTGAAGTGTTCTATGAAATCAAAGATAATTTCACTTGTTGATGAAGCTTGTGCATTTACGTAATTAATATCACCATATTGATCTACTGCAGGATGGTGATCTATTTTAATCAAGAAGTTTCCTTTATTAAATCGCTCATCACTGATTCTAGGCGCATTAGCTGTATCGCAAACGATAACTAACGCATCTTGATATTGTTCGTCTGTGACTTCATCAAACGTCCCTATAAAATCTAATGATGGCTCGGACTCACCTACTGCAAATATATTTTTATTAGGAAATTTTAATTTCAAATAATTTTTCAAACCTAGTTGTGAACCATAGGCATCTGGATCTGGTCTGACGTGCCTATGTATAATAATCGTTTCTGTATCTTTAATTTTATTCATGATTTGATTAAATTCTTTAGTCATCTGAATCTTCCTTTTCAATAGTTATATAGAATATATTTTTAATCTAACATCTGACAAATTATCATTGCTTTTGCTACATGATGTCCGTCACTGGACATTGTTACTTCTAATTTAGCGAAGTTTCTTCCTACATCTAACATATCATAGTGCACATCGATTTCAGATTCGATTTGTACTGTTTTAATATATATGATGTTTAAACTCTCTATCATCACTTCAAGCTTTTTTAGCTTGCGCATTTCATATCTCACGGTCTCTTCAATAATTGCTACGAAAACTGCTTTACTTAACGTGCCATATTGATTCGTTAGCAATGGTGTTGTTTGTACTTGAATACCTTGATTTGTAATATTGATATGCCTAGCAATTTGATCATTGATAGTTTCACCCACTTGAGGCTGTCGACTTAATAATTGCATCGCTGTTAATACATCTTTTCTAGTGATAACACCAATCAATTTTTTACTAGTTGTTGTGACTGGTAACAGTTCGATACCTTCCCAAATCATCATGTGTGCACAATTCGCGACAGTTGTAGATAGCTGCACATTAATAGGTGATTTGGTCATAAACTGCGCTAAGGTATCATATTCTTCCATTTTAATAATTTCTTTACTTGTTATGATACCAACAAGTTTCCAATTTTCATCAATAACTGGGAATCTTGAATGGCCAGTCGCTCTTGCTTTTTCCTTATAATCCGCCAATTTCATATTATCAAACACGACAGTCTCTTCTTTTACTGATTTAACAATATCTTCAACAACTAATATCTCTTTACGAATCCTTTGATTATACATAGCTCTGTTTATAATATTTGCTACAAGATATGTATCATAATTTGAAGATAAAATAGGTAAATCATGTTCATCCGCGTACTTTATAATTTCAGCGGACGTACTAAATCCACCAGTGATGAGTACTGCACTACCTCTTTTCAAAGCAGCTAGTTGGACATCTTTACGGTTACCAACAATGAGTAGCGTATGAGTACTTAAGTACTTTACTACATCTTCTATTTCCATCGCACCAATAGCAAATTTTGTCAGTGTTTTAATTAACCCATTTCTACCACCTAATACTTGGCCATCTATAATTTTGACAATTTCACCAAATGTCAGTTGCTCAATTTGCTCTCGTGATTTTTTTTCAATACGCACTGTGCCAACTCGATCAATAGTCGCAACCAAACCTATTTGTCCAGCATCTTTAATAGCACGATAAGCTGTACCTTCAGATACACTTAAATCCTTTGCTACTTTTCTAACAGAAATTTTTTGACCTACTGCTAGAGATTCTATATATGATAAAATTTGTTCATGCTTTGTCATTTAAATAACCTCATTTATTTTGAACAGTTTCTAAGCTATTATAACTTTTTATAACTAAAATTGCGATGTAACTACCTAAATTATAATAGTTTATAATTTTATAATGCTAAATCTCATATTCAAATCTTTGTGAAAAGTTCTTTTTTAAAATTCTTATGCTAAATTCTTTGATTTAATTGGATTTATCAATAAACTTTGATTAGAATGAAACCGAGGAGGGATGAACAATGTTCAAAAACATTTTACTTGGTGTTGATACAACACTTACAAATGAAAAAGCACTTAAAGAAGTCTCTAAATTAGCTGGAGAAGGTACAGTTGTCACTATTTTAAACGCAATTAGTGAGCAAGATGCACAAGCATCTATTAAATCAGGTGTGCATTTAGACAAGCTAGTTGAAAAACGTAGCGAAGGACTCGCACCTACACGTAATACTTTAGATGAATATGATATTGAATACGAGGAAATTATTGTGCGTGGTAGCGCTAAAGAACAATTAGTTAAACAAGCTAATAGTGGTAAATATGAAATCGTCGTACTCAGTAACCGCAAAGCTGAAGAGAAGAAAAAATTTGTACTTGGTAGCGTCAGCCATAAGGTTGCAAAAAGAGCGCGCATCCCAGTTCTTATAGTAAAATAATATGCAACTTTAAAGAATTATAAAGTGCTTTAATTAAAATATTTAGACAAACCTTAGCGAGCGTAAGCAATTGGTTTGTCTTTTTTATTTTCCATATTATAAATATTAATAACCGATGTATAAATGATATAAAAACTGCCGACATAGCCCTAAACTATGCCGACAGTTTTTCATTTTCATATTAATAATTCCTAACTAATTTATATCTTAACCGCTTCTCCAGGCTTCAGAATCTGTACTTCACCTTCAGTTACCGCAGATTTAAATTGGTTTGGATCTTGTTCAATTAATTCGAACGTATCATAGTGTATAGGGACTGAAATCTTAGGTTTAATAAATTTGTTAATTGCATAGCTCGCATCATCAATACCCATTGTGAAATTATCCCCAATAGGTACAAAACAAACATCTACAGGGTGGCGCTCTGCAATAAGTTGCATGTCACTAAATAACCCTGTATCACCTGTATGGTAAATTGTTTTGCCTTCGATTTCAAGAATCATGCCCATAGGCATACCAAGGTAAACAGGAATACCATTATCATCCGTTAAACTTGAACTATGAAATGCTTGTACAAATTTTACAGATCCAAATTCAAATTCAGCTTTACCACCAATATTCATTGGTCTTACGTTTTCGACTTTTTTATTCGTAGTTAAATAGTCACCTAATTCTGCTGAACCAATCACAGTTGCATGGTTTCTATTAGCTATTTCTACAGTATCTCCAAAGTGATCACCATGGCCGTGCGTTAATATAATATAGTCAACTTCTAAAGTATCTACATTTAAGTCTGATTGGCTATTACCAGTAATAAATGGATCTACTATTACTTTTTTGCCATTTGATTCGAAATAAATTGTTGATTGTCCATGAAATGATAAGTTCATTATATGAATTCCTCCCATAAATTTGCTTATTTACTATATACCACATATTAACTATTTTATAACACACTCCCTACTTTACTTAGAGTAAATTTATCTATATCAAAGTAAAGTATATGAAATAACCTCATTATAATATTTAATTTTTGAATTCCTATATGAACTAACATAAAATTAGAATGATAGTATTTTTAGGAGGATGATTTTAAAATGAAATTAGAACAGATAACCGCAGAGTTGAAAACGCAACACGCTGGAGCTGCATGGATTACAACACCTATAAATATCTTTTATTTTACAGGCTATTTAAGTGATCCTCATGAACGTCTACTTGCACTATTAATCAAAGAAAATGGAGACCAAGTATTATTTTGCCCCCAACTTGAAGTTGAGGATGTAAAAGCTTCTCCATTCAAAGGAGAAGTAATTGGATATCTAGACACTGAAAATGCATTAGATAAACATGTGTTCACAGTCAGTAAATTATTAGTGGAAGCTGAACATTTAACAGTGAAACGCCAACGTGAACTTGTCGAAGCATTTGATGTCCAAGATTTTGGTGATATCGACCAAACAATCAAAGACTTGCGAAACGTTAAAAATGAAGAAGAAATTACTATACTTAAGAAAGCAAGCGAACTTGCTGATAAATGTATCGAAATCGGTGTAGCATTTCTACAAAAAGGAGTCACTGAGCGCCAAGTAGTTAACCATATTGAAAATGAAATCAAAGCTTACGGTGTAAACGAAATGAGTTTCGATACGATGGTACTCTTTGGTGATCATGCGTCATCACCACACGGCACACCAGGTGATCGTCAATTAGAAGATAACGAATATGTATTATTCGATTTAGGTGTAATTTACAATAATTACTGTAGTGATATGACTAGAACGGTTAAATTTGGTGAGCCAAGCGAAAAAGCTCAAGAAATCTATAACGTTGTATTAAAAGCTGAACAAGAAGCTATTGCAGCTATTAAACCAGGCGTTACAATTAAACATATTGATGAAATTGCACGTAACATTATACGTGATGCCGGTTATGGCGAGTATTTCCCACATCGCTTAGGCCATGGGTTAGGATTAGAAGCGCACGAATATCAAGATGTTTCTAGTTCTAATACAAATCAATTCGTTGCTGGAATGGTCATCACAGTTGAACCTGGTATCTATGTCCCTGGTGTTGCTGGCGTACGTATCGAAGATGATATTTTAGTAACTGAAGACGGTAATATCAGCTTAACGGGATATGAAAAATGATTAAAGAAGCAGTTGTTGAAACAATTCAACAAGTAGAAGAAGCTATTCGCAATGGTGCCGATCGTATAGAGCTTTGTGATAATTTGAGTGTTGGCGGAACTACACCAAGTATAGGTATGGTAGAAATCGCTTCGGAAATCTGTCACAGCAATAATATTGAAATTGCTGTGATGATACGTCCACGTGGTGGCGACTTCGTATACAATTTATATGATTTTGAAATTATGCAACGAGACATTCAAACATTAAAACATCTCAATATTGATTACTTCGTATTTGGGTGTTTAACTAAAGATTATGTCCTAAATGAGTGGCAAATGAAAACTTTAAAAAATTTAGCATCACCAGTTCGTTCTGTTTGCCACATGGCCTTTGACGAGATTCATCTACACGGCCAAATTAAAGCATTGCACCAATTGATTGACCTTGGCTTTGTTAGGTTACTTACTCATGGTGGTTCTGCTGGCACTGACATATTCGATAATTTAAACCAGTTAGGCAAACTTGTTGTTAATTCGGGCGGCAACATCGTAATTATGCCTGGTGGTGGATTGAATAAAAATAATGTGAAGGATTTAATTGCTGCATTTCCTTTCCAAGAAGTACACGGTACGAAGATAGTATAACTTTAGCTTATATTATATAAACTAAAAACTGGTAAACCTTATAATAAGGTTTACCAGTTTTTTATTCCTCATATTTTATACAATTTTCACGGATAATTAGTTTAAACTAGCATGTATTATTTTAATGCACTTTCAATATCTGTATATGATAAATTGAAGGCTTCTGCCACACCTTTGTTTGTTAATTCACCATTAATTGTATTTAAACCTAGAGATAATGCTTTATTATCTTGTAA
This sequence comes from Staphylococcus aureus, assembly GCA_040062795.1. Classification (GTDB taxonomy): domain Bacteria; phylum Bacillota; class Bacilli; order Staphylococcales; family Staphylococcaceae; genus Staphylococcus; species Staphylococcus aureus_A. The sequence continues at coordinate 1,214,882 of JBEAMH010000001.1, forward strand.
TGCTTTTAAGTAACCTTTTCCAGCTACTTGTAATAAATAAGGTAATGTTGCATTATTTAAAGCGATTGTTGAAGTACGTGGCACTGCACCAGGCATATTAGCAACCGCATAATGGACAACACCATGTTTTTTATATGTTGGATCATCGTGCGTTGTAATACGGTCTGTAGTTTCAAAAATACCACCTTGGTCGATAGCGATATCTACAATAACAGAACCATCTTTCATTTGTTTAACCATGTCTTCAGTAACAAGTTTTGGCGCTTTAGCACCTGGAATAAGTACTGCCCCGATGACTAAATCACTGTTTTTAACACTTTGTTCGATGTTTAGTGGATTAGACATGATAGTATGTACACGACCACTAAATAAATCTTCTAATTCTTGTAAACGTTTAGGGTTAACATCTAAAATAGTTACATCAGCGCCTAGACCTAAAGCAATTTTTGCAGCATTTGTACCGGCTTGGCCACCACCAATGATAGTTACACGCCCTTTTTCAACGCCTGGGACACCACCAAGTAGAATACCCATGCCGCCTTTATATTTTTGTAAAAATTCAGCACCAATTTGAGCAGACATACGCCCTGCTACTTCACTCATTGGTGTTAATAATGGTAAAGAACGATCTGGCAATTGCACTGTTTCATAAGCGATACTAACTACTTTGTTTTTTAATAAAGCTTGCGTCAATTTCTCTTCGTTTGCTAGATGTAGATAAGTAAATAAAATTAAACCTTCCTTAAAGAATTGGAATTCTTCTTCCAATGGTTCTTTAACTTTCAACACCATATCTACGTTCCATACTTCAGCTTGTTCATTTACAATTTTTGCCCCAGCCTCTGTATAGTCCACATCTTCAAAATAAGAGCCTAAACCAGCAGATTTTTCAACAATAACACTATGACCTTGTTCCACTAGTGCATGTACACCACTTGGTGACAAACTCACTCTGTTTTCATTGTTTTTAACCTCTTTAGGAATACCTATAATCATTTCATCCACCTCCAAATTTATAGTAACGTGTATTTTATGAAAGCGCAATCAAAGAATAGAGTACTTTTACAATATGAAATTGTGTTAATATTCTGTAAATGGTGGTATAGTATAACTAAGAAGAAATAAGGAGGTCATTGAGATGCTAACTTATAAAAATATTTTAATCGCAGTAGATGGATCACATGAAGCAGAATGGGCGTTTAACAAGGCTGTAGATGTAGCAAATCGTAACAACGCGAAATTAACAGTTGTAAATGTTATTGATTCAAGAACATACTCTTCATACGAGGTGTATGATGCACAGTTTACAGAGAAATCTAAAAACTTCTCTGATGACTTATTAAAAGGTTATAAAGAAGTTGCAACAAACGCTGGTATCGAAGACGTTGAAACTCGATTAGAATTTGGTTCTCCTAAAGCGATTATCCCTAAAAAATTAGCGGCTGAACTAGACGTAGATTTAATAATGTGTGGTACTTCTGGTTTGAATGCTGTAGAAAGATTTATCGTTGGTTCAGTATCTGAAGCAATTGTTCGTCACTCACCTTGTGATGTTCTTGTCGTACGTACTGAAGAACTTCCAGAAGATTTCCAACCACAAGTAGCAACAGACAAACTCAGATCTCAACACCAAGCACACTAAATTAAATCAATTTGCAAATAATAGTGACATTATCTATTAAACATAAAATGAGATAATAATATTATTTCTTAAGGATAGATTACTTTAGAGCAATCTATCCTTTTTCATATTATAGAAATCAATGTCCCACTTTTATGATAGATTTACAAATTCCTTATTAAAACTTTATTTGTGCTTTATACAAGTCCTTTATAATTTTATTTAACAGCATATTTAAAGGAGTTTGATTTTTTCATGAAAACGATGCACAAAGTATTGCTCTCAGGGATGGCAACATTAATTTTTACAAATACAACGGTAAGCACTGAAATTAGTGGTTCTGAAAATAATTCGTCTTCTCGTAATACAAACCATCTCAAACTAATAGATGCTAAAACGATACCATTTGATAAAACATATAAGGACACTAAAGTTGGCGGGTTATCTGGAATAACATATGACCCTAGCAATAATCAATGGTTACTCATAAGCGATGACCGGTCTGAACATAATGCAGCCAGATTTTATGAAGCTGATATTGATTATAACAACAATAAATTTAAAAACATTAACTTCAAAGATATGCATACGCTCAAACAGCCTAATGGCAATGACTATCCAAACAAGGAAGAATATAATGATGATAAAAATAATACAGTAGCGGACCCTGAATCTATTCGCTTTAATCCAAAAAACAACGAAATTTTATATACAAGTGAAGGAGATCGTTCATTAGGTTTAAATCCTTTTATACGTAAAGCAAATAAACAAGGAGAATATCTCTCTGAAATTCCAATTACAGATACTATAAAAATGAATGAGGACCCAAAAGTTGGTTTCCGTAATAATCAAGCAATAGAAGGCAGCACTTTTTCACAAAATGGCAATTCAATTTGGACATCCATGGAAGGCCCACTTTTCCAAGACGATGAAAAACCGACTACTAAATCAGGTGCGTTAACTCGTATTACGCAATATGACCATGAAGGCAGTGTAATATCTGAATTCGCCTATCCGCTCGACCCTATACCAAAATCGCCTGGGAAAGGAAAGCAAGCCGATAATGGGGTAACTGAAATTTTAGCTATTAATGACCATGAATTTTTCACTTTAGAACGTGCATCCGTACAGGCTGAAGATGGCTCATTTAGTAATTACGTACGTATTTATAAAATTGATGTAAATAATAGTACTGATATACAACATATTGAATCATTGAAACAAGAAAAAGTAAAACCGTTAAAGAAAGAGTTGGTCGCTGATTTAAACGAAGAAAATATAGATAAAATTGATAACATAGAAGGTATGACATTTGGTAAGAAACTCCCAAATGGCAATGACAGTTTAGTCTTAATATCTGATAATAATTTCAATAAATCCCAAAAATCTCAAGTCATTGCTTTTGAAGTAATACCCGAAAAAGATAAATAATCAAATATGCTATTTATAATTTATATTATAAATAAAATGGCTATTAGATATCCATAGAGAAATCTAATAGCCATTTTTTATTCACATAATTTATTAATATATCTGTGTACTTATTATTTTACATTACCGAAGTCAACAACATCACGAGCAATCATAACTTCTTCGTTTGTAGGAATAACAATTACTTTGACAGGTGAATGTGGGTAATTTATGAATCCTTCATCGCCATGAATAGACTCATTTTTCTTAGCGTCCCAATATACGCCCATAAATTCTAAACCTTCTAAGACTCTTGCTCTAACAGGATCTGAGTTTTCACCTACACCCGCAGTAAATACGATAACATCCACGCCATGCATACGTGTCGCATATGAACCGATATATTTGTGTATACGAGAAGCAAATACATCGAGTGCTAATTGAGCTCTTTCTTTACCTTCTTTAGAATCTTCTATAATATCTCTCAAGTCACTTGATGTACCTGAAATTCCTAATAAACCAGATTCTTTATTTAAAGTATTTAATACTTCTTCTGCACTCTTACCAGTTTTTTCCATAATGAATGGAATTAAAGCTGGGTCAATATTACCAGAACGCGTACCCATTGTTACACCTGCTAATGGTGTGAAGCCCATAGATGTATCAACAGATTCACCACCATCAATAGCTGCAATGGAAGCACCGTTACCGATATGGCAAGAAATAATACGTAATTCTTCAATTGGTTTACCTAAAATTTCTGCTGCGCGTTGCGATACATACTTATGGCTAGTTCCATGGAAACCGTATTTACGAATCCCAAATTCTTCATAATATTGGTATGGTAAACTATACAAGTATGATTTTTCTGGCATTGTTTGATGGAAAGAAGTATCAAACACAGCTACATGTGGAATTTCAGGTAATAGTTTACGGAAAGCACGAATTCCCATTAAGTTTGCTGGATTGTGTAACGGAGCTAACTCACTTAATGATTCAATTTGTTTTTCTACTTCATCAGTTACATATGCTGATGTTGGGAACAATTCTCCCCCATGTACAACACGATGTCCTGTGCCATCGATATCATAAATACTTTCAATAATACCATGATTTTTAAAACTTTCTAACATAATATTCACTGCTACTTCATGATTCGCGATATCATTTGTGTCAGTAATTTTTTCCCCATTCACTTCAATTGTAAATACAGAATTTTTTAATCCAATACGTTCAATTAATCCTTTAGTAATCACTTTTTCTTCCGGCATTTCAATAAGTTGAAATTTCAGTGATGAACTACCAGCGTTAATGGCCAAAATTAATTTTGACATAAGCTTGTTGCCTCCATTTTCAATTAAGTTTTATAACCATATCTATTTAATCATTAATACAGTCTGAATTCAAGAATATTACAGTTTAATTTTCAGGTTGATTTTCTTCCATCCATACATTTAATTCTTGTAAAAATACTTGGAATTGTTGTGGGTTTTTGAAGTCTGGAATATTTGCTAATAACACCTCTACTGGCTTAGTAACATTAGTTTCTTTTTTCTGTAAAACAAGAATAGATTTACGCGCTTTTTCATTTTTAAATAATGTTGAAGGTAAATTGAGAAACGCCTGCATTTCAGTCTCTGTTGCAATGAAATTCTGTAACTGTTTCACATTGGGGCCTTCAAATATATTACTTGGAACTACTAAAAATGCAAAGCCTGATGGTTTCAAAGCTTCGACCGTTTGCTCAATTAATAAGAAATGTGAGAAACTGTGACCTTCATCAAAGCCTAATGTCATTTGTTCACTTCTTTCATCAGCTGGGTAATATCCAATTGGTAAGTCACCAATAACAACATCCGCATCTTCAAAAGGTAATGGCATAATCGCATCCTGAGGATAAACATCAAATGGTATTTCTAAAAAATTCGCTAAGTGTACGCTGACTCTTGATAATACTGGATCAACTTCTACAAGGTGATGCATTAATGTATGTTCTGTCAGCACTTCGTGCACTGATGCACTTAGGTGTCCAGCACCACTTGCAAGATCTGCCACGTGTAATTCTTCAGTGTTTTTTAAGAAACGTTGAGAAAGAAACCCTAAAATTAAACCAATAGAATCAGGTGTAATTTGATGGTTGGCTTGTATATCTTCATTTTGCATCAGGCTTAAATAAGCAAATTGAAATGCTTTTCTTCTATCTTGCAATGTGGCTTGTTCTAACAAATTTCTTTTACTTGTATAAACATGTTCCATCGCTAGTCCTAAGTTTTCAATAAAACTTTGACCGTTATTTTCATTTAAAACTTTAGCTTTTTCGTCGAGTGTTTGGAATAATTTTTCCATTACTGTTTGTTCTTGTGCCATTTAAAAGTCCTTTCTAAAAAAACTGTCCATAATTTGTTTGAAATTAAGTCAGTTTATCCTAACTTATATTACCAAATAATTATGGACAGTATACTTTATAATGTCAATGATACTGTTTGATAGTTTAACTTCAAATCATATGACAAATTTTATAGCTATATATTTTTTTAAATAGAACGGTACGCTTCTAAAGCAGCATCAAAGTCTGGGAAATCAGTGCCTTCAGATACGACTTCAGTATAAACTACCTTATTGTTTTTATCTAAAACAAAAACTGAACGTGCTAACAAACGTAATTCTTCCATAACTACGCCATAATTTTCACCAAATGAAAGCTCTTTATGATCACTTAAAGTCACCACGTTATCTAAGCCATTTGAAGCACACCATCTTTTTTGTGCAAATGGTAAGTCTGCAGAAATAGTTAACACGACGCCATCTTCCTGCGCTGCTTCTTCGTTGAATTTTCTTGTTTGTTGGTCACAAACGCCTGTATCAATTGATGGTACAACACTAATTAGTTTTTTTTGACCATCATAAGTTGATAGATTCACTTCATTTAAAGCGTTGTCTAGTACTGTGAAATCTGGTGCTGTTTCATCTTTTTTCACTTGTGATCCTAATAATGTAATTGGTTCTTGTTTAAATGTAATTTGCGCCATTTGAATGCCTCCTAAAGTATGTGCTTACACTTCTAATTATAACTGTTTAGAGTAATGAAATAAACTTATAACTCTTTAACCTATATGACTCTACTTTAAATAAAACAATTTTTCTAATTTATTTTTTATTACAACAGTTCCAGCAAAGTAATCATGAACCCCTTTATGTTTATCTGTAAATATAGTTACTAAATATGGTAAATTAGCAAATGCGCCACTTATAATTCGTCCTATCCATTCTCTGAAAAGGACATCTGACCATGTTAATTGTCCTCTATCAACACGCTCTACTCTTATATTAAAAATCATTTTGCCGACTGTTTGCTTAAAATACTTGGTTAACAATACAAAATACAAGTAAAAGAAGAGTGCATCTAGTAAATGACCTACACTAAAATAATCAATCCATAACTTTACACTATCAATGTTAGCAAAATGATAAAGCGGCTTTAATATGATGCTATGAATACCAAAGATAATAAGTAAATCAACAAGAAAACTCCAAAATCTTATACCAAAGCCAGCGTATAACACTTTTGCTAATTGATTATGATAAATCGTATCTACTTCTTCCTGTGCGCTACTTGATTCTATATTGGGCTGAACTGAATCATTCTGTTTCATATCATCCATTCATTTCACCTAACCTTCATATAGATACATCGGTTCAGTTTTAGTATCATTTTTAATTATTGATTTAATTTCTTTATATTCATTTTTTAATTGAGCTATATTCGCTTTAGTATTACCAAATGATGAAAACCAATTGCTTTCTTCACTATATTCAAATACTTGTGCGTCTTTTAATTTCATATCTTTCTTCATGGCTTTTAGCGTTTCATCTTCATATCCAATTTCATCAATCAAGCCATTACTTTTTGCTTGTTGTGCACTGTAGATACGACCATCAGCGAGCTTTCTCACTTTACTTTCAGACATATCTCTACCATCTTTTACTATATTTACAAAACGATCAAAGCTATCATCCAATACAGATTGTAATATATCTCTTTCTTCATTTGTCATTTCTCTCGAGCTACTTAATATATCTTTATGCTCACCTGATTTAATAACATTTTCTTTGATACCTAATTTATCTTGTAAACCAGAATAATCTACACTAGACATGATGACACCAATTGATCCTGTCATCGATTGGGGACCGGCATAGATTTTATCTGCAGGTGCAGATATGTAGTATCCGCCTGATGCTGCCATGCTCCCCATATGTACGTAAACCTCTTTATCTTTTTGCTTAATCTCTTTAATCTTTTCATATATTTCATCGCTCGGATATGTGCCCCCGCCAGGTGTATTGACAGTGAGTAGCATTCCTTTTACAGAGTCATCTTTTTTGACATTATCTAATTGTTTTAAAAAAGCTTCGTGATTATAACCACTAGCCCCAAACATACCACCGCCTGTGCCCTCAGTTATTTCACCGGTCAAGGTTAAATGTGCAATTCTTTTAGATGAATTGCCCTCTTTTTCTACTCTTTCAATAAACGGGTCTATTTTGGTTGTTGCTTCTTCACTAAATAAAGTTGAAACAGCCGCTGAAATAGAACTCACTACGATGCCACTTAAAACGATGACAACAGCAATTACGATTGCGATAATCCTCTTCTTCGACATTTATACTCACCCCTACTTATTATATTTCTATGTTCTCATTTATAATTTAACCATACCTAATTAAGTAATGTATACCTTATATGTAATTAAGAATTAAATAATAATAGTTTTAAAATTTAAAAATCAATAGAATTGAGTGACGTTGAATACGATATTCAAACTTCACAACATTCGTAAAAAGTATCAAAAGATTCCTGTCAATTGAAATAATTTAGCTATATTTACATACTAACAACAATAAAAGACCATACTTCAACAAATGAAATACAGTCTTTAAACTACTAAAGTATTTATTTTAAATGCGCCCATCACTATCACATAATTTGCATCAAATAGTCGTAGGCATTTTTCAATATTAAAACAGCTGTCACAATAATAAATAAGGCTTTAACATAACCAACACCTTTTTTAATCGCAAATAAAGCCCCTATATATGAGCCACATATCATGCTTGCAGCCATAATTAGACCGTAAAAGTAATCAACTTGATCTAAAAACATGAATAATATTAATGCACCTAAATTAGAGGCGAAATTAAGCACTTTAGCATTTCCTGCTGCACCTAAAAAATCAAATCCAAACATTAATAAAACAAAAAGCATAAAAGAGCCTGTACCACCGCCTAAAAAGCCATCATAAAAACCTATCAAGCTCATCAATGCAGCAAATAATATAGCTTTGCCTGCTGTGAGTGTAGTAAATGTTCTCACACTCCCCCAGTCTTTTTTCATTAACGTATAAAACATCACAATCGTTAAGATAACAATGACGACTGGTTTCAATAATTCTGATGGCAAGAATGTTGCGATACTAGCGCCCCCTATAGCCATTAAAAATACTATGGGGAATAGCTTTCCAACGATTTTTAAATCGACGTTACCTGATCTAAGGAAGCGAAATGCACTTGTCATTGATCCAAACGCACTCGCCAATTTATTTGTTCCTAATGCCATAGCGGGTGGCATACCTACAGCTAATAATGCTGGGATTGAAATAAGCCCGCCCCCGCCGACAACTGCATCAATAAACGCCGCTAAAAACCCTAGGAGGATGATGATAACAACAATTGAAATGTCCCATTCTAACATGTGCCAACCCCCGTTTGTTTAAATCATAATAAATATGCGTTTGTTATAAATAGCGTATTTAATATTTTTAGTTTTTACCATAAAATCAATTCTTACAAAGCTTAAACTCATATTTAAAACAAATCATCTGCTAGTGCTTGTGTTTGTGAATCTTTTTCACTTTGATAATCATTAGTAATTGTTAGTGTTTCTATTTGATTCACAGCTTCTTGTACTAACGGCTCAAAATCAAATACAGCTTCGTATTTTTCTACTTTATCGATATCGGGTTCAGTCACAGGATTTTTGGGTGTGAAAATGGTACAGCAATCCTCAAACGGTTGAATAGATACATCAAATGTACCGATATCTTTTGCTTTTTTAACGATATCTTCTTTATCCAAAGTGAGTAACGGACGTAAGACAGGTGTAGAAGTTACATCATTGATTGCATACATACTTTTGAGCGTTTGACTCGCTACTTGTCCTAAATTCTCACCATTTACAATCGCATGACCTCCAATGTCATGTACGAGTTTATCTGCTACACGCATCATCATTCGACGTGTAGATGTCATTGTATAGCGTTCATGAACGACTTTATTAACTTGCTTTTGCAAATCAGTAAAAGGTACAATATGTAATTTTATTGGACCTACACGAGAAGCTAGAATACGCGTTAGTTCAATGACTTTTTCTTTTGCTTTTTCACTCGTAAATGGTGGACTATGAAAATGAATCGCTTCAATAGTAACGCCTCTGCGCATCACTTCCATACCTGCAACAGGTGAATCAATACCGCCTGAAAGCATAAGCAATGTTTTACCGCCTGTCCCGACTGGTAAACCACCCGGACCAGCTATTACTTTATCGTATACATAGATTGCATCTAAACGCACTTCTACCTTGATGAGGTGATCTGGATGATGTACATCCACAGTTAAATCATCAGTTGCATTTAATACAGCACCACCGATGCCACGTTGTAATTGATAAGTATCATACGGGAAATTTTTATCTGAACGTTTTACGTCTATTTTAAATGTATCACCCTTTGCATAATCCTTCGCAAAATCTATAGCTTGTTGATTTGCAGCTTCTACTGTTTTCTCGATTTTTAATACAGGACTTATAGAATAAATACCGAATATATTTCTAAGTCTGTTACACATTTCATCTATATCTGCGCCTTCGTCTAATTCAATATACATTCTATCTCTATTTGCTTTTACTTTATATCCTTGCAATGGCATCAATGAACGTTTTACGTTTGAACGTAGTTTATTTACGAACACCTTACGATTGGCACCTTTTAATGTTAACTCACCATACCTCACTAATATATGGTCATAAATCATACTAACAACTCCCTTACTTCTTCATAAACTTTATTAAAACTTTTTTTAAATGTTTGAATATCTGTTTCATTCGTATATGCACTCATAGAAATTCTGATACTACCTTCAATTTGCTTTTTTGGTATATTCATTGCTAAAAGTACTTCATTTAGACTTGCCTTTTTAGATGAACATGCACTCGTTGTCGACAGCATAATGTTATATTTTGAAAATGCATTGACCAGTACTTCACCTTTAACGCCAGGCAGTCCAATATTCAATATATGAGGTGCTGCTTGTTCTGGCGTATTAATTTTCACCCCATGATAATCTTTAAAAAATCGACGTAATTCATCATTTAATTTACTTAAATGATAATAGGTTTCTTGTGTATGGTTAACGGCTGATTTCATCGCTTTAACAATCGCAATATCCACCGGCAAATTAACTGTACCACTTCTTATACCAAATTCTTGACCACCACCATGAATTGTAGGTTCAAGTTGGTGGATATTACGTACAAATAATATACCCTGCCCTTTTAAACCGTGAAACTTATGTCCACTTAGACTTAAAGTATCTACGCCTTCAAAAAATAGTGGTACTTTACCGATAGCTTGCACAGCGTCGACATGTAAATGTGCTTTAGGGTATTGATCCACTATTTGAGCTACTTCTTCTATAGGTTGTGTTTGTCCCATAATATTATTGACGTGCATACAAGTTACTAAACCAACATTATCTGACATTAAACTTTTTAAGTGGTTCAAATCTATTTGGCCATGAGTCGTCACGTCGACGTATTTAACATCAAAACCTTCAGATTCTAATGAACGCACAACTTCTAATACCGAAGGATGTTCAAGTACTGATGTAATAATTTCATTAGCAAACGCCTTTTTCTTATAGGCAACACCTTTTAGTGCTATGTTATTAGATTCTGTAGCACCACTTGTAAAGACAATATCAAAATTTTGTTTCAGATTAAACAAATCATTTATTTGTGATTTAGTTTGTTGTAATAATTGCTCTGCTTGTAAGCCAGCTTGATGCGGACTGTTTGGGTTAAAGTACAATGATTGGTTAACTTTCATAAATGTCTCTAGCACATCTTGATTTGGTTTTGTAGTAGCTGCATTATCAAGATAAATCAATTCGTTCACTCCATTTCATATTATCATATAGGATTATATTAGAAACCATTTTGAAATTTTATTTATAATTAAGTTATCGTTTTCTTATTTTGGTTTACAAACTAATTTCAATGTTAATTTATCACTTTACCTTAAAGCATTATACTCGCTTTTGACAAAAAGAAAAGACACGAAATCCTATTTCATTTCGTGTCTTTTATAGGTTTTACTGTTATATAGACTGTTTAACCTATTACTTGATCTTCTATTTGTTTTGTCACTCCAGGCTCTACACTTTCTAAAGCGTGTTCAGATATTTCAATTGAACGTTTATATCTATTATTTTTAAATAGCCTTTCAGCTTCATTGAGACTCTTATCAATATTTGAACTTTCTTTTCTATAACGGTTACCATACTCAATAAGTTTCTCTGCATACACAGCATTGACTAACACATCTGTAGCTTCATCTTCAAATTTATTCATTTGAAGTACCACTTTAGATACTTTATCTTTCAACTGTTTAACATGAATAGGACGTACACTGAATTTTTTATTCACTTCACGTACTTCATAATCAATTTCATTTTTCATAATGATGAAACGTTCAGGCACACTAGGTAAATTTGAAGCTAGTAGTTTTCTATACACTTCTTCTTTTTTACTTTGCACGCGTAAAATATTTTCTTCTGCTTCAGCTTCGTCTTCACGTAATTGAATTAAGTGATTTTGTAGTTTTTCTTGTTTCTCATTAATTACATCTACATGTTCTTCAATATACTTCAAATTATCTTGAACTTCGCTATATCTCACTGCAGATTTTGCCATTTCTTTTAATATGTCATCATAGACAGCAATTAAGTTTTGAATTTCATTTTCAAACTGCCTTACATTCTGTACATCACTTTCATTTATATAGTAATTTTCACGCACATACTCAATTTCAGTTTGTAATGTATAATTCATTTCTTTAGCTCTAAATAGATTATCTGTAATAACTTCTTTTGTTTCTTCTACTTCATTTTTTGCTTTAACTTCATGTTCAATCAATTCGTACATTTCATCAAGACGATCGTTAATACTATTTAATTTTTCATTTGCTTCGTCAAGTTCTAATCTACTAATCATGGGTTCTACAAAACTGAGTTCTGTTTTAAGCGTTTGTAACGTGCTATCTATTTTGACATGATCTAAATCGTAGCCTTCAACTTTCAAGTCTCTACATCCATATTTCATATCTTGGAACTGGCCAGGTAATTCTTTTTGTGCTTCTCTAATTAATTCAGGAATTTCTGACATATCCGTTTTTAAGAAATTCATATCTTCATTTAAAACTTTGATATGGTCATGTGCATAAATATAGTTACCCTCTGCTTTATATGATTCATAACTTTCCATTTCTGGTACGAATGATTCGATTTCATGCTCTAATGAATCTGCCGCTTCACCAAATTGATGTCTGTTCGCTAACACATCGCGCTTCATTTCTCGGTAATCCACTTTACATTCTTCATATAAGTGATCACTTTCTTTATGTACTCCCATAACTTCTTCTACTTCTGTAGTTAAACCATTATAGTTTTCTTCATATTTATCCATCAATTCGTGTGCTTCTTCAATTTCAGTTTGCGCTTGTGAAAATTTAAATTTATCAAGTAGACCTTCTGCATTATGAATCTTTTCTTCTAATGGTAGCAAGTATTGGTTTTTACTATCTAATGACGTTTGTTTTAGTCTATCATAAGTAGATTTTGTTTCACCTGTTAAAGTTAAATCAGATAATTGAGATAAACTTTCGTCATAGGGCAACTGCTCTACTTTTAATTTTCGTCCTTCAGCCTTTTCGATCATTTGGCTCTTATTTGAACGCATATAGAATAATACACCGACAATAATCAGTATAATAACAATAATTGCTAAAATGATATACAATACCATATGTTTTCTCCTCCTATTTTATCACAATTCATTATAACGTAATTTACCCATGCATTAAAAGAGAAAATCAATTAATTGTCGATAATAATTTAAATCATATGATTAATTCATCTCAATTAATATTATGTCACATGTAGCTATAAAAAAAGCCCTTACAATTTTTTTGATTGATTACTATTAAAACAGTCTTTATACTAAATGAAAAGTAAAAAGTGAGGTTTTTCAATATGATAGAGGTAAAAGAAACGAATTATGATTTATTGCAAAAGCAAGTTGCCGGGTTAATCGAAGGTGAGTCAAATATAATTGCCATAATGAGTAATGTCTCTGCTTTGCTAAATGATTCTCTTGATCAAATAAATTGGATTGGTTTTTATTTATTAGAAAATAACGAATTAATATTAGGTCCGTTCCAAGGACATCCTGCCTGTGTACATATCGCTATAGGTAAAGGAGTATGTGGCACAGCTGTTGAAAAAGATGAATCTCAACTAGTTGAAGATGTCCATGCTTTCCCAGGCCATATCGCATGTGACGCTAATAGCAAGTCGGAAATTGTTATACCTATCCATAAAAATGAACAAGTCATCGGAGTTTTAGACATTGATGCTCCAATTACAAGTCGCTTCACAGACAAAGATAAAGCAGGTCTAGAAGAAGTCGTGAAAATTCTTGAAAACCAATTAGCCTAAATTACAATGTAGCTTTCTTCTTATTATATGTATATTTCCTATTGACAGTTACTCATAACATGGTAGAATGTACTTTGTGTGAATAAACGAAATTAGCAGTTGTATATTAGTTGGCTCTATATTGTTCCCAACGCGGACGTGCCGTGTAACCGTTGCTATGAGGCGAGGACACATAAAACAATATATCCAAGTAAGCATGCAACACTCTTTTTTGTTTTTTCATAACAACAAAGAGAAAAAGGAGGAGTCTATTATGGCTCGATTCAGAGGTTCAAACTGGAAAAAATCACGTCGTTTAGGTATCTCATTAAGTGGTACTGGTAAAGAATTAGAAAAGCGTCCATACGCTCCAGGCCAACATGGTCCTAACCAACGTAAAAAATTATCAGAATATGCATTACAATTACGTGAGAAACAAAAATTACGTTACTTATATGGAATGACTGAAAGACAATTCCGTAACTCATTTGAAATTGCTGGTAACCAACATGGTGTCCATGGTGAAAACTTCATGCAATTATTAGCTGCTCGTTTAGATGCAGTTGTATATACATTAGGTTTAGCGCGTACGCGTCGTCAAGCTCGCCAACTTGTTAACCACGGTCACATCACAGTAGATGGTAAACGTGTAGACATCCCATCTTATACTTTGAAACCTGGTCAAGAAATTTCAGTACGTGAAAAATCTTTAAAATTAGATATCATTGCTGAATCTGTTGAAATCAACAACTTCGTACCTGAGTACTTAGAATTTGATGCAGACAACTTAAAAGGTAAATATATCCGCGTTCCTGAACGTAGTGAATTACCTGCTGAAATCAACGAACAACTTATCGTTGAGTACTACTCAAGATAAGCGTTATTTTTCCAAACAAAAAACCAAGATTTCCTTTCGAGGATTTCTTGGTTTTTTTGTTACTATTTTAATTCCCCAATCATTCTCCAAAAATTTAATATACGCTCCTTCTTATATTCAATGGCAATATCTTTTTACTTTTTTATGACTATTACTGTATTCTATGAATAAAGGAGTGTTAATATTGATTATTAGAGCATTAGAAGAGACAGATTTACATTTTGTACATCAGCTGAACAATGAATATACCATTATGTCTTATTGGTTTGAAGAGCCCTATCAATCACTTGGCGAACTACAATCATTATATAAAAAACATTTATTAGATAATAGTGAACGTAGGTTTATTATTGAGCAAGATCAAACACGTGTTGGTATAGTTGAATTAGTAGAAATTGATTTTATACATAGCAATTGTGAAATCCAAATCATTATAGATCCTAAGTATGGTGGTAAAGGTTATGCAAAGACCGCATTTAAAATGGCAATTGACTATGCCTTTCTCGTACTTAACCTACATAAGATTTATTTATACGTGGATGTAAACAATGAAAAAGCAATACACATATATAAAGAACAAAACTTTACTATTGAAGGTACATTACTAGAACATTTTTACACGAGTGGTGATTATAGTAATTGCCACATTATGGGATTACTAAAGAAAAATTGGGTAAATCAATTCAAAGATGATTTATCATATGTTAAATAAACTTATAAATATTTACTTATATAAAAAAGGCGTAAATGAATCATTTTGATTCATTTACGCCTTTTTGTTATATAACTTTACATAAGTACATTTGGATTGTCTGAAATAATACCATCTACCCCTAATTTTTCTAGTGCTTTCGATTGTGGGCGCTCATTTATAGTATACGGCATCACTTTTAGTTTATAGCGGTGTGCTTTGTTTACGAAACGCTTTGTCACTAATTTATAATGCGGGTTGATATATTTTGCGTAGGTCGCAATTTTTTTGAAGGCTGGTTGTTTGTACCAGTACTTTCGTCTACTTATCAATACTCCTAATTCATATCCTTCATCCATTTCAAATATTTTTTTCATACTGTTTTGATTAAAGGATTGTATAATCACTTTATCCTTGGCTACCTGCAATATGTTTAATTTATCTATTAATTCTTCTTCAATACCTGGATAGTCGTGAGGTTGTTTCAATTCTATTAATAACTTTTGTGAATGAACTGTAAGTAACTTTAATACTTCATCTAATGTTGGAATAATTTGACCTGTATATTTTGTATCCTTAGTAATACCATAATCAAATTGTTGTAATTGCTGTAACGTCATATCTTTTACTTTTCCAGTACCATTTGAAGTTCGGTCAATTGTATTATCATGTATAACTACAAGATAATTATCTAATGTTCTATGTACATCTATTTCTAAAATATCAATATTTTTACTAAGTGCAGCTTTAAACGCAAGCATTGTATTTTCTGGAAATTGTGTTGCAATACCACGATGGGCAACCCAAGTCATCTTGTTGTCAGTATTATGTATTGTCATTAAAGTTGCTCGCCTCTTTCTTTATATCTTATTATCGTCTAAACTAAAATTATCATAAATCAATTGGAGGTCAATCATTATGGTCCAACACGAATTCAAAGTAAATACGCAGTGGTTTGGTGGTCGTGAAGCTGTAGGTAATCTTAAAGGTGACGTCTTAAATGAACAAGTATCTATCCCACAGGGTTTAGGTGGTAATGGTACAGGCACAAATCCTGATGAGTTATTAGTCTCAGCTGCCTCTTCTTGTTACATTATATCTCTAGCAGCCGTACTAGAGCGTTCAGGCTTTAATAATATTGAAATCCAACAATCCTCTATCGGTACAGCTAAATTTGAAAATGCGAAATTCCGAATGGACGATATTACTCATTACCCAGAAATTAAAGTAGAATTTGAACAAAAAGAGAAATTGGAGAAAAAGCTACCAAAATTATTAAAAGTTGCAGACAATAATTGTATGATTTCTAACTCAATTAGAGGTAATGTAACAGTAAATATTCAACCAAAAATAAAATGATTTAAAAAAATTTTATATGTGGCGGAATATGAATATAATAACAATGAATGCCCTTACATGAATTTTTTATTTAGTTTATTTATTATAATTTTTAACTTTTGCACTTTTATATTGTCTGAAAATTTGCTAAACTTATACAATCATAAGCATTGGGGGAATCACAAATGAAATATTATCATCCTTTGTTACTTACACCAGGACCAACACCTGTACCAGAAGGAATATTACATGCAACACAGTCACCTATGGTCGGACACAGATCAAGTGACTTCGAAACAATCGCTGAAGAAGCTTTCAAAGCAATTAAACCAGTATTCGGTGCACAAAATGAAGTCATGATATTAACTTCTAGTGGCACAAGTGCTTTAGAAGCAAGTATGTTAAATATTGCAAATCCTGATGATGATATTGTTATTATCGTATCAGGTGCTTTCGGTAACCGATTCAAGCAAATTGCTGAAACGTATTACAAAAATGTACATATTTTTGAGGTCGAATGGGGTAAAGCTGTAAATGTCCCAGAATTTATAGACTTCTTAAAATCATTAAACACAAATATTACAGCAGTATATAGTCAATATTGTGAAACATCTACTGCAGTATTACATCCTGTCAACGAACTAGGTCACGCATTAAATGATTACGATGAATCTATTTATTTTATCGTCGATGGCGTAAGTTGCATTGGTGCCGTAGATGTAGACTTACAACGTGACCAAATAGATGTACTTGTTTCAGGAAGTCAAAAGGCAATCATGTTACCTCCTGGTTTAGCATTTGTCGCATATAATAACAGAGCTAAAGAAAGATTTAGCCAAGTAACAACACCAAGATTTTATTTAGACCTTAATAAATATTTAAAATCATTAGAAGCAAATTCAACACCTTTCACGCCAAATGTATCTTTATTTAGAGGTGTAAATGCATATGCTAAGTTAATCGAAGAAGAAGGATTTGAGCAAGTAATCGCACGTCACTATGCAATTCGTGATGCTTTAAGAGCAGCGCTTAAGACCATTGATTTAGAATTATTAGTTGAAGATGCGTATGCTTCACCTACTGTTACAGCTTTTGTTCCCAAATCAAAGGATGAACTTAACTACATTAAAAAAGAACTTAAAGACCGTTTTGCAATCACAATTGCCGGCGGACAAGGTCACCTAAAAGGCGAAATCTTGCGCATTGGTCATATGGGACAAATTTCTCCTTTTGATATTTTACAAGTTGTATCAGCATTAGAAATTCTATTAACAGAATTCAGAAATGAATCTTATATAGGTAAAGCAATCACTCAGTATATGGAGGTAGTAAAAGCATATGTATAAAATTTTGGTATCTGACCCAATTTCACCCGAAGGTTTAAAAAGTTTAATAGATCATAAAGATTTTGAAGTCGAAATCAACACCGAATTAAATGAAACTCAAATTATAGAAAAAATTGCTGATTTCCAAGGCTTAATCGTTAGAAGTCAAACTCAAGTTACTGCAGAAATTATAGAAGCAGCACCAAACTTAAAAGTTATTGCGAGAGCCGGTGTTGGCGTTGACAATATTGATGTGGATGCAGCAACAAAAAATGGTGTCATAGTTATTAATGCCCCAGACGGTAATACGATTTCTGCAACAGAACATTCTATGGCTATGATTTTATCAATGGCTCGTAATATCCCACAAGCACATCAATCATTAAAAGATGGAAAATGGGATCGTAAAACATATAGAGGTACAGAACTTTATAATAAAACGCTTGGCGTCATCGGCGCAGGAAGAATTGGTTTAGGAGTAGCAAAACGCGCACAAAGTTTCGGTATGAACATCTTAGCTTTTGACCCATATTTATCTGAAGATAAAGCTAAAGAGTTAAATGTAACACGCGCAACTGTTGAAGAAATTGCTGAACAAGCAGACTTTGTTACAGTGCATACACCGTTAACTCCTAAAACTAAAGGTATTGTTGGTAAATCATTTTTCGAAAAGGCAAAACCAACATTACAAATTATTAACGTAGCGCGTGGTGGTATTATTGATGAAGATGCATTATTAGATGCGTTAAACAATGATCAAATTCAAAGTGCAGCCATTGACGTATTTGAAAGCGAACCAGCAACTGAATCTCCTCTTGTCGAACATGATAAAATAATTGTTACTCCACATTTAGGTGCATCAACAGTTGAAGCCCAAGAGAAAGTTGCAGTTTCAGTTGCAAATGAAATTGTAGATATATTCGAAAATGGTAATGTGCTCAATGCTATAAACGCACCTAAAATGACTTATAGTGAAATCAACGAAGAGTTAAAACCCTATATTGAATTAAGTAAAATGACCGGTGAAGTAGGTATTCAATTACTTGAAAAAGCTCCTCGTGAACTACAAATAAAATACGAAGGCGATATAGCATTGGATGACACGAGCTTAATAACAAGAACGCTTGTTTCTGGTGTTTTACGTCAAGATTTAGCAGAACGTGTAAACTTAATCAATGCATTAGTTCTTTTAAATGAACAAGGTGTATCATATAATATTGAGAAAAATACAAAACATCGCGGCTTTAGTAACTATATTGAATTAACACTCATCAATAAAGATACTAAGATTAAAATCGGCGCAACTGTACTCAATGGTTACGGACCAAGAATTGTCCGCATCAACGACTACCCTGTTGATTTCAAACCTGAGCATCATCAATTAGTGATTAACCATAATGATAGACCAGGTATTGTTGGGCGTACTGGACAAATCCTTGGTCAATACGATATCAATATCGCTTCAATGCATCTTGGACGTACGAATCAAGGTGGCAATGCCCTTATGATATTATCTATAGATCACCCAGTCACTCCAGATGTAATCGAAGCACTCTATCAAATAGAAGGTTTTAATTTAATACGTAGTGTTGAATTAGATATTACTAAAGAATCAAACTACAATATTTAAACCTAGATAAGTGAAAATTATTATTAATTCTTAAAAGCACCGAAAGCTATGTTATTAATATAAGCTTCCGGTGTTTTTCTAGATATTTTAAAAAGACACTAACGTTACATTATATTTAGATTAAATAATGTTCGATAGTGCCTTTGTTATTATAATAATATTTCTCTTATATCCCCTACATGATCTACGATGTATTCTGCACCATATGATTCTAATTCTTCGCGTGCATTTTGGCCTTTCAAACCTGTCAACGGACCAATAAATGTCGCACCAATTTTTTTAGCACTTAATAAATCTGCTAAAGAATCACCTACAACAAACACCTCATTTTTATTAACACGGTTCTGTTGATTTGTTGCATATTTTTCATAACTTTGAAGATGATTCCCCTCTAATGTTGCTAAGTAGCTAAATGGATTAGGTTTACCTAATGGTTTGAGCTCTGGATATTTATCTTCTGCAATTAGTACTTCACTAGCAGTCACGATATGTAAATCTTCAAATAAATCTTTAATACCAATAGCTTCGAATGGCACGATTGTTTCCGTTCTAGGTCTACCAGTAGCAATTGCGATGTGATAACCAGCTTCTTTTAAATCTTCTAACAATTGTTTAATTTCAGCTACTGGTCTTAAAACTACTTCATTATATATGTAACCTTCTTTAAACTCAGTACGATTATCTTTATGTTCAACTTCACTAAATAATTTATGTCCTAAATACCATTCTTGATAAACCTCTTGAGCAAGTATCCAAAAAGGACTTTTCAGTTCAAATAACGCTGCCTCTTTCATATTTAACTGATCACTAGCATGTGTTACGAGTGTCTGATAAATATTATCTTTACCAGAACTTATACCATCTAAAAATGATAACGGGGCCTCAAAGTTTAACTCTATGTCAGAAACGTCTTCACTAATTTGTTGTAATGTTTCTTGGCTAAAGTTTTCCGGATTTAAAACTGTAGTTAATTGTTCTTGGGGTAATTTCTTACAAACTTCTATAAAGTGAATTGCTATGACTACAAATAACATATCCCAATTCGAATTTAATCCTAAAGACTTTAACTTTGTTAATATCTCATCGTTATAGAATACGATATCCCTTATTTCAGTAATTTTTTGATCATTTAAATCATCAAAATTTATAGATGGATCTAAACCCAAATATGCTTTACTCATAAGCATCTCGTAAACTGTTAATGCAGAAACATCAAAACACCTCTCTTCACTTAAAAATACACCATCAACATCAAATAATACCGATTTCATCTTATCTACTCTCCTTAAATCAGAAAATTCTGATACATCTTCATCGTACTATTTACCCATGAAAAGAGCAATGTATTTTCAACATTTTAGTAAACATTTCATATTGTTTATTATTTAATTTTTCAAATTAAAAATACGACTTATAACGTATCACTTTTTTAGTGTTTAACATTATAAGACGTCATATAATTAATGCAAACATCAAGCTACCAATTTAAACTTGCAACTTAATTATGCTTTATTTTGATTCCATTTGTACTTCAATTTCATCAGCAACTTGTTGAACTTGTGTGCCGATGATAACTTGTGCATTATGTTTACCACTCGTTGTAACACCTACAGCGCCAGCACCTTTAATCTTAGCCTCATCGATAATACTATTATCATGTAGCTCCATGCGTAATCTTGTAGCACAGTTAGTTAAAGATGATATATTCTCTTTACCACCTAGTCCAACTAGGATATCTGTTGCAGTTCGCGTATATTTATTTGATGATGATGTAGCACCTGACTCTGAGTCTACTGTATCACCAGTCGATGCCTCATCAGAAGTTGGATCTGGTAATAAGTTATCTCCACGACCTGGTGTATTTAATTTCAATACTCTAATTGCTACTCTAAATACGACGTAATAAATAACAAAGAATACCACACCTTGTACTAACAACATATATGGATGATTAGAAACGGGGTTAATTAACGATAATACAAAGTCTATTAAACCCGCACTAAATGAGAAACCTGCTGTCCAATGGAATAATGCTGCAATAAACATGGATAAACCTGTTAAGAATGCATGAATAACGAATAATACTGGAGCAACAAACATGAATGAGAATTCAATTGGCTCTGTAACCCCTACAAAAAATGCTGAAATTGCACCAGCAAACATCAATCCATACACACGCTTTTTCTGTTTAGATTCTGCTGTGTGATACATCGCTAATGCGGCTGCTGGTATACCAAACATCATAACTGGGAAGAAACCAGCCATATAACGCCCTGTTATACCTTGTGTAGCACCATCTCCTGTTTGGAATTTCGCAATATCATTAATACCCGCTAAATCAAACCAAAATACTGAGTTCAATGCATGGTGTAAACCTGTTGGTATTAATAACCTATTAAAGAAACCATATAAGAATGCTCCACCTGCTCCTAAATCAAGAATCCATGTACCAAATGAAACAATTGCTGCGAAAATATAAGGCCATATAAATAGCATAATTACAGCTAAAATAATACTAAAGAACGATGTTAAAATTGGGACCAAACGTTTACCACTAAAGAACGAAAGTGCAGTAGGCAATTCAGTCTTACTGAACTTATTATAAGTATATGCTGCGATTAAACCTACCACTAACCCAATAAATACATTTGAATTATTCATCTGTTCAAAAGCTGCATCCACACCAGTTTCTTTTACACCTAATAATGGCGCTAATTTTTCAGGGCTTAACACTACAGTAGTTAAGAAAAAACCTACTGCAGCTGCAAGTGCAACAGCACCGTCATTTTTCTTGGCCATTCCTAATGCTACCCCAATTGCAAAAAGAATTCCTAGTTGTTCTAGGATTGTCGAACCGGCAGTAGAGAAAAATGCTGCTACTGTTGGTAAGATGTCCATCGCTGTTAATGCATTTCCGATACCAGTAATAATTGCGGCTGCTGGTAACACTGCAACAGGGAGCATGAGAGACCTACCTAGACGCTGAAAGAAACTAAACATAACAATTCCCCATTTCAAAATAGATATTTTACAGAAACAAACACCACATGCACAATATGTCCACGTGGTGTTTGTAAACGTTTTACTAACTGTCATTGTACAGTTATATAATAACACAAGTATAATAAAATTCGTATTGAAAATTAAATAGTCCTACTATTTAAAATAATATTATAATTTAATTTTTACTATTCACATAACTATTCAATTCATTTTGTAATTGAATTGTTCTTTTTTCCAATTCGCTAGTTAAATACTCTAGCTTTTCATTTCGTTTCATATTTTTTGATAAGTTTTTCGTTTCAATAGGTTCACCAAATTTAACAATCGCATTTCCTGTAACAAGTCCTTTAATTTCTTTAGGACCTACATAAGCTGCTGGTAAAATAGGCGCTTCTGCCATTAAAGCAATTGTAACAGCACCTCTTTTCATGGGTGCACCTTCATTATATTTCATACGATGCCCAGTTGGGAAGATACCTACTGTTTTGTTTTCTTTTAGTAATTTAATTGGTTTTTTTAATGTGCTTGGACCTGGATTTTCTCTATCTACAGGGAATGCATTTAAAGATGTTAAAAATTTGCCAAACCATTTATTGTCGAACAATTCTTTTTTAGCCATATAATGCGTTTGGTTCGGGTAAATTGCTGTAGCTAACATGATTACTTCATTATAACTTTCATGAGTACAAGTTACTACATATCTATGAAGCTGAGGTATATGTTCTTTACCTTGCACTTCTAAAGATTTACTTAATTTCATAATAATCAAATGCAACAAACCACTAATGAATTTATACATTTTTCCACCTACTTCATTTTCCTTTTTATTCCTTATTGATTCTATCATTTAGTGGGCATATGAACAAGAACATTTATAATTCAGTCTAAAGTTGGATAGTGATATACTAGAAAAAACTGTAAATACCTATCATAATAGGATATATAAATTAAAATCGGAGGTAAAATATGTCAGATTTGAACAACGAAAATAACTCTATTGAAAATCAAAATCCTCAACGATCACAACCTCAAAATAAGAGAACAAAATTCCCGTGGTTCAAGACCATAATCGTAGCGTTAGTTGCTGGTATTATAGGCGCCCTTTTAGTATTAGGCATAGGCAAAATTATGGAGAGTACAATATTAAATGATAATGGTTCTTCAGTGCAAGAAGCTACAAATAGTAGTAACGGCGGCAATACCTTAGATGGTAAAAGTGAAAAATATGATTCTGTAAACCAAATGATTAACGATGTCTCACCTGCTATTGTTGGTGTAATAAATATGCAAAAAGCTCAAAATTTAGATAGCTTACTTAAAGGGGAGACTTCTAAATCTAAAGAGGCTGGCGTTGGCTCAGGTGTCATTTATCAAAAAAATAACGGTTCAGCTTATATCGTAACAAACAACCACGTAATTGAAGGTGCAAACGAAATCAAAGTACAATTGCATAACTCTAAACAAGTAGATGCTAAATTAATCGGTAAAGATGCGTTAACAGATATAGCTGTTTTAAAAATCGATGAAACTAAAGGTACAAAAGCAATCGACTTTGCTAACTCATCTAAAGTCAAAACCGGCGATAGTGTCTTTGCTATGGGCAATCCACTAGGATTAGAATTCGCTAATTCAGTAACATCAGGTATTATTTCTGCAAGCGAACGTACAATTGATACTAAGACATCAGCTGGTACAAACAAAGTAAATGTGTTACAAACAGATGCTGCGATAAACCCCGGTAATTCAGGTGGTGCACTTGTTGATATCAACGGTAATCTTGTAGGTATTAACTCGATGAAAATTGCTAGTGAACAAGTTGAAGGTATTGGTTTTGCAATCCCAAGTAATGAAGTTAAAGTGACTATTAAAGAACTCGTAGAAAACGGTGAAGTCGAACGCCCTTCTATTGGAATTAGTTTACTCAATGTAAGTGAGATTCCAGAACAATATAAAGAACAATTGAATACAAAACGTAAAGATGGTGTCTATGTTGCTAAAGTCCATTCTGACATTAGTCTTAAGGAAGGCGACATCATTACTGCAATAGATGGCGAAGAAGTTAAAGAGGATACAGACTTACGTTCTTACCTATATGAACATAAAAAACCTGGAGATTCAGTAGAAATGACTATTGAAAGAAAAGGTAAGGAAGAAAAAGTAGAAGTACAACTTCAAGAACAAAGCTCATCAGATTCTGAAGCTTCTAAAGAAGAAAGCAAAAGTGAATCACCATTCAACTAATTAGTTGATTAATGACTTAAACATTAATAGCCAATCAAGTAAAACTACTTGGTTGGCTATTTTTAAAAATTATTTTAATTAATCTTATTTACTGTTTATTTATAATTAATCATGAAATATTTTTTCTTACCACGGCGAATAATTGTAAATTGATTTTCAATTTTATCGTCATTTGTAAGTTCATATTTCACATCTTGTTGTCTAATGCCATTAATATAAATTGCGCCATTATTTATATCTTCACGTGCTTGACGTTTAGAAGATGATATACCAGTTTCAACGATGGCTTCAACAATATTTGTAGTTTCATTGTTTAATTCAACCTGTGGCACATCCTTAAAGCCTGCTTTTAATTCTGAGGCAGATAATGATTGTAAATCACCAGAGAATAAAGCTTTTGAAATACGAATTGCATCGTCTAATGCAGATTGGCCATGTATGAAACGTGTTACATTTTCAGCTAAAGCTTTTTGCGCTTCACGTAAATGTGGTGCTTCATTCAATGATTTTTCTAATGCTTCGATTTCAGCTTTCTCTAGGAAAGTAAAATATTTCAAGAATTTAATGACATCTTCATCACTTGTGTTTATCCAAAATTGATAAAATTCATAAGGACTTGTCTTTTCAGCATCTAACCAAACTGCACCACCTTCTGATTTACCGAATTTTTTACCATCTGATTTAACGACCAAAGGAATTGTCAGTCCAAACGCTTCCGTTTGACCATACATACGGCGCATCAATTCAATACCACTAGTAATATTACCCCACTGGTCCGATCCACCTACTTGTACTTTACAATCATAAGTTTTATTTAAATGACCGAAATCAATTGCTTGAAGTATTGTGTACGTAAATTCAGTATATGAAATCCCATGTTCTAGACGACTTTGAATTGAATCTTTACCTAACATGTAATTCACACCAACATGTTTACCATAATCTCTCAAGAAATCAATTAAAGAAATTTGGCCTAACCAATCTTTATTATTAACAAGCTTAGCACCTTTATCAGTTCCAATTTCAAAAATTTTATGCATTTGTTTACTAATACCTTGAACGTTTAGCTCTACTTGTTCTTCAGTTTGTAATGTACGTTCTTCTGATTTACCTGAAGGGTCTCCAATCATACCTGTACCGCCACCTATTAAAACAAGTGGACGATGACCATGTTCTTGGAAGCGACGTAATGTTAAAAACGGTAGTAAATGACCAATGTGTAAACTGTCTGCAGTTGGGTCAGCACCGCAGTATAATGTAACTTTTTCCTTATACAGTATCTCTTCTAAACCTGATTCATCTGTTTGTTGATAAACTAGACCTCTCCATTTTAAATCTTCTATTAATGCATTCGTCATTGTCTTTACCTCCTGTTTTGATTAAGATATAGTTTTGAATAAACTTTAAAATACATTTCAAAATTTAAACCATTGTAAGCCAAGATGGATAGGCGCAAAATTGAAAACATAAAAAAACACCCCTACAAATTAATGTAAGGGCGCATGCGCACGGTACCACCATACTTAAGTCAAATAACTTTATTAATGATACGTTCATTAACTTAAACGTTTGGATGATTTAAATCAGGTGTATTCACATACAATGCATTGTTAGTTCACAGCGTCCACTAACTCTCTGAAGATGACATCATATGTTACTTCTCCTTTATCCAAAAACGATATCGAATTGATACTAATTATAAGTAACTCTATTTTAAAAGTCAACAATATAAATTATGTTATAATATTTCATACAAAAGGAGGTACCGCATGAAAAATCAAACACATGAAAATCATGTTTTCAAACAATTACATAAAACTGATTTTACTAAATTCGAAAAAATCTATAAAAATTTTAAACACCTTTTGATTGGTTTGTTTGCAATTTTTGCGTGTACCTTTGTTATTATATTAGCTATATCAGTTTTTTATTTTCAAAGTTTAACCGATAAATCTGTAAATATGTCAGACCATGAATTAAGAACTGAGTTATTAGATATTCCTGGTAATCAAGATATTAATCACAATAATGAAAATATATTAACAGAGTATAATGAGTCGATAAATCCACTTGTTATTGGACCAAGACAAGTAAATAA
Organism: Staphylococcus aureus; assembly: GCA_040062795.1. Classification (GTDB taxonomy): domain Bacteria; phylum Bacillota; class Bacilli; order Staphylococcales; family Staphylococcaceae; genus Staphylococcus; species Staphylococcus aureus_A. Next base: position 1,241,925 of record JBEAMH010000001.1, read on the forward strand.
TAATGTGATAAAAGCGTTGACTGCATCTGAAGATAGTTTGTTTTTCTATCATAATGGTATCTTACCTAAAGCGCTAATTCGAGCTGTGGGACAAGATATATTTAATACCAAAGCTGCTTCTGGTGGTAGTACAATTACACAACAACTTGTAAAAAACCAGCTACTTACAAATGAAAAAACGTATGATCGTAAAGCAAACGAACTCGTCTTGTCTATGCGCACAGAAAAAATTTTAACTAAAAATGAAATCATTTATACTTATCTAAACATTGTTCCGTTTGGTCGTGATTTTAATGGTTCTGATATAACAGGTATTGCTTCAGCGTCCTTTAGTTTATTTGGTAAGTCTACTACTAATTTGAACATTGCTGAGTCTGCATACTTGATTGGATTGTTACAAAGTCCATATCATTATACCCCATACGAAGAAGATGGCTCACTCAAATCTGAGTCACAAATACAGATAGGTCTAGACCGACAACATTATGTTTTAAAACGAATGTTAGTTGAGGGTGAGATTACATTATATGACTTTAAAAAAGCTGAAAAGTTTAATATCAAACAGCATTTAATGACTAAATAAAAGCACATGATGTAAAATCATGTGCTTTATTGAATTTCATTATTATATTATTTTACTTAAATATTAGAATAAACCGATTGCATGTCCATCATCTGAGACATCCATATTTAACGCTGCTGGTTTCTTAGGTAAACCAGGCATTGTCATAATTGCACCAGTTAATGCAACTATAAATCCTGCACCTGTCTTAGCTTCTAATTCACGAATAGTAATTTCAAAACCTTCTGGTGCTCCTAATTGTGTTGCGTCATCTGAAAATGAATACTGCGTTTTAGCCATACATACTGGGTAGTTATCCCACCCGTTTTCTTTAAATTGTTTAAGTTGTTTTTGCGCTTTGCTGCTGAATGTGACTTTAGATCCACCATAAATTTCTTTAACAATTGTTTCGATTTTCTCTTCAAGTGGTAAATCTAATTCGTATAAATGTTTGAAATCTTGTGGTTCATCCAGTACTTCCAGAACTTCATTAGCTAAGTTAATGCCGCCTTTACCACCTTTTTCCCAAACTTCAGTTAAAGCAAGTCTAACACCATTTTCTTCAGCCCATTGCTTCACATATTCAGTCTCTTCTTCCGTATCATGTACGAAGGCATTTAAAGCAACCACAGGCTCTAAACCATATTTTTTAACATTTTTAACGTGACGTTCTAAGTTAACGATACCTTTCTTCAATGCTTCAACATTTTCTTCTTTTAAGCTATCCTTAGCTACGCCACCGTGCATTTTCAACGCACGTACAGTTGCAACTACCACGACAGCTGATGGTTCAAAACCAGCTTCACGCGCTTTGATATCGATGAATTTTTCTGCACCTAAGTCTGAACCAAATCCTGCCTCAGTAACTACAACGTCTGCTAAATCTCTAGCAGTTTCTGTCGCTAATATTGAGTTACATCCATGTGCAATGTTAGCGAATGGTCCGCCATGAACAAGTGCTGGTGTGCCTTCAATTGTTTGCACTAAGTTTGGTTTAATAGCATCTTTAAGAATCATTGCTAATGCACCTTCTACTTTTAAATCAGCAACAGTTACTGGTTTACGAGATCTAGTGTAACCGATAGTAATTCTACTGATTTTTGCTTTTAAGTCATTAATATCATTGGATAAACATAGGATTGCCATTATTTCAGAAGCAACTGTAATATTAAATCCATCTTCTCTTGGTACCCCTTGCGTTGGTCCGCCTAGGCCTACGTTAACATTACGAAGCGCACGATCATTCATATCTAATACACGTTTCCATTCAATACGTCTTTGATCGATTTCTAATTCATTACCTTGGTGCATATGGTTATCGATAAACGCTGATAATGCGTTGTTTGCAGTAGTGATTGCATGGAAGTCACCATTAAAGTGTAAATTAATATCTTCCATTGGCAATACTTGTGCATAACCACCGCCTGTTGCACCACCTTTTATACCAAATATAGGACCTAAAGCTGGTTCACGTAATGCAACCATTACGCTTTTCTTAAGTTCATTAAATGCATCTGCTAAACCAACTGTAACTGTTGATTTACCTTCCCCTGCAGGTGTCGGGCTCATAGCAGTAACCAATACCACTTTTCCTTTACCATTTTTTTGTTGAACTTGGTTAATATCAATCTTCGCTTTATAATGTCCGTATGGTTCTAATGCATCTGACGGAATCCCCGCTTGTTTAGCAATATCTCCAATCGGTTTTAATGTTGATTGATTTGCAATATCTAAATCAGATAAGTGTGCCAAAATCATTCGCCCCTTTTTAAATAAATTTTAAATCAATAAATACATATCCCATATTCTCTACGGATGAAAACAAATTCTTACATTATTATATTAACTAAATTGAATTGCATTGTCGATTAATTAAGACAGCGCTTCCAAAATAATAAATTACCTTTTACACTTTTGTAGTATTTATTGACCTGAATATTGTTTATTTACACCGTAAAAACTCCCTTTATATTATTTTAAGCATATAAATGTGTAAAATTAACTATTTATAACTTTTAATATAAAGGGAGCTTTAGGGAAATTTATTTACTTTTAACGCTTAATTTCTTTTTTTGAAAAAATATAATAAATATTCTTACTTTATTAGTCTTCCATCGTACTTAAATCGCCTTCTGGTAAATCAAGTTCCCACGCTTTAAGTACACGACGCATGATTTTACCTGAACGTGTTTTAGGAAGCTTCTCTTTAAATTCGATTTCTCGAGGTGCAGCATGTGCAGCCAAACCTTCTTTAACATATTTACGAATTTCTTCTTTTAAGTCATCAGAGGCTTCATACTCAGGACGTAAGGCAACAAAAGCTTTAATGATTTCACCTCTCACAGGGTCTGGCTTACCTATTACGCCTGCCTCTGCTACAGCTTCGTGTTCTACCAATTTAGACTCAACTTCGAACGGACCAACGCGTTCGCCTGCGGTCATAATTACATCGTCTACACGACCTTGGAACCAGAAGTAACCATCTTCGTCTTTATAAGCTGAATCGCCTGAAACATACCAATCACCAATAAAGTATGAGTTATATTTTTCAGGATTCTTCCAAATAGAAACCATCATAGATGGCCAGCCTTTTTTAATAGCTAGGTTACCCATTCGATTTGGTGGTAATTCATTTCCTTGGTCATCAACAATAGATGCTTCAATACCTGGCAATGGTTTACCCATAGAACCTAGCTTAATATCCATGGAAGGATAGTTAACAATCATATGCCCTCCTGTTTCAGTCATCCACCATGTATCTAATACACGTTTACCAAAGGCATCTTTTGACCACTTGATGACTTCAGGGTTAAGTGGTTCACCAACAGATAAGATACTTTTAAGTGATGATAAATCATATTTTTCTATAATATCATCGCCTGCACTCATTAACATTCTTAAAGCAGTAGGTGCTGTGTACCAAATCGTTACTTTATATTCTTCAATCATACCGTACCAGGCTTCAGGAGAGAATCTTCCTCCGACAATACAATTTGTGATGCCATTTAACCATGGACTGAAAATACCATAAGATGTACCAGTTACCCAACCTGGATCAGCCGTACACCAATACACATCATCGTCTTTAAAATCTAATACGTATTTACCAGAAATATAATGTACGAGCATTGCTTTTTGAGCGTGTAATACACCTTTTGGTTGGCCAGTTGAACCTGAAGTGTAATGCAAGATGAGACCATCATCTAAATTTAACCATTCCGTATCGAATTGATCACTCGCATTTTTCACTTCACTATTAAAGTCAACGTATTCACTGTCTACTTCATCATCAACGACTACAATTGTTTCTAAATTTGGTAATTTCTCTTTAGGTATACGAGGTAATAACGCATTAGTCGTTACAATTACTTTTGCTTCACTATTTTCTAAGCGGTCACTAACAGCTTTTTCCATAAATGCTTCAAATAATGGACCTACAATAGCACCCACTTTCAATATTCCAAATAAAGCAAAGTAAAGTTCTGGTGTTCTTGGCATAAATATAAATACACGATCACCCTTTTCAATATTTGCTTTATCTTTTAATACATTAGCTGCTTTATTAGAATTTGATTTCATTTCTTCAAAAGTATAACTTTCTTTACGTTTATTATCTTTATAATGTAAGGCGATTTTCTCACCATTACCTTCATCAACATGGCGATCTATACATTCATGGGCCATGTTTACCTTGCCAGTTTCTGACCATGAAAATACTTTTTCTATCTCTTTCCAATCGAAATTATTGTACTCTTTTTCATAGTCTTGTAGGTTAAAATTTCCATTTTCCCCTTTGTATACTTCTACTTTCATTTTTAATCCCCCTCTTAATGAAATCGCTTGCTTAAAAATTATTATAACTAACATTGTCAAAATTTTCAAAATAATATAATGTAAACGAATACATTTTCATGTTATTTTCAGCTCTTTTAACATATAATAGGGTGATATAAGATTGTTTACTGTATACGTATGCGGTAGTTTGGAGTGAAATTATGGAACATGTAAAAACTTATCAATCTCAAACCTATCATTTGGATCAAGGAACATTTATTATAGAAGGTCCTGTGTCACGTTCTTATCTTGACTCAATGACTTTCGACGAAGGACTTTTCGCATTTCGCCCGCCTAATGATCAATTTGAAGCAATCAAGGAAATTAGTGAATTAGAGGAAGGTAGAATATTTATACTGCGTGATGCTCAACATATTATTGGCTATGTCACTTATCATTATCCTGATCCTTTAGAAAGGTGGTCGAGTGGTAATTTAGAATATTTAATAGAACTAGGCGCTATAGAATTAAGTTTAGATTATCGTGATTTACATTTAGGTAGCGAGTTAATAAAAGTGAGTTTATCAAGTGATGAATATGAAGACTATATAGTATTAACAACTGAATATTACTGGCATTGGGATTTAAAAAATTCTGGCCTTGATGTATATGAATATAAAAAGTTAATGCAAAAATTAATGGGTTATGGGGGCCTCGAAGTTTTTGCAACTGATGACCCAGAAATTACAAGTCATCCAGCCAACTGTCTTATGGCAAGAATTGGTTCTAGAATTTCTATTGACCAATTACAAGCATTTGATGATATTCGCTACATGAATCGCTTTTTCTTTTAAAGGGGAGAAACATATGAGTAATACGCAACAAACAACTGGCTATGTTTATTCTAATGAAATCTTGCAATATCGTTTTAGTAATAGCCATCCATTTAACCAAATGAGACTAAAACTAACAACAGAACTTCTAACTGAACTAAATTATTTAAAGCCACAACATATTATTAAACCACGTATTGCTAATGATACAGAAATAGCTTTGATACATTCTTATGATTATATACAAGCTATTAGGCGTGCTTCACACGGCATTTTAAATGATAGTGAAGCTAAAAAATATGGATTGGATGGTGATGACACACTCCAATTTAGAATGATGCACAAACATAGTGCACGTATTGTTGGTGGCGCCTTAAATTTGGCTGATAAAGTCATGGATAATTCAATTACTAATGGATGCCATTTAGGCGGTGGCCTTCACCATAGCTTGCCAGGACGTGCAAATGGATTTTGTATTTATAATGATGTTGCAATAACAATTGCTTATCTCATTAAAAAATACAATCAACGTGTGCTCTGTATTGATACAGATGCTCATCATGGCGATGGAACACAATGGAGTTTCTATACAGATGATCAAGCTTTAATCTATTCTATTCACGAAACAGGTAAATTTCTTTTTCCTGGATCAGGACGCTATACAGAACGCGGTGACGAGCAAGGGTTTGGTTATACTGTGAATATACCACTAGAACCCTATACAGAAGATGAATCGTTCCTAGAGACATTTAAAGCAACAGTAGAACCAATTGTAGCGTCATTTAAGCCAGATATCATAGTAAGTGTCCATGGTGTTGATATTCATTATTTAGACCCACTTACGCATTTAAATTGCACATTAGAATCTTTATATGAAATACCGTACGTCATTAAAAACTTAGCTGACAAGTATACACAAGGTAAAGTTTTGATGTTTGGCGGAGGTGGTTATAACATTTGGAAAGTTGTACCACGAGCTTGGAGCCATGTCTTTCTAGCATTAATTGGTGAAAAACCACAAACTGGTCCTTTACCTGATAAATGGCTGTCAAAATGGCAACAGTACGCGCCATGTGCACTACCTCAGACTTGGACTGATGAAAAAATAGATTACCAAGAGATTCCTAGAAAAAAAGAAATTACCGAAACTAATTTGAAATATGCTAATCAAGTCTTGAGTTGGTTTTAAATCATAAATCCTATGCAGTTTAAAATTATTTTTTCCATATAATAAAACAAACGAAATTCTTATTAACCAAGAATTTCGTTTGTTTTTGTATAACTATTTAATAGCATTATAGATTTTTATTAATATATACTACTCAAATACACAAATTGACTATTTTGTAGTACCTCTATATTCAATTCTATGAGGTAAAATAACATTAGGTTCTTCGATTTCTTCATCATTCATATATTTAGTAAGTAGTCGCATACCTACTGCACCAATATCGTATAATGGTTGGATAACGCTCGATAATTGAGGTCTTACCATCTCAACAAGCCTTGTATTATTAAAACTAATAATTTGGAGTGATTCTGGAACGTTAATTCCTGCATCTTGCGCTGCGTGTACTAAACCAATTGCTTGCTCATCACTGATTGAAAGGATGGCATCAGGTTTAGCTGATTTTAAAGCTTCAAATGCACGCAAACCATCTTTGTATGTTTCATTACCATTAAAAATGAGATCTTCATTTAACTTCAGCTTATGCTCTGCTAAAACGTCTTTTAACCCTGCAAGAACATCTTCTTGTGCTTTTTTAGAATAATCTCCACCAACAAATGCAAATGATTTTGCACCATTTTCAATTAATTGGTTTGTAATTTGTTTTGCAGCTGTTTCGAAATCAATGTTAACAGACGAAATACCTTCATCTTTACCATTTGTTCCTGAAACGACTACTGGTACTGAAGATTTATTAATTAAATCTTTAATTTCTTCTGATATTGTACCACCTAAGAAAATAATACCATCTACTTGCTTGCTTAAAAGATTGTTAAATATTTCTTTCTCTTTGCCTGGGTCGTTATCAGAATTTGAAATAATAGAATGATATTTGTACATTGTTGCGATATCTTCTAATCCACGAGCAAGTTGAGAATAGTAAACATTTGAAATATCTGGAATAATAACCCCTACCGTTGTTGTACGTTTACTAGCTAATCCTCTTGCCACTGCATTTGGGCGATAATTCAGTTTCTTGATAACTTCGTTTACTTTATCACGTGTTTCAGGCTTAACATTTTGGTTACCATTAACGACACGCGAAACGGTTGCCATAGAAACTCTAGCTTCTCTAGCTACATCATAAATTGTTACAGTCATATTTTCCTCCTTGAAAGCGATTTCTTCATTATTATACTCTGTTTTCATAACATTTTCAAAGTTTACCATATTTTAAGTGTTTGTAAAATGATTTTGTTTTGAATGTCACAATTATGTCATTTTATAAAATTATTTTCAAAACATATATTTAATTATTCATATTTTGGGTAAAAGTAATCATTTTTTCATTGATGTTATTATATTAGCTTTAAATTATACTTATATATCAACATATTAAAATAAAGCATAAAAAAACCTTGATACATATTGTTATGTATCAAGGGAGTAAAAATTATTTTAATTGTTTGCTATTGTACATATCAGCTAATGGCTTAAGTTCATTGTAGAATTTATCAAACTCATCAAAGTCCATTTGTTGACCACTATCACTTAAGGCAACTGATGGATCAGGGTGAACTTCTGCCATAATACCATCTGCCCCTACTGCTAAGCCTGCTTTAGCTGTTGGTAGCATAATATCTTTACGTCCAGTACTATGTGTAACGTCAACCACTACAGGTAAATGTGTACCCTGTTTTAAGATTGGTACTGCAGAGATATCTAAAGTATTTCTTGTCGCTTTTTCGTAAGTACGGATACCGCGTTCACAAAGTACGATGTTTTCATTACCTTGAGAAGCAATATATTCAGCCGCAAAGATAAATTCTTCAATTGTTGCAGATAAACCACGTTTTAATAGTACTGGTTTATTTGAACGACCTGCTTCTTTTAATAATTCAAAGTTTTGCATGTTACGTGCACCAATTTGGAATACATCTAAATAGTCATCTGCTACTTCAAAGTCAGCAGGATTTACAATTTCACTAACCACATTTAAGCCGTATTTATCTTTAGTGTTTTTAAGGATCTTAAGTCCTTCAACACCTAGACCTTGGAAATCATATGGAGAGGTACGTGGTTTAAATGCACCACCTCTGATGAATTTTTCCCCTTTAGCTTGTAAATTAGCTGCAACTGCATCTACTTGCTCTTGAGATTCTACTGAACATGGTCCAAATACAAATGATTTATTACCACTACCAATGATGCCTCCATTATCAAATTGAACAATTGTATCTTCTGGTTTTAATTTTCTTGATACATATAAATGTTTTTCATTTTCAGATTTTTGTAAATCAGTAGAGGCTTTAAAAATTTCCTTAAATAATTGCTTGATCACATTATCATTAAATGGACCTTCGTTTTTATCTAATAATTTATTAATCATTTCTTTTTCACGTTGAGGGTCGTATACAAGCGTACCTTGTTTACGTTTCTCCTCCCCAATTTTTTGTGCTATCTTTCCTCTTTTAGATAAAAGATTTAAAATTTCTTCATTAATATCAACAATCTCGCTTCTGTATTCTTGTAATTTATCTGTCATTTTATTCACCTCTATGAAAAATTTAAAAATCCATATTTTATTCTGCTTTAAAGCGATAAAATATTTGTTAAACGTAATTCTAACAATAACTGCACATAAGTTCAAGTAGTCATTGAAAAAATTTCACTTTCTTTAAGTGAATACCACTAATGATAACTGAATTTTCAGTCACTTTCCAGTAGTATTTTACACGATTATATTATTTTCTATATTTTTTTAACTAAAGTTTCCTTTATTTCTATTCCAATAACCATAAATTACAGAATTATAGTTCTTAAACATCTATTTATATAAATTTTACTAGCCAATTACCTATAGATTTTTTAAATACTAACTATAATAACACAATTAAGCCTCGTAATTTTTGAAATGTTTAACCTTATTAAAAGTTTATAGTCATACCGAAACTAAATAATTAGTTATATAAAATAGTTATAAATTAAAATACTGTCGACACAATTGTGTCGACAGTTAGATAGGAAACATTAATCATTGAATGTTCTTTTATCTATTTTACTTTCCGCTTTTTCTGATTTTTTTAATTGCGATCTATTTTTTGAGTAAGTTGGTTCATTACTTGTAGTTCTATTTTGTTGTGATGATGAGCGTGATACTTGGTCTTTATCTTTACGCTCTGATTCATCATGTACTAAGATACCATCATCAAATGAATTCGTTTTTTTAGTTTGTTGTGATGATGAATTTGATACTTGGTCATTACCTTTACGCTCTGATTCATCATGCACTAAGATACCATCCTCAAACGAATTCGTTTTTTTAGTTTGTTGAGAGTCAGTAGTTGCTACATTTTGTTGATTATTACTTGTAGCTTGTTTATTTATACCATTTTCAGCCTCATCATGAACGATAATACCATGTTTAAATGATACAGTTTTATGTGTTTGTTTTACACGCTGCTCTGCTTGTTCAGGTGTTGGTGTAGCTTTTGTCTTATTTTTATCTGCAGAATTATTCACTTTATCCGTTGATTCTACTGCATTATCGACTTTAGGTGTCACTAAGTTTGGCACATTCTTTGCACTACCTTGCTCAGGCGATTCTGGCTTTAATAAGTTTGCTGTATTTTCTGCTACTTTAGTATCTTTACTTAAAGCTTTACTTTTGTTTTTAGCAGCTAAGGCTAATCCAGATGCTGTCACAGTTCCTGCTACAAGCCCTGCACCTGTTTTAAGATTACTATTATCGTTAGCTTCTTTAGAGTTTTGAGTTACTAAATCTGGAGCATCTTTTTTAGTCTCATCACTGCTTGTTTCTTCAGATTTCAATAAATCATCTGTATTTTTAGCTACGTGTCGATTTTCATTTAAAGATTGTTTTTTATCATGAGCAACTTTTGCTAAACTGCCTGCTGCTACTGCGCCCCCCGCTGCTACGGCTGCAGTTTTTGCACCTTTACCTGTACTGTTTGGAGAAGATGTAGAAGGATCAGCTAAATTATTATCTGAAGCTTCTGATTGAATTGCAACTTGCTGAGCATTTAACTCTTTCTCAGTTGGTTCAGATTCAGGGTTGATATGGGATGTTGCATCGTCTGCATGTTGCTGATTATGTTGAGTCTCGTGAGCTTCAGGTGACATATCAGCTAAGTTATTGCTTGAAGTTTCTTGCTGAATTGCATTTTTCTGAGCAGTCAATTCTGAATCTGTTGCTTCACTGTCTTTATCTTGGGCACCTACAACAGTTGATTTAATACGATTCACTTGTTGATTTGCCTCAGCTTGTTCACTTTCAGATTGTTCTATTATACTTGATTTGAAGCTTGATTCATCCTTAGATTTTGTTTGTTCTTTTGTTGTACGAGATTTACTTAGAGAAACTAAACCAACTGCTGAGCCAATTACTGCACCCACAATAAACCCATACACAAATTCATTTTTGGCACCTTTGGTAAAATGTTCCGGCACTTCATAACTTTCTAAATTTCTTTCGTAATTATCACGGTTATAGTACTTCATAATTGAATGCCTCCTATAACAAATGCACTTAAATAAGTTATACCTCATTTAAGTGCATTTGTTTGTTTAATATACGAATTATTTATTATCTACACGTGTAGTATAGCTATGATTAGAATCATCTGCTACACTGCTCGCTTTATAATTTGCACTATCTCTACGATTTCTTCTATTTTGCCATTTATCAGCAACTTCCATTGCTACATTTGACCATTGAACTACTTGAGAAATTTTATCTTCATTTTGAGAAATATTGTGCGTGATTGAGTTTGTAACTCGATCGACTGAACCATTTAATGTTTGAACTGAATCACCAATACCTTTCACAGCATCAATTACAGAATTCAAACGATCTGATTTGTCTTGAATATCTTCAGTTAAGCGATTCGCTTTATGAAGCAAGTCTGTAGATTCACGTGTAATACCTTGAATTTGTCCTTCAACACCATCAAGTGTTTTAGCAACGTGATCTAAGTTTTTCTTAACTGAAAGTAAAATTACAACGATACCAATTACTAAAATAAGAAATGCAATCGCTGCAATAATTCCAGCTATAGGTAAAATCCATTCCATTTAAAACGCCTCCTATTAATCATATGTTGTTATTTATTATAAATACCCAAATCATTTTAACATAAACATATTAAAATGAGGTAGTGGCACCGATTTTTTCCATATAAGCACGTTGAATCTTTTGAATATCACCCGCACCCATAAATAAAACAACAGCATCGCTATATTGTTCTAAAGCCTGTACACTATCTTCATCAATTAGTGTCGCATTATCAATTCGTTGAACTAAATCCTGAATCGTTAAATCCCCTGTGTTTTCTCTAATTGAACCAAAGATTTCACACAAGAAATTTATATCAGCTAAGTTTAAACTTTCAGCAAAATCATCTAAAAATGCTTGCGTTCTACTAAATGTGTGAGGCTGAAATACTGTTATCACTTCTTTATTGGGATATTTTTTTCTAGCTGTTTCAATTGTAGCACTAATTTCTCTAGGATGGTGTGCATAATCATCAACTAGTACTTGTTTCCCTACTTTTGTTTCATTAAACCTACGTTTTACGCCGCCAAAAGTTTCTAAAGCTTCTTTTATGTTACCAATATTTAAGCTTTCAAGATAGCTTATTGTAATAACAGCAAGCGTGTTTAAAATATTATGATCACCAAATTGTGGTGAAAGGAATGTATCATAATACTCATTATTGATGTATACATCAAACTTAGTACCTTGGTCACTAATTTGTAAATTATCAGCATAAACATCATCATCTTTTGAAAAACCATAATAATATACTGGGACGTCAGCTTCTATTTTACGCAAATGTTCATCATCGCCCCAAGCAATAATTGCTTTTTTTACATTATGCGCCATATCTTGGAACGCACTAAACACATCTTCTACATCTTTAAAGTAGTCTGGATGGTCAAAATCAATGTTAGTCATAATCGCATAATCTGGGTGATAACTAAGGAAATGTCTGCGATATTCGCACGCTTCAAATGCAAAATAATCACTTGCGGGAATACCTAAACCAGTGCCATCACCAATTAAAAATGATGTCTTTTTATCACCATTCATGACATGTGATAACAAACCAGTTGTTGATGTTTTTCCGTGAGCTCCTGTAACTGCCACAGAAGTATATTGATTTATAACATGACCTAGGAAATCATGATAGCGAATGACATCAAGCTTTAATTCGTGTGCTTTAACTACCTCTTCATGTGAATTTGGAAAAGCATTCCCTTGTACTATAACCATATCTTCTTTAATATTTTTTTCATCAAATGGCAGTATTTTAATACCTTTATTTTGTAAAGCTATTTCTGTAAAAACATAATTATTAATATCCGAACCTTGTACTTCATGACCAAGATCATGCATTATTTGTGCTAATGAACTCATACCGGCGCCTTTGATGCCGACAAAATGATAATGTGTCATTGTAACACTCCTTTATCTCTATATTAACTTTCATTCAAATCTGATTCAGTAATGTATACATCTCTTGGTTTTGAACCATTTGCTGCAGAAATGTAACCCAGTTGTTCTAATTGATCTACAATCCTGGCTGCACGGTTGTATCCAACTTGGAAGTGACGTTGTATTAAAGAAGTGGAAATATGACCTTCTTGCAACATAAATCTACATACATCATCGAACAAGCTATCTTGAGGTTGCGCTTCTGTTTTTTTCAATAATTCTTTTTCTTCAAATAAGTATTCTGGATCTCTTTGTTGTTTGATGAAATCAACAACATCATCTATTTCTTCATCTGATATAAATGTGCCTTGTACACGTATCGGTTTATTCATACCACTTCCTAAGTAAAGCATGTCCCCATAACCTAACAATCGTTCTGCACCACCGCTATCAAGGATAGTCCTTGAATCTACGCTAGATGATACCATAAATGCTATTCTTGTTGGGATATTAGCTTTAATCAAGCCTGTAATGACGTTGACAGATGGACGTTGTGTTGCAACTAACATGTGAATACCACATGCACGTGCTTTTTGAGCAATACGCGCGATAGACTGTTCAACTTCTTGTGGAGCCATCATCATTAAATCTGCTAGTTCATCTATAACTATTACAATTTTTGGCATTCTGTCTTCGTATGATGCTTTCTTATTAAAAGCAGTGATATTTCTCACGTGATATTTCGCAAAGACTTTATAACGACGTTCCATTTCTTCTACAGCCCATTTTAAACTTTGTGTAGCTGCTTTTACATCAGTAATCACAGGAGCTACTAAATGTGGTAAATCATTATATGGTGCCAATTCTACCATTTTCGGATCAATAAGTAATAATTTTAGCTCTTCTGGATGATTTTTATATAGTAATGACATTAAAATACTATTAATACAAACAGATTTACCTGAACCAGTTGCCCCTGCTATTAAGGCATGTGGGGTCTTAGATATATCCATTAGTAAAGGTTCATTATTAATTCTAAGCCCCATTGCTACTGTCAATTTTGATTCCGCATTTTTAAATACAGGGTCTTCTATTATCGAACGTAAATTGACAGTTGTAGACGACTGGTTAGGAACTTCTATACCAACTAGACTAGTGCCTGGAATTGGCGCCTCTATACGAATATCTTTAGCAGCAAGTGCCATTTTAATATCATCTTGTAAAGCAGTGATTCTTGAAACCTTAACCCCTTTTTCCACAGATAACTCAAAACGCGTAACACTTGGACCTTCAGTAACGTTTTGTACTTCTGCAGGTACATTAAAGTAATAAAATGCTTCATTAAGCTCTTGCTTTTTATCTTCTATCCAAGCATTATCAATTTCATGTTGCTCAGGTGCTTCTAATAAATCCAAATTAGGCAACTTAATATTTGGACCTTTTCTAATAGTTGGTTTGCTATTTGTTTCAGTAGAAGTAGTGCTATTTGACTGTACTTCATTTATTTCTGGTTTTAATATTGGTTCGTGATTTTGATCTTTTTGTGATACATTAACGCCGTCTGTGTTATTTGCTCTAGCTTGAGTACGTTTGCGTTCTTTTTCAACTGAGGCTGATTGAACTACATTTTCACTATTTTGACTTTGTTCTGAAACATCGTCAGTATCTTGATCATTATCATTGGTTTCTACAGCTGAAGTTGAAGCAGAATGATTGGATATGCGATTTTGACTTTCTAAATCTTGATTATTGTTCTCTGATGTTGATTCTAATGGTACTTGAGGTTGTTCAAATTCAGTTGTGCTATTTTCTTGTTTTGAAGATTCCTTCGTATGATTCAGATTTGAAAAACGACTGCTATTTATTTTTTTAGCGTCCATCATGCGTTTCTTATCAGATGGCGTCATCACCACATTAAATGGTTTGCTCCCTTTTCGGATTGACGCTTTACTTTCTTGCGCTTTAGATAAATCATCAGACTGTACAGTAGTAGATTCAGATTTCGATAGTTCCCCTACTTCTGCATCTTTTTGAGCAGATACTATTTCCTCCGCTTCAGTTGGATTATCCGTTTCGTGTTCCAAGTGCGTAGCATCCGCTTGTACATCGTTTCCACTTACTTCTTGAGTTATTGTGTCATCAGTTGACGTTTCCATAGCTGAATCATGTTGCTGTGTATCGGAACCATTATTGTTTAATGAGGATCGAGTTGTAGATACTTCGGATTCAGATTTTGAATCAATAGCATATTCAGTTTCTGAACTATCTATTTTAGTCGCTGGTTCAGATGAATTAGTCACTTCTCTATATTGAGCATCTGATATTTCCTCATCACTATATTTACTTTCTTCATTATCAGTCTGATTAGAACTGTGTGCGTTATCATTATTTAAAGCATGATAATCTTCAGATATATCATTTGGATTATTATTATCATGTGATTCAGTAGTTATGTCTACATATTCATCATTAATTGTATGTACATCGCTAACATTATCCAAATTAATTTCTTCATAATTATATGGAGAGGTTGTTTCTGTGTCAGGCTCATTTTGTGGTTCATCTTTACCAGGTTTTTGAGCATCTTGAAGTGATGTTTCTGTTTGTTTATCAGAAACATTCTTAGCTCTTCTATCTTCATCTAAAGAACTTTCACCAATATATCGATGCGCTTGTTTCGCATACATCTCATCAATCGCTTGTTGAATACTATCTTCATTATTATCTTGATTTTCTTGGCGTTTTTGCTGTAGTGCTTTTTTAAATTGACGCTTCTGTATTACTTTACGTTCACGTTCTCTTCTAATTTCTTCTACGATTTGTGATGCATAAATATTTTCAATATTAATTGTGTTATTTATTTTAGGTTGTTTAGATGAATTTGTGCTTTGTACATCGTCTTGTTCAGTTAATGTAGTATCTTCTGTTGATGTTGTTTTTTCATTTTCATCTATATTACCTTTATCTTCTAATGAATATTGCTGTTCATCGTCCATTGAAATATTTTGGTCATTTTTATGTGTTTCTATAAATTGATCATTATAATTTTTAGTATTTTCTGTTTGTGCTTCAGATTGTGAAATATTACTTTCTGATTTCGAAGGTTCTTCTTTATCAACATTTTGTTGCTCATCTAAAGGTTTTATCACACCATTGTCTAACGGATGAGGTTCTTGTGTACCAAATATAGCAGATGGCACTTCACTAGCTTTAAAATCACTCTCATGATACTTAGGTGTCGTATTTTTGTTTTTCTTATTAGCATTTGCACGTAAAACATCAGTTTGTATTCTCATTCTTTGGCCAGTATGAGATTTCGCTTCTCTTTTAGGCTCAGAATAAGTTTCTTTTTCTACTTTTGGAGTTAGTTCTTTTGTACTTTCTTCACTAGAAGCATTTTTATCATAAAGTTGTCTACGCCTTCTCTGCTTATGATTAACATTTAAAGCATCTGAAGTACGACGTTCATCATAAGAATTAGTCTGTTCTGTTCGATCTTTTGAAATCGTATCTTCTGAATGATTGGTCTCATTTGCTTCTTCTAAAACACGCATAGGAAATCTGAACTTTCCTTTAGGTCTTTCATATACATCATTGTTCTGAGGAAGTAATGAATCTCGATTATCTTGCTTTATAGCTTTTTGACGTCGTTGGCTTCTTTTATTAAGATAATCTTCATTATCGTTATTATCTTCTCCAAATAACTTGTCGAACCAGCTCATTCGTACATTACCTCCTTTTATTCTTCAAAAAACGCTTGGCCAACTGTATATTCATCAGATAAGACCATAATTCCTTTTTCTTGAGGTGCATTTGGTAAATCGAGTTCTTTCATAGAACATATCATACCACTTGATGCTACACCTCTTAACTCTGCATCTTTAATTACCATACCACTTGGCATTACAGCACCAACTTTAGCCACTACTACTTTTTGACCAATATCAATATTAGCAGCGCCACAAACAATCTGTAATTTTTCTGTACTCACATCTACAGTAAGAACACTTAATTTATCAGCATCAGGATGCTTACTTTTAGTCTCTACATAACCCACAACAAATTTAGGTGAAAAATCTGCATTTAATTTAAATGCGAATCCAGCATCTTGTATTGCTCTTTGTAATTCATTAACTAATGTTTCAGTTAATTTAATATGGCCATTTCCTTCTAATGTTGTCTTTTCTGATGCTTTGAAAATATTATAACCGACTACCTTTGAATCGTTAGTAATTTCCACCACGTCACCTTTAACTTCATAGCTAAATTCACCATTTGATGCTTCGATTTGTAGAAATGCTACATCTCCTACTGATTCTTTATTATAAAATAAATTCATATAAATAAACTCCTTATTTCTTATCTTTATTTTCGTATTCTTTTCGTGTTGCTTCTAATCTTTGTATGACATCTGGATTTCTTTTTTGTTTATTATTTTTACCTAAGATGAAAATTGGTTCAAAATGGCCTTTATCATAAGCTAATGATAATGACGTAATAGGAACTAAACCTTTAGTAAAGAATTCCATCGTTAAATGTGCCATTACATCATAACCCGTTTTATTTCGAATATCAGCAATGATTAAGACATCTTGGTGCGGTACAGCTATTAACATTTCACCTTCACATTGTTCTTGTATTTCATTTAAAAATGTAGTGTTTAGTATTCTACTTGCATCATATCCATCGTTAGAATTGACAAAGTAAAATATGTTTCCTTTAACTTCATCTGTAGTATATTTATTTTCTAATTTACGCACGTTAAATAATGCCATTTCTTTTAATTGTTGCTTAGATAGTTTCATCGTTTCTAACATTGTTTCGTCCATTAAACGATAAGATTTACCTAGATCTACTGCATAATAAATATTAGTTTCAGCAGTATGCTTTTCAATTACAAAATCGTTCCCATTTTTATCTTTTTTATCAAAACTCGGCGATCTAAGTACTGGCATAATTTGAGCGCTATTTACATTTGAAATCGATTCTTCTTTCATTTGCTCTATAGCTTCTTCAACATAATATACAATTTCATCTACTATATTTTCTTTTTGCTCTTTATATTTAGCTACTATCGTAGAAAGTTTAACAGTGACACCTTTGCCGTTATCTACTCTTGAAATACGTAGCGTTTCATCTTCTCTATTAAAGCTAAATTTCACATTCGGATTGCTTAATCGATCTTTTAATTTATCTCTCATTTGAAAGACGTTCATTATTAACACTCCTATTTACGTACCTTACTATAGTTTACAATAAATATACCCTTAGGAACAGAAAAAATGTGAGTTCTAAGGGTATATATTTTTATATTTCAACATAACTTATTTACGTTTAAAATGATTTATAACGACGCTAAAAAGTTATCAATTTGTTCAATGGATTTTCTTTCTTTTCCAATATAACTACCAATCTGTGACCCATTTTTAAAAACAAGAAAACTAGGTATCCCCATAATCCCATTATCAACACAAATATCAATAAATTTATCTCTATCTATTGATACGAATTGGTAGTCTGTATATTTTTCTTCTAATTGAGGTAATTCTGGTTCTATCACTTTACAATCTGGACACCAGTCAGCCGTAAATAAAAATACCGTTTGTTCATTTTTAAGTTGGTCAAATTGTTGTTCACTTTCTAATTGTTGCATCTAATCACTCCTATAATATGTTATTTATACTGTAAGTCATTTATTTTAGTTTCATCTAATTGGGATACTGCTTGTGTTAATAGTTGTCTTGCAGCTTCATAGTCTCTAAAGTCAAAAACTGAATTGGTACTATGAATATAACGTGCGCAAACTCCTATGACTGCTGTAGGTATGCCTATTTTCGCTTTGTGAATTTCTCCACCATCCGTTCCGCCAGGAGAGATATAGTATTGGTGCTGAATGTGGTGTTCATTCGCTAAATCTAACAAATAATCTCTAAATGTAGGTTTAAGCAACATTGTTCCATCTTTAATTCTAATAAGTGTTCCAGCACCTAATTCTCCTGATAGATTTTGTTTACCTTTCATATCATTAGCTGGTGAACAATCTACTACAAACGCCACATCAGGATCTATCAATTCAGCAGATGCTTTTGCGCCTCTCAATCCTACTTCTTCTTGAACATTAGCACCTACATATAAATCGAATTCTAATTCTACGTCTTTTAATAATTCAAGTAATTCAATGCCAAGTAGACAGCCATAACGATTGTCCCATGCCTTACTTGAAAAGCGATGCTCTGATAATTGCGTGAAAGGCGTCTCAGGTACAATAGAATCACCAACTTCTATTCCTCTTGCTCTAACTTCTTCTTGGTTTTCTGAACCAATATCTAGTAATAAATCTTCAATTTTTGGCGCACCTTCATTACCTGTTCTAAAGTGTTTAGGAATATTGGCTACAACTCCTGTTATTTCTTCACCTTTACGCGATTTTACTTTTAGACATTGGCCTTGCCAAATATCTGAGGCCACTCCACCTAAATTTGTAAACTGTAACATACCATTTTGAGTAATGTCTGTTACCATAAAGCCTATTTCATCCATATGAGCAGCTACCATGATGCGTTTTGGGTTCTTTACTTTCGAACGTTTAACACCGTAAAAACCACCCATTCGATTATAAACAAAATCATCTACAAATGGCTCTAATTCTGACTTTAAATATGCTTTCACATCATCTTCAAAGCCGGGTGCCCCATGTAATTCTGTTAATGTTTTCATTCTAGCTAGCGTATTATTACTGTCTATGTTCAATGTCTCTCACTCCTTAATATTTATTATATCATCTTCATTATGGTAAACTATAATTATGACTTTATTGGAGGTAGTTTATGTTATGTTGAATAAAAAGAAATGGCTTATCATCTTATTTATTTCACTAACAACCATTATCGGCACAACTTTTTTTTATATACGTCAAAAAGATCAACGATATCAAGATTCAGAAAAAATCGTTAATGAAGTAAGAACATACTTTATGAATGTTGTGGGATCTTACATATTGAATGAACCAATTACGTATAAAAATTCCGATAATAGCTTCATTGTTTTCCAGGGTGGTATAACCACACAAAACAATGACAAATTAACATATTATGACTTTTTTGCCGATGCAAATAGCGGAGAAATCATTGATATTATTGAAGGTGAATCTATAGAATGTTAAAGTTTTGAGCACATAATATACCAAATAATCAATGTATTGTTTGGTATATTGTGAAAGAGAACATTTGCTGTTTCAGACAAGGATATTATTTACCCTTGTTCTGAAAATAGCAATTTTACTTTTCTCTTTGTTCAGAATTTTAACTTTTTTATTTTCTTGTAATACTATTTTCTATTTCATTCGGGTTATTTTTATCGAATTTTACAGCAAAATAATTTGCATCATGATAATAGAGAAACCAATAATCTTGCATTATATAATTTGGAATTAATCGTTCTTTTTCTCTTATTGATTGCATAGGATAATCATCGTAAGCAGTGACCCATAGCGGGTTTCTATGTGCTAATGTTGGGAAAATATCTCCCATATGTACTGCTTTCTCCCCTTCACTTTCGATTGTGATTACCGCATGTCCAAAACTGTGACCACCTGTATGTTTAATTTGAATACCAGGTTGAATTTCAGCCTCTGTTTCGAATAACATAAGTTTATCTTTAAAATCACCATTATTTTTTTGCCAATAGGTAGATTTACTACGGATATTAGGACTTTGAAATTCATGCCATTCATCTTGTTGAATTACATGTATGGCGTTGCTAAAAATAGCATGGCCTTCAATATCTGTAAGACCAGCTGCATGGTCAAAATGTAGATGAGTCATCAGTACATAATCAATATCTTCTAATGTTAAATTTAATGATTTCAAATCATTTTCAATATCACTCTCATAATAGACTCCAAAAATTTTACGTTCTTTATCAGTTAATTTCCCAGACCCAATACCAGTATCTATTATAATGTTTTTATTTTCAGTTTGGATAAGTATCGGGTGTGTAGGTAATGAAATTTGATTCTTATCATTCACTTCATATTTTTTTGTCCATAATGCTCTTGGTACCACACCAAACATAGCACCGCCATCTATATGTGTAATACCTCCATTTAAACAATGTACTTTATATTGACCTAATTTCATCATCCAATTCCTCCTTGTAGTTAATTTAACAATACGAATTACTTATTATAGTAATACAATCACACTATTACGTAAAATAAAGGATATACTGATTTAAATTCTAATTATCTACGAAAGATATTATACATACTAACTTTTTAATATTAACACCAACTTAATTTATATTATCTGTTAACAACTAATAAAAAATACCAACAAAATGCGATCATTTTGTTGGTATAAAACATTAATTAAAATTTTTATGAAATTTTGCTTCCATTCTATAAATTCTTGAACCTTTTTCAGAGAACTTTCTTTCGTATTCAGTCTCTATATTGTCTTCGTCATCTTCTTGATGAAGATTTAAATTGAGCTTAGTAAAGTACATACCAAATTGAGACATACTTTCTAGACTATATGCAAAAAGTCCTCTGTTGTCTGTTTTAAAATGGATTTCTCCATCTTCTTTTAATACTTGCTTGTATAAAGCTAAAAACGTATGATAAGTCAATCTACGTTTTGTATGCCGCTTTTTAGGCCAAGGATCTGAAAAGTTCAAGTATATGCGGTCGATTTCTCCATCTTTGAAATATTCATTAAGCTCCATTGCGTCATTGCAAATCAATTTAATATTTGTTAGGCCAAGTTCTTTCACTTTATCTACAACGTTGACCATCACATTTTTTTCTCTTTCTAGTGAAATAAAGTTGATATCTGGATGTTGTGAAGCAAGCGTTGTGATAAATTGCCCCATTCCCGATCCTACTTCAATATAAATATCTTGTTTTTTCTCAAACCAGTCACTTATTTGCCCTGCATGAGTACCATCCATGTCCACCAAATCTGAGTGAGACTTTAAATAATCTTCTGCCCAAGGCTTGTAACGCATTCTCATTCTGATAACTCCTTATATAAATGCATTGTTATTCATTACTTCATTTAGAAACTTCAGCCACATATTCATATCTTTATAACGCTTTTGTTCTTCATACCATTGAATCATCCCTATTGATTGGATGACTGTGTACCATTTCATACGCTTTTGTAAATCCATAGAATCTTTCGTTCCATATACATCTAACCAGTGAGGCCATTTTTTCTCAGGAACGTAATTGTATAGCAGCATACCTAAATCAATTGCAGGATCAGCAATCATTGCGCCTTCCCAATCTACTAAATACAGTTCATCACGATCTGATAATAACCAATTGTTATGATTAACATCGCCATGCACCACAGTGAAGAATCGTGGGTCTAAATTCGGCATATGGTCTTCTAAATACGTCAACGCTTTTCTAATTACATGGTGTGTTAAAACTTCTCTTGATAATGAAGCATTTATTTTCTTTAATAAAATATCTGGTGTGATTGGCTCCATTTCCATACGTTTCAACATATTCAATAGCGTTTTAGAACTATGAATTTTTTTCAATAAATTAGCTACCCTTTGTTCGTGCATTTCATTGAAAGTAAGCTCTCTACCGTTTTTCCAATGTTGTGCTGTTACAACTTCTCCAGTTTCGATACGTTTTGTCCAAACTAGTTTAGGCACAATACCTTCAGCAGATAAGGCTGCGATAAAAGGATTTGAATTTCTTTTTAAAAATAACTTTTGTCCATCTTGTTCAGCCATATAAGCTTCACCCGATGCACCACCTGCTGAATCAAGTGTCCATCCTAATTGATAAAACTGCTCCAACACGTTCACCTCACTTTCAATTAGAAAATGACTCCTGAAAAACAATTTTCGAGAGCCATATATAATAATTTTTAAGTTCAATATTAAAAACTTCAACCAATTTGTGTAGCCTCAAGTCTTATGACTGACACACTGTCCCATACAGCTCAAGTTCTTTTATTTATTCATCCATTATAGTTTGAGCTGATTTATAATAACTTGTATATCATATCATAAATCACCTCTAAACAAGAGGATTAATTTAATATTTCTCTATCTTTTTTGTGAAATTTTTTACTAACTGAATTTTAAGACTCATAGAAGATTCTATAATGTTTAGAAGTATATTTCAACTATAAATAAGTATCAAAATTTCACATTTTAATTCCATATTCATGTGGAATTCTTTTAATCGGCTCAGTAAGAATTATAACATAATTTAACGTTAATTTATGTTACATTTTCTATCCATTTATTGAAAATATTAACTAAGCGTGTCAATGTATCTATTAAATCCTTCTTGCAATGATTTTGTTATTGGACCTACTTTACCATCTCCAACTACATCACCATTTAATTTAATAACTGGCATAACTTCTACTGAAGTACTTGAAACGATAATCTCATCTGCATTTTTTAAGAAATCTACCGTAAATGTTTCTTCATTAAACGGAATATTTTTTTCTTCAGCAATTGCTTTTATAACTTTTCTCGTAATACCATTCAATATATAATTATTGATTGGGTGTGTATAAATTACCCCGTCTTTTATTGCATAGACATTACTTGAAGAACCTTCTGTAACAATTTCACCACGATGTTGAATTGCTTCTTTTGCATTATATTTTACAGCATACTCCTTTGCCAATACATTACCTAATAAATTCAGACTTTTTATATCACAACGTAACCAACGTATATCTTCTGTAGTAACTGCATTAATACCTTCTTCTAATAACTTATATGGACGTTCATAAGATTTTGTGAATGCCGTAATATTTGCTTTAACTGAAGGCTCAGGAAAAGCATGGTCACGAGGCGCAGCCCCGCGTGTAACTTGTATATAGACCCCACCATTTACTACACCATTTGCAGATAGTAATTCTGTAATCAATTCTGTAAGACCTTCTACAGTATAATTTAATTCTAACCCAATTTCTTTCGCACTTCTTAACAATCTTTCAAAATGCTCCTTTGCAGTAAAAGGATGATTATTATAAACTCTTACATATTCATAAATACCATCGCCGAATACATAGCCCCTATCATTATAAGGAACGCTTGCATCATTTTCTTCTAACAATCTTTCATTTATCAATACTTTTGTCATATTTATTCCTCCACACACAATGTATATAGTGACTCTAAATAAATGCTCGTCGCATCAAATAATTGTTTTTTGCTAATATATTCATTCTTTTGGTGCATTAAATCTTCAGAATCATCAAACATCGCTCCGAATGCAATGCCTTTATCTAAATTACGCGCGTATGTGCCCCCACCAATTGTGTATGGCTCAGATTGATCACCTGTTTGATTTCTGTAAGCCTGTACTAGCGATTGTACAAATGGGTCATCTTTTTCTACATAATGTGGCACTTGATTTTTACCCAATTCAATTGAAAATCCTAACTGTTGAACTTCACCTTTGAAACGAGTCATCGCTTCTTCGAATTCAAATCCTTCGGGATATCTTAAATTAATACCAAACATGCCCCCATCAACATTATCATATGAAATAACACCTATATTTGTCGTTAAATCCCCCATAACATCTGTATGGAATTTCATGCCCATTTTTTCACCGAAATGAGAGTTGAATAGATACTTTTCACTAAAACCAACAAAGTTTGCTGAAGTTTTATCTAAATCTAAGCTAGATAAAAAATGCAATAGGTATAAACCAGCGTTAACGCCTATAGAAGGGTCCATACCATGTACTGCCTTGCCCTTAACTTTCAATACTAGTACACCGCTATCAACTATACTTTCACCTTCAACATCATTATCATTTAGAAATTGTTCGAAATTTTGGATAACGTCTGTCATATTTTCTTTTACAGATAAGTTAGCTGTTGCTTCATCAGGTACCATGTTATATCTTTGGCCTGAAATAAATGAAAGCAACTCGAATTCTGGTTCATCTTGATCTTCAGCTTTTTCATTTTGGATTACATCAAAAGTAGTAATGCCTTTTTCACCATGAATTGCAGGAAACTCTGCATCTGGTGCGAATCCTAAAGCAGGCATTTCTTCAGTCTCAAAATAGCGCTCTGTACACTGCCAATCTGATTCTTCATCAGTACCAATAATAATATGTATACGTTTTTTCCAATTTACTTTCATATCATTTAATATTTTGACTGCGTAATATGCTGCAATCGTTGGTCCTTTGTCATCCAGTGTACCTCTAGCTATGATTTTATCTTCAGTAACAACTGGGTTAAATGGATCTGAATCCCAACCTTCTCCCGCAGGTACAACATCAACGTGACATAATATTCCAAATACATCTTCGCCAGACCCCGCTTCAATACGACCTGCAATATGTTCAACATCATGCGTAGCGAATCCATCGCGTTCAGCTATTTTATACATGTAGTCTAAGGCTCTACGTGGACCAGGTCCAACAGGATTTTCTACTGATGCTTTACTATCGTCTCTTACACTTTCAATAGATAGTAAACCTTTCAAATCTTCCACGATTAGATCCTCATATTCTTTCACTTTGTCTTTCCACATTTTCGATCCACTTCCTTCTCCAAACTAATATACTTAATATTTTACATGAAGTTTAGCACAAACTACAGTGAGATGTGACTATAATTTAAAAATTCTAACTGTTTCGCTAATAGTAAAAACAGTTAAACCACCATACCCTACTAAATTTTCAAACTGTATTAATACAAAAAAACCTAGTTCAATCTATGAACTAGGTTTTTAACATCGATAAATAGTAAATTACTATTTATTATTGTGTTTGTTACTATTATTTTTTAATTCTTCTTCAGTAACTACTCGTAGATTATTTGAAGGATCACCTGCTTCATCATCAAATCTAGCTTCTTCAATTTCTACGTCCTCTTTTTTATTACTATTTTTGAAATGTTCTTTTTGGTTTTTAAGGTAACCTTTTGGATCTTGTTTCACTTTTGAGGCATAACCTTTTGGGTCCTGTTTCACTTCATTATAAGTTTCGCCAGCTTTAGAACTAATTTGAGTTGCGATATCTTTAGCATTTTGCTTATAAGATTCTGGATTAGACTTGTATTTTCCATACTCGTCTTTTAATTTATCTCTATTTTCTTTTTTAGAAAGAACGACTGCTGCTGCAGCGCCTCCTATACCTAATAGTGCTTTAAATAAGTTTGACATAATAACACCTCTTCATTATTTTAATCCTAATTGTTCGAAATCCTGTTGAGTCAAATGACGATATTCACCTTGCGCTAACGTTGAATCTAATTTCAAGTCGCCAATGCTTATACGTTTCAAAGCTAATACTTCATTATCTATAGCATGAAACATACGCTTGACTTGATGATACCTTCCTTCATATATTGTAACAAATGATTTATTCTTCTCGTCAGCTTCAACTAATTGAGCAGGTTTCGTCAATCCCTCATTTAATTCAATACCCACTTTAAAGCATTCTATATCATTTTTTGTAATAGTTTTTTCAGAAATCACTTCATAAGTCTTAGAAACATGCTTTGTTGGGCTCATTAATTGATGGTTAAATTGTCCATCATTAGTGATGAGCAACAACCCTTCCGTATCTTTATCCAAACGTCCCACTGGAAATACATTTAAATGTCTAAACGATGCTACTAAATCAATCACTGTCCGTTGATTATCGTCTTCAGTAGCTGAAAGATACCCTTGTGGTTTGTTTAACATTAAGTAAACTTTGTCTACATATTGAATTTTAGTGTCACGGACTTTAACGACATCAGTTTCTGGATTTATTTGTGTTTTTGATGCCTTTTCTCTTTTATCATTTATAGAAACATGACCTTTTTTTAATAATTGCTTAACCTCTGTCCGTGTGCCAACGCCCATATTTGCTAAAAATTTATCTATTCTCATGATAAAATACCTAACTTACGCCTTATTTTATTTGGAATATCTCCTAAAAATTGATCTGCCAATCTTGTCTTCATTGTCATGCTTCCATAAATTAATACACCTACAACAACACTAATAACAATAATCGTTAATGATCCCACTTTAGACTGTGTTGAAATAAATAGTTGCAAGATAAAGAATGTCAGTTCCACAGCAATCATCATAATTAAACTATATAAGAAAATTTTACCAAAGTGTAACCATGTTTCAGAAAAATCAAATTTAGCATGCTTTTTAAGAATAAACAAATTGCACGCCACTGCAAAAGATAATGCAATTGCAGTACTTAATATTGCACCAGCAGAATGGAAAGACATGATTAATGGTGTATTAAGTATTACTTTGATAACTACTGCTGCAAGAATAACAAAAACAGTCAGTTTTTGTTTATCAATTCCTTGTAACATAGATGCGGTTACGCTGAGCAATCCGATTAAAATAGCCACAGGTGCATAATAGAACAGCATTTGACTACCATCTGTATTATAACTATAGAACACAGTGTATAACGGTAATGCTAAAGCCATAATTCCTAAACTTGCTGGCACTGTTATGTACATTAAAACACCTAAAGATGTACGTATTTGTCTGTGCATTTCATTTATTTCACCTGAGGCATATGTTTTCGTGATAAATGGTATTAAACTCACCGCAAAGCCTGCTGACAATGATGTAGGAATCATTACTATTTTATTTGTAGTCATATTCAAAATCGTAAAGAAATAGTCATGCATACGAGCCGGTACATCAGCTAAACTTAACGCAGTATTATGTGTAAATTGATCGACTAAGTTAAATAATGGAAAGTTTAGACTCACTATAACAAATGGAATACTATAAGAAATAATCTCTTTGTACATTTTCCCATACGATATGTCGATACCTGTCGTATCTGTCGCTACCATTTTTTCTATGTTACCTTTTCTTTTTCTCCAGTAATACCATAGCGTGAAAATCCCAGCAATTGCACCAATTGCTGCTGCAAACGTTGCCACACCATTCGCTGCAAGCACGCTACCATTAAATACATTGAGGACTAAATAACTTCCTACTATAATAAAAAGAATGCGTGCTAATTGCTCAATGACTTCAGACACTGCTGTCGGTCCCATTGACTTATAACCTTGGAATACTCCGCGCCATGTAGCAAGTAATGGAATAAAAATTACTACCATACTAATAATTCTAATAATCCATGCAATTTCTTCTACTGTCCATCCACCTTTAGCACCTGTTTTGTTTGCCAAAGTGATTGAAGCTATAGTTGGAGCTAATAAATACAAGATGAAAAAACCAATAAATCCTGTTACAGTCATCACTACAAAACTTGATTTATACAGTTTTTCACTTACTCTATATGCGCCTATTGCGTTATACTTTGATACATACTTCGACGCTGCTAAGGGGACACCCGCTGTAGCAACCGCAATTGCTATATTATACGGTGTATATGCATAGTTGAAAGGCGCCAAGTTTTCTTCTCCACCGATAATAGAGTAGAATGGAATAATATATAAAACACCTAATACCTTAGTAATCAAAATACTAAGCGTAATTAAAAAGGTGCCTCTCACTAATTCTTTACTTTCACTCATTCAGATCTTCCTATCTCAAATTAATTTTTACACTCATAACTTTAATAATAACGTTATAACTACTTTTTTTCAAAAGTATATTAATATAAAATAACACTATATCGTATAGGGAGGCAATCAAATGTATCAAACTATTATTGTAGGTGGCGGACCAAGTGGACTTATGGCTGCTGCTGCGGCAAGTCAAAATAGCAAAAATGTTTTATTAATTGAAAAGAAAAAAGGACTAGGTCGTAAGCTGAAAATCTCTGGCGGCGGCCGGTGCAATGTGACTAACCGCCTTCCTTATGAAGAGATTATCAAAAACATACCGGGGAATGGAAAGTTTTTATATAGTCCTTTTTCTGTATTTGATAATGAATCAATAATAGAATTTTTCGAATCAAGAGGCGTTGGATTAAAAGAAGAAGATCACGGCCGAATGTTTCCAATTTCGAATAAAGCACAAGATGTGGTAGACGCTCTCATTCGTACATTAGAAGAAAATAATGTGAACGTTAAAGAAGAATCAACAGTACAATCTATTGAGCATACTTCAGAACAAACTTTCAAAGTTGTTTTAAACGATCAACAACAATTTGAAAGTCATAGTCTCATAATAGCGACAGGTGGTACTAGTGTACCTAAAACTGGTTCCACCGGTGATGGTTATAAATTCGCTAAACACTTAGGACATACCATTACGGAATTATTTCCAACTGAAGTACCTATTACATCGTCTGAACCATTTATTAAAAGTAAACAATTAAAAGGTTTAAGCTTAAAAGATGTAGCCTTATCCGTATTGAAAAAAAATGGGAAACAACGTGTGACACATCAGATGGATATGATATTTACTCATCTTGGTGTCAGTGGCCCTGCTTCATTAAGGTGTAGTCAATTCGTATATAAAGAACAAAAAAATCAAAAACAAAAAGAGATTCAAATGCAACTTGACGTTTTCCCTAATTTATCCATCGCTGAATTAGAAACTAAAATCAGAGATTTATTAAAAGAAACACCTGACAAATACATTAAGAACAGTTTACATGGATTAATAGAAGAACGTTATTTATTATTTATTATTGAACAAGCGTATATCCCTGATGAATTAACAGCTCATCATATTTCAAATGCTCAAATTGATAAATTAGTAGAATTATTTAAAGGATTTACTTTCAAAGTTAATGGCACTTTACCTCTCGACAAAGCTTTTGTCACTGGTGGGGGTGTATCATTAAAAGAAATACAGCCCAAATCAATGATGTCCAAATATGTACCTGGTTTATTTTTATGTGGTGAAGTACTTGATATACATGGCTACACAGGTGGTTATAATATTACAAGTGCTTTAGTAACTGGTCATATTGCTGGTGCAAATGCTGGTCAATTCCAACTTTAAATTTTAAATAATATTATCCGATATATAATTAAAAATGGCCGTTTGGTTTTTAAATTAAAACCAAACGGCCATTTTACTACTCAACATTTATAATATTAAGCGTATTTAATTAATTTTTAAACACTTTTGACTTCTAATCCTTCATTGCCCCAAGCGTCCATGCCACCTTCAACGTTTACTGCATGGATATTATTATTTTCTAAGAATTGAACCACTTGTGCACTACGTCCACCTACTTTACAAATAACATAGTAAGTTTCTTCTTTACTAAATTGGTTCAATTTTTCTGGAATTTGATCCATTGGTATTGTTGTGGCGTCTGGGATAATACCCATTGCTGTTTCTTCATCTGTTCTGACATCGACGATATTGATTGGGGTAGAATTTAAGACTTTCTCTTTTAATTCGTCTATTGTAATAGATTGCATAAATTATTCCTCCATTGTATTATTTTGCGACAATATTAACTAATTTTTGTGGTACTGCGATAACTTTTTTAATATCTTTACCTTTAATTTCGGCTTTTACATTTTCATTATCAAGTGCGATTTGTTCCATACCTTCTTTTGAAGTATCTTTTGGAATATTAACTTTTGCACGTACTTTGCCATTTACTTGTACGACAATTTCAATTTCATCATCTACAAGTAATGATTCATCATAGGAAGGCCAAGGTTGATAAGTGATTGTTTCTTCATGTCCAAGTTGTGTCCATAATTCTTCACCTATATGTGGCGCAATAGGGGATAACATTTTTACGAACCCTTCGATATATGGTTTATAAATTTCATCAGCTTTATAGCAATCATTAATAAATACCATTAATTGGCTAATAGCAGTATTGAAATTTAAAGTATCGAAATCTTCAGTGACTTTTTTCACTGTTTGATGATAACTTTTATCTAAAGATTTATTATTGTTATTTACCACTTTATTCGAAAGCAAACCATCATCAGTAATGAGCAAGCGCCAAACTCTATCTAGGAAACGTCTCGATCCATCTAAACCATTTTCACTCCACGCAATGGCTGCATCAAGTGGCCCCATAAACATCTCATACGTACGTAAAGTGTCGGCACCATGGGATTTTACAATGTCATCTGGATTGATAACATTTCCTTTTGACTTACTCATTTTTTCGTTACCCTCACCAAGTATCATACCTTGATTAAATAATTTTTGGAACGGTTCTTTTGTAGGTACAACACCTAAATCATATAATACTTTATGCCAGAATCTTGCATATAATAAATGAAGCACTGCATGTTCAACGCCACCAATATATAAATCAACTGGTAGCCAGTGTTTTAATTTTTCTGGATCTGCAAGCATTTGATCATTATTTGGATCAATGTATCTTAAATAATACCAACAACTTCCTGCCCATTGAGGCATTGTGTTTGTCTCACGACGCCCTTTCATTCCAGTTTCTTCATCCACAACGTTAACAAATTCTGAAATATTAGCTAATGGCGATTCGCCTGTACCTGATGGTTTAATTTCATCAGTTTCAGGTAGCAATAATGGCAATTCTTCTTCTGGAACAGTAGACATTGAGCCATCTTCCCAATGTATTACAGGAATTGGTTCACCCCAGTATCTTTGGCGACTAAATAACCAATCACGTAATTTATAATTTATTTTTCTAGTTCCTGCTCCTTTTCTTTCTAACAATTCGACAGCTTTAGAAATTGCAGCTTCATTATACAATCCATTTAAATCGCCTGAATTAACATGCTGTCCATCGCCATCATATGCTTCTTTTGAAACATCTCCGCCTTCAACTACTTCTATGATTGGCAAATCAAATGTCTGAGCGAATTCATAGTCTCTTTGATCTCCACTTGGTACTGCCATAACCGCTCCAGTTCCATATGTTGCTAGAACATAATCTGCAATCCAAATTGGAACTTGGTCACCAGATAATGGGTTAACTGCATAAGCCCCAGTAAATACCCCAGACTTTTCTTTAGATAAGCCTGTGCGTTCTAAATCAGATTTTTTAGCAGCTTCTTGTTGATAATCTTTTACAGCTACTTCTTTATCAGCTGTAGTAATTTGATTTACGAGTTCGTGTTCAGGACTTAATACTAGGAATGTTGCACCATAAATTGTATCTGCACGTGTAGTAAAAACTTCTATTTGAGCATCGCTATTTTCTACCTCAAAGGAAATCGAAGCACCTTCTGAACGTCCAATCCAATTCCTTTGCATATCTTTTAGAGATTCTGGCCAATCTAAGTCATCTAAATCTTCAAGTAAACGATCAGCATATTCAGTAATTTTTAAGACCCATTGTTTCATTGGTCTTCTATAGACCGGATGTCCTCCACGTTCTGACACGCCATCAATTACTTCTTCATTTGATAGCACTGTGCCAAGTTCAGGGCACCAGTTTACTGCAACTTCATCTACATAAGCTAGGCCTTTATTATATAATTGGATAAATATCCATTGTGTCCATTTATAATATTCTGGGTCTGTAGTATTAACTTCTCTGTCCCAATCATAACTGAAACCTAATTCTTTAATTTGACGTTTAAACGTCTGAATATTTGTTTTAGTAAATTCACGAGGATCATTCCCTGTGTCTAAGGCATATTGTTCTGCAGGAAGACCAAATGCGTCCCATCCCATTGGATGTAAAACATTATAACCTTGCATACGCTTATAACGTGAAATAATATCAGTTGCTGTATAACCCTCTGGATGACCTACATGAAGCCCTGCACCTGATGGGTATGGAAACATGTCGAGCGCATAGAATTTTTTTTGGCCTAGATTATCACTTGTTTTAAATGTTTTATTTTCCGCCCAATAATCCTGCCATTTTTTTTCAATTTCATTATGATTGTAGTTCACTACTTTTCCTCCTATTCAATAAAAAAACACCTCAAACTATTATCGGTCTTAAAGGGACGACATATTTGCCGCGGTACCACCCAGTTTCACATTCAATGTGCACTCATTTAAATTAATAGTTAGAGATGTTATAAATTCATTTAAGTCATGGTAAGTTCACTCGAAGTTTAACATTAGGTCCCACCAATCCCAACTCTCTGTAGAAAAGCTTTCAAGTTACTACTCCTATACACTACTAATGATATTTGAAATAGCATTTTATTTCAAGAGGAAAACCTGAAATAACAGCTTCATAAAAGTTTCTATAAAAAAGAACAGATAACTTCATATCTGTTCTTTTTTATATCTATCTATTTATTTAAAACACACTCAGACATCTTTTGGTAATTTTTTGTCGTAAATCATTAGAAAACATAATGCAATAACTAATAAGCCAATCATACTTAAGAACATAGCTTGCATATTTAACGTGTCTACTACAACACCACCTATCAGCGGACCAAAAGCTTTTCCTACAGTGGCTGCTGAGTTAACATACCCCTGAAATGAACCTTCTTTACCTTTTGGTGCTAATTGGTTTGCTATCGTAGGTACTGCTGGCCATACAAACATTTCTCCTAACGTAAGTATAATCATGCCTAACATAAAAATTGAGAATTGTTCCGCAAAACTTGTTACAAAAAACGACACAATAAAAATTATAATACCTACAAACATTTGGTGTTTCAAATTACCTTTTAATAGTCTAATCACGGGAGCAATTAATGGTTGTGCAACTAGAATCATAATACCATTCACTGTCCATAATAAACTGTATTGACTCATTGACATATCAATTTCTTGTGTAAAAGAAGCAATTGTACTTTCCCATTGGATATAGGCAATCCAACAAATACTAAACATTACACACAACAGTGAAAGTGCGATAAATTTCACTCTATATTTTTTAGATAATAAAGACATTGCATCAGTAGACTTCACTTTTACATCTAGCTTAATATTAAATTGAGTAATCGCTACTAGTGCAAATGCCACATACATTAACAAGTTAGCTATAAATATATAATTGAAACTAAGTTCTGCAACAAAACCCCCAGAGGCAGCACCTATTGCAACACCTAAGTTTTGTGCTAAATAAATCGCATTAAAAGTTTGACGACCACCTTGTGGCCATGTTGCTCCTGCAAGTGCATATATTGCTGGTATTATCATACCACCGCCAAACCCAAGTGCTACAAGCCATACTGCATACCAGGGCCAACCATGATAGAAATTTAACAAGGTAGTGCTTATTAGACATATCGTGGTGCCTATCATAATTGTTTTGTAGCCACCTAATTTATCAAATAAATTACCACCTAGTAAATTACCTATTACCATTCCAAATGAGTTAATCATCAATACTAAACCAGCCATTGTTAAACTTTTATCTAATTGTTCATTCATATAAATTGTATTTAAGGGCCATAAAAAACTTGAGCCAGTGATATTTAATGCCATTCCAATTACTAACCACCATACAGGTTTAGGCATATTCATAACAGTAAGCTCCTCTCCAAATTTTAAATTTCTAATTTTACTCTAAACACTATATCATTAAAATATGTTAAAATCTTTAACTAGAATGAAATCAGAAAGGAAAATGTTATATGGGACAATTTTTCCCTTACGCATTCGAGAATAAAAGATACCACACTTGGAATTATCATTTAAAAAATAAATTCGGACAAAAGATTTTCAAAGTAGCTATTGATGGCGGTTTTGATTGTCCTAATAGAGACGGTACAGTAGCACATGGAGGATGTACATTCTGTTCTGCTGCAGGTAGCGGGGATTTTGCAGGTAACCGTGTGGATCCAATCGATGTGCAATTCCAACAAATTAAAGACAGAATGCATGAAAAATGGAGCGACGGTCAGTATATCGCTTACTTTCAAGCTTTTACCAATACACATGCGCCTGTTGAAGAATTACGAGAAAAATATGAAACTGCTTTAAGAGAGCCGGGCGTTGTTGGCCTTTCAATAGGCACACGCCCTGACTGTTTACCTGATGATGTCGTTGAATATTTAGCAGAATTAAACGAGCGTACATATTTATGGGTAGAGCTTGGTTTGCAAACTGTGCATCAAGAAACTTCAGATTTAATTAACCGCGCGCATGATATGGAAACATATTATGAAGGCATTGCAAAATTACGCAAACATAACATAAACATTTGTACTCATATTATTAATGGCTTACCAGGCGAAGATTATACAATGATGATGGAAACAGCTAAAGAAGTAGCACAAATGGATGTGCAGGGAATTAAAATACACTTACTCCATTTACTCAAAGGTACGCCAATGGTAAAACAATATGACAAAGGCATGTTAGAATTCATGTCACAAGATGAATATACTCATTTAGTTTGTGATCAGTTAGAAATCATTCCAAAAGAAATGATTGTTCACAGAATCACTGGTGATGGCCCAATTGATTTAATGGTCGGTCCAATGTGGAGTGTTAACAAATGGGAAGTGTTGAACGAAATTGATAATGAACTGGGTCGTAGAGAATCATATCAGGGCAAACATTTTGAAAGTACAGTAAAAACATGAAATTAGAACGTATTTTACCATTTGCAAGAACGCTAATAAAACAACACATTGCAGCCGATAGCATTGTTATAGATGCTACTTGTGGTAATGGCAATGATACACTATTTCTTGCACAGCAAGTCAGTAGTGGCAAGGTCTATGCGTTCGATATCCAGTCCGAAGCTATTAAAAATACAAAACAAAAAACTATAGAACATCAAAATATAATATTAATACAGGATAGTCATGAGAATATAAAACAGTATTTGTCCCCTACCGATATGGGCAATGTAGACGTAGCAATCTTCAATTTGGGATATTTACCTAAAGGTGATAAATCAATTGTTACGCAACCAGAGAGTACAATTAAAGCAATTCATTCAATTTTTGATACATTATCCCCAGAAGGTATTATTATATTGGTTATTTACCATGGACATGACGAAGGTAAAGTAGAACGTGATGCCGTACTTGATTATTTAAAATCATTTGATCAAACTAAAGCGCATATACTACAATACCAATTTATTAATCAACAAAATAACCCACCATTTATTTGTGCACTAGAAAAAATTTAAATAGTCAATAAAAAATTGAGTATCCATTTGAAAATGAATACTCAATATCAATTATATAAAAGCCCCGGTATTCATATACCGAGGCTTTTATTATTCCCTATAAGTTAATAATAGATTTGAGACTAGTCTGTATACTAGTTGATTTAGATTCAATTTCTTCTTTAAAGAAGTTTAAAAGATTTTCCCTTTGATCTTTTAAATCTTCATTGAAATGAATAATAACTGTACGTTCGTCATTTTGTGGTCTTTCTTTAATAATCCACGCTTTCTCTACTAAATCATTATAAGTTCTTGTTCGCTTATAAGATTTAATATGAACATAATCATCCATTTCTTTTAAAGTCATTGAGCCTTCTTTCCAAAGTGTTAAAAGTATCAAAGTTTCTTCTTTCGACATCTTGTACTCTTTTTGGACTTTGTTAAAGATTTCTTCGATGTCATTCAGCACCATTTCTAATCTTAAAACGCCATCAACTTTATCAGTAAATGTCTTCCCCATAGATTATTCCCCCAATCATAGTATAAAATTAAACATGTAAAATTAATTCATCAAAAACATCATTCTCAGCAAAATAAATTCTACGCTGAATAAATATTAGAATTTTTAATAAAATTAATCTTATATACAGTTTAAAATTAAACTATGAATTATGCAATTATATGAGCAATTTTATTTTGCATTTCTTTTAAAATTTCTGAAGATTGACGGAATAATTCACTTTCTTGTGTATTTAGAGGCGTTTCAAACACTTTTACTGCACCTTCTTTATTAATAAGAGTAGGTACGCCAATATAAATATCTTTTTGACCATACTCACCTTCTAAATAACTAGAAACTGTTAATACTTCATTTTTGTTTCTAAGAATTGCTTTTGTAATGTGTAACAACCCCATAGCGATTCCATAATATGTTGAACCTTTAGATTGGATAATATCATAAGCCGCATCACGTGTATTTTTAAAAATCTCTTCAATTCTATGTTGTGTTTCAGGATTATCGTTCAATAATTGGTGTAAAGGTTGACCGGCTATATTAGCGTGAGACCATACTGCTAACTCTGAATCACCATGTTCACCAATAATTTGAGCATGCACACTTGTTGGTGCCACACCAAATTCATTAGCTAGTTCATATTTAAATCGAGCAGTGTCTAAAATTGTGCCAGAACCTATCACTTTTTCTTTTGGTAAACCAGATACTCTTTGAGTTACGTATGTTAATACATCAACAGGATTAGTAGCAATTAAGAAAATACCATCAAAACCTGAATCCATAACTTCTGTTACAATACCTTTAAATATTTTAGTGTTTTTTTCTACAAGGTCTAAACGTGTCTCCCCTGGCTTTTGAGCAGCACCCGCTGTAATCACTACTATATCTGCATTTTTACAATCTTTATATGAACCTTCTTTTATTTTAACTGGTGAATCTCCGTATGGTGCGCCGTGATTTAAATCCATCACGTCGCCTTTTACTTTATCTTTATCTAAATCAATAATTAACAATTCGTCGGCTACACCTTGAGCAACTAATGCAAATGCATAACTTGACCCTACAGCACCATCACCTATTAATACTACTTTATTATTTTTAACATCTTTCATTAATTTTTCCTCCCATATCTTAAATCTAAGAGATATTGTGATTTATTTCACAATATAAATATAACAGTTTTCCTGGCATTTTTCAATCTATTTTGTGATTTTTTTCACAAAATAGATTGATTATCACAATGTCTTTAAACTTTTATAGAATTGAAAATACATACGTTAGTTAAAAAAGCATCAATTAACACTTGTATTAATTAATGCCTTTAATAACTCTTTGGAGTTGGTCTTTACTTATATAATATATAATTTAATTTCATCTTTTAAGATACTTCATTTTCATCATGTACAATAAAACCATTGTTGCTTGCACTATTATTTAAGAAAGCTAGCATATATCTCATTACTTCATCTCTTTCAGGTTCATTATGTACTTCGTGATATAGACCTTCCCACGCTTTGAAATATAGTTCAGCAGTAGTTACTTTATCCTTAATTAAAACCATCGTTGAAATATCTGCGACTTGATCTTCTGAACCGTACATTAATAACAATGGCAAAGGTTTGATATCAGTTAAATGTGTTACTGTCTCTTTCATGATTTCTATAATTTGCTTGTACCAATGATATGTTACTTTTTGTAGCATAAGTTGGTCATCATTTGTTTCTTTTATTACTTCTTCATTACGTGTTAAATCTTCAACAGTGATACCCACTTTAAATCTAGTATCTTTGGCGACTTTACCAATATTCGAAACGATTTTATCTTTTCTGGATTTATTACTTTTTTTAAATTCTAAAAGTGGGGATAAAAGCATTAAGCCTTCAATAGGCACTTCTACTTTTTCTAATAAATTTAATAGAATTAACCCACCTAAACCAACACCTAGCACATAAGTTGGAATCTTATATTCATTCGCTATTCTTATCCATTCAAGTAAGTGTTCATGGTATACATCAAAATTTTCAATTTGTCCTTTATTAGAACGCGAAGTTTGTCCTTGGCCAGGTAAATCACCCATAATAACATGATAACCATTTCGGCGAAGCATCGTAATTACATATGCATATCTACCGGTATGTTCAAGCATGTTATGTGCAATTACAACGACACCTTTAGCTTCCTTTTCGGTTTCCCATTTCCACATAATACATACTTCCCCTTTTCATTAGATTTCAATATGTTTATTGTATCAAAATACGAAGTACTTTTACCATTTTAAAGTTAATCTCAGTGGTGAGAAACTTAATTTTTTTCAAAATTTAAAAGATTTTAACAAACAACACCGCGTCATATATACATTTAATAAATTAAAGAGTAATATATTTTATTGCAAACGATTTCATTACCGTCAAATTCATGCTACACTTATATTGAAAGAACAGCTATAAGCAGAATGGGAGGAATTAATATGCCAATTGTGAAAAACTTTTTTATCGGGTTATCTAACAACCCATTTTTAAATAAGGCTGCTAAGGAAATAGGACCGATGCTAGGCGCTAACAAAGTAGTTGCTGGCAATACAACCAGTGCCTTATTAAACACAATTGAACGTTTAAACAATAAGGGAATTACAGTAACTGTAGATTGCCTTGGAGAATTTGTTGTAACAGAAGGCGAAGCAATTCAAGCAAAAGATCAAATATTAGAAGTTATGTATGCTATTTACAATCATAGCTTAGATGGTCACATGTCTGTTAAATTGAGCCAGTTAGGTTCTGAATTTGATTTAGACCTTGCTTATCGCAATTTACGTGAAATATTATTAAAGGCTAATGAATTTGATAATATGCATATTAATATTGATACTGAGAAGTACGATAGTTTATTTGATATCACCCAAGTAGTAGATCGCTTAAAAGGCGAATTCAAAAATGTTGGTACAGTAATTCAAGCGTATTTATATAAAGCCGATGCTCTTGTAGATAAATATCCTGAACTTAGACTGCGTATGGTTAAAGGAGCTTATAAAGAAGTTGATACAATAGCTTATCAAACCAAAGAAGATATTGACGAAAATTACATACGTTTAATAGAAAAGCGTCTATTAAATGCTAAAAATGTAACTTCAATTGCCACGCATGATGATAAAGTAATTACACATATAAAACAGTTTATAAAAGATAATAAAATTGAAAAAGATCAATACGAATTCCAAATGTTATATGGTTTCCGTACAGATTTAGCAGAAAAAATATCTGGAGAAGGTAATAACTTCTGTATTTATGTACCTTATGGAGACGATTGGTTTAGTTACTTTATGAGACGTTTAGCTGAACGTCCGCAGAATTTAAATTTAATGTTTAAAGAATTCATGAAACCTGAAGTAGTAAAAAAATCTGGTATTGTTGTAGGTACAATGACAGCATTTGGCGTAGCAAGCGCGTTAATATACCGCCTGTTTAAAAAATAATGTTAAAAGCAAAAAATGGGCAATGACATTTACATCATTGCCCATTTTTTATCTATAATAAAAGTTAAATTTCTTTTAATAAGTTAGCCATTTCAATTGCACTAATCGCTGCGTCCGCACCTTTATTTCCAGCTTTTGTACCAGCACGTTCTACAGCTTGTTCAATATTTTCAGTTGTAATGATACCAAAAATGACAGGCGTATCTGCAACGTCATTTGCTTTAGACACACCTTTAGCTACTTCATTACAAACATAATCATAGTGTGAAGTTGATCCTCTTATGACACAACCTAGCGTGATAACTGCGTCATATTCACTTTTTTGCGCTAATTTTTTAGCTACCAATGGAATCTCAAATGCTCCTGGCACATAAGCCACATCAATATTTTCTTCTGACACTTCGTGTCGAACTAAAGTATCTTTGGCACCATCTAATAAACGGTTTGTTATAAAATCGTTAAACCTACTAACTACAATCGCTACTTTTAAATCCGAACCTATTAATTTACCTTCAAAATTCATATTAAAGACCTCCTATATTAAATGACCCATTTTTTCTTTTTTTGTATCCATATAATCTTGATTATATTTATTTGTTGGCACTACAAGTTCTATCCTTTTGGCAATATCCACACCATATGTTTCTAAGCTCTCGAATTTCTTCGGATTATTGCTTAATAAATTTACTTTTTCAATACCAAAATATTTTAGAATTTTAGCTGCATCTTTATAATCTCTTAAATCTTCTTCGAAACCTAAAGCAATATTAGCTGTTACAGTGTCATACCCTTGTTCAATCAATTCATACGCTTTTAATTTATTAATTAAACCAATACCTCTACCTTCTTGAGGTAAATATAATATAACACCGCCATGTTCACTTATATATTTCATAGAAGCATCAAGTTGTTCACCACAATCACATCTTTGACTATGGAATATGTCACCAGTTAAGCAAGCTGAATGGATACGGACATTTTCGGTTTTGTTAATATTTCCACTTACAATTGCCACAAGTTCTTCATTTGTCGTTTGAGACGTAAAACCATACATATCAAAATTACCATGCTTTGTAGGTAGTTTTACTTTTGCTTTAGCTTCAAGTTTGGAAGTTAAAGTTTTTCTGTAATTTTCTAAATCTTCAATAGAAATCATAACAAGTTGATGTTTCTCTTTAAAAGCTTCTAGTTCGTCACCTTTTGCCATAGAACCATCATCATTCATTATTTCACAAATTAATGCTGCAGGTTTAGCACCAGTTAGTTTAGCCAAATCTACTGATGCTTCTGTGTGGCCACGTCTTGCTAACACACCTTCATCTTGAGCAACCAACGGAAATAAATGACCTGGTTTATTAAAATGATTAGCTGTTACATTATCATCTATCAATGCTTTTGCAGTCAGTGTTCTTTCTCCAGCACTGATACCTGTAGTCGTGTTGATATGATCGACACTTACTGTAAACTGTGTGCCATATATATCAGAGTTATGGTTAACCATCGGATTAAGTTCTAGCTTTTCAGCTATCCCCTTACTCACTGGCGCACAAATTAATCCACGCCCATATTTAGCCATAAAATTCACCGTATCATCTTTCATCCATTCTGTTACAGCTACTAAATCTCCTTCATTCTCTCTACTTTCATCGTCTACTACAACAATGCTTTCACCTTTTTTAAGCGCTGCTAACGCTGCATCTATTTTATCTAATTTCATATTGCCCCTCCTAAAATCCAAATGCTTTTAGCTTTTCAGAACTCAAACTTGACTCGTTATTACTAATAATTTTCTCGACATATTTGAATAACATATCAGTTTCAATATGAACCGGGTCACCTACACGTTTCTGATTTAAAATCGTGGATTTTCTTGTTTCAGGTATAAGATGGATATCAAATTCAGCATCTTTTAACTGAAAAATCGTTAAACTCACACCGTCCACTGTAATAGAACCTTGTTGCACCATTTGTTTTATAAGTGATGTAGTAGGTTTTATTGTCACAATCTTTGAATTATCTGACGCCTGTATTCTGGTAATATAGGCAACTTCATCTACGTGTCCCAGTACAAAATGACCACCAAAGCGACCTTGGCCACTCATCGCTCTTTCTAAATTCACTTCTGTTGATTGCTTTAAATGATTTAGATAGGTTTTATTCTCTGTTCCTTTAATGACCTGAACAGAAAATGAATGACTATTAAAATCAACTACAGTTAAACACGCACCATTTACACTTATAGAATCACCTATGTGCATGTCTGACAATATAGTCTGACAATCAATTGTTAAGTTAACTACAGATTGTTGTGTGGTTATTTTTTTTATCGTTCCTACTTCTTCAACGATACCTGTAAACATGTTTATTCACTTCTTTCGCAATTCTAATTTAATATTTTGCTCAAGCATTTGGGAATTAACAATTTCAAATTGTGGTACTTCTGATAATTCAAATATATTTTCAGTTTGATAAAATTGGTAATTACCAGAACCACCTATAATTTTCGGGGCATAATATAAGATAAGTTCATTCGTATATTGAGATTGAAGAAATGCTGAAGTTACTGTTGGTCCTGCTTCGACTAATAACTTCCCAATCCCTTTTTGATATAAATCTTCTACAATATTATCAATTGAACATTCAGTTAATACAATTATTTCTACATGTTCAATATCTGTTTTTAAATTTTCATTTTGTGTATAAATCCAAATGGGTGTATGGGATTGTTGGAACATATCTAATCCAAAATCAATTTGACCAGATTCCGATAAAATCACTTTTATCGGGTGCTTACCCTCCTCAATTCTTGTCGTATACTGAGGGTTGTCAGCTTCTAATGTACCTCTACCTGTAAGAACAGCATCATGTTTATGCCGTAAATGGAACACATCACTTTTGACGGTTTTATTCGTAATCCATTTACTTTCACCATCATCAGTAGCTTGCTTACCATCTAAACTACAAGATACTTTAACTGTAACTTCAGGGACCTCTTCCCGTTTTGATATAAAGAAGTCTCTGTATAAACGCTTTGCTTCTGGCTCATGACAAAATACGACTTCAATACCTGCGCTCTGCAATATTTCATCACCTTTAGAGGGTAAAGTCGTATCCTTTACTGCATAAATAACTTTCTCAATACCATAATCGATAATTTTATTTACACAAGGTGGCGTCGAACCAAAATGTGTACAAGGTTCTAAAGAAATAAAGATAGTACCGCCTTTTGCCTCTTTTTGAGCCATATCGAGTGCCTGTACCTCTGCATGTTTATCACCTTTTTTAAGATGAGCACCTATACCTATGATGCGACCATCTTTAACCACTACAGCTCCTACAGGTGGGTTTACTCCAGTCTGACCATCGACCATTTTTGCTAATTGTATTGCATAATCTAAATATTGACTCACTTTATCACCTCTAAATAATAAAAAACACCTGAAATAAACTATTTCA
Organism: Staphylococcus aureus; assembly: GCA_040062795.1. Lineage (GTDB taxonomy): Bacteria > Bacillota > Bacilli > Staphylococcales > Staphylococcaceae > Staphylococcus > Staphylococcus aureus_A. Next base: position 1,285,058 of record JBEAMH010000001.1, read on the forward strand.
GGTGTGGGATATATTGATATAACATTATTAGCTTAAAATTAAACACACTTATCCATAAATTAAAATAAGTGTATGCCAAATAAACACTTTATAAGTGTCATTTTAGTTATACTTCATTCTTTCTCCCATCCAGACTTTACTGTCGGCTCTAGAATCTCACTAGATCAGCCACATTCGAAATGTCGAATGCAGGTCGCAGGCTTTATTTACTGCCGGTTGGGAATTTCACCCTGCCCCGAAAGAATATCTATAAAATTGTAATTGATGATTGAGTCAAGTAACTTTTATTAAGTTACATCAGTTATCGTACTACATTTTAAACAAAAAGACAATTCATATTATCTAAGTCGGCTTTAGTTTCCGTGAATTTTTGTTAAAAATACTATTAAATACTATTTATATTTATAGTCAAATTGATGTAATATCAAATTTATTTTGATCATGATTTTTCAGTTTAGTTCATATACTCTGGTAGGCTGTCACTTTTCTTTGAATAGTTGATTCACAATACTATTTGCTTGTTTGACTATCATTGTAACGCCATTCCTTGATTGGTTTATGCCATTTGTCAACTGTCCTAAAGCATACATCTGCTTAAGCGTCCCGTATCTAGGGCTAATAATTTGATTTGTTTCAGCAATAATTTGGATACCGCCAAGTGGATGAGCTTGTATAACCTGTCTATTTTCTAAATTTAGTACTAGTTGATCATCACTATCAAGATCTGAAAGTTGTGTTTTAGAACCAGTCGCATTAATTACTATATCATAAATTTCAGAAGCCACTACATCATTTTTATATTTAAAATAATATTGCTTATTTTTAAATTGAATATCTTCTAATCCACTTTTAATTTCAATTGTTCCATTCTTTATATGTTCTATAATCAACTCAGCTGTGCGTGGCGGCATCGGATTTGAATTTTCTTTTAATATATATTGATAGTCTTTCAAAAAGCGTTTTTGATCTTCACGGTTAAAACTATTCCAAATCCAATTTAAATTTTCTTTAACTAATTCAAGTAGACTTTGAAATTCTCCTAGTTCTTTTTGATGCTCTAAATCATAAATTAAATCTTTGAGTGGATCATTTTGTCTACGATTCACTAATTTTTTAACTGGTATATCATAATAAGCACAATCTTTCTTAAATAATTGAAGTGCTTCGTCTAACGGGACATTACCAAAATTTACTTTTTTTAGTTTATTAAAATTTTCTGGTATTAAATATTTAAAAGTTATATCTGGCATTTCTCCCCTTACACTAGGTAGCTGGCCTTTGCGGCTCGTTAAAGTAATAGGTAATTTAGGATGGTGCGCAATGACATACCTAATTACATCTAAGCTTGCTAAACCAGTACCAATAATTGCTATCCTATCTGTATCCTCAACATCATCTAATGTATTATAAGTTGGGTATGGCGTGTGTATGTATCCTTTCTTACCTTTTAGGTTGTATGGGTCATGATAGGATAATGTTCCAATGGTTAGGAAGACAACATCATACTTTTGGCAATCTGACATGTCTCTAGATGTACATACATAATAATTAACGTCTGTTTTACCAATATCTGCCTCTATGAAAACTTCTGACACCTCTTTTTTAATTATATGGATATTATCAAATTGCTCATTATATTGTTGCAAATAGGCTTTCATATAATGTCCAAATATAAACCGTGGTAAATATTCTGCATTTGCATATTTAAATGTCTCTTGTGAATGATACCATTCATAAAATTCACATTGATTATCAAGGTTCAAAGTCATATTTTTAGTAGGTAAGTTAATTAATAATTGATCACTATCATTTTGAAAAGGGACGCCCTGTCCCATATTTTTAGCATTATCATACATATCAATGTTCATTTTCTCAAAATCATTATGTTTTACTAATTCTTTTAACAGGCTCACACCTGCTGTTCCCGTTCCTATGATAGCAATTTGCATTGGACACACCCTTACTTTTATTATTTATTTTCATTATATCAATCTTTGATAATATATTACACGCTTATGTATTCAACCCCCGTTTAAACTACCACTGTTATAATATTTTGCTATATATGTTAGCATTAATATATTGTAAATAAGATTTTTGTATTATTTTTAGGGAGATACGCAATGAAATTTTCCAAATATATTTTAATTTTAATAATAACCAGCACAATTGTATTATCTAGTTGTGACTTGCCAGGCCTTGGAGCTAGTCAATCAAAAGATTCAGTTAAAATTTCAGCATTAGCTACCAGTGAATCTCAAATTATGGCCTACATGATAAAAGATCTTATTGAACATGATACAGAGGGAGAGATTAACGGATCAATTATTAATAATTTAGGGTCTGCAACAATTCAACACAATGCTTTAATGAACGGTGACGCAGACATATCAAGTACTCGCTATACTGGCACAGATTTAGTTGGTGTCCTTGAGCATAAACCAATCACTGAGCCGAAAAAAGCAATGGATTTAACAAAGCAATTATTTAAAGAAAAGTATAATCAACGTTTTTTTAATTCATACGGCTTTGAAAACACTTTCGCGTTTATGGTAACGAAGGAAACAGCTAAAAAGTATGACTTGCATAATGTTTCAGATTTAGAAAAAGTAAAAGATGAAGTTAAAGTAGGCACAGATACTACGTGGATAAAACGCGGTGGTGATGGCTATACACCTTTTCAAGAACATTATGGGTTTGATTTCACGTCCATTAAGCCAATGCAAATTGGCCTTGTCTATGATGCTTTAAAGAATAAAAAATTAGATGTTGCATTGGGTTATACCACAGATGGACGTATAGCTGCATATGATTTAGTAGTACTGGAAGATGACAAAAAGTTTTTCCCTACTTATGACGCAAGTGCTGTAGCACCAAATCAATTGCTAAAACAACAGCCCGAAGTTGAAAAAGCCATTAAAAAATTAGATAATAAAATAAGTACCGAGCAAATGCAAAAATTAAATTACAAAGCTGATGGTGAAGGGAAAGAACCAGCAATTGTAGCAAAAGCGTTTCTAAAAAAACACAACTATTTTGAAAATGAATAGTAAAAAAACTAAATCATATGGCTATTTTATGACTTGCAATATATTTATAGTTAAAATATTAGCCTATATTAGGAAGTGATAATATGAAATTTACGTTTAAAGTGTTTATATCAACAATCATGTTCTTTATTCTAATAAGCAATAAAAATAAAGCACAATAAAATAATTTCATTAGTTAAAAACTGTCACCAAACTTTGTAATATTTTGGCGACAGTTTTTTGTATTTATAAATACGATATGTATATATTTTAAAAATAAATTATTATCTAATCATACGAACTAATTAAATAACATCAAATAAAAAACCAAACGTTATTCCATAACGTTTGGTTTAAGTTTACATTCTAAACATTTATTTACTTTTTATGTTTCTTATCATCTTTATAAACAAAATATTTATAATATTTTCCTTCTGTTTTCATATCTTCATAGAAATGAGCCATTAATGTTGCGTTACTTTTAGCCCATTTAATATCTGTTGCATATTGATGTTCTCCTGGATTTTTTGGATTCCATCTCATACTATAAAGTGTGTTTTGATCTTCATTAGATAAAAAGTGATCATGAATAAAATTAGCGCCACCACTTATTGCTTTTTCGGGCGTATCCCATCCATGTTTCTTAGCGTACTCTGATCCTGTTTTAACTGGATTTTCATCAAGTGCGCCTACACCAAAGAAGTTATAATATTTTTTTCCATCAATTTCTACACCACTTGCGAGTTCACTCTGAGCAGAACCAGTCTCAAGTAACGCGTGTGAAATTAAATAAACCTCATTTACGTGTTTATCTTGTGCTGCTTTTATAAAATCATCTGAATGCTTTAATAGAATTGGATTATCTATGAGCATACGTTTTATTCTATTTTGGTCAATACCTTGATATTTATCTAATTCTAAAAACTGGTATTTTTGCGTCTCACTATCAATAAATTCACTACTATTCATCGCAGATTTGATTTCAGTTGATGACGCGTCTCTCCATGTTTTATTATCTTTACTGGAAACTTGTTGGCTAGTGTAATTATCAATTTGCTTTTTAGCTGCTTTATCTAAAGTTACTTTAAGATTATCTACTTTTTCTTGTTCGTTAACTTCTTTAAAAAAGATTTGATCTGAGATCATTGAAAAAACAACAACCGCAGCTACACCTAAGACTATCAATAAACCAATAATTGATAGTATTGAGCCCTTTTTATGCTTAGTCATGTTCACACCTCTTAGGTAATAATTAGGTAGTACGCTCTATATCGCCATATGTATCCTAGCGTTAAAACTATCTGGTAATAAAGTTTAACACTAATTATTTGAACACACAATTTAATTCGGTTGTTGTTACATATTTATAAAAAAAGTAATGAAATTTTAATTTCATTACTCTTGACTTTTATAATAATCCATTATAATAAAGCTTGCAGCTTGGGACCTATTTTTATAGAAATAACGATTTAAATCTATCGTGCCTTCAATTTCACCATCACGATACATCATTTCTTTCGTCATATTATTAATCATAACAAAATCAGATTTATCTTTAATAGTATCTAAATCATCATGCCTAGCAAAAAAATGTTCTAAATTTAAATGTGCGTAATCCATATAAACCTCCTGATAATTGTCCGAAGATAATAATATATTTCTAAAGTGTTATATCTCTAAGTTGAATACGCGCTAATGTTATAAAACTTAAAATTTATCTATCTTATGTCTACTATTTAACACCCATTTACAGTATTTAGCAAATGAAATTTACTATTTCTTGTAATAAAATCATTACATCCGGAAATAAATGTTGTATGTACAACAATGGAGCTATTAAATGTACTTTCAAGAAATTCAAAAAAATCACCTTTATATTATTCATTATCTGTTAAAAAAATACAAAATTCAGTACAATTATGATGAATATAAACAACTTTTATTAATTAAAATGTGGGAACTCTCGAAACATTACAATAGGAAGAAAGGCACCTCGCTCAACACGTTTTTCTATACACGTTTAAATTATTATTTGATAGATCTTTTTCGTAAGTGCGACCAGTTTCCCAAAAACAAACCTTTAAATCATAATGAATGTGCTCTCCTACATATGGAGGATGTTGATAACCGTTTAGAATTTGAACAATTACTATCGTTATTAACATACAAGGAACAGCAATGGCTTTTGTTAAAACTTGCAGGATTCAAACAAAATGAGCTTGCCAGTATTCTAAATTGTTCTATTTCTACATTAAAAAATTATCAAAAAAGAATTCAACGAAAATATTCTAAATTCTACAATAATGCTTGAGGTGATTTCATCATGACTTCTATAACAAAACTATTATACTTCAAAACTGTGCTTGGCCCAGAGAATATTACACTATGCCAATATACAACCCATCAATTTACTTATCCTACTTCTATAAATCCTACTTTAAATTACTTTTTAGAAGCTAATAACCTATCACTATCACTCCAAACAAAGCAAGCAAAAAAATTATTAAAAATACGTAAACTTGTCCCCATTTTTATCAATGATGATATAACGTTATTTCCACTTAATCCTCAGCGTGCGCCAATTCAATATTATATTAATGCAAATTCAATTAATGGTATAAAGTCAAATGGATTAAAAACAATGATTTATTTTGAATACGGAACTTACATTGTAGTTAATGTACCGTATACTTTCGTCCATAAAAAATGGCAAGAAAGTTTAACCCTTTCCCACCTTTTAACATAACTCTCTTCAATTATAATGATTTATTATGCTTATATTCTAATAATTTTTTAGTAAAATAAGCAGTGGCAATTTTAATTAAATATAAACTAATAACTACAAGTATAATTGACCCAGCTAGAGTCAATAGAACCGTAGTAGTCGATAATTCAACTTCTGGTTTAATAAAAAATTGCACAGATGATAAACTTGTTAAAAAACCAAACAAAAATAAACCTAACAGTATGATATAAGTCATCAAAATACCAATGAGCAATCCAAATAATTGTGTTGATGATACTACTTTTTCTTTAAAGATATATTCCTTTAAGAATTGGTTTGAGAATGCAATTGGACGATTTAATTCTTTATCTTCATTGTTCTCAATCACTTTTGATAACACTTCATTTAGTTTGATTTTTTCCTTTTTATTTAAAAACCATAAATGCTTTTTAACTTTTTGCTTAAAGATATTTATCTTCATAGATGTTTCTCCTTTAATACTATTACGTTATTATTCACATATTAAATAATAAATCAATTATCTAAGTTATTCAATTGAATTTAAAAACATTTTTTAACAATGAAGTTTAGTCTCATTTCATTGCTCCAAACATTTTTCACTCTATTTCCACAAGGTCCATAAGTTCCGAAAATTGTATAATTTATTGTCTAAAAATTTTGCAACTTAATAAGTCACCTTTATTAACGACAAATGAATTAAAATGAACCTGACTTATATCACACTCTTTTAGAAGTGCTTGATATTTTTCTATGTATTCTAAATTAGTTTCGTTAAAAACTATTTTTAATTTTGAGTTACGAATTCCATTGTTTTTAAGATTACTTTTTTGAGTTATTAATGAGTCATTTTGAAATTCACATCTCTTTTGAAATCTGCTTTTACTACCTCTATAATTACATCCTTAAACCTTATATCATTCTTCAGACAAATTGTCATACGATAATTTTAAAATACTTATAAGCAAATCCTCTTATACTTTAGAATAAATATATAAAAGCTGAGACAGTTTAATTAATATCAACCGTCTCAGCTTATTTTTATCTATAGTATTTTTTCGTTTAATACTTACAATCCAAAATTAAAGAATAGATAATCCTGAACTTTGAATGTCTTTTGCAAACCCTTGTACTGTATCAACTGATAATTCATTAATATCACGTCCAAGATTGTTATTTACTTTTTTAACAACATCCCCAGGACACGTGATGATGTCTGCGCCGACTTCATCTGCTTGGATTACGTTGATAACTTCACGACAGCTTGCCCAAAGTAATTTAACGCCCTCTTTACTATGTGTTACTTCAGCAGCCTCTTTCATCAATGGTATTGGATCTACACCAGTATCAGCAATACGACCAGCAAATACAGATACATATGTTGGTACGCCTTCTGTTACTGCTTCTGTAATTTCTTTAACTTGATCTAAAGTATAAACAGCTGTTACATTTAAGCGAACATTATCAGCTGATAATTTTTTAATTAGAGAAATAGTTGATTCACCTTTTGTATTTACAACTGGAATTTTAACAAAAACGTTATCACCATATTGTTTTAAAATTTCTGCTTCTTTTTCCATTGTTTCTAGATCATCCGCAAATACTTCAAATGAAATAGAAGCATCAGGGATTTCACGCACAGCTTCTTCTGCGAAAGCTTTATAATCTGTTACTCCAGCCTTTGCCATTAAACTTGGGTTAGTAGTAAACCCATCTACTTGTTTATTTTTATAAGCTGTTTTCATTTCTTCAATATCTGCACCATCTGCAAACACTTCAACATTTAATTTTGCCATTACTCATTCCTCCTGACTTAAATAAATAATTCAATAAAGAATTATTTTTATAACGGTTATTAACCATACACTTCATTTATACCACCAATAGTCAGCAAATTCTAACTTTTTGCTTGAATTGTCAAAATTTTATGAGTAAAAAGAAACTTTTATCGCTCGTTAATTTAATATAAAATATTATACTATAGTAAAATCCAAAATATTATAAATGATAAATTTACAAATCAGTTAAATTTTTGTGGATTTATGGTATTATTATCTAATGAATTGTACTAGGAGGTATATATGGCACGTTCAAAACTTTATTTTTATTTATCTAGTCTATTGATTATTATTAGTTTGTATTTTAATACTAGGAATCCTCTAATTACTATGCATTTTAGTTCAATGATTAAATTAATCTTTGTATGTAGTATTATTAATGCCATTATTTTAATAATTTCAATTATTTTTGCAGATAAATCAATTAAACACTTACATGAAAATTCCGGTTGGATAAGAAAAACAAGTAAAATTCTACCTTTTGTTATTTTAGTAGTACTTATCATTCATATTATTGCTTCTCTTTCAACATTTGGTATTATTTTCTAATTGATGCTACAAAAGTTATAATACTTTTGTAGTTTTTATTTTTAATGAGGGGAAGCGTTAAATAATGCAATATTTATATATTTTTATAGGTGGTGCAGTCGGTGCGTTGTTGAGATATCTATTAACTTTCCTAAATCATTCTTCTGAATTCCCTATCGGAACATTTGTTGCAAATATTGTAGGCGCTTTTTTAATGGGCTTAATTGGTGTCATGGCTATAAAATATTTCAAAAACAACCCTCTATTTAAACAAAGTATCACTACTGGTTTTTTAGGTGCGTTAACTACTTTTTCAACTTTTCAATTTGAACTTGTATCACTATTAGAGCAACAAGCTTATATCATAATGTTTTTTTATGCTTTTAGCAGTTATATTTTAGGCATAATGATGTGTTATATAGGCGTTAAATTGGGGGCTTATCTATCATGATTCAAGTACTTTTAGTAATGTTGGGTGGTGGTATAGGCGCTATAATTAGAGGCTTTATCACCAATGTTTGCGTCAATAAATTCAATAGTAAATTACCTATAGCCACACCATTAGTCAATATATTAGGGAGTTTCATTATTGGCTTAATCATGGGTATCTCACTGCATATCAAATGGATCGAACCATTTATAATTATTGGTATTCTTGGAGGTTTAACAACCTTTTCAACATTATCTTCTGAATTAGTTAATTTACTGACAAAAGAAAAAGATATATTTAACTTTTTAATTTATTCTATAATACAATATGGTGTTGCATTCTCAGCCTGTTTGATTGGTTACAGTATTATTTAATACTTATATAAATATAATGAAAGAAGCTTCCAATTTGATTGGAAGCTTCTTTCATTATTAATGTCCACTATATTCTGATGGATTAGGGCCAATTCTTCTATCTTCGTTCAAATTATCTAATTGCCCTATTTGTGTTGATGTGAGTTTGAAATCAAATACGTTTAAATTCTCTTCTATTCTAGATGGCGTGATAGATTTAGGTATTACTACAACACCATGTTCAATATTCCAACGAATAATTACTTGTGCTGGAGATTTACCTATTTCAGATGCTATATTTTTCACAGTTTCATCATCTAATATTTGCGCATTCATAAGTGGCGACCAAGATTCCATGTGTATATTTTGAACTTCTAAGTATCTTCTTAATGATTCTTGTAATAAATATGGATGAAACTCAACTTGATTAATTACAGGTTTAATTGATACTTGTGCGAGCAACGCTTCAAAATGTTCTGTATTAAAGTTACTAACGCCAATATTTTTGACTTTGTCATTTTTATATAAATCTTCCATGCCTCGCCAAGTATCTATCATTAATGCTTCATCTAACCCTGGCCAATGCATTAAATATAAGTCTAAGTAATCTAATCCTAATCTATTCAAGCTTGTTTCATAAGCATCTGCAACGTTTTCACGTCCATAATCTGCTAACCATAATTTTGACGTGATAAATAAATCACTTCTCTTTTTTCCAGTTGCTGCTAATCCTTCAGCAATACCTTCCCCTACTTTTTCTTCATTTTCATATATCATTGCTGTATCGATATGAGTATACCCATTTTCAATTGCATGCTTTACCGAACTTTTACACTCGTCACTATTTTCAACGCGAAATGTGCCTAAACCAACAATCGGCATTTTATTGCCATTATAAAAAGTTATATGTTCCAAAATTAAAATCCCCTTTTCTTTTAAACTAATTATTATAGTAATCATTTTACCCTAATAGATAAATTAAAATGCTTCTAAATGTACTTATTTTTTAATAATTTATAGAAATAATATTTTCTGTACTAAAAAAAAGGATAATGAGCCTCTGTGACTCTTTATCCTTTTTATTATTAATTAAATGTTTCTATTTCATCCATCACACGCTGTAAATCTTCAACATTATATTGAATTCTGCCATGGAATACAAATTTATTAAAGAATTCATCAAGTTGTTCTGGTCCAACTAATACTTTTGTATTTGAATTTTGTGCATAATTAGAAATCGTTACAGCACCTTCATTCTTAGGATTGAAGTATAAAATAGTAGTTGGCGTGAATTTTAAATTTAATTCTGTTTGAATATCCCCTGCGAGTTTCTCAATTTCTTCAAGGTGAGATGTATAATTTACAAACGACAAGGAATTTTCGTCTTCATTTCGGTCTAATACAAGTGTTTGAGGTGTATGGTTATCAAGATCTAACGTATTGAATACATGTTCCAATGTTGGTTGTTCTTTGAATTGAGCTGCACTTACACCATTATAAACATGTCCTTTTAATAACTGTGAATCAATAATATATAATCCCGTACGTGTAAGCACTAAATGACTAATACGTTGGACATCACTAATTTCATTTCTAGGTAAAAATATATTAGCCATAATATGCATATCTTCAGGACGAATTCTTTTTTCATTCACGAGACGTTCACGAATGCCAATCAATCTCATATCCGTTATATATTCACTATGGTTCTTGGAAAATAATTTTAAAGCATCTATTTCTCTGTCTTTTGAATTAACTGTTGCCGCATATTCTTCTTTTTGCTTTGTTACAGTCTTTTTATTTTCTATTCTTTCTTTTTCTAACTCTTCTTCATGTTCATCGCTTAATTTTTGTTCTCTAGATTTATATTGTTCCTCAGCTTTATTTTGTGCTTTCTTTTTACTTTTTAAAGCAAGAATAAATAATATAAAACAAATCACAGCTACGACGATTGCCACGATCAAACCAATTTCTATTGGTCCAAATGAATTCATAACAAAAACGCTCCTTTATGTGTTCAATAACTTAATTATAATAGATAATGGCTCATCATTCGATAGAAAACGTTCATAAAACTAATCTTCAACTTATTTTGTTTCTATAGAATCTTTTAACAAGTTTACTTTGTCTAATTTTTCCCACGGTAACAATACATCTGTACGGCCAAAGTGACCATAGGCTGCTGTTTGTTTATAAATCGGATGTTTCAGATCTAACATTTTGATAATTCCGGCTGGTCTTAGATCAAAATGTTTGCGAACCGCTTCTACTAATACATTTTCACTCACGTTACTCGTACCAAATGTATCGATTGCAATTGATACAGGTTCTGCCACACCAATCGCATATGCTAATTGTACTTCACATTTGTCAGCTAAATTTGCTGCTACAATATTTTTTGCTACGTAACGTGCAGCATAAGCAGCGGAACGATCAACTTTTGTTGGGTCCTTACCGCTGAAGCAACCTCCACCGTGACGTGCGTAACCACCATACGTATCTACAATGATTTTACGCCCAGTCAACCCGGCATCTCCTTGAGGGCCACCAATTACAAATCGACCAGTCGGGTTGATATAAAACTTAGTATCTTCATCTAATAGTGTCTCAGGTACTGTTGGATAAATCACATGATCTTTAATATCTTGCTGGATTTGTTCTAACTCTGTGTCTTCTGCATGTTGTGTTGAAACAACTATTGTATCAATTCGGTGTGGTTTATCTTCATTATCATACTCCACAGTTACTTGTACTTTACCGTCTGGGCGTAAATAATTTAAAATTTCATCTTTACGCACATCAGATAATTTTTTAGCAAGCTGATGCGATAAGAATATTGGTAACGGCATATATGTATCCGTCTCATTGGTTGCATAACCAAACATAAGTCCTTGATCACCAGCGCCAGTTTCTTCAATTTCTTCTTCCGATATGTCATTACGATATTCCAAGGCAGTGTCTACACCTTGAGCAATATCAGGAGATTGTTCATCGATAGCTGTTAAAACAGCCATTGTTTGGCTATCATAGCCGTATTTAGCACGTGTATAACCAATCTCTTTAATTGTTTCTCTTACTACTTTAGGTATATCTACATAAGTGGTTGTTGATATTTCACCTGAAATTAACGCCATACCTGTAGTTACTGTAGTTTCACAAGCAACTCTTGCATTTGGATCATCCTTTAATATCTCATCTAAAATTGCGTCGGATACTTGGTCTGCTATTTTATCTGGATGCCCTTCTGTTACAGATTCTGAAGTAAATAATCTTCTATTGTATGTCATAATTTGCTCCTTTAGTTTTAAATTACGAAAATTCTCTCTCTGTTGAGCTCATTAAAAAAGACCTTCATCACTATATTAAATAGAGAGAAGGCCCTTATACGTCCATTCGCTCTTATCGTTCAGACGCTATATGTCTGCAAACGGTTTGGCACCTTTCTTCGTATTAAGAAGAGGTTGCTGGGCTTCATTGGGTCCATGTCCCTCCGCCACTCAGGATAAGAGAATCCGTTACTCACTATAGTACCTAATCTATAATATATTGTCAATTTTACATTTGTTAATATTTATTTAAAATTCCTTTTAATATGGTGTGGACTATTGTTTCATATGTGTTATACTCTTTAACTGTAAGGGCTTACATTAATTAAATAGCGTTGGAGGGATTGAGTATGGCGGTAGATACATACACTTACACAAGCAAAATCGAAAGCATATTGGACAAACAATCATCATTATTTCAACTAAGTACAACACAATTGTATAATAAAATTTTGAATAATGGTGAGGGAGAACTGACTGAACTAGGCGCAATTAATGCTAAAACAGGAAAATACACAGGTCGTTCTCCAAAAGATAAATTTATTGTTAACGAACCCTCTTATAGAGATGACATCGATTGGGGTAATATAAATCAACCTATTGAAGAAGAAACTTTTTTAAAACTGTACGATAAAGTTTTAAGTCATTTAAATAATAAAGATGAACTTTATGTATTTAATGGTTATGCAGGTAGTGATGAAGATTCACAACTTAAACTTACTGTTATTAATGAATTAGCTTGGCATAATCTGTTTGCGCAAAATATGTTTATTCGCCCTAGCAGTAAAGAAGAAGCTCAAGATATCAAATCTGATTTCACTATTGTTTCAGCACCTTCATTTAAAGCAAATCCTGAAGTTGATGGTACAAACTCTGAAACATTTATTATCACTTCTTTTAAACATAAAGTGATATTAATTGGTGGTACAGAATATGCAGGAGAAATGAAAAAAGGTATTTTCTCAGTAATGAACTACCTGCTACCTAAAGATAAAATCATGAGCATGCATTGTTCAGCAAATGTGGGAGATAAAGGTGATGTTGCATTATTCTTTGGTTTATCTGGTACAGGGAAAACAACGCTCTCCGCTGACCCAACACGTAAGCTGATTGGTGATGATGAACATGGATGGAACGAAAACGGTATTTTCAATATCGAAGGTGGTTGCTACGCTAAAGCAATTAATCTTTCTTATAAAAAAGAACCTCAAATATATGATGCGATTAAATACGGTACGATTTTAGAAAATGTTGTAGTCGATGAAGATGGAGATATAGACTTCGATGACAATTACTATACAGAAAATACAAGAGCGGCTTATCCAATTGATCATATAGAAAATATTGTTACACCATCTAAAGCTGCACATCCTAACACAATCATATTCTTAACTGCTGATGCGTTTGGTGTATTACCGCCGATTTCTAAATTAAGTAAAGACCAAGCAATGTATCATTTCCTAAGTGGCTTCACCGCTAAATTAGCAGGTACAGAGCGTGGTGTTACTGAGCCTGAACCATCATTCTCCACTTGCTTTGGCTCACCATTTTTACCATTAAACGCTAAAGTATACGCTGATTTATTAGGAAATCTTATTGATAAACATGATGTAGATGTTTACCTAGTAAATACTGGTTGGACTGGTGGTCAGTATGGTGTAGGACGTCGTATTAGCCTAAACTATACAAGACAAATGGTTAATCAAGCAATTACTGGTCAATTAAGAGATATTGAATATGTTAAAGATGATATGTTCGGATTAAATATCCCTGTAGAGCTTGAAGATGTTCCTCAAACATTACTAAATCCTATTAATGCTTGGAGTAAGCCAGAAGCTTATAGAGAACAAGCAAAAGATTTAATTAATAGATTTAAAACTAACTTTGAAAAATTCGGGGTAGAAGTTGAAGATTTAGCACGTGATGGCGGTTTTAATTAAAATAATGTTATAAAAAGGCATGAACTACAATAAAGCTGTAGTTCATGCCTTTTAGTTATTATCATAACTTTGTTTAATATTTTGATTTTCAACATCAATCATCCATTGATGAATCGTTGACAAAGTTACCTTCAAAGCAAAAGGTCTAGGTATATGCCCTTCACTCATTTGATAAAATGTTCGATATGTGGCGCCTATTTGGTCTAATTGCTCTGCTAAATAATATGCTTGATGGATACCTACTTGATGGTCTTTACCACCATGAACAATGAGGATAGGTGGGCTTTGTTCAGTAATTTGAGATATTGCATCACGTTGTTTATATGCTTCTGCTTGTTTTTTAGGATGTCCTATCATACGTTTAAGCATTCCTCTTAAATCTACTCGTTCCTCATACATTAAATATATGTCAGAAACGCCTCCCCAAATTATATAACTTGAAATAGGTAAATCTTGAAACGTTAATAAACCTTGAAGGCCACCTCTTGAAAAGCCAATCATATGAATATGTGCTTTAGGATACATTTGATTTAGTATTTTAATAGCAATAGTCACATCATTTAAATCAGCACCATAAAACGCATCTTTGCCTTCACTACCATTGTTGCCACGATAATAAGGACCAAACACTAATGTATTGTCTTCTGCAAACTGCATTAAGCGACCTGTACGAACCATACCAACTTGGCCTTTACCACCACGCAAATAAATTACAATTCTCTTAACTGCAGCATTAGGTGTCATTAATAAACCACGTACTTTCAATTCATCGACAATATATGTCACTTCATCAAAATAATGCGCTGGCGCTTCAACTGGCATACGTTTACTATGAATAAAATCCAAGATCAATCACTCTTTCTAAACATCGTAGAATTGCGGCGTCTTGCAATAAATAACTTATACGTTTCTCTGGAATATCAGCTACACTGCTATAAAATGTAGGTCCGTCTGTTTCTAAATAATCATTTTGTTGCACTACATTCTTAACAACAACCATAAACACATCTTTAGTAAAACTCGAACCACTTTTTCTTTCCACACGATATTGCGCAATATAATGACGTTGCTCTACCGTAGCACCTGTTTCTTCAAATAGTTCTCTTTCTGCTGCTGCTTCACTTGATTCGCCTACTTCTTTTTTTCCACCTGGAAACTCTATACCTCGTACTTTATGATTCGTGAATAACAATTGATTTTGATATGTGGGGATTACTAATACATGATCACCATCCGCTTTGTCACCATCACTTTTATATGATAAGAACACATCATCATTTTCTCTATCTTTAAACTTCATGTCCATCCCTCTCCCATTAATTATGTTAAACTATCTATGCTAAGTTATTTGTTGGAGGCAAAATTAAATGAAAACATTGTTCCTAGGACTAATACGTATATACCAACGCTTCATTTCACCAATGACACCAGCCACATGTCGCTTCTATCCTACTTGTTCCGAATATACAAGAGAAGCTATTCAAGTATACGGTGCATTTAAGGGTACTTGGCTAGGCATCAAACGCATTTCGAAATGCCACCCACTGCATAAAGGTGGATTTGACCCTGTACCGTTAAAGAAAAAACGTAATAAAAAAGATTAATAAATACGCTTAAATTGTGTCTTATTAACTAGAGGAGGTTCAAAATAAATTGAACCTCCTTTTAATATGCCTACCCCTTTTGCCATATCATGCTGAAAATAAT
This sequence comes from Staphylococcus aureus, assembly GCA_040062795.1. GTDB lineage: Bacteria > Bacillota > Bacilli > Staphylococcales > Staphylococcaceae > Staphylococcus > Staphylococcus aureus_A. The sequence goes on from JBEAMH010000001.1 coordinate 1,300,952, forward strand.
ATCCTTCAGGAGTGATGTCACTTGGGTAATCAGCATATTGGGCTAGCATTGCAGTAAAATATCTACTTAAGCCATATTCATACATCCCACCAATTACAATTTTAATCTCTTTTTCTTTTAGCAATTCGATAATTTCTAGTACCCTATCTATGCCACCTAATCTAAATGGTTTTAATACAACTACTTCTACTGCGTAGTTATCTATTATTTGCTTTATCATATTTTTAGATATAGCCTTTTCATCTATGGCCACTGGTGGTAAAGCCCCTTCATCAATATGGGACAAGATTTCTAATGACTTAAAAGGTTCTTCAATATAAAGTAAAGACTTATCAGCTAATGCTTTCAGCTTATGGACTTCATCATTTTTAACAGTTTCATTCGCATCAACAACGATATACGGTTGAAAAGAAAGTTGACTTAATATTTTAATATCTTCTAAAATATGATTCGTCCACTTAATTTTAACACGATGCGGTCTTGTGACGTTTAATTGCTTTAAATTACTCTCATTTAGTCCACTTACAGTCGCTCCATATGGTACACTAAACGATTTCAATTCATAAAACATTTGGTAAAAAGCCATGATTAACATACTTCTTGTAGCAGGAAATTCTATCAAATCATCTAATGCCTTTTGCACTGCTTCAAAATCATCAAATGAGTGATTTTGATATTGCTTAAACCATTTTATAGTTTGTTGTTGAACTATTGCTATCGTTTCTGTTGCATACCAATCTGTTTCAAAAGCATTACATTCACCAAAAAAATGCTGATCAGTATCCATAATTATTTCAACGATAAGTACTTTTCGATAATTTAATTTTGTTTTTGGTGTTACAATAGGATGTTTAAAATCAGAATGATATTCATATAACTTTACTATCTGTAATTTCATATGTACCTCGCATTTATATTTTTAATCGATTTCTTTGAAGTTTTCCAGTTGAAGTATAAGGTAATGATTCAACACGTTTAAAATGTTTAGGGACTTTATATTTCGCTAAGTTGTTATTAAAATATTTCAATAATTGATCATCTGATATTTTTTCCTTCGAAACATAATATAAATAAGGTACTTCTCCCCATACATCATCTTCTACGCCAACACAAACAGCATCTTCAATCATTACATAATTTTTAGCGATTGTTTCAATTTGATAAGGGTAAATATTTTCGCCACCGCTAATAATCAAATCTTTACGACGATCGTAGACCATGACATAACCTGCTTCATCAATCTCTGCAATATCACCTGTATTAAAGTATCCATCTTCAAATGTATCTATTCTATCTGCAGGATATAGATAACCATTCATCACATTGTCTCCCTTAATTAACAACTCACCATGTCCTTGGGCATTAGGAGATTTAATTTTGACTTCTACATTATCACTAGGTTTACCAACCGTATCATAACGACGTGTTAACATTTCTGGTGTGGCAGTTAAAAATTGAGAGCACGTTTCGGTCATACCAAAAGAATTATAAATTGGTAATTGTCTTTCTAGAGCTTGATCTATAAGTGAGCTTGAAAGCTTCGCGCCTCCAAGTAGTATCTTCTCAATATTATAAGGCTGATCAAATCCTTCATCCATAAGCCATTTCAATGTTTGTGGCACGAGCGATACATGTGTTGGCAATTCTTCTTTTATAATATTCAACATAGCTTCAGTTTCAAATTTAGATTTAATACGCACTGTAAAACCTTCTATTAAAGCCCTTAATATGACACTCAATCCTGAGATATGATAGATAGGTAATACCGATAACCATTTGGTATCTCGAGTAAAACCAAGGCTCTCTTTACAAGCGAGTGCACTTGCATAATGATTAGAAAATGTTTGTGGCACAGCTTTTTGTGGTCCAGTCGTCCCTGATGTAAACATTATAGACGCTATATTATCAAATGAAAATGGTGCTTCATATTGTCTATCATCCCTATTGTGCCAGAGCGATTCATAATTTATTATACTTAAGCCTTTTATTTCTAGTTGTCCACGAGTTATCACAGTATCAACATTAATAGATGCCATTTGTGCAAGCATTTCTTTTTTAGTAAGTCTTGTATTTAACATAGCAATTTCAATACCAGCTATCCATGCCGCATTAATTAAAAGAACAGACCCTATTGAATTATCTATATAAAGTCCAATTCTTTGTTTATCAAGTTGCTTTAATTGATATGCTAATTTCGAAGCATCTTGATACGCCTCATTAAAAGTAATCTGTACTTCCCCATCATCGATAAAGAGCTGTTGTCCATTTTTATCTGCTTGTTTTTTCAACCAAAATTCCACGCCTACATTCCTCCGTCTCACACTTTATTATAACGTTTTTATTAATAATTAACATGATACAAATCTTCACTTTAATTGCTTAACTTAGTAATAATTTACTAAATGAATTATAAAATCAATTTAAATAGCGATTAACCTTAATTCTACAAATAAAACACGCTATCCAATTTTAGAGCAGAAAAAAGTCCTGTTAAGTGAACGTTGATAAAACGTTCACTTAACAGGACTTTATTAATACGGAGAGTGAGGGATTCGAACCCTCGAGACGCTTGTGACGCCTACACACTTTCCAGGCGTGCTCCTTCGGCCAACTCGGACAACTCTCCAATATAAAAAAACAGAAGCGATATTTCACTTCTGTTTGTATGACCCCGACGGGACTCGAACCCGTGTTACCGCCGTGAAAGGGCGGTGTCTTAACCGCTTGACCACGGGGCCATATGGCTCCACAGGTAGGACTCGAACCTACGACCGATCGGTTAACAGCCGATAGCTCTACCACTGAGCTACTGTGGAATAATTATAATGGAGCGGGTGATGGGAATCGAACCCACAACATCAGCTTGGAAGGCTGAGGTTTTCCCATTAAACTACACCCGCTTATTAAAGATATGGGGCGGATGATGGGGATCGAACCCACGAATGTCGGAACCACAATCCGATGTGTTAACCACTTCACCACAACCGCCAAAGCTTAAATTTCAAAAATGGTTCAGGACAGAGTCGAACTGCCGACACATGGAGCTTCAATCCATTGCTCTACCAACTGAGCTACTGAACCTTAGTAATAATGGCGGTCTCGACGGGAATCGAACCCGCGATCTCCTGCGTGACAGGCAGGCGTGTTAACCGCTACACTACGAGACCTAGAACTAAAATTGCGGGAGGCGGATTTGAACCACCGACCTTCGGGTTATGAGCCCGACGAGCTACCGAACTGCTCCATCCCGCGTTAATATTATTAATGACGCCTACCAAACTAATATATCATGAATGTTTACTTAATGTCAACACCTTTTTAAAATTAATTTACACTGAGTTAATTAAGGTTTAATACTTTCGTGCGATAATTGTTGTTTGCACATCACTTATCAATCAAGACTAATTCAGTATATAAAGTTTCTATACTTTAGTCAATGACTTTTAAAAACAAATTTGTGTAAAAATGGAATATAATTATAATACTTTAACTTTAGTTCCCTATTTATACAAAAACGTATTACTTTTATACTTAAATTTCATAAAAATAAGGTTAATCACTCATATAAAAATAGTCATTAAAGAACAATGATAGTAAAAATATTGTTCTTTAATGATATTTTTTATTGACTCATAATAGCTTGGATTTTTCCTTGCAAGATAGTAAAGGTTCTAAAACCATCATCTTCCATAAAATGTCCACCGCTTTCTGTCACTTTACAAACACCGTTTAATGTATCCATTAATCTTTTAGTTTCTAAATAAGATACATATTGGTCATCCTTGGAACACAAACCATAAAAGTGATCTACTTTACTTTTTAAGATTTCATAATCGATTTCTAGTTTTTCAGGCTGAATATACGCATCAATCTCTTTAGCATCATCCATGAAACCGGCGATACTGAACAGACCTTGTATATGTTTCATTTCCATCTCTTCAATGTATTTTAGCGATGCTAAAGTGCCAAAACCATGTGTAACAAAATAAGTCTCATACTGATTTATGAATATCTGATCTTTCATTTGAATCACCCATCGCTTAATGTCATCATTAATTTCAACAGGTAAATCAAATAATGTCACATTGTAACCTTCTAAAACTAAGTTATTAGCTAACCATTTATACCAATGATTTGTGGCATCGCCAATTTTTGAATGTACAATAATAACATCTGTCATGCTTACTCCCCCAATGTAATAGTTGGAAAATAAATCTTATAGATACCAACTATACTTCACAATTTCTTTTATCTGCTTGTTAAGTATCTCACAAATTTTAAAAATATTAAATTATCAAACAATTATAAACATAAAAAAAGTCATTTTCCCCGTAAAACTTACACTACCGGAAAAATCGACTTTCTAACATCTGTTATAAAATAATTTATAGCTCTTCTAATAATTCTTTTACTGCACTTTGCCCTTGTTTAATACAATCTGGCAAGCCTACTGCTTCGAAGGAAGCACCTGTAATACGTAACTTTGGATAGTTTGTTTTAACGTGAGCTTGTATCTCTTTAATACGATCAATATGGCCAATATGGTATTGTGGCATACTTTTAGGCAACCTATTTACAATAGTGAAATCTGGAGCACCTTTAAAAGTCATCATTTGGCTTAAATCACTTTTAACGATGTTTACAATTTCTTCATCAGTTTGGTCATCAACGACCGTATCGTTAGGTTTACCTACATATGCTCGTATAAGTATTTTACCTTTTGGTGTGGTAAATGGCCATTTCTTACTTGTCCAAGTACATGCTGTAATACTTGTCTGGCTCGTTCTTGCAATAACGAAACCTGTACCGTCATACGTATTCTCAATATTAGATTCATCAAACGCTAGTACAACTGTAGCAACAGTTGTAGAATTCATTGTATTGAAATAATTAAAAGAAGAATCATTGCCAAACCATTTCATAAAAGTTTGGTGTGGTGTTGTTACTAATACACTATCATATTGAGTCTTTGTTTCTTCGGTTACGATATCATACATTTTTTGAGAACCAATAATATCATGAACAGGTGTATTATATTTAATTTTAACACCTTGATTTGAAACATATTGGGTTAATGCTTCAATAAATGAACTTAATCCGTGTCTAAATTGTTTGAATTGCCCTTTTGGTGCACCAGGGTATAATTGCCGTTTTTTCTGTCTTTGCTCTTTTTCATATCTCATACCTTTGATTAAGCTACCGAATTGTTCTTCTCTTTGTTTAAATTCTGGAAAAGTACTCATCAAACTCAAATCATCAATATTCGTACCATAAATCCCACCCATTAAAGGTTCTATTAAGTTCTCTAAAACTTCATCACCTAAACGTTGGCGAAAAAAAGAACCTACTGAAAGATCGTTTTTCATATTTATGGGTTTCTTAAATAAATCTAGCCCTGCTTTTAGTTTCCCTAACGGAGAAATTAACTTTGTATTTAAAAACGGTTTGATATCAGTGGGAACACCTAAAATTGAACCACCAGGTATTGGAAATAATTTATTTTTAGCATAGATATAAGATTGACCCGTTTGGTTGGTAATAAGATCATTTTCTAAACCGATTTCCTTAGCTATGTCAGTCATAATCTGTTTGCGCCCTAAATATGACTCTGGACCTAGTTCAATTGTATAACCCTCTGTTCTATACGTTTGAATTTTGCCACCAGTTCTACCCGAAGCTTCATATATCGTGACATCAATATCAGGTCTTTGTTTTTTTATAAAATATGCACTAGATAAGCCTGTGATACCAGCACCAATAATCGCAATACTTTTAGCCAAAATAGTTCACGCTTCCTTTAATAAACATTTTTGATTTCATCAACAATAGCACCAACAAATAATGAATCAGTATTAGGCATTGATGGACGGTAATAGTTAACTCCTAATTCATCGCAGACTACTTTACATTCGTAGTCATTGTCATATAGTACTTCTAAGTGCTCACACACGAAACCAACTGGTGTGTATATAAAGTTCTTATAGCCATTTTCTTCATATAATGTTCTCGTTAAATCTTGAACGTCTGGCCCTAACCAAGGTGTACCTGTATTACCTTCTGACTGCCACCCTTCTGCAACATGAATAATATTAGATTGTGATTCTAACAATTGTGCAGTATGGTGCAATTCATTTGGATAAGGATCGTTATTTTCTACTATTAACCCTTTAGGCAAACTATGAGCTGAAACAACTAAGACTGTATCATCGTGTTCTTCTTCGGGAATTTCTGTCAATGTTCCATTGATTTTTTCAGTCCAATATTGGATAAACTTAGGTTGTTGATAGTAATGTTCGACATGTTTAAATGTAATTCCATATTTCTCTGCTTCTTTTTGAGCTCTCTTGTTGTAAGATCCGACTGAAAAGCTAGAATAATGCGGAGCTAATACTACCGTTACTGCTTCCTCTATACCTTCTTCATTCATTGCTTGTATCGCATCTTCTATAAATGGATGAATATGTTTCAATCCAATATAAAGTTTAAATTCAACATCATTGTAAGCTTCGTTAAGCGCATCACATAATGCTTCAGCTTGACGATTTGTTGTATTCGCTAACGGAGAAAGACCACCGATGTGTTGATATCTATCTTTTAAATCTTGTAGTTCAGCATCTGTCGGTTTTTTACCATGTCTAATATCTGTGTAATAAGCTTCAATGTCACTTTCTTTATATGGTGTACCATATGCCATAACTAATAAGCCTATTGTTTTTGTCATGTTAAAATCATCCTTTTGTATAATAATTTATAGATGTATATGACATAATAAAATGTAAATCTTGTTTGTGCATGTTTATGTCTACTATCTTTGAGTATAATCGTGTACGAAAGTTGTAATGCGTTTTAATGTTTCTGGTTTTACTTGTGGGAAGACACCATGCCCAAGATTAAAAATGTGTTGGCCATGCTCCATGCCTTGATCTAATATTGGTTTCAATCTTTCTTCAATGACATTCCATGGTGCTAAAAGTAATGAAGGGTCTAAATTACCCTGTAACGTTCTAGTGATATTTAAATCTCCAGCCTCTTTAATAGATAGTCTCCAATCTAGACCTAATACATCAATTGGTAAAGAATCCCACTCTTGTGCTAAATGACTCGCGCCAACGCCAAATAAGATGACAGGCACATCATGTTTTGCTTTTATACCGCTGATTAGTTTGTTCATCGCCGGCTTAATGTAATAACGATAATCTTTAACATTTAATGCGCCAGCCCATGAATCAAATACTTGGATAATCTCCGCACCAGCTTCAACTTGTGCTGACGTATACGTAATAGACATATCTACTAGGTGGTCCATAAGTGCAAACCATGTTGATTCGTCACTATACATCATTGCCTTAGTAAAATTATAATTCTTTGAAGGACCACCTTCAATCATATAACTCGCCAATGTAAATGGTGCACCTGTAAATCCGATTAATGGTACATTTAATTTTTCTTCAGTTAGTAACTTAATTGTATCTAAAACGTATGGTACATCCCTTTTAGGGTCGATATTACCTAATTTTTCAACGTCCTGTATGTTTTTTATTGGATTATGAATGACTGGGCCTATGCCAGATTTAATCTCCACATCAACACCTATAGGTTGTAATGGTGTCATAATATCTTTATATAGTACAGCTGCATCCGTATTGTAATTATCAACTGGTAAATGTGTCACATATGCACATAACTCTGGTTGATGTGTAATTTCAAATAATGAATATTTTTCTTTTAATTTTCTGTATTCAGGCTGTGATCTACCAGCTTGACGCATAAACCACACTGGTGTGTGATTCACCGTTTTTCCGTTTATCATATCTAGGATTGTATTATTTTTATTATGCACCTTGTAATCCTCCTACATTATAATCATTCTTATTTATAATACCATACTGACATATACACCGCTGTTCATTAAGATAAAATGTCATAAAAAAGACAAACAGTATACTTTTATCATCTTAATCATTTGACTATTGTTTTCTATTAGAAATCAATTATAATGTTATCAAAGACAAGATTTATATTTATTTGTTATGATAGATGTATGTATACTACAGTATAATAGTTATATGCATTTTCTTAAACAAAGCAAGGGGGAGATCTTATGAAAATTTATGCATCGTATGGGACATTTGGTTATTTAAACCAAATCAGACTTAATAACCCTGATCATAACTTATTACAGTTTTCAGCATCTGATTCTTCTGTGATTATCGAAGAAACAGATGGGGAATCGGCTTTAAAACAACCTTTAGTTTATAACATTATTAAAGCTGAAGGTGATCTAAACGAGGAATATTTTTATTCAGTTATTTTTATTCCAACATCAGAAGATCATGCTTATCAACTAGAAAAAAAACTACAAGGATTTACTACTGATTTCAATCAATTTGCTGGTTATAGAAGTTATCGTTTCTTAAAACCAGAAGAAGGTTTAACTTATAAGATTTACTTCGGCTTCGAAAGTAGAAATGCTTATGAAGACTTTAAAGCCTCAACCATATTCAAAGAGAATTTTGATAAACTTGCACTAAGTCAATTCTTTGGTTCAAGTCGTCAACATTCAAGTTATTTTGAAAGACACCTATTCCCGATAGATGATAACTAATATTAAGAACTATCGCGATTTCAACTAAAAAGTCACTTCTCTGGTAATAGATAAATAATCTACTACTGTGAGAAGCGACTTTTTTTAATCTCTTAACAATGTTTCTTGATACTTAAGCTTTTTTATAACGTTTATGATAGTTAACCAACCTACTAGGAAAAATAATAATCCAAAATAGCCATAAATTGGAAAGACGACAGCATACACAACAGTAAATAAGATACCTAAAATCAACATTAATCTCCTTAAAAATTCTTCATACCCTTTTATTACTTTCGATTCTGTGACAGGCCAAACTTGTGGCCATAAACCATAAGCTTGCTGTGTATAAAATTGAGCCATTTGTAACAGTATAATATACATAAATAAACTACCAATAACTAACACAATAATTGGTTGATCTAACCAAAACATTAAAACTAGAGCAAGCATTACTAATCTCAAAATAATATTGAAAGCATCTTTTCCTCGTACAAAACTTCTTACAAATAAGTAAAGATACATATAATTGGAATTAAATTTTTTACGTTTTGGTGTGTTTAAAAATGGGTCTAAATAACTTCTTCTTATTGCTGTTTCTTTAATATGTTTTACGTCCGTAAACATATTAACAAATTTATAATAATTCATACGATGCTGTTGTTCGGACTTAGTCATTTTTTCCCATGGGAATAAATAGGTTCTATTTTGATTACGTATTAGCAATATAATACCAATCATAATAAATATAGAAGCTATACTTGAAAATTGTTTCGGGGCTAATGCTAAATAGTAACCAGAAGTATAAATAATAAAAAGTAATATATAAAGCGACCAACCTTCTAGTCGATACTTAAACCATTGCCATTTAAGTAATAAACCTAAAAAAGGTAAAATAATTGCTAATATTGCAAATAAAATATAAAAGCCAAACGCTTGATTATTAATGACATAAAATAAAGGAAACAATATGATTAAGATTACTATTTGTAATCCTATTCGGCTAAAATAACTATAAATTAAGCTGTATTTCATATATTCTGCCATATGTTTTTCGATCGGTAATAAAAATAGTTTATCTGCACCTTTAAGCAATGTTCTAACCGGAAACATAGATGTTATTGACACAACAATACTAGCGATTAAAGCATAATCAAAGTCTGTAGGTATGGACTTTAACCAATCACCGTAACCCAAGATAAAAGCACCGAATAAAATTACAAGAAATACTGAAAAATGGCCATTAAATATAAACTTATTATAATATTGTTTTTCTTTAGCTATCTCGTTTTTTCGTGTGTTAAATAATTGTTTTGCATTTTGGTTCATATCTGTTGGCCACCTTGTGTGACATGAATATAAATTTCATCTAATGTTTTATTCTCTAAACCCGTTTGTTCCCTTAATTCGTCTAAATTACCAAATGCTACAATTCGCCCTTCATCCATGATGAGAAATCTATCACAATATCTCTCTGCCGTTGCAAGTATGTGAGTACTCATTAATACTGTGCGCCCCTCATCTTTTTTCTCAACCATTAAATCTAACATCGATTGAATCCCCAATGGATCAAGACCAAGAAATGGCTCATCTATTATATATAATTCAGGATCTACTATGAAAGCACAAATAATCATCACTTTTTGTTTCATACCTTTTGAAAAGTGACTTGGGAAGATATTTAATTTATCTTCTAAACGAAATGTCTCTAGTAGCGGCTGCGCTTTTTTCATGGCAGTTTCTTTACTAATATTATAAGCCATTGCTGTCATATATAAATGTTCTTGCAGTGTTAATTCTTCATAAATAACTGGTGATTCAGGTATATATGATAGTTTTCTTCTATATGTTTCAACATCTTGCTTAATGTTGATATCAGAGATTGTCATTTCACCTTTCATAGGTGTTAGTAAACCAAGCATATGTTTAATAGTTGTACTCTTACCAGCTCCATTTAAGCCAATAAGACCAACAATTTCACCTTGTGTTAATTCAAAATTTATATCTTTAATAACAGGTCGTTTACCATAACCACCAGTCAACTGTTCTACTTTTACTGTCATAATGCACCTCCACAAAAGATATTGTATCAAAAATTAATATATAATCATAAAGTTACTGTGAAAAATGACGAAAATTATATAGTAATGCTATAATAGTCTGTAACAATCATACAAGGAGTGAGGATTCATGTCAGAAACAATCTTTAGTAAAATTATTGATGGTGAAATTCCTAGCCATAAAGTATACGAAGATGAATATGTATATGCTTTTTTAGACATTTCCCAAGTTACAAAGGGTCACACGTTACTAGTTCCTAAAAAGGCATCAGCTAATATTTTCGAAACTGATAGTGAAACAATGAAACATATTGGCGTCGCATTACCAAAAGTAGCAAATGCCATAAAAAAAGCATTTAATCCTGATGGTTTAAACATTATACAGAATAACGGCGAATTTGCCGACCAATCTGTCTTCCACCTTCATTTTCACTTTTTACCAAGATATGAAAATGAAATTGATGGTTTTGGCTACCAATGGGAAACGCATGAGGATACAATTGATGACAAGCAAAAAGCTATAATCGCAGAAAAAATAGCTGCTCAATTCGACTAAGTATGCTTATTTTATCTCATACGGGGTATATAAAACATATTAGAGAATGAGATAATATCAAGAAATGAGGAGAATTTTTATGAAAACAGCTCAAATTTTATTAGGGCTTGGTGCTGGCGTTGCAACAGGTCTAGGTTTCGCTTTAATGAATCGTGATAAAAAAGAAGCAAACCAACTTGGCGTTCAATCAAATAAACCTGTCGGTGCTGAATCAGAAGTAGATAGAGAAATAAACACAATCAAAAAAAGTATCAATGATATTACGAATTATATTTCTCAAATTAAATCTGAAAGTACTGAGTTTGGTAACACAATTGGTGACGAAGTGAAAACGATGATTGGTGACTTCAAATCTGATATCAATCCTAATATTGAGAAATTACAATCACATGTCGAAAATCTTCAAAATCGTGGAGAAGAGATTAGTAAAACTTTTGAAAAAGATAAATAAACTATAAACAAAAAACTAATGAGTAGAGTTGTAAACCTGAGCATTGCTAACAATGAGGTTTACAACTTTTTTTACTTATTCTATTTCATTAATTCGCTCAGCTTATTAATTTTAATTCAATATGATAACCCCTTCTTGCTTACTTCAAAATCTCCTTGACGTATTTTCTAATACGTTAGATAATACGAAAGTATATGAGCGCTATTATTTATTAAGTAAAGGAGTGCGATTGAGCAATGTATTTATGTACGCGTCATATTGATATTAATGCACGCTTTGGCTTACCAAGAATTGCATTTCTTAGTTCAGTCACAATGATTATTACATTTTTAATTTCTTATGAACTTTTGCATTACTTTTCAAACACTAAACTCACTGATCAGTTCTTTATAGTTTTTTTAGTGTTCGTACTGATTTTGTATCCGATTCATAAGGCAATTCATTTAGCCTTTTTGTTTCCCTATTACAAATCATTTAAAAAATATAAATTGATTCGAAAAAAACCTATCCCATTCTATAATACTTACGTGAACACACCTGTAAACAAATATTATTTTTGTTTCGACTTAATAACTCCCTTTATTATTATCACGAGCATTTGTGCCTTCGCATGCATCCAACTCCCTCAATTCGGTCATTATTTTTTATTTATATTGGCATTAAATATGGGGTATTCAGTAATGGACTTTCTTTATTTGAAAATCATACTCTTTTCAAATGAAGGTTCATATATTGAAGAGCATCAAACTGGCATAAACATCCTTAATAAAGTAGAAACTAAATATGAGCAATAATTTGAAATGAGTAAACATTAAATTTTACTCATTTTTTTTATTAAAAATATCTTATTCTCACTAATACTATAGTCTTAGAAACGGTGTTTCTAATTGGTGAAGGGGGCATAATATGTTATATTTACTTTGTTATTAATACAAAAGGAGTTTCCAACAATGAAAACATTAAACAAAGTTATTCTTCCGATTACGGCTAGTGCCTTATTATTAGGTGCTTGTGGTAATAGTGCAACAGATTCAAAAGATGATACAATTATTTCATCCAAAGCTGGAGACGTTAAAGTAGAAGATGTTATGAGTAAAATGGGAGATGAACAAATTGCTAACAGTTCGTTCTCAATTTTATTAAACAAGTTACTAGCAGATAAATATAAAGATGAAGTTGACACGAAAGATATTGATAAAGAAGTTGAAAAGGAACAAAAACAATACGGTGGTAAAGATCAATTTGAAAGCATGTTGAAGCAACAAAAAATGTCTCTAAGCGACTATAAAGAACAGAAAAAAACACAAGCATATCAAAAAGAATTACTAAACGATAAAGTAGACATTTCAGATAAAGAAATCAAAGAAAATACTAAAAAAGCTTCTCATATCTTAATTAAAGTAAAAGAAAATGATGATGATAAAGAAGGCTTATCGGATAAAAAGGCTAAAGAAAAAGCAGAAAAAATTAAAAAACAAGTCGAAAAAGATCCAGACAAGTTTGGAGAGATTGCCAAAAAAGAATCGAAAGATAAATCTTCAGCCAAAAAAGATGGTAGCTTAGGCTACGTTATGAAGGGTCAAATGGAAGATGAATTTGAAAAAGCGCTATTCAAACTTGACGAAGGTGAAATTTCTGACGTAGTAAAAACAGACTATGGTTACCACATTATTAAAGCGAATAAAGAAGACGACTTTGATAAAGAAAAAGATAAACTTAAATCTCAATTACTACAATCTAAAGTACAAAAAGAACCTAAATTACTTACCGATGCTTATAAAGAACTATTAGACGAATATAAAGTAGACTATAAAGATAGAGATATTAAAAAAGCAATTGAAGATTCTATCTTAGACCCAGAGAAAATTAAACAACAACAGCAGCAACAGCAACAACAACAAGCAATGCAACAAGGTGGAGCTGGAATGTCTTCTGGTCAATAATAGCTATTGAAATCCTCTAGAAACATAGATAAACGACTTAAAAGGTTGAGTGTATTCCTTAAAGGAATACACTCAACCTTTTTTGTGCAATACGCTATTTACACTCTTCTATTTTAATAAAAAAACAGTTGATAAGTTTTATCAACTGCTTCACATATGAATAATATGATTAGTCCAAAGATTTTGGATTATAAAACTGTCTACCATCTAGCCCGAAAATACGTTCGGTAAATTGACCTTTATCTGTTTTTTTATATGCTTTTTCAAACATATTCATTTTGGCATCGATATTATCAATAAAGAATAAAATTTCTGCTTCTTTCATATGAGGTAGTTTTGGTGAACCAAATTCCATTTTTCCATGATGTGATAATATCATATGGCGTAATAAGAGTACTTCTTCTCCATCAAGATTTAACTCTCTAGCCGCTTCAGCAACCTCATCACTAGCAATAGATATATGACCAAGTAAGTTCCCTTCAACTGTATACGTTGTAGCTACTGGGCCGCTTAACTCTCTCACCTTACCTAAATCATGTAAAATTATCGCACTATATAATAGACTACGATTTAGCAAAGGATAAATATCACATATCGATTTCGCAACACGTAACATAGTTAATACGTGATAACTTAACCCACTAGAGAAGTTATGATGATGTGTGCTTGCTGCTGGGAATGTAAAAAATGATTCCTGATATTTACGAATTAAGTGACGCGTAATGCGTTGTAATGTTGCATTTTCGATATCTAACATATAATGTGAAATTTCATCTTGAATCTCGTCTGGTGTCAATGGCGCTCCGTCCACAAAATCTTGTGTCTTCATATTATGTTCCGGTTTAGCTAATTGGATTTTATTAATTTTCATTTGCTTTCTACCACGATAATTAATTACATCACCGGTAACGTGAACGATTTTTTCAGGCTCTAATATTTTCATATCCTCTTTAGTAACCGTCCATAGTTTTGCTTCCATATCACCACTTTTATCTTGTAAATAAAGTGTCATATAGTCTTTCCCTTGAGCTGTTACACCTTGTATTGCTTTATGAATTAGAAAAAAGTGATCTACAGAATCTCCAGGCTTCAAATTTTCAACGTTTCTCATTATTTACCGCCTTCCTCGAATTTGTTCAATGTAATAATTTGTTTTGAAGGCACACTTGTATCTTTCATACACGTAAAGAATAATATTTGATAATCTTTCGGCATTTGTCTTAAATAATTCATCATTATTTCTTTTCGTTGTTTATCAAAGTGTACGAATGCATCATCAATAATGATTGGGAATGGATAGTACGTTTTTAACGTTTTGATTAAACTCAAACGTAATGAAATATATAGTATTTCTTTAGTGGATTGACTAAGTTCTACTGGTTCATACATTTGACCATTTCGTTGCTTCACCATTAATTCATCATTGGCATAAGTCACTTGTACATAATGACTATTTGTTAAATGCGTAAATATATCAGTTGCTTCGTTTATCACTTCTGGTAAACGTTTATCTTTAATTTGTTTAATGTGACCTTCTACTAGAGTTTGTAAATAGCTTAAACTTGCCCAATCCTTGGCTTCATCATTCACTTTATTTTTAAGGATATGAAACCTATGTCTTAAATCAGCTAAAGTTTTATCTGTTTCCATATCAGTGATTTTTGCGTTTAAGTCACTCACTTCTGACTGCATCACTAAATATTGATCATTATAATCATCTACTTGGCGTGATAAAACTTCATCTTCGTTAGCTAATTGCGCTGAAGTCTTGTCACTTAGTTTTGTGCTTAAATCATAATTATAATTTTGATTCTCTAGATATTTGGATAAATCGTTAAATCTAGCGATTTGTTTATGATAATTTTGATATTGAACGTGATGTTGATAATAAGCTTCCTCATCAATAGCATTCACGTAACCAAATAACTGATTAATTACATTATTATTTTCATCTAATCTACTGCTAAGTTGTGAAACTTCGCTTTCAATTAATTTTATTTGTTCATCATTTCTCTTCCATCTTTCGAGATTACTTGTTTCTTCTTTAAGCCACTGTCTAATATCATGGAATAATGATAAATCATTAAAATAAGTAAATTGATTTTTAGTTATCTCTTTAGCATGTTCATAAAAGGCCGTTAATTCTTGATTTAATTGTCGTGCTTGATTATTGAGTTCTTCAATGTGTTTATCATGTTCTTTAATCTTATTCATTGTACCAATGCTATCAAT
This sequence comes from Staphylococcus aureus, assembly GCA_040062795.1. Taxonomy (GTDB): domain Bacteria; phylum Bacillota; class Bacilli; order Staphylococcales; family Staphylococcaceae; genus Staphylococcus; species Staphylococcus aureus_A. The sequence continues at coordinate 1,316,778 of JBEAMH010000001.1, forward strand.
GATAAGCTCATCTGACATCTTATCAGATAAATGTAAATCTAACTTAATCTTATCAATACTATCTTGTGCTTCTTGGTATTGTGTTCTTGCTTGCCCTAAACTTGTCTCCAAGTATTCCGCTTTTTTCTTCAGTGATTCTTTTGTTTTCACAGTATTTTGCAATTGCTCGCGTACTTTGTATTGATCTTCTAAATCAAAATCTAGGTCATAATTATCTTCCAAATGTGTTACTTGATGTTGCAAGTCATCAATTTCTTTCGAGAATGTCTCACTATGACCAATTTCTTTAGTTCTCACAAAGAATATGCCTATGACAAATATTACTGAAAGTATCGCAAATATAACACCGAATAGTATATTGGTAGATACAAATGAGAAGATAGTTAACCCTATACTGATTACTGCTAAAATAATTAAACTTATACGTAATAGGCTTTGCTTTTTCTCACTTTCACGTTGGTTTTTATCAAATACTTCTTTCATTTTTTGATATAAATGATTCTTCTCTTTAAGTTCAAATACCTGCTTATTATATTGTTTTTTCTTTTCGAAATTCTCTTCCGGTACTATGTCTGCTTCTAACGCCTCAATTTCTGAAGCATTTGTATTCTGATCGATTTTATTTTCTTCTATACTACGTTCTAGTTGCTGTACAAAGGCAGTTTGTTCTTGCTTATTTTTAATTTGATTACTGACATAACTTTTCATCGCTTCAGAACTATCTGCATGGTGATAGACTTCATGCCAACCTATATTAGATTTCAAGCCAGTCTTTTCTCGTTCTTTGTCTTGTATCTCTTTTTCGACTGCTTTAAGTTCGTACTCTTTTTGCTTGATTTCATTTTCTTGTTGATGCAAGTGATTAAAGGCATCAATATCACGTTGTTGAGGTACGTTTATTTTTTCATTTTCAGATTTCAAGTGTGCTAATTTTTCTTCTCTTAATCCAAGGTCTCTTTTAAGATTTTGAGTTTGGATTTTAGCAGATTCATATCTATCAATTCCTTGTTCTGGAAAATGAATTGGTTCAATATTAACTTGCGATTCTAAGTTTTTCCATTCTTGTGTTTGTTCATGCAAAGCAAGTTCTTTTTGTTTTTGTTCATGCATTTTGGATAATTGAGCTAAGTTTTGTTTTAGATTATCTAATCTACGTTCTGATTTATCTTTATCATCCACAAGTCTTTTGTATGTCGTTAACTTTGCTTCTTCTTCTCTAATTTGACCTTCCAAGTCTTTTAATTGTTCTAGTTGCTGATTAATGATTGGATTACGGCCATTTTTCTTATATAGCATTTCTTTTTTATCATTTAAAATACCCCGCATACTGGTGAATTCTGTAGAGCCTAATGCACCAGCTTGCAATAAATAATTTTGTAATTGTGTTTCATCCATGTTCTTGTGAATATCTTGTAAACCAAGTACATCAAATGAAAAAATACCTTGATATGTACGCTTAGAAATAAAGTTTAATTCTTTCTTTAACCAAGTTTCATCTTTAATCGTACCGTTTGGCAAATAAACTTTCACATCGCCTACCGCACTACCTTTTATTCGTTCAACATCTACTAATGATCCATCTTCTTGAATTAAAGTAAGTCTACCACCATATTGATTACCTAAGCGTGGTTCAAGACGAGGTTCATTTTCTTTCTTAGTTGGAAAACCAAATAGAATAGAGTGGATAAACGCTTGTATTGTAGACTTCCCTGTCTCATTTTCTCCATAAATTTCAGTGAAACTTTCATCAAATTCGATTTTTCTTTGTATAAACCTACCATAACCATATATCTCTAACGATTTGATTTTCATATTATTCCTCCCTCATATCTGACTTTAATAATTCTTCAGCGTGTTCTATCAAAGCACGTCGATCAAAGTCACTATAATTTTCTAGATATTTAGAGGCTTTCGGATTTAAATATAAATCATTCATGGCCTGATCATACACAGCATTGTCGTCAATCAATTCTGGGGAAAATTCTTTCACCAATGTATTTTTATCTTCTAATTTATTTTTAATAGTTAAATATTCAATAAATACAAAGTTGTGTTCATTCTCTTCATAATCACTAATCATTTCATGTACTTGCAAAACATCCTGTTCAGGTATCACATAATCAGAATCAACAACAACTTTTAATTGATATATCGACTTGCCGTTTTTTCGCACTTTTTCTTTAAACGCTTGAATTACATCAAAAAGACCTTGCTTAGATGTTTTGTCTGTTTCAATCGTCGCTTGTTCAAAACGAATAAATTGTGTCGGTATAAATTTAGCATCAAGTTTTAAATCATCACCTTCAACTAATAAGCAACCTTTTTCTCCTAATTCTTTAAAATGGCGTCCTTGTATATTACCAGGATAGTGGATCTGTGGCATATCACTCAATTGCTGTCTTTCATGAATGTGACCTAATGCCCAGTAGTGATAGAGTTTCGTATTTAAATCTTCTAATCTGAATTCTGTATAACGATCATTAATACTAGATTTACTATAAGTACCATGAAGTATACCGATATGAATACCTTTTTGCCCTTGGCTTGAAGGATATGCATCTAATTTATTTTCATAGCTTGCATCATTTTGATAACTAAACCCATGAAGATAGATTTCTTCACCATTTTTAGTAATCGTTTGATATGTTTCCACATTTTCGGAAAACACTGAAACATTATCTGGCCATTCTGTTCCAATATTCGAAGATAATGGGTCATGGTTACCATGACATACATAAACAAATATTTGTTCTTTAGATAAACGCTCAAATTGTTCCTTTAAAAACACTTCTGCACGTAATGTACGATTCTGTTGATCAAATAAATCACCAGAAACAACCATAAAATCTATTTCTTCGTTTAATGCTAAATCTACTATTTTTTTAAAGCTCTCATAAGCACTTTTTTGCATATCTTCAAATATCGACTGACTCAAATAGCTTCTAGACTTAAACGGGCTATCTAAATGTAAGTCAGCACAATGAATAAATTTCACCATACAGTACAGTTCTCCTTTATCTAAAGGTTTATTTAAGATAGTACATGCGAACATAATCCATATAATAACTAAACGCTAATTATAACTTCCAATCGTGTACATGCCAATATCTTGTATCTCTATATTTTACCACATTGTCTAAGAGTCAGTCGATAAAACAAAAAAGCTACAATACATAAAATGTATTGTAGCTAAAATCAACGCTTTGATTAATATAAATTAGTCAGCGTAGATTTCATCTAAAGGTTTAACAATGATTTGGTTGATTTCTTGGAATACTTGGCTCATGTTTTGTTCAGCAGCCATTAATTCTGAAATATTTGAATCATTTTCGATTTCTTGAGCTTGTTCTTGTGCTTTTTGTAGCTCTTCTTCACCGATTTCTTCACCTTGCATTTGTTTTTGTTGGAAATTTAATTGAGTTTCACGGAATTCGTCAAATAATTCTTTAGACTCATTATTTTCTTTAACATTTGCATAAGCTTTTTGAATAGCTTGGTATTCATCACTTTCTCTTAATGCTTGTTCTAATTGATTTGCATGATCGTATAAATTTACTGCCACTATGCTTCACTCCTTCTATATATATGTGTTAAAACCACATCGGTATTACAATAACATAATTTAATATGTTATACAAAAATTGCAATCACGCCTTGTAAGAGACCTATTATAGCTCCCAATATGAAACCTAAAAGCATAATTAATTTTAATTCTTTATTTGCAATATCTATAATTAACCTTTCAATGTAGGCTAAATCAAATGTATTGATTTGTTCTTCAATCATTTGTCTTAAATTTACTTTTTTCATAATTGGTGTTATATGCTTTGAAGCATTCTCTATGATAATATCTGTCAGCTTTTGAGATACTTTATTTTCCAAGAATGATATAAAGCTTGGCATTAATGAATTTAAAGGCTTTTTAGATATATTGTTTATGTCTAAATATCCAATAGCTAACTCTGTTGCAGATGTTTTAAATGATTCAAATTGTTGTTCATTCATAACTTCACTTAATGTTTTTGATTTCATTGTTTCGTATTCATTATTAATGACCTGTGTTGCAATACCTTTTGCTTTTGGATGATTAGTGAGTCGAATTAATTCATGTTGAATTCGATCCGCAATACTTTCTCTAGTCATAAACATTTCTAATAAACCAACTATTTTTCCTTTTTCATTAAAGAAAGTATCCAACATGGATGATATATCATTAGTGCCTTTTTCGGAACTTAAATACACTCTAGCTCTATCAAATAGTAGTTCCGGTACTAAATCCATTTTACTATCAATACTTTTCTCTATTTCATCTGGAATAATATGCTTTACTGGAGTAGCTTGATTATCTTGGTAAAATGCCTCTAGTTTATTCGAAATAACAGTATCGAGTTTTTCATTTGCAAATTGGACAGCATCAATATCTAGTTTTTTCGTAAAATATTGAATTGTGGAATGTTCTTCCTTAAGTTTATTAATTTGCTTCAAAATTAATGTTTCAATTGCTTGTCTCGAAGCAGGTGCTTTCAATTTTGTTCTTATCAGGCTTTCTGTTAATAAATGTTCTTCAACAACTTGACCAATCTTATAAGCTACTTCTTTTCTACGTTTTGGAATTAATCCAGGCGTAAATGGCACGCGCATGTTAAAAATATAATATGCTTTGAACGGGTGGAATAGCATTCTAACAGCTATAACGTTAGTTAACCCACCGATTAAAGCTCCTATTACCATCATAAATACTATTATGAAAAAAGCATACATAGATGACTTCTCCTTTTGATTTAAAAATTTGTTTCTGTTCTTTTTACAAAGAAATTTAACTTACAGCTATTAACTATTGTATAACAATCGCTTTAAAAATGTATATTAAAATATTCACTTTCTAAACATAGAAATCCATAATACATCATATGACTTACAATAATTTATATTAAATATCATTCCAGATGAAATATGATAAAAAAAAGACCTAAAACTTTGTTTAGGTCAAGTAGAGTAAAGTGACTAAATCATTCATATACAATAAAAAGTCCCATGTCACTCAATTATATAAATAATGATTCTTCTATCACAAAATGAATTAATATTATACGTGCATTAACTCTTCTTTTGAAATTCTACCGAAATAAGTTTCAGCTTCTCTTAATTTAGACGTCCCAAATATAGGTTGCGTTTCATTATTAAGCACACGATAGATATCACTTACTTTATTACTTTGTAATATATATCCATTACGACTATCAACAGTATTCCAATAAATATCACTAGTTGTTGAATGATTTGGATACGCACAATGATTACGAGATATCGTTTGTACCATTTCTAATGGGTCACAGCCAAATGTACTATTTAAAACATCTGAATCTCTGAATAATGCACAAATAGATACGCACGTAGTCCAGTTAGGTAATACTCTCTCTTTTTCTATTTGGACTAATGTCTTTTTTGAAAGACCAATAGTTTGGGCCATCGTATCTTGCGTATAACCTGCTTCAATACGTACCATTTTAAATTTTGTTTGAATTAAATCTGTAAAACTCTGTCTATCCATTACTTTAATCTACCTTTCATAAAAGAATATTTTATCCGGACACAAGAAATTGCAATAATACACGCTTCTTGAAACACAAATTACATCTTAATATAATTCTGATGAAAATAAAAGAGTGAAATGAAATTTTCATTGTTTTTTATCATTGGCGCAATTATCAAAATAATCAATCTTATATCTAATAAATAAGTTACAAACAAAAAACATTTAGATTGTAAGCGTATTATTTTTGTGAAAAGTGTTCATATCATTGATTACTTATTACCCTTTTAAGATAAAAACACTATCGCTTATTATAGCTTACTTTGATACTTTTCGCATAGAAAAAGGTTAGTATTATTTAAATTTTATTAAATTAATCTATAATCGTTTACTTTTTTCAGAATCTTCATTATACTCTGGGTTACTTTTCAAAATTTGAGGTGCATAAAAATGGAAGATAAATACATATTATTAGCAACATGTTCAGATAAAGTTGGAATTACATCATTAATTACAAATGTTATTTCAGAATATAACTCCAATATATTACATTTAGATCATTTTACCGAATATGATCATGCTGAAGATGTAGATGGAAAATTATATTTAAGATTTGAATTTAATAAAGTTCCTAAAGTAAAAGAAGCTTTAGAAAAAGCATTACAAGACAATAATATAGAATTTAATTTATTTGATAACAGTCATAAAACTAAAATCGCTTTATTTGTTTCAAAAGAAGACCATGCGTTTAATGAAGTTTTACATAGAGTAAAGCGTGGTGAAATATCTGCAGAAATTGTTTGTGTAGTGAGTAACCACGAAAATAACCGACATTTTGCAGAAACTTTTAATATTCCTTTCTATCACGTACCTAGTAATAATTCTAAAGGTCTAGTCGAGGAAGAAATATTAAATATTTGCGCTAAACACGAAATTGAACTTATTGTATTAGCAAAATATATGCAGATTTTAAGTGATCATTTTGTGAACCAGTATCCCAATCAAATCATCAATATTCACCACTCTTTCTTACCCTCATTTATTGGAGCAAACCCATATAAACAAGCGTGGGAACGCGGTGTGAAGCTTGTAGGTGCTACAAGTCATTACGTGACTTCAGACTTAGATGAAGGGCCTATTATTGATCAAGATGTAACACGCATAAATCACCGCTATAATGTACAAGATTTAAGAAAAATTGGTCGCCATGTAGAGTCAAGCGTATTAGCGCAAGCTGTTGAATACCATGTACAGCATAAAGTTATTGTTACAAAAGGCAATAAAACAATTGTATTTAACTAGTCATTTTTTTACATGTACTACTCGAGGTTACCATAGTTTAAGTATAATTAAATTACATTCAGAAACTTAAATGAATGTTATGGCTTTTCACTATAACTTTAGCGAATATTGTGTCTGTCTCTGTTATATAACAGAGACCTTTATACAATTATGTTTTGTAAACTATAAACTAATAAATATTATGATTTTCAGCATAATCGGTAATATAATTAATATATAAACGCTAAATTATTATTATTGAAATAGCTCATACGATTAAATAAAGAGATGAATTTACAACTACCATTATCGTAAAAAAGACAAGCTAAACACTAAATGTTTAACTTGTCTTTTAATTTACTTGCATCTACAGGTTTTAATGGGATGATTTTCATTATCAAAGCATTAAAATTATGCTACAGGAACGTCAGTCGATTCTTTACTTAAAACTTCCATATCATAACCATCTTCAGTTTCAGTATATTTAATCTTAACTGTTTCTCCATCTTTTTCAACTTCTGTAGGTAATTTTTTGCTTTTACCATCTTCGTCTGTAAGGATCACTGCTCCATCTTCATCTTGTTTACCTTCTATACCCTCTTTTAATTTAAGATGGATTGTCTTTTCATCTTTCTTGCTTACTTCTACAGGATTGTTTATGTCTGCAGCATTTGCTGTATTAAAAACCCCTATTAATGAAATTATTAAAGTGGCTACCATTATACTTACTAAACCTTTACTTTTCATTGAACTGAATGTACACATATAGAAAACGCCTCCTTTAATATATTGCAAATGTTTGATTTCATTTACAACTTGTTTATAATATTAACAAAATATTCTGATATTTTAAAGTTTTTATAAAAATATATGTTAAGTCATTTTCTATTTTCATTTAAATATATTGATTTTTGTATATTAAATCAATCTCAAATTTATTGCACTATATTTGAATTATAAATTTAGGAAGGTTAGTGATTTTGGCAACATACCGTTCACATATAGAAAATTTTTGCATTCATGAAAGTATTATTTAATACTTAAGCAATACCTAACACTTTAATGTTATTTGATGCCAATATTTTTCGAGCTAAAGGTTTATTAGTGGACAGAAGAAAAAGATGCTTTCCATTTCAAGGAAATTAAAAATATTAAATTAGGGTTTTCTAGTTTCTATTTTTCGAATTGTCATAATGGATATGCAAGATGAATCATAGAATTTTGTTCAAGTATAACGTAAAGATGATAAGCAATTTATAGCATGCTATAATAAAATGAGTAAAAGCTTAAAAGTATTCTTATTCTTTCTTCTTAAAACTATATCCATTTTAAAGTCTAACTATATAAACAAATACTATGTATAAAAAGAAATAGGAGTCACGCAACAGCTTTATATTAATGCTAATTGTACCCTATTTTTTTAAAATACATTCTTAAGTATTTTAATAGCCCATATATAAAATCAAAAAAGCGTCACTTCTTTTAAAAAGAAGTGACGCTTTAAAATATTTTCTTTATGTGTGCGCTTGTTTAGCAGCATCTTTTCTATCTTTTGCGCTTGAAATAATAAATGCACATGTTGCGTCTCCAGTAATATTTACTGATGTTCTTGTCATATCTAACAATCTATCTATTCCTAAAATAATACCGATGGCTGCAGGATCTAGTCCTACTGCGCTTAATACCATAGCTAGCATAATCAAGCCAACACCGGGCACACCTGCTGTCCCGATTGAGGCTACAACTGCAATTACTACTACTGTAATGATTTGTCCTATTGATAAATCTACACCAGAAATTTGAGCGATAAAGATTGTTGCTACACCTTGCATAATCGCTGTACCATCCATATTAATCGTCGCACCTAAAGGCTGAACAAAGGATGCTATTTCAGGTTTTACTCCCATTCTTTTCGTACATCTGAGAGACACTGGTAATGTTGCTGTTGAACTGGAAGCACTAAATCCAAGCGAAATCGCCGGTATAAAATCTTTATAGAATTTTAATGGATTTGTTTTTCCTAAAAACTTCAAAGCTGATCCATAGACTACAAAGAAATGAATTGCAAGTGCTAACAGTACAATAAAGAAATACATCCCTAGTTGTTTGATTGCACCAAAGCCAGCGCCTGTGAAGGCATGGGCTACTAAACCAAATGTTCCAATTGGTGCAAAGACACTCATAATCATCGTTACGATATACATGAGTACTTCGTTGGTTTGTTCAAAAAACTTATGTACCATCTGTGCTTTAGAACCAACCATAATAATACCTATACCGATAAAAATAGCAAAGGTGATAATTTGTAGCATATTTTCATCAATCATTGATTGAAGTGGATTCTTAGGAAACAGATTGATTAAAGTTTGATCAAATGTTTGATCTGCTGCTGCAGCTTGTGGTCCATCTTTTTTATCTAAAGTTTTTTGATAACTTGAAACCTCTTCACTTTGTAATAAGTCTGATTTACCTCCACCAGGATTAAATATTAGTGCTAATACAATCCCAATTGTAATTGCTAAAGCAGTGGTTGTTAAGAAGAATGAAATCGTCTTTAAACCAATGCCACCGAGCAGTTTAGGGTCCCCAACTCCAACTACTCCTAAGACAATTGATACAAATACTACTGGTACTACCAACATGAATATTAAATTCAAGAAGATTTGACCTATAACATTTAGTACATATTTATCAACATTAATAACGAATGCAGATTGTGCAAACATGTTGAAAATTGAGCCAACAACAATACCTAAAATTAATGCTATAACAATCTTCATTGAAAGATTTTTTGTTTTCATTTCAATATCCCCCCTATTGTTTACTACTCTGTATTATATAGTAATTTTATATAAATTAAAGTATAAATTTAAAAATATTCGCAAAAATAATGTATCCGCTTCCAACCCTTTAGTATCAATGCCTTATATCAGGTTGTTTTGCATCGCGTAAATTGCCGCTTGTGTTCTATCCGTCACTTGAAGTTTATTAAAAATATGACTTACATGTGTTTTAACTGTCTTCTCTGAAACAAATAATGTTTCTGCTATTTCTTTATTCGTTTTTCCTTTAGACATCTCCGCTAATACTTCAGATTCACGCTTAGATAGTTTATTTGTAAAATGTGGTTTTTTGCTGACAGATTCAATAACATTTTGTGCTTGTGGGTGTATAAATTTTTCTCCAGAAAGTACTTTTTTTATTGTTTTAATTAATTGTTCAGGTTCAACGTCCTTCATCTCATATCCATCTGCACCTTTATCAATTGCTGATATAACATGTTCATCATCTATATAACTGGTTAAAACCAATATTTTCACTTCTGGATATTTACTTTTCAGTATTTCTGTAATTTCAATACCGTTCATTTCTGGCATTACTAAATCTAATAATACAATATCTGGTAAATCATGAGCTTCTATATATTCCAAGAAAGATTTGCCTTCAGAAAATCCCCCCATTACCTCAATATCATCCACAGTAGATAACAAGAATTCTAGTCCTTGTCTCACAATATGATGATCATCTACAAGTATAATTCGATACATGCTAAACTTCCTTTCTAAAATCTATAATGGGACGATGATATGAATTTTCGTGCCACTATTATGATTTGATTTGATTTCTAATTTACCATTCATCATTTTGACACGTTGTCTTATATTCTTCAGCCCATGTGAGTCAGGGACATTTGACTCTTTAATGTTAAATCCTTTGCCTTTATCTTCAATATAGATAGTTAAATAATTATTTTTTTGAATTAATAACAATTCTACTTTTGTTGTTTCTCCATGTTTTTTTGTATTATTCATTGCTTCTTGTATAATACGATAAGTATTCTCCTCAACTAAACTGGGAAGATTGATGAGTCCGTCTACATTGACAGTTAGATCAAGCTGCAATACTGTACTATATTTTTTCAAAGCACTCACTATACCTTGTTCTAACCCCACAGGCTTCAATTGCCATATGAGCGCACGCATCTCATTCACAGCTTGCTGACTTGTTTGTTCGATAATTCGAAATGCCTTGCGAGATGTTTCTTCCTTTGTCATTCCTTCCGCTGCATGCGCTGTTAATTTTACAGAGAATAGCATTTGGTTGACTGAGTCATGTAAGTCTCTTGCTAAACGATTTCGTTCACTTATCCTCGCTGCTTCTTTTTCTTGATCAGTCAGCCAAATTCGTTTTATAGCCGAACCTATTTGAAAAGCTACAGACTCTAACATTTCTAAATCTTCTTCACTATAATGTGTTGTATGTGGTGTAGCTACATTTAAAAGTCCAAATTGTTCGTTACCAGATCTGAGTGGGACAGTTGCATGGTGTGTCACGCCATCTGTCTCCTCATGATATGCACGGTTTGCGAGATTAATTCGAGAACAATTAATAATATTAGATGCTTTAGTTAGTTTTTTATTTTGATAAGCTTGGACACACCAACATGTGCCTTCACACATGTATTTACAGTCTTGCTTTGATAATGCACCTGGTAAATCTACATGTGATACAAGCTCATGCTGTCCTGAATCATCTATAAAAAAAATCCACCCTGTTGTAAATTCGCTCCCTTGAATTAATGACTTCAATGCGCCTTGCATCATACTATATATTTCAGTTTCTACGTTTATAAATTCAGCTATTTCTTTTAATAACGCGAGTCTAGTCGGTTTTTCCATTTAACCAGTCCATTTCTTTATACAATATTACTATGTCTATATTATACAGTTCTGCTAATCAATTGAAAAACTCATAAATAATTAAATTACTATAATATTTTAATATCGCTAAAATTTATATTATAGAATTACAATGAATAATATTTTTAGTATGCTGTTTATGGTATGATTATATATGATAATCGAGGAGGATACTATGAAATTTGAAATCCCTAGTAAATTTAATCAATTAACTTTGAGAGAAATATTCCAGCAGCTACATTTACCTAAAAAAGACTTGCATAATTTAAATATGTCTAAGTTAATTACAATTAATGGTGAACCTGCTACTTTAATGTCAAGAGTAAACACAGGTGATGTTGCATACATCCCCACCCCTGAAGAAGTAAGTAACTATTTACCGAGTTATCGCTATGCTCAAATTTTTTATGAAGATGATGATATAGCAATTGTTATGAAACCAAAGGGCGTTAAAACACACCCTAATGATTTAAAAGAGAGTAACACATTAATGAATCACGTCATATATACAATTAAAAGTGATTACGTTGAGCCTATTCACCGCTTAGACCAAGAAACTGTTGGTTTATTGATTGTAGCTAAAAATCCATTAATGAAAAAGATATTAGATCGGATGCTTGAAGAAAATGAAATTGATCGTATATATAGAGCAAACGTTCACAGCTTATTACCAATTAAACCTCAGACAATAGACATGCCGATAGGTAAAGATAAATTTCACTCAAATAGACGTAGAGTTTCGCCTACGGGTCAAACTGCAATCACACACATTATCAATTCAAAAATGGTGAAAGAAGATATCAGTGAAGTAGAGTTAAAATTAGATACAGGGAGAACGCATCAAATCCGTGTCCATTTAGCTGAAATTGGCCATCCAGTAATAGGTGATCCATTATATGGTAATTCGACATTAAGACAATTACAATTGAACAGTTATAAAATCGAATTTATTCACCCACTCACACAAGAAACGATTTCCGTAAGTTTAGATGACCAAATTTAACAAACAAACTTCAAACAAATAATGATAAACGGCTAAAAGCAATATTTAATATTGTTTCTAGCCGTCTTTTAATATATTAACTTCTTTTCAATTGTTTTAAAATTAAACATCATTTACATAAGACAAAAACCAACACACTCGAAAATAGAGGCGTTGGTTTATATAATGGTTTATTTTGGTTCCACCATATCTTCTGGTTTAATCCATTGTTCAAATTGTTCATCAGTGAGGTGTCCTGATTGAATTGCAGCTTCTTTTAATGTTAAACCTTCTCGATGTGCTTTTTTAGCAATGCTAGCCGCATTTTCATATCCAATATGTGGATTTAGCGCAGTAACTAACATTAAGGATTGATTTAAATAATTATCTATATTGTCATGAATTGGTTCAATACCAACAGCACAGTTGTCATTAAACGTTTGCATACCATCCGCTAATAAATAAATCGATTGTAATGTGTTATGCAATATCACAGGTTTATAAACATTCAACTCGAAATTACCTTGGGAACTAGCAATACCCACCGCTGTGTCATTGCCCATAACTTGAACTGTTACCATCGTTAACATTTCGCATTGTGTAGGATTTACTTTGCCTGGCATAATTGACGAACCTGGCTCATTTTCAGGAATAGATATTTCCGCCAGCCCAGCACGTGGGCCTGAAGCTAACCATCTGATATCATTTGCTATTTTCATTAAATCAGTAGCCAATGCTTTTAATGTGCCATGTAATTGGACAACTTCATCATGTGCAGTTAATGCATGGAATTTATTTTCAGAAGACACAAACGGGTATCCAGTATTGTCTGAAATAAATTTAGCTACTTTATCTCCAAATTCTGGGTGCGCATTGATACCTGTACCAACTGCTGTACCCCCAATTGCCAAATTCAAAATATGTGCTTTTGATTCGTTTAATAACGTTTCACATTTATCTAGCATGAAGCGCCATCCACTGATTTCTTGTCCTAAACGAATCGGGGTTGCATCTTGTAGATGAGTACGCCCAATTTTTATAATTTCGTTAAATTTTTCTTCTTTTTCTTTAAAAGTATTACGTAATACTTTTAAAGCTGGCTCAAGTTTTGTTTCCACTTCATTATATAATGCTACATGCATTGCAGTTGGAAACGTATCATTTGAACTTTGTGACTTATTCACGTCATCATTTGGATGGATTGTTTCATCACTGCCTTGTGATTCTAAATATTCATTGGCCACATAGCTTACCACTTCATTTACGTTCATATTGCTTTGTGTACCGCTTCCTGTTTGCCAAACTACTAATGGGAAGTGTTCATCTAATTCTTTATTAATGACACGATCACAAGCATAAACAATGGCATTCTTTTTAGCATCTGAAAGCTTACCTAACTCATGGTTAGCTAAAGCTGCCCCTCTTTTTAGTTGTGCAAAGCCGTAAACAACTTCTATTGGCATTTGTTCTTTGCCTACTGGAAAGTTACGTTTACTTCTTTCTGTTTGAGCACCCCAATATTTATCTGCAGGTACTTCTATTTCACCGAATGTATCATGTTCAATTCTAACTGACATTTGAAAATCTCCCCTTCATTATTCGTTATTCAACTTTAGTATAGCATTAATTATTTTAAAGGGGCAATTGTATTATATAGCGTTTACATATTCTTTCATTTTACTATGAATATATAAACAATTATTTCCCGTAAATTTTCATTTTCTGTTACTTCTAAACAAAAAATGCCGTAAAATCTTCTAAAGTTTTACGACATTTTATAAGTAATTATTCTATTTTTAATAAATCAATAGCTTTTAGCTAAATATTACTTTCCTTTAGTCTTCTTTAGTAATATTTATTTCGTTAAACTGTGATTTTGCTGCTTGTATAACACCAATAGCTGTCAATATAAGTAAAATTGCTCCGATAACCATAGTCACTGGACTCATTGTAATTAAAGCACCTAGAAACCCATCTAAGCTATTATAAAAGTCTCCTAATGGTTTAAATAATAATACTGTGATTACTATACAACAAATTACACTGATTATAATTCCAGTTTGATTACCTTTAACAAATGTTGATGCATTGACTTGATCAACTAATCCTCGTGATAAGTTTATCTGCAATTTTATAATTTTAAATAATACTGGTAAATAGAGCGCCCCAATTGCCATGGGAAAACCTTTGATTGAAATCAAATTAACAATGATTGCGCTTATCATAATGTATTTCCAATACTTACCTAACATATGTATAAGTCTCCTTAAATCAAGTAATGATTTAATAATAACACATTCACTTTTAACTTGGCATTTCTTTTTTGCTGAATTCACCATATGCGAAGGATGATATATATAAATTCACTTACTACTATCTCAATACCTTAAAAGTTAATAATTGCATAAAAAAATAACCCTTTATGAATAATTAAATTCTACAAAGGGTTATTTTTGATTAATCATTTAGGTCTGAACGTATTTCTGAATCGTGAGATTTATTTAACTTATCTTCGTCGTTTTCCTCAGAAATTTGCTCCATTTCTTTACCAAGTTCAACTACATCTTCGTAGTCACTTACCATTTCATTTTCGGTATCAGAAACATCATTTTCTGTATTTTTATTTTCTATTTCATCGGTCATACGTATCACCTCACATTCTTTATTAAGCAAAACGTGCTGTGAAATACTGTCTTACATCCTCAGGTAAACCTTCTGCTGCCGCTTCATCTAAAACAACATTTACCATACGGTGTGCTTTTAAATCTGAAGGTTCAAAGTTTGTTTTACCATTTTCTTCGTATAAACGGTGTACAATTTCTTTTTTATCACTTCCTGTGATGATTAAGATTACTTCACGTGCTGAAAATAGACCTTGTTTAACACTAATATCTAATTTTCCATTCGTATCAATTGAAAGTATTTGTGTAATCAGTTTACCTTTGTTTTCTTTTGTTTTAATTTTATCCTTAATAAATGATTCAGTATCTTCATTAAATGATACATTATAGATTTGACCTTCAGGTACACCTAAAGCTTCAAAATAAGATTTATTATCATCATAATCTAAAATATTGATTTGACTAAAATCTACAGGATGGTTATCTACATTTTTCTTTAATTCATCTAATACTGGTGAATTATCTTTAGAAAGGTGTACACCTGCAATAGTTGTCGGATTGTTGTTAAATTGTTTTCTTAATATATCTGCAGCATATTCAGCTACAATTTGTTCATTTTCTAAAACTTTAAAGTTCATTGCCATAGTAATTACACTCCTCTTTATTATATAGACGCGTTCTAGCATTATTTTTATTAATACCCTCGATGTATTGGCGATAAACCCGATACACTTGTAACATTTTATTTCTATTAAACAAATACTTAAGTCTAACCCTTAACTCTATTATACAAATCTACCACTATATTTTCATTCATTTAGAGTATTTATTAATGTAAACCTGGAAAATTTTGTTGTCGCAATGCTTCATATATGAGTATAGATGCTGTATTAGATAAGTTTAATGATCTAATATTATCATTCATTGGTATACGTAATGCATTGTCTTGATAAGTTTCTTTCACCCAGTCAGGTAAACCAGTAGTTTCACGGCCAAAGATAAAGAAATGATTTTGGGTTGTATCTGTAAAATTAAAATCCGAATACGTTTTCTTACCAAATTTTGTTAATAAATAGTAAAAACCTTCTGTATCTTCAAAAAATGCTTCAATATTTTCATGGTAAGTAATATTAACGGCACTCCAATAATCTAACCCAGCACGTTTTAACATCTTGTCATCTGTGCTAAACCCTAGTGGCTTAATTAAATGTAAATGCGTATTTGTGCCGGCGCATGTCCTTGCAATGCTTCCTGTATTACCTGGTATTTCTGGTTGAAATAGTACTATATGATTCGTCATTCTGTTATTCGCTCCTCATTTCAAGTCCTTTTAACATTTCCTCGCGGACTTCTTCTAGTTCATTATCATAATGTTGTTCTATAAATGGTCTAGCGTCTTCACCCTGAATTTGTCCTATCGCCCAATAAGCTGTACTTCTTATCATTGGTCTCGGGTCATTTAAGGCAACGTCTTGTAAATCGGGTATTGCACTTTCTTCTTTGAAATGTGCCAAAGCAAGAATTGCATTTCGTTGTATTGGCTTTTTCCCTCTCCACGCACCTGCTAAATGGCCATAAGTATTTTTAAATTCTTTATTACTCATTTTTAATAAAGGTACAAGTCTAGGTTTTAAAATTTCAGGCTCTAACTCTATATCATCATGCTGTGTATTAATCCCCTTATTTCTAGGGCATACTTGTTGACATGTATCACATCCATATAGACGATTGCCAATTTTATATCGATACTCATCTTCCATATAACCTTTGGTTTGTGTTAAAAAGCTTATACATTTTTGACTATTTAACTGTCCATCTCCAACGAGTGCACCAGTAGGGCAACGATCCACACAAATTGTACAATCCCCACAGCTATCAATTAATGGGTCATCTGGAGCGAAAGGGATACTAACTAGCATCTCGCCTAAATAAGTCCATGTACCTAGCTCTGGATTAATTACAAAGCCATTTCTTCCTACATAACCAAGCCCTGAACGTTCTGCAACAGCACGATCAGACAAAGCACCTGTATCAACCATTGATTTTATTTCGACATCTTCGATTCTAGATTTCAAATATTCTCCTAATTTATCCAAACGTTTTCTCATTATAGAATGGTAATCTTGTCCCCAAGAAGCGCGAGCAAACATACCTCTTCTATCTCCTCGCACACTTTTAGGAGCGCCTTTTAATTTATTTGGATAGCCGACTGCAATTGCGATGATAGACCTTGCTGTCGGTAATGTTAATTTTGGTTCAGTTCTTAATTCTATATCAGATTCTTCAAAACCAGATGCATAGCCTTTAGCATGATAGTCTACTAATTTTTGTTTCATTTCATCAAAAGGATCTGCAGTAGTAAAACCAATACTATCAATACCGATTGAATGGGCATAGTCTATAACATCTTGTTTCAATTGGTTTAAATCCATTTTCTTACACCCCACATTAAAAACATACATTCTACAGTTTAACACATTCACATGCGTTTGGAGAATCACCAATTATTTTTATCATAATTTTGATATAAAACATAAAAGGCCAAGTTAGAATCAAATGATTAAATTTATGCAATCATCGATTCCCTACTTGACCTTCTAATTAATAATTATAAAACTCTGGATAAGAAGTTCTTCGTTCTTTCATGTTGTTGGTTATCAAAAATATCTTCTGGTGATCCAGACTCTACGATAACGCCATCAGCCATAAACACAACTTTATCACTAACATCTCTCGCAAAGTTCATCTCATGGGTAACGACTACCATTGTCATACCTTCTTTAGCTAAATCTTTCATAACCTTCAACACATCTCCTACGACCTCTGGATCTAACGCAGACGTAGGTTCATCAAATAATAATACTTCAGGATTCATCGCTAATGCTCTCGCAATCGCTACTCTTTGCTTTTGTCCACCTGAAAGTTGTGTAGGATATGCATCACCTTTGTCTCCTAAACCTACTTTATCTAATAATAATTGTGCCTCTTTTTTCAAATCATTTTTAGTTCCTTTTTTTAGTAAACTAGGAGCTAAAATAACATTGTCTATTACTTTTTTATGCGGAAATAAATTAAAGTTTTGAAACACCATGCCCATTTGTTGACGTAATTTTTCTAGTTCAGTACCTTTACTTGTTAAACTGGTACCTTTAAACACTACTTCTCCGTTCGTCGGTGTTTCAAGTAAGTTCATACAGCGAAGTAATGTACTTTTTCCACTTCCTGATGGCCCAATAATAGCAACTACTTCACCTTGATTTACAGTAAAGTCTATCCCCTTTAAAACTTCATTTTTACCAAAAGATTTATATAAGTTTTTAATATTAATCACTAACTTTCAATCTCCCTTCAAAGAAATACATAAGTCTAGATAACGTAAATGTGAGAATAAAGTACAGTATTGCTGCAATTATCAACGGTGTAAAAGGATCAAATGAAGCACCTTGAACAACTTGTGCATTAAACATAATTTCACTAACACCAATCACAGATACTATAGAAGATTCTTTAATTACCGTTACAAATTCGTTACCTAATGCAGGTAAAATATTTTTTATAGCTTGTGGTAAAATAACTGACTTCATTGTTTGACCGTAAGATAAACCTAAACTACGTGCAGCTTCAGTTTGACCTTTATCTACAGCGTTAATACCTGCTCTAATAATTTCAGCAATATATGCTGAACAATTGATGACAAGCGCAATCATACCACAGATTAAAGCTGAAATATTCAAACCTAATACTGCAGTTGTACCGAAATATACTAAGAATACTTGAACAAGTAATGGAGTCCCTCTTAAGAACTCAATATAAGCGGAAGCTAACCATCTCAATACTCTTACTTTACTTAATTTCAATAAGGCTATAAATGCACCAAAGATTGCGCCTAATACTACACCAACTATTGAAATAAGTATCGTATTTTGAATTCCTTTTAAGAAGAAACTGCCATACTTAGTTAAGAAATTACCATCATCTTTTTTCATAGCTTCAGCAGCAGATGCTTTATAATCATCTAATAAGCCTTTATCCTTAACATCCTTTATAGAAGTGTTAAGTCTTTCCATTAATTCAGGAGAATTTTTTGGTACTGCAATTGCTGTCTGTTTGGTACCCTCATTAAATTTCACATCGTCAGCAAATGCTAAATCTTGATTTTGTTTTAAATAAGCTTCAGCTACTGGCCCTTCAATAACCATTCCATTTACTTTACCACTTTTAAGTGCCATGATTACTTCTGGTACTCTAGTAAGCGATTGTATTTGCGCATTATCTATTTCGTTTTGAGCAATTATTTCTTGTTGAGTTTGTTTTTGTACACCAATTTTTTTATTTGCAAAGTCATCTATATCTTTAAATCTGTCAGCTTCAGATTTTTTAATAATCATTTTTTGATCAACTGTCATATAAGGGTCTGAAAAATCTACTTCTTTTTCACGTTCAGGCGTTGGTGTCATACCTGAAATAATTAAATCAATTTTCCCAGTTTTAATAGCTCCTAATAGACTGTCGAATTGCATGTTAACAATTTTTAATTTTACATCATTGTCTTTAGCAATTTTTTTAGCAAGTTCAATATCAATACCTGCATATTCAGTTTTGCCATTTACATTATGCTCAAATTCATATGGTGCATAATCTGCTGATAATCCTACTCTTAATTCTCCTCGCTCTTTAATTTTATCCCATTGATCTTCTTCAGCAGCCTGTGCATCAGGGTTTATATATGTAAGTATAGTACTAATAAATATAATAAAGACCATTAATAGTTTAATAATTTGCTTCATCTTCGTAGCCCCTCTCTATATAATTAATTATTATACATAATAACGCAATATTATTCAATAAGAATTTACGTAAAACCTATCTATATAAGAGATATTTTTTATTTTTGAGTTATTATGCATTATTTGTGTATAAAAAAAAGACCTAAAGTTAAATTAGGTCTTTTATAATCATTGTTTAGGTATATCGAATCTGTATATTTCATCAGAGTATCTGTCTACTAATTTTTTACATAATTCATGAACGAAAAATGCTGAAACAAACGGTATAACGAAATAAGCAAAAACTAATAAAATAATATTCATCGTAGGGTCCCCGCTCATTCGATTAAATGCGTTAATCGGACCTACAAGTCCTGTATAGCCAAAACCGGCAGACATAGGTGTACCTTCTATTCCAACAAAGTATGCTATTAATCCTCCTATAATACCGTTAATTGTCAGCGGCAATGCAATGATTAAATGTTTGAAGTATACAGGTATCATCATTTTTGCAGCTCCAATAATTAAGACAAGGTTCACTCCTGTTGCATTCACTCTAATCGATCCAAATAAGAAAGTAACACATGCAGCAACAATCCCCATATTAGCTGCTCCACTACCAAGACCTGAAAGACTAATTGCTGTTGCGATAGCAACCACAGATATCGGTGTTACCATCAATAATGAATATGTAACACAAATTAAGATAGACATTAATAATGGATTAAGTTCAGTGAAAGAATTAACAACATGTCCAATTCCTTTAGTTACATTCGATACATAACTTAATGTGAACAACCCTATAATGCCACTAACTACTGGGATTACGACTGGTAATATAATCATTTCTAATGATCCCAGTTTATTTTGCAATACTAGATATAAGAAGCAGGAAACGATAACAACTAGTATTGTATTAATAATATCTCCAATACCATTTAATATAAAACCATCAGATGTGATTTTGACTGCGCCACTACCTAACATAGCTGAGACGCCTATCATACTAGCTCCAGCACCATTAAACTTAAATTGATGTGCTGCTAATACACCTATAATAAAAGCCATAAATGATTGGATTAAAACAACTAATTGATAGATTGTTTCCAAAAATTGATTACCTTCTTTAAAAAACTTTAATAATTCACCTAATAAAGCATTAGGTAAAAGTGCAATAACTACTCCTGCACCTACAGCTTGCAATATATTACTAAAAAATTGTTTACCAGTGGTATTACTACGCTTATTTTTGGTTGATTTAGATTTAACCATTCAAATTTTCCTCCATATATAACATTAAGCTAATAATATTATATTTTATATGAAACTACAATATTTAATTGTTTTCAGATAATACAATAAGAATACCTTCCTAATCACATGTATCAAAAATACATTTAACATACAATCGATAAAAAAAAGGAAATCTCAAAGAAGAGATTTCCTTTCGTTTCTATATATACCGGCGGTCGGGATCGAACCGACACTCCATAAAATGGAACGGGATTTTGAGTCCCGCGCGTCTGCCAATTCCGCCACGCCGGCTCAATGAAATAAATAAAAAACTTCCAATTTGGAAGTATCAATGGAGCGGAAGATAGGACTTACACCTATACCTCATTCCGGGAAGGAATGTGTTCTGAGAGTTGAACTACTCCCGCATGTTTTATAGTAATATGGAGCGGAAGATAGGACTTGCACCTATACCTCGTTCCGGGAAGGAACGTGTTCTAAGAGTTGAACTACTCCCGCATGTTTCATAATAAATGGAGCGGAAGATAGGACTTGCACCTATACCTCGTTCCGGGAAGGAACGTGTTCTAAGAGTTGAACTACTCCCGCA
>JBEAMH010000001.1:1338603-1340151 GCA_040062795.1 Staphylococcus aureus
TGTTTTATAATAATATGGAGCGGAAGATAGGACTTGCACCTATACCTTGTTCCGGGAAGGAACATGTTCTAAGATTTGAACTACTCCCGCAATTTGTTGAAGGCGGCAACCGGATTTGAACCGGTGATAAAGGTTTTGCAGACCTCTGCCTTACCACTTGGCTATGCCGCCAATAAAACTGGGCTAGCTGGATTCGAACCAACGAGTGACGGAGTCAAAGTCCGTTGCCTTACCGCTTGGCTATAGCCCATTAATATAAAGGGCGGATGATGGGAATCGAACCCACGAGTGTCGGAACCACAATCCGATGCGTTAACCACTTCGCCACAACCGCCATGGCAGGGGCAGTAGGAATCGAACCCACATCAAAGGTTTTGGAGACCTCTATTCTACCGTTGAAATATGCCCCTATTAAATTTAACATATGGTGGAGGGGGGCAGATTCGAACTGCCGAACCCGAAGGAGCGGATTTACAGTCCGCCGCGTTTAGCCACTTCGCTACCCCTCCTAAAGATGGTGCCGGCCAGAGGACTTGAACCCCCAACCTACTGATTACAAGTCAGTTGCTCTACCAGTTGAGCTAGGCCGGCTTGCATGAAATGGTTCAGGACAGAATCGAACTGCCGACACATGGAGCTTCAATCCATTGCTCTACCAACTGAGCTACTGAACCATAATAATAATGGCGGTCTCGACGGGAATCGAACCCGCGATCTCCTGCGTGACAGGCAGGCGTGTTAACCGCTACACTACGAGACCTAAAAGTAAAATTGCGGGAGGCGGATTTGAACCACCGACCTTCGGGTTATGAGCCCGACG
The DNA here is from genome assembly GCA_040062795.1 of Staphylococcus aureus. Classification (GTDB taxonomy): domain Bacteria; phylum Bacillota; class Bacilli; order Staphylococcales; family Staphylococcaceae; genus Staphylococcus; species Staphylococcus aureus_A. The sequence goes on from JBEAMH010000001.1 coordinate 1,339,424, forward strand.
AGCTACCGAACTGCTCCATCCCGCGATAATAATATTAATGGCGGAGGAAGAGGGATTCGAACCCCCGCGAGCCGTTAAGCTCCTGTCGGTTTTCAAGACCGATCCCTTCAGCCGAACTTGGGTATTCCTCCAAAAATATTAGGTAAACAAATTATATTAAATTATGATAAAAATGGCGGAGGAAGAGGGATTCGAACCCCCGCGGGCCGTTAAGCCCCTGTCGGTTTTCAAGACCGATCCCTTCAGCCGGACTTGGGTATTCCTCCAAAAAATTATATGGACCTTGCAGGATTCGAACCTGCGACCGAACGGTTATGAGCCGTTAGCTCTGACCAACTGAGCTAAAGGTCCTAAATATAATTTACAACTAATAATTAGTGGCGGTGGAGGGGATCGAACCCCCGACCTCACGGGTATGAACCGTACGCTCTAGCCAGCTGAGCTACACCGCCGTTGTAATTTAGTTTGTATTTAATAATATGGTGGAGACTAGCGGGATCGAACCGCTGACCTCCTGCGTGCAAAGCAGGCGCTCTCCCATCTGAGCTAAGCCCCCATATGATATTAAGGTTATCGGGAAGACAGGATTCGAACCTGCGACCCCTTGGTCCCAAACCAAGTGCTCTACCAAGCTGAGCTACTTCCCGTAATTAGTGCGCCCGACAGGAGTCGAACCTGTAACCGCTTGATTCGTAGTCAAGTACTCTATCCAGTTGAGCTACGGGCGC
>JBEAMH010000066.1:0-529 GCA_040062795.1 Staphylococcus aureus
TGAGGGAATTTCGCCGGGTGCGCGAGCGCGCAGATTAGGCAACAGTTGCGTCTTCAACGTAGGAAGCACTTCATTCTTGAAGATCGCATCACTGAAGGGGCTGGCCTGCATTGAGAATACGGTGTTCGCGTCAGCGCGGAAGGCATCGAATGCGTAATGAACGCGACCAAACGGCTCAGACTTCGAGATGACGATCTTGCTGTCGGCGCCTGCTGACACCGTTGAGTCAAGCGAATACCCTTGATCTGCTTTTACGCGCTTTAAGGCACTTTCCTTCTTGGTTACGTCTGTAGCCAATTCGTCTTGAGCTGCTGCAGAGTGCTCGGAGTCAATCCGACCATATAGGTACTGATAAGCTTGCCCGTTGATTTGCGCATCCTTTGGTACATCAACAAGGAAGCGTCCGATGCAGTAAGTATTTGTGTCGCTCATTGCAGGCCCTTTGGCGTAGCAAGTCAAAGTAATCAAGAAGGCACAAAAGGCCATCGAGAGATGAATCTTTCTCATTGTCAACCCTCGTAATGCACAG
>JBEAMH010000067.1:0-529 GCA_040062795.1 Staphylococcus aureus
CTTCGACATCAGCGCCTATATCTCGGCCAAGGAAGCCCGCCAGATGGATACCTTCATCCATTACGGCCTGGCTGCCGGGATGCAGGCCTGGCGCGACAGCGGCCTGGAAGTCACCGAAGCCAACGCCGAACGCATCGGCGTGATCGTCGGCTCGGGCATCGGCGGCCTCGACACCATCGCCAAGACCGCCATCGAGCTGCACGAGAAGGGCCCGCGCCGGGTCAATCCGTTCTTCATCCCGTCGGCCCTGGTCAACCTGGCGTCCGGCCAGGTGTCGATCCGCTACGGCTTCAAGGGGCCGAACCACGCGGTGGTGACGGCCTGCGCCACCGGCGGGCACGCCATCGGCGACGCCACGCGCCTGATCAAGTACGGCGACGCCGACGTGATGATCGCCGGCGGTGCGGAGTCCACCGTGTCGCCGCTCGGTATCGGCGGCTTTGCGGCGGCCCGTGCGCTGTCGCAACGCAACGACGATCCGGCAACGGCGAGCCGTCCGTGGGACAAAGACCGCGACGGTTTCGTGCTG
>JBEAMH010000019.1:0-1927 GCA_040062795.1 Staphylococcus aureus
AATAACAATTATAGCATCTAATCTTCAACAAACTGGCCCGTTTGTTGAACTACTCTTTAATAAAATAATTTTTCCGTTCCCAATTCCACATTGCAATAATAGAAAATCCATCTTCATCGGCTTTTTCGTCATCATCTGTATGAATCAAATCGCCTTCTTCTGTGTCATCAAGGTTTAATTTTTTATGTATTTCTTTTAACAAACCACCATAGGAGATTAACCTTTTACGGTGTAAACCTTCCTCCAAATCAGACAAACGTTTCAAATTCTTTTCTTCATCATCGGTCATAAAATCCGTATCCTTTACAGGATATTTTGCAGTTTCGTCAATTGCCGATTGTATATCCGATTTATATTTATTTTTCGGTCGAATCATTTGAACTTTTACATTTGGATCATAGTCTAATTTCATTGCCTTTTTCCAAAATTGAATCCATTGTTTTTGATTCACGTAGTTTTCTGTATTCTTAAAATAAGTTGGTTCCACACATACCAATACATGCATGTGCTGATTATAAGAATTATCTTTATTATTTATTGTCACTTCCGTTGCACGCATAAAACCAACAAGATTTTTATTAATTTTTTTATATTGCATCATTCGGCGAAATCCTTGAGCCATATCTGACAAACTCTTATTTAATTCTTCGCCATCATAAACATTTTTAACTGTTAATGTGAGAAACAACCAACGAACTGTTGGCTTTTGTTTAATAACTTCAGCAACAACCTTTTGTGACTGAATGCCATGTTTCATTGCTCTCCTCCAGTTGCACATTGGACAAAGCCTGGATTTACAAAACCACACTCGATACAACTTTCTTTCGCCTGTTTCACGATTTTGTTTATACTCTAATATTTCAGCACAATCTTTTACTCTTTCAGCCTTTTTAAATTCAAGAATATGCAGAAGTTCAAAGTAATCAACATTAGCGATTTTCTTTTCTCTCCATGGTCTCACTTTTCCACTTTTTGTCTTGTCCACTAAAACCCTTGATTTTTCATCTGAATAAATGCTACTATTAGGACACATAATATTAAAAGAACCCCCCATCTATTTAGTTATTTGTTTGGTCACTTATAACTTTAACAGATGGGGTTTTTCTGTGCAACCAATTTTAAGGGTTTTCAATACTTTAAAACACATACATACCAACACTTCAACGCACCTTTCAGCAACTAAAATAAAAATGACGTTATTTCTATATGTATCAAGATAAGAAAGAACAAGTTCAAAACCATCAAAAAAAGACACCTTTTCAGGTGCTTTTTTTATTTTATAAACTCATTCCCTGATCTCGACTTCGTTCTTTTTTTACCTCTCGGTTATGAGTTAGTTCAAATTCGTTCTTTTTAGGTTCTAAATCGTGTTTTTCTTGGAATTGTGCTGTTTTATCCTTTACCTTGTCTACAAACCCCTTAAAAACGTTTTTAAAGGCTTTTAAGCCGTCTGTACGTTCCTTAAGGAATTCCTTAGTGCTTTCATAGATTAAACTCACATCACGCTTTAAATCGCTTATTTTAGACTTTAAAGACTTGTTTTCTTCAAGCAACTCATTATAATCATTTACATTTTCATTAAATCGCTCTACAAGACCACTATATTTTTCTTTAACTTGCCCATGTTCTTTACTTAATTTTTTATATTCTCTCGCCATATCAGTACTCATGAGATTTCTAACATGCTGTTTTAACCTATCGTTATCTCTCGCAGCAGTCACTAAGTTTTTATAATCACGCTCCGATATAACAACATTTTTGGTTGGTTTCTTTTCTGTTTTCATTATTTCTTTTCCCAAACCAAACATGGACTTTTCACCCGTTGGCACTTCAACACTTTTCATGTGTCGTTTCGCTGGTACTTCTAAATCTGATTTAACTTTATCGCTATAAGCAGTCCATTCATCTTTTTTAACTGCTAAATTTT
>JBEAMH010000020.1:0-1678 GCA_040062795.1 Staphylococcus aureus
GTGATCAGCGCCTCTCAGTCACGTGATCAGCGCCTCTCAGTCACGTGATCAGCGCCTCTCAGTCACGTGATCAGTGCCTCTCAGTCACGTGATCAGTGCATGCTCAGTCACGTGATCAGTGCCTCTCAGTCACGTGATCAGTGCCTCTCAGTCACGTGATCAGTGCATGCTCAGTCACGTGATCAGTGCATGCTCAGCCACGTGATCAGGGCCTGCTCAGTCACGTGATCAGGGTCTGCTGAATCAAGGGATTAGCGCTTGCTCAGCTGCATGCTTAATCCCTGCTCAGCTGCGTGACTCGTGCCTGATCAGCTGTGTGATTAGTCCCTGCTCAGCTGCGTGATTAGTGCCTGCTCAAGACCGGGTTAGGAGCCGGCTGAGTGACGTGATTAGAGTCTGCTTAGCCACTTCATTACAGTCTGCTCAGCTCCATGATTATTGCCTGCTAAGCTGCGTGATTCCTGCCTGCTCAGCTTCTTGATTATTGCCTGCTGAGCTGCGTGATTCCTGCTTGCTCAGCTCCATATTTATTGCCTGCTGAGCTGCGTGATTCCTGCCTGCTCAGCTTCTTGATTATTGCATGCTGAGCTGCGTGATTCCTGTTTGCTCAGCTCCATGATTATTGCCTGCTGAGCTGCGTGATTCCTGCTTGCTCAGCTCCATGATTTTTGCTTGCTGAGCTGCATAATAAGTGCCTGCTCAGTCCCCAGAGAGGAGCCGGCTGAATCACGTGATTAGAGTCTGCTTATCCAGTTCATTACAGCCTTCAGCTCCAATTATTATTGCCTGCTAAGTTGCGTGATTCCTGCCTGCTCAGGTCCGTGAGTATTGCCTGCTGAGTTGCGTGATTCCTGCCAGCTCAGCTCCATGATTATTGCCTGCTGAGCTGCGCGATTCCTGACTGCTAGCTTCTTGATTATTGGCTGCTGAGCTGCCTGATTCCTGCCTGCTCTGCTTCTTGATTATTGCCTGCTGAGCTGCGTGATTCCTGCTTGCTCAGCTCCAGGATTATTGCCTGCTGAGCTGCGTGATTCGTGCCTGCTCAGCTCCTTGATTACTGTCTGCTGAGCTGCGTGATTCCTGCCTGCTCAGCTCCAGGAGTATTGTCTGCTGGGCTGCAAGATTCGTGTGTGCTCAGTCACGGGTGTCAAGCCTGCTGAGTCACGTGTTTAGAGTCTGCTTAGCCACTTAATGGCAGTCTGCTCAGCTCCTTGATTTTTGCCAGCTGAGCTGCGAGATTCGTGCCTGCTCAGCTCCTTGATCTTTGCCTGCTGAGCTGTGTGATTCCTGCCTGCTCAGCTCCATGAGTATTGCCTGCTGAGCTGCATGATTGGTGTCTGCTGAGCTGCACCATTTGTGTCTGCTGAGCTGCACCATTGGTGTCTGCTGAGCTGCCCAAATTGTGTCTGCTCAGTCACGGGTGTAGAGCCTGCTGCGTCACGTGTTTAGAGTCTGCTTAACCACTTCATTACAGTTTGCTCAGCTCCTTGACGATTTCCTGCTCCTCTCCGTGATTAGTGCCCTCTTAGCCAAGTGATTAGTGCCTGCTCAGCTCTTTGATTATTGCCTCCTGAAGCACGTGATCAGTGCATGATAGCCACGTGATCAGCGCCTCTCAGTCACGTGATCAGCGCCTCTCAGTCACGTGATCAGCGCCTCTCAGTCACGTGATCAGTGC
>JBEAMH010000021.1:0-1635 GCA_040062795.1 Staphylococcus aureus
AATGAGCATTCAAAACTGAATGCAATATGTCAATGTCATTCCTCTTCATCTTCGTAGAAGATGTTCCGAATATATCCTTAGAAAGGAGGTGATCCAGCCGCACCTTCCGATACGGCTACCTTGTTACGACTTCACCCCAATCATTTGTCCCACCTTCGACGGCTAGCTCCATAAATGGTTACTCCACCGGCTTCGGGTGTTACAGACTCTCGTGGTGTGACGGGCGGTGTGTACAAGACCCGGGAACGTATTCACCGTAGCATGCTGATCTACGATTACTAGCGATTCCAGCTTCATGTAGTCGAGTTGCAGACTACAATCCGAACTGAGAACAACTTTATGGGATTTGCATGACCTCGCGGTTTAGCTGCCCTTTGTATTGTCCATTGTAGCACGTGTGTAGCCCAAATCATAAGGGGCATGATGATTTGACGTCATCCCCACCTTCCTCCGGTTTGTCACCGGCAGTCAACCTAGAGTGCCCAACTAAATGCTGGCAACTAAGTTTAAGGGTTGCGCTCGTTGCGGGACTTAACCCAACATCTCACGACACGAGCTGACGACAACCATGCACCACCTGTCACTTTGTCCCCCGAAGGGGAAGGCTCTATCTCTAGAGTTTTCAAAGGATGTCAAGATTTGGTAAGGTTCTTCGCGTTGCTTCGAATTAAACCACATGCTCCACCGCTTGTGCGGGTCCCCGTCAATTCCTTTGAGTTTCAACCTTGCGGTCGTACTCCCCAGGCGGAGTGCTTAATGCGTTAGCTGCAGCACTAAGGGGCGGAAACCCCCTAACACTTAGCACTCATCGTTTACGGCGTGGACTACCAGGGTATCTAATCCTGTTTGATCCCCACGCTTTCGCACATCAGCGTCAGTTACAGACCAGAAAGTCGCCTTCGCCACTGGTGTTCCTCCATATCTCTGCGCATTTCACCGCTACACATGGAATTCCACTTTCCTCTTCTGTACTCAAGTTTCCCAGTTTCCAATGACCCTCCACGGTTGAGCCGTGGGCTTTCACATCAGACTTAAGAAACCGCCTACGCGCGCTTTACGCCCAATAATTCCGGATAACGCTTGCCACCTACGTATTACCGCGGCTGCTGGCACGTAGTTAGCCGTGGCTTTCTGATTAGGTACCGTCAAGATGTGCACAGTTACTTACACATTTGTTCTTCCCTAATAACAGAGTTTTACGATCCGAAGACCTTCATCACTCACGCGGCGTTGCTCCGTCAGGCTTTCGCCCATTGCGGAAGATTCCCTACTGCTGCCTCCCGTAGGAGTCTGGACCGTGTCTCAGTTCCAGTGTGGCCGATCACCCTCTCAGGTCGGCTACGTATCGTTGCCTTGGTAAGCCGTTACCTTACCAACTAGCTAATACGGCGCGGGTCCATCTATAAGTGATAGCAAAGCCATCTTTTACTTTAGAACCATGCGGTTCTAAATGTTATCCGGTATTAGCTCCGGTTTCCCGAAGTTATCCCAGTCTTATAGGTAGGTTACCCACGTGTTACTCACCCGTCCGCCGCTAACGTCAAAGGAGCAAGCTCCTTATCTGTTCGCTCGACTTGCATGTATTAGGCACGCCGCCAGCGTTCATCCTGAGCCAGGATCAAACTCTCCATAAAT
>JBEAMH010000068.1:0-516 GCA_040062795.1 Staphylococcus aureus
CTTTAAAGTTTCAGCAGCATATTTATCTAACTCAATAGCAACCTTCGTTTTTAAATTAGCTTTTTCTAAACCTAATGATAATCCACCTGCGCCTGCAAAAGTTTCAATAACATTGAAATAACTTTCAGGAGAAAATAAAGAAAAATCTTCATATTTATCTAACCGATATTTTTTATTTTCTGAAACATAATCAACATCAGAAACATTTAAATCCTCAAATTTTAAATCTAGTTGTTCAAAAGTGTCTAAAGAAGCTAATGGCAACTCTTTTTTTACGTTTTCATTTCTTTTTTCAATAATTTCCTCAAAAGATAAGTCTAATTCCTTCATCAGCAAAAGAACATTATTCTTAATAGGAGAATATTCACTATTTAACATATTAGATAATTGAGTTTTATTTAATAATGTTCTATCTGATAACTCAGTATAAGTCTTTATATTTTTTTTATGCATAGCTCTATCTATTACTTTTTTATTTAAAGAAAACATCTAGCCACTCTCTTTCGGGTTGTTTTT
>JBEAMH010000069.1:0-514 GCA_040062795.1 Staphylococcus aureus
TGCGTGATTATTTTTACTCATAAAAAATCGACTCCTTAATTTAATTTAAGAAGTCGCTCACCCGAATATATATCTTGAAGAATAAACTTATATCGTTTAATATGTAGATATACAAAAATTATCAAAACATAACACTTTATATTTTGTTTGGGTCGTTCACAAAAACTTTGGTCGGTTTGGGGTGAGCGACTTCTTTTTATTTGTTTACTAATATAACACTATACAAAAGCTCGGTCTAATTAGATTAAGTTTTTACTTACTTAAATTGTTTTAAATATTTATTCACTGCAAGTCCAATATATTTTGCTAAATTCACTGGAACTGCGTTACCTATCTGTTTATATTTATTTCCTATAGAACCTATAAATTCCCAACTATCAGGAAAACCTTGAATACGAGAATATTCATTAATTTTTAAAGGCCTAGTCTCATCTGGATGACAACGTTCCGTTTGTTTCTGATTAGGCGAAGTAGTTAAAGTTAAAGAAGGTTCTTCCCAAGATAATCTACGTGC
>JBEAMH010000022.1:0-1618 GCA_040062795.1 Staphylococcus aureus
TCTGTACATGACCAGTCACGTGATACGTGTGTGATCAGCCACCGGATCAGTGCGTGATGAGCCACGTGATCAGTGCAGGATCAATTACATGATCAGTGCATGATCAGTCACGAGACCACTACATGGTTGCTACGTGATCGTTGCATGATCAGCCACGTGAGCAGAGCATGATAGCCACGTGATCAGTGCATTATCAGTCACGTGATCAGTACATGATCAGTCACGTGAACAGTGCATGATCATTTACGTGATCTGTGCATGATCAGTCACGTGACCAGTATATGGTAGCTTCGTGATCATTCCATGACGAACCACGTGAGCAGTGCATGATAGCCACGTGATGTGTGCATGATGAGTTTCGTGAGCAGAGTATGATCAGCCACGTGATCAGTGCATGAGTTCCAGGTGATCAGTGCATGATATGTCACGTGACAGGTGTGTGATCAGCCACGTGAACAGTGCATGTTCAGCCACGTATTCAGTGCATGATAGCCACGTGATAAGTGCATTATCAGTTACGTGAGCAGTGTATGATCAGCCACGTGATCAGTGCATGGTCAGACACGTGAACAGTGTATGATCAGCCACGTGATCAGTGCATGATATCCAAGTGATCAGTGCATGATCAATCACGTGATCAGTGTATGATCAGCCACGTGAACAGTGCATGCTCAGTCACGTGATCTGGGCCTGCTGAGCTGCGTGATTACTGTCTGCTCATCTGCTTGACAATTGCCAGCTGAGCTGCACGATTCCTGCCTGTCATCTGCTTGACAATTGTCAGCTGTGCTGCGTAATTCCTGCCTGCTCAGCTGCTTGATTATTGCCAGCTGAGCAGCATGATTCCTCACAGCTGAGTTCCATGATTATTGCCTGCTGACTGATTCGTGCCTACTCAGCTCTTTGTTTATTGCCTCCAGAGGCACATGATCAGTGTATGATAGCAAACATGATCAGTGCATGATCAGTCACATGATCAGCGCCATTAAGTCACGTGATCACTACACGATAGTCATGTGATCAGTCCATGCTCAGTCACAGTGTCAGTGCATGATCAGCCACGTGATCAGTGCATGATCTGTCACATGATTAGTGTATGATCATCCACGTGACCAGTGCATGGGCAGTCATGTGATCAGTGCATGATATAGACGTGATCAGTGCATGATCAGTCTAGTGATCAGTGCATGATAGCCACGTGATCAGTGCATGATCAGTCACCTGATGGGTGTATGATCATTCACGTGACCTGTACATGGTAGCTACATGATCATTGCATGATCAGCCACGTGAGTAGTGCATGACAGCCACGTGATCACTGCATGATCAGTCACGTGATCAGTGCATGATCAGTCATGTGACCAGTACATGGTAGTTGCGTGATCATCGCATGATCAGCCACGTGAGCAGTGCATGATAGCCACGTGATCAGTGCATGATCAGTCAGGTGATACGTGTGTGATCAGCCACGTGATCAGTGCATGATATCCACGTGATCAGTGCAGGATAGCCACGTGATCACTTCATGATTAGTCACGGGATCTGTACATGACCAGTCACGTGATACGTGTGTGATCAGCCACCGGATCAGTGCGTGATGAGCCACGTGATCAGTGCA
>JBEAMH010000023.1:0-1513 GCA_040062795.1 Staphylococcus aureus
CAGCAGCAGTGGCCACCCCCGGGAGCACAACTGGGACCGCCCCCCATCCCCGCCAGGACCCGATTCCCGACCCGCGCCGCCCGGCTTCGCCCCGCCCCGGGCGCGCTCCCGGTGCGCTGCCCACCTTCACCACGGGCTCCCGGTGAGCCCCGCCCCCACGCCCGGTTCCAGGAGAGCCTCTGGGACCTCGCTCCCGCCGCCCGGTGAAACGGGAGGACAATCCATCCAGCCCACAGAGGCAATCCAAGCTGTCTAGAATTCAGGGATCCAACGAGGACTACGGAAAGGAAAGATGACCTGACCTAGGAGGGCCATGATATTCTATAGAACCGGACAAAGTTGGTTTCCAAGGAAACTTGATTCCTTGGAACCCGGAAAGCTGGTTCTTTTCATATGCAATTCCAAACCATGAGCTCCTTCCCAAAGCCTGCCTGGCCGCCAGCCCCACCCCCCACTCCCCAGAAAAAACGGCTCAAAGAAATCTTTTCCATCTCAGGCGGAAAACTGGAAGATGTCTTGTCTTGTCTGTCTGGATTGATGTCTGTGTCAGTGTGAGCCTTGTGATTTTTGATAATAGTGCTCAAGTTCTGAGTTCTTATTTCAATGGTCTCAAGACAAGGCAGCCCTTGCCAACCCAACTGCTTCCAATACAAGAAAACATTGACCTCAGTGAATGTCAGAGTCCCGTGAACTGGGAACTAGTCAATATTAAATATCTAGTAGTTTTGGTTTTGCTCCTCTACTGTAGACATGTCTAAGAGTCATCAACATGAAGCACAAAATGTTCATAGTGCCTCGGTTTGTTCTAAGGTAAAAATTGCTATACTGTTATATCTGTCACAAGCTTGTCAACAAGAAAGTACCTCGAAAGAACAGGAAGAAAACGAAAAATTAAATGTCATATGAGCTTTTAGATAAACTATGAACACTAATTACACTCTACACTATCTGCCTATGAGGGTCTTGATTGAAGGCAGAGGAGAAGGGGACGACAGAGGCTAAGATGGTTGGATGGCATCACTGATTCGATGGACATGAGTTTGAGCAAGCCCCTGGAGTTGGTGATGGACACGGAAGCCCAGCGTCCTGCAGGCCACGGGGTCCCAAAGAGTCAGACACGACTGAGCCACTGAACTGAACTGAACATACAATCGTTTCTCCAGGTGTTTTGGTTACCCGAGTTTCTATCCTGTGCTAAACTAAGTGACGACAGTGTACTGAAGAGCTGGGTCATTTCCAAATAAATTAAAGTTCTGAAACATTCACGCCTTGAAAGGACCTCCCTTTTACACAGAAACAAAAGAGATTTTTGACTATCCAATAATAGTGTCTGGCACCATCCTGACATGTGAAACGTAAGAAAGCAATTTTTTTTGTTTTGTTTGGTTCTGATCTTGGGTGTGTGTGTGTGTGTGTGTGTGTGTGTGTGCGCGTGCGTGCGGGGGAGGGGAGGGGCGCTACTATCACTGATAGGTATGTTCACCAATCTGTCGAATGCCAATATAAAAGTCAG
>JBEAMH010000070.1:0-507 GCA_040062795.1 Staphylococcus aureus
CAAGTTAAAACCTGCACCAATCGCCACTGAAGTGGCTATCATTATTTCTTTGTTCGTCAAAAGCATTTCTCCTATCACAAGTAATAAATTGGTTTGGCTAGCCACATACGTGGTAGCGACGCCTGCTTGTTGGGGAATATCCCCAAGCCCCTTAGGATTTTTTTCTGCGAAAAAATAAGTGTCTAATTGCTAGCCACTGTTCATTAAGTAATATAAATAAATTAAAAAAATAATTTGAGTTGAACATTGACATTTATTTGCTATTTGTTTAAATTGAATTTAATACGATAAAGGAAAGGGTGAACCAACTACATGATTAACTAATCCTATTTTCAAAAGTAAACAATTGAAAGTGTTTTATTTACAAACAGCGTTTGATTTGTGTTGTTTTCAATTGTACTTTTCAGGATAGGATGAAAATTCTGTAGTTGGCTCTAAAAGTATTTTGTTAGAGTTCATCTATATAGATTTATGCCTCCTATTCTGAATAGATTGGGAGGCTTTTAT
>JBEAMH010000071.1:0-506 GCA_040062795.1 Staphylococcus aureus
CCTACGCCGAGCCGCATAACCTGGTGGAGCTGGTGAACCTGGAAGTCATGGCGGTGGGCGAGGTGGACAAGCCCGCGCTGCCGAGCCTGCCGCCCGGCAACGGCCATCCCGAGGCTGCGCTCGAAAGCCGGCGCGAGATGTTGTTCGAGGCCGACGGCGCCTGGGTCGACACGCCGGTGTACGACGGGTCGCGCCTGCTGGCGGATGATCGGATCGAGGGGCCCGCCGTGATCGAGGAGCCCACGACGACCATCGTGGTGCGCCCTGGCTGGAACGCCGTCCTGCACGGCTCGGGTACTTACTTATTGACCCGCGATGGCGGCTGATCCAGATTAGGGCCTGTTGAGACCAGAGGGCCTGGCACAGGGAGCGCCAGGCTCTGTACGAGGAATAGCACCGTGGATGCCCGCTACGATACCGCTTCCCTGGCTGCCGTCGACCGCGCCCGCTACTGGAGCACCGCGGTCGGCCGCACCTATTTCAGCCTGCAACTGCAATTCCAGGAT
>JBEAMH010000072.1:0-504 GCA_040062795.1 Staphylococcus aureus
ATAAGACTAGTAAAGGATTTCATTGATGAGCCAATGCTTGCTGCCAAGTTTTCACATCCCCTGAATTGTATCCTTGAATGTGTATTAATTAATAGTTGGTATGTAGAAAAAATAAGTAGTGGCCTTGGTGTTAGTAACTTTAGACCCTTAAGGTAATAAATTCTTTCCTTTGTTGTAAACCCATTACACATCCACCCTATAGGAATGCAATTTTATTTTCAGAAGATGGCGCCAAACCTTAAAATAATTACTCTTAGAGAAAATAAGTCTTATGGTTGACAAACCTTTATCAGAGTCATAAAATGTTAACAGGCCTTCTGGCCAAAAGATGATGTAAATCACCTAAACCATTTGTATACGATACATTTGCAGGAAAGAAACCTTGGTTTTTGATAAGAATCAAAGACTGCTGACTTTGCATCCCCTATTATCCTCTATGTGTAACTTAGGGTATAAAAGCCCCTGTTAAAAATAAAGCTACGGGCCTTGCTCACCAACGCTTGG
>JBEAMH010000024.1:0-1490 GCA_040062795.1 Staphylococcus aureus
AGCGTGGTGGGTTCCGCGCTCCAGATGGAGACTCAGCTGGAAGTTAAAGGGAAGAATGACAAGGAACTTTATGAATTGGAGCTGTAAGTTAACTCTTTGACAGAGAGAGCGAGATGGTGGTGGGGGACAGCCCCCAGTGAAATCAGAGGTGAGAGCACAAAGCAATACAGTAGGCAGACTCTGGTTTTTTTGGGGGGGAGATGCTCGAGAATATCCGGGTGGACTCCTGAGGCTCGATCCCGCATTTGCGTATGCCGAGCCTCCTTCCTCATGACCTTTGTCCAGAGTGGAATGCCTCCCCGGCTCCCGGCACATGATCAGTGCATGCTCAGTCACGATATCAGTGCCTGCTCAGCCACGTGATCACTGACGGCACAGTCACGTGATCAGCGCCTCTCAGTCACGTGATCACCGTATGATAAACACGTGATCAGTGAACGACCAGCCACGTGATCACTGCATGCGCAGTCAGGTGGTCAGTTCCTGATCAGCCACCTGATCAGTGCGTGCACAGTCCCCTGATCAGCGCCTGTCAGTCACTGATCACTGCCTGATAAACACGTGATCAGTGCCCGAACAGCCACGTCATCAGTGCATGCGCAGTCACGTGATCAGTGCATGATAGCCACGTGATCAGTGCGTGCACAGTCCCATGATCAGCGCCTGTCAGTCACTGATCATTGCCTGATAAACACGTGATCAGTGCATGATGAGCCATGTGATCAGTGCCTGATCAGCCACGTCATCAGTGCATGCGCAGTCACGTCATCAGTGCATGATAGCCACGTGATCAGTGCATGCTCAGTCACGTGATCTGTACTTGATCAGCCAGGTGATCAGTGCCTGCAGAATCACGTGATCAGGGCCTGCTGAGCTGCGTGATTCCTGCCGGCTCATCTGCATGACAATTGCCATCTGAGCTGCGTGATTCCTGTCGGCTCATCTGCTTGACAATTGCCAGCTGAGCTGCGTGATTCCTGCCTGGTCACGTGCTTGATTATTGCCAGTTGAGCAGCATGATTCGTCACTGCTGAGCTCCATGCTTATTGCCTGCTGATTGCGTGGTTCGTGTCTGCTCAGCTCTTTGAGTATCGCCTCCTGAGGTCCCTGTTCGGTCGCCACCTGCCGGGGACCAGCCCCAACTGATCCAGGGTATTCGAAGGAGAGATGGCCTAGGCGACTATTTATATGCTAATCAGAGATGTCAAGAATAATAGTATGAGGAGAGCTCAGTAGGAAAATTCGGTGGAGAAAAGAGACTGAGTAGCTTGGTTTACGCGGAAGACCAATCAAACTTCAAGACAAGAAGTTTGCACCACTTACGTAGGCCGCAGGCGCCCTCTCGAATAGCGAAAGGTGCCTCACCCTAGACACCTTCTCGAGTGGGTCTTAGCAGCCCAGGCATAATTAGTGAGCGTGGTGGGTTCCGCGCTCCAGATGGAGACTCAGCTGGAAGTTAAAGGGAAGAATGACAAGGAACTTTATGAATT
>JBEAMH010000073.1:0-501 GCA_040062795.1 Staphylococcus aureus
TGTAAATCCTGCAGATATTTCGATCTTATTAGTGTTCCTAGAACAAGGTAAAATACAAAGGGTGGAAAATTAAGATGAGTGTAAAATGGTTAACTGAGCAACTCAGCACACAAGATATCGAACTTACAGAAAAACAACAACATCAATTTCAAACGTATTTTCAAATGCTCGTTGAATGGAATGAAAAAATGAATTTAACAAGTATTACTGAAGAACATGATGTGTATTTAAAGCATTTCTATGACTCCATAGCACCAAGTTTTTATGCAGACTTTCAACAAGATTATAGTATTTGTGATGTCGGTGCAGGTGCAGGTTTTCCAAGTATTCCATTAAAAATTATCTATCCAGAATTACAAGTCACAATTGTTGATTCGTTGAACAAACGTATTCAGTTTTTAAATCAATTAGCTGATAAATTAGAATTGGAAAACGTTAGCTTCGTGCACGACCGTGCGGAAACCTTTGGCAAGGGAGACTACAGGGAGTCATATGATATTG
>JBEAMH010000074.1:0-500 GCA_040062795.1 Staphylococcus aureus
TCGATATTTTTCCTCGAGCAAATTTCTTCTAAATGAATGTAATCCTCATAGTCTCCATAGGCTACAATGGTCGTCGGTGTGATTACGTTATCTAAAATATCATTAACTAACTTGCGTTCATCTGAGTAAGTGTTAGTTATTTGGTATCCCTCTTGTTCGCAGCACTCCTTCACAGTATCTAAAGGTGTGCCTTCTAAGTAATAAAACCTTTCATCTTCAATTTCATGAGCTAGTACGATTGTATTCATAGTGCAATTCCTCTCTATAATTTAATATTTGTGCTACAACACCTTTAGACAGGTGTTGTAGCGAATTTATTGTGTAACATATTCTAACCATTACAGGTCGATATCTCGGTTTTTATCCCATTCATTTGCTTGTGCAATCATTTCTCCAAGTAAAGGATGTTGTTTATCCTGCCTAAATGGTGAAGGAACATTTTCTACGTTTTTACCAGACAAATCCAAGATAGAGGCATATTCCCTATCTAGTATTAGGTG
>JBEAMH010000025.1:0-1479 GCA_040062795.1 Staphylococcus aureus
TCTCAGAGCCACCATGAGAAGCCCCCTGAGGTCACCTGCACAAGTCGAGGGAACCCAGGGTTTCCTGCCTCAACCCGGGAAAGACCTCGAGAGACCTTCTTCAACACGTCTCGAGGCCAGATTCCCCTACCATGGCTCGGGAGCAATGACGCGCTCCCCCTCGCCACTCGCATGGAGACCCGACTTCCCTGGCGCCCCACGAGAGGCTCACTGACCTCGCCGTCGTACCTCGTGAGAAACCGCACACTGGGGCCGCCGCTCGAGAACAACCCCGAGATTCCCCCGTCATCGAGAGATGAGGGCCTTCGTCTCCTGCATGGCCTAGAGACCAATCTCGCGACCTCTCTCCAAACGCCTCAGGAGGCTTGACTCCCTTGAGTCCACCCAGTGAGCTCCAAGAGATACCCGTCGCGATTCGAGAGCAGAGCGGGGTTCTTTGCTTCCACTCGAGATGAATGCCTGTCTCCCCGGGTGCGTCTGGAATGCAACCCCGAGATCCCTGTCGCCCCTGGAGAGGAACATTGGCTTCTGGACACAAGCCTAGATGAGGTCTATTGGCCCTGCAGTCACTCGAGAGCAATCCCCAGCTTTCCTTCGCAACTCGAATGGAAGATTGGACTTGCCTGGGCCAACACAAGAGGCAGCCTGAATTCCCCGTCGTAACTCGAGAATCCCGCCGTAACTCGAGAAAAACCACGTGGCTCCCCCGTCATCGCAAGATGAAGCCCTTTCCCGCTACAGCGCCTCAGGAGAAGTCCCACGTTAGGAATTGGAGGTCGAAAGGGCACTTGGCACCCTTGATGCGACCCACAAAGTTCCCCGAAATCCCGGTCTCCCTCGAGAGGAACACTGAGGTTTTCCGGCACCCCCTCCTCTGAGCCCTTTCTCCCCTCCTGATCTGGACAGGAGGGTCGACTCCCCTGCTTTGTCTGGAAGGGGTTCCCGACCTTCCGGTCGCACCTCAGGATGAGGCCGGTCTCACGAAGACATTCCAGACGTGGCCTCGTGGGTGGTTCCACATTCCGTAGGACCCCGATTTCCCGGTCCCCTCTTGATAGGAACCCGATGCCCGGACACCTCTCCGAACTCCACCCGGTGAATGCAGTCAACACGAAGGGGCAGTTTTTTTCCGTGCATCGTTCGGAAAAAACCCCAGGTTCCAAATACAGCTCGACAAGTGGCCTCTCTCCCCGGGGACATCTCGAGAGGCAAGCGGAGTTCCATGCCTCAACCCAAGACGAGGCCTGACTCTCCTGTCCCCAGTCTGCAGGGACCCTGCGATCGGAGTCTGAAATCAGAGGTACCCTGCGGTTCCTGCCTCAACTGGAGATGAGGCCCTCTTCCAATGCACCAAACCCAGTGGAGTCCCGAGAGGCCCCTCCCACCTCCAGTTTCCCTGGCTTCTCAGAGCCACCATGAGAAGCCCCCTGAGGTCACCTGCACAAGTCGAGGGAACCCAGGGTTTCCTGCCTCAACCCG
>JBEAMH010000075.1:0-497 GCA_040062795.1 Staphylococcus aureus
TTTAGACAATACCTTATCAATATCAATTTCACCATGCTTTAAGTCAACCTTATTATATAGTATTCCGTGTTCTTTTAAACTTTCTATACCATTACCATTAATACCTATCACTTCTAATAACGTATCGTAAGGATCTCCAGTGATATACAATAACTCATCCCCATATTTCAAAGTACTTTGTAATGCAATCGTAATCGCATGCGTGCCAGAAATAATTTGGGGACGTACTAATGCATCTTCTGCCTTAAATGCATGTGCATAAACCGCTTCTAAATGATCCCGACCTATATCATCATAACCATAACCCGTTGTCCCCAGTAAGTCACTTTCAGCTACTTTAACAGCATGGAATGCATCTAACACTTTTTCTTGATTGATATAAGCGATTTCTTCTATTTTTTTAAAATATGGTTCTAGTTTTGCTTCTGTTTGTGCTATTAATTGCTTCGTATTTTTCATCGTAATTCTTCTTCGTATTCTTTTTTAAAACCTTTTAC
>JBEAMH010000026.1:0-1405 GCA_040062795.1 Staphylococcus aureus
CTCTGGCTTCAGGTAGGTTCCCCCAAAAGGCTCCGAAGCGACCTGAACCAAACAGTAAGTTTTCCTCCTACCTTGTTCTCCTCATCTATGTTAAGGAAATGACATATTTGCCTGGAAATCTGCCTTTCTTCAAGATTCATGTCAATCATTTTTTAGCCCGGGATGACTCACCTGCTGCCCATGTTATCTCAATGCATGTCGTGGGTGAGGGGGTCTGGTGTCATGCTCTGAGACACTGCCTTTGTTTCCTTAGCAGACTGCTAGTGGCTGCATCACATCGGGCTAAAGACCCGCAGGGGGTACTCTTACTGCCCCCCCCACCCCGCCCCAAGTCTATGTCAGCAGCTTTCTCGATCTCTTTTATCCTTCCATAACACTTGATGACACAAAAGCTCTGAGCGATCAAGTCATATCGAATCTTCATTTCAGATTGAAGATGCATTCCATGGTATTGCCATCTTAAGTCTCTCCATCGCTATGGAATATCTGTCCATGTATTCAGGATCTTTTTCAGCCACGGTGTAGAATTTGCAGTGTGCCAGTCTTGCATCCTCGTGACATCCGTGGCAAAGCATTTGATTCATGTTGACAGTATTGAAAGGGAATTTTTTTAAAAATTCCTTTGCAGATTTTTATCTGCTAGTGTACACAGGTCAAACTGTGTACTCATTCATTTTGATCACTTTGGACAGCTTGAGAGTTGTCTTTCCTTTCTTTGCTTTCTCGTACTTTAAGAGTATCCTGGCACATACATGTTCTGCCTCACCCCTAATCTCAGTCATGTGTTCAAAGAACTTCTGTCCGTTTATTTATTTGTTTTTGGTAACATTGAATTCGTTTGGACTATGCTGGGTCTTTGCTGCTCGCTGGAAGTTGCTAGGACCTCTGGACTGCAGTCTCCCATCTCTTGCTGACCTCTTGTTGACCTCTGCAGAATCCTGGTTGGTGGGAGCTTGTTAGTTCCTTGTTCCTTACCCGGACCTCCTGTGGTAAGTGTTTTCTCTCCTCTGCGGCCTGGTAAGGGTGGGTGGTCATTGGCATCCCAAAGGTGGCTAGAAGTCAGTGATTTAGGCAGGCTTGTGAATAGATATGGGAGAAGGCAATGGCACCCCACTCCAGTACTCTTGCCTGGAAAATCCCATGGACGGAAGAGCCTGGTAGGCTGCAGTCCATGGGGTCGCTCAGAGTCGGGCACGACTGAGCGACTTCACTTTCACATTTCACTTTCATGCATTGGAGGAGGACATGGCAACCCACTCCAGTGTTCTTGCCTAGAGAACCCCAGGGACTGCGGGGCCTGGTGGGCTGCCGTCCATGGGGTCACACAGACTCGGACACGACTGAAACGACTTCGCAGCAGCAGCAGCAGCAGCAGCAGCAGCAGTGCATAGATATCAAAAGGGTT
>JBEAMH010000002.1:0-27781 GCA_040062795.1 Staphylococcus aureus
CTTGTTTTGAACCAACAATTTAATGTTGTGTTCGGAATTAACGTTGACATATTGCGATTCAGTTTTCAATGTTCATTTAAGATAATTGCTTTATTAATATATCATTTTTATTAACGCTGTGTCAACAAAAAATTAATATTTTTTAACAATCATTTAACATTACTTTAATAATACTAAATTATTTCTTCGAAATTATCAAGTATATTTTTTACACTTTTTTGATTTCGAATTAAATAATGTTTTTGTCATTTTTGACGACTTTTATATAATATCAATTCCTCTAAGAGAAGTCAATACTTTATTTCAATTTAAGTGATTTGTTTTATTTGCGCTTCAATTACGCTTTTATTTGGTCACAAGAAATAATTCTACCATCATTTTAAAAAAATGCAAGAGAAAAGTGGATGAATTTTTTAAATTTTTTCACCCACTTTCGAAACCTTACTATTCTGTTGTCTTGTCGATAATTTGTTGTGCCATAGATTGATATATTTTTCCTAATCTATCATCTTCTTGGTAAATGGAAGGCGCGAAATCTTTCGGATTCCATGACGGCTGTTCTAATGGTAATTGTCCTAATAGATCTGTTTGCAATTCTTCTGCAAGCTTTTCGCCGCCACCTGTACCAAAAACGTATTCCTTATTACCAGTTTCTTTACTTTCGAAATAAGACATATTTTCTATAACACCAAGAATTGAATGTTCTGTGTGTTTTGCCATGGCTCCCGCTCTTGCTGCAACAAATGCTGCAGTAGGATGAGGTGTTGTAACAATAATTTCTTTACTTGATGGCAACATTGTATGTACATCTAATGCAACATCACCTGTACCTGGAGGTAAATCTAAAATTAAATAATCTAAATCTCCCCAACGTACTTCAACAAAGAAGTTAGTAAGCATTTTCCCTAACATTGGTCCTCTCCATATTACTGGCGCATTCTCTTCAACAAAGAATGCCATTGAAATGACTTTTACGCCGTGGCGTTCTACAGGTATGATTTCTTTACCTTGTACACCAGGTTTCTCGTCTATTCCCATCATATCCGGAACACTAAATCCATATATATCAGCATCTACTAATCCGACTTTTTTTCCTTCTCTAGCTAATGATACTGCTAAGTTAACTGCTACTGTTGATTTTCCAACACCGCCTTTACCGGAAGCGATAGCTATAAATTCAACAGGATTATCTTTTGATAACAAACCTTCTATTGTTTGTGGTTCACTATCACTAGCCCCTCTATATTGTTCAACAACTTCAGCTGGTAACTCTTCAAATCTAATTCCAACCGTGTTAGCGCCATTTTCTTTCAAAACTTCTACTATAGCCATTTGTAGATCTAGTTGTGGCTGTCCTCCAAGTTGGGCCATCGCCACTTTTACACTGACATGTTCTTTTTCTTCTTTAATTGAAACTTCTACGATTCCATCTGTTTCTTTTAAAGGTACATTTATTATTGGGTCTTCTAATTCCCCGACTAATTCTTTAACTTGCTCCGTCGTTAACACAATGCGTCCCCCTCTTAGTAAAATCATTATTATTTATATTCTAACAAACATGACTTAAGTTTGCTTTAAATTGTTTATATTCAGTATAAATATAATTATTAAGATTAAAAAGAAGTTAGCTCAATTTATACGCAATTTTGGAATAAATGAGCTAACTTCTAATATTACGTACTCGCTTATACTTTTTAGCCTATTACATTATTATCTATTTAAATTTTTACTATCGGGATAAAATACTTCTTTACATATAAATAAGATACCGATAATAAACATAATGACCCAAAAATCAATATTAATATAAACGTAGTGTATATGGACTATAAAATAAAAAAGTAATGTTGTTACAATAAATGAAATCAAATGATAAGTTAAACCACTGAAATATGGATTGTTAGGTAACTTCTTTCTAAAGTAGTCCATTAAATTCTCTATAATGAATAGATTGAAATAACCTAATACAATATAACTACCATAGTAAATCAAATTATCGTAAAAATTCTTATTATATCCAAAATACGCAAGATGGAAATATATCAATATTCTACTCAATCCATATAATCCAAATCCTAAAAACGTTAAAAATATAGCTCCTGAAATAATAAACACAGAAAGTACAATAAGCGTTGTGAATAAATATTTTATATATTTCATTGCTTACTGACCTCCCTTTTACTCCAATTCGATATTTTAACTCAATCATTACCGACTTTTATACACTTACATCAATTTCTAATCGCATTATTTATATTATCATTATAACAACTTACGACCAAATACAAATAAACAAAATATATTTTACTTAAAATTATGCAATTTCTATCCCAGAAAATTGTCTACGTTTTATATCAACTCATACTGCTTGCTATCAAGACTTATGTTCGTGCTCTCTATAAAAAAGACTCCATAAAATAATTAGTATTATTAATATTATTAGACTCATCAGTATTACATTGTGTATTTGTAAACCGATAAAGACAAATGATAAAGCATAGATATATCCCATAATTGTTGAGCCTATTGAGTTACCAAGACTTTTAGTTAATGTGTATAGTGACATCATCCGCTTCATATTATTAAGTGAAGTTTCTTCTTGCGTTATTACACTATCTTTCGTATATACAGTACCGAAACTCACTCCTGCAAATAGTAAACTAAATGAAATAAATAAAGGTGAACTTGTCCCTATTAATATTAAAATACCGCACATCATCAATGATGTGAATGCAAATATATATAAACCTTTTCTAGTCATATTAGATTCTAATTTATCTAAGGAGAAGTTTAATGCTAACCAAGCAACTGAAATTGGGAATATTACAAAACCACTTTGTAAAGGCGAAAGACCTATATCTTCTTGTAAATAGATTGGCATATACAAATTATATCCCATTAAAATAATAGCGTAAGCAAAATCTGTGAAAAAGATTAATATAATCGTTTTATTAAACTCTGTTACTGGAAGAAATGGTTTTTTTTCGTTTTTTTCATTTTTATATAAAACCACTGCCATTAAGCAAGCTAAGATAAAGGAGATTAAATTTAAATATAAATGAGTTTTATTCATTACGGCAAACATTAAAAAGAAGATAACAATATAAAAGTACGTTAAGCCCCTTACATCTAATTTATTTGTTGTAGTCGTAGTCTCATTTTCAAAATGAAAGGTAACTGTAACTAATAACATTGCGATAATAGCAATAGGTATGTTAACAAAGAACAACCAATGCCACGTTGCAAATTCTAATATAGTACCGCCTAATACAGGCCCAATGATACTAGATATTCCCCAAACACTTCCAACTATTCCCATGATTTTATAACGTAATGGAATTTCAAAAGCAAGTTTAGGAACGATTTGACTTAATGCCATCATGACACCCGCGCCTAACCCCTGTATAAAACGAGACATAATAAGAGTCTCAAGTGTTGTACTGATACCTGATAATAAACTACCAATACCAAAAAGCAGTAAGCCTAAAAGTGTGATATAAATAATTTTTGTACGATCTAGTAATTCACCCACTATTGGATTAGCTATGACAATTGCAATAAAATATACTGCGAAAATCAATGAAATCGATGTAGTTACGTTTAAATCTTCTCTTATCGTAGGGATTGCTAATGAAACGATTGAAGTTTCTATCGCTGACATAAACATGATTAAAACTAGTGCTACAATTACACCTAGTGACTTTATACTCATAATAACTCCCTTTAACATAAAAATTACTAATTCCTCTAATCAATAATAAATTAATCATTATTTTACAATTAGTTCAAGAGCATTTCATTAAATTGAGCCTAATGACCTATAGTAAATAATAAAATAGCACCTACACTTTTAGTGTAGGTGCTTAAATTAAATATAAAATATGTTTTATTAAAAGCTACATAAAATATAAAATGGCTATAAAGTGAAATACTGAGGCAATCACTATAAAAAAGTGCCAAATCATATGGAAATAAGGACGATTTTTCTGCGCATAGAACCATGCTCCTATTGTATAAGCCAAACCACCAAATAAAATAAACAGCATAAACAAAACAGAAGAATCAAAGATAATTGTCGGTAAAAACAAAACCCCAATCCATCCCATAACTAAATACATCGTCAAGCTTAATTTATGGTTAACATTTTTAGCGAGTGATTTATATAGTATTCCCCACAATGTTATACTCCAAAGTACTACCATTGCAGTCCATCCTATCCAACCACCGACCAAAACTAAACACACTGGAGTATATGTACCAGCAATTGCGATATATATCATACTGTGATCGATAATTCTAAGGATATATTTATGTGAAGAATAGTTTGGCATCGCATGATATACAGTTGAAGATATAAACATTAAAAAAATACTAATTACATATAATGAC
The DNA here is from genome assembly GCA_040062795.1 of Staphylococcus aureus. Classification (GTDB taxonomy): domain Bacteria; phylum Bacillota; class Bacilli; order Staphylococcales; family Staphylococcaceae; genus Staphylococcus; species Staphylococcus aureus_A. Next base: position 4,390 of record JBEAMH010000002.1, read on the forward strand.
ACACTAAATGATGCTAGTACGCCATGAGTCAAAAAACTGTGAATTGCTGCATATGGCAAGACACATAAAGTAATAAAAGCAGCTGCACCGTGGGAAACTGCATTCCCAATTTCTTCCCCAAATGTTAAAGGTATGATATTTTTAAACGTTTTAGCTACTTCATTTTCATCTACATCTACTGAATAAGACATACGTGTAACCACCCTCTATTCAATCAAATTCATACGTTTCAAATCAGCTGTAGCCGTTTCAACACTATCTTTACCTTCTTTATTTTTTAAAGGAGAAAATTCTTCTTCTCTTGGTACTTGTAATGTAATAAAGCTATTAGCATATTGGAAAATGTCAAAATAAAACAATTCAAACTTAAGCGTTGGTTGTTCAATGACACCGAAGTCATCATCTAATTGTTTTAAATTTTTAATAGCTAAATGGTAAGGCAATGCATTATCCACTACATTATTTATAAATAAAAGTTTAAATGTATGTATGCCAATATTAGCATTATTAAATTCATTAGCAATTTCGGAATCTAATTCAGAATATTCTAGAACAGTGTCTTTTTGGTTGGCAGTGACTAATCGACCAACACTTTCACCTTCATGAGGCTGAATTGATTTCGTAGTAATATCCATACTCTTTTGGAAAGTATAGCCTGCGAAAAATGGATCTAATACTTTTACAAGCACATTATCAATGTTGTTTAAAAATATATATTCCACACCGTTTTCTGTCATTTCATCTAAATAACCAGAATTTTTAAGTGATTTAAATACTCCACCATTACCATTAGGTGTTTCTAAAATATTACCGTCTACATCGAGAACTAACTTGCCTTCTTCTGATAAAGCAACAATATTTTCTTGCATGAAAAAATGGACAAGAGATTTATCATATCCGAAATAATCTTTTCCTTCGAAGTATAATTGGGTTTCTTTATCATTTACTTTACTTGTCATAATGTACCAATCAACAGCTACACCTGTTTGTTCTTTTAAGGCTATTAATTGTTTTGCTTGAATCTCGAACAAGCTCACACCTTCAATTTCAAATGAACCTTTAGGTCCTTTATAACCTAAACGTGTGCCTTGACCGCCAGCCATTAATAACACTGCAAATTTACCTTTTTGAATTGCCTCTAAGCCAACTTTTTCATATTGTGCAATTTCATCATCTGAAAAATCGTTTTTAATATCATATTTCACTTCAGAAACTGATGAAACATCATCAATCACTTTTTTATTTACATACAGATCTTCATATAAATCTTGAATATCAGATAAGTTTAATGAGTCTATTTTATTTGCTAATTGTTCTTTTTCATTTGTACTCATTAGTTTTTCAAATTCAATTAAATGGTCTTGATTAAACTTTTCTAAACCTTTCTTATCTAGCATCTTCTCTCTCCTTAATATTCAAATATTAAATAAAAATAAAATCTATTACTAACTTGAATATATAATTTCACATATGTACTTTATATTATTATGATTATATGCACAACCGTAATTATAGCCATTTTAAAAATAGATTATTTATATACGGTTGAAAAAACACATAAGCAGCGCCTATAGATAGCGCACTCGCAAGTGATAAATCAACGAGACCACCAGTTTTAAAAACAACAGGAAATCTCACTTTAATTGGAATAGGATATAAAAACTTAACTCCTCTTGGTGTTAACATATCTAGTATAACATGAGATAGCAATCCTAATATAATAGCGACTAAATAATAAATTGGTGTTTGAATAGCATATAACAAACAACTAATAATTGAAATAAATAATAGTGAATGCGTAAATGTCCTGTGGCCAAATATCGTTCTAATAAAAAAGCTCAGTATCCTTAATCGTCTACCAATTTTACTTTGTGTATGACATATATCAGGGAATAAACTCGAGATGACCGCCAAGGTTATAACTGTAACTGATGTAAACAAATCTGTATGAAAATATTCTATAGTTAATGCGCCTACTAATAAACCGCATGATGCGTGGGTTTTACCTGTCATGTTCATTTCTCCTTATTGCAATATATTTTATCATAATTTCCAAATCAATGCGAACATACTTTCGTCAAACTAATTTAGTATAACCTATTTTAAAAAAGTATCACACAATCCCTTGAAAACGATTACAGCATATTGTATGATGTAGACATAAATTAATTAAAGGATGTGTTCAAGATATGGCAATGACAGTTAAAAAAGATAACAATGAAGTAAGAATTCAGTGGAGAGTTGCAGATATTAAGATACCAACAAGTGATATTAAGAACATTTCACAAGATCAAAATATCCATGAGATTCCTAAACTGGAAAGAGACAAAGTCTCAAGAATTGGCTCTACTTTTGGAAAGACAAACCGTGTTATCATCGACACTAATGACCATGAATACATTATTTATACTCAAAACGACCAAAAAGTTTATAATGAAGTTACAAAGTAATGCTTAACTTGTAACATTTTGAAGAGAATGATTAAATAAAATAATCTCTAACCTAAAAAAGCGAAATTCTAACGCCACTTAGAATTTCGCTTTTTTATGAGTATTTAAAATAAAAATATTTTCAAAATATAAATATCCCTTAAAATTATATTAATCACGTATACTATAACTATGCTTTACAATGTGTAACAATTAACCAATCGTTTCCGATGATGATATACTATAAGAAAATCTATGAAAGCGGGTGTGCAAAATGTATGTTGTTACAAATAGAATTGATGTTAAAAAAGGGTTTGCAGAAAAAATGGCGCCTAATTTTACAAAAAAAGGAAAAATTACTGAATTAGAAGGTTTTCGTAAAGTTGAAGTTTGGTTGATTGAAGACAATACTGACTATGACCAAATGTATGTGAATACTTGGTGGGATTCCGAAAATCATTTTAAAGCATGGCTTGAAAGTGATGCCTTTAAAGAAGCGCATTCAGGTAAGTCGAAATCTGACAATGAAGATTCACCTGTGATAGGTAATAAAGTAGTTAAAGCTACTGTACTTTCCACACTTGATTAAATATAGACTTTTGTAAACTTAAATATTAAACAAAGATATATAAAACATACTTTTATTTCATTTATCTATATATTGATATAAAAAACACCCTGAGCTGAGATGCTAGTCTGAGCTTAGGGTGTTTTTATAAATAGCTAAGTGATTAATTTCTTATATATTTCAATTTGGACTGCCAGTTTATATTATAAAATTCCTGTACACTTTACTAAGTTAGTTAAAATATAAATGAGCCATTAATGAAATAATTGGTAAAGCGATAATGGTTCTGATTAAGAAAATTACAAACAACTTAAAGATGCTTACTGGAATTTTAGATCCAAGTATTACACCACCTACTTCTGATAAATAGATTAATTGACTAATACTTAATGCACCGATTACAAATAGTGTTATATCATTACCAACACCTTCAATTAATATTGAAGGTAAGAACATATCAGCAAAACCGATTAATATTGTTTCTGATGCTTGCGCAGCTTCAGGAATTTGTAGCAATTCTAAATATGGTACGAATGGTTTACCAATAATTGCGAAAATTGGTGTGTATGTTGCAATGATTGTGGCAATTGTACCGATACTCATTACGACCGGTAAAATAACAAACCACATATCGACTACAGTTTTAAATCCAGATTTGAAAAACGCTTTGAATCCTGGAGCTTTAATCCCTGTTTCTGTAGCCATTTCAAAACCATGAGTTAAAGCTGTTTTATTTTCTGGTAATTTTTCTGTTCTCATTTCTTCAGAAACTTCTTTTGAGTACTCATCTTTTATAGATTTTAATGGCCAAATTCTTGGCAAAATAAGTGCACAGACCACACAAGAAACGATAACCGCAAAATAGAAATAGAAGAAATGGTTTTGCATATGTACTGTTTCAGCAATCACTATTGCAAACGTAATAGATACTACACTAAATGTAGTAGCAATTACTGTTGCCTCCCGTCTAGAATAAAAGCCGCTTTCATATTGCTTACTCGTAATAAGTACGCCTACTGTTCCATCTCCTATAAATGATGCCAAGTTATCTACTGTTGAACGACCAGGTAATGTAAATAAAGGTCTCATTATAGGTCTAAAGATAGGACCTAAGAACTCTAATAATCCGTATTCCATAAGCAGTGGTAAAAATAATGCTGCAAATAAGAAAACTGCAACTAATGTCGGCAATAAACTTTCGAATACAAGACCACCAGTATCTGCTGAATAGACAACTTCAGTCCCAATTTTTAAATATGTCATCCACACTAATACGACTGCTAACACTCTTAATATGAGCCAAACGATTTTAACATTAAATGCGTTATATAAAAGCCCATCTGGATTTAATTTATTTTTAAATATCGTAGTACATAAAATTGATAATATACCTGAAATTGTGATGATTAAAACTATAACTAATGGCATAGCATTCCCTAACACATCTTGTAGTAGTCCAGCTAGAAGTGCAACAGGTAATGTAGTTTGTTTTACACCGTCTTCAGTGACAGTAACGGGTACTAGGAACAAAATAATACCAATTAATGACATGACAATGAATTTAAGTCTACCTTTTAAAATTTGCGATTTACTATATTTATTCACTTTATTCACCCCTTAGGTGTTTATATTTATATACACTTAAAAAAGTAACAGCAATAATTATAACCTATTATGTATAAATATGTAAATAAATAATTTTAAGTTTTTATTGCTTTCTTTTATATGTATAAATAAAAAAATTGACTCTAAGTTTATTTAGAGTCAATTACACTTTATATGAAAACGCTTACTTTTGCAATTTATTTTATCTTAATATTTTTGAAATAACAAAATATTCTTTTGAAAATAACCATAGGAAGTGTTATTTTTTAAGTTCTATATACTGGTTGATTGGCTAAAAGGTTACACGCATTTTCAATCACTTTATCAAATACATATACTTTGGGAATATTTGGCATATACATACTTTGTGACAAAGCTGAATAGCCTAGACTAAATTGAATGCTGTCACCAATTTGATAGAAATCTTGATTTAATAAATCTAACATAACATGATCACTTGTAGCGCCTACCACTTTTACATGATGATACATAGGGGTGATAGCTTCTATATCAGTATCTAAATTACCCAAATCAATGATTGCTTGCAAATAATATTCACCTGTTTCAATATGAACACGCGGTTTAATTTCCACAATCTCTGATTCTAAGATGATTGCATTTTGATATAGTGATGCAATGGGCCGATCTGTTGTGGTTTCAATGCCTCTGAATAATGTCTCACCTGTTCTCAATTCATTGATTTTACCTAAATCGCTATATATCATCTGAGTAATCATACTCGAATTACCACCTGAAATAATTTCAAAACTTGTGTTAGTTTCTGTTTCAAGTGAACTTATGAAGTCATTAATCATCGCTACATCTTTATCTGTAGGTGCAATTGGCTGAAAACACATAAAATTAAATGCTAAACCCGCAAGAGTAATGTTAGGCAACTCCATTATCGTTTTAATATAATGAATTACATCATAAGTTAAAATGCCCTCTCGTTGATCTTTCCAATCTATCATTAACAAAATTTGATGTTTTACTTGTTTCTGTGCTGCAATATCATTGAGTTTTCGAATTGTAACAAGCTCTGTTTGAATACTGATCTCTGTAAAACGAACAACATCTTCGAGTGTATATTGGTTAGAAGTTCCTATCATTGTAAAAGTTATATCAGAGTCTTTACTTTTAATAATATTATCTATTCTTGCATCTGCAAAATGAGTAAACCCTATATTTTTAAGCGTTTTAATAATTCTGCGATCACCTGCAACGCATTTAGTTACAGGTATAAAGTTAATTTTATGTTGATTAAATAGTGAATTTAATATGAGGGCGTTATATTGAATTTTTGATAAATTTATCTGCAAATTTGCCAATTTTTTACACCTCTCTATATATTGGATTTTTTAGTTCTATTGTTTTATATTGTTTTACTTTATTTTCCATACGCATACGCAATAAAGCTTTAACTGAGATTGTTGGGCCAAATAGAACTTCTTTTAACACTTTAGCATGATTTTTTTCTGGATCTATTGCTTCATTTACAATATCACTTACTAGAGAGAATAATGTTTTTTCTTCCACTTGTTCATATTGATTGAAGTGATGGATTAATTCAGCAATTTGATTTTGAATAACTGAATGCTGAAATTTAGCAATCACCACTTCAATATTTTCAGCAATCAGGCTTGTATTGGTTATTTCTATATTAGGTCGTTTATACTTTAAAGTTGCTAAATCAATTCTAGAACCTCCGAGATCTCTAACCAAAAATCTCATTTGATAATCTGGTCCAAGATTAACAATTGTGTTCTGCATATGAGCTTCTAAAGCAATTCCATAATCTTGTATATAAGCAATTAAAGGTACAATTAAAGCTTTTGCATAATTGCACAAAAATTGTTTTATTGCATTAGGTTTCGATACGTCTCCCACCCATTCTAAATAGCTATCGACAATCACTTGTTTATCTACTGGATTTTTATTCATTAGACTTGCTGTCACTAATGTAATACCATCTTTTGAGATGAATGGTTTATGACGTACAATACATGCGAGTTGACATGCTATATCATCCTCTTCATTTGCGTATATTCCATAAGGTTCTTTTGCAACTTGTAACTGAGGATATGTTGCGAACATATCTTGTAATTCATAACTGAGCTTCGGTCCATCTACCGTTGTCACTGTAGAAACTGTTCTAATTGCACTTGTGGCTTGAGCATTAATAGGCAATTTAATATGATAAGGTTTATTTATTAATTCCATTGTTCTAAATGATAATGTTGATCTTGATTCTAGTTCAAAAGGTGTAGGTATTAATCGACCTTCTTTTATCCATTTAGAAAAATAGTGATTTATAGTGTTTTCATATTGCCACGGATGAACAAACATAACTCTATAATTGTCTAGCGCTAGATTATACGGCTCTAAGAAGGCTTTTATTTTATAGCGATATTCAGGAATAATATGATTTAAAATATACTGTGAATCATTTTCGATTGAAGTTGTGATACAATCTGTTTTATGTATAAGCATTATTTTTAAAGGGATTATTTTTTCAAATTCCGGTGCATAGAGTTTCACTTGGTCTTCTGTTAAAGGTAATTTTGTTTTTGATAATGGATGTGTTGGATGCCCCTCTAGTACCATACTCTCTGAATAACTCAAACTATTCATCTGTGTTGTAGTCTCTATGTGTTTCTGCCACGTGAAATAATTAATATTTCTAGGCATTTTCGAAAATTTTAATGCATCATGAATAAGCATTTCTCTATTATGGAATTGTTTATACGTTAAAACAAAGCCATCTCTACTAGAAATGAGTTCCTCTTTTAGCTTTTTATTAATTGGAATATTAAATTGATTATTTAATATATCAAGCAATTGTTCTAACCTTTCAATATTAGTGGTCTGACCATTGTTAATATAACGTACATTTCCTTTAAATATATATCTTTCCATTGCACTTTTCCGTACTTTATCTATTTGTAAAAGTTCCTCTCGGTATTGTAATTCAACACAACTTTGTGTTTCATTCACACTCATTTTTTTAGGAAAAATTTTCTCTTTAATAATCGCATTTATAATACGATACTGGACATTTTTATCTGCAATCTCCCATGTTGTTTGATGCATCATATACCTTTGCCTCCTAATCTCCTCTGTCATATTGATGGATTTAAATTATAGTGCAATCAAACATAGATTTAGACGATATCTATAAGGTGACTATCACACTTATATTGGCTATAAAAGCAGATTAATATTGCACCAAAAATATGTAATTTGAATCGTTATTATCTCACTTATTATTCCCTTTATATTACAAATCAACACAAATTTTTTTATTTAAATAATATAGAAGTTCATACGTTAAAATGTTAATTTTTATTAAATAGTGGTAATTATAAATAATGATATATTGGTTTGTTTTCATTCACTACCTTGATTGATTCATATGTTGACTATTTAAACCTTTATGACTTAGTTAATATATTCATTCCATAAAGTTCATTTCGTTTTAAGATAGTTTAGCCAATAGTACAAGTTAGTGACAGATTAATACAAATTATTTATTCAATATTATTTTCAAAGTATAATATGAAAGAGATTGTATTAACATTCGCCAGATACTCCCACTTACAATTGATAACAATTATCAATTATGTGTAATAAAATTATATAGATATCTATGGCGTTTGTAAAATTTTTTTAGAGGTGCTTTATGAAATCAAATATGCGCTACAACAATTCAAATAACAAATTTTCTAATGATGAACAACAAGTGTTAACTTATTTAAAATCCATAAATTATAAATGGCATAACGCTTTTATTAAAGTATTACAAGAGAGTAGAGATAAAATCTCTCAGCGACTCATAACTTCTATATATCGAGAGAACTTAGCCAATAGTCGTAATCACAGCCATATTATTACGTCTCAAGATGCACCATATGACTTAACAACACACACGCATTTATTAAAAATTCATTTTCCATATGCCCATAAAACACTATATGCACCTATAACTGGTCAACATGCATTTGACCGAATTGATGTCGAAGGTCCTTTTTATTTTGAATACAATAATAATATAGAAAGAATTATACATCCTAACGACATATTAGCGTGCATTTTAATCGAAGTCCCTTCACTTAATAATGATGCTAGCAAACAATTTAGTGATGATTTGAATAATAGTGTTGCTAATATGGCTATTTCACTCAGCTTTCAAATAATCAGCTTAGCAAATGAATCTCAACCACTTGCACAACTAATTATTGATGCTGAGGATAGTTATCTACGATCCGAACAAGCTGTCGTTGAAGGTCATCCCTTACATCCTGGAGCAAAATTACGCAAAGGAATGACACCGCAAACTACCATCCTATATTCTTCTGAATTTAACAACGCCATAAATTTAAAATTTATGTTAATACACAAAGATATCGCCAAAGTCTCATCATTATCGAATGATTATAATGAGACTTTGTATCATTTCTTCAGCGGATTATATACTACTGCGATAAAAGAAGTAGGACGTACTAATCTTGAATCTTACTACGTCATGGTTGTACATCCTTGGCAACTTAATGAAGTTGTTGCTAAACAATACAATGTTGAACTGAAAAATCAACAAATTATTATTTTACCATATCAACTTAATTATTTTTCAGGCCTTTCTTTTAGAACACTCATGCCAAAACTACCATTGACTTCACCTCATATAAAATTATCAACCAATGTACATATCACGGGAGAATTGAGAACTTTATCTGAGCAAACAACAATTAATGGACCAATCATCACGTATATTTTAAATGACATTAAAAAAAGAGATAGTTTATTCCATTCGATCTCTGCTGACACATTAGATGAAATTGCTGGTATACATTACTTTCATACAAATCATTTGGAAGATAACCCAATAACCAAAAGCGAGCAATTAGGCACGTTATTTAGAACAAATATTTATGATGTTATTGATAAACATACTACACCTATGATTTCTTCAAGTTTAGTAGCGTATTATCCTAATAATTTTGAAACGCCCGTCACTACGCTTATTCTTACCTACATGCGTTCCAATCAATTTGACGATTATAAAACCGCTTGTATAACTTGGATGAAGCGTTATATTCAAGCGTTAGTTGATATCACAATGCCACTTTACATAAAATATGGTATAGCGCTTGAAGCACATTTGCAGAATGTCGTTGCATCATTTAACAGTAACGGTTCATTAAATAAGTTGTATATTCGCGATTTTGAAGGTTTACGTATTGATGAAGTATATCTTAATAAAATGGGGTATAGTACGGATAACTTCCACGAGAAATCCCTAGTATTGACAGATCATCCACAAACCGTATTTAATAAGATTTTTTACTCAACCATTCAAAACCATCTGGGCGAATTAATCGTTTGTATAACAAAATTTAGCAATATTGATTATTTAGAACAAAATCTTTGGTCATGTGTAAGTGATATATTATTAGAAAAAATTGATACTATCTCTAAGACAATGGATAATCCAAAACGTATCAATGATATTAGAAATACATTATTTGAAGAAAAAATTGACTATAAATGTGTCACAACCATGAGGCTGGAAGATGAAGCTGATTTTTATACTTATACTCAAGTTAACAATCCGTTACATCGCTATGATTCACAAGATTAAATAAATAAAAAACCGCTGAAGCATTATGCCTCAGCGGTTTTTTATTTATTTTGAATCCCAATTAATTATTGTAATCCTTTATCATCTTTATTCGAGTTTTGACTTTTTTCATTTTTTTGAGTCCATTCTTTTTTAGTCATTACATCTTCAACGCGCATGTTAACTTCAACTACGTCGAGACCAGTAATATACTTAACTTGTTCTTTAACTAAATCAGCTACTTTACGGAAAATTTTTGGTGCTGATTCACCATATTCTAATACAACTTTTAAATCCACAGCAGCTTGTTTTTCTCCAACTTCTACACTTACACCACGTGTTACATTCTCATTGCTTCCGAAAGAGTTTGAGATATTATCGACAAATCCGCCTTTCATCTCTAAAATACCGCTTACTTCACGGGCTGCAATACCAGCAATTTTTTCAATTACTTCATCAGAGAATGTAAGTTTGTTTGAGAATTGTGGTTCTTGGTTTTGTTGTTCTTGTTTTTCTTGTAGTTCCTGTTCTTTAACTCCAGTTTGGTTATTATATGCTTGTTTTGCTTTATTATTATCTACTGCCATATTAAAATCTCCTTTGTCAGTTCAATTTTTTAGTCTAGTTTTAAGTCATTTTTAATCCTGAAAAATCTTAACTCCATCGATTTAAGAAATTTAAAAAGTCTTGCTTACGGTCTTTAGTATACCCTATAGCAATTCCAATCAAACATAATACTAAAATTAATATTGTACTCCAGAAACCTAGTGTTAAAAATAATATTGCAATGATTAAGAATGCTAAGAAACCAATAATTCTCCATTTAAATCCTTTTAAGAAATCAACAATTTCTTGTGTGGAGTCTTGTCCATTTTGATGATTATTGTTAGCCATGATAACCCTCCCTTACAACACACGTTTGTCTGAGGTTTTTTGATCTCTAACGTTGACCTCTAGTTTTGATACCGGTAACTCAGTAAAATGTTCTACGTTTTGCTTAATATCTTCTCTTATTTCTTCTGTTAATGATTTAACTTGAACATCACCAGGTACAAAGAAATCGGCTTTCAAAGCAATATGCGATTTTTTCTTTTTGTTATAAAGCTTTGCAATCACATTTGGTTGGCGGATTTGATCATATTGCAAGAGTGTATCATAAGCGGATTTTTCCACTGCTTTTCTTGATACATAAATATGACCGTCCTTGAAATCTTTGTAAAGTCCGGGTTTTCTATACGTAGGTTTAAACAAGCTGAATACTAATATTAGTCCAATTAAAATGAGAAACACTGCTAGACCTATTAAGGTTGGTTCAAACCAATTAAACTGTGTTAAGTAATCTTGATACTGAGTAATCCTAGAATCTTTGATATACATAAACAGTAAAACACCAACGATTACTACAATCAAAAGTCCTAATATGAAATTTTTAAGTCGCTTCACCTCGTATGCCACCTCCTATGTTTCTAAAATATGTACTTATTCATACAAAACAGTACCCTTTTAAAAAATCTTAGAAACATTTTTTATTGAATTTATTTAAAATTTCCTGTGACAAAACAAATTTGTCTATGAACCTTCTTTTTCTGTATTATATTTTTCTGGGTTTTCTTCTTCTGTATCGTGGTGATGCGCTTTACGATATTGTAAAAGCTGAGTATCCGTGACAAGTAATTTATTACTTGGTCTTGGTTTTTCTATTGATAATGATTTAAAGAGTGACCATATCATTAATATAATAACAAGTGAGAATGGTAAGGCAGCAATAATTAATAGGTTTTGAATTGATTGCGTTCCCCCTGTAAATATCATGATTATAGCAAATAATGCTAAGATTACGCCCCAACTCACTTTGACAAAACCTGATGGATTTATACTACCTTTCGAGCTCAACATACCAAGTACATATGTCGCTGAATCGGCTGATGTTACAAAGAAAATCATAATGACTATCAATGTTATAACACTGAGTAAGAATCCTAATGGGAAATGCTCTAATGTAGCAAAGGTCGCTGTCTCTGTTGCTTCTTTAGCAATATTCGCGATGCCATTTTGTTGTAAATAAATTGCTGATGCTCCAAACACTGCGAAAAATAAAAAACATACGAGCGCCGGTACAAATAAAACGCCTAGTATAAATTCCTTGATTGTTCTGCCACGAGATACACGTGCAATAAATATTCCTACAAATGGTGCCCAAGACACCCACCAAGCCCAATAGAATATCGTCCAACTTTGTAACCATTGGAATTTTTCTCCACCTGATTGCGGTATACGTAAACTCATATTAAAGAAATTAGCAATATAATCACCTAGTGAATTGGTGAATGTATTTAATATCGTTAACGTAGGTCCTACAGTGAATAGTATAATTAGTACAATGAAGGCTAATGCCATATTAATATTACTTAAGTTCTTAATACCTTTATCAATGCCTGACCAAGCTGACCAAGAAAATAATAAAGTAGCAATTGCGATAATAATAACTTGTGTTACAAAATTAGAAGGGATATTAAATAAATAGTTCAACCCTTCATTGATTTGTAATGCACCAAATCCTAAAGTAGCAGCCACACCTGTTACTGTAGCAATAATTGCTAACACATCAATTGCTCCACCGACTGGTCCTTTCATCATCTTATTTCCTAAAATAGGTATCATAGTAGCACTAACTAATCCAGGATAACCTTTATGGAAATTAAAGTACGCAAAGACAAGGCCCACAATGCCATATACAGCCCAAGCATGGACACCCCAATGAAAGAAAGAATACTGCATCGCATCATTAATCGCTGTTTGAGTACCTGCTTTATGTATGGGTGTTAACGTAAATGCATGGCTAATAGGTTCAGCAGTAGTCCAAAAGACTAAGCCAATTCCCATACCGGCACTAAACAACATAGCAAACCATGATTTTAATGAAAACTCAGGATCTTCTCCTTCCTCTCCTAGTGTAATAGATGAATATCTAGAAAATAGTAAATAAATACATACAATGAGTATTACTAATACGAGTAATAAGTAATACCACCCAAAATTAGCTGCTATAAAATTAGTAATATTTTGAGTTGTGCTCTCCAATTGCTTTGGCAATATTGCTCCATAAATAACAAATAATGTACAAATAGATAAAGCCACCCAAAATACTATCGTCAATTTTTTAAGTTGCATAACTAAATTACACTCCCTTTACTTTATGTAACATACATACCCCTTCCTAACTAATATATTCCATATTAGTTAGGAGTTTTAAGGTTTATTGAATCTATATTAACCTATTTCAACCTATTATAACTTATTTCACATAAGTTTGAATTATATATAAATAACATATTATATATTTTGTTATAACATATAAAAACCCCCCAAACATTCACCTGCTAAATGGTGATTTGGAAGGTTTGTTTTATATGTTATTTCAAGTGAGCGTTAAAAAATCTTTTAAACTTGATTTATACATTGTTATTGAGTTGAATGACTAATTTGCCAATCATATTATGGTTTTCAAGTTTTTGGTGAGCCTCAAATAAACTATTAGCAGTTAAACCTTCTACAACTTCATTAAGTGTAGATTGATATATGCCCGCTTCTATTTTATTTGTGATATCAGTTAAATAATCGCGATGTACGGTCATATCTTCTGTTTCGTGTAAAGGTCTAGAATACATATACTCATGTGTAAATGTAATGCTTTTTGGTTTGAGTAAATTTAAATCTTGTTTCTCTTTAAACGCTACAATTGTTGCAATTACTCCTCTGGGTTTGATGAGTTCAATCATTTTTTCGTAATAAAGGTCTGTATCAAATGTACAGAATATATAATCTACTTCACTAATTTCATATTTTTCGAATTCACTTACTAAATCATTCTTGTGATTGAGTACAATATCTGCCCCCATTTTTTTAGACCAATTATAAGTTTCTTCACGTGAAGCAGTCGTTACTACATGTAAACCGTGGTGTTTTGCTATTTGTGTAGCAATACTACCAACACCGCCAGCTCCATTTATGATTAATATTGATTTCCCCTGATTATCTTCTGGTTCATGAGAAATTTTAAATACGTCAAACAATGTTTCGGAAGCAGTTAATCCTGTTAAAGGTAGACTTGCTGCTTCTGTAGTACTTATGTTTTGAGGTTTTTTAGCTACAATACGTTCATCTACAAGTTGATATTCTTGGTTTGAACCTTGATACGCAGGGGATCCAGAATAAAACACTTCGTCTCCTACTTTAAAATGACTAATTTCGTCTCCAACAGCTTCGACCACACCTACTGCATCAAAACCTAATACACGAGGCGCCTGTTCAACTGGTGATTGTCTAATTTTTGTATCGACAGGATTCACGCTGATTGCTTCCACACGTACTAAAAGCTCATATTGTTTTGGTTGAGGACGTTCAATTTCAAATTCGTAAAACTGATTTCCTTCTTCTAGATTAAAATTTTTATCTGCACCAATTGCTTTCATATTACACATCTCCTTTAGTATTTAGATGTTATCTGACACTTGTACTACTTGTTTTCCAAAATTATCTCCAGTAAATAAGTTTCTAAACGCTTTAGGCAAATTTTCAAAACCATTCATGACTGACGTTTTTGTTTTAATTTTATCTTCTTGTACCCATTGTGCAAGTTGTTTACTCGCATTCGCAAAATCATCTGCATAATTTGCAACAATAAAACCTTTCATTAACGCTTGTGATTTTATTAATGTAGGCTGTATCCGCGGACCGTGTTCAATTGTAGCATCATTATAACCTGAAATTGCACCACAAACTGGAATTCTTGCAAATTGGTTCAGGTGTTTCATTACTTCATCTCCAATTGCTCCACCTACATTTTCATAATATACATCAACGCCGTTAGGTAATGCACTGGCTAATTGCTCTGAAAAATCATCTACCTTATAATCAATACTCACATCAAAATTGAGTTCGTCTGTTAAGTATTTTGCCTTTTCAGGGCCACCTGCAATACCTACTACATAAGCACCTTTAAGTTTAGCAATTTGTCCTACCACAGATCCCACTGCACCAGAAGCGGCCGAAACAACTACAGTTTCGCCTTCTTGTGGTTGGCCAATTTTTAATAGACCGTGATAGGCTGTCTGACCAGGCATGCCTAGTACACTTAAATATAAATGTAACGGGACATCTGTATATGATATTTTATTCACATGTTTTGCTTCCACATTGCTAATTTTTTGCCATGGTAAATGTCCAGTTACAATGTCACCTTTTTCAATATCTTTAGCTTTTGACTCAATAACTTTTCCTACAACATGTCCAGATAAAGGTGCATCAATTTGATATGGTTTGATATAAGATTCACTATCATCCATACGTCCTCGCATATATGGATCTACAGATATAAATAAAGCTTCTACTTGAATTTCATCTATATGGGGCGTATTTATTTTAACTGTTTCAAATCTAAAAACCTCGTCTGAAGGTAGTCCTTCTGGTCTCTTTGCTAATACGATTTGTTCTGTGTTCATGATATTGCCTCCATTCACTCTTTTACCTTATCTTATAGCGATACAAACACGCAATCAATCAAATCGCTTATTTGCCTCTGCATTGACGTGTTATGCTTACATTAAATTCATACATTGAGATATTTTAAAAGTAAGGAGATATTTAATTGAAACTTAGTATTTTAGACTATGTTCCTATCTTTGAAGGTCGAAATGCGACACAAGCTTTAAATCATACTGTTGAATTGGCTCAATTAGCCGAGTCATTAGGTTATTATCGTTATTGGGTTGCAGAGCATCACCAAGTGTATTCTGTTGCTTCGAGTGCACCTGAAATGGTCATGATGACACTTTTAGAACAAACATCTTCTCTTCACATTGGGAGCGGTGGTGTGATGTTGCCGCATTACAGTGCCTATAAAATTGCAGAACAATTTAAATTGATGGAGGCACGCCACCCTGGACGCGTAGATTTAGGCACAGGGCATTCTCCTAGTTTTAAAAGTGTAAATAAAGCGCTAAATGAAGAAAAAACGAAACCGGTTAGTTATCAAACACAAATAACTGACTTGCTTCATTATTTTAATAGTGACACTTCTAATAAACATCGATTTAAAGGTTTACAAGCAACACCATTAATTGAAACTTCCCCAAATATGTACATACTAGGTACAAGCAAACAAAGTGCAACCATTGCTGCAGAAAATAAATTACCTTTCGTCATTGCATTGATGGGACAAGACTATAATCACACAAAAAATGTTATTAGTTATTATCGTGAATTATATAATCAATTACATCCAGAAGGACTCCCCTATGTAATCGTTTCTACTTTCGTGATTACTGCCTCACATCAAAACCAAGTAACTGAATTAGAACAATCATTTCATCTCTGGCTAATGCGCATCAGCTATTTGAATCAGCCTAAATCCTATTTTCCCCCTAAATATGCACTAAATAGAAAATACTCTTCGCGTGAAAAAGATAAGATAAAACGCAACCACAATCGAGTCATCTCTGGTTCTCCTAAAGAGGTCATTGAAAGATTAAATAGTATTATTTTAGAATTTGAAGCGGATGAGATTATGATTCAACCACACATATATGGTGAAAACGCGCGAAAGTCTTTAATAGAATTACTAGATCAAGAAAATATCGATTAATAAAATAAAAGCAACATATCGACAAGCTTGGCTTCAAATCATATGTTGCTTTGTATATTATTTTGTATTTAGCTCTTTATTCCATAAAAATTCATTTATTTTATCTTGTACTTTTTTATTATTAGCTAACTTACCATGTGCTGCATTCGGTCCATATACTTTAAAAGTTTCGTAAGATGCCACGCTATCCTCTAATAAATATTTTAATGAATGTGAAGATACATTTGTAACCCTACCATCTGAATTGGTACCATCTTGAACATCTCCATAGATATTTAAAACTTTGACTTTGTTTTCGGGGTAATGATGCTTCATTGCACGCAATTCTTTGTAATCATCCATCATTTTATTTGGTTTTCCATTTTTATCTAATTTAATATTTAATTTTTTTCCGTTTACATCGACTTCCCCGTTAAAATTACCAGCCAAATTAACTTCTTTATTCAATTTAGGTAGCTGCTCATCATCTCCATAATTAAGCATATAATAACTAAATGATTTATTACTCATAGAGTGAGCTACAAAATTAAATTTTTCAAAGTTATATTGATAGTTAGTTGCAACAATAGCGTTTCTTATCCATTTTGCATTTTTTTCAATATTTTCATTGTTATTGTCTTCTAATTTAATTTTGATTATTGGATATTGCGATTTACTAGTTAAATTCCCATCGAATGTCACCTTTCCATCAGAAGATACATACGCTTGCAAAACTTCTTTAGATGCGCCTGATTTAATAGCTGAATTCACTAGAAAATTTCCTGAATCTGCCGATCCTTTATATCCGTGAAGATAAAAAGTTGGTATTGCTTCTTCAGTATTACTTCTCACATGGTGTTGATTATTTCCATAATTTTTTAAAATTAAAATAACTGCACATATTATAGTCACTAGTAATATAATAAGCAAAATTGCATATAAATTACGGTTGTTCTTTTTATCTATCATGTAATCACGCCTTAAATTATAAAGTTATTTTCTTTAATTACCCAACATCTTATCATATTTAACAAATCACAAATAAAAAATAACTTCTAATAAGATAAAACAAAAAATCACAATAGAAATTTCGAAATACATTTTGAATAACTTTATAAACTTATTCAAAACCATGATATAAGTCTATGTATTTTTTACATTTGTTAGCTTAAAGTAATACAATATAATAAGTTAATTACTTCAAATTTTCAAAGCTATGTTTAATGCTAATTATTATTTAATTTTGTAATTGTCACATTAATCCAATAATACTAGAAGGATACTAGTATAAACTTAAAAATTATCGCTATTATTTTATTCTTATTCGCAAGCAGTGCACATTCACTTGCCACTTTTTACTGATCATTCGGTGGTGAATTAGGATTATTAACGGTTGGACAATTGATTTAAAAGAAACATGCGGTATAGGTGTATTAGTAATTTTATTTATGTTAGGAATATTAAAATTAACAACAACTTAGCTTCCATTAATACTAATCTATAAAAAGAGCAGATTACTATATAACATCTTATATTGGTTCTATATTATTAATATTGCATGGTGGTATGAACTCCATAGTAGGATGGTTAAAATTCTTAAATATAATTCCTCAAAATTATATTTTAAGTGAAATTGGTCAGGCGTTTTTATGGGGTTCTTTGTTTTTAATATGGGGTATTAGTTTGTTAATATTTTTAAAACAAAATAATTTAACTAGGTTATCAGTATACAAAAAAGCACTTCTTGACAATAGCCAAGAAGTGCTTTGGACGTTGATAATATAATATTAACGTTTTGAGAATTGTGGTGAACGACGAGCTTTTTTAAGACCTGGTTTTTTACGTTCTTTCATACGTGGGTCACGTGTAAGTAATCCAGCGCGTTTTAAAGAACCTCTGTATTCAGGATCTGCTTCTAATAATGCACGAGCAATACCGTGACGGATTGCTTGAGCTTGTCCAGTAAATCCACCGCCGTGAACGTTAACTAAAACATCATAGTTGCCTTTAGTTTCTGTAACATCAAACGGTTGATTTAAGTCTAAGATTAATGATTCAAATGGTAAGTAGCTACGTACATCAGTGCCATTAACTGTAATGTTACCTTCACCTGGTACTAAACGTACACGTGCTACTGAGTTTTTACGACGGCCTGTGCCTTTATATTCAACTTGTGCCAATGTAATTTCCTCCTTCTAATTAACCACGTAACTCGTAGTTTTCTGGTTGTTGTGCAGCGTGTGGATGTTCAGCGCCACCATATACAAATAATTTTTTACCTTGTTTTTCACCTAAACGTGTGCTTGGTAGCATACCTTTAATTGAATTTTCAAGTAAACGTTCTGGGTTTTTAGCTTTTAACTCACCAGCAGAGATTGATTTAATTCCTCCTGGGTGGTTTGAGTGACGATAGTACATTTTATCTTGTTCTTTATTACCAGTAAAATGTATTTTTGACGCGTTGATGATAATTACATAATCACCTGTATCAACGTGTGGTGTATAAGTTGCTTTATTTTTACCGCGTAAAATAGCAGCTACTTCTGATGATAAACGACCAAGTGTTTTATCTTCAGCATCAATAACATACCATTTGCGCTCAATGTTTGATTCATTAGCCATAAATGTTTGACGCATATAATTGTCCTCCTAGAATAAATAAATGTTTCTTGTTTAATAGTAATCACTTTTAACGTTTAGAGTTCATTTATTTTTGTTAATTATTTTTGTTCTACGTGCTTCTATATCGTGTTACACAATAAGATTCCGGGGCTTATCGTGGGTGATATAAAACAATACCGTTAGTAATCGTATAATTTTTTTGTTGTTTTGTCAATCTAATTCAATCATTTTGTGATGATTTTTTTTGATATATTTTTATATCAGTACCAAAATCATCGATTAACGCTGATGGGGTCAAATAGATTCGCTCTAAATATAATCCTTCCGCCGGTGCCGTATATGGTACTTGATTGCGATCTTTCGCAATTAATAACGCTGGTACCTCTTCTGGAGTACGTTTCCCTTTTCCAACTTCAATTAAAAACGCCATAAGCACACGTACCATATTATATAGGAATCCAGAACCTGTTACAATATAATTCAAACCATTTTCTGTACTTTCAATACGACTTTCATACAACGTCCGTATTTTACTTTCTACTTCCGTCTTTTGTGAACAAAATCCTGTAAAATCATGCGTACCTATAAAATATTTTGCCGCTTGATTCATCTTTTTGATATCCAATGAATCTGGTATATATGTTTTCAGACCACTTTGGAATGGATCTTTATGTTCTGATTGATAAATTTTATAATGATAAGATTTACCAACACAATCATAACGGCAGTGGAAATCCTCACTTACGAAAATCACATCATTGACATAAACATCATCGGGCAAAGCACGATTCATTGCATACTTCCATTGATGTGCAGGAATATTTAAATCTGTATCAAAATGAAAATACTGTTCTGTGGCATGCACACCCCTATCCGTTCGACTACTTGGATGAATCCGAACATGACGCTTATGCATCCTTTTAAGAATCTTCTCAAATTGTTGCTGTACTGTTCTACCATTTTGTTGTATTTGAAAACCTAAGAATTGACTACCTTGATATGAAATATTTACTAACACGCGCATTATGCATTACACTCCCATAAATTTTAAAACAAATAATAACACTGCTATTGGTAAGAGCAATACTAATACAAAGCTATCCGCCCATTGCCATTGCAACTTGCGATAACTCGTGCGTTGTTTTTTAGTATCGTAGCCTCTTACTTCCATTGCGATTGCTAAGTCCTCTGCCCTTTGAAATGCAGAAATAAACAATGGTATAAGTAACGGTATAAAAGCCTTAACTCTGTTCACTAATCCTCCAGAGCTTATCTCTGAACCACGTGATTTTTGTGCTAAAATAATTTTGTCTAATTCATTCATCAACGTGGGTATAAATCTCAAAGCAATAGACATCATCATACTCAATAAATGTACAGGTATTTTAACTAATTTAAGTGGTGATAACAGTCTCTCAAATGCGTCAGTTAAGTCAATAGGACTTGTCGTTAATGTTAGAATTGTAGAAATCATAATAATAAACATGAGTCTCAAGACAATGTATATACCTTCCAATACACCATCTGTATCGATAGATATAAATGAGAATTCAAATAATCTCATTCCGCCTTTAGTTAAAAACAAATGCATTAAAAAAGTGAATATCAAGAATATCCAAATAGGTGTTAAACCTTTTACTAAAAACCATAACTTGATTTGAGATAATTTCATAAAAATTAAAATCAATAAAAATAGCCATAAATAAGTAGCAAATGAATGAGCAAAAAAGATTAATACAATAAAGAAAAACACAAATACTAATTTTGAACGTGGGTCCAAACGGTGTATCATAGTGTCTAAAGGAAGATAGCGGCCAATAATAAATTTATCTCTCATCAAGTTGCCACTCCTTATACATCTCAATAAATTCTGCTTCAGTTAACGCGATTTTATTAAAATTATATTGGTATTTATCCTCTAGATCCCGTTGTAGTTTCACAATATCAGGTACATCTAAGTGCATCTGATTTACATAATTTGTATCACTAAACAGTTTACGTGGTGTGCAAGATTCAATGAGTTTACCATCATTCATAATCTTAACTTCTTCTACATATTTAGCAACATCGTTCATTTCATGTGTGACGAGGATAATTGTTTTATTTTTCTCTAGTTGAAGTTTTTTAATTAATTCCATAATTTGCTTTTTACTTTTTGGGTCAAGTCCTGCAGTTGGTTCATCCAGAATTACAATATCAGGATCCATAGCTAAAATTGATGTAATAGCTATCTTTCTCATTTGCCCACCGGACATTTGAAAAGGAGATTGTTGTAATATATCTCTATTAAAACCAAATTCCAATAGTAAGCGAAAAGCACGCTCTTTTACTTCATTTAAGGGCATATTAAAATTCTGAGGTCCAAAAAGAATTTCTCTTTCAACTGAATCTTCGAATAGCTGTGACTCTGGAAATTGAAATACAACTCCTACACGCTTGCGGAGTTGCTTCAATTGTTTGTCCTTTGTCTTGCTAGTAATAGTTATATCATCTACTTCTAACTTACCTTTTGAGGGTTTTAGCAATCCATTAAAATGTTGAATTAAAGTAGACTTGCCAGACCCAGTTTGTCCTATAACTGCGTAATACTTACCTTGCTCAAATGTTGTCGCAATATTTTCTAAAGCGAGGTGTTCAAACGGTGTGCCTTTTTGATATACATAACTTACTTGGTTAAACTTTACAGTCATAATTTTCTTACCAACCCTTCATAAGTTATGTAATCAGTACCGCCTAATAATTGTTGATGCATACGCATCGAGAATGGAAGGTCTAAGCCTATATGTGAAAGCGACTCTCCTTCACTGAATATTTCTTGTGGTAGACCTGTTTGATATACTTTTCCTTTATTTAATACCACTATATGATCAGCTTCTACTGCTTCTGACAAATCATGTGTAATCGAAATGATTGTTACATCTTTTTCTTCTTTCAATCGATGGATTAATGAAAGCAATTCATTTCTTCCGGCAGGATCTAGCATAGATGTTGCTTCATCTAATATGATGATATCTGTATTTAGCGCAAGTACTCCAGCAATAGCAACACGTTGCTTCTGCCCACCGGAGAGTGATTGTGGCTCATATTCAGCTCGTTCTAACATTTCTACGTCAGCTAGTGCTTTTGGCACAATGTTGTGCATACTTCCATAAGTGACTCCATTATTTTCAAGTCCAAATGCTACATCATACTCAACAGTTGAGCCAACAAACTGATTTTCAGGATTTTGAAAAACAATGCCTATATGCTGTCTTAAATAATCCATATTGTCTTCTTGTACTAACCTGTCACATAAATAAATATCACCGCTAAACGGCGATTCAATACCTACCATTAATTTAGCAATCGTGGATTTTCCTGAACCATTATGGCCTACAATGGACGTCCATCTTCCTTTTGGAATATCAAAAGATACATCATTTAACGCAAATCGTTCATCACTATTATATTTAAATGATACATGATTAAATGTAATAATATTATCATGCGTTACCATATCTATTGCCCCCAAAATTCATTTTAATAATTCATTTATACTTAACCCATTTTACATTAAAATTTATAAAGAATCACTAGTAAAGTCAAAAGAAGCACTGCTAGATTCTAAAGAAATAATCACTAAACTCTGTTTAGTTTAGTACTTTTTATGTATGTGTTACTTGCGCTTACGTTCCTATAAATTGTTAAGCTCCTTATGGTTCGCATTTGATTTTCAAATGCATAAGTCCCCCTAAATTCCTTGGGAATTAAGCTCCTTATGGTTCGCATTTGATTTTCAAATGCATAAGTCCCCCTAAATTCCTTGGGAATTAAGCTCCTTACGGTTCGCATTTGATTTTCAAATGCATAAGTCCCCTAAATTCCTTGGGAATTAAGCTCCTTACGGTTCGCATTTGATTTTCAAATGCATAAGTCCCCCTAAATTCCTT
>JBEAMH010000002.1:28041-226866 GCA_040062795.1 Staphylococcus aureus
CCTTGGGAATTAAGCTCTTTATGGTTCGCATTTGATTTTCAAATGCATAAGTCCCCCTAAATTCCTTGGGAATTAAGCTCTTTATGGTTCGCATTTGATTTTCAAATGCATAAGTCCCCCTAAATTCCTTGGGAATTAAGGGGGACTAAAAATAAAAAAAGCGCGTACCCCATCATATTTTGAGTTCACGCTTTAAATGCTATTTAGTTTGATGGGGTACTCTGAGCTAGACAATATTTGTATGTGGCAAACATTATCGTTGCACTCATTTGCTTTATACATAGTAGTACGTATATTTAAATTAAACTAATTCGATTATTACTGATTCAGCTCCGTCACCACGACGAGGGCCTACTTTAAGAATACGAGTGTAACCACCTTGACGTTCTGTATAACGTTCAGCAATTTCACCAAATAATTTTTGTAATGCAGTTTGCGTTGATTCATCATCATTTAAGATTTCAACATTGCGTAGAGTTTTAGCAGCTTGACGGCGAGAAGCTAAATCTCCTTTTTTACCTAAAGTGATTAATTTTTCAACAACACTACGTAATTCTTTTGCACGCGCTTCTGTAGTTTCAACACGTTCACTAACGATAAGTGATGTAGCTAAATCGCGTAACATAGCTTTACGTTGATCAGAAGTACGACCTAATTTTCTGTAACCCATGAGTTAACCTCCTTTATATTAATCTTCTTTTCTTAAACCTAAGCCTAAATCTTCAAGTTTGTATTTAACTTCTTCTAAAGATTTACGACCTAAATTACGCACTTTCATCATGTCAGCTTCTGATTTGTCAGCTAACTCTTGAACAGAATTGATACCTGCGCGTTTTAAACAGTTATAAGAACGTACAGATAAGTCTAACTCTTCAATTGACATTTCAAGCACTTTTTCTTTTTGATCTTCTTCTTTTTCAATCATGATTTCAGCGTTTTGAGCCTCATCAGTCAATCCAACAAAGATATTCAAATGTTCAGTTAAGATTTTTGCAGCCAATGAAACAGACTCTTGTGGCGTAATAGAACCATTAGTCCAAACATCTAAAGTTAATTTATCAAAATCACTACTTTGACCTACGCGCGTGTTCTCTACAGTATAGTTAACACGTTCTACTGGTGAATATAATGAATCAACTGGGATTACACCAATTGGTAAATCACTAGTGTTATTTTGTTCTGCTAATGCGTAACCTCTACCTTTATTAGCAACTAGACGGATTTTCAAATGTCCACCTTTAGAAACCGTTGCAATTTTAACATCAGGATTTAGTATCTCAACATCACTATCATGAGTAATGTCACTTGCAGTTACATCGCCTTCATCTTTAACATCAATTTCTAAAGTTTTGTCTTCTTCAGAATAGATCTTTAATGCAAGTTTCTTGATGTTCATAATAATTGTTGAAACATCTTCAACGACATTATCTATAGCTGAGAATTCATGCAATACGCCTTCGATTTCAATGTATTTTACGGCTGCACCTGGTAATGAAGATAGTAGGATACGACGTAAGGAGTTTCCTAGTGTAGTACCGTAGCCACGTTCTAGTGGTTCAACAACGAACTTACCGAATTTAGTATCATCACTAATTTCAATTGTTTCAATTCTAGGTTTTTCGATTTCAATCATTTACAAATATCCTCCTTGATTACGTCGACTTGATTTGTACTGTATTTCTCAGT
The DNA here is from genome assembly GCA_040062795.1 of Staphylococcus aureus. GTDB lineage: Bacteria > Bacillota > Bacilli > Staphylococcales > Staphylococcaceae > Staphylococcus > Staphylococcus aureus_A. The sequence continues at coordinate 29,728 of JBEAMH010000002.1, forward strand.
GACCTGCGACAATAACAATAAAATTATACGCGACGACGTTTTGGTGGACGACAACCATTATGTGGAACTGGAGTAACGTCACGGATTGCAGTTACATCTAATCCAGCTGATTGTAATGCACGGATAGCTGATTCACGACCAGGACCTGGGCCTTTTACAGTAACTTCAACAGTTTTTAAACCATGTTCCATAGCTGTTTTAGCAGCAGCTTCTGATGCCATTTGAGCAGCAAATGGAGTTGATTTTTTTGATCCTTTGAATCCAAGCGCACCTGCCGATGACCATGATAACGCGTTACCAAATTCATCAGTAATTGTTACGATTGTATTATTGAATGTTGAACGGATATGAGCCACACCATTTTCAATATTCTTTTTCACTCTACGTTTACGAGATACTTGTTTACGTGCCATTTAAATTTTGCCTCCTTTACCTATTATTTTTTCTTGTTAGCTACAGTTTTAACTGGGCCTTTACGAGTACGAGCATTGTTTTTAGTTTTTTGTCCGCGTACTGGTAAACCACGACGGTGACGGATACCACGGTATGATGAGATTTCCATTAAACGTTTAATGTTTAAGTTTTGCTCACGACGTAAGTCACCTTCTACTTTATAGCTGTCTACTACTTCACGGATACGACCTAATTCATCATCTGTTAAATCTTTAACGCGTGTTTCTGCTGATACGTTAGCTTCTTCAGCAATTTTGTTAGCTGTAGAAGTACCGATACCATATACATAAGTTAATGAAATAACAATACGTTTTTCACGTGGAATATCTACTCCTGCAATACGTGCCATAATTATTTACACCTCTCTTTATTAACCTTGTCTTTGTTTGTGTTTTGGATTGCTACAGATTACCATTACTTTACCTTTACGTTTAATGACTTTACATTTTTCGCAAATTGGTTTTACTGATGGTCTTACTTTCATTTTAATACCTCCCTATATTATGGAGTGACGATTATTTATAACGATACGTAATTCTTCCGCGCGTTAAATCGTACGGAGACATTTCTACAGTTACTTTGTCGCCAGGTAGAATACGAATATAATTCATTCTGATTTTACCACTAACGTGAGCTAAAATCTCGTGACCATTTTCTAATTCTACTTTAAACATTGCATTTGGTAAAGTATCTAACACAGTACCTTCTAATTCAATAACATCTTGTTTAGCCATTTATTAACTTCCCCCTTTTTGCAATAGTTGGTTATCGTCAACAATCAACTCTAACCATACGAGTCTATCAGTGTTGTTAATAAGTTTAACAAAATTAAAATGAATTACTTAATCGCATTGTCACTCTTATTCAATTATACTTTTGGCATTTCATAGACCGTACAAAGTTGATATTATTTTAAGCCTTCTAAGATATCAATAACATCTTCTGTAACGACATTAATATCTCTTGAACCGTCAATGTTTTTTAATACATTCTTATTATCATAGAATTCTAAGATAGGTTTAGATTGTTTAACATTGACATTTAAACGATTTGCAACTGTTTCTGGGTTATCATCTTCACGTTGGTAAAGTTTACCACCATCAAGATCACAAATGCCTTCAACTTTTGGAGGATTGAATACAAGATGATAAGTTGTTCCGCATTTTTCACAGATTCTACGACCAGTAAGGCGGTTCATTAATTCTTCTTCAGGTACCTCTATATTGATAACAGCGTCAATTTTTCTATCTAATTCTTGCATGATTTGATTCAATGCTTCAGCTTGTTCAATAGTACGAGGAAAGCCATCTAATAAGAATCCTTTTTTCGCATCGTCTTCAGATATTCTATCTTTAACGATACCCACAGTAACTTCATCAGGGACTAATTCTCCACGATCCATGTATGATTTAGCTTCTTTACCTAAATCAGTTTCATCTTTAATCGCTTTTCTGAACATGTCTCCAGTAGATATGTGTGGAATTGGGAATTTCTTTACAATTTCACTCGCTTGAGTTCCTTTACCTGCTCCAGGTAAACCCATTAAAATGATATTCATAAGTGCCCTCCTACAATTTATCTACCACCAAAGCCTCTATAATCTTTTTGGCTCACTTGAGCTTCAAGACTCTTCATTGTTTCAATTGCAACACCAATTACGATAAGTAAGCTTGTACCACCAACTTGAATAGATTGCGGTAAGCTCATTACCTTAGTAGCAATAATCGGCAGAATTGCAATTACAGCTAAGAATATTGATCCTACAAATGTTAAACGGTAGAGAACTCCAGTAATATATTTTTTTGTTTGTTCACCAGGTCTAATACCTGGAACATAACTTCCTTGTTTCTTGAGATTATCTGACATCTTTCCAGGATTGACTTGAACAAATGCATAGAAGTATGTGAATGCTAAAATAAGCACTACATAAACAATCATACCGATGTTACTCGATGGATTTGCCACGTCTGAAATCTGTTGCGCCCAGCTAGCGTCAGGGAAGAACAATGTTAATGTTCTTGGTAACAAGAAGAACGCCATTGCAAAGATAACCGGGATAACCCCAGCAGCGTTAACTTTCAAAGGTAAATATGTTGCTTGTGAACCTAATCGTTGTGTCGATTGTTTTTTCGCGTATTGAATTGGTATTTTACGAATAGCTTGCAGTACAAATATTGCACCTACTGTTAATAATATTACTCCAATAATTAATCCAAGTACTTTCAGCCAAGCTATTGTAGTATCATCTTGACCTACAAAAGATTGTTGATAAAACTGAATTAATGATGAAGGTAACGAAGATAGTATACCTGCAAAGATAATGATAGAAATACCATTACCTACACCAAATTGAGTAATTTGGTCACCCATCCAAATCAAGAATGCAGTACCTGCTGTTAATACCACAGCTATTAAAAAATAACTTAGGACTGATTGATCAATAATCAATTGCCCCTTTAGATAATTATTAAATTGGAACGCCATACCTATTGATTGGATAAATGCAAGTATAATTGCAAAATAACGTGTTACGTTTGTAAGTTTTTTCCTACCTGCATCACCTTGTTTTGCCCACTCCGTAAACTTCGGAACAATATCCATTTGTAATAGCTGCATCACAATTGATGCAGTAATATAAGGCATTATACCCATGGCAAAGATTGAGAAATTCTGCAAGGCTCCGCCACCAAATGTATTTAGCAAATCAGTGACACCTTGTGAACCTTGTCTACTATCAAAAGCAGCCGGGTTCACACCAGGTGCGGGTATATAAGTACCTATTTTAAAAATAACTAACATTGCGAGAGTAAAAAAGATCTTGTTACGAACTTCTTTAGTTTTAAAGAAGCTCACAAGCGTTTGAAACATTAGATCACCTCGTGTGCTCCGCCTTTAGCATCAATAGCATCTACTGCAGATGCAGAGAATTTGTTAGCTTTAACAGTTAACTTTTTATCAAGTGAACCATTACCTAGTACTTTAATACCAGATTTTTCGTTCTTAACTACACCAGATTCTACTAATAAAGCAGGAGTTACTTCAGTACCATCCTCAAATTTATTAAGTTGGTCTAAGTTAACAATAGCATATTCCTTGCGGTTAATGTTAGTAAAACCACGTTTTGGTAAACGACGGAATAATGGTAATTGACCACCTTCAAAGCCTGGTCTTACACTACCACCTGAACGTGCTTTTTGACCTTTTTGGCCACGACCACTAGTTTTACCGTTACCAGTAGCAGCACCACGTCCAACACGGTTACGTACTTTACGTGATCCTTCTGACGGTTTTAGCTCATGTAATTTCATTTCGGCACCTCCTTAATTATTTTTCTTCTACTGTCACTAAGTGACTTACTTTGTTGATTTGCCCACGAATAGCAGGGTTATCTTCAACAACTACTGAAGAGTTTGTTTTTTTCAAACCTAAAGCTTCAACAGTTTTACGTTGTGTTTCTGGACGACCTATAACACTACGAGTGAGGGTAATTTGTAATTTAGCCATAACTTATATTCCCTCCTTAATTATATAATTCTTCTACTGATTTGCCACGTAAATTCGCAACTTCTTCAGCATTTTTAAGGTTATTTAATCCGTTAATTGTTGCACGTACCATATTGATTGGTGTATTTGAACCTAAAGATTTACTTAGGATATCAGTAATACCTGCTAATTCTAATACCGCACGAACAGGTCCACCTGCGATAACACCAGTACCAGGAGCGGCTGGTTTCAACAATACATTACCTGAACCGAAACGACCATTAATAGTGTGAGGTGTTGTACCTTCAACACGTGGAACAACTACTAGATCTTTCTTAGCGGCTTCAACTGCTTTTTTAATAGCTTCTGGTACTTCTTGCGCTTTACCAGTTCCGAAACCAACGCGACCGTTTTTATCTCCAACTACTACTAAAGCAGTGAAACGGAAACGACGACCACCTTTTACAACTTTCGCAACACGGTTAATTGTAACAACGCGTTCTTCAAATTCTTTCACTTCTTCTCTACGAGCCATGTAAATGTCCCTCCTTCAAATTAAAATTGTAATCCATTTTCACGAGCTGCATCTGCTAAGGCTTTAACACGGCCATGGTATAAATATCCTCCACGGTCAAAAACAATTGTTGTTATACCTTTATCGCTAGCTCTTTTAGCTACAGTTTCGCCAACTTTAGCTGAAAGTTCAACTTTTGAACCTGATTCATTTGCAAAGTCTTTTTCTTGTGTTGATGCTTGTGCTAATGTTTTGCCATTAACATCATCGATAACTTGTGCGTAAATGTGTTTGTTTGAACGATAAACGTTTAAACGTGGTTTTTCAGCTGTGCCTGATAATTTGTTACGGACACGAGCATGTCTTTTCAAACGCACTTGGTTTTTATCAATTTTGCTGATCATTTTATTACTCCTTTCTTCTGAAAGTTATTTATTATTTACCAGTTTTACCTTCTTTACGGCGAACGATTTCACCTTGGTAACGAATTCCTTTACCTTTATACGGCTCTGGTGGTCTTGTTTGACGAATATTTGAAGCGATAGCGCCTACTGCTTCTTTAGAAATACCAGATACAGTAACTATCGTATTTTTTTCTACTGAGAAACTAACACCATTATCAGCTTTAATTTCAACTGGGTGTGAATAACCAACATTAAGAATTAAGTTTTCACCTTGCATTTGAGCACGGTAACCAACACCTACTAATTCTAATGTTTTATTGTATCCATCTTTAACGCCTAAAATCATATTATTAATTAAAGTACGAGTTGTACCATGTACTGTTTTATCATCTTTAGAATCAGATGGTCTTACAACTTCTAATGTACTTTCATCTTGTTTATATGTCATTCTTTCATCCATAGTTTTAGATAATTCACCTTTAGGTCCTTTAACAGTAACTGTATTACCTTCAATACTTACTGTTACGTCACTAGGGATGTCAATAATTTTTTTACCAACACGACTCATGTTATCGCACCTCCTTGTTATTTATTATTACCAAACGTAGCCTAAGATTTCTCCGCCGATGTTACGTTTTCTTGCTTCTTTGTCAGTGATTACACCTTCTGAAGTAGAAACTAATGCAATGCCTAAACCGTTAAGTACTTTAGGTACTTCGTTAGCTTTAGCATACACACGTAAACCTGGTTTAGAAATACGTTTTAATCCAGTGATAACACGTTCATTGTTTTGACCATATTTAAGGAATAAACGGATAACCCCTTGTTTATCGTCTTCAACGTATTCTACGTTTTTAATGAAACCTTCACTTTTTAAAATTTCAGCAATTTCTTTTTTAATGTTTGAAGCAGGTAATTCTAATTTATCGTGACGCACCATGTTTGCGTTTCTTACACGAGTTAGCATATCTGCAATTGGATCGTTGATTGTCATTGATTGTTGCCTCCTTTCAGACTTTTTATATTACCAGCTAGCTTTACGAACGCCAGGGATTTGGCCTTTATAAGCTAATTCACGGAAACAAATACGGCATAATTTAAATTTACGATATACAGAATGTGGACGACCACAGCGTTCACAACGAGTATACTCACGTACTTGGAACTTTTGTTTTTTTTGTTGCTTAGCAACCATTGAAGTTTTAGCCACTTAATTAGCCTCCTTTAGAGATTATTTTTGAAATGGCATACCGAATTGCGTTAACAATTCACGAGCTTCCTCGTCAGTGTTAGCAGTTGTTACGATAACGATATCCATTCCTCGTATTTTACTTACTCGGTCATAGTCGATTTCTGGGAAAATTAATTGTTCTTTAACGCCTAAAGTGTAGTTACCTCTGCCGTCGAATGCAGATTTTGATACACCACGGAAGTCACGTACACGAGGTAGTGAAACAGCAATTAATTTATCTAAGAAGTCATACATTCTTTCACCACGAAGTGTTACTTTCGCGCCGATTGGCATACCTTCACGTAAACGGAATGTTGCTACTGATTTTTTAGCTTTTGTTACTAATGGTTTTTGACCAGTGATTGACTGTAATTCTTCTACAGCATCATCTAATACTTTAGAGTTTTGTACAGCGTCACCGACACCCATATTTACTACAATTTTATCTATTTTTGGTACTTCCATTACTGAACTATAGTTAAAGTGTTTAACTAAATTTTGAGTAACTTCAGAGTTATATTTTTCTTTTAAACGGTTCACAGTGGATCCTCCTTTCAATTAATTATTAATTATTAGATTTAATTTCTTCGCCTGATTTTTTAGCGATACGAACTTTTTTACCATCTTCGAATTTATAACCTACGCGTGTTGGTTCATTCGTTTTAGGGTCTAATAATTGTACGTTAGAAACATGGATTGCTGCCTCTGTTTCTAAGATTCCACCTTCAGGGTTAAATTGAGTTGGTTTTTGGTGCTTTTTAATAGTATTGACACCTTCCACAACGACACGGTCTTTTTTAGGTTCAGTTGCAACAACTTTACCTTCTTTACCTTTGTCTTTACCTGCGATAACTTTTACGTTGTCACCTTTTTTGATATGCATGTGTGGCACCTCCTTAAATTTATAAATTTATAAATGTATTATTAAAGTACTTCTGGAGCTAATGATACAATTTTCATGAAGTTACCTTCACGTAATTCGCGGGCAACAGGTCCAAAGATACGAGTACCACGTGGGCCTTTGTCGTCACGAATAATGACACATGCATTTTCATCAAATTTGATGTATGAACCGTCGTTACGACGTACGCCTGTCTTAGTACGTACAATAACAGCTTTAACTACTTCACCTTTTTTGACAACGCCACCTGGTGTAGCATTTTTAACAGTAACTACGACTACGTCACCGATATTCGCTGTTTTACGACCAGATCCACCTAATACTTTGACTGTAAGAACTTCACGTGCACCAGAGTTATCTGCTACTTTCATTCGTGTTTCTTGTTGGATCATGAGTTAAACCTCCTTTATCTTCACTATTTATTAAATAATTACTGATTCTTCAACAATTTCTACCAAACGGAAACGTTTAGTTGCTGATAAAGGACGAGTTTCTTGTATTTTAACTGTGTCCCCTAATTTAGCTGAGTTGTTTTCATCATGAGTTTTGTATTTTTTAGAGTATTTTACTCGTTTACCATATAACTTATGTGTTTTGTATGTTTCAACAAGTACAGTTATTGTTTTATCCATTTTATCGGAAACGACTCTACCTACATAAACTTTACGATCATTTCTTTCGCTCACTATAGTAACCTCCTCTTTCAATTAATTATTGATTAGCTTTATCTTGTTCAATTTCTCTTTCACGAGCAACAGTTTTTAGACGTGCAATCGTTTTTCTTACTGTGCGAATACGTGCAGTTTCCTCTAATTGACCTGTAGCTAACTGAAAGCGTAGGTTAAAAAGCTCTTCTTTTGAAGATTTGATTTGTTCTTCGATTTCTGAAGTGGTTAAGTCTCTAATTTCCTTAGCTTTCATTTGTTTCACCACCCAATTCTTCACGTTTTACAAACTTAGTTTTCACTGGAAGTTTGTGACTAGCTAAACGTAATGCTTCGCGCGCTACTTCTTCATCAACGCCTGCGATTTCAAATAAAATTCTACCTGGTTTTGCTACTGCAATCCAACCTTCAACCGCACCTTTACCAGCACCCATACGTACTTCTAAAGGTTTTTTAGTGTAAGGTGTATGTGGGAAGATTTTAATCCAAACTTTCCCGCCACGTTTCATGAAACGCGTCATTGCAATACGAGCTGATTCGATTTGACGAGATGTGATCCAAGAAGTTGTAGTTGCTTGTAGACCATACTCACCAAATGTTACATAGTTACCGCCTTTAGAACGACCAGTTGTTTTAGGACGATGTTGACGACGATATTTTACACGTTTTGGTAGTAACATTGTTATTTTCCTCCTTCACTAGTGTTCTTAGTAGTAGGAAGAACTTCTCCACGATATATCCATACTTTGACACCTAATTTACCGTAAGTTGTGTCAGCTTCTGCATGTGCATAACCAATGTCAGCACGTAGCGTATGAAGTGGAACAGTTCCTTCTGAATATTGCTCAGCACGAGCGATGTCAGCTCCGCCTAAACGACCTGAAACTTGTGTTTTGATACCTCTAGCACCATTTTTCATAGCTCTTGTGATGGCTTGTTTTTGTACACGACGGAACGATGCACGGTTTTCTAACTGAACTGCAATGTTTTCTGCAACTAGTTTTGCATCTAAATCAACTTTTTTAATTTCGATTACGTTGATGTGTACTTTTTTGTTTGTTAATGAATTTAATTTATTACGTAATTTTTCAATTTCTGAACCGCCTTTACCGATTACCATACCTGGTTTACCAGTATGAATAGCGATGTTGATGCGATTAGCAGCACGCTCGATTTCAACGTGAGAAACTGATGCTTCTTTTAATGCATTATCAATAAATTTACGGATTTTTAAATCTTCGTGTAATAATGATGCGAAGTCTTTTTCTGCATACCATTTAGCTTCCCAATCACGGATAATACCAACACGAAGTCCGATTGGATTAATTTTTTGACCCACAGTGTTCCCTCCTTAAAAGATTATTAAGCTTCTTTAGCTTCTTCTTTACCGTCACTTACGACGATTGTAATGTGGCTTGTACGTTTGTTGATCGCACTTGCACGGCCTTGTGCACGTGGACGGAAACGTTTTAATGTTGGTCCTTCATTAGCATATGCTTCTTTAACTATTAATTCATCAGTGTTCATGTCATAGTTATGTTCAGCATTTGCTAAAGCGGACATTAATAATTTTTCAACTACTGGTGATGAAGCTTTGTTCTTTAATTTCAAAATCGCTATAGCTTCACCAGCGCTCTTGCCTCTAATTAGATCTAATACTAATCTAACTTTACGAGGTGCGATTCTTATTGTTTTAGCAACCGCTTTTGCTTCCATTGGAATTTCCTCCTCTACTTGTTAGAAATTATCTTCTAGTTTTTTTGTCATCTGCAGCGTGACCTTTGAAAGTACGTGTTGGTGCGAATTCTCCTAATTTATGACCAACCATATCTTCAGTTACGAATACAGGTACGTGCTTACGTCCATCATATACAGCGAATGTATGTCCGATAAAATCAGGGAAAATAGTTGAACGACGTGACCAAGTTTTGATTACTTGTTTTTTCTCACTTCCGCTTTGAGCCTCAACTTTCTTCTTTAGATGATCGTCAGCAAAAGGTCCTTTTTTAATACTACGAGCCATAGTGGCGCCTCCCTTCTTATTGTGTGCGTGCAGCAGTTATGCTGCACACGCAAATAAGTTATTTTTATTTTTTCTTACGTCCACGAACGATAAGTTTGTCTGAAGATTTTTTACCACGACGAGTTTTCTTACCAAGCGTAGGTTTGCCCCAAGGTGACATTGGAGATGGCATACCGATAGGCGCACGTCCTTCACCACCACCGTGTGGGTGATCGTTAGGGTTCATTACAGAACCACGTACTGTTGGGCGTTTACCTTTCCATCTAGAACGTCCTGCTTTACCAATATTAACAAGTTCGTGTTGGATGTTACCAACTTGACCAATAGTAGCACGGCAAGTTGAAAGAACCATACGTACTTCACCAGATCTTAATCTGATTAAAACATATTTACCTTCTTTACCAAGTACTTGTGCACTAGCACCAGCTGAACGAGCGATTTGTCCACCTTTACCAGGTTTCAACTCGATGTTGTGTACTACTGTACCTACTGGAATGTTAATTAGTGGTAATGCATTACCTACTTTGATATCTGCGTTTTCACCGTTTTCCAATACTTGACCTACTTTAAGGTTTTTTGGAGCGATGATATAACGTTTTTCTCCATCAGCATAAACTAATAATGCAATGTTTGCTGAACGGTTTGGATCATATTGGATTGACTCAACTTTAGCGTTGATGCCATCTTTGTTACGTTTAAAGTCAATAACACGGTATTGACGTTTGTGTCCTCCACCGCGGTGGCGAACTGTCAATTTACCTTGGTTATTTCGTCCCGCTCTTTTCGGTAGCGGTTGTAATAATGATTTTTCTGGTGTTGTTTCTGTGATTTCTGAGAAATCGTAACCAGTCATATTACGACGACCATTTGTAATTGGCTTATATTTTTTTAGAGCCATTGTCGTTTACCTCCTTATTGGTAATGTTTTAGTTGAATAGATCGATTGATCCTTCTTTTAGTTTTACAATTGCTACGCGTCTCTTGTTTGTATAGCCTTGGTAACGGCCCATACGTTTTTTCTTTGGTTTGTAGTTAATGATGTTTACATTATCAACTTTTACATCAAAGATTTCTTCAACAGCGATTTTAACTTGTGTTTTATTAGCACGAGTATCAACGTCGAATGTGTATTTATCTTCTCCCATAGCGACAGATGATTTTTCAGTGATTACGGGGCGCTTAAGAACGTCTCTTGCTTCCATTATCCTAGCACCTCCTCAACTTTTTTAGCAGCTGCTTCTGTGATTACTACACTGTCAGCGCTTGTGATATCTAGAACATTTAATCCTTGAGCAGTAGTAACTTGTACACCAGGAATGTTACGTGCAGATAATGCAACGTTTACATCTTCTGATTCTGTGATTACTAATACTTTTTTAGGTTGTTCTAAGTTAGAAAGTACAGTTTTGAACTCTTTAGTTTTTGGAGCTTCTAAGTTTAATTCGTTAACAACTGTTAAACCTTTTTCTTGTACTTTATAAGATAATGCTGAGCGTAATGCTAAACGACGCATTTTCTTAGGCATTTTGTATGAGTAGCTTCTTGGTGTTGGTCCGAATACGATACCACCACCACGCCATTGTGGAGCACGGATAGTACCTTGACGCGCACGTCCTGTACCTTTTTGTCTCCATGGTTTAGCTCCGCCGCCTCTTACTGCTGAACGGTTCTTAACAGCGTGTGTACCTTGGCGTAATGAAGCGCGTTGTAAGTTGATTGCTTCAAAAAGAACACTATTATTTGGTTCGATTGCAAATACTGCATCGTTTAATTCAACTGAACCTGATTTAGTTCCATCTACTTTTAATACATCATAATTTGCCATTATGCATATCCTCCTTTCATTCTATATTATTTATTACCTTTGATTGATGAAGAGATTTCTAAGAATCCTTTTTTAGGTCCAGGTACGTTACCTTTTACTAAAATTACATTGTTTTCAGTATCAATTTGAACTACTTCTAAGTTTTGAACTGTTACAGTGTCTCCACCCATACGTCCAGGCATTTTTTGTCCTTTAAAGACTTTTGAAGCGTCTGATGCCATACCTACTGAACCAGGTGATCTATGGAAATGAGAACCATGTGACATTGGACCACGTGCTTGATTATGACGTTTAATGGCACCTTGGAAACCTTTACCTTTAGATACGCCAGTCACATCAATTACGTCTCCAGCTTCAAATGTATCAACTGAGACTTCTTGACCTACTTCGTATTCATCAACATTAACGTTTCTGAATTCACGAATGAAGCGCTTAGGTGCAGTGCCTGCTTTTTTAGCATGACCTTCTGCTGGTTTGTTAGCGTATTTGTTTGTTCTACTATCTTTTTTATAAGCTTGTTTGTCTTCATAGCCTACTTGGATAGCGTTGTATCCATCAATCTCTTCAGATTTCTTTTGTAATACAACGTTTTGACTTGCTTCTACTACTGTTACTGGGATTAATTCACCGTTTTCTCCGAAAACTTGTGTCATCCCGATTTTTCTTCCTAAGATTCCTTTGGTCATCGAAAGTCCACCTCCTAAATTTTTCTATTATAATTTGATTTCGATGTCTACACCAGATGGTAAGTTTAAGCCCATAAGAGCATCAACTGTTTTTGGTGTAGGGTTAACAATATCGATTAAACGTTTATGTGTACGTTGTTCGAACTGTTCACGTGAATCTTTGTACTTATGCACGGCACGAATTACAGTATAAACTGATCTTTCAGTCGGTAACGGAATCGGTCCAGATACATCTGCACCAGAACGTTTCGCTGTTTCAACAATTTTTTCTGCTGATTGATCGATTACTCGGTGATCATAAGCTTTTAATCTGATTCTGATTTTTTGTTTTGCCATAATTTTCCCTCCTTATTCGTCTACATTTAAGTGATAGACTTCTCCACGAAAACTATCTCACACAGCGCCATGGCAAAGCGGCCGGGTGTGTCAGTAACCTTTCGCTTCATCGCGTGTTCTTAAAGTCCAACATTAGATATGTTACATGAAAAGTTGTGACAAATCAAGCTTTTCAACAAAAGTTTTTATACTTTTTGTCTAACACATACCTTGTTATTGTACTTGAATAATACACGCACTTCAACCTTTTTTGAATTTTTTTTGAATTTCTTTTGATTGAACTCAATATAACGATTGCATATTATTATAGAAATCTGGCTCTTTGTTTTATAATAAAATATATTAGGTGGTGATTTATAATGAAAAGTGGCATTCGAACTACGCTTATTATTTTGAGCGTCATTCTAGTAATGGGAGAACTCATTTATGGTATTCCGTTTCTTGGAGGCAGTCTCATTCTAAGCTTTGGTTGGCAGCCATTACTCATCAATGCATTACTTTATTTTGTAATGTTGATTATATTAATAGTTGATAAGCAAAATTCTATTAAACCAATGATGTTTGTTCCATTATTAGGCGTGATCGGTTCATTTATTGCTTTCTTACCTGTAATTGGTATGGTAGTACATTGGATTTTATTCTTTTTAATGCTCTTCTTTATATTGGTACTTTTCTCAGCGCCAATTTATGTACCAAACAAAAATGCAAAAGTTATATATACAGAATATAGACAGGATCGTAAGTAATTAAACGCTTATTTTCATATTAAAATATGAATATCCTTTGAAAAGTGTTTTATAATGTATATCTGTCGTCACACATTTATTATATTGAAGTAATTGAGTTGAGAAATCGATGTGCTTCAAATGATTTTAGAATTTAGCTAAAACACATTTAATGAAGAAACTCGTTTTCTATTCCTATATAATATCCCTTGAGTGCTGGTGAATGACACAATTCTAACGTATTTCGAACTATAATCTTTCATTGAAATATAAAAGCACATTGTTTTCGTCGCTATGACGTTAACAATGTGCTTTTAATTTATCCGTGAACGAATACAAAATAAAGTATGAATAAAATCATTAGCCCATACATTATTGGATGCACTTCTTTATGTCTCTTAGATATCAACATTGTGATTGGATAGAAAATAAATCCACAAGCAATACCAGTTGCTATTGAGTATGATAAAGGCATCATAATAATCGTAATAAATGCTGGGACTGCAACTTCAAATTTTTTCCAGTCTATTTCTGCAAAGTTTGCAGCCATTAATACACCAACAACTACAAGTGCTGGGGTTGTAACGGCACTTGTTACCACTTCCATAAGTGGACTGAAGAAAATCGCTAACAAGAAACAGAAACCTGTTATAACACTGGCAAAACCTGTTCTCGCACCAACTGCGACCCCAGATGTCGATTCAATATACGAAGTCGTTGTTGTAGTACCAAAGACTGCACCGACAATCGTTGCTAAAGAATCTGAAAAAAGCGCACGTCCTGCTCTTGGTAATTTATTATCTTTCATAATACCAGCTTGGCTGGCTACTGCTACAAGTGTCCCTGCTGTATCAAAGAAATCTATAAACAGGAATGTTAAGATAACAATTAAAAATTGTACAGTAAATAATTGACTTGGATCGTTAAACGTTTCTAATGCCGCTCCGAAAGTTGGTTCAATACTTGGTACTTGTCCTACAATTCCACTTGGTGTATTTATAAGACCTGTTAACATTCCAAGAATTGATGTAATGACCATACCAATAAATATTGCACCTGGCACTCTTATTGCATAGAGTACTACTGTAATGATAATACCTATGATTGTTAAAAGTACAGGTCCATCAGTAATCTGTCCTAGCGTGACTAGCGTAGAATCATTTTTAACAATAATGCCTGAACTTTGTAGACCAACAAATGTTATAAATAATCCGATACCTGCTGACACTGCCATTTTCATCTGGTAGGGTATTGCATTAATAATTACTTCTCGTAGACCGGTCAAAGTCAGAATTGCAAATACTACACCAGAAAATAGTACTCCAGTAAGACCGACTTCCCAAGGTATACCCATCGTTAGTACTACTGTAAACGCAAAGAATGCATTTAAGCCCATACCTGGAGCCAAAGCAATTGGATATCTTGCTATAAGCCCCATAAATAATGAACCAACAAAAGCTGCGAGTGCAGTGGCAACAAAAATAGCACCTTGATCCATTTTCATATCATCAGACACGCCATCTACGCCTGCTAAACTAAGCACTTGGGGGTTAACAGCTAAAATATAAGCCATAGATAAGAATGTTGTAAGCCCACCAAGTATCTCTCTTTTATAGCTTGTTCCATGTTTATCAAACTTGAAATACTTTTTCACGGTTAGTTCTCCTTTTTTTAAAATACCTTCATATTCTAATACCAAACTAAGTATTTTACAATACCAAACACGAACTTTGTAAAATTATATATATATTTCGTTCGATTATTTTAGAGTTTTAAGTCTTTTAATGCATCTTGGAATGGGTTGTTTTCTAGACCTTCATCTTTATTCATATATTTTCTCAAGTCTTTTTTATTTACTTTATCTGACTTTTTGTTTTTATGGCGTTTATCCATTTGTGCCTGAGTTTCAGTATGACCGCAAACGCAACGATATACGGCATCTTTACCTCTACCAAATAGCGTCATTTTTTTACGACAATTTGGGCAACGCGCATTCGTCTTTCTTTGGACATTCTTTTTTGTTTTACATGTAGGATCTTGGCACACTAACATTTGACCATTCTTTGTTTTGATTTTTATCATAAATTTTCCGCATGTGGGACATTCAGTAGTAGTTAAATTATCATGTTTATAGCTTTGTTCGCTTTCTTTAATCTCTGATACTACTTCATTAGTAAAGGATTTCATTTCAGATATAAATTGATTTACATCATATTTACCTTTTTCAATGAGAAGTAACTTTTCTTCCCATTCAGCTGTTAATAAAGGAGATGTAAGTTTTTGAGGGGCTAATTCAATTATTTGCTTACCTTTAGAAGTCACTTTGATTTTACCCTCTCTTGATTCAATAGCATTCATATTGAACAGTTTTTCTATAATATCAGCTCGAGTTGCGACCGTTCCAATACCACCTGCTTCTTTTAAAGTAGCATTGTGCTTTTTATCATTTATTGCAAAGAATTTTTGAGGGCTTTCCATTGCCTTCAGTAAAGTCCCTTCATTAAAATATGCAGGAGGAGTAGTCTCATGCTGTTCAATAACTACATGTGTGACTTTAAGCGTCTCACCTTTCTCCATTTGTGTTATCTGTTCATTCATTTTTTCTTGTTTATCATATACTGCTTTAAAGCCTAATTTAGTCGTCAGTTTATCTTTGAAAGTAAATTTATATTCTCCAACAGATAAATCAATAGATAACGCCTCGTACTCATGAGGTGGCATTAAATTTTCTAAATATCTCTGTGCAATCATCATATATATTTTAGACTCTCGTTGACTTAACTGATTCATATCTGGTCTCACTTCTGTTGGAATAATAGCATGATGATCTGATACTTTACTATTATTAATAAATCGTTGTTTCACTGAAAATGTTTGATTCATCTGCTTTTTAGCAAGATCTTTTAATGATGTACCCATAATCGCTTGTAATCGATCTTTAAGTGTATCTATCATATCATCAGTTAAATAATTAGAATCTGTACGAGGATATGTCACAAGTTTATATCTTTCATATAATATTTGTAATGTATTTAATGTTTCTTTCGGTCCTAACCCATAGCGTTTATGGGCTTCTTGTTGTAAGTCAGTTAAACTAAACAGTTGTTGTGGATATGATTTTTTACATTTTTTCGTGATAGCTTCAATCCTTGCTGTTTGCCCTTCTACATTTTGCTTAATACTTTCAAACAATTTCTTATCATGATGTGACTGAGGTTTAACACATTGAAAATTAAGATTACCTGCTGCCAATTTCATCGTATAATACGTTTGTGGTTTAAATTCCTTAATTTCATTTTGACGCATTTGTACTAACTGAATCGTTGGTGTTTGTACACGACCAAGTGATAATTGCGCATCATATTTCGTAGTTAATGCACGTGTAGCATTAATACCTACAATCCAATCTGCTTCACTACGCGCAAGTGCAGCTTTATATAAATTATTAAATTTGCGTCCATCTTGTAATTTATTAAAACCATCTTTAATTGCTTTATTCGTAACAGAACTAATCCACAAACGTTTAATTGGTTTTTTGTTATGTGCTTTATCCAATATTAATCGTGCAACAAGCTCTCCCTCTCTACCTGCATCTGTTGCAATGATGATATCTTTCACATTATTATGCTTAATTAAAGTTTGAACTGTAGAAAATTGCTTTCTTGTCTTATTAATTACAACAGTTTTCATTTTATTTGGTATAATAGGTAAAACATCAAGTTTCCATTCTTTATATTTATTATCATACTGTTCTGGAGTTGCATTAGTAACTAAATGTCCTAACGCCCAAGTAACAATATATTTATTATTTTCAAAATAACCATTGCGTTTTTCTTTAATATTTAAAGTGTTAGCAATGTCTCTGCCTACTGAAGGTTTTTCAGCAATAATTAATGATTTCATAATTTCGCCCTTTCAATTTCAATATACTATATATTGTAACATGTATATAACACATCAAAACTTTCATTTATATCAAAAAGTTCATATAATTAATATAATAGGTCACTAGACGGAGGTATATTATGAAAACAATCAAACTAGACGACTATAAGCAAATCGACGAATTTATAAGCGATGCAGATTATCGATCAGCTTCTTATTTATATAAATTACCGCAAGCACATGAAGATTTCGGGGAAAATATCAAAAAAGTCATCGCAGACCCCGGCGTTTTTGCACAAGTCGATGATGAAGGCCAAATCATTATGCTAATTTCAGCATTCCAATACGAAGACAATAAGTATAAAGTCCTTGGTCCTTTCGTAAGTAAAACAGCTACATCATCAAGCTCAGATTTTCAAAGTTTATTTGAAACATTAGCACAAAGTAAATCAGAGGCCACTACTTTTAATTTTTCTTTTGAAAAATCGGAGCAAATTTATTTAGATTTCATGAGTGATATCCAATCTTCTTATAGCTTTACAGATTACCATTTAGTAGCTTCTCAAGATGTTGGAAACACAGAGTACACCAAAAACATTACAGAGTATCAACCAGCGTATTATCGTTTATTTAACAAACTACACGAACATACTTTTAAACATGATGTCATGACGGCTGATGAAATTGTCGAATCTTTAGATGAAAATAATCGTTTATTTGTATTTATGTCTGAAGGACTGCTGAAAGGTTATCTTTATCTTCAAATATATGAAAATAGTCACAAAGCAGAAATTAAATATTTTTCATCGCATTCTGATTATAGACTTAAGGGTATTGCGTTTGATTTATTAACGCATGCGCTTCACATTGCATTTGCAAACTATGATATAGAAAAGATTTTCTTCAAAATACGTAGTAAAAATACTAAACTCGTAGAGCGTTTTAATGAATTGGGCTTCGATATTAACTATGAATATAAAAAATTCAAATACGTTGCTGCACACATTTAATTCATTTATGAAATTTAATAAGCTTAAATAAAAAATATAAAAGTATATAAGAAAAACACTCCTGTTATTTTACAGGAGTGTTTTTTCGTGATTGGATTACACCATATACTCATTGTTTATACAAAAAAAGCTTGGTAAATATATAATATGATGATACTAATAACAATCGTTAAATTAGTAACCATGCCTACAAGTGGTAATGTCTTATATTTAAATTGTATTGTATAAGGTATGATTGCCA
Source organism: Staphylococcus aureus (assembly GCA_040062795.1). Taxonomy (GTDB): domain Bacteria; phylum Bacillota; class Bacilli; order Staphylococcales; family Staphylococcaceae; genus Staphylococcus; species Staphylococcus aureus_A. The sequence goes on from JBEAMH010000002.1 coordinate 48,110, forward strand.
CACCTACAGGAAGTAACCATGTAACTTGTAAAGTAGTCTTAATCATCTGATCTTCTACTGGTAAGAAAAAGTACACTAGCAATCCAGCGATTAATCCTAAACCATAATGTAATGTAAGATATTTTAATGCTATTGGTAAAAATCTTTTGTCTATACTAAAGTTAAGCATTAAACCTATCAATATCATTGATAATGGCATATTGGCACTAGATAAAGTTGAAAAGAAATCAATAACAGGATCAGGAAATTGTATATGAAGCATATTCAATACAAACATAATAATATATGTCATTAAAGGGACTGATTTAAGAAGGTTTTTCCATAAATATTTGAAATCAAAACTGTCCCCTGCACTACTAAAATAACTTGCAACAAAGTAAGTAACCCCAAACATAATGACTGCACCACCAATATCAGCCATACCAAAATAAATCATTCCAATTCCAGGCCATATCGTTTCAACAAGCGGATAAGCGAACAATCCTATGTTAAGTGAAGCCATCATCATACCCGTTGTGCCTCGAATATTATTGTCATACTTTAAAAAGAACCATATCATGATAATTTTGGTTACTACACCGTATATAATCATCATTATCGGTAAAAGAGAAAGTGATAAATCTAAATCAGCATCATTTAAATTTACAATCACAAGAGAAGGCAATGTGACGTTTAACACTAAAGTTGAAAAAACTTGGCTATCATTTGCTTTAAAGTAATTTATTCTTTTAAGTGTATAACCTAATGTAATAAGTAAAATAATTATGATAAATTGTTGGGTCACAATAAGCCTTCTTTCATTACGTCATTTCGTTTTCATTCTATTTTCATACTTTAACATATCTCTCGTCTATTTTAGAAGCTTTCAATTTCATGTTATACTTTTAATTAAAGTAATACGAGTTCTCTCGTAAATTAAAAGGAGTGCGCACAATGGATTTAAATGAAAAATTAGCTGAATTGAAACATGATTATGTTAGATTACAAGGCGACCTTGAAAAAAGAGAATCAGTCAATCAACAAGTTGACCCATTATTACGACAACTCGAAGAAATAGAAAAGGAAATTGCTTCTGTTCGTTCAGAAATTAGTCAAAAAGAACGTAAATAACATCCTAGTCAACCCTATTTTTCCATGCTAAGATTAATAGCATACATAGAAAGGATGTAAACTAATGCAACTTTACCTAATCTTTTTACCAATACTATATCTCATAGTAAGTTACATAAGCATATTTAAAATGCCTACCGCCATTACTCGCATTTTACGTATCATTATGGCCTTACTCTTATTATTTGTTGTAGCAATTACAACGTTATCGTTCCCCGCACTAAATTGGTGGGTCTTCGTCGTATTACTACTCATCATCAGTAACGTAGAAATAACAGCTTTCAAAAACAGTAAGCAAGACGCAAAAGCTGTTCAAATATTAAACCTCATTACTGTTTTACTATTCGTAGTATACGCTATATTAACATTAGTTTTATATTAAAGTTGGTCATTCATCGATGGAGTATTGAAGTAGTTAACTATTTCAATACTTTTTGTTTTCTTACAAAAAAGTTAAATTCAGACTTATGATAATGTTTTATTTCCAATAAAGTACACAACTATATACAAAAAACTGCTGACAGAGCCATCAAGCTTTGTCAGCAGTTTTTATTAAGCAAACTAAAATTAATACATCTTAATTCCTACTATTAAATTATATTATTTCTTCCTTTTCTGCACTTTATTTACTAATTTTAATTTTAAAGTAAATAAGATTTCATAAATGACAGGTACGACGATTAACGTTAATAGTGTAGATGAAATTAATCCACCTATTACCGTTGCTGCCATCCCTTTTGAAATTATAATGGAGCTATCTTGACCAAATAACATTGGCAATAATGCACCAATGGTAGCTAACGCCGTCATAAGAATTGGCCTAATACGTGTTCCACCTGCTTCAAGTAATGCTTCTTTCATTTCCATGCCTTGGTTTTCTTTATTAATAACTCGATCTACTAACACAATTGCATTAGTTACTACAATACCTATAAGCATGAGCATACCAATCATACTTGGTACTGATACTGTTTCACCAGTGATTACTAACGCTAATACTACCCCTATCACTGTATATGGTAACGAGAATAAAATGGTAAATGGTGCAAGTGCGCCTTTGAATGTGAGTACGAGTACTAAATAAACAATAATTATTGCTGCTAACATGGCTAATACTAATTGGGATACAGCTTTGTTAATGTCCTCATTAGCCCCACCTACTTTTATATTTACATCATTAGGCTTATCTATCTCATTAACTTTTGATATTACTTTTTGACCCATACCACCAACATCATCATTAGTTACTTTTGTAGAAACTGTTGCAGTATAATCACCCGCTTCTGTTTCAATTTTGTTTGGCGTAGATGATTTCTCCAATTCAGAAATCTCACTTAATACAATAGATTGACCTGTCGGAGTCTGTATTTCTGTACTTTCTAATTTTTCTTGCGTCCAGTTCTTCTCTTTGTCTTCTTTCACTTTCACATCTATAGATTTGCCATTCTCTTTAACCGTTGTTACAGTCTGTTCAGGTGTATTTTGATTCAGAGTCATCGCTAATTGTGACGCTGACAAACCATAGCTTGAAGCTTTGTTTTGATCTACTTTTATGTTGAACTGTTCATATGTTTGAGTTAAATCTGACTTAACGTTGGCCAGACCTTCTACACCTTTCATTTCGTCTTCAACTCTTTTAACAGTGCCTTCAATTGCATCTAATGATGGCCCTGTTACTGCTATTTCTAGCGCGTTATTATCTTTTCCTGTACCCATATCCTGATTGCCCCATTCGCCAGGGTGATTATATTTTTCGATATGTTTAAGTACCTTATCTGGTTCTTCTTCAAAGTTAGGCGTATTATCATCATATTCTACCATGATAGCCGTGCTATTTGAGTTACCAGTAGGGTCCGTAGGTGTAGCGCCGCCAACTGAATATTGTACAGTATTCACTTTATCTTTTTTGTTAAGGTACTTTTGTACTTCTTCTGCGTGATTAAGTACACTTTCTTGCGTCTCACCAGGTTCAGGTGTATAAGTTAAAGCCATATACTTGTCTTCTCCTGTAGATATAAAGCTAGTTCCCAGTTTAGCTGTGCCTAGTCCAATACTAGCTATCAAAATAACTGTGCTGACTATTATTACAATCCACTTATGATTTAATGACCAATTTAATAGTTTTTTATAGTTAGAGCCTATTAACCCGAGTTTCTTTTCTCTTGCCTGATTAATTCCTTTTTTAAAGAATGTAGCGCTGAGCGCTGGCACAATTGTGATAGACACTAAGAGTGAGGCTATTAAACTAAATGCAATTGCCATTGCAAATGGTCTAAACATTTGTCCCACCGAACCTGTCACAAAAGCTAAAGGTAAGAATACAATGATAGTCACAATAGTAGATGACATGATTGGCTTAAATACTTCGCTTGTAGCACTTATTATTAATTTGTCACCTTTTAACTTCTCTCCTTTATCAGAAAGACGTCTATATATATTTTCAACTACTACAATAGAATCATCAATCACTCTACCTACCGCAACCGTAAGTGCTCCTAGAGTTAAAATATTTAACGAGACATCAGTTAGTTTCAACGCTATCATTGCGATTAAAATAGACATTGGTATAGATACGACTGAAATTGCTGTAGTTCGAATATTTCTTAAGAATAATAAGATAACAATAATTGCAACCATTGTACCTAGCGCAGCTTTCTCAATCATCGTGTAAAGCGAATCTTCAATAGGTTTAGCCGTATCCATAACTTTAGTGGCTTCGATCTTCGGATTATCTTTTACAAATTTATCTATTTCTTTCTTTGTATCTTCTGCTACTTGTACAGTATTTGCGTCTTGCGATTTAGTAACTTGTACGTTCACAGCATCTTTTCCGTTTGTCTTAGAGATAGACTCACGTTCATCACCGACAGAGACATCAGCAAGATCATCTAATTTTACAGTAGGTACATTTTGCCCTTGTGCGCTACCGCTTGCACCTTGCATTGCAGAACCTTGTGAAGCTGATGCACCACCTTGACTTTGACCCACACCTTGTTGACTAGAATCACCCCCACTCTGTCCTTGAGCACTAGAAGCTCCACCCGCAGACAGTGGAATATTTAAGTTTTTCAATGCATCAACTGATGTAAATTGACCATCTATAACAACTGACTTTTCTGTTGTATCAAATTGGAATAAACCAAGTGGTGTTTCACTTGTAGCGCTTTTTAAATATTGTTGCACTTTTTCTTCACTTAATCCGCTTTCTTGTAACTTGTCTTGATCAAATTTTATAGATACTTCACGTGATGTTTGACCATTAAGTTGTGCATTTTGGATACCATCAATTGTTTCCAAGCGCGGAATTAATTGGTTATTCAATTTACCTGTAGTATCTTTAAGGTTAGATTCCTTATTAGTAAATGAATAAGCTACGATAGGGAATGCATCCATTGTACTTCTTGTTAATTCTGGTTCTTCAACATCTTTTTCAAACTTTATTTTATCTATTTCTTTTTGCAAATCATTTTCTGCTTTATCCATATCTGCTTTTTCATCAAATTCTACAGATACCATTGAAGCATTTTGCATCGATTGTGCACTTACACTTTTGACATTAGCCATAGACCTTACTTGATTATCTATCTTGTCACTAATGTCTTCTTTCACCGTTTCCGGAGTTGCACCAGGCAATGCTGTCTGTACTGTGATAATAGGTGGTTCAGTGTCAGGCAATAGTTCAAGTTTCATTTTCGAACTTGAATATGCACCCGCTAATATAACTAACAAAACCATTAGAAAAATCGCAAATTTATTTCCTAATGAAAATTGTAGTAATTTTTTAATCATGCACTTAGTCTCCTTTCGTACTTTCATTCACTATATCCAATTTACCATAACTCACTCGTTTACAATATCATATAAGCTAATAAATTTATAAAATATTTAGAATTGTTAAATTTATTAACCATATAAAAAACACACAGAATAAAGTTTCCAAAATTTTAATTCAAAACTTTATTCTGTGTGTTATTAATTATGATTTATTTACCTTTTAGTTTACGAGATATTTTGATTTTAGTATTAGTGAGTTTCGGTTTTACATTTTCAATAATTTGATAAAGTGGCTTGTTTAACACGTAGTCAAACTCGCCAATTTTTTCACTTAAATATGTGCCCCACACTTTTTTGAATGCCCACAAGCCATAGTGATCAGAGTCTTTGTCAGGATTATTATCTGTACCACCAAAGTCATAGGTAGTAGCTCCATGTTCTCTAGCATATTGCATCATAGCAAATTGCATATGATGGTTTGGTAGAAATTCACGGTACTCATTTGAGGATGCACCATATAGATAATATGATTTATTGCCTGCAAACATTAATAATGCTCCAGATAAGTACATGCCTTCAGGATGCGATACCTCTAATTTTTCCATTTCATCAATTAGCTCTTGGGTTTTATTGATTTTATTATTTACATCATTAATTTTATTTAGTGTTTTTTTATCTTGCTTTTTCTCACCTAGTTTAACTTTTTCTTGTTCAAGTTGAAGTAAATCTTCTCTTAAGTCTTGTAGAACTGGTTTCGGTTCTAATTTCACTAGGAAAAGTTCCGCATCGCCATCTGGATGTAATGCATCATATATAGTTTGAAAATAACTAATATCACGTGTTAAAAAGCCATCACGTTCACCTGTAATTTGCATTAAGTTAGCAAAAGTGTTTAATCCTTCTCTATCAGAACGCTCTACAGTTGTGCCTCGTTTTAAGGCTAATCTTACTTTTGAACGATTACGTCTTTCGAAACTTTGTATTAGTTCTTCATCTGATTTTTCGATAGGTGTTATCATCGTCATTCTTGGTTGTATATAAGCCTTAGATAAGCCTTCTTTAAACCCTTTGTGTTTAAACCCTAATGACCTTAAGTTTGTTAGTGCCTCAGCACCTTTATCTACTTCGACATCTGGGTCAATCTTAATTGCATATGCTTTTTCTTCTTTTGCAATTTGCATGGCGTATTCTAAAAGTGCTTCTAATGCGAGTTTATTACTATAGTCAGTTACAAATCCTCTTGAAATGTAACATAACGTATAAGGTAACTTAGGCACTTTTTTAAACAACAATTGCGCTACGCCTTTTATTTCGCCTTCTTCACCAACTGCGATGCGTTTTGAATACCATCCAGTTAGTTTTTTTGTCTCTGCCCATTTAGTTAATTGTAATAAATCTCCCTGTGGATGAGATTTAACAAATGCATCGTGTTCTTGATTTGTGATATTCATTTTTTCCATACAATCGATATCTCCTTTATCAATTCAATACTTTGATATTATACATTGCTTCCTCCATAATTTCATATAGTAATGATTCAATTACTATATTATATTTAAAGAAAAAACGAGGTGTTTTTATTGCGTATATTTATTATTGGATTATTGATGCTTGTAAATCTATTCTTTGTAGTTCAAGCTTTAGTCGAACCTCTTACAATCTCATTTCTAAGTTTAAGAATTATTTTAGCAGCATTATCATTTGTAATATGTGTTTATTTATTATTGTTGCGTACACATAAATTATCTACGTACCTAACTATTTTAACACTTATTATTTCTTTGATACACATTTTCATTATTTGGAAGAGTGCATATGCCTATATTTTTTAATCTGCCTCAAATTGGTAACTAGTCCCTCTAATAATTAAACTATAAGGTGATGAAGTTTTATCGTCATGAATGATGATTGATTTATATCCTGAGTGTTCTCCATCATAAATGCGATAAACGACATCATCATTTTTCAGCTTTAAATCTGTATATGCTTTAGTTTCACTTATTTTATCCATATCAAACCAGTATTCCCATTTTTTCACAGTATGTTCACGTTCTTCACTTTGTATATTAATGGTATTAATCGTAAATTCCTTTTGTTTAAGTGGGTCTAACTTTTCATTTCTAACTTCTTCAGCTTCATCCCACTGTATGAAAAATGGCGGCTTTAATCTATAATCTGGATCAGCAATATATAACAATTTCCATACAGTTTTATTGCCTTTCACATTTTCTCTATGCATAGTAATAGGTCCTATGACCTCTACATTTCTTGTTTCTAAATCTTTCTTCAATTGCTCAATATTTTGTGTACGAAATGCTAACGTTTTAAGACCTTGCTTATATTTATCCTGTAAGATTTGAGAAGGGAACGAAACTCGACCTTCTTCAGATTTTATTACCTTTTGCAAGACGTCAGAATTGTACACGTCTAATAATTCAATATATGCATTATTTAAATAGGCTAATCTATTATAAGTTCCTAACTTTTCATGCTTACCACCGTTATGTAAAGTAAATAGATGTCCTGGATATTTAAAGTTATCTAAGTGATGAATATAATGAATAATATGATCTAATTTTAAATACTGCATTATGTATCTCCCTTATTTTAGCTTTAATTATATTTTAACAAATTGTACACTTCTTTACTTGTCTTAACCTATACACTCCATAAAATTTCTCTTTCCTTATTTATTTCCTATAAAAATTTACATAGTCTGCTATTGATTTTTTAATTATAAAGGATTAGAATAATTACGTTGTGATTTAAGTTAGCTAAGCTAACTATTTTAGGAGGGCATTATGGACAATAAACTTATATTTAATAGTCTTACTGCAATTTATAGACCATACACTAAGTTGTTCCAACCGATATTTGAAGAATTCGATCTTTATCCTGCGCAATGGTTAGTATTTAAAGATATAGCTTATAATGCGCCTACTACATTAGTACAAATTTCAAAACGTCGAGCAATTGAGAAACCAACTACTCGAAAAATTCTAAAAGTATTATCAGAAAAATCATTATTGAACATCGAATCTGGCAAAGATAAAAGGGAAAAATTATTAACTTTTTCTGAAGAAGGTCAAATATTATATGACAAAATCAGTGTTCGAATAGATGAAATTCAAGATCAAATTATCGAAAATACAGGTTTATCTGAAGACGCACTTAATCAAACAATTAGTACCATACAAGCAATACATGAAGAAATTACGAAATTGGAGGAAATATAATATGACTCAAGTCTCATCAATTAAGTCACCCATTTGGACTAAAAGTTTCAACATTAATTTTTTAACCAATTTTTTAATATACTTATGTATGTACTTACTTATAGTTATTATTGCCAGTTATACTAAATCTGAGTACAATGCTTCAGATAGTGTAGCTGGCCTAGTAACAGGCCTCTTCATCATTGGTTCTTTAATTGGCCGCTTCGCTACAGGTAAGTATGTAAATAAGATTGGGCCTAAACGTATCTTATTAATAGGCTTAGTGTTTTTAATTTTTACACAATTATTTTATTTTATAGAAGGTTCATTAGCGTTACTAATGTTCACTAGATTAATCAATGGTATTGCCACAGGAATTACCACTACAGCTACAGGCACAATTGCAGCTTATGTCACTCCTAATGAAAGAAAAAGTGAGGGTATTAGTTTATTTTCATTAAGTCTTGTAATTGGTGCAGCAATTGGTCCGTTTTTCGGATTACTTCTTGTCAATACATTTCCAATCAAGTTTTTATTTTTAATTTGCCTGATTTGTGGCATTGTTAGTTTTGTAATTTCTATATTTGTAAATTTACAATTTGAATTAGATACTTCTAATACTGATGCTCAAAAAGTAAAAAGCAAGAAATTCAATATCAATAACTATATTGCTAAAGAAGCAATACCTGTAGCTGTTATTATGTTAATAACTGGTTTAACTTATTCATCAATACTTACGTTTTTACAATTTTTCGCCCAAGAAATTAATTTAGTAACAATTTCTAGTTATTTCTTTATTTTTTATGCCATTGCTTCCTTAATTACTCGTCCTATTGCTGGTCGACTAATGGATCAACAAAATGAGAATGTCATTGCATACCCTGCATTTTTATTCTTAATACTTACATTCCTTACACTTAGTATTACAAATAATGGATGGTTACTTATTCTTGCCGGCTTACTTTTAGGCGCTGGCTTCGGAAATATATCTTCCTGTATGCAAGCCATTGCTATTAAAGTATCGCCACCAGTTAAATATGGAATTGCAACCTCAACATATTTTATAGGTTTAGACTTAGGTCTTGGCTTTGGCCCTTACGTTTTAGGATTTATAACTTCATCTGTATCATATGCACAATTATATGCCGTCATGGCAGTTATTGTATTTATTGCGGCAATCATTTACTTTATTTTACATGGAAGAAAAGTTAAATATCTTAGTTCCTTCTAATAAAAAAAGTATCAATCAGTAACTTGATTGATACTTTTTTATTATTATTGTGGAACTTTAATATGCTCAATTTCTCTAATAATATCATTAAGAATTTTAGTCTGATTATCATTAAAATAGTAGTACACTTGTCTTTCATCTGTTTCAGAACGAACTTTAGACATAAGTTCTTTTTTATAAATTTTCCTTATAATGACATCAATCTTACTTGTATCCCATAACATTTCAAAATGCAGTGTATCTCTCAATTCCTTCCCACTGATCTTTTGAGCCTCGTAAACTTTATAGAGTACTACAAACTCTTCAATGGACAGTCGGTGTATTGTTTTCAACCAGTGCTTTAATTGACTCAATGCCCTTTCAGACATTATAAAATATGATACTTTACTTCCCATAATAATGGCCTCCTCGACGTTTTCTCTTGTTGTTAAAATGGCTTTATAATGAATAAGCTTTTAAAGTATTATATAACATCCTGTTCATTAAATCTATTATTTTAATTGTAATAGATAAATATTTTCTACTATTAACTTTGTTTTATATTGCTCATATATTCAACTACCACTTTTGTATTTAATTAAATTTCAAAACTGAATATTAACAGTATTAATAAATAGATTGTCCTGAAAAATAATTCGTCTTTTTAATTGTAATGAACTATTATATCCTCTTAGTTTTAACTGTACTTAAGTAGGTTTTATTTCATAATTTATAACATAAAAAAACACTGGAAATATGCAAGCTTGTGAATGCTGTCCCAGTGTTATAAGTTGTTGTGCTCAAGTAAACCTACTTAAATTTAACCACCTATATAATTCATATTAATTTTTTTACGTTGCCTATTGGCTACTGTTTGTTCTGTACGTTCATCTGAGTATCTATCGTCTCTAACATTCCACAATAATTTGAATTGCTCGAATAGTTCAACATCAGTGGCCCCATCACGCATAAATGACTTAACATTAAATCCTTCCACTGTACTAAATAAGCAACTATAAAACTTCCCATCTGATGAAAGTCTCCCACGGGTACATGTAGAGCAGAATGATTGAGACACGCTCGTAATAAGACCGAATTGGGCACCATTATCTTTATGGCGATAATATTTAGCAACTTCTCCAAAGTATTTAGGTTCAACAGGCTCTATATCAAATTCATTTTCAATCATATTTAACATTTCATCTTTTGTAACAACCTTACTGAAATCCCAACCATTATCATTTCCAACGTCCATAAATTCTATAAACCTAATTTCGACTTTTTTATCTTTGAAATATTGAATCATTGGTAAGATTTGGTCGTCATTCACACCTTTTTGGATAACTACATTGACTTTTACATGGAATCCAATAGAAACAGCATAATCGATTTGTTGCAAAATTGTAGAAGCTTTTATATTTCTATTATTAATAGCTTGAAACACTTTATCCTCAATCGCATCCAAACTTACATTAATGCGTCGTAAACCAGCATCATATAATTTTTGACCGTGTTTTTTCAATAATAAACCATTTGTAGTGAGACCAATGTCTTCTACACCGTCTATTTGATTTAATTCATAAATCAATTTATATAAATCACGTCTGAGCAATGGTTCACCACCTGTTATGCGTACTTTTTTAACGCCTAACCACGTATATACTTTGGCAATACGTACCATTTCGTCAAATGTAAGAAGCTCATCTTTTGGTAAGAAAACAAAATCATCACCAAATATTTCTTTTGGCATACAATAATCACAACGGAAATTGCATCGATCTGTAACTGACAATCGTAAATCACGAATCGGACGCCCTAGCTTATCAGTGATTTGTTCTACCATTTTGTTAGCCTCCTTATCTATTTATAATTTCATGTCGCAATATGTCCAAGTCTTGTTGGAAATTTATATTTTTATACCAATAACCAGGTGACTCAATTTCGTTAACATCTAACCAGTCACTTGCAACTTTTGTGTAGACATTTTTCAAACTATAATCATCTGATGCCAATGCTTTATCAATGTAATTTAACGTGTGAGGACTGTAGAAGGCAAGCGTTGGTATTGGTCTACCATCTTCTTGAAATCCTGCGATATCTAGCTGGTCTTCGATAAGATGCTCGACCATAAATTGGTATAATTTGCTTATTGCTTTTTGTGTAATCATTGGAGTATCGACGGAGATTACAAAGAAAAGCTCTTCTTCTTCAAAATGGCTCATGACTGATCTAATACCTGCCAAAGGCCCCTTATCTTTATTTTTCTGTTCATCAATTACTATATTAGGGTAATCGAATTGACTCGCAAGGTCTTCGTTAGTACTTATAATAATTTGATTAAACATATTAGTTGCTTCTAACACATCTATAATCCGTTCATAAAACGATTGTGATTCAATCTGTGCAAAAGCTTTAGGTTCACCGAATCTCTCTGATTGTCCCCCGGCAAGTATAATTGCTTTCATCTTTTCTTTACCCTCCGCTAACTGGTGGAATTAATGCGACAGTATCATTTGATCGTACAATGTCGTCATTTTTCACAAATTCTTCATTTACTGCTATTTGGAATTTTTTATCACTAATCATAGGATACTGTTCAAATAAATAAGTAATAAATTCATCCACAGTAATATCATTACTTAAGTCTATGTCTTCAGATGGTTTAGCTAAAATTTCTTTTATTTCTGCAAAATAAAGTACTTTCATGATTGTCCTCCTTCAAACGCATCTTCATAACTACCATGCTGATGGCCTTGCCATTGCGCACCATCTTCCCATATTTCTTTTTTCCATATTGGTACAACTTCTTTAATACGTTCAATTGCATATTCATTTGCACTATACGCGTCTTTACGATGTGGAGAAGAGACGCTAATGAGCACTGCGATATCTGAAATTTTTAACGGTCCAATTCTATGTACGATTGCTGTTTTTGTACCTGGCCATTTTTGTGAAATTTCTTCACCTATTTGTGCTAATTTCTTTTCCGCCATAGGGATATACGCTTCATATTCTAAATATTCTGTTTTAACACCTTTAGTCCATTCTCTGACGTGACCTGTAAAAACGACCACAGCGCCTTGATGTTCATCAAGTACGTAAGATCTATATTGTTCGGTTTGTATCGGTTCACTTATCACTTCAAATTGTTTCATTTAATTCATTCCTTCGATATTAAAAAAAGATAGTAACCATTGATCATACTGTTGTAATGCAGCTGATTCGTTAATGTTAATAACATATTTGATATTTGATAAATGGCTCAATGCTTTACGTTCATTTTCATTACGATAAACAAGCACTTTGTCAAACTGCGCTTCTTTAAAACCTTCTACTAATATGATGTTACTGTCTATTGTAACAGATTCGCCAATGATTTCATCAAGTGTTTTGTTTTGTGTTCTCATTACACTTTGTTGATAAAAATGGCCTTGCACGATACTTTGATCTGCGCCTGCATGAAAGTGTTTCATATGATCCACACCATCGTTTTGCAGTGTTATATCGTTATAATGCTGATTGTCATGATGTCCGTGATGTTTTATAGTTACCACTTTAAGTTGATGTGCTTTTAACACTTCAATAGTGTGTGCCATCAATGTTGTTTTACCCGAATTTTTCAACCCTACAATTTGTAAAATCATATAAAGCATTCCGTTTCATAAGCTTGAGATTCAGTTAGTATGACATCTACGGTATAGCCTTTTTTATATCCTCTTGTTCCACCAGGCAACATAATCATTGCATTACTATGTGCAATAGCAACAACTGCACCAGATTTATTAAAGCCTGACGGTACCACTGTCATCTCTTTACCATTAAATGTGGCTGTCGCACGAATAAATCTTGTAAACGGATTTGGCTTTGTGAAATCTTCCATCAATGTAGCTTGTACCACTTGAGGGTAACACGCATTTGCATGCATCATATGCTGCACTGCAGGTTTCACGTACAATTCAAATCCGGTAAAACATGCCGAAGGGTTACCTGATAGTCCAAATAGATATTTTCCCTCTGCTACTGCTACAGTAGTGACACTACCTGGACGCATTGCTATTTTATTAAAAAGTACTTTCGCATTTATAGATTCATATATCTGAGGTAAATAATCAAAATCACCGACCGAGACACCTCCCGTAGTAATAACGATATCATGGTGTTGCATCGCATTGGCGACTACTTGAATACTGCTTTCTAAATCATCTTGTTGAATTTGGTAATTCTCAACTTGTAAATTCAAATTATTTGCTAACGCTGTAATCATTGGACCATTGGAATTTCTAATTTTTCCTGGTTCTAAGTCATCATTTACATCTAATAGTTCACTACCAGTAGCAATAACAGCCACACTCGGAATCTTAAACACTGGCACTTGTGCGTAGCCATATGTAGCCAATACAGCAATTGCACCTGGATTAATTTGTTGTCCTTTTTGTAAAATTACATCACCTATTTGTGTTTCTTCACCTTTTAAAGAAATATTTTCATTTGGTTTAAAAGGTTTTCTTAAACTAAACGTTTTTCCATCTTCTACCGTTTGTTCCAGCATAATTACAGCATCTGCGCCGTCAGGTATTGCTGCACCTGTCATAATTCGCACTGCTTCAAATGCCCCCACCGTTTTCTCTGAAACAGAACCTGCGCCAATATGATCAATCACATTAAATGTGAGGCGATGATCACCACTTGCGTTTACCGTATCCTTACTTCTAATCGCAAACCCATCATAAGGTGATTTGTTAAACCGTGGTATTTCATACGTAGCTACAATATCTTCAGATAAAATGCGGTTTAAACTCTTATTCAACGGTACTTTCGTTTCATTCATAAAAATATTTTGGCTTACTACACGTTTAATTGCTTCAGTCACTGGGATTGGATTTCTTTTCTCTACAGGCATTTCAATCTACTCCTTACATAAATTAATTTCGTGATATACTAGAAAACAATTAGGAGGGATATTTTGTCTGAATTCACACATATTAACGAACAAGGTAATGCTAAAATGGTAGATGTTTCTGAAAAACATATTACCAAGCGTACTGCAATTGCGCATTCTAGCATTACAGTAAATCCAGAAATCTACCAACAAATTGTTAAGTATACAAATAAAAAAGGAAACGTTCTTAATACCGCACAAATTGCAGGTATTATGGCTGCTAAAAATACCGCCGATATTATTCCTATGTGTCACCCCTTACCTTTAACAGGAATTGATGTTGAATTTAATTGGCAGAAGAACGCGTCATCTTTTACATTAAATATCCAAGCCTCCGTTTCAACAACTGGCAAAACAGGTGTCGAAATGGAAGCATTAACTGCAGCTTCTGCCGTGGCACTCACAGTTTATGACATGACTAAAGCCTTAGACAAAAGCATGGTTATTGGTGAAACTTATTTATTATCTAAATCTGGCGGTAAATCAGGTGACTTTCAACGCCCAGAATAATTAAATAACAACATTTAATTTTTAGAGACCATTCTGCGTTGCCGTTTTGGTCTCTATTTATTTAGTCAATTCTTTCACAAGATGATTTAATTCAGGTTTTATTAACTTGTTCAATGCTAATTTAACAGCACCCGTAGAGCCAGGGAGGCTAAAGATGAGTTTATCCTCTACTGTCCCTGCAATTGCTCGGGATAATAAAGCTCTCGTGCCAACATCTTCAGTAAAACTGAGGTATCTAAATAGCTCTCCAAAACCTTCAATTTCTTTAGTGAAAAATGAGGAAGTCGCTTCTATTGTCACATCTCTTTTCGCAATGCCTGTTCCACCTGTAGTAATTATCACATCGACATCTGCTTGCAACCACTGTTTAACTTGTGATTTTATTGCATCTTGATCATCTTTGACTATTTTATAATGCTCCTGTTTTATCGAAACATTTAAGTCCGACAACAATTCTTTTACTAATTGTCCACCTTTGTCTGTATCGTAACCCCTTGTATCAGAAACTGTTAATACAGCACATTTAATATCTCTATCTAACTTAACGTTTGTATGCATTAGAGCACTCCTTTATCCAAAAAGTTGATTAATTAAAGTGATTGCTTGTTGAGGATTTGTCATCCCATGTATAAGCAACCTTCCTCCTTTGAAGCTAACAATACGATATCCTTTATATTCAAAATGAATCATATATGGATTGCGTTGATATGCAATTGTTTGTTGTGTTAAAAATTTTTCTAACATTTCCTGGGAAATATTCGCATTTTCATATTGAACAGTATCTCTACCGCATAAGCTAACAAATTGTCGTTTTGTTTCATTTAAGTATGGGTATGTAGGTCGTTGACCGCAAGTTGGACAATCTACTCTTTGTAGTTTATTAAATCCAAACGTAAAATGCGTACCTTCCCATAAATCGCCGTACGTTACCTTTGTGGACAGTGATTGTTGTGTTAATATCTTTAGCGCATCCCTTGCTTGCAAACTTGTAGTCATTGTTACTGCTGGTTGTATAACACCAACCGTATCACAAGTCATATTTATTGCTGGTAATTTTGGTACTAAACAATTAAAACATGGCGTTTGACCCGGAATAAAAGTTGCTTGTACATAAGTACTTTGCACTACTCCTCCATAAATCCATGGAAGATCATTTTGAAAAGCAAAGTCATTAATTAATTGCCTCGTTTCAAAATTATCTGTGGCGTCTAATATCAAATCAACAGCTTGTGCATTATCTTCTAAAAACTGACGATTTACATGTGCAATATGGCTATGCACTTGCAAATCTTTACGGATATCCATTAATTTTTGCTTTGCAGCAATGACTTTTGGCAAACCTTCTATAGCATCTTTTTCATTAAATAATGTTTGTCTTTGTAGATTACTGAATTCTATATAATCTCTATCTACAATAGTTAACGTACCGACCCCTGCCCTCACTAAACTTTCTGCGAGATGAGTTCCAAGTGCACCCATACCCACTATAAGCACATGAGATTGCATAATTTTATCTTGTCCTTGTGGACCGATTTGTTTAAATAATGTTTGTCTAGAATAACGATCTTTTGTCACTACAATAACCCTCTCTATACATCATTGTATTCATTATAAATCTTGACCCCTTATGTAACAACGGATTACCTTTATAATTAAAAAAAGTAGTGAATTCCCTATGTTATAATCTGTTCTAAAAATCAATATGATTAATAAATGATGCATCGCCATTTGCATTTATAAATAGCCTGTAACGTTGGTATAAGACATATCCATTAAATATAAGTTCGTGTTACAATAAATTAAATATCACATGGAGGTGAATCAATGGCACGTTCAAAAGACTATGCACAACAATTAGAACATGCAAAAGATATTGTCATAAATTCAATTGGTGAAACAATGGATCTTTATGGTGTTAATCGTAGTGTAGGCAATTTATACGGTACGATGGTATTTGAACACAATAATATGACTTTAGATGAAATGCGTTATGAATTACAAATGAGCAAACCCAGCATGAGTGCCGGTGTAAAGAAACTTCAAGAGTTTGATGGAGTAAAACAGGAATTTGTGCGCGGTAGTAGAAAACAGCATTTTGCAGCTGAAAAAGATTTTTTTACATTTTTTGGCAACTTCTTTTCACAAAAATGGAAACGTGAAATTAAATTG
This sequence comes from Staphylococcus aureus, assembly GCA_040062795.1. Taxonomy (GTDB): domain Bacteria; phylum Bacillota; class Bacilli; order Staphylococcales; family Staphylococcaceae; genus Staphylococcus; species Staphylococcus aureus_A. The sequence continues at coordinate 65,037 of JBEAMH010000002.1, forward strand.
AATTTAGAAGCAATACATAAAGCTGAATCTTTATTGAACCCCATTGTTCATTCAGATAGTGCTACAACTGAAGTGATTGAAGAAGCACAAGAAGTCTTAGAACAATTAGAACATTCTAAGCTTTATTATGCTTGGCTAGATACACTAACAGATGCATTGAAATCTGGAGAAATCTTTGAATACTTCCCAATTCCAGAGAACAAACAATAAAATATTATAAAAAACCCCATCTTAACTTTTGTCAGATTGGGGTTTTTATAATAATACATAGTCTTTATTAATAATAAACTTTCAACCAATATTAATAACTTCATGCGCTAATGACTCCGCTTCATAATTTGAATGCGTTACAAAAATGATAGGAATTTGCCACTCTTCAAATATACGCTTCACTAGCTGAATACTTTCTTCTTTAGTCGTATCATCTAAACTAGAAAATGGCTCATCTAATAATATAAGGTCTGGTCTCGTACTTAACGTTCTAGCTAGTGCCACACGCTGAGATTCACCACCAGATAATCGCGATGGGAGTTGTTCCTTTAAATGCATGATATTTAACTGTTGCATCAATGCTTCGATGTGCTCAGAAGGTCGTGTCATAAAAGTGATGTTTTGATATACATTCATATTTGGAAACAATTGATAATCTTGAAATAGATAACCAATATTTCTTTGCTGTATTTTTACATTTATATCATTGTCTGTATCTGTTAAGACACGGTTATTAATCTGTATATGTGCCTTATCCGCTTGCCTCAATCCTGCAATTATATTTAATATAGTCGTCTTACCAATACCTGATGGCCCTTTGACTGCATATATTTTAGGTATAACATCTTGAAGATTTATCTGTAGTTGAGTATCTTTAAGTGCATATTCTAATTTTAATTTCAACAATTAATCTACCTCCCGATAACGTTCTCTATTCAATGCATTGATTGTCCCAATAACTGTGACCGCAAATGCAATAAGTACAATCACCCATAACCAAGCTTGATTTTCTTTACCTTGTTCTACTAAAAAATAAATTTCTAAAGGTAGCGTATTTGTTTTATTCGGTATGTAGCCAGCAACCATAAGTGTTGCGCCAAATTCTCCAATTGCACGGGCAAAGCTCATCATGACACCAGATAAAATAGAACGCTTTGATAATGGCAGAATTAATTTAAAAAATATTTTATTTTCACTTGCCCCCATCGTCCGAGCCGTATTCAACATTTTATTATCAATAGTCCGAAAGCCTTGAACAGTGTGTTGATACATCAATGGAAAACTTACAATCACAGATGCAATGACAGCGCCTGTTAAAGTGAAAACCACTGGTAAATGCAATACGTTTGTAAAAAAGCTTCCTATAAAGCTTCTAGGTGAAAAAATAATTAATAGAATAAAGCCCATCACAGTTGGTGGTAAAACGATTGGTAAAATAATCACACTTTCTAAAATTTTAGCAATAACGCCATGACGTTTATATAACCATCTAGATATAACGATACCAAAAAAGGTTACAATTATTGTGCTAATCACAGCTACCTTGAGTGATATCCAAAAAGGTATTACATCAATCATTGCTAAAACCTCCTAGACTTCGAACTTATATTTTTTCAATATTTCTTTAGCTTGTTCTGTTTTAAGAAATTCAATCCAAGCTTGAGCTAATTTTTTGTCTGACGTTGTTGCTGATTTATATACAATGGGGTGTTTCATATTAACTATATTTATTTTCTTAACATCATGCTTGGCATTTTGTTGACTTTGATGTAAGTCTGTTTGGTATACATAACCTAATTGGGCGTTACCTTTTTCCACATAGTTTAATACTTGTCTCACGTCTTTAGCAAACACTAAATTAGGTTTGATTTGTTTATATAATTTATTGTCTTTTAAATACTGTTCAGCATACTTGCCTGCTGGTACAGAATTCACTTCTCCAATAGCTAATTTATCGTCGTTATTCAACGCTTTCACTGATTGGTATTCACTATCTTTTTCACCTATAAGGACGAGCTTATTTTTAGCATATTCATATGTATTTTGTGCTTTATCATTGTTTTTTAATACATCTACATCTTTAGTATTGGCTGACATAAATACATCTACAGGTGCGCCTTTTTCAATTTGGTGTCTCAATGCACCAGAGCCACCATAGTTAAATGTAACTTCAGTACCTTTATGTTCTTTTTTAAACGCTGTTTCCAGCTCTTTAGTAACTTCAGTTAAACTAGCTGCTGCAGAAATATGTAATGTTTTGTTTTTTTCATCTTTATTAGAATTGCTATGGCTTTTGCTATTATCATTCCCATTTGAACAACCCGCTAAAATCACGCATAGTATCATCAAAACAATGACTGAGCGGTTGAAATTATGCCTCATCTAAAACAACTCCTTTGCGGTTAATTATATGCCTCTTCATAAAAAAACAAAAGACCAAAGTATTGTACTCTGATCTTTTGAAAACAGATAATGAATGTATTGTTTTAAAGCTGTTCAATAAAGCGTTCAAACGCCTGTTGACCTTGTTCTGTATTTTTAAATACGCCAGCATCTTCTAATACACGTTTAAATTTATAACCTACTTCTTTATCTACGATGTCATCGACGTTACTTTCATCGACATCATATGCTTGTTTCATTTCGTCGGCCCATTGTTGATGTACACCTAAATCAACTTGTGTTGTGTTTAATAGGTAATCTTTAACTTGTTGTAGTTCTTGTTTCAATCGGCCAGGTAAAATAGCAGTACCCATTACTTCTATTAATCCTATATTTTCTTTTTTTATATGTTGCACATCTTTATGAGGATGGAAAATACCATCAGGAAATTCTTCTGAAGTTTGATTATCACGTAAAACGATATCTAACTCATATTGCTTTTGTCTATATCTTGCAATTGGTGTTATAGTGTGATGACGTTCACCATCGCTACTAAAGGCTTTGATGTCAACTTTATGATCTGAATATTGATTCCACTCAGTCATTACATATGTCGCTGCTTCAATAAGTTGTTCTCGATTTTCACCTTTCAAGCGAATAACGCTCATAGGCCATTTTAAAGTACTCGCCTGTATTGACGGATAATTTGCAATCGTAAATCGCTCTACCTCTTTGGCGTTATCCATTGGAAATACATGTTTTCCAGATTGATAATGATTATGGGACAAAATAGACCCCCCCACAAGTGGAATATCTGCATTAGAACCAATGAAATAATGCGGGAATTGGTCTATAAAGTCTAATAAGTTCACAAACGTATCTTGATTAATTTCCATTGGCTCATGTGATTCAGACAGTACAATACTATGTTCTGCAAAATATGCATAAGGTGAATATTGGAAGCCCCATTGCTTTCCATTTAAGTTTAAACGAATCACACGGTGATTTGTACGTGCGGCTTGCAATACAGAACCTTTAAACCCTTCATTTTCTATACACAACGCACATTTTGGATAGGTGGTAGCTGGTGCTTCTTTAGCCTTTGCAATTTGTTTCGCATCTTTTTCAGGTTTAGATAAGTTAACTGTTATCTCAATATCACCATATTCGGTAGTCACATCATAATTAATATTATTAGCAATCGCATCTTCTTTCACATAGTGATTGCGTTTAGCAATGTCATAAAAATAATCTGTAGCCGCTTCTGGTGATGTTTCATATGCTTCTTTAAATTTACGATTGATTACAGACGGGCGTGGTGTAATTAAATCTAATACTTGGGCCTCAACGATTTCTTTACTGTATAGCGCATCTTCAATACAGTTTTCATTTATAGCTTGTCGAATCCAGTATTGTGTAATTTCATTTGCTGTCGCGTCTTTATTTAATTCAGATACTGATGAATCATCTACGCCTTCGGCATTTAAATGGCTTAACAATTTGTTTTGAATATAAATTGCATCTTCATCTTCATAATCACCGTAAGAAATTGCTTGTGCTACAAATTGTTGTACTAATTGCTGATTTAATAACATGCATTAACCCTCCATATTTTCTTGGTATCCGTTTGGATGCTGATGATGCCATTGCCATGCTGAATCGATAATATCGTGAATGTTATCGTGTTGTGGTTTCCAACCTAGTATTTGTTGCGCTTTATCACTTGAAGCAATTAACTTACTTGGATCGCCGGAACGTCTTTTGCCAACTACTGCTTTAATAGGTTCTTGGGTTACTTTTCTTGCTGCCTCTAAAATTTCGAATACTGAATAACCTTGACTACTACCTAAATTAAATGCGCCTGATGACCCTCCATCTTGTAAATGTTGAAAAGCTAAAATATGTGCATCAATTAAATCTACAACATGAAGATAGTCACGAATACATGACCCATCTTCTGTATCATAATCATCTCCAAATACTATTAATTGATCTCTCTGGCCTAGAGCCACTTGTAACACAATAGGGATAAGATGTGTCTCAGGGCGATGGTCTTCACCTATAGTCCCATCTTCTTTAGCACCTGCCACATTAAAGTATCGAAGAGCAGCATAATTAACACCATAAGCTTCATGGCTCCACTGCATCATTTTTTCCATCATGAGTTTACTTTCACCATATGGACTTGTAGGTGTTTTAGAATCTTCTTCAGTTATTGGTACTGAATCTGGCTCACCATATACTGCTGCTGTTGAAGAAAAAATAATATTTTCTACTTGATGGTCATACATAACCTCTAATAATACCTGTAGACCTTGAACATTATTATTAAAGTAAGCTAATGGTTTCTCTACAGATTCTCCTACCAAGGAATAAGCACAAAAGTGGAATACACCTTCTATATTTTCTTTCATGAATACGTCATTTAAAAACGCTTTATCTCTGATATCACCTTCATAAAACTTAGCTTCTTTATGCACTGCTGCTCTATGACCTGTACCTAAATTATCTATTACAACAACGTCATATCCTTTTTCGATTAACTGGTCTACCGCATGACTTCCGATATAACCTGCGCCACCTAACACTAAAACACTCATATATAAACTCCTCTCTCTTTCCATTTATTAATTTAACGATTTTACGCCATCACTTATACCTACATGATAAAACGATGGGGTGTACCCAATACGTTCTAAATACGTTTTAGACACGTCATTTTCCAATTGTTGGATACTATCTTTATGCACTAATGCAATCGCACAACCTGCAAAACCTGCTCCTGTCATTCTAGCGCCTAATACACCATCAACTTGTTGCGCCGTTTCTGCTAAAGTATCTAATTCTATGCCGGTAACTTCATAATCTTCTTTCAACGATGCATGGGATGCATTGAGTAATTGACCAAATTGAGTAAAGTTACTTTCTGTTAATGCTTTATGCGCTTTTTTTGTACGTTCATTCTCTGAAACTGCGTGTTTTGCACGACGACGTTTTATTTCATCTTTAATAAGTGCTTTATTTTCTTCAAATTGTTCTACTGACAACTCACCTAATGATTCTATTTCAAGTACTGTTTGTAAAGAAGCTAAAGCTGATTCACATTCTTCTCTACGCTCATTATATTTACTTTCGGTAAGAGAACGACGTTTATTAGTATTCATAATAGATATTACGTAATCACCAAATTTAGCTGGCACATAATTAAATTCTAAAGTCGCGGTGTCTAATAAAATGGCTTGCTCAGCTTTACCCATACCAATAATAAATTGATCCATAATACCAGAATTAACACCTATAAATTCATTTTCAACGCGTTGTCCAATTTTAATTAACTCTAATCGCTCTAAATCTAATTTAAAGAGTTGCTTCAGGAGCCAACCAGCTAATAATTCAATAGAAGCAGATGATGATAAACTCGCTCCATTTGGAATATTACCTTCTACTAAAATATTAAATCCTTTATCTATTTCAGCGAATTGTTCACTTAAATATTTGATTACTCCTTTAGGATAGTTTGCCCAGTCATCTGATTCTTTAAAATCTAGTTCGTTTAATGTAAATGATATAATACCAATATCTTCAAAATTATTAGAATAAAGTTGAATAATATTATCTTCTCTTTTTGTAGCTAATCCATATGTTCCAAGTTCTATAGCTGCTGGAAAAACGTAACCCCCATTATAATCAGTATGTTCCCCTATTAAATTAATGCGTCCTGGCGCAAAAGCACTAACTTCAGCCTTTACGCCAAACAACGTTTCAAACTTATCGTGCATGGCTTGTAACATAATAATCCCACTCCTTATATATAAATCACTCTAGCTATAATAATCAACGTTTTAGTAAACACATTTAAAGTTTACTTGTTTACTAAATGTTTTGTCAATAAAGTTCATCTTTTTGTGTTAAAAGTACTTCTCTCTTTAAGTTTAGCTTCAACGACCACTTGAATAGCTAGCTCTCTTGTCTTATTAATACGTTCTTCAGCCATTCTTACTGCTGTTCTCCCAAACTCATCTACAGGTATATGTACACTACTTATAGAAGGTACAGCATATTGTATGACTTCTAAATCATTAAAACTTATTAATTGCACATCTTGTGGAATAGCTATATTCTCTTCTTGAATTTGTTGCAATATGCCAATCGCAATCATGTCATTCCCAGCTATAAACACTTCAGGAAATTGTCTTGTCTTTAACAACGTCTTAACAGCCATTTCTCCATTATTTTTTTTCCAACCTTCGAGCATTACTATTTCATCTATTGCTTGTTCCATACACCATTGTTTATAAGCTTCATATCTAACATCAATATTGTTTGAATACGGAGTACCAGATAAATCTCTAATCATATGTGTGCCTCCAATGTATGCAATTTGGCTCATACCTAAAGACTTGATTTTATTTAACAAATTAGTCATAGAATAATGTAAATCAGAGTAGACAGCATCTATCGATTTAGGTGTATTGGGATTATTAATAACCACTATATTTTCATTGTATTCTCGTAAAGTATGTAAGGCCTCTGTAGAAAAATTTCCTATGACAATAATGGCGCCTGCTTTTTCAATTTTATATAAATCTAGGTTCTTGTCGTTGCCATCTATTCTTATAGTCCGTTTTAAAGATAGATTCAAACGTTTAACTTCTGCCTCTATCGCTAAACGTATCTCTCTATAATATGGATCAGACATTTCTTTGGCACGAGAAGCATAAGTGATGATTTGAATGCTTTTATTTTTCCTTGTGGCTTTTTGGTATTGCATTTTTTCTACAACTCTATGGATCCTTTCTCTTGTATCTTTTGATACAGAAAGTGTAGGATCATTATTTAAAACGCGTGACACAGTACCCGGACTTACCTTTGCTTCTCGGGCAATATCTCTTATACTTGCCATATAATCATTCACCTCTTTTTGTTTACCTTAAGTTTACTCGTATATATGTTATTTATCAATCTTAGTAATGAGGATATTACTTCCAAGCATGTGAGATGGTTTAGTTAAATGTGATTTTATTTATTCATAAACTGAATTATTTTTTTACAAGAGTAAATACGCTAAAATAGATAAGTGAATAGGAAATGAGGTATACTTATGCACGAGGATATATTAACAGATCAATCAATTATAAGGTTTGAGAATGGGACACTCATAGAAACAACAGACCATTATGTCACTGAGTTTCCAATAACAATCATGGTGAATGGCGAAGAATTTGCCACTGTAATTTGTAGTCCTAATCACTTGGAAGAGCTTGTCTTAGGTTTCTTAGCATCAGAAGGTGCAATATTAAAAAATGATGATTTAAAATCTATACAAATAGATGATAGTAAAGGCTTTGCTCATGTTGAATTGACTAAACCGTTAGGAGAACGTTTTGAATATTCAACTAAGCGAATGATTGCTTCATGTTGTGGAAAGAGTCGAGAATTCTATTTTCAAAACGACGCCGCAGTTGCTAAGACATCAATGTCTAAAATTGTTTTGAGTCCTACTCAAGTATTAAACATGATGACAAGATTGCAAAGTGCAAGTAAAATTTTCAAACAAACAGGTGGTCTTCATAATGCTGCAATTAGTGATGGAGAAACGTTCTTCGAACACCGTCAAGACATTGGGCGCCATAATGCATTGGATAAATTATATGGTTATTGCATACAAAGACATATACCTGTACGTGATAAGGTATTGATATTTAGTGGACGGATTTCATCTGAAATACTTATTAAAGCAGCAAAAATTGGTGTAGGTGTAATTTTATCTAAATCGGCCCCTACCACTTTGGCTGTAACATTAGCTCAAGATTTAAATATTACTGCTATAGGATTTATAAGAGATGGCAATTTCAATATTTACAGTCATCCCGAACGTATAAAAGCTGTAAAAGACTTTGGTCATTAGTTAATGATTTTAGTCTTTTACAGCTTTTATGATGTTAGTGTGCTAATTCTATTTTAATTTTAAAATATCAAATGTTTTCTTTTAAAATTTGATAGCAGTAGCTTATAAAAATATACCCTTGCTTTATGTACATTTCTCGAGCACTTTCTTCTCCATCAGCTATCAAGATAATTGGTTTTGTATGAGCAATATCAGCTACAAATGACTGCATGATACTACCGATACCTTGTTTCTGGTATTTATCCACCACGCCAAATCCATCAATTTCTACACTATGTGACGTAATTATTACATCTAAAATACCAACAGGCATGTCTCGTTTGTATGCGATAACACGTGATTTATCTTCTTTATTAAATTGTTTACGTATCATTTTGATAGTTTCGTCTGCATATGCCTCTCCATAAGGAGATGCAAATTGACGATAGATTTTAATATAATCTTCTAAAGTTTGATCTGTCACAAACATAACTTTAATTTGTTCGTTTGTTAGTCTTTTGACATTTTGAGCTTCGATTGCATATAGTTCTAACAATCCTAGTTCAAACTGGTGTTCATTAATTTTATCTAACCATTGTTGTTCTAATTGCACATTTTCTGGGAATGTAAACGCCAAGTGGTTTGATGTTTGTTTTTTATGCATTTCATATTGTTTTTTCAAATCTTCTTCCCACATTTTAATAGACGGCATTTGTTTATAATCCCATTTATTCACATCAAATACTAAAGGCTCTTCTGGTGTGAGATAGATAGTCTTTTGTGCATCATCGACATAAATGTCCCCTTGTTGGAAAATATCTGTCATCGAAATCATCACTATCTTCTCACCTTCCTTTTATATTTATTTTAGCAATTGTTTAAATCTACTGTGGTTAAGCAATATATTACCAATCAAACTAGCAATAATAGCTTTTATAACGTCTGCAGGCATAAAGACTAACGATAAAGTAATTGATTTTGATATTGGTAAATTGGTAATCAGTCCCATAACGATTGTGCCGACAATATCTAGTAACACAACCCCAATGATAATTGTTGTAAATAATAATACAACAAAATTTATTTTATTAAAATATAAATCTCTTACTAAACCAATAAGATATGTAATTACAGGATACATAAATAAAAAACCAGTAGATGGGCCTGCGAATACACCAATACCACCACGACCACCCGATAATAAAGGTAATCCAGTTGCAACAAGTAATAATAATACAATCACGCTAAGTGAGCCATATTTACGTCCAAGTAATATACCAGCCAAGAAAATACCTATATTTTGTAAAACAATAGGTACAGGCATAACAGGTAACGGAATTGCAGGTACAAATCCTAATACACCTATAATCGCAGTCATTAAAGCAGTGTAGACTAAATATTTTGTCGTCATAATCAATCCTCCTTGATGAAAAAATTATACCACATTTGTAAACTTATAAAAACAAAAAGTTTACATTCGGTTTCGGCAAATTTTATATGGGGGTTTAATAAAATAAAAAGCCCACCGAAAAGACTTTATTCTTTTCAATGGGCTAAATTTTGTGTATATTCCCTAAGCATTTAATTTATAAGTTATTAATTATTTAAAAATTTCTCTTTTAAATCTTTTCTCATATACTCTAAAGTATATGGGTCGTTATACCAGTATGTTTCCGCTTGTACTTCAATGACATTATCGTTTTGGACTGCAGGTAAGTTGTTCCATAAATCTGTTTTCTTGTAACCTGGTTCTGCTTTACCTTCACTTGTAGAAACAATATAATCACCAGCATACTCTGCTATTTTTTCTTGTTTCACTTCAGCCCAGCCTTCTTTTTTAACTAAATCATTTAATTTATCAGGCATTTTCAGTCCGAACGCTTGGTATAAAACTTCTCCACCACGACCCCAATTTGGTCCATAGCTATATAGTTTTTTCTCAAATTCATCAAAGATTGAAACAGTGGCATCCTCACCAATCTTAGCTTTGATTTCTTTACCGTCTTTTTTAGTTTGAGCTTTCCATTTCTCTTCCCATTCTTTTACTTCGTCTTCCTTACCAAGTAATTTACCCAATTCTCTTTGTTGATCTAAGTATTTATGTTTACCATAATCGAATACGACTGTAGGAGCGATTTTCTTATATTTTTTAATATTTTTGTCAGTAGAATACACCACAATTAAATCTGGTTTTGTTTTTGCTACTTTCTCTACATCATTCTCCCCGATTTTTTCAACATCTTTAAATTTATCTTTGAGCAATTTACTACTGTCGACTTGTTCATTTACTGCAACTATATTCCCGCCAAGATACTTAATTCCACCAGCGTATGTAGGAGCAACTACTGCTATGCGCTTAGGATCTTTTGGTATATCTATAGTCTTCCCACTGTCTAACTTGTAAGACTTAGTTTCTGCTTTTTTGTCCTCGTTTGAACCACTATCCGATTGATTACCACATGCAGCCAAAATCAGCATTATAGCAATTAACGGAAACCATAATTTTTTCATAACTTTTCCTCCATTGAAAATGATTATCACTATTAAATGATTATATAATGGGCAAAGTAAATTTACAATAGTAAACATATGTAGTATCACTTTTTTTATCAAAAATGCATTTAGGCAATTGCCTAAATGCATCTTCCTCACTTATTTAAAAATGATCTAATACACTATGCGCAATGTTAGTATATGCCATATCTTCCATTGGAGGATTGTGTAAACCTGCTCGCATGTCTCTATAATAACGCTGTAATGGTCTTTCCATTTCAAGACTTTTAGCACCGACAATACGCATCGCAATATCAATAACTTCCAAACCTTGATTCATTACTAACACTTTACTTGCTGAAGTTTCATTCCATATTTGGTTACCTGAAACATCGTTTGTATATAATGCTGCTGTGCTCCATAAGAAATGGCGTGCTGATAATAACTGTGCTTCCATCTTACCAATATTTTGTTGCACAGTTGGTATATCACCAATTGTACCTTCAATACTGTTCGGGCTATAACTTTTAGCGAAATCAACAGCATAGTCTCTTGCCGCTTGGGCAATACCTAAATAAACACTCGGGATATGTAAAATCCAACCATTTGGTTTTTTCCCGCCAGCGCCTCTTATTTCCACAAAATTCTCTTTGGGAATATGAACATCATTTAGTAAGAGATCGTGACTTTCAGTGGCGCGCATACCTATCATATTCCAGTTATCTGCAATTTCTACGCCTGGCGTTTCTTTTGGAATTAAAAAGAAGCCAACTTGATCAATTTCCTCATAATAGGCACTGACAACAAAATGTGTTAGTCCTTTACTCATTGAAGTAAATGTCTTTACACCATTAACAACGAAACCATCGTCTACTTTAACTGCATTCGTTGCAGGTCTTCCACCACGCGTCGGGCTCCCAGTTTCAGCTTCACTCACAGCTCTATTAACTAAAGCACCATTTTTCACTGCTTCAGCAAAATCATCTAACATAGAAGGTTCCCACATTTGTTGTTCATATAGTTGGCCTACTACACTTAAATGCCAACCAATTGAAAGAGCTGTTGCGCCATCAATTGAACCCAAATAACTTTGCAAAATTACCATATCTTCAACTGTAGCACCTTCACCACCATATGATTCTGGCAAAGTAAGCAATGTATATCCTTCTTTCACTAGCCATTCAATATTTTCATAAGGAAAACGTGAATGTATATCATTATATTCCGCCTTCTCTTTAAATTGCGACTTAACAGCATCTAATTTTGCAATCCATTTTTCTTGAATATCCGAATGTATTAATGCGGAATAATTCACTTTCATCACCTCATAATTAACTTTACTACTATTTAGATTTAGTTTAACACTCGCCATTATTGAAAGAAAGCTTTTCAGAAATAAAAACCTACTTTACCGATAAGAATTAATGTGATACTTTGTAATTATTGACATACTGGGGGAGAATTGAATGATTACAGTTAAAAATCTCATACATAAATACAATGATAATACGATACTTAACGACGTTGGATTCACACAAGAACAAGGTACTGTGACAGCAATCATCGGGCCAAGTGGTTCAGGCAAAACAACATTACTTAGAACATTGAATGCACTCGCGCTTCCTAAGTCTGGAACGATTCAAATTGGGACCGAAACCTTTGATGCTGCAAAACATACAAATAAGGATATCGCAAAGTTACGACAAAAGTCAGCCATGGTTTTTCAGAATTATAATTTATTTAAAAACAAAACAATTTTGGAAAATATTACTTTGGGTCTCATTCACGGTAAAAATTATAGTGCTAAACAAGCCAATGACATTGCCGTATCATATTTAGAGCGTGTGAATTTATTGAATCAAAAAGACAAATACCCGATTCAACTATCTGGTGGGCAAAGTCAACGAATAGGTATTATACGTGCACTTGCTCTAAATCCAGACGTCCTTCTACTAGATGAACCAACTTCTGCACTAGACCCTGAATCAATACAAAGTGTTTTATCTCTTATAAAATCAATTGCACAAGAAGGTATGACAATGGTCTTGGTTACACATGAAATACAATTTGCTAAAGCAATTGCTGATCAAGTTATATTTATTGATGACGGACAAATTATTCATCGTGGCACGCCACAACAAGTATTAGAAGATTCAAAATCTGAAAGAATCCACCGTTTCTTGAATAAAATGGAAACGGAGCGTGACGTAGAATGACATTAAAAAAAGGATTATTAATTTTACTAATGTTAATAATAGCTTCAACATTATCAGCATGTAATAAAGATGATACTTCTGATACAAAAAAGAAGAAGGAAATTAAAGTAGCACTATCTGCGGAAGTTAACCCGCCTTATTTATATACAAATGAAGACAATGAATTTGTAGGTTTAGATATGGATTATATGAAATTACTTGAAAAGAAATTACCACAATATGATTTCAAATATGAAGTCGGGGAAGAAGAATCCAATTTAGTTGGTATTGGTGCAGGAAAATTCGATATGGGAATTAATTGGTTTTTTAAAACACCTGAACGAGAAAAACAATTTCTTTATCAAGACGTACCTTATAGTTATGCGTTGCCATTATTAGTAGTAAACAAAAGCAACAATGACATACATAGTTTAGAAGATTTACCTGGAAAAAAACTTACTCCTATGGCTCCAAGCGGCGGCTTATATTCAATACTAACTCAATTTAATAAGAATAGTAGTTCAAAAATTGATATCAATACGATACAAGCGCCTTCAAATGGGGACAACTTAAAAATGGTCAGCCAGGGTCGTCGTGACGCTATGTTTTTAAATTGGAACACATACAAAGCGATTCAAGAAGAAATTAACGCTGACGTTAAAATTGGCGGTATTGTAAAGAAAGAACCTCTACATATTGTTTACAATAAAAAACATCAAAAACTTCATGATGATATAGATCGTGCAACACAAGAGCTTAAAGATGAGGGTAAATTACAATCGCTTTCTAAAAAATATTTCGATGTTAACGTCTTTGATGACTTAAATGAGATAAATAAACAGAAAGATAAATTGGAGGTGGACAAATAATGGGATCTGTAAATTGGTTAGACTTATTTGGGCAAGTATTACAACAATTACCTTTAACTTTACTTATGATCGTGGTCTCCCTATTTTTCGCTATTATACTTGGTTTTATTTTAGCGATGATTCGTATTAAAAAGATAAAAATACTCGCACCTATTGTAAGAATTTATCTTTCATTCATAAGAAGTACGCCTTTATTATTACAACTCTTTTTAGTTTATTTTGCGTTGCCACAATTATTACTATTAATTCAAATAGATATTAATCATTTTAGTAGATTATTTTTTGTTATATTAGCATTTACTATGCACACAGGGGCTTACCTTTCAGAAATTATCAGAGCTGGTTATCTCTCTGTTGACTATAGTCAAATCGAAGCTGGTTTAACAAGTGGTCTTTCTTATCCTCGAATATTAAAAGAAATTGTCATACCACAAGCTTTACGTAACAGCATTCCAAATTTAACAACACAAATCATAGAGCTTGTAAAAGATACTTCGCTAGCTTTTACGATTGGTATTATCGATATGATGGGGCAAGTTAAATTGATTATTGGAAATAATTACGGTCTTGGCATGCTAGAAGTTTATATTGTTATCTCAATCATATATTGGATTATTGCACTTATTATTCAAGGTACCTTTACTTTAATCGATAAACGTACGCATAAGCCATATAGCATTTAAGGAGGAAATTATTTTGTCATTTATTTTATATACTATAAGTGAAGTGCTTAAAGGGGTACCAAATACAATTTTCATTTCTATTGTAGCTATGCTGGTGGGGCTTATTCTTGGAACGCTATTCGCGATTATACGTTTGAAACGTGTACCTGTCTTATCCCAATTCATAATTGTTTATAATTCTTTTTTTAGAAGTACACCACTAATTGTGCAATTATTTATATTTTATTATGGGGTCCCTTCATTTATACTCTTTTTAAATGGACAATTCAAGTGGACTATTAATCCTGATCTCTTTTCACCTTTAGTAATTGCATTTATTGTGTTTTCTTTACATGCTGTCGCCTATCTCTCTGAATCAATTAAAGGTGGCCTTCAATCTGTAGACCCTAATCAGGTGGAAGCAGCACAAACAGTAGGATTGTCAAAATTAAAAAGTTATAAAGAAATCGTTTTGCCACAAGCCTTCGCTTACGCTTTACCTAATATAGAAAATCAATTTATTATGTTAATTAAAGGTACTTCTTTAGCATTTGCAGTACAAGTAACTGAAATTATGGCAGTTAGTCATGTAATTGCAAATGAAGGTTATCGTTTCATACCAGTTTATACTGTAGCAGCTATATTTTATTGGATCTTAGCAATGTTACTGGAGTTCATATTTGCTAAGATGGAACACAACACGACACGTTATTTAAGAGCCACCCCTTCTTAAATCGCATCGCAAAAATAAAAAAACTGTTTCCGAAGAAGCGTTTCGGAAACAGTTTTTTTATTTTATTACGCTAAATTTTCAGCGTATTGTTTTTTAAGTTTGTAATATTGTTTAACCTTTTTTGGCATTGTGCCAGTTTGCAATTCATCTTTTGTGACAATAGGATAGTTTCTAAATACAAGTGAACCAATATAGCCACATAGCGCACTTCCTGATGCACACATAAGCGCTACGATAATTACAGTTAATGCATTATTAAATCCAAACATTACCATTAGTCCAGCGATTGGTGTAGCTGTTCCTGTAGCATCATTAACTAAACCAAATAGAGCGATAATTACACCTGATAGTGCCCCTCCAACAAAGTTTGTTAAATATACTGGCACCGGATTAGCAGTAACAATATCAGCTTGAGATAACGGTTCTATTGCAACAGAAATCGTTGTCTTACGATCACCGAACTTCATACGCTTGAATAAGATAAAATTCATAAATGAAGAACCAAATACAGCTAATGCACCAATAGCCATTGGCGTCCCTGTCAATCCTAATAGCGCTGTTAACGCCATTGAACTTAGAGGAGCAGTAGCTACAACAGTGATAATACCACCAAGTACAATTCCCATTAAAATTGGACTTGTTGTCGTTGACTCTTTAATAATATTTCCAATTTGTATTAATGTTGCATCTACGACTGGTGTAGTACCAATCGCGATTAAACGTGTAATCGGCGCAATGAGCAAAATCGCCGCTATTAAATCTAGTCCGTCTGGTAATTTTTCTTCCATCCACTTCATGCCGAAACTCGCAATATAAGCTGCGACAAAGCCTGGTAATAAATCCATACTCCCACAAGAAACAGCAATTACAAATGCGTATACTGGAGATACACCCATCGCTAGGGCGACTAACCCAGCAGCTGCAACGCCACCAAGCCCTCCTGCTGCTTCACCTAACTGACCTAAAAATGGTATACCAAACAAGTCACCACCCACATATTTATGAAAGGCTTCAACTAAAAACGATGCAATAGCTGCATTAGCAAGCGCTCCCATGGCTTTGCCACCGTTTGGCGCTTTACTCGTGAATAATGTAAATAAAGCTAAAACAATCCCTAAAAATACGATTCCTATTATTAAATTCATAAAAACACCTTTCCAAACCCATTTTTGTATGCGCTTTCATTAGATAAATATTAGTATAGCACATTTATTTTGTTTCTTAAATCATATTTACGTACAATATATAACTTTAAATATAAAATTACATTATTAAGAATATTCTAATTTTTATTAGTGATGCACAATCCATTGTTTTCAAAGCGTTTTACGCTTATAGAGATTGTTAAAATTGCAATTGTAATGCTTCGATAATTTGATTAATCTTATTACGCTGTGTTTGGTTAATGTAGACGACTACTGTCCTTTCATCTATAGTACTTCTTTTTTTATTTAAAAAGTCCATTTTAATGAGTTTCTGCAAAGCTTTCGTTAAGTAATATGGCTTTAATTCTGAATATTGTGCAATTGCTTTTGCAGTCACTTCATTGTCCTTACTATTATAAAGATAGTTTAATATTAACACTTCTTCATAATTTAGTTTATAGTTCTTTTTTGTTTTTTTAAAAAAATTCTTGCCTTGTTGGTAAGTTGCGATAAGTTCATTCAGTGTTTTGAAATTTTGTTTATTCACAAAATCACTCCTTTAGTTATTTCTTGATGTTGATAAGTTGATTTTATCCTATTTATTAGAT
The DNA here is from genome assembly GCA_040062795.1 of Staphylococcus aureus. Classification (GTDB taxonomy): domain Bacteria; phylum Bacillota; class Bacilli; order Staphylococcales; family Staphylococcaceae; genus Staphylococcus; species Staphylococcus aureus_A. The sequence goes on from JBEAMH010000002.1 coordinate 82,002, forward strand.
TTAATTCAATATGTCTAACTATCGAAAATATGAACATTACCCACTCTTTTTTTAATCTTTTATTTTCATTTTCAAATTTTAGTGGTCTACATACCCTTTTTATTACTTAAAAAAGTATAGTCGTAAAAATTTCAAATACTAAATATCGTTATTTAAAACATTGCGTTTTCATTTTTCTTTTATTTATAGGTTTAATTTATGCTTCATTTGTGTGAATACAAAAAATGCACATTAAATTATTAATGTGCATTTGAATTAATTCTAGTATTTCGTGCTAGTCAACACATACGTGCAACTATACACTTATTATTCAAAATGATTGAGTTCAATCGCTATTATCTTTTCTTTAAATCAACTGTATCTAATAAGCTTAATGCTGCTAAACCAGTTAAATCTAAAGCATGTTTAGCACCTGCTTTACCATGTCCAGCTTCAAAGTGTTTGAAAGCTGCAACACCTAAAACTGAAATAGTTAAAAGTGATCCAATACGTGATAATCGCTTGCTTGCAAAGCTTAAAACGAAGAATAAAGCACTTAATGCTTCAACCGCACCTGCTAAAGGTACTGCATTAGATGGTAAATTAAATACACTTTCAAAAGAATCTTTCATTGATTGGTCACCTTTAAGCTTTGGTTTTGAGGCACCATATAATTCTTTTGCTAATTTTAAATTTGTTAAATAACGTAAAATCATTAATAAACGCTCCTTCTATTTGTTTTCAAAATATTTATCTACAATAGGTTTTACTCGCTCTGCTAACAACTTAATTGTATTGATAGTATTTTCATGGGGCATTGAACCCACTGGTGTGTGAAGCATAAAGCGAGTGAGGCCTAGTGTTTCAATTGTGTCAATAATCTTTTGTGCTACTGTTTCTGGGCTACCTACATATAAAGCTCCATGAGGCCCTGCTTCCCGGTCAAAGCTGTTTTCATCATAAGGAGGCCACCCTCGTTCTTTTGCTAAAATATCATGGCTTGCTTTTACTGATGGGAAAAACTCACGTCTTGCTAATTCATCTGTTTCAGCAATATATCCCCATGAATGTGTAGCAATTGGTAATGTATCAATATTATGTCCATAAGATTTAGCAACAGATTTGTACATATCTATATTTCTCCTAAATCTTTTAGGGTCTCCCCCAATTATAGCATATGTTATTGGTAATCCTAATGCTCCTGCTTTTAACGAAGATTCTGGCGTGCCCCCAGTTGCAATAGTAATGGACAATGGACCATTTTCAGGTCTAGGATAGACACTTAAGTTATCGATGGACGTTCTTAGGTTACCTTCCCAGTTTATTATTTCATTCTGATTTATATGCATTAATAAGTCTATCTTTTCATCAAAAAGTTGCTCATAATCTTTCAAATCATAGCCAAACAATGGAAATGACTCAATAAAAGAACCTCTACCGACCATTATTTCGGCACGCCCATTAGAAACTGCATTCAATGTAGAGAAACGTTCAAACACTCGCACAGGATCATCTGAAGATAGTACTGTAACTGCACTACTCAACTTTATATGGGTCGTATTTCGAGCAGCTGTCGCTAGAACTGTTACAGGATCTGATACTGCATAGTCTGAACGATGATGTTCTCCTAAACCATACACATCTAAACCACAGCGGTCCGCAGTTTCAATTTCTTCTACTATATTTCTAATTCTCTCGGCATTACTTATCGCAGAAGATCTACCATTTTCCATATGAATATCACCATTATCTGCAAATGATGTTATACCAAGTTCTACTTTCATAAATTCACCTCGCAAATAAAGTATATTTTTTATACCACTATATTAAATACTTCCATTAAGTATGTCAATTTCGTTGCTTGCTTTTCTAAATTTACGGTTACAGATTTTTACATTAATCACAATTCAATATTTTTCACATAGTATCAAGTGAGAGTGTTTTGTTATATTTTTAAATAACTAAATTCTCCCATATTTTATTGTTTGTAATTTTCTGTTATTTTACAGCTTTGTAATAAACTAAAGTGCAATGATACACTTTTAAGAACCAAAATGGGATAACAGCAATGTTTCCAACTTGTAACAGAAGACTTTATATTATTACATAATGTGCAATATTATTAGAACTAAATTACAAAACGATAACAAACACCAAAAGCAGTTGTTTTTCTGATAAAGTATTTCTTGTCGTTAAAACAACGGGAAAATTATAAAAAATGTCTTTTAGAGACTGGGATAAATGATTTACAATTATTAGGAGGAAATTTTACAATGAAAAAAATCGCTACAGCTACTATTGCTACTGCAGGAATCGCTACTTTCGCATTAGCTCAACATGACGCAGAGGCTTCAGAATATAACAACGGTGGATATAACCCAAATGACCCAACATCATACAGCTACTCATATACAATAGATCAACAAGGTAATTACCACTACACTTGGCAAGGTAATTGGAACCCAAGCAATGCTGACCAAGGTCACAGCTATACTGGTTACAGCTATAACCAAAATGGTTCATCAAATGCTACTGCAAGCAGTAACTCAAACCAATCATATACAACTAACAACCAAGGTACTGGCGGAAGCGGAGCAGTTTCAACTTCTACTTCAAGCAGTAACGTTCAAATATCAACTACTAGTGCGCCATCAAGTTCTTCAAATTCAATAGCTAACACTTCAGGTTCATCAAACAACCTTTATACTTCAGGTCAATGTACATATTATGTATATGATAAAGTTGGCGGTAAAATTGGTTCTACTTGGGGTAACGCAAACAACTGGGCAAGCGCTGCTGCTGCATCAGGTTACACAGTAAACAACTCACCTTCTCAAGGTTCAATTTTACAATCATCAACTGGCGCAATGGGTCACGTTGCTTACGTGGAAAATGTGAATAGTGACGGTTCAATTACAGTTTCTGAAATGAACTATGGCCAAGGTGCTGGTGTTGTAACTTCACGTACGATTTCAGCTAGCCAAGCTTCTTCATACAACTACATTCACTAATTAGTGATTTTTTAAAAAAGACAATCCTAGCGGATTGTCTTTTTTTTACTCATTTAAATATAATCTCTGATTATACAATTTATTTTTAAAATAACATACAAAAACTCAATCAATTTAAAATTACTTGAGTCATAAACTTATAGGTTTTAAAACCAATACGCAATCGCTATCCAATATATGAAAGCCATTAAATAAAGTAATGGGAAACTTTCTGAAGCCTTACCTTTAATTCGTTTATATAATACAAATATACTTACTACCAATAAAATAACAGAGAAAATAATTCTTACAATAAACATCATTTCAAATGACAATACTGATGTCGGTGCAATAGGTATCATTGTCAATAAAATCGTCAATACTACAATACTTATCGTATAAAAAATTGTATCTTTACTACTATTACGGTGAGAATTAATCCAGAATATGATTAAAACAAATACCGTAGTCATTAATATTTCATGTATCATTGTCGTATTATTAAACAATTCGGTTCTATATTGTAATACCACTACAATATACAATACAAAACCGATTGTAAAATAGATTATAGAAGGATATTTTAACTCATTATCTATATTGAAATATCGATGAATTCCTAATGCCAATAGTAATATCGCTACAATTATCACTACATATAACATAGAACCACCTCATTCATAATTATATATAACCGAATTAAATATTTTTAAACTTCTAATTGGAAATTTATATTAGGTAAAATGATTTTTTAAGCGATACGAGTTTTAAGTATAGTAGATCATAGATGGCTTTTGTCATTTGGCTTAATTTAAACTTTAGCTTTTTTAATACCAATCCCAGTAAACCCATAAAATATCGCAAAGATAACACATAAATAGCATGGGATTGTCCAAATAAAGAATTGTTCCACTGTTACACCTAACTGTTGTGTATAGTAAATGCCTGACGTTCCCCAAGGGATTAAAGGAATAATCATTGTACCAGAGTCTTCAAGCGTTCTTGATAGATTTGAGCGATCGATATTCATCTTATCGTATATTTGCATCATTAAAACACCTACCATAATGATGACTACTGAAGCTACACCCGCGGCCAGAACCATCATCAATCCTCCAAGTACAGTTGCTAATACTAATTGACCTACTGAATTTACGTTGTTAGATATTTTTTTCAATATAACTTCAAGGCAACCTGCTTTTTCAACAATACCTGCAAAAGCATAACCACAGAAAATAGTAACAATAATTTCTGTCATACTCATCATGCCACCCTGCTCAACTAGATTTACTGCTCTATCAGATAATGGTCCTGTACTCTCAGGCACCATTTCTTTGTTGAATCCATTAAAGGTTGCTTTAAAACCATCTACAAAAATAAATCCATTATTCACTGTACCAACAATAATAGCACTCAAACTGGAGATTAGCATTGCAGGGACGGTAGACATTTTGAATATTAAACAAGTAATAATAACTAACAGTGGAATCCATACCAAGAGATTTATATTATATATTTCAGATAATTCATTTAACATTTGATTGACTTGGGAGGTGTTGGTCTTACCTCCAAATTGTTGACCAGCAAAATACCAGACAATCAAACCAATCAATGATGCTGGTATGGTTGTCCACATCATCGCTCTAATATGTACAAATATATTAACTTTTGTTACGAGTGCTGCTAAATTTGTAGTATCTGAAAGTGGAGACATCTTATCTCCAAATACAGCACCAGCAATAATCGCACCAGCCGCCATTCCAGGTGTGATATGTAATTGTGTTGCTATAGCCATTAATGCTATACCAGCAGTTGAAGCAGAGCCCCACGCTGTTCCAGTAGCAACCGAAGTAATTGCACATATAATAAAAGATGAAACTAAAAATAAATTAGGATTTAAAAATTCTAAACCATAATATATCAAGGCAGGTACAGTACCTGAGTACATCCATGTGCCTACAATAATCCCCACTGCTAAAATGATAAATATAGCTGGCATTGCAGTAGATAAACGGTACGTAATACCCTTTTCTAAATCTTGCCATTTTAAGCCAACACGTCTTGCAATGAAAGCAGCATAAGCTGAAGCTAAAATTAATAACGCTTGTATGGGAATATCAAAAACAACAAAACCTGTGACTACAATCGCGATCATTACTAAAATAGTTGATATGGATTCTAAAAACGTTGGTTGTCTTGTCATACACAGTCCCCCTTGCTATGATATTTAATTAAATAAGCCCTAGTTTTTCTTTTCCTAATTCTTCTAATGTGAGACCTTCTTCGAAAAAGTCACGCTCTAATATTGTTGATGCAATAGCAATAATTGCATCAATATTTGGTGTTGGCACATCAATTTCACGACCAAGACTAGACCATAATACTAACCCATATGCAATATCTTCAGTTAAATAACGGTTTTTCACATGATTAGGACCTTTAATTTGTGAGAATACTGGACTTGTATTAAATAATCTATTGAGTGGTTCGTCTTCATCTTTTCTTTCCAAATAACCACGTTCAATACGTGCTTCCTTCGCTGAAGATAATTCAAAACCCAATTTGCGACCTAATGTTAATCTTTCTAACTCTACTGCATGCAATAGACGCACCGTATGTTTCGTAATTCCTTCTTCATACAATGCAAATTCATCAGCATAATCTATTCGCCCTACGTTTAGTAGAGTCGGTCCAGGATGTACTTCTGGATTACCATTCTCAAGATTTGTCTTCCAAAGACTTTCTTCCTTTACAATATAAGGGTATAACGATTCAATTAAATCGAAGCAATCACTTAGATACTCCTTATCATAAGTTGAAAAATGTACTTTTCTTACGTTCAATGATAAATCGACACGCGCTTCTTCGAAGGTCGCTCTAGTACCATAAGTTAATGTGTTTACTTCTGCAAATTTAGGTATCACTTCCATACGCATATCTTCTAACACATTCATAAAACGAATTGAAGCCATCGCAGCTGCTATATTAAAGAAAATCACTTGGTCATCTTTTATGAAAGGAGCCATCGTAGTTGCATAATGTTCAATAAATGTAGATGGAATGACTACTTGAATAATTTCCGCATCATGAATGACATATTCCATATCATCACTGATATCGGTAAATTCAACGAATGTTTCTTCCCCTTCATTATTAAAAGTAAATCCGCCTTGTTCTATTGCTTTATCAAATTTATTGATAGATTGATTTCGACAATATAATTTTACTTTATGCCCTTTACTCTTCATATCTAAGGCTGCTGTAATTGCACCATTACCTGAACCAACAATTGCAATCTTCATAATTTCCCTTCTTTCCTCATTAATTTTTATGTATTCACGATTTTAAACATTACAATAATGTATATCCAAATAAGATTTTTGGTAAACACCAATCACTTTCACTGACTTATACTATGTAATTATAAAATTAAATATCAATCACTATTAATATTTGTTATAGTTATACTATTAAGAGGAGGGATGAATATGGATCAACAATATAACGAAACACAATCCGCAACGATGATACACCAAGAACCGAGTAGCGATGACAGACTGATGGGTACATTAATCTATGTATTAAGTTTCTTCACTTCCTTAATTGCACCTTTAATTATTTGGCTCATAAAACGTGAAGATTCACCTTTTATAGATAAGACTGGGAAAAATTATTTTAACTTTTTATTATCTTATGTGATTTGGTCATTAATTGCTTCAGTCACAATGTTTATTTTTATAGGGTTTGTTTTACTTCCTATTGTTGCTATTTTAAACTTCATATTTACAATTGTAGCTGCAGTCAAAGCTTATAATGGAGAAGATTATTTACCACCTTTATCTATAAGATTTTTTAAATAAAATGAACCTAATTTTGTGACTTATTACAAGAGCTGTAATATTAAGTGAATGTTTTTAATGTAAATTTTAAGTAAAACCTTATACTATCGCTTTTTAAATGCTATTACGATATGACACCAATCTGTAACCTTACAAGTCGTTTATTACAACGATATGTGAGGTTTTTTTAATTGTTTTACAAAAACGTAACAAACCACACAAAGCTTGATTCTTCTGTTAGAGTATTACTTGTCGTTGAAAGCAAAGCGAAAAAGTAAAATAACAAATATTAAATATAAAAAGACTATCAATAGAATCACATATAGGAACAAACAATTTGGGAGGATTTTTTAATTATGAATAAATTAGTAACAGCAACAACAATCACAGCAGGAATCGGCGCAGCAATCGTAGGATTAGATCAAGGAAATGAAGCAAGTGCAGCAGAGCAAACAACTCAAACAAGCCAAACTACTACACAAACTACTTCAAGCTCAAGTGCTAACTTATATACTTCAGGTCAATGTACTTGGTATGTATACGACAAAGTAGGCGGTAATATCGGATCTACTTGGGGCAATGCAAATAACTGGGCTTCAGCAGCATCTTCTGCAGGTTATACAGTTAACAACTCTCCAGAAGCTGGATCAATCTTACAATCTTCAGAAGGACCAATGGGCCACGTTGCATATGTTGAGAATGTAAACAGCGACGGTTCAGTAACAGTTTCTGAAATGAACTATAGCGGTGGACCATATTCAGTAAGTGAACGTACAATTTCAGCTGCTGAAGCAAGTTCATATAACTATATCCACGTTAACTAATATTCGCTACATTTAAATATTAATTAGTACGAAAAGCCAGTAAAGTTTAAACTTTACTGGCTTTTTTGTGTATGTTTTAGTATTGAACTCTTATTCAATATTTGAGAGAATAATAGCGTTTAGTGAAAAAAGGAGGTACATCCATGCAATGGTTTAAAGTTATACTAGCTGGACTTATCGAAATATTATGGGTGACTGGATTAAATACTGCTGACTCTTTATTGAGTTGGACTGGCACCATTATTATTATCATAATAAGTTTCTTTCTTGTTATTTCTTCCTGTAAATTCTTACCCGTTGGTACTGTATATGCTGTATTTGTCGGTATCGGCGCTGTTGGTACTGTTTTAGTAGATATGTTATTTTTTGGTGACCCTTTCAACTTTATAAAAGTCACTTTAATCATTCTATTAGTCGTTGGTATTGTCGGCTTGAAATTAACTACAGAGGAGGCTGAAAACTAATGGCATGGTTTATATTATTTATTGCAGGTTTATTAGAAATAACTGGTGTAGTGATATTAAATGAAATTACTCGTACTAAAAAGAAGTGGCTTGTTTTCATATTAGCAATCGCTTTTATCTGCAGTTTTAGCACTCTAAAAATAGCCATGAATGACATACCTATGGGCACTGCCTACGCAATTTGGAGTGGTATTGGCACTGGCGGTGGAACGCTCGTTGGTATGTTACTTTATAATGAATCGACAAATGTAACACGCATCTTTTTTATCGGCTTAATTATTCTTTCAATTGTGGGTTTAAAACTAATTAATTAAATATATATTTATACTTTAGCACTTCAATTAATATGAAACTTAAAAAAGCATGGATATTTGTATCTCATGCTTTTTATACTATTTTAATAAATTAATTAACTAATACATATACTTTTCAGCGCTTTAAATAAAAATTATGCCCTACTATTTCTCTAATGAATATAATAAATTTGTTTAGTACATTAAAATTTACTATACTTAGTATAAATGGAGGGATTTAAATGGTAAAAGTTTATATCGCAGGTCCAATACCTGAAGTTGGGTATGATTTGTTAAAAGAACAAGGTTATGAGGTTGATATGTATGAAGGCAATGGCATCATCGATAAAGAAACATTAAAACAAGGTGTCAAAGATGCAGATGCTTTAATTAGCCTTTTATCTACTAATGTAGATCAAGAAGTTATTGATGCTGCCAATAATTTAAAAATCATTACAAATTATGGCGCAGGATTTAATAATGTGGATGTAGCCTATGCACGCCAAAAAGATATTGATGTAACAAACACACCAAAAGCTTCAACTAATTCTACGGCTGAGTTAACATTCGCTCTCGTACTTGCAGTGGCAAGACGCATTCCTGAAGGTGACAAACTATGTCGAACTACTGGTTTTGATGGTTGGGCACCGCTTTTCTTCCGTGGTAGAGAAGTTTCAGGTAAAACGATTGGTATTATCGGCTTAGGTGAAATTGGTGCTGCTGTCGCAAGAAGAGCAAAAGCATTTGATATGGATGTGCTTTATACAGGTCCTAACCAAAAAGTCGAGAAAGAACGTGAAATCGGAGCTAAATATGTAGATTTAGACACTCTATTAAAAAAATCAGATTTTGTAACGATAAACGCTGCGTATAATCCAGAATTACATCATCAAATAGACACTGAACAATTCAAAATGATGAAGTCAACAAGTTACTTAATCAATGCTTCAAGGGGTCCAATTGTTCACGAACAAGCTTTAGTTGATGCTTTAAAAGATAAAGAAATCGAAGGCGCTGCCTTAGATGTATTTGAATTTGAGCCTGAAATCAATAATGAGTTAAAAACACTTGAAAATGTAGTCATTACACCTCATATTGGTAATGCTACATTTGAATCTCGTGATATGATGTCTAAGATTGTTGCAAATGATGCTATTAGTAAATTAAATAATAAAAAACCTAAATACTTAGTAAATTAAAATTATAAAAAAACTGGGAGCATATTGTATGGTTTACATATGTGCTCCCAGGTTTTTGATTATTGACTATTTATTTTTAGATTTATATAAAAACTTAGTTTGCTTTGTAATCAGTCGGTTTGGTATTAATTTTACAATCTTATTTCTCACCGAGACCATTATTTTATTACTACGTTGTGCAAGTTTACCTATTTTTCTAGAACGTTGAATCACTTTTTTAGTATGTTTTACACGTAACTCATCGTAGCGTATTAATGCTTCCTCAAATGGATAGGATTGAAGACAATTCGCTAAGACAATTCCATCCTCCATTGCTTGGCCTGCTCCTTGCCCCATATTTGGCGTGGTAGCATGTGCTGCATCGCCTAGCAAAATAGTACGCTGATAAACAAATGTTTTCAAAGGATTTAAATCATAAATATCATGTAGTAAAATATTCGTTTCACTTTGTTTATCTAGCAATGTTCTTACTTCATTAGGAAAGTTGTTAAATCTAGCTTGCAGATGAGGTTTGCCATAAGACTGCAATTTACTATCATTTTCTTTCGCGTTAATAGAAATGAACCAATAAGCTTGGCTATTTAATAAAGGCACAACACCTACTCTGCCTTTCGGTGACCAATACTCTTTAGCAACATGAGTATCTTTAATATCTATGTCTTCTACAAGTCCCCGAAACACTGTGTATCCTTGGTATTCTGTCTTACTATTAGGGGCCACATTATTTCTTACCTTAGAATGAAGACCATCTGCGCCGATACATAAATCAAATGCTTCTTGTGGTTGTTCTGAGAAATGCAATGTCACTTTTAAATCTCCATTATCTATATGCGTGACAAAATGATTCGTAAATATGGCTGTGTCCGGCACATAAGATTTAATGACATTCATCAAATCTTGACGAGTCATTGTTAAATTAACTGTATTTTTTTTCATTTTCACTTTAGATAATACATTATTTTTATCATCTAGCACTTCCACTGTATCAACAATTTGGCCGACGTTTTTAATACCTTTGGCTAAATCGTGGTTTCCTAACTTTTCAATAACATTACCACCAATGCCAACACCAGCTCCTATTTCAGTGACTTCGCTATTTTTTTCAAATACTTTAACCTCATGTCCTTGTTCAATTAATAATGCTGCAGTTGTTAACCCGCCAATACTTGCTCCAACTATAGCTATTTTCATTTTCAATTCACTCCATATTTTCCTAGTCTTTTCAAAATTAAGATTTCTATCTATCCAATATATAGATGATTTATTTAATGCTCGTTTAAAGATTAACAATAACTTATAGTCATACAAAAAAGATAACAAACGTATCATAGAAACACTCTGTTATCTTTCGTCATAATAACTCAAATTTTATAAATAATAATCTTTATAAATATGATCTTTCTTTATACCTAGTTTATCATAATAACGTTGCATAATTATAGCGATGTTTTCATCCCAATCTATATCACTCGCGTATTGGTGCTCACCAGGTGATTCAGGATTCCATCTCATCTCATACAAAGATAATTGTTTTTTTTCAAAATAATTATGCCTTATAAATTTAGCACCACCCATAATGGCTTTTTCTGGAGACGTCCAAGATTGCTTTTTAGCAAAACTACTACCAGTGTGCACTGCATTTTCATCGAATGCACCAATACCATAAAAATTATAGTAAAGTTTACCTTCATCTTCGATACCCTTTGCCAATTCAGATTTACCATTACCTGTTTCAACAAGTGCATGACTCACAAGATATAAAACGTTAACTTCATACTTATCTTGCGCATTTAAAAACGCTTCCCCTTTATTTTTAAGTATACCTTTATCCTTTAAAATTTCGTTTAGTTCTTGTTCTGACATTGAAACTTCTTCAGAAATATCCATATGATTTAAATCATCTTTATCACTATTAACATCCATAGCATTTTTGACATCTTTCTTCGATGCCTTCACAAACTGGCCATTTTTTTCTGTCATGTTCAAAGTCCCTTCGCCAACTTGTTTATCAAGTGCTTCTTCAAAAGTATGGGTCTTTTGATTATCAAATAAATGCGTTTCATTTATAATTAATAAAATTGCAAAAATAGCAATGATAATAATCATCACAAATAGTGTTATTCTTTTCTTTATAATTTCATTCATTATGTGATAACTCCCTAGTTTCCCCTTATTAAGTTATTGTGATATAAGCAATAATAATAGCAATTAAGACAATTGCAAAAGATACATTAATAGTAATCCTCATACCGCTTCTATCTCGAAATAATATGTTAAACATCATTAAGCTAATCACTAATGAAACAACAAACATTGTTATAGCCATAACCATATTAAGCATAATTAAAAATATGATTCCTAAAACTAAAAACACATTCGAAATAATCGCCATGATTTTTATCATTTTCGAATTAATAAGCCTTCCACTCCTCGCCATAAATAATATTTAAATTTAATTCTAATAATAGAAATTGTACCATATTTACCATTTTTTCAATATGTCAATTCTAAAACAAAAAAGTTAGCACTCATTATTAGAAGATATCTAATGAGAGTGCTAACTAAATTATATATTTATTTCTAAAATATTATCTCGACATGCCTCTGAGTATATTCATCATATATGTCAGACTACGATTCATTTCATCGTCTTTTAGCATGCCCATTAAACCAGTAATCGATGTTTTTTGATTAGGATTCGCTTGATTTGCAACGCGTAAACCTTTGTTAACTTTATTTAACATTTCTGATAAATCATCTACATCTAAATCACCTAATAAAAATACAAGTGAAGCCATGTTTGAAATTAAACCTGAATATTGTTCTTTATTTAACTCAACTGAAAATTTATTAGCAATTACACCTCTACTCTTAACTGCACCTGACATCGCATCTAGCATCTTGGCATCATCTAAAGTACTTATAATATTGATTGCCTTTAAAATGCTATCTTTATTTGCCACAATGGCGTCTGTTACTTCTGCTAAGCTTTCTTCTTTGACTTGTGCTTCCGTTTTTTGCATGCGTTTAATATTAGTAATTCTTTCAGCCATTATCTATCCACCTGACTTCCTGGGAAAGTATAATCTTGTCGCTTCCATTTATCTTCCACGCGAACACTATATTGTGGTTGGCGTTCTTTGTTCACACGGAAGTTTGTAGGATTCAATGGTGATTTACCTCTACGTGTCTTGACTTCCATTCGACAACTAGTGCGTTTATAAGACGGTGTATCTGTATCTTTATCTACATCACTGTTCGTTAATAAATTAATAGCACCATGATCTCCATTATCCATTGCATTATTATTTAATGGGATATAGATTTCTTTACCTTTTACTCTATCTGTAACATGTGCTACCAGTTCGATTTCGCCAGTGTCAGAAATCAATTTAATCTCTGCACCTTCATGAATACCTCTATCTTCCGCTAATTCAGGAGACACCTCAACAAAAGCGTTTGGCATTTTATATTCAAGTCCAGGCACTTTATAAGTCATATTACCTTCATGGAAGTGTTCTAATACACGGCCATTATTTACATGTAAATCATATTCTTCATTAACTTTGAAGAAATTATCAAATGTTACTGGATAGAAATTCGCTTTGCCATCATCAAAATTAAAACCATCAAGGAATAGTATAGGTTGATCTGTACCATCTTCTGCTACTGGCCATTGTAAGCTGTTATACCCTTCTAAACGGTCATAGTTTACACCTGAATATGACGGTGTTAACCTTGCAATTTCATCCATAATTTGACTTGGATGTGTATAGTTCCAGTCATAGCCGAGTGTTTTGGCTACAGCTTGGATAATTACCCAGTCTGGTTTAGAATCTCCTTTAGGTTCTAAAGCTTGATATAAACGTTGGATACGACGTTCTGTATTTGTAAATGTACCAGTTTTTTCTAATGATGGACTTGCAGGTAGTACAACATCTGCATATGATGCTGTAAAAGTAAAGAACTCATCTTGTACTACTAAAAATCCAACTTTTTCTAATGCAGCTTGTACATAGTTGATATTAGAATCAACGATCCCTGTGTCTTCGCCATATAAGTATAGTGCATCTATTTCACCTTCGTGTATCCCTTCCATCATTTGATGATTATCTTTACCTACTTTTGCAGGTAATGCTTCGCCATATTCACGTTCGAATTTCGCTCTTATTTCATCATCAGTAACATTTTGATATCCAGGGAATTTATCAGGCATACTTCCCATATCACTACAACCTTGTACGTTATTGTGACCACGTAAAGGATAAGCGCCAGTACCTGGTTTTCTATAGTTGCCTGTCGTTAATAATAAGTTTGAAATTGCTGTTGAAGTATCACTACCAATATCTTGTTGTGTTACGCCCATTGCCCAAGCAATTGAAACAGATTCAGCATCAGCGACTTGATGTGCAAAGTCGATTAAAGCTTCTTTCGAAATACCTGTTGTTTCTTCGGCAAACTCCATCGTAAATGGCGTTAATGATTTATAATACGTTTCGAAACTATTTACCCATTCGTCGATAAATGCTTTATCATGAAGATTATTATCGATAATGTATTTTGTAACAGCCGATAACCAAACTAAATCTGTGCCTGGTTTAGGTTGATAGAAATTATCTGCCCGTTCAGCCATTTCATGTTTACGAATATCAAATACATTTAAAGTATTATTATATAGTTTATGTCCACGTTTAATACGAGAAGCTATAACTGGATGTGCTTCTGCAGTATTGGTACCAATTAAGACAACCATATCCGCTATTTCAAGGTCATCTATTGAGCCAGAGTCTCCACCATGACCTACTGTTCTAAATAAGCCTTTTGTTGCTGGTGCCTGACAATAACGTGAACAGTTATCTACGTTATTTGTTCCAATAACTTGTCTTGCTAGTTTTTGCATAAGATATGATTCTTCATTAGTAGCTTTAGATGAAGATATAAATGCTAAGCCGTCTGAACCATGAGATGCTTTCACTTTATTGAAGTTATCAGATACAACTTTCAAAGCTTCTTCCCATTCTACTTCTTCAAATTGACCATCTTTACGCACTAACGGCTTTGTTAAACGTTCTTCTGAATCTATATAGTCCCAACCAAATTTACCTTTTACACATGTTGCAATTTTATTTGCTGGAGATTCATGTTGAGGTTGTACTTTAATAACTTCTCTATCCTTGGTCCAAACGTCGAAAGAACAACCTACACCGCAATATGTACATACAGTTTTGGTTTTTTCGATACGCTCTTCTCGCATAGAAGCTTCTGCATCTGAAACTGCAAATAACGGACCATAACCTGGTTCTGCTTTTTTCGTTAAATCAATCATAGCTGCTAAGGAACCTGGTTCTAAATCAGTCATATATCCAGCATTGCCTTCCATACCTACTTCAAGCATGGCGTTACATGGACATACTGTTGCACATTGGCCACAACCTACACATGAGGATTCATTAATAGAAGTATCATTATCCCATATAACTCTTGGTTGTTGGCGTTCCCAATCAATCGTAAGTGTTTCATTCACCTGAACATCTTGACACACTTCTACACATCGTCCACATAAAATACATTGGTTTGGGTCGTAACGATAGAATGGCCCATAATCTTTTTCATAAGGCTTTTCTTTGTATTCATAAGTTTGGTGTTCCAATCCCCATTGGTCCATTGTATTATGTATTTCACAGTCGCCATTATTATAATCACAAACTGTACAGTACAACATGTGATTTTCTAAAATGCGATCTAAAGCTTCTTTTTGGCTTGTTTGTACGTTATCGTTTTGCGTATTTACTACCATAGGTCTATCAATTGTTGTGCCACAAGCGCGTGCTATTTTACCATCTATTTCCACAGTACACGTGTCACATGTTTGAATGGGTCCTAATGATTCGTTATAACATATTGATGGAATAAATGTATCTTGAGATTTTATAAACTCAAGCAGATTTGTTCCTGGTTCTACAAGATAATCTTTACCGTCTAACGAGACAATCAAATGTTCTTGCATACTCTTCACCCCTATTATTATTTAAAATGCCCACATTATATCTTCATCAGATATTCCAATAACATTCCATCTAAAAAGCCCCACACTTTTTCAGATAATGTTATATATATTGTATATCTAAATCTGTTAAATGTTAAGGATTTCCATTATATTTCACATTTTATCATATTATCATTACATAATAGTGCAATATATAATTCAAGGATGAACATATATCTCATTTAGACACTTATAACCTACGCAACTTCACTTCATATAAACAAAAAAATATAGGCTTTAGCTTTTGCTAAAACCTATACTCATTCAATTACATCCCTAAATTATCCTTGATGTTTGATTCAATTTCACTAAGTGAACTTTCACTTGGTATAAAGTAATATAAACCGTCTTCTTGGATACCACCTTGTCCCTCTAATTGATGTCTATTTACTTGTTTGTTGGCATCGTTATAATTACTTCTTATTTTGTTCAATTCTCCAACTGTTAAATCAGTTTTCACATTATCTTCTACATGGTTCATTAATGAGTTGAAATGCGTCACTGAGCTTACACTTGTCAATTTATTGGCTAAACCTTGAATGACAAGCTGTTGACGTTCTTGGCGACCAAAGTCTCCACCAGCGCCTTCTTCTTTACGACTTCTTATGAATGCCATCGCTTCTTCGCCATCCATGTGTGACTGGACACCTTCAGAGAATTGGTAACCATCGTATGAGAATGATGCGTTACTCGTTACATCAATCCCCCCGACAGTATCAATCATATCTTTCATACCATCCATATCAATTGTGGCATAATGATCAATAGGCACATTCAATAATTTTTCTACTGATTTTACTGCCATATCAGGCCCGCCATAGGCATATGCATGGTTAATTTTTTCTTTAGTACCTTTACCTACTATTTCTGCCTGAGTATCTCTTGGGATACTAACAATTTCTGTAGTTTTTTTCTGTGGATTAATTGATAACACCATTACTGTATCACTTCGTTGGCCTCCGCCATTAGCGTCTCGCTTAGCATCAGAATCTACTCCAAACAATGCTATTGTAAAAGGATCGCCGTCGTCTAAGTTAACTTCTTTATCTCTTAATGATGACTTATCTCTATCTAAAGGATTATGTATAGATCCTCCAACAGAAAATATTTTAAATCCTAAGTAGATAACTGCTAATAAAGCTAAAACCACTAGTATTCCTAAAAACCACAATACTATTTTTGTAGGTAATCCCATTTTTTTATTTTTATCAGAACGATTCACTCATATCATTCTCCATTTCTAAGTTCAATTTTCTCTTTCGCTCAATAATATATTATATAGTAACAACTTGAGTTTGACATAGTGCTTAAGACCTATTATTTATATAATTATTATTGACTTATTTTAATTGGTAACCTTGTCCTGTATTTAATATATCTAACATTTTTTCATGACATGTAGGATTACTAATAATAAATGGGCCAGCCTTAGAAAAATCTATGGGTGTATTATTTAAAGTCGTCATTTTTAATCCAAGTTCACTTGCAAATAAAAACTGTGCAGCGATGTCCCATGGTTTTGGATTTGTATTAACATGAGCACCAAATTGGCCTTTGATTACACGAACCGAATCTAAGCCACATGAGCCAATAAAACGGTATCCAAAAGAAGCTTCATTTAAATCATGAATAGTTGCATCATTCATTACTAAAGTATTAAATGAAATAATTGCATCTTGTAAATCAATATTTTCAGGTGCTTTTAATGGTCTACCATTTTCAAAAGCACCATAACCTTTGACTGCTTTATAAAGTTTACCGTGTGGGTAATCATAAATATATGACAACATAGGTTCACCTTCAATAAAGTAACCAAGAATAATACAATAATCCTCTTGCTGTTTCACTAAATTTGTTGTGCCATCAATAGGATCCATAACCCATACATGACCTTCTTTAGGCTGAATATCTTCATTGGATTTTTCTTCAGCAAACAATTGATGCTCTGGAAAATTTTGCTTTAAAAATAACTCAAAGCTTTGTTGGATAGATTTATCCACGTTCGTTACTAAATCAAATCTATTTTGTTTTATACTTGTGACCATATCTTTGACTAACTGCGGGATAATATCATCTAGTGTAGCAAGCCAAGCTCTAACAGAATCGTCGATATGTATTAATTGTTTTTTTTCCAAATATAACACCTCTTTATATCTTAAATTATGAACTTCATTATTAAGTTTACTTCTTTCTTTAATTTATTATATTTTATCATATACAGATTAATAATATATAATCCGATTAATCATTTAAAAGGTTAGCATATTTAGTGTTCTTAATATAGGTAATGACACAAAATAAAACCGACCAGCATAGCTAGTCGGTTAAATAGAAAGGAAAGTAAGTAATAAATATTGAAGATGTTTGATTAGTAACGTATACGAAATAAATGTTAACAAAACTATATGTAATAGCCTACCCCTTTGCCATTTATTCGCTACCCCCTTGTTACTAACTACATATTAACATAACCTTTTCAATAATGTAAGCGTTTTCTCTACTTTTTTTAAAAAAGATTTTCTAAATGTCGTCATTGTCACTTTTATGATATAATAAATGTAATATGTAATCATTTGGGAGGTGACTTTCTAATGAATAAACGCGAGAGACAAAATAAGCTTGTTCTAGCCATTCAAGAGAATAGACAAATTACTGCTTCAGAGTTAGCAAAAAATTTAAATGTATCCAAGCGTACAATCTTAAGAGATATTCAAGATTTAGAAAATCAAGGTGTGAAAATTCTGGCAAAACACGGGAAACTCGGTGGCTATCAACTTCAAGAAACGCCTAACAGTTACGAGATTGAATTGACTGACAATCAATTATCAGCTTTATTCTTAGTGCTTAATGAAAGTCAGTCTTATACAACATTACCTTATAAAGAAGAGATCAATGCAATTATTAAAAAATGTCTGAATTTACCCTATACCAAAATGCGTCGCGCTTTAAAAAAACTTGACCGTTATATCAAATTTGATCACAAACAACACACAAACCTACCTCCAATTTTTTCCGATGTACTCATTTACTGTACTGAAAGAAATGTTATGGCAATGGAATATGATAATGGCAAAAACAGCGAAACTGAGAATGTTATTTTTATAGGTCTATTGTGCGAAGAAGGTTTATGGAAAGCTATCGTGTTTGAAATTGGTTTAGGTAAAACAAATGAGATTCCTATTGTTGATATACATGATATTTCATATTCATTCGAAAAGACAATTAAGACTCAAGACATTACGATAAATAATTATCAACAATTTTTAAATCCAACTGAGTCATAAATGTCTCAGTTGGATTTTTTATCTTCTTATTATCTATATAGTTACTCACCTCAAAAACACTTCATTTTAATTATATATTTTCCATCGTTTCGCGCACCTAATGAAGCATTATATTCATGATAGAAAAGGATGTTTTTTATGTATACTTTAGAATTTCATCAATTAGAACAACGTATTTCTAAATTACTAAATTTAATAGAGGTATATAAATTCGCAGTTGCCACGAACCACAAAAAGAAAAATAATTTCAAACAACAAATACATGACTACATTGCCAATGAATACTCCGATTTAAAATGTGGTCTAAAACATCGTACTTCTCTTATACACTTTAATTATTTTAATTTTCTCTCAGACCAGATTGAACAACCTATTGATGAACTTACCATCGGTCATACAATTAAATACATTAATGATATTCAGCAACGTTTATTACGTATCCACTATTTATTAAGTCAATTTTTGTAATAAAGTTACATTTTAAAGATTTTTAAAATTCGAAATTGTAATATCTTTTCATGTATTGTACAATGAAAGCGATTACAACTTTTGAAGGAGTGCTAATTATGCATGGATTTTCTATATATCTTGGACAGACTATCGATAAAGCGTATATCCGGCAGATGATTGACTTAGGATATACCACAATCTTTACATCTGTACAAATCCCTGAAGAAAATGACAATACTAAATATCGTTATTTGGGAGAACTTCTAGATTACTTATGTAACGATCCACTTACATATATGATTGATATCAATCCTTTGTTGTTGGACCATAATTTTTATCAGTTTTTACAACAATATCCTACCGCTAAATTTATGATACGTATTGATTACAGTACTTCTATAGATGTTGTTAATGACATTACTAGCCATGGTTTTAAATGTTGTCTTAATGCTAGCATCATCTCAGAACAATTACTAAAACAGCTTTATCATCAAATGACAGATTTCACAGATCTATGTTATTGCCACAATTATTATCCACGACCAGATACTGGTTTGGAAGCATCATTTGTTGCATCACAGAATAAAATGATTCTACAGTTTAACCCTCAAGCAGATATTTTTGGCTTTGTCACAGGGTCCACATTACGTGGTCCATTGTATAAAGGATTACCAACTATAGAAAATTCAAGGTATCAACACCCAGTTCAAAGCGCACAATTATTAAAAGATCATTTAGTTGAATATGTAATGATTGGCGACCCAATATTGGATACCCCAACCGCCAAGCAATTGATTACATTTTTGGGCCATCGTCATTTCAATTTAAATATTGAAGTTTTAGATAGCCAAATATTCTCAATTTTATTGAAACCACATACTGTACGTCCGGATAATCCAGGTACAGTGATAAGATCACAAGAAGCTCGTCATTATTGCAATATAGATATTAAACCATTTTCAACAAATGAACGATATCATGGCGCTATAACAATAGACAATTATCTTAACGGGCGTTATCAAGGTGAATTACAGATTATAAAAAAGGATTTACCATCACATCCACATATCAATGTTGTAGGGGAAATTATTAAAGAAGATCGACCATTAATTCAATGCATACGTCCTAATGACACGTTTGAATTTACCCCCAAAGAAAAGGAGCAATAATGATGAATAATTTAATAACAGAATCAAGAAATGAATCTACCATGCATTTAGATGAAATGAGCATTCAACAAGCTTTAGAAACCATGAATCAAGAGGATCAGAACGTCCCTCAACAAATCAAACAAATACTACCTGACCTAACCAAAGTTATCGAGGTTACAACAAAACAATTTAAAAAGGGAGGTCGAATTATTTATATCGGTGCAGGAACAAGCGGGCGATTAGGTGTACTTGATGCGGCAGAATGTGTCCCAACTTTTAATACATCGTCTGATGAATTCATCGGTTTAATAGCTGGCGGAGAACGTGCTATGACCGTGGCAGTCGAAGGCGCTGAAGACAGTGAATCACTCGCAAAAGATGATTTAAAACATATCCACCTTACAAACAAAGATGTAGTTATTGGTGTTGCTGCAAGCGGTACTACGCCATATGTCAAAGGTGGTTTAAAATATGCAACAGAATTAGGTGCACACACTGTTGCAATTTCATGCAATGTTGATACAGAAATTAGTAAGTTAGCTGAATTCCCTGTAGAAGTGAATGTCGGTCCAGAAGTGTTGACGGGCTCAACAAGATTAAAATCTGGTACAGCACAGAAACTTATTCTTAACATGATTTCTACTATCACAATGGTCGGTGTAGGTAAAGTATACGGCAACCTTATGGTAGACGTGAAAGCTACAAATCATAAATTAGTGGATCGCTCAGTAAGAATTATTCAAGATATATGTGATATTTCATATGAACAATCACAAAAACTCTACAACGAAGCTGATCAAAATCTTAAACTAGCAGTTGTTATGTACCTATGTAATATTTCAAAGTCTGAAGCAGCTACTAAGTTGCATGAGAATGACAATATAATTAAACAAGCTATCAAAAATTAATTTCCGGGCTTTAATACGAATAATAGACACAAAATGAAATAAGGGGCTAATTAAAATGACAAAAGAACAAAAGCTCGCTGAAAGTATAATAGATGCTATCGGTGGCCTTGATAATATGGATAGCGTAATTAATTGTATGACACGGGTCAGAATTAAAGTGATAGATGAGGATGAAGTTGATTACGACAAGTTAAAAGCAACACAGGGCGTTATGGGCGTAGTCAAAGATGAACGTGTTCAAGTAGTTGTCGGCCCTGGTACAGTTAATAAAGTAGCTGATCATATGTCACAAATAAGTGGCGTTCGTTTAGGAGAAACTATTCCTCATACTTCTACAAACTATAGGGCTGATGCAGAAGCTAAGGCACAAGAAAATAAAACAGCAATGAAAAGTAAGCAAAAGCGTGGTAAATTCAATAAATTATTAAAAACAATCGCTAATATCTTCATCCCTCTGATTCCAGCCTTTATTGGTGCTGGCTTAATCGGCGGTATAGCTGCCATATTAAGTAACCTGTTAGCCGCTGGTCAAATTTCTGGAGATTGGGTTACGCAACTCGTTACAGTGTTTAATGTAATTAAGGATGGTATGTTAGCTTATCTCGCTATTTTCACAGGTATAAACGCTGCCAAAGAGTTTGGCGCAACAGCTGGTTTAGGTGGGGTTATTGGAGGTACTACATTACTTACAGGATTAACTGAAGAAAATGCTATTATTAATATTTTTACAGGTGAACCGCTTCAAGCAGGTCAAGGCGGTATTATCGGTGTTATTTTTGCAGTATGGTTGCTAAGTATTGTTGAAAAGCGCCTACATAAAATTGTACCTAACGCAGTAGATATCATTGTCACACCTACAATCACATTATTTATTATTGGATTATTGACGATATTTATCTTTATGCCATTAGCTGGATTTGTGTCAGATGGTCTCGTATCTGTAATAAATGCTACGATTAGTATCGGTGGTATCTTTAGTGGCTTTATTATCGGTGCTTTTTTCCTACCATTAGTTATGTTAGGCTTACATCATATATTTACGCCAATTCATATTGAAATGATTAATCAAACAGGAGCAACATATTTACTTCCTATAGCCGCAATGGCCGGCGCTGGCCAAGTTGGTGCTGCTTTAGCTTTATGGGTTAGATGTAGAAAAAACACCACATTAAGAAATACACTTAAAGGTGCCTTACCCGTGGGATTCTTAGGAATTGGAGAGCCATTGATTTATGGTGTGACTTTACCACTCGGCAAACCGTTCTTTACTGCTTGTATTGGTGGCGGAATCGGTGGCGCAGTAGTTGGCGCTATTGGTAACGTGGGAGCAACCGCAATTGGGCCTAGTGGTATTTCATTGTTACCTTTAATTTCAGATCATATGTATTTGGGTTATATTGCAGGACTACTCGCTGCTTATGCAGGTGGTTTCGTTTTCACCTATTTCTTAGGTACAACGAAAACTATGAGAGAATCTGATAGCTTAGGTGATTAACTATGACTAACATACTTTACAAAATTGATAGCAACTATAATCACTTAACTAAAAGTGAGAAAAAAATTGCAGATTTCATTCTGAAGTCACCCCATAAAATTATAGATATGTCAGTACAAGATTTATCTGATGAAATTGATACAAGCACCGCTTCGATTGTCAGGTTTAGTAAAAAAATTACAGACAAAGGATTTCAAGAACTTAAAATTGCTATTTCACGTTATTTGCCTGAAGACGCACTCAATAATAATCATCTTGAATTAGCAGATAACGAGTCAGTCAATATGCTCAAATCAAAAATGTTATCTCGTGCTACAGATACAATGAATTATGTCTCTAACTATATAGATGAAGAAAGCATTGACCATATTTGCGAAACAATGAAACATTCACATACAATTTTTTTATTCGGGTATGGTGCTTCAATGGTCATTGTTACTGATCTTTTCCAAAAATTATCACGAATTGGGTTGAACGTACGATTAATAGAAGAAACACATCTACTGATGTCTACGTTAGCCACACATGGTGAAAATGATTGTATAATCTTTGTGACAAATCAAGGTAATCATAGTGAAATGCAATCTATGGCTAAAGTGGCTACAGATTACAGTATACCAATCATTTCAATAACGAGTTCTAGTGATAATCCTGTTGCTAAAGCTTCCAAACATACTTTAATTTACGGACAAACAGATGAGAATGAACTGCGAATGGCTGCGACGACATCATTATTTGCACAACTATTTACAGTAGATATTTTATACTATCGCTATATCGCACTAAACTATCAAAGTTCATTAGACTCCATCACGCAGTCAAAAATGGCTTTAGATAATTACCGTAAGCATCTGTCCAAAATTCAATTTAAACATTAAACCTTATCTTGATTGAAGCAGTATATTTCATCAACCTATATACATTAAGATAAATTAAAAACACCACTCTTTAACATAAATTGTTAATTGGAGTGGTGCTTTTGTTTAATAAATCGTGTTATTTATTTTCATTTTGGAAAAATTCAAAGATATTTTTAGCGTTGTCAGTGTTATCTAAATTACCTCGGAATTTGTTACTACCAGGCCCAAACGCATATGTGTTAACATCTTCACCTGTATGTCCATTTGTAGTCCAACCTGTGTTTGATTTATCATTAATAGGTTTTTGCACTGCATATTGTAATGCTTGTAGTTGTTTTTCATACTTTTCATCTTCTTTATTCAATTCTTTCAATTTTTCTGCTTCTTTTTTAACTTTATCTATTTGTTTTGAATCTATCTCAAAGCCATAACCTTCTTTAATTATTTTTTCAGGATCTTGACCTTCAACAATTTGTTCAGTCATGTACATACCCGAATGTTTCATTTGATGAATAACCTCAGGATTCCATAGATACTCTTCACCTTTAGCGATTGATAAGCCACCAGTTGAGTGGTCTGCTGTAGCTACCACAAGTGTATCTGGGTTTTCTTTGGCATAATTCATTGCGTAATCAAATGACTTTTCAAATCCTTCCATCTCTGACATCACTCCAGTGATATCATTTGGGTGTCCTGCTTTATCGATTGATGCTCCTTCTACCATTAAGAAGAATCCCTTATCATTTTTCTGTAATTTATTAACCGCTGTTTCTGTCATATCTATAAGTTTAGGGTTTTTATCTGGCGCATCCACTTGTAACGGCATATTTTTATCTGCAAATAGCCCTAAAATTTGTTTACTCGTTGAGTTTTTTAAGTCTTCTTTATTATCTACAATATCATATCCATCTTTTTTAAACTTCTCTGTTAAATTACCATTTTCTTTACCAAAGTATTTTGCCCCACCGCCAAGTAAGACATCAACTTTATGCTCTCCATTGATTTTATCATTATAATATTGCTGTGCAATCTCATCTTTTTTATCACGGTCATCCACGTGGGCAGCATATGCAGCAGGTGTCGCATCAGTAATTTCTGCTGTAGATACTAAACCAGTTGATTTACCACTTTCTTTCGCTTGTTCTAGTACTGTTTTAACATTTTGTTTATCTTTATCAACACCTATTGCACCATTAAATGTCTTGTGTCCTGTACTAAATGCTGTAGCCCCTGCTGCTGAATCTGTTACATTTTCCTTGGAATCATCTGGATTCGTACGCTGATTACCAACAAGGTATTTATCGAATGCTGTTTGTTCCATTTCTTTCGTATCTGGATTATCTGCAAAATAACGATAAGCAGCATTATAAGAAGGACCCATGCCGTCACCCACTAAAAAAATTACATTTTTAGGATTTTTTGTATTTCCCATATACGATACATCTGATTCTGCCGATGCTTTTCCATTACTAGAAGCTTGCGTTGGTTGAACACTCCCGAATACTGAACCGACAACAATTACACTCGCTACAGTTACAGTTGCTAACTTATTGAACAATTTCATAAATTAATAACTCCTTCGATATGTATTATTATAGCTACATATCAAGTTTAATCTCATAATTTTTAGTTAGTATTATAAATATGTTAATATTTTGTAAAACAAATATAGCACACTATATTTATGATGTAATTTAGCTTTTTCATACTAAAAAAGCTAGCCATATCACCTCGCTTCACTTACGCGCCGGAATATGACTAACTTATAATTAACAATATTTATCATTGTAATTTCATAGTTGTTATTTTATTACTTAATTTAACTGTGTTCATCTTCACTTATTTTATGATAGCCCTTTAAGAAATAAAATATAGCCATAGATGATAAGAACACAATACCAATGACCACAGAAACAACCGTTTCTTTATTAAATAACATGCCAATTAACACTGTTATAAAGAAAGCCATTGTAAGGTAGTTAGTGACTGAGCCGCCTGGCATTTTAAATGGATGACCTTCTACTAACTCTGGCGAACGCTTCCTAAACTTCAAGTGGCTTATTAATATCATAAACCAAGGCACCATACCAGGTAGAATGGATGCACTATATACATAAACAAACACACTGTCAGCACCTTTAATAAATAAAGGTAAGATAACATTTAACAATGCACCAATTAAAATACCAATTGAAATTGCTGTTACTGTCCAAATTGGTACGCCATTCTTCATTACTTTTGTAAAGAACTTAGGCATCTGGCCTCTTTGAGCTAACGTATATGTCATGCGACTCGCACTGAATATACCAGAGTTGCATCCGGACATTGCAGCAGTTAATACAACAAAGTTAATAAAACCAGCTGCAAACGTAATACCAACTTTTGCAAATGTTGCCACAAATGGACTTCCGATGTTTCCTAATTGATCCCACGGATATACAGTTACAATTACAAATATTGCACCAATATAGAAAATCAATATACGCCAGATAACACCATTAACGGCACTTTTAATATTTTTTTGAGGATTTTTCGTTTCCCCCGCTGTAATACCAATTAGTTCAACACCTTGATAAGAACCAATCACAATTGACAATGCAAAGAAGAATCCAATCCAACCATTTGGCATGAACCCGCCATGTGCCCATAAATTAGAAAGCCCTATCGCATCTCCTCCGTTACCTAAACCAAAGAATATAAGTCCAAGCCCTGCAATAATCATTAAGATAATTGTTACTACTTTAATCATAGCAAACCAGAATTCAAATTCACCAAATGCTTTAACTGACACTAAGTTTGCACTAGCTAGTAAAGCAACCACAATCACACCAGGAATCCATTGCGGTAAATCGGGGAACCAATAATTCATATACTCTCCAACGGCTATAACCTCACTCATTCCAACGACAATCCATTGGAAGATGTTACTCCAAGCAGTTAAATAACCTGCAACCGGATGTATGTAATCACTAGCAAAGTTAGCATATGAGCCTGTTGTTGGATATAAATAAACCATCTCACCCATTGCTCTCATTACTAAGAATAAAAAAATACCTGCAATTAAATAAGCAAATATAACAGAAGGACCTGTCCATTTTATTGTGCTTGTGGCACCCATAAATAGTCCTACTCCAATTGTTCCACCAAGTGCAATCATACGCATTTGACGTGCACCTAGCCCCCTATGTAATTCTTTGTTCTCGTCCATAATTCAAACCCCATCTCTTTCAATTGTAAGTAAAGATGAAACACTTAACATGTCGCTATTATACTATAAATTCAAAAAATTGAAATAAATTTCCGAATTTATGTAAGGGCTTACATTTCCGTAATAAATTATAGTTTATTTCTCTCTAAAAAGCAAAATAATTTTTATAATTTTTTCTAGCTATCACTATCCCTTGGTTTTGGCTAAAATGTGACGAAAAATTGCGTCATTCTAGATTTTAAACTTTCTGTGGTATAATTTTCATTAGATTTTATTACAAAGGAGTTCCTGATGAATAAACTTTTAATGAAAAAAACAATTATGCTTTCCATTATCTTTGGCGTACTATTTTTTGTATTAAATTATATGAGTGGTTCAGAAAGTACTATTGGGCAACTAATCTTAAAAACTCTACTTGTTATCTTAATATTTGCCATTTTATATTATGTCTTATTTTCTATTGTAGATTCACCAGAACGAAAATTTAAGTTTGGTATTACAATTCCAATAGCCTTAATAATAGCGATTTTTATAAGTGTCTTAATATCAACAATACAAGTAGGCATTATTGCTGGGTTAATCCTTGGTATAGTTGCTGGTTATGTATGGGAATATATAGAAAAAAATAAAAACGGTGGTGACAAATAATGAGTATGATTTTAGGTATTATAGTGATTGTTTTACTTATCGTAAGTTTGATCCCTAATTTAAAAGCAGTAAAAGCATCTAAAAAAGATGGTGAAAAGAATCCACGTTTTGCAATTATGGTTGGTATAGATGCCATATTACTTGTCCTCGTGGTAACGACATTGATATTTCAATTGCTCTAAATTCAATTCTTAATATTAATAGTGTGAAACTATTTCCGATATGTAACTAAATAAAGCTGTCGACAAGAATTTCGATTTTATTAACGATTCCATTGATCCATTTTACATAGTCAAAGTCCTGCTGCTACAGTCTTTGGCTAAAGTGCTTTCCTCAGGTAATGGTATAAATCATTGTTATATTTATAAAAAACAAACCAAATGCTTTTATAGCTTTTGGTTTGTTTTTATTTTATGATTTGCCAATATGATACCGCTTTGTTATTTGAAATAAATTAGAACGTATTATAATAAATTTGTTTATCTATAGTTTACCTTGAAGTAGAAAAAAATATAATAAACTTGCGCCTAGTAAGTAAACCACCGAACCAACAATAAATGACCTGAATTGTATTCTAAAAGGGAGCTTTTTGTTAAAAATTGGTCCTAATATTAAATTGCCTACCGCTAATACAATTGGTCCACCTAAGAAAAATAAAATTAAATATCCACTCATCTAATCAGCCTCTATATTTCTCAAAATAAGTAGCAATGATTTCTTGTCCTGTTAAATCTTTCCCACTATAAGCCACAGCGCTGAAATCTTGAAGTTTAGTCATGTCATTAGTGTTGACGATAACATCTAAACCAGCTGATACAGCTGCTGTCGCACCGTTTACAGAATCTTCAATAGCTAAGCAGTTTCCAGGGTTATAATTTAGTTTCTGAACAGCAGTAAGATAAGGCTCAGGGCTAGGTTTTACCGCTTCAACATCTTCCCTTCCCACCACAACATCTATGTAATGGCTTAATCCTAAACTATCAAAAGCAGGTTGGATATCCTCTCTGTAACTGCTCGTTGCAATAGCCATTGGAATGTGACGTTGCTTACAGTATTCCATTACTTGCTTCATTGCCTCAATTATTGGTAAATCTACACTCGTTTTACTATGTTCGCTGTAAATTTCTTGTTTGTTGTCGACACCTAATTGACCTTCTAAATAATGATGTAAATCTGTTGCCGCTCCACCAATGGATTGTCGATAATAATCCAATGTCAACTCCGTTAAATTATGCTGCCTTAAGTGTTTATTAATGATTTTAAATAAATGCTTTTCTGTATCAATAATTGTGCCATCAAAATCAAATACAACTGCTTTATACATTATTTTGCCTCCTTATATTTAATAATTTATCCACACTTGGAATCATTTTAAATTAATGCTAGCTTATCACATTTTAAATGGAAATATGTGGTTTCGGTTCTACATCATCTTATTATGAACAATTAATAAAACTCACTTCTTATTTGAAGTGAGTTTCATCATATATTTATTAGATTTTAATTACCTTTTATTCCAATATTTTGCTAGTATTGGTCCACTAATATTGTGAATTAAACTAAAGACAGCTCCTGGTACCGCCGATAAAGGACTAAAGTGAACTGTTGCTAGCGAAACTGCCAGACCGGAATTTTGCATACCCACTTCAATTGAAACAGCTTTTTTATCAGCGCGTTCTAATTTAATGAGATGTGATAAAGCATAGCCTAATAAGTATCCAACAATATTATGCAGTATAACGACTGCGAAAATTAGCAATCCTATCTCTAAAATTTGTGCCTTACTGCCACCTACTACTGCTGCAAGTATAAGTGAAATGGCAATTACAGAGACAATTGGTAAGGCTGTCGAAGATTTATCAGCGAACTTTTTAAAGGCCTTTTGTAAAATAAATCCAATCACAATAGGTATTAAGATAACTTGCACTACAGACCAAAGCATACTCATAAAGGATACTTGTAGCCATTCATGTGCAAATAAATAAATTAAGGCCGGCGTTAAAAATGGTGCGAGCAGTGTCGAAACACTTGTAATTGCAACTGATAATGCAACATTAGCGTTTGCCAAATAACTCATAACATTGCTTGATGTCCCACCTGGACAACACCCTACTAATATAACACCAATTGCAACTTCAGGTGGTAGTTGAAATAATTTAGCAATTAAATAAGCCATTAAAGGCATAATACTATATTGTAAAAATACACCAAACAAAACACTTTTAGGTGCTTGAAATACAATTTTAAAATCTTTAGGATCAATAGTTAAACCCATGCCTAACATCACGATTCCTAATAAGTATGGAACCCAACTACCAAGTGTAGCTAATTGAGCCGGAAAAATAAATCCAAGAATTGCAGCAATTAACATCCAAACTAGGAATGTGTTCGTTGCAAATCTACTCATTTTTGATAACATCTTTCAACACTTCCTCTATGTATTAATAAAGAAAAATGTACCATACTTTAAATGACTAGACAACTGAATTTTCAAAATATTCCAACTTCTTAGATGTAAATATATTAAAGAATAATAAATTTTAACTTACATCTAAAGACCTAGTGCCAACATAAAAAAAGAGTGATACAATCTAATAGATATAAAAACTTGTACAAATTTAAGTGTGAAGAATATTATGATTAATATCCATATGACACTTTATATAGATATGGAGGTATAATATGTTTTTAGATAGAACAGAAACTTTTGTGTTAAATATAGGCGCTCTACATAAACGCGCAAACCGTAAGAATTTATTAAAACTATGTAAGCAAATTAATTTTTGCAATTCATTTAAATATGCCATCTTCAAAGAAAATAATTCATATGCATTAGAGGTCAACTTACCAAAGTACCAATTACCATATATTATTAGTTTTCTTAGCTTTCATAATTATTTAATTTACCAAATTTTAGAGAGTAGCAACTCCGATAAATTATTAGAAATAGATCATTTAATATTGTCGTCGAAACGTTTTGAACTCACTGTTGATGGACTTCATGACGCTTTCATCAAAGATAAAGTTATTGATATTTTAAATTTAATCAATCAAACAGAACATATAACTTATACCTTCAATAGAAACAGAATCAATGTATCGTGCGCACCACTAGTATTTGCTAAACTTATCCAAGCGATTGCGACACATAATATTGACGTGCTTGGTGCTATATACCAACCTCGATTAATGAACAAAGCTAGAATCTCATAAATACTTATATAAAAACACAGCCCATCGGAAGTTTTCCATATGGGCTGTGCTCTTTTTCTATTAAATTTTAATTGTCTTCATAAACAATGTTTTCAAATGCTTCTCTTACTTGTGGTACTGACATACCAACAACAACTTGAACGTTTTTACCACTCTTAACTAATCCATGTGCCATTTGATTATGCGTGAAGTAACCACTATCTTCTACCTTATCCACATCATTTACTGTCAATCTTAAGCGAGTTGTACAATTCGTAACATCAACGATATTCTCTTTACCGCCTAGACCTTCTAAATAATAAACTGCTTTATCTTCATACTCATCACCAGTTGATGATGCTTTCCCATTGTCATCATTACCTTTTTTACTCTTATAATCATTTTTACTATACAATTTCACTTCTTCTTCGTCTTTTTTACGTCCTGGAAGTGGTATATCGAATTTCAAAATTAAAAATCTGAATAAGAAGTAATAAATTACTGTAAATGACAAACCAATAATAACTTGAGTGACATAGGTCATCCAATGATTTTGTGCTAATGGAATCCAGTTAGTAGCAAAGAAGTCTAATAATCCTCCACCAAAGTTACCTACTAAACCAAATCCATACATAAGTGTGTCCATTGTTGCAGATAATATTGCATGTAATACAAATAAGTAAGGTGCTATGAATAAGAATGTAAATTCTAAAGGTTCAGTAATACCTACCACTACAGCTGTTAATGTAGCAGGAATAAGTAATGCTGCAATTTTCTTTCTATTTTCTTTCGGCGTTGTAGAATACATTGCTAGTGCAATTCCTATTGCACCAAACACCTTACCATTTCCTTGTAGCATAAACCCGTACGGGAATTGCTCTTTCAATGGTTCTGTACTCTTCGCAAACTCATTTACATGAGCAAACCACTCTGCCTTCAAACCGTGATTTACGACTACAGGACCAACTTCAATCGGTGCGTATATAAAGTGATGTAAACCTGTTGGAATAAGTACCCTTTCTAGGAAATGATAGAGCCATACCCCAATGTAACCTGATCCAATAATAAATCCTTGTAATGAAGAAATACCACCTTGAACTGTTGGCCACACAATTGTAGTTATCAATGCAATCGGCAACATAACAAAGAATGAAATTGTTACTACGAACGTTAGACCTTGGAATACGCCGAGCATTTCTGGTAATTTCTTACTGTAATATCTATTATGTATCCACGTTACAATACTTGAAATAATGATACCGCCTAAAATATTAGTATCTAATGTTTCAATCCCTGCAATTGCTTTAAGTCCAGTAACATTCTCGACACCTTTTTCTAAATTTGCTCCGAATGTATCTGGCCAGTTTGTAAGAATCGAGTTAATAAATGTATTGAACATCAGATAACCCATTAACGCTGCTAACGCAGCATGACCTGGTGCCTTTTTAGCTAAAGAAAGTGGTAAACCAACAACAAACACAATTTCCATATGATTGAATATCGTCCAACCACCAGCTTCTATTACAGACCATACTCTAAACCAAGTTGTTCCGTCTTCAGCAATACTTCCCATTATTGCTGGATTTTTAAATAATGTAGCAAAACCTAACACAATACCGAAGAATGCAAACATCAGTACTGGAACTATCATCGCACTCCCAAATCTTTTAATTGCGTTCATAGAAGAATACCCCCAAAATCTAGTAATTTCGATATATTTTCATTTAATACTATAAATAAACATACCACTTTTTAATTTTTTCTTTTATTTCTTAAATCAATCTTAAGGGAAACGCTTACATATAAGCAATGGTTTGACGGTATTACGAATATTTTTGTATAATCAGATTATATTTCCAAATGTTGAAAATATTTTCATGAAGTGTGGGGTTAATCAATTGTTTTTAGATGAACGTGTTAATAATAATTTTAGTAAATTAAATGAAAACGACTTATATATCGCTCATTTTATCAATACACATACTAATGAATGTAAAACAATGAAAATTCAGGATCTAGCAGAATATACACATGCTTCAAATGCTACAATCCATCGTTTTACACGTAAATTAGGCTTTGATGGCTATAGTGACTTTAAATCTTATTTAAAATTTGAAACTGAACAGTCTCATCAACTACCTACTGATTCTATCGAAGGATTTAAACAAGATGTAGAAAATACATTCACCTATTTAGAGCGTATCGATTATCACTTAGTAACTGATAAAATTAATGAAGCAGAAACTGTCTATTTATATGGAACAGGTGTAGCTCAAATGAATGTTGCACAAGAAGCGCAACGTATTTTATTAACCATTCATAAAAATATTATCGTTTTACACGATGTTCATGAATTTAAAATGGTACTAAATAGAACAGCACCTACAGATATTTTTTTTATTATTTCTCTATCTGGAGAATCTCATCAATTGTCGGACATTACTAATTTACTACAATTGCGTCAAAAGTACTTTTTTTCTATCACTACCTTAAAAGATAATACACTTGCCCAAAAAGCAAACTATAATATCTATGTGTCTAGTAACACGTTTTACCTTGCTGATGGTATAGATTATTCTAGCTTTATTAGTTATCATATATTTTTCGAAACACTCTTACGTAAATTTAATGAGCGAATAGAGAAAGGGGAATTTATGTAATTATATTTAAAGTCTTTCTTTTAGCATGAATTGTACTTTAAACAGAAAAACACTCCCATCCATACTTTATTACTAATGGACGGGAGTGTTTCAACTTATTGACACTAAACTTTAAAGTTCTGCTTCAAATTCATTTAGAACTACTTGTAATTTATCAAATAGTATTTCGAAACCATGTGCAGTGGAATCGTGATATTCTTTTTTCTTTTGTTTGTATTCTAGCTTTGTGTATCTACGCTCTTTCGGTACAAATGCTTTATAGCTAAAAATCATTTGTGTAATACCTGTTTCTCTCTCGAAAATTTCAACTTCAATCGTATCTTCAGAATCACTTAATTCAGGCATACCAATTGTCATTACGATATATTCATATGGTGTTAATGTAATAAAAGAACCCTTCACTACATTTTCTTTACCTTTTCGGGCATCGACAATTTCATAATCACCATTTTGTTCAGGGTTAATCTGAATTGATTTATTCGTTCTTTCTGTTGTCATAAACCATTGTTTAAGAAAACGTTGATCGGTCCATGCTTGATATAATAACTCTGGTTCAACTTTAAATAGTCGTTCAAGTCGAATCTCAACGTGTTCATTTTCAACAT
The DNA here is from genome assembly GCA_040062795.1 of Staphylococcus aureus. Lineage (GTDB taxonomy): Bacteria > Bacillota > Bacilli > Staphylococcales > Staphylococcaceae > Staphylococcus > Staphylococcus aureus_A. The sequence goes on from JBEAMH010000002.1 coordinate 116,097, forward strand.
TATATTTACCCACGATTAGTTCACCTACTTTCACTCTTATTTCTATTCTAACCTATTCTACAAGACTTCTAAACAATAATACTGTGAATCATAAAATGTTTCAGTCTTCCCGTTAAAATAATCAACTATTATATTCTATCGTCATTAGTCAGTGAACGTCAAAATTTTGCTCATAACTTTCAAAATAGTATATTATATCCAGATTTCACACAACAATAATTTACGAAGTTGAAACAAAAAGAGGAGCATCAGTTTAAAAATTCATTAACTGATACTCTTCCTTTAAGCTATTTTTTATTTAATCTTGGAAAGCCAAAGCATATTGCTAACAGACCACAAACACCTAATATCATAGGATAGATAGAGTAAGGTACCAATTCAAATGGCGATATAGAGGCTACACCGGCTGCCGCAATTAGCTGCGGACTATAAGGTAATAATCCTTGGAAACAGCTAGCAAACATATCTAAAATACTTGCAGATTTTCTTGAATCTATGTCATATTCTTCTGAAATTTCCTTAGCTAAAGGACCAGCCATCAATATTGATATTGTGTTATTCGCTGTTGATATATCCGCTGCACTTACTAAGCCAGCTATACCAAATTCAGCACCTCGTTTAGATTTCACTCTGTTACGAACAAAATTCAACAGCCATGTAATCCCACCATTATGCTGAATCAACGCTACTAATCCTCCAATGAGCAATGCAATAATAGCAATATCTTCCATTCCGATAATACCTTTAGAAACTGATTCTAGTAAACCGGACCAACCAAATGACCCATCTATCAGACCAATTACAGCTGAGAATACAGTACCACCAATCAGTACAATAATTACATTAATACCAATAAGAGCGAGTATAAGTACCATTAAATACGGTAAAACTTTAATAAGGTTATAGTCATAACTTTTACTTGCATCAATTTGGGCACTGCTCGTTAAAAACCATAACGCGATAATTGTAAATATCGCGCCGGGCAATACAATTTTTATATTCACTTTAAATTTATCACTCATTTTTGTCTTTTGAGTACGAACTGCTGCTATGGTAGTGTCTGAAATCATCGATAAATTATCACCGAACATAGAGCCACCTACGACTGTAGCCATTGTAATAGCTGCTGAAACATCTGTTGCTTGGCTTAACCCAAATCCTACAGGTGCAATGGCTGCTACAGTCCCTACAGAAGTACCCATTGAAAGCGATACAAACATACAAATCACAAACAACCCTACGATAATTAAATTTTCTGGGATGAGCGATAAACCTAAATTAACAGTCGATTGCACACCACCCATGTCCTCAGTCGTTTGTGAAAAAGCGCCAGCAAGTAAAAAGATGAGCATCATTAAAATAATATTTGAATGACCTGCTCCTTTTGTAAAGACTTCTACTTTTTTATGAAATGTTTCTTTCCTATTCAATACCAAACCTACAATAGCTGCTACTAAAATTGCTACGTTTAAAGGCATTGTGGTAAAGTCACCTGTTCCAATACCTACACCTAAAAACAAACCTACAAAAACGAGCAATGGAATCAATGCCCAAGCATTACCTTTCGTTGTCTTCTCCATACAAACCCAACTTTCTATAAGAGTAAAAGCATTAAACACGATAATGCTTTTTAAAATCTTTCTTTTGAAATAAAAAAACTCTTTTCTTATTGAAGAAAAGAGTAAACGTCGTGTTATCAGTCTTATCTTCTAGCAATCATTTATGCTACTGGAATTGGCACACGCATTATCATGTTGCCGAAGTATCGCCGGGCCAGTCCCTCAACTTCTCTAGATAAGTTATTTAATTTATTTTTATAGTACATTTTAAATGAATTTCATTAAATACTGATTTAGCTTAATATGCAAGCGTACGTTTGTCAACACTATCATCCAATCGCTTATCATAAAAAGTTAGTATCCTAGATTATTCAGTTGGACGTTCAATAGTAAATGTTTGCCCTAATGACGCATAGTCATTGCCGGCTAAACGACAAACAGCTGCTAATACTTGAGCATCAATTTTACTATCTTCAAAGTAAACATCTTCATCAACATGGAACATGACGACCTCGCCAATAATTAAATCTGAACCTTCTTCAGGATCGCCTAATGAAATAATTCTATCTAACTTACATTCCATTCGAATCTTAGCTTGTTGAATACCCGGTACAGATACAAGCTCCGAAGCTACACATACCAAATCAGTTCTTTCAAGTTCATTGTGTGATCTATCGAGCGGTGCTGCGGTTTTATTCACCTCTTCTACAATAGACTCATCCGTTATATGAACAACAAATTCTTGAGTTTCTTCAATATTCAGTGAGGTATCCTTCCTCTTACCTTCAGAACGTCCCGTGGAAATCATAATCATTGGGGGCGCGCTACTCACTACATTAAAGAAGCTAAAAGGGGCTGCATTTAAATGAGCAGCTTTATCTTGTGAAGTGACAAACGCAATAGGCCTAGGTATCACACTACCACTAAGTAATTTATAATTTTGTTTTTTAGACAATGTAGCTGCTTTAAACTGTTTCATAACTAATTACCATACCTTTCAAAAAATAAAAGTTAGAAAGTCATATATTGACTTCTAACTTTTGATACCATTAGTCTAACTGAGTTCCACCTGTTACACCATAAACTTGCCCAGTTGTATAACTAGATTCTTCAGCAGCTAAATGTACATATACACCTGAAAGTTCAACAGGTTGTCCTGCTCTGCCTAATACTTCTTTTTGCCCAAATTTAGGTATTTTTGATTGTGGTTGACCCCCAGAAATTTGTAAAGGTGACCAAAATGGTCCAGGTGCGACACAATTTACACGTATACCTTTCGCGCCCAATTCTTCAGATAAACTTTTAGTTAATGATATAATTGCTGCTTTTGATGCTGCATAGTCATGTAGTATAGGATTTGGGTTATATCCTTGTACTGATGAAGTCGTCGTTATTGTTGCGCCCGGCTGTAAATAATCTAATGCTTTTTGGACTGTCCAAAATATAGGATAAACATTAGTCTCAAATGTTTCAGTAAATGAAGCTGTATCAAAACCTTTTAAACTCTCTCTATATTGTTGATGCCCTGCTACTAAGGTTATATTATCTAAACCATCCAAATCATTATAAGCTTGTTCAACTAAATCATAATTAAATTGTTCATCACGAAGGTCTCCGGGAATTAACACTGCTTTTCTTCCTGCTGCTTCAATAACCGCTTTGACTTCTTCAGCATCTTCTTGTTCTTCAGAAAGATAATTAATTGCTATGTCTGCACCTTCTTTTGCATATGCAATGGCGGCTGCTCTTCCAATTGCAGAATCTCCACCTGTCACTAGCATTTTATAACCCTTCAATCTGTCATGACCGACATATGACGTTTCCCCACAATCTGGTTTAGGTTCTAATTTTGTCTGTAAACCTGGAATCGCTTGCTCTTGCATTGGAAAATCTTCATTGGAAAATTTTGTTCTTGGATCTTGAGCTGCCATAATACAACACTCCTTAAAATATTGTCATACCTATGCAATACCCTTTTCACCTCTTATTTAATACATATGCAAATCGCCTAACCACTTATACCTCATTCAACAATTTTTGAACAAATGTGACGAAGTATTCAGGTACTTTTTCTAAGATACGTTCATCTGGGTCATATTTAGGGTGATGGAGATCGTATTTACTATTTGACCCTATAAATGCAAATACACTTGGATACTTATTTGCAAAGCCAGAGAAATCTTCACCTATCGTTAAAGGTTTATCCATTACTTCCACATTATACCCAACTTGTTTTGCTACAGTTATTGCTTCTTCAGTTAATTTATCATCATTGATAACAGCGCCAGGTAAGCGATGATAAAGTGTTTCTATCTCGACATCAAAGGCTTCTGCCAGACCGCTTCCAATCGCTTGGAGTCGATTTTCAATATATACACGCTTTTGCTCATCAAAACTTCTCACAGTACCTTGTACATATGCTTGGTCAGCTATCACATTCCATGTATTACCACTAGATACTTCTCCAATTGTGACAACTGCACTATCAAATGCTGACAGATTTCTACTAACAATAGATTGAATGCTATTAATTAATTGACCCAATACAATAACTGGGTCATTACCTTGTTCTGGTTTAGCAGCATGGGCGCCTGTTCCTTTTATTTTAAATTCAAAACGGTCTACAGATGAGGTTATAACACCTGGTTTAATAGCAAGTTCTCCGACATCTAATGAAGGATAATTATGATAACCTAATACAGCTTTCGCACCGTCAATTACTCCAGTTTCAGTGATATGTAATGCGCCATAACCTAGTTCTTCTGCAGGCTGAAAAATAATTCGAACACGTCCCTTTAAATGGTTTTCAACCTCCTTTAACCTTGTCGCTACAGCTAATATACTTGCCATATGTATATCGTGACCACAAGCGTGCATGATTCCTTCATTTGTTGAGGTAAATTCATGAATGACTTGCTCATGAATTGGTAAAGCATCAATATCTGTTCTAACGGCTACCATAGTTTCACCTTGACCCACTTCAGCTACTAAGCCTGTTTCTAAAGGCAAATCTAATATATTAATATCATACGCTTCTAATATACGCTTTAATCTTTTTGTCGTTTCATATTCCGCATCTGAGAGTTCTGGAAATTGATGTAGTGTTCTTCTCCAATTAATATAATCTTCATATTGTGGCATTATATGTCACGTCCTTTCCTGTTTTTAGTAAATAACAACATGTAATAACCTACTGTTACGACCACGACCCCTATCGCTAAATTATTCGTAAGTAAAATTATTGTCATAGTAAGTATAATCAACATGCCATTTAATATAGGGGCTTTCTTTATAAATGATATTGTTCTTCTATCAAAGGTATTAATCGATATTGTGATGAGTACGGTTGCTAAGACAGCCATAGGTATTCGCCCTATAATTTCGCCAAAAACAAATAAACTTATAAGTAAGAAGCTACCAGTTAAAAACGTTGAAACCCTGGAACTTGCCCCCATCGCTACATTAAACTTCGATTGGCCTACTAGTGCACTACCCCCATATCCGCCACACAAACCGACAATACAGTTTGCAATACCTTGTCCAATTGACTCTTTATTTTTATCGCTTGAGCTAAAAGTAATAGTGTCGACCATTTGCGCAGTTAATGTTGTTTGTATTACAGCAACGATGGCCATTGCCACGCCGTAAAACAATGCTATTATAATAATTTGAATATCAATTATTTCAGTTGATATAGATGGATAAGGGACTTTGGTATGTATTGAAGCTTTGTCAGAAACATATAGAACCTCAGGCTTCATAAGCCATGCGAGTATGGTTAATATAATAATAGCAATTAAGGGGGCTGGAATAACTTTAGTGTAATAGCGCGCTATCAAAATAATGGTAAATGAAGCTATCGTAAACACATAAGTTGCAGTAGAAATATTGAAAATATTTGATAATTGGGATGTAAATAATAAAACACCTAATGCGTTCATAAAACCTATTACAACTGCTGGGGGTATAAATTCTAATAATTTATTGGTATGTGAGTATCCAAAGATAATTTGTGTTATTCCCATAAACAATGTCGCTAAGATTAAAGCATTCAGTCCATGACTTGCCATTAATGGCGCTGCTACGAGAGAGACACCACTGCTTGGTGCCGATACCATTAACGTCCGGCTACCTGTAAAGCTCATCACTAGCATCATCAAACCCGTACTTAACATACCTATTGTTGGGCTTACACCCGCAATAAAAGAAAATGCAATAGCACCTGGAAGTAATGCGAGTGCAAGTAAAATACCAGACATTATATTTCTACTTAAATTACCCTTCCATTGTTCTAAGTAAAAAGCTTGAATCACATTAAATGTCACCTCCCATGTACTTTAATTAACATGGTACCACAATTGTCGAAATATTTAATTAATTCAAACTTAATTTGGTTTAATAATAAAAAGCAGCTAAGTCATCATTGACTCAGCTGCAATAGCTCTATTAGTTATTCAAATTAACTTGATTATCAATAAATAGCTTTCCATCTTTTATAATTCTTTCCGCGTGATTTATGCCATAGTGATATGGAATATACTCGTGGTTTGGAGCATCCCAAATTACAATATTTGCTTTATCACCTTTATTAATTGTTCCTGCATCAACGTCAATCGCTTTTGCCGCATTAACTGTAACAGCATTCCAAATTTCATTTGGTGATAGTTTTAGTTTTAATGCAGCAATTGACATCACTAGTTGTAAGTTGTTAGTTACACAACTACCAGGATTGAAATCCGTTGCAATAGCAATTGCGCCATCATTCTCTAACATACCTCTAGCATCCGCATACTGTTCTTTTCCTAAATAGAATGTCGTGCCAGGTAATAACACAGCTACTGTGTCACTATCTTTTAATTTAGCTTTGCCTTCTGTACTAGATGCTACTAAATGATCTGCAGAGATTGCACCTTCATCAATAGCTAATTCTAAACCACCTAATGGATCAATTTCATCTGCGTGAATTTTAACGGCAAACCCTAAATCTTTTGCTGCTTGCATATATCTTTGAGATTCTTCTACTGTAAATACACCTGTTTCACAAAAGATATCAGCAAAGTCAGCATAAGGTTTAACGTCTGGTAATAAATCAATCATTTCTTGTAAAAATGCTTGATTAGACTCTGCATCTTTTGGCACAGCATGTGGTCCGAGGAAAGTATGTTTCATATCTAAGTTATACTTTTCAGCTAAGCGCTTAGAAACACGTAATTGTTTCATCTCACTCTCTTTGTCTAAGCCGTAACCACTTTTACTTTCTACTGCTAAAACGCCGTGCTGAAGCATTGTTAATAAATTCTTTTCTGCTTTTTTGAATAATTCGTCTTCCGTTGCTTGTCGCGTGGCTTCTACAGTAGATAGAATTCCGCCGCCCTGTTCTAAAATTTCTAAATACGAGACGCCTTGTCTTTTAAGGGACATTTCATGTTCTCTTGAACCACCATGTACTAAATGCGTATGCGCTTCAACAAGTGCCGGAGAAACTACTTTTCCTGTCGCATCGATTGTTTCGTTCGCTTCATAATCATCAGTGTATGCACCAGCATACACAATTTTGCCATTTTCAACGACTACGGTGCCATTTTCAACAATGTCTAATTCATCTAGCTCTTTACCTTTCAAAGGACGGTCTGTAGATTTTGGTAAAATTAATTGTTTAATATTTTGAATAATTAAATCGTTCATTTTATATCTCCTTTACCTGTAATCATTGGAATTTTAATACCTTTTTCCTTTGCAACATTCACAGCTGATTCATAACCTGCATCAGCATGTCTTACTACTCCCATACCCGGATCAGTCGTTAATACACGTCCTAATCGACGGTCTGCGCGTTCTGAACCATCAGCAACCACAACCATACCTGCATGTAACGAGTAGCCCATGCCAACGCCACCGCCATGATGGAATGAAATCCATGAACCACCTGCTGCTGTGTTAACTAAAGCATTAAGTATCGCCCAGTCACCTACCGCGTCTGAACCATCTTTCATACCTTCTGTCTCACGATTTGGGCTTGCTACTGATCCTGAATCAAGATGGTCACGACCAATTACCACTGGCGCAGAAATTTCTCCTTCTCTTACTAAACGATTGAGTGCTAAGCCCATTTTTGCGCGTTCTTCAAAGCCTAGCCAAGCTATACGTGATGGTAATCCTTGGAAAGCAATTTTATCTTGAGCTAAATCTAGCCAGCGAATTAATTTTTCATTGTCTGGGAATAATTTTCTCATTTCTTCATCCGCGCGTTCTATATCTTTTGGATCTCCACTTAATGCTGCAAAACGGAATGGTCCTTTACCTTCACAGAATAAAGGTCTGATGTATGCAGGTACAAATCCTGGGAAGTCAAACGCATTTTCTAAGCCGTTATTATAAGCTACTTGTCTAATATTATTACCATAATCAAAAGCAACTGCACCATTTTTTTGGAATTCAATCATTAATTCTACATGTTTTCTCATTGAATCTTGAGATAATGAAACGTATTGTTTTGGGTCTTTGTTACGTAATGCTTTCGCTTCTTCTAATGAATAACCTTGCGGGACATAACCATTTAATGGGTCATGCGCACTTGTCTGGTCCGTGACAATATCAATTTTAAACCCTTTATCTAAAATGGCTTTATGCGTATCTACAGCATTACCTACTAAACCAATAGATAACGGTTTTCCTTCTTGGCGTGCTTCTTCTGCTAACTTTAAAGCTTCATCTAAATTGTGTGTTTTCACATCACAATAACGTGTTTCAATACGTTTGTCGATACGTGTTTCATCTACATCCACTCCAATAACAACGCCACCGTTCATTGTAACTGCAAGTGGTTGGGCGCCTCCCATACCACCTAAACCAGCAGTTAACGTTACGGTACCATTTAATTTACCATCATAATGTTGATTTGCAAGCTCGCCAAATGTTTCATATGTACCTTGTACAATACCTTGAGACCCTATATAAATCCAGCTACCTGCTGTCATTTGTCCATACATCATTAAACCTTTTTTATCTAATTCATTAAAGTGATCCCAATTAGCCCATTCTGGTACTAATACTGAATTTGAAATTAATACACGTGGCGCTTCTTCATGCGTTTTAAATACAGCAATAGGTTTGCCAGATTGCACTAACATCGTTTCATCCGCTTCGAGTGAACGTAAAGTTTCTTCAATTGCTTCAAACGCTTCCCAATTTCTAGCTGCTTTACCAATGCCTCCATATACTACTAAGTCTTCTGGTCGCTCAGCTACTTCTGGGTCTAAATTATTATATAACATTCTAAGGACAGCTTCTTGTTCCCACCCTTTACACTCAATATCTAAACCTTTTTTTGCTACTATTTTTCTCATGAAAAATCACTCCTCATTTTAATTGAATTAACCTTTGTTTAATTAAAGTTAAAATATCCATAATGCAAAGGGTATTGTTATGAGTAACGTCAACACTACCCTTTCAAACCATATCAAGACTAATTTACCAACCGATATTTTTATTTCAGTTGAAAGAATCACAGGCACCACACTAGAGAAAAAGATAATTGCTGAAACACTCATTACGCCTACAATAAATCTCGTAGCCAAATCAGCGCTTTGCGCAATCGCAGCAGGTAATAACATTTCAACAATTGAAATAGTTGATGCTTGTGCTAACACTGCCACATCTTCAACTGGAAAAATACCTATAAAAGGATAGAAAATATATGATACATATTCTATCACTGGTGTATATTCGGCAATAATTAATCCTAAAAAGCCGATAGACATAATAGAAGGCAATATCGCAATAGTCATTACGACGCCGTCACGTAAATTACCACGAACGTTTACTACTAATGAATCAGCTTTTTTAACGGCTAATTGAGCTTCTAACCAAGCCTCTTTTAATAACGGCATATCTCTGCGTGTTTCTTCTTTATATGATTGATTGTGATATGTCGTGTTTTTCTCAAATCTTATAGGTGGGATTTGTACAGTTATAGCAGTAACAATAAAAGTCACTGCAAGTGTAAACCAAAAATAAAGGTTCCAATGTTGAATAATACCAAGTGTATTAGCTACTATAATCATAAAAGTCGCTGATACTGTTGAAAATCCTGTTGCAATAATCATTGCCTCTTTATGAGTATAACCACCATTTTTATAAACTTTATTAGTAATTAATAACCCTATAGAATAACTACCAACAAACGATGCAACTGCATCGACAGCTGATTTTCCTGGTGTTTTGAAAATGGGTCTCATCACAGGTCTCATAATGACTCCGATGAATTCTAATAAACCGTAACCTACTAAAAATGTCAGTAGTATAGCCCCTATCGGGATTAACACACTTAACGGTATTGCTAACTTATCGTATAGAAATGGACCAATACTCTCTTTCAAGACAAATCCTGGTCCAAAATCAAAAACAACCATGAAAGCAATGAATATACCTAATACTTTAAATAAACTAAATATAATGTCAGTTTTTGTTTTATTCCATTTCTTATTAATAAACGGATGTGTTGCTCCTATAATGATTAAAAGCAAAACATAATATGGTAAGATTGGATTCACCAAAAATGTTATCCATTGAACGATATGATCAATCAAAATGGTTGATTTACCACCAATCGTTATAGGAACAAAGAAACAAATAATACCTATCAAACTATAAATGAAAAATTTCCACATGTACTTCACGCCCCCTTACATGAAAGTACGCCTCCCTCTATATCACCAAGTATAATATGATATGATATATACCACCAATATAAATAAACTAATTATTGATAGTTTAAAACTATAAATAATATGTATAAGGAGACATTACATTGAAAATCATTCAATTGGAATATTTCGTCGCAGTAGTAAAATACAATAGCTTCACTAAGGCTGCTAACTTCTTACACATCAGCCAACCGTCATTAACAACTACAATTAAAAAAATGGAAGCTGATTTAGGTTACGACCTATTTATGAGAACTACTAAAGATATAAAAATCACTGAAAAAGGCATTCATTTTTATAATTATGCTCAACAACTCATTCAGAATTATCATCAAACTATCGAAAAAATGTATGACCTCAATATGGGCCATGCGCCTAAAATCAAACTCTCAATTTTGGAATCTGCAAATCAATGGATATCACAAGTTGTCTCTATACACTTAAAAAATAATCAAAATCAAACTTATTTAGTATCTGAAGTACATGATCAAAGCAAAATATTAGAGCAATTAATTAATTTTGAAAACCACTTAGCATTGACGAATGAACAAATTCATCATGAAGATATTAAATCTATATCATTATATAAAGAATCCTATGTAGTTATAACACCTAAAAATGCTTTTCCAGATAAAAAAATAACGTCTATTAAATCATTACCATTAATTTTACCAACTAAAAGGTCTCAAGTACGTAAACACTTGGACGATTATTTTACGCGTATGAACATACATCCAAACATCATCATGGAAGTAGATCGTTTTGAAGCGGCAACTAACTTTGTACACAGAGGGCTAGGGTATGCTGTAATCCCTCGTGTCTATTACCAATCATTTAACGCCCGTGATTTAGACGCTTTGGAAATGCGTCCTAAACTAGGTCGTTCTATTTATATAAACTACTTAAAAAAAAGAAAGCACTCTGAACGAGTACTTTCTTTTATAGACCAATGTATTGACTATTGGGATATTAGAGAATAAAGTGATGTAAAAAATTAGCAGACAATTTCGCAGTCCTATTATCAATATCATATTTTGGATTGGTTTCAGCAATGCTAATTGTTGAAACTTTTTCGTGTGGAATGATACGTTTAGCTAATTCAAGTACCATATGGGGAGATAATCCTAAGACAGCATTTGCACTAACGCCTGGAGCAAATGCACTATCAATTACGTCCATACAAATTGTAAACATAATCACATCATGTTTATGTAAAAAGCGATCTATTTTATCTTTAATTGGAGGAGAAATTTGATGTAATAGTTCATCAGAATATACAAAACCTATATCTTTTTCTTTAGCATAATTAAAGAGTGCTTGAGTATTACCGCCTTGTTGAATACCCAACACTAAATACTCAGCATTATTATCTTGTTCTAAAATTTGTCTAAAGCTTGTACCAGACGTTGAACCTGCCTCTTTTCTTGTATCAAAGTGAGCATCAATATTAATAACTCCTATAGAAGCGTCTGGAAATACTTCACGCGTTCCAAGATATTGTGCATATGCTATATCATGGCCACCACCTAATAAAAAGGTTTGATTGTGTCTTTGGATTGATGTCGCAACGTAATGTGCAAACTCTTGCTGTGTTTCTTCTAAAGTGTCATGATCGTGCTCCACATTTCCATAATCGTAAATTGAGCACTCTCCCAAAAGTGGCAGATTAGCAAAATTCTGTTTGATTGCATCTGGGCCTAATTTAGCTCCTATTCTACCTTTATTAAGTTCAACACCTTTGTCTACTGCATAGCCTAACAATCCAACACCATGACGTGCTTCATCGTATACATTTTCAATATTACGAAATTGTATTGTTTGGAAATGCCTAAACTCTGTTTTCTCTGTTTCACTATCAATTCTTCCTGTCCATAAATCGCGTTGTGCTAATTTATACATAGTGATCCCCCTTTTGAAACTATATTGACACTTAAAGTATACGCTTACACTTTTCTCAATTCAATTTATAATTATCTTTACCCACTTGCTTCATAAATAATTAAAAATGATTATATAAAAATTTTCAAAAACTGACAACTTAAGCTCATCTATTACATTTCAATCATAAATATTTGAATTTATTTTATTTCTTGCTGAGAAGTATGTATAATTAGAAATAAATTATTTTTCTGAACCCTATTGGAGGTTACATAATGAATACAAAACGTATACCAGGTTTTCAATGGGCAATGATGATATTTATTTTCTTCATTATTGCTTATACAGCACCTATTATACTTAAAGATTTTCAAAGTACTATTTCGTTTAAAACGTTTGTTTTTGACTTAAGCAGTATAGCACCGTTTATTGCTGCATTAATATGTTTAATTGTTTTTAGACATAAAAAAGCACAGATAGGTAGCTTAAAATTATCAATCGGATTAAAAGTTATTGAGCGCATTATTTTAGCACTTGTACTACCATTAATTATTTTTATTATATCTATGGTGTGCTTCAATGTTTTTGCAGATAGTTTTGTACTTTTACAACAAGAAGATTTATCTGTTTCAATTCCAACAATTATTATTGGCCAACTTATTATGGCCTTCTTAATTGAGTTTGGTTTCCGTTCTTATTTACAACATATCGTTGAAACAAAAATGAATACTTTTATCGCATCTATTATCGTTGGCTTTATGTTCGCGATATGGAACATTAACCTTACTTTCAGTTTTGAATACACTGCTTACAGTTTTCTTTATTATTTCGCATTCTCTATGATTATTGGTGAGCTTATTCGTGCAACAAAAGGACGCACAATATACATCGCAACTATTTTCCATGCAATGATGTCATTGGGACTTGTTTTCCTTTTCAACGAAGAATTAGGTGAGGTATTTGCAATGAAAGTAATCGCCTTATCTACAAGTGCAGTTGCAGTCGTATATCTTCTAATAACACTTATCCTTCGCACAATCCTTTACTTCTTTACGAAACGTAGTTTAGATGAAGTGGATGAAAACAACTACCTTGATCACGTTAACGAAACATCTGAAAATGATGCTCAAACAAATGATGAAGGTGATAAAAGTCACAGCCAAACACAATCAGCGGAGTCAACTAAATCGAATGTAAAAGAAGCTGGCGCAGGTGTCGGTGCAACTCAAAACAAGAATCGTCAAACACATGACACACATTCACCAACCTCAACACAATCATTAGATAACGACATAGAGACAAGGTCTTCTTCGTCAAATACTGAAACAGATAAACAAAAACATGAATCAACGAAATCACAACATTTAAATGATGAAAACAGCACAATTCATGAAGACGAAACACGTGACACTGTTCAATCTAATAACGACGATAATAATTCGAATAATTTAACCAATAATTCGGTTGAAGCGTCTACAGAAAAAGTAAATCATAATTCAATAAACAGCAAAGAAGAACCATTAAAATCAAATGCACGTTATTCAACTGACCGTAAATCATCAGCAGTGAGTAATGCTAAGGCATCAATTGCTAATGAAAATCAGACTGAGGATACATCGCGTACTTCAACGAAATCAAATACAACTAAAGCCACAACAAAAGATGATACTCAGTTGAATAAAAACGCTAAGCAAAAACGTACTCGCTCTCCTTTTAACCTTAAAAGCAAACGTCGTCATCGTCGTTAATGAATCGATATATACAAATATAACAAAAAGCGTAGGCTCCCATATTAGGAACCTACGCTTTTTAAATATACTTACTTTTTTACTGCTTACTTTTCAATAAGTTTTACGCCATCTTGAGTACCGATAATAATTTGATCAGCAACATCTAAGAAATACCCTGTTTCTAATACACCAACAAGATGGATCAAATAATCATGCAATTCATAAGGATCAATATTATCATTGAGTGATAAATCTAATATATAGTTACCATTATCCGTTATAAAAGGCGATTCTTCAATGCTACGTCGCTCTACGACAATCTTACCTTTGCCATATACTTCAATCTCTTTAGCAACAAGAAGCCAATTAAATTGGTCTACTTCAACAGGAAGTTTAAACGTCTGACCTAAATAATCTACACATTTACTATCATCTATTAATACGATAAATCGTGCTGCCATAGCATCAATTACTTTTTCTCTAAATAGTGCGCCACCGCCACCTTTTATAAGGTTTAATTGCTCATCTACTTCATCAGCACCATCGATAGCCACATCTATTTTATCTACTTCATTAACGTTGATTACTTTAATTCCTAATTCTGTAGCAATACGCGCTGTATTCTTTGAAGTGCATACTCCTGTAATATCAATTTGTTCTTTTTCTAATTTTTCGGCAATCTTTGGAACGAGTAGTTCAATTGTGGAACCAGAGCCTATTCCAACAAACATGCCATCTTTAATTTGGTCTAGTGCATCATCAAATGTACTTATCTTCAACTGTTTTTTATCCATAATGCTTCCCCTTTACACAGAGTAATTTTATCTTTATTGTACATTAATTTTATACAAATACCTAGTTGAAATATGTAATATCTAGCTTAAATAGAAGTTTACTTGCATATTTAGAAAATTGTTTTAAAATAATAATCATTAAATTACTCGGGGAGGATTCTCATTATGAAATATGCTTTAGACGCCATTGCTACAGGTAAAATACAGGATTTATCCTATAGTGAAAAAAGACCTATGCGTTCAGCTTTAAACAAAGAAAAATTTAGCGGACAAATGTGGCTTTCAAAAACTGGCTTTATAGAAGACGAACAAGAATATAAAGGACATGGTGGGCCAGATAAAGCATTGTGTCTTTATAGTAAAAAGAACTACAAATTATGGCAAAATGATGTATCTAAATTACCCGACTATGCTATGTTTGGTGAAAATTTGACTGCAGTTGATTTAGACGAAGAAGATATCTATTTTGGCGATCAGTTTCAACTAGGAGATGCAATTGTAGAAGTTTCTGAGATTAGAGAGCCGTGTTGGAAAATTCAAGAAAAATATAAAATTCCCAATTTAGTTAAACGTATGTCACGTTCATGTAAAACAGGCTTTTATTTAAGAATTATCAAAGAGGGATATGTAGAGTCATCAGCAAACCTAGAATTAATACATAGTCCAGATATACCGCAACCACTATCAGTTTTTGAATTAAACGACATATATTATAATGATAATAAAAATATAGCACGTTTAAACAAAGCCATAAATAATCCTTACCTTACTGACGAAAGAGTTACAAAGCTTCAAAAATTATTAAGACGAGCAGAGACATAATGAAATACAAAAACGAAGCATTCCTCCATACGAGGAATGCTTCGTTTCTTATTCAAACAATTTATTATATTTCTTTTTCATAAATTTTATAAGACGTTTTTGAATAATAAGGTTGATTCGCTTCCATAATAGAGGGAGCTTTATCACCTAACAAATTAATATCATTGGGTATACATTGTGTCTCAAGTGTAAACCCTGAGTGCGCCTTGTAGATATTAAAATCACTTTGCCAACCTGATGTATTATTGAACGTGAAAATCACGACATTTGGCATGTCTGTATTTACAGTTAGTTTAAAACGTTTGTTTTCAACGGTCATTTCATTGCCGCCGATATCAAATGGATGGTCAACACCACCAAAACGTTCCATTTGTGATTTAACAATCGGATGTTCACTGTTAAAGATATCTTTAAATTGAATGTTTTCTTCTTTAAAAGTGTCTACTAAATCAATCGGTTCCAAACTCTCAACAATATTATCGTCACCTAAGAGATACATATCTAATTTTGAACTAGATATACTATGGTTATCAATGACATTGTTGTCTCTGTTCAAATTAAAGTAAACATGGTTCATTGGATTAAATAAAGTTTTCTCTGTTGATGTAGCTTTGTATTCAATTGTCCATTTATGGTCAACGTCATAAGTATGAATAACTTCAAGTTCTATATCACCAGGAAAATGGTCATCAATACTTTTTATTGTTGTAGTAAAAACAACTTTTACTTGCCCAACTTGTTCATGAATTTCATATTCAAAGAAACGTGTCCCGATACCATTCGGCCCACCATGAATATTATGTTCGCCATTATTTGCATCAAGTTGATATGTCTTACCATCTAATTCGAAAGTGGCATTTGCAATTCTACCACCGTAACGTCCAATTGTAGCTCCAAAATGAAATGGGTTTTCTTCATAGAATTCATCAGCTTCTACAACGTTACCAAGTACGATATTATTATCATCGTACTTCCATGAGACAATTCGTGCTCCAAAATTTGTAAAAACAATCTTCGTTTCTTCGTTATCGATTTTAATTAAATCAATACCATTACTTTGACTTTCTACTTTTGCAAACATCATCAATTACTCCCTTTCAAACCAAACATTCTCAAATACTAATATTAGGTTTTATCATGACTAACTATATCACATACAAATTTAGCCTATTACACACATCTTGAGGGGGTCCTACATTGTATATAAGCCATATCAACTATGCTCGTATAAAATGAAATCACGTATCTACTACAGTAATTTCTAAGCATATTAATTGCAGTGATCAATCCCTATTACATACAGCGCTATTAAGTGTAGCGATTTCAATATAAATAATTATGTATCCCTCAAAAACAAATTAACTTATTAAGCCCCTACTACTCATAGCAAAAACAAAGTATGAATATGTTATACTTCCCTTTACTTCACTTACTCTCTTATATTGTAACAATTTATTCACATATTTATCTATACTAATCGTTAATTTTAATAAATAATCTTAGAAATTGTTATACTTTTTCTATAATCATAAAAACTTCATCTAAATTTTCATTCTATAATATTTTAACATAGTTGAATTCTTCTTTATTCTACTACTTAATTTATATAAGTACTTCGCCTTTTTATTTCAATAACAAATTACCCCGATTCTTAATCAACATTTGATGGATATACTTTATTTACAATTGCCAAAATATCTCAATATAAAAGACTGTCACCTTGTGTCTAGCCGGTGACAGTCTTACATCGCTGATTTATCAACACTATTTCTTATTAAATATACGTTTCACAGAACTGATAAAACCTTTATCAAAACTCAATATCGTATCTTTATAACTACGTACGGCAATCCATAGTAAAATAAAAATAGTAATTATAGATAAAATCATGCTTATTACAATTTCCCATACTGCTACTTCTAACGTTGAGGCACGTACAAACATAATAAATGGTGAAATTAAAGGTATAAAACTTGTGATTTTAACTAATAGTGTATCTGGATTCATCACACTGAAAAAAGAAATATAGAATGCGATCATACTTATTAATGTTATCGGCATTAAAGATTGATTAATATCTTCAATACGTGCAGTAATAGAGCCTAATATTGATGCTAAAATCACATATGAAAGTATTCCAATAATTAATGACATAATACCAACGATTGTTAATTGCAGTGTGAGTTCATTTGGTTCGATATCAAAACCTTTTAATAGATCTCCAATATCAAAAATTAAGAACATGATTATACCTGCGGCTACAAATATAGCAATTTGAGTTAATGCCACTGAAATGACACCTGCTATTTTTGCAAGGATATGGGTCACAGGTGAAACACTCGTAATTATCATTTCAATAACACGTGATGTTTTCTCAGTAGCAATCTCCATAGCCACTTGGCTCGCATAATTGATAATGATAAAGAACATCAACATTATCCCAACATAAACGATAATTGTATTAAATCCTTTTTGTTCCTCACTTAAATTTGAGCCATTTGTATTATCTGTTATAACTTCAGAAGTGACTTTACTTTTAGATTGCAACTGTTTTAACTCATCTTGTGATAAGTTTAAATTAGCTGCAACAAGCTGCGTTTGTATTGTTGTTAAACTTGCTTGTAACTTTTGTTTATCTTGTTCGGAAACTGAATCTTTATTTAAAATTTTTCCTAAGACTTTATTATCGCTTGTTTTAATAATATAAGCTTTGTCTAATTTTTCATTTTTTACTTGTGATTTTGCTTCACTCTCTGATACCTTTTTGAATTTGGCTCCTTCATCTAAAGTATCACCTTGGGCTTGAATCATTTTAAAAACCTGATTCTCTTTTGTGACAACGCCAACTTTATCAGGACCATCATCAAACATATCTAAAATTTTATTTATATTCGCGGCAGCTAACATTAGTACAATAACAATAGAAGTAAAGATAATAAATGATTTCGCTTTGACTTTACTTTTATAAGTAAGTGAAAACGTGGCAAAAAATTTATCCATTGAGGTCGCCTACCTTTGCTATAAAAATTTCATTTAATGATGGTTCTACGACTTGGAATCTTTTAACGAAACCATATTGTGTAACAACGTTATATACTTTTTCAGCAATGTCCTCTGTTTCAATCATCGCTTTAATCTCTCGTTTCGTTCTATCAACATGTAACACACCACTAATGTCATCGATTTCAGGCATTTTATGTTCTGTCTCAATAACAACGCTTTTATTACCATGATTTGCTTTCACTTCATCTATAGGTCCTGAAACAACAAGCTCTCCGCGGTTTAAAATACACACGTTATCACACAATTCTTCTACATGTTCCATTCTATGAGAACTATATATAATCGTCGTACCAGCTTCATTTAAATCTTTAACAGCTGCTTTTAATAGCTCTACATTCACTGGGTCAAGTCCACTGAATGGTTCATCTAAAATTAATAATTCAGGATTATGTAACATACTTGCTAACAATTGTATTTTTTGTTGGTTTCCTTTAGACAATGCTTCAATTTTCTTTTCTCTATTTTCTTGAATGTCAAACCGATCTAACCAGTAGTCTACCGCTTTTGTAATCTCTTTAGATTTCATTCCTTTTAAAGTAGCTAAATAACGTAATTCATCTTCTACTTTCATCTTAGGATGTAATCCACGCTCTTCAGGCAAATAACCAATATGATTATATGAAGATTTATCAATGGGTTTATTATTGTATGTAATTTCACCTTCAGTAATTGGTGTCAAACCTAATATCATTCTGAAAGTCGTCGTTTTACCAGCACCGTTTCTACCTAAAAAGCCTAGCATTTTACCTTGCTCCAAAGACAAAGAAATATCATTTACAGCGGTAAAATTCTTATATCTTTTAGTTACATGTTCAATGTTTAATGACATTGTGCTTCGACCCCTCTCTCAATAAAATATATACTTTGATAATACCATTACATCAATCAAAGTTACATTTCTTTTTTTATTCACGTTCATGATTGGTTCTCTATTATATATAAACAGAAAAGCTGCTACCATTCATTTGTGCGGCAACAGCTTGTTTTTTTTATTCTTTGTAGTCATCTCATTTAATTCTCAACGTTTAATCAAGTAATTTATTTTCATAATAATCATCTTCTTTTTGGTTTCCAGTAGTACTCGGAGGGAGATGATTACCGTATTTATGACTTGAACCATATTTATTTGTTTTTCTCTTACTATCCAAGCAACAAATAACTAAACAATATATTCCGAAAATCATATAAATCAAATAAGTTAGCATCAATGTAAGTATGCTAGATATATTTGTATACTCAGGATCTACTAAATTTATAATTG
This sequence comes from Staphylococcus aureus, assembly GCA_040062795.1. Classification (GTDB taxonomy): domain Bacteria; phylum Bacillota; class Bacilli; order Staphylococcales; family Staphylococcaceae; genus Staphylococcus; species Staphylococcus aureus_A. The sequence continues at coordinate 135,909 of JBEAMH010000002.1, forward strand.
TAATAATGAAATAACTAACAATTAATATACAAAAATATAAAAGCGGTATTAGCATACTTCTACCAGTATCGTGAAATCTTCGAATTAATAATGACCAATTTGGAATAAATGTCGCTAAACCATAAATGACAAGATATATAAAAGAAACAAGTAATAAAATACCACCTACTGCTGTGAGTTCACCTGTGTAAGAGGATATGCCTGAAATCAACATAATTAAACCTACAATAAACAATATCATTGCCGGTATCATAAAAATGATATGCCATAATATCATATACCAATACTCACTACGACGAGAACGTCCTTTAAAATTAATATAATTTTTCCAGAATAATTTTAATGCTTGAACAAAACTAATTTTCCGTTCCATATTTTCCCCTCCTCTCATTTACTAAAGATAATTTTAAATTCGCTTTAAACTTTGATACATTAGATATAAATTCTTTAATTATCTTATTAAGTTTAGTGTAACAAACTATTTTAAAAGTGGTAACACAATTTTACTTATTTCAAAAAAGCTTTTAATATAATTAATTTTTTAAAACTATAAAATGGAGGATTAACCAATGGATTTTTTACGTCGTGATACAATTTCTATTGCTAAAGATTTATTAGGTGTTAAAGTCATTTTCCAAGACGAACTTGAAACCTTTACTGGATATATCGTAGAAACTGAAGCATATGTCGGTAAAAATGATCAAGCTGCTCACGGTTATAATGGAAAAAGAACACCTAAAGTAGAATCACTGTATAAAAAAGGTGGGACAATCTACGCTCATGTTATGCATACACATCTTTTAATCAATTTTGTCACACAAGAAGAAGGTGAACCTGAAGGTGTCTTAATTAGAGCAGTAGAACCTGATGAAGGCATTGAGACAATGCAGTTAAATAGAGGTAAAAATGGATTTGAATTAACAAATGGTCCTGGTAAATGGACAAGAGCTTTCAATATCCCAAGACATTTAGATGGTTCCCGTTTAAATGAAGGTCGCCTTTTAATTGATACTAAAAATCGTAAATACCCACGTGCTATTGACGAAAGTGGACGAATTGGTATTCCAAATAAAGGTGAATGGACATTTAAACCGCTTCGTTTTACAGTAAAAGGTAATCCTTATGTATCAAGAATGCGCAAGTCTGATATGGAAAATCCAGAACATACTTGGAGAAAATAAACCAGTCACATTGTAAGACAAAAGGAGTCTCCCAAGTTTCTGGAAGACTCCTTTTTTACCTTTATTCATAAATCAATATTAGTTAATAGAATTTATTTCAATTTTTTATCTCTATCCAATAAACCAAATTGAATTGTGATAACCGTACAAATAACAAAAATGACTGGATAGAATGAGTATTTCAACACTTCTAAATATGAAACATCTCCATATTGTTCTACCATTAACATCCCACTATCATGTGGTAGTACCATCAACGCACAACAAGCGAATATATCTAATAAACTGGCCATCCTTTTAGGAGGCACTTTATATTCATCACCTATCTCCTTAGCAATAGGTGATGAAATAATAATTGCTAATGTATTATGTGACAGTGCAGCAGAAAGAACACCTGACATCATACTGATTACATATTCTGCACTTTTTCGTCCAGTTGCCTTACGTTTCATAGCTTGAATGATCCAGTCCACACCACCATAGTAGCGTATTAAAGCTACTAGTCCAGATACCAAGAATGCTACTAAGAAAATATTAAACATACTCTCCATACCTTCTCCAATGGATTTGGTGAATTGGAAAATCCCCAATTGACCTTGAACCAAACCTAAAAGTCCTGCCATCCCAATACCTATAATAAGAACAAGTATCACATCTAAACCTGCAATAGCTGCGATTAACACAAACAAATAAGGTAAGATATTAATAAAATTGAAACTTAAATCACCTTCTACTTTTCCTGTACCTCCAACTATGGCATACAATACAACTGTGATTAATGCTGCGGGTAAAGCAATGAAAATATTCATTTTAAACTTATCTTTCATCTTCGCACCTACGCCATTCGTAGCTGCAATTGTAGTATCGGAAATGATAGATAAGTTGTCTCCAAAATACGCCCCCGCAATGACAGCAGCGCCAGCAGCTGCCACACTTAAGTCTGCAGCTTGCGCTACTGCTACGCCCACAGGAATAAATGCCGCTTGAGCCCCTGTAGATGTACCTAATGTTAAAGCTGCAAAGCCACTCATTACAAAAATTCCTGGAATGAGTAAACTTGGTGGTATCACAGAAAGTCCCATGTTTACCATCGCATCTTTTCCGCCCATTTCCGAAGTCACTGTTGAAAAAGCACCAGCAAGCAACAAGATTAACCCAAGATTTACTATCCCTGAATTTCCTGCATGTTCAGTAAATATTTGTACCTTTTTTGTAAACTTTGTTTTTCTATCATAACATGTCCAAGCTATGACGATACCAATAAAAATTGCGACATGTCTTGGTAATTGATCAAATGCGTCTTCTTTTCCCATAATTGTAAAGGTGATGCCTACGCCAATATATAACACCAAAAATATAACTAATGGTAATAACGCTAAAGCACCGTACTGTTTATTACTTCTCAAAGATTCATCCATACACTTACCTCCTTATACCCTAGTATTTACATATGATATATAATATATCAAAAATAGTTAAAAGTCATTGTAAAAAACTCAATCTTTTCCAAATAATTATATTAACGTTATACCCTATTTAAAAGGTTAATTGGTACTTTTCTAATACATTACACGTTATTTGAATGTAGTTAAATCTTAAAACGAAGTGTTAAATTACACAAAAAATTTTATATATGTCAGAATTTAATTTTTTTCTAGCATTATCTTGTATAACAATGTAAAATAGATAGTATGGACTTTTGTAAGCACTTTCTTGTTTTAATGCAAATAGTGCTTATAAATCACAATTTAGGAGAGATTTATTTGTAAAATGAGGGGGAATGAAAATGCTTGAATTAGATGCTATTACTACATTAGCACTTGCCTGTATTTTATACCTTTTAGGGGTATATATAGTTAATCATATCGCAATTTTAAAGCGATTATGTATTCCGGCACCAGTCATTGGTGGTTTGTTATTCTCAATACTCGTTGCTATATTACAATCAACGAATATTATAACAATAAAATTAGACTCTGAATTTCTTCAGAATTTCTTTATGCTTGCATTCTTTACAACAATTGGACTAGGCGCATCATTAAAATTACTTCGCCTAGGTGGGAAAGTACTCATTTCCTATTTTCTTTTTTGTGGTGTGCTTGCCATATTCCAAAATATTATTGGTGTATCTTTAGCTAAAGTTTTAAATATTCCTCCATTACTTGGACTGACAGCTGGTTCAATGTCAATGGAAGGGGGACACGGAAATGCTGCAGCCTATGGACAAACTGTCCAAGACATGGGTATTGATTCAGCATTAACAGCTGCCTTAGCGGCGGCCACACTGGGACTTGTTGCTGGTGGCTTAATTGGTGGTCCTGTAGTTAAATATTTAATTAATAAATATAATCTAAAACCACAAAACGCAGAAGAAACAACAAAAGATTATAGTAGTATGAAATCAAATGAATATCTAAAAAATCGTATGTCACCTACCACGATTTTCCTTCTACAATTTTCAGTTGTAGCTATCTGTATGGCTATCGGTTCTTATTTAGGTAATACATTCTCAGAACTAACAAGCATTAATATTCCTGTCTATGTAGGAGCAATGTTCATCGCAGTGATTATACGTAATATCTCAGAATTTAATAATTTAAATCTTATTGATATGAAAATTGTCGATAGAATCAGTGATGTTTCTCTAAGTTTATTCTTATCTATAGCACTAATGAGTATTCAACTAACTGAAATTTATCAATTAGCAATCCCATTGATTATTATCGTATTAATACAAGTTTTATTTATTGTGTTGTTCTCAGTGTTTATTGTTTTCCGTGGTCTAGGTAAAAACTATGATGCTGCAGTTATGATTGGTGGCTTCATCGGTCATGGTTTAGGGGCTACTCCTAACGCAATGGCAAATTTAGATGTGATCACCAAAAAATTTGGTGCATCACCTAAAGCATACCTTGTCGTTCCAATCGTCGGCGCGTTCTTAATAGATTTACTTGGTGTGCCAATTGTTACAACATTTATTAATATATTTGGTTAAATTATAAGCGATGCTTACGATATAGAACCAAGAATATTAAAAACTCAATAATCTAATCAAAGGATGGTTTCTATTTCAATAATTATAGTAACCATCCTTCTTTTATTTAAAGCCAATTTGATAATATATAAACAATAAGCGGGCACTTAGATTACTACAATCCAAGTGCCCGCTTTTATAGTTTATAATTCATATTTCAGTAGTCTTTAATTATCTAATATCTAGACCTCTTTGTGCAATCCATGATTCTAGTTTAGGTCCAAAAATCATTTGTGTTTGTTGTAAATCTTTAATCGTTGGCGCATCGAGCATCGTCATAATTTTCTTCATATGCTCAGTAAATTGCTCTGTATAATGAAGTGTCTCAGTAATACCATGGTTTTCCACTTGATTTAAAAATGGTCTCGACATGCCAACAGCGCTCGCACCTAACGCAATACTTTTCACAGCGTCTAACGGCGTTCTCACACCACCACTTGCTAATATATCCATATCCTGTTGATGTGATGTACTTTCTAGTAAAGATTCAACTGTTGTTTGTCCCCATAAGCCAAGATAATCCATATCTTTATATGTTCGTCTTTCATTCTCAATATCTACAAAGTTTGTACCGCCTCGGCCACTTACATCTACGTAACGGATACCAATTTCATACAATTGTTTGATTGTTTCTTTACTCATTCCAAATCCCACTTCTTTAACTATGACAGGCACATCTACGTGGGCTACAATCTGTGCTAAATTTTCCATCCACGTAGAAAACGTTCTATTACCTTCTGGCATCACTAATTCTTGAGGTGCGTTCACATGGACTTGGAGTGCTTGTGCATCCAATAATTTTACTGATTCAACAGCTTTATCGACAGGAACATCTGCCCCCACATTACTAAATATAATACCATCAGGATTTGTTTCCCTTACTACACTAAATGAAGGAATCATTTTGCTATTACGTAAAGCTGCGTGAGTAGAACCAACAGCCATAGCCATCCCTGTTTCCCGTGCAATAATTGCTAACTTCTCATTGATTTGTTTTGTCCATTCACTGCCGCCTGTCATGGCATTAATATATAGCGGTTGCTTCAGCGTAAAGTCCTTCAATTCACTTTGAATATTAACATCATCTACATTAATGTTAGGAATTGAATGATGGACAAATCTTATCTCATCAAAATCTGAAATCGTAGCATCTTCTTGTGCCATCGCTATTTCTACGTGTTCATTTTTTCTTTGTTCTCTTTTGTTATCACTCATCTTTTGCCCTACTTTCAATCCTTATTATGTTTATACTTTTATTTAAAACCATTTTTCTCTTTTAAAATAAACCATGCTTCCAATACTTATTATTAACATTATCGCAAGTACAATATAATAACCATAGTGCCATTTTAATTCTGGCATATTTGTAAAATTCATTCCATAGATACCTGTGATTAGCGTTAGAGGTAAAAAAACCACTGATACTAAAGTTAGTATTTGCATAATACTATTCATTCTATAATAAGTGTATGATGCATAATTCTCTCTTATTTCATCTGTCATTTCTTGTGTCAATTTAATTATATTTTCTTGTTTTATCATATGATCGTCTATATGTTGAATATACATATGATTTTTGTTATCTACAAGTAATTGACTACTTTCTTTTATATTACTTACTAATTCTCGCATAGGGTATATAATACGCTTTAATTTTATAATTTTCGAACGTATTTTAAATATATCATCCATTATCTTTTTCGTTGAACTAGTATGCACCTCTTCGTCTTCAAAATCATAGACTTTATTTTCTATATCATATATAAGTTCAAAATAACTATCTACTACTCCATCTAAAATATAGAGTATAACATCAGAAACATCTAACTCTGAATCAAACTGTTTTGAGACATACCCTTCAATTTCTTGTAATATATCAAATGATTTATGATGATATGTAATTAACATGTTGTCCTTAATAAATAAGTTTAAAACTTTATCCCCTTTATATTCTTCATCAATACTATGAAAAACTAGATACTGGTAATTATCATAAACTTTGTATTTGGCTCTTGGAGTACCATTGACCGTGTCGTCGATTTCAAGTTTATTAAAGTTAAAATACGACTGTAACATATCATTTTCTTTTTCAGTTGGATCATTAAAATCATACCAAATAAAGGTTGCTGATTTTGGTATTTCTTTTAAGTCATTCACTTGTGTTAGAGATTTTTCGGAAGTCTGGTATTTAATTGTGATACTCATAGTTACCCTCCTCAAATCATTTTCTCTATTCTACCATGAAATATACAGTATGTATGGTTTAGATCTTTTTAATATTTCTGCTTTAGAAAATGCATTTACATGTTAAAATTTATTTATTACTTTTGTTTTATTAACTAAGGAGTTGTTTTCATGATAAAGCCTTTCACCATTAGACAATCGGTCTCTAATGATATGATTGACCACAATGGACATGTACATGATGCAAACTATAATATGGTTTTCAGCGATGCAATTAACCAATTTAATTATCAACATGGTTTGTCATTACAAGAAAGACAACAATTAAATTTTACAATATTTACAGTAGAAGAACATACGTCCTATCTATCAGAATTAATTGAAGATGATGAATTTCACATCACAATTTATGTGTACAATTATGATGCGAAAAGAGTACATTTCTTTTCATTTATGCATAAAACAGACAACACAATCGTTGCGACAAATGAAGCAATGATGCTGGGTATTGATAGAGCGACTAAGAAAGCTGCGCCTTTCCCTCCACAATACTTAAATCAAGTGGTTCATTACTATGATAACCAACCATCTATCGAATGGCCAAAGCAATTAGGTCACCGTTTAAATATTCCACAATAAGGAGATGTATTTTTTATGTCACAAAGTATAAGGGAAAGAGTACAATTACAACTTTATGATTTATTTGATAACACTAAATTTGAATTAAGTGAACTCAATCAAAATAAAAACCTCGTTATTAACGGACCTGATAGTAAACTTATTAAACGTGGTTTAGATATAAGTTATCTGCAAGGTCAAAAGAAATCAATTGATGCTATCCATACACTTTTAACAGCTTATACAGATGATGCTACGTTTATTGACCATTTTCATAATTATACTAAGCTAACTTCATTAGAGTTTGAAACATCAGCCTCTCAATTTCAATCACTCACTGAGCCACAAGATGAGTTTGAAATATTTTTAGCAAACCATTACAAGTTAATGGGCCAAAAACTAATTATCGATACCATTAATACAATTATAGATAATTAAACATAGTAAAACAGTTCCATCCCTATAATGTTTGGAACTGTTTTATTTTCGTATTAGCTATTTAACCGTTGGAAATATCCCTTATCCCAGTTTTGCATATTACTTTGATTATACATCAATAGTATTTACAATTTGTTTAACAACTTTATGAGATTCCCTAATAGGTAACAATTCAAATGCATGGACCATATTTTTATATTCGAAAAAATGGATTGGCTGATGATCATCTTCTAATATACGAACTAATTTCCTCATGTCAGGATAATATATTTCACGCGTACCTCCAAACATAAATATAGGTGGTAATTTTATTAAATCACCATTCATGGGAGAAATTTTAGGATCATCTAAAGATAAATCTTTAGACCAATAGCGCATAATTTTCTTAACACCATATTTATCAAGAATGACATCTTTCTTTTCTAATTCTTCCGTTATCTCTTGATTGATTAAACGCGCATCTAACAACGGTGAAAGTAAATATAATTTGTTGGGTAGAGGCTGTCGTTGTTGTTGCAACTGTTGTACAAAACTTAGCGCCAATGCGCCGCCTGTGCCATCACCCATAATAATGATATCCTCGCTATTTACTTCAGACAACAGCTGATTATAAACTTCAGAAATAGCCGCGTACGTATCTTCAATATGATATTCTGGCGTTTTAGGATAAATGGGCATAACAATTTCATGTAACGTACTTAATGCAAGTTTATCCATCAATCTCCAATGGAATGCAGAGGGTTGTAACACATTATAACCCCCATGCAAATATAATATTTTTTTATTGCGGCTATGTCTAAAACAGAATCTAAACACCTGCATGTCCCCCATAAATTGTTTATCTAAATCTGATTTTACATTTAAGGTTTCTGGTTGTGTATGTTTTTTCCCATTTGCCTTCATTCTTTTTTCTATAAACTTTTCAAAATCTTGGTCACTTTCAAAGATAATTGATCTATGTGGCAATAAATATTTGTTGATAAATTTTGTTGTTAATCTTGATTTCATTCATAATCAACCCAATCTCTATTTTAATCAGCAATTCATTAGTTTTCGTAAATATAATGTTGTATTTAAAAATAATTTTTATGGTAAAATTAATACAATGACATAAAAATGAGGATATAATATAATGTAAGTAACTTAAAATTTCTTTATTTAAATGTTAGTTAATTTAAAATATACCCTAGCAATAATTAAAATGTATCAGTTATTAAACATTATAACAAAGTAAATGTCATAAAATAAGCAGATGCTAATATAATGTTTGGAAAGGAGTAGCTTATGGCCGAAAAAAACAAACCTTTTACAGATTTTGAGCATACCCTCACAAGCGAACCCATGCATAGAGGTTCTCGTTATGGCAAAAAGAAAAAATCTTGGGTAAATTTAATTATCCAGGTTATTGTATTTATATTAGTTGCAATATCTGGCTACAGTATGTACAAAGAACCTATTTTCGATTTGGTATTTGTAAAGGAAACTATTAACTTCCAGCAACTTACAAACTTTCAAGAAACTGTAAACAACTTCACTAACCTTAATATTAATGTTGATAGTATCGATAATTTACAAACAAGCATCGATCGTTTAATTTTAGTGTTTTATGTGTTTTTTATCGCTTGTATACTCAGCTTAATTTTAACTATCTTTACACTTATATTTAATAGAACAGCATTAAAAATCGTTAATATGTTAGTAATTGCTATTATGTTAGTGATTACATTTGGTTTTTCTTACTTGATTAAAAATATGGCTAGACGAATTGCCGATTCGATGAATCAATATTATGTCTCTGTTAAGCCTAATGATATTTTAATTGAAGCAGATGCCATCCATAATGCACTCATTCTGTTAGGATGTAGTATTGCGTTGATATTAATTAGTCTGTTCTTTAGAAACCGTTTAGCGCGCATCCGTACCTAATTATAAAAAGGGCTCCCAAATTTTGGGAGCTCTTCTTGTAATTAAATTAATTAATTTTCTTTTGAAACGTAATGGTCTTTACCTTTTAAGAAAAGACTTAAGAAAAAGGCCAGTGCACTTAAACCTGTAGCTATTAAGAAAGCACTATTAACGCCATTGATTGACGCTAGTTTCTGTACAAACTCTAGTACTTGAGATGTTGCCATTTGCTCCCCACCCAATGATTGCCCTAACTCTCGTAAACGGTCCTTAATAAATGGATAAGTTGTATCCAAATCTTGAGAATATGAAGCAATATGTTCAGTTGTTTGTGTTGACATAACAGTTACTAATAATGCTGTTCCTATGGAGCCTGCTAATTGTCTTAACGTATTTGACAAAGCATTACCATGCGAAATTAAACGTTGTGGTAATGCGTTCATACCTGCCGTCATAATTGGCATCATGATAAAACTCATACCTAATGAACGAATAATGTAAATCACCATTAAATGTCCGTAAGTCGTATTCATATTGAGTTTTGTCAGTTCCCATGTCGCATAAGTCATAATTGCTGTTCCTATTAATGCTAATGGTTTAATGCCGATAGTATCTAATAATTTGCCGGCAATAGGACCCATTAACCCCATTATAAGCGCACCTGGCAGTAATAATAAACCTGATTGAACAGGGGTAAATCCTCTTAAGTTTTGTAAGTAAAGTGGCAAGAGAATCATCCCACCAAATAAACTCATTGTTACGATCATATTGATTACAGTCGTTAACGTAAATCCAGAATATTTAAGCACTTCCATATTAAGCATAGGTACACGCATTGTAATTTCTCTGACTACAAAAGCTATGATAAAAATCACACCTAAAAGCAATGAAATTACTACGAGTGGTGAGCTCCAAGTATTGTTTCCCGCTTCACTAAATCCGTATAATAATGAACCGAAACCAATCGTACTAAAGATAATACCTGGGACATCCGCTTTGGGATTCGTTGTTACTTGGTATACTTTAAACCATACATAAGCAATAGCTAAAGATACAATTCCAATAATAAACATGCCATAAAACATGACATTCCATTGATAGTGTTCAACGATATATCCAGATAAAGTGGGCCCTATCGCTGGAGCTAAAATCATTGCAATACCTAATGTTCCCATTGCTGTTCCACGTTTTTCTGGTGGAAAAATAGTCATAAACACATTTGTACCCAACGGCATTAAAACACCCGCACCAATAGCTTGTAATACACGTCCTACCATCATAACTTCAAAAGTGCCAGATACTCCACAGACGAGTGAACCAATTGTGAATAATGTCATTGCTACTAAAAAGAGCTTGCGATAAGAATATTTATTAAATAAATAAGCACTAATGGGAATCAATATCCCATTAACTAGCATGAAACCTGTCATTAACCACTGACCGGTATTAGCTGAAATATTAAAATCTGTATTAATTTCAGGTAATGCTACATTAAGCAATGTTTGATTTAAAATTGCGATAAACATACCAAAAATCATCGCAACTAAAACCTTACCTTGTGACGTTCCCTTACCAAACATAAATGAACTATGCTTTGCTTTTAACGTTTCATTGACTTGGGCTTCCCCTGAATTCGATTTTATATTTTCATCAATCGTATGATTTTGTTGTGGTGGTACTTCCGCTTCATGCTCAGAAGTATCAGCTTCATCAATTATATCCGAATGAGATACTCGTTGATGCGTTAAATTATCTTCTGATTTTGAATGTAATGTCATTTCGCTAGATGTTTCATTATTTTTTATTTTAAATTTATATGGATTATTTTCATTAGAAGTACTTTTTTCATGTTTTGAGTATTCCTTTTGTCGTATTAATTGTTTCTTACGTCTTTTGATAATGAAAAGATTCAATAATACGACGAGAATGAATGCTATAACTACATATATAATAATAAAGGTCATCGTCATTTCAAGACCTCCTTAATTTTTATGAATCTTAACTTCAGCATTCATTCCTGGAACAACACTTTTAGATGGTTTTGAATCTAATGATATTTTCACAGGTACAACTTGCGAAACTTTAGTGTAGTTACCATCGCTGTTCGTGGAAGGCATCATAGAAAAACTTGAAGCTGTTGCTTTACCTACTTCTTCTACTTTACCTTTAATTTCAGCATCTTCACCATCAAGTTTGACATTTACATCTTTCCCCTCTTCAACATCAGCAATATCTTTTTCATCAATATTAGCAGTTATGTATAGACCATCTAAATCATAAGCGTAGGCTATTGGCGATCCAGCTTGTGCCATTGAGCCTTCCATTCCTTCTGTTTTTACGATTGTACCATCTTGAGGCATTTTAACATCCATTTTTTGCGGTGCGCCTTCTTCACCTTTCACTGCAATTTCCGCAACTTTGTCACCTTTATTTAACTTGTTGTTATTTTCAATATCAAAAGATTTAATTTCTCCAGATGCTGGCGTTGAAATTTTAATTTGTTCACCATCGACCTTAGCATTATCTGTACTTATAAATCCTGTAGCTTGGTTATAAAAGTGAAAACCAACAACTCCAATAATCACAAGCACTACAATGGTAATGATATTAATTAGCACTATTTTCTTCATTACACTTTCCTCCTATTTGCTTTTAAAAATCACTTTATATATTATAGAGTCATGTAAATTGAAAAAACACCGACACATCTATAAAATGTGTTGGGTAAGTAATCATAGGTATTTTTGAAGGAGATAAAATGAAACCAAAAGCTAAAAGTAAAATTATCCAAAATATGATTACCTTGTTAGAAGAGCATCCATTTGAAAATATCACCATTAAAATGATTTGTGCATACAGTAACATTAACAGAACGACATTCTACGACCATTTTGAAGATAAATATGATTTGTTATCTACAATACAAACATACCACCTACAAAAGTACCTGAGGTTATTAGATATGTTATATAAAAGCTTTAACAAAACAGAAATTCGATACAATAAATTATTAAAGTTTTTCAAGATACTTCTAATATATATCACGCGCCACTATGGTTTCTTCCATGCCATATTCGTTACACATCCTAACCGTGATCTATTTAGTGATTATGTCAATGAGACAAAAGTGACTTATACAAAAATGTTAGATGATTATACGCAAGTCAAAAATATAAGGCAATTTGTCACGTATGCTATTGGAGGTCAAGTTGGTATTATTTATTACTGGATTCGTGAAGGATGTAGTGATTCACCAGGTGAACTTGCGAAAATTTTACTTGCTAATGCTACAAAGTTAGAACGTTAACATATAAAAAAATACTTTCACCAAACAGAAATGGCGATTAAGTTCTTAACAAGGAACCTAATCGCCATTTTTTGTTCTTTTTAAAGTTTTGAAGATACACGTTTAAATACATAATAATTTACAATTTGAAGGGTAATTAATAATGCACCTGCTATTACTATAATTGTTAAATAAGGTGTATAGCTATGCTCTCCCATCACGCCTACTAGAGGTGATACAAGCCCACCTAATAGGAATTGCACTAATCCTAACAAACTAGATGCACTACCATTACCTCCCGTACGTTCGTCCATAGCAATTGAAAATCCAAGTGTTGCTACTCCAGTAACGGGTGCCACAAGAACAATAAAACCTATAAATAACAGCCATACAGATAAATGCATCGATAGAACGAAACTTACCCATACAATACCGACTAATTGAGTGGCAGTTAATACGCGCAATAAAACTTGTCTATCAACGTAATCCACTAACTTTCCAGTCAATTGACTAGAAACGATTAAACTTATACCAATAGACGCAAACATAAGACTGAACTGTTGCGCAGACATGTCATAAATACGTTGTGCGATAAATGGGGAAGCAGATATATAACTAAATAAAATAATAAATGTCACGCCTTGTATTAACATCGGCAATACAAATCGAGGCGTAACTAATAACTGCTTGAAATTTTTAAATATACTTATTATATGGGGGCTAGAACGTTTTTCACTTGGCAATGATTCTTTAATTTTAAATAACGTGCCAAATAACATGAGTAAGCCAAAAACCGTTAATATAACAAAGACCATACGCCACGTAGAAAATGACAATATAAGCCCACCTAACGTTGGCGCGAGCACAGGTGCAACGCCATTGACTAACATAAGTAATGCTAAAAATTTTGTTAATTGCTTTCCACTATAAAAATCACTGGAAATTGCTCTCGAAATCACTGCGCCTGCACCGCCACAAAAGCCTTGCACAAAACGCAATGCAATCATCCACCAAATATTATTCACAAAGATAATACCTATACTTGCGAACGTAAATAGTGTCATAGCTACGATAAGCGGGGTTTTTCGACCAATCGCATCTGATATAGGACCGACAAATAAATTACCTATCGCCAAGCCTATCATAAATAAAGATAGAGTTAATTGTACATTTGAGGTCGTTGTATTGAAATCTGATTGTATCTGGGGTAAACCCGGTAAGAACATATCAATAGATAATGCGCCTATCGCGGTTAATGCGCCTAAAATAATTACAAACAGTAATGAGTTTTTTCTTTGTTCTTTATAATTAGACATTTTTATTCTCCTCAAAGTATAGGTTGAAATAAATTTTATTATCACTTTGTAACAATGTTTATATTGCTATGTTTTAAACTTCATCGTTTTTATTATAGCCTTTGCCCAGGTAATTTTAAATATATTGGTTTATATTGATATAGAATAAAGAAAAGAGCCTGAAACATAAACGTTTCAAGCTCATAGATTAAATAGGATAATCAGGCCCGTCTATAAAATCAACTTGCTTCAGAATATTTTACAACTTTCAGATCATTGGCTTTATCACTACCCTTAAGTTGGTATTCAACTTCACCATATTGTCCATCTTCTTTTATTGTTTGCCCAGTAACATAAAATGTATTATCTTTTTTTACAATTTCAGTTATCTGTGGCTGTTGAAAATAAAATAAGCGGTTAGATTTAACATCTTGTTTAATAGAGTTATAATGATCGCTACCTTTTTTTAAATAAGATGATATCAACGTAAAGTCACTTTGATTACGGGCACTAATCATCGATGAAGTGTATTCACCAAAAAAGCTGGAAATTTTATTTTTAAAGGAATTTTCTTCTTCTTCTTTTTTCTCTACATATTCTTCAATTACTTCATCATCAAAATTTAAAGTAACATGTGTCTTATCCTTTAGGTTATCTGTTTTAATAGTTGTCTCTGCTGATTTAAATGTTTTCTTCTTCGCTTCTCCTTCAGCAGATATTGTTATATCTTTTGTCTTAGGATAAGGTCCAAATTCTTTAGATTTTGCATAATCATATTCTTTGTCATTAATTTTCACTTTAACTGAATCCTTATCTATTTCAGATGCCCCATTTAATTCTACTTCAATATATGCTTCATTAAAGTCTTCATTAACATCAATGGTTTCATTATTACTATTATTAAAGTTAAATTTAAGTTGCCCATTAAATTGACCATTGGATGTTTCTTTCTTAGCTTCTATTATGTAGTCACCAGGAATGAATTCACCTAAAGATGTTGCTTTATTTTTATCAGCTACTACTGTTTTTTGATTATCGTCTGCCTTAAACCTATATGTTGTATCTTGTTTAGGTTTTACAATTGCTTCTTTTGTGGGCGCAGTAAAGCTCATATTATCAAAGATTAAATAACGTGTACCATTTTTGCTAATCCTCAGTACTTTCTCACCATTTTTAGCTGTAACAAAATCTGATTCTTTTGTTTCACTCTTATTTAATTTTGCAATTTTATTATTTACATCTTCCACAAAATTATCCATACCGACTTCATTTTTAATATATTTAATATAGGATTTTGCTTCGTTTTCATCCACACTATTATTTTGAGTGCTTAAAAGCGTTGAAAGTTTTTGTGTATCATTATGATTAACTGCATTTATTATAATTTCTGATTGTGCTTCAGGAGAGTTAAAGTTTTTTAATAAGAAAAATATAATGATAAGTAAGATTAGGATAAAGAATGCAATTCCCAAGGGAATAACTTTATATGTGTTGATGCTTACTGATTTATTGTTTGGTTTTGTCGAGCGTGTCATTTTTGTGTTTTGGTTACGTTCAATTCGATGTCCACAATGACTACACCTTCTTTGTCCAATTCTTATGTTTTCCCCACAGTTAGGACATTTTTGCATTTTATCACCTCTTTATCCCTAATTTTTGCACTATCTCGCTATTTTAACACATTATAAAGTGAAACTATATGTTAGATTATTGTTATATCTCTACTGTTTATGTACGTTTTCACTGTACCTTAGACACAAATTTCCAATATATTATTTATTATATGTAGACTATTGAAAAATTGATATACATATTTAGTCTAATATACTCAGTACAGTGTAGTAGGCTTTAATACTCCGGAGTAAAATTACATCTATAATTGAAATAAATGAAATTCACAGAACTACCGCCGCCATACTTTGGTTACTTTAATTAGTAATTGAAACGATCATGAATACCAAACTCAAAAATATATATATCGTCTCATGAATCAGTTTTAAGATTGGTGTTTAATATTAAAGTTTTTCAATCTTTGGTCAATAATTTCTAAGACATAGCGTGCTTGCTCGATTTCTTCATCTGATAAATCATGAAGCATATCACTAACGATATCATTAATAATAGATTTACTTTCTTTATTAAATTGTTTACCTTTTTCAGTTAATTTAATATATTTTAAGCGTTGATCTGCTTTTTCTTCAGACTTTTCCCATTGTACAACGCCAGCTTGTATCAGTTTTTTTATTCTTCTACTTACAGCAGCCTTATTGACACCTTGACGTTCTGTAATTTCTGTTAATGTCATCGCTTTTCCATTTTCAAGCATTAATATGACATTTGCCTGTTCCTTTGATACGTTGTAATCTTCTCTTAAAGCCTTTAATAACTTAGCTAATAATGTATTCACATCATCGATGAATTCACCCATAAATTCGATGTGACTACTTAAATTTTTCACCATAAGTTGCACCTCTTCAATTTTCACTGTATGTAATATCATTTTGTATTTTGTTATATTAATAGTATCAATATTTTCATCTCTATAAAAGTTAAAATATATAATATTTGTATTTATTAGAATTTAATCTTTATATACCGTTAAGTGCTTTAATGTAAGCATTTGCTTATTTCTATTGATTCCACTACATTTAATATACAATAAATTTCTGGGGTGAAACATGAATATTTTAGCATTGTTCTGTAGCTTACTCATCATACTGATTTTCATAGGTATGTATTTAAATATAAATTTTTTTGCAAATATTGACATTTTTATTTCCCAGGTAATTGTTGGCTATATTGTTATTATTTTGCGTATTGGTTCTCATCAATTACCTATAGATTTAATCATTGTCATGCTCATTGGTTGCTTACTAGTACATATAAAGCATCAACACTTATTACAACACCGTATGAGTGCACTTTTCTTAAAGAGATTATATCATTTATCTTTTCAAGTGTTTGTCTTCACACTCGCTTGTGCATACATTAGTTTGATTCCTGTCGCGTTCAACGTCATATTTTTATGGATATCAACCATTATGTTTAGTGCTTTATTTACTTTTATTTGTTACATTTCGTGCGCCTCTTGTTATCTAAACCAAACTCACGTTAAAAAATGTGATACTATTCTCGTTTTAGGTGCAGGTATTTTCAACGAAAATGTAACGCCTATGCTTGCTAACAGATTAGACAAAGCGCTCGTTTTATATCAACAATTTCCTAACGCACAAGTGATTGTGAGTGGCGGACAAGGTCCTGACGAACCTATTTCTGAAGCATTAGCTATGTACCGTTACTTAGTTGCTCATGGTGTTAATCCGAAACAGATACTTATAGAAGAGAAATCCACGAGTACATATGAAAACATTAAATTCACAAATCTACTGATACAACGATTATTTAATACTACACCTTATATTGTTTGTGTTACTAGCCAGTTCCATATTATGCGCGCATTACGCTTCGGTCAAAAATTAAATCTAAAACTAAAAGGTATTGGTAGTCATACGCCCTATCACTTTTTCGAAGTTGCATTAGTGAGAGACTTTTTAGCATTAATGTATCAATATAAATTATTACTCACAGTTTATTTCGCTACCCTTTTCTTTATGTGTATTTTTGTATTGTGGCATATACCTTCTTAATTAAAAGGCAACTTAAAAACACCTCCATTACAATACTAATGGAGGTGTTCTTTATAAAGTTAATAAATATTACATTTTTATATGATTGTATTTATGAATTTACAATGATACCGTTATCTAGTTCGATTACTCTGTCTGCGTAGTCAAACAAACGTTTATCATGCGTAATCATGATTCCAATCATTTTTTTATTTTGTATTTGTGCTTTAATCATTTCAATAACTTCAGTTGCTCTTTCTGCATCTAAACTTGCTGTGGGCTCATCGGCAAGTATAATTTTAGGCTCATTCATCAATGCTCTCATAATTGCTACACGTTGTTTTTCTCCACCAGATAACATATGTGGAAATACATCTAAACGATGCTCTAACCCAATTTGCTTTAACAGCATTTCTGCTCGTTTATTTGTTTCATCTATAGTCATCCCTGCCTCTCTACCGATTGTAGTTAGTTGTGCTTTCACTTTTAAATACGGTACAAGATGAGAGGATTGAAAAATAAATCCAATTTCATTCAAACGTAATTCTGAAGCTTTTTTATCGCTAGAAAATAACGGTTGATTATTATACAAGATATCACCATTATTTTGTGAAAGTAAACCACCTAAAATAGTGAGTAATGTCGTTTTGCCTGAACCTGATGCACCATTTAATATTACAAATTCTCCATCATTCACTTCAAAATTGATTCCTTTTAATACAGGTGTTTCTGATGGTCCTTTGCCAAAGGTTTTTTTTATATCTTTTACTTGTAAACTCATTATTCTCCACCTCCGATTGCTTCAATAGGATCTACTTTAAATAATTTAATAAATGATAATGCTGCGCCGATAATGGCAACCATAATAAATACCCCAACAACTAATAATAAATTAGAAATTGTCACGTGAAACGGCATTGACACTGGCATAATGAATGATAAACCACTCACGAGTCCGACAGAAATCAACACGCCAATCATTGTAGTAATTAATATTTGGATAACTAATGCGCTTAATAAATGTTTAGTTTTAATACCTATTGCTTTTAAGATACCAATTTCTGGTATTTTTTGGATTGTCATTACATAGAAAAATGCGCTAAGTACAATAGCAGAAATTACAAATAAACTCACTATCATCATATTTAAAGGAGCTTGTTCTGCTTGATAGCTAGGTATTTCACTTGTAATTTCATCTTGTGTAAATACTTTTACGTTGGAAATATTATTTATCTTGTCTTGCTTTTCACTAGATAATTTTTGAACAGGATAAATTGTACTTACTTGATTTTCTTCACTCACATTATCGAATCCCTTTTCACTCATCATAATGACCGAACTATGTGAATGCATAGTATCATTTATAATTCCTGATACTTCTAATTTCTTCCCACCTTTAACTTCTATCAAATCTCCTACATCAATACCATCGGCTGTTAGTTTGTGATTGATAGCCACTTCATTATCTTTATCAGGATAACTACCATCTGTTAATTCAGGCTTTTCATTTTCAACAGTATTTATCATCATGACATCTTCTTCATTGTTATTAATTTTTAATGTCTGTGATGCTAATTTTAATGGATCTTGGTTTATAATATCTTCGATTTCCTGCTTCTGTTCAGATTTAATAATGGATTTCTCTATTTGTGGTTGTTTATTATCTTGTAAAACATATTTTTCAGCTTTCATGTTGTCCAACATTGATATGTTTTCCCTCGCTAAACCTTGTGCTAGTCCACTTATAAATAACACCATAATACCTAGTAATAAAATGATTAACATAATTAAGGTATAACGGAATTTATAATATTTAATCTCTTGCCATGCTAATTTCATTATTTCCCCACTCCTTATCTAAAACTTATACTTAGAGTTTATCTTTCTTATATGAACTCAATATGAACTTATGTTCATTTTTAAATTTTTTGTGATTTGTGAAGTCATTTAGTAATGTATATAATGACATTAAAATATATAAGGAGACATTGCCCATGACAACTTGTCTAATTGTCGATGATGACAAAAAAATATTAGAATATGTTTCAAATTACATCGGTCGTGAAGGCTTCAAAACAATTACTCAAGCAAGTGCAGAAAGTGCTTTGGCTTACCTTGAATCCAATCAAGTAGACATTGCGATTGTAGATATTATGATGGGCGGTATGAGTGGCTTTGACCTTTGTAAAATTCTAAAGGAAGATTTCGATATGCCAGTCATCATGTTAACAGCTCGTGATGCTTTAAGTGACAAAGAACAAGCGTTTTTAACAGGAACAGATGATTATGTCACAAAACCTTTTGAAGTGAAGGAACTTATTTTCAGGATGAGAGCAGTGTTAAAAAGATATAATATTAATGCTAACAATGAAATAACAATTGGTAATGTCATATTAAATCAGTCTTATTTAGAGTTACAATCTGCATCAAGGACTATGAATTTGCCGAATAAAGAGTTTCAATTATTATTTTTACTCGCTTCTCACCCAAGACAAGTCTTTAATCGTGATGATTTAATAGAAAAAATTTGGGGCTATGATTACGAAGGTGACGAACGCACTGTAGATGTTCATATTAAACGTCTTAGAAAAAGACTTGAAAAGTTAGATGCGTCCATCACAATCCATACCGTACGTGGCTTAGGATATAAGGTGGACGATCATGTTTAAATCACTCTATACACGTATTGCGGTATACACTATTATTGTCATGCTTTTTAGTGCTGCAGTCAGCTTTTTATGTACAAATATTATTTATCATAATTTTTTAAAAGAAAATAATGATGCAAAAATTATGCGCACTTTAAAAGATTCTATTGCATATCAAAAGGAATCAAAAATAGATAACCCTGTCCCATTTTTCAAGCATTTAGGTGAAATGAATTACCAAGTGATGACTGTTTCTAACAGCGGAAACCGAAATTACTATGGGGCTGAGTTTAGAAAAGATAATATTAACAATCAAGATGTTCGAAATGTATTAAATGGTAAAGATTATCATGGCATTGAAGACTTACCTTACAATCCAATCATCACTGGTTTTTTTGAAAATACTACTCAAAACACTGTAGGAATCGCATTTAAATCACAAGGAGAAAATTACGCAGTATTTATGAGGCCTGATATAGGTAAAACATTTAGTGAATTTAGAATATTTTTAGCAATATTAATAACATTATTACTGATTATTTCTATTATTTTAGTTATTTCTTCAACTTATACTTTAATTAAACCTATTCAGCAATTAAAAAATGCAACAGAACGCTTAATGCAAGGCAATTTCGAAACTATAATTAAGATGACACGTAAAGATGAATTAGGTACCTTGCAATATCGTTTTGATAAGATGCGTCTTTCATTGAAACAATTAGATGACATGAGACAACACTTTGTTCAAAACGTATCTCATGAAATTAAGACACCTTTAACACATATACATCATTTACTAGATCAGCTGAAATTTGCGAAAAGCACCAAAGAACGAGAACGTTATATTGACGAAATCTATCAGGTCACTACACAACTCAGCGAATTAACCAAAGAACTTTTACTTTTATCAGAAATTGATAATGGTGCACACCTTGAATTTAATGACCATATAAAACTTAATCGACTGCTTAAACAAATAATTCGACATGAACAATTTTCTGCAAATGAAAAAGATTTAATCATTATGTCTGATTTAGTAGAGGTTGAAACCATGGGTAACGAACGCTTATTACATCAAGCCTTTCAAAACCTCATCACTAACGCTATTAAATATTCAAATCAAGGTGGCACGGTTGATATCACTCTACGGCAAGATGTAAACAGTATTACGTGTAACATAATTGACGACGGCCAAGGTATGACAGAAGAAACACAATCACGTTTATTTGAACGTTTTTATAAAGCAAGTAACCACGATAATAGTAATGGGCTCGGTCTTGCTATTGCCAAAGCTATCTTTGAACTACACGAAGGAACAATCACAATTCATAGTATAAAAAATGAAGGGACAACCTTCTCAATCACAATTCCCAATCGTTAAAAACAAAAGCGCACAGTTATTTTCTACAATAGAAGTTAACTGTGCGCTTTTTAAATTATTGCGTAACTCATACATACTAATTAATTTTTAAGTTTTTCGTAATTTCTTTATTTATTTGCATGTAAAGTGCTTCATTATCAGATAATTTTTTTCCGTATGAAGGTACCATTGTTCTTATTTTGTCTTCCCATTGTTTAAATTCATCACCGTAACAACGTTGGAGCATATCTAACATGATATCTACTGCTGTAGATGCTCCTGGAGAAGCGCCTAATAAAGCAGATAATGAACCATCTTCAGACGTTATAACCTCTGTACCGAATTGTAATGTACCCTTACCATTTTCTGTATCTTTAATAACTTGAACACGTTGTCCTGCCACAACAATTTCCCAATCTTCACTTTTAGCATTGGGTACAAATTGTCGTAAATCTTCCATGCGTTCTTCATTAGAAAGTGTAAGTTGAGAAATTAAATACTTTGTTAAATTCATTTCTTTAATTCCTGCTGATAACATCGTAATCAAATTGTTTGGTTTTACAGATTTAATTAAATCCATATTTGAACCTGTTTTCATAAATTTAGGTGAAAAACCAGCAAATGGTCCAAATAATATTGTACGTTTACCATCTATGTAACGCGTATCTAAATGTGGTACTGACATTGGCGGAGCGCCTACTGAGGCTTTACCATATACTTTAGCAAGGTGTTTTGTAGTAATTGATTCATCTTTACACACTAAGAATAATCCACTCACAGGGAATCCACCAATATGCTTAGATTCTTTAATACCTGTTTTTTGTAATAATGGTAAACTTGCGCCACCAGCGCCTATGAATACAAAATCACTTTCAACAATTGTGACTTCGCCTGTTTGTAAATTCTTCACTTTCACTTCCCAAACAGTGTCTTTACGCTGTTTTAAATCTTGTACTTCATGCTCATAATTCAATTCAACTTGCTTTTCAGCTAAGTTTTCAAATAATTTTTTCGTTAAAGCTCCAAAGTTAACATCTGTTCCAGTCTTATCATAACTCATGGCCATAGGAATACTAGATGTACGACCTTCCATCATTAACGGCGCCCACTCAGCTATTTTATCTTTATCATCAGTAATTTCCATATTACTGAATAAAATATTTTTATTTAATCTGTCCACCCGTCTTTTTAAGAAATCCACGTTGCGAACACCTTGAACAAAGCTCATATGAGGAACAGGTTTAATAAACGCTTCAGGTTTAGTAAGTTGTTCTTGTTTGATTAAGTAATTCCAAAATTGTTTTGTAACTTGATATTGTTCGTTAATTTTTATAGCTTTTTTTATGTCTATCGAGCCATCTTTATTTTCTTTTGTATAGTTTAACTCACATAATGCAGAATGGCCTGTACCTGCATTATTCCAACCATTAGAACTTTCTTCTGCTGCAGTAGATAATCTTTCATACATCTTAATCTCTTTCTCTGGTGCGAGTTCTTTTAATAAAGTACCTAATGTTGCGCTCATAATACCGCCACCAATTAAGATGACATCTGTTTTGCTATGTTTTGTACTCATAACAAACACAGTCCCCCTTTTATATATGTTTATAGATACGTTATCTTTATCTATTTTTAAATGTGATAAAGCGTTTTCTATAACTAAAAAATAAAAAACTTATCGTTATTATTAATTAAACGCTAAAATAACGAAATACATCTTCATACTTCTTTAATTATATACGTAATTGTCCCATGAAAAAAGGGCTTTCAGTAATTCTACACAAATTTTGTTAATATGTGTTAACTAGGAGTTTAATAAAAAGTTCATTGATACCAGTTAATACGACATTTAATACTATAGCAAATAACTAAAATAGATTTGACTCCGCTCACCACATCAACATACTTCATTTCGTGATATAATGAATTCTAATTTAAGTTGAAAGATATTTGGAGGTTTTCTGATGAAATCAATTACATTTTTCATGCATAATATTTATGCCATGGGAGGCACTGTTAAGTCTATTTCCCAATTAGCGAATACACTTGTAAACAAGGGTCATAAAGTTGAAATTATTTCTGTATTTAAAGGAGATGTAAAACCTTATTTCGAACTTGACGATTCAATCGTTATAAAGCCTTTAATCGATTATCAGTTACATCCAAAGAATTTCGTTGATTTGCTTTTTAATCGTATTAATAAATATACATCATTTTCTAAAATTAAATCTATTTCTAAACACGAACCAGGTTTAAATCAGTTTTCACGTTATGTAGAGAAAAAAATGATTAAGTCTATCCGTAATATAAATACTGACGTACTTATTGGGACAAGAGCTAGTTTTAATATTTTGATTGCAAAATACGCTTCACATAATATTGAAACCGTCGGAATGGAACATATGAATTTTGATGCACATCCTGAATCGTACCAACAAGAAATTATAAGAGCGTACACTGAATTAGATAAAGTGACTACATTAACCACTGTAGATCAGCAAAATTATCAATCACATATACATACACCTGTTTACGTCGTGCCTAATATATTAAATGAACCTAGACTCAATGCATCAAAAGAGAAGATAATTAGCGCTGCGGGCCGTTTGGAATATGAAAAAGGCTTTGACTTGCTTATCGAAAGTATTAACCGTATCCAAGATGTCGTAAGAAAATTTGATTATAAGATTCATATATACGGAGAAGGGAGAGAACAAGAGACATTACAACAACTTATTAGGCGATTTAATATTTCAGATATCGTATTACTAAAAGGTTCAACACAAAAATTAAATGAAAAATTAGCAAAGAGTGAAATTACTGTTATACCTTCGCGTAATGAAGGATTCGGTATGGTTATTTTAGAAGCAATGAATCAAAGTAATATTGTAGTTAGTTTCAGTGGAAATGCTGGTCCTGATTCTATTATAAAGAATAATATAAATGGTTATTTGATTGACTATGAAGATGTGGATGCATTATCCAATAAACTGCGTAGACTCATCAATCAAGAGTTCAAAGAACAAGTGTTAATAGAAAATGGTTACAACACCGTAGCTACTTATTCACCTGAAGCAATTTACCAGCAATTTTTAAATATGTTAAATGCTCCGTCAAATTTTAATACAATGATATAAATAAAAGCGAAAGTACAACCTAGTGTTTAAGTTGTACTTTCGCTTTTTAAGTTAATTCTTAATCAAATAAAGAAATTCAAGATAAAAGTCCAAATACATATAAAAATAAGCATTGCTAAACTATATCTTAGCGTCATCTTTAATAGTTGAGACTCTTTACCAACTTGTTGTACTGATGCAGTAGCAATGGCAATAGATTGTGGTGAAATAAGTTTCGCTGCAACACCACCCACAGTATTGGCAGAAACAAGTAACGCGCCACTCGCACCTATATTATTTGCAACTGCGGCTTGAATTGGTGCAAATAAAGTGTTGTTATTTGTTACTGATCCTGTTAAGAATACCCCAATCCAACCTAAAATTGGTGATAGTAACGGGAAGACTCCACCTGTTTTAGCGATACCTTCACCAATGACATTACTTAAACCAGCATAAGTCATAAGTTTCGAAATAACTAAAATAAAACAAATTGTGATAATCGGTAACCAAAGTTCTTTAAATGCACTTTTAAACAGTCGACCACCATCAGCAAAGCTAACAGTTCTAGACATTAATATCGTAATAATAATCACTAGAAGAATAGACGTTCCTGTTTGTCCGATAATATTTAAAGGAAGACTAATCCCTTTATTTGCCACTTCACTATATGTTCCTGGCAATTTAATATTAAAGACAAACGCTTCTAACAAGCCACCTGGTTCAAATAACGCTTTGAACTTCGGTGCACTCCATATCATCACAAATACCGTCAAAATAAAGAAAGGACTCCACGCGTAAACAATTTCTTTAGCTTTATGTTGCTCAATTTTTTGTGGTTTTTCTTCTTTATTTATTCTAAAGATATGTTTCGGCTGGAATTTTTTAGAAAATAACGCTAACGCTAACATTGCACCTAATGGCGGAATAATATCTGCTAATTCAGGTCCAACGAATAATGTAATAACTGCTTGTAATACAGTATAAGTAATACTTACAATCAAAATAGCTGGTAACGTTTCCTTGATACCTTTAAAACCATCGATAATCCAGATTAGAAGGAATGGCACTGCCATATTCATAATCACTAATGTTAATGTAGACATTTGTGATACTGCCATACCTGAAATATCTGCAGGCAAGCCTAACGTATTGATTACTGTTATAGGTAACCCTATTGCACCAAATGCGCCTGCTGTAGCATTTGCAATTAGACATAACATCGCGGCTTGTAACGGCCCGAAACCTAACTGTGTTAGTAAAAGTGCACAAATTGCAATTGGCACACCAAAGCCAGCAGCACCTTCTAAGAAACCATTAAACGCAAAACCAATAAGTAATAATTGGATACGTTGGTCTTGAGAAATACTCGAGATGCTATCTTGAATTGTTTGGAATTGGCCTGTTTCAGTTGTGACTTTATATAATAAAACTGCCATGATAACAATATAACCTATTGGTATCACGCCTTGGAAAAATCCTTCGACAACTGCACCAGAAGCGATGACTACTGGCAAGTTAAAGCATAATACAGCAATGATTAAGGTAACTACTACAGTCGTAATCGCTGCGTATATACCTTTCATTCTAAATATAGTTAAACATAAAAGAAATAAAATAATAGGAATTGCTGCAATGATGGAGGATACCAAAACATTGTTAAAGGGATTGAAAGTTTCTACAAACATTTGACTCACTACTTCTTTCTATTATTAGTTAGATTTGGTGAAACAACATTGTGATTTATTTCACAATTAAATTATATCATTTTCTGTATTAAATACAATATAATTTTTAAAAATTTCATTATTTTCACTAGCTTAACACTAAGTTAGTAACTTTAAAACCTAACTTAAGTGAGGATTTAACTCAACTGCACTCCATGGTAAAATAATGATTATAATGATTAAGTAGAGGGATATTAATGATAAAACAAATTAAATTAGTTGAGTGGCCAAGTTTAAGTACTCAACTAAAAAAAGCAACCCAAGAAAATTATACACATTTTGTAATAATAAACAACAACGTAAAATTACACCAAAATATGTTAGAAGCAGTTGAATTAAAGCCATGTAATATGGTGGCCGACTATACTGTTAACCAACAATACATAAATGATTGTCGTTATTTTGGCAAATTAAATATCAGTTTTAATGATTGGATAGAAAATATAAATCATTATCCGAATGTTATTTTTCATATAGAAACAGCATTATTTATCTTAGAAAACTTTAACACTCATAATATATTTGATCTAGCTATCATTTCACTTTTACAAGATGATGTTGCTACTGATTGTCATGTTGTATTTGATTTCCAAAAAAACATTGCTTCAAGTAATAAAATATGGAAAGATATTCACAAACTCACACCACTAAATACAACAAAATTTAATTTAAATAAATTAGCCTATAAACATAAACATACGATTCCATTTAAATCTAAAGAGACATTAGCACCTAAACAAATGCGTTTTACTGACAAATGGTTGGACAGTACAAGGTTTAAGATGCCTCACTGGTTATTCAATATGTTTCAGCGTAAATTAGTCAAAAAACACCGTGAGTGTAGCTATATATATGAAAAAGATTCTTCAAAAATTAAAGACCATATTGTATTTTTAGGTTTTGATTATGGTTTTAGAGGTAATTCTCGCTATTTGTTTAACCATTTTGCGAAACATTTTTCCAAACTATCAATATATTTTATAACTGAAGATGTAAATGGCCCAAATTTTATAAAGCCAAATGATCCCAAAGCTAAAGAGCTTATTGAAAGTGCTAGCGTAGTTATATTAGAAAGCTATATTCCAGATAACCTCAAACCAAACGGCACTATAATTCAACTTTGGCATGGAACGCCTATTAAAAAACTATTTTTAGATAGTCATGAGCCAACACAAAATTTAAACATTTATAATTATCGTGCTCGTAAATATAACAAATGGCTACAACAAGATTATTTAGTATGTGATTGTGAAGCTATCATTGAATTTTTCAAATCTGCATTTCCACAACAACAAACACATATATTAAACTGTGGCTATCCAAGAGTGAGATACCTATTAGATAAACAGAGAGACCATCATTATATTTCATTTATTAAACATGAATTGAAGTTAGATCCTGCTAAAGAGACCTTACTCTACGCACCGACTTGGAAATCTGAACAAGATGATTCAGACTTGTTACCCATAAGTGATGGATTACTTAATAAATATAATGTTATTTTCAAAGGACATATTGAAGAAAAATCTACATACTTCCCTGAAAATGCAATTCTTGCACCAAACCATATAGAAGTCCAAGACTTATTACTCGTTTCAGACATTGTACTGACGGACTATTCTTCAATCATTTTTGATGCGCTAACAATTAATAAAGTAGTCTGTCAATATACACCAAACCATGAAAAATATGTATCTGAACGTGGTGTATACGACGAAGTTATGCATTCATTATCTACCGTTAGATATAGCGATGCTAAAGCGCTATTGAATGATTTAATTAGTCATCAAATGACAGATATTCATTCAAACCCTTTCATTAACAGTCATAACCATGCTTTTGAAACTGTATCTCATATTATTCAAAAACATATTAAATTAAACAAATAATATAATCGTTCTGTAATCAACGTAAAAAACTGGGAAACTCATCGTAATGATTGAGGTTTCCCAGTTTTATGTTTTTATAATTTTGTACATCAACCGTCACTTTCATCAATAAACTACTAAATTATTGATGATAAGCTGGATCCACTACTCTTACCGTACCTTGTTGATCTACTGTGGCAATTGAATAAGTGCCTGGTTCAGCTTGGTTTTGGAAACTAAAGATATAACTATAGTTTCCTTCACTGCCTTCAATGGCATAATCGTTATAAGGGTTAGATTGACCGTTAATTGAATTAACTTCTGCTGTAGCATTGTCTAATGAATTTTGGAAATTTGGTAAATTTTGTAATGCTGCTTGCTTATCAACATTTCCTGATGAGATATTTTGCGCTACTGGTACTGCATTTTGTCCTTGGTATGGTGGTACATATTCAGATGCACCTGTATTTGAAGCGCCATTATTTCCGTTTGCATTACTTGTTGCATTACTTGTTGCATTGCTGTTTGAATTCACGTTACTGTCTCCGTTAGCACTGTTCGACGCACCATTTGAGGTACTACCATTATTAGTTGTAGCATCGTTTCCACTATTATTAGAATTAGTCGTGCTATCATCAGTGTTTGAGCCGTTAGTGCCATCACTAGAGCTTGCCCCATTAGCGCCATTACCAGAGTTCGAGCCATTCGTACCGTCACTTGAACCTGAATTAGCACTGTCACTACCAGAGTCACTTCCGCTACCATTTGAAGCGCTGTTGCTATCTGAGTCGCTATCCCCACTACTATCAGAATTGCCTTCGCTGTTAGAATCGCTATCACCAGATTTACTATCTGAATCTTTGTCTGAATCTTTGTCTGAGCTATCATTGCTCTTCTTGTCATCATTCTTAGAATCTTTTGCTTTGTCTTCACTTGCTTTTTTGTCATCTGAGTTATCATCTTTTTTGCTATTTTCATCATCGCCGCCATTTGAACAAGCAGCTAGAGCCAAAGATAATGTCAGTACCCCTGCTAATAGTTTTTTCATATCGAAATCCTCCTTATGTTTTAATACTCATAACTTAATGGGCTAGTCATATGTATTAATTTATCCAGTAAGTTAGATGAGAATTAGTATGTTATTCACTATTATTTAAATAATAAACATGTTTCGTCAAAATTCTTTCAAAAGTAAATATAAAAACAATAAAATCTAAACATTTTTAAAACTTTTTTAACGATGCTTACTAAAATAAAGTTATGATGTGCATCATACAGTTTAAAATACTTATTGCACGATCACTTTTTCCATAATTAAATCAGTGTCTACAATAGATCCAGTGTAAAAACAATGTTCACCAGTTACTACCAGTCCCTGCTTCTCATAAAATTTATAAGCTTGTTCATTATGCTCCCAAACTCCTAGCCATAGACGCGTTTTGTTTAATGCTTTAGCCTTCTCTACTGCAAAATCAACAACTTGTTTACCATTGCCATTGCCTTGCGCTTGAGGTATGAAATATATTCTTTGCAATTCGAGATAATCGTCACCCATTTCTTCAGTTTGAGCATCGTTAATATTCAGTTTAAAATAGCCAACAATTTCATTATCTTCCTTAAAAAAATAAGTGTATGAATGCTTGTTTAACAATTCTTTCTCTAATTGTTCTAAACTATATGCTTCATTGAAATAATGTTCAAAGTCTTGATTAGTGTACACACCATCTTTGAATGTTGTCTTAAAAGTGTTCATGCACAAGGCGCTTAAAGTTTGTAATTCATTTAGCTTAACAGGTACAATATTTTTATTCATAAACTACTCCTTTTTCATTTAATATTTAGCATAATTATACTAAACGAAATTAACTATTAAAATTAACTATTAAAATTAACTATTAAATAGTAGAAATCATACTTTTTTCAATCTTTTCACTCTCCATTATTCTATTTTAAAGTAAAAATTAAAGTTTCTTTGTTTTAAAGCGCTTTCTTATAAAAGCTTATATCTAGGCTTATTGTGTAATATTCAATTACATGATAAAGTAGTTCTAGTTTTTTAATTGTGCATAAATTTATACATAAGGGAGTGCCCTCAGGCAATGAGTGAATCATTTAAAGCTTTTGTGGTCGACAAACAAGACGGCAAAGTAACAAATCAATTTAAAGATATAACTATAGATGACCTTTCAGAAGGCGAAGTACTGATTAAGGTCAAATACTCAGGAATTAATTATAAAGACGCATTAGCAACGGTGGATAATTCAAAAGTTGTTAGTGCATATCCGATGGTTCCAGGTATTGATTTAGCAGGTGTTGTAGCACATTCTGACACCCATGCTTTTGAACCTGGTGACGAAGTAATCGTTACAGGCTACGATTTAGGTGTAAGTCATTTTGGCGGGTTTAGCGAGTATGCACGTGTGAAGGAAGAGTGGATTGTTCCATTACCAAAAGATTTAACATTAGAAGAATCAATGATTTATGGAACAGCTGGTTATACAGCAGGTTTAGCAATAGAGAAATTAGAACATAATGGACTCTCAGTAGAAAAAGACGATGTCCTTGTTCGAGGCGCTACTGGTGGCGTTGGAACACTATCTGTTATGATGCTTGACGCAATCGGATTTGATGTCGTAGCTAGTACGGGCAAAGCAAATGCTGAAGATAAACTTAAATCATTGGGTGCAAAAGAAGTTATACCTCGTATAAAAGAATCTGATGATAAACTACTTGGCAAACGAACTTGGCAAGCAGCTATTGATCCAGTTGGTGGCGAAAGCTTATCTCAAATCCTTAAGCAAATAGATTATAATGGTAGTGTAGCTGTTATAGGTATGACTGGTGGTCATACATTTGATAGCTCAGTATTTCCTTTCATATTAAGAGGTACTAGTATTATTGGTATTGATTCTGTTTATACTGAAATGAAACAACGCAAACATATTTGGCGTCGATTAGCCAAAGATTTGAAACCAAAACAACTACACGATATTAAACAAATTATCCCATTTAGCGATCTTCAAGAGAACCTCAGTAATGTGCTAGAACATAATAATTCTGGTCGTATTATTATCGATTTTGAAGCATAAGCAAACATAGTTAAGCTACACCCTACTCTAATTATCATTTTAGAATAGGGTGTGTTTTTTTACATTTTAAATAACAATTCATTTATATTCATATAATGAAAAGGTTCCGTTTGATATAAACACGTTTGAATTAATAATTAATCTATACTTTAATATTTACAACTAATATATGAAAGCGTATACTTGTATCTATCGAATTAAATCAGGAGGTTTGGGAATGAAAGTAAATAAAAAACTTATCTTTTTCCTTGGTGCCTTGGGAGGTTTACTCTACGGATATGACATGGGAGTCATATCTGGCGCCTTGCTTTTCATTAAAGATGATATTCCTTTAAATAGTTTCACAGAAGGTCTAGTCGTTTCATCTATGCTCGTTGGGGCAATTATTGGTTCGGGATCAAGTGGACCAATGTCAGATAGACTTGGCCGTAGACGCGTTGTATTTATCATAGCTATCATTTATATTGTCGGGGCATTAATCTTAGCATTAGCGCCATCAATGGAAATTTTAGTTCTCGGGCGTCTCGTTATCGGTTTAGCTGTGGGCGGTTCTACTGCAATTGTGCCAGTATATTTATCGGAAATGGCACCAACAGAACAAAGAGGTTCATTAAGCTCGTTAAACCAATTAATGATTACAATTGGTATCCTATCATCATATTTAATCAACTACGCATTCACGCCAATTGAAGGCTGGAGATGGATGTTAGGGCTTGCAATTGTTCCATCTATTATCTTATTAGTCGGCGTAGCCTTCATGCCTGAAAGTCCAAGATGGTTACTTGAACACCGTAGCGAAAAAGCTGCGCGTGACGTCATGAAGTTAACTTTTAGTACAACCGAAATTGATAAAGAAATCGCTGATATGAAAGAAATAAACAGAATATCAGACAGCACATGGAATGTTTTAAAATCACCTTGGCTACGTCCTACACTTATAATTGGTTGTACGTTTGCACTGTTACAGCAAATTATAGGTATTAATGCGATTATTTACTACGCACCTTCTATCTTCAGTAAAGCTGGATTAGGAGATGCAACTTCGATTTTAGGTACAGTAGGTATCGGTACAGTCAATGTGCTAATCACAATTGTAGCCATTATGATTATTGATAAAATAGACCGTAAACGTCTATTAATTATCGGAAATATCGGTATGGTATCTTCATTACTGATTATGGCCGTTTTAATTTGGACAATGGGTATCCAATCATCCGCTTGGATTATTGTTGCTTGTTTATCTCTTTTCATTATTTTCTTTGGTTTCACTTGGGGACCAGTACTTTGGGTTATGTTACCAGAATTATTCCCAATGCGTGCACGTGGTGCAGCAACGGGTATGGCAGCACTTGTATTGTCAATTGGTAGTCTACTAGTTGCACAATTTTTCCCAATCTTGACTGAGGTATTACCAGTAGAGCAAGTATTCTTAATCTTTGCAGCAATTGGTATTGGCGCATTAATCTTTGTTATTAAATACTTACCAGAAACACGTGGACGTAGTTTAGAAGAAATTGAAGCTGAATTACGTGCTAGAACAAATGCAAGCGAAGCAGATATTAAAGAAACTAAATAAATTTATTATGCTGTCGATAAAGTAAATGACTTTATCGACAGTTTTTTTATGCCCTACCTTGCCAAAAACATACTTAATTTTTCTATAAAAAAGCAAACTCAACCTTTTATAAGTTGAGTTTGCCTTAGTTCTAATTGATTATACAAGCTAAATTAATAATCCAGTCAAGTAAATTAGTATTTTAAATACATTCCAGCTGATTGCGGCTCTGTCATAATAAAGCCGTATTGCGCATATAATTGATCCGCAGGATAATCAGCAATTAAACTGACATATGTACCTACCTCAGCTACTGAATTAATATATTCCATAACATGTTTCATAATTGATTTACCATGACCTTGCCCTTGGTATTCAGGATGTACAGCAATGTCAATAATTTGAAAAGCAGTACCACCATCTCCAATAACGCGTCCCATACCAATAAGTACTTGCTCATCAAAAATAGTCACGTCGAAGCATGCATTAGCAATACCCTTTTCTGCTGCTTTTTGTGATTTCTCACTTAACCCTGCTATTTTGCGTAAGTTGCGATACTCTGACACGGTTGGCGATTCATGCTTTATTTCTATCATTTATAAACAACTCCTAAAAAAAACTGTGTAACATTTAGCATATCACACAGTTGTTTTACCGTTCTTTAATTTATAAATAATTTTTCATAACTACTTTATTAGATTCTTTAAATACTTCATTATGACTCGATACATAACCTTCTGGTGCTGCTTTAGGCTCTACATACAATTTAGCTAGATTAGCTGCGTTGGCAGCATCGCTAAATGCACTTGCAATTAAATGTGCTTTCGCTTCATGATAAATAATGTCACCACATGCATATAAACCTTCAATACTCGTTGATGTATTACCAAATCCTTTAATACAATATTCATTAAACATATCAACTTGTGCAGAAGATTCTTCCAATAAAGTACTTTCTCTATCAAATCCATGACTTATAATCACTTCATCAAATGTTCTTGCAATTTGTTCTTTCGTCTCGATATTTTCTAAAATTACTTGCTCAATTTTAGTTTGAGTATGATTTCCTATGAGTTGATGTATATGTGTGTTAGGTAATTTTTCAACATCTAATTGGTCTAAAATATTTTTCATAGCTTCATAACCTTTAATATCAGTTTTACGGTAAATAAGTGTAACGCTTTTAGCATAATCACTTAAATCATTTGCCCAATCTAACGCTGAATTACCAGCACCTGATATCAAAACATCTTTATTTTTGAATTTTTTCAACGATTGAACGACGTAATTTAAGTTCGTTAACTTGTAACGCTCTGCATCCTTAATATCCAATTGTTTAGGATTAATGATTCCGCCACCGATTGCTACAATAACTGACTTAGTCGTATATACATGGTGTTTATCCGTTTCAACTTCAAAATGCTGCTCCGCTATTTTTCTAATATCTATCACACGTTCTTTTAGATTAACTTCTGGATTAAAATGTAATCCTTGTTCTACTGTATCTTTAATAACTTCGGCGCAAGGTTTAGGTGCTAAACCGCCAATGTCCCATATAATTTTTTCTGGGTACACATGCATTTTTCCACCAAGCTTATCTTGTATATCAACAATCCGAACATTCATGCCTCGTAAGCCTGCATAAAAGCTTGCATATAAACCTGCTGGCCCACCACCAATAATTATCACGTCATTCATAATGAATCCTCCCAAAACTATCTTCTCTCTTATTTCTATTATGCTATAATTGATAACCATTATCAATGAAGACGCTATTATTTTTTCAATATATTAATTGTTTTTTCTACTTTTTTGCTTTCAATGTAGTTGCATATTATTAAAGAATGATATTAAACGCAATGATTTAATACATTTTTTATTAAATACCTATACTTTCCAAAAATAAAAGCTTAACTCCTCAATTAATGAGAGTTAAGCTTTTAAATTGATAATTAATCAAATTACTTCATATTTACTTTTATGTGTTGTCACCACTTTTGAGATCTTTAGCGTTGTCATTTTTTTTAGGTTTTTTGATAATTGCATTTTTTAACAAGAAGAACAATAAAATAAATCCTGCTGTTAAAATCGTATGTCCAATACCTGCAAAACCTGCAAATGACTCTGGTACTGTAAGCCCAACAACTTGGTATGTTCCTTTTGTAAACATCATTCCAATTGTCGTTAATACACCAATATTATATACAATGTAGAACCAATTAAATAAGTAATAGCTACTTAAATCAAAAACTTTTGTTACAGGCAGTAAAATAAGGTGCATAAACATCCCTAATATCAATGTATGTGTGTGTACAACTACGAGTTGTGTATCACCTGTAAAATCATATACTAATGTTAATTCTCGATAGTAAAACCCACTTAGTAGACCTAAAATTGTATAAGCTAAAAATGCATACAAAATTCTGCGCATCGATACTCCTCCTTAGAGCTATTATATGATAGATTGGTAAAAATTACAGTGACAATTCAACAAACTTACTCATTAAAAAGACAAGTCACCATTTGAAAGTAACTCGTCTTTTTATTTATTTTATTGATTAATTTGAAGAATCTAGTTTACTTAGATGTTTTTTTAAATATTGCTACTATAGATATAATAATTGCTGCTATAGATATTATCCATAATACAATAGGACCATTTTCAGATTGATTACTTTCCTCAGTTGCTCCATCACCTTCAACTACTTTCGTTACAGGAGCTGGTTTATCTGAATCTTTTGCCCCTGTCCATTCTACGGTTTCTCCATCATCATAGGTTTGATAAGCTTCCCATTTGAATTCCCCTTCTTTTTCAGGGTTCGCAACTTGTATTGGTAAATCAATGAATTCATTTGGACCAATACCCTTTCCTTTTGCTGTCCAAGTAATTTTAGTAATATTACCCTCATCATCTTTAGATAATTTATGATCAAATTGATCATTGGGTTCAACGCCAACTACAGTGAGCTCTTTAGGTACTTTCAACTCTACTTTAATCGTATTCGCTTCCTTTTCAACAGGGATTCTAACATCGTATTTTTCGTAAGATTCTGGTTTACTTGTATCTGGATTTAATGTGACATGTGCGTCCACACTTTTAGCAATGCCGGTTGCTAGAGCAAAAGCCACTATAGTTGTAAAAATTTGTTTTAGCATATTTTTAATCTCCTTTTACCCTGGTATGTTGATTTGACTCATAATGACACCAGCAAGTATCAATATAAGACCTAAAGCTAATTCAAAATATAATAATTTTTGATTCGTTCGTTGTCGTTTTCCTAACGCACGTGTAGTTTGATAAAATCCCAATGACATCATAACCATAGTCAAAATAACTTTAACTATTAGCAATGCACTCCACGTTTGTATGTTAAACCAAATGGCCAATATATTAGTTTGGTCAATAGCCATTAATACACCAGAAATTATGATTAAAGCTACAGCAGTTGTATTTAATTTAAATAAAAAATTTCTGGTAGGTTGAATATTTTCTTGTGTTTTAGAGTAAATGATAAAGATTAAATAAATTAATGCACCTAACCAAAGTGACATACCGGTTATATGTATCGCTCTAATAAACACAGACCACATCGGTACAGCTTGTGACCACGCATGCCCCGACATACTTAACGTGACAAGCATGATAATAGCGATAAGTACATACCAAATTTGCGCCATGTTTTTTAAGGTGAATAAAAACAGTAATATTATTATAGCTAACATCGCTAAAACAAACGGCACTTGCATTAGTGTAGCAGTTTGTAAAATTAATATATCTGAAACGATATCTGAAGATAAAGTCATCATATACACTAAGCCAGTCATTAACGTGAGCATCATAAGCATACCTATGATAGGTCCAATATATCGATCAGTTTCAAAAGAATATAACCCTTTTTTATTAGCGAGTTTATTTACTAAAAACAGACCAACCAATGTAATAATAAGCCCTTCTGTTACAAAACGTAATGCACCGAACCAAAAGTCTGCCTTTTCGTAAAAAGGAGGCGTTGTGTCTATACCATTTGCGGTTTCGTTGCCAATTGAAAACTCAAACGTGTCACTGATTTCATGACCATCTGCTGACATTGTTTGCCATTGAATGTTATGTGTTCCTTCTCCTAAATCACCCGCTGGGAAATTTAACGTCTGTGAAGTTCCTGAAGTACTTGGTTTAACTTCAGAAATCTCTTTTCCACTATCATCAAAAATTTTAATGCTCGAATATTTTGGATGGACTGGTTCATTAAACTGCAATTTAATTTTATTTGGTTGTTCATCAACGATGCTATTGGCATTTGGCGTTACCTTTTCAAGCGTAGCGTGTCCCGAAACTTGTTGAGTAAATACCATAAATACTGTAATTAAAGTAATGAAAAACATAGTCATCGCCGCTTTTGGAACTTTTATAGATAATCGCACGACAATCCCCCTAATAAATTCTTATACTTTTTATCATATTAAATTAAAATTGCATTCACAATATTAATTATTAATTGTCATTTTTCAGACATATTATTTTCAATTTTTAATATAATTTGTGTTATATACTTGCAATCAATGTTTTTAGCATTAGTTATTTAAACTATGATATTTTTGTTAATGTAATTACTTTTGATTTTAATAAAATGATATTTATCAAAAAATAAATGTTCATCCCTAAATGGTTAACATTAGGAATGAACATTTTAAAATTACGTCTTATTCTTTTTTACTTGTATTACTTACTTTCATTAATTTCTACTTGATCTATTTTATCTACTTTGCGCTGAGATCCACCTTCCCATGAAACATTGAGATAAGCTTCTACATTCTTTTTAGCGACTTCTATACCTATTATTTGAGCGCCCATAGTCAATATTTGTGCATTATTACTTAATTGTGCACGTTCAGCAGAATAATAATCATGTGCGAGTGCTGCACGGATACCTTTGAGTTTATTTGCTGTAATTGCAACGCCTATACCTGTACCACAAATCAAGATACCTCGCTCATTTTGTCCTTTTTGGATACTTTTACCAACTTCAGCAGCTACGTCTGGATAGTCAGTTTCTGCACATTGATGACAACCAAAGTCTTCAACTTGATGACCTAATTGTTCAACATGGTTTTTAATCGCTTCTTTTAATTCATAACCATTATGATCTGCACCAATTGCTATTTTCATTATAATTCCTCCTTAAAGATTGCGTTAAAATTATTAAATATACGTTTTAAATGTTTCTAACATGAGATACGAAGATGTCGCACCTGGGTCTACATGACCTTGGGCACGGTAACCGAGCCGTTTAGAACGCCCTTTGTTCGAAATGATTTCTTTTGTACTTTCCATACCTGCTTTGGCTTTTACCAACGCGATATTAAATGCTTCGACAAAATCGACTTTTTGCTCTAATGATGTTTCTAAAGACTTATAGAAAGGCTCAAGTGTATCTATCATAGTCTTATCTCCTATTTCAGCCTTACCTCTATCCTTGATGCCTTTACTAAACGCAATCCAATATTGATATAACGCTGTGTCATCCAGTTCTGTTTTATTTTTTACAGCAACTGCTGCTTTAAGGTAGCCTGATGCGTATAACGGGCCAACTGAAGATCCTACTGCATCTAAAAAGCTTTTACCTACAGCTACACTGATTTTTGCTATATCATCTTGGGTTTGTAGCTCATTATTCACTGTTTCTTTTACAGCTTGATAACCAATATTCATTGTTACACCATGGTCACCATCGCCTATTTTTCTATCTAATTCGCAAAGTTCATCTTGTTTGTCTTCAAATAGTTTTGTTAAAGCTAAGATATACGATTTAAATGATTGACTCGTCAATGCCATAACTACATCCTCCTAAACTTCTTTAAAGTTTGGACAGTCTACAGGATGATCCATACAAGATTTTAATGTCTCATCTACTTTCATTAATGTAACTGAAAATCCGCCCATTTCCATAGAAGTTATAAAATTACCTACATATGATTTATACGTTTTAATGTTGTTTTCCTTTAATACTTCATCTACTTCTTTATTTATAATGTAAAGTTCCATTTGGGATGTTGCGCCTAAGCCATTCACTAGTACAACAACTTCATCGTCAGCGTTATACAAACCTTCATTTAAAATATTTTGCATAATAACATGAACCGTTTCTTTGGCAGTACGAATCGTTGTCTTCTCAATACCAGGCTCTCCATGATGACCTAAACCAATTTCCATTTCATTATCTTCTAAATCAAAACTTGGCTTTCCAGTTTGAGGTAAGTAACATGGACTCAATCCAATACCCATTGAACGTGTATTATCATTAGCGTATTGAGCAATACGTCTCACTTCCTCTAAGTCATAACCAAAATCGGCAGCTGCACCTGCTGCTTTATATACGAGTAATTCTCCAGCGATACCTCTACGATCATCGATATCTTTAGAAGATGCAACATCATCATTACCTATGACTGCAGCTGTTTCAATTTCATCCTCAATTTCCGTCATTTCACTGGCCATCTCAAAGTTCATTAAGTCACCTGCGTAATTTCCATAGATATAAAGTACACCATGACCTTCACTGACTTCTCTCGTAACTGCTTGTATTGGAATAGGAGATGGTGATGCAAATATATTACCTACAGCTACTCCATCCGCCATACCTTTGCCAACATACCCTAGAAATGCTGGTTCGTGTCCGGAGCCACCTCCTATTAATACACTTACTTTTCGATTAGTATCACGCTTTTTTCCGATTAATGCTCTTTGATGAAGTTCAGAACGTCTAATATAGTCTGGGTAGGCTATCACATAACCAGCCATCAACTCTTCAATGACATTGTCGGGGTTATTAATCATTTTTTTCATTTCAATTCTCTCCTTTTTACAATGGTTACTATATACACTTAGCTAATTAAGGTACAAGAACGATTTTTAATGATTGGTCACCCTTTTTCATAAGCTCAAAACCTTCTTCAAAGTCTTTGAGTGCTAATTGATGTGTTACGACGCCATCTGTTGGATAATCACCTTTTGATATACCATCAATAACAAGTGGGTAACAATAAGGTCCTAAATGACTACCCATTAAATCTAATTCTTTACGGTCTGATATGATACTCCAATCCACTGTAACTGGGTCAGCAAATACTGAAAATTCAACGAAACGTCCTAATTTCCTGATTGCACTTAAACCTTGTTCTACAGATTTTGGATGTCCTGTTGCTTCAATATAAGTATCGCAACCATATCCTTCCGTTAATGCTTTAATTTCTTTGACAACATCAACTTTAGCTGGGTTCATTACGATATCAGCACCAAATTTTTTGGCTAACTCTAAACGGTCATCTTTCATATCAAGCACCACTAACGTTTCTGCTCCAGATTTTTTAGCGGCTCCTATCATACCTAACCCTAGAGTACCTGCTCCAGATAACACGACAAAATCACCGAGTTTAATATTTGCACGCTGTACTGCGTGTAAACTACATGCATATGGTTCTATTAAGATAGCTTTTTCTATTGGCATATCTTCAGGCACTTTATAATTAATTGCTTCTTTTGTGAATTTCATATATTCTGCCATTCCGCCATTCACATTATTTTGGAAACCATATAAATCATGTTTTTCACACATCCAATACTCGCCACGGTTACAAAATCTACAATCCCAACATGGCACAATCTGTTCAGAAATGACGCGTTCACCGATTTCGAAGTCAGTAACTTCTTCGCCTTTTTCAACTATACGTGCAATGAATTCATGTCCCGGTATCATCGGTGCTTTAATATAAGATGGTTGTGTTTCATCACCCCAAAAGCTTGGTGCGCCATCATACGCTTTAATATCTCCTGCACAAATGCCACATGCTTCAACTTTCACTATAATTTCTTTAGGATTATCTATCGTTGGTGTATCAACTGTCTCGTATTTATATTCTCCCGGTGCATAAGCTACAACAGCATTCATTTTTTCCGGATAATTTCTTTTTGTCATAATTAACAGCTCCTTCTTTTTAGAAAACGCTTTCATTTACACTTATAATTCTAATATATTTTTTCATTTCTTTCAAATATTTTTTCGTTTATTTTCGTTTTAGTTTGTTTTTATTTGCTTGTGTACGATTTATGTTAGAATAGTATATGATACGAAGGAGGATGTGATTCATATGAAAATGTACGCGGATGAACGACGTGAGCACATATATACTTATATAAAATCTCATAAGCGAGCAACTGTTAAACAGCTATCGGATTATTTAAGTGTGACAGAAGCTACCGTTAGAAGTGATCTTAGACGTTTGGAAAGTGAAAATAAAGTCACACGAACACATGGTGGAGCAAAAGTTACCGAAAATATGACTTCTAAATTGAACTTTTCTTATCGTTTAACACAAAAACATAGTGAAAAGTACAAAATAAGCAGGCATGCACTAAAAAAAATAGAACCACAACAATGCATTATGATTGATGCAAGTTCTACAACATATGAATTAGCAAAATTATTAGCAGAGACTACTATGGAACTTACAATTATTACAAATGGACTCGAAAATGCAGTACTTTTAAAAGAAAACCCTCATTTAACTGTTTTAGTTATAGGCGGGTTCGTTTCACAGGATTCAAATGCTATTACAGGTAACATAGACTCTCAAATATTAGAAATGTATCACATCGATTATTTCTTTTTATCTGCTAACGGGTTTACGCTTGAAAATGGTTTAACAGATTTTTCATTACCAGAAGTCCAACTAAAAAAACAAATGGTTCAAGAAAGTGAAAATGTAATCGCGCTTATCGATAAAAGTAAATTTGACATTTCTTCGACACTTTCATTTGCAAAAACTCATGATATTAG
Organism: Staphylococcus aureus; assembly: GCA_040062795.1. Classification (GTDB taxonomy): domain Bacteria; phylum Bacillota; class Bacilli; order Staphylococcales; family Staphylococcaceae; genus Staphylococcus; species Staphylococcus aureus_A. The sequence goes on from JBEAMH010000002.1 coordinate 177,670, forward strand.
TGAAGTCATCACAGATGAAAAACCAGCACAAAAATGGCTAAATGATGTGCCTTTCACTTTGACAATTGTACAATAAACACAAAATAAACTATGTATAACCCTACTATTATAAAAGTTCAATATACCTTATTAAAAAAGCTGAGAAAGTTCGTTTTACAACAAACATTCTCAGCTTTAACTATATATTGAATGAGGTTTTAGTATGTCCAGCCCATCGTATGCTCTGGTTCTTCATCGTTTGTAAGTTCATCAATATCAATCATTGCTTCGGAAATATTTCTAGAATGATAACCAATACGTTCTAATATTGCAATCATATCTAGATATAAAAGCCCGCCTTCTGGTGAGCACTCGCCTGAACTCAAACGCTTAATATGTTTCTTTCTTAAGTCATGCTCTAATGTGTATGAATCGTTACTTAGATTAACAATTTCATCTTTTTTAACTTTATCATATACGTTAAACATATCGACAGATTTTTCAAATGATGTGTTCACATGCGTATAGAGCTTATCAATACTTTGTGCTGCTTTATCAGAAATCTGTATTGGCTCATCATGTAACTGTTTCAAATCTAATAAATATGCTTCAGATAAACCTGCTACTTTTAACATCGTACGATTGACATCAAATAGTACTGACATTCTTTCTGCATCTTGTTTAGATATTTTTTTCTCTGAAATTTTCGTTAAATATTCTTTTACATTAGCATGCAAGTTTTCAATAGCGGCATGCTTTTGTTGTACTTTTTTCTCACTTTTCTCACTATATTCATTTACATCTTCTAATAATGAATATGCCATTCGGCCAATATTTTGGATTTCATCTTGTGCTTCTTGTAATGCTATACTTGGAGCTCTATTAATTAAGTTTTTATCTAGATGTCTAGGTTTGTATTTTTCATTAATATCTTCTCCTGGAACCAATTTCGTTACAATCCAAGCTAAGACAAATATAAATGGTAATTGAATGAGTGTATTTGTAATGTTAAATGTACCGTGAGCAAATGCAATTGCCATTTCTGGTTTTAAATGCATCATGTTTTGCATCCATTCAATAACTATTTCAAATATTGGTAAGATAATTACGAATATTGCCGCACCTATCACGTTAAACATCACATGCACTGCTGCTACACGTTTTGCTGCCAATGAACCAGCTAAACTTGCTAATACTGCTGTAATTGTAGTGCCGATATTGTCACCTAACAATACAGGTAATGCACCATTTAGGCTAATTAAATCATTCGCATAGAACCCTTGGAGAATACCAATTGTAGCACTTGAACTTTGTACTACAACAGTTAAGATTGTTCCTGCTGCTACACCAAGCAGCGGGTTACCTGCCATATCTAACATAAATTGGTGGAAACCTTTTAAATCAGCAAGTGGTTTTACAGCGCTACCCATAAGTTCCAAGCCATAGAATAGTGAACCAAAACCAAATAAGATCATACCAATATTTTTAACTTTACGCTTTTGAATAAAGAATATTAAAAATGCACCAACAGCTAAGATTGGTAAAGAATACGCACCTAAGTCAATACCTATGATAAATGCTGTAACAGTTGTTCCTATGTTTGCTCCCATTACTACACCAATAGCTTGGCGCATCGTCATAAATCCTGCACTTACGAGTCCAATCGTAATTACCGTTGTTCCTGAACTACTCTGAATTAAAATCGTTACTATCGCACCTGCGATGACACCCATAAGTGGGTTACTTGTAAATTTATTTAATATGCTTCTAAGACGGTCTCCAGCTGTGGCTTGCAAGCCGTCACCCATTTGTTTAATACCATATAAAAATATACCTAATCCACCGATAAAAGTGAAAATTATCTCCATAACAGATGAATCCATCGTCACACCTCTTTAAATTATTTGTAAACTATGTGAATTATAACTTATTTTTGTTAATTTAGTGTTAATTTTTTATTAAAATTATTGAGGAATATCTACATATTTTTGTAATCATATGTCATATATATTATTTTAGACAGCTAAAATGCTTTATTATCAGCTTTTTATACTTAATGCTCTTTAATTTGAAATGTAAAATAAATATGTCATTTTTGTTAACTTGATTGTTAATTTATTTTTTTTTATTATTTCCTATTTTTAGTCCAATAGTTTTATAAATTATACTAATTTATTTTAACTCATGTCTCTAAAACATTTCGTTTTCACCTTAAGTAAAAATCCCCATATATAATAGTTTCAATTTGTAAGTATTGGGTAGAAAATGCAAATATAATAAACACATCATGATAGTTGCTCCGTTGTGTTTATTTTTCTATAACTTTACGGACGTGTATAACATATATAAATCAACTTGTCATCTTAGTATTTCTTGGATAGTATTAATTATGAATTTTAAAGAAAGGACTTATTTGTATTATGATTACTGCATATAAACATGCACAGACAAATGAAATCATTGAATCTCCATTAGATCAAACCGCTTCTTGGGTAAATGTAGTTGATCCTAGTCGCGAAGAGGTTGAAACTTTAATTCAGTCGTACGGCATACCTGAAGACTTTATTCGAGACCCATTAGATACTGAAGAAAGTGCTCGTGTTGAATATGATGAAGATACACGTTATTCACTTATCATTATAGATTTACCTATTGTTAACGACACCAATTTAAAAGTACTTTCTTTTATTACAATTCCTTTAGGTATTATTATAGGTAATAAAAAAATAATAACTGTTTGTAACGTGGACAATGAATTTCTAGAGAATTTTAGCCGTCAAAATATTAACTTAACCTTTCATAGTCGTTTTGCGCTTTATATATTACTCACAATTTCTAATCACTACAATAGAAATCTCCGCTTACTTAATAAAACAAGGTTGCGTATCGAAAGTGATTTAAAAAATAATGTAACGAACAAACGACTTTATAATTTAATGGAAGTAGAGAAAAGTTTAGTTTACTTTCTCGCTGCCCTTAAAGGAAATGAAACCATAATTAAAAAATTGTTTAGATTGCCTGCCATTAAACGCTTTGATGAAGATGAAGATTTGTTAGAAGATTTAGTTATTGAGAATAACCAAGCCCTAGAAACCACAAGGTTATATTCAGATATTTTAGAAAGCACTACATCTTCATATGCTTCATTGCTTTCAAATGAAATGAATAACACTATGAAGACGCTAACGTTATTTACCGTATTTTTAACTTTACCTACGCTAGTATTCAGCTTTTTTGGGATGAATGTACCTTTACCTATAAATGAACATAGCTATGTTTCATGGATTATAGTCATAATTATTTCATTAATTATCGTTTCTATAGTTGGCGCATTTTTATGGCGTAAGCAACAACTGTAACTTTTTAATTTATAAAAGAGGACACTCATATGAGTGCCCTCTTTTAAACTGTTGGTAATTGAATTATTGATAATTTTTTAAAATAAAAAATCTCAATATTTTACACCAATTGTATTGTAATACTACTCTAATATCCATTTTAACTGAGCTTTTAAATAGATTATCTTATTAAGTATTTTCGTTTTTATATCCTTTTTTAAAGGATAATACATATGTCAGTCCAAAAGCCGTAATAAATGCAATTATCATAGCAATACCATAATGCAACCAACCACTATTCTGACCACTAATTGATATAAATCCGGGCACCCCAGCAGTACCTAAAGCAATCGCTTTAACTTTAAATAACGCGATATATGCCGAACCAATACCTGACCCTACAATTGCACCAATAAACGGGTATCTCAATTTCAGATTTACACCAAACATCGCTGGCTCTGTAATTCCTAATAATGCGGAAACGCCCGCAGCTGATGCAACACCTTTTAATTTTTTATTCTCTTTCACAATAAAGAATGCCGCTAAAGCTGCTGCACCTTGAGCAATATTTGACATTGTTGCGATTGGGAAAATAAACGATCCACCTGTGCTCGCACTATCAGCAATTAATTGTGTTTCAATCGCAATGAAACTGTGGTGCATACCTGTAATAACAATTGGGGCATATAACAACCCAAAAATCAGACCCCCAATTGCACCTCCAAATTCATATAACCAAGTTAATCCATCAGACAACCAATATCCTAATGTACGTGTAACTGGTCCGACAAATAAGAATGTGATAAATGCTGTTACCAATATAGATAGTAATGGTGTTAGTAAATTGTCTAATATAACAGGGACTATTTTCCGTAATCCTTTTTCAATTGTAGCTAGTAGATAAGCTGCGACGAGCATAGGTAATACTTGACCTTGATATCCTACTTGATTAATTTCTAATCCAAGCACATTCCAGTGTGGTATTTTATCCCCTTGCTCTAAGGCCTTTGGATAATCATATGCACTCATTAATTCTGGATGTACGAGAATCATGCCTAATGCTGCCCCAAGAAACGCATTGCCTCCAAAGCGTTTAGCAGCACTAAAACCAATCAGTATTGGTAATAGTGTAAAAGGTGCGTTGGCAAAGATATTTATCATTTCTGCCAACCCTTTAAATTGGTTATGTACTTCAATTAAAGACTGCTGGTTATAAAATATACCTGGAGCTGTCAAAATATTATTAATTCCCATTAGCAAACCACCAGCGACAATAGCTGGTATAATCGGTACAAATATATCAGATAACATTTTCACAAATCTCTGAAACGGATTCATGTTTTTATTACCTTCTGACTTCACTTCTGACGTAGTAGACGCTTCTTTACCAGTAATTGCTTCCAGCTCTGAAAATACTTTGTTCACTATTCCCGCACCAATAATAATTTGATACTGACCACTAGTAGCAAAAGTTCCTTTCACAATATCCATTTCCGATAATTCTTTTTCATTTACTAAATCTTCATCTTTAAGTACGAGGCGTAATCGTGTAGCACAATGGGCCATCGCATCTATATTGTCTTCTCCACCAATCGCTTGTAGTATACCTGCGGCAGATTTTTTATAATTCACTTTTATACCTCCCAACGAAATAGAACCGGTTCCAAAATATGAATACATTCATTGTAACCGGTTCCAATAAAATGCGCAATAATTTATTTTGTTTTAATCAATTATTTACGATAAAACATTTCTATCCGAGTTGTAGTAGATCAATGTCTGTGATAGTATCATAATAATTTTGAATTTTATTTATAAAATAATCTTTCAATTTTGTTATGGATTGATTATTAGTTTTCGCATTTCCGTTGTGTATTGACCATGCTCTGGCGGGGCATTCCGTATCAAAAAATTCTTTGTGAATCCTAACTGTTTTCCTATTGACTAGTAAATTGTATTTTTTTAATAATAAAGCTGCAACCCAAAAGCTGACTTCTTCATTTTCCATAAACTCATCATCAGTCAAAACTCCGTTTATTTTTGATTGGCACCTTTCTATACCTATAAAATGTTTATTCGCAAACGTATTTCCACAATGCCATTCAATATATGGTGTAGGATGAAACCAGTAACATGACTTCGTATCCACATAGACACTTGCCCACCCTTTTTCCAATTCATCATTTGCTATTCTATTATTTAACCATACTATATAATCTTTGGCAGTATAATTTTCAGCATCATCATGAAGTACAATGCCCAATATCTCTGGTTTTAAGTCAGTAATTTTATTATCTTTAATGTAATAATCTGAATATATATGTTCCAAAAATTGTTAACCACCTTTTTATAAATTCTATCTCGCTTAAAAATCTATTATACATATACGAAAATTTATACTCATACCCATATTGCATTGCTTAAAATTTAAATTTCATTGCTATAGCTCATTGATGTATTAAAAATCATTTATATTTAAAGTATTAATGTTCACAACATTTTATTATATAATATAATTTGTTCATTAAAACATTTTACTAACAGGAGCTGTTTTTATAATGGAAAATACAACTTTATGTATCCATGAATATTTAAGTACATACACACGACGTTGTATCGACCGAGTGATTTTATTATTTTCTTTAAACAACCAACTCGACATTGTAATAAATGGTAAGTTTGAGTCCGTTGGTAACAACCTCATTGTTATCAATCATAGTGATTTATTTCAGATTACTAACGCTGAACGACTCGTTGAATTAATCATACCTGTACAGCAATTTACAAAAATTGATCAATCTTTCTTCCACTGTCACTATAATTTCAACTTGTTAAATTCAGAAGAGTATATCAAATATTTAATGCTAAATATGATTGAACAACTTAGTAGAATAGAGTCACCTGAAATATCTAATGTTATAGAAATTATTTCTATTTTAAATAAAGAAGCTAGAATTAAACAAGACTATATTTATGTACCTTCTACGCTCTCTCAAAATAGCTTACTAAATAAAATCACTGAATTCATAAAAACTCATATTCACCAACCTATTTTTTCAAAAGATATCTCTACTTCATTTTATATATCAGCACCATACATCTCTATTTTATTCAAAAAGTATTTAGGGATACATTTTAAACATTATATTTCTAGTTTAAAAATCGCGGTGTCTTTATCAGATTTAGTACATACTAAAGAGACTATTCATACAATTTCTGAAAATATGGGTTTCAATCATTATCCAAATTATACTCAACAATTTAAAAACTATTTGAATACAACGCCTAATGAATATAGGAAAAATTTCATGATATTACACCGTATCCCAATAAAACTAATAAATAAAGATGTTTGTAAATATGAACCTTATTTAAAAGATTTATCAGTTGATAAACCAATTCCTGTTAATCAAATCAACATAAAATTAGATCAGTTGTTATATCAAGACACTGCAAAAGCACCAATTGTCTTCGTTCATATCGATGAGTTGATGGATGTAGTACAATCGACATTAAATACTAAACTTAATTTTAATGACTTATCTGAATCATATTTATTAATTAATCATATTAATAACCTTGATTTAGAAAAATTGAGTTCTACTGGTATCATTGATTTTATTGCCTCTCTGTTTTCAAATCACGTAGGTATTGCAATTAAAATTAAAACTAGTCATCAATTCAACCAAATACAAGAAATACTATCCTACTTTTTAAAAAGCAAAGATGAATATTACTATCAACATCGTGTATACAATTTCATAATACTCTTTGATACAGAACATTTATCTTTAAAAGAAATCAATCGATTATCTATCAAAGTGAAAAATTTAAATACGAGAATAAAATTAGCAATCACTGTAGAGGGTGTTATTAAACAAACCTATTCTTTAAAAAATGCATTTGAAATACTACATAAATTTAACTTTAATTTTAACTTTATTGATATAGAGCAAGAAGAATTTCAGCTGTTGCTCAATCAAAAAAGCAATATGTTCCATAGTGAAATGAGTTATTTTGAGTATTATAATAAATTCATTGAAGCGTCCCAGTTACCTACTTCTAAATTTGTTTATACAAAACTTAGTAAAAAGTGCTTTAAGTTATACAATGAGCATAAGCCACTAGAAACTGCAGATTTAATGTGCCACATGTTAATTCTACTTAACCATGGAAGTGGCATAGGTTATAAATTGATGACTAGAGAAAATACAGATATTGCATTAATGAATAGCCATGGTATTTATGAACCCTTAATGTATTTATATCAGTTTATCAAACCATTTATTGGGAAGCCTCTATCAATTAAAGATAACTATATTATCTTTAAAGATATAGAGTCTATTCACATATTATTATTTAATAAGTTGCAGCATCGTTTTTCGCCTAAAGAAGTGTATAAATTTGTTATTCAACCATATACCTTGCCTCCAAAAGCAACTTTATTTATACAAACGTTGAATAGAGAACATGGTTTTATCGATTATGTATTTCCCTCACTATTTAATAACACCTATATCGAACGCTCACTACTACGTTATATTGAACAATCAAACACACCCAAAGCTGAACTCAAGCAATTCATACGTACCACTAGCCCTTTAGAGTTTGACTTACACTATGATGAATTAAAATATATTCGTTTAACATCATTTTGATTAAACGTCAATATGAAGCTGACCTAATTCATCTTGTAAATAGTTCTAAAATGGTGATTTTTCCATATAGAATAAGCCAATTTATTCACATTATTATTGCATTCTTCTTGCATTTCATATATAAAAGAAGAAACAAGTATAAAGGAGTTCTCAACATTGAAAAACAATAAAATGTTTCCAATTGTTATAAGTTCAGTAATGCTAATTGTGGCTATCGTTTTAGTCGTAATAATGATGAATAGTGGTCAAAAAGAAACCTATTATGGTTATATGGAAGATAGTACGACTGCTGAAAAAGTTGTAAGCGAAAAGGATAAAAAAGTAGAAGAGAATGTTAAATTACCATCAAAATCTGGTTTTTCACCTAAAAGTGGAGATTTTGTTAAACTCGTTAAAGCTGAAGGTGACGACACTTATAGTAAGATGGAAGTAGTAAGTCATGATGATGTACCACACGGCTTAATGATGAAAGTCCATGATATGGGCGAAATGAAAGGTATGTAACTGACCAAATTATTTAAAAGACAAATAATTGCTGATAGATTTTCATTAACGAATCTATCAGCTTTTTTATAATTTAACATATTTATATTCAATTATAGCTTATTAAAAAAACACCAAGTAATGGAAAACCACTACTTAGTGTTTTAATTTTCATAATATATTACTAATTAATCTTTAATCTCATAATTTTCTTTAAAGGCGTTATGTTTAGCGCCTTTAATATTTTTCTTCGTTTCTGGATCAAAGCCTTGAACAATAATACCTTTTGATGTACTAATCGGTTGTATTACATAAGTATGTTTTGAATCATCTTTAAACTTAACTTCTTTATAATACAAACCTTTTTTCCCACTATACAAAGTTTTTTCAGATTTAATTTTTTCTGTTAAATTCTGCTCTTTCATATAATGATCAACTAATTCTAAATTTTTGTGTCCTTGGTAAGTTCTCAATCCAAAGAAAAATACAATAGCGATTATAAGCGATAAAACTAATAAACCTATAATTTTTAAAACCGTCTTCATTTATAATCTCCTTTTATTAACGCGATATCATTTCTCGTAACATAATCAACTAACCTATTTGATGATTCTTATCTCAATTCGATTAAATTATAGTCAATTAAAAAAATCTATATTAATAATATTATGACTGATAATAATTTAATTATAAAGAGTTAACCTTATTTTGTAACAAAATCTCCTTATATTATTATTCCATCAAATTAGAAATTTTAAAAATAAACTTCACTTTAAATCTCCACATTACTGTCTTAATCCCTATTAAATGCATAGGTATAACAAGCTATTATGTAGCACGGAATGTTATAGTATTTCATTTTTACTGATATACTAAGATAATTGATAAAAAATAGTATAAAAACCTATGTCTAAAGGCGCGCAACCGTTTCTTGACAATAAACAACGTTCATAATAAAGTTAAATTTCAAAAGGGGTGATTAAATGGAGGAAAAGGATAGCTATCTAGAACAACAACTATGCTTTCTATTTTATGTTTCTTCAAAAGAAATAATTAAAAAGTATACTTCTCATTTAAAAGAGTATGATTTAACATATACAGGTTACATCGTTTTACTCGCAATTAACATGGGTGAAAAAATCAATATCAAAACACTAGGTGAACGTGTATTTTTAGATTCAGGTACACTCACGCCACTGTTAAAAAAACTTGAGAAAAAGGGCTATGTAACAAGAACGCGTGAGATAGATGACGAACGTAATTTACAAATTGCACTTACTGATAAAGGGACCAGCGTGCAAGAACCACTTTCAAAAGTTTCAAGAAAAGTTTTCAGTGATTTTGATATGGATATCGATGAAGCTATTGAATTAAAAGATACATTACAAAAATTTGTTAATAAACACTTCTCAACAAAGCTTTGATTTTTTACGTGAGGTTAGTTGCAGTTAAAAGCGGGCATTGTAATTCATTTTTAACTACGACTTACCTCTTTTTTATTTATTCATTTTTCACCTTCTCTGAACTCCCCCATATTAAACAATAACTTTAACACAATAAATACCACTTTTTTATTCTCATCCTAAACCTTTCATTTTTAATTATATAGTATCTCGTGCTAAAGTGAATGAAATACCTATAGAATGGTTTGACTTTGATTTTCTTTGACTAATTTATTATAATATATTTATAAGGTTAATCTATTGTTCACCTTATATTATTTTAAATAATTTAAACAGCAAATTCCAAACGACTAAATATAATGATTAAACTACACTTAAGGAGAGATGTGGCATGACTTTTGAAAAGAAAAATACTAACAATACATTTTTCGATGTAAATCCAGGAGATTTATTTAAAGACTTTGGACGCCAAATTTTCGATCAATTCCCTGGTACTGATAGCATGAAATCAGATATAAAAGAATTAAAAAATGCATATATCGTTGAAGCAGAACTTCCAGGTATAAAGAAAGAAAATATAAGTTTAGCATTCGAAAATAATTTACTTTCGATTGAAGGTAAGCAAATTGTTGAAGTTGAAGAAAATGATGACACTGTACGCAAAGTTCATCAAGAACGTAATCATAGCGACTTAAATCGTCAATTCCCTTTTGAAAATGTTGATGAAGATGGTATTAAAGCTACTTTTGAAAATGGACTGTTGACAGTAACTTTACCAAAAAAAGAACAAACTAAACAAACGAAATCAAACATCACAATAGATTAATTCAAATAAAAATAGTGTTTCTATTCTTAATTTTAAGATTAGAAACACTATTTTTTATTTTAAACTTCTAAACAATTACATACATATTTTTTATTTTATGTGACAAGTTTTAAATTTTCCTTTTTAGCAATATGAAGCATTGTGATTAAGCCCAAAACTCCAAAAAGTGCTAAAAGTATAAACGCTAAATGACTCGTCCCAGTTATCATAGTGACATACGAAATAACGATTGGCGGGAAGAAACCACCCAAACCACCCATCATTGATACAATTCCATTCGCGGCTCCTGATTCATTTGTAAAATAAAATGGGACAAGTTTAAATACTAATCCATTCCCCGTACCTGCACAAATACTAATGAGTAAGCAGCCCACTGTAAATAATAAAATATGGTTAGAAAACCCTAAAATAATGGCACCTATAATCATTAAAACAAAATCTATCATTAGTAAGATAACAGCATTAAATTTGTCTCCTAAAATACCACCAAGTGGCCTTAAAAATGTTGCTATTGCGATAAATATACCCGACCTAATACCAGCATCTACTTCGCTAATACCAAAATTTTGAACTAAAAAGTTCGGTAAAAACAATCCAAAAGCTACAAAAGCGCCAAATGTTATAAAATACCATAATGATAAGTAATACAATCTAAGATCTTTCATTAATTTTTTGGATTGTTTAACTAATGGTACTTTTATTTTTCTCTCATTAGCATCACCTAATAAAAACATCAAAATTGCAAATAGTACAATAATAATTAAGTAACCTCTAATTGTAGTTTGCCATCCAATAATACCTGCAAGAGGTGGAGCTAAAAATGAAGAAATTGCCGTACCAATGTTCCCCATACCGTATATCCCATTCGCTAACCCTACTTTTTCTTTAGGGAAATATTTAGGAATTGATGTGACACCTACTGAGAAAATTGCGCCACCTACCCCTAAAAAGAATCCTGAAGCCATGAGCATCCCGGACGTTTGTGCTTGACTTAAAAAATAAATCGGAAATAGTAAAATAATAAAACTACAGAAAAACACCCATTTTGCACCAATAATATTTGTTAAATACCCAAATGGCACTCTTAGAACAGAGCCTAATATGACAGGAATCGCTAAAATAATTGAAAGCTGATTTCCTGTGACGTTAACGTCTTGAGAAATAAAAGGCATGAGTGGAGCAATAATACTCCACGCCATAAACCCAACTACGAGACTTAGTGTTTGTAATGTAAGTTGGAAACCACCACTTGCTTTGTTCATTCATTTCACCTTCATTTTCATTTGTTTATTTTCAAAATTAAAAACCAGTATTCTGCAATAGCTCAATGTATTTTCAATTTAGGTCCTCGGTTAATATTTATGAAAGTTAAAACTGGTGTTATATTAGCGTGTCAAAAAATTCTTTTTATAGTCAGAATACCGGCTTAATTCTTATTTTAAAATTATTGTGAAAAAATGAACATAAGGATTCTCCCTTAAGTTATCAGGTATTTTCCCCTATATTTATATTTGCAATATCAGTTATCATCTTCTATTTTTAGGATTCGTAATACTAAAAAAATAAGCCTATAAAAAGACTGTGAAATTCAGCCATTTTTATAGACTTATTAATTAGCGCAGTTATATTCTTTAAAAATCGACAAGTTTTTTCTTCATTGCATATTCAACTAATTCTGGTTTCGTTTTTAATTCTAGTTTTTGCATAATATGTGTTTTATGGGCTTCTACTGTTTTAACAGAAACAAATAATTTTTGAGCAATATCTTTATTGCCATAGCCTTTTGCGATTAAAGGTAAAATTTCAATTTCTCTTTTAGATAATATCTTAAAAGGATCTGTACTTGCTTGTGTATCCTGAGTTGAATTGTTAACAAATTCATTTACTAAGGAAGTCGTTAGCTTCATATCTACATATGTTTCACCTTGGTAAACAGTTCTCACAGCTAATATAAGTTGTTCATCCGGAGCATTTTTTAAAATATAACCTTTCGCTCCATTTCTTAATACATGAAATAGATATTCCTCGTCATCAAACATAGTTAATATAAGTATTTTGGTTTCAGGGAAGCTCTCTGAAATTTTACTAGTTGCGATAAGCCCTGATTCGCCTGGAGGCATGCTTAAGTCCATAATTAAAACATCTGGTTTGTATTCCATTACTTTTTGGTATGCTTCTACTCCATCTGCTGCTGTCCCGACAACTTCCATATCTTCTTGATAATTTAAAATCATAGAAAACCCTGTGCGTACAACAGCATGATCATCTGCTATCACTATTCTCAAAATTGATTTCTCCTTATGCCGTTATATTGGAACTTCTAATGTAACAATAGTACCTCTACCTATTTGTGTATCGACATTGACTTCTGCATTGACGAGTTCAGCACGTTCATTCATACCATAAAGCCCTAATCCCGTGCCTTGCGGTTGTGCTGTTTTAATAAAGCCTTTACCTCTATCTATAACCTCTGCAATTAACTTCTGTTCATTTAAATGTAAATCTATATCAACTGTATCCACACCAGCATATTTGATAGCATTGAATAAAGCTTCTTGAACTACACGATAGACTACTGTTTCTATCTCGCTATCAAAACGTTGTGCAAGCAAGTTGGAATGATACTCAATTTTAATACCATAATTTGCTTCTATTTGCTTAAAATAGGTCTTAAAGGCTGCATCTAACCCTAAATCATCCAAGGATGAGGGCCTTAATTCAACGGATAAATTACGAATATCATCTATTAATTTAGACATTAATCCTTCAATCCTTTTCGAGTTATCTACCAACCCTTGCATATCTTTATGGTATTTTAGCAATCTAAGTTCTACATCAACGTTTAACATCTCTTGTACAAGACTATCATGTAACTCACGTGAAATACGCTTTCTTTCATTTTCTTGAGCAGATATGGTTTTTTGCATCATTTTTCGTTGATACATTTTATCATGCCTCTCAATTTGAGGAGATACATTTTGTAAAGTAAATGCTTTTATACCATTTCTCTCATCAATCGTTTGGTATGTAGCTGTAAAAGGTTCAACAGTACCTCGTGTCGTTTTCATAAATACTTGAAAGCTTGTGTTTCCTACTGCTTCAGCTTCTAAAAAGCAGTTATGACATGATTGTAAATCAAATTCATTTGTATAACCGGCACAGCGATTACATATCGCATGTGTCATACCTTGGTAATCATTATCAGGTGAAATAATATCATTAGCAGCTCGATTCATAGCTATAACTTGACCTTGTTTATCAACAAATACGATCTTTTCACTTGTATTATTAAAATATTGAACTAACAATTGGTCTATATTTTTCATATCATTTACTTGCATTATTATCACCTAGTCTTCTTCATTAAAAATACCAAATTTACTTGTAATTGAAATTGAATGGCATGTTTCAGGTAATGGTTTGTTATTTCTTTGCCCTAATAATAATACCCCGTATACATATTTTCTATACCACAATGGAATTGCTACCACAGCTGTTAATAGCTCACAAAGAACTATCGGGTATTTATGTTTTTCACTGGGCAAAAGAAACTGATTGATATCTTCAATCACAATTCGTTTACCTGTCTTCATTACATTTCCAGCAATGCCTTTACCTGTTCTAAGTACAATAAGTTTATATCGATCATTGATATTATTAGATACATAACACCACTTAATAGGTGATAAATAATTGTTGTGTTTGTGAAGTGCCAATCCTGCAAAATCAAATTTCTCATCAATACGCATTTCATCTAAAGCTGCTTGATAGTTTATTTTTTCATTAAAGGATAATAGGCTCACACTCTCTCCTCCGTTCATGCTTTATGCTTTCGATAAATGATATAACTGCGACTTGCATAAGTTAAAGGTACACTCCAAACATGGACTAATCTTGTAAACGGCCAAAAAGCCATAATTACAAAACCCAAAAGGATATGCATTTTAAACGCAAGCGGTACATGTATCATTAAAGTCGCATCAGGAGAAAAAATAAACAATTGTCTAAACCATACAGATATGGTCTCTCTATAATCAAAATTTGGTATCGCTGCATTTGTAACTAGTGTAGCATAGCACCCCATAAATATAATGAATAAAAGTAGAAAATTCACAACAATATCAGAAGCTGAGCTCAATTTTCTAATATTCTTTATAGTCACACGACGAGCTGTTAACAACAACATACCTATCATGGTTATTATACCAAATACACTGCCGATATACACTGCTCCAATATGATATAAATGATCATTAACGCCTACAGATGATAACCATGATGCTGGTATCACTAACCCTACAAAATGTCCCATAGCTACAGGAATAATTCCTAAATGAAACATGAGACTACCCCATTTTAATTGCTTCTTTTCAATAAATTCACTTGATTTTGCTGTCCAAGAAAATTTATCGAACTTAAACCTTGCAATGTGTCCGATTAAAAATATAGCAACGCAAAGATAGGGAAATATTACCCATAAAAACTGACTAAACATTTTGCTTCACCTCTTTTACTGGTGCAATGCAAGCTTTTAAAGTAGTTCTTAATGCTTTAATCAATTCATAATATGGGCTATTATTTTCTTTTAATTGTTGTGCCATAGCATAAGTACCATCTTCAATAATCATAATTACAAATTCAATATTACCTTGTGCTCTTGAATCATTTTTCCATTGGGCGATATATAGAAATTCTAGCATTAACGGAAGATAATCTGACAATTCATTTGCAGCCATTTCCAAACCGAACATTTCATATAGCACCTTTAGTTTAGCAAGTAGCTGTCCCCTTTCTTTTTGTGTATCAAACTTATTATAAGTCATATATAAAGGCGCTTTTTTATTAAAATCAAAAGTATCTGAATACAGTTGTTTCACTTCTAATAAACTCATTTGATGTATACGTTTGCGATATTCTAATAAATCTGTGTAGGCTGGATTGTTCGTTTTAATAACTTCTTCAAAAGTTTTAGGATGAAACGTCAATTTTTCAGGAAATTCCAACTGTTGTGCAAAATAACCGAAAGTTTCTTGATAGTAATTATACTGTGTTAGATTAATCACGGAAAATCCCTCCATAGAAATTCTCATTGTAGATTTCTTGTCCAGATTTTTCAGATGCTGTACCCACAGGCACACCACAACCTTCACAATTTGAACCAAAGTATTCTCCGCCATACCCCTGACTGCCTTGTGCGTGATACGTATCCATATATGATTCTTTATGTGATGTTGGAATTACAAAACGATCTTCGTATTTTGCTATAGCTAATAAACGATACATATCTTTTGTTTGACGTTCAGATAATCCTAATCTAGATAGTTTATCTTTATCAAAAGGCTTGTTTGTCACTTCTGCACGCATATAACTTCTCATAATTGCCATACGTTGTAATGCAGTTTTAACAGATTTTGTATCTCCAGCTGTAAATAAATTTGCTAAGTATTGAATAGGTAATTGCATTTCTTCAATTGCTGGAAAAATCATGTCTGGGTTTCTGTTTGCATCTTTAGCAGTTTGCCCCTCAAAGTAACTCATAATTGGGCTTAATGGTGGACAGTACCAAACCATTGGCATCGTACGATATTCAGGATGTAATGGGAAAGCAAGTTTATACTCTATTGCTAATTTATAAACTGGTGAATTTTGTGCTGCTTCAATCCATTCCATTGAAATACCATCTTTTTGTGCCTGCTCAATGACTGATTCATCATAAGGGTTCAAAAATAAGTCTAGTTGTTTCTCATATAAATCTTGTTCATTTTCAGTGCTAGCCGCTTCTTCTACTCTGTCAGCATCGTATAATAATACACCTAAATATCTCATACGTCCTGTACAAGTTTCAGAGCATACGGTAGGCATGCCTGCTTCAACACGTGGGAAACAAAATGTACATTTCTCTGCTTTATTTGTCTTCCAATTAAAGTAAACTTTTTTATAAGGGCAACCTGTCATACAATATCTCCAACCACGACAAGCTTCTTGGTCTACTAAAACAATGCCATCTTCATCACGTTTATACATTGCACCTGAAGGACATGAAGCAACACAACTTGGATTCAAACAGTGTTCACATAATCTCGGCAAATACATCATAAATGTTTCATCGAATTTAAATTTTATATCTTCTTCTATACGTTGAATGTTTGGGTCCTCTGGTCCAGTTACATGACCACCAGCCAAATCGTCTTCCCAGTTTGGCCCCCAGTTTAAATCTAATTTTTCTCCTGAGATCAGTGAGTGTGCCTTTGCTACGGGTGAATGATCACTCGATTTGGCAGTAGTAAGGTGTTCATAGTTATATGTCCATGGTTCATAATAATCTTTGATTACTGGCATATCTGGATTATAAAAAATTTTTCCCAATGCAATTTTTGACCATTTGCTGCCAGATTTTAATTCTAACTTTCCTTGTTTATTTAAATGCCATCCGCCTTTATATAGTTCTTGATCTTCCCATCGTTTTGGGTAACCAATACCTGGCTTAGTTTCTACGTTGTTAAACCACATATATTCAGCTCCGGGACGGTTTGTCCACGTACTCTTACAAGTAACACTACAAGTGTGGCAACCAATACATTTATCTAAGTTTAATACCATTGCTATTTGCGCTTTAATCTTCAAGCCAGTCAACCTCCTTCAGTTTTCTAACAGCTACATAAACATCTCTTTGATTTCCTATTGGACCATAATAGTTAAAGTGATAACTAATTTGAGCATAACCGCCTACAAGTTGTGTCGGTTTTAAATGTATACGTGTCGGAGCGTTATGAGATCCCCCTCTCGTATCTGTAATCTCAGAACCTGGTGTTTCTATATGTTTGTCTTGTGCGTGATACATAAACATCGTACCTCTTGGCATACGATGTGATACGACTGCTCTTGCTGTTACTACACCATTTCTGTTATAAACTTCTAACCACTGATTATCTGTAATATCATGTGCTTTAGCATCTTCATCTGATATCCAAACTGTTGGACCACCTCTAAATAGTGTTAACATGTGTTGATTATCTTGATAGGTTGAATGAATATTCCATTTACCGTGTGGGGTCAAATATCGTAAAACAAGTGTGTCATCATTCATCGTTACATTGTTATCTCTTGTGCCAAATACCATTGGTGGCAAAGTAGGTTTATACACAGGTAAATTCTCTCCAAACTGTTGGAATACTTCATGATCAATATAATAACTTTGACGACCTGTTAATGTTCTAAATGGTACTAAACGTTCTATATTTGTAGTAAAGGGTGAATAGCGCTGACCATTTTTGTTTGAACCTGGAAAAACTGCTGTTGGTATAACTTCCCTTGGTTGGGCTGTCATATTTAAAAATGTTATTTTTTCCGAAGCACGTTCACTCGAAATATCTTTTAGTGCCATACCTGTTTGTTGTTCTAAATCCTCATAGGATTTTTGTGATAATTTACCGTTTGTCGCAGACGACAAATTTAATACTGTATCCGCTGCCCGTCTAGCAGTGTCTATTCTTGGTCTACCATTCCTTATTGAATCTTCATTTTCATCATTCCAAGTTCCTACCATATGCTTCAATTCTTCATATTCATCTGCAACCTTGTAACCCACGCCATGGGCACCTATTTTTGCTTTTTCCAATAATGGTCCAAGTGTGACAAATTTCTCGAATATCTTTGTATAATCTCTATCAACTATTGAAAAACTAGGCATCGTCTTGCCAGGTATTGCCTCGATTTCATCTTTAACCCAGTCTTTTACAATACCATTTACATTAGATATCTCTTGTTGTGAATCGTGAGCTAAAGGTGTTGTTACCACATCTTTATATACACCTGTCAGATGTTTTTTCGCAGTTTCAGAAACTTCTTTACTTAATGTTTTGAATATATCCCAATCTGAACGTGATTCCCATAAAGGATCTATTGCCGGATTAAATGGATGCACAAAAGGATGCATATCTGTAGATGATAAGTCGTGTTTTTCATACCATGTTGCTGCAGGCAATACGATATCTGAATATAAAGGTGTGGAAGTCATTCTAAAATCTAGTGAAACGAGTAAATCTAATTTACCTTCTGTATCATCTCTCCATTGAATTTCTTCTGGTTTCACTTCTTCATTTGGTTCTGCCATCAATCCTGATTTGGTTCCTAGTAAATGTTTCATAAAATATTCTTGCCCTTTAGCAGAACTCGATATTAAATTTGAACGCCAAAGAAATAATGTTTTTGGATGGTTCTTATTCAAGTCAGGATCTTCTATAGCAAATTGTGTTTCTCTCGATTTTACAGAATCAACTGCCCGCTTCAATATAGCTTCGTTATTAAATTCATTTGCTTGTCTTGCCTCTTCGCCAAATGACAAACTATTTCTATTAAATTGAGGATAAGATGGTAACCACCCTAATCTAGCTGCTAACACATTATAATCTGCAGGATGTTGATGTTTAATATTTTCTGCTAGTGGTGACATAATACTGTCCACATTTGATTCTTCATACTTCCATTGATCTGTTGCGAAGTAGAACCAACTTGTACCATTTTGCAATCTCGGTGGCCCTTGCCAATCTTTAGCAAATGCAAGTGTATTCCATCCTTCAATAGGTCTACATTTTTCTTGGCCTACATAATGCGCCCAGCCACCACCGTTCACACCTTGACAACCACAAAGTAAGACAAGGTTCAATATAGAACGATATATCGTATCTGAATTAAACCAATGGTTAATACCAGCTCCCATGATAATCATAGATTTACCATTCGTATCTATTGCATTTTGAGCAAATTCACGTGCTACTTGTGTGACAATATTTTCTTTCACACCCGTCACAGTTTCTTGCCACGCAGGTGTATAATAAGAATCAACATCGCTATAACTTTTAGCTTCCAATTCATGATTAAATCTTTGCACGCCATACTGACTCGTCATTAAATCATATACTGTAGTGATATATCGCTCTTCTCCATTAGCTAAAGTTATTTTTTTAACTGCTATAGGTCTTTCAAAAATACCGTTGCCTTCATTATTGAAATAAGGAAATTGTATTTTTTCTAATTCAAATTGGTCTTCTGCAAGACTTAGTGCTGGGTTAATCTTATTGCCATCCGCATCTTCTAATTTTAAATTCCACTGTACGTCTTTTTCCCAACGTTGACCCATTGTGCCATTTGGTACTGTTAGGTCTTGTCTCATTTTATCGAAAATGACTGGTTTCCATTCACTATGTTCTGTCTTTCCACCTAAATCACTCGCTCTTAAAAAACGCCCAGCTTTATAACCATTGTCATCTTTATCTAACATCAGAATAAATGGCATATCCGTATACTGTTTAGCATAATTTAAAAACCGCTCATTGGGTTGATTTACATAATGCTCCTGAAGAATTACGTGTGTCATGGCTTGTGCGAGTGCTGCATCTGTACCAGGATGAGGTGCTAACCAATTATCAGCAAATTTCACATTTTCTGCGTAGTCAGGAGCGATTGATATCACTTTTGTCCCCTTATATCGGACTTCAGTCATAAAATGCGCATCTGGCGTACGTGTCATCGGTACGTTCGATCCCCACATCATTATATAAGAGGCGTTATACCAGTCACTAGATTCTGGCACATCGGTTTGTTCCCCCCATATTTGAGGAGAAGCAGGGGGTAAATCTGCATACCAATCATAAAAGCTCAACATTTCTCCACCAAGCAAACTCACAAATCTAGCTCCAGAAGCATAGCTCAACATAGACATAGCAGGTATCGGTGTAAATCCAGCTATTCTATCAGGCCCAAATTTTTTAATTGTATAAATAATTTGAGCAGATATTAATTTACTTACATCCTTCCAATTCGTTCTTACTAATCCACCTTTACCTCGTGCTTGTTTATATATTTTTGACTTCTCTTCATCTTCAACAATAGATGCCCAGGCCTCTATCGTATTATTGTTATGTGTTTCTAATGCGTCGACCCAAAGTTCCCATAGTTTTTTTCGTATATATGGATAACGAATTCTTAAAGGACTATATTCATACCAAGAGAATGAGGCTCCACGTGGGCAACCTCTTGGTTCAAACTCAGGCATATCAGGACCACAACTTGGATAATCTGTCTGCTGATTTTCCCAAGTAATAACGCCATTTTTTACAAATACTTTCCATGAACAAGAACCTGTGCAATTTACACCATGTGTGGTTCTAACAACTTTGTCGTGGCTCCACCTTTCTCTATACATTTTTTCCCATTCCCGACTCTTACTTTCTAAGACCGACCAATCACCATTAAATTTCTCAGTTGGTTTAAAAAAGTTTAATCCAAATTTTTTCATTGAAATACACCCTCTCAGATCATTTCCAGTTAAATGTTTAAAAAATTGCGATTCTCAGTTTTTAGTTCATTCACTGCTTAATTAAATTGTACATATATTCACAAATACAAAGTATTAGGGATTTACCTAATATGAAATGGAAATACCCTTAGTTTTTTTGAATACGTTCGTGTACAAAAAATGTAATATCTCATAAATATAAAAAATGATGATTTCTATTCACTACAATAGAAATCATCATTTTTTATATTTCGGGGATTATTAATTATTTTCTGAAATCACTTTATATACTTAGTTTGAATTTCCACATCAAAATGCTGCATTAATTGTTGTTCTATAAACAACTGTTGGCTGTAATGAAAATCATACTTTTCGTCAGGATGAATTAAGCACCATCCACCTTTTTCATAAATATCAAATGCTTGTTTAATTGCTTGTAAACGAGGTCCAGTAATCAAATATTTCTTAGGGGGACATTGTCTTAAAGTATTTTTAATATTTTCACAGGCTGCGATATCCCCTACAATTACCATTCCGGGTGTTATATTTTCTAACTCATCAGAAACCTGCGCTTCAATTGTAGTTACCGTACCTATAATGTGCTTTTCATTATAAGAGGAAACATTAAATATGAGCAAGACTGGATAATCTACTCGTGTTGACTGGTATATCTCCTTCATAATTTCAGGCAACCGTTTCACACCCATATAAATAGCTAACGTGCCTCCGTTTTTAAGTGTTGTAACATCAAGTTGTTGCCTACTATTGTTATTCAGATGTCCCGTCGTAAAAGTGACGCAATGCGCGATATTACGAATTGTAAGTCCTAAACCTACAGAAGCTACAGCAGCACTCGCTGTTGTAATACCTGGTACAACTTCAAAATCTATATCAACTTGTGACAACGCGACAATCTCTTCATGCACTCTGCCAAAAATGGCTGGATCTCCACCCTTTAACCTCACAACACATCTATGTTGCTTTGCAGCTGAAATTAATTTTCTATTTATAACCTGTTGTTGTATGTGCTTATGGTATGCTTCTTTACCCACATTTATAATTTCGATTTCTGGTCTTACTAATTGTAAAATAAATGGATTTACTAATCTGTCATACAATATAATATCTGCACTTCGAATAAGACGTTCAGCTTTTCTCGTTAATAATTCCGGATGCCCAGGTCCAGCACCTATAAGATATACCTTGCCATGAGTATTTACAGACATACATATACATCTCGATTATGAATTTCTACAGCGTAAACATCCACACATCCTGTATCTGGCGACTGTACTTGTCCCGTTTTCAAATTTATTTTTTGATCATGCAAAGGACAATATACAAATTCACCACTCACGATGCCTTCTGAAAGTGGTCCTTGCTTATGAGGGCATATATTATGAACTGCATATATTTCACCTGATTCTGTTAAAAATAAGCCAATTACGATATCGTTTATAATCACTTTTTTGCCAACTAAAGGAACAAGCTCATCGACCGTTGCTACTTTTATTTTTTCTAATGCTTTCATAATTAAATTTTCTCCACTTCAAATATTTTTTGTGATGATTCATTATTTAAAATGTAGGACCATGGTTCAACTTCTACAGCTTTTTTCGCATCCATAATGCGATTGAACAAATCGATTTGTCTTTCTTGATTTAATAAAACTGCTTGGATTTTTTCAAAACCTAGTCGCTGTATCCATGGTGCAGTACGTTCTGCATAAATACCAGTTTCTCTATAGTATTGCATCATTGCACCACATAATTTAATAACTTCATCTTCAGTTTCGACAGTAGTTAAATGTATCCCCTCTGTTACATCCGTACCACCATTACCTCCAATATAAATTTGAAATCCATTTTCAACGCTGATAACACCAAAATCTTTAACACCAGATTCTACACAGCTTCTTGGACAACCAGAGACGCCCATTTTAAATTTATGTGGCGTGTCGATGTATTCGAAGGTTTTTTCTAAACGAATACCTAACTGCGTAGTATATTGCGTACCAAATCTGCAAAATGCCTTACCTACACAACTTTTAACTGAGCGCGTCTTTTTCGCATAAGCTGAAGCTGAACGCATACCTAAATCAGCCCATATTTGTGGTAGTAATTCTTTTCTAACACCATACAATCCTATGCGTTGAGAACCTGTCACTTTCACTAACGGCACATCATACTTTTTAGCAACTTCTCCTAAGCGAATCAGCTGATCTGCGTTCGTAACACCTCCACGCATTTGGGGAATGACAGAAAATGTACCGTCATTTTGAAGATTGGCATGATAACGTTCATTTGCAAAGCGTGATTCAATTTCGTCCCGATGTTCAAATGGATAAACCATATTCAAATAATAATTAATAGCTGGTCTACATTTTGGACAACCCGACTTATCTTTAAAGTTGAGTACATGGCGTACTTCCTTAGACGTTTTCAACATCTTTGCTCTTATCTGCATAACAATTTGATCACGCGTGAGATCAGTACATGCACAAATACCGGATGGTTTAGAATCAACAAAATCATCACCTAATGAATACTCTAATATCTGTCCAATTTGCCCTTTGCACTTACCGCAAGAGTTTCCAGCTTTTGTTTCTTTTGTAACTGCTTCTAGACTAGTAAGACCATGCTCATTAATTGCACTCACGATTTTTCCTTTGCTGACACCATTACATCCACACACTATCTCCTCATCTGACATGTCAGCAATACTTATTTCACTCGTTGCTCCGCCTTTATGCATAAGTGAAACCATCGTGTAATCATCTAATGGTACTTGTTTTTTCATCATATTAAAAAATCTCGGACCATCATTAATATCTCCGTATAAGACGGCTCCAACAATGCTATCATCTTTCAAAAATACTTTCTTATAGTGTTTATTAACACTGTCAAAAACCTCAATACCTTGGATATCTATATCTTCTTTAATTTGACCAGCACTATATAAATCACATCCAGAAACTTTTAAAGATGTAAATGTAGTGGAACCTCGATAACCTTCTGTCTCTATACTAGTTAAATAGTCTGCCAATACTTTACCTTGTTCATATAATGGTGCAACTAATCCATAAACTTTATCATTGTGTTCTGCACATTCACCCACTGCAAAAATAGCTCTATCACTCGTTTGCATAAAATCATTAACGACAATACCTCTATTCACTTTTAAGCCACTTGCCTGGGCAACTTGTGTATACGGTCGAATACCAACTGCCATGACTACTAAATCTGTTTCTAATGTTGTGCCATCTGCTAACAACACACCGGTAACATCTTCTTGTCCAAGTATTTCTTGTGTAATTGCTTGCAATTTAAAGTTCATTCCTTGTGCTTCTAAATCTGCTTTCAATAAATCTGCAGCCTTTTTATCTAATTGCATTTCCATAAGCCATTCAGCAAGATGTACCACAGTGACTTCCATACCTTGGTCCATTAATCCACGAGCGCATTCTAACCCCAGTAAACCACCCCCGATTACGATAGCCTGTCGCTTAGTTTTAGCAATTTCAATCATACGCTCAGTGTCTTCAATCGTTCTCCAACCTATTACACTCGGTAAAGTCGCCCCTGGTATAGGCAATACAAAGGCACTCGAACCCGTAGCAAATATACAAATATCATAATGACATCTAAGACCATCAGCTGTAATCACTTGTTTTAGTTCTCGATTAACTTCTACTGCTGGATCATTCGTAATGAGTTGAATATCATTCTCTTTATACCACTCAAATGGATTCATAATAGTCTCATCCACTGTCATTTTTTTCTGCAATATATTTGATAGCATGATTCGGTTATAATTTGGATATGATTCTTTACCGATAATTGTTATGTTATATTGCTGTGGATCGCGTTCTAATA
This sequence comes from Staphylococcus aureus, assembly GCA_040062795.1. Taxonomy (GTDB): domain Bacteria; phylum Bacillota; class Bacilli; order Staphylococcales; family Staphylococcaceae; genus Staphylococcus; species Staphylococcus aureus_A. The sequence goes on from JBEAMH010000002.1 coordinate 202,529, forward strand.
TTTCTTCAATCGTACGTATGCCCGCCATGCCATTACCAATCATTACTAACTGTTTTTTAGACATTGCCTTCCTCCTCATACACTTCATTTAAAAATGTTTGTACCGCCTTTGATAGATGTTTCACACCGCTACAGTTTGTGCCATTGGATTTAAAGTGAATGTCTATATCTTTGTATCTTATTTCGGCCATGTTATAAAAATCAGATTGTGCTTTATCACCTGTATGGTTAACAAGTTGATAACGTTTCGCATCTTGCTTAATTAGATGATTAACATCTTCATCATCTGTTGCAGCAAAAATAATATCGGCATGTTTTATGTCTTCGCTGTCATAACACTTTGTAAACAACTTCATTTTAGGATATTCAATTTCAAAAAATTCTGGTAAAAATTTTTTACTTATAATAACTAGTGACTGTATATCTTCCTTAATAAGTTGTTGTACTTTTCTGTACGCAACTTTACCTGCGCCAACCACTACAACACGTTTATCTGACAAATTAAGTTGAATTGGATACATTTTCAAACACCTCTAATTGTTTAATTCTTTCTGTGATAATCGTTGAGAGCAAGGGGTCAAAATTAATAGCTGATGCATAATGAATATTACAGTCATCATTCATTTGCGCTATATCGTGTTTTGCTTTGTTCACCAAAAAGCCATCATAGAAAAATACGGGTACAATCAAGATGTCTGTATTAGTTTTTAAATAGTGCTGTAAGTTAAAACGATAATTGTAGTCACCATATAATGTCATCATCGAAATAGGTGTTCCAAAAACATCGCAGTCTTGAGTTAACTGCCATAAAGCAATATTAGGATGATGATAACGCTCGCTACCATGAGCCATTAAAATAATATGCTGTATTTTAAGATGACTTTTAAATTTAACTAGAATGTTCTTTTTAACTAGCGTTGTCATTAATTTATGTGTGCCTAATGGCTCAGCAATTTTATATTTAATATGTGGATATTTATTCTCATAAAGTTTTAAAATCATAGGGATATTTTCTAAATAATGCTTTGCTGGAAGGAGTAAAAGTGGAATGATGTTAAAATTTCTCACACCTTGTTGAATACGGTCGTCTAGTACTTGTTCGAGACTTTGGTTTTTACATTCTAAGAATGCAATATAGTAATCATGAATGTTACGACTTATCAATTGCTCCAAAAAATGATGAAGTGCTTCATTTTGTTTCCCTTTATTCATTCCGTGAACAACGAATATATATGCTGCCAAGTGATGCCCCCCTTTCTTTACACTTGTATTGTAATATAAATCCAGTCGATTTTGTGAATTGAATCACATGATGTTCCAAAAATAGGGAATCCCCTTATTCAATTGCTAATGGGATTCCCTATACATTTTATTCAATTTCTTAAAATGGTGGCGCACCTAATACTTCTTCGTTAAAACTTTCTGGTATAAGCACTTTTCTCATAATAACACCTAAATCTCCATCATCACTTTCATGCTCCGCGTATACTTCATAACCGCGCTTTTTGTATATATCAAGTAACCATGGATGCTTACGCGCAGATGTACCTAATGTAACTGCCGGAGCCTTGAGAGTATCTCTCAAGTATGTTTCTTCAACATACGTTAACAATTTACTTCCGATGCCTTTCCCATCATACGAAGGTTTTGTAGCGAACCACCAAACAAATGGATAAATGGATACACGACGCTTACCTTCCCAAGGATAACGTACTGTAAGCGTTGAAATTATTTCATGGTCATTTTCTAGTACAAACATCGTACTTGTTTTAATATTCTTTTTGACTAATTCAACATCCGCATTGACTGATGGCCAATCAATACCAAGTTCCCTTAATGGTGTGAAAGATTCATACATCAATTTTTGTAATTCTTCTGCATCAGATTCTACAGCTACTCTTATATTATATTCAGACATTTTGTCACTCCTTAACATTTATCGCTTGTTCATTCATAGAGAACTTCCCTTAAAATCATAAAGCCTTTGACAATCATATCAATACAATATGTTTTCTTAATTATTGAGTCAATTATTATGATTAACTTTTTTTGAAAAATAAACCATTCTTTTATTTTTCAAAAATTAATATTAGCACAAAAATAAGCACCCTCACAATTTACAGTGTGAACATGCTTACTTTATAAATTCTTTCATTTTAATTAACCATGAAAACTGTCACGTTTGCCGTTGAGATATGCGTACATAAGACCTACAAAAATACCTCCACCGATATAATTACCTATAAAAGCAAATACAATATTTTTTAACACGTGCAACCATGACACCACATCAAAATTATAAAATACCATTCCAGCATATAATCCTGCGTTAAATACAACATGCTCGTAACCCATAAACACGAAGACAATGACACCACTAGCAATAAAAAACGCTTTTGTTAGTCCATCTTTAAATTGAATCGACAAGTAAATACCAATATTAATAAAGAAATTACAAAAAATGGCTTTCCCAAGTATACCGTACCATGTCGCATCTATCGTTTTACCATCTACAAGTTTAGTTAAGCTTGTAATCATTTCTGATGTCATAATTGGTGTGAACTTCATTAAACCAAATAAAATGAACCCACCTATAATATTGAATAAAAAACAGACCATCATAATACCTAATGCTTTATTCATACCAATCAATTTATAATACCAACCTACCGTTAAAAACATAAAGTTACTAGTTAATAACTCTGAATGTGATAGTACAATTAACACTAAAGCCAAGCTAAATGAAATAGCTCCCATTAAGTTAATTAAACCTTCATTAGCGCCTTCCAATTGCGTTTTGATTGCCAGCATAAATACAGTTACAATTGCGAGTAGAAACCCTGACATAATAGATTTAAGTGCATAACGTCCAGGTGTCTGATCAAACAATACTTTCTTCATTTGCACTTGATTATTAATATTCTCGATTGTTTCTCTCGACATATAGGTATCTTTCACAGATTTATTGTTATCTATCAAAATTATGCCCCCTCTTATGTATTTCTAAAACAAAAATTTATCAATACCAATATTTTTATTATATTAGTTTCACATGATATTTAATAGCCTTAATATAAACTTTGATATTACGAGTTAATACATTGCTACTTAGCTTAAAATAACGTAAACTTTACTTGTATTAAATTTTTACACAAGTAATAACAATAGGAGGCAGACAGTTGAATACACAATTCTCAGTTTCAATACACATTCTCTCCTTATTAGCTATGGAAAAAGAACCTATCTCTAGTCAATATATTGCTAGTAGTATCAATAGCAATGCGACACTAGTGAGAAAATTATGTCGTTCTTTAAAAAAGGGAAACTATATTCAAAGTAGTCAAGGCATCTCAGGTTATAGCTTGTCATGCAAAGTAGATGATATTGCACTTGGTAATTTATACGAGCTTATATTTTCTGAGATGTCACATTTTGCTAAGATCCATACCAATACAAACACAAATTGTCCTGTAGGGAAAAATATTAGCCACGCTTTAGATGCAATTTATAGTGATGTTGATAAAACAATTATCAACAAATTGAACACTTATACCATTAAAGATGTTATCGATCAATTTTAAAAACGCTTGATTATCTCAGTTTATGCTTAATTCTCATTAAGTATAAATAGGATAACCAAGCGTTTTATTTAATAAACTATTACTTTTTACACTTACTTAACACATGTAAACCATAAGCAAAAATACCATATCCTGCTAATGTACGTATAAACCACTTAAATGTACTGCTACTCAAACTTTTCTCATTTAATAGTAAAGCTGGTATTAGCGTACTAAGTGAATAGAGTCCGAGTACTTTAACATAACGTTTTTTCAATACACTCACCTCTTTTCATCTCCCATTATACCGAAAAGAGGCGGAAGATAAGTGCATCATTTTTAACATCTTTTTGACGATTTTTATAATTTTTTTATTAATATTTCTAAATTATCAAACGTACTATTCATACCTTCTTCAACGCCCATATCTAACAATTGTTGAGCTGCTTTAGGATCCGGCAATTTTGCAATAGATTTAATCGTCGTATTACCTTTACCATTTTCTTCAATATGAATCGTGTTGTGCATGCCCGCCATTTTCTTGTCAATATTACCTTCTTTATCCGCAAAGTAATCGTAATATTCAATTAGTTTCGGCTCTGTTACTTTAATATAATTTGTAACTGTATAACTTGTACCTTGAGGCGCTCGAATAGCAAAAAATGCATTACCTCCTGTATGAATGTTAAATTCATAAACTTCAGTTGACGCACCTTGTGGGTGAAACCATTGTTCAAATAACGCTCGGTCTGTATATGCTTTAAATATGTTTTGCGCTGATGTATCAAATTCTCGTGTGAAAATTATTTTATTTTCTTCAACTTGAATAGTCATTTATGATTCTCCTTCATTCATAATTACATACGATACCACTTTTTTTAGCTTAGCATTTTTACTATGGCTTTCAAATTCTAAGAAATCTGCAAAATAGATAGTTTCACCGTTCTCCATTTTTTGAGTACCATGCATCGCTCCTATTTTTCCATGCGTAATATTATGCGTTATTTCTAAAGATGTTATGTCCACTTTGTGCTTATTAAGCTCATCATAAAATGCATCGATTCCTTTTAATTGAAAAGCACTTGGCACTTCCCATATAAAATTCTCTGTAACAACTTCTAATAGTTTTTCTTTATCCACCAATGCACATCCTATTAAAAAATCTAACATTATTCTTCTTTTGGGTGCGTTATCACAGTTTAAATCTCCAATAAATTCAAATGGTAAATCTGATTTTTGATCATCTGCAAAATCCAGTCCATTTTCTTTCAATGTTTGTTGAAGAATTTCAATCGTTTTAGGTCCAACACCATGAATACCTAATAATGTAGTACGTTTATATTGTGATACTTCTTCTAACGTCGTGGCGCCTATGCTTTTGAGTGATTGCGTTGCGGGTTTACTTATTTGCGGCAGTTCTGTAGCCATATTCTCCCCCCCTATTTTAATATCATTATACCCACATTACCTTTAAGATATTTATACACCTTCTTAAAAATTATTAATACATACAAAAAAAGCTGAGAGATGACCTGAATTAGGTATCTCTCAGCTTTTCTATAGCTATCAAATATTTACATTACTCTTCTAAAGCAAATTCTAAACTTGCTTGGAATTTTACATCTTTACCAACCATTACGCCACCTGTTTCAAGCTTCTGGTTAAATGACATTCCATATTTTTCACGATTGATTGTACCATTTATAACAAATCCTGCAGTTTCTGCACCATTTAATGGGTTTTTACTTGTACCTTCATAAGATGCATCAAATGTTTCTTCTTGAGTCACATCTTTAATAGTTAAGTTACCTGTTACAGATTTTTCATCAACAGAAGTTATTTCAAATTTAATATCTGGATAATTATCTGTATCAAAGAAATCTCCAGTACGTAAGTGCCCATCACGGTCTGCTACGTTTGTATCAACTGATTCTGCTTTGATAATAGCTGTACCTTTAAGCGAATTCAAATCATTGAGGTCACCTTCTAAATTTACGTCAAAATCTTTAAATTTACCTTTAACATTCGAAATCATTAAGTGCCTAACTGAAAATTCTAATACTGAATGCGCTGGATCAAAATTAAATGTTGTCATAAAAAACATACCTCCAAAGTATTATTTGTTTTATTGATACATTTAGTATACCAGATATATTTTATATATCAAGGAGAAAGTTTTACGTTTCACTTTCTTTTTAATTCATTCCCGAAATTTAATTTTTTATTCATTTTGAGTATTTAAAATAACTGAAGCAAAATATACTCTGAGGATTAATGCGCTAACATTTCTTCTTTAATTTCTTTGCTATTTAATGCTTTCGGATAATAAGTTGGCCAATTGTCTAGCTCTTTCAACACTTTTTCTTTATCGTCTCCTACAAAAATATGAAAATGATGTGCTTTTTTAGGTGCAATATTATGATCGCTAAATTGAACATATTTTGGTAAAGATGAATCTCCATTTTCATCTAACTTAAATGTATATCTAACGCCCCTATTACCTTTCTCATATTTTAATATATCTTTTCCGTCATATTTATATTTACCTGTTTTTTTCTCGCCATTTTTTTCAAAAGTAATCGTATCATTAGTAATTTTTATATTTTCTATATCTGTTTTATAACCTTTATCATAATATGCTTTATATTCTTTAGCTGTCATCGAATCATCTTCTTCAGCTTTATGTTGCATAACATCATCTAAAGTACCATCTTTCAAGTATGGATAGACTGATTGCCATTCACCTTTATAATCCGTTAGGGCTCTATCTTTGACCTGACTATCTTTAAAATAACCATCTTCAATTGCTTTAGTATGCTTTTCGTGTTGTTTATTATCTTTCACTTTAATGTTATCATTCAAAGCTTTATCAATATTTTTTATATTCTTATTCATAAGCGACTGATATGTTAAATCTTTATCTTGTTGTTGTGATTTATTAAGTGATTCCATATTATAAAATTTTAAAGGCTTGGCCTCAGTTTCTTTACGAATAGTATCAGTCACTTTATTTGAAACGTTATCTTCATATAAAATATATTTAGCTCCAGAATCATTAATATCTTTAACTATTTTAGTTAATGCTTTTTGTGATGGGTCTTCTGCATTCATATTTTGAACACCTTTTTGTATAAATCCATACCTTTCAGCCAAATACCCCATCGACTCATGCGAGATAAACACTGCATTTCCTTGTTTATCTTTAGTGATGTCAGTCATTTTACTATCAATTTGTTTCAGGTCTTCTACTAATTTTTTATAATTTTCTTCATATTCATTTTTGTGTTCAGGATCTTTTTTTACTAATTCATCCTTAATTGCTTTTGAAAAAGTTTGATTGAATTTAGGGTCTAACCAAACATGAGGGTCGTAACCTCCATGATGATGCGCTTCTTCATCATGCTTATGATCGTGGTCTTCTCCGTGACTATGTTGATCAGTGAGTAGTTGCGATTTATCTATTTTGTCCTCTAAAGAAAGCTTCTTATCTTCTTTTTTAATTGTTGATGCTACCTTTTTAGCAACTGGATCTAAATTATCCCCAGTATATAAAAACAAGTCCGCTTTACTAGCTTTAATTATGTCTTTTTGTGTTGGTTCATAACTATGTAAATCTGTTCCTGCTGGATAAATAGATTCCACTTCAACATGATCTCCCCCAATTTCCTTGGCGAAAGATTTAAGTGGAAAAACTGTTGTATTAATCTTTAATTTATCCTTTTTACCCTCGCTTTCTGTTTTATCTGTATCTTTGTCCCCACATGCTGTTACAATAAGCGAAAATGTGATGATTAAAGAAATGATGTATAATGTTTTCTTCATTTTAGTCCCTCCTATAAATAGTAATGGTTTCGATTTAAAATTATAAGCTTCCTTTCAAAAAAACGCAATACTAAATAGTAATAATTCCTATTTATTTTTTGACAAAAAAAAGCCCAAAGTACATTATCTTTCAATCTTTGTACTCTAGGCTAAATTTTTATTTATATTTTTCTAATAATTTTTTGTAATTATCATAGTCATAAGGATCTTCTACTTTTTCGCCACCAATATAAATGGTTGGGGCTGTATCAATGTTATTTTCTTTATATTGCTTTTGGTCTTTTTTCGCAGCTTTCCATGATTTACTATCTTTAGTTTTATACTCTTTTTTGATTTTCTCTTTTTGCGCGTTATCAATGTTTAATTTATCAATTTGTTTATCTACAAGTGACTCATTTATCCACTCTTCTTCAGAATCACCTTGTTGTTCAAACATTAATTTTTGAAAATCTGAATATTGTGCTGGAGCAATTTGCTGAATAGCATGCCCAGCACGAGATCCGATAATCGAATCATCACCTAAGAAAGCCATATTGATGAACTCATAATCCACTTTACCTTTGTCTATATAATCTTTTTTTAGTTTAGGCATAATATTACGTTCTACTTTTTGACAATAAGAACATTTAAAGTCACCGTATTCAATAATCTTAATTTTTCCATCACTCGTTTTCTTGTCATCCTTATGTGCATCTTCATTACTTGAACAAGCAGTGACTATTAAGACCGTTGCTATCAATCCTAAACACAGCCATAATTTTTTCATTTGTTTTCAAAAACACCTCAATTTTTCATTTAAATTTCTCAACATTAATTATTTATATTCATATGCTCTTCTTTATAATCAGGTTCGTGATTATGGTTGTAAGCTTTCGAATTGAAGTCATTTAAATAATTCGCCTTGTCATCTTTAAACGAATAAGTATAATAATGCACTTCTTCGTCATCTTTAAAAGGTTTATATGCCAACATGACATATTTTCCTTCTTCATAAACATAAATATTCGAATTCTTTTTATCGAATTTTTCTTCAAGATCACCTTTTTGTTTTTCAGCTAAATTTTCTTGGTATGTGTTTTGCTTATCCACTGCTTTATCTATTTTATCAGCATACTTTCCGCTACTACACCCTGCTATGACAAGCGTAGATACGGCAAGCATGAGCCATAATTTTTTCATTATTTGCTCCACCTTTAAATACAGTTTAACTACTTAATAATCCTTATTTTTTCTTTCGTAAATACTATCATACACCGAATAAGCTAATTGTTCTAGGAAGTTTTGATATGAGTGAGCGACTTTATAAATCCCGTTAAAAAATACAGCCTGACAATAACATGTCAGGCCGTATTTTAATTAATTTGCTAAGTGCATTTTAATTGCTAATGCCCCAAACTCTAATTCATCTGTTTGTGAATATATTTGATAAATTGCTGCCAATTTTTGAGAAAGTTGGTCGCCCTCTTTAGCACCAATTTCTCTATTTGTATATTGATTGAGTAACACTTGGAATGAAGGGTACATAACCGTTTCTGTAACGACCACTTTAACTACTTCATTTGTTTCTAAATTATTAAATTTAATAGTATCTCCATTCTTTACTTTTTGTCTCTTTTCATCGTTCAATCTTATTTCAACAGTTTTTATTCCATTTTTCACTGATTGAAATGGTTCATTATTTAATTTCATCGAATGTTCTATAATATATACACTCCATTCTTGCATTTATGGGATTATTTATCTTTAAAATATCATAATTATAATTGTGAGAACAGAAATGCTATCAAGTCCATTGTCAGTTTAATATACTATAACTCTTTTTGTTCTAAACGTATTTTGCGTTGACTTTTCAACATAAATACACTGAGTAAACTAATAATAGATATAATAACAGCAAACCAAAATGCTGCGTGGTAACCACTCAATAGAGCATCATGCTGTATTTGAAATACCATGTCGTGTTTTTCTAAACCTTTATAATCGCTCATTTCAGGTGTGAAAACCTTAGAAAAATGTGTCATAACTGTAATTAAACCAGCTGTCCCTATTGAAGCTGAAATTTGTTGTATCGTATTTGTCATAGATGAGCCGTGCGCATTCATCTCTCGTGATAATTGATTCATCGTATGTGTCATTAACGGCATCAAGCCTAGTGCAATACCAATCATTCGAATCGCATATACCGTCGCTAAGATTGCTGGTGAGGTTTGTTCATCCATTATCACAAAATAAGAAGTTGTTATTACCACAATTGTCATACCAATTAGCGCTAATATCTTGGCACCGTATTTTTCATATAAAAATCCTGAAACCACTGACATAATCCCCATTACAATAGCACCAGGTAGTAATATCAAACCGGATTGAAGTGCTGTGTCTTGCATAATATTTTGCACGAACATTGGTAAAATTGTTTCAGATCCAATCATGGATACCATTGTAAATGCCATAATAATCAGCCCTACAGCAAATTGACTATTTTTAAATACTGAAAAATCTAATAACGGTGTTTTTAGTCTTGTTTGTCTAATGATAAAGGTCGTTACTAATATGACTCCACCTATTACAGTTGCCAACACCACTGGATCATTCCAGCCATCTCGTGAAATAGAACTTGTACCATAGAGTAAACCACCAAACCCTAATATAGAAAGTGTGATAGATAATATATCAACTGGCACTTTCCTATTCGTACCTACATTTTTCACAAACTTAAGCGCACCGATAAATGTTAATGCAGCAATCGGTGCCACAACGTGAAACAGCGAGCGCCAATCAAAGTATTCGACAAGCACGCCAGACAATGTTGGACCTATAGCGGGTGCTAAGCCGATCACTAAGCCGAAGGTCCCCATATACTTACCACGTTCATGCGGTTCAAAAATATCTAAAATAGTAGTCATCATCAGTGGCATCATAATACCAGAGCCTAATGCTTGAACTATTCTTGCACTTAAAAGAATTGAAAAATTAGGACTGAGTCCTGCGATAACAGTACCTATAAAGAATATAAATATTGCTGTTAAAAATACTTTCCTAGTTGAAAATCGTTGAATTACCATAGCTGATAACGGTACAACCACTCCATTTGTTAATAGAAAAGCTGTCGTTAGCCATTGCACTTGCGTGTAATCTATTTGAAAATCTTTCATTATACTCGGTAATGCAGTTGTTAATAATGTTTCATTTAAAAGTCCGAAAAAGCCACCAAACAACATCATTAATATCATTAAAATTTTGGTTTTTTGATTCATTTTTATCTCCCGTATCTTCATTAGTCTATCAACTATAAATGAGTTGCATTTATGCATTATACATATATTTTAATAACATCACATTAAAAAAAGCTTGAAAAACAATATATAATACATATGACTCCAAATGTATAACAACTTTAGTAAATCGTAATAATTACTATTTACATTTTTGTAGTGCTCCTTCATAATATACTTAGATAAAGGAGGTATGAATTTATGAAATTAGATGTTCAAACAGCACGTCGTAACCTAAATAGTCCTAATATTAAAACACGCAAACGTGCACGAAAAATTATCCAACAGCATAAGCGACACAAATAATATAATGTTTATAAACCTATTAAGAAAACAGTTTAAATTTAGAAAGCGTTGTTTTCTGTATCTTTTCAGCTATAATGAACTCCTAATCCTATTCAAGCTTAAATATTATAAGACCACATGACTATATAAAAAAAGCTAACATTTTCTAAATGTTAGCTTTTTAAACGTGCGTTATTCTTATAAATAATATTTATTTTTAACTTTTAATTCCTCAGTTAAATCATAAATAAGTGGGACGCCTGTTTTGATTTCATAATTAACAATAGCGTCATCAGATATATTTTCTAAATATTTAATCAATGCACGTAATGAATTACCATGCGCAGATACTAAGACGATTTTACCATCTAATAATTGCTGTGAGATTTGATCATTCCAATAAGGAATTACTCTAGCCAACGTATCTTTTAAACTTTCAGATTCAGGCATCGCCCTACTATCTAAATACTCATATTTTCTATCATTTAAATAACTTTCTCTTTGATCTTCATTTTGTTCTGGGGGTGCCGTAGCATACGAACGTCTCCATAAATGAACTTGCTCGTCACCAAACTCATTTCGCGCATCATCTTTATTTAGTCCTTGTAAATCTCCATAATGGCGTTCGTTTAATCTCCAAGACTTAATTACTGGGATAAATAATTGATCTGATTCATTTAACAAATGATATGTTGTCTTTATTGCCCTTTTTAATAATGAAGTATAAGCAATATCTATCTCTATACCTTGATCTTTTAATTTTTTCCCAGAAGTGACTGCTTCATTCCTACCTATATCCGATAAATCTACATCCGCCCAACCTGTAAATAAGTTTTCAGCATTCCATAAGCTTTGACCGTGCCTACATAAAATTAATTTTGGCATAACGCTTCCCTCTTTCCAGTTATATAAAAATATTGTTTTATACAATTTTTACAGAAATGTTACTTCAAATATATACATTTATTACGGCTCATATGCTGATATCATCACACATCTCTGTAATGATTATCTTTATCTCACATTAAAATTATAACAATTTACACTTTGTTTTGAAATATTTGTTTTTCATTATTCATAAAAGACACTTTCTTTTTATTTTTCTGTAACCTACAAACACATTTTGGGTGTTATAGTTATACACGTTGAATTAAGAAATAAGCAAATACGCTAAATGACTTTTATTTATTAAATAAATATGTATTTCCATATGACCTGTAATTTTAAATTTGTATACAGGTAAATCAATTAGGAGGATTTTAAAAATGAAAAAATTATTATTAGCATCTTTCGCATCGATTACTATTGCAGCAACTGGTTTAGGGGTGAGTTCAAATGTTTCAACGGCTGACGCCGCTGAAACTTCAACTCAAACAACTACTCAAGCTAACAATGACGTATACAGTGAATTTATAGAAGCAGGGGGCACAAAAGCACTATGGGACAATATTGTTATGCCAGAATCAAGCGGTAATCCTGACGCAGTAAACGAACTTGGATACAGAGGCCTAGGACAAACTAAAGAAGCTTGGGGCACAGGTACAGTAGAAGAACAAACAAAAGGTATGATTAAATACGCTGAAGACCGTTACGGTTCGGTTGAAGCAGCAATCGATTTCCGTGTAGCTAACGGCTGGTGGTAAATCACTAATTCACTTATAGCATGATGATTAAAACTATATGATTAATTTGCTCGACCCGAAAATATTTTCGGGTCTTTTTTATTTAAAATAAATAACTAATATAAGCTTAGTAATTTGTCACTATATTTTTTGAAAATAGAATATAGTTAATTTGTAGAAATAATAAACAAAAACACCAGATACAAACATATCTGGTGAACGCTTAATTAATGTATAGATGCAGGTTCTGGATGTACATAAACTGAAGAAATTCCCTTTCCATGCATATGTTGCTCTACTTTGTCGCAAATATGATGCGCCTCTTCTAGTGATAAATCTGATGCCACAATGATTGTTACGTCTACAAATACGCTACTTCCATGGTATCTTCCTTTAATGTTTTGTACATCAATGACGTCTTCTATTTCTAAAACATAATTTTTATATTCTTCTAATTCTTGCTCATTAAATCCATCACTTAAAGTAAAAATAGATTCTCTGAATATTTTAAAACCAGTATATACTATGAGTAAACCCAATACCGTTGCTAATATAGAATCTAAAATGGGTAAACCAAATTGGGTGAAAATCAAGCCAATTGCAGTTCCAATACTTACTAAAGCATCAGATAAATTATCTTTTGCCGCTGAATTAAGCGAACTACTATTTGTACGTCTTGCTAGCTTTTGATTAATATAAAATACAATCATCATAATAATACCACTGAAAACACTGATATATATTGTAATGATATTTGGTGTGTGATGTTTTTCAGAAAATATTTCAGGAACGCTTTCTAAAACTACTTGTATACCTACAAACATAATAATAAATGATACAAGCAATGCTGAAATGTTTTCTGACTTCAAATGCCCATATGGATGGTTTTTGTCTGCTGGTTTAATTGAAATTTTCAACCCAATTATAACTGCTATAGAAACAACAATATCGGTCATATTGTTTAAACTATCTGCTCTGACTGCTGCGGAATCATACATCGAACCAACAATAAATTTGGAAATTGAAAGTATGATATATACGACTAAACTTAAATAAGCGCCTTTTTGGGCGAGTTTCAAATTTTCACTTTGTGTCATGTCTGATGGCCACCTTAATTGATATCGAACACTTATTATGACCTATCGAAAGCATATTTACAACAATTTTTATTCAAAAATTATTTAATATAATTAATCTAAATATTTTTTTAGCCTTTCCTAAATAAAAGTGTTAAATTGTGCAAAAACAAATCAAACAAAATTCCCAACTCTAGTTTCGAAAATCAGTCTCTCAGTATATATTTTGATAATACAAAAGTGACAGGTATTGTGATAATGAGACCTGCAAATGGTGCAATTACAGATGATATATGAAACCATTTTACAAATATGTACAATAACATAGTCTGCATGCCCATATTAACCACTTGAGTTAATGGAAATTGAATAAACTTACGCCATGTCGGTGTCACTTTATAGACAAAATGACAGTTTAAATAGTATGAAATAATAAAACTTATAACAAAACCACTTACATGACTTACTAAGTAATTGATGCCTACTAATTTTAATAAGATAAGATAAACGATGTAATAATTAAATGTATTTATACCCCCTACAATGATGAACTTTACAATTTCATAGTGGGTTTTATTTAATCTCATGGACTTACTCCTTTATTTTATATTTAAAGTGATATTTGTACTGATTTATTTAATTTTGCTATATAAATTATGATTGCATTTCTTGATTCATATGGGATAATTACCTAGTTATTAAATAATTTAAACTTGTATGTAAAAAGTTTTAGAGAGAATTTTAAAGGAGTACTTAATATATGGACAAAATTTCAAATCGCCAACTGCCTTTGATTGTAATTATTGTATTAGGTGTTATGACTACATTTGGTCCTTTAACCATAGATATGTATGTGCCATCATTACCAAGTGTACAAAATGATTTTAATACAACCACTTCACAAGCGCAACTCACACTATCATTTGCAATGATTGGCCTCGCGATTGGACAATTTATCTTTGGACCTTTATCAGATGCGTACGGACGTAAAAAAATCGCATTAACCATTATCATATTATATGCAATTGTTTCATTTGTTGCAGTCTTTACAACTTCTATGTCTATCTTATTAACCATCCGTTTGATCCAAGGTTTGACTGGAGGAGGTGCGATAGTCATAGCCAAAGCTTCTATAGGTGATTTACATAATGGAAAAGCTTTAGCAAAAGGATTAGCATCACTTCTTGTAGTTAATGGCATCATTACTATCATTGCCCCGCTCGTTGGGGGTTACGCCTTAAGAGTTTCAAATTGGCAAGCCATTTTCCTTATTTTAACTATTGTTAGTATGATTATATTCTTTTTCGCACTTTTTAAAATGAAAGAAACAAGAGCAACTGATCTTTCAGAACTTAATTTTGGCTCTATTTTTAAAGATTTCGGCTATTTATTAAAAAAACGAGCATTTATTATTCCTATGTTATTACAAGGTTTAACTTATGTAATGTTATTTAGTTTTGCTTCAGCTGCGCCATTTATCACACAGAAGATTTACGATATGACACCACAACAATTTAGTATACTCTTTGCTATAAATGGTATTGGCTTAATTATTATGAGTCAGCTTACTGCTATTTTAGTTGGATACATTAACCGTTATTTATTGTTGATAGCACTGACAATAATTCAGATTTCAGGTGTTATATTAATTTGTTTCACACTTATATTACACTTACCAACATGGGTGTTAGTTGTAGCATTTTTCTTAAATGTTTGCCCAGTGACAGGTATTGGCCCTTTGAGTTTCACTTTGGCTATGGAATCAAGGACTGGCGGCAGTGGTAATGCTTCTAGCTTACTAGGTCTTTTCCAATTTATTCTCGGTGGCGTTATGTCACCACTAGTTGGTTTACAAGGTGAATATAGTGTTGCACCTTATATCACTATATTAATTATTACTACATTACTTATCATTTTATTAGAAATATCTTTGAAATTTGCAACGCGTAATAGTGTTCTGAATAAATAAGATAATCAACTGAACTAACATTTTAGTTTTCACAAAAAGAGCTTCCAAAATATTGGAAGCTCTTTTTTATTAGCTTATACTTTATAAAAATATGTCTAAATAATAGGTAACCAAATTTCTGTGATATAAGCATCAGATCGAATTAGTCCTTCTTTATACAATTCAAAGAAAGGAGCATCTCGAAGTTCATAATCTAAAATAGGTAGTATATGTCTGTTAATTTTTTCCATACCTTTTTTAATAGATTCTGGCACTGGCCCTTGAGCATCAAATACGATATATCTTCCCTCTGATAATTCAGTACGATGCCAATCCCCTTCCTCAGTATCATTCGTCACTCCAATTAAGCAATGCATTTCACCATTTTCAAGTGGTTTAAAAACACCCAATATACCTTCTAATTTATTATTACTTAGTGGAGCTAATTGTTCCTTACGACCATTATCATCGAAATCCATCCAGAAATTAAATATACCTTCTTGGGCTTTTTGACCAGTCGCATACTCCTTCTTCATTCCTATCACTGAAGTTTGAGATAACGTTTCTATTCTATATTTCATAATTCTCATCCACCCCTTTCCGTCATTATAACCAAAACACGTAAATAATTTCTATCGCCAACTCTTGTTTCAATATGTAAGCATCTTAATATGTATTTAATAGAGAATGGTTATATAATAAGATAAATTTACTAATCAATACATAACGCACAAATTTAATTAGGGGGATTGACAGGATGAGTGAAAATATATTACCTGTAAAGCCAATTAGCCAACTCTTTCCTATACCTATGATTATGGGATGTGAAGGGGTGTCTGCTGCCATGATACTGCAATATAATAAACACGCTATTCCTGCTACTAAGATTATGAAATATTGGCCAAAACATGCTAATAACCCATATAAAGGGTATGTAGGTCATCACCTTTGGATTAAGTGGGGACACCATCAAACAATCTTTCCATCTGCTTTAGTGCCCTATTTACAACAGTATGATTCAAAATTAACTGATAGTACAGGTCACACGTTACATGAACTGTGCTCTATAATCGATCAAGGCCAACCTATTGTAATCTATCATACAGTACTTGGCCAACGTCCATTTAAACGCACATTTAAGTTAGATAACCAGCATACTCGATTAGTATCTAATATTCATGTTACTGTGCTCATTGGTTATGATCAACATTACTACTATTATATTGACCCGTTCTGGTCTCATATAAATAGAGCGTTGATTATCCCTGCATTGATTCCTAACCGGTATCAAGTTATAAAAATAGATAAAGCTAAATTAGAACGTAGTTATAACTCTCCTGGTCGTATGAGTTTTCACTTAGAACCATAACTTATTTAGAGATTATAAATACCCAATGCAACATAATTTGCAGTGGGTATTCACATATACCTTACATCGAAACCTATATATTATAGAGTTTAAATCGTAATAGAATATAGCGCATGATTTATTTCTTGTTCAATATGAGCTGTACGCCATTCCCTTTGATAGCCTAAACAAGGACAAATATAAGTAACCTCATTTTCTTCAAAAGCATTTCTGAAATGAACATGTCCCATGACACTATAACGAATATTGTAATGTTCATATAATGCATTAAAATCTGAAGTGCCTATAAATGCATTAAAGTAATCAAATATTCTATGTGGCATAGGAACCGCAAATTTCGGATGTGTCACGATATGTGTCATCAGTATCACTTTCTTATGTTTCACTTTTTCAATATCTTTTGTGGCTTGGCTTGCCGCAATACGCGAAAGCTTTCTATCTTCCATTGGCCAATCGATTTTCACTTTATCTTGCCATGTAGCGCCATAATACTTCCTGCGTGCAATTCTTTCTAATGAGAATTTCGGGTTAGCATAGGTATAATCATACCACCCCGTGTTCCCAACAATCGCCCACTCATCATTAATTTCATATGGTTTTCCAATTAAACATGTATCCATTGCCATATAAAAATCTAAAATCTCAGCAGACGTAGCTCCAGTATCAGTAGACCAAAAATCGTGATTCCCTGGGATAAACAGTACTTTTATTTGTGACTGTTTTTCAAGGTTTTTAATAAATTGTTGAGTTAGTTTGTAATTGTTGGAAATATCTCCAGCAATAAGCAAAACCTCAATTTCACGTTGATACAATACATTGATTAACGTTTTATGAAAATCCTCTGGCTTTAACATCTTATGTCTATCGATATGCAAATCTGAAATCATACCTATCTTCATTTTGGATCACATTCCTCTATCTTCATCACACCTTCATTATGGCATATTCTACAAGTATTTCTTAAGTAATTAGCCTAGTCTATACAAGCACTTAACGTATAGATTCAAATTCCTCTTTTATTTACACCTTGTGGTGTTACCAATATTTAGAGATCATTGAAGCAACAGATGTATTTAGCTTACCCGATTTCAACAAAGGCATAGGAATCTGTATTTAAATTTACTTATTTTATATATTTATTATTTACTATTCTCACAATATCATTTAACATTACATTTATTTTTATTGCTAGTGTAAATATTTCTTTTTAAAAATAAATGATGTTATAATTATATCAATTTAGTATATAAAGGAGGGTGTTCTATGGAATTTACTATTAGAGCCTTGTCCGAAGAAGATAAACATGGTAAAGCAATTGTCCACTATGAAAGTTGGTTAGAAACATATCATCAAATAGCTAAAAATGATTATTTAGAAAACCTTGATAAAGATAAATTCATAAAAAAATCTTCATTACATGATGTACCTACTCTAGTGGCTATTGTCAGAGATGAAATCGTTGGCTTCGTTTCATATGGTAAGACAGAAGCGTCAAGTGCTAGCGATGATTGGAGTGAAATCTTTGCATTATATCTATTAGAAGAATACCAACGTCATATGATAGGCTATGCCTTAACTCAACGCGCTTTAGAATTATCTTATCCAGATAACGTCATGTTATGGGTCGTTGAAGAAAATGAAAATGCTATCCAATTCTATGAACAAGTTGGTTTTAAACGCACGCCTGAAAAAAAGCCTACCTATTTAGGTAAAACTTTTAACGAGATACGTATGAATTACACGAGAACTGAACATGATTTTTAGATTAAATTTAAAAAAAGCGTACGTCATCTTTAAGTATGACACACGCTTTTTTATTTTAACTTAAATCTTCTAATGTGTTTCTCCTAATGCTACTTTAATATCTTCGTCTGACTCTATCACTGCTTCAAGTGCTGCTTTTAAACCTTTAGTAATAGTTTCAATAGACATAGATGGTTTTTCTGCTTTGTCTGTGACTTGTTCAGGTGTAAAAGGCACATGTATAAAGCCAAATTTTATATTTGGAAATTGGGACGCATGTAAGTATCCTAATTGGTATAAAATATGATTACATACAAATGTACCAGCCGTATTTGATAAACGTGCAGGCACACCCTGTTTTTTCATTGCTTCTGTCATACGTTTAACTGGCAAATTTGAAAAATATGCAGGCGCACCAGTCGACTGAATCCTTTCATCGATAGGTTGATTGCCTTCATTATCAGGAATGCGTGCATCGTCTATATTAATACCCACACGCTCTGGTGTTAATTCAAACCTCCCTCCTGCTTGTCCAATAGCTAATACAATGTCATATTCATTTTGATTTAATTGCTTTAATACAACTTCTTTACTTTTATGAAATACTGTTGGTATTTCTAATTTATCAATCTCATGGCCATCAATATCCTCAGGTAAAAGCTTTACAGCTTCTAAGGCAGGGTTTATTTTTTCTCCACCAAAAGGATCAAAACCTGTTACTAATATCTTCATCATATAATATCCTCCTTCATTACACCTAAAAATTGATAAAACTATTTTAATCAATTAAAAGGCCCAAAAATACATTAATCCAATATGCACAAAAATTAATAATATAGCAATTGGTGCTTGAGCTTTAATAACGCCAAATTCATCTTTCATCTCTAATAATGCTACAGGTAATGTATTAAAGTTTGCAGCCATAGGCGTGAGTAATGTGCCACAAAAGCCCCCTGTCATTGCTAATGCACCTGCTATAACAGGGTCTCCACCTTGTGCGATAACGAATGGAAGACCAATACTCGCTGTAATAACCGTAAATGCCGCAAAAGCATTCCCCATAAGCATTGTGAATAATACCATTCCTAAAATATATGCAGTTGCACCTAATAAGTGATTACCTTCAGGTAAAAATGAAGAAATACCTTTAGAAATCACATCACCTACACCACTAACAGTAAATAATACACCTAGTGCAGCTAAGAATTGAGGTAATATGCCTACAGTACCAATTTGCTGAGTTAATCTATCACTATCATAGAGTACATATTTACCATTTGGTTTAATGACAATGTATGCAGCAATCAATCCTAACACTGAAGATACACCTAAACCGATAGCTCCGCCTAAAGGTGTCCAATTTGAAACTGCTATAGCAGCAAAAGCTAGTATAACTGCTGGTATAAATAATTTATTACCATATTTTTTGGCGCCTTTATTTCCTTCTACCTCATCTACATCAATAATATTTTTTATTGTCACTTGTTTAAATAATGTCAACGCACCCATAATTAAAATAAATGCCCCATTGATGACGTTAGGTATATAAGGCCCAGCTATAAAAGTAATTGCTAATAAAATCCAAAATAAAGCTGTGCCGTATTTCTTTTTATGAGATGAAGATTTGAGTACGCGATAAGCAGTATAAAGTAACTGCAATCCAATTAATATGTAAAAGAGTTCTAAAATATTATTTAATGTGTTTTCACTCATCTTTATTCACCTGCTTCACTCTGTACTTTTTATCTAAGTATTTATCAAACCTTATATTTTTAATCCAAACTATAACGAAAACAATAATTGCTATCGGTAATGACGCCACTACAAGACTTACTGCATCTACGTCGATATCTAAAGATTGGAATGTGCCAACCATAAGTAACACGCCCGCTGCACCAACAAATAAGTTTTGCCCAAAGAAATTACCATAATTTTCCATTGCAGACGCTTGTGCTTTTAACTTTTCAACGTCTTTAGCATCTATCTCTTCATCTTTTAAGTTATAACGTGTTTTTAATGCTCCTTGCACCATCGGATTAATAAGTGGTCTTACAAACTGAGGATGTCCCCCGATACGTATAGAAGCTACGCCAGCTAGTTCTCTAATAAATATATAAATTGTCATTAATCTGCCACTCGTTACTCTATTTACCTTTCCGATTAAATTAGAAGCTTGTGTCTTTAAGCCAAACCGTTCAATTAGACCTACCATTGGCAACGTTAAAATGAACAATGTCACTAATCTATTATCAACAAAAGCCTTTCCTAAAGTATCTAAAATTGCATAAAAATCTAACCCAGATACAAGTCCAGTAACGACTGCAGCAATTAGAATAACTGCGATTGTATCGATTTTAAATACAAATCCCAAAACAATAATTAAAATGCCTATTAATTTTAACCATTCCATAAAATCCCTCCTTCTTCTTATATTATAATTTCATTGATTTTAAATATAAAGAAATTTCAGAAAATTTTATTGTAATTAGTACAAAAAAATAGAAGTATTCGTTATTTTCATGAATACTTCTACATATATTTACTGTATAAATTTTAAATATTGAAATAGGTATGGGCCACACTAACCTAAACAAAAAACAGATTATTATAACCATTTTAATTCTGACTCTTCTACATCTCTTGAAGGTAATAATGTCTCCACAATTAATATAATAGTACATATCAATGATACAATATTTAATATAATTGCTACACTATTAATCTGTATTAAATCAAACAAAATATTAACAAAAATAGACAAGATTATTAAGAGAAGTGCACTCATTCTCTTTCTTCCTGCATCATAAAATCGTCTTAATGTGACTGAAACCATGGGCACCATAATTGCTAACATAAACACACCTATAAATGCAGACAAAATCGCTGCAATCATAAACGCACCTGTAATAAAGCTAAAGGCCCCAATTAACGCTACAATAAAGATGCCTATAATATGAACTAACACCGGTGTCCAGAATTCCATTCTATCTGATTTTCCTTTAAAGTCAGCATATCGCTTCCAAAAGCTTTTATACGCCTCTATCATATAGCTACCACTCCATTTTCTTCTTATGGACATATCTGCACTGAATATATTTACTAATATATCGCACTCCCCCGTTGACTAACAAGCCATATATAATAGAAATTGACTTATAAATGTATTTATAAGCTACACTCAGCTTATCGAGGGGATTCATATGATTTAACAATTTTTTCTAATACGATTGGTAATTCTTCAAACGCACTCTTTTTGTGCAGGCGTTCGCTGACTTTATGTGCATCTTTACCTATAGGACCACATAATAATAATGGTGCGCTAATTTCTTGAATTGCTTCAAACGGTATTTTATAAGTTTTGTTAAAATTAGGTGCGTTTTTTTCAAAATCAATGACTTGATCTAAATCCCCCTCAAAATTTAAATAACTGCTATCACTTATACCATTAAAGTAGTGAACACGTTCACTTTCACGTTGGAATTGGTCTTGCATCGTTTGACGTATTAATTCAACTGTTGATTCTGTGTGTGAATCATAAGATGTGTTTGTCGCAGGGTAATATGGTGTTGAGAAAAATGTCACTACTGCTGGAGCAATATTTTTACAAACTTGCATTAATCTATCCACAGCATTGACACTTTGTAAATGTAACTCATCAGTTTCTTGGATTGCTTTATCAATAGTTTCAGTCACGTATGCCTCACCGTAATGTTTCGTCGCATATTGCTTTAATTGATCAAAAGTAAGCACATTAATTTTTGTATCAAATTGAATATCTTCCTCTTCCAATATAGAAAGCCAGTCACTTTCACAACGTTCTACTCCTCGTATCACTGTATCAATAAATTGTCTGAACACAGTATCTGGTTTCTTTTTAAAAAGAAATATATTAAATAGTCCCATCGTTTTAAATGGCGTTTGAACATCGTATGAAGATTTAATATCTTTCATATTCAAAGAAACAGGAAGCGGTGTAGTTTCATCTTCAAAAATTTCTTTGAACGTATTATTATATTCAATTGATTGTGTAATATAACTCATCATAAAATTTGAACTTAAACCTTCTAATGGATTGCCAACATGTGTTTCCATCCCATAACATAAGACACCGGGTAAAATTTTCCCTATAGATCCAGTATATATATAATGATTTTCATCTGATCCGACCTGCTGAAACGTTGGCTCACTATTTAAATGTAATTGGATATCTAATTCATGTTGCTTCTTTAACTGGGCAATAGTTTCAACTGCTTTTCGCATACCAGAAGAATTCACCTCTTCATCTGGCACAGAAACTAAAATTAAATTAATATCCCAAGATTCTACACTAGCTAATTCCAGCAAAGAGAGATGTAACATTAGCCCTGCTTTCATATCCATTGTCCCTCGACCAAATATATATGTGTCATTTTTCAAATCTTCAAGTGCTGCTTCATTTAAATAACTACTATTTTGTGAAAACAAATTTTTCAATTCATCAGGGTTACAAGCTTCAGATTTAAAAGCCCCATAATCTTCAATGCCAACAGTATCATAATGACTAATTAACACTATTGTTTGAGACGAAGTAGGTGCTTGATAAAATGCGACTATCGATTCTTTATCATCTTCAGTTTTTGTCAGTTGAATATTATTTTTATACTCTTGAAAATATGTAAGTTGTAACAAAAGTTGCTTTATGAAGCTTGGGAATGTAAGCTCACCTTCAGTATTTGTAATCGATTGATGATTCACTAACCTTTTAAATAAGTCTAGTCTACTTTGATATGATTGCCATAATAATTTTTCCATTTCTTCCCCTCCACCTGCAAGCGTTTTCTAAATTATAATATGTATTGATTTTCAATAGCAATATATTTAATTAAAATTCATTAACCTTAATTTTCACTTTCGTTTTTCAAATGTAACTACTATATAAAAAAAATAACAGTTTTCAGAAAATTAAAATAACACCCCATAATATCCTTGTAATCTGATAAGAATTATTGTATTATTCACTTATTATCACTATTGGAGGTTACAATTTATGACATTATTTTTACTGGAAGCAAATGACCTAGCTTTTGCTTCAAATAAAAGCGAATTAGAACAAAAAGCAGCTGATTTAACAACAGGTGAAGTACCAACTTTAATTGAAGTACAAGCCACTGAAGACCTTACACATGGTTATTTTATTGTAGAAGCTAACGATGATAAAGAAGCAAAACAATTTTTAGAGAATGCTTCTATTAATATAAATTTAATTAAAGAAGTACGTTTAGTTGGTAAAGAATTAGAAGATGTTAAAAAAGGTGACGCGCATGTTGATTACTTGGTAACTTGGAATATCCCAGAAGGCGTATCTATGGACCAATATCTAGCACGTAAAAAGAAAAATTCAGTACATTATGAAGAAGTACCTGAAGTTCAATTCCAACGCACTTATGTATGTGAAGATATGTCTAAATGTATCTGTTTATACGATGCACCCGACGAAGATGCTGTAAGACGTGCACGTAAAGCTGTAGATACACCTATCGATGACATCGAGAAAATATAAAGAACTACTTTCTCAATGAAATTGAGATTAGTAGTTCTTATGCAATTGCTTGAGCAATTGTAATCTTTAATCCTACTTTCTCAATGAAATTGAGATTAGTAG
>JBEAMH010000002.1:226966-412782 GCA_040062795.1 Staphylococcus aureus
ATGAAATTGAGATTAGTAGTTCTTATGCAATTGCTTGAGCAATTGTAATCTTTAATCCTACTTTCTCAATGAAATTGCGATTAGTAGTTCTTATGCAATTGCTTGAGCAATTGTAATCCTTAATTCTACTTTCTCAATGAAATTGAGATTTAGTAGTTCTTATGCAATTGCTTGAGCAATTATAATCTTTAATTCTGCTTTCTCAATCTGATGGAATTAAATGTATTTTACTATTCAAACTTTTAATATAAGGATAAAACTAATCACTTCACGGGCTATGTGTATGCATAGCCCTTTAGTGTAAGGATAAACCATACTAAAACGATAAGATTAATCGAGGTGTTGTAATGATTCACATTGACCACGTTCAACATCAATTTGGTGACAACCAAGTCATTAATGATTTTGAATTAAATATAGAAAAAAGTAATATCGTATCTTTTATTGGAAAAAGTGGTTGTGGTAAATCTACGTTACTAAACATTATAGGTGGCTTTCTAACACCTACTTCAGGGACAGTCAGTATTGATGGAAAAGTAAAACGAAATCCATCCCCTGATTGTTTAATGATATTTCAACATCACAACTTACTCCCTTGGAAAAATATCAACGACAACATACGTATTGGTTTATCTCAATACATAAGTAATGAAGACATAAACCAACACTTAAAAACTGTAGATTTAAATCATAAGGGAAGGTTATTTCCAGAAGAATTATCAGGAGGTATGAAACAACGGGTAGCACTCTGTAGAGCTCAAGTTCATCAACCAAATGTCATACTTATGGATGAACCTTTAGGTGCGTTAGACGCATTTACTCGCTATAAGTTGCAAGATCAACTTGTACATTTAAAAGAACGCACTACAGCAACTATTATATTAGTTACCCACGATATCGATGAAGCTATTTATCTTTCTGATAATATTATTTTGCTAGGTGATGGTTGTGAAATTATCAATCAATACAAGATAGAACAATCACACCCACGTAACCGTAATGACAGTCATTTATTAAAAATAAGAAATGATATTATGGAAGAATTTGCTTTAAACCATCATATGGCAGAACCAGAATATTATTTATAAGGAGTGTTACAAATTGAAAAAATACATTTTGATGACATTAATACTCCTACTTACGCTTTCTAGTTGTAGCACAAATCAAAATCAAGATATTCACAGCCAAAAAGACAAGCAAACGATAAAAATTGGTTATCTACCTGTAACTCACTCAGCAAATTTAATGATGACCCAACAAATTGAACAAAAATCTAAAGATTCAGGATATAAGCTTGAGCTTGTACGCTTTAATAATTGGCCTGACCTTATGGACGCTTTGAACAGCGGTAAAATTGATGGAGCTTCTACACTGATTGAACTCGCTATGAAATCTAAACAAAAAGGGTCAAATATTAAAGCTGTCGCACTAGGCCACCACGAAGGTAACGTCATTATAGGGCAAGAAGGCAAGAAGGCCTCTGATTTTCATAAGCATGAAGATTATAGTTTTGCCATTCCTCATCGTTATTCTACACATTATTTACTGTTAGAAGAAATGCGAAAGCAAATGAATTTAAACTCTGAAGCCTTTAGCTACCACGAAATGGCTCCTGCAGAAATGCCTGCCACATTAAGTGAAGGCCGTATTTCTGGTTATTCTGTGGCTGAACCTTTTGGGGCTCTCGGTGAAAAATTAGGCAAAGGCGATACTCTAAAACACGGCAGCGATATTGTTCCAGATGCTTATTGTTGTGCATTAGTTCTTCGCAGTGATCTCATCAACCAGCACCAAACAACCGCTAAAAAATTTATGTCAGATTATAAAGAAGCTGGCTATAAAATGAATAATAAAGAAAAAAGTGTTGATGTTATGGCCAAAAACTTCAAACAAGATAGAAAAGTTTTAGAACAATCCGCTGAATGGACATCGTATGGTGATTTAGCAATTAAAGAAGAAGGATACGATAAAATTACAAATTTAGTAAATGATCATAAGCTATTCAAAGCACCTGCTTACGAAGATTTTGTTGATCCTACGCTGTACAAGGAGGGATAAAGTGAAATGACAACGCGTTTATTCAAAAAATGGACATTACCAATTATAACTTTCATTATTTTCCTTTTCATATGGCAATGTGTCATATGGATTGGGCATTATCAACCTATACTTTTACCAGGACCAGTATTAGTTGCTAAAAGTATATGGCATTTTATTATTACTGGGGAAATATTCACGCATTTAGGTATTAGTTTATTTCGCTTTATCGTTGGATTTGGATTTGCTGTGTTAATTGGTGTTCCAATTGGTTTTTTATTAGGACGCAGCAACGTAATATTTGATGCACTTGAACCATTATTTCAATTAATTAGACCTATATCCCCTATTGCATGGTCGCCTTTCGTTGTTTTGTGGTTTGGCATTGGCAGTTTACCTGCCATGGCAATTATATTTATTGCAGCATTTTTCCCTATTGTTTTTAATACCATTAAAGGCATCAGAAATGTTGAACCGCAATACTTGAAAATCGCATCAAATTTAAATTTAAAAGGATGGTCGTTATATCGAAACATTTTGTTTCCCGGTGCTTTCAAACATATTATGGGCGGTATACATATGGCAGTAGGAACAAGTTGGATATTCTTAGTTTCTGGAGAAATGATTGGTGCACAATCTGGATTAGGATTTATCATTGTCGATTCTCGAAATATGTTAAACCTAGAAGATGTGTTATCTGCCATATTCTTTATCGGCATGTTCGGATTCTTAATTGATCGTCTTATTAGCTATTTAGAAAAAATGATATTAACCCGCTTTGGTGAATAAAGGAGAGCAAATATTATGAGTTTAAAAACACATATTGAAAAGGAATTAGATCCATATTTAGTTGAAATTGATAATGGTTCACATTACCCTAAATCATTTATCCAAACGTTATTCAAAGAAGGATATTTTAAAGAAGGTGATGTTAAAGCAAATTCAGAAATCATCGAAGAAGTATCTAAATCTTGTCTGACAACAGGTTTCTGTCTATGGTGCCAACTTGCGTTTTCAACCTATTTACAAAACGCAGAACAACCGCATTTAAACCAAGACATGCAGAAACAATTGTTATCTGGCGATATTTTGGGTGCTACTGGACTATCAAACCCAATGAAATCATTTAATGATTTAGAATCCTTCAATTTGACTCACCGCTATAATAATGAAAAATTCATTGTAAATGGTAGATTACCTGCTATAAGTAACATAGGTTCAGAACATTATTTTGGTGCAATTTCTAAATCTGAAACAACTGATGAGCTTGTAATGTTCATCGTTCAAGCGAATCAAAAAGGCGTTGATATCAATGAAATGTCTAGCTTCTTGGGAGTGAATGGGTCAGCAACATATTCTATTAAAATGGATGACGTACACATACCTGAAACACACATTATTACTCATGATGCCAAAACATTCGCTAGTAAAATACGTCCACAATTCGTAGCATTACAAATACCTATTGCATTAGGTTCTATACGTTCTTCACTTGATTTAATTCATAAATTTTCAAATGCGCAAAATGGTATCAACCAATATTTAGAATACGATGTTGACGGTTTTGAATCACGTTATCAACGTATCAAAGATACTTTTTATCATTTAATTGCAGATAATCAGTTGCATGAGCAATTCGGTGACTTGATTGCTTTGAAAAAAGAAGCTGGTTACTTACTACTTGAAGTTAATCAATCTTCAATGGTTAATGGTGGTTCAAAAGCTTATTCTCCACGTGCACCACAAGCTCGTAAATTAAAAGAAGGCTTTTTCTTTGCAGCATTAACACCAACTTTAAGACATTTAGGTAAGTTACAAGAAGAATTCAAAAGTAGTCACGCTGCAATTTAATGATTCTATATTTAAATCGTCATAACCTATATAAAAAGCAGTAGACCAAAGTCAATTTGTACTTTGGTCTACTGCTTTTTTATTACTATTCTTTTACAAACCACTCAATTGCTCGCTTAATGCCTTGATCCCAATAAGCATAATCATGTTCACCAGGACCATATTCAAATTGATAAGGAATGCCTTGCTCGTCTAAATATTTAATAAATTGTTGGTTATCTTCATATAAATCATCTTCCGTACCACACATAATAAGTAAATTAGGTAATGCTTTATTTTGTTCAATTGCTTCATCTAATAAATGATAAGGATCTAAGTCAGTTCCTTTAACAACTTTGTTTTTACCTGCTATAGCCTCACCCGAAAAATCATGCCAATCATAATCTATGAGATGTTGACCATTAAATACGGCTGATAGTGGACAAGCTTTAGCAAAACGATGCCCTTGAGATAAAGCATATTTTATCGTTCCATAACCTCCCATAGAGTGTCCGGCGATAAAATTATCTTCTCTTTTATTTGATAATGGTAACACCTGTTGTGCATAATCTAAGACTTCTAATACATAATCAAAATAGTTATGACCATAAGCCATGTTACTATATCCACTATGATCTGCATTAGGCATAATAACTGCCAACTGATGTTCATTCGCATAACGTTCAATACTTGTATAACGCATATAAGACGTTTCATCACTTGAAAGACCATGCAATAATAATAATGTTTTAAGTCGTTTTGGTTGTTGTCCTTTATTAAAATAACTTGCATCCTCTGGTAATATCACCATAAAATGTTGATGCATACCAATCGTTTTAGAATTATAATTAATTGATAAAATAGCCAACTCTACTCACTACCTTTGATTAATTAATACTTTGTGGTTTATGTTTTTCTTTTTTCTGTGATTTATTAGAGGGATCTAAACGTTTCTCTAAAAATCTTAGTCCAAGGTCAATTATAATTGCGATTAATGCAATAGGAATTGCTCCTGCTAGTATAAATGTTGTACCATCTGTTGCGTTAGTACCACGAATAATAATGTCACCTAAAGTAGGCGCTCCAATAAATGAACCAACAGCAACTACACCAATTGCTACCACTAGAGCAATTCTTAAACCGCCTATAATCACAGATAACGATAATGGCAATTCAATCATACGTAACACTTGGTTTCTCGTCATTCCCATACCTTTACCAGCATCTTTAATATTGGCGTCAACACCAACAATGCCTGTAAATGTATTTTTAATTATTGGTAATAACGCATATAAGAATACTGTAACAACAACTGTGGTAGGGCCTAACCCCATTACTAACATTAATATTGCCAACATCGCAATGACTGGTACCGTTTGTATGATATTAGCAATAGTGATAATCGTCCATGACAATTTCTTGTGTCTTGCGATAACAATTCCTAAAGGTATACCAACAATTGCTGCAAATAACACCCCGTAGACTGACATTAATAAATGCATAATAAATAAATCCCATAGGTAGCCAAAGTTGACTGAGTAATATTCTATTAACTGTTGTAATAAATTACCTTCCATTAGTTTTGACCACCTTTCGTCTCTTCTTCAAAATAATTATGTTTTTTCAAGAAATTTTCAGCGACAATGGCTGGTTCTTGACCTTCACCATCCGCTTGATAATTAAGTTTTTGCATTTCTTCTGTCGATACTTTTTCATTTAATTTTTCTATGATTGGTTTTAAATCAGGGTGCTTTTCTAATAAATCATTAGTTGCTACTGCGCTTGCATCGTATGGCGGGAAGAAACGTCGATCATCTTCAAGTACTTTCAAATCATACGAAGCAATACGTCCATCTGTTGAATAACCAACTGCGACATCTAGATTTTTTGAATTCAATGCATCATATACGAGACCAATTTGCATAGGTCGAACCGTATTAAAATCAAATCCATATTCTTTCGTAAAGCCTTCATATCCATCACCTTCACGATTGAGCCATGAGCTATCTACACCGAGCCTTAGCTCATCACTATGTTTTTCTAAATCTGAAACAGTTTCTAAATCATATTTTTCAGCTGTATCTTTCGTTACCATAAATGCATATGTGTTTGCAAAGCCATATGAATCAAAAAACGTTTGGTCAAATTCTTTTTTGAAGCCAGTTTGTGTTGCTTTCATCGCTTTATCAGGGTCTTTGATTGGATCTTTTTTTAACGCTCCTGTTAAATCTGTACCCGTATATCTGGCTCCTGACATATTAGCATCACCATTCATTAAAGCATTATGTTGAATGGTACTTGAACCTAAGTTATTAATGAGTGAAGGTTTAATTTCACCGTTTGTGTCATGTTCTATCAATAGTCTCAACATATGAGACATAATTTGTGATTCACTCGTTGCAAGTGCTGTTATTTTGACGTCATCATCTGAACTATTACCGCCTAAACCAGGTAAACTACATCCAGATAACACTGTCAGACACAGTACAAGCACGATACTATACTTTTTAAACTTCTTCATAATGTCCTCCTTATATTATCTGGATACTTTTAGCCCTTTTGGAACAGCCCATTTTTCAAACATTGAAAGTAAGAAATCGACAACTAATGCTAAAATAGTTACTAGCACTGCTGCACTTACAATCATCATTGGATCATATAAGTTTAATCCGTTAAATACAAAGTCACCTAGTCCTCCAGCGCCAACATAACTCGCTAATGTTGCCCAACTAATTACATATACAGATGATAAACGGATACCACCTAATATAAGCGGTAAGGCTAGCGGTAACTCTATGTCTTTCATAAGTTGTAACTTGGTCATGCCCATACTTGTGCCAGCTTCTTTTATATTATTATCTATATTTTTTACACCGAGCACAGTATTGTTTAATATTGGTAAAAGCACATAGATAAATAATGCTACAATTGCAGGTAATTTACCTACGCCAAATATCGGTATCATAATTGCCAATACCGCTAGTGTCGGAATCGTTTGGAGTACACCAGCAATCGTGAGTACAACATTTGAAGTTTTTTTCATTTTGGATAGGATAATGCCTAAAGGCACAGCGATGACAATAGCGATTAACAATGCGATCATTGAGATATAAAAGTGTTCAACAGTTTTTGAAATCAGTTGCCCACCATATTGCTCTATGAATTCTTTCATTATTTATCAGCTCCTACGTTTTCGGGCTCTACTATTGCATCTTGAGTCGCAATTTCATCGTCATCTCGTTCTCCCCAAATACTGTCATAAACAATATCCACTAAGTTTGCTCTTGTAACGAGTCCAATTAATGTTTCTCCATCACTATCCACGACCGGAACGTTTCTAACGTTTCGTTTTAATATTGTACGTACAGAATCTTGTAATTTGCTATCAATTCTTACTCTATAAATGTCACGTTGCATTGTATCGATGAGTTCTTTTTTGCCACGTAAACCTTGATTGATATCTTCAATGTCCAAGTAACCTAGTAATCTACTATTATTACCCACTACAAAAATTGTATCGACACGGCGTTCTCTCATCACCCTTACTGCTTCGTTAAGTGAATTATCCGCATGTACAGTTACAGGTTTAATCATTGCATCTTTAACTGTTCGCATATTTGGACGATCTTGAATCAATCTATTTTGGCCAATAAAATCACGCACAAAATCATTTGCAGGGCGTCTTAAAATATTATCTGGCGTATCAAATTGAACAACTTGTCCTTCCGACATGATACAAATTTTATCTGCTAACTTGATTGCTTCGTCCATATCATGAGTTACAAAGATAAATGTTTTTCCTAATTTCTGCTGTAATTCTTTTACTAAATCTTGTAATGTATCTCTTGTAATTGGATCCAATGCACCAAATGGTTCGTCCATTAAGATGACATCTTGTTCTGCTGCTAAAGCGCGCACAACCCCTATACGTTGTTGCTGTCCTCCAGAAAGTTGCGAAGGATATCTATCTAAAAACTCTTCGGGTAAATCGACAAGTTTGATTAACTCTTTTGCTTTACGCTCTTTTTTTTCTTGAGACCATTTTAATAATTTAGGAACCAAAACAATGTTCTCTCTAATTGTCATGTGAGGCATGAGCCCTATTTGTTGAATTACATAGCCAATTTTTCTACGCAATTCTACTGGATTCATTTTACGGACATCTCCACCATTGATTGTTATTTGCCCCTCTGTTGCTTCTATCATCCTATTTATCATTCTTAATGCAGTAGTTTTACCACTACCACTTGTCCCTATAAATGCGATAAATTCACCAGATTCTACATCTAATGAAATATTATCTACAGCTTTTTTCCCACCACCGTAGACTTTTGATAAGTTTTTAATACTTAACATGTGCCAATTCCTTTCTATGTACATATTTAAATTAAAAATATTTCATAATAAATTTAGGACTACTTGTAAATGTTCTACAAATTCTAAAATAAGTAATAACATAGCTACAAATAGCCCTACTTTATTTGTATGTTTGTAAAGATCCAAATCAAATATACAATAAATTAAAATTTGATTTTTCTACCTTCTATAATAAGATACATCAATTAATAAAAATAAACAATTTACAATAGAGTATTATAGTTTTTATAATTCAATAAATTTATTTTTCAAATCGTTTAAAATCCATTTTAATTTTATTGTTTAGGCTTAATACCAATCGAGTGTCCAAGTTCTTTAGGTTTCTCTTCCATTGTAGCTACCTCAGCATATTCTTCAATCGCTTCTCTTATCGTTTCTGGAAAAACTTCAGGTCTATCAGTATTAGTATCAATACCCATAAGCATTACTTCATAAGTTGCGCAACGCGATTGATTTGCGTCTGTTAATGTCATAAACACATGTAGGCGTTTCGTATCATAATTATATAATTCAATATGTGTAGTAATTGGTTCGTTTACTTTAATCTCTTTTAAATACATTACATGATTCTCTAGTGTAAACACTGTATAATTCAGTTGTTCAATTGCTTTTTTATCTAGTCCAAGGTAAGCAAGCCAAGCATCTGTAGCATCACTAAAAACACGATTGTATTCAGCATCGTTCATATGGCCATTATGATCTACCCAAATATCTTTTACTTGTGTCACATATTCAAATATTGAAAATTTCATTTTAATACACCGATGAGTTAGTTGTTTTTTTCATTGCAGCAGTATCTTTTGGCCAATATTCTTCTGCTAATTTTTTAACTTTAATTAAAAATTCATTACGTTTTTGATCGAGTTCTGACATTGTTTGTCCTTGTGATGATGCTTCACAACCATTTACAACTTCATCATATAAATCTTTTGTAAGTTCAGGTGCTACCAATTTTGTCCATGGTTTTTTTAAAGCTGGTCCGAATTGTTTTAACATATGACGCATGCCTCCTTCTCCACCTGCTAAATGGAATGTCATAAAAGGACCATATTGGGCATAGCGTAAACCTGCAGCATGTGTAAATGCTTTGTCTACTTCTTCTGTTGTTGCTATTCCATCATTGACGATGTGTAAAGCTTCTCTCCAAAGTGCTTCCATCAGCCTATCAGCGATATGTCCTTCAATTTCATTTCTTACATGAAGTACATCCATACCAATACTTTCATATACTTGTTCGGCTTTTATTGTCGTCGCTTCTGTTGTTAACTGCCCTGGTACGATTTCAACAAGTGGTAATATATAGACCGGATGGAATGGATGTGCAACAACTAAACGTTCTGGATGTTGTAAGTTTTGTTGTAGTTCTGATGGTTTAATACCCGAAGTACTAGAACCTATCGTCGCGTCTGGACGTGCATAAAAGTCTATTTCAGTTAGCACTTGCTCTTTTACTGATTCAATTTCAGGTACATTTTCTTGTATGTGGTCCGCTTCTTTCACTGCTTCTTCTAAATAAGACGTAAAGGTAAGGTTATCTAGAGAAGCACCTTCTGCTAAACCAAGTTCTTCTGCATATGGCCAATTTTGTTTTACTTGTTTCAACATTCTCTCAAAAGCACCTTCACTTGGGTCAGTAGCAATAACTTCATGTCCATGTGCTAACATTCTTGTAATCCATCCACTACCTATGACGCCTGTGCCTACAACTGCGAATTTCATTTTGTGCCTCCTCTTGGGTCTCTAAGTTGATATTTTTCACGCGCTTCAGCTGGCGTCATTGGTTTTATATCTAAACCTTTAAGTATTTCTACAGCTTTTTCTACTAGTTGTTCATTCGCTGCTTTAACACCTTTTGATAAATATAAATTATCTTCTAAACCGACACGTACATTACCACCACGTTTAGCTGCTTCCTCAACTGTTGGAAACTGCATTCTACCTATACCAAATGCTGACCATTCTGCATTTTCTGGTAAGCGTGTCTTAAAGTATTCTATAGTTTCAGAATCATTCTCAGCACCCCATGGAATGCCTAGGCAAAATTGGAATAATGGATCCCCTTCAATGAGACCTTCTTTTATAAGTTGTTTCGCAAATGATATATGTCCACTATCAAAGCATTCTAATTCAGGCTTAACTCCAGCATCCTTAACAAGCTGAGCTTGTTTTCTTAGCCAATCTGCTGGGCTTAAGTAAATAGCATCTCCCATATTGACACTACCGCAATCTAAAGTACACATTTCAGGCAATAATGCACCAACCGGTTTGTGACGTTCATCTGGTGTCTGCATATCTGTACCTTCTGCTCCCGAATATGGGTCGTCTAGGTTAGGAATAAAATCTCCACCCCCGCCAGAAGTAATATTTATAATGATATCTTCATCTGCTTCTCTAATTAATTTCACTGCTTCTTTGAAAAATTCAACGTTATGGCTAATGCCACCCGTTTTTGGATCTCTTGCATGAATATGTGCCACAGTTGCACCTGCTCTTGCACATTTTATTGCTGAATCAGCAATCTCTTGAGGTGTTACAGGAACACTTTTATTTTTTTCTATAGTATCTCCAGCACCAGTTAAAGCTGCTGTTAGCATAACTTTTTTCATTATTTTAAACCTCCGACAGCGATTTTTAATACATTGGTTAGTGTACCAACCAGACGGTTTACTTTCAACCCTACAAAAATAAAAAAAGGAATTAATCAATAGTGAGTTATTGATTAATCCCTGTACTAACAGCATTTTCATAAATATTTCATTTAATTATTTTTTTATAATTTAAATATTTCTTTCGTAATTTTAATCGATTTTGCTGTTTTTTGTGTAATCTGTTAATCTTTCTAATACTTCTGTGCGCATCGATTCATCAATTGCATCTAATCCAAATATTTCAGAAAGCCATAAACCATCTACCGCCAACCTAATTATCGTCGCATCAACTTTATCTAACCCGTCATTTTCAATATTAGCTTGCCACTCTTTATATGTGTCTTGCAATGGCAATAATAGATTACTATTGATACCTTGAGCTGCTAACATTCCAGAGGTAATAGATGCATTTTCAGAACTGTACTCACGCGTCGCATCAATGAAAGCACGTGTCCATTTTCCTTGTTGTTGTGAGTCATCTTGTACATGGTTATCAACATTAGTTCTATATATTTCGTCTGCATGATTTACAAGCCCTTGAATTAATGCGAATTTATTTTTGAAATGATACAATAGGCCACCTTTACTTACTCCTGCCTTTTTAGCTACAGCATCTAATGTTAAATATTCACTACCCTGTTCATTAACGATAGAAGCCGCTGCTTCTAGTAATTGTACCCGTTTGGAAACTCGTGGCATTAATACACCTTCCTTCTAAAAGTACTATCTGACTTGCTGTCTTGTAGTAATTTTAATATTCGAGCAAACTATAAACGATAATTGTTAAAGTTGCAACTGTATCTTTTTATTATTAATTAAAAAATTGACCATTATATAAGCAATATGAAATCAGTAAATATTTACTTTTCTAAAAAATAATAAATATATTTATAACTATATACCTTGTTGATTCATGACTAATTTCAATATATGAACTAGTTCAAATCGTAAGGAGACGTATTTATTTCAAAGAAATTAAGAATAATAGATTGTATATACTTGTAATTAATTTCTAATTTATTTATCATTCATACCCTTGCCATCTAAAATATAATCTATATACTTTTCAACACGTTTTTCTCGGGTTTCCTGTCTTTTAGCTTGGCCAATATGGAACATATACTGGCGTTGTCTTCCAGGTGTTAAGTTATAAAATGCTTCTTCAAGTTCAGGCATAGCAGTTAATTTTGCTTGCAATTCTTCTGGCATTTCATAGTCTTCTGTTCTTTTCATTTGCACTTGTTCTCCTGATTTTTCTACTCGGATTGCTTCTTCAATATACCACTTAATTTCATCTCTTCGATTTTCAACTTCTTCTAAGTTTTCAAAACGCAATTGTCTAGCAGCTTGAACATTTTTTGTTTGTTGGATTAGTGATTGATATGGATCTTTCATAATTGCACCCTTTTCAAAAAGTAATGCACAGTAATGCTTAAAATCTTGAATGATAACTACATTTTTATTTTCTAATGTGTAACAAGGATGCATCCATTTATAATCTTCGGCGAGTTCAGTTTCCTGAATAATGGACCGCATAATTTTAAACTCATCTTGCCATTGTTTTAATCTGTCTATAAATGCGTCTACTTTGATATGGTTTTGTTGATTTTCCATAAATCACACCTCTTTAGAGTTTTATTTTTATAATACTATAAATGGTAATAAATCTACTATTGCTTTGTAATTTAACTATGCTTTTATTATATATACAATTACCTCTTTTCATTGAAATTATGCACATTGAAATCAATAAAAAAAACTGCCAACAAAGTCTTTTAACATTGTTGGCAGTTTGCACAAATAAATGATTGTTATCTATTGTTTATCTTATTTCTGAAGTTTCTGATTCAAGCTTTCAATTGTATAACTAACTTAAACTTTGTGATACTTCGCTACGTTTTTTAAACTAATAATTAATATAAGCGCTAAAAGAGCTATTGCAGCAGTAAAGTAAGTTACTGCAAACACATCAATTTTTGAAACAACTAGTCCTCCTACAATACCACCGACGCCAATGCCAGCATTTAAACTTGACATGTTCCAACTCATTACTTGACTGGTATCTCCATCGACGTGTTCAATAATTCCACTTTGAACTGCAGGATTAGTACTCCATTGCATAATATTCCAAATAAATATAACCATTAATAGTAAACCAGTACCTGGTAAGAACACATTTAATATAAGCATCATAATAATGAATATTGTTGTGGCAATCATCAACCAGCGTTTACTTGTTAATTTATCTGAAAGCATGCCACCCATTGAAGTTCCTACTACGCCTGCCACGCCATTAATTAATAATGCAATGGAGACAAATGATAAGTCATGGCCGCTCGATAACATTAACGGGTTGATATAGATAAACGTAACAGAGTTAGCAACTAATAATAAGAACGTAATTCCTAAATATTTTGTAATTTCCGTAGGTCGTACAATTTTAGAGTAACTTGTTCCACGTTTTTTATTATTTGCATTTTCTGGAGTTGATTTGAATTCTGGGTCTGGGACATAAAAGTACATTAGGATACCTACTAAAACACTCACACCCACTATAAATAAAAATGTAAACCTCCAACCTACTAAGTCACCAATAACTGTTCCGATTGGTACACCAAATACGTTAGCTCCACTGAATCCTGAATAAACAATCCCTATCATCTTCCCTCGATGTTGTGGCGCTGTTAATAGTGCAGTTAACGCTAAAATTTTCACTACAATCAAAGCTGCAGCTGCAGAAGATAAAATACGACCAAAGACGAGTATAGTGAAATCTGGTGCTATAGCAATAATGACATTTCCGACGATAAATATCATTAGCGCCCACAATAGCACCGGTCTTGGGGAAAAACGATTTGTGATCTTCACTAAAATCGGTCCTGCAATTGCAAATGTGATGGCATATAGTGTTACCAATTGGCCAACAATTGCCTCAGAAACACCTAAATCATTGCTCATTAAATTCATAATCCCTGCAACCATCATTTCAACCATACCTACAATAAAAATACTTAATATAAAGGTTGTAACTCGCATAGCTGTCATACTTTCACTCCTTTCTCCTCATTTTTTATAGATTTTTACATAACCACTATATTATAAACTATTCGTCAACAGCTTTGAATAAGTTGTCTTATATTATGTTCAATTTATTTATAATTCTAAAAATATAAAATTATAATAAATTCCAATTAATAAAAGGAACTCCACAAATGGAAGTCCCTTTATTACCTTACTATTAATGTTAGCGCTGTTCAGCATGTAAATGACGGCCTATGAGCTGGTCGCGGTGGTTAAAGAATTGTTTATAGCTTAAGTATGTAGCAATAAGCGCCGACATGATAGTTGCAGTTGTATGAATAAACACAACCATCAATTGGAATTTCACCGCTTCCAAGGGCTCCATACCACCTATAATAAGACCGGTCATCATACCAGGTATTGAGACAATACCATACGTTTTAACTGCGTCTATCGTTGGAACAATCGCAGTCTTTACACTTTCACGTATTGTTGTTTTAGAAGAAAGTTTAGGCGTTGCCCCCAAAGCTAGCTTAGATTCAATACTACTCATTTCTTTAACAAATTCTCTGTCTAAATTCTGATATGCTAAATTTATTGCAATCAAACCATTACTCCCCAACATACCTGCAATTGGTATGACTTCATTAGGCTTAAATTGTATGGCACCCGCCAAAATAATCCCTACTAAAGGCAATGCTACTCCAATAAATATAGCCACAAATGAAATCCAAAACACATGATGCATGACTGGTGAAGCACGGTTGATCGTATTCCAAGAGGCATTAATAATAATAATAAGCACAAATAATAATAATAACCATTTTTGATTCACATCAAAGATAAAATGCAAAAGATAACCTAAGATTACAAGTTGTACGACAGCCCTCAAACTTGCGATAAGTAAATCTTTTATTATATGTAATTTCTCTTTATATGAGACTATCATCGGAAAGATTAGGAGTAGACCTGTTAACACTAAAGCCGTTGTACTCATTATAAATCCTCCCGTTGCTCTATTTTGCCATCCACAACTCGGATTCTCTTTTTGAAATGTCTCATACTTTGATTTGTACTATGTGTAATCCATAATACTGCGACGCCTTCATTAGCAAGGCTAAATATAAGCTCTTCTACTTTCTCACTATTGTGCGTATCTAAAGCACTTGTTGCTTCGTCTAGCAAAAGTATTTTAGGTTTATACATTAATTGTCTAGCAATTGTAATACGTTGTCTTTCTCCACCAGATAAATGTTTTACATTCGTATGAAAGTTATAATGACCAAGACCCACAGCTTTTAATAATGCGTTTGCTCTTTTACGGTTAAATTTATCCTCTCGAACAATGGCAGGAAATGCCAAATTGTCACCAATCGTCTGATCAAATAAGTCACTTTCTTGTAATAGATAACTAATATCCGTACGCAATGATTCGGGTTTAATTTGTTCATAAGCTGTGTCTTTATAATAAATTTCGCCTTGTGTAGGGCTAATTAAATTATTAATCAAACGTAATAATGTACTTTTGCCACTTCCAGAAGGTCCAACAATAGCAAGGGTGTCTCCTTGATCTATTTTTAAGTTGATATTATCGATGATGGATCGGTTTGCTACTTTATAAGAAACGTTTTTTAGTTCTAACATCAACTGTCCTCCTTAATTTGTTAATCATCTTATGCATTCCCTAAATCAACAGTGTTAATATTATTTTTAACAAAGAGTGTAGAGTTAGATTATTTTTAAATGTAACACTTAATAAAATAAGCAATACTGTTCAACTATTTCCAAAATACTATAGCTATAAATGATATAAAGTTATTTAGTGCATGTAATGTAATTGAAGTTGCTAAGTTCATATTACTTTTCAGATAAATAAACGTGAGTCCGATTGCAATAATAAGATATGACCCTATTTCAAAAGGAGATGTAGCACCTATTACATGTACACTTGAAAATAGTAACACTGAAAGTATTGTTGCAACGCCATATGTAATTTTCTTACCTAATTCATGGATAATTAAATGTCGAAATAGTAGTTCTTCGATAATTGGCGTTAAAATAACAATATCTATAAATAAGAGTGGGAGCATCTTATTATCATCAAACATTTCTTCTAAAAATATTTGATTTTGTGTTTCGCTATATTGTAGAGAATGAGGTAAAAATGCCATCAGCCAATCGTAAATTGCATTCAAACATAAAATCAAAATATAAGTAGCAATGATCAATAAGATATATCGAGACACTTTTTTAAATCTATTTATTGTGATTGACACAATGTGTTCTCTTTTATGCATTACATAAAAGCTACTAATGATTATAATTTCGGCAACCAATGCGCCCATAATTAATATATTATCATCGGTTACTAATGCTTCATTTTTTATATCAATAATAGAATAAAGTAAATAAATCAGGATAAATAAAATTATAGGAATAATATTATTTGCTAATAAATATATAGGTATAAGCCAAAAATCTCTTTTTACAATTTTGTCACTGTTCCATACATTTTCTTTCTTTTGGTCATTATTGTTTTCTGAAGTAATTTTCTCTTCCATGTGTTACCTACCTTCTCGTTTTATACAATAAACATACCATATTCTCTCTAATTCATATACATTTTATAATATACCTAATTAAAATATTTATTTAACATAATTAGATTGTGTATAGAGTTTTTTACGATTGTTTTTACATTGTAATATGATATTTATATTGTATTATATTAATAAATGGGGGGATGTTATATGACTATATTGACTGTATTACAATTAATTGTAAATATCATCATTGTAGTAATTTTATTAAGTGGATTAATCGTAGGAGGAATTTTACTCTTTAAAGATAAGCGTCAGAAACAACATAGTGTATTACGAAACTATCCTCTCCTTGCACGTGTTCGCTATTTTGGAGAGAAAATCGGACCTGAACTACGTCAATATTTATTTTTGCCAGATACAAAAGGTAAGCCATTTTCAAGAAATGACTTTACTAATATTGTATTATCTGGCAAATACAATTCTAGAATGACAAGTTTTGGGACACAAGAAGATTATGAAGATGGATTTTATATTCAAAATACAATGTTTCCATTACAAACTTCAGAACTACACATTGACCAATCACCTATGATTTCTTCTTTCATTTATGAAATTGATAATGAACGCTTATTCAATCGTGACGAACATAGAGTAAAAGCAGAGATTGACCCTTTTTATTTATCTGAAGAAAATCGTGTTACTTTGGGGGCTGATCTTAAATATCCCTTTAAGCCTAAACGACTCGTCGGACAATCTGGCATGAGCTATGGAGCATTGGGCAGCAAAGCCATTACAGCACTTTCTAAAGGCCTAGCACAAGCTGGTACATGGATGAATACCGGTGAAGGCGGACTATCAAAGCATCACCTTTCTGGAGATGTAGATCTCATCTTTCAAATAGGTCCTGGTTTATTTGGAGTACGCGATAAAGCCGGTGTATTTGATATGGATGCTTTCCTCGATTTAGCCCATATTGATACAATTAAAGCCTTTGAAATCAAACTTGCTCAAGGCGCTAAAACAAGAGGCGGTCATATGGAAGGTAATAAAGTGACTGAAGAAATCGCAAATATTCGTAATGTTGAGCCTTGGAAAACCATTAATTCACCAAATCGCTTCAATAACATCGATAGTCCTGAAACCTTACTAAATTGGGTTACCCAATTAAAACAGCAAGGTCAAAAGCCAGTGGGCTTTAAAATTGTTATAAGTAAAGTATCTGAAGTAGAGAAACTCGTAAAAACAATGGTTGAAACAAATCAATATCCGAGCTTTATAACTGTAGACGGCGGTGAAGGTGGAACAGGCGCGACGTTCCAAGAATTACAAGATGGTGTTGGCTTACCATTATTTACAGCATTGCCAATTTTGACGTCGTTACTAGAAAAACATGGTATTCGTGATCGCATTAAGATTTTTGCATCTGGAAAGCTCATCACACCCGACAAGATTGCAATTGCTTTAGGTCTTGGTGCAGACTTAATTAACGTAGCACGTGGTATGATGATTAGTGTCGGCTGCATTATGAGTCAACAATGTCATATGAACACTTGTCCTGTAGGCGTAGCAACTACAGACCCTAATCGTGAAAAAGGGTTAATTATTGATGAGAAAAAATACCGTGTCACAAATTTTGTAACGAGTTTACACGAAGGTTTGTTTAATATAGCTGCTGCAGTCGGTGTTGAATCACCAACGCAAATAGCTAAAGAACATATTATTATAAAAAATAAGGATGGACGGGTTCAATCCGTACATGATTACAAATTGAAATTAATTGAACATCACACTCAACATCAATAAAACTCTACGACTTCAAAAGAGGGTTATAATACTTTTGGAGTCATAGAGCTTTTTAACTATTGTTTAATTTCTTCTATTTGTCGTATTAATTTTGTTTCAATTGTACGTTGTAAATCTTTTAATGGGTTAAATTCAAATTTTTTACCATTTATAAAAACAGTCGGTATCCCTTTTATCTCACGTTTAACTGCTTCTTCAGTTATTGCTAGCGAACGGTCGTCAGCTTCTTTTTGAGGAGATAAGTTAAAATCTTGTTGCATTTTCTGTTCCACTGTTGCAAAATCTTGCGTCCATGCTTTCTGAGAATCATATAATTCACGCATTATTTTCAAAGTTTCACCAACGTCCTCATAATCTAAATGAATATTAGCAATTGTACCTTTTAATAACCCTTGTTTCGTCTTATCAAAATGTTTAATCACATGTTGGACTTTTCCTTGGTCAATTAATGATTTTAATGATTGATCTGCAGCTTTAAAATAATTTTTACAATACGGACATGCCAAATTGATAAACGATTCTACCTTAATAGTTGCATTAGACGAGCCTAATGTAAGATATGTTACTTTTGTCATATATAACCACTCCGTCTTTTTACTTTTATTGAAACATGCTTATCACTTACATGCACATATTTAGTTTAATTATTTTGTACAAACTGTCCAGATTAAATCTATAGCGTTTTTTCTAAAATGCTCCACTTCTAGTCAAAAAATGATATAATCATAAACTTCGTGCTAAAATAAAGTTATAACTTTTAATAGGAGGTATTACATGAACAACTCAGTGAAATTATTAA
The DNA here is from genome assembly GCA_040062795.1 of Staphylococcus aureus. GTDB lineage: Bacteria > Bacillota > Bacilli > Staphylococcales > Staphylococcaceae > Staphylococcus > Staphylococcus aureus_A. The sequence continues at coordinate 246,025 of JBEAMH010000002.1, forward strand.
AATCTCTAACAGATGTCAATGGTATTGCAGGTCATGAGATGGAAGTTAAATCTTTAATGCGTGAATACTTAACACCAGTAAGTGATGAAATTGTTGAAGATAATCTTGGAGGTATCTTTGGTAAAAAAACTGCTACAAAAAGCGATAAAACTTTAATGGTAGCAGGACATTTAGATGAAATAGGCTTTATGGTTACTAAAATAGATAAAGATGGTTTCTTAAAATTCACTCCTATTGGTGGATGGTGGAACCAAGTCATGCTATCTCAAAAAGTAACAATTACTACAGATGAGGGTAGACAAGTCAGAGGTATCATAGGTTCAAAACCACCTCACGTACTATCACCGGAAGAACGTAAAAAAAACGTTGAAATGAAAGATATGTTTATCGATATTGGTGTGAAAAGTAAAAAAGAAGCAGAACAGTATGGTATAGAATTAGGTAATATGGTAACGCCGTATAGCGAATTCGAAACTTTAGCTAATAATAAGTATTTAACAGCAAAAGCTTTTGACAATCGTTATGGTTGCGCCCTTGCAGTTGATGTATTGAAACAACTCAAAAATGATACTATCGATATAAACCTCGTTTCTGGAGCTAACGTCCAAGAAGAAGTTGGGCTTCGTGGGGCTAAAGTAGCTGCAAATAAAATTAAACCTGACTTAGCAATTGCTGTCGATGTCGCTGTAGCTTATGATACACCTGGAATGTCAGGACAAGCAAGTGACACAGCCATAGGTAATGGGCCTGTTGTAATCCTTATGGATGCATCTAACATAGGTCATACTGGTTTTATCAAGCATATTAAAGCTGTCGCTAAGAAACACAATATTACTATTCAATTAGATACAACTGCTGGCGGCGGTACTGACGCAGGAAGTATTCATGTAGCCAACGAAGGTACGCCAACAGTTTCTATAGGAGTAGCATTACGTTATATGCATTCAAATGTCTCAGTGTTACATACAGATGATTATAACAATTCAGTTGCATTAGTCACAGAAATTGTTAAATCACTTAATGATGATGTTATTGGTCAAATCGTCTGGTAGTATCCTGTTTTACCTTTTCGTAACATTAAAAGTGACATCGCTCTTCGTTTAGAAAAGCGATGTCACTTTTTTAATTGTCACTTATTTTTTAGTGTTTTTCCAACTATCATCACTCAACATTTCGCCTGGCCATGTGTAAGCCATCACGCCACCGTCAATCGTAATCGTCTCACCAGTAATAAACGAACTATCATCTGAAGCTAAAAATACTACAAGGTTAGCTACTTCAGTAGGTTTACCTAACCTTCCCACTGGTGTAACTCGTTTTTGATTTTCTCTAAATGTTTGACCCGCTTTATCTTCATTCGTACCTACTAACTTATCTACAAGAGGTGTTTCAATTGTCCCTGGCGCAATAGCATTAGCTCTAATATTTTCACGACCATACTCTATTGCTGTGGAACGTGTTAAGTTGATAATTCCTGCTTTTGCGGCATTATATCCTGAACGATTTAAATCCGCAGCTTGCCCTGAAAATGATGAGTTGTTTATCACTGATCCGCCTTCCTCCATCATAAGAGGTAGTAAAAATTTAGTCATCAAGAATGTACCTCTTAAGTCGGTCCCCAAAATTTCATCAAATATTTCTACTGGATATTCATGAATACGACCTGCGGCATTATCTATACCAGCATTATTAAAAAGAATGTCAACTTGACCGTAATTATCTTTAATAGATTGTGCAAAACGTTCTACTGCATGCTCATCTGATACATCTAATATATAAGCAGAAGCTTTATTCCCTACATTATTTATATCTTTCACTATATCATGAACTTTTTCAGAAATGTCCACGGCTAAAACATGTGCACCTTCATTCGCAAGGCTTTTTGCAGCTGCTGCACCTATTCCTGTACTTGTACCTGTCAATACTGCAACTTTATCATTTAATCTTCCCACTTATAATCACATCTCCTGTATTGATATATTATATTTCCAGTTCATTTTATAACTATATATATCATTTCCTTTTTTTATACTAAATGAAACTTTAACCAAAAGACTTTAAAGTTAATTAAATCAAATGATATTTACTTTTAAAAAATATGTAATTTTCAGAAAAATCATTCTATTTTGATTCCTAGTTTGTTATAATTTCGATAACTTATCAGGGAGGTAGTTATAATGGGCGCAAATACTAAAGATAAGCCAACACTAATAAATAGATTTTTAAATACTATAGAGAAAGTTGGAAATAGATTACCTGATCCTAGCATTTTATTTTTCTTAATGTGTATTGGGCTAGCAATTATTACGTGGGTTGTGTCACTGTTTCAAGTCACCATTAAACATCCTGGTACAGGTGATACAATTACAATTAAAAGTATACTAAGTAAAGACGGTTTATCGATGATTTTAAATGATGCCATTAAAAACTTTTCTGAATTTCCTGCGTTAGGACTTGTGCTCGCAGTGATGCTCGGAATCGGAATAGCAGAAAAGACTGGTTATTTCGATAAGTTAATGGTTCAAGTTGTGCATAAAGCCCCAAAGAAATTCATCGTACCTGTCATTATTATTATTGGTATTTTAGGTAATGCTGCTGGTGATGCAGCACCGATTGTCCTACCACCACTCGCAGCAATGGTCTTTATCAAATTAGGCTACCACCCTATAGCAGGGTTAGCAATGGCTTACGCCTCTGCACTTGGCGGTTTCTCAGCAAATATCATGATTGGTATGTCAGATGCATTACTATATGCGTTTACAAAACCAGCAACAAATATTGTTTCTGATAATGTCAACGTTAACGTAGCAATGAATTGGTATTTCATCGCTGGCAGTATCATCGTCTTATTACCTTCTGTTTATTGGGTAACAATGCGTTTTGTGATCCCAAGGTTAGGTAAATACGATGACTCAAATTCAAATATTCAGGCTGACGATTCGAATACAAAACTTACACCTCAAGAAAATCGTGCTGTATTTTGGGCAAATATAAGTTTTATATCTATGCTGATATTACTTATTATTTTAGCTATTCCTCAACAAAGCTTTTTAAGAAATAGTGATACAGGCAGTTTGTTAAATGATGCGCCTATTATTAATGGTGTAGGCCTAATTATCTTAGTTGTCTTTTTAGTCCCTGGCCTCGTTTATGGTGTAATGATGGAAAAGTTCAAAAACACTAAAGATTTAGGTAAAATGTTGGCAGATTCGATGTCTTCTATGGGGTCTTTCATTGTCATAGTATTTTTTGCTGCTCAGTTACTAGCCTTTTTAGAATGGAGTAACCTAGGTATTATTGTGGCTGTTAAAGGGGCTTCAATTCTACAAGGGCAGAATGGTGTAGTACTTATATTAGGCATCATTATTTTAAGTGGATGTATTAATTTATTGATTGGGAGTGCTTCAGCTAAATGGGGTATCTTGGCTCCAATATTCATTCCTATGCTTATGATTGTAGGATTCCATCCTGCGTTAACACAAATGCTTTACAGAATAGGAGATTCTATTACTAATCCAATTACACCAATGATGCCTTACTTACCTTTATTATTATCATATGCACAAAAATATGATAATAATATGAAATTGGGTTCGCTACTATCTAGTTTAATGCCCTATACAATCATATTAGGTATTATATGGCCGTTATTTATTATTGCTTGGTACTTACTCGGTTGGCCACTTGGTCCTGGTGGTCCACTTAAGGTAGAATAAATTACTAATTAATTAGAGACAGGCACAATGCAGTATTCCCCATCGTGTCTGTCTCTTTCTTTACACTCAAGTTAAATTTAGAAATACTTTCGTTTGTTATTGTGGTAGTAAATATTCAAAAAATCAATCACATTTTTTTCTAGTTATTGTAATATAAAGTTAAGAAAAGGGTAAATATAGTTTAAGTCAATTTTAAACCCTCATTAATATAGGAGGCAAATATGGAACGCTTAGGATTAGTAGATATAGGTTCGAATACGATTAGATTAGTTATTTTCGAATTCGATCATCAAACAGGTTTAAATGAAATTTTAAATATTAAAACACCGGCAAGATTAAGTCAATATTTAAGTGAAGGTTTGTCTATGAATGATGACGGTATTGAGGTATTAACTCAAACACTGCGCAGTTTTAAAAAAGTGGCTGATGAATTTAAAGTAAATGAATTGCATCCAGTTGCTACTGCAGCTATTAGACAATCAACAAACCGAGACAAAATCATAAATCATATTAAAAATACACTTAATATCAAAATTAAAATTATTTCAGAACAAGAGGAAGCTTTTTACGGATTTTATGCCATCACACATACCACTGACGTCAATGATGGAATTTCTGTAGATATTGGTGGTGGTTCAACTGAAGTAACATACTTCAAAAATAAAGAATTGATAGCATCCCATAGTTTCCCATTTGGTGTCGTTACATTATCTCGTCAATTCTTCGAGGGCAAAGATCATAATGATAAAACGGCAATTAAAAATATGGAAAAATTTTTAATTAAACAGTTCGACCAACTTACTTGGTTAAAGGATAAAAACGTAACCCTAGTTGGTATCGGGGGTTCTGCCCGTAACGTGGCGCGTATTCATCAATCTGAGAAATCATATCCCATTGGTGGTGTACACAACTATGCCATGTCGGAAGATAATATTGATGAAGTCTATTCAATTATTAAAAAAAGTTCATATGAAGATTTAAAAGATATAGACGGTTTAAGTAGAGATCGTGTCGATATTATTTTACCTGCAATAGCTGTATTTAAGTCATTATTTAAGAAGATAGACGCTGACCAGTTCACATTTTCCCGTAAAGGGTTACGTGAGGGTTATACTATGAAATTGATTTCTGAACGCCACCCTGAAGAGTTTAAAAAAGAAAATATTCGAAAAGATGCTTTATTCCATTTAGCCAATGAATATCGCATTGAACGTGTGGGTGCCAAACAACGTGTAAAGTTAGCTCAATCATTATTAGAGCAATTAATTGATTTTAAAAAAATAGATGTAACTGAAAAAGAAAAGCAACTCTTTGCTGAAGGCGCTTACTTATATTATTTAGGAAGATTTATTGATGCTGATTCAAGTTCTCCACATACCTATTACATTATTGCGAATTCAATGATTGATGGGTTCCCCCATGAAGATCGAGTAAAGCTTGCCTTGCTCGCAAGTTTTAAAAATAAATCTTTGTTAAAGTTCTTCAGTCATGAAATAAAATGGTTAAGGGGAAAAGAGTTAGATAATATTCAATTTTTAGGTGGTATTATTAAATTCGTCAACGCGCTCAATATTTCACACACGAGCCCTGTAGAAAAACTAGAATTACTACACAGCGATGACGGTTATACTTTAGAAGTACACTACAATGGCGAGCCAATCGCAGAAGAATACCAATCACTTAGACAAAAAAAGCATATTCAAAAAATATTGAAAGATGAGTTAACAACTATCTTTACAAAATCTTAAAATTCATATGATAAATTGTACGTAACAGTATATAAGAATACAGATTATGACGAGGTGTGATTAGAGTTATGCATAGAAATTTGGGAGTAAAGGATTTAAACTTGCCACAATACTTTAATAATAGAGAGCTCAGTTGGTTGGACTTTAATTATCGTGTCTTACAAGAAGCAAAAGATAGAAACAATCCGCTTTTAGAACAACTTAACTTTATTTCTATAGTTAGTTCAAATTTAGATGAGTTCTTTATGGTGCGCGTAGCAGGTCTTCAGGACCAAGTTAAAATGGGTTATGACAAACCTGAAAACAAAGCACAATTAACACCTAAACAACAACTCAATCAAATTAAAATAAAGAATAAGAAGAACGTTGATTTACAATATAAACGTTATAACGAACTTGTAGAAGCGTTACGTCAATATAATGTTGAAATTGTCCAACCTGATGAATTACCTGAATCATTACTTGGAGACTTACAAGAAGCCTTCAGAAATGACATTTTACCTACTCTAACGCCTTTGGGCATAGATGCATATCATCCTTTTCCTAAATTAAATAATAAAAGCCTCAATATCTTTGTTGATATTGATACTGAAGATGCAATTAATTCTGCAATCGTGCAAATACCATCTTTAATTTCAAGGTTTTACACGTTAAATGAAGGCGATAAGCAATATATCATTATGGCGGAAGACATTATTACCTATTTCATTAATGATCTTTTTAACGGATATGAAGTATTGAACACTTTTACATTTAGAATTACCAGAAATGCTGATTTAACTATCCACGAAGATGGTGCAGAAGATTTATTAATTGAAATCGAAAGATTCTTAAAAGAACGTAAACGTGGTAGTGCTGTTCGTTTAGAAGTCGATGGTCGCTTTGCAACATATGAAGATATTGTGTGGATTATGAATCAAGTAGAAGTGCGTGACGATGATGTTTACTTTTTAGATGGACCGCTAGACTTAACCATGCTATCTGATTTAGTAGATCACTTATCTCATAAGCTTAAACATTTAAAATACAAAAAATATGTACCACAAGTACCTCAATCTCTAGGTAGTAATGATGTCTTTGATTTATCGTTGAAAAGAGATATCTTTTTCCATCATCCATTTGAATCATTCGAACCGATTGTAGATTTCATTCGTGATGCAGCTGAAGATCCTAATACAATAGCTATTAAACAAACGTTATATCGAGTAAGTAAAGATTCTCCAATCATTAATAGTTTAAAAACAGCCGCTGAAAACGGCAAACAAGTTACTGTACTTGTTGAATTAAAAGCACGCTTCGACGAAGAAAATAATGTTCATTGGGCTAGAATGTTAGAAGACGCTGGTTGTCATGTTATATATGGGATGACCCATTTGAAAACACACAGTAAAATCTCATTGGTAGTCAAACGTATCAACAACAAGCTGACGTCATTTATTCACTTAGGTACAGGAAACTATAATGATAAAACAGCAAAATTATATACTGATATGGGCCTCATTACCACAAACGATGAAATTGCTGAAGACGCACTTAACTTTTTTAATTATTTAAGTGGTTATACCGTCAAACCTGTTTATAATAAACTCATTGTCGCCCCTTTTGATATCAGAGATGTATTCTTAACACGAATAGACAGAGAAATCGAAATGCACCGACAATATGGTAACGGTAAGATTATGATGAAGATGAATTCTTTAACAGACAAAGATATCATTCTTAAATTATTTGAAGCATCTTGTGCAGGTGTTAAAGTTCAGCTGATTATTCGAGGCATCTGTTGTTTAAAATCTGGCATCCCAGGTATTAGTGAAAATATTGAAGTTGTAAGTATTGTTGGCCGCTTCTTAGAACATTCACGCATTTATTATTTCCATAATAACGGGGATGAAAAAATCTACTTATCTTCTGCTGATGCCATGACACGTAACATGATTAAACGTGTTGAAATCTTATTCCCGGTTGAAGATAAGACTATCAGTAAACGGTTATTAGATTATATGACTTTACAATTGTCCGATAATCAGAAAGGTCGTTTTCAAGATCAACATGGCGTTTATCACTATATTGAAAACAATTTGTCACCATTAAATTCACAAGCTTATTTAATGCAAGAAGCAATGAATTATGGACAATTGTTGAAAGATGAAGCCGCTCAACCACATGTACAAACAACGTCAGTCAATTCACCTCAAGGTTGGTTCTCTAAATTACGTCGTACATTAAAAAGATAACTGCCTCTCTAACTTCACCTTAAAATAAAAAGCGTTGATAACTTACTATTAGTAAGAAGTTATCAGCGCTTTTTATTTTATATTTAATTTAGCACTCACTTAGATAGTATTCTATATATATTTGGTAAAATGAACCATCACCCATTTATGGATTTGGGCTTGTGATATAAGGTATAACCACCATGGCAACGCGGGTTTAAAATGACATAACGCGGTAACACAACTTAAATGATTCCGAGTAATTCTAAATTCGAAAGTAGCTTTGTTGTCTTGTTTTGTATTTACTAATAAACCACCAGTCACTTTCAGTATAAATTGCGTTGGCGAACAATATACTTTTTCCAATTTAATTAATGGATATGATAAACCTTTTAATCTTATATCAAAAGTTGTTGCTGTTTGGTCTACTTGAATCAATTCAAAGCTGGTTTTCTTTAAGTAGTCTTCATATTTATTGACCAGTTGTCTTGCATTGGTAAGCTTTTGTAATGTTAAATACTGAAAGGAATAAACCTTCTTAGATTTATTTTTAAAGAATTGAACAGTTGAATTTAGATTATCTATTAAATTTGAACTAGTTACATCTACAACTTTTACCTTTTGTGAATTAAATGTATGCTCAAAATTAGCGTTATGTAATTTGCCTGTATTTAATATATATAAGTTTGGGTTATTATTTTTCGACGATACATGTTGTATATTTTCTATTGCCCATACGTGCATGTAGTGCAAGTCTCCTTGTAAATATGCAGAAGGCAAAGCTGATTTATGTGTTATATAAATAACCTTGTCCATCTGATTTAATATATTTTTTAAATCCTCAACCAGAAATACATTTAATGGTATATTAATACTATCGCTATGAGGTTTTGAGTTATTTATATAAACTTCATGCTGTTTTTTCAACTTTTCAATTAAATGTTTACCTAAACCACACTCTGCACCAAATATAAACACTTTCACTTTTATCCCCCCTATTTCCATTTTTTTCATAACTTATTTGATAAAGTCATATTTATCATGTTCATTCACTATCGTTATTCGCATTTTAACACACTAATTTTGCTATAATTAATGAATAAATGATTTCGAATTATAGGAGGAATTTTATGCCTGAGCTAAAAAAATTAAAACAGAACTTTCCACTCATCAGTGAATTGCAACAATATAACCCTACATTTTGGAAAAATCCAAATTTTCGTCGTTCAGAAGAGCTTCCTTTTTCAATAGAAGATATGGAAGATGCAGCAGACCGCTTGGAGCGATTTAGTAGTTATATTCGAAAAGTTTTTCCTGAAACAGAAAAAGATCGCGGTCTGATTGAATCGCCATTAAAGCCCATTCCTTTTATGCACAATCAACTTTCTCAAACAGAATCATATGCCTCAAACGGTAAACTATGGCTTAAATGCGATAGTCATCTTGCTATTTCAGGGTCAATTAAGGCACGAGGCGGCATATATGAAGTTCTTAAGTTAGCCGAGTCTATTGCAATAGAACACGGGAACCTCAAGTTAACAGATGATTATAGCGTACTAGATAACGCATACTATAAAGAGTTATTTAGTAACTATAATGTAGCTGTTGGGTCTACAGGTAACTTAGGTTTAAGTATAGGAATCATGAGTGCCAAACTCGGTTTCAGCGTTACGGTACATATGTCTAGCGATGCACGACAATGGAAAAAGGATTTATTACGCGATCGCGGCGTTGAAGTCGTAGAACATAAATCTGATTATCAATTTGCCGTTGCTGAAGGTAGAAAAAGCGCAGAAAATGATCCTACGTGCCATTTTGTTGATGACGAAGGATCTAATGATTTATTTTTAGGTTATACTGTTGCTGCACTACGCTTGAAAACGCAACTAGAAAGTCATGATATTAAAGTAGATGCTGAACATCCCCTTTTCATTTACTTGCCTTGTGGCGTTGGTGGGGGCCCTGGTGGTGTTGCTTTCGGTCTAAATGAAGTATTTGGTGAACATGTTTATTGCGTATTTGCTGAACCAACACATGCACCTTGTATGTTATTAGGTATGATGACTCAACTTCATGATGACATCTCTGTAAATGATATAGGATTAGATGGTCGTACAGATGCAGATGGTCTTGCTGTATCGCGCCCTTCCCGTTTAGTCGGACAAATTATGAACACTTTGCTTTATGGCGCATATACAGTTGAAGATAAGCAAATGTATAAATATTTATATATGTTAAGCGTTAATGAAGATATCTTTATTGAACCTTCTGCAGCTTCTGGTTTTGCAGGTATTAAGGAAACTTCAAAATATGCAATGGACAAAGGGATAAATATTGAAAATGCTAACCATATTGTTTGGGCCACAGGTGGTAACATGGTCCCTAAAGAAGAAATGTTCAAATACGTAAAATACGGACAAACTCTAGTATAAACTCATCTTTAATCTATATTGCCTCATATATTCCAAGCTCTACCTCCTTCATTAAAGGAGTAGAGCTTTTTATTTAGTAATTAGCAGGTTATTTTCTGAATATTTATTGAATTAAAAAAATAACTGTGTTAAAGTATTCTTTATCAATCCACTTTAGTTCGGTAGAGTAACAAAGTAAAAGATAAAGGATGGTCATATTATGAATACAACACTTATTAATAATAAAGAATTAGAATTAGCATTTTTAAAACATTTTCAACAAGCTGGATTTAAACTCGTAGATTTTAGTTTCATCGAATCCTTGTCATGGCAAACATTAACAAAAGATGATTTACAACAAATGACTGAACGTAGTTTCTGGCAGCATGACCATCAAATTTATGCGTTACGTAATGATTTTACCGATCAATTATTACGCTATTACAGTAATTACCCGCCACAATATCAAAGCGTTGCATATACTGGCCCTATTGTGCGTGATAATGAAGTCTATACACAATTAGGCATTGAGCATTATAATCCTACAATTACAGATATGCAAAACGATTTCATCACTTTTTATGAATATATCAAAGCCACTTTAGATGATGATATCGACTTTGTAATCTTAGGACACTATCAATTGATAGATTTACTGTTAACATCTAAAGAACAAACTGAAGAAATATTAAAGCTTATACAAGAACGTAATATTTCAGAACTCACATCTCAATTGAGTATAGCTCATCCAGTTGTTCAATTACTAACTACCAAAACAACTGAACAATTAGATTTATTGAGTCAGCTCTTCCCACATGATCACCGTACAATTCAAGCGTTACGTAGATGGGAGCAGTGGTTTAATACGCAAAATATCACTGATATTCATTTAGATATCACACCACAGCCCCCTCGTTCTTATTACAAAGGTGCTTTTATGAGATGTCACCTTAAAAACAATAAATCACAACAGCTTACAGGTGGTTTTTATAAAGGTGAATTAGAAGGCTTCGGACTTGGATTTATACTTTAAATAAAAAGGAGAGAACATCATGCTTACAGTAGCTTTAGCTAAAGGTAGATTACTCAAAAGCTTTATTGCTTATTTGAATGATATAGATGAAAAAGAAATCGCGTATGCGTTAGAACAGAGAGACCGTCAGTTACTCATCTCAGTAGGAGAAATTCAATTTGTTTTAGTTAAAGGTAGCGATGTACCAATTTATGTAGAACAAGGTGTAGCAGATGTCGGCATTGTCGGTAGCGATATCTTAGAAGAAGGTAACTATACTATCAATAATTTACTTGATTTGCCTTTTGGAGCATGTCATTTTGCATTAGCTGCTAAGCCAGATACGACGACATTTACCAAAGTAGCTACTTCTTACACGAAGACTGCTAGAAAATATTTTGAAGCCCAAGGTCTCGATGTAGAGTTAGTAAAATTATCTGGCTCTATTGAATTGGCTTGCTTAGTCGATATGGTTGATGGCATCGTAGATATCGTACAAACAGGTACAACATTAAAATCTAATGGCCTAGTTGAAAAAGACACAATAAAAAATATAAATGCGAAACTAATAACAAACAAACAATCATATTTCAAAAAATCAACTGAAATAGATTATTTTATTCAAACATTGGAGGTGTCTCTCATTGATAATAGATAAAACTACATTTTTAAATAAATATTTAGACCAACCCTCATTGAATGAGGACCTTTATCCTATCGTTAAAGATATTTGTGACACTGTAAAACAACAAGGTGACCAAGCCTTAAAATCTTATAATCAAAAGCTTGATCAAGTAGACACACCTGAACTGGAAATTCCATACAGTGCTTTAGAAACAGCTTACAACCACATTGATCAATCATTACGTGATGCACTCCACCAAAGTCATGAGCGCATTAAATCATACCAATTGTCTATTAAATCTACCGCACAACAAGGGAGTTCAGAATGTTATGAAATGTATCATCCTTTAGAACGTGTAGGTGTCTATGTCCCAGGTGGAAAAGCCAGCTACCCTTCTACTGTTTTAATGACTGTAACGCTAGCCAAAGTAGCAGGCGTTAAAAATATATTTGTTGTCACTCCTCCACAGACCCAAGGACTGCCAGATATCGTGTTGGCTGCGTGTTATATAGCCGGTGTAGATAGAGTGTTTCAAGTGGGGGGCGCACAAAGTATAGCAGCATTAGCTTACGGTACAGAAACAATACCAAAAGTCGATAAAATTGTAGGACCAGGTAATCAATATGTTGCCTATGCCAAAAAATATCTCTTTGGTCAAGTTGGTATTGATCAAATTGCAGGACCAAGTGAAATCGCCTTAATCATTGATAAGACAGCAGACTTAGATGCCGTAACTTATGACGTTTTTGCCCAAGCAGAACATGACGAACTTGCTCGAACATTTGTCATTAGTGAAAATAAAGGTTTATTAGAGCAATTAGAACAACGTATCAATAAAACATTACAGCAAATTGAACGCCAACCTATTGTTCAAGCAAGCTTAGCAAACAATCATTTCTTAATTTCAGTAAACAGTTTTAATGAAGCATGTGATGTTATGAACCAAATTGCACCTGAACACGCATCAATTCAAACTGAATCTCCACATGATTACTTAAATCATGTGCGTTATGTAGGTGCATTGTTTTTAGGTCATTATTCTCCTGAGGTTATTGGAGATTATGTAGCAGGACCGAGTCATGTGTTGCCAACTAATCAAACAGCTAGATTTACCAATGGCTTATCAGTCAATGACTTTTTAACACGCCATTCTGTTATTGATTTATCTGAGACAACTTTTAAAAATGTGGAAACATCGGCACGTGAACTCGCCCATATCGAACAACTTTATAACCATGAACAATCAATAGAAATTAGAACAACAAAGGAGTAACATAATGATAAGAATTAACAAAAACGAAAGTCCACTTCGTCCTTTATCAGATAAACAACTTGCAACAATTATTCAAGAAGCAACATTTAATTTCTATCCAGATGATGAATATGAGCGTTTTAAAATGGCCTATGCAAAATATTATGGTCTTTCTGCTAATCAAATTATTGCAGGTAATGGTTCTGATGAATTAATACAAAAACTCATGCTAATTATGCCTGAAGGCCCTGCCCTTACATTAAATCCAGACTTTTTCATGTACCAAGCGTACGCCTACCAAGTTGATCGACCAATTGAATTTGTCGATGCAGAACCAGATTTATCATTTGATTTAGAACATATATTACGACGCATAGATGAAGTTCAACCTGCATTTTTTATTATGAGTAACCCACATAACCCGTCCGGTAAGCAATATAGTATGACATTCTTAAAAGCAATCGGCGACAAAATGGAAACATTAGGAGGCTATTTCATTATAGATGAAGCCTATTTAGATTTCGGCATGAGTTATCAATTAGAGATGCAACCACATATTTTACAAATGCGTACTCTTTCAAAAGCGTTTGGTATCGCAGGTTTAAGATTAGGAACCCTTATCAGTACACCTAATACAATCCAGCAAATTCAAAGAATTGAACACCCTTATCCTTTAAATACCATTACATTGCACATCGCTTTATATATGTTCGAACACACAGAAATGCTAAATACATTTTTAAATCATCAAAGAGCACTTGCAACTAAACTACGAGATATGTTCGAAGATTTAGTATCAGATGTTATGATTGTATACCCTTCATCAACAAACTTTGTATTAACCAAAGGAACTGCTGCACAAAGTTTAGGCGCATTTATTAAAGCTCACGGTTTCTTACCAAGAGTTTATGATGAAGTCGAAGTGACTGATTATGTACGTTATTCAATTGCTACAGATGAACAATTAGATGAATTAGCATCAATTATTAAAAATTGGAGGTCTCAATATGATTTATCAAAAAACACGTAATACTGCAGAAACACAATTAACTATTTCTCTGGCAGATGACAATAGAGAAAGTAAGATTAATACTGGTGTAGGTTTTTTAGATCATATGCTAACACTTTTTACATTTCACAGTAAATTGTCATTTACAATAGAAGCAAATGGTGATACAGAGGTCGACGATCACCACGTAACTGAAGATATTGGTATTGTACTTGGTCAGTTATTATTAGAATTAGTTAAAGAACGCAAAAGTTTCCAACGCTATGGTGTAAGTTATATACCTATGGACGAAACACTTGCTCGTAGTGTTGTTGATATTAGTGGACGTCCTTATTTATCATTCAACGCAGATTTAAGCAAAGAAAAGGTCGGTACTTTTGATACAGAACTCGTAGATGAATTTTTCCGTGCATTAGTAATCAATGCGCGATTAACAACACATATAGATTTAATACGTGGCGGCAATACGCATCATGAAATTGAAGGAATTTTCAAATCATTTGCACGTGCGCTTAAAGAAGCACTAACAAGTAACGACTCTGAAGGCGTGCCCTCTTCTAAGGGCGTGATAGAATGATTGCCATAATAGATTATGGTCTCGGTAACATTAAAAATGTACAACGTGCTGTGGAACATTTAGGTTATAACACGATATTAACAGATAAAAAAGATGAAATAGAGGCAGCAGATATCATTATCCTACCAGGTGTTGGTCACTTTAAGGACGCAATGCAAGCAATCAATACACGTGGCCTGGCCTCTGTATTACAGTCCATCAATGACAAACCAGTTATCGGTATTTGCCTTGGCATGCAACTTTTATACGAGTGGAGCGCAGAAGGTGATGTTGAAGGATTAAAGCTTTTCCCGGGAAATATCATTCCAATTCAGACACCTCACCCTGTGCCCCATTTAGGATGGAATAATCTCGTTAGCAATCATCCTCAATTAGCTCAAGATGTGTATTTCGTTCATTCATATCAAGCGGAAATGTCTGAACATGTAGTAGCTTTTGCTGAATATAGTATACCTATTCCAGCAATTGTTCAGTACAAGCATTATATCGGCATTCAATTCCATCCAGAAAAAAGCGGTGCCGAAGGTCTAGCAATACTCAATCAAGCATTGAAAGGCGGATTCTTATAATGATTAAACTATGGCCAGCAATTGATTTAATCAATGCTACAAGTGTACGACTAACTGAAGGTAAGTATGATTCAGAAGAAAAGATGACACGTAGTGCTGAAGACAGCATTCAATTTTACACCCAATTTAATTGTGTTGAGCGTATTCATATTGTCGATTTAATTGGTGCAAAAAAGCAATCATCTATAGAAAGAAATTATATTAAAGAGTTAAGACAACTCACTGATAAACCAATGGAAGTCGGTGGCGGAATTAGAAGTATTGATACAATAGAAGCATACTTCGAGGATGGCATCGATTATTGTATTATTGGCACAAAAGGTATCCAAGACTTAGAATGGCTAGAACTAATGTCGCAGAAATATCCAAATCGTTTATATATTTCAATAGACGCTTATCGCCGTGAAGTAAAAATAAATGGTTGGGAACAAGATGCTCATTTAGATTTATTTGACTTAGTGGAAAAAATCAATCAATTTCCACTTGGAGGTATTATATATACAGATATTTCCAAAGATGGTCGTCTCGCAGGTCCTAACTTTGAAATTACAGGACAATTGGTAGAAGTATCCGACAAGCAAATTGTCGCTTCTGGTGGTATTCGAAACCAACAAGACTTAACAAAATTAGAGTCATTAGGTGTGCATGCAGCTATCGTCGGTAAAGCTGCACATAAGCCTGAATTTTGGGAGGGTTTATCATGATAAAAAAAAGAATTATACCTTGCTTAGATGTGAAAGATGGTCGTGTCGTTAAAGGCATCCAATTTAAGGGTCTACGCGATATTGGGAATCCAGTAGATTATGCACTTTATTACAATGAACAAGGTGCGGATGAACTAGTCTTTCTTGATATATCTCGAACAGAAGCTGGCCATGACCTTGTACTAGATGTCATTGAAGAAACCGCTTCAAAATTATTCATTCCACTTACAGTTGGGGGCGGTATTTCTACATTAGACGATATCTCACAATTACTTAATCACGGTGCAGATAAAGTTTCATTAAATTCTAGTGCACTTAAAAATCCATCTTTTATAAAAGAAGCTAGCGAAAAATTTGGCAGTCAATGTATTTGTATTGCGATTGACAGTAATTTCGACAAAGCGTTGAATGACTATTACTGTTATACGCATGGTGGTAAACAACGTACAGATAAACGTGTATATGATTGGGTCCAAGAAGTTGAAGCTCTAGGAGCTGGAGAGCTGCTCATTACTAGCATGACACATGACGGAATGAAGCAAGGTTTCGATGTAAAACATTTAAATGAAATTGAACAACTTGTTAATATTCCTGTCATCGCTTCTGGTGGCGGTGGTGCACCAGACCACTTTGTAGACTTATTTAAACAGACAAATGTTTCTGCTGGTCTTGCAGCAAGTATATTACATGATAAAGAAACTACTGTAGATGAGATAAAACAAACTATGGCACAAGGAGGCATCCCGATAAGATGACACAACAACCTGATTTTAGTAAGGGGCTCTTACCTGCTATTTTACAAGATGTTAATACTAAACAAGTACTCATGCTTGGCTATATGAACGAAGCGGCATATAACAAAACATTAAAGGAAGGTATAGTTTGTTTCTATTCCCGTTCGAAAGAACGCTTATGGACAAAAGGTGAATCTTCAGGCAACACTCAAGTTGTTAAAAGCATTCATTTAGATTGCGATCAAGATACGCTACTTATTGATGTGGTACCGAATGGCCCTACTTGTCACACTGGAAGTCAAAGTTGCTTTAACACAGATATTCCATTTAATATCCAGCAACTAGAACAAACTGTAACTCAAAGTGCGCAATCTAATAAAGAGAACTCATATACGCAATATTTATTAAACGAAGGGCTTGAAAAAATCACTAAAAAGTTTGGCGAAGAATCTTTCGAAGTTGTTATAGGTGCGATGAAATCCGACACTAATGAAGTAACAAATGAAACAGCAGATTTAATGTATCACCTATTCGTATTACTACATGCTTTAGATATTAAATTTGAAGATGTCGAAGCTGTTTTAGCGCAACGTCACCAAGTTTCAAATAATTTCAAAGGTGAACGTAATGAAATAGATAATTGGTAAGTTTAAAACTTTAATACATTCTTTAAATTTATTAGAAAAAAGCTGAAATCTCCTACTTAATTGGAGCATTTCAGCTTTTTATATATTAAAAATAACAACTTAACTATAATTACTATAAAAGTACAAATCATTTCCGTATAATATGAAGATAATAAGGGGGGACTAAAATGGAAAGTTATTTTTTAGGTATTGACCATGTACAAGTTACTACGCCACCCAATTGTGAATCAGAAGTACGAAAATTTTATTCTGAAATTCTAGGATTTCAAGAGATCAATAAACCTAATAATTTAGCTAAAAAGGATGGAGTTTGGTTCCAAGTTGGACAACAACAATTACATGTTGGTATTGAACATGATTTTTCACCAGCCAAAAAAGCTCACCCTGCGTTTCTTGTTAAAGATGCTTCTAGCGTAAGAAAATCACTTGAAGCTAAATCAGTAGAAATCATTTATGGAGATGAACTAGAAGACGCTGACCACTTTTATATATTTGATCCATTCGACAATAGATTAGAAATCATTGAATGGCTATAAACTTCTCACTAAAAAAGACTTACAAATCTGTAAGTCTTTTTTGTGCGGAATTAAAGTTCTAATTACATTAAACTCTCATCATAATAAACGTTTCCACCATAAAGGGCTTTAGGTTCAGTACCATAGCACTTAAACCCTAATTATTTGTATAAATGAATTGTAGTTACAATATTTTGATAAATTACAATATCAATTATTTGTTGAATTAATTTTGTTGCTATCCCCCTGCTCTCTATATTCAGGAGCGCAATATACAAATACTAAAGTACCTTTATACTTAAATTTTTTAAATTTCTCACTATAAAATATTGCTATACCAATCAAGGTATCTTTATCAAAAGCTCTCAACGTAAAATGGGTAGATGTACCTTTTATATCATTTTGAATTGTTCAATCGGCAGTTTTATTTCTTTATCATAAGTCGAGGCAAACCCTAATGGATTGGTTTGTAATGACTTTAGTCTAAGTAATCGATACTGCAATACATCAGATTCAGTTAATTATCTGAAGTCCATTGAATTATCCTCTCGTCTTAAAAAACAATATTAAGTCCCCCTAACTTCAACAAAGTCTAAGAGGACAGTTAACACTACTTTATTTTATACTGGACGAACCGTCACTTCATTGATGTTAACATGACTCGGTTGTTGCAATGCATATATTGCTGCTTCAGCTATATTTTCAGGGTCTAATTTTTTACGTTCTCCCCAATCAGTTCCTCCGCTTAATGGTGTATCAACCATGCCTGGTGAGATACTTGTAGTTCTAACACCTGTCTTAGCTAATTCCTTTTCTAATCCTTGAGTAATTGCATGTACAGCGGCTTTAGATGCACTATATAATGTACTTTTCTTTGTTACTTCAAATCCAGAAATAGAAGCAATGTTAATAATATGACCACTTGATTGCTTTAGAAATGTCGGCAACACTGCGTTGATACCATAAAGTGTTCCTTTAACGTTTACATCTAGCATTGTATTCCATGCTTCTACATCACCATCTGTTATCGCTGAGGAAAGCATTTGGCCAGCACTATTTACTAATATATCTACTTGACCAAACTTCTCTTTAGTAAATTGTACTAAATGCTCTACTTCATTTTGATCAGTAATATCAACAACTAATGTATCAACTTCTGAATGACCTGCTGTTCGAAGACCATCAGCAACATCGTTTAAGCGTGATTCATTACGGCCAGACAATACTACGTTCACGCCGTGACTTGAAAGGGTTTGAGCGATGCTTGCACCAATACCACTGCTTGCACCTGTTACTATTGCTACTTTATTCTTTAATTCAACCATTTATAACTTCCTCTCTTTATAAAATATGTAGGTACTATCCTATATTTCATCATTGTATCATGCAGTCATCAGTAGAAATAAATAATTGAATTTTACTTATCTTGTCATTATTCGTATTTCGTTATAAAGTAAGTATATAATAGCTTTGAACGATGCTAATAGGAGGATGTTCATGAACTTTGAAGACCGTTTAGCTAATCTACGCCATTCTATTGGTAAGACTAGCTTTAATTTCCGCTTTGAATCCTTGTTTGATAAAGATGAATGGATTAATATGAAGATTCCACAACGTAAACATTTAGAACGTGAGTTTCGTAAATATTTAGAGCATGATGATCATTTACGTATCCCTTACACTACTGAAGATCACGTCCGTATGCGTTTGTATAATTTAATTTATGATTATAATGAAATTAAACATAATTTTAAACACTATGTTTAACTTCATCATACTATGATCCAAAATTTAGTATATTGAAAACAAATGGCCTACATTTACTGGGTATTCAGTAAGTGTAGGCTTTTGAAGTGTCTTACGGGCATTTAATAAATCATGACAATTTATACTGGGGAGAAAAATATACCATAAGTAAGCAATTTTTCAACTACTCACCTTTACAGCTTTCGATGAAACAGTGTATAAGGATTAGCTAGCTACTTTTTTCGTAAGTCCATAGTTGTATAATTTTTCTGCATCAACGTATGCTATATAATCAATACTTCTGTATCCATCTTTAATATCATTAATAATACCTTGATTTACACCTGTGTGAGCGTAAATGTCATAGCTACTTTCTGTTGAAAAAACAACTGATTCAATTACTTTTCTCATAATAATCACTCCGTCTTTTTCTTTCGCTAAGCTTTATTTATTACACCTTTATCATAATTGATAGTACTATAAATTGGAAGCTTTTTGTGAATGTTTTCACAAAATTATCACTTTTACTTTAAATTTAGAATAAAATAAACGAAAGTTAGCAATCGCATTTTTGAAATAATACCAATTTTATATGTTTTTCTCATAACATAGCCCCTTACAATTTTATTGTAAGGGGCTTATATATTCAGACACTAATGTAAACAATCTTCAACTTTTTTATTATTTATAACCGAAATCTGGAATACTACTCCATCTTTTTTTGAAATAATGTGCCACAGCTTTAGGTCTTCTCTCACGCGTGAAGATACCTTTTTTATTGCCTTGTACTCTAATAATACCACTAGAAGTTTCAAAGTCTGCAAAGTTCCATGTTTGTTCCCCAATAAATTGAGAGTACTGATCTATTATTTCATGGTTCGCTTCATAATAACGAATTTGGTATTCTTCCGTAAATAATTCATCGTTAATAGCATGCATACCCGCTAGTGTATCTGCACCGTATTCTGTAAACATAATAGGCTTACCTGGTTGTTTCTTACTCCAACCATCTAGTTCTACTTTCAGCGCTTCTTTTGCACTATCTAAATCACCTGTTTGAGTATACCAGCCATAGTACCTATTGAGACACAACACGTCTACTAAATCTTGTACTTCACATGTATCTGGTTGTGAAGTAAGGATTGTTACAATTGTAATGGGACGATTTTGCGGATCACACTCACGTGCTAAATTCACTAAAGGTTCAAAATAGTCTTTCGCCCCTTTTTCAGTCGAATCCGGTTCATTAGCAATAGACCACATTACTACGCATGCATGATTCTTATCACGCTCAATTAAATCTTTAATCACTGCTTCATGTGCTGCTTTGGTGCCAATTTCCTTATATGTGTCTCGTGTTTTAACGCCAGATAAAATAGCACTAAAGTTAAGATGCACTCCTACAGCAGTTGTCTCATCTATAATGACGATGCCTTGCTCATCTGCTAATCGCATCATTTCTTCTGAATATGGATAATGAGATGTCCTAAATGAATTAGCTCCAATCCATTTCATAAGGTTGAAATCTAAGACATTCGTTACTTCATTCATGCCACGTCCACTATAATAAGCATCTTCATGTTTTCCGAAGCCTTTGAAATAAAAAGGCTTACCGTTAATTAAAAATTGACCATCTACAACCTCTACCGAACGTATCCCAAATCTCTCTGTATACGTATCTATCACCGCTTTACCATCGTATAATGTAACCTCTAAATGATATAAATAAGCATTCAATGGTTGCCATAGATGTGGCTTCTCTACTTCTATCACACCTTCTGCCCCTGTTGTTTCAGCAACAATATCCCCTTGTTCATCTAGTAATTTAACTGATATTGAAGTTACTGGTTCACTTGATAACACTTTATAGCCTACATTAGCTCTATCTTCTAAAACTTGTGGCACGATTTCAATATCTTCTATGAATATTTTAGGCGTTGTATATATTTTCACAGGTCTATGTAGACCTGCATAATTGAAGAAATCAAAATTAGGCGTGTTCTTTTTAATGATACTACCATCTTCATTCGTTTTTTCACTATAATCACCCACAGGTAAAGTAGTTTCATCTAAAATATTATTTACACAAACTGTTAACCGATGCTCTCCAGCCTCTAAATTTTCACCAATTTCAACTTCGAATGGCAAGAAACCACCTTGATGTGAAGTTACTTCTCTTCCATCAATATATACTGTTGCTTTATGCGTTGCCGAACCAAACCTTAGTACAATCCGTTCATTATTTAACACATTAGGTATAGTAAATGTTCTTTCATACCATACATTACCAACGTGATTACGTATCTCTGAAGTCACGCCTTGATCGTTATATGATCCCGGTACTGCCATCACTAAATCAGTATCGAGTGGGCATCCAACATCTATTTGTTCATTACTTCCCTCTAATTTAAAATCCCAAATACCATTTAATTCAATGATACTCCTATGTTGGTTGACTAATGGATATAACATGTTAAAAATCTCCTTTCAAAACACTTCCATAAAATTAATAATTAATTATAATTCTTCTCTAAGTGCCAATTCTTTAACAATTTGATTATGCCTTTTATCAGTTAATGGATATCCAATAAAGAACAAAATGACACCGATTAAACAAAGTGAGGCGGGAATGATAAAGAATAATACTTTTAAACCTAACAGTGTATCAGGTGTTTGCGCTGCTTGGGGCACGTAACCGATTAACGTTAAAGCTAAACCTGGCAAGAATCCTGCTAATCCCTGTGATATTTTCCTAGTAAAACTATAGCTTGCATAGATGATGCCTTCTGATCTAATACCAGATTGCCATTGGCCATATTCTACTACATCAGCAATAAATGCCCATGTCACCGTATTCGGTATTACTAAGAATAATGTCGCTATTGAATTAACAACTAAAAATAGCGTCACATGATCTGAGAAGAACATAAAGTTAATAAATTGAAATACTACAAATCCTGATAATCCAATGATTGCAGTCATTTTTTTACCAACACGTTTACTTAAAAACGTCGTTAAGAATAATGCTGGTATTAATACGATAACGTTTAATGTACTTACAACGCCGACTAAGTTTGCTTCACCTAATACATATTTAAAATAATATAACTGTGATGACTGTTGTAAGAACAATGCTGTAATAGTCATTAATGTATATATTGCTAAAATAAGAAACGGTCTATTTTTTAATAAATTTAAAAATGCTTTTCGACCAATACCTTTTTCTTTTGGTCTTTCTACCGTATGACGTTCATTAACACCTTTATAACATAGCAAGTGGAATGTAACGCCGATTACAGCCAGCAAGCCCACTACTACTGGGTAGCCTAAAGACTGTGTTGGAAATAGTGTTACTAATGGAATAACAACGACTCCAGAAATAAACATTGCAGCCTGGGCACCTAAGTTACGGAATACCGATAACTGTGTACGATCTTCTGAATTAATTGTCATAGATGCTGACAGCGAACCATATGGTATATTCACAACAGAATACGCTACGCTAAATAGTAAATAAGTTCCAAATGCCCATATAATTTTCCCGGTTTCACTAATATCTGGCGACATAAAGGTGAGCACAGTAAGTATGGCTAATGGTATTGTACCGTACAGAATAAAAGGCTTAAATTTACCTCGCTTAGCAAAATTTCTTTGATTATCTACTATAGTACCCACGCCAGCATCTACAAAAGCATCAAAGAATTTCGCAACAAGAAACACAGCTCCCCCAATGGCTGACGGTATACCTAAAATGTCCGTATAAAATAAAAGTAAGTAAATTTGTCCCATATCAAACATTAAGCCATTACCTAAATCACCAAATCCATATGACAGTTTTTCTTTAAATTTTAATCGTGGCGACTGAATTTCTTTAAAACTTTTCAACTTACTATTTGCTGGTTTTAGTTTTGCTGTAACCATACCTATAACCTCTTTCCACTACAGAAACGTTCCTAATTGTGTATTACTGATAATATCGTTTCCTAGTATGTATTAGTAATTGTTACTATCGATTAGCAATAAAATATAAAGTGTAAGCGCTTTCCTATATACTCAAAAAATTTATTTCCATAAACTAAGCCGTATAAAAATTAGTATCTGAACATCCCTTAGCTTATTTATAGAAATCTTACTCTCATTATATTTTTTAATACTCAACAGTCAATCCCAAAATAACAACGTTGTTATATAATGAAATAATATTATTAAATACTTTGTAGTGCTTGGATATTCATAAAGTCTGTAACTAAGGGTTCTTTTTTAACTTAAAAGTCAAGTTCAATTTTTTCTTTTACGCACAATTCATTTCTCAAATAAATGTTATAACCTTATTCTTTAACCAGTATTTTTACAACCAATTTATGATTTTATTAATATTTTTTATAATATATTCACTAAAAATAGGAGGTTTTAAAATATTTTTATAATTTTCAGTAATTTCTCCTTTAATAAAATTCTTTATGCTCTGTTCGATATTGTAAAGGCGTTACACCATAGTATTTTTTAAAACACTGTGCAAAATAGCTTTGCTCTTTAAATCCTACATAGTTTGCCACTTCAGATACGGTCATTTTTGTCCTCGCGAGAAGGTCTCGACCTTTCTTGACTCTCGATTCAATAATGTATTGTGAAATAGATTTATTGATTTCCTTATTAAATATTTTAGACAAATAACTCGGAGCTAATTCAACGTATGCCGCAAGCTCATTCAAAGATAATGTATTATCCAAATTTCTTTCTATATATTGAATAACTTTACTTATTTTTGGACTATAAGCATTTGCTTTAACTTTCATCGCTTTATCTGTATATTCTTTAACAATTAAGTAAGTGATTTCATCTAATGTTTCTATATCCATTGTTTGATCTATCAAAGCCGCAAAATTTGCAGATATTTCGTCGATATGGACTAAACTTACACCTGCTTTTTCCACAGCTTTACGACATAGTGTATTTACTAAATACGCCTTATATTGTTCATTTGAAATATCATCTTTCACTCTTCTTAGACCAGCTACTGATAAGTTCATTGAATTCATAATAGAGAATGCCTCTTTTGTGTTACCATTTTCAACTGCGGTAAGTAGCTGATTTTCTAAATTATAACGGTACTCTATTTCTTTTAGCGTATAATCGATTTGAGCTTTAGATTCTGCTAAACCCTCGGCAGTTGAATGAAAACTAAAATCTATTTTCACAGTTTCATAAACAATATTTCTTTTTTTCAAGAATCGAATTGCTAAACGACACATTTTTTGTGCTTTTACATGATGACACAAAGGAATCGTTAACAAATATTGTTTTAATATCGATAGCTTTGAAATTTTGATATCCAAACTTTGAAGTAATTCATTACAACGGCGTTCATTCGGTCGATTCTCCATATATGGCCCTATAATATATATTTTCTTATATTTTTTAAATTTAAAAAATAAAAAATTAACCCCGAAACTATTCGTATAATGGTAAATTTTATTACTATGCATATGTACAATAAAATGTTTCACCTCATTGTTAAACTGCTTTCTTGACGTATTCATAAAAGGCGTCTTGATATGACTTATAATCCCATTCATATCATTCGTATCATAACCTTCTAAGCGAATGCCCAATAATTGTAATGCATGCATTTGTAATATTTCTAACGTTTCCTCATTCAAAAAAACACCTCATTTCTTATTTTTATTATATCTAAAAATAAGAAATGAGGTGTGAAATTTATATTAAAAATTTTAGAACTTATTCTTTTAATCTATAAGTGTTCTATTTTTATTAAATCAATGGCTTTAACTAGCTGCTTATATTTTTCTTTCCAAACTTTAATTTAAATGGTGCATAAAATAATACAAAAATAAGTACAAGCCCTAAATAACCAATTAATGGATAGAAGATTGCGACTAAGTCTGTAAAGCCTACGAAACTTAAGAGTAAACCTATGATGACTGTAACTGTATAGAATAATTTAAATCGTTTTGTATCCACTACTGTAAAACGTGTGGCAAATGCATAAAACATACCTAAACCAGTATTAAAGATCATAGCAAAAATAACGAGTGCCATCACCACACCTAATATAGGTGAAATATGATTAACTATACCTAACATCGGCATCTCCATATTACCAACTACGTCAATTTGAGTGAAAATAGCTAAATTACTTAATACAATCATAATTCCAAGAGCAAGTCCTCCAGCTAATCCACCGATAGCTGCCACTTTTGTGTTTTTTTCAGATCCTCCCATAACAATGGCCATAGATGCACCGACTGCAGTATTAAATGAAGCGTAATTAACACCTGCGATAAACCAGTTTGGTAATGTTGATGGTTTAGCATCTGATAATGTATTAAGTTGTGAGAATGGTGTATCAGTTGTAAGAAAACTATAAACGGATATAACTATGATAAACAAGATCAAACAAGGTGTAATATTACCAATAACTTTAACAACACCTTCAACTTTCATCATACCAGCTAAAATAATTAATATTGTCATAAGAACAGTGCCTACGATTGAAGGTAATCCAAATTGTTGATTAAGATTTGAACCTGCCCCAGCAATCATAACGACTCCGACACCAAATAGTGTAAATATAATGACTAAATCAATAATCCATCCTAACAATTTTCCGATAATGGATGTCCCTGTAATATTATGTATAACTTCTTTATGAGAATCTGTCTTAGACTTACTTCCCAACCAAACAAGCATCATACCTACATAAGCAAATAATGCTGTAGTAATAATTGCACCAAATGTTCCCATAATACCAAAACTGGTAAAGTATTGGAGTACTTCTTGACCTGATGCAAAGCCAGCCCCAACAATAACACCAATAAACGCACTTGCGATGAGTAGTATTCTTTTCATAATTTATGCCCCCTATTTTACTTACTATAAATGAGTTGAGTAAAATTTCAATGGTTATATATTTGAGTAACATCATAAACATCTTTTCATCAGATTGAAAAAGATTGAATTGAACGTCTTAATTCTGATAATTCTCAAACAGTTAGTTTATTTTATCATTTAAAAGAACAGTTATGTTGAAATTTCCTTCTATATTAATATTTAAGTAACTAAAATATTAATAAAATTTAAATGATAGAAAAGCTCCCAAATATTATGGGAGCTTTTCTACATATAATTAAACTATTATTACTATATTTATAATTTATACAAAAACACTTAATATTAATATGAATATTAAACCTGATACTGATATAACAGTTTCAAGCAACGACCATGTTAGGAATGTCTCTTTAACAGTTAGTCCAAAGTATTCTTTGAACATCCAAAATCCTGCGTCGTTAACGTGAGATAATATTACACTACCGGCTCCGATAGCTAAAACAACTAGCGCAACATTAACATCCGATACTTGCAATAAAGGCATAACAATACCTGTAGATGATATTGCAGCAACAGTTGAAGACCCTAAAGCGATTCGGAGTACAGCCGCGACAAACCATGCTAATAAAATAGGTGACATTTCTGTGCCTTCGAATAATTTAGCGATGGTATCTCCAACGCCACCATCAATTAATACTTGTTTAAAGGTGCCGCCACCACCAATAATTAAAATCATCATACCAATTGGGTAAATCGCATTAGAAACTGAATCCATAATTTCTGAATTATTACGCCCTTGTCTAATACCCATAGTAAAAATAGCAAATAATACTGCAATCAGCATGGCTGTTGCTGCTGTACCAATAAAGTAGACAAATGATTCAAAGCCATTTGTAGCTTCTTCATTACCTGTAATAAGTTGCACGACAGTTGAAAATAACATTAAGATAACTGGAGAAATAGCAGTTAGTAAACTGATAGCGAATCCTGGCATTTCTTCTTCTGAAAATTCTTTTTGAGCACCTAAAGCTGAAATATCACCTTCACGTGTATAAGCAGATGGTGCTATTTTTTGTGCTACTTTATTAAATAACGGCCCAGCTATGATTGTAACTGGAATAGCAATAATCATACCATATAATAATACATGACCTAAGTTTGCTTCTAACTCTTTTGCAATAACTACTGGCCCTGGATGTGGTGGTAAAAATCCGTGAGTTACAGATAAAGCCACAACCATTGGAAATCCTAATTTTAATTGTGATACATTAGCGCGTTTAGCAATCGTAAATACTAATGGAATTAATAATACTAAGCCTACTTCAAAGAATAACGCAATCCCTACGATAAATGCGGCTACAAGCATCGCCCATTGCACATGTTTAGGTCCAAACTTTTTAATAAGTGTATCAGCAATACGTGTAGCACCTCCACCATCTGAGAGCAGCTTTCCTAATATCGCACCTAACCCGAAAATTAACGCAATGTGACCGAGTGTACTTCCCATACCCGTCTCTACTGTTTCAATGATTTTATTTAACGGCATACCTAGTAAAACTGCAGTCACAATAGATGTGATAATTAAAGAAATAAATGTATTTAATTTCAAGAAAATAATAAGTGATAGTAATATGATAATTCCTATTACCACCGTAATCAGTGGCCAAATTGTTTCAAACATAATCGTTCTCCCCTTTCAAATTAAAGATTGAATGAATTGTTGACAGACATGCATACATCCACCCAATCTTGGTAACGCTTACTTTATATTCGAAAAATATAAAGAGCGTGTGACAAAATCACATCACCAATAAGGTAATAATGACATCTCGTCACGTTTCTCTTTAATTGTAATATCTATATTATGAGTCTTCATGCGTCATTTGTTCACGTTGGAAGGTGGCAATTTCTGTGTAGCGGGCTTCTAACGAACGACTCAAATTAATAAATATAGATATAAGTTGCTGATATACTTGTACATTGTTTTGATTTGGTGTGTGTTCATTTGTAGTTCCAACCATTTCTTCGATAATTGAAAAATCATCAATTTCTCCAAGTGCTTTCATCCCTAATACACATGCACCTAAGCAAGAACTTTCATAACTTTCAGGTACAATTAAATTTGTATCAAAAATATCTGCCATCATTTGACGCCATACTTCACTTTTAGCAAATCCACCTGTCGCTTTTATAGTTGAAGGCGTTTCATTCATCACTTCAATCAGAGCAAGATAAACAGTATAAAGATTATAAAGTACACCTTCCAAAGCAGCTCGAATCATATGTTCTTTCTTGTGAGATAGTGTTAAACCAAAGAATGATCCTCTAGCTTCAGCATTCCACAATGGTGCACGTTCACCAGCAAGATACGGGTGGAAGATTAAACCATCTGCACCTGGATTCACTCTGTTAGCTATTTTTGTTAATACATCATAAGGATCAACGCCTAATCGTTTTGCAGTTTCAACTTCACTCGCTAATAATTCATCTCGTAGCCAACGTAGTACGACACCACCATTATTTACAGGACCGCCAATTACATAATGGCCTTCAGTCAACACATAACAAAAGATACGCCCTTTATAATCTGTTCTCGGTTTGTCTATAACTGTTCTTATTGCACCTGATGTACCTATCGTCACTGCTACTTCACCTTTTTTAAAGGCATTTACTCCTAAGTTAGAAAGTACGCCATCACTTGCCCCAACTACAATCGGTGTATTCTCATCTATCCCCATCAACGTTGCATAACGACGTTTCATTCCTTTTAAGATATGTGTTGTCGGCACAACTTTTGGCAATTGATGCTCATCAATATCTAATAGTGCTAGTGCTTCTTTATCCCATGATAATGTTTCTAAATTAAGCATTCCCGTAGACGACGCCATCGATTGATCTATCACAAATTCTTCAAATAATTGATAGAAAATATAAGTCTTAATATCAGCAAATGTAGCTGTTTGATTGTATATTTCTTGTTGTTCATGTTTCATCCAGAAAATTTTAGCTAATGGTGACATCGGATGGATTGGCGTACCAGTTCTTTGGTAAATCTCATGTCCCTTATGCTTGGTTTTTATTTCTTCAGCATATTGGCTTGCACGATTATCAGCCCAAGTTAAATTTTCAGTAAGGCGTTGGTTACTCGCATCCATTGCAATTAAGCTATGCATTTGTGCGCTAAACGAAATAAGCTTAAGGTCTTCTTTAGCAATATTTGCTTCACGCATGACGTACTTAACAGTCATCAATACTGCATCAAATAATTCATCAGGATTTTCTTCTGAAGTTTCTACATTTGGTGTATGTAATGGGTAACCTATATTATGTTTCATTATAAATTGACCTTTTTCATCGTAAAGTACTGATTTCGTACTTGTTGTGCCGATATCGACACCAATCATGTATTTCATGACTATTCCTCCTACTTTTCAACTGGTTCTAAATTTTAATTTAACCAGAAACTATCAATATCCTCGCCAACATCGTCGAAGTTGAGGTGGAACGCTTCTCTTAATTTTGCAGCATCTTGGTTAGCAACCGCTTCAATAAATACTTCATGATTATGATGTATACGCTCAAAGTCTTCTGGCTTTTCACTCATGCGTTGTCGCATTGACAACAGTATCAATGCTTCCATGACTGGCCTTAAGTTATTCCAAAATGTTTTTAAGTATTGGTGTTTAGAAGCTAGTATTGTTACTTCATGAAATTTCATATCATGCTCCGTAAATGCTTCTGCATCTTCAAATTGAACTGCTACTTTCATCATTTCTAATTGTTTACGTAATTCTTTAACAATTAAGTTATGATCCAAATTTTTTATCCTGCTAAAAGCAAAAGATTCTAACATGATTCTTAAATCATAAAGTTCCTTTTTTTCATTTTCATCAAAGGGTAAGACTTCTGCCCCCATTCTCTCTAAATGTATTAATTGATCTTGCTTTAATAATTTAAACGCATCTCTAACCGGGGAACGACTGACATTATATTCTTTTGCTATTTGATTCTCAGTTAATAGTGTATCTGTCGTTATCGTTCCTTCGACAATTTTTAATCGAATTTCTGCAGCAATCATTTCGCCTTTTGAGACACCTTCTAACCATTGTTCAGGGTAATTATATTTCATAAAGACTTCACCTCTTTTTAATACGATATACTTGTATACAAGTATAGTAATACACAACTACTGAATTTGCAAACGCTTGCAAAAACTTTTGTATTTACATTTAAACCTAAAAAACCGACATGACAGGCATAAACCTGTACATGTCGGAAATTAATTTTTTATAAAAACTTAAATATTACTATTAAGCAAAGTACGATGATTAATAAACCAGCTTGGTATTCATACAAACTTTTAATTTATAACAAGGCGTATTTAATTTTCGAATACTTCAGAGTGGATATGCTGCATTTTACTTTCAACCGTAGCTATATCATTTGCACATTGTTTTAATACTGTCCTGTGTTTTTCAGTATTTTCATTATTTTTATAACGAATTTGGTGTTCTAAACTTGCCCACATATCCATACCAATTGTTCTGATTTGAATTTCTACTGGTACCGTTTCAACTGAATGTGCTAAAAATACTGGGATAGCTACTACGATGTGTAGGCTACGGTAGCCATTATCTTTAGGGTTTTGAATGTAGTCCTTACGTTTTAAAAGTTTTACATCTTCTTGTTTTAGCAGCAATTTCTCTATTACGTAAATATCGTCTATATAATTACAAGCGACTCTAATGCCTGCTATATCTAAGATATTTTCTTTTGCAGACGCTGTACTTATTTCACAACCTTTACGATCTAACTTTTTAAGTAAACTTCTCAATTCTTTAACACGACGCTCCATATGATGAATTGGGTTATGCTTATACATTTGTCGAAAATTATCGTCTAATATATCCAATTTGGTACTAATTTCTTTAACTGCTGAGGAATATAATTGTTCTAAAGCTACAAAATCTACAACCATATCAAATGCTTCTTCTTTACTATTAATTTGTTTTAGGCTTTCTTGAAATTCTTGCTTTAAATCGTCTATTTTCAACGAAGGTTTACGTTCAATATACATTTTTCGTGCCTCCCAGAAATATCTAAATTCAACTTCATTATAGCTAATTCACAACAATTTTCTAAATATAAAGATGTATACATTGAATAATCTACACTTCAGAAAAAGACTCAACGGCTATGCAAACCGTTGAGTCTTTTTAAAATATAATCATCTTAGTTTATATTTCAATAACAAACATTATGCTATTCATTCTTTTTGTGCTCTATAACTTCTTTTAATCTATTATCAGCAATATTACGTGCGCGTTTCATTGCATCTTCTTTCATTTCAAAGCTATCAGATGCTTGCTTAGCACCATCTGATTTAATTTTCCATTTGTCATCTTCATAATAAACGTGAACATCTTTATTATTTAATTGAGGATCAGCTGAATCGTCTTTATCGTGTTTGGTAATTTTTTTATTTTGTAACTCGTCTAACTCCTTTTTAGAAGCATCTTTGTACCAGGATTCAGCTTGCTTAGTTGCGATTGGGATAGCTCTATCTTCTTTATATCCATCTTTCAGCATTGCATTTCCAATATCTATTGCTTTTTTACGTTCTAATTTATCCATATTTTTCCAACTTTGTGGGTAATCGTCCATCGTCCAAGGCATTAATATCTACCTCCTGTGTATAATCAATCTCACTCATTATTTACCACTATAGAACTTCTACAAACAAAGACTATACTTTTTATTCAATGAGAGTTAGAAAATATAATGATTAAATTTATTATGACCGGGAATTAATCTATGAATCTAAGCATTATTTAACATTATATAAAGGAGGAAATCATGAATAAAGTCACTATAGGTTTAGTTCCGTCACCCGATACCCCACATAAATTGATAAACAAAATTTACGATGATTTATCAAGCGACATTCAAAATCATGTAGATGACAAAACAAATTGGGAATTTGAAACACATGTTGCTTCTATGGTTGGAATTGTAGAACTTATGGACAAGTCGATTGATATTACCTCAAAAATTTAAAAATCAATAAGAACAGCGAGAAGAAAAAGACTAAAAAGAAGGTGAAAACTAGTCCGACCTTCAAAGTCAGTCTGCCCTCAGACAAACATCACACTTCCCCTACCGTTTACGTACCTTAAACACCATATTACTTTAAAAAAAAGCAAGCCAACTCATACGATATTATTTATCGCTACGTTGGCTTGCTTTTTAAACATGTGCTATTTTTGCATCTTGTCTTGCATGCATGCAATTATTTTGAATATTCATTAAAGAAGTTCTGATATGCGTATACTGAGGTAAATGAGGTACATTTTGAACTTTTATATGTGTACCTCTTTCAAAATGTTTTGCTATATTTTCAAAAATAAGTAAATATTCGCCCATTGTTTCATCGTCTATATGATACCTTTTTTCATTGCTTAAAGCTCTTGTAAGCATAAAGCTAATTTCTTCTAAAGCATAAATACTAGGATAGTAATACTGAATGACCATTTTATTACTAAATATTTCACCATTGGCGTTGTTATACACTTGAGTCATATTATTAAGTTTCACACTTAACTGTAACATTTCTTGTTTATCTTGTTCTCTAGATGAATATTTACTACTTGCAAATAAGTAATGAAATAATATTGCTTCATCTCTTGCTACATCTGCAAGCGTACCTGGTAACATGGAAGATGCAGTCTTTCTGCCAATAACTAATAAACATATAACAGCGATAACCACGCCAACAATAACATCAATAACTCTTGGTAATGCGATCAAAATAGTTAAATGATTTGCTGCTATACCATTTAGTAATATGACTTGAATTGTGATGAAGATAACAGCAAATGAATAATTAGCACCTACAAAAACCTCTGTAACACCTGCCGCGGTTGCTAATAATAGGATAGCAATAGGTAGTGGAGGCGTTGATAATAAAATGAGTGATAGTACAAGTACGCCTACGATGGTTCCTACACTTCGTGAGCCAGCGCGTTCAAAACTATGCAATGTTGTTGAACCTAAAAGCACAGTATGTGTACTTAACGGAATCCAATATGCTTTTTCAAAATCAAACATAAGTGCTATGAAAATCGCAATCGCCATAATAATTATATAGCGTAATGTGTTTCTAAAGACGAATGAATCTAAAGTTAAGTTTGTGAGCATTCGATGTCCGTATATTGGAACACGTATATCAATTTCATGTTCTACACGTTCATTATCAGCATTCATAATCGCGTCTACTTTAAATATATTATCAACTAAATTTTGATATTGCTGTTCTATATCCACTGTTTTTGTCCAAGGTCGCTTAAACTCACCTTCCGAATAAACTAGCTTAATAACATAATCTACCATTTCCTTAATTTCCTTAGGAAGCGGACGCGCATTTTTTTCATTCAGCTCTAATAACTCTGAATGGATTCCTTGTGCAGTATTATGAAGTAATAATAATCTTTGGAATTCAGGGGATTCTTTTGATTTTGCAGTACTAGAAGTAATTAACTGGCTATCTGAATTTCTAAATGCAGTCACTGCAAATTGCGAAACTTTAGCAAATGCTTTAGGATTATCAAAATTATAAATCAATTGTTTAATGATATTATAATCATTTTTAATTGCTTTAGATTCTGCAGTTTCTTGAGATATCAGAATAACAATAGTAACGATAAGTGTTGCTAATAACCCGCCAATAAACATAGCCACACCTCTATACAGAGCTTCTTCTGGAGCTACAGGTAAGTTAATAGGTAAACTGAACGCAACAATAAAAAACGTCGATGATGGTCCGACTATATTTAGTGAACTAAATATGTAATATGGGATGACTGCAACGATAAGAAGTAATATACCAAAAATGAGTGGTTGGTTTACCGTGAGTGTACCTAATATCATAGCTATTGATAGCCCTATCGTTGAGAAAAATACAATACGTAATTTAGATTTTGCTGAACCACCAAATACATATATATGTGCTAAGGTACCTGTAGATATAAGCAATCCCGTAGATAGATGGCCCATTAAATAACCAATAATTAATGGGATAAACATTAGTATCGCTTGCCTAACACCTTTCGCAACATCAATTTTCATAGAATTAAAACGAGTAAGTGACTTTAAATATTTAATCAATGTTGGTGTTCATCTCCTTTAATATTTTTTTCATTAGATTCATATGCCCAGAACTGAGTATTTTAAAAATTGCATACAAAAATACGTTATTAAATAATAACGTATCTTGTCACTAACACATGCAATTTATTCAATTCAATATTTAATACAATGTTTATTATCATATTAATACATATGTGCAACTTAAAACATCACTACATTATTTTAACACTTTTTTTTAGTTCATATAATGTATTTGTTTGAGAGGGCATGCGATTATTAGTTTGTAAGTCTCCTCTTGCTCTTACTTATAACTTTTTCAATTTCAAAGTGATTGCTCACTTATTCAGCTTCTTTAATATCTTCATGTACGTTCGAATAATCGATATCTGCCACTAAAAATGTTTGATCATTGACTGGAAAGTGTTGTTCTAGTGTCTCAATATTGCTTAGTTCTACCGAACCGCTATTAAGTTCAAAGTCCAAGACATGACCACCAAACGTTCTATCTTGATCAACAAAATGCAAATGGAAGCCTCCAGCAGCAACTCCATGGAATAATTGAGGTGAATAAAATCCAACAATTGTACCATACACTTGCTCTTGTGTGTATTCCGGTTGCCGTTTAGCAGACTCTATTAATTTTGTGTAAGGCTTATCTTGTTTAGGCATCATTCTGACATGTACCATTTCAAATTTTCCTGTAATTTTTACTGCTATAAATATATTATTACTTGCAGCTTGATACTGTACTTCATTTAAAACTGCTTCTGAATCCGTGATATGACGTACATCGAATTGTTTATCTACTTCAAATGGAGTAACAGTAGAAAATGGTGTCATTTCGTGACCTTCTAATTGTTTAAATTCACCATGTTCATTGGCATGGTAGGCAATGCCATCTAATATTATGACTTCGCCATCACAACCAGTCAAAGTTCCAATACCTAAGTCACCATGTGCCAAGATCTCATTCATCGTAGCAGTGCCGTCTAATAAACCTGCCATCAAAGTACCTAAAGTTCCGTGTTGATATAACATTACTTATTCTCTCCTTATAAAACTAGCTAACTATTGTTAATATCGGGGGTGTTCGTATACTTGTTTTCAATTATGAAATTATACACTATTGTATTATTTCACAATAATTTTTCTCTTTCAATTATGATAAAAAATAAAAACCTAAACACAGCAAATGATATAATTTTAGACTTTTATTTTTTTACTGTTATTTATTTTGTGTAACTCTCATTTCTAGTTCACTAATCAAGTATTGCATAACTTCATTGAAAAATTGTTAAAAATATTTATTTTGTAGGGGCCACTTTCATAGTTGCATTTACAGTAATAATCAAATTCAGCCTCCATAATTATCACTTCTTTTAATATTTACCAACAATAAATCGATTTAAACACTTCACATTTTTAAAATTAGTAGGTGAAAGTGTTTTTAAATTTATATACAGTAGCTTTTTTTCATTAGACATTTATTCACGCTGTGTTTCCCCAAAACAAAAAGGCTAACTTCCCCCTATGAAGTTAGCCTTTCACGATCTATATTTCTCCCTATTTGAACTATATGATGTTTTTATATTTAATAGAAAATAAAACATCATATAGTCTTTTTGTTTAATTTTGTGTACATAATTTAAACCCCTTATTTAAATTATGTTTATTATTTTTTGCTTACTGCTTTAATTGTTTGACGTACATCTTCTAAATCGCCTTCAACATCAAGGTTAGGTTTTTTAGTAAATTTACTAACAACTATTGTTACAATTAAACTTGTTAAGAATCCTGGTATAATTTCATATAAGTTAAAGAAGTCATTTACTTCTCCAAGTGGTTTAACAAATGCAATCCAAATAATTACTACAATTGCACCTGATAACATACCAGTCACTGCCCCTGTACGACTTAAACCTTTCCAATATAATGACAATAGTACAAGCGGTCCAAATGCTGCTCCGAATCCTGCCCATGCATTACCTACAAGACCTAAAATCGTATCATTTGGAGTCCAAGCAATCCAAATCGATATAAGTGCAACTACTATAACTGATACACGTCCAACCATAACAAATTCTTTTTCATGCTTTTTAGCTGCTTCTTCACCACGAACTAATTTATAAAAGTCTTCTGTTAATGAACTAGATGTCACTAATAATTGTGAAGAAATTGTACTCATAATTGCTGCTAAAATAGCGGCAAGTAGGAACCCACCAACAAGTGGATGGAATAAAATTTGTCCCATTAAAATAAATAATGTTTCTGGGTTTTGAATATCTGTACCAGTTTGATTAATAAATGTAATACCTACAAGTCCAACAGCTACTGCACCAAGTAGACTGACTGCCATCCAACCGATACCGAAGCGTCTTGCAGTTGGTATTTGTTTGATTGATTTGATAGACATAAAACGTACGATAATATGAGGCTGACCAAAATAACCCAAGCCCCAAGCAAAGAAAGAAATTATGCCTATCGCAGTTGTCCCTCTAAATAAATCTAAGTTCGTAGGTTTTAATTCTGCTGCTTGTGATATTGTATTTAGTCCGCTTAATTCCATCATAGTAACAATCGGAACCATTACCATAGCGATAAGCATAACGACCCCTTGGAAAAAGTCAGTCAGTGATACGGCTAGGTAACCACCGAAGAATGTATAAGAAATAACAATAACTGCTACGATTAACATTCCAGTGTGATAATTTACACCAAACGCACTTTCAAATAATACCCCGCCTGAAACCATTCCAGAATGAGTATAAAGGGTAAAGAATACAACTATAATACCGCCGGAAATTATTTTAATAACATTAGATTTATCATCTAAACGATTTTTAAAGAAATCCGGTAACGTAATCGCATCTCCTGCTTTTTTTGTATATACACGGAGACGAGGTGCTACAGCAATATAGTTTATGTACGCCCCTATTGTAAGACCAATGGCTAGCCAAGCTGCAGACAGGCCTGTTGTATAAACTTCTCCAGGTAGCCCCATAATCATCCAACCACTCATGTCCGATGCACCTGCAGATAAGGCTGTTACATATGGACCAATATTTCTGCCACCTAACATATATTCGCTAACGTTTCCTGTAGATTGTTTAAAGCCATAGTAACCTATGCCTAAT
This sequence comes from Staphylococcus aureus, assembly GCA_040062795.1. GTDB lineage: Bacteria > Bacillota > Bacilli > Staphylococcales > Staphylococcaceae > Staphylococcus > Staphylococcus aureus_A. The sequence continues at coordinate 283,634 of JBEAMH010000002.1, forward strand.
AAGATTAGGAAATAAAAACATAGCATAATATATGTTTGCCAGTTCGGGTCAACTTGACTCGATAATGATGCTCCCAATGTAAACATTAAACAAACTCCCTTTTATTATATAATTTTGTCACATGCATTCATTATACAAAAATAAACAGAATTTTAAACCACTTATTCGAAACTTTTTTATCACATTCATCTGCAAAAAAGCCTTTACGGCACTTTAATCCTTGATATAAAAGGGTTTTAACCCCCATAAATTATATGTGTATTTTTACATTTTTAATGTCTTTAATCTCAAATTAGAATTCACTTGAATGTATGTTTCTTACAACTTTTATATAAATATCGATTTTAATGTATTTGAGTAACATGTCAAATTACATATATAGTTTTTTGATTCATGCCACGTGCGTTCGTTTAGAATTATTTTCTATCATTTTTATAAAAATTAAGCCATTTTTTAGAATTCCATTTGATTTCATAATATAATAAGAATTAAACATACCGTTTCAATTTAATGCTACAATACAAACTATATAATGTAAGCGTTTTACATAACCAATAAAAAGAGCAAAAAATTATACAATTGGAGTGACATAATTCATGTGTAGAACAACAGACAAAAGTGTAAAAGATAGATATTTAGATTTACTTTCAGAACAATTTAACTCTAAGGAAGCGTTGGCCACAGAAATAATTAACTTAGAATCGATTTTAGAACTACCAAAAGGTACTGAACACTTCGTAAGTGATTTACATGGTGAATTCCATGCTTTCCAACACGTATTACGTAATGGATCCGGAAATGTATTGTCAAAAATTAACGATATTTTTCAAGATACTTTAACAAGAAAAGAAATCAATGAATTTTCTTCACTTGTTTACTACCCAGAAGAAAAACTGAAATTAGTGAAAAATGATTTCACTTCTAAATCAGAATTAGATCATTGGTATGTAATAACAATTAACCGCTTAATCAAATTAATTACATATGCCTCATCAAAATATACACGTACCAAATTACGTAAATCTTTACCTAAAAACTATGTGTTTATAGTAGAAGAATTACTTTATAAAAGTAATAAATACAACAACAAGCATTCTTATTATGAAACTTTAATTAACCAAATAATAGAACTTGAACAATCTGATGATTTAATTATTGGGCTATCGTTTACTATCCAACACCTAGTAGTAAATCATTTACATGTTGTAGGTGATATCTATGACCGTGGTCCAGAACCAGATAAAATCATGGAAACATTGATTGATTACCCTTCTGTAGATATTCAATGGGGAAATCACGACGTTTTATGGATTGGTGCCTATGCTGGTTCCAAAGTTTGTTTAGCAAATTTATTAAGAATATGTGCGCGTTACAATAATCTAGATATTATCGAAGATGCATATGGTATTAATCTCCGCCCGCTACTAACACTTGCTGAAAAATACTATGAGGGTAATAACCCAGCATTCCAACCTAAAAACCCACAAGACTTAACAAAAGCTGAAATAGAACAAATTACAAAAATACACCAAGCTATCGCGATGATACAATTCAAATTAGAAGCACCTATTATTAAACGTCGACCTGCTTTTGAAATGGATGAACGTTTAGTACTAGAAAGTATTGATTATGATAAAAATGAAGCCACTTTGTACGGAAAAACATACACTTTAGAAAACACTTGTTTCCAAACTATCGATTCTGAGGATCCAAATAAACTGTTGGAAGAAGAAGCAGAAGTAATGAATAACTTATTATTATCTGTACAGCAATCAGAAAAATTAAAACGTCATATGACATTCTTAATGCAAAAAGGGAAACTTTATTTACCTTACAACGGTAATTTACTTATTCATGGTTGCATCCCTGTCGATGAAAACGGAGAAATGGAATCCATGACAATAGATGGTGAAAAGCGTCATGGTCGAAATCTACTAGATTATTTTGAACGCCATGTTAGACAAGCTTTTGATCACAAAGAAATTCAAGATGATTTAGCTACTGACCTTGTTTGGTATTTATGGACTGGAAAGTATTCTTCACTCTTTGGTAAACGTGCAATGACTACTTTTGAACGTTACTTTATAAGTGATAAATCCTCACATAAAGAAACTAAAAATCCATACTATTATTTACGTGAGGATGTAGATATGTGTAAAAAAATGCTAAAAGATTTTGGTTTAGATCCTGAACAAGGGCACATTATCAATGGACATACACCTGTAAAAGAAATTGATGGTGAAAATCCTATTAAAGCAGATGGGAAAATGATTGTTATTGATGGTGGTTTCTCAAAAGCATATCAATCTACAACAGGCATAGCAGGTTATACATTGCTTTATAACTCATTTGGTATGCAACTTGTAGCGCACGAACACTTCAACTCTAAAGAACATGTGCTTCTTAATGGTGCTGATGAACTTTCTATTCGCCGTGTCGTGGATAAAGAATTACAACGCAAGAAAATTCGTCACACGAATACAGGTCAGACGATTCAAGAACAAATTGATATTTTAAAAGAGCTCATGCATGATCGATTCGTAAATTAAAAATATATTCGAACATAAAAAATCCATTTGCTAACAATTAATAATTGCGCAAATGGATTTTTTTATATGTTTTGATGCAAATAAGCATCTTTTAAGTAGCCAATCATACCTTTTTCTGTTTCTACAAGATTGTTATTTCCTCTCTTAAACGTAACGACGCCACTATCGCTAATATGATAAAGTATCATGTCATTTTCACTTAACTGATTCTTACAAGACATTGGTACTTCTAAAATATTGTGATCTTTGATAAAACGATTAAACCAACGTGACGTAAAGTTCCAATCAAACAAAATATGATTTTTAATTGGTCCATCTACGTTACTCCTTGCATGCTCATCACTAAATGATATAGGCATCATATCTACATTCTTCAGCCCAAATTCAGGTACTAATTCGTTAAAAGCTAAGCTATTAAACACAAATGATTGTGTCATAAGTAAGCATTTATTGTAGCGTGTCATATCTGCATATATACGATCATTACTAGACAATAAATTCCCCTCAAATATTTCAAAATCTAATTCATTAGAGCGTTCGGAAGTATTTTTAAATAAATTAAATGTCATAACTGGAATGTTATGTTCTCTTAATTTTGCCCCAAGATGAAAAGAAAATTCACTTTCTCCAACAATAATGACACCCGGTGGCTCTGTGCTTGAAAGGTGCATAATTTTACTCAATGGTAAAAAGCTAAACCCGTAAATAACAACGGTAATAAATACTAAACCAAATGTTACAGGGGTGATTAACTCAGCCAAAGGTGTACCTTTCTCTACAAATAATCCTCCGAAAAATTGAGCCACAGTAAGGACTACGATTCCTCTTGGAGCCATCATAGAGACCATGGCACGCTCACGTTTTGAAATTTCTGTGCTAATTGTAGCTAGTAATATTGAAATCGGCCTAATTACAATAATCATAATCGCGCAGAATATAAATAATTTCCATGACATGACACTCTCTAACACGCCTAAAGTTAAAGAAGATGTAATCAAAATAAAGACCGTTGAAATCATAATAGATGATGTATTTTCTATAAAGTGATCAGATTCTTTGAATATTAAATCATGACGTTTCATACGAGCCATCATTAAGCCAAAAATAGTGACTGCAAGCAAGCCAGATTCTGGTAATATTTCGTCACAAATTGCAAAAACAAGTAAAATAAATACCAATTGAATCGGTGGCATTAAATTTTGTGGGATCAAGTCATGTTTAATCAACCACATGAATAAATAGGATGCACCAAATCCTATTACAATTGCTATCAAGAAACGTAAAACAAAGTTTAAAATAATTTCTAATTCAAAACCTTGTTCGAATAATTGAAATAGATAAAAAGCTCCTAGGGCCAACATAGGTCCAATAGGATCAAGTATAATACTTTCCCATCTCAGTATTGAATCTACACTTTTTCGCACCTTTGCTTGTTTTAATAATGGTTGTATCACTGTGGGTCCCGTAATTAAAAACAAACCACCCAACACTAGCGAAATAGCCCATGAAAATCCTAGCACGTAATGTAAGGTAACTGAACCTAAGATCCATGCAATTGCTGCACCTAAAGTAATGATACGTATCACTGCTTTAGAAATACCTTTTAATTCACGAAAGTCTAAATTACTACTTCCTTCGAATAATATAATTGCTACAGCTAATGAAACCAGAGGACTGAACACCTCTTGTCCAAGACTCTCTTGTGGATTAATCAGTCCAAGTATTGGTCCCACAAGCAAACCTACAATAGCCATTACCACAATGGATGGCCATTTAATTCTAGTAGCGAACCACTGACTAAAGATTCCCAACGCTAAAAATATAACGATGAGTAACATTAACGGTAAGTTTAGTAAAGTCACATAACTCCCTCTCTCTATATTTAATAGCAAACAATTTCGATACTATTTTTTCTAAAATATGTTAACAAAAAAACATACTATCAAACTTTTTTATTTAGCGCATTAAAATGACCTTCACTATTTACCCACACTTTTTACAATTTAATCTCGCTATATTTCACTATCCACCCATTTTAGTACACGTAAGATATACATTTGTATATGAGAGGAAAACTTTTTGTTTATTTCTTATACTTTTTCAGGTAGAATAGATTCTTGTGAAGCTTTTTCAAAAAACTATTTCAATAAATAATCTGGTACGAAAGGATTCTAATTCATATGAATAAAATTAAAGAAATAATTATAGTTGCTTTTGCATTCGTTGGTGTTGTAGTCGGCGCTGGTTTTGCTACAGGACAAGAAATTTTCCAATTCTTTACAAGCAACGGCAACTTTAGTGTTTATGGTGTTATTATTACTGGTTTAATTATAACTATGGGTGGCGTTTTTGTACTTAACACGGGTTATCGTTTACGCTCTCATAACCATACTGAACCGATTAAGTTTTATTTACCGCGGACAATAGCTACGATATTCGATATTATATTAACGTTATTCTTATTTGCCTTAGCGATGATTATGACGGCAGGTGGCGTTTCTACTATAAATGAAAGCTTCGATATCCCATACGCACTTAGCTCATTCATATTAGTCTTAGTTATTCTATTAACACTGTTTTTAAAATTCGATCGATTAATCACTGTGTTAGGTATGGTTACACCATTCTTAGTATTGATTGTTACAGTTATTGCAATCTATTACTTTGCAACAGGACAATTCAATTTTGAGGCCGCTGACCATTACGCGAATAGTGAAGGACGTACAGACCAATGGTGGTGGTTTGATGCTATAAATTACGGTAGTTTGCAAATTGCCGCAGCTTTTAGTTTCCTTTCAGTTATGGGCGGACGTTTACAATATGAGAAGTCAACTATTTGGGGAGGCATTTTTGGAGGTCTATTGATTACCTTCCTATTACTAATACTGAATTTAGGCATGATTACAGAATTCTCTATAATTACAGATGTTGCCTTACCATCATTATTATTAGCAAATCATATTTCACCATTTGTGGGTGTATTTATGGCAATTGTGATGATTTTAGTTATCTATAACACTGTCGTAGGATTAATGTATGCTTTTGCTTCCCGTTTTACTGAACCTTACACTAGACCATATTACATTTTAATTATCTTAATGGCAGTTGTTACCTTTGCAACTACTTTCATCGGATTTATAGAATTAATAGGAAAAGTATTCCCTATTATGGGTATTTTTGGCTTCATTCTATTAATTCCAATTTTCATTAAAGGTATATTAAAAAAATAATTTTATAACAATACAAAATTCTAATAAAAAAGAAAGTCACGCTATTTTAAGCATGGCTTTCTTTTTACATTTAACTATCTTAACCAAAAAACAAGATATAAACATTTATATAACTGTTTATATCTGTGTTGATGACTTATATTAAGTTAAAACTTTCTATAGCTCACTCTATATTATTGATTTAAAACTTTTTGTCCCGCTTCTACACCGGTTTGGGTTAATTCATGACTATTCACCCAAACTTGTGTAACATGGGCACCTCTATTTTCAAAAATATCGATAACGTTTTTACTTGCGTCAACTGTAACGATGGGATCGTTCTCTCCCATAGAAAGCAGAACATCTACATCGCTTAAATCTTTACTATTATTCTCTAAATCTACAGGATAAAGCGGTGCATATAATAGTGCTTTTTCAAACGATATTGCGTCGTGTAGCATCATGCTAATAGCAATGTTTGATCCATTTGAAAATCCAACTGGTACTACATTCGTTAAATCAAAATGATATGTTTCAGCCGCTTCTTTTAAAAATGTAATTAATCGATCTGTTCGATATTCTAAATCTTTAACGTCGTATTGCCCTTCTCCATGTCGTTTAAAATAACGATTCATGCCATTTTCTGATACTTCTCCTCGTACGCTTAAGACATTATATTCAGGGTTTAATACTTGAGCTAAAGGTAGTAAATCATTTTCATCTCCACCTGTACCATGTAACAAAATAAATGTAGGGGCGTTTGGTGCACCTTCTTTAAAAATGTGTTCCATATGTCGACATCTCCTTTAATTGTTTTATTTATTCGCATGTCTTTTTGTTTAATCTCTAATTTTCAAAGTGCAATTTCCTATATTCTTATCGGTGGTAAATAACGTAACAATTCCTCTCTCCTATCTTCATACTGTGATGGTAACATCAAATGCGTTCCCAATTCGTCAAAACGTTCGTCCACAGTAAAGCCAGGACCCTCTGTAGCAAATTCAAAAATTATGCCCCCACGCTCTTTCATGTAAATCGCATTAAAGTAATTACGATTTTTAACATCTGTCACATGATAACCTTTACCAGTCATCTTCACTTGCCATCCTCTATGCACTTTATCAGTAGGTACCGACCATGCAATGTGATGAACAATGCCCACTCCCCAACGTACATGTGTCTCTGGCGCTTTTTTCTGAATCATGACGTGGTGGTGCCATTCTCCGGTTGTTTCAACGTGAATGTAATCATCATTTTCATTCACTTTCGTTAATCCCATATCATTGATTAAAGTATGAGCAGTCTCGGCTGAATCTAACGACAACATTGTAACACCATGGAACCCAACAATGTCTTGATGATGCTTTTCGACCGCCTCACCTTCGACAAGTGCCAATGGTAAACCATGTGTATCTTCGAATTCCAATGTGTCTTTATCGAACAACTGTGTTCTTTGGATCTGAATATCATGATTTTGTAAATGCTCTTCCCAAACTGTCATCGAACCATTTGGAATTCTGAAAGCAATTCTTTCAACTTGTCCAGCTCCTATACGCCCTTTATGTGCGTTTGGCCAATTAAAAAAAGTTATTATCGTTGCATTATCTACATTGCCGTTTGAAAAATATAAATGATACGTAGATGGATCATCAAAATTCACTGTTTTTTTAATTAATTTTAAGTTCAAAATATCTCTATAAAACTGAATATTCTCTTCAGGATTACCAACAATTGCTGAAATATGATGAATGTGTTTAATTGCTTCCATAAATAACACCCCTTTATTGTTGGTTATAACCTTCAAGTTAATAAAACAGCTTGAGGTACTTAAGTTATTTTATCGTTCTGTATTAAATGGTTTGACTTCTGATTCAATATATTCACGTTGTTCCTCTAAGAATGGTGGTAGCGCTAAGCTTTCTCCAAGCGTTTCATATGGTTCATCACCCATGAAACCTGGGCCATCTGTCGATACTTCAATTAATATATGACCAACACGTGCATACAATGCTTCAAAATAAAATCTATCAACTAACCCTGAGTTACCTATTCCAAGCTCTTTATATTTTTCCATCCATTGCTCAATAGCATCATGATCTTTCAATCTAAACGAAACGTGATGTACTTCTCCATAACCTTGTCGAGCAGCTGGACCTTCTGTATCCTTTCTTAATATAACTTGACCACCGTTGCCACCTTCTCCTACTTCTAAAATCGCAACATCTTCTTCTGCAATTTTAACTGTCATACCAAAAATTTGTTCTAATACTTTTATAAAATCTTCAAAATAACTTACTGTAATCTCAATTGGTCCGAGTCCATAAATTGCTTTATCTGTAGGTACTGGTCCGTTCTTCCATGGTTGACCAGGCGCTACACCAGAATTATTTTCATCTGATACAAGTTGATAACTTTGACCATCTGCTTCCTCAAAAGGCAAGACTTTAGTGCCGAATAATGTCTGTATGCCCTCATGTTTAACTTCATGTTCATTGAAGCGTTGTTCGTAATATTCAAGCGCTACATCATCAGGCACTCTAAACGATGGACGTGTAATTGAATTTGTACCAGCCGTTCCTTTAGGTATATTAGGAAAATCAAAGAATGTCATATCAGTACCGGGAGAACCAATGTCATCGGCAAAAAACGTATGATACGTATATATATCATCTTGGTTTACGGTTTTCTTAACAAGTCTCATACCTAATACATCTGTAAAAAATTGATAGTTTCTTTTTGCATCATCTGTAATCGCAGTCACATGGTGAATACCTAATAACTGATTATTTATCATATTAAAACTCCTTGTCATTTAAAATTATCTCGATTTCGAAGTAATTTTAATTAAAATTTATAAGTGCTACTACACTACCGTGGATTGAGCACTTATTTTTTTCAAAGCTTGTTGTAACACTGTCATTTCTTCATCAGTTAGTACCGAGAAAGTTGAAGCTATTGTATCTGCATGTTTTGGAAAAATATCATTCATCATTGTATATCCGTGTTCTGTAAGCGAAGCATTGGTTACGCGTTTATCTTGCTCATTGCGAATTCTGTTCACTAAACCTTTTTCTTCTAACTTATCTACGACATAAGTAATACTGCTACTTGCTATCAATACTCTTTGTCTAATACGTTGTATTGGTTGATCACCTTTATTATATAATAACTCTAATACTGCAAATTCAGTTACGTTCAAATCATAACGTTGCACATCTGTTCGCACGATTTGTTCCAAATAATCCATAGTTCGATTTAGACCAATAAATGCATTTAATGACTCTTTAGTGCGATCCATTACATCACCCGCTTCTAATTTATTTCGAATTCGAGATAAATGTAACACCTTCAATGAAGTAAGTCAACAAACAAGTATAAAAACTATATTAATTAATTTTTATGAGTGTGAATAAGATTTAAAACCATAAAGATTTCATATGGTTTAGTTTTTAATATTAAATCAGTGGTAGAAGTAAACATATGGAGGTGTCGGATTTGAATCAACTATTTATTAATAATGAATTTGTACAAAGTAAATCAACTGACATAGCAGATGTAATAAATCCTGCTACAGGAGAAACGATAGATACAATAGCATTTGCCACAGAATCTGAAGTCAATGATGCAGTAGAAAAATCAAGACAAGCGCAGTTAGAGTGGGAGAAAGTTACAGAACCTTCACGTGCTGACCACGTAAAACTTTTAATTCCATTACTTGAACAAAACAAAGATACTTTGTCAGAGCTATACGTTAAAGAACAAGGTAAGACGCTAGCCTCTGCTAAAGGAGAAATTGATAAAGCCATTCACTTCATCAATTACATGACAAGTTTAAGTATGAGTAACAAAGGAGAGGTCTTACAAAATACTCGTGAAAATGAAACAATTTTACTCACTAAAAAACCAATCGGCGTCACAGCAGGTATTGTTCCGTGGAATGCACCTATTATGGTATTCATGAGAAAAGTTGTTCCTGCACTTGTTACCGGCTGCTCAGTAGTCATTAAACCAAGTGAAGCCACTTCCTTAATTACACTTAAAATGGCTGAACTTATTCGTGAATCTACCATACCTGCTGGACTTATCCAAATTATTCCAGGTAAAGGAGAAACGGTTGGTACACAATTAGCCCAACATCCAGACATTCAATTAATTTCTCTCACCGGAAGTATGCGTGCAGGTAAATCTGTATATGCTGAAAGCGCTAATACTGTTAAGAAAGTGAATTTAGAACTCGGCGGTAATGCCCCAGTCCTCGTCACATCAAAAGCCAATTTAGATAAAGCTATTGATTATATAGTGACTGCTAGAGTAAATAATGCGGGTCAAGTTTGCACATGTCCGGAACGTGTTTTCGTGCATCAAGATATACATGACATATTTATCAATAAATTAAAGGCTAAAATGGAACAACTCAAAGTTGGTGACCCATTTAGCGAAGATACGGACTATGGCGCAATTATTAATCAGCAACAGCTTGATAGTATAGATAAAAAAGTGCAAAATGCTGTGAATAATGGTGCTAAGTTGATTACGGGGGGGCATAAGATAGATTGCCCTGGATATTTTTATGAGCCAACAATATTAGATTATGTAGACCTCTCAGCTCCTGCGTTTAAAGAAGAAATATTTGGTCCTGTCTTGCCAATTGTAACGTATACCGATTTTAATTATGCTATTGAGCAAGCAAATGATACAAAAGCAGGGTTGTCTTCTTTCATTTTTTCAGAAGATTTAAAAGAAATCATGACTGCTACAGAACAACTTAAGTTTGGTGAAGTTTATGCTAATTGTGAAGCAGAAGAAGTAGTAAATGGATTCCATGCAGGCTGGAGAGAGTCTGGTATAGGTGGAGCCGATGGTATTCATGGTTTAAACGAATACTATAATACGACCGTGTCGTATATCAGATATGACTAGTAGTACCATGTTCATAAATTTATTCTATATAAAAAAGCCTTACAGTAATGCTGTTTAATGCATTATTGTGAGGCTTTAATCATACAATTATTGATTTAACGCTTTATCCAATGACTTCATATTTTTTTTCATAAGTGATTGATAAGAAATATCGTCTTTTTCTGATTCTGATTTAGACAATGTTGCCATATTATGGAATTTTAATGGAGTTGTTGCTGATTCTTTCCGTACTACATCTGTGACTTTAGAAGAAATGTTTTGCTCGTATAAAACATAAGGCTGCTTTGTAGCATTTATATTTTTAACAATATTCATCAAATCTTTTTGACTTGGTTCTTCATTATTCATACCACTAACACCCACTTGTTTAAAACCATATCTGTTAGCTAAATAACCGATAGAGTCATGCGAAATAACTACGGTGTCACGCTTTTTATCTTTGGTAATAGATTTCATTTTTTTATCTATATCATCCATATCTTCCACTAGGCTTTGATAATTTTTAGTGTAATAAGCTTTATGTTTAGGATCCTTTTTAACTAAATCATCTCTAATTTCTTTCGCGAATATTTTGTTCATATGAGGGTCAAGCCAAACATGAGGGTCAGTACTGCCATGGTCGTGTCCTTCATGGCCTTCTTGTTTTGCTTGATTGTCTTCTTCATGGTCGTGTCCCTCATGGTCATTTACTGCTTCATTATGTTCTTGAGTTTTATCATTATGCCCATGTTCGTCCCCTTCATGGCCTTCTTGTTTTGCTTGATTGTCTTTTTCATGGCCGTGTCCCTCATGGTCATTTACTGCTTCATTATGTTCTTGAGTTTTATCATTATGCCCGTGGTCGTCCCCTTCATGGCCTTCTTGTTTTGCTTGATTGTCTTTTTCATGGCCGTGTCCCTCATGTTCATTTGTTGTTTCATTATGTTCTTGAGCTTTATCATTATGCCCGTGGTCGTGTTCATCTTCGTGTTGATGATGTCCTTCCTCGTATGCATGTTCCGCATTTAAGTCTGCTTCACTCAAGTTTTTAGCAACAGCCAATTTTAAATCTTCATTATTGATTGAACGCGTTACTTTTTTAGCAACTGGATCCATCTCTTCATTTGAATAAATAAACAAATCACCTTTTGCAATATTAATCATTTCTTTTTGAGTAGGCTCAAATGAGTGCATATCGGCCCCAGGGGGATAAATAGATTCTGCTTCTACATATTTGCCACCAATTTGCTCAGTAAAACTTTGGAATGCAAATGCAGTTGTATATACTTTTAGTTTATTTTTAGCACTGACGTCACTTTGCTCTTCTTTATTAATATTGCCGCAAGCACTAAGTATTACAGCAAATACACATGTCAGTATAAATAGCACACTTTTTTTCAAAAAACGCCCCTCCAAATCGAAATTATTCCGTTAAAACTATAAACTTATTTTACATATTTTTCAATGATTTTCGCTCAATACTTTTATTTTTCTATATTAAGTGCCTAAAATTCCTTGTTAATATATTGCATAATTTGTTTAACATTTGCCAAAACGTGATATTTAATAAGTAATACATTGATAATAGGAGTGAATTTTATGGCTGAAATTAAACAAGGTACTAACAAATTTTATATCGGAGAAGATGAAAACGATCCACAAGCGCAAATCACTTTTAAACAACAAGGCGACAACCAAATAGATATCGATCATACTGGCGTTCCAGACGAGCTTGGCGGTCAAGGACTTGGCTCCAAATTAGTTAAAGCAGTTGTCGATTATGCACGCAATAACAACTTGAAAGTTACTGCCTCATGCCCATTTGCCGAAGCAGTTATTAAAAAAAATTCAGAATATCAAGATGTTTATGTAGACTAACTCTCTATAAGAAAAATTCTAAATTAAAACGTCTCTAACTGTATACTGAGTTAGAGACGTTACTTTTTATCTATTCTGTAATTGATACATATTATAGTATATACCCTTTTGTACAATTAATTCTTCATGCGTACCACTTTCCACTATTTCTCCCTGGTTGAGAACGAAGATTTGGTCTGCATCTTGAATTGTAGATAATCGATGTGCAATTGCTAAAGTCGTTCTACCTTTACGCATTTCATTTAACGATACCTGAATTTGTTCTTCTGTTTCCGAGTCGATATTCGCAGTTGCTTCATCCAGTATTAATATTTTGGGTTTTGTAGCAATTGTTCTTGCAAATGCAATTAATTGACGTTCACCACTTGAGAAAGTACTCCCTTTTTCAATCACCTTATGGTCATATTGATTAGGCAATTTTTCAATAAAGTGATTTGCATGGACGAATTCTGCCGCAGCTTTAACTTGCTCGAATGTAAGCGTAGGGTGATACAATTTAATATTAGAGGTTATAGTCCCATAAAATATAAATGCATCTTGTAAGACGAGCCCTATATTCTTCTTTAATTCTGAATTAGATATAGACTTCAGTGAATGGCCATCCACTTCAATCGTCCCACGTTCAAATTCATAAAAACGCATAAATAAATTAATGATTGAACTCTTACCAGAACCTGTATGACCAACCAGTGCTACCATCTCTCCTGGATTGGCAGTAAAAGTAATATGCTTTAGCACATCCGTGTCCCCATCATAGCTAAAGCTAACATTTTTAAATGCAATTTTTCCTTCATCAATTTTATGTGAAGTAACTTCATTTTGTTGTGGTTCATATGTGTCATCATCAATTAATGCAAAAACCCTACTTGCAGACACAAGAGCTTGTTGTAATATATTTAAATTTTGACTCACCTGATTAATAGGTTCAAAGAAACGCTCCATATACTGTACAAAAGCAAATACCACACCAGCTGTAACACCTGTTGTGAAACTGATAACTCCAAAATATCCTAGTATCATAACTATTGCAAAAATCGATATCGAACTAATTGCAGGACGTAGTAATAAACTATCAAGTTTTACTGTTTTTAACATATAATTGTAATGTTCTTCATTAATCTCATTAAATTCCTTAATTAATCGTTGCTCTTGATTAAATGCTTGAATAATTCTCATACCTTCTATGGATTCTGCTAATTTTGAATTCAAATCAGATAACCTTTGTCTTGTTTTCGAGAAAAGATAAGCAGAGTATTTCCTATATGTTGCCAGTATAATAAATATAATTGGTAAAAACACGAGTGCAATTAATGCCAATTTGACGTCTAATATAAACATCATGACATAACTCGACACCATCATAAACACTGCCATAATAAACGTTGAAAATACACCCACAATCATATCAACAATTGTTTCTGTATCATTCGTTAATCGAGATACGATACTGCCTCCAGATACTTTGTCAAAATACCTCATTCCCAACTTACCCAACTTATTAAAAGCATCTATACGGAGTTGCTGAATAACTTTAAATGCTAAATATTGAAACATATACTGACTGAAATAAAGTGTGACTGCTCCAATAATTTGTATGCTTAAAAATATAATAATCAGCCAAATCATAGTATCTTGAGGGAAGTGTCGTGGTATTAAATAGTCATCTATAAAAATTTTAACTACGTAAGGTGTCATCATACTTGCGACAGTTGATAAAATGAGCGTAATAAATGATAATACTATCGTACCTTTATAAGGAAGCGTATATTTGAATAACCGAATCAATGCATTACCTTGGTCTTTTGCGGTCAAGTTAGCACGTTCAGCCATTAACACCGCCTCCTTTCGTAAGCTCATCTAAATTACGATTCAATTTCTCTTTTAAAGCTTGGGATTGGTAAGTTTCGTAGTACCATCCCTGTTGATCAATTAATGAGTCGTGGTTTCCAGTTTCAATAATTGTTCCTTTATCCAATACAATAATAAGGTCAGCATGTTTTACCGCACTCATGCGATGTGCTGTAATGATATTTGTTTTACCTTGTCTAATATACTCTAAATTTTCTAATATAGATTCTTCTGTTTGTGCGTCCACTGCCGATAAAGCATCATCTAAAATAAGTACTTCTGGGTTTACTAGTAAGGCACGTGCAATAGAAACTCTTTGCTTTTGACCGCCAGATAAGGAAACCCCACGTTCTCCAACAATCGTATTGTATTTATTAGGAAAACTCATGATATCATCATGAATGAGACTGTGACGACTTGCTTCATATATCATTTTATCTTTAATAGACTCATTACTAAATGCGATATTATTGCGTATTGTCGTCGAAAATAAGAAGTGCTCTTGTGGTACATAACCAAACTTTGCTCGTAAATTTCTCACATTATAATCACGAATTGGGATGCCACCATAAGTGATATCTTCTGACCTTTGAGTATCAAACTCTCTTAACAGCAATCGTATGAGTGTGCTTTTTCCTGCCCCTGTACGTCCTACAATGCCAACTGTAGAACCTTGTTTTATTGAAAAGTGAATGTCATAAACACTTTGCTCATCATTACCCGGAAAATTAAATTGCTTAATATCAAATATAATATCACCTGTTGGGTGTGCCTCTGTTATATAATTTGTCTCTATATCACTTGGCAACTTACCAATTTCATCGATTCGTTCGTAAGAAGCTTTGGCCCTTTGTACAATATTAAAAAATAATCCCAAAGCTAGTAATGGCCATACCAACATACCTAAATAAGTAGTAAAAGTAATAAGTTGTCCAATTGTAATATCATTTTGAAACACCATTTGTGCGCCAAAGACAATCGCTAAAAAGTAACTTGTACCTATAACTAATGTGATAGTAGGATCAAATAACGCATCTATTTTTGATACTTTTAAATTTTTTGCCACTACGTCATCACTAAGCATTTTAAAATCTGCTTGGTCACTTGTTTCGTACCCAAATGTTTTAGTAACCTTAATGCCAGCTACACTTTCTTGTGTCTTATCATTCAATTTACTAAAGGCTGCTTGGGCTTTTTTAAACCCTTTACTTAATAAGGAACCATAGTAACTTGTTAACAAGACCATAAATGGTAAGGGAATCAAAGCGATTAAAGTAAGTTTCAAACTCACTGTTGTCGCCATAGTAACCACTACAGTCCCTCCGGCAATCAACGAATCAGCAATCATTAGTATACCTGCTCCAGCAGCATTCTGAACTGCCCTTATATCATTTGTTGCATGCGCCATCAAATCTCCAGTACGTCTATTTTGGAAAAATACGGCACTCATTGACGTATACTTTTCATATAAATACGTTCGTAGTATTTGACCTAACTTTTGGCTTGTACCAAAAATTGATAGCCTCCATACATATCTTAAAATATACGTTAATATCGCTACTACAATTAAGATAATCAAGTAGATACTTAATAATTTAGGCGTTAGCTTATTGGTTGTCATTTCATCAATTGTTTGACCGATTATTTGCGGAGGTATAATTTCAATTAAAGCGATTAAAAACAATGTAAATAAACCAACTATATAACTCACTTTTTGTTGTTTGAAAAACCAACCAAGTTTCCAAAATACTCTCAAACCCTCACCTCCTACCTTCTCTGCATTTTCTACATATTTTACCACAAGTTAACACCTGTCAATATCATGGGGTTTATCGATTTACTCTATTATAAGACTATGTAAAAACCCGACAGTTAAAGTCTCTGTCGGGATACATCTGTTTAATTCAATTTGAATTTTTACGTTGTTGTTCTTGAAATTCGTAGAACGCTTGGAATAACATAATTAGCATAGCAGGATGATATATATCACTACCAATATAAATATCATGACGTGACGCTAGCTTAAAACGTTCTGATTTAGTATGCATTAATTCATTTTTCCCATCTGTGACTTTTACACTTCTTGAGAAAAGTCCTGATTGAAATTTTAATGTATCACCTTTGTCCCCTTCAAAAAGTAACGTTGGTTTAAAAGCTATTTTCGAACGAAATGTGCCAATAGGATTTTCATTTTTCGCTACTTGCCACACTGTCTTAAATGGTGTTTTAAATGCGCCACTTATGGTTCTTTCTTGTACAATACGATACGAGTCCTTACCGTCTGTAATTTCAAAGTTTTGCTTGCTATTCCCAAATAGCGCAAAAGCTTCTTGTGTCGTTGAAGTATAAAATAGCTGCAATGTAAACACTGCTTCATCGTTTTCATTAAACACGTCAATTGCTGATTTAGAAGCACTGAAAAAGTTTTCTTTAAAATAATAATGTGCCATTATTAAAACTCCTATTCATTTTCTTTTCATTTAATAATAATATACCCAAATGACAATTATCTAACTGACAATTTGACTTTAAATCTTTTTCATTCTTATAAGTAGCTTTTGTTGACTTATAAATAATGATAATCTAAACTCTTACTTGTAACTATAATAAATACAAGTAATGATAAGGAGCATGTTTATGTCTTTTCATGATAATACATCAATTCAAGTAACTGATATCACTTTAAACGTCGAAAAGCTATCAACTATGATGATATTTTACAAGCAAATTTTAGGTTTAACAGTACAAACAGAGACTGCTGATAAAGTCACATTCAATATAGGTAAAAGTGGTCACACACTCACTCTATATGAAATCAAAGATGGACGTCGCCCTTCTATGAGAGAAGCTGGTCTTTTTCATATCGCACTTCTATTACCATCTAGAGTAGACTTAGCTAATTTCTTATATCATGCATCAAGCTTAGGAATGCAAATTGGTGGAGGCGACCACCTTGTGAGCGAGGCATTATACTTTGCCGATCCTGAAGGAAATGGTATTGAAATCTATGACGACCGCGCTAAAGAAGGTTGGTCATGGGAAGGTACAAAAGTAAAAATGGACACTCTAGAAGTAGATGTTAACGACCTTGTAGCTCAACGTACTGAAACAGGTTGGCAAGGGATGCCAGATGATTCAAAAATCGGTCATCTACATTTAAAAACTGCAGACTTAGAAGAAGCTAGAGCATATTATATTAATCAATTAGGATTAGAGCATATTTCTGATTTCCCGCAAGCACTATTTATGTCTACTAATGGTTATCATCATCATATTGCAGCAAATGTTTGGCAATCTAACAAAGTCCGTAAAGACAATGACTCAAGCTTTGGTCTATCACATATAGCTATTTATAAACCAAATACAGATTTAGAACAGTTTATCGGTCCAGAAGGCTTTAAAATTACTATACACAGTGATGCATCACGTGTAGCAGATAAATGATTTTAAGTAATAATGGCTCTCCATAAATATATTAGAAAACCCTCCAAAGTACTACAATATTGTAGTAACTTCGGAGGGTTATTTGTTTAACAAGCATCTATATTGAATGTGTATTTTATTCCAACCATTCTACTACGTCTGATTGTGGTTGGCGTACTTTCTCTTTAGATTCTGAGTCTCGATACCCAAAAGCAACCATTACAGAAGGTGCAAATTGATCAGTATCTGCAATCCCCTCATCACTTAAAAATTGTGTAACTGCATCTAAATCAAATCCTTCCATCGGGCATGAATCAATATTTAATAATGCTGCAGTTGTCATCATATTCCCAAGTGCGATATATGTTTGCTTTTTAGCCCACTCTAATAGCGTTTTTTCGTTATCATTTATGTGAAACTTGGTTTGGAAATTATCAAATTTTTCTTCAGTTGCTGGAATACTTTCTTCACTATATTTTTTAATATCACGTATCATATGCTGTACAAATGGTGATTTTGAAGTTACATTTTTACGTGCTAAAATCAATACAAAGTGGCTTGATGTATCTAGTTGACCTTTTGCGCCCCAACTGATTTCTTTCAACTTATCTCTTGTATCACTGTTTTGAATGACCACAAATTTCCATGGCTCTAATCCAAGTGAACTTGGTGATAGTCTACCCGCTTCTATAATGGTATTAAAATCACTATCTTCTATTTTCTTAGTTGCATCGAAGCGTTTGGTTGCATGTCTAAAATTAAAAGCATCTAATATCATTTGTTGCATTTGAGTCATATCCAAAGTGACCTACCTTTCAAATTTATTATATATATAAGTATAGCTATCTTTTAAACCTTATTAAAATGATATGTTTATGAATACTTGGAAACATTACTTATAAAAAAGACCAACACCTTAATATGTTGGTCTGAACGATTTATTTCAATACTTTCAATACATTTTCTTCGATAACTGTTAACACGCCTTGCTCATCATTCGTAGGTGCAACGTAATTTGCGACGTCAAACAATGATTGATCTTCACTATTTTTCATCACGTAACTGTGCGTTGCAAGCTCCAACATATCAAAGTCATTATTTGCGTCACCAAATGCCATCAAACTATCAGGACTTAATTCCCATTTTTTAAGCAAACGATTTAATGCCTGACCTTTCGTCATGCCAGGTATTATTAGGTCAATGCTGTCTCGCCCACTCGATACAAGCTTTAAGTCTTCTGTAAAGTTATTGCTTAAATCTTCATCAAGTGTTGGATGAGTATTTCTATCAATATTTAATGCTATTTTCACGTATTCATCCTCTGGTAAATCTTGGAACGAGTCAATTTCTTCTAGTTGACGATAGTAAAAATGTGCGTCTTTTTTAAATGCTTCTGTATTATCTTTTAATATGTATGCACTTCTTAAACCACACACAATCAAGTTATCAATACCACGTTCAATGTTTAAATAGTCGATTACTTTTTGATAAAACGCTCTATCAAATGCTTCATAATCATATAAAGTATTACCTTCATATATAACTGCTCCATTTTCAGCTACAAACAACATATCGCGTTCCCCAAAAATGGATTTCAATTTTGCATATTGATTACCACTTGCCGCAATAAATTTAATACCATTAGCTTTGAGCTGTTGAAAAATCTGATCAAATCTTTCCTCATCATAGCTCTTCTTTGAATCTAAAAATGTACCATCCATATCTACCGCAATTGCTTTTATCATAATGTCCCCTCAAATCTTCCTATTTATATATATGTCCTTCCATTATATCGACTATGTAACATGTTTAAAAGTAAATTCATTATTTATTTATAACAAATATCATTTTACTAAGGTAGCGTTCACAAATTAAAACGAGACTAAACTACTAGCTACAAGCAAAATAATTTTATAATGTAAATCCTCAAATAAAGAGCCTCAAAAATTGGAGGCTCTTTTAATCTTTATTCGTTTTCTAATCCTTTTTAACATGTACTTTGGATACATAATTAGATTTTTCTTTAATATCAAATATCGTTAAACCTGAAATGTCTTTTTTCTCACCTGGAACAATGATGCTCACAATATAAGAGAAAATAAACGCAATACTAAATGAAATAATTGAAACGAAGAATGGCGAGTTTCCTCCTCCTATACCATTAAAGATGTAAGCAAATATAACTCCTAAAACGAGTCCTACAATTACACCCAATGTATTCGTACGTTTTGTAAAGATACCAACAGCAAACACTCCTGCTAAAGGCACCCCTACAAGACCTGTGACTAATAAGAATAAATCCCATAAGTCATTTGAGTCTGATGTAATAAGATAAATCGACATTCCGAAACCAAATATTCCTGCTAAGACGATTACCCATCTTGCAAACATAACTTCATTTTTCTCTTCACCTTTACCAAAAAACCTATGTTTAATGTCGACTGAAATACAAGCAGAAATCGAGTTTAAACTTGAAGAAATAGTTGACTGTGCTGCTGCAAATATGGCTGCAATTAACAATCCAGCAATAAATGGTGGCATTTCGGTAAGTATAAAGTAAGGTACGATTGACGATGTATTAAATCCTTCTGGCAACGTACTTTCGTGACTATAGAATGAATACAACATTGTCCCCATCCCGTAAAATAACGGAGCAGAAATCAAAGCTAATATACCATTCGTCCATAATGACTGTTTTGTTTCTTTCATTGAATCTGACGCTTGATAACGTTGCACTACATCTTGGCTCGCAGTATATTGATGCAAATTATTAAATATATTACCTAAGAATATAATAGGAATTGCTGCTGCAGCTGAATTTAATTTCCAATTGTCTACACTAATAATTTTTTTGCTTTCCATTGCATCTGATATAAGTGTACCTATTCCATCTTGTAAATGTGATACCCCTAGAATGATAATGGCTGCAGCGCCGCCTAGTAGTATAACCCCTTGGATAAAGTCGCTCCACACTACACCTTCAAAGCCCCCTAAGAAAGTGTATAAAATACAAAGTATTCCTACGAGACTTGCTACTAAGAAAGGATTCATATCAGATACTGATGTGATAGCCAATGTAGGTAAATAAATTACAATTGCAACTCTACCAATATGAAATAACACAAAAAGCAATGATCCAATCACACGGACACTTGGTCCGAAACGTGCTTCTAAATACTCATATGCTGAAGTGACTTTTAATTTCTTGAAAAATGGCACATAAAAATAAATTAATAATGGAATAATAGCTACGATTGCAATATTACCAGCAATGTAAGACCAGTCAGTTAGAAACGCTTTTTCTGGCGTAGACATAAAGGTAATCGCGCTTAATGTCGTTGCATAGATAGAGAATCCTACTGCCCACGAAGGTAAGCGTCCACTTGCTGTAAAGAAGCTATCTGTATTTTGACTTGCTCGTTTTGTAAAGAAAGCTCCAACTAATAACATAATTAATAAATAAACAATAACTGCTACCCAGTTCCATGTACCAAACCCTATTTGTTGCATTTACTTCATCCCCTTAAGTGATGTTTTATAAATTATAGTTTTTGATTAGTGTTTCTAATTTACCTCTATTACTTTCATCAAATGGCTTGAATGGACGCTTAGGCTGTCCGCCATCAATTCCACGTGATGCTAGAATTTCTTTCAATGTAGAGTAAATTCCCATAGATAATACATTTTCAATAATGTCGTTTGTTTCGTGTTGAATTTGATACGCTTCATCAATGTCTCCTTTTTGAGCTTTTTCAAAAATTTGTCTTGCGCGTTGACCATTCACATTGTAAGTAGAACCTATAGCACCATCTACACCAGAAATTGCAGCTTGCACTAACATTTCATCAAATCCTGAAAGAATTAATTTATTAGGATATGCTTTACGTATTCGCTCAAGTAGGAAGAAATTGGGTGCTGTATATTTCACCCCGATTACTTTTTCATGATTAAAGAGTTCTCCGAATTGCTCAATGGATATATTAACGCCTGTTAAATCTGGGATAGCATAAATAATTAAGTTATTTTGAGTTGCTTCGATTAATTCAAAGTAATAATCTTTAATTTCTTCAAATGAGAAAGGATAGTAAAATGGTGTAACTGCAGAAATTGCATCATAACCTAACTTCGTAGCATATTCACCTAATTCAATAGCTTCGTTTAAATCTAAAGAACCTACTTGTGCAATCATCTTCACATCGTCATTAACAGCTTCTTTAGCCACTTTAAATACTTGTTTTTTCTGTTCTTTATTTAATAAAAAATTTTCTCCCGAGCTGCCATTTACATACAAGCCATCTAATCTTTCTGTTTCAATAGCGTTTTTAGCGATTTGTTTTAACCCTTCTTCTTTTACTTGTCCTTGTTCATCAAATGGTACTAACAAAGCTGCATATAATCCTTTTAAATTATCTTCCATGTGATAACCCTCCATCTATTTTTCTTAAGTTATTTTCTATAAATTGTATATAATATTCTTTTTCGTTATATACAATTTTTCATAGATTGCTATTTACACTTCAAATTGTAAACGCTACCATAATGACTGGCAATAGCTTTTTGAAAAATATCACCATATATTAATTGTATTTATGAAAATTATTTTCAAAAGAAGTTAAAGCTACACATTTTAATATAAAGATGATACATATATTAAGAACACTTTATGGGAGGCATGAAGCATGGAAAATTTGAAAGTAGCAATTGATATTGGAGGCACAGCCATCAAAGCAGCTGTGTTAGATAAAAATTTAAACTTTATAGATTATCAAAAGGTCTCTACACCAGACAACATCGAAAACCTTATAGTTGATACTGTATATGAAATAGTAGAATATTTTAAAATTAAATATAGTCTCACGCCTTTATATGTTGGCATATCTAGTGCGGGTGTTATTGATGAAGAAAATGGCATCGTCGTTTATACAGGACCCACAATTCCCAATTATAAAGGTACACGTTTTCACAATTTGCTAGCACCGTTAAATGCACAAGTACAAGTGTTCAACGATGTTAATGCTGCTTTATTGGGTGAACTCTATTTGAATCAATACGAAGAACACAATATATTTTGTCTTACTCTTGGCACTGGCATTGGTGGCGCCTTCTATAATTCCACACTGAGTTTATATAATGGCGAACGAAACAGAGCTAACGAAATTGGCTATTTATTATATGATGCAAAAGATAATAAAACATTTGAACAACGCGCCTCAACATCTGCCCTTAAAAATTTAATGTTAGATCATGCCTTGCCTTATAAAGACGATGTACCTAAATTATTTGAATTGGCTGAACAACAAGATCCAGTAGCTTTATCTATTCTCAATCAATGGAGCTTGTCTGTCGCTGAAGGCATTGCACAAATACAAATTATTTACGACCCAGGTTTAATTCTTATTGGTGGTGGTATTTCATCACAAGGAGAACAATTACTTAAATATATTACGCCCAAAATAAATCACTTTTTACCGCCAGAATTTGAACATGCAACCATACAGACTACACGCACACAAAATGATGCTTCACTATTTGGAGCTATTTCTAAATTTTAAAAACAACCTGTGAAATAACTTGTGTTTCTCTAAACTAAACGATTCAATATCTCTAACTGAATCTAAAACACATACGCTATATTTCACAGGTTATTTTTTTATTCATTTAAAATTACTTTCTTAGTATGTTGATACACATTATTCATATAATCGTCATCTAATAATAAATAACTGACAATGTCAATTAAGAAAAGTGTTGCAATTTGTGTATTAATAAATTGGGAATCATTAATTCTAGATTGATCCGTTGTAATCAATACTAAATCAGCACATTGTGTTAATGTGCTCCCTTCATAATTTGTAATGACCACCACATAGGCACCGCGTTCGTGCGCAATTTCTGCGGCAGCAAGTAACTCTGTAGTTTCACCACTATTAGAAATAGCTACAAACGTATCTGACGATGTTAATAAAGAGGCAAAAATTTTCATTTGGTGTGCATCTGTAGATACACTCCCTTTCAGTCCCATACGCATCATCCTGTAATAAAATTCCGTCGCAGATAAACCTGAACTTCCTAGACCAGCATATATAATTTGACGACTACGTATAATTTGATTTACAAAACTTTGAATTTTTTCATCTGAAATAAACTCTCCAGTTTGTTGTATAATATCTTGATGGTATTTATGAATACGTTGGATAAGAGGACTATTTTCGATGACTTTGTCTGTCATTTCTTGTTGTAAATTAAACTTCAAATCTTGAAAATTTTCATAATTTAATTTATTGCTAAAACGAGTAATCGTTGCTGGTGATGTCTTGATTGCATAAGCTAAAGAATTAATAGTGGAAAACGTATCATTAAATTCATTGTTTTGAATATAATTAACAATTTGTTTATCTGTTTTTGTAAATAAATGTTGATATCGTTGAACTCGATTTTCAAACTTCATAAAATTCACCCTTTTATAATAAATAATAATTACAGTATATATGAAAAGATTTTTCATAACAATTAAAAGTATTGATTATTATTTTCTTGATGTTATATTAAAATTAATAAGCTGATACAAATTGATTTTTATATTAAATCTACTAAAGTTATGGAGTGTAAAATTATGTTACCACAAGGGTTGATTGTTTCGTGCCAAGCTTTATCTGATGAGCCATTACACTCATCATTTATTATGTCAAAAATGGCTCTTGCCGCATATGAAGGTGGCGCAGTAGGTATTAGAGCAAACTCAAAAGAAGATATTATTGCTATTAAGAAAGAAGTTAACTTACCTGTCATTGGTATTGTGAAACGTGACTATGATAATTCAGATGTATTTATTACAGCAACAAGCAAAGAAATTGATGAATTAATCGAGAGTAATTGTGAAGTGATTGCCTTAGACGCTACTAAGCAGTCACGTCCTAAAGAATCACTAGAAGAAC
Organism: Staphylococcus aureus; assembly: GCA_040062795.1. Taxonomy (GTDB): domain Bacteria; phylum Bacillota; class Bacilli; order Staphylococcales; family Staphylococcaceae; genus Staphylococcus; species Staphylococcus aureus_A. Next base: position 308,375 of record JBEAMH010000002.1, read on the forward strand.
TTGTTTCATATGTGCGTCGTACAGCACCTCATGTAGAAATTATGGCTGATATTTCCACTTTGGAAGAAGCCAAGAATGCGGATGCATTAGGTTTCGATTATGTCGGTACTACATTACGTGGTTACACACCATATACAAAAGGCCAAATTTTATATGAAAACAATTTCCAATTTCTTAAAGATGTGTTAGAAAATGTCGATGCTAAAGTCATAGCTGAAGGTAACGTAGTTACACCTGAAATGTTCAAAACAGTGACAGAATTAGGCGTTTATTGCACTGTTGTAGGAGGAGCAATTACACGTCCAAAAGAAATTACTAAGCGTTTTATAGAAGTTAACAAGAAATAGCTTAAAAAGACCGCAATCAAACTACGATTTAAAGCCCCTATTGGCTCTCGAGACTACTCATTACCTAAAAATGTAGTAGTTTCTTGAAATCGTTTTGATACGGTCTTTTCTTGATTTAAACTGCTTCAGCGACGAATATTTTACGATCTTCCCACTCGCCGGTTTGTTCAATATAATTATCACATGTGATTAATGTTAATTGTTGTTGATCTGATTGCTGTTCGTTTAAAACTTCAACATCTTCAGGTTTCACATCAAATATTTTAGTGATTTCATATGTCATGTTTTTATTTCCCACTTTAAAATAAACTTTGCTACCTTTACTGGATTTTTTCAAATTAGAAAATTGATAATCCGAATCACCTGTTTGCGTATGCCCAGCAATTGCAATGTTTTGATCTTTTAATGATTCTTCTCCTTCGGCAAAGCTCACACCTCTCTCAAGTTGCTCAGCTGTAGCAGGACCTGGATACACTGGTGTCTTTATATTCGCGTCTGGCACAGATATATAACCTACCATTTTTGATTTATCTTTTGGTATTTCTTTATCAAATTTTGAATTATCTTTATTTTGTTTATCATAGTTTTCGACTTTTTCATCGTTTTCCTTTTTAAAAAAATAATTCTCCGCGTGTGGCTTTACAAATATATATATCGCTGCAATTATGAGTAGCAATCCAACTGATGAAATAAGTTTGCTCCCCCATTTTTTCATACCTTGTAACTCCTTTATTTACTTTAATCATTATAGTTTTTATTATAAGTATAGCACAACTTATTAGATGTTTTACATCAAGCTTATACTTATACATGTGAAGTTTTTTTACAATAAATTGCGTATTTAATAAAATAGGTGTTAAATATTAAGAGTATACTTTTTAAAGGATATTTATACGTTATCTCTTTGTAATCTATTTTGAAAGGAATGATTTTTTGATACGTCACGCAATAATAAGTGATTTACCAAATATATTAGAAATTTATAATGATGCAATTGTAAATACTACAGCTGTTTATACATATAATCCACAAACGTTAGCGTCTCGAGAATTATGGTTCAATAAGAAAATGAACAATAACGAACCTATTATCGTATATGAAGAACAAGGAGAGGCAATTGGCTATGCAACTTACGGCTCTTTTCGTGATTGGCCAGCCTATCAATATTCAATTGAGCATTCTATTTATGTAAATAAGAATCATAGGGGGAAAGGAATTGCATCTCAACTATTGTCTGAAATTATATGTCACGCTCAAAGCAAAGGGTATAAAACATTAGTTGCTGGCATAGATGCTACAAATGAATATAGTATCTACTTGCATAAAAAGTTCAACTTCACACATTCAGGTACCATTCACAACGTGGGATATAAGTTTGATAAATGGCTCGATTTAGCGTTCTATCAGTTAGACTTAAGCTCTATTTCCGCAACCTAATTTATACTTTTAAATATATTCAAAAGTATAAATTAATGAAAATAATTACGCCTAAAATACAACAGTCCTCGTTCTGATGAATGGGGACTGTCGGTGTTTAGTCATTTATTCATTTCTAGCCATTTCAACATTTCATTTAAATTATTCACTGTGATTGTTGGCAACTGTCCATTATTATCATATTGTTCGCCTTTTCGATTTACCCATACAGTATCAAATCCAAAATTTGCTGCTCCAGTTACATCCCAAGTATTGGATGACACAAACAATATATCTTCTCTTTTTAATTTATAGTATTTCAGTATTAAGGCATAGCTTGCTGGGCTAGGCTTGTACTGTTTAATCTCATCTACACTCATCACGGACCCTATATATCCACTGATTTTTGAGTCATCAACTAAAGGCATTAACATGCTATTATCGCCATTAGATAATACGCCTATGTGAAACCCTTTACTATTTAAATCAGAAAGAACACGCGGTATTTCACTATAATAATTTAAATCTAAAAACGCTTCGAATAAGCGATTGATATCTTCCCTATTATATTGAATTTGATGCTCGTCTAAAACATAACGTAAAGCATCTTTAGTCAAATCATCAAATGGAATATAGCGTTGCATAATTTGTCTTAAAAACATGTGGTTTAATTGCGTTTTACGCCATAATTTCGAAACTGATTTAGCCAATGCATCATCAAATTGTGTTATTTTATCTTCTAGTGAAGACATATCAAATATTGTTCCATAAACATCAAAAATAATAGCTTTATACATATTGAGCCTCCTTTTTATTTGAAAAGTTAAACTACTTACTCTTTAGCACAATAACAGTAAATTAAAACAGTTTCTGATACATTTAATTTATTTCTTTTAATAGTATGATAATAGCTTTGAAATCTATATTTGGTTGCAATGTTTTCCACATCTGATTTAAATTGTTCATCTTTTATTATTTATTAAATATATATTGTGCATCTACAATTTTAGTTATATAATATTTTAAGAGAATGTAGTTGCGTTTTATTGAGAGGCATACGATTGTGCCATTCATCATCATAATTATATTCCATTCCCAGAATTAAACTTTTATGCACCCATTTTAATAAAACGTATTAACACATTTCTCGACAAATGATCATATGTTTACATATAGTCATTTGAAAAGAGATCTAAAATCACTTTCAGGCTGTGGTTTTAGATCTTCTTATAAATATAACCCCATTCAATATAAAAACATATTTAACTCTCCATAAACCTATGCTTCTTTTCATATCTTTAAATTTTTGTTTATTACATGTCCTCAACTTACTGTCTAGATTTTAATTATATACACTTCCTATATCTAATACCCTCTTTGAATGCAGGTATACTATTTATTAATTTATCTGGCAATTTTTTAACTGAATTTCAATTATTTTCTTAAAAATTTCAACTCAACTAACTATTTATTACTTTAAAGTATCACTTTTATAATATTGTTTAAATTTCACACATATTTTCACATCACAGTTGTACAATAGCTTTATTACTATCAATTGATAGTTTTATATTTAAGCAAAGGTGATATTTGTGATAAGTTCTCTATCTGTTCGAAATCATTACACAACTGAATTAACGCGATGTATAAATAAAATAATGATACTTATACCATTAGGAAAACCATGTAAAATTAATTTAAATGGATCAATTATAACATTAGAAAGTGGCGTGATTATCAATAATGCTGATTTGTATCAAATAATTGATGCTCAAGATTTGCTTGAATTAAATATCCCATTACCACTATTTATAGAAAAAGACGCGTGCTTATCTAATGCTTTCTTTGATTTTAATCAAATACGTTATATTGACCAGTTCAGAAATTTAATTTTGGAGAAACTATGCACTCATGCCAACGATAAAAACACGATGAGTTATTACATTTCCAATATCATTGATTTTTTATTAAAAGAAGCCAAGGTCACATTACAACATAATTACATACCACCTCTTCACACTAAGCACCCACTCGTCTATCGCTTAACGCAATATATTCACAAAAATATATATGATACTTTAACTACTAAACAAGTATCCCAAATATTTTTCATCTCACAATCTTATATATCTATTCTATTTTCAAAAACATTAAATATGAATTTTAAAAACTATACTAGTACACTAAAGATTGCACTATCAATTTTTGACTTAATTCAAGAAAACCAAGACATTTGTGACGTAGCTATAAAATATAAATTTATGAATGTGAGTACGTACTCAAAACACTTCAAACATTATACCGGGATGCCGCCTAAAAGTTATATTCATCAATTTAGAAAAGGACATTTCAATAACCCATACCAGCTAGCAATCAACGTGCCAAACTTATCTAATTATTTTGCTAAACTTTATAATACTAACTTTAACTCAACATGCTCATCACACGTATTGAATATATCTGAATTAACTTTTAATCAACGCTTCGATAATACATTTGTTGTTGTTCGGTTAGATGATTTATATCATTTACTAAAATTTAGTCGAAATACGTCGAATATCAACATTTTTTTAGATTTTTCTAAAGTGAATTTATTAGTTAATCATACTGATGTTGAAGACTTAAATGAACTTGAGACGCAACAATGTTTAGAGACAATTACATCTTTAATCAAATACGGCTATTACCTAACCTTTAAAGTGACTCATTTAAATTTATCTCAAACTTTTGATTATCACTTACTTAAAGCTTTGCAATCATCGCTAAGCAGCAAGAAATGTTTAAAACAAATCATATTATTGTTTGATCTTGATAGTAATTCAGTAAAAAACATCTCAATGCTAATTAAAAATTTAAAGCGAAAATACCCTTTATTAAATCTTGCTATGGTTATAGACCCTTTTTTAGAAAATGAAAATAATTTAATGGACTGCGTTAAATTAATTAAATCAATGCCAGTGGATTACTATTATATTAATAATGATTTGATTACATTGGGTAATATACTTTCTGAGAAATTAGTACATTCACATTCAACGATAAATTTAAAACAAATTATCTTACTATTTCTCCAGCAACTTGGTTACAAATTTTCTAATAAATTAATCTTCAACCATATAACACATAATGCATTAAAAGCTTATTTTAATAATGCGACAGATGCTACACACATATTGTTAACCGAATTGATTGTCGAATTAAATGCTCTAGTTGGAGGCTTTGGATTTGCGTATTATACAGATGACCAGACACAATTCATGCTCATCAACCGTCACTTAAGTGCTATGCCAATTGTGCATATTTATAGTTTGTTAAAACCTTTTCTTGAGCAATCAATTACCATACTCCCTTATGGTGTAGTAGCTAAAACTAAAAGCCATTATCATTTTTTAATGTTTAATAATCAAGATTACACACTTAAAAATTCAATACATATTAATATTAACCATCATTTTTCTAATGATTTCCCAGTATTCATGCGCCAACTCAATCATAATCATGGCATGATTTCTCAATTAATATCTCGAGACCTCAATCAAAAATATATTAATCCGGATATACTCAAACAAATAAACAAAACAAACTATCCATTAGCTAAATTACATATGCATTCCTGTAAAAATCCCATCGCATTAACACTTACCAATTCTACTATTTTGTATTTAATGATTCCAATAAGGGAATGATATTTTTACTTCATTTTTTAGATAAAAAAAGACTATTAGTATACTAATAGTCTTTTAAATAATATAATATTTATCACCATAATCATTTAATATTTTAAAACTAAATGGGAGGTCTCAATTCTAAAATTCTTTTTTAGTTCATTTGCTTTTACTTTATCTTGAGTTATCAAAAGATAAGTCATGCTCTCATTTGAACTTATACTGCTTAAATAACCATAGGTAAATCGTTTAGATAATATCAGCGCAGTCATACCTTCTGATAACAAATAATTAAATTTTAAACTACGTAGCTGGATTGTTTTATTATCTTTAGGTGTAACTTCTATCATGTCATAGAGATTATTATTCGTGACATAGAAAGACAAGTTATCAAAATCTTTTGTGAAATATGGTGTGAAGCGGTAATATTTATTATTATTTTGGGCAATTGTGCTTGTTTCTGTCTCGTATGGGTATTTTGCACGTTTGTTACCAATGCGTTTCTCAACAACCATACTATCTACTCTCATTTCTAAAAATACATCCCACACTTTTTCCTTAACTAAATACGGCATTAAATCATTCAATTTCGCGCTAAATCTAAAGTGAGTTTGATTATTAATAGCTAATGGGACATAAATCACCTCTTTTTTATTACGTGAGACAAGCTTTAATTGAATCATTGTTGCAACATGGTTAGGATTAATTATTGATTTTAAAAACTCTAATTCTAGTTCAAAACTATAATCATTAAATTTAAAGTGAGACATTTTCAAATCAGGCTTGATGACTTGTTTAAATTTGAAAAATGGTTCATTTTCACCAAATTGTATTTCTAGTTCTCCTTGTTGAGCTTTATAGTTATAAAATTGGCCATTTTTATAACTTTCTTCCACTTTTTGATAATGTGTCATGTCTTTGCGTCTTGCATAATGTAAAAGTGGTTTTAAAGCATCATTCACTAACTCATCGACTTCCTCTGGAACTTTTTGGATGAAACTACCTAACGCATCCATCCACATTTCCTTTTGCTCATCAGCTATTTTAAGAGAAAAATTGTTGGTTCTTGAGAAAGAAAAATGGCGATCTATAAAGTAAGCTAGTACTTCATGTTTATTATTTAACGCGCTATCTAGTATAGCCTCTGTTATTAAGCCCATAACCTTATAAAAATCTTGTGGTGATACATAAGCAGAGCTCAAATGCTCTCCTTCACGCTTTGTCGCATAATAATAAGATTTATCTGCTAATACTGCAATTTTTTCAGCATTTAAATAGGCTTTCATGGTAAATAGTTGATCTTCTGCACTACGTAAATCCTCTGGGAAATCAATATTGTTATTGCGTAATAATGAAGTTCTGTAAAACTTAGTTGGCCCTAATGTATAAATAATTCTAGAATTTGCTAATGTTACAGTGTCACTTGTTTTCTTAAACATAGATTTAGGAACACCACGGCCATTTACGCCTTCCATTTTTACCAAGACCACATCTGCATTATTTTTATCCACAAATGCAGATACATCTTTGAGTGTGTCTTTATGAATATAATCATCAGAGTCTACAAAAAACACATATTCTCCTTGTGCAATTTGTAAAGCGGTATTTCTTGGTTTGCCAGCGCCACCTGAATTAGTATCAAGCTTTTTCACAATTAAATTCATTTTATTTTTATAAGGTTCTACAATCTTCAATGTATTATCTGTAGAACAATCATCAACGAGTATAACTTCGTAATCTTTTTTATCATACTTTTGATTTTTCAAAGTATTTAATAACTCTCCAATATATTTTTCCGAGTTATAACTTGGCACTATTATTGAAAATTTCACTATATTCCACCTCATAAAAAGTGAGCTAAGATACAACACAATATCCCTAGTTTAATAGTGCATAAAAAACTATGACTATGTTACTATCAGTCTATTTAACATTGTACTTAACTCACTATATTAATCTCTATTTTGACTGCACCTAAATTAACTTCCAAATACATTTCTTACTAAACGTTCACTTGAACGTCCATCTTGATATTTAAAATGTTTATCTAAAAATGGTGAGACTTTCTCTACCTCGTAATCCTCATTATCTAATGCTACGATTAATTCATCAAATGATTCGATAATTTTTCCTGGAACAAAGGATTCATATGGTTCATAAAAATCACGTGATGTAATATAATCTTCGAGATCAAATGCATAGAAGAGCATGGGACGCTTAAAGACCGCGAACTCGTATACAAGCGATGAATAATCACTAATTAAGATATCTGTAATAAATAAAATGTCATTTACTTCTCTAAAATCTGATACATCTACAAAATATTGTTCATATTCTCTGGGAATATTCAATCTGTTTTTCACAAACGGGTGCATTTTAAACAGTACAACAGCATTATTTTCACGGCAATAGCGGGCGAACCTTGCAAAATCTATTTTAAAGAAAGGATAATGGGCTGTGTGGTGCCCATTTCCTCTGAAAGTTGGTGCGAATAATATTACTTTTTTGCCCTTAATTATAGGTAAGTCCGATTCCATTTCAGCCACAATCTTTTCTTCATAATATTCATCAAAAAGAATATCTGTTCTAGGCACACCTGTCGGAATAATATTTTGTTCTTTTATACCAAATGCTTCCCCGTAAAAAGGCACATCAGTTTCAGATGACACGAATGCTTTAGTATAATTTCTGTGGTTCACAGAATCAAAGAATGGCCCGCCTTTTTTTCCTGTACGACTATAACCTACAGTTTTAAAAGCACCTACAGCATGCCATACTTGTATAATTTCTTGGCTTTTTCTAAATTTCACTGTATAAAGCAATGGATGAAAATCATCGACAAAAATATAATCTGCTTTTCCTAATAAAAATGGAAACTTAAATTTATCAATAAAGTTCCTTCTCGCAGAAATATTTGATTTAAAGAGCGCATGTATTTTATACTTCTTGTCTAAATTTTGACGTAGCATTTCATTATACACATACTCAAAATTACCCGACATTTCTTCTCTTGAATCTGAAGTAAATAATACGGTATTCCCTTTTTTCAAATGGAAGAATTTAGTTATTTTAAATATTGATTTAAACACAAAATTACGTACGTTAAATGAATATCTATTGTATTTCAATCGCAAGTCCTTTATTTTTTGAGCAACTGGATTAAGTTTAGGTTTTGGTGCTTTAAAATCAATATTTAATACAAATTCATTTACTTCACTAGAAATCATTGGTGTTACAGTGTACTCAGTTTTCTTTGAATTGCCGCCTTTTTTAAATGTAAGTTGGTAATGCGTCAATAAATAATTGTTTTTTCCATTTTGCGTTTCTATGTCTTCGTATGTTTCTTCTTCGATTTCATCTAATTCATAACTGTTAGGATTTATTAACGCTTTATTGACATGTGCAATATAATCAAAATCGTCTTTATAAACTATAAGGTATTCGCCAGATGGTAAGTAGTTCCCATCATCTAAAATCGCTACATTAAAACGTGCTTTAAATTTTCCATCTTCAATCTTCACATCATTTGCTGCTAATTCTTTTGTTTCAGTCAAATTACGCAAAACAAAATTTCTTTTGCTGAGCGTTATATCATCAACATGACCTTCAATGAATAATTGAATTCTCTCCCAATAAATGTCATCAATTATTATTTTAGATTTGCTCAATTTCAAAAATCCTCTCTTGTACCGCTAATTAATTTTTAAATCGCAAAACATTAATGAGTAGCATAATTCATTAACTAACTAGCTCATCTATATTTAAACTTTCAGTGTTCGTGTATAAACTTGTACATTTACGAAAATTACATCGTCCATTTCAAAACCGTTTTGCCCCATGAAGTTGATAAATCTTCTTCAAAAGCTTTTACTGCATCATTAATCGTTTTAATATTATATTCATTACCTTTTAGCAGTGCTAGCTTTTCAACAACATCAGGATTATCTTTATAAAATTGTGCGACATCTTGAAAATCTTGAGCTCCACTTCTACTACTACCAAACATTGTTATACCTTTTTCTAATACAAGGCGCGTGTTTACTTCTATTGGGTATTCACTAACCCCTAATAAACTTATCGTGCCTTCTGGAGAAATCAAATCAATAATTTGATTTACTGCTGATTGGCTTCCTTTGCCACCTACACATTCAAAACCATGATCAAATGTGACGCCCTCTGGCACCTCATGGATATGATAGACTTGTTCTACAAAAGAAAAATGACTTAATTTATAATCTGTTTTACCAAATACATAAATTTTAGCATTCGGATATAGCTTGTGAAGTAAGATGGCTGTTATATAGCCTAAGTTCCCGTCGCCCCATATACCAAAACTATTTTTATTAGAAATTGATTTACGCTCAAAACGTTGAATTGCATGCCAACTTACACTCACTAATTCAGAATAAGCAACAGTACTTAAATCTTTAATGCTCTCATCTAATTTAACAACTCTATCATGCTCCATAAATACATAATCTTGCATAAACCCGTCGTAGCCACTAGACCTAAACTTACTACTAGGTAAATAGTTTTCAGCTATGATATTATCTTTTTCAACAGGCGTATTAGGTACCATGATAACTTTAGTGCCTATTTCAAATACACCGTTATTATCATAGACAACTTCACCTACACCTTCATGAATCAATGACATTGGCAACTTTTTTTTCAAAACTTTTTCGTTTCTGCTACCAGTATAATATCTTTGATCTGCTGCACAAATTGATAAATATAATGGTCTAACAATCACTTTATCATTTTTTATATCTTCATTATTGTAAGTTACTTCGAATTGTCTCGGAGAAACGAGTTGATAGACTTGGTTAATCACTCAACATCCCGCCTTTTATGATTGAATTAGCAACTTTAAGATCATAAGGTGTCGTTATTTTTATATTGTATAATTCTCCCATAACTAGTCTGACAGATTGATTTGATACTACAAGTATCTTACAAGCATCAGTCATAATTTGCTTATCATTACTAGATAAATTGTTATAACTATTTCTTAACAAATTAATATTAAATGATTGTGGCGTTTGGCCTTGATACATTTCACTTCTCACCGGTACAGATTGTATAGTTTTTCCATCCTCTGAAGTAATAATCGTGTCAGTTGCAGAAATGACAGTATCTACTGCGCCATACTCTAGTACGCTTTCAATATTTTCTTTAATGATTCGATGTGTCAAAAATGGTCTCACTGCATCATGGGTAACAATAACATCTTCGTCAGTAATACCGTTTTCTGTTTCTGCTGCCTTTATAATACTCATAATCGTTTCATTACGGTCTTCGCCACCTTGTACGACTTGTATTCTTGCATCTGTAATATTGTGTTTTCGTAAAGTATCTCTAGTATGCGAAATCCATTTTTGCGGTGTAGCAATAAATATTTTGTCGAATTCACTCGTAAGTAAGAACTTTTCAACTGTATGAATAAGAATTGGCTTTCCGTCTAAGTCTAAAAATTGCTTAGGTAAAGGGACGTTTCCCATTCTTGAACCAATACCCCCAGCTAAAATACCAGCATATATCATACATCTACCTCCAATTTATTCAGTACTATTTATTATTTTTCTTTAATCCCAAACCAATTACGCCAAACCTTTTTTAAATTTTTTTATATTATGTACTTAAGAAATATATTGTATTACTATAATATTACCAAGTCTCATAATCTTTTTCTACTTATATCCATTTTCACACAAGTTAATTTATAGTGTTTTCAGTTTTGAGTAATCATATATATTTTCTAATGAATTTAATGCCAACTTAAACTTTAAAAATTATGGAACAAAGAGGTAGATTCCCCTATATTGGAAATCTACCTCTTAACTTTTCAGTAAAGTATTGAGAGTTAACTTAACTCTTGTGTCTTTACAATTTGTTATCTATTACCAACATCATTACCAATTTCTACCGTTTTATCATTTTTATTGTAAAGTGCAGCTTGAATACTGCCAAAGTTAGGATCATTTCGTTTTTCTTCTATTTCAAACCCTAAACTTTTGAAAATTTTAATATCTTCTTTGCTTGTGGCGTTTTCGTAAAATATTTTGCCACCATCATTATAAAAACGAGGTTTATCTATAGATTCTTGAAGTGTTCCATTGCCTTTCAAATAATCTATCAACACTTCATTTGTTGTCGTAGGGATTTTATTTCCACCTGGAGTACCGATACCCATATAAAAATCAGGTCCCACCACAATACTTGGGGCTGTATAAGATCTAGGCGTCTTGTGTTTTCCACCATAGTTAGGGCTTGTCGGATCAGAAGAAAAGTTATCAAGTGAGTTGTTCATATAGAACCCTTCTTTCATAAAATCTCCTGAACCAAAGAAACTAGATAATGTATTTGTTGTGCTTGTTACTTTGCCTTCTTTATCAACCACTACGAAGTGCGTTGTACTCGTATTATCTACATTATTTGTATTAAAGTTGCTATTAAAGTTTACTTCGTTTAATTTACCGAGTAAATAATCTTGAGATAAGTATTCATCATACGCTTCATCTTGCCCATTAACTATATCTCTATTCCTATACATCAGTGCTCTCGATTTCAAAATTCCAGTTATATAATCTAAACGATTATTCGTGGTAGGTTCAGCTCCAGCTTGTGTATCTTGAGCAACTCCGTTATTAGTTGCTGCCTGTGTATCATGACTAATTTGAGGAACTTGATTATTGATTGCTTCATCTATTTCTAGTCCTTGGAGCATTAATGTACCCCCTAGTGGATTAGATGCAGAATAAACTTTGGTATTTAAATAATCTGTACTGACTGGCTCTTTTTTCGTTGTTTTATAACTTTTAAAATCTTTTTCTGTTACTTCTTCATCTACTTGGTCAGCAACACTTTCACCAACTTTGTCATAGAAATAATCTGGGCCATGATCTCTAATACCTTTAATTGTTTCAGCTAATTCTGGTTGTTTTATCACTTCGCCTTCTCTTTTTGTTTGATCACCTTCAAAGAATGGCGAGTCTCTATCAACATCTGAACCATATAATTTCAAACTACGTTCTAATTCAGAATCGACCTCGAAGCCTTCTTCTGCTAAAGGAATAACATAATTTAAAATTTTCTTTTCATCCATTTTACCCGCTTCTTCATGTGCGTCATGTATACCTCGCACGAACCCTGGCGTACCAATTTCATCTTTTTTATCATAATCAAATGAAGAAATATCTTTATATTGCCATTGTTTTGGAGCAACGTTTTCTTGGCCATCATAGGCCAACATCGCTCCACCTCCCCCCAAACCAGAAGAGTGTGGCTCAGTTATCGCTAATGCATAAGATACACCCATAGACGCATCTACCGCATTACCTCCGTCTTTTAATATTTTCTCTCCAACACGGGTCGCAATCGGATTATTGGAAGCAACGCCATAATTTTTATCTGAGGGATCTTGATTATGATCAGCAATCTTATTCTCATATAACTCATCTTTATTATATTTATCTTCTTTAGTTGCTATATAAAAAATAAAAGAAATCATTATAGTTAGGAGTAATATTCCGATGAGTGTTTTTTTATTATAAATACTCATGCCTAAGCTCCTTTAGATAAATGTTGGTGATGCGAAGTTTTAAGCTCCATTTGTTCGTATTGGTCTAATCCTTCATTAGCACGAGCAAATACAATCAATAAGAAAATAACTAATATAATTGAAACGACTGTAATGCTCACCCATTGTGTTTTAATGTTCATATACATAACCTCCATTCTCTTTTTTAAGATCGATATGCTTACTTTTAATTGCATTTAATAATTTTATTTCTTCTACTTTATTAGGCTGCGCTTCTGTTACTTTTCCACCTTGTGACTTGATTGGCGTAACCATAAATTCAGCATCTTTACCATTCCAATTTTGTTGAACAGCTAAACCTTTCTTATTCTTAGACAAGAAACCTTCAGATGTGACGTTGCCTAAACTATAAAAAATGCTAGTATCTTTATATTTTTCAATCTCTTGAATTACTGAATTATGACCTATAATGACATCAGCGCCAGCATCCACAAGTGAATGTGCATATTTTCTTTGTCTTGTTGTAACAGCGCGTTCATCAGTGATGCCCCAGTCAACGTTGACGACGACGTAATCATTTTCCTCTTTTAATTTTTTTATTAACGGAATATAAATACTAGGTTCTAAACTTACTGAAGTCGTATTTTTTAAAGCATCAGTATAATCAGAATCAACATCCGTAAATGAAACGTTTGCTATTTTTTTTCCTTTAACTGTTTGCTGAACAGTTTTACTATTGATTGGATTCGAACCATTACCAGTTAAATAATTATAACCAGTCTGTGCTTCTACTGCTCTACTAAATTCTCTTGCTGTTACGTTATCGGTGACTGCGTTGATAACATTTAAACTTTTAATGTTTAATCCCTTCAAAAACATAACGTTCTCTAGATTTTTATTGATATTCGTCTTTCTATCATTCGAGAAGTTTGTAAGCTTCAAACTTGCAGTTGAATAATCACTAGTATTTAATACACTTTCCAAAGGGCTAAAGGTGTCATTAATATTATTTTTTCTTATGTGTTTATTCATTTCTATATTTCCTAAAAAGGTCATCTTAATGTCATCTTTAGCTTTTCCCATTGCTTTAACAGGTTCAATTGTTTGAGATGACATGATAGATATTAAAAGTGCAATGGCAGCGATTAAAATAATGCCAGTGTATATAGAGTTGCGCTTTTTATGACGTTTCGTCCATTTCAATACACGTTCATCTATAGTAAATCGTTTAGAATGTTTCATATTTATGCTCCTTACTAATTGATAAAGCTATAAAAGAATAAGATGACGTAAGTAATACATGTTAATAACATACATGTAGATAAAGTTATAATGACGCCTTGCTTTTGAATTGTATTTGCAATAATTCCTGGAATAACAACTCCAATCCCTGACATTTCTACCATTTCAAACGGGGTGAGTGGATAAAGAATGTCAAATACGAATTTCAATACCATGCCGGTAAGTATCATTGCCGCAAATTTTCTACGGCCATATAAAATTACAATTCGGCTAATACCATGATTCACTACGAAGTATGTAATACAACTAATGATAAGTACGGATAGTAACATGACGGGTTGATCAAAAATCAATGCTAAATATCCTGGTACTACTAAGCCCGCTGGACTAATGCCGAATTTTTCAGCAAAGATTAGACTTAGTACAATGCCTACAAATAATGAAAAATATAACTCTGAACCTATCATATTATTTGATCCCTTCTATATATTGCGCTATTTGTTTCCCTGGTCCGTGTATATTACCAATACAGAATAACAAGGCATTTTGAGATTCATTGTATAAAGCACGTTCAACTTCCTTTATACTTTTCCCTTCAAAGTTTAAATATTTCTTATCAGGTCGGTCTCTCATTACTTCATTAACCATTTGAGTACTTTTTCCTGTACAAATTAATGTGTCGAATTCTACATCTAATAGAAAGTCTTCACAAAACTGCCTTGTTCTATCAATTCTGTCTGATCGACAATTCAATATGAGAACAACTTTTTGGTACGGATAGTTATAGTTCTCTACTTTATCTAAAATCGCTTTCGATGATTTAGGTTCATTTGCAGCAAATGCATTCACATAGACGTTAGTTGAGTTGTTAGCGTTGTAGTATTTAACTTCAACTGCTCCAACATCGGGTGGTGCATTTAACATACCACGCAAAGCTGTATTTCTATCTATACCGAGTGCTTCAGCAACACCCAAAGCGATTGCTACATTATCAGGAAAGACAATGTAGCCAAACTTTCTTAGATATGACTCAGGCACTTTTTCTTTATCTACTACAATTAATTTTGTTTTGCGTTTTTTAGCGATTTTCGCAAAAAACTTAGTATAGTCATCTTTCATTACAACAAGGTGTCCTTTGTAAGGTATAGTAGCAGTAAATGCTTCAGCGACCTCATCTAATGTTGGTCCTAGTACATCCATATGATCTTCCATCACATTTACAATCACACCAATATTTGCTTTTACTAAATCTTTTTGAAATGTAATTTGATAGTCTGGGTTAACTGCCATACATTCATTTACTAAGGCATTGGCTTTTTGCTTTACAACTTTACGAATAATATCACGTTGCTCACCAATATTTGCTCCTTGAGGCTTCCTATAAACTGGATACTCTCTTGGTGTAAACCAATACAACATACGTGCATCTGTCCCAGTTGTTTTACCTATGACTCGATAGTTGTCTTCACGTAATGTACTGTAAATCAATCTTGTTATAGTAGATTTACCTCTAATACCATTTATATTTATGCGTATTGGAATTTTTTCTAATCTGTAGGAATGTTGTTTCTTTTCAACAATACCTAGCCAAAGAATTAAACCTACACATATTATGATGAGTAGCAAATTTCATCCCTCTTTTCAGCAGCGTATTTAATTTTTATGTAAATATCAAAGTAGCTTTTTATATTTGTTAAACATAGTAAAGCTATATCAACAAAAATATAAGCTTCACAATGTTTTAACGTTTCCTACCTCTCAATACCGTCATGCTACCACGTAGTTATTGATTTAATATAAACAGTTTGAAGTAGCTATTAAATGTTTGTAAATTCATATTTACATTAAATGTAATTTTCACCTTTTCATTTTATAAATAGCCATATCATAGGATTTATATTTTTACTTGAAGAAAAGGATTTTTATCAAATTTTTTATTTTAAATTAATGCTTATTAATAATTTTGAATAAACAATAATAGAATATTTACTACTTCTTTACATAATATTAAAAATTAAATGTTAACTTATATTTGTAGGGAACAATAAATCTATTTAGGAGGCAGTTTATGAGTAAATCTGTTAAATTTGTAGTTTCTATATATCTCACTGTTGTAGTTCTTATTTGCTGTACTTATCTTGCTATGATTTTAGTTGGTAGTCTTCAAGGTAATGATATGAGAGATGCAGTTTTAGATACTAACAATACAAAGGATATTGAAAATGTAGAATATAATAATAATTCATCATCTGATAAAACAACAACAGAGAGTAGCAGTATGCCTGATGAGTTGCAATCCAACCATACTAATAAATTTAAAATAGAAACTTTATCTCAAGATATTAATTCTCATACATCGTCTCTAGATAGCACTATATCTAAGAGTCATGTATGATTTTTTATTTAATTTAAGGCTAATGTTTGTTTTTAAATTCAGAATTATCGTTTATAACTTGATTATCCATATTATTAAAGCCCAATATAAATTTAATTAGTCTAAATTTTCAGATATAATATAGGTGATACAGATTAATTATTTAAAGTAAAGGGGTTTTTATTACGATGAGCAAATTTACTGAAGCAGAAAAAATTCAAGTATTAGAGGATTTAGTAAGCATTAAGTCTGTTAACGATTATGAAATCGAAGTATGTGAATATCTAAAAAACTTATTATCACAACATGGCATTGATTCTAAAATCATTAAAATCAATGATACCCGTGCCAATTTAATAGCGGAAATTGGTGACCAAGGACCTGTATTAGGTATCTCCGGTCATATGGATGTTGTATCTGAAGGTGATCAAAGTAAATGGACATATGAGCCTTTTAAATTAACTGAAGTAGATGGTAAGTTTTATGGGCGTGGCTCTGCAGATATGAAATCAGGTCTAGCAGCTCTAGTAATAAGTTTGATTGATATTCATGATCAAGGATTATTAGAAAATGGTAGAATTCGTTTACTCGCAACTGCAGGCGAAGAAATCGTAGGCGAAGGCGCAAAAGCATTTCAAGAACAAGGATATATGGAAGATGTGGAAGCCCTCGTTATTGCCGAACCTTCCCAAGATAGAATTATCTATGCACATAAAGGATCCATGGACATCCGTGTTACTTCCAAAGGCAAAGCTTCACACAGTTCAATGCCCCATTTAGGGTTCAACGCTATTTCTCCTCTCGTCAAATTTGTGTACAAAGCAGATGAAGGTTTTGATAAATTTGATAAAAACAATTCACTATTAGGCAACGCAATTATGAATGCAACAATCTTTAATGGCGGTAACCAAGTCAATTCTATCCCTGAACACGCTGAAACTGAATTTAATATTCGTACAATCCCTGAACATGACAACGATCAATTCATTTCATATTTTAATGAAATTTTAAAACAAGTTGAAACTAATGAAACAGATATCGAAATTGACACATATATGTCTAGACCACCAGTTTACACAACTGGTCAAAATAATCTGGCAAAATTAGCTCACGACTTAGGTACTAAATATTTAGATGCTGATTTACCATTAGAAGCTTCACCCGGTGTTACAGATGCTTCAGATTTACTTGTAAAAAAAGATGAAGATTTTTCATTTATTATGTATGGACCTGGCTTAGTAAGCCAAGCACATCAAGTAGATGAATATGTAGAAAAGGATGTATATTTAACATTTATCGACTTATTTACTGAATTATTCCCAAGTTATTTAAAAAAATAATTTCTTTAAGTATAGAAAATTAGGAACAACACTGGAATATATAAAATAATATTTTACAAATAAAGAGACCTTCTAAAATGGAAGGTCTCTTTTAATGTTTGTTTATAATTTGTTTAAGTTGTTCTAAAAATTGTCGTCTCTCTGGAATTGGGAAGATTGGGTGAATATGGAATAAATTATACCCGGGTAAAAAATCATGTTCTATATTTCGCTGATTTAATAAATTCGACAATTTAACTGCATCGGGATATAACGTTTCTTTTGTACCTATAGAAATCGTAATATGACCTAAACCTTCTAATGTGCCATTTATCGGCGATACTCGCCAATCTGTTAATGACGTATCACCAATCCATAATTCTAAGAAATATTGAGTACCTGCAATACCTAAAGTTGGATCAGATTTTTCATACACATGTGCTTCAGGATTTGATAATGTTGCATCTAATACAGGTGAAATCAACACAATGTTACTTGGCTGATCTAGTCCTATCACTTTGAGATGTTGAGCAAATGACAGCGCAATTTGGCCACCTGCTGAATCCCCCATAATAATAACTTGGTGCGCATCTTCTATTTGCGTAAATATATTTTTATAGATTTCTGTTAGCAATGCAAATGTTTCTTTATAAGTTGCATGTGGTACTTTAGGATAAATGGGCATAATCACTTTAGCGTCCAATTCATCAGCAAGTAAATCAATATATTCAAAATGTGTTTTAATCGGATTTTGGAACCAAGCGCCACCATGTATATATAAAAGAACTCGTTGCTGTCTATCTGATTTATCATTTACTACATAAGTAGTAGCGTCTTGGATTGTTTTAACTTGTACGTGATGCTGAAAATGGTAATCTGTTCCTTTATAGATGCCTTCAGTTTCATGCATTACTACATTTAACATTTTCCTAGCGTTTTCTACATTTACAAAAGGCTTTTTCATTTGAGTTATTCTGATGATGGCTTCATATAAAAAACTTTTATAACTACGTTTTTCTCTTACTTTGGCATAAAAGTAGGAAGTTATCACAGCAATACCCGTCAAAGCCGCAAGCTTTTTAAACAAAATTCATAACCTCCTTTAAATTCATCGTACACTCATGTTATAACAAATTAAAATATTTTATTAGTAAAAGTAATTACACTGATAATCTAAAACCTTTTATTTATACAAGTAGCTAACAACGGTCTTTAAAATTATAAAGTTTGTTGAGCGCTCTGAGAATAGTCTTTCTCCAGCATCATCGTCATATAAAGTTCATCATAAAAATGTTCATCCATGTAAATCGATTCTCGTTTAATACCTTCAATTTTAAATCCTATTTTTTCATAAAAATTAACAGCAGGTGTGTTTGATGTGATAACAGTTAACTCTAAGCGTCTTAACCCCTTGCGCTTAGCCCACTTAATAGTTTCATAAAACATTTGTGTAGATAACCCTTGTTGCTGAAAATCGCTAACCACACCTGTAACGATGTAACCAATGTGTTTGATTTTAGCTAATGTACTAATATGGGCAGAAACATATCCCAAAATTTCATTTTCATCTGTTTTAACGCCAATATAAAAATTATGTTTTATATCTTCTACAAATGCTTCTTTATCAAAGTCTCTTTCGTCTGGTAAATACAGCATATATTGAGATTCTAGTTCGATTTTTTTCATGCAATGATATAAAGCTTCTGCTTCGTCAGGACAAATCCTTTCTATTCGCATATACATCCCCCTAATGTGCTATTTCTCAAAATAATGACATTACAATTTAATTATTTTTATTTTAGTTTGAAACAATTTAATAATACCATTGTACACAAGAACCCCCAAAAAAACACCTCATTTTATTAGATGGTTTTCTAAGCCAAATGCTAAAGTGAGATGTCCCCATACTGGCGCATGTATAAAGCGACTTATGATTCAAATTTATTTATAAATAATCAGACTGAAAGATTAAATATTTCTATTAATTTAAAGTTTGATACATCATCTTCAACTGATGTTCAAATCGTTGCATATCTATAAAACGTCCTTGCCTATGCATTTCCTTTCCATCTAGATAAATTAGGTCAACTGGGACAGTAAAAATCGATAACTCACCAGCAATAGCTTCTAAATCACTTTGATTTATAACACCTAATGGGACATTTGGATAATCACTTAGAAGTCCTTCTATTTGCGGTAACACTGCATGACAAACGCTACAATTATCTCTCATTACATGTATGACTACAAGTCTATTGTTGTTTAAAAACGCGTGAAATGAATCTATCGTAGTCAATGTTTTCTTCATTTTAACACTCTCCTCGTCACACAAATTGTACCTTATTATTAAATATTTTTATGTGTTTTATCAACGTATTTGACTTTAGTAATACACGTCTTTATTTTTAATTATGACAACTTATGTTTTTTTAAATAATTAAAGTAGTATAATTATTACGAGATTTCTGCCAACAATTTTTTCATACGCATTCTTATTTCTTTGGTGTATCCTTGCAAACCGCCTGTATGAATAAATAAAATAGATTGTTGATCCTTGTAATGTCCTGCTTTAATTTCTTCTACTAAACCATGAAAAGCTTTTCCAGTATAAGTAGGGTCTAATATCACACCTTCTTGTCTAGCCATTTCAATGTAAAACATTAATTCTTCATCTGTGGCCTTACCATACCCTAAACCGACATATCCATCATTGATTTGAACCGTCTCAAATGACTTTATATTTTTATCTAGTTCATTAACAATTTCTATTACTTTATTTTTAAAGATTTCAGTACTTTGATCCACAGCGTAACCAATAATTTGAGTTGTTAAATGATTACTTATTTTTCCAAACCAAAGTCCAGCATAAGTTCCACCTGAACCTACCGCTACATTAATAGAATCAAATTGAATTCCCATATTTGTTTCTTGTTCTAAAACTTCTTCAAAAGCATTAATATAACCATGTGTTCCTATCCAATCAGAGGCACCCACAGGGATTATAAATGGCGTTTTACCACTCTTCTCTAACTCTGTGTACATCGTTTCCATAACGTCTTCTCTTGAAGCATTAGGTTCTATAATATGTATGTGGGCACCTAACACTGACCCTAAAAATAAATTACCTTCATATTCTTGCATTTCCCCTTGTAGTACAAGGTGACACTCAATATTATATTGTGCACACACAGCTGCAGTGGCACGTGCATGATTAGATGTTATAGCTCCCGTAGTGATGACTGTATCATAACCATTATCTAACACATATTGTATTGTGTATTCTAATTTTCTTATTTTATTTCCAGAAATTTCGGTTCCTGTATAATCATCTCGTTTAATATATATATCTTTACCTAACGACTGGCTTAATTTTTCTAATTTGTAGATAGGTGTTTTTAAATTTGCTACGTTCAATTTATTTTGTAACATGATTTTCCTCCATATTTAAAGTTTAATTATTATTTTTTGGCTGTGTATACTTCAGCTTCATTTGCTTTTGGATAATAATAACCGTTCGGGACGGTCTGTAATTCAATTAAACTCCCCCATGGTGTACGAAAATATACAGTCTTATTACCTTTTGTATCTTCATACTTAGTATTGTTATGCGGCTCTGATATTGGTTCACCTCCGGCTTGCTCCACTTGTTTGAAAGCGCCATCAAAATCATCCACATAAAATGAAATATGTGTAAAACCAATATCTTGTAACGTTACTGCTTTCCGCTGAGAAACATCTTTGAATTCAAACATTTCTATATTAGGCCCATTATGAAATACCATCATTCTCTTTTTTATAATTTTAGCACCTTTTTCTAAGCCTAAAACATGTTCTACATAAGTTCCAGAACGTGGATCGTCTATTTTGGTTTGACTGTCATAAGCTACTTTTCCGTCTAATGATTCTTTAAAAAACCTCGTTGCAACTTCAATATCTGGTACAGTTAATCCAATATGATTGATTCCTCTCGTTATACTCATATGTACTCCTTTCATTTATTAATGTTATTAAATCATTTATTAAATCATTCGCTATTTAGCAAGATTACACTACCATTTATATTTTCCGGATATTCTAATTAATTATTTCACAAAATTCATCTTTATATCAGTTTAATACCTTTCTACATATATTTTGAAACTTAATGTTTTTAATCATTAAAATATTCACTCGATATCACCCCATATAAAAAAAGTCCCTCAAATTGATAACAATTTGAGGGACTTTTAACGAGTTAGTTTTGTTTAACTTTCATTATTACTTGCTCTGGTTGTACTTCTTCAACATCTTCTATTTGAAGTGTGCGATCTTCTAAGTTCGTAATGACTAATGGCGTCACACTACTTGGTGCATTCGCTTTAATATAGTCGAAATCGACTAACATTAACGTTTGACCTTGCTTCACAGTGTCACCTGTTTCTACTTTACTTTCGAAGCCTTCACCATTTAATTTAACTGTATCAATACCGATATGAATTAATAGTTCCACACCTTCATCAGACTCTAACCCAATCGCGTGTTTCGTAGGGAATATTGTTTTCACAGTTCCATTGAATGGTGCTACAATTTCACCATCTTCTGGTACAAATCCAACACCGTCTCCCATCATTTTCCCGGCAAATACTTGGTCCGGAACTTCTGATAAAGGTATGATTTTACCTTTACCTGGCGCAGCAATGTTCATTTCAACTATTTGATCCATATGTGTAACTTTGTCTTCATCTTCTTCTGTCACTGTTGCTTCACTTGGTTTAGTGATTTCGCCTTTCATAATCAATGACATATCATGTTTGATTTGATCAGATTTTGGACCAAATATTGCTTGCATATTATTACCTACTTCTAACACGCCTGAAGCACCTAATGCTTTTAATTCAGCTACATCAACTTTATCTTTTTCTTTTACTTCAACACGTAGGCGTGTAATACAAGCATCGAGGTGCTGAATATTACTTTGTCCACCCATAGCGTCTAATACAGCAAAAGGTAATTCACTTGCTGAAGCATTATTAGACGATGACTGTTTGTCTTCACGACCAGGCGTTTTATATTTGAATTTTGTAATAAAGAATCGGAATAGGAAATAGTAAATTACTGCGTATACCAATCCTACTGGAATTACTAGCCACCACTGTGTCTGGTTCGGTAAAATACCGAGTAAGACAAAGTCAATAAACCCACCTGAGAACGTGTAACCCAAATGTAAATCTAATAAATATAGTGTTAAGAATGATAGACCGTCAAGCACTGCGTGAATAAAGAATAGTACTGGTGCTACAAACAAGAATGAGAATTCTAGTGGTTCTGTAATACCTGTTAAAAATGAAGTTAATGCTGCTGATCCCATTAAACCGGCTACCACTTTTTTATTTTCAGGTTTAGCTGTATGATAAATTGCTAATGCCGCTGCCGGTAAACCAAACATCATTACTGGATATTCACCTTGCATAAATTTACCTGCTGTCAAATTAGCACCTTCACGGATTTGTTCAATAAAGATACGTTGGTCACCACGGATAATTTCTCCAGCTGCATTTTTCCAAGCACCAAACTCAAACCAAAACGGTGCATGGAAAATGTGATGTAAACCAAACGGAATTAATAAACGTTTGATAAATCCAAATAAGAATACAGCTAAACCTGTATTTGAATCCAATAAACCTTCACTAAAAGCATTTAAACCATCTTGAATTGTCGGCCAAATTAAAGCCATTGGAAATGCCAATACAAATGACGTTATTGCCATCATTATTGGGACAAAGCGTTTACCTGCAAAGAAACCTAGGTAAGACGGTAATGAAATGTTATAAAATTTGTTATAACACCAAGCTGCTAGTGCACCAATAATAATACCGCCAAATACACCTGTTTGTAACGTGGGGATACCTAAGACACTCGCGTAACCACTTGCAGCGTCACCTACATTATCAGGTGACACATTTAAAAATGCACCCATCGTTTTATTCAAAATAATGTAACCGACAAATGCAGCAATAGCTGCTACACCGTCACCACTAGCTAAACCAATTGCGACACCCATCGCAAAGATAATTGGTAAATTATCAAAGATAATACCACCGGCGCCAGCCATCATTTTAGCAACATTTTGAATACCACCATTTTGTATAAATGGCAAATATTGCTGAAGAGCTTCACCCTGAATGGCTGTACCAATTGCCAACAACAAACCTGCCGCTGGCAAAATTGCAACAGGTAGCATTAAAGCTTTACCTATACGTTGCAATTGTCCAAAAAACTTCTTAAACATATATATTCATCCCTTCTTAAATTCCTATCATCAAAAACGCATAAAAAAGGCATGAGCAAACAGACTACTCCCCATAGTCATTTTGTTTGCTCATGCCTGACAAAACAGTAACACGCAATTTGATAATTCGTTTTTTTATAGTATATACTAATTCTTAAAATTATACAACAACAGTCCGCATTAAATTGTAGTTGATTACAGCAATTTCATAATACTATGCCAAACAATTAATAACCAATCATCAGCGCAATAGACATGCCAATAATACAGATTATCACCCAAATAATGATTAGCTTCCATGCAAATTTGAGCCATTGCGTATACGTGATTTTTCCGACAGCTAGCGCGCCCATGAGTACCGCAGAAGTCGGGAATAACACATTACTAATGGCATCTCCGTATTGGAATGCTAATACAGTAATTTGTCTGTTAATATCCAATAAATCTGAAATAGGAACCATGAGTGGCATTGTCGTCAATGCTTGACCCGAACCAGACGGAATAAAGAAATTTAGACAAAATTGAAGGATAAACATAGCGATGATAATTATCGACGAAGGGAGCCCTGTTAACAATGTAGTCATCCCGTGTACAATAGAATCAATAATCTGGCCGTTTTCTAATATTACAATAATACCTTTAGCAAATCCGACAATCATTGCCCCAAACAGTATGTCCTTCATACCCTCAATCATCGCATCAAAAGTGCCGTTGAGTCCGAGCCCTCCAATAAACCCTGCTAATAAACCTGCGAGTAAAAAGTTGGCGCTCATTTCATTAAATGACCAACCAAAAGTAAAAATCCCATATACATTTAATATAATAGCAGCAACAATTAGCATTAATCCCATTGCTTGTCTTTTAGTAAAACGAGGTGCATCCATCTCCGTTTCTACGTTACCTTCCACTTGCTCTAACTCATAAACCAGACTTTTAGTTTTATCCTTTTTCACTTTACGTCCATATAGCATCACCGTTACTATAGCTGCTAATAAAATAAAAAGATAAATGATTGTTCGTAAGCCCCAGCCAGAAAACATTGGTAATTCAGCAACTGTTTGCGCTACACCCACAGTGAATGGGTTAAGCATACCACCTATAAATCCGCTTGCGGCACCTAATATAACCATAGCTGCCCCTGTGAGTGCATCATAACCCAACGTTCGAGCTATAATTATGCCTATTGGCACAAAAATAATGGTTTCTTCAGCTAGCCCAATTGAAAAACCTAATATCGAAAAAATTATCATCGTTAATGGAATCATCAGTGCTTTATATGAACCTAATGTCTGCATTACTTTATTGACACCATTCTCAAAAGCGCCAGTTTTATGTACAATACCGAAAGCGCCACCAACTAAAAAAATATAAAATACAATTTCTCCACCACTTAATAACCCTTCAGGAACCGCTCTAAATATATCAAAAAATGACACGCCTTGTTGAGAGACCTCTTCATAAGATCCAGAAATAACAAGTGTTTGTCCATCTTTCTCTTCACGTGCATATTCTCCCGC
Organism: Staphylococcus aureus; assembly: GCA_040062795.1. GTDB lineage: Bacteria > Bacillota > Bacilli > Staphylococcales > Staphylococcaceae > Staphylococcus > Staphylococcus aureus_A. The sequence continues at coordinate 334,063 of JBEAMH010000002.1, forward strand.
TGGAACTATATAAGTAAGTACACTTGAAAATATAATAATAAACAATAATAAAGCATATGTATGTGGTGTTTTAAAATGTTCTTTTTTAAATAATGATTTAAACATTATACCCCCCCTTTTTCTCCAAATTAAAAGTTTCTTACTTTGTTGCTGTTTATATACATATATAGCCTATTTTCAATTAAATAAGCCTTAATTTAATTAATTCTTATAAAATACTCTTCAGTTTTGAGATGTGGAAATTCTCATACCTTATATATTATATGATTTATCTAAATGTAGAGTTTTAATATATGAGCCAAAATCTATAACCTAATATTACGTCCTAGGCGAGCGTGTATAAAATAATGTTCATAATATAAAAAAGCTACCAAACTTAAATTTGGTAGCTTTCACTTACTATTTAGTTAGAAGAAACGTTTAACAGCAGTAGACATAGGTGGTATTTCATCAAAGTCTAATTTTCCATCTTCAGTAATCGATCTGAAGGCCCATTTACCATAATTAATTGCTTCGTCTTTCACAATTTTACCTGGTAATGGTGCTGCAGTTTCATCAACGTACACATTGACAATCGTTGGTTTGTCTTGTGACATTGCTTCTTCAACTACTTCATCAATTCTATTTGGATCAGTTAATGTGTAACCAATACCACCACAAGTTTCAGCAAATTTTGCTAAATCAATATCCGTGAAATTAATTGCATATTCTAATTCACCAGCAGCTTGTTGTTCATATTTAATAAATGATAATTGCTGATTATTTAATACAAAAATTGTCATAGGCAAGTCATATTGAACTGCAGTTGCAAAGTCTTGCATCACCATTTGGAATGCCCCATCGCCGGAAATACCGACAACTTGACGATTTGGGAAAGCACTTTTAGCAGCAATAGCGCCAGGCAATGCACAACCCATTGTACCTAACCAACTAGAAATAATGAATTTGTTATTTACTGTTAAATTTAAATAACGCGTTGACCACACTGTAGATGTACCAACATCGATAGAAAAGATAGCATCATCTGTTCTTACTTGGTTAATCGCATTCATAAGACGCTCAGGTCGAATTGGCTTACTATTATCTTCCATATCTTTTGACATCCATGCATCCCAAGTTGCTTTTCTTTCTAATGTTTTAGTTAAGAAATCACGTTCTGATACATGTTTCACTGAATCTGTTAATTGTAATAAAGATAATTTACTATCACCTACAATGCCCACATTTACATCGAAGCGATGGCCAATATTTTCAGGGTTGTTATCGATTTGGATTGCTTTAATATTCTTCTTAGGTAAATAATCCACGTAAGGATAATTTGTACCAAGCATAATCAATAAATCGGCATCTTGTATTGTTTGATAAGATGTTTTAGTACCAATTTTACCTAAATTGCCTATGTTATAAGGATGTGAATCAGGTAAGATACCTTTTGCAGGTAAAGTGATGATTGAAGGTATTTTTGCCGCTTCAATAAATTGACGTACTTCATCTTTTGCGTGTTTTGCTCCCATACCTACAATCATGACAGGACGTTTACTTTTATTGATAAGCTTCGTCGCTTTCTTAATACTACGTGACTTAGGAGTAACTCGTGCAGGTGGAGCAGTATCTACTTTTGTATTCGTCGTATCTTTTACTTTATTCGTTAATAAGTTATTAGGTAAGATTAATACAGCAACACCTTTTTGCTCATAGGCAGTACGAATTGCTTCATTAACGATACCAAAGATATCTTTATCATTTTCAGTTATTTGACGATTATAAACTGACACGTCATCAACTAATTTGCTAATATCTGTTTCTTGGAAGGCTTTTGTACCTAAAGCCGTGCTATCTGTTTGACCAGCTAAAATAAGTTGAGGTACATTGTCCATTTTGGCATCGTACATACCGTTGAGTAAGTGAATCACACCAGGTCCACCGATACTCAATGCTACACCAATTTTACCAGTCAATTTTGTATAACTTGAAGCAGTTAAACTTGCTACTTCTTCATGTCTAACATTAATAAACTTAATATTATTTCTTACTGTTCTTAGACTATCTACTACTGCGTCTATAGAGTCCCCTGGAATACCATATAAATGATCAATATCCCATGCTTGCAACGCTTTAACTAATGCTTCATTTGCTTTTATTTTTGCCATTTTAAAATAGCTCCTTTCAAATTTCATTCATTTTTTAAAATCGTTTTATTCTCTGAATGTTTCTCACAGTAAATATATAGCTCATTTTCTTAACTTAATATAATAAAAGAACGAGTATCGGTAACACAATAGAACTTAATACGGCTGTTAAGATCATGCCTATAGAGCTAAAAGCGCCCGATTCTAAATCAATTTCAAACGCTTGAGCAGTACCAAACGCATGAGAGGCATTGCCATATGTTAAGCCTTTTGCAATTGCTGTTTTAAATCTGCCCACTCTGAGTAAATAAGTTCCTAACATACTACCAATTAACCCTGTAGCGACAATAAACATAACAGTAATCGTATCTACCCCGCCCAATTGATTTGAAACTTCAATACCAACTGCGGCAGTCATTGATCTTGGCAACATCGTCATAATAACTTCTCTTGAATAGCCAAACATTTTTAAGACAGAAAATATAAATAGAAAGTTTAATAACACAGCTGATATAACACTGGTAAAAATGATATTGGCATGCCTTAATATTTTGTGGCGGTTCTGGTATAACGGAAAAGCCAAACACACCACCGTACAATTTAGTAAATAGTTGATCCATTGACCTCCTACCATATAACCTTGGTAGTCTATGTTGAAGAGTAATAATATTGTTATGATGCCGATGGATGATATAAGCGCTGGATTCAAAAAAGGATGTTTAAATTTTTGCTGTAATTTTTTTGAGCCAATATACATAACAATTGTAAGTACAATCATTATTAATGATTTTAAAAGTATCATTTAATCATGCCCATTCCCATATTGTGTAGTTTTAACCATTTTCTCCGCTACAAAGCCTGAAATTAAAGCAACACAGCAAGTTCCTAAAATTATCATTGCGAAGAATAAAATGAAATTTAAATTAATTTCTGAAACAACATCCATAACGCCTACAACTGAAGGTACAAAGAAAAACACCATCGTAGTTAAGAAAAAATTTGAGCCTTTACTAACCCATTGTGATGGGATTATTTTAAACTGTAGTAAGAGAAAAAATAAAATTAGACCTACGATACTCCCTGCAATAGGAATGTGCAGCACACTTTGCAAGAGATTACCTGTATACGTAATTGCCATAATCATTATTATTTGAAATAAAACTCTAACTACCCTTAGTGACATCTGCATTATTCATCATTCCTTTCTTGCTTTTTTTATTCTGGTGTCTTTTGATTACATATACTAGTATAAAGCCGTTTATAACATAATAAAAATATTGTTTTTTTATGTTACCTATTACTTTTTTTCATGTAAGCGATTGAAATCATTATTTTTCATTATAATTATGAATGGAACTATATCCTAACTTATAAAATTAAATCTTACTATAACTCAAAAAAGCGAGCGTAAGCTTCTTATGTCCTACACTCGCTTTAAAATTAGCGTCATTATTTATAATCGTTGCTTCATAAAATCAATCCATTTTTTAGTGGCATGACTTAAATATTTGTCCTTTTTCCAAATAACACCTAATTGCCAGCGCATGGCTGGATCATCAATTTTTATATTTTTAAAACTACTATCAAGTAGGTTCACAATATTTTCAGGTAATATACTAACACCAAGATGAGCACTTAATAAATTTTCAATGAAGTTCCATTGGGAAATTTTAGAAATCGTGTTTGGGACATATCCAGCATTTTTAGCAGCTTCAATGATTTTATCATTTAAATAAAAATCTTCATTAAAAAGTATAAAGTCTTCATTCCTTAACATACCCATATCAACTTGTTTATAATTTGCTAAGTGATGCTCTTTATTCAACACAAGTCTCAAATCTTCTTCATAAAGTAACACAGAATGAAAAATGCTCTGATCAACTGGAATTGTAGTTATCCCAATATCAATTTCGTCATTGATTAACTGTGTCTCAATCATCTTCCCACCGTTTTCTACTAAATTATATGTTACGTTCGGATAACGCTGGTGAAATTCCCCTAGAATATGGATAAATTTATTCATGTTCATCACGGCAGATAATCCTATACTAATATGCCCTGTCTCTAAACCCAAGAGGCTATTAATTTCTCTAGGTAAATCATTATAGAGGGTTAAAATTTCTTTACTTTTTTGATAAAACACTCTCCCTGCGTCAGTCAATACAAGTTGCCTTTTACTGCGATCGAAAAGTGTCATGTCTAATTCGTTTTCTAAATCTTTGATTGCTTTACTAATTGTTGGTTGCGCAATATACAAAGATTTGGAAGCATCTGTCATACTATTTTGGTTTACAACCTCAACAAAATACTTCATCTGTTTAATATCCATGCACGTTCTCCTTTATTCAAAGCTATGATAATACTTTCAAGTATACGTTTTAATTTTAATATTTCAATTTTAACTCATTATTGACGTGTTAACACTTACCTTATTGCTATTTTAATGGGAAAACAAGGTACGGTTCAATACAGAAAAGAGCCCCCATATAAGATGAAATTTCACTCAACCTATATGGGGGATTTATCAATAAATTCCGATAATTTTAATTAGTCAGAAATCATTTTATATAAATATTAATTTTTTTGTTCACACTATATTTCATTATTTCAAGATTAGACTGTGTATTATGCTAAGTTTGTTTCTTCTTTTTGATTTTGGTCTATTTCTTGTTGACTTAATTTTATAATTTTAAAACCAATATACCCAAATATAATAGATATTATAGGTACTGTATAATTTAAAATTGCAAAAGGCGCATACTCTATAACAGAGACACCTAACGTTGAAGCAATAAATACACCACATGTATTCCATGGCACAAATACTGACGTTAGTGTTCCACCATCTTCTAAAGCTCTAGATAAGTTTTTGGGATGTAAATTTTTCTCTTTAAACGCACTTGCGTACATCCTAGAAGGAACGATGATTGATATGTATTGTTCTGAACATGTAAAGTTTGTACCAATACAAGATACAATGACAGATGCAATTAACGAACCTGTTGATTTTGCAAATTTCAAAATGATTGAGATTAATGCTCTTAACATACCCGAATATTCAAGTACACCACCAAATGTCATTGCGACCAGTGTAAGTGATATAGTGTAAAACATTGATTCTAATCCACCACGGTTGAATAATTCATCAACGAGTTTATTTCCTGATTCAATCGTATAACCTGTTTGTAAGGCTGTTAAAGCTTCAACAAGCGAACCACCTTGCACAAAAATTTGTGCAAAGAACCCCAAAATAATACCTACACAAATTGCTGGTATAGCTGGAACTTTAACTACAACAAGTGCGATAACCGCCAACGGTACAAGTAACAACCACGGTGTAATAACAAAATTATCTTGCATTGTACTTAATATAGCATCTATATTTTTTGTATTGAAGTTCTTATCACCAAACCGTATACCAATGAAGAAAAATGCTATTAAAGATATCACTAAAGCAGGTATCGTAGTATAAAACATATGTTTTATATGTTCAAACAAGTTGACACCTGATAAACCCGAAGCAAGATTGGTAGTATCAGATAACGGACTCATCTTATCGCCAAAATACGAACCAGAGATAACCGCACCGGCAACCATACCTGGTGATATCCCCATACTCAAACCGATACCCATCGATGCTACACCTACTGTTGCCATTGTTGACCAACTACTACCTATAGCTAGAGCAACAATCGCACACAATACCACAACTACTACTAAAAAGTATCTTGGATCAATTAATTGTAATCCGTAATAAATCATCGTAGCTACTACACCACTACCAATCCATGAGCCAATAACTAAACCAACAAGAATGATAATTACTATGGCTGGTAATGCATGCCTTATCCCCTTATACATCATTTCTTCAACTTCACTAAATTCGTAACCATGTAGCATTGTGACAATAATAGCGACTGTAGTACCTATCATTAACGGTATGTGTGGTTCTTTTTCCAACACTGCTACCGTAAATAACATAGTCAATATCATAATGCTCAAAGTAATTAAAGCAGATGTAACTCCTAACGCTTTCTTTGTCTTCTCATTTTCGCCATTATTTTTAGTTTTCTTATTAAAAATAGTAGGCACCTCCCCTTTGTTATTCTATATCATACTTAAATTTACATCCCCTTTCAACAGCGTATTTATTATTTAAAGGCAGTTAATATCATTTTTGTGGTTATTTTACACTTTCCAACGCACGTTTTTTTATATTTAAAACAACTTTATTTTATATTACTACCTTTCAATGAAGTCAGCTCAATATACGACAATGATAAATTTAGTTATAGAAAAAATGTAACTTCTTCTTGTCGCTCCAAGTAAAAGTTACATTTATATAATAAATCAAATCATTACGTATTAATGAAATTGATAACTATGATGACCTTTAGCAAAACCTTTTGCTATAAACAACCAAGAATCTCCACCCTTTTCTATATCATTTGCACAAATAATTAATTGATCCGTTCCAGGAATAAATGCCGGATGTGTAGATCTCAACATATGGCCTTTATCTCGACCTGGTATTAATATTTGACCAATTGGGTACCCCTTTTTATTAAAAACAAGTACTCTACCTTGACCATACATCGCTACATAAAGGTTATCATCACTATCAATACAACAAGAGTCTGGTCCTTCATGTCCAGTAAAGTGATAAGGTATTGATGCACCGAAAGGAGCGATAGACACACCATCTTCTAATAAATCTATACGATGTAATCGATTCGCATTGGTTTCGGTCACCCATAATGTCTTCTCGTCAGTACTTAAAGCTACGCCGTTAGCCACTGCAAGATTCTGAATTACTGGTGTAATTGATTTGAAATCTGGTGAGACATAATATACGCCACCCTTAGGGTTTGTCGAATAACCACGGAAATCAGTAAAATAAAAGCCACCTTTACTATCGAATACTAGGTCATCCACACAATACTCTGTCTCAATATCCGAAACAATTGGAACCTCTGTCTTTCCATTGGAATCCACTGCAAATATTCCACCAGAACTTTCAAAGTCTCCCAAATAACAAACGAAAAGTCGTCCATCTTTATGTATTTTCACCGCAGCAGGATTTTTCTTACTAGATTGAAAAAGCGTCGTTACTTGTTTATCTGGCAACCTCACATGGAACACTTTACCTCCGAATACTTCACATAACAGCAAATTTCCTTCTCTATCAAAACATAGTCCTTCTAATTGTAATCCTTCTTCAGCAATTTGTAGCCACTGCCTAGCTGTAACAGTCTGTAAATGTGCTTCGTGTGCTTGAATAGGCACTGCTGTACTTGAATTTCCTTTATATGACAACGTTGGCATTTCATTATTATCCATTTTACATACCCCTCTTCTAATTATTCTTATATAACAAGTATATGATAGTGTTTTCTCAAAATAAAATCATAATCGTAGCATTTCATACCTACTTATAATTCACAATATAATAATAGAGAGGAAACCGCCTCAACGATTCCCTCTCTATCTGTTAATTTTCATCTATGCATCATGATTAATGATGCGTAGTTGTTATTTATTTTCTCTTATTTTTGCTAGTAATTGTTGAGCTGTTGCTGTATTTGCTCTTGATTCAGTTTTTAACATATCAGCGATTTGCGCAATTTCCTTACCTTCTGCACCAACGCTAATCGCTAATGATTTGTATTGTAAGCTCATATGTCCTTTTTGAATACCTTCTGATACTAATGCACGACAAGCTGCAAAGTTTTGTGCTAAACCAACAGCTGCTACGACTTGTCCAAGCTGTTCTGCTGAATCAACTTTCATTAAATCTAATGCTGTCTTCGCAATCGGCAATACTTTCGTGCCACCGCCGACTGTTGCTAATGTCATAGGTACCTCAATCGTACCTACTAATGTTTGACGCGTTTCATCATAGTGCCATGTTGCTAATCCTCGATATTGTCCATCTTTGCTAGCATATGCATGAGCAGTTGCTTCAGCCCCCCGAGTATCATTTCCTGTTGCTAAGACAACAGCATGAATACCATTCATAACACCTTTATTGTGTGTTGCTGCACGATGAATATCTACTTGAGCAAGAACAGAAGCACGTTCCATACGTTTCGCCACTTCTTTTCCATCACGGTCCCCTTTAGAAAGGTTTGCTACATCTATTTCTCCTTGCACTTTAACTACAGAAGCTGTCGCATGATTAGACAAAATACTCATTAATATATCAACGTTGGCAATTTCATTTTTTAAATATGCTGTAATACCTTCTAAAATAGTATTCAACATATTCGCGCCCATAGCATCTTTTGTATCTACAAATATTTTTAACGATAATAATCCTTCTGCTGAAAACGTATCTAATTCGATACGACGATATCCCCCACCTCTTTCAATAATCGATGGATAAACTTCATCAGCAATTTGCTTTATTTGTGGCTCGAGTTGGTATATTTTTTGTGCAAGAGCCTCTGTATCTTTAACACCATCAAAGACGATTTGACCTATCATTAGGCGCTCACTTGAGACTACTTTGAAGCCACCAGTTTGATTAACAAGTTTAGCACCATAGCTTGCAGCAGCTACAACTGAAGGTTCTTCAACCATCATAGGTACTACATATGACTTTTGATCGACAATAATTTCTGGTAATAAACCTACGGGAAGAGTGCCTTGACCAATAACATTTTCAATTAAACTGTTAGCTATTTCTTCTGGAATAAGTGGATTATTTAATAATATCTCTTTATTCTCATAACTCAACCAACCTTTATCTACAAGTTGGTCTAATTTCGCTGTACGAGTTAAATGTCGAAATGACTTATCTAATGCTTCCATTATTTCTCCCCCTGTTCGATTGCTAATGCGATGCCTAAACCGCCACCAATACACGCTGTTGCGATACCGCTCTGTTTACCTTCTTGTGACAATACATTCACAAGTGTCGTCACTAATCGTGTGCCCGTCGCGCCAATTGGATGTCCCAAGGCGATAGCGCCTCCATAAAGGTTAAGTTTATCTTCTGTTATTCCTAAGTTGTTTCTAACTGGAATACTTTGCGATGCAAATGCTTCAGTCATTTCAACCACATCTACTTCATCAATGTGCTTACCTGTTTTTTCAAGTAAGGTTGAAACTGCATGATATGGGGCGTAGCCCATATATTCAGGGTCACAACCAATCTCAGCATGTTCTCCTAAAAGAGCTAAAATTTCAAATCCTTGCTCTTTAGCATACTTAGCATCCATTAGTATTATTGTAGATCCGCCGTCATTGATACTCGAAGCGTTACCACCAGTCACAGTGCCACTTTCTTTAAAAATTGTTTTCAGTGTACCAAGCTTTTCTATACTTGTATTGCCCCGTATCCCTTCATCACTTGTCATCATTTCACCATTTGCATCTTCTAAAGGAACTATTTCATTTTCAAATTTGCCTGCTTCAGTAGCTTGGTGTGCTTTTTGGTGTGATTCATTTGCAAATTGATCTTGTTCGTCACGTGACACTTTGTACTTTTCTGCTATTTTTTCGGCAGTAATACCCATTGGTACGTTTAAAAAAGCATCGGTTAAACCATCATGCATAAAGCTTTGAACTGGCGATTCCCCTTCATTTAAAATAAGTTGTGGGGCATTGGTCATACTTTCTACACCACCAACAGCAACGACTTTCGCTTCACCCAATTGAATTGCTTGTTTACCAAGAATAATTGATTTTAACCCTGAACCACAGACTTCATTGATTGTCATTGCTGGTGTTGTGTCAGGTACGCCTGCATTGATACTAATTTGTCTAGCTGGATTTTGCCCGCTTCCACTTTGCAATACATTTCCATAAATAACTTGATCGATTGTACTTGGATCTAATTTAATCGCTTCTATTGCTGCTTCTAAGGTTTTCTTTCCAAGTTCTACTGCTGAATAATTACTTAGTTTCCCTCTAAATCTTCCGATTGGGGTACGTTTTGCACTTACAATTGCTATTTTATTCATATTCAATCTCCTTTATTTACTCTTATTTATAAATTATTGTATTTTATAAGCGTGATTTGGTATGATACAGATGCTTATTTTATATATAGAAAGGTGTCGATACACTTTATGACAGTTGGTATTGATCAAATTAATTTTTACGTTCCAAGATTTTATGTAGATATGGCAAAACTTGCAGAAGCACGTCAAGTTGACCCAAATAAATTCTTACTTGGTATTGGCCAAAATGAGATGGCAGTAAGTCCAGTCAGTCAAGATATCGTTTCAATGGGTGCCAATGCTGCAAAAGATATTGTTACTGAAGAAGATAAAAAACAAATCAGTATGGTAATAGTTGCAACAGAATCTGCAATTGATTCAGCAAAAGCTTCAGCGGTTCAAATACACAACTTGCTTGGTATTCAACCATTTGCCCGCTGTATTGAAATGAAAGAAGCATGTTACGCTGCAACACCAGCAATTCAATTGGCTAAAGATTATTTAGCACAACGTCCAGATGAAAAAGTATTAGTTATCGCTAGTGACACTGCACGTTATGGTATAAATTCTGGCGGTGAACCTACACAAGGTGCGGGTGCAGTTGCTATGATAATATCACAAAACCCACGCATTCTTGAACTAAATGATGATGCAGTTGCATTTACTGAAGATGTTTATGATTTTTGGCGTCCAAGTGGCCAATCATACCCACTCGTTGACGGTGCTTTATCAAAAGATGCATATATCCATTCTTTCCAAGAAAGTTGGAACGAATATGCACGTCGTAACAATAAAACACTAGCTGATTTTAATTCGTTATGTTTCCATGTGCCATTTACTAAAATGGGTAAAAAAGCACTTGATTCAATTTTAACAGATTCTGTTGATGAAGAAACACAAGCACGTTTAACTTCTAGCTATGATGCCGCAACATATTATAATCGTTATGTAGGTAACATTTACACAGGTTCTCTCTATTTGAGTCTAATTTCATTACTTGAAACACATGAACTATCTGAAAATGATACGATTGGATTATTTAGTTATGGTTCTGGCTCTGTTGGCGAGTTCTTTAGCGGTAAGATCGTTGAAGGTTACCAAGATGCGCTTGATATACAAGGGCATAAAGATTTATTAAATAATCGTACTGAAATTTCAGTTGAAGCATATGAATCATTCTTCAATCGCTTTGATGAGCTAGAATTCGACCATGAAACTGAATTAGCAGGTGAACAAAACCCTATTTTCTATCTTGAAAGTATAGATGATCATATCCGTAATTATAATACCTTAAATTAAATCTGAAATCACTTAATCATATCGCAATAATGAGATATAATTTAAATTTTTATCACATAACACTTAACTGATTTCAAATTAAGTTTATAAAAATTAAAAGCACTTTCGTTCAAATTCATTAACTATGAATTATACGAAAGTGCTTTTTCTGATTTTTTATACTTAATATTCTTGTTTTTCTTGTTCAAGTTTACGTGTATAAGCCTCGTATTGCTTTTTACTAGGTTGTAAAGTCAACCCTAAATATTTTCGTTCTCTGTTTGCATCTTTATATAAGGAAACCATCATTAGAATTACTACAATACTAAATGGTAACGCTGAAATAATAGCAGCAGATTGTAATGCATCTAGACCAGTATCACCACCGGCTAATAATAATACATATGCAATACCTGATAATGCTAATCCCCATACAATTTTAACAAAAGCAGAAGGGTTTAATGTACCATATGCAGTCTGCATACCTAATACATAAGTCGCTGAATCTGCAGATGTAATAAAGAATGAAGATATGAGTGCTAATGCTATAATTGAAAGGATAAAGCCAAATGGTAATTCGTTAAAAATTCCAAATAGTTGTGTCTCAGGTGGCATATTAAATATTTCACCATGTGCTTGTCCTGTTGTAATACCTGTTGTACCAAAAGCACTAAACCAAATAATACTAACGACTACCGGTACGCCTAATACAGCAATCACAAATTCTCTAATACTACGACCTTTGGAAATTCTGGCGATAAAAATACCAACAAATGGACTCCAACTCATCCACCAGCCCCAATAGTAGATTGTCCAGCTTTCTAACCAAGTTGCTTTTTGCTCATTCAATGGTGCAACATCAAAGCTATTATATATTAACGTATTTAAATAATCCCCTGTACTCGTGGTCATCATATTCAATATCAATAATGTAGGTCCTATGATGAAAACAACAGTGAGCAATAATCCAGCTAGAACCATATTTAAATTACTTAAATATTGAATCCCTTTACTTAGACCACTCCATGCACTGTATAAAAATAACACCGTGACTACCGCTATAATGATACCTTGAACTAATGAATTCGAAGGTATTCCAAATAAATAATTCAAGCCTGCATTTATTTGTATAGCTCCTACCCCTAAAGAAACTGCAACGCCAATAACAGTGGCGAATACTGCTAGTATGTCCACAATATTACCAATCGGTCCTTCTACTTTATCTCCTAAGATTGGTCGTAACGTTCTTGAAATCAATCCATTTTCACCTTTACGAAACTGTGAGTATGCTAAACCTAACGCAACGACCCCATACACTGCCCATGGATGAAAACCATAATCTAAGAATGAAAATCTGAAGGCCTCTGCCATGGCTGCTTTTGTTTCTGCATCAGCAGTTGGTGGCGCTAAATAATGTGAAATAGGTTCTGACGCACCATAAAAGACTAAGCCAATCCCCATACCAGCACTAAATAACATCGCTAACCAAGAAATAGTACGGAATTCAGGTTTATCTGAAGGCTCCCCTAACTTTAATTTGCCGATTGGGCTAAATGCAAGAAATATACAAAAGCCTAAAATGACAGTATATAAAAGCATATAATACCAGCCAAATGTTTTAGTAACCCAAGTTGATATACTACCTGTAATTGTTCCAAATTGTTGTGGAAATATCGCACCTAGTAACACAAGTATCCCAATAATAGATGCGGAATAAATAAATACACTTGAAAATTGTTTTTCCTCTTTATGCAAAATACTCACCATCCCTTAATTTTTTCAAAGACGTTTCAAAGGATATCATACTGAGATAAATAATCAACTTTGTTTAGGATTAATTTACAACCATCAAGTATATTCAAATTATATTTATGCTTTTAAAAATCGTTATTTATGGCTATAGTTTTAAGGTTTTGTACTATGTTTAGGCCTATAAAACGCGTCTAAATTTACTTGTTCTACTTTAAGTAATTCAATCTTGGTATCAATACCACCACCATAACCAGTTAAACTACCATCTTTGCCTACCACTCTATGGCAGGGAACTATAATGGATATGGGATTGTTTCCCACTGCGCCTCCAACTGCTTGGGATGACATTCGAGATTTCCCTCTCATTTTGGCTATTTTCTTTTTTCACCATAAGTTATTGTTTGTCCGTATGGTATGTCTAAAAGCACTGACCACACTTGCTCACGAAATACTGTACCATTTGCTTTAAGTGGAAAATCTAACTTGGGATTATTTCCTGAGAAATAGGCATCTAACCAACGTTCTACTTTGTCAAAAATAGGTAGCTCTGCTTCAATAAATTCGTCATCAAATTTCTTCTCAAAGTCGATTTGATTGGGTAACCAAAGACCGGTAATATATTCTCCGTCAGACGTTATGGCAATGCGACCAATGGGTGCTTTATAATATCTTTTATAATGCATTATAGCCCTTCTTTCTATCCCTATTTATTTCTTTTCATCTTAAATCTTTACTTGTTTTATGTAAACTATTAAGGGAATAAATAGGACATATAATACGATAAAAATAGGAGCTCATTTATATGCACAGACCAAAACATTTTAACCCTATTAATATTAGCGCAGATTTAAATTTTAATAACTCACATAGGTCAGAACGTCTGACTATGATTTATAAAGCACTTTATCAACTAAATGATATTGCCCTCGGTCTAATATTTTTAATTGGTAGTATTTTATTCTTTAGTGAGACGACTGTAATAATGGGCACTGTCTTATTTGTAATTGGCAGTGTACAAATGACAATCAGACCATTAATTGCATTTTCTCATGATCTTCATTTAGCACATAAATATAAAAAATTAGATATGAACCAACGATAATTTAATATATAAAAAGACCGAGGTAACAGCGTTGTTACCTCGGCCTTTATTTTATCTTTAATTATTTATTTTACGTGTTGGTATGATTAATGCACTTGCCAGTACGCCACAACCTACTAAACAAGCTCCAACTATAAATCCTATTCCTGCTGCAGTATGTAAGCTGAGCCCACTCTGAACAATGGCTGTAAAAACAGAAGTTAAAATTGCAATACCAAATGCGCCACCAAGCGTTGACCCCATTTTAAATATGCCTGAAGCTACGCCTACTTTTTCTGGCGGTGTAGTTGAAACGGCTGTACTTAATGCTGGAGTAGCAAAGAGTCCTGTACCGCCACCGAAAAAGATTGAAGCAATTAAAGCAACGATAACATAACCGGAATTACCAAAGAACGTTAAACTAAATAAAATAATTCCTGTAGCCGTAAATATTGGACCAATGACTAATGCGCGCTTAGCACCGAATCGTTTAATACTCTTTTCGCCTAAACGAACTACAATTAATAATGTAATTAGGTACGGTAATGTGAGTAAACCAGCCTGAAAGGCACTAAATTTCAATCCATTTTGTACATACATATTAAATAATGCGATTACACCCACACCCGTGTTTAAAAGAAAGTTCGCAAGTACTGCGCCTATATAAGGTCTGTTTTTAAATAGTTCCAAATCGATAAATGGAGTATTTTTGCCACGTTCCACTTTGAAAAAGATAAAAATACATATAAGAAAGACTGCGCCTAAAATTAACGTTGGTGCACTCAGCCACCCCATTTTATAACCTTGTGTAATAACAAAGCTAATACTCGCTATCATAATGACAAATATCGTAAGGCCAGCGTAATCAAAACGGTTATCCGTTTTTTCAACTAATTTACTTTCTGGTAAATTTTTTAATAGATACATTGCTACTAACGATAAAATGATGGATAAAATAAAAATAGATTGCCAAGAGATAAACGTTGCCATCGCTCCTGCAAAAAAGGAAGATAAACCTGTCCCACCAAATGCACCTATTGACCAAAAGCTCAATGCTTTTTGTCTCTCTTCACCTTTGAAAAAGTCATTAACAATTGAAATCGTTGCAGGCATAATAATCGCTGCAGAAAAACCTTGTACAACCCTACCTAATAGTAGTAATACAACGTTGCCTGAGACAATTAGCATCAATGAACCTACAATACTTAATATTAATGCAATACGTGTCATTTTTACTTTGCCAAATTTATCGGAAATGTTACCAGCTACTACCATAAATACACCAGTAACAAACGACGTTAAACTTATAGAAATATTAACAATACCTGGACTAGCTCCAAAGGTTGACTGAATTTGAGGTCCGATGTTTAAAAATGATTGGGCGAATAACCAATACGTTAATATTGATAATACAATCCCTGTTAACAACTTACCTCCTGAAATTTGTTTCATTTTTTCTACCATACAAGCATCCCCTATGTTTAATGATATAAAATAAGAATTAAAAAAGATGCTCTTATAAACATTTTATAGATGAGCATGTTACACAATCTAGTGTACGCTTCAAACTTTTAAAATTCTTACACAAATAAATTTTATCATTAATTGGTCATAAAGGTCATACATTTACCTTTTCTTTTTGGAATTTTCTGATAACTATTGTCTATAATTTATCATTTTTCTCATTATTTTAGTTAAAATAATTTTTTAATAGCTTTATTAAAGTACTTTTTAAAATAAAGTTTTTGATGCATACCTTTATAATGTGTCATAAAATAGAACTTTGTCTGTTCGGAGACTAAAAGTTCATTTAAAATATCTACTGCTTGTTCAGTTTGAGGCATCACGTTTGTTTGGATATCCGGATGTGCTTCATCTTCAAGCATACCAACATACCAATACACATGCTGAGCTTGATTAATAATTTGTTGCTTATTCATAAACGTAATAAAGCCTGGGTACCAGATTGAAGGTGAAATGAGTATATATGTACCAAAAGTTTCGGGTTTTTTAAATAAAGCATAAAGCACTACTAAACCTCCTAGCGATGCGCCAGCAAGGCTAATATCGACACGTTCTTTTGATATATTGAAACATTTTCTTAAATAAGGTAATAATTGTTCTGCAATCCACGAAATGTAATCATCCGCTTCTTTATAAAACGTATCTTCATCTACAATAGTTTGCCATGATTCATATAATTTTTCATGTTCATTTGGCTGTAACCCAACAAATATAACGTCTCGATCAATATCTTTAAATAAATCATCTCCCCCTTGTACTATAACTAAAGGATACGAATACGAGTCACGCTTAAAATAACCTTTTGGCAATTTCACTTCAATTTCATGGTCTTGAAATCGAATATTCAAGTCTCTTATGTTCATATCACTCAACTCACTTTCAACTTATACCTACACTTTAAATAGTATTATCTAAAATTATAAAGGTCTATATCATTTTCTTTTGCGTATTCTAATGCTAGAATTTCTAAAATATTAATCACTGCTGGATTACCTTTCACTTTAATGTATTGAAATTTCAAGTTATGCTCTTCAGCTTTAATGTTTTTGAGCTCTGATTCATCTAAGTTTTGATGTGCTACATATGCTTTTCTAAATCTCGAAGTACCTACATCTGATTTCAAATTAAATTGCGCAAGTTTATCGTTTAAATCTTTTTGCGTCAGTTTATAACCAGTCATAAAACCACCAGCCTGACCTACATATAAAGGCTCTTTATTTTTAAAGATAACAAAGATTCCATTTTGATCTTCTACCGAACTTCTACTTTCTTTATCAAATGTAAGTGCCTTAGATTTATCGTATTTAAATAGTTTTTTTATTGGCTTTTTATACTCTTCTAAAAATGCTTCTAACTTTTTATCTCCATTCATATTAATCATCCTCATATTATTTTTTATCATTCTCTATATACACTTTAATGAGGAGCGATAAACTCTATGAATATAATTAAAAGAAAATATTTATATCATTGTGTATATAAATATGAAGGTTGTAGCCCTATACCTATAGGCCTACAACCTTCATACTCAATTTAAAATATTTATTTCAAATAATTTAATACGGTAACACCTACTGCTTCAGCTGCTACACGTAATGATTTTTCACTAATATTAAATTTAGGATGGTGATGTGGATGTATGTCACCATTTTCTGGCGCAGCACCTGCATAGATAAATGAGCTCGGTATCTCTTTAGCATAATAAGCAAAGTCTTCTGATGGTGGTTGCGCCTCACATCTTTCTATATTTTTAATTGCGTCTGTATTAGCACTTTCAATAGATTCTACTACAAAATTTGTAAATTCTGGATCATTATATAGTGCAGGATAATCGTCATTATAATCTAATTCACAAGTTACACCAAACATTGATTCTAATCCATCGGTTAAGCGTTTAATCTCTTTTTGGATCGTATGTTTTGTATCGTCTGTTAAGGCGCGTACATCACCCTCGACTTCGATACTATCTTTAATCACATTAAATTGTCCCTTACCATCAAACGAACCAATGGTTACAACCCCCGTCTCAAAAGGACTCAAACGTCTAGATACAACAGTTTGTAAGGCATTAACAAAATATGCACCTGCTACAATACTGTCATTTGCCGTGTGAGGTGATGAACCATGACCACCTTGACCAATGACTTTTAGTTTAAAGAAATCTCTACCTGTTTGCACATTGCCTTCACGATAATATACATTTCCTGCCGGCATATGACTCATCACGTGTACACCTAATACATGATCTACATCTTTTAATACGCCATCTTTAATCATTGCTTGTGCCCCACCTGGTGGAACCTCTTCAGCTGGTTGATGAATGACGACAACTTTACCACTAAACTCATCTTTAAGTTCGATAAGTGTCTCAGCAAGAATTAACATATAAGCTGTATGGGCATCGTGACCACAAGCGTGCATTACACCGTCATTTTTTGAAGCAAACTCTAATCCTGTATCCTCTTGAATAGGTAGCGCATCAAAATCAGCGCGTATAGCAATTGTTTTACCAGGTTTCCCACTATCAATCGTTACTTTCAAACCGTTTGGCCCTACATTAGTTTCGACTTCACAATCTTTATCCTTGTAAAAGTCTTCAATATACTTAGGTGTTTCTTCTTCGTGGAAAGATAACTCAGGGTGCTGGTGGAGATAACGACGTATTTCAATCATTCGATTTTCTTTTTCTTTCAATATATTTATTAATTGTTTCACCATAAAAGTTCCTCCTATATTAAATATATTTAACTTATTTACATTATATACTTTTTGGAAGAATTTTATTTGTTAGAACCTTTGAACAACGTTTGAAATCTAATTAATTTTCGAACAATTATATTCTTATATACACTCGATAAATGATAATAACACTGACAACATACACTTTTACAATACTTCTCTTTTACAGTTATCTTCTTGTTTAAAAATTTACTATTCATTTCTCTAAATTACCTCTGAGAAGTTTTGTGTAAATTAAAAACTGCCGAACCAAGTCTGAGGACTCAGTCGACAGTTAACATATCTTTAGGTAATCAAATTATTTTTAATAAAGATGCTTATTTTTTATTAATCATTCTTTCGATTAATTCATTTAATTTACTTATATTTTTACTTTGTTCTGATAGTAATGACACCACATCATCCTCTTGGGTGTTTGATGTCGTAGTCTTTTCAGTATTATGCGTTTCATTATTAGAATTAGAGTCATTATAATAATGCTGTTGTTTTTCACCTGTTTGATAGTCTTTCAATGCTTGATATAAGAAGTCATGTTGTGATGTTTGTTGCGCAATTTCGTCATAAAGCATTTTCGTTTTTCTATCTACTTGAATATTATTGGTGTTTATACTTTTAGTATTCGAATGTTGATAGATACTGAATGTACGATCGTAACCTTCTTTAGCTACGTTTTTAGATTGTGAAGGCATTTCACTTTGTAAATCATGCCCCTCTATATCGACATGCGGTAATATTCTATTTAACCATGATGGCATATACCAAGATGCTTTACCAAATAATTGGGTGAACGCAGGTACCAATAATAAACGCACGATAAATGCATCGAATAACACACCGAAACCAAGTGCTAGCCCCATTGATTTAATCATTACGTCATCTTGGAAGACGAACGCGATAAACACACTGAACATTATCAATGCAGCAGCAACGACAACTGGTCCGCTTTCTTTAATACCTACCTTGATTGAATGTTCATTATTGCGTGTCTTGCTGTATTCTTCATGAATACGTGACATAAGGAACACTTCATAATCCATCGCTAGTCCAAATAACAAACCAATTGTAATGACTGGTAAAAATGCGAGTAATGGACCTGTGGTATCAACCCCAAATAGACTGGCCATAAACCCTTCTTGCATGATTAACGTGGTAAATCCAAGCGTTGCTACTAATGATAGTACGAAACCGAGTACTGCTTTCAATGGAATGATAATTGAACGGAATACTACCATTAATAAAATAAAGGCTAATGCAACGATAACACTAGCAAATAATGGAATTGCTTCGTTTAGCTTTTGAGACATATCTATATTAATGACGCTCTGACCTGAGATTTCAGTTTTGAAATCATACTTATCTCTTGCTTCATCATCATAGTCTCTTAAGTCATGGACTAAATCATTTGTGGATTGTGCATTAGGTCCTTTTTCGGGAATCACCGCAATTAACGCAAAATCTTTGCTGTCGCTTAACTGAGGTGGCGCTGCCATATCCACGTTATCCATATTATTGATATCTTTAGTCATTTCTTGTAAATCTTTTTGTAATGCTCTAGGGTCACCTTTTTTATCTTTAACATTAACAATCATAGCGATTTGGCCATTATAACCCTCGCCGAATTTATCTGAAATAATATCATAAGCTTTATGTTGTGTTGTATCTTCAGGTTTCATACCGTCATCTGGGATGCCCAAACGCATATCATTAATAGGAATCGCAGCTACTACTAATATGATTAAACCTATTAAGATAGCAGCTAACGGTTTGCCTACTACAAACCGTGACCATGCTGTATCCACATCACCTGCAAATTCTGATTTACTTTGTTTCGGCTTAATGCTTTTATGGAAAATACTAATTATTGCTGGTAATAACGTTAAGGCACTGAGTACTGCTACAAGTACACTAATCGCTGAAGCATAACCCATAACCGCTAAGAAGTCTATTCCTACTAGAGCTAAACCACAAACAGCAATAATTACCGTAACACCTGCAAATACAACAGCACTACCAGCTGTACCTACAGCTAAACCAATTGCCTTAATATGATTCGTTTCCGTCTTCATTAATTGACGATATCTAAATAATATAAACAATGCATAATCTATACCCACTGCTAAACCAATCATCACTGCGAGCGTCAACGTCACATTTGGGATATCGAAAGCATAAGTCAATAATGAAATGATACCTACACCGGTACCTAAACCAAGTAATGCACTAATAATCGGCATACCTGCTGCAATAAAGGAGCCGAATGTAATTAATAGAACCACAAATGCAACGATAATACCTATTATTTCTGAGGCACCACCAATTTCAGTTGATTCCATACCTGTACCCATCAACTCAACTTGTACATTGTGTTTGTCTTCTAATTCATTTACTTTATCTTTTACATTATCTTTAGAATCTGTGCTTAAAGCTGTTGCTGAGACATCGTAATTTATATCAGCAAAAGCTGTAGTTTTATCTTTACTTATTTGTTTATGATCATAAGGATCTGAAATATTTTTAATATCATCATCATTGTCTTTAATATCTTTCAATGTATTTTTGATATCTTTTGTTATTTCTTCTTTAACTATGCCATTATCAGAGTCACTTTTAAGTACAACTCTTATTTGAGCTTTTTCACTATCTTGATTAAACTCTTCTTCAATTTTTTCGTTTGTATCCAATGACTGTAAACCATTCATCGTGATGTCGTTATCAAATTTTGGTGAACTTATCATAAGGGGAATGATAATCGCTGTGAGTATAATAACCCAAGTTACTACACTCCACCATTTATGCTTAGCAACAAACGAACCTAATTTATACAAAAACTTTGCCAAACTATTGCCTCCTATTTTAATCAACGTTATAGTTTAAACATATAGTGTAGATTATTTATAATGTCATTTTACAAGCTTAATCGACGTATAAAAAGAATTAATTGTGTCAATCTGTCTATTTAAACTACAAACAAGGGGATATGTCGAATGAATGAAAAAGATCTTCGAGTCATTAAAACAAAACGCGCACTTTCTAAAAGTTTTTATGAATTATTAGAAAAGCAATCATTTTCTACTATTACGGTAAATCAAATTTGTAATGAAGCATTAGTCCATCGCACTACCTTTTACAAACATTTTTACGATAAATATGATTTGCTTATTTATCTAATTACGTATTTGATGAAAGATTACTTTTCAATTGATTTTAAAGAACGTATTAATAGCCCATTTAGTATTTTAGAGAAAACAATTACAGATATTGATGAATTAAAAAAAGTGAAAGAAAAGCAAGAAGACGATAAAGATTTTGAACGTACGATTACCAATCATTTTATACGTGTACTACAAAGTGATATTAAAGATAATATGTCACGTATCTCCGTTGATCCGAGTGTTCCTGTCGACCTTATATTTTATGTATATGGTTCAAGTCTATTTGGATTTATGGAATGGATGCGAGACCATGATATCAATCGGCCAGCACATGAAATTGATGAAATTTTTCATAAGATGATAAATATTAAAGTGAAAGACGAATGAATTTAAAATGAGTTTAATTCATAAAAAAAGAGCCTCGCTGCATAGCAGCGAGGTCTTTTTTTATGACTATAAATTGTATTTAAAACATTTCAGAAACAACTTTTTGTTCTAAGAAATTTAATAGATAGTCTGGGCTACCTGTCTTAGCATCTGTACCTGACATTTTGAAACCACCAAAAGGATGGTAACCAACAACTGCTGCAGTACAACCACGATTTAAATACAAGTTACCCACATCGTAATCTTCAACTGCTTGCATCCAATGCTCACGGTTATTAGTAATAACAGCTCCCGTTAAACCATAGGCAGTATCATTAGCGATTTCTAATAATTCTTCAAAGTCGTTACCTTTCACAAAGCCAACGACTGGACCAAAGATTTCTTCTTGCATAATTTGATCACTAGATTTTAGTCCTGAGAAGATTGTTGGTTCAACAAAGTAACCAGTGGCACCGTCTGTACCGCCGCCTTGTTCTAATTTACCTTCTTTACTACCAATCTCAATATAATTTTTTATCTTATCAAATTGTTTTTTATTAATAACTGGACCCATATTCGTATTATTTTCAGTATTACCTAGTGTTAAATTCTTAGTTAATTCAACTGATTTTTTTAATACTTCGTCATATACGTCTTTGTGCACGATTGCGCGTGAACATGCCGAACATTTCTGCCCTGAGAAACCAAACGCTGAACTTACAATAGATTCTGCTGCTAAATCAATGTCGATATCTTTATCCACAACGATTGCATCTTTACCACCCATTTCAGCAATCACACGTTTTAAGAACTGTTGGCCTTCTTGTACTTTTGCAGCTCTTTCAAAAATTCGAGTACCTGTAGCAAGCGAACCTGTAAAAGTCACAAAATGCGTGTGTACGCTATCTACAAGATAGTCACCGATTTCTTTTGGATCACCTGGTACAAAGTTAACTACGCCTTTCGGCAATCCAGCTTCTTCTAATATTTCAATCAATTTGTATGCAGTTAACGGTGTGTCTTCTGCTGGTTTTAAAAGTACTGTGTTCCCTGCAACTACTGGTGCTAATGTCGTACCAGCCATAATTGCAAACGGGAAGTTCCAAGGCGGAATTGTTACTCCAGTGCCCATTGGTTTATAGAAATATTGATTATGTTCGCCCTCTCTATCCAATGTTGGTTTACCATCCGCTAATTCCATCATTGATCTTGCATAGTATTCAATGAAATCAATACCTTCTGCTGCGTCACCTACAGCTTCATCCCATGGTTTACCTGCTTCGTAAACCATCACTGCTGATATTTCTTCTTTACGACGTCTAATAATCGCCGATACTCTAAGTAAAAATTCAGCACGGTCTCTGTGTGACCATTTTCTCCATGATTTATAAGCTTCATTTGCAGACTCAAATGCCTTATCTACATCTGCTTGAGTTGCTTTTGAAACTTCTGCAATAACTTCAGTAGTATTGGCAGGGTTGATAGATTGATACGTATCTTTAGTGAAAATCTCTTCCCCATTAATTACTAGAGGAATTTTTTGGTTTAATTCACCTTTAACTTTTTTTAGAGCCTCTTTAAAAGACTCTACATTTTTACTGTCTGTAAAATCGATACCTGGTTCATTTTGATAATTGACTACCATTTTTCTACCCCCATGTAAGTTTGTAAATAGAAAACCAAAATGGAATAGTTCCATTCTTACTTTTATTGTATATGTAACCTACTACAAATGCAATCGCTTACAACCACTTTTCAAAATTAAATCGCATTTAACCTATTTCGCATTTTCAGATGAAATTTGGTATTATATTCTATGGAATTTAATGTGGAAGTTATATATTTATCGAAAGTTAATTTAATATTTTGTAATCTGATTTTTACATAGAATTATCATTACTTTGTTATTATTTAGACTTGAGTATAATTAAATCAATATTAATTCAAAATTAAAGAACAATCGTGAGGTTAAGCTATTTATGAAAACATATACTTCTGTTATATTTTGGATGCGTACTATAGCTTGTTTAAGTATTGTTCTCATTCATGCGATTACAACTACATTTTCTAAGATGGATTTTGTAGGACATGGCACTGCTATAAGACTATTTCAATTATTATTAATGTTTAGTACACCGTTATTTGTATTTATTTCAGAATTTTTATTGGCGAAAAATTATCATGTTAAAACAAAACCAGGTTTCTTCAAAAACAAACTGATTTATCTGGGTATACCGTATATTATGATTAACTTAGCTATCTCATATTTTTATTTTGAACCTGCAACATTTGCTGAGTACCTTAGACATGTTTCAACTACCATGTTACATGGTGGCGCTGTCACTTATTTTATTGTAATCATTTTCCAATTCTATATTTTACATATTCTATTTGCCAAATATATAATTAAATGGAAGCCTATTCCCGTAATTATTGGATCAATCATTTTCGCAACACTTTATTGGGCAGTTAGACAATTCGTACCACAATCAGAAAATCCGATTTTAGCCCTCTTTTGGGAAAGAGAAGGTTGGATGTTATGTCTAGGGTGGATTAGTTACTTCTTACTTGGCTTTTACACAGGTATATATTATGAAACTTTCATGCAAAATATAAAAAAATATACTTGGCTTATTATTTTCGGAGCAATTCTATCAGCAAGTATATTAGTATGTAATTATTTATTTGGCATTAGCACTTGGGTAGAATCTAAACGTTTTGATATACCATTTTATGTCACTATGGTTATTTTGCTATTTTTCTTATTCTCATCTTATGTCAAATATGTACCAAAATTCATACTATTTATAAGTAACTATTCGTTTTGTATATATTTAATACATTACTTTTTTGTACATGATTTAGGTTTACTGAGAGCAGATAGCTCATTGCGAAACATTGCTTTCACTTTCATACTTACTGTAACCATATCCATTTCTCTAGCCTATCTATTCAATTTATTTAAACTCGGTAAGTTCATTGTGGGCGGCATAGGACATATTAACTATGACAAAGTATACGAAAGTTACAAACATGGTAAAATGGATTAAATTGTTAGTAACGTAACGTGTTATAAGTATAAACTACTTTACTACTATTAAATCTATGAAAAGATAATAAGTTAATCTAAAACAAAAACAGACGTTATTGAATTTAAAATTCAATAACGTCTGTTTCTTTATCTCAACATACATATTATATTATTTATTTTCGCGGTCTTGTCGACGTTGATACGTTGGTTGTTCAGAAGATGATGCATTATTAAAATGATTTAAATCTTCATTTTTATGTTTAGATGATTTCCTTACTAACAACATAATGCCAGCAATTAACCATAACAGTGCAGTAAGCCAGTTAAATGTAAACACTGTAACAATCGCAATTAATATGAGAACAACGCCTGAAAATTTAGGCAGTTTATTAATTAATAATGCAACAATAATCGCAATGACCGTACATACAATGACTGCAACTAAAGCTATAAGGAACAAATCGCTCGCTACATCTAATAATTGGGACGGGCTCATTTGAGTTGAGACTTGATTATATTCGTTACTATTATTAATCTTTTCTATCAATGTATCTTTTACACTGGCATCGTTTAAAAACGGTGTTACAATAGCCATTATAAAAATTAATATAAACTGTAAGATAATACCTATCCACGTTAATATTTTTTCCACGGTTCGTTTCATAAATTTCCTCCTCAGAAATGCTCTATCTATGTCATTTATTCTATACCCTACACAATTTACGTTAAGCTGTTATGTGTTTACTCAATCCATTTTATTGTATTTAAAACTTTGAAACAAATGAATTTCACTCAATGTATACCCCCTTAAAAATCGGGTATATAATTGTAATCTACATAAATAAAGGGATGGTTAAAAATACAATGAAAAAAAGGGACAAACATGAAAGAAAGAAAAAAAATCGTAATTTAGTTTACATCATATCAGTAATTATTATTTTACTTGTCACTTTAGTTGCTGGTATCTTCCCAAAGACATTTGGAACCAATGCACAACAAGTTTATAATTATATTTCAAATTCTTTTGGTTGGTTATTTTTAATAATTATATTTATTTTAGATATCTTTTTAATTTCTTTAGCGATATCACGTTATGGCCGTTTTAAACTAGGGGGAGACAATGAAGAACCAGAATTTTCAATGTCTTCCTGGATTGGAATGCTCTTTTCAGCAGGACTCGGTGTAGGTATTGTATTCTGGGGTGTTGCGGAACCATTAACCCATTATTTACATTCTCCATTTCCCGGAAAAGTTGCAAATGAATCTGCTGAATCTGCAAGAGTAGCAATGGGTTATACGTTTTTCCATTGGGGAATCTCACAATGGTCTATATTCGCTATCGCAGGTCTCACAGTGGCTTATTTTCAATTTAGAAAACAGCGAAATGGCTTGATTTCAACCGCGATGGAACCCGTTTTCGGCGAAGCATATAAACGACCTTATAGAAACATCATTGATATTTTAGCTATTATCGCAACAGTGATGGGTATTGCAACTTCTATTGGTTTAGGGATTATGCAAATTAGCGGCGGTCTTGAACATGTCTTCAATGTACCCAACAATAATGTAACAAAAATCGGTATCACTATTTTAATGGTTGGTATTTTCTTAACTTCAACAGCAACCGGATTAAATCGAGGTGTCAAATGGCTAAGTAATATCAACATTGGTTTAGGTGCTTTACTTCTTATCTTCATATTATTCTTTGGAGATTTAAAATTTATTTTTGAGTCTTACACATTAGCAATCGGAGATTATTTACGTCATTTTGTTGAATATAGTTTACGTATCAGTCCTTATGACGGGGAGAATAGTTGGATTCAACAATGGACTGTCTTTTATTGGGCATGGGTTATATCTTGGTCACCGTTTATCGGTGGATTTGTAGCCCGAGTTTCACGCGGACGTACAATTAGAGAGTTCATCATTGGTGTTCTTATTATTCCTCCACTTATATCATTTACTTGGATCGCTGGATTTGGAGGCACAGCACTTAAAATAGCACTAAAAGAAAATGATAATATAGCTGACGTTGTTGATCAAGATTATACTGTAGCTTTGTTTGAATTATTATCGAAATTCCCACTCGCTGATATTACGAGTGCCTTAGCAATTATGTTGATATTTATATTCATTGTTACAAGTGCGGATTCTACGACACATATTGTGTCAGGTATGGCAACAGGTGGTATAGCAAATCCTAAGACAAAGCATAAATTCATTTGGGGCATTTTAATTGGGGCAATATCAGTGTCAATGACAATTGCAGGTGGTCTAACAAGTTTACAAACTGCATCTGTCGTTACTGGTCTTCCTTTCTCTATTATTTTACTATTGATGATTGTGTCATTAATGCGCGCACTACGAAGAGAACCAACAAAACACTTTGAAATGAGTCATATAAATGATGATAAAGATTACTCTATCCCTCTTGAAGAACGCGAAAATGGCGAACCAAATAATAAGGAAGACAAGGCTACGACTAACGAAACAAAAAATGATAAACACAGCCCTAATCATAATGACACTGGCAACAATGACCAAGAAACTACTACATCAACAAGTAATAAAAAACATGCCAAGAAAGATAAACATAGTAATGATTAACACTCTTCCATTCTTATGTTATAACGACATTATTTTACCACTCCAATAAGGGAAAATTGGAGTGGTTTTTTATTTTCTTAATTTCTAAATATACATATACTTAAGATATCTTACTCATTTTTGATAAACTAGTAGTAATAATTAATTAAAGGGGATGGTTTTTTGAATTTAGACGAGCAACAACCGCATATAATAAGAAAAATGATAAGTAACGGAGAACTTACTGAACATACAAGTGGGATGGCTAAAGGTTATATACAAGCTAACGTCGTTATTTTACCATCAAGCTATGCTTATGATTTTTTAAAATTTTGCTTTAGAAATCCTAAGACATGCCCACTTTTAGATGTATCAGAAAAAGGATCTACCTCTTTTCCATTTTACGGTAAAGTAGCCGACATCAGCACAGAAGTTGCAGCATACCGCGTTTACCGTTATGGTGAACTTATTGAATCACCATCCAATATTTCACATTTATTTAATGATGATATGGTCAGTTTTTTGATTGGATGTAGTTTTACTTTTGAACATGCATTATTAGAAGCTGGTATCCCGATACGTCATATTGAGGAAGATCATAACGTCCCGATGTATATGACAAATATCCCTGCAGAATCGAGTGGACAATTTACTGGCAATATTACCGTGAGCATGAGACCAATGACAATGCAACAAGCTATTAAAGCAACTGAAATAACTTCACATTATAAAAATGTACATGGAACGCCAATTCATATCGGTGATCCAGCTAAAATAGGTATTGAAAATATTACAGCACCAGACTTTGGAGAACCAGTTACAATTAAAGAAAATGAAGTTCCTGTATTTTGGGGATGTGGGGTTACACCGCAATCCGTGGCTTTAGATGCTAAACCAGAACTCATGATTACCCATGCACCTGGACATATGTTTATAACAGATATACTCGATAGCCAATTAAGTGATTAACATCAATATTCAATCAAAGTACTAAAATAAATGAATTAAATACGCATTTTAAATAACTAAATTTATAATAAAAAGACAGTTAGATTTCAAAAGTGAAATCTAACTGTCTTTTTGTGCTTTTAGCTTTGTACTCTAGATTTCTTTTTAAATAATCTATCTTTAGAGTTATAGTTAACACAGTGATTTAACGTGCTTCTACATCTTTTTGAGTCACGATTGGATAATCTTTGAATAAGATAGAACATACATAGCCAACGATAAGACCAATGACGCCAACAATGGCTCCATATATAAATATTTTCAATGGCTCGTTAAATCCAAACATAACTAAAAACCCTGCTAATGGTGTGGCCGTCCCTGTTGCGTCATTAATCATTCCTGATGAAGCGACAACGGCACCTGCTAACGCACCACCTATAAAGTTAGCTGTATAGATGGGTATAGGATTGGCAGAGACAATATCTGCTTGAGATAAAGGCTCGATACAAACGGCTATCCTTGATTTACGATCACCTAATTTTAATTTATTGAACATCGTGCCATTTATAAATGATGATGCAAAGGAAACCATAGCAGCAATAGCCATTGGCATTCCAGTTAGACCAAGCAATGCTGTTAAAGCCATAGAACTAAGTGGCGCCGTACCTACTACAGTAATCACTCCACCCAGAATAAGTCCCATAATGATTGGATTAATCTCAGTAGAACTTTGAATAATATCTCCTATTTTTAATAATGAGTTATTGACTAATGGCGTTACCCCAGTAGCTACTAACCTTGCCAAAGGTGCAATAATCAATATCCCTACGATTAAATCTATACCATCTGGAACTTTTCGCTCTGCATACTTCATCAAGTAACCAATGACATACCCAGCTACGAAACCTGGTATTAAATCTAATCCGCCACATGACGCAGCAATCACTAGCGCATAAACTGGCGAAACACCAATCGCTAATGCAACAAGACCAGCTGCAGCAACGCCACCTAAGCCGCCAGCAGCATCACCAATTTCACCTAAGAATTTAATGCCTAATAGGTCTCCACCTACGTATTTATGAAATGCCTCAACTAAAAATGTAGCAATTGCAGCATTTGCTAATGCACCCATAGCACGCATACCCATAGGTGCTCGATATGTAAATAGTGTAAATAATGCTAGTACTACTACTAAAAACAAAGTTCCAATTAATATATCCATCTTGAAATTCCTCTTTCCTTTTCCTGAAGTAGTTATGTTTTGTGTGGAAATAATTGCTTTAATTCTAACTCTAAGGTTAGTTCATCCACCCTTTCTAAAATAGAATCACAAGACCTTAAATATAAATCTACAATTATAAAACTTACCTTTTCACTCACATTTTTATAGTTTAACATATTTTTCTATTATATTCCGAACAATCTTATTATTTTTAATTTAAGCTCCGCGGAATATTTTTGTACGTTATTTTAATTTATTTTTTAATACTACACAATATAATAATTATAATTAATGTAGAGTGTTTTTATATTTAAGAGTATTATACATTTTTATAACAAAAAAACGTTAGCAACTTATTCATATCATAATGAATGTTGCCAACGCTTTTGGCTTTATAATAATTATTTATTATCTATTTTACTAATTGGTTTAGCAGGTGTTCCAATGGCTACGACGTTATTTGGTATATCTTTTGCTACTACGCTCCCTGCTCCGATAACTGCACCATCTCCGATAGTAACGCCAGGTAGAACTACCACATTGGCGCCTAACCATACATTATTTCCAATGCGGATTGGTAATGCTTGCTCTAAACCAGTATTTCTTTCTTTATATTGAAGTGGATGGATAGCAGTATATAACCCACATTTTGGACCAATAAAAACATGGTCGCCGATAAATATTTTACCGCCATCCATAAAGTAGCAATCATGATTTATAAATACATTTTCACCTAAGAAAATATTGTACCCATAATCGACTTGAAATGGACTTAAAACCTCTAGGTTAATAGGCTGATAATTAAGTAAATCATTTATAATTGTACTCCTTTTTTCTATATTGCTTGGCTTTGTCTGATTTAATTCAAAGCAGAGGTCTTTAGCCTTATTTCTTTCAATTTCTAATGCTTCATCATAGTTGGCGTCATACCACTCGCCAGTCAACATTTTTTCTTTTTCACTCACACGATTTTCTCTCCTATCTTATTCGTGATTCATTACACTCACAGTTTAACATTTTTAATTATTTAAACCATATGGATAAATAATTGGTACATTATTGTTCCAGCGTAATTCCCTATAACATATCCCAAAGTACCAATGATAAGTATAGGTCCAACTAGACCAGACCATCCTTTGCTTATAGCCAACGCAGCAGCTGTCGTTGGACCACCAGCAGTCGCGTTACTTGCAAGTAATATTTCTTCTATCTTAAATCCAAATACCTTACCTAACGTGAGACTCAAACCTAAATTAAATATAAGTATAATAACAACAAAAATAAATAATAATGGTGCAGTAGTAATGATTGTAGCAAAAGAAGCTGGCGTGCCTATAACGACAAAGAAAATATAAATAAGGAACGTGCCGATTTCTAATGCACCAGCTAAGCGCTCAAAGAATTTTCCCCATATCGCTACTACTAATAGTGTTAATGTCGTTAATAATAAATAAAAATCTCCAAAGAAAGATACAATTATAGTTAATAAAAAATTAGATTTAGGAACCCACTGTTGTATTAATTCCGCACATTTAAAACTAACTGCTACAAGCCCTATGGCAATTGCTATAGAAAACGCAATATCTAATAATTGAATTTTTTTAGGTTGCCAAAAAGACTTTTGTGTTTCAGGTGAAGTTTCAGCTTTATAGTTAGATTTAAAATATTTTTTTACAAAAGGAATTGAAGGCATCGCTATCAAAAGTATAAAGTAAAGTGCCATTACGCTATTATCAGCGACTACTGTAGAAGACACCATATCTGCTGGCGCTTCTAATTTAGAACTTAAGGCAGCAAAGTTAACGCCACCGCCAATATAACTCCCAGTCATCATTGCTCCTATCTTTGAAAGATAAGGTATCCATTGATTCAATGTAAGAAACGCAACAACCGTACCTATCATCGTACCAATCGCTGCTATAATAAAAATAAATAGCAATCGTCTACTTTCTCTCCAAATCTTTAATATATTTGAATTGAATAACAGCAATGGTATAGATAGTGGCACGATATAATCCCACACTGTATCATAGACTGGCGAACTTGTTGGTATTATTTTAAAATTTGATAACAACATGGCTCCTACTAAAGCTATAATCGCACCCGAGACTGTACTTGCCCATTTATACCTTTGTTCTAAAAATAAACTTACTGTCGCCCATACAATAATAATTGCCCACAACAACCATGTTTCATCTTTTCCAATAAACGATCCTAATATCATCTTTTTCCTCCTCAAATTAAATTTTTATTTTTATATATTAGTTATATTTTATCAGTATTATAACCTAATTTTTACAATTTTCTGAAAAATATATTGTTTTACTCTTTTTAAATTGGTAATGTTGCAACTGTAGTTACAAACAAGGGGGTTTTTACATATGAAAGAAAAGATTGGTTTAATTCTCGGACCTTTGCTTTTTATTATCTTTTATTTTATACCTAGTATTACAGGTTTAGCAGACGAACCACGTGCTGTTCTAGCAGTCACTCTTTTTGTGGCCACATGGTGGATTACTGAAGCTATTCCTATACCAGCCACGTCACTTATTCCACTTGTACTATTACCATTAAGCGGGGGGACAGATGAAGAAATTGCATCGAGCGCTTATGCTGACCCTATCGTATTTATGTACATGGGCGGATTTATTATTGCATTAGCAATTGAAAAATGGAATTTACATAAAAGAATTGCTATGACAATCATCTCTATGATGGGGTCAAATAGTAATCGCATTATTTTAGGCACAATGATCGCCACTGCATTTATTTCTATGTGGATTTCCAATGCAGCGACTGCGCTCATGATGCTACCCATCGCTCTAGCATTGATAAAAGAAATTCAAGATGCACAATTTCTCAATCCTGAATCAGCACATAAATTTGGTAAAGAACTCTTACTTACTGTCGCGTATTCTGCTTCTATCGGTGGGTTAGCTACATTGATAGGATCAGTTCCAAATGCTGTTTTTGCGGCGATTGCTTCATCTAGTTTAGGCAGAGAGGTTTCGTTTGCTCAATGGATATTATTTGCTCTACCTTTAACAATTATATTACTCATCGTTTTATATTTCTTAATGACTAAATGGTTGTTTAAAATTGAAGACGCTGACAAGGTATCATCAGACTTTGCTAAAAGAGCATTACATGATTTAGGCCCTATGAGTCCAGAGGAAAAATCAACAGGAATTATCTTCCTATTTGTAAGTATTTTATGGATTGGCGGAGGATTATTACCTGCTTCGTTAAACTTATCAGACACTGTGATTGCAATGTTAGGTGCGATATTGCTATTCCTTATTCCAGCACGATCCTCTCATGGTGCATTACTCGTATGGAGTGATATGAGCAGACTTCCGTGGGGTATATTATTACTATTTGGAGGCGGCTTATCTTTGGCTGCTGCCTTTGAAGATTCCGAACTGACAAAGTGGTTCGGTGGTATGTTAAGTTTTGTGGAACCTTTACCTTTAATTCTTGTCGTTCTCGTATTGACTACAGCCATATTATTTTTAACAGAAGTGATGTCTAATACAGCTGTTTCTAACATGTTGATGCCTATTAGTATTGGTTTTGCAGCAGCTATTAGCCAAGATCCATTCATTATTATGGGGATTGTTGCACTGTCTTCAACTTGTGCTTTCATGTTACCTATTTCCACCCCACCGAACGCGGCTGTATTTAGTTCTGATGAATTAGAAATGAGAGATATGGTGAAAGCCGGATTTATATTAAACATGTGTGCAATCATTATCATTTCGTTATTTGTCTATTTCTGGTTACCTATTGTATTTGGTTTATAATAATTGAGGCGTCAGTGGTAAGTTGTGTGTCATTGTTACGACTAAGGTATGATATAATTTCGATACTAAGGACGCATGTCACGAAGTGTAAAACAGTTTAAAATAAAGACATAAACTTATAAAAGGAGTCATTTATTATGAAGACAATCATTAAAGGGGCTATAGCAGTATTACTTATACTAGGCGCAGTAAAAACTTTTCAAGAATATGATGTACAAGCAGAAGCAATGAATTATTACAACCAAGCTAAAGATGGTGAATTGTTTCAAAATATCGAAAACGTAAACTTTGACGCCTTAAAAAATATACAATTTGATGACATGATCCCTTCTGATTTCTTTTAAAGTTTATACCTTTTCTTCTAATCATTACAGAGTTATCACCATGAGTTAAATCGTAGGATTACATCTCATCTTGTCTTGCTACTGTAATAGTTGTACCTAATATCATAAGTTGTGACAATTAGATTTTTCAAGACAACCTTTAGACAAATATAGTTCGAGCACCTCCTAACATATAGGGGGTGCTTTTTTATATAAGATTGAGTATATAAAAGAAGAGTAATCTTATGCAATAGTAAAACAAAATATACAAATATACGATGATGTCACAGCATATTCTAAGAACGGGAAAAAATTGAAATATAAATTATCTTTTGGCGACTATGATCCAAGTAAAAAATTTGTAGAAATTATTCATAAAGCTACATATGTGAAAGAGTATAATTATATAGATAAGCAAATTCTACCACCAAACATGGGGTTACTATAATGATAAAAATACTTAATTATTTATTGTCATGGTTAATTCACGAAAAAATCATCATAATAGCTACTCATGCTATGGATATAGCAAAAATATATACTGTTTTCATAAATATGGCAGATTTTAAGAATTATTCATTTAACTATTTATATTCATTACTCAATAATGAAAACAGCAAGACGCTTTTCAAAAGAGCGCTCGCTGTTTGTCTGAATAGCTATCTATAAAGTTAGGAAGTTATATAATCTCCACCATTTACATGGATTACTTGGCCAGTAATATATGAACTGTCTGCATATGATGCTAGAAATACATAAGATGGTGCGAGTTCAGCAGGTTGTCCTCTGCGCCCCATCGGTGTATTAGAACCTTGATTTTCTACTTTATCTTCCGTAAATGTTGCTGGAATTAATGGAGTATATATTGGGCCAGGTGCAACTGCATTAACACGAATGCTTTTTTCAATTAGCGTCGTTGCTAGTGAGCGTGTAAATGCAACGATAGCACCTTTTGTTGCTGAGTAATCTATAAGATGACCAGACCCTCTAAATGCTGTAACACTTGTTGTGTTGACGATTGCATCGCCTTCTTTTAAATATGGTACTGCTGCTTGTGATAAAAACATCATGCCGAAAATATTAGTTTCGAATGTTTCTTTCACTTGTTCTGGCGTGATATCTGAAAATTGATCTTGGGGAAATTGCACCCCGCCATTATTGACTAAAATATTTAGCCCCCCAAAATCTTTTACAACTTTTTCAATTAAATCTTTAGAAGACGCAACATCTTTTAAATCATGTGCATATGCTCTTGCATTCACACCAATTGATTTCAATCGATTTACTACCGCTTCTGCATCTTCGTGTTCATCATAATATCCAATTGCCACATCGGCACCTTCTTTAGCATATAATATAGCCACTGAACGACCAATGCCTGAATCGCCCCCCGTAATCAATGCTACTTTTCCTTGTAACTTGCCTCCACTTTTATATTCTTTCATCTCTGATATTGGTTGTGGGTCCATATCTTTTTCAATACCTGGTTGTCTATCTTGTGTATAACCTTTTATTTGTCTATGAAATTCAGTCAAATTCATATACATACCTCCGTTTATACTCCTGTTATTTGCTAGATACCACTTCAACTTATATACAAACATTTCACTTTTTCATAAATTGTCAACAATATATTTTAAATACACTAAAAAACACCATAACGCTATGCGCTATAGTGTTCATAAAGATTAAATAGAATGTTTTACGATTCGACTTGAGTGAATAAATGACATTATCGCAAAAATACAATAAACGACTGAATAGGAACCCATAACAATATATACTGGTAACATATTCGTAGCACTAACAATTAACATAAATGCCTTGGCAGCAAAGTATGCATGTAGTAACGAAACTACTAACGGTAAACCAAAGTTAAATAGCACTTTTAGACCTAACCCTTTAAGCATGTCACTATGTGTGTATCCTATTTTACGTAATATACGGAAACTTGGTATTTCATCTTCTGTTTCATCCATCTGTTTAATATAGATAATGCAACCCGACGCAACTAAGAAAGCTAGACCTAAGAAAGAAGTAACAAATAGTAGAATACCTGAAGAGTCGTTCATTTGTTGACGTACTAATTTTTGTGGTTGTATATTATTATTAATAGATTGAGCTATTTTATTTGCTTCCTTCCAATTATTTTGATTTTTTAAATCATAACCATATTGTGAACGTGTTTCTTTACTTTGAGGTTCCAATTGGTTATATTTTTCATCACTTACTAGTAGAACAGACTCTGCGAAACTAACATCATTTTTAAAATTCACTTCTTTTTTAGCATCAATTACTTCAAAGGTTTGCGCAGGTTTAGAATCAAATTGTATTGATGTATTTAAATTATATTTGAGTATCCCTCCTGTTGCTGCTATATTAATCATTTTGGCTTTGTCACCTTTAATATCTTTATCATTAAAATATTTATTACTTGTTATTAACATTTTATTAGCAGTGCCAAATTTATCACTATTATCATAAAAATTTTCTTTAGCTACTTTTATTTCCGCTACTTCCTTATAGCTTTTATCATAACCAATTTCTTTTTCTTTTAATTTGTCTTCAAATTGTTTCGCTTCTTTAGCGTCGATAAAATTAAAATCTTGAGGTGACGTTTGATTTACTGTATCATCAATCGTCGCTTTACTAATTGCTCCGAAACATAATACAGTTACCGTCACTGCTGACAACGTTGCTATGATTGTTAGAGATAATGCATTCTTCTTCATTCTATGCATGATTGAAGAAGTAAAAACCACATCAGTAATAGAAACATTTCCATTTTTCATACGTTTCAACGTTTTAAACACTAGTGATACTGAACTTCTAAAAAATAGATAGGCTCCTACAATAGTCAAAAATAGTATTAAAAATGGTGTAAACATCATATTTTCTAAAAATTTATCAAACATTTCAGTAGACATATAATAACCAAATAAAATCATAGCAATTCCTAAAATTCCAAAAATAATTTCAGTCATTGTTATTTTAGATTTTGTCGATTCAGATTTTGTTCTATCATTCATCATCGCTAAAATACTTCGTTTACGTAAAAAAAGATAACTTTGAGCTAGAATCAATAAGAACGCCACGAAAATTAATAAAAATGTTTGTATTACTGCTGGTAATTGAAATGTTAGCGAAACACTCGTCTCTATACTCAATACTTTAAGTACAATCATTAAAAGAATTTTAGAACCAAATATTCCTACTATAATACCAACTAATCCCGTTATCAAAAACATTGCAATTTGTTCAATGAACAACATGCGCATGATATTTTTTCGAGTTAGCCCAATCAATTGATATAAAGCAAATTCTCGTGTTCGTCTTTTAATAAATAATTGATTCGCATACATAAGGAAAACGAGAATAATCGCAAATAAGAAATATGAACCAACTTCAGAACCTTTTCGAATAATAGTCATTGAATTTTCATTATTAATACTATCCGTATATTTCAATGTCACAAAACTAAAATATAAAACGATACTTACAATTAATGAAAATATAAACATGGCATAGTGCCGAATATTTTGTCTAAAATTTTTGATTACAATCTGATTAAAACTCATTTGTTACACCACCCAAAGCAGTTTGCATATGAATGATATTTTTATAAAAAGCTTGATTTGAGTCATCACCTTGGTATAGTTCGGAATGAATCGTGCCATCTTTCAACATAATCACTCGATTAGAATAACTTGCTGCAACTGGGTCATGTGTCACCATTATTATTGTGGCATTCATCGTTTCATTTAAATCTTCCAGTCTGTTCAAAAGGTCTTGTGCACTTTTAGAATCTAAAGCTCCAGTAGGTTCATCGGCAAAAATAATGGCAGGTTTATGAACTGAAGCACGCGCTGCAGCTGTACGCTGTTGTTGTCCCCCTGAGATTTCATTCGGATATTTATGACCGAGCTCGTGAATACCAAGTGCTTTTGTTACTTCATTATAATTTTTCTCTTTTTCTGATTTTGACATTTTTTGAATAGATAAAGGTAACATGATATTCTCTTTTACTGTTAATGTGTGTAATACACTATAATTTTGAAAAATAAATCCCACTTCTTTTTTTCGAAAATCCGCTAATGCTTTATTACTCATCTTGTTAATTTTATTACCATTAATTTCAACTGTGCCGCTTGTAATATAATCAATTGAACTTAAAACATTTAAAAGTGTTGTTTTTCCTGATCCTGAAGGGCCCATTATCGTTACAAATTCCCCTTCTTCAATTGAAAAATCTATGCCTTTCAACACTTCTTGTTGTTGATGTCTATTGCCGTATTTTTTTGTCAGTCCTTCTACTTTTAATATGGACATGTTTCTCCACTCCTTATTACTTTTTCTTTATAACCCTATCATAGCCAATCATTTTCTTTTTTACGTTTGATATAACTAACAAAAATCTATTTTGAGATAACAACATTGTCACATTTTTATATTTTTCAAAATAAGACGTATACGGCTCTGTAATTTCCTTCTAACCAATATTTCTGCAATATGATATAATACTCTAGTTGAATTTTAAATAAGGAGTACAAAAAATGTTAAATAAAATACAAAGAGAATGGTTAACTGCTCCGGGGACGAATATTCTGTCTGGTATTCTAGTTGCATTAGCGCTTATTCCTGAAGCCATCGCATTCTCTATTATTGCAGGAGTAGACCCAATGGTCGGGCTATATGCCTCATTTATCATAGCAGTAGTTATTTCATTTGTAGGCGGTAGACCTGCAATGATTTCTGCAGCCACTGGAGCTGTAGCATTAGTAGTTGTTCCATTAGTAAAAGATCACGGTGTTCAATATTTACTTGCAGCGACGATTTTAATGGGGCTCATACAAATTATTTTCGGTATATTAAAAGTTGGGCGTTTGATGAAGTTTATCCCGAATTCTGTCATGATTGGTTTCGTAAACGCGCTAGCAATTTTAATTTTCATGACACAACTTCAACATATATTTGGTATTTCTTTACCAACGTATTTATTTGTTATTGCAACCCTACTAATAATTTACTTATTACCGCGTGTATTTAATAGAATACCTGCACCTTTAATTGCGATAGTATTACTTACTATAGTCTATTTAGTAACAGGCGCAAAAGTAGAAACTGTTGGTGATTTAGGACAAATTACTCGTTCATTACCACATTTCTTTATCCCAGATGTTCCTTTCAACCTAGAAACCTTACAAATTATTTTACCTTATTCCTTATCTATGGCAATTGTAGGACTTGTCGAGAGTTTATTGACTGCTCGCATCGTAGACCAAGCAACTGATACGTATAGTAATAAAAACAGAGAAGCTCGTGGCCAAGGTATCGCTAATACGATTACTGGATTCTTTGGTGCTATGGGAGGCTGCGCTATGATAGGTCAATCCGTTATCAATGTTCGCTCTGGTGCAACTACACGTCTCTCTACATTTACAGCTGGTGTGTTCCTATTCATTTTAATCATGGTTTTTGGGGATTGGGTTGTTCAAATACCTATGCCTATTTTAGCCGGCATTATGATAATGGTTTCTGTAGGCACTTTTGATTGGCATTCATTCACTTATATACAAAAAGCACCACGTACAGATGCGTTTGTAATGATAATAACTGTGGTCATCGTACTCTTTACTAATAACCTTGCATTAGGCGTTATCGTTGGAGTTATTGTTAGTGCATTATGTTTTGCTACTAAAATTTCAAATGTTTCTGTGACATACGAAGAAATTGATAAAGCAATTCACTACAAAATTAAAGGACAAATTTTCTTTGTCTCTATTGACTCTATGATGAATCAGCTCGATTTAGAATTACGCGATCAAACTATTTATTTAGATTTTAGCCAAGCTCATTTGTGGGACGATTCTGCAGTAAATGCAATTGATACCTTAATAGAAAATTACCATAAGAAAAACAATGAAATCTATGTACAACATCTCAATAAAGACAGTCGTAAAATTGTCTCAGAATTAAGTAAAATAAATCAACAACATCTTTTATAAATAAGTAATTTTAGAGGTTGAAATTCCGGTAAGTGAACAACACTTCGCCTGAGTTTCAATCTCTTTTTTTATAAACACAAAAATTGACTTTTATACCTATAGGGGGTATATTGGATACGTAAAATAATTAATCGAACTATTAGCTATTTATATATTTTAATATCTATTTGAGAGGAGGTTTTCTCATTATGAACGAAAAGAAAAAAATAACCTTGGGTATCATCGGTATGACTTGTGCTGCATGTTCTAACCGCATAGAGAAGAACTTAAACAAACTTGAAAGTGTAGACGCAAGTGTCAACGCTACCACCGAAAAAGCAACAATCTCATACGACTCTGAATCAACATCATTAATTGAAATAGAGGAGTCTATTAGAAAAACAGGCTACGATGTCTTGACTGAAACAGCAGAACTAGATGTTATGGGTATGACTTGTGCTGCTTGTTCCAATAGGATTGAAAAAGTTTTAAATCGTGACGAAAATGTTAAAAACGCTAACGTCAATTTAACCACTGAAAATGCAACCATTTCATACAATCCTGAAGCGACCACTGTAGATGAATTGATAAATAAAATTCACAAATTAGGTTATGATGCTACTCCAAAACAAGACTCAAGTGAAAAACACACACAAAAAGAGGAAGAGCTAAAACATAAACGTACCAAGCTAATTATTTCATCTATTTTAGCTACACCTTTGTTACTAACAATGTTAGTACATCTATTCGGAATGCAAATACCAGACCTCTTTATGAATCCATGGTTTCAATTTGTATTAGCCACACCGGTTCAATTTATTATCGGCTGGCAATTTTACGTAGGTGCATATAAAAACTTACGTAACGGCTCTGCAAATATGGATGTACTTGTCGCTTTAGGTACAAGTGCAGCGTACTTTTATAGTTTATATGAAATGATAAAGTGGCTGAGCAATGTGAATAATACACCTCACCTTTATTTTGAAACGAGTGCAATATTAATCACGTTAATCCTTTTCGGAAAATATTTAGAAACACGCGCAAAAACACAAACCACAAATGCTTTAAGTGAATTACTCAATCTTCAAGCAAAAGAGGCCCGTGTATTACGTAACCAAGAAGAACACATGATACCTTTAAATGAAGTTGTCGAAGGAGATTACCTGATTATTAAACCAGGAGAAAAAATTCCTGTAGACGGTAAGATTATTAAAGGGAGTACTTCAGTAGATGAATCTATGCTGACTGGTGAATCTATCCCTATTGAAAAAGTGACAGAGGATAAGGTAATTGGTTCAACTATGAATAAAAATGGATCAATTACTATAGAAGCGACTAAAGTTGGAAAAGATACCGCACTTGCTTCAATCATTAAGGTCGTAGAAGAAGCTCAAGGGTCAAAAGCACCCATTCAAAGACTCGCAGACGTTATTTCTGGTTACTTTGTTCCGATTGTTGTAGGTATCGCAGTACTTACATTCATAGTATGGATTACCCTCGTACAGACTGGACAGTTCGAATCCGCATTAGTCTCAGCTATTGCGGTACTTGTTATCGCTTGTCCTTGTGCTCTTGGATTAGCTACCCCTACTTCAATTATGGTAGGGACAGGAAAAGCAGCTGAAAATGGCATCTTGTTTAAAGGTGGCGAACACATTGAACACACACACCTCGTTAATACCGTTGTATTAGATAAGACAGGTACTATTACAAATGGTGAGCCCATTGTCACTGATTTTGAAGGTGATTATGAAGCATTACAATTGTTAGCAAGTGCAGAAAAAGGCTCAGAACATCCTTTAGCTGAAGCAATAGTCAATTATGCTAATACAAATCAAATAGATTTTTTAGAAGTTGGACATTTTGAAGCATTACCTGGAAGAGGAATAAAAGCAATAATTGATAATCAAACTTTACGTGTTGGCAATCGTTCATTTATGATGGAGCATGATATCACAATAAACGATGTAGAAACACAATTATCTCAATTTGAGCAAGATGGTAAAACAGCTATGCTAATTGCTATCGATAATGAATTAAGAGGTACTGTTGCTGTCGCTGATACAGTTAAAGATTCAGCGAGTGATGCTATTAAGCAACTTCATGATTTAGATATTGAAGTCGTAATGTTAACCGGAGACAATGAACGTACAGCCCAAGCTATAGCGACACAAGTAGGTATCGACACTATCATAGCTGAAGTATTACCGGAACAAAAAGCTATAAAAATTGAAGCACTTCAACAACAAAATAAAATAGTCGCTATGGTCGGTGACGGCGTTAATGACGCACCTGCACTCGTTCAAGCGGATATCGGCATTGCAATTGGTACTGGTACCGAAGTTGCTATTGAAGCAGCTGACGTTACAATATTGGGTGGCGACTTATTATTAATCCCTAAAGCAATGAAAGCAAGTAAAGCCACAATACGCAACATCCGCCAAAACTTATTCTGGGCATTTGGTTACAATGTGGCTGGCATCCCTATCGCTGCATTAGGCTTGTTGGCACCATGGGTCGCTGGCGCAGCAATGGCATTAAGTTCAGTTAGTGTAGTAACGAACGCATTGAGACTCAAACGCATGAAATTATAATTCATTTTTGTAATAATAGTTTTAGAAATATCATTATTTTAAGGAGGTGATTCGTATGACTTCAGAAACGATTAAAGTAGAAGGCATGAGTTGTAATCACTGTAAACAAGCAGTAGAGTCAGCACTCACAAACCTCGATGGTGTTAATTCAGCTGATGTAAGTCTTGAAGAAGGTAACGTAAAAGTAGATTATGATAACAATAAAGTTGAAACGTCTAACATGAAAAATGCAATCGAAGATCAGGGATACGACGTAAACTAAATGTAAATAATAAAAACAGTGGATAGCTCTCTAATGACGATTGAGCATCCACTGTTTTTTTATTAAATTTAATTTCATTTAGGAGCGACGCGCAATGCAGTGTCACCTGTGTCTAACACTTCTAACGTTGCATCTAAAGCATCAACAATTAAATTTTTTACCGCTGCATCTGTATAAAATGCTATATGTGGAGATAGGATTACATCTTGACGTTCAATTAACCCTTTCAACATATTATCTTGAAGAACCGTATCTCTTTGGTCACTTGGGAATAAGCCTTTTTCTCCTTCATATGTATCGAGTGCTGCACCTTTCAAAGTTC
The DNA here is from genome assembly GCA_040062795.1 of Staphylococcus aureus. Classification (GTDB taxonomy): domain Bacteria; phylum Bacillota; class Bacilli; order Staphylococcales; family Staphylococcaceae; genus Staphylococcus; species Staphylococcus aureus_A. The sequence continues at coordinate 377,105 of JBEAMH010000002.1, forward strand.
CATTATCTAAAGCTTCGATGAGTGCACTTGTTTTTACAATTGTGCCACGTGCACAATTAATAAATACAGCGCCAGATTTAAATTGTTTAAATAAATTTTCATCAAATAAGTAATCATTTTCTATACTAGCAGGAATATGTACTGTAACAATGTCAGCATCTTTAACAGCTTCTGAAACACTATCTTTATAAGTTAAATAGCTTTCATATGCATCGTTTGGTTCGATATCATATGCCACTACTTCAGCACCAAATCCCTGAGCAAAGATTTTTCCTACAATCGATCCAATTCGGCCAGTGCCGATGACAGCCACTTTCAAGTCTCTAATAGAACGTGATAATATCGATGGTTGCCACCTAAAATCATATGCCGCTGTCTTTTGCTGGATATCATTATAATTGCGTATTAAGTTAAGTGCTTGAGACACTGTGTATTCAGCAATTGAATGAGGCGAGTAAGACGGTACATTAGATATTATCAAATCGTATTTTTGAGCTAAAGCTAAATCATAACTATCAAAACCTGCGCTTCGTTGTGCAATTTGTTTAATACCAAAATCATGTAATTTTTTATATACGTCTTCATCTAAAGGGATTTGTTGAGATAAAGACAAACCATCAAATCCCAATACACGATCGACTGTATCTAAATTCAGCAAATCTTTATCTAAGTCAACCTTCACTTTATTTTTTGTTGCCCATGCCTCTATATATGGGGTATCTTCTTCCCGTACACCAAAAAGTTTAATACTTTTCATTTTTACTACTCCTCATTTATGTTTTATAAAGATGTGCCAATGATTGCAGTCGTTCTGCTGCTTCTATCAATGCCTTATCATCAAGTGCCAATGAAATACGTACATAATCTCGTCCATGCTCACCAAATGGGGTACCAGGTGCGACAAGGATAGAGTATTCTTGTAATAAATATTCAACAAATGCTTCACCCTCATAATTCGGAGGTGTTTTCAACCATAAGAAAATACCACCTTTCATCGGTTCAAATGGAATATCGACTTCTTTCAATTTTGCTTCAAATTGATTTCTACGACTTTTAAATGTTTCATTTTGTTCATCTAAAAATGCGTCATAATGATTTAAAGCATATGTTGCAGCATCTTGTAATGCTCCAAACATTCCAGCATTTGTGTGGGATTGATATTTCTTCAAAGCTTGAATCATATCCTTGTTACCTACTGCAAAGCCTACTCTGAATCCTGACATATTGTAACCTTTTGACAATGAAAATATTTCTACCGCTAAATCTTTTGCTCCCTCAGATTGAAGTATACTTGGATTTTTCCCATCAAAACCAAATGCACTATAAGCGAAGTCATGTACAATTTTAGTTTTTGTATTTTTAAATTGCGCTATAGCTTCATCAAAGACAGACTTTGATGCTACAGACCCTGTTGGATTATTAGGATATGTTAAATAAACTAAACGTGTATTTAATAACACATCTTTATCGACTTTATCCCATTCAGGTAAATAATATGGCGGTCTAAGTACAAGTGGCTTAGGTTGAGCATCTGCTAACATAACTCCCGCTAAATAATCCGTATAACCCGGGTCAGGGAGCAAAACATTTTCTCCTGGGTTAACGATACAAGTCGGTAAAGCTACCAGACCATTTTTAGTTCCATATAAAATACAAACTTCCTCTTCTTTATCTAAATCTACTTGGTACTGTCTTTTATAGAAATCCACGATAGCTTGCTTTAAACTATCTTTGCCTTGAAACGCTACATATTTTTGGTTTTCTGGAAGACGTATTGCATCAGCAAAACAATCAATGATTCCTTTCGGGGTCTCCCCATCAGGTATACCTACTGCCATATTAATTAATTCTAATGGACCATGTTCTACAATGCGCCCCATCGTTTTCCCAAAGTAACTATCAGGAATTTGTGCTAATTTATCTGAAATTGACATTACAACTCCTCCTATATAAAAAAACTATATCCCAATAAAGTGGCATATAGTTCTCGCATGTCACCTATCTATCAAGCCATGTCACTTGTTGGAAGTAGCACAGTACTCATTTTACTAAGTCTGCTGCTGAAGTATCATCGGGCCAAATCCCTCAACTTCTCTGGATAAGTTTTTCATTATTTAATTAATGTTTATTTTATCAGAATATTCCCTCTTGTCAATAAACTTCAGAAGACAAAAAAAGAGCGACTACTAAGAGCCACTCTTTATTTATATGTTTGAATCATTATATTGTGTGATTAAACCTTACCATGCAACCCATGCGCCAGGACCTTGAGTTTCGTAAACTTTAACTGCTGTGTCCATTTGATCTTCAATAGACATACCAGCGTGTTCACCGTGGCCTAATAATTGGAACAATCCATATGCACCTGAAGACGCATTAACTGCATGTGCATTTCCGCCACTTTCACGTTGAATAACACCTTTCCATTGCGCTGCTGATACACCAGTACGTTGTGCCATTTGATTAGCTACTGAATCAATACTTGATGTATTTGTTGTAGCTTTAGTTGTTGTACTTGTTTGAGTAGTTTCAACTTTTGTAGTAGTTGAAGCTTTAGGAGCTGCAACTGGTTTTACATCAACATTGCTTGATTGTTGTTGTGAACGTACTTCACTTACTGATTTTTCGTCAGCGTTAGTAGTCGCTTGTGTACTTACATCTGCAGTTGCGTTAGCTGATGCGTTAGCTGATGCATTTTGAGCACCTGCTACACCATATTCCCATGACCAAGTTTGACCATCTGAAGAGAATGTATATTCATAACCGCCTAATACGAAATCATAGCTGTATGAACCAGCGTGTAATGGTTTTTCGTTTAATTCTTCAGCTTCACTTTGAGCTAATTCAGCTAAATGCGCTTTATCGATGTTTTCTTCTGAAGCGTGCGCTTGATTGTGATCTGCTGTTGTTGCGTATCCTGTTACACCTAATGCTACTGCTAATGATGATGCTAAAATTGACTTCTTCATAATTAAAAAATCCTCCATTTAAATCTTTAATAAGTAAAATTATATTTTCGTTAATTAAATTATTCTATGTGCTGAAATCTATTAATTTTTATGTGTGTTTTTTTGACCATAAATAATATATCATAAAATTTGGTCAATTATATTACACTATGATAACAAAACTTTACAGTTAAAGGACTCATTTGTAACATTGAAATATTATCGTTTTGTTTTACTACGTTAAAATCAAGTATTATATATATTTACCTTTGTAATAAAAGCTATTATAACGCTATTTATATCCTTTTTTGATAGAGTTTTTTATATTATCTGAATTATTACAAATAGAGCTTTTGTTACATAACCGTAAAATTAAAAATAGACAAAAATTTATATTTTAGAGTGGTATTTGCAATATTTTTTATTGAAATTAAAAAAAGACCACTGGTATGTGGCCTTTCAAAAGATGATTCCATTTTATATTATCGATGTATATTTTTCCTTTATTGCAATGTATTACATTTTTTACAGTCAATTGATAGAATCATTTATGCTAAGAATTTATATATATTGCTATCATATAATTTTAATACTTTCATATAGAAGGCATTAATTAAGTAACCCATTACGAAAGGCACTACAAAGAATGCAATAAATACAAATATTAAATTCATTAATAATGAATCTTCCATAAATTTAAAGGCACTAATCGGTCCAACAAGTCCTATAATACCAAAACCTGCTGATTCCTTTGTACCTTCTATACCAATAAGTGCACCTACAAAACCTGTAATCAATGCGTTTGTAAAAATAGGCAGCAAGATAATTGGATGTCGTACCATATTAGGTATCATCATTTTAACGCCACCTAAAAAGATTGTGATTGGTACTCCTGCTCTATTCATTTTAATTGTGCCTGCAACTAGTACACCTTCACAAGCAACGATACCAAGTGAAGCAGAACCCGCTGCTAATCCACTAATTCCTATAGCTAACGCTGTAGCTACAGTAGATATTGGAGAAATAATTATAAAACTAAACGCAAGTGCAATCAGCATAGACATTAAAATCGGTTGTAATTCCGTAAATGTATTAATTAAATTACCTATGCCTGTCGTAATCATTTTTATGTATGGCAAAATAAGTACACCTATCAAACTAGCTATTACACCTACAATTGTCGGTAAGACAATCAATGTTAAACTACCAAAACGCTCTCCAACTAATAATATTAAAAATACTGCGATTGCCGCAGTAATCATTGTATTAATTAAGTCACCTACGCCTACAAGTACCCATACACCATCTTTAAATTGTGCAACACCACTACCAATAAACGCTGAACTTGCCACTACTGCAGTAGCTAATGGACTCAAGTTGAAACGCATTGCAATTAACGCTCCTACAAGGAGTGGTACAGTAAATTGTATACTTTCAACTACTTGTAATAGTGTTTGAAATATTGAATATTTAGGCGCAAAAAGTTTGAATAGCTCGCCTAATATTGCATTGGGAATCAGACCAGCCACAATTGCAATTGCTACACCTGATAATACGTTATTTAAAAATTGTTTTGGGCTGATTTTAATCATAATAGTTCCTCCTAAGTTGTAATAGTTACTAATATATCACATTATCTTAATTTTCAGAATATTTATTTTAAAACTAATTTATTTAAAAATATAAGGTGATGAAAAAATACGTAAAAAGCTAATGGAGAGTATTACACAATCCATTAGCTTTTTAATGTCGATATTTTAACGTTATCTTCCCTTTAAAGTTTACTTAAATTAACATATTTCTTGCTTAATTAGTCCTTCATCATTTCAGAAGTTATAACAAGACCTTGCGTATCCGTTTCAAAAAATTCTAGTCTCTGAAGTTTATTATTTTCTGGTAGCAAGCGATTGAACTGTTCCCAAATCCAAAAAGCGATATTTTCAGCCGTTGTATTCATATCTGGTAAAGTTTCGTTTACTAACTGTCCATCTAAATAAGGTGCTATTTCTTTATTATATAATTTATCTACTTCATTAAAATCCATTGCTAATCCATAATCATCAATCTCAGATAAAATTTCTATATTAAATTTGTATAGATGGTTTTCTAAATCTTTGTGTAATTTTTCTGTAAAGTAGATACGATTATCACATGTGAATTCATAATAGTTTTTTATACATACATCATCGTCACGGTATTTGAATTGTTGAGGTGGTTGGATATTGTCAAATTTTGTCATAGAACTCACTCCTATTTTACTATTTGTATCTATATACCCTTTCTCTTTCTTCTGTAATTAAAATGTATATGTTTTTAATTCTAAATTATAGGTAATTGATTGATATATAAGACTTTTAGTTATAGAGAGGAAGAGTGGTTATGACAGTGCATATTCAAAGAATTTATGATAATGAACAAAAAGAAGGTCTTCGTGTACTCGTAGACCGCGTTTGGCCAAGAGGCATATCTAAAGATGACGCTAATCTAGATCATTGGTTAAAAGAGCTTGCACCAACAGCAGAATTAAGAAAATGGTTTAACCATGATCCTAAACTTTATGCTGCTTTTAAAGAAAAATATGAGAAAGAATTACGTGAAAATGAAACGCAACAAGAAGCATTGAATGAACTAAAAGAAATAAAGTCTAATACTAAAAAAGATCTTATTTTGTTGTTTAGCGCTAAAGATGAAGAACATAACCAAGCAGTGGTTCTTCAAAAATTAATTGAATAAGGTAGTGTTAAAAATGACAACGTGGCATATTCATACGCAAGATGAATGCGTACAAAAATTAATTGAAAGAGATAATACTTTAGCACTACTTATAAAAAAGCTAGGCAATATACAAATTAACCTTAGACCGAACCCTTTAAAATCTTTAGTTCGTTCTATTATTGGTCAACAAATTACAGTTAAAGTAGCTTCATCAATATTTCAACAATTAACTGAAGCACTCAATGACCAATGGACAATTGACAATATCTCTCAAATAGAGGACGCTCAATTGAAATCGTTTGGCTTATCTACAGCTAAGATTAACTATATTCGAAATTTAGTCAACCATATTCAGCAAGGGCATCTTGACCTTGAAATGCTATATTATTTAAGCAATAAAGAAGTTATTCATACGCTCACTGAAGTCAAAGGTATCGGTCGGTGGACAGCAGAAGTTTTTCTATTGTTTACATTACAACGTCTAGACGTCATGCCTGTACATGATGTAGGGCTACAAAGAGCAGCACAATGGTTGTATCAAACGCCTGAGAAGGATCGTAAAAACCAACTTACTCAATGTTCAAAATATTGGGATGAATGTGCTTCTATTGGTGCATTTTATTTATGGGAAGCCATTCATCAAGGCTACCTATCCTATCACTCAATCAACGATATCATCGATTAAACCACCTACAAAAAAGCTTTGGTATCATGTACCAAAGCTTTTTAACTATTCACCGTATAAACTTTCTTCACCATTAGGTAAATTTTTTATAAAAGACTTAGGATCTTCTGCGTACTTATTACCTACACCGCCTTTCATTCGTTGAAAATGAAGATGAGGACCTGTTGTTTGATCACCCGTATTTCCCGAGAGTGCGACAACATCACCAGCTTGCACTTCATCCCCCACTTCTACTTTAAAATCATTTAGGTGCATATACCATTGATGATATTGGTTGTTCCTCTCTGAAATTTGTAAGACTTTTCCACCTAGTTCGTTATTAAAAGTACGTGTAACAGTCCCATCAGTTGCAGCCTTTATAGGTGTATCCTCTGGTAAATGATAGTCTATACCATAGTGTTTCCCTTCAAAGTCACTACGTTCATATTCACCAAATGTTTCTGTTTCTCTACTCCCATCAAAAAAACTACTAAATGAATCCTCGTCGCCTTTATCGCTATCAACTTTGCGTAATTCTGTAAAAATTTCATTCATATTCTTCTGTATATCTTCATAATTAACAATGAGTAATGTTATCGACATAATAATTATAATAAGTAAGACAATTGTTTTTATCGTATTTTTCACTATTCTAATCACCTTTAAAAATATTTAAGCGTTAGTATAACAGTATACTTTTTATAGTTTTGATACGCTAATTATACATCTTAAAAGTATCTCATACTTTAGTTTGACAAATCTATAACATAAATAAGCCATCGCATTTAATAAGAGACGACGGCTTATTTCACTCAGTAAAACATCTAACATAATTATTATTCAGCGCTATAACTTCCAAGCATATTTTCCATTAATTTCCATACGCGTTCTACATCAACTGAAGTAGCAAAATAGGCATTTTTTTCTTTATCTGTAATATTATTTAAATCGACTGACATTGTGCCATATGTCAACTGACTTTGGTGTTCTATATCTATATGTGTGTGCTGCATCGTAAATAAATCTGGTTGTAACAAATACAAGATAGTACATGCATCATGTATCGGTCCGCCCTCCATATTAAAGTGTGTTTTATAAGTGGTTTTAAAAAACTCTAAAAGCTCGACAACGAACTTGGCTATTTGATTGTCAATGCGATTAAAACGATTAATTACTTCATCAGTAGCAAGTACTTGATGCGTAACATCTAATCCAAATACATTAATTGTTATGCCACTATCGAAGACACGTTTAGCCGCTTCAGCATCCACCCAAATATTAAATTCAGCAGTAGGCGTCCAATTACCAAAAGTGCCCCCGCCCATAATCGTTATATTTTCAATATATTGAGTAATACTTGGCTCTTTTATTAATGCAGTTGCTATATTAGTTAATGGTCCTGTAGCCACTATAGTAACTGATTCTTTGCTTTGTTTTAATGTTTCAATAATTACATCAGCAGCATGAGCTTGAGTGGGTTTTAACAAGGGTACTTCTGGTAATTTAGGACCGTCCAAACCTGTATCACCATGAATTTGTGCAGCAAACGAAGCAGGTTTAATGAGTGGTCTGCTTGCACCAACGGAAACATCGATATCTCCTCTTCCCATTACTTCAAGTACGTTCAAAGCATTTTTCGTATTTTTTTCAACTGACTGATTTCCTGCTACTGTTGTGACTGCTAACAAATCAAGCGAGCTATTTTTCGCTCCTGCTAAAATTAAAGCTATTGCATCATCATGCCCAGGATCGCAATCCATAATAATTTTTTTACTCATTGTCTTCACTCCTATCAACACGTTATAACACTATATTACTTTAAAGTTTAACGTTTCTAACTATTTACTTTGAAAAATTACTACATTTCTATCATACTACTTTTGAGCTAATCATTAATAATATTTCTCTGTTGCCGTGGTCTTCAAATTAATATTCAAGTATACATTTCAAATTTCTATTTTTTTATATTTCTCTTCTATTTGATTATAATCAATTCCACACGTTGACATTCTTGAAATAAAGCAAGATAATTTATATAAATTCTAATATTCACAACTAGATAAAGGAGGTGTGGCGTCAATGACTACCACACATATCGATCCTAGGGTTACTCGAACGAAAAAGTTATTGATGGATGCCTTTCGTGAAATCGCTAAAGAAAAAAAGTTACAAACTATTACTGTAAAAGATATAACTGAACGTGCAACTATTAACCGTGCCACGTTTTATGCTCACTTTTATGATAAATACGATATTATGGACTATACATTGTCAAAAACTATTTTGAAAAATTTGAATGACAACTTAACTGTTACTTCTGAACTTGATGAAGAAACACTATGCAAAACGTTTATCACAATTACAAGTTATATTAAAGAAACACATAATGAATGTAAATTAAATAGTGACGCTTATGGTGAAGTCGTAGAAAAAAGAATAAAAGAAGAGTTAGAAGATATTTTTTTAACTTTAATCGTCCAAAAATATCCAGATGAAGATAGAGAAGTATTGGCTACAAGTGCAAGATTTTTATCTTGGGGATTATACGGTATAGCAAAGCATTGGTTCCATACTAGTAATACTACTGCGCGCGATTATATTAATAAAGCATTGCCCCTATTTATAAACCAAGTATTAAAATAGCACCATATATAAACAACCTCTAAAGCATGAAATCCGCGCTTTAGAGGTTGTATTTTAAGTAAAATCTTTTTATTTTTTATTTTCGTTAATAAAGTCGAGCACATCACCAGTTAAAGCAACACCATAATTACTTTGACCTTCAACGCCACCGTAATGTAACCCTACTACTTCATTATTTGCGTTAAATATTGGAGAACCAGAATTGCCACCAAATGTACTCGCACTGTATGTAAGTTGCGTGCCATTGTTTGATAGTATTTCTCCTTTACTTTCCCACATTGTAGCTAGTGATTTATCACCAGGATACCCCGTTACCGTTATAGGATCACCTTCACCAACACTTGAGGAATCTTGAAGTGTCGCAGGTTGTACCACATCACCTACAGATTGCCCTTTGTCATTCGTATTAAAGTGGACGAGCACTAGGTCTTCTTGTCCTGGATAAGCTTGAACTTCTTTTTCGGTAAATTCACCATTTGGATATGACCCTTCACTTTGTGCTGAAGGTGCAAATGTCATATTACCATCAGAAAGATTTGCAACATGCTTATTTGTTAATACAGTGTTTTTATCTACAACTACTCCTGTTGCGATATTTTGTCCCATATTAATATAACCTACGGATTGATAATGACCAGTAGTCGTATTTTCAATTTGCGTTCTGTCTTCACCAGGTAATATGACTCTTGGCATCACATCTGATGATTGTGTATTGGCTGTATTTTCATTTTGTTGAGTTTGAGTCGATTGGTTAGTTGCGTCGTTACTTTGCATAGCTGTAGTTGCCGAACTACTAAATGGTGCAATTGCAGTGAACAATACTAAGGTAAAAACAATACTACCTATTATTTTTCTAATAAACATACTAAACCCTCCATCAATAAATATTATACTATTAAAACTTAAAGAATTTTTCGATAATAATCAAATATAATTATTAAATTTTTGATAATATATCTCTTTTTCTATAAGTTTTTTTAACAGTATATTCTTACTTCTTACCCCAACTTCAACAATATTATCATATTCAAAGCAACACAATTCTTTTTTTGTTGTTTAAGCAATAAATAATCAGGCATGTTGTTTGCATAATAAGAATAGGCGTCATACAATACAACTAAACAACAGGCGTTATTTAGTTAATACGTGTTGAATAAATGAAGTTAGGAGGGATAGACGTGATGACAACTCAAAAGCACAATGGTTTCAAACGAACTTTCCAGCAAGGTCATTTAACATTAGGTTTAATGATGCCTTTTGATCACTCTGATAATATGTCATTGTCGTTTGAACATCAAGTTGATTTAGCTCAATATGCTGAAACACTTGGATTTACAAGCCTTTTTGTAAGAGACGCCCCACTTTATAGTCCACATTTAGGCAATGTAACGACAAACTACGATCCGTTTGTATTTTTAACTTATCTCAGCGCTAAAACATCAAAAATCGCTCTCGGAACATCTAGTATTGTTGCTACATTACGTCATCCAATTCATATAGCAAAGGCAGCTACTTCTCTTGACTTAATTTCAAACGAACGATTACTTTTAGGCGTTGCAACGGGAGATCGCTCATTCGAATTTCCATCTTTCAAAGTTGATACGGAGCATTTAAGTCAACACTTTAAGACAGCGGTGACATCTATTAATGATTTGTGGCAAAAACATTCTCCCCAAATATCAAATAATATTTTTGAATTATATGAAGATGCTGGTTTACAAGTCTTACCAAAACACAGTCACATCCCGATGTTTGCAACAGGATATTCAAATCAAGATATGGCTTGGTTGAAACAACGCATGGATGGGTGGATGTTTTACCCCCAACATTTTCAAAAACAAAAACAATTATTACAATTTTGGCATGATAATGATGTATTTAAACCATTTATGCATCCACTTGTTATTGATTTATCAATTAACCCAAATGAACTTGTTAAACCAATTAAAGGTGGCTATCGCTTAGGTAGTAATACTTTAATACAATTATTAAAATCATATGAACGTATTGGCACTAACCATATCATGTTGCATTTAGTAGTGAACGAAAGAACGCATAAAGATATATTAACCGAGGTTGGAATTAATGTTATACCACACTTCCCACCTCATGAATTACAGGAGGAAAACTTATGAAACTATTAGATAGAATTAATAAATTAGCAAATAAAGAGAAAGTTCAAACTTTAAGTATTGAAGAAAAACAAGAACAACAAATATTAAGACAAGAATATTTGAAAATGATTCGTGGACAAGTGGTCAACACATTTTCAACTTTAAAAGTTGTTGATCCTCTAGGTGAAGACGTTACACCCGAAAAAGTATATAAATTGCGTGAAGACGTCGGTAATTTAGATTTGAATTAATACACTCACCACTTAATAGCTAAAAAAACATGACTGCTAGCTCATTCAAACTCTGCTAGCAGTCATGTTTTATTTTTCATTACTATATAAAAGATGCAAGGATATATTAATTATTTAAAATTCGTTTCATTGAACGATTTACACTACTGGCATACATATCTCCGAATTTCACTAAGTGTACCATTAATAAATATAACCTATAAAATTCGAATCTTTTCTCTGCCCCATCACTTAAAGGATAATGTTTATTATATTCATCGTAAAAATCTTGTGTAAAACCACCAAACACAGTTGTAATACCTAAATCAAATTCCCTATCGCCATATAATGGCGCTGGGTCAAATAAGGCAGGCGAACCATCCGTTAAAAACATATAGTTGCCTCCCCATAAGTCACCATGAAGCAATGATGGTTTACTTTTATGATGATTTAGCTCATTAATGATGACGTCTCTCACGTCTTGATACGCTTGCGCATCTTCATCCATCCAAAGATTTAAGTTTAATAATTTGTCTCTTAAACGATCTAAACGACGCTCTACGAACAGAGCAGACCATGAATTTGTCCAATTGTTATCAAATGAAATATCGCCACCCTCATATGGCAAATCAAATCCAAATTGTCCGTCAGGTTGCTGTTGACTGTGCATTTTTGCAACAAGCTGCCCTAATTCTTTTTGACTTCCCATAGTACCTTCATCTAAATAAGATAAAAGTAAATAAGCATCGCCATTGAGTTCTCCGCTATCGATGACTTTAGGAGCAGTAATTTGAGCTTCCTCAAAAAGATTTAATCCTGCTATTTCCGCAGCAAAGAATGCCTCGTTTCTCTCACGTTGTATGAGTAAGAAATATATTTCATCTGTTGTTTCTACTTGAAATGCTTCGTTTACGTCTCCACCGCTTACTGGTGATATAGATTTTATATTATTTAATGGAAGTTGTGCTTGCCATTCTTGTTTCAATATAATCCCTCCATATAGATTTCACTTTCAATACTACTGTTTCATTATTACCGTTTTCATCCAAAAATAATCACGGTTACTACTTTCCGTAACCCTTTTACCAAACTTCTTAAAATTATTATCATTTACTCTAGGCATATATAATGTAAAATGCTAGTCTATTAAAGACATCAATTTCAAAAAAGTTGTTTATACTAATATACGTGGCAACAGTATTGTAAAAAATGATTCGTGCTAAAATATATACCCTTTCAATACTAATAAAATTCGATTAATGGAGTGATAACCTCATGTACAAACTAATCAAACCTATTTTATTTCAATATGATCCCGAGAAAGCGCATGCCTTAACTATTGACGCCCTAAAATTTGTTCAAAAACGTTCGAAATTATTACCTATAGTCAACCAACTATTTCATTATGAAGATGCCATATTAAATCAAAACATACATGGTATTCAATTTGCGAACCCTATCGGTCTAGCAGCAGGTTTCGATAAATCTTGTGAAGTACCAAAAGCATTAGAAAAAGCTGGTTTCGGTGCGATAGAACTTGGTGGCATCACGCCGAAACCACAACCTGGTAACCCAAAACCACGAATGTATCGACTTGTTGAAGATTATGCGTTGATTAATCGTATGGGCTTCAATAACCTAGGGATGAACAAAGCACTTAGCAATTTACGAAAATATAGTTACGATGTGCCTATAGGTTTAAACGTAGGCGTTAATAAATTTACAGCTTACGAAGACCGTTACCAAGATTACGTTAGCGTGATTGACACGTTTAAAAATGATGTGACATTTTTTACTGTCAATATTAGTTCGCCTAATACAAAAAACTTACAAAACTTTCACGATAAAGACGAATTTTCACAATTGTGTTCGGCAATACAATCTTATAAAGATTCACATGATATCAAAGTACCAATTTTTATAAAGCTTACTTCAGACCTTGATTTAGAAAGTTTAGGTCGTATGCTAAACCCTATTGTTGCAACATTTGATGGTATTATTTTAGCTAATACAACTCAAAAGCGTGAACATTTACTTTCAGAAAATCGTAAAGAAATGGGTGGACTAAGTGGAAAACCACTATTCGAACGTAACTTAGAGCTCATTTCTTATGCATATAAAAAAACAAACGGACAATTTTTAATTATTGGTACTGGCGGCATATTTGATACTAATGACGTCATTACAATGATACGTCATGGTGCTTCGCTCATTCAAATCTATAGTGCTTTAGTATTTGAAGGTCCAGGCTTAACGAAAAAGTTAAATAAAGAATTGGCAACTTATCTTAAAACAGAAGGTTATAAAGATATAAGTGAGATTATAGGTTTAGACGTATAAATTTTTGTATAAATTGAATTAGGCATATTAAATTCTTATTATTAGGGTATATAATTAAAAAGGAGGCGCTATTATGTACAAGAAAATATTATTAGCCTATGACTTTGACAACACGTTCGATAACGTTCCTAAAGAACTCCAAAATTTAACTGCTGGGGCAGAAGACGCTGAGATTACGATTTTCAACGTTATATCTGAAGGTGATTTGCAAACGTCAGTGCGCTATGATGGTAAACATTTTGAAGAATTAGCGAACGAAAAAGGAAAAAAACTTGATCCATTTGTGCAAAAGCTAGAAGACATGGGATTAAACGTACGTGTGAGATTTAGCACAGGGTACATCAAACAATCAATTATGCAAGAAATAGAAGATAATGAATATGACATTATTGTCATGAGTAATAAACGCGCAAAACCAGACATTAAAAATGTGCTAGGTAACGTTACACATAAAATTGCTAACAGCGCGAATCTTCCAGTATTAATTATAAAATAATAAACAGCAAAGCAAAGAAAGTTTCCACTGTATGGTGGAAACTTTCTTTGCTGTTAATATATATAAGGCACCCATAATTTATTTTGATTAATTAGTTTTAGACTAATGTTCAATTATCTAGGTTAAAATAACTTTCTATTACTTGTAATACACCAGATTGATCATTGGATGGTGCTCGATATTGCGCTACCTTCTCCACTTCTGGACTACATTTAGCCATGGCATAGCTATATTTTGTCAAAGCAAGCATTTCTAAATCATTATTGGCATCTCCAAAAGCTAAAAGCTCATTATGGTCTATTTCCCAATTGTTTAAGAGCGCTTGAATTGCTACACCTTTATTCACACCAGGCAATATTAAATCAACGCTCTCTGCCCCACTTGTGACGGCGCGTATTTCACTGCCGTATTTACTTTCCAAGCCAGCTATAACTTGTTCTACAATATGGTTATCCCTAATTCTCATGGCTACTTTAACAAACTGTTCTCCTTTTATCTCACTAAATTGAGCAACTTTTTTAACATTAAAATAATAATTTCTAATAAAATTCATAAATTCATCGCTACAATCTTCTCTAACATATGCAGTTTTAACTCCGCTTAATATAACATCAGATATCTTATAATCGACCAAAATAGTTTGAAGCACTTCAAAAATAAGCGACTCATCAAAGTACGAAGATGATAGCAGTGTATCATTTGCATATGTCACAGCACCATTTTCTGCAACGTATGTAATTTTTGTTTCTTTTCCTGGAAAATAAGAACGTAATTGCGCATATTGATTACCACTTGCCACAATAAATTTTATGTTGCGCTTCATCGCTTCTTCAAAAATCTTTTCAAAATACACCTCATCAAAAGTATGGTTTGATTTAAATAACGTGCCATCCTTATCTACTGCAATTGCTTTTATCATGCGGCATAACATCCTCCCAAAATAATTATCAATCATTGTGTTATGAAAATTGCTTATTCAAATCACATTACGATAACGTTAAATAAATGGCCATCTATGTCGCTAAATAAGCCTCCATAAAACCCTTCTAACATTATCCCACTTTGTAACACTTTGCCACCAGCTGCTTCAACTTTTTCCAACAACTCCTTCACATCTTGTCGTTTGGACACCGAAAGAGAAACTAATGCTTCATTTGTTCCAATATTAGAAATACATGCTGCCTCTTTAAATTGGCTAAGTTCAATGAGCATGATGATTTTGTTATCTATTGTTTGAATTCCTAACATTTTATCTGATACAGCGTCATTATGTTGAATTGTAAAACCAATACTACTAAAAAATGTTTCACTTGCTTTTAAATTTTCCACAGGTAAATTGAGCCATGCTGATTGTATATCCATTTTATCACGTCCCTATTTTTATTCACCATACCATATACATATACATTGGAGCCATGAATCTCATTTTTTAAGATATAACTACTTTATGTTTTTTCACCCTTTATTTGACACATCTTTTTCATTGCGTTAAAGTGTTCAACATCTTTATTTAAAAAGATTCAATTATTTTAATTAAAGCGTATAGGGGTATTTTCTTATACAAATTAACTGCTATTGATATATTTCAAACGACCAAATTAACATAAACAAACAAAATGAGTAATATGATTAACTATAGATGAATAACATCAGGAATTAACTCTACGATTCAGGAAAGGTTGCTATTAATTTATCTTCCTATTTGTATTTCCATGATGGTTTTAACTAAGGAGGACTCATATTAAATGACGAGTAACATTAAAGTACATGTTCTACACACTGGTTCAGTGATTGTAGATGAAACATTACCCTTTAAATATAAATCAAACATGCCCTTTGCTTGGACAGGTCTATTTAGATCCAAGAAAAAACAATTGCATTTACCAGTATCTGTCTATCTTATTGAGCACCCAAAAGGACTTGTGTTAATTGATACAGGATGGCATACAATAAATCGTAATAAACCTGTTAAAAATCTAGCACTAAAAGCTCAATTACCTGAAGGAGAAGCAGTACACGAGCAATTAAAGAAATTAGGCTATCAACCTGCGGATATTGATTATGTTATTCTAAGCCATTTACGTACTGGTCATGCCGATGGATTAAATCATGTAGCAGAGGCCAATCAAATATTGGTAAGTAAAGAAGAATGGATGGCAGCCCAAAAAGATAAAGTCCATTATCTTCCAAACGGATGGAAAAATATTAATATTGAGACTTTTACGTTTAAAGAAAGTGGGATTGGACCCACAGGTAAATCTTTTGATTTATTTGATGATGGAACGATTGAATTCGTTCATGCTCCTGGACATAGTGCTGGTCAATGTGCAACACGTATCAAAGCTCATAAAGACAAAAATTCATTCTTATTACTTGTTTCCGATATTGGTTATAATAGAAAATCATGGGAATATGGTTTGCTGTCAGGGGCAATCATTAATAAAGATGAAGCCATCAATTCATTAAATTGGGTGAAAGTACAATCGAACTGTCCTCAGTGTATTGAAACTATTGCTAACCATGATACAGCAATTAAACCGCAAGTTATTACTTTATAAAAATATAATAATGTAAATAAAGGAGCTTTCATATAGAAAGCTCCTTTTATGGTAAAGATATTATTAAACTTAAAATCATATTTCCCAGGTTATAGAAAAGACAAATCAAACAGTTCTATATGTTTGATTTGCCTATATCTTATTGACCTAATTATCTTCAATTTGAGTAAGCTTTCGAATATGCGATAAATCTATCTTTTTTATTAATTGTTCATACGTGTTCAATGCTTTTTTAGTCATATTTAATCCTTCTTCTGTAAGGTAAATATACATGGCACGCTGATCTTCAACACATTCTTGTCTGATTACAAGTGGATGCTCCATTCTTTCTATTCTAACGATGAGACGTGACATCGCACTTTGACTCAAATCTACAATTTTTATTAAATCGTTAATTTTGTATTTTTTGCCCTTAGCTTTATATATTTCATATAATACATAAAATTCTTTCAAACTTAAATTGTAGTGTTTCTTTAAATTTTTTTCTATTAATGATTCTGTATAATGTATATATTTTGTCATTTCAACCCAATTATTAATTTTTTGTTGTTGCTCCATATAACATCTCCCCTAATATACAATCAGTAGCTGTTTGTTTATGTCTTTTCATTTCATTATTTCAAATTATGTCATAACCTAATCTACTGCTGTCATTTTATAAAAACGAGTTAGTTTACCTAAGGTTAACACATTAATTATTAAATATGAAAACAGTGTTCGCCCATACATGTTTTGAATTAAAAAAACATACTGAGTGATTTTCAATTAAAATCAACTCAATATGTTCTACTCATAATTACTTGCTATTTAATAATTTCTCTTTAAGATCTTTACGTTGATATTCTAATGAGTATGGATCATTTAACCAGTAAATCCCCTCATCTACTTTAAAGGTATTATTATTTTTAACAGCTTCTGTATTTTTCCAAATAGATTTATTTTCAAATGATAAGTCAGCACCTTTTGCTACGGGAGTAACAACATAATCACCAACCATTTCTGGTATCTCCTCTTCTGAAATATCTGCTAAGTCATTTTCATTTGTTGCTTCTTCAACTTTTTCTGGCATTTTCAAACCAAATGAATCGTAAAGGATTTCACTACCGTGTCCGTATGTTTTACCTAATACATAGATTTTTTTATCAAAATCTTTAATGATAGAGACTGTGGCTTCCGAGCCAATTGTATCTTTGATGACTTGGCCGTCGTCTTTTGTTTTCTTCTCCCAGTCTTCAACCCATTTTTGTGCTTTCTCTTCTTTACCAACAATTTTACCTAACTCTAAATGTTGTTCTTTATAGTCATGTTTCGCATAATCAAAAGCAATTGTAGGCGCGATTTTCTTCATTTTCTTCAAATTTTCATCTGTGTTATAAGTAATGATTAAATCTGGTTTAAGCTTTGCGACACTTTCTATATTTTCAGCGTCTACCTTTTCCACATCTTTAAATTTTTCTTTTAATACTTTACTATCATTGACAATATCTGCTACACCTACAACGTTCGCATCGAGTTGCTTTAATCCACCAGCATAAGTTGCACCTAAAACAACGATTCGTTTAGGATTTTTAGGTACCTCTACTGTATCCCCAGAATCTTGCTTATATGTTGTTGTTTCGCCCTCTTCTTTTGATGATTGGTCATTTTCACCCTTACTACATGCTGAAAGTACAAGCATAAGTACTAGCAAAGGTAATAATAATTTCTTCATTTTTTTTCCCCTTTTTCTCATCTTATTTTTAATTATACTAAGAACAACAATATATATTATGCATTATTTTGAAATAAAAAGTAATTTTAGTTACTATACAAAAACAAACAGCCACTTTCTTAATATATAGAAAGTAACTGTTTTGTGTATGCATGACGTTGTTCACTAAGTAAATGTTCCATACTAAAATCATCTACGATTTCGCCATTTTTCATAACTATTAGTCGTTCAACTAATTGATTTAAAAAAGCGATGTCATGCGAAATTATTAACATGCCTTTATTAGTTCTTTGATGATAATCTTTTAGTACAGCAACCATTTTTTGTTCTGCAATTACATCTAAGCTTGCTGTTATCTCATCACAAACGAGTATATCTGGCTCTAACATCAATGTACGGATTGTATTCAAACGTTGCAATTGCCCACCGCTCAATTCACTAGGAAACCTATCCAGTAATTTAGAATCCAATTGCATATATACCATTAATTCTTTTAATCTTTGTTGCACTTTATGAGGACTTATGAACTTAAAGTGGTTTATTGGTTCTTTGAAAGATTTTTCCATATTAAATTTAGGGTTAAAACTATCATAAGCATGTTGAAAAATAGGCAACAATGTTAAATCATTTGTAAATATGTCTCCTTGTTTTGGTTGCAGTAGTCCTAGTAGAATATGTGCTAAAGTAGTTTTACCAGATCCACTTTCTCCTATGATGCCAATAATTTCATCTGTATTCATAGTCAGATTAATATTTTTCAAAACAAGTGCTTGGTTATACTTAAAGCTTATTTCTTTTAATTCAATCATATGAACCTCCCTTTCGTAATTGACTACGGGAGTTAAATAGCTTCAAGCTATAGGGTTTCACTTTATTATCTTTAAATACATCCACATGGTGTGAATCAATCACCTCTCCATGTTGAATCACATTAATCCAATCACTAAAGTTTAAAACATGGGACAAATTATGTGTGATGATTAATAAAGTGACTTGATGTATTTCAGCTAAATGTTTAATCAAATGCATGATATTATAACCAGTAATTACATCTAAAGACGACGTAGGTTCATCAGCAATGACTATTTCTGGATTTAACATCAGCACACTTGCAATTTGAACTCTTGCAAGTTGGCCTCCGGATAAGCTAAAACGATAACGTTGCATTACCTGATTAGGATTCAAATCTACCCATTGTAACGCTTGAGAGACAAATTGTTTGGCAACAGATTTTTCAACTTTATAATGCATTCTATAAATAGACACCAATTGTTTTCCCAATTTAGTGTGATCATTAAAGCTATGCGTATAATCTTGTGAAATGAATCCAATATCTTTCCCTAATAAACTTCGCAAATCTGTAACGCTTTCGTTTTTATAACACAATCTATCAAAGTGCATTTCCAAAGTACTGGGTATACTTTGGACAAGTGCTTTAGCAGTCAAACTTTTACCTGAACCACTTTCACCAACTAAGACATTCACTTTACTCTGCTTCAGCCCAAAGCTGATATTACGTAGGAGTTCCGTTCCTGATTTATTTCTAATGGTTAGATTAGCTATTTCGAGTATATTAGTCACCTACATCACACTTTCTTTTTAATAATTTATCCCTTAAAGCATCCCCAGCTAAATTAAATAATAATATAGTCAACGTAATCAAAGTTGCTGGCACGATTAATAGTAATGGATAAGTACTAATATAGTCACGTCCAGCATTAAGCATTGCGCCCCATTCAGGTGAAGGTGGTTGCGCTCCTAGTCCTAAAAAGGAGAGAGATGAAATGTAAAGAATGATTTTTCCAAAATCTACAGTCATTAATACAATAATAGATGGTGTTACCTGTGGAATAAAATGTTTCCAAATAATTGTACGTGTAGGTACATTGAATAATTTCGCCATTTGAATATACGGTTTCATCATCTCGCTACTGACAACTGAACGTGTCAATCTTGTATAGGTCATCCACTTAATAATAGTGATAGCGATGACTAAGTTCCAAATGCTCGGCTTGAAAAAGCTCGCAAAGGCGATCATTAATATAAATTCTGGAATACTCAAACCAATATCAATTACACGCATGATAATTGTATCCACTATACCTTTTTTATAACCTGCAATAAGCCCTAATGGAACGCCTATAATGACAGTAATAATTAGTGTAATCAAACTTATAACTAACGTATATCTCGCGCCAACAATCACTCTAGAAAGTAAATCTCTACCATAATCATCAGTACCTAACCAGTGTGATAAACTAGGTAATTCTAAACTATTACTCAAATGAACTTCTAATGCGTTATTAGTTGAAACAAAAAATTGCGCGCCTATAATAATGATGAGATAAAGTGTAAAAACATAAAAAATAAAGTTTTGCTTAGTTATACGCTTCACTATATCTCACCATCCTGACGTTTCGCCTTACTTGTATGTCGTTGCTTTTGATATCGTCGTTTTGGATCTAGGCATAATAATAACAAATCACTGATTGTATTGGCTAAAACGACAAAAAAGCCAATCATTAATACTGCACCTTGCACGACAGGATAATCCCTAGCTCTAATACTGTCTACTAGGAAATGTCCAATACCTGGAATACCAAACAAGTTCTCAATTACTACTGTACCACCAATCAAGCTACCAATTGACATACCTAATACAGTAATTACTGGTATAACGGCAGGTTTGAACAAGTCATTCCACAAAATATATCTTTCAGGCATTCCTCTAAGCCTTGACGCTTCCACCTCTTTAGATTGGTACAATTCTACTAAATTAGAACGCATTAACCTCACATAATAAGCACTCATACCAACGCTTAATGCTATAACTGGCAAAATATAACCTGAGATTGATTCTATACCAGAGGAAGGTAGTAAATTAAGCTTTTGAGCAAATATATAAATTAATAAAGTACCTAGAAAGAAGGATGGAATACTAACAGTAAAAGACGTTACTGTCCGAATCAATGTATCCACCCATGTATGATAGTATTTTGCAGCAATAATTCCTAGTGGTACCGCTACAATAAAGACAATCACTATCGTTAATAAAGCAATGAATAATGTGACTGGCGTATAGTAAACCAATTCATTAATTACAGGCGCTCCAGTTTGGTAACTCGTGCCAAAATTTAATTGTACGATTTGCCCTAACCATTGAAAGTATTGGATTACTATTGGTTGGTTTAATCCAAGCTTTTCTTGTGTTGCTTCAATTTGCGCACTTGAAACGTTAGCTACATCTATATGTAAAATTTTGTCGACTGGATTTCCTGGCGTAAGTTTCATCAATATAAACGTAATAGTAGAAAGGACAAACAATACAATGATCGTTTGTCCGATTCTAGATAGTATATTTTTAAGTATCATTATTTTTTATCTACCTTATAATCGATAAGATAAATGCCTTCAGGTGTAGCTTCTATATTTTGTACATCATTACTCATACCTACAATATTATCATTATATGAGATATAGCTATTAGCGACATCTTCTTCTGTAATCTTGATAATTTCATTAGTTAAGCGATTGCGTTCCTCTGGATCTACTGTTTTATTAAATTGATCAATTAATGAAGTAACTTGTTCATTATTATAATGACCTGCATTAATCGCACCTTTTGGTTTATACGCTTGGTTAAAGAAATAACCTGTGTCCCCTCTTGGAATCGTACCAAAGCTATAAAGCGACGCATCCCATTGACTCTTATCTTTTAAATAACCTTGAATGTCATCTACATTACGTAATTCAATCTCAATATTTGCTTTTTTAGCATCTGATTGGATAACTTGGGCAATTTTTGGAAGTTCTGGGCGACCATTATAAGTTGATATTGTTAATTGTAAAGGCTTTTCTTTTGTATAGCCCTCTTTCGCCATTATTTTCTTCGCCTTCTCTATATCTTGTTTTTGTATTTGTTCATCATCTATAAAATCTAGTTTTGTGTTAAATGGACCTGTAGCAGGTTTGGCATGCCCTTTAGATACATTTTTAACAATACTTTCACGGTCTATCACTTTATCAAGTGCTTCGCGTACAGGTTTCGTCATTTTATCACTCGTATGGTTGTATAAGAGTAAGCCTGTTCTAAAGCCTGAAACCGCTGAAACATTAGTTTGATCACTTTCTTTAAGTGGCTTTACTTTTTCGACTGGTACGTCTGTAATGACATCTGCTTTACCTGACTCTAAATCACTCGTACGTACATTACCATCCTCTTGATATGTAACATTGATGTGGTCTAGTTTTGGTTTACCTTGCCAATATGATTCATTTTGATCGAGTTTAATCTTTTGAGATTGCTTATAATCTTTAATTTGATAAGGTCCAGTGCCGACAGGTGTTTTGTTCACATCACTATTGGCTTCCGTATCATAAATCGCTGAAAATGGACTCGCTAGCTCTGAAACTAATTCAGGATAAGCTTCTTTCGTCGTGATTGTCACTTTTTGTCCATCAACTTTAATATCTTTTATAGGGAGCGAACCTTTTACTAAATCACTTTGCTTCATACTTTCTTCTAAGCTGGATTTCACAGCTTTGCCTGTAACTTTTTTGCCATTTTGAAATTTAATATCATCTTTTAATTTTAAGTCTAATTGTGTTGGAGACTTTTGATTATATGACTCAACCAATAATTTCTGTACTTTGCCTTCTGCATTCGCCTTAAACAAAGATTCTGCTGCACCAATTTGCACTGCTACGTCTGATTCATAAGGTGCGATGGAAGTGGTTTTTAGAGGTAATTCGATATTCAAAGTTTCCTCTTTAGATTGACTTCCTGCCCCGCTACATCCTGCTAAAATAATGGCTGTGGTTGCAAATAATGCAACTATTTTTTTCATTTTCATTCCTTCTTTCTAAAAACTTACGCGTAAAATCAATTAGAAATTTATATATATTATTCACTGATTCATCACATGATATGAAATTTTATTATAAAATCACTTTACTTGTTGCTTGTTCATTTGACTTTAGTCAAACAACATAATCCACGTAGCAATGATAATGGTAGTGTAAACATAGGTAAACCAAATGGTGTTAATAACATCGTCATTCATGTATGTAACACTACAATTAAAAGTATACTTAATACAATATTAATATAGCGCGGAATTCTAGTGCTAAATACTGCACCTTAAGCTAGCGCAATAAGTATGACATTGTAACCAAACAATCCATCATTAATTTGATTACGATTACTACCCAACACAGTTACTATTGCGCATCCTATAATATTAGCAATACTAGCAAATATACCAGCTTTTCTAGAAGCAATAAAGATACCTATTAGAATTAATACACCAGCCCTCATATTTTTTAGTAAAAACATTTCACTAAATCCTGTCCATGAATTATTCAATAATACTACTTGTGCAACATTCTTCAATGTAATTCGAATAGCGTTTACATCGTCATTTTTTCTATTTACCTTGACTTAAATTATAATATATTAATAATCACTAAATTTAAAGAGATAAATATCGTATGTAATAAAATTATTTTTTTTTTATTTTTCACGCTTGCAAGGGGTTTGTCTTGTAGTTAAATTCTAATCGGATTATTATTAAACTGCGGTGATAGACAACATCCACGATATTAATAATTGAAAGGTAGTGAAGCTCGTGCACTTTACACAACGCGAACAAGATAAATTAATGTTAGTCGTAGCAGCAGATTTGGCACGTAGACGTCAACAACGAGGTTTAAAATTAAATTATCCTGAAGCAGTAGCTATTATTAGTTTTGAACTTCTTGAAGGTGCTAGAGATGGAAAAAGCGTAGCAGAACTTATGAGTTACGGAAAACAAATTCTAAGCGAAGATGATGTAATGGAAGGTGTAGGCGATATGTTAACAGAAATGGAAATTGAAGCGACCTTCCCAGACGGTACTAAATTGATTACAGTACATCATCCAATCGTATAAAGGAGGATTTTTAGTATGAAACCTGGTGAAATTATTGTTAAACGTACAGAAATAGAAGTAAATAAAGGTCATGAATCAACAATACTTAATGTAAAAAATACTGGAGACAGACCAATACAAGTTGGGTCCCACTATCATTTTTTCGAAGCAAATCCAGCGCTTGAATTTGACCATGAAAAAGCTTACGGCAAAAGACTTGATATTCCTGCTGGTGCAGCCGTTCGTTTTGAACCAGGCGATGAAAAAGAAGTTCAACTCATTGAATATTCTGGTAAACGAAAAATTTATGGTTTCCATGGCGCAGTGAATGGACCGATTGATGAATCCCGCGTCTACAAATCTGAAAATGATGATTTATACACAAGAAAAGATAGTAAAAAGAATGATGAAAACGAAAATGCTAATAAAGAAAGTGGGTATAAAGCATGAGTTTTAAAATGACACAATCACAGTATACGAGTCTTTACGGACCAACGATTGGTGACTCAGTAAGACTTGGAGATACAAATTTATTTGCAAGAGTAGAAAAAGATTATGCTACTTATGGCGACGAATCTGCGTTTGGTGGGGGGAAATCTATCAGAGATGGTATGTCTCAAAATCCCAACGTTACACGAGATGACAAACAAGTTGCAGATTTAGTTATTACAAACGCACTGATTATTGATTATGACAAAGTCGTTAAAGCTGATATTGGAGTTAAAAATGGTTATATTATAAAAATTGGTAAATCTGGAAACCCAGATATCATGGACAACGTAGATATTATTATTGGTGCAACAACAGATGTTATTTCTGCTGAAGGTAAGATTATTACTGCAGGTGGTATTGATACACACATTCACTTCATTAACCCCGAACAATCACAAGTAGCACTCGAAAGCGGTATTACAACACATATTGGTGGCGGTACTGGCGCTTCTGAAGGCGCTAAGGCAACGACGGTAACACCAGGCCCTTGGCATCTACATCGAATGTTAGAAGCAGCTGAATCCTTACCATTAAATATTGGTTTTACTGGTAAAGGTCAGGCAGTAAACCACACTGCACTTGTAGAACAAGTACATGCAGGTGCAATTGGCTTAAAAGTACACGAAGACTGGGGCGCAACGCCTTCAGCGTTAGACCACGCTTTACATGTAGCAGATGACTATGATGTTCAAATTGCACTTCACGCTGATACATTAAATGAAGCTGGCTTCATGGAAGAAACAATGGCGGCTGTTAAAGATCGCGTACTTCATATGTACCACACAGAAGGTGCTGGTGGCGGCCATGCTCCAGATTTAATTAAATCCGCAGCTTATCCAAATATCTTACCTTCCTCCACAAACCCAACACTTCCTTATACAGTGAATACTATAGACGAACATTTAGATATGGTTATGATTACGCATCACTTAAATGCTGCAATTCCTGAAGATATCGCATTTGCTGATTCGCGTATTCGTAAAGAAACAATCGCAGCAGAAGACGTCCTACATGATATTGGCGTATTTAGCATGGTAAGCTCTGACTCTCAAGCTATGGGGCGTGTCGGTGAAGTCATTACGCGTACTTGGCAAGTAGCTCATCGCATGAAAGAACAACGTGGTGCATTAGATGGCGATAGTAAATATAATGACAACAATCGTATAAAACGTTATATCGCTAAATATACGATTAACCCAGCAATTACACATGGTATATCAGATTATGTAGGTTCTATCGAAGAAGGTAAACTCGCCGATATTATTATGTGGGAACCAGCTTTCTTTGGTGTAAAACCAGACGTCATTCTAAAAGGCGGTCTCATTAATACAGCAATTAACGGGGATGCTAATGGTTCTATCCCTACTTCTGAGCCTTTAAAATATCGTAAAATGTACGGTCAATTTGGTGGCAATATGCAAAGCACCTCAATAACTTTTGTTTCCACAACCGCATATGAAAACGACATTGATAAATTACTCGATTTAAAACGTAAAGTAAGACCTGTTCATAATATTCGTAAACTGAGCAAAAAAGATATGAAAAATAATAGTGCTACGCCAAAAATTGACGTAGATCCACAAACATATGAAGTGTTCGTAGATGGTGAAAAAATTACTAGTGAACCTGCTACCGAACTCCCATTAACACAGCGTTATTTCTTATTTTAGGAGGTAAAATATGATCATCGAAGAAATTGTAGGGAACATCGCTAACATTTCTGATAGTGAAAAAGGCAAACACATAGAAAAAGTATACTTAGAAAACTCTGATTTAGTAAAACGTATTCAGCGTGTCACAACAGACCATGGCAATGAAATTGGAATACGTTTGAAACAACCAATTGATTTACAATATGGTGACATTTTATATCAAGATGATACCAGCATGATTATCGTAGAAGTAAATTCTGAAGATTTACTCGTTATTAAACCGCGCACAATCCAAGAAATGGGAGATATCGCTCATCAACTTGGTAATAGACATTTACCAGCACAATTTACAGAAACTGAAATGCTTGTACAATATGACTATTTAGTAGAATCCTTATTAAAAGATTTAGGAATTCCATACGACCATGAAGATCGTAAAGTTAATAAAGCATTTAGACACATAGGACATTCACATGATTGATCACGCACACTTACGACTGTTTCAATTTTGTGATTCTCAATTTCCAACAGGTGCATTTAGTCATTCATTTGGTCTTGAAACTTACATCCAGCGCCAAACTGTACATGATGAACAAAGCTTTAAGCAATGGCTTGCTCTATTTTTAAACGAGCAGTTAACTTATGCAGATGGCTTAGCGATGCGCCTAGTCTACGATGCGCTTAATAAAAATGATTCAGAAGCTGTTTTACGCTTAGATAAAATGCTTTTTGTACAAAATTTGCCAAAAGAAACTCGCCAAGGCTCAAAACAAATGGGCAATCGCATGGTTAAACTCGCTTCAGAACTTTACGAAAGCGTTTGGATTGACTGGTATCAAGCGCAGATGAAAGAGAAAAAAGCAAACTTACATCCTGCAATTTGTTTTACTATGCTTGGCCATCATTTATGTGTCGATATCGAGACAATTATTGATTACTATTTATATCAAAACGTCTCTAGTTTAACTCAAAATGCTGTACGTGCAATTCCCTTAGGACAAACTGCTGGTCAACGTATCGTACATGATATGTACCCTATAATGAAAGAAACTAGAACACATATCATGACGTTAGACAAATCTCGACTAGGTATAACAGCACCTGGCCTAGAAATCAATCAGATGGAACATGAAAACGTAAATGTAAGAATTTTTATATCTTAGGAGGACTATTTTTATGACAGAGACAATTAAAATAGGTGTAGGAGGACCTGTAGGTGCAGGTAAAACCCAACTTATCGAAAAAGTTGTTAAACGTTTAGCACAAGACGTGAGTATTGGTGTTATTACAAATGATATATATACAAAAGAAGATGAAAAAATTCTAGTTAATTCTGGTGTGTTACCTGAAGATAGAATCATCGGGGTCGAAACAGGTGGTTGTCCTCATACAGCCATTCGTGAAGATGCTTCGATGAACTTTGCTGCAATCGATGAATTAAAAGAGCGCAACGAAGATATTGAACTTATTTTCATTGAATCTGGTGGCGATAACTTAGCTGCAACATTCAGCCCAGAACTCGTTGATTTTTCAATTTACATTATAGACGTAGCACAAGGTGAAAAAATCCCACGTAAAGGTGGACAAGGTATGATTAAATCAGACTATTTTGTTATTAACAAGACTGATTTAGCGCCTTATGTTGGTGCATCATTAGATCGTATGGCAGAAGATACAAAAGCATTCCGCGGAAATCGTCCATTTACTTTTACTAACCTTAAAACAGATAAAGGTTTAGAACATGTGATTGAATGGATTGAGCAAGATGTATTTCTTAAAGGATTAGCTTAATGTCTAAATCAAATTCAAAATGGACCGGCCAATTAGATATTTCTGTTTTTAATAACGGAAAAAGGTCTGTGGCGCGAGATATCTTTTTTGAGAAAGCATTGAAAGTAATGCGCCCAATTTACTTAAATGGTTCTATTATCCCTACATTCTATATCGTTAACGTAGGTGGCGGTTATTTAGATAGTGATCGCTATTTCATGAATTTCAACGTAGATACAGATGCGCAAGTGATACTTACTTCGCAAGGCGCCACAAAGATTTATAAGACATTAAACGACCGTGTAGAACAGTATCAAAATTTTAATATTAAAAATAATGCTTACGCGGAATATGTAGGAGATCCAATTATCGCTTTTGAAAATGCCAAATTCTACCAACACAATACTTTTAACCTAAACCCAACTGGAGCTTTATTCTATACAGATATCTTAACACCAGGATATTCTAAAGAAGGCAAAACATTTAGTTACACTTATATGCATTTACTAAATGAAATTTATGTAAATGATGAGCTCGTAGTGTTTGATAATATGTTACTTGCTCCAACTAAAAACAAAGTTAATGATATAGGTTATATGGAAAATTATAGTCACCTAGGATCTTGTTATTTTATACACCCAGATGTGAATCAAAAATTTATAGATAATGTGTTCGACCAGATTAAACATTACCAACAAAAATATGATTGCCGTTTTGGAATCACACACTTACCCACGCACGGTTTCAGCTTCCGTATTCTATCTAATAAAACACAAGTGATTGAAAAAATTTTAGCTACACTTCAAAGTTATATCGTTAAAGAAATCTTTGATCGAGAAGTTGACTTTTTAAGAAAATACTAAAGATAGAAAGCCCTACTTACATAAACGTATTTAGGGCTTTACATATAAAATTTCTTCTTGGGACCTTGAATAAAATTTAAACTGACTTAATTCTAATTAAAAACAAAAAGCGCCTAAGCACTTTTAAAGTACTTAGACGCTTTTAAATTATATTGAAGTACATACTTAGCAATTATATTAAATTAAGCAACCAAACTAGGCTTATAACTAATAAGACGATTGTTACAATATAAATCATTAGTTTTTGCCCTTTACTTAGACTGTTTTCGCTAGCTGTAAATAAACTAAATAGCGATCCATCTTTGCCCATCGCTAAAGCGATAGAATAAATAAGTAAGACTATAGATAAAAGAAATAATATTAATGCAACAAATACCATAGTAGTACCCCTCTCACAATATAATTTGTTTTTTCTTAGCTCTTTGCTTATTCATTCTACCTTAATATTCACTTTTGTAAAATAAATGCCAATATATGAAATACAAATCATTCTATTTAATGACTTTTTGGTAACTCCCCTTTTTTCTCTAACTTTCTGACTTTAAACGGTGCATAAACTAACACTGCAATTAACACTAATCCTAAATAACCTATAAACGGATAAAAGAATGTCATTAAATCTGTAAACCCTGCAAAACTCACACCAAATCCTATTAATATAACTACTGTATAGAATATTTTAAATTGTTTTGTTTCATTTTCAGTAAAACGTGTTGCTAATGAGTAGAACATACCTAAACATGTATTAAATATCATTAAATATATAATGATAGACATTGCAATACCTAAAATAGGTGAGATATCATTTACAAGGCCTAACATTGGTAATGGTAAGTCGCCTACTGTTTCAATTTTAGAAAATATAGCAAGATGACTTATCATAATCATAATCCCCAATACAAGTCCACCCGTTAAGCCACCTAACGCAGCAATTTTAGGGTTCTTTTCATTACCGCCCATCACGATAGCCATAGTAGCACCTAAACTAATATTTAGAGATACATAATTCACCCCTGAAATAAACCAATGAGGTACAGCCGACGTATGTGTTTTAGCTAGCTCATCAAGTGAAGTCAATGAACCACTCATAGTGAATAAGCAATAAATCGCAACTATGAGAATAGTCACAATTAACAATGGTGTAATATTACCTATAACCCTAACTACATTATCAACACGCATCATACCGAACAATAATACTAACACTACCATTAAAAGCGTACCAACGACAGCTGGTATACCAAATTGTTGTTCGAAATTCGAGCCTCCACCTGCAAGCATTACCACGCCAAACCCAAATAGTGCAATGACAAGCACGATGTCAATAACCCATGCAAGGATTCTACCAAACCAAGACCCACCAGTTAATTTATGTATGACATCATTATGACTTTCCGCTTTAAACTTACTACCAAGCCACACAAGTACCATACCGATATAAGCAAATAATGCTGTTGAAACAATTGCTGCTAGTATACCGCCCATTCCGAAACTAGTGAAAAATTGTAAGATTTCTTGCCCTGAGGAAAATCCAGCACCTACAATAATACCGATTAAGGTACTACCGATTAAAAATATTTTCTTCATGTTAATCCCCTTCGTTAATCATTGTATTTTGAATGTAACGTAAATAATAGCTTTCATAACAATGTAACTGTTAAATACGTTAACCCCTTTCATGTACACAAGTAAGCGATATTTCAAACATTAAATCGCTAAAATGTAAACGCTTGCATAATCATAGTAACTTACTTGGCTTTAATTTTCAATATAAGTAAAAACCAAGAAAACATTTGTTTTCTATACCTTTATTTTTAGAATATCATTGCTCTTAATCGTTATGAAACAAATTTTTAAACTTATTTTCACATAACTGATACAATAATATAGTTCACTATTTAAAATAATGATAGGAGAGATTTTTATGGTAGAAAGATATACATATAGAAATAAGGTCCAACCATCTTGGATTGATCGCAATAATCATATGCATGATGCACAGTATTATTCAGTTTTCAGTGATGCAGTTGTAGGGTTTTTCGAATCAGTAGATTTATCAATTTCATACCGTCCCGATCAAGAGGTCACAATATTTAGCATTGAAGCACATATTTCTTTTTTAAATGAGTTATTACTAGATGAACAGTTTTATATCAAGTTTCATATACATGACTATGATGCCAAAAGAGTGCATTTATTTTTAACAATGTATAATGAGCAAGACGAACGTACAGCTACTTATGAAGTTATTATGATGGGTGTCAGTCATCATACAAGACGCAGTATGAATTTCCCTAAGCCTGTTTATGATAAAATCAAAACGTATTTTGATAACCAACAACCTTTCGACATACCGAAACAACTAGGGCATGTGATTGGAATTCCTAAAAAGTAATCTATTTTGACAGCATATCCTTTCACTGATGACATTTTTAGTAGAATGGTTATTTAAACTGTGAAAGTGTGAGATATTTGTCTAGAAAAGACAATATATTAATAGTTGTTGAAAACTTATTTTATGAATATAGTTTTCACGGTGTTGGTTTAAAACAAATTATATAAGACACCAATGTTATAACGATGATGTTATATAATCATTATATTACTTAATTATTAAAGTATTTTCATGAAGTTCACTAAACTCTCATTTCCTAATAGAGCAATGATTACTACTACGAATGATTTATGTAAATTCAGTTTTGGACTTTTTCACCAAAAATAAGTCTAGATTTATAGTTTCACAAGCAGTCATTATTTCTTTGTTATTTTACTATTATTTATTCTACCTTAAAAACAGATGTAATTTGGTCCAAATATATGATTTCACTTATGTGTTTGTTTGTATTTAATATTAAATTACAACAAACAAGCTCTGAAATAGTAATTCACTATAAATCTTATAAAAAATACCCCAGGATATTTTCCTGGGGTATTTTGGGATTAAATAAAATTAACTTGCTTATTTCAAATGATCTAATGCTTGTTTTAAATCTCCTACTAAATCTTCGGTATCTTCAATACCCACCGATAAACGTATTAAACCGTCCGCGATGCCTTCTTTAGCACGAATGTCTTTAGGTATCGATGCATGTGTCATGAGTGCAGGTACAGAAATCAAACTTTCTACTGCACCTAAACTTTCAGCTAATGTGAAATATTGAGATTCACGAATAACTGATTTTGCACTTTCTATATCTTTCACTTCAAAAGCTACTACACCAGTATGACCATCTGACTGTGCTTGATGGATGTCATGATTTAAATGACCAGCAATGCTTGGATGGAATACTTGTTGAACACTATCATGTTGCTGCAACATTTCAATAATTGAAAGTGTATTTCGTTGTACTTGTTCCATTCTTAAACCAAGCGTTTTAATACCACGAATTAATAAATAGCTATCTTGTGGCCCTAACACACCGCCAGTTGAATTTTGAATAAATCCAATACGTTCACCTAATGCTTCATCATTTGTAGCTACTAAACCAGAAACAACATCACTATGTCCGCCAATATATTTAGTAGCTGAATGTAGCACAATATCAATGCCAAACGTTAATGGATTTTGAAAATACGGCGTCATAAACGTATTATCAACCACTGAAATCAATTGATGTTTTCTTGCAATTTCTGCTGATTTTTTAATATCAGTTACACGTAATAATGGATTGGAAGGTGTCTCAATATATAACATCTTAGTTTCGGGTCTAATATATTTTTCTACTTCATCAATATACGTCGTATCTATAAAGTCTGCTTTTATACCAAAACGTGAAAACACTTTTGTCAACGCTCTGTAAGTTCCTCCGTATACATCTGAGTTAATTAATAAATGATCTCCTTCATCTAATAACATAATAACTGCAGAAATTGCAGCCATCCCCGATCCAAAAGCATAACCATATTGTCCATGTTCTAAATCAGCAATCAAGCCTTCTAATGAACTACGTGTAGGGTTAGCTGAACGTGAATACTCGTAACCTTGTCTCATATCACCGATATCATCTTGCATAAACGTACTCGTTTGATAAATTGGTGTAGTTACTGCACCTGTATATGGATCTGTAGTAGACCCGCCGTGGATTAATTGTGTTTTTTTATTCATTAATAGCTCTCTCCTTGTAATTAAAGATTTGTTTTGACATATATCGATCACTACCATCTGGGAAGATTGTTACAATGACCCCACTGTTAATATGTTTTTTCACTTCTAATGCACCTTGTAATGCTGCACCGGCAGAACTTCCTACCAATAAACCTTCTTGTTTCGCTAACGATGCTACATTTTCAAAAGCGTCTTTATCAGATACTTTCACAATGTCAGAAACTAATGATTTATCTAAAAATTGTGGCCATTTTTCAGAACCAATACCTTCTATATCATGGTCATGTTGCTTTCCTCCACTTAATATAGAACCTTCTGGCTCGACAATAACGTTCTCAACATTATATGAAGCTAGATGTTCTGCAACACCTGTAAATGTACCACCCGAACCTATGCCTCCTACGAAGTAATCTATTTCTGGCAATGCTTCAGTAATTTCATTACCTAATGTTTCCATATAGGCCCTTGGATTATTATCAGTTTCAAATTGATTTAAGTAAAATGCTCCTGTTTGAGTTTCAAATTCTTTTGCAG
Source organism: Staphylococcus aureus (assembly GCA_040062795.1). Classification (GTDB taxonomy): domain Bacteria; phylum Bacillota; class Bacilli; order Staphylococcales; family Staphylococcaceae; genus Staphylococcus; species Staphylococcus aureus_A. Next base: position 410,849 of record JBEAMH010000002.1, read on the forward strand.
CGTCTTGAGCACCTTTCATCCCTAAAGCTTTGTCAGTCCTTCTAACTTCAGCACCTAAGGCTTTAATGATAGTTATCTTTTCTTCTGAAAAGCCCTCTGGTGCAAAAATGACAGCTTGTATATCATAATGGTTTGCTGCTATTGCTACACCGATTCCAGTGTTACCTGCAGATGCTTCTACTACAGTGTCGCCTTTTTGTATTAAGTTGTGGTCCAAAGCTGCCTCAATTAAATATTTCCCAAGTCTATCTTTAATGCTCCCACCAGGATTGAATTGTTCTAATTTAGCATAAATTTGAACATCTTTATTACTAAAAGATTTTAATAATACCATGGGGGTATTGCCAATTAAATCATATGCAATCATTATTTTCCTCCACACATGCGTGTTGTAATTTTTATTCCCTACTATACTGATAAGAATTATAAATAATAATAGTAACTTTTGCAAATGTTATTTATAAAAGGTTGTAAAAAGCCTAAAATTAATCCATACTTTTTTAGTAAGAATACTTGAAATAGCTAAAAAGCTCTTGTATAGTAATAATTATCAGAAAATTCAAATTTATAGGAGGATTTACATTATGAGTCAGAATTCATGGCATTTAGATACATTATCAATTCATGGTGGTCAGCAAGTGGATGATTCAAAATCACGTGCAGTGCCTATTCACCAAACAACTAGTTACGTATTTGATAGTACAGAACATGCACAAAAATTATTTTCACTACAAGAAGAAGGTAATATTTACACTAGAATTATGAACCCAACACAAAATGTCTTTGAAGAACGTATTACAGCTCTAGAAGGCGGCGTGGGTGCTTTAGCTACCTCTTCAGGACAAGCAGCAATTCATTTAGCATTATTAAATATTGTAGAAACAGGCGACGAAATTGTTGCTTCTTCAAATTTATACGGTGGCACATATAATTTATTGAACGTAACATTTAAAAAATTAGGAATAAATGTTCATTTTGTAGATCCTAGCAATCCTGAAAACTTTAAAAATGCTATTACAGATAAAACGAAAGCTGTCTATGCAGAAACAATTGGTAACCCGCGTATCGATGTTTTAGATATTGAAGCTGTAGCTAATATTGCTCATGACAATGGGGTACCATTAATCGTTGACAATACTTTCCCTACACCATACTTATTACGTCCTTTTGAACATGGTGCTGACATTATTGTTCATTCAGCAACTAAATTTATTGGCGGTCATGGTACTTCAATTGGCGGCGTGATTGTAGATAGTGGTAAATTTAATTGGGATAACGGTAAATTCCCAGGATTAGTAGAACCAGATCCAAGTTATCACGGGGTATCATATGCAAAAGATGTAGGTGAAGCAGCTTATATTACTAAAGCACGTGTTCAATTATTACGTGATTTAGGTGCCTCAGCATCACCTTTCAATGTTCATGAATTCTTAATCGGTTTAGAAACGTTACATTTACGTATGGAACGTCATTCAGAGAATGCCTTACGTATTGCGAAATATTTAGAAGAACATCCAAATGTTACTTGGGTAAATTATCCTGGTTTAGAAAATAATGCTTATAATGAATTAGCACAAAAATACCTACCAAACGGACAAGGCGCTATACTTACATTTGGCGTTGATGGTACTGTAGACGACATTGCTAACTTTGTTGAAGGATTAGATTTATTCTCCCATGTAGCTAATGTGGGTGACTCTAAATCATTAATTATCCATCCAGCTAGCACGACACATTTACAATTGTCTCCTGAAGAACAAAAAGCTTCTGGTGTATTGCCAGAACTTGTGAGATTGTCAGTTGGAACAGAAAATGCAGAAGATATTATTGCCGACCTTGAAAAAGGTTTTAAAGAATCACTTGGAAAATAATGTGAAAATTTTCCTTAGTGATTCTTATGCAAAAGCATAGCTTTTGTAGTCCTTAGTTCCACT
>JBEAMH010000002.1:412882-659600 GCA_040062795.1 Staphylococcus aureus
CATAGCTTTTGTAGTCCTTAATTCCACTTGGAAAATAATGTGAAAATTTTCCTTAGTGATTCTTATGCAAAAGCATAACTTTTGTAGTCCTTAGTTCCACTTGGAAAATAATAATGTGCAAATGCAATCAAAAAATAAATATATTGATTAAAGCGCCCAACTACAACTCGTTCGGGCGCTTTTTTAGACCGATCGCTATTACGCCCGCACACAAACCGAAGGCTTCTACCTGTGTATATTTAACAATTCTTGTACTTTATCCCAGAATTAGATTGGAATACCTTTGAATTTATATATCAATATTGGGATAATAGCAATAATCATTCAATAAGTTGGGGGTGTACGCTTGGAAAACAATAAAGATCTAATCACAATGAACGTCATACTACTCACAGGTAAAATTCTCTTATCTTCTGGCGCAGAAGTATCACGTGTTGAAGACACAATGCGTCGTATCGCAATATGTATGGGCTACTATAATAGTCAAGGGTATGTTATAAACGTATTCATCAATTTTTCACTTAGTGAAGAACACGATACACGTATTTTACGTATTAATAAAAATATCACCAACTTATTGAAAATATTTCAAGTTAACGCAATTTCACGAAAACTGACAAGCAATCAATTATCTATAGAAGAAGCTTATGATTTATTGAAAAACATAGAACATACATCAGTGAATATTCCATTGTGGAAAAAAGTGATGGCAGCTGGAGTAATTTCTTTAAGCTTCCTATATTTACAAGGTGGTACTTGGTCTGATGCTATTACGGCAATCATTGCTGGTGCTGTGGGATTTTTAATTGTAGAATATATGCAAAGTAAGTCACTGACGATGTTTATACCTGAATTCGTAGCTTCTTTTGCAATTGGTTCGATCGTTATATTTGGATCTAATTTATTCAATGTCGAAAATATATTTGGCCCTGCAATGCTTGCTTCTGTCATGCCTATTGTCCCAGGCGTATTAATCACAACATCAATACAAGATTTATTTGGTCGACATATGCTTATGTTTACTGCAAAATTTTTAGAAGCGCTTGTAATAGCTTTTGCGATTGGTTCAGGAATAGCAATTGCTTATTCACTATATTAAGGAGGTTTCAGCTTGACTATATTATTCACATTTATATGTAGTTTCAGTGCCTCTTATTTCTTTAATGTCATTTATGATTCCCATAAAAAAGTATTTTTTCCTGCGGGATTTGCAGGGGCTATGGGGTATATCGTTCATTTCGTTTTAAGTGAGTATGTGCATATGGACTCGATTTACACTAGTTTGTTAGGTGCTTTAACCCTCGGCTTAATCAGCCACACTATGAGTCGTATTTATAAGGCGCCTGTTGTATTATTTATGATTCCAGGTATTATTCCACTAGTTCCGGGAAGTATCGCCTTCAGAGCAACACAACAACTCGTTACACTTAACTTCACTGATGCAACAAATACATTTATTCGTGCTATTTTGATTGCTGGTGCTATTGCTTTAGGTCTGTTAATTTCAGATCAATTATCTAAAACTCTAAACATTCGAAAATATTTCATCATTAAAAGAAATAGACTTTAAAAAAGACTACACATTTTGTAATACACTTCAAATCTGTCTATAAGAACATGATTTGAATGTAATACAATGTGTAATCTTTTAGTTATAACTCATTTACAAAGTACAATCCTGTTAAAACATTGGCTTCTAAGTTACTTATTTTAAGATTAATTGGACTTTGGCGAATTAAGTGATGTGCTTTAACATACGTCTCTATACTTTCTTTATACGGTAATGGACTTTGAGTTACCCCACCACCTAAGACAATATGATAGATGTTAAATATACTAAATAAATTAGTACAAAGTTGTTGTGTTAATTTTAAAACTTCTTCTATCATTTGCGTAATTTCCTGATTTTCGTTTTTTATATACATCTCAATAGCTTCTTTTGTACTTACATCTTTTTTTAGAATATCACTTGCTTTTTTACTAATAGCTAAGCCCGATATCTCATTCTCAACACAACCATATTGTTCACAAACGGGACATTGGTAACTGCTCTTATTGTTAATTACAGTGTGCCCTATTTCACCAAAGTTACCATCAACACCCGAAACAAGTTGTCCCTGTTTCATATATGCCATTCCTACTCCCGTACTGATCGTTAAGTAAATAAAATCACTCGTTTGAGTTTGGATTGATTGATATTCTGCTAAAATAGCTGCATCTGTATCATTCACAAACTGTGGTTTGAATTTACTATTTTCCTTTATGTACTTTCCAGCATTAAATCCATTATAGTCTTGTAAGTTAGGGGGATTTAAAAACACCCCTTTTGTGTAATCACACGGCCCTGGCATTGCGATGTTTAGAGATTCTTTATCTATATCTTTGAAATCTACCACATATTGATTAGCAATATGTATAATTTGATCAAATTGTTTTTGTGGGTCATTCTTTTCTGTTTTAAATTTTTGACTGGCAATTATATTTAGGCTGTGGTTAATAATACCTACGATTGTTTTCGTCCCACCAATATCGACACAAATTTTTAACATCAGTTATCAACTCCGTTAATTATTTTAATACCTTAATTATGAACAAAAAAAGGCACAGACAAAACTCATTTGTCTTGTGCCGAAATTAAATTTATCGTACTTATAATATTAAACATAGCTAACCACTAGGGTCATGTCACCATTAAATTGAATCTGTTTATCTTCTGTAGTTAATATAAAATGCGTGCCTTTATTTATATTATGATTACTGCCATTCACACTAATTTGTCCACTTCCTTCAACCACTGAAACTAGACAATAAGCATGCGTTTTTTTGTATTCCAGTTCACCACTAATTATCCAGCGTTCTACTGTGAAAAAGTCATTTGATACAAACTGTGTATACCGTTGACCTTGAATCGTTTCATGTGAGGGCGTTGTGTTAGGCGATTGTTCTGAAATTTGAATCACTGACTTACTTTCTTCTAAGTGTAAATCACGCTTGTTTCCGTCATTATCTTTACGGTCATAATCATATATTCTGTATGTTGTATCTGAAGATTGTTGTGTTTCTAAAATTAAAATACCTTCTCCAATCGCATGCACTGTTCCAGCAGGTACATAGAAAAAATCGCCAGCTTGTACCTTAACTGTTTTAAATAGTGTTTCAAACTCTTTCTGATCAATCATTTCATTCAAATCATTTCGAGTTTTAGCATTCACACCATAAATGATTTCTGCACCTTCTTGAGCATCTAATATATACCAACATTCAGTTTTTCCATATTCGCCTTCATACTTTTGCGCATACTCATCATCTGGATGGACTTGTACAGATAATTTATCATTTGCATCTAGTATTTTAGTTAACAAAGGAAACTTAGAATTTCCAGTTTCACCAAATAGCGCTTTATCTTCATCCCATACTTCTTCTAATGTTTTTCCTTTATGTTTACCATTTTCAATTATATTTGGTCCGTTTGGATGTGCAGATATTGCCCAACATTCACCAGTATAATCGTTTGGGATATCATAATTAAATGATTTTAATGCGGTGCCGCCCCATATACGTTCTTGGAAGACCGGTTGTAAAAATAATGGCATAGTTCATACCTCCAATTATATTTCTTTTAGTATATTGTAAATTTGTTTAGTATGTGTCGCATCAATTAGGCTTTGACGAATATCATCATCCATTAAAGCTCTAGATAAGCGTTGTAATAATTTCAAGTGTGTATCACTACTATCACTTGGCACTGCAATTAAGAAGACAATATTAGGTAAAGTGCCATCTAAACTATCCCATTCGACACCTTCTTTATTATTCATCACCGCTACAATTGGCTTTTTCACTGAATCTGACTTAGCATGTGGAATAGCCACATTCATTCCAATAGCTGTTGTAGATTCAGATTCTCGTTTCAATACATCGGCTTTTAGTCTTTCCATATCTGTAATGTAATCTTGTTGATGTAATTGTCCTACAAGATGTTCAATTGCTTGATCTCTTGTTAACTTTGTTTCTGACATTTCGATAACATTTTCTTGAAACACTTCAAGTTCGTTATCCTCTGTTTTTTGTTCATCTGCAAATGTTTTTTCATCATTTTGTTCTACATCTGAATTATTATTTGGTGTATCTTCTGACATCTCAGTATCTGTATTAGCTGTAGCTCCAGCCATCGCTGGTGACTTTCTTCTTAATACTAAGACAGAGAACATCGTCACTGCGCTACCAATAATCACTGCGATAAAGAACCATAAAACCTGATCAATACCACCAAGCACAGCTACGATTGGTCCACCATGAGCTACTCTGTCACCTACACCGCCGATTGCTGCAATGGCTGCTGCAATCATTGCACCTATCATATTAGATGGGATGATACGTAACGGGTCTTGCGCAGCAAAAGGAATTGCCCCTTCTGTTATACCAAATAACCCCATTGTAAATGAAGCTTTACCCATTTCAACTTCACCTTTATTAAATTTACGTTTGTTGATAAACGTTGCAAGCCCTAGACCGATTGGTGGTGTACAAACTGCTACTGCTACCATACCCATAACAGCGTAATTACCTTCAGCGATAAGTGCTGAACCAAATAAAAATGCAACTTTATTCACTGGTCCACCCATATCAAAAGCAATCATTGCACCAATAATTAATGCTAAGATGACAATATTTGTACCTTGCATACCTTTCAACCAAGTTGTTAATCCTTCAAATATACTTGCAATTGGTGCACCAATTAAGAAAATAAATATTACTCCTACAATAAGTGACGAAATAATAGGTATAATTATAATTGGCATAATTGGAGCAATCGCTTTTGGTACTTTAATATTTTTAATCCATTTTGCAATATAACCTGCGATAAAACCTGCTACGATGCCACCTAAGAAACCTGCACCTGCGTCACTGCCATAGAAACTACCATCTGCAGCAATAGCCCCACCAATCATACCTGGCACAAGCCCTGGTTTATCAGCTATACTTACAGCAATATAACCTGCCAATATTGGAACCATAAAGCTAAATGCTAGACTTCCAATGTTTTCGATTGATTTCCAAAATGAGTCATCTGGTATAACTAAACCTTCAGAAGTTGCTTTACCTCCTAAAGTGAGAGCAATAGCCATTAATAATCCACCTACAACGATAAATGGAACCATAAACGATACACCATTCATCAAATGCTGGTAGACCATTTGGGTGCCATTTTTTTTCTCTTCGTCATTTTGGTCAGACTTACCTGTCGCATTCGTATCGTGATGAATGTGAGCGTCTTTATCTATAATACGTTGAATAAGTTCTTTTGGTTTATGAATACCTTCCCTAACACTTTCATTAATTAACATTTTGCCATCAAATCGAGATAAATCTACTTGGCGATCTGCAGCAATAATAATACCGTCCGCTTCTCTAATTTCTTTAGATGTTAAAACATTCTCAGCCCCAACGCCTCCCTGCGTCTCTACTTTAATATCTACACCCATCTCTTCAGCTGCTTGTTCTAATTTCTCTTGTGCCATGTACGTGTGTGCTATCCCATTTGGACACGACGTTATCGCTAATATTTTCATAACATTCACCCTCCTCACTTATAATTGTAAACGCATTCATTCATATAAAAAAAGAATAATTGCCGTTAGTAGTGGCAATTATTCTTTCACTAATTGAATTACTTTTTCTTTTAATACTTGGTCTTCAAGAATTAATAACTTATCTACATCACTCTCGGTTAGATTAGCTATGGTATGAATAATTTTTTTCATAGCTGGGATATCTTGTTCAGCTATTGCTAAGAAAAACACTAATTTCGCCTTATTTTGTTTCCATCCAAATCCATGCACATTTTTAAAAATAATAACATGTGATTTCAATACTTTTTCAGGGTCACCATGCGGGATACTCAGACCATTTCCTATAAAGGTAGAGGCATGTTTCTCTCTTTCTAGTGCGCTTTCTATATACTTATCAGTAACCGAATGATTATTTCTCAGTATTTTTTGTGCTTGTTCAAAGACATAAGAGGCTTCAGTTTGTGCTTGTTTCTCTGAATGTATATCAAATTGTATAGACAATAATTCATCATGATTTAATACAGGATTTTGTTTATGTTGGATAAATGATTGAATTTTATTTGCATCTTCGTTGGAAAATAAAGGCGAAACTTCCATCACTTGCAACGTGTCTGGCACCTGAGACTTATGAATTGAATGCGTTGTAACTAAAGCATCGATTCCTGAAAAATCATAATGCGATACATCTTCCAATTTCAGTGTGTCTAGTACATGTATTCTATCATCTAAATTTGATATTTTTGCTTCTAACAAGCTTGAAATTCCTAATCCATAGTAACAAGTGATTACTATATTAAAGTATTTTTTTTCATTTCGGTCTATAGATGATTGAAAATGCAGTGCTAAAAAAGCAATTTCATCCTCTACTAAATTTATTTTTGCATCTTTGGATAGATGATTTACCGTTTCATATAATGTATTAAACACGAATGGATAACGTTTTTTAATATCTTCAGTTAGTGGATTATTGATGTAGATATTTTTAGCAATGCGTAGATAAGTTCTACTGAAATGAGAATACACATTTTCCCGTAACTCATTATCTTTACTGAAATCAACACCCACACTTTTTTCCATTTGATAAATCATTCTATCAATATAACTTTTCACAAATACTTTTTCTAAACCTAAATCGTATTTATTGAAGTAATAACTAATAAAAAATGAAAATAGTTTAGCGGTTTCATCACTTAAACCATAGCCTAGTTTAGCATTAATTTCGTCTATGCAATTTTGAGCTATCATTTCTGAATCTTCATCTATAACCCATGAGAAATCATCATCATTTTTTCTTTTAAAAATGATGATAAGGTGTATGAGTAATTGACGAATTCGAATATCAGACGTATCCAGAGCATTTGCATTTAAATTACTTTTAATGATTTGAAGTATCATTTTAATATGTGCTTCTGGAATTTCATTTAAAATAAATTGATCTACTGTTTTATCTTTTGTTGAAAGTTGATTTAAATGAAGTATGGCATTTCTAATATTCATTTCATTGCCGTTAATTGTAATGCCTTGTTTTTGAGTAATATTTACACTTATATCAAATGAAGTAACCCAAGATTGGATTCTAGTTAAGTAATCCTTCACTTCTGACTTTGTTAAATTATAATCCATTTCTAATTGTTCTAAAGTTATAGGTTGTTGGTACATTAATAATTGATATCCTATTTGTAAAAGCATTTCGCCCTCTTTATTCGTAAATGCCTTTACGATTTCATCTAGCTGTTCTGTGCTATATAGGTCATGGTTCATTTTATAACCTCTACTTTTTACACTAGTTATTAACTGCTCTACTAAATCACTATTAATGTACTTTATATCACTTCGTACTGTTCTGTTGGAAACATTCAAGTAGTTCGCTATTTCGTTCGCACTTAAATAATTATTACTATTGTTTAGTATCAAACGAATGAGTTTAGCATGTCTTTCTAGCATGGCTACACCGCACTTTCCCATTCTTAAACGCTTTGTAAGTTAGCGCTTTCGATAATATCAAATTCATTGTAGCTATAACTCAATTTATAAGCAAGAAGTTGATAATTTCAATAAAGATCTTACATTATTTCTATAAACGATTTTAGAAAGAAAAAATAGCAACCTATGTATTTTAGGTTACTATCTTTTCTATATTATTTTGTTACTTCTCTTATTGTTTTTTGTATATATTGATGTGCTTCGGTAAGTTGCTCAATTTCTTTTGAGTTTAATTGTATTTCAAATCTTTTTTTAATTCCTTCACGCCCTACTAATGTAGGAAGGCTAAAGGCACTTGCATTTAAACCATATTCATTACTTATTGATGTCAAAGGCATAATCGTTTGTTGATTAAGTTCAATAGCTTGAATTAGATAATTAACCACTTTTGATATTGCTACATTCGTCCATCCTTTTTTATAAAATACATTCATAGAGACTTGGTCAATTTGCTCTGTTATACTTGTTTTATCAATTGGAGCTGTTTGAGTCAATAGTTCATACTCGTTTAGTGTCATACCAGAAATCCTAACCTTACTCCACACCGGCACTGCATGTTGACCATGTTCACCAATCACAAATGCTTCAACATTTTTAGGGTCTATTTGGTAATAATCGGCAATTAATGTTTTAAAACGTGATGTTTCTAGGGCTGTGCCTGTACCAATTATTTTGTGTGAAGGATAATCAAATGTGTTTCCAATGTAAGTAATAGTGTCGACTGGATTAGATACCAAAATAATAATTGCTTCTTGTGTAACTTTGCTAATTTGATTCATTACATCTTCAATCATAATTCTATTACCTTTGGCAAGTAATACTCTGTCGCCTTTATCTGGGTCTGTAGGTACACTTGCTGTAACCACAATAAATGCTGCATCAGTTAAATCATTATAATTTCCCTCACGGATATTTACATGGGTTGAGTTAGGTAATCCCTGTGTGTGCAAGTGATCTAACGCTTCACCTCTTGCTCTTTCTACATTTGAATCGACTAGTACGATCTCTGAAAAAAAATTCAAATTTTGGACGTCTGTGAGCACTTGACTTCCTACTTTACCAAGGCCAATGATTCCTATCTTGCTCATGTTATCCCTACCTTATCTATAAAATATTTACGTTCATGATGTCTTATTTTTCGTATGGAATTACATCTTCTCCATATTCTTTATTAATAAATTCTTGCGTATCTTTAGATTGCAATATCTTAATTAGTGTTTGATATTTTTTATCATCTTTATGCCCTTTTTGTACAGCAACAATGTTAGCAAATGGGGATGATTTACCTTCTACTGCAATCGAATCTTTATGCGGTGTTAAACCGTTATCAATAGCGTAGTTAGAGTTCATAATAACTGCGGCACCTTCTTTGCTGTTATATGTCTTCGGTAAAAATTCCGCGCCTTGTTTATTATTAAATTTTAAATCTTTCTTATTTTCAATGATATCATCAAATTTAGCATCTTCTATGTCCACACCTTTTTTGATTTTAATCAAACCTTCATTCACGAAAAATGATAGGAAGCGTCCTTCTTCGGCCGGGTTGTTCGATACATATATTGTCGAGCCTTTAGGTATGTCGTTAATGTCATCATACTTTTTACTATAGACACCCATTGGCGTAGTTAATACTTTTCCAACTTCTTCTATATTATAGTTATGGTCTTCTTTTTCAGCTTTCAGATAAGGTACATGCTGGAAAAAGTTTGCATCTACATCGCCTTTATCTAACAGTTTATTGGGCACTTTATAGTCATTCACTGTCTTGATTTCTAAATCATAACCTTCTTCTTCCATAGCTTTTTTAGCGTGTTCTAATACTTCTCCATGAGGTGCTGGAGATGTTGCTATAGTGATTTTTTTATCTTTATTTTCACCCTCCGAATTACCACACGCTGACAATAGGACTACTAATACTAAAACAGAAACAATACTTATAATTTTCCTCATCTTATTACACTCCTTAAAATTTTTGAAATTACAATTAAAATTATGTATAAAAAAATACTTTCCCTTAATATTTAAGAGAAAGTATTTACCTTCTCTCATCTTTGAAAGTAAAATCACTTTCTGTGAATTAGCACCATTCCAAAATCGACGGTTGCTGGGCTTCATCGGGCACATCCCTCCACCACTCTTGATAAGAGTAAATCATATGTAATTGATTGATTTAATCCTAGCATTACACTCGTAATTAGTCAATAAAAATTTAGAAAATTCTAAATAATATGATTTTTAAAAATAACGCAATTTCGTTCCATGTGAAACAAATATGTTTACAATGAATTAAACACTATATTTATCATAAATTAATGAAATTTTGGGTTTTGAAGTATGAAATTATAGAATAATGGCTAAAATTAATATATGCCTAAACTATAATAGTATAAAAAAATATAAAAATATGCGTATTCATTTGAGAAAGTGGTATACATATATTAATTGAAAAACGATACATAATATGAGGAGTTGTAATTTAATGAGAATTTTAGTCTTAGGAGCTGGTGGTATCGGAGGTTATTTTGGTGGCCGTTTAGCTGAAAGTGGTCAGAATGTTACGTTCTTAGTCCGATCAAAACGAAAATCATACTTAGAACGTAATGGTTTAGCAATCTATAGCGAAAAAGGTGACTATCATTTTAATCCACAGCTCATAACGAATAAAGATGTCGTTAAACCATTTGATGTAGTCCTCTTATCTTCTAAATCTTACCATCTTGAACAAGCAATCCAAGATTTAGCACCGTTTGTTAATGGAAATACAGTCATCATTCCATTACTTAATGGTGTGGCGCATTTACCTATATTACAATCTGCTTTTGGAGACAACAAAGTGATGGGTGGTTATTGTGTAATAGAAACGACTGTTAATGCTACGGGTGAAATCGTACAAACAAGTCCATTCGATAAACTCTTCTTCGGAGAACTTGATGGCAAACAAAGTGAACGTTCTGAACAAATTGCACAAGCTTTTTCAAATACAAAAGCCGAATTTATCCTAAACGCTAATATCAAACAAGGTATGTGGCATAAATATTTAATGATTACGGTATTATCAAGTATTACAACATTAATGCATGCACCTATCGGACCGATTCGTGATAGTGAAGGCGGTGTCAATTTCATTAAATCTTTATATAATGAAGCTGCTACTATTATGCGCGCAGACAACGCACCTATCTCAGACAATATAGTTGATCAATATATGGAAGCATTACCTAAATTATCCTATCACTTCAAGACCTCTATGCAACGCGATATGGAAAAAGGATTAAATATAGAAGCAGATCATTTACAAGGTTACTTACTAGATTTAGCAGAAAGTTTTAATATTAGTGCACCTTTAATGTCAACCGCTTATCAAAACCATAAAGTCTATAAAGAAATGCTAAGATAAAATATAAAAAACCGCTCATTTTATAAAAAGATGAGCGGTTTCTTTAAATTATTTTTGTAATTTCATTTTTTTAATTCCTTTGATAAATAACGGGTAGAATAGTGCTAAAATAGTCATCAATGTTAATACGATACTAATGGGTGAAGCTAAAAAGATATCTGCTACATTGTTATTACTCACAATCAAGCTTTTACGGAAATTCTGCTCCATATCCGAACCTACAATTGCAGCTAAAATTAAAGGCGCTGCTGGGAAGTCTAATAACTTCATAACTAAGCCGATAATGCCAAAAATAATTAAAATATAGAAATCAGTGATACTGTAACCTAATGTGTATGTACCGATAAACGCCAACACCAAAATAATAGGATATAACACTTTGGGTGGGGTTCTTAGTATCTTCAATAGTAACCCTATTAAAGCGATGTTCAAAATAACTAGGAATATATTACCAATAAACATACTATTAACAAGTGTCCAAATTGTTTCAGGTTCATTTGCGAATAGTAAGGGGCCTGGCTGTAACCCTAACATGACAACTGCACCTAAAATAACAGCTGTTGTCCCTGATCCTGGGACACCCATCGTTAATAATGGAATTAAAGCACCTACTGAAGCCGCATTGTTAGAGGCTTCCGGTGCAGCGACACCTTCTATCTGTCCTTTCCCAAAGTTCTTGCTATTTTTAGACATTTGCTTTTCAGTAGAATAACTCAACATTGCCGCAATAGAGCCGCCGGCCCCTGGTAAAACACCGATTAAGAAACCAATAGGACTTTGTCTAAACATAGCGCCTCTGGTTTTTTTCCAATCTTCCTTCGATAATTTCATTGAGCCTACTTCAGCTTTAGGCGGTTTCAATGCGTGTAAATGTAAATAATTATATAGTACTTCTGCTACGGCATACACCCCGATGATGACCACTAAGAAGTTGATGCCTTCACTTAAATGGGGTAAATCAAATGTAAAACGATAAATACTTGTTTGTAAATCTACGCCTACAGTACTAATAATTAATCCAATACTTGTAGCGATAAACCCTTTGACCAACTTGCCTGATGATAAAGTCACGATGGCTGAAAGTGTAAATAAAAATAGTAAAAAGTACTCTTGAGGACCAAATTTCAAAGCAAAGGCAGATAACGGTTTCGCTAAAATAATAAAACCAATCACCGCTACAATACCTCCAATTAACGAAGCAATCGCTGATATTGTCAGAGCTTTACCAGCTTCTCCATTCTTCGTCATTGGATAACCATCAAATGTTGCCGCAATCGCTGAGCCATCACCTGGCGTATTGAGTAAAATTGAACTCCTTGACCCACCATACATAGCTCCATAATAAATTGATATCATTAAAATGAGCGCACTAACTGGCTCCATACCGAATGTTACTGGTATGAGTACGGCCACCGCAGTCGCAGGACCTAATCCAGGTAACATACCTACGACCGTACCGAGAAAGCCACCGATAAGGACCCATAAAAGGTTCATCGGATGAAACGCAGTTGTTAATCCTTCTAAAAAACTGCCTGTATCAATCCCCATTTAAATCACCCTCCTTAAGGTAAACTGACATTCAATAATTGTGCGAATGTGTACCATGCAATGCCAGAAAAAATAACCGTAACTAAAATATTTTGTAACCACCGCTTATATCCATTAATTAAAAACATAATGGCACCTAAAAATATAATTGTTGAAATTAAAAATCCAAGACGTTCGAATATTAAAGCGTATATTATTGTAAGTACAATAGTTATTACAATGCGCATAAACGTTTTTCTTTCTAACAATTGTGAAAATGCGGTAAACGTTTCGTTTCTCTTTTTAAATTCTTGAAAGAAATAAATAATACTCATTATTAAAAGCAATAAGCCAACTAACATTGGAAAATACATTGGACTATTAGGATCGCCAATGTTCGATTTAGGTATATTTAAACTTAATACTAAATAAATAACGCCAAATAATATTAACAATACCGGAAAAATAAGTCGTGACATATATACTCCCCCTTTATTTCAGGCCTGAATCTTTGACTAGTTTTTTATATTTCTTACGTTGTTCTTTTAAAAATTTCTCACTTTCTTCACTATCTTTGTAGAAATTTTCCCAATCATTATTCTTTCGTATTTCTTGCCACCTATCCGATTTCACCACACCTTGCATCGTTTTATCCCAATAGGCAATTTGTTCTGGAGTCATATCTTTCGGTCCCATGACACCACGCCAGTGTGGAAAGACGACATCCACACCCTGTTCTTCCCAGGTCGGTACATCTTCAATACCTTCAACTGGTTTATCAGAAGTGACTGCTAACATTTTTAACTTTCCAGTTTGATGTTGTTCTTTTACCTCAGAGACAGCAGTAGAAGCAACATCTACGTGTCCTCCTATTAGAGCGGTTTGTAAATCTCCACCACTTTTATATACGAGAAAATCAATTTTATCTACATCAACGCCGTATTCCTTCGCTGCCTGTACAAAAGCTAAGTGATCATTATTGCCTAATCCTGGAGCAACGCCAATTGTTAAGGATTCTGGATCATCTTTTAATTTTTCCATTACTTCTTTACCAGATTCTAAATTCGAATGATTTGAAGCAGTTAAACTAATCCATTCGGTAGCTAAAATAGCAATAGGTGTAAAATCATCTGTACTTAAATCACTTAACCCTAATTCATTGTTAGATAATAATAAACTTGAATTAATAGCAATCGTATTCGGCGAACGTGATTTTAAATACTGCCAGCCTACTTCTCCGCCACCACCAGGTTTATTAATCACATTGATGTTTTGTTTAGTTAAATCATCATCAATCATAATTTTTTGTATTGCACGTGCTGTAGTATCCCAACCGCCTCCTGGAGAAGCCGGTGCCACAATTTCTATCGTTTCATTGGGAAATTGTTTATTCGATGCCTTCGAATCATCTTCTTTACCACAACTTGCCAGTACAATTGAAAAAATGATAATTAATATCCCCCATTTTTTCATCTTAATCCCCCTTCATTGAAAACGTTTGCAAACTAATTTTATATTATCAGATAATTCAAAATATTAAAATGACATTTTATTTTTTTTATACTTTTTATATTCAGATGTTATTATTTTTAAAGTTATCTTAAGATATTAATAAAATACTCAAATGTTATAAATCATTTAAAATACAGTATCACTCTCTATCGTTCTATGGTCTGCTTAAAATCAATGCTTAACGCCAGATAAAACAGGTTATACTATGTATGTATAAACGATTAACTGATCGCAATATATGGAGGGATTAATAATGGGAGAATTTCATCCATTTGATATAGCAACACAATTAACTAAAACTTCCGATTTTTATCACGGACACACATCGGAAGCATATGCAAATATGATCGGTCCATTTGGTGGTATCGTTGCATCTACTTTACTTCGTGCGATTCTAGAACACCCAGAACGTTTAGGAGAACCAGGTGCGTTGACAATAAATTATGCAGCACCTGTCGCTAATGGTGGCTTCGACATCAAGGCTACACCTACCCGAACTAACCGTTCTACTCAACATTGGTACATTGAACTTTCTCAAAACAAAAAAACTGTCATTACTGGTACAGCTGTCACAGCTGAAAGACGAGAGACTTGGTCTTCTACTGACATTTCATTTCCTAATGTGCCATCTGTAAATGAGTTGAAACGTGCATCAATTTCAGCTGCCCCACCTTGGCTAAACAACTATGATATTCGCATTATTAAAGGGGCTCCTCTAGCTTTATTACAATCAAATTTGAACAATAATCAAAATTCTACTACATTGCAGTGGATACAAGATTATCCAAAAAGAAAGATAGATTTCTTATCACTTACTGCGATGTGCGACGCGTTTTTCCCACGCATCTGGGTTAGACGTAAAGAAATGGTTCCTATAGGAACTGTATCGTTAACTATTTATTTTCATGCTGACTCAGAAACACTCAAAGCACATGGTAGTCGTGAAGTCTTAGGCCATACACGAGCAATTAAATTTTATGATGGTTTCTTTGATCAAACTGGAGAATTGTGGAGTCCAGATGGAGAATTACTAGCGACGACAAGCCAATTTGTCTATTACAAGTCATAATGAATATTTAGCATAAAATAGGAATGCTCAATTCATTTTGTTTATTAATGATTTTTGGTTTAAATACATGGCTACCAAATTTAATGATGGGTGCTGGGTATGAACTGAACTCTAGTTTAGTATTTTTAATTGTGCTACAAGTAGGTGCCATTGTAGGGACTTTAATTATCGGAAAATTATGCGATAAATTTGGATCAAAAAAATTACTTGTTCCATTATATATCGCAGGTGCAATTTCGTTATCTCTATTGTCTTTAGGTAAAGACATAAATATATTTATTATTTACTTTCTTATCGCTATTGCAGGCGCAGCAACAATCGGATCACAAAATCTTGTTCAAGCATTCGTGTCACAATATTTCCCTGCCTATATCAGATCAACAGCATTAGGCACAGCTTCTGGAATAGGAAGAGTCGGTGGTATGATAGGCCCACTCATGGGAGGGTTCTTACTGTCGTTTGCATTACCTATGCCAATGTACTTTATCGCTTTTGCCATTCCAGGATTAATCGCTGCTTTAGCACTTTACTTAATCCCTATGCATCATGCAAGTGAAGAATATAAAAAAACGTATCAGGTTAACAAAGTACCCAGCGATGTAAATTAACCATGTCATCCAATTTATACTTTTATTTTATTATAAATAATAAAACCTCAACCAGTATAATGGTTGAGGTTTTGCTATTAAATAAATTTTATTGGCAAGAATGTTTAAACGTTTGAATAATTCTACTTCCTAATTTACTTTCTTGCTTTTTTAGTTGCTTCAATAATTCAGCATAATTGTTAACAGCAGCTTCATATTTTAACCGTTTATTATTTTTTACATTCGTTAAAGGTGTGTCTATAATTTCCATCATGCGTTTTGCTACATCTTCTATATTATTAGGTTCCACAAGATACCCATTTTGGCCATGAGCGATAATTTCCTTAGGACCATATTTCACATCATATGATATGACAGGGCATCCCACAGCAATACTTTCCATAATTGTTAAACCAAATCCTTCAAAAGCACTTGTAAGTAAAGAAGCTCTTGAAGCTTTAAATTCTGCTAGTGGATTAGATGTAAAGCCATTAATTTCAACATATTCATTTAAACCATATTCCTCTACTAATCCTTTTATCATTTTTAATTGATTTTCTTCATCTTTACCATACAATACTAACTTGCTCGTATAGCCAGCCTCACGGAATAATTTATAAGCTTTAATGAGATGATCTAATTGTTTTCCTACTGTGAATCTCCCAATATAGATAAATTGATCCTTAAAACTTAATGCTTGATCTGAAGGTGATTTAACATCTAAAAAGTGTGGTATCACAGCAAAACGTTTATCTTCAATAGGAAATTCATTTTGTATTTCCTCTTTCTGATGATGAGTTAACACGATATATTTAGCGACATCTTTTGAATGTGTTAATGCAAATTCATAAGATTTTTTCACACTTTTCGCTAAATGAGAGCTATGAAATACTAAAACATTTGTCGTTTTATTCGTTTGCTGCAACAACGCTTCATCTAAAAGTCTTGCGTCATTAAAAACAATATCTCCATCCTTTAGACGACTTTGAAAATAATATTGGAAAAGCTGTTTTTCATTCTCAAATGCTTTAAAATGCCGTCCATCTTTATATAATTGAACTAACAATAGCTTCCCATGCTTATCATCTGAAAAAAACTTTTCACAGTATTTATTGCCTTCTGTATCGTAAAATTTTTCAGCAATTTTCCCATAATTTTTAGTTGAAAAATAATCTTTTTTATGTAATTGACCATAAGTATTATATAGATGTCTCTCTACTCTTTTTTTACAATATGGTGTCATAAAATCTTCGAATTCCAAAATATTTGTCCCTGGCTTAAACTTTCTATATAAAAAATACGTCTCCTCATTATAATAACGGACTACATCCTTATTATTACGTATTTCACTTGTAAGCCCATCTATTTCACGTTCGACTTCATGATATTTCACACTTCCATTATACGTATGTGGGTTATTTAATAATTTAAAATCAGATAGCCAATCATATATATTTTCGACTTCGATTTCAGCATTTAATTTATTATTTTCCACAAACGACGCTATAACCTCTTGATAATTCGGATTATAATTTGTCGTTAATATCGTATTTTTTTCATTTAAATCTTCATACATTAATTGAATACGGTTTAACAATGCTTTCGTTCTACCCCCATGAACTGGTGGCAATGTTGATGTAACTGTATACAACATCCCTAATCCCCCCAATATATTTACCAGTTTCAATAATAACGTGCTATATAAACTTATTTAGTTTTTATCATAATGAAACTTTATTTGACCATTCTATATTTTGCACAAGTGTACTGTGTACCTTGTATATTAACATATTTTTAACAACTCACTAAGTATTTCATTCAATACAATCACAAAAAAACAGACAAACACAATTGATAAAAAGATGTTTGTCTGCTTTTATTTTCATATTTGTAAAATATCTTTATTAAAGCTAATTTTTGCTATTCTTCCGCTTCTTTTCGACTTACACGTTTTTGTAATAAAATAGCTACTGCCGCTAAGATTACAACTAACGCAATAATACCTATGAGTCCTACATATTTAGCAATGTTACCAAACACAATACCAACTACAAGGAAGTCTGTGTCAGAGAAAGTAGTTGCTGCACCGCCAAGTTCACCTAGGAACGGTAAAAACAGCAATGGTAAGAATGTGATTAACAAACCATTTAATGCAGAGCCTGCAACCGCACCTCTGATGCCACCGCGTGCGTTGCCAAATACACCAGCAGTTGCACCAAGGAAGAAGTGAGCTACGACGCCTGGTAGTATCACAACACCGCCAAATAGGAACAGAATAAACATACCTAATACACCCACAATAAAGCTGACAAAGAAACCGATTAACACAGCATTTTGTGCATAAGGGAAGACAATTGGACAGTCTAAAGCTGGCTTTGTATTTGGTACTAACTTTTCAGAAATGCCTTTAAATGCTGGTACAATTTCAGCTAATATCAAACGTACCCCAGTCAAAATGATGAATACACCTGCTGCAAAGGTAACCCCTTGTATCAATGAGAATACGATAAAGTTTTGTCCATCACTAATATCGTTATGTACAAAAGTTGGTCCAGCAAATAATGCTGCTACAAAATAGAGTAATGTCATTGTTAATGAAATACTTATTGTACTCTCTCTTAAAAATCCTAATCCTTTAGGGAAGTTAATTTCTTCTGTTGATTTAGATTTACCTTTAAATAGCTTTCCAACTTCTCCAGCTGCCCAATAACTAATCGTACCAAAGTGACCTAAAGCGACTTGGTTACTACCAGTGATTTTCTTCATCGTTGGTTGAGCTAACGCTGGCAACATCGCCATAATCAGGCCTAAAATAATTGATCCTATGACAACTGTCAAAGTCCCAGTAATATTGCCTACTGACAATAAAATTGCTAAAAAGGCTGCCATATAAAATGTGTGATGACCTGTTAAAAAGATATACTTTAAATTTGTAATACGCGCAATAATAATATTAACCATCATGCCAAACACCATAATTAATGCTGCTGTTGTACCATATTGTTCTAAAGCTATTGAAATAATCGCTTCATTATTAGGTACAACACCTTGTACACCAAAAGCATGTTGGAATATTTTTCCAAATGGTTCAAGTGATTGTGTAACTACGTTTGCCCCTGCACTCAATACTAGAAACCCTAATATTGTTTTAATCGTACCGGACGTAATATCAGTAGCTGATTTTTTCTGCATAATTAGACCTATCAAAGCAATCAAGGCAACTAATATCGCAGGTTGACTCAAGATATCAACGATAAAATCTAGTATAGGTTTCATAACAATACCCCCTTACTTATAGTTTATAAAATATTTAAATCACTTAATTTTTCATTTAATTTATTTTGTAACTCTTCTTTATCTAAAATATTATCTAATACTATAACGTCTCCCAAATTCTTTGTATTTTCTTCTAAATCTCTACCACAAATAAATAAATCTGCCATATCAGGACTCGCAGACATTACGTCACTATGTTCAACTTTAATATCTGAAGGTGCATTTAAATTTTTTAAAGCTTCCTGTGCATTCATTTCTACCATAAAACTACTTCCTAAACCGTGACCACATACAACTAAAATCTTCATTTTTATCATTCTCCTTGAATTATATTTATTATTTCTTCAACTTCTGTCGCTTTTAATAATTGATTTACTGTATCTTGATTTCCTAATATCGTTGCCAAATTTCTTAAGATTTCTAAATGTCCCTCATTATCAACGGCACTTAACACAAATACGAGAGAAGCATGATGTCCTTCTTCAGAAAAATTAATATGGTTATTCAATTTCAATAAACTTAATCCTATTTTTTTCACATCATCACTTGGCCTAGCATGTGCAATTGCTATTTCAGGTGCTATTACAATATAAGGTCCCAATTGTTCTACACTTTCAATCATCGCCTTTATGTAATTTTGTTTAAAGTACCCTTGATTTAGTAGAGGTTGAGATGCTAGCTCTATTGCTTGTTTCCAATTGTCTACTTGATCGAGTATTTGTACTTTATCTGATGACAAGATTTCCGAACTCATCTTTTATCCCCTCCTTAATATTGGCTTACTTCACGAATGCAAGACAAAATGTCTGCTAAGTTTCCAGAAAACAATGTTTCCCTAGAATGCTCATTCATAATTAATTCACTAAACTGACGCAAAGCATTTAAATGTATTTGCGGTTGCTCTGTTGCCAATGTAATAACGATATGAACTGGATCATATTGTTGATGATTAAATTTAATTCCATTTTCAAAATGAACAAAGCTAAAACCCACAGCCTCATTGACATGTTTATGTTTTGCATGAATCAAAGCAATATGTGGACTGATAACCATATAAGGTCCGAACGCGTCTAATTGTTCGATAATGTCCATAGCATATGCTTCATCGACAACTCGGTCATTTACAAGCGGTGCTACACAACATCTAATTGCATCATTTCTCGAAAGTGTTTGCTGCTGCGTTAATATTCTAGATTTCGGTAATACTTCTTGTAAGGTTGGTCCCATGCCTTTGACTTCATTTACATATCGCTCTCTTGAATGGTTAATAATTTCATTTAACTTGTTTCTATCTTCTTTGTTTAAAAATGGTGAGACTCTAATAACAGGTACACTTGCTTGTTCAAATGGCACCGTTGAAATAATGTAGTCAATACCTTCATGCTTCAACATGGTTTCGTCTATTTCATATATAGAATACGCATCAACAATTTCAAGTTCTGGATAGATATGATCCATTCTACTTTTCAATAATTGAGAGGTTCCGATTCCTGATCCACAGAGTAAAATAACTTTAATAGCATTCGTTGTAATCGCTGAGATTCGTTCAATTGCAGACGCAAAATGTAATGTAATATAAGATAATTCGTCATCGGTAAAATTGATTTTATAATTTGCTTCAATACCCCATAAATGTCTTTTGATACCTTCAATTATATGTGGGTATTGTGTATAAATTTCATCATTTAATGGGTTTACATGACTCATATCGAATCTCAACCTATGAATAGTTGGCCTCAAATGAACGATTAAACCATTTAACAACTTACGATCTGACATTAAGTCTAATCCTAAGTCTCCACTCATTCGTTCAATTAATTGTTCTGTCAAAATCTCTAATTCATCTACTTCTTGATTAAGTTCATTTACCTCTGTTGTTTTAGCCCCTAATAAATGTAGCGTAATAAAAGCTGCTTCACTTTTAGGGAAATGAATATGAAAAATCGCTTCTAATTTTTCTTTAATTCGAAGTGCAATTTGAAACTTTTCTGTTTCAGAAAGCTTTACATATTCAGTGTCAGGTATTTCAAAAACAAAATGTTCCCTTGCACGGTGAATAGCAATAAGAATGTGATAAATTAATCCATCAATTGCGCTTTGAACTAATTGATAATTAGCATCTATTAAAATAGATGTTACTGTTAAACGAATTTGCTCTAACTCTTTATTAGAAAAAAGTTGATGTCCCATTTGATGTGTATGTGTTTGAAAATATTCATGTACACGTGTGGCATAAGCTTTTCGATAAGCATTTTCTTCCCCTTGAATGACAAATCCTTTATTTTTTCTATACTCAAGACGCAAATCATTATTTTCTAACCAAGATTGCACACTTTTCAAATCTTCAACAATGGTACGACGTGTTACTGAAACCAATGTTGCTAACACTTGGGATGAGGTTGGCTCTATTGATTCAAACAACTTCAAAGTGATATACAAGATACGTTCTTCCCTCGAATAATGCAGTGATGTCACCATATATTTTGGCTCTATTGTAGCCAACTGTTCAGCTGTTGTTGTAATCTTTATACCATCATTTTTATTTCGGTAAATCGTTAAATCTAATTTATCTTCCATACTTTCAATGTATTCGAGATCATATTGAATCGTTCTCTCTGATACATTGAACTGCGTTGCTAAATTATGAATTTGAATAAAGGTTTCCTGTTCAAGTAAGCATGTTAATATATGATGTTGTCTCTTGCTTAACACATCAGCAACCTCCTTACAGTTATATTGTAACCGCTTTCTTATGTTTGTGGATGTGTAATCTATTTCGTCTTATAATACGAAAAGTTGCACATCTAAATAAAAAAGACACTATTTTAAATTATAAAATGCATTACGTATATTTTACACTTTTATTTATTAATTTCTAGTTAAGTTAATAAATATAAATAAAATAAACCAAATGCTTTTTTAGCACTTGGTTTATTTTAAATTATGGTTAACGTCATATATCTGATTATTGTTTTATCTCTTTATATAACTCTATCATTTCCTGGGCAATATCTTTAAATGTGATTGCTGTCATTAAATGGTCTTGGCTATGCACAGTTAAAAGCGTCATCTGTATATCTTCGCCTTGTGCTTCCTTTGTTAACATATTTGTTTGTATATGATGCGCTTCTAGTAATGATGTTTCCGCTTGCTTTAATTTGGATTCCGCTTCATCAAACGCTTTTTTCTTAGCTGCATATATCCCTTCCATTATATATACCTTACCTTATCTATTAATTGATCTTGCTATCATTGATAATGTATGACGTTGCCCACGTATTGCTTTACTTAATTCAAAAATATTTTCAACTGGTGCTAAACCACCGTAACCTGCATCGCCAATATGTTGAATATCAACACCACATATTTTATTACGAATCGCAAAGTCTCTAACTGTACTGGCATCAGAACTTTCTTGACTCGTTCCTATCGCTGACATTACTAACCCACCATGATGATGCACTGCTTTTACTATTTCTTTGAGTTGAATTTCATCAAAACCAGGAACCGTTCCTATAGATGGCACTAAAATAATATCGGCACCCGCTTTAATAAATTTTTCTACATAGCCTTTTGTGATTACAGGTTCATCAACGCCAGCACTATGCATTTTCCCAGCTATTATCAATCCTGAAAAGTTTGCTCTAGTCTCAGCAATAGCACCTACAATTTTTTCATTAGAGACGCCTGTCCCTGGATTGCCTGTCATACAAATAAAGTTTATTCCTAATCGTTCTAAAGCTTGTACTGCTTGTGGGCTTGCTTGTCTCCCTTGAGCAATATTCAATTTTTCTTCTGCCATATGCGCATGCTCATCTACAGGTTCTAAATTGACACCAATAGGCCTTCCAACAAGGCGTCTCAACTCATTAATCACATGCTTTTGTTCATCTATGTTTACTACTTTGGGATCGAATGCATCTAGCCCATTTAATAAAATTAAATCGGCACCAAAGGCACGTGAAAGTTCTGCATTAGTGATATCTGGGATAACGGGTGTACGTGTTACAACATTCTCTGCTAACACTACACGTCCATCACTTGCTTTAATACTTTGTTTCAATTCCTCTGCTGACATTTTCACAATATCTGAAGTATTTGCACTCAATAATCTTTTGACCATATTATCTACTCCTTTTATTTTGATTCTTCAACTTCTTTTATACCATTTGCTTCTTGTTCTTCTAAATATAAATTATATTTTTCCATAGTTCTATAAAAAGGATAATTAGGAATTATCGTAGGCGCAATTAAAGGAATTAATGGTGAACAAGGAAATAAAGTCGCATCATTCGCGTTACGTTTATTACTAGGTGCTACACTTGCATCAATCATTTCTGCTTCTATCATTGGTTTAGTTCTATAACTAATTTAATTTAACTTAGTTATAAAATTAACTTCAACATTTACTATTTCAACAAGCATGAGATTTCAATATAAACAATAATTAGTTATTCAAGATAATTAAATATATTTTCTTAAATATTATCAAATTTCACTCCTTACAACTAATGTTCGTAAATTAGCCATATTATATACTACCTTCAAATAAACTACCTTTACTCAACAACGCTCAATTTTAAATATGTTATTAAAACGCCGCAATTCCTTAAGTTGTGGCGTTCCTCTTTGTAAAATAAGTTCATAAAGCGTAATAATTGAATGACCTTTTTATCTTTTCATATATGTATTTTTTAAATATGACCTAGTTAAAATTTTGGACTATTATATAATTATTGAATACAAAATTGTATTAATATATTATGTAACCGAGGATCTAGTGTCAAGGAGTGTAATGAATGAACTTCAAAAAAGTAATTGTATGCATCTTCTTATCCACGCTTTTATTTAATGTAATAACGAACTTCAACTTAAGTTCCCACACCTACGTCAAACATGAAGCCCAAGCAGCTGCAATCGATAAATATCCTAGGCCTATTAAATCGCCACAAGCTAACTACCACTGGAAAAATAATTGTACCTGGTATGTACATAATAAAAGAAATCAAATCAAAAGATATCTTCCTTCTAGCTTTACTCATGCAAAAAATTGGCTGTACGAAGCTAGAAGAGCAGGTTTCTCTACTGGTAAAAAACCTTTAGCAGGTGCAATATTGCAAACTTCTAAAGGTGGCGGAGGTTACGGCCATGTTGCATTTGTTGAAAAAGTTTATAAAAACGGAAGTATAAAAATATCAGAATATAATTACAGTGTAAGGTTAGGCTATGGAACTAGAACATTATCAAAATCTCAAGCTTCTCAATACAATTATATTTACTAACTGCTAAATTCCACTAGATCCCTGAAACCTGGATTAATCTCCAGGTTTCTTACCATATAAGAAATAGGTGAAAAAATGAACTTCGTAGAATTAACATCTAAAGAGTTTAGTGAATTTATTGACCAACATTTTGCGCATTATACTCAGTCTCACACTCACTATTGTTATAGACAAAAGGTTAAAAAAGATACACATTTAGTTGGAGTAAAATCAGAAAACAAAGTTGTTGCCGCATGCTTATTAACAGAAGCGAGTGCCTTACGATTTTTTAAATATTTTTATTCTCATAGAGGTCCCGTCTTAGATTATAATAATCATACATTAGTTCAATTTTTCTTTAAAAATTTAAAATTATATTTAAAGAAGAAGCATGCTTTATTTGCTTTGATAGACCCATATATCTTAGAAAACATTCGTGATGCTGAAGGAAATATACTTAAACATTATGACAACAATAACTTCAAGATGACTATAGAAAAATTAGGCTATACACATCAAGGGTATAGTGTGGGGTATTCTATGACAAGTCAGATACGATGGTTATCCGTATTAAATTTAAAGGATAAAAGTAAAGATACACTATTAAAAGAGATGGATTACCAAACTCGTCGAAATATCAAGAAAACCTATGAAATGGGTGTAAAAATAAGAACTCTAGACATTTCAGAAACTGATATATTTTTTCAACTTTTTCAAATGGCGGAAGAAAAGCATAATTTTAAATTTAGAGATAAACAATATTTTGAAGAGATGCAAAAAATTTATTGTGATAATTCAATGCTAAAGTTGGCTTATATTAATTTAGAAACATATAAAGAACAATTACTTACTAAAAACGATCAACTGATTTCAGAAATTAAAGATCTAGAAAACAAGTTACAGAATCATAATAATTCGAAAAAAGTGAAATCGAAATTAAAACAATTGTCACAACAACAAATGAGTTATGATAGAAAAATTAAAGAAACTACTGATTTAATTTCAAAAGAAGGAAAAATATTAAATTTAGCTGCAGCGTTTTACATCTATACAAAAGATGAAGTTTATTACCTTTCTAGTGGCTCCAACCCTAAATACAACCAGTTTATGGGTTCTTATCGTTTACAATGGAGTATGATTAAATTTGCTATCGAGCATAAAATACCGAGGTATAATTTTTATGGTATTACTGGTGATTTCAGTAAACATTCCGCAGATTATGGTGTCCAACAGTTTAAAAAAGGGTTCAATGCGCATATTGAAGAATATATTGGTGATTTTATAATCCCAATAAAAAAATGGTTATATAAATTATATTTATTGAAGGAAAAATAATTAAGGCCCCAAAAATTTAAAGTGCTTCACAAAACAAATTAAAACCCAGTACAATTTCCAACTTGTACTGGGTTCTGATTTGTTATTTAATTTAATGCTGCGTCATCAACTATAACTTCTACATTAGGATGTTGATGCAATATTGAAGCAGGCAGTGATTCTGATACCTCTCCATTCAATAATTGCTGAATGGCAGCTTTCTTATTATTACCAAATGCAATTAAAATGATACGTTTGGCATTCATGATAGAAGCTAAGCCCATTGATATGGCTTGTTTAGGTACATCGTCAATTTTATCGAAATGTTGGCTATTTGCTTTGATTGTTGATTCAGTCAAATCTACAACTCTTGTTTCACTTTCAAAAGACGAAAATGGTTCGTTAAAGCCGATATGTCCATTTTCACCAATGCCTAAAATTTGAATGTCTGCTGGTCCAGCCTTCTTTATACTTTGCTCATATTCTAAGCTTTCCTTTACTGGATCTTCAGCATCGCCTTTAGGCAAATAAATGTTTTCCTTATTCCATGTGTGATTATGATTAAATAAATGTCCATTCATATAAACATGATAGCTTTGTGTATGCTCAGCTGATAGCCCAATATATTCGTCTAAATTAAATGTAACTACTTCGTTTAAACCTACTTGATTTATATCAATCAATTCTACTAAATATTTATAAACATCTAACATTGTGCTTCCTGTTGCAAGACCTAGGACAGTATCAGGTTTCAACTTCACTTGTTTTAAAAGTTCTGTAGCAACATATTGACTCGCCATGGTACGGTCTTTCAAATTTATAATATTCATTTTTCTACCCCATTCTTTCTGAAATCACTATATCTTTTAATAATAAACATTTAATAACCTATATTACATAATTATTCCTCTTTTATCAAATAAGCTTTAAATGAATGGTAAATGGAATATGATTGCGTTTAATTATTTTCTAACAATTCTTCTACTTCATTTTTAATTGTTGTAACGTGTGGTCCATAAATAATTTGTACGCCGTTCCCTTTTTGAATAACGCCTCTTGCTTCGGTTGATTCTAAGACTTTTTTATCCACATCTTTATCTGTCTTTAAAGTAACCCGTAATCTTGTGGCGCAACAATCCACAACATCTATATTTTCTTTGCCACCTAAACCCTGGATTATTGTTTTAGCGCGATCAGTTACTTCTACAGTCTCAGCCGCTTCACCATCTTCACGTCCAGGTGTTTTGAAATTGAATTTCGTAATACAAAATCTAAAGATAATGTAATAAAGAATAAACCAAACAATACCTATTGGGATAACCCATAAGAAGTTCGTTTTAGCGTTGCCTTGTAATATACCAAATAATAGAAAATCAATAAATCCACCACTGAAAGTTTGGCCGATTGTAATATTAAAAATATCTGCCATCATAAAAGCCAAGCCATCTAAAAATGCATGTATAACATAAAGCACTGGCGCCACAAATAAAAAGCTAAATTCGAGTGGTTCTGTTATACCAGTTAGAAATGATGTTAAAGCTGCAGATAACATTAATCCTCCAACGACTTTTTTACGTTCTGGTTTGGCAGTGTGATAGATTGCTAACGCGGCACCACACAATCCAAACATCATTGTAATAAATCGACCAGACATATACCGGGACACGCCAGAATAATATTTAGTTACATCAGGGTCTCCCAACTGAGCAAAGAAGATATTTTGTGTTCCTTGTACCATTTGACCTTTGACTTCTAAAGACCCTCCCAGTGCAGTTTGCCAAAATGGTAAATAGAAAATATGATGTAAACCAAATGGCCCGAGTAGTCTTAAAATGAAACCAAAGAAAAATGTCCCAATAGCTCCTGTTTTATCTACAATCCCACCAACTCCAAATATCCATCCTTGAATCGTAGGCCAAACAAAGAACATTACAACACCTAACAGGATTGATCCTAACGCTGTTATAATAGGTACAAAACGCGAACCGCCAAAGAATCCTAAATATGGAGGCAGAGATATTTTGTGAAACTTATTGTGTAAAAGCGCTGTCATCACACCAGTTATAATACCCCCGAACACACCTGTCTCCACGGTTTGTATCCCAAGTACCGTACTTTGACCTGCTTTTGCTAAATTACTATCTGCTAATGTATCTGTAATCGTTAACAACCCATTCATGGAAGCGTTCATAATAAGGAAACCTAACATGGCTGCTAACCCTGCTGTACCTTTGTCGCTTTTTGCTAAGCCTATTGCTACACCGACTGCAAAAATGACAGGTAAATTTTGAAAAACAATATTACCTGCGGATGACATTAAAATAAATATATTCTGCAATAATTCTATGTCTAACATAGGATATGCTTTAATTGTATTTGGGTTACTTAATGCCCCACCAATCCCTAATAATAAGCCGGCTGCTGGTAAAATTGCGATTGGTAACATAAAGGATTTACCGAATTGTTGTGCTTTCTCAAATATCTTACTCATAATTGATCGACCTCCTATTATCCATCAATATACAGCTATAGAAAATAATAATCAATATATTTATAGTTAATGAAAATTATTTTCATTAACTATAAATATATTTTTTGAAAACCCTTTATTTAACTACAAAAAAAGACCAATGAAGTACATAACTTCATTGGTCTTTTTTGAAATAATAGAACCATATTTCCATAAAATTCTATCGTCATTTACTTAGATTAAAAAATATCACCTAGAGTCACTGCCATAATTGCTTTTATAGAATGTAATCTATTTTCAGCTTGATCAAATATAACAGCGTGCTTACCTTGGAACACTTCATCCGTGATTTCCATTTCAGACAATCCATATTTCTCATAAATCTGCTGTCCTACTTCGGTGTTTAAATCGTGAAAAGCTGGCAAGCAATGTAACACGATAACCTCAGGATTCATTGTATTTAATAGCATAGATTCATTTACTTGGTACGGTAACAACTCATTAATACGTGATTCTAAAACAGATTGGTCTTCTCCCATTGAGAACCATACATCTGTATAAATAGCATCCGTGTGGTAAATAGCTTGCTGAACGTTATCAGTAATTAAGATTTCGCTCTGTGATTGGACAGCATACTCCTTGGCTAATGACTGAATGTCTTCATCTGGTTGTAAAGATTTAGGGGCAGCGATATGAACATTAACGCCTAATATAGCACCAGTAACAAGTAAATCATGTGCTACATTATTTCTGGCATCGCCTACATAAGTTAATGTTTTACCTTTTAAAGTTCCCCAATTTTCTTTTAATGTAAAGAAATCTGCAATCATTTGCGTCGGATGCCACTCATTCGTTAATCCATTCCACACTGGTACATTAGCATGTTCTGCTAAAGTCTCTACATCTTTTTGATGATAACCTCTAAATTCAATACCATCATACATACTACCTAATACTTTGGCAGTGTCCGCTGTAGATTCTTTCACACCTAAGTGAATGTCTCCTTGACCGAAATATTCTGGATAAGCGCCCAAATCATACGCTGCAACACTAAATGCTGAACGTGTTCTTGTAGATGGTTTTTCAAAGAGTAACGCTAAATTCTTACCTTTAAGATAAGGGTGAGGAATGCCACGTTTCTTCTTCTCTTTTAACTCTCCAGTAAAATCTATTATTGTATTTAATTCTTCCTTTGAAAAATCGCAAGTTTTTAAAAAGTGTTTCCCTTTAAAAACTTGTAACTTATTTAAAGCTGTAGTGTACGCCCCATTTTCATCACTCCAATGTTTTTATAAGATTTATATACATAATAAACGTAATTTTCAGATAAATCAAGTATAAATATACTTTATTATGTATAAACTTAAATATCCCTTCTTATATTGAAAAGAAAAAGCACAATACACTATGAAAAATTAGTGTATTGTGCTTGATAAGCCATTTAAAGCTTATGTTTAAATTCTATATATTCTATTATACTGCTTCTTTTTTATTGAGCTTTTCACGTTCTTCAGGTGTTTTTAAGAAGCGTGTCATAATTGCACTTGCTACATATAATCCAAAGATTAAATACATCATGCCTTTAACACCAATACTATCGTAAAATAGCGCAACTAATCCTGGTCCAGCAAACACACAAAGTCCTGCACCTAAATTCAGTATCGCCATCGCAGGTCCTTTATCACCATCACCTACAAGTGAAGGTACAAGTGCAGAAATTGGTACAAATCCTGCTAAACACATGCCCCATAAAAATCCAACAGCACCTACAATAAATACGTTACCAGTAAATAATTCTGGGACAAAATACAATCCTAATGTGAAAATTGCACAACCCGTACCACCGATGTAAGATATTGTATTCTTCCAACCGATCTTATCGCTCAATGCACCAAAGATTAAGTTGAATATAATATTGGCAATAAAGATTGTTCCCCAAATGTTCAACCATGTCGTCGTCTCAATACCTTTCGTTGATAAATATATAGGTAAGAATAACGGGAAGGCATATTGTGCAGCTTGATTAATAATCCTTACTATACAAGCAACTGCAACGCGTGGCTCTCTTTTTAGTATTGTAATACCTGCACCCATTTCTTTTAAGTGCTCTTTAACACCGTTTCCTTTTTCTTCTACTATAAATTGATCTCTGTTTACAAATACCGCTAAAAAAGTTCCGATTAGTACCCAAAAAATTGCAGTCCATAAAGTAACGAAATGACCAAATAATTGAATAGCCATTGAAGAATAGAATGAACCGAGCACACTTAAACCGCCTGTAAATACAAACCAGAACCAACCCACTGCTGCACCTAATCTTTTTTGAGGTGACCGGTAAGCTACCCAAACTAAAAATGAATATGCAAACAATGGATAACCAAAACCTCTTATAGCATAAGAAGGTATCATGAGTTCATAATTCATTGTCGGAATCGCAAATCCTACAAATATAATATGACCCACAATATATAATCCAGTTCCAAGCAACATCACTTTACGCGGTCCTACAATTTCAACTAACACGCCTGAAAACCAAGAACCAATCGCAATCGTCACACCATAACAAGTCGTTAATACTGCGGTTTGTTGAACTGATAAGCCATTGTCATGAAGATATGGACTAATCCAGGCAAGTTCTAATCCATCACCCATCATAAAGATTAAAACACCAATGTACCCCCATAGTAA
This sequence comes from Staphylococcus aureus, assembly GCA_040062795.1. GTDB lineage: Bacteria > Bacillota > Bacilli > Staphylococcales > Staphylococcaceae > Staphylococcus > Staphylococcus aureus_A. The sequence goes on from JBEAMH010000002.1 coordinate 443,540, forward strand.
AGTTGGTGGCATTCCCATTTTAGCTAATTTTTTATTCATATTTAACACACCCCTATGTCATTAAATTAATAACTTTTGGCTAATCACTTACTATTATCACTTCAGCATGTCTTAAATTTCAGCTAAATACTTCATTTTTAATTGATGCTGACACAAATAAATTACACAGAAAACGCTTTCATTTATTTCCTTTATATTATTTCATTTTTTCTAATAATGCAAATTTATTTTCGTTTTCTTTCGTTTTCTTTCGTTTTTTATAGATAACTATATTTTGTCACTGCTTAGTCTATTAACTTTATATTTGAAAATTATTTTGGTAAGTATATTAACATTTTTAAGTTATATTTAATTTGTCAAACGTTGCATTTTCAATTGAAACCGTTTACAATAGTCATTAATTATTTAATCATCATATGACTAGATGATGATTTACTTTTTTGGAAGATAGGGGTTAAAAATTATGATGTTATTAGTAGCTTTAAGTGCAGTAATTGTACCGTTTATACTATTGGTATTACTTCGCATGTCAGCATTAAAAGGGATGACCATCAGTGCGATTATCGTTACATTATTTGGAATGTTTGTTTGGGGAATGAAAGGCAGTGTAGTTATCGCTTCAATACTACAAGGCACGCATAAGACATTTACTATCCTTTATATTTTATTCGGCGCACTCGTTTTACTTAATACACTACGACAAACAGGTGCTGTTGATTGTATTAATGCAGGTTTCGAAAAAATATCTGGAGATATGCGTGTTCAAGTTATTATCATTGCTTTCTTATTTGGTTCGCTTATTGAAGGCGCATCTGGATTCGGTACACCGGCAATGGTAACAGCACCATTAATGGTAGCTTTAGGATTTAGACCAATGATTGCTGTAGTTACAGCGCTAATTGCTGACAGTATCGCTGTTTCATTCGGTGCTGTAGGTACACCAGTTATAGTTGGATTAAGCACATTAAAAGATGCAGACAGCGCATTATTCCAAGCCACTGCCGAGCGTATCACTACGTTAGATTTATTGAGCGGTATTTTCATACCAATTATTTTAATTATTACAGTAGTTGTCTTCTTTGGTAAGGAAAATAAATTAAAATCTATACTTGAAATGCTGCCTTGGCTTGCTTTAATCGGTATTACTTATGCAGTTTCAGCATTCGCTTATGCGTTCTTATTCGGACCTGAGTTCGTAGCAATATTAGGTTCATTAACTGGACTTGTGGTTGCAGTTATAACAGCTAGCAAAGGTTGGTTATTACCTAAGACTGAATGGAAAGACGCATTAGATGAATCTGCTGAAAAAACAGTTGCAAAGCAATCTATGAGCCTATTGACAGCTTGGGCACCGTACTTAATAGTAGTTATCTTATTACTACTTACAAGAACAGTACCAGTTATAAAAGATTTTACAACAAACGTTTTAGATTTAACTTGGACAAACATATTGAATTTCGAAGAAATTTCATCAGAATGGCAATTCTTATATTCACCAGGGACGATATTAGTATTATCTGCGATATCTGCAATTATCGTGCAAAGAAAATCATTTAAAGATTTTTCTAAAGCGAGTATCGAATCATTAAATACTATTAAAATCACTGGTATAACACTTATTGCCACATTAGCAATGGTACACGTATTTATTAATTCAGGACTTAATGCGAATGACTTAATCAGTATGCCTGAATATATTGCTAATGCCATGGCTAAATACCTAGGGCCAATTTGGTTGTTTGTCGCTCCGTTTTTAGGTGCTTTAGGTTCCTTTATTACAGGTAGTGCTACAGTATCAACACTTACATTCTCGCCAATTCAAATGAACATTGCAAATGCAATTGGCGCTGAGCCATTTACTGTATTAGCCGCACAAATTATTGGTGCCGCTGCAGGTAATATGATTTGTGTGCATAATGTCGTTGCAGTATGTGCTGTCGTAGATATGCCAGGTAAAGAAGGTAGTGTTATTAGAAAAACACTCGGACCTGCATTAACTTACTGCTTGTTAGCTGGTATTAGTGCATTCATTGTCTCACTCATTTTCTTCTAATTTATTAAATTTAATATAAATCAAAAAAGGCTAAATGCTGACATCCGCATTTAGTCTTTTGCTTTTATAAACTATTTTGTTAAAATTCGAGCATTACTTTAGAGGATTGATTTAAGATTTCAGCAATCCCCCCTCTTTGTAATCTTTGATTTTATATTTTTATGTAATCACATTATCAATTTTTTCATTCTCACTTAACACTTTCTACGCATCTTCTATCTCATCATTAAATCTATTGGACCCGCAATATATAGCTTATTTTATTGACTCATATAACAAGTCTGTAATAGTAACACCTTTAGCCCCTAATATATTGTATCATTGTAAGCAAAATTATCTTGTCTAGTTATAGTGATGAAGCTATACGTGAGATGTGTGGAACGATTCTAAAATGGAAGCATACATTGATTAAACCATCACATATTACGATTATTTCATGAAGAAATTGAAATTATTAGAACTCAGGGATATTCAGAATGAAATGAAAAAGGTATTTTTTATTGAACAATTACAAACGACTGCTAATTGTTCCTCAAAACAATCAGGGTATAGAAACACTTAAAGTGGAGTTTTACTTTATAACTTCGTAATATTATCATACTGCTTAATATTTTGATAAAGTACAGTTAAATTACTTCTTAAATTAAATTGTTAAACACGGGGATTGGATGGGGTGTACATATGAAATTTGAAAGTATTACGTTATTAACGTCTGAATTGGAAGAGACTTTACAATTCTATGAAGAAACATTGGAATGTCCTGTTCAAGTAATTGATCAACAATCGTTTATTGTCCAAATTGGAGAAACAGAATTACGTTTTGAAGCATCTAATGATGAAAGGCAACCATTTTATCACTTTGCGATAGATATACCTTACAATCATTTTTATGATATGAAGCGACATTATCAAAATATTTTATTTTTATTAATGGAAGACGGGCAACACACTACTTACTTTGAATCTTTTGTTGCACATTCTCTTTATTTTTATGACCCTTCTGGAAACATTGTAGAATTAATTGGAAGGGTGTCTAATATGACGGATGAACCTGAATTTTCTAGAATTAGTGAAATTGGTTTTGTATGCAATGAAACTACTGACGTCTATCAAGCTTTAAGAAATCAAACCCTAACTACGCATGAAAATCATCAATTTAACCCTAAAGATCTAACCTTCATGTGCGATTTTTATGATGAAAGCTATATTCTATTAACTCCTGAATATAAAAAATGGTTTTTTTCTGAAAAAGAATCGGTTGCTTTTCCTATAGTGATTAAAACTCAAAACTTTAAATTATCTTACGACTCAAATCATCAATGGCATTTAAACGTTTAATGAATAGTAAAAAAAGATATTGTCCTTTGTAAGGACAATATCTTTTTTTACTATTCACGTTTTTTCTGGTCTGCGCCAAATAAAATAACTTATAGCAACGAATAAATCAATGATTAAAACAACCGTCCATAATTTAATAACATGATATAGTGCAGTCACATCACTTGAATGTCCAATACTCAAAATAATCACCCACAATATCCCAGTTCCTAATATATAGGCTAAACCATGTAATATCCAGTCTTTGAAATACTGCTTCGCGTACGCTAAACCTGATTTTTTAACAGGCAATACGCCTTTTTTCAAAATATAATATTTAAACCGATCATCTGCCCACTGAATCATGCGTTTACCAAATATAATAGACACACCAACATATACCGCAGCTATACCATGTGGTATTGTAGCTTTCGCTCCATTTAACAAATCAATACTCATTACAATAACCAATACTAAATCTATTAATGGCGTTAAAGCAAAGCAAAATAAGCCAACCTTATTCAAACGTAAAATATAGCGAGAGATAAGTCCCAATACAATTACAGCCCAAAATAATATTTCTGCAGTAATTAATATCGATACAATCCAATTCATTATTTTACCTCCTTAACCATGATTTCACTTCTTTTTCAATAATTTCAATAATATCTTTGTTAGACATTTGCTCTGGATTTAATAATTTATGTAAAGCTAACCCATCTAATAGGGCATGCGTCCTGATTATAGTTAAATATTGATTCAGTGATTCATCTAACAACTCTTGTTGTGCTAAATATTCCACAGAAATTCTAGCTAACCTTCGAATTTCGTCCCCCATTGAATCTTTGCCAACTTCATGTAATTCATATTGAAATGCCATCCATACTTCCATATCCGCGTACCGTTCATCGTCTAATGGCAATACTTTTAATAAACTTTGTATTACTTTTTCTACTGCTTTTAATTCACTGTTAGCATATACATCTTTTATCCTTTGACTTACTTTTCTATCGACTTCTATTAATACCGCTTCAAGTAAATTACTATGATTTGGAAAATAATAACGTATTTGTCCTGGTGTCATATGCGCTCGTTGTGCAATATTTCTTACTGTAGCTCCCTTAGCTCCATTTTCGACTATAGATTCTCTAGCATATTGAACAATTTGTGATTTCTTTTTCTCATGGTTCACAATTTTAGGCATTCTAACCTCTCCTTTTTTAATACAGATGTATTAATTAAATAAAAAAATTTAAGAGGTTATTTCCTCTTTCTTTATAATAACACATTTTAATACATTTGTATTAAAATAAACAAAAATTTAAAAGGCGTATCTTTCTATATGATACGCCTTTAATTCACTTTTATTTTTGGCTAGAAAGTTCTATTCCCTTACCTGAGATTTATCACTGACAAACTTTTTTAAAATTTTATCTAATCCTTCTTTTGCTTCTTGATCATACTCGTAAGTACCATCTGAATTTGAAGTAATATGTTTATCTAAAATGAATCTCCCTTTATGAATTGTATCAGCACCTAATTCTTTAATTACCGGATCTAAACTATATTGAATTGCTAATACATGTGCGAAAGTGCCTCCTAGTGCTAATGGTAATACTGTTTTACCAGTAAAAGCTCCTCTAGGTAACAAATCTAAATATGTTTTCACAATTCCTGAATAAGCTGCTTTAAATACAGGTGAGACGATAATAATACCATCTGAATTTTCTATTTTTTGATGTGTTTCGTTGATAGCTTCATTTGAAAAATCTGCTGTAATTAACGCTTGCGCATCTAATTGATGGACATGTATAACCTCAACATCTATGCTTTCATTATTCAAGTATTTTTTAGCGTAATCAACGACACCTGTTAAGCGAGATTGTATTTTATTTCCTCCTGCGATGATTGCTACACTTGCCATATAATTATCTCCTTTCATTTATTCTTATTTATAATAATTAAGCATGATATAATCTTCACCAACAAACGTCCAAATATATTATTACAAGCATATAGAAGATAATTTGATTGATATTTCATGTACTTCTAAGATTTATAATTTTTCCGTGCTATATTTCTCATTTAATTGCGGCTTGTATTATGATCCGGGATGTCTCGTTCTTAAATGTTTTTACCTTTACCAAACAAATTCTCTCAGCTTAGTATCTGCCTCACCATAATATTCTATACAATATTAAATCCACCAACATTAGCAACTTCAACTCAACGTTCTATTTCCTCAATTGCTTGTGTTGGTGTGCTACAAAGTGAACTGAACCAATACCTAGTCTTGATGCTTTTTCACTTCTTCTAAAGTCCACTTACACGTTGAGTCTTTTGCATAAATATCAAACAAACTTTGAATTGTGTTAGTTTCAATATCTTCTACGTACTGTGTAGGTCGAATTGGGAAAAGTCTATACCAGAGTGACCAATTAACAAAGTGGCAGTACCTTCGTACGTGATATGTTGAATCAACTCTTGCTGTAGTTGTTCTACTTCTTCTACCGTATCACCAATGATAGGGACAATCATAGTAAATACCTTTAAATCTGATTTATTTGTTTCTTTGGTTGTGAAAGAATGTTTATCACGTCATTACCTGACACCTCAAGAGAATGATTCACTGCAAAATTACATACTTCAGCTAAATAATTTTATGTTGAAAATATGTAGTAGATACTGTTGTTGCCAACCCTACATGTTTCGTCTCTTGTGCTTTGCAACAGAGAGTCATGATCTAATACTTGAACAGCGTGTTGTACTGCAGTTCTATAACATTTCCATATTCACTGTAAGTTGCTAACACATCTGTAAAAATAGCGAATCAAACTTTCCTTTTTTCAAAAACTTTGGTAAGTTTCATGTAATAATCTATTGTGTTATGTTCTGAACCTTCTTGTTTGTCATGTTTCCATAACCCTGTATCGTGAGGCGCAAGTGAATTTTGTAAGCGTCCTGTTATATCAAGAAAATTTGAAATAGTATATACTTATTCATTAGCAAAAAACAGGCTAACTACTTATGCTTCAATAAGTTGTTAGCCTGTTTTAATATAAATAAAATCAAACTGCCATTGACTAAACGCTATTGTTGTATTGTTGTACCAACGCTTTGGCCACTTTGCAATTTTTTTATAATATGTGATTCATTACCTGCTGCGATAACAACTTTTTGACATCCTAAATCAATCGCACGAATTGCATCTTGAACTTTAGGAATCATTCCACCATAGATAGCTTCTTGTTCAATATATGCATTGATACGTTCAGCATTAAGTGTTGATTGCACTTTTTCATCTATGATAACCCCTGGAATATCGCTCAATAAATAAATAGGTGCCCCTAAAAATTGTGCAACTTTATAAGCTAGTGTGTCTGCATTAATGTTATACAATTGTCCTGTACTTTTATGCATGCCTATAGAAGCAATTACAGGCACAAAATGTTCTGATAACGCGTCTATCACTGAAGTATCGACATCTGTCGGTTCTCCCACATATCCATACTTACTATCTAATGGCATGACATCAAATAATTTTGCATCCACACCATTGATACCAATACTTTGAATATCTGATTGGTTCATTTTACTCACTAGAGTTGGATTTACTGTCCCAATTAAAGTCTGGCTTGTTACTGAAAGCACTTCACTTGTCGTCACTCTCAACCCATCTTTAAATTCTGGAGGTACGCCTCGTTGTTCTAATACTTCATTAATAAAAGGTCCACCACCATGTATGATAATGGGTTTATATCCTTGTTCTCTTAACTGTGCAATGTCTTCTATTGTTGAATCATGTAGGTTTGTCAGCGTACTTCCACCTATTTTAATTACAATATAACTCATTTGTTACACTCCTTAAGTTCTATATGAAGCATTAATACGTACATATTCATATGATAAGTCACAACCATATGCTGAGGCTGCCCCTGGACCATCTCCAACTGAAGCTTCAATAATAATATTATCTGCTTCTAGTTGTTCTTTTAAATGTGATTCATCAAATTCTACAGACATGCCATCTTGAACGACTGGCACCTCACATAGTGAAACGTTTGTATGATTTGGCTCAATCTCTCTAGAAGCATAGCCCATCGCAGTGACAATTCTTCCAAAATTAGCATCTTCTCCATGAATTGCTGTTTTCACTAGACTCGAAGACACGATGCTTTTAGCAATTTTTCTTGCTTCAGTAACATCTTGTGCGCCTTTTACTTTTGCTGTAACTAATTTTGTAGCCCCTTCGCCATCTTTAGCTATTGATTTAGCTAAATACTGACTTACAAAATTCAATGCATAAACAAATTTTTCCCAATCAGGATGTAAGCTATCTAATTTATTATGGTTGGCTTGTCCATTTGCCATGCCAATAACCATATCATTTGTACTGGAATCTCCATCTACCGTGATCATATTAAATGAGTCGTCAATTGTCTGTTTTAAACAATGGTCTAAAGTATCTGCGTCAATTTTGGCATCTGTAGTAATAAATGATAGCATCGTTGCCATGTTCGGATGGATCATACCTGATCCTTTCGCTGTACCTCCAATTGTTACTGTAATATCATCAATCTCAACTTGCACAGACAAATGCTTGGTAAACGTGTCAGTCGTTAAAATAGCTTGATTGAAAAACTCACTTTGATTATATTGTTCTTTTAAGACATTTTGTGTGCCGTATTGTATCTTATCCATAGGTAAAAATGACCCGATTACACCTGTAGATGCGATACCAACACTTTCTTTAGATAAATTTAAATGTTCTGCGACCCATGCTTGTGTATCTTTGGCATCTTGTATACCTTTTTCACCCGTACACGAATTCGCATTCGCAGAATTTACAACGATAGCCTGTAATGATTGGTTATTTTTAATCGTTTCTTCTGTGACTTTTAAAGGAGCAGCTTTAAAACGGTTTAAAGTATATGTCCCTGCAGCCGCTGCTTCTGTCGTAGAATAAATCCATCCGAAGTCTTTTTTCTTTCTTCTTAATCCAATATGCATGCCTCCTGCAATAAATCCTAATGGAGAACTTACATCACCTTGCAAATCTATTTTTAACTGATTGAGCGTATCTAACGTTTCAATATCTTTCATCCCATCTCACCTTTCCTTTTTATGGATACACAGGTAGTTGTGTTAATCCTGTTGTTTCATTCAAACCATACATTAAATTTAAGTTTTGTATCGCTTGGCCACTTGCACCTTTGACTAAGTTATCAATAACAGAAACAATGATTGCTGTTTGATTATCTTCATCAACATAAATACCTATATCACAGTAATTACTGCCATATACTTCCTTTGTTTTAGGGTAGTTACCTATATCTCTAATGCGTACAAATGGCTTATCATCATAATATTTTTTGAATGTTGCGTGTAAGCTTTCATTCGTACTTTGTTGATTCAGCTTTACATATATAGTAGAAAGTATGCCACGTGTCATAGGTACTAAATGCGGGGTAAATACTACTTTTATATCTTCTTGAGCTAAACGTGAGACATACTGTTCTATTTCAGGTTTATGTTTATGCTTACCAATTGCATAGGCACTAAAATTTTCGTTCATTTCAGCATAATGCACGTGTTGTGCTAAAGATCGTCCAGCCCCTGAAACGCCTGTTTTAGCATCTATGATGATTGAATCTGACTGAATTAATTTTCCATCTACTAGTGGATGTAATGCTAGCAATGTAGCAGTAGGGAAACATCCTGGATTAGCTACGAGTTTTGTATCGGATTGATTTACTTGAGACCATTCTGCAATACTATAATTAGCATCTTCTAATTGTTGTTGTGTCGCTGCCGTTTCACCATAAAATTGTTGGTAGACATTTCTATTTGTTAAGCGGAAATCACCTGATAAATCAATAACTTTTATACCTTTTTCAACTAAATCCGGAGCAATATGTTTACTTACGTTAGAAGGTGTTGCAAAGAACATAACATCACATTCAACAGTCTCATTGTCTAAAGCTTCATAATGATGCGTTAAATGGGTTAAGTGAGGAAACGTTTCTTTAACTGGTTCACCTGCTTTAGAATGTGAAAATATATATTTTATTTTTACATTTGGATGATGTTGCAATAGTCGAATCAGTTCGACTGCACCATAACCACTTCCTCCTACAATACCAACTTCTATCATGACACTCATTCCTTTCTGAATATTCGCACTTTTACAAGTAGTATGAGTTACTTTTTCTCTAACACACCTGTTATAACTTTGATTACTTTATCAATTTCTTCTTCTTCAATAACAAGGGGGGGTGCCAGCCTAATAATATTACCTTGAGTTTCTTTACATAGCACACCTTTTTCAATCATTTCTAGACAATACGGTTGTGCTGCTTCAGTTAGCTCAATACCGATAAATAATCCTCTGCCTCTCACATCTTTTATAATATTGCTATCTATCATTTGTAATTGATTCAATAATTTTTGGCCAAGTTCCGCAGAGCGTTCAATTAAGTTCTCATCAACTAATACATCTAACGCAGCCATGGATACTGCACAAGCGAGTGGATTGCCACCAAAAGTTGAACCGTGTGTACCAGGTGTTAGTACCTCCATCACATCATGATTGGCAAGTACTGCAGAAATAGGATAAAGTCCGCCACCCAGTGATTTACCTAGTAAGTAAACATCTGGCTCTACACCTTCCCACTCCATTGCAAACATTTTACCTGTTCTACCGAGACCTACTTGTATTTCATCAGCAATAAATAACACATTATGCTCATCGCATAAGCGACGCACCTCTTCTATGAAGTAATCAGGTGGTACGTTTACGCCACCTTCACCTTGAATTGGTTCTAAAATTATTGCTGTCGTATTTTTATTAATGAGTGATTTCAAGCGAGTGATATCTCCGAAATCCATATATTGCATATTATCTAACAATGGGCCAAAACCTTTTTTATAACTTTCTTGCGAAGATAATGATAAAGCACCTAGTGTACGACCGTGGAAGTTGCCATTCATAGAAATAATTTCACCTTGATCTTCAGCTATTCCTTTAACATCGGAACCCCATTTTCTTGCGATTTTAATTGCAGTTTCAATCGCTTCTGTACCTGTGTTCATAGGTAATACTTTTTCTTTGTTTGCTAATGAACATATTTTTTCTTCCCACTTACCTAAATTGTCACTATAAAGTGCTCGTGACACCATTGTGATTTTTTCAGTTTGTTCTTGAAATGCTTTGATAATTTTCGGATGACAATGTCCTTGATTGACGACGGAAAACCCTGAAATACAATCAATATAGCTATTATCTTCAATATCCCATACTTTAGCACCTAGACCTTTCGTTAAAGCCAATTTAAGCGGGCTATAATTGTTCGAACTATAGTGATCTGTTAGTGCAAATAAATCATTCATCGAAACCCTCATTCCTTTTCTATAAATATTCTGAAAATTGAATTAATATCCATAAATCATACACGTAATTTTACAATTAGTCAAAGACTAATTAACAAGATAATTAAATAAATTGTTTCATTAAAAGGATTTTTTCAAAAATTTATATACTAAATATAATGCAGCAACACCTCAATGCTACTGTCAATAATGCATAAACAATGTATTTTTGTATATCATGCCTTTTAAAAACTTTTTATATAATTATTTTATGATAATCTTCTTTAATTTTTTTTCATAGAAAAAGCAAACTAAGGGAACTTTCAACTTAGTTTGCTTAATAAAAATTATCACTATCTAAGATTTGCTTTTATTATTTTAAATTTCCATTTAATCTTCAACTTATTTCAAAAGATTTTGTTCATTTAAATATTTTAAATACCTATAAATTAGCATATTCAAAGTATCAAAATAATTAAATCAATCTAGCATCAACTATCAAAGATTATCATCTTGAATTTTGTGTATTTAAATTTATTTCGTCTCACCACAAGACAAATACAACTTTTATACAAAGTCTTGTATATTAAGCTATTATACGCATATTAAAAATCAAGTCAAATCGACTTTTTATGTGGTCATATTTGCATATATCAGTATTTTTATACAATTTAAAGAAGTTTAATGTATAAATATATGGCACAATTTATCTCGCTTCATTCCTATGACCAAAGTCGATAGAGCTCATTTTTACGATGTTACTCAATTATTCATTTAAAGTATATTTATAGCAAAGATGATTATTCCAATGTACACACTTATATCCCTTTGATATCAGTGGTTACAGCGTTTTAAGGTTCTCAAACACACAAATTTACCCTTATTTTACTTTTTTGTTGTATTTATACACAAAACAAGCAGTATCTATATAGAATTGTGTTTAACCCTTTCTAGACACTGCTTTTTGATATGTTACTCAAATATATATTTATCGTTTTAGTATAGTTTTTTGATAAATGAGCCTAAAATAAGTACAAAAATCAACTTAGTAATTGAACTCGTTCATAATTTAACGTCTCCTGTTTAGAAATGTCATATATTTAAATAATATTATTGAATTCTAAAAATAAAAAACATATCCACTACTGTGTTTAATACTACTTCTAACAGTAACGGATATGATTTTAATTTTGTTGGGTATATGTTTCGAAATGCCATTTTTTATCTGTAAGTACCTGCCTATAGAATGGGTCAGTTCCTATGACTTTAATTTGATCCGCCAAAGCCTCTACTTCATCTAAATGATGGGTGGTTAATATAATAAGACACTGCGTCTTCATTTTATTTAACAGACTATGAATATCGTATCTTGATTTCAAATCTATACCTACTGTGGGCTCGTCTAATATGAGTATCTGTGGATTACTTAATAAGCCGATGAGTACATTCACTTTTCTTTTAGTGCCACCAGATAATTTAGACACCGTAGCCGTACGATCCTTTAAGTTGAGTTGAGTAGCATATTGGTCTATCTTCTCTTCTGCGATAGGCCGCTTGCAAAGTGCTTTAAAGCAATTGATGTTTTCATTTACTGTCATATGTTCAAAAAGCGCAATATCTTGGGGCACGTATCCTATCATATCTTGAAGTTGTTTTTTACCAACTTCATTTCCAAAGTATGTGATCTTTCCATAATCCGGTGCTTCTAAGCCAGAAATCATTCTTAGCAGTGTTGATTTCCCAGCCCCATTTTCTCCTAGTAAAACTGTTAATTGATTATCTTCAAATGTCATACTTAGAGATTTAAAGATGCTTTTACTGCGATATTGTTTTTTTATATTTTGTAGTTCTATCATCTTATCACTCCTATAATTGTATGAAGATATAAATCAGGCTTATTACCAGAGCATATATAAAAGTCATAAACAATCTATGACTTAAAGTGTTTACTTTAAACAATAGCCATGCTACACCAAATTCATATATTAAAATAATGAATAGTGATTTCAAATAAAATAATATAGACAAATTTTGTTGAAATATAAGCACGGTTAAACTTAGTAAGACCATTAACATTACAGTATGCGCAATAGTAAATGTGATAAATAGTTTAAGTTGGCTATAACGATACATATATAACCTTGCCAATGCACCATTTTGTTTCAATCTTTGATGAAGCACTATTTGTACACTGCTTACACATAATATAATTGCAAATACAATACTTAATGAAATGGATGTATTAGAGCTTTTTTCAATCACATAATGTGCTATCTTTGATTCTGGTGTTTCTTGTTTTAACTTTGTATTCACTGTTTTCAATGAAGTATTTTGATTATTATCCTCTAAATGTGATTTCACTATATTAGGTATTTGATGTTCATACAAAGAGCGACTAATCATTTCTAATGTGATATCACCTATAAAGTCATCTCTAGCATACAATGTTATTGCATCTTTCAAACGATTATTATGCAATTTCTCACTATAATCTTCAGGAATTTGCAAACTTGCCACAGCTTCTTTTCTCGTTACATATTCATCAATATAAGCTTCGTCTAGAGACACACGTTCTATTGTTACAAATTTATTATCATCAATTTGTTCAATGAGTGCTTTAGATGCTGATGAACGCTCTTGATCTTGTACTACTACTGGTATTTGAAACGATTGGTTCATCGACTTGTATATACCCCACACAGCAAGTAATGTACATAGTAATAGTATCGCTAACATTGCGTATTGCTTCCATTGCTTTGCAACTACAATAAAAAAGTAGGGTTGACTCATTTGCGATACCTCCCAACAATGACAGCTATTAACATAGCGATAGATAATACCAAACTCCCATAAAACATAACGGGTGTTACTAAAATGTAATTGTTCAATATGATTTCTAACATTTGATTGGTCACAAAACTAAATGGTTGCGCTGCAAAGATACCATTAAGTAAATGCTTAAAGTATATAGTTGGTACAATTAACCCTGATAAAATTAAGATTACCATACTAAAAATAGCTTTCAATATATAATTCATCCATTTAGATGATATTAAATCTATGATAGTTAACCATATGAGTATCATTAAGACATAATATATAAGCTGGATTACTACTGTAGGCCAATTATAACTTTCAAATTCATTTGGTAACATTTTAAGCATCCACATGAAACCAGTCACTGTCCAAATACTCGTATAAAATAATGTAAATAAGCTTCGAATCAATGTCAGTTTCTCAAATGAAAAATGATACATCATTAACCTAGATTTTAATGCAGTTACTTGATTCATTTTCAAAATTGAAAATAACGATAACGCAAAGATAAAAATAGATGCTAAGTAACCTGTTATCACATAATAACTAGCAGTATCGTATATTTGGACGGGTTGATAATCAAATGCACCTGTTCTGTTTAATCCTGTAAATAGTAAGTCTGTTAATAAAAGCATCGTATCTTCTTTTTCAGGGTTCTCAGATAGAGAGGTATAGGTCAACCCTCCACCCATAGATAACATAAGTCGATTATATACTGAGTCTGTCAATTGATTAATCACTAAACTTTTAGTTGATTGTTCATCATATGTATAAACCGAAATAGGTAAGCTACCATTTTTGTAAAATGATTTAGTCATTCCTTTTTCAAATACATAGTATCCTTCTATACGTTGTGCTTTTAAAAGGTCGTGTGCTTCTTGCTTATTATAACGTTTAATACTGATATCTTTACCTAGATTTGAGCCGTTGCCCATCGATTTAAGTATTAACTTTGTTTCAGTGGATTGATCGTGATCCACAACACCTATTCTAAATTTAGTGTCGTCTTGGTTTAAATGCTGTATAAGCAGTAAAGTCGAAAATAGCCCTATAATAATTAACACTAAATACAAAAACAAGTGCCATTTTTTCAATAAAAAGGAGTGGTAAATGTGAAACAATTGTAATGTTTTCATTTAACCACTCCTCTCATTATTATTTTAATTTTTCTCTTTCATTATAGCATATTCATTAATCTTCAAGATCTTTAGCAATATCTTTCACAATATCTTCAGCATTATCAGAAATTTCTCTTTGTAATTTTCTAAAGTCGCTATCAGACATACTATTTAAGTCTTTTGCTCCGGCTTTATCAAATTTAATATCTTCTTTAAGTTTCGTTTCACCTTTTAAGTTAAGTGTAACAGGTTCAGATTCTACTTCTGTAGTAACGTCGAGATCTAATTTTTGTGAATTATTTTTCACATCAGTCTCTAATTTATTATCATATTCGATTTTAAGTTCATCATAGTTCGCTTTAATTTCGATGTCACCTTTATCAGTACGTTTATTACCATCCTGCGTTTCTTCGTTTGTCAGTTTGATATCTGATTCTTTAATTCCGTCATCAAAACCTAAAGTATATTCATCTTCATACTTATCATCATTTTTTGTTGATTCACCTTTAAGTGAAATCTTAGAATTTTCTGCTGAGAGTTCATAATCCATAGTCAAATTATCATCTTTGATTAAACTTGTACCTTCTAATTTAACTTCTGAACCGCTATCGTCTTTCATTGTTAATTCACGTTTAAGGATTTGGTTATCATCTTCCCAAATGACAGATTTAAGACTTGGAAACTCATCTTTATCTGCATCTTTTACATCTTCTAACGCTTCATCGATAGTATCATCATAGTCCTCAGCATTAAACTGATCTTCTGCGATATCTTTGATTTCTTTATCTTTTTTAACTTCTTCTAAAACTGTAGTAGTAATTGATTTCATTTCACCTTTACTAATGCTCATTGTTACTTTATTAACATCTTGCTCTTCACCATCGACATCAACTTTGTCATCTTCTTTTTCAAAATTGTCATCATCAAGTTCATCAATAATTAATTCACTATAACGCTTACTGATTTCATCCACTTTTTCTTGTGATATTTGTGTTCCTGATAAGAGTGAATTTAAGTTCAATGTATCATTTGTAATCGGTGTTTGATTGCTATTCATACTTGAAGAAGTACTTGAGGTATCACCTGTGAGGTTTTCATAAACATCAACTAACTCATCGTTTTTCGCTTTATAAACATCATCTAAAATTGGTGCTGAATAATATTGATTGTCCTTATCTGCTGCCCATTGAAATTCCCCGACTTCATTATCAGCAACAGTAGGATTTAATGCTAATACAGATTTTTCTTCTTTAGGGTCATGTCCCACTTTGAACCCTAATTTCGAAGCATCTACTGCAGATTGTGGAATGTTAGATGATTTAAGTAACTTTTCTGGCACATCTGCGCTAGCATCTAAATCAATTAAATATGATTCATCTTTCATCTTGTCTTGAAATTTAAATTCATTTTCAAAACGATCTTTCGCATAATCTTGCATTTGCTTAGCTGTTTCTAGTTCACTTAATAAATACGTATTTTTAGGTGAATTTTTCGTAAAGTAATAAAAAGCGCCGCCACCTATTCCGACGATTAACAATAACCCAACAACAACTGCTATGACAATCTTTACTGTTTTAGACATATCGTCCAACCTCCTATAATATTTTATTTCTTTTATAATATCACAAAATTCATGAAAATAATTAATTAATTTTACAAACTTTATAATTTTTTGTATATTTTCAAGTTATATATTTATAATTTTTATACCTATTATATTATTTAATTAAGCTCAATATATTTCACTTGATTAAAAGTCACACAAATGGTTACTAGGTATATTTAATTAATAATAAAAAAGACGCAACACTTAAATGAATAAGTGTTGCGTCTTAACGAATTATCTAATTTGCATACACAACTGTATTAATTTTCCTTAACTTCATCTTCCCACCAAAGTGCATCTTTAGGGTTTTGAATAACATCTTCATAATCTTCTTGATTTTCAACGTTTGGATAGTTTCCTCTTAACGATTTATTTGAAGTTGATTTAAACATCGTTAAGAAAATAATTAATCCAACAACATTAATAAACATTAGATAATACGAAGGCGCAATATCTTGACCTGTTGTCTCTACTAGCATTGATAGGATAAATGGTGTTAAACCACCAAAGATTGCAGCACCAATGTTATAAACAAGAGATAAAGTACGTAACCTCACTTTTGTATGGAACATACTTGGTAATACAGATGGCATAACGCCTTCAAATGTAGACATGAATAGAGCAATAATAAACAATCCTAAGATAATGGACGGTATCATTGGTATACTCATGAGCCAGAAAGCAAGCACTGAGAATAAACTGAAACCAATTAAACCAAATAGAATCGCATTTTTATTACCAATTTTGTCACTGTACCAACCAAAGAAAAATACAGCTGGTATCATTACTAACATCGTCACCGTGCTCAGTATTGAACTCATGGTTCCTCCTAAGTCAATGGTTGAGTTTAAGAAGGATGGCATAAACGATAAGACCATATAGTTAGCCACATTCAAGAATGCTACACCTGTGAAACAAACTATAATATCTTTCCAATAATATTTAAATATATCTAAATAAGAGTATTCTAACTCTTCTTTTTCTTCTAATGTCGATTCATAGGCCGGGCTTTCATCTAGACCTGTACGTAAGAATATACCTACAATACCTAATGGTGCAGCAAGGATAAATGGAATTCTCCAACCCCAGTCTTGCATTTGTTGATCGTTTAACAATGCATACATAAGACCAGCTAGCGCTGCTGCCATAATACTACCAGCTAGTGTTCCTATCTCTAAACCACTGCCTAGTTTACCACGTGTCTTATCCGGTGATGATTCGGCTATGTATGTCATAGCACCAGCGTACTCTCCACCAGTTGAAAATGACTGAATCATACGTACCACAAGTAATAATATAGGTGCCCATATACCAATTTGTTCTTGAGTCGGTAATAACCCCAGCATAAGCGTTGAGGCTGCCATCAGTAATATAGTTGAGGATAATACAATCTTCCGTCCATATTTGTCCCCTATATGACTGAAGAATATACCACCAATCGGACGTACGATAAATGCAAAAGCAAATACAGCAAATGTAGAAACAATTTGCATCTCTTGCGGTAAATTACCGAAGAAATTAGCACTGATTACTACAGCTAACTGTGCGTATAATCCGAAATCAAACCATTCAATGGCGTTACCAATACCCGTGGCCACGACGCTTTTTTTAGCTTGATCGGAATCTACCTTATTAACTTTTTCTTTTTTGAACTTCACAAAAAAAACACCCCTTAATTTTTGTCTATTAATATAACATAACATAACCTAAGTATAAATTTTTAAACAATTTAATCTTGATTATTTCTGTTTTCATAAAACAAATTACACAATTAAAACAAAAAATCACTTTGCGCATAAATTTCCATTCTCTTAATTTAAGAACTGTAGGAAAACAAATTTTTCTTATTTATTCATAATCACTTACTTTTAGCATAGTTTTATTTGTTATAATACTTCCATAAAATAACAAAAATACTTGGAGGTAGCACATGAAACAAATTTACTTTAACCACGATGGTGGTGTAGATGATCTCATCTCTTTATTTCTATTGACTCAAATGGATGATGTTAATCTTATTGGTATAAGTGCCATTGGTGCAGATAGTTATATCGAGCCTGCAGTAAGTGCATCACAAAAAATTATCAACCGTTTTTCGGATCAAACATTACATGTAGCCGCTTCAAAAGAACGTGGCAAAAATCCTTTTCCCAAAGATTGGCGTATGCATGCATTCTTTATGGATGCGTTACCCATTTTAAATGAAGTAACAAAACAAAAATCTTTATTGCTCAAAGCACCTGCATACCAAGATATTATAGATAAAATACGAACTAGTTCTGAAAAAGTAACTTTACTTTTCACCGGACCACTAACTGATCTGGCTAAAGCTTTATCGATAGAACCTTCTATTGTTCAAAATATTGATCGTCTTGTATGGATGGGCGGAACATTATTAGACAGAGGTAATGTAGAAGAACCAGAGCATGATGGGACGGCAGAATGGAATGCTTTCTGGGACCCTGAAGCTGTTCAAGTTGTGTTTGATTCAGCTATTAAAATAGATATGATAGCTTTAGAAAGTACAAATCAAGTACCTATGACTTGGGAAGTTAGGCAATCTTGGGCAAATGAGCGTCATTTTCCTGGTGTAGATTTCTTAGGTGTAAGTTATGCAGCAGTACCGCCGTTAACACATTTCCAAACAAATTCTACTTATTTCTTGTGGGATGTATTAACAACTGCTTATATCGGTATGCCTGAATTAGTAGAGCAACACGACATCAATATATCTGTGTATACTGAAGGTCCAAGCCAAGGACAAACCTACATTGATGATGTAAACGGAAGGCCTGTTTCTTTAGTCCACCACGTTGAACATGACGCTTTCTTTAACTATATAACTAATCTAGCTAAAAAAGTTATATAATAAGTAAGGGACTTCTCAAACACATAGAAGTCCTTACTTATTATAATTTGACTAATACGTACTTATATTAATGGTTATTTGAGGTTAAATATTGTTTATCTATAACATTGTTAGTAATAGTTTCTAAACGTTGCTTCGACACTTCATTTTCTTCCCTATAATTTAAACCATGTTGCTTTGCTAAACCATTGTTGTATTCGCTTAGTGGATACATTTTAAAATTGTTTCTAGCATCGTCATCTAAAGGGGTCGTCATTTCGTAATGGGTAACTAAAGATTCCCATTGAACATCTTTAATCGTTGTCCCTTTTGGTGATGCATCAATATTAAAACGAATATTTCCACCTAATATATTACTTTCATCTCCTGTTTCTTGTCCGTTCAAAAAATTTCCCAGGGAATAAGCTACAAGCGTTTCATGATTATTTTTCCCTTTCACCCAATCTATTGGTTGAATGACATGAGGGTGTGTCCCGATAACAGCATCTACACCTGCATTTGCAAATATTTTAGCGTATCTTTTCTGAGTGTCATTGGGTTTATGTTCACCTTCATTACCCCAGTGTGCTGAGACAATCACGGCATCACTTTGCTTTTTGGCTTTTGCTACATCTTCTTTGATTTGTGCTTCATTAAAATAATTTACATGATACTCTTTTTCTGGTGAAATGCCATTTGTACCATATGTATAACTTAATAATGCGATTTCAATTCCCTTTTTCTTAATAGTTGGAACATGTTCTCTCTTTTTTTGTGATTCAAAAGTACCTGTATATAAAACGTCATCAAATTTCTTCCATAAATCTACTTCATTTAATAAACCCTCTGTTCCTTGGTCAAGTGCATGATTATTTGAACCATTAATTAGGTTAAAACCCATATCTACAACATCATCTGCAATATCACTTGGTGTATTAAAACGCTTGAAGCCAGAAAAAGGCTTGTCATCCCCTCCAATTGGAGATTCTTGATTAATATATGAAATATCTGCTGACTTTAAATCCTTTTCTATTAATTGATACATCGGTTTAAAATCAAAACTGCCATCCACTTGTAGCGCATCTTGATAAACTACTGGATGAATTAAATTATCCCCAACCGCATAAAACGAAACTTTATTATGTAATTGCTTTTGTTCATTTAAACAAAGATTACTCAAAAATAAAAATAGTAAAAACAATAGCATTATCGTTAGTTTATACTTTGTCATAACTCAATCACCCTTTGTTTAACATTATTAAATTATAACGTTATATATCAACACTATTGTAAAATTTAATATTAAATGTCACAATATATTTTTTAAAATTTACAATATGTACAAATTGACTTTACAATAATAAAAATGCCGCTACTTTATCGAAATTTCAATAAAGTAGCGGCATTTTTATTATTACACATGTTTAGTTATGGTTTCAGATGGCAAACGATAAGATCCATGTGCTGGGTTTTTAGCCTTTCCAATTGCTATGATCATAACTGGTTCGTAGCGTTCTGAATCAATATCAAATACTTCTGCGATTTGGTCACTTTCAAACCCACCTATTGGGTTTGTATCATATCCATAAGCTCTTGCCACTAACATAAATTGCATAGCTGCTAAACTGCTATCAATTTTTACAATATCATTCATTTCACTTTTTTCTAAGCTTCTATAATAAGGTAGTACTTTTCCAAGTAATTCGTCTTTAACATCTTCAGGCATGAGACCTTGTTTTACAGCATTATTATAAATTTCTTCTCCATATTCTTGACTTCTCATATCACCAAAGATAACCACCATTGCGGATGAAGTATCATTTTGACGTGTATTAAATCGAATAAGTGGACGTAATTTATCCTTTCCTTCATCACTCGCTACAACTAAAAAGCGCCATGGCTGCATATTAACTGATGAAGGTGCTTTTGTAGCTTTTTGAATCATTTCATTCATTTCCGAAACTGGTATCTTAACTTGCTCGTCAAATACTTTTACTGACTTTCTATTCATTACTATATCTTCAAAATCATTATTAATCATTAGTCACTTCTCCTCAATTACTGTTTACGAAATTAAATTATACTCAATTCATTTCGCTTTACAAATCATTTGTTTGGAGGTGAAATGACAAAATAATATTTTTCCATAAGTTATAGTAGTCCTACTTTCCAAAAATTTTCTAGCCAATCATTTAATACTTTGAAAACGTCATATATGATACGCTTTTAAATTAAGCGCAATCTATTAGGTTGAATTGAGAAAATAAAAAGGTGCATATACTCTAATCTGTTATTTCCATAGACATCGTAATATTTCTATCGCGGAAACCCATCTTTTCATATAACTTTTTGGCAAAATTATTAGCAAAAACATTTAACCTTACTTCTTTCACATCTTTTTCTTTATAATGTTCACTGACAAAGTGTAACAATTCTTCTGCAACGCCATGTCTTCTATATTCATCAAATACGTATAATTCATATATAAAACCGTATGCTTCTTGTATAAAATAATCTATTTTATCATCGATAAGTACAAAACCTTTTAACTTACCTTCTTCTGTGAGTACATAATACTCTGCTCCTTGAACTCTCAAATTTTCAGAGGCTGTTCTCATTGCATGATCTGTTAAATCAAAATCAGTTGTAATCGCCTCTTTAAATACAGTGGGTATCGTTTGATTAATTAATTTCAACTCTTCTTGATTTGCTTGTCTTATTGCCATATTGAATCACCCTTTCATCAATATATATGCTTTGCAAATTGTTATTATACTAAAACTGTATCATTTGAATTTTACGGTATTATTTGCTCAATACCCTATATCTCAAGGAAATAATATTACTATTTAAAAAAATAACTCATTTACTATAAATTGAATTCTCTTCAAACACTGGATATATTGAGTTTTTATAGTAAAATGAGATAATACGGCTTTTCATCAAATACTTAAATATATGCATATTCACTATATTATTAATAAGCTTTAACCTGATATGAATGTCCATGCTTTTAAGTATTATTACTGCACATGCTACAATGAACATTTTATAAATTAAAAATTATTGCTCATTGACTAATAGTTCTATATAAAATACAACATTTCACTAACTAATAATGTTATTATCAATGATTGAAAATAATTACCAAAATTTGATATATTCAATCTTATATTAAATTATAAAGAGAAAATTTAAAAAAGAGGTTATAAACAATGAAGTCCATATCTGTCATAGTAACTTATTACAACTCAGAAGACTATATAGAAAAATGTTTAACAAGTCTTAAAAAACAAAGATTTCAAGATTTTGAGTTAATTTTAGTTAATGATGGCTCAACTGATAAGTCAAAAACAATTGCAACACAAACAATTAAAAACTGGGATATCTCAATAAAAGAAATCGATTTACAACAAAATACAGGGCATGCACATGCGAGAAACCTTGCATTACAAGAGGTTGACTCACCTTATTTTATATTTATTGATTCAGATGATTATTTAGCTTCATATGCACTTGCGTTTTACATGAAGAAAATAAATCAATTTGACGCTTTAATTGCACCAATTCATTCATTTACACTCGATGTACCACAGTATATAGACCAAAATGCAGTTCGTGTTGAATATTTAAATACAAAAACAAAATCCAACCAATTTTTACGTAAAAATTCAGCATGTAATATCATCTTTAAAACAGCTATTGTACGTGGACATAACTTACATTTTAATGAAGACATAAATATATTCATTGATTGGTCATTTATACTTGATTTTATAAAATACTCAAATGGCTTTGTACGTGTTAGTCGTTTCCCATTTTATATTAAAGGTGAGGTTTATGATCCGTTCTTAAAACCAAGGCTATCTAAACAAGATTTCGGTATCATTTTCAACGATTACGTATATAGTTTTTCAGATTCTATTCAACGTGCACCGTTAAAAGAAAATAAACGTTTTATAAAAAGTAAAATGAAGAATTTACTCAAATATTCATTTGAGCCTTCGCTTAGGAAAACACCTGAAAGATATGAACATCACAGTGATTTATTACCAAAAGTAGTCAGACAACTAAGTCCCTCTATTTTCAAAAATGAGAAACCTTTATTTATAGCCGAAGCACTGATGCTAATGCTTAATAAGCGAAATTTCGCTTATAAAATCAACCAATTTAGAAACCAAGCTCGCTTAGCTAAAAACGTAGTGCTACGTAGAAAAAATAAACATCGAGCATTATATCAACTAACAGATTCTGAAGATAAGGTAAATCCAAAAACAATTGTTTTCGAAGCTTTTGGTGGTAAGAATTATAGTGATAGTCCTAAGTATATTTATGAATATATGATGAAACATCACCCTAATTATGAATTTATTTGGGTATTCAAAAAACCTGGAAGCGTTAAATTACCAGGTCCTGCTCAAAAAGTAAGAAAAAATTCTAAAGCTTATTATGAAGCGTATTCAAAAGCAAAATATTGGGTCTCTAATGCGAGGTTACCACTCTTTTTAAATAAGAAACCTAACCAAGTCTATATTCAAACTTGGCATGGTACACCATTAAAACGTTTAGCAAACGACATGAAAGTTATTCGTATGCCTGGAACAACAACAGATAGATACAAACGTAACTTCAGAGAAGAAACAAGTCGTTGGGATTATCTTGTATCTCCGAATGCATACTCTTCAAAAATATTTGAGACAGCATTTTGGATGAGTCCCGAACAAATTCTTGAAATTGGATACCCTAGAAATGATGTTTTAGTTAATCGTTCACAAGATGAAGCGTATATTCAAGAGATTAAAGAAAACTTAAATTTACCTGAAGGTAAAAAAGTTATTATGTATGCTCCTACATGGAGAGATGATGAATTTGTGAAGAAAGGTAAATATTTATTTGATTTAAAAATTGATTTAGATAATTTACAAGAACAATTAGGTGATGATTATGTCATCTTGTTAAGAATGCATTACTTAATTTCGAATGCCCTTGATTTGAGAGGTTATGAAGATTTTGCAATCGACGTTTCAAATTACAATGACATTTCTGAATTATACTTGATTTCAGATTGCTTAATCACAGATTATTCGTCAGTTATGTTTGACTACGGTGTACTCAAAAGACCACAATTCTTCTTCGCTTATGATTTAGATAAATACGGCCAAGATTTACGTGGTTTCTATCTTGATTACCATAAAGACCTGCCTGGTCCAATTTATAAAGACGCTTATAAATTAGCTGAAGACTTGAAGAATTTAGATAAACTCAAAGTCGATTATCAAGACAAAATCGATAAATTCTACGATGATTTTTGTTCAATTGAAGATGGTAAATCATCTAAAGCAATTTCTGATTTAATCACTGGTCAACAAGATTAACCTTTTAAATCTTGATAAATCAACTCAAAAATCCCAACAGCATCCTAATGGATAGCTATTGGGATTTTTTATTTCATATTAAACTTTGATTCAACTCTTGTTCTAACAATTTCCAAGCTTTATGATCATTTGCATCTATATTGTATTGGTTTGAAATTATATTCAAGGTACATACTGATAGCTTTTCCCTTGATATGACGGGATGATACTTATCCTATGAATTCGACCCATTCCCTCCATACTTTCACTCAAATAACCATACCATGTGGTCGTCCTACCTATTACTTCTTGCTTTTCATTTTCAATAAAGAGACAGCGCTGTTCCAACTCTTTTAAATGGTTTCCAAACTCTTTATTAAGTCTTTTTAATGCATCTTCTCCCAAATTAAACTCACCAGCTTGAGTTTCTACATTCGCCCATATTATTTCGTCACCTTTTTGAAACTTTCTTATTACAGATCATGCAGGTAGTTCATATTGTGGTATACACTCTAAATTTTCTCGCAGCATTTGCAACTGAATATTTTCCATTTCAAACCATCTCTCAACTATAAATATTTGGTACAAATTTATATAGTTATGAGCACTTGATTTAACTTATAAAGCATAATGAAATTATTTATCATTATTCATGTTTAAATATAAAGCTAAATACTATACGAGGAGAATCTCCTTTCGAAAATCATTCACAAAAACTGCCGACAAAACCGTTTACTTTGTCGACAGTTTAAAGCACTCGATTAAATATCGAATGCTTTAGTTAAAATACGTTCAATTATATGAAACTTTGTTACGATATCACTTTCATTTGTATCATGACACACTTATTTCGAAGTTCCTACAGTGTTTAATAAAACAATGCCAGTAAGTATAAACACAATTGCCACTACTCCCGTGACATTCAAATGTTCATTAAATACAATGATTGCAAGCATTGTACTTAACACTAAACCTAATCCAGCCCAAGTTGCATAACTTAAACCTAAAGGTAGATATTTCATTGCTAAACTAAAGAAATAAAAACAAATGACAAATGAAATAATCGCTGATAAGCTTGGATATAATCTAGAAAACCCTTCAGAAGATTTGAGTGAAACGGTACCTGTTACTTCAGTAATAATCGCTATCACTAAATATAAATATGCCATAAATACGCCTCCCCTTAATCAGAGCACTTGGAAAGTTAATCGTTTTACATTAATACTTTGACCAACCAGCTGATTTCTCTTTAGCCACAATTAAAG
Organism: Staphylococcus aureus; assembly: GCA_040062795.1. Lineage (GTDB taxonomy): Bacteria > Bacillota > Bacilli > Staphylococcales > Staphylococcaceae > Staphylococcus > Staphylococcus aureus_A. Next base: position 469,286 of record JBEAMH010000002.1, read on the forward strand.
TATTTTCAAATTAATATAAAGCACTTTAATTATGATAGATAATAATAAACTGGTGAAAGTCATCAGTCTATGACTTCACCAGTTGTTTTTTTGTATTTTCACACTACAGAGGTGTGACTCAATTCTTATTTTATAGTGCCTGCATCTTTATCGTGTACACCGTGGCGGTAAAAATCAATGTATTCCGGTTCCATTAATTTCTTGCCGCGAATAACGTCAGAGGCTCTTTCAGCCATCATTAGTATAGGTGAATGAATATTACCATTTGTAGTACGAGGCATTACAGACGCATCGACAACGCGTAAGTTTTCCATACCGTGTACTTTAAACGTTTCAGGGTCTACAACTGACATTTCATCTGAAGCAGGTCCCATTCTACAACTACATGAAGGGTGTAATGCTGTTTCGCCATCACGTTTTACCCATTCAATTATCTCTTCATCTGTTTGTACTTCTGGTCCTGGTGAAATCTCGCCACCATTAAATGGATCTAGCGCTTTTTGAGATAAGATATTTCTAGCCACTTTAATTGCTTCTACCCATTCGCGTTTATCTTCTTCTGTAGATAAATAGTTAAATACAAACTCTGGTTTTTCAAACGGATCTTTAGACTTAATCTTCAAGTGACCACGTGAGTTAGAATACATAGGACCTACGTGTACTTGGTAACCATGAGCAGCTGGCGCTTTTGTACCATCGTATCTTACTGCAATTGGTAAGAAATGGAACATCAAGTTTGGATATTCTACTTCATCATTTGAACGTACGAACCCACCGCCTTCAAAGTGGTTAGATGCTGCTGCACCTTTACGTCCTAACAACCATTGCAAACCAATAAATGGCATTTTCAATTTGTTAAGGCTTGGTTGCATTGAAACGGGTTGTTTACATGCATGTTGTACATAGACTTCTAAATGGTCTTCAAAGTTTTCTCCAACACCTGGTAAGTGTAAACGAGGCTCAATACCTACTGAACGTAAATGTTCAGAATCACCAATACCTGATAATTGTAATAGTTGTGGTGAATTAATCGCACCGCCAGATAAAATAACCTCTTTCGCATTTACAGTATGCTCTTTACCATTCTTTTTGAACGTTACGCCAGTAACTTTATTACCTTCAAAGTTTAATTTAGTAACAAACGCACGTGTTTGAACATCTAAGTTTTTACGTTTCATCGCTGGATGTAAGTATGCTCTTGACGCTGAAACACGTCTACCATTATGCACTTGGCTATCAAAAGGACCGAAACCTTCTTGACGGAAACCATTGACATCTGGTGTCTTGTTATAACCTGCTTCAACACCAGCATTGAAGAATGCTTGGAATAGTGGATTCTTCGCTGGACCACGTCTTAATTTAATAGGGCCATGATGTCCACGATATTGATCGTCTTTTGTCGCGCCAAATGTTTTTTCTAAACGTTTAAAATATGGTAAACAATGCGCATAATCCCATGATTCCATGCCTTCTGGCTTCGCCCATTTTTCATAGTCCATTGGGTTACCACGTTGGTAAATCATACCGTTGATTGAACTTGAACCACCTAATACTTTACCACGAGCATGTCCTACTTTACGTCCGCCCATATGTGGTTCTGCATTTGTTTCATAAATCCAGTCATAAAGTTTATTTCCTGCTGGATACATTAAAGCTGCTGGCATTTGAATTAATAAATCCCATGCGTAGTCACTACGTCCAGCTTCTAATACAAGTACATCATTAGATGTATCTTCACTTAAGCGTCCACCGAGTACTGACCCAGCACTACCGCCACCAATAATGATATAATCATACGATTTTTTCATGTTGATAAATCCTCCTGAATTTTAAAAGTTATTTTTTATTGTTTACCAAACCAATTCACTGGTTCTGGATTTGTGTTTCTTAGAATATGTTTTTCTACTTGATATTCTGCTAAACCTTCTTTACCAAGTTCTCTACCGATACCTGATTGTTTATAACCGCCCCATGGTGCTTGTGCAAAGTATGGGTGGAAATCGTTAATCCAAACTGTGCCCATCTTCAATTTATTCACAACACGTTCTGCTTTATCTACGTCTGAAGTGAATACGCCACCTGCTAATCCATAAATAGAATCATTTGCAAGTTCGATTGCTTCAGCTTCTGTTGAAAAGCCTTCGATTGTAACGACTGGCCCAAAGACTTCTTCTTGTACAATACGCATTGAAGTATCACAATTAGTAATTACAGTTGGCTCAAAGAAGAAACCATTTTGTAAGTCTTCACGTTCTGGACGTTTACCACCAATGGCAATAGTCGCGTTTTCTGATTTTGCTACTTCCATATAGCTTTCAATTTTCTCTCTATGTTCAGCTGAAATAACCGGACCCATTTCAGTTTCCGGATTAAATCCATCACCTAGTTTAATGTTTTTAACTCTTTCAACTAATGCAGCTTCAAATTTATCTTTAATATCGTTATGCACTAAGATTCTTGCACCAGCAGAACATACTTGACCTGCATGGAAGAATCCACCATTTAAAGCTTGGTCAACTGCAAGTTCGAATTCAGCATCATCAAATATAATATTAGGATTTTTGCCACCTAATTCTAACGCAATGTTAGTTACATGATCAGCAGCTTGTTTCATAATATGTTTACCTGTTTTTATACCGCCTGTGAAAGAAACTAAATCAACTTCTTTATGTGATGATAATGGCTCTCCTACTTCTGAACCTTTACCTAATACCAAGTTAATTACGCCTTTCGGGAAGCCAACTTGTTCCATTAATTCGAACACGCGAATTGTTGTAAGCGGAGTAATTTCACTTGGCTTCATCACAAGCGTACAACCTGTAGCTAATGCTGGTGCAATCTTCCATGAAGCTTGTAATAAAGGATAATTCCACGGTGTAATTTGTGTTACAACACCCACCGGCTCTTTGATTATTTTACTTTCTGTATTAGGAATCGGTGAATCAATAATTTCGCCACCGTCTTTATCTGCTAAACCAGCAAAATAATTAAATACATTCGCAATATCATCCATGTCTGCATATGACTCTTCTAACGTTTTTCCTGTGTCTAATGTTTCTAGCCTTGCTAATTCTTCGCGGTGTTCTGCAATTAAGTCTGCAATCGCACGTACTTTTTTACCTCTTGATTCACTTGTCTCTTGAGACCATTCACTACCTTCAAACGCACTTCTTGCTGCTAGAATAGCACGTTCACTATCTTCTGAAGTACCTTCTGCGACTTCAAAAATAACTTCTTGATTATATGGATTAATAATTTTTCTTGTTTCTTTGTTTGAGCTCTCTACCCACTCACCATCAATGTATTGACGACGAGATAATTGTTTTAAAAGTTCCATGAAAATTACCTCCGTTAAGTTTGTTAAATTTTTATTTAACGAATTTTACAAAGTTTATGTTAGCATAGTAAACGAAAGGGTGTCAAACAAGTTTAGAGATAAAATGGTTAACGTGTCGTAGAATTATAAATTATAATTGTTTTACGTTCAGCTACCATTACTATTTTAAATTTGTATAATAAATTATCGGAGGTGTACATCGTGGTACATTCAAACAACCCTGATAAGCAATTGGATGAAGCAAAGGACATTGTCATCAACGCCATTGGTGAAACGATGGACTTATACGGGATTAACAGGAGCGTAGGAAATTTATTCGGTACAATGCTTTTTGAAGAAAGCATGACATTGGATGAAATGCGTGAACAACTACAAATGAGCAAACCAAGTATGAGCGCAGGAGTTAAAAGGCTTCAGGAATTCGATATTGTTAAACAACAATTTACACGTGGCAGTAGGAAGCAACATTTCGTTGCGGAAAAAGACTTTTTCAATTTCTTTAGTAATTTCTTTACTCGCAAATGGAAAAGAGAAATTGTGATTAACGCAGAAGCTGTTCATGATTCTGTAGCTATACTGGATAAAATCATTAATGACAAAGATGTAGATGAAGCAATAAAATCAGAAGCTAGCGAAGTGAAAGCACAATTAATCGATACATTGCCATATTATGATTGGTTAGATAATTTGAGCAACGCTATTGAAAGCGGCGAAATATTTAAATACTTTCCAATCCCCGAAAATAAGAATTAATGCTCATCTCAATATGCTTAAAAAATAATTTATAATTATAAAAGACTTTTAGATTTAACAATCTAAAAGTCTTTTTTGTCATACTGAGAATACTTTGAACTTGTGGAAAATAAAAATACCGACAAAGTGAGTACACTTTGTCGGTGGTAATCATTTATAAATTATCGTCTTCTTTTCTTTCTCTTACTTGGGTAATTCTAAGCGAACGTCGTTCTACTTCTTTGTATTTATCTGCACGACGTTCAAGTTTAAGCCGATCCTCACTTAACGTACGTAAGAATGAAATCATCATCATTACGAACACAATAAGGACTGGTACACTGGCAAGTAAAGAAGCAGTTTTCAATACTTCTAATGCACGTTCCCCACCTATAAGCATTAAAGCAAATGGTAGTAAACATAATGCAAATGCCCAGTATAAACGATTGTATTTCAATGGTTCACCAACAACTTTTTTCTGTGATGCAGCTGCTAAAATATAAGAACCTGAGTCGAACGTCGTTGCTAAGAACAGAAGCGCAGAAAGTAAGAATAATGAGATAATCAATTTAGGTACCGGTAATTGATGCAATACTTCAATAATCGTTGCTTCTGTACCATGTGTATTTAAATTTTGTATAACATTAAATTCTCCACTTAATTGTAAATAAACTGCATAGTTCCCGAAAATACCAAAGAATAGCATACAGCCTAATGTACCGTAGATAATAGTTCCCAACACTACTTCTTTCAGTGTGCGCCCTTTAGAAATTCGTGCGATAAATAAACCAATAAACGGTGCATAAACTATCCACCATGACCAATAGAATATTGTCCAATCTTGCGGGAAATTGGTTTCTTTACGTCCATCGATTCCTCCAAATGGTTCAATCCACGTTGCCATTTGGAAGAAGTTTTTAAGCATATTACCCATACCGGTAATCGTGGTTTCCATTATAAATACAGTTGGACCGACAATTAACACAAATCCTAATAATACAAATGACAAGATAACGTTCCAATCACTTAACACTTTGATTCCCTTTTTCAATCCTGAATAAGAACTATAGGCAAAAATTGCTGTGACGAGGAATAGAATAGCACCACGCATATACATATTGTCACCATCTATACCGGTCAACCTCTCTAACCCTGCTGTAATCATTGGTACACCAAGTGCTAGAGATGTAGCGGCCCCGCCAAGCAGACCGAAAATAAATATAATATCTACAATTTTACCAACAAGCCCATCTGTTTGACCTTTTAATACAGGACGTAATGTTTGGCTAATTTTAAACACTGGTTTTTTCTTAACAAATATAAGATAACCAATACATAGTGCTGGTAGTACGAATGTAGCCCACGCAATTGGCCCCCAATGGAACATGCCATACATCGTAGCATAATTTAAAGCACTGTCCGTCATGCCTTTACCACCATGTGGTGGCGTTTGATAATAAAATGCCCATTCAATAATACCCCAGTATAAAATATCTGATGCTATACCTGCACAGAAAAGCATTGCTGCCCAACTGAAGTTATTAAATTCAGGCTTATCTGTCGCCTTACCTAGTGTGACATTTCCATATTTACCAAATGCTATATATAAAACAAATATTAAAGTTGCTAAGCCAATAAATAAGTATACTGAACCTATTGTACTTACCACAGCTTCATTCATTCTCGTAATAATATCCTGACTGGCCTTTGGAAAAACCATCATAGGAATTACTGCGATAAATAATATTACGGAAGACCCTATAAAGGTCGTCCAATCCATTACTTTACTCTTTCTCAACTTTTGAACACCCCTCATAGTAGATTTTTATGTAAAAATGTCGCTAATAAATTACGCTATTAGCAAAAACTAATTATTTATTCACAAATAAGAGCCTAACGAATTTTAAATAATAATGCAAACTACATTCAGATTTATGGTTATTAAAATATGAATAATTATATAAAATGCACAAGTAATAATCATACGAAAATTGCTACAATCACAGTGTTAAGTTTGAACTTAACGAAATTAATGAATCTTACAAACTTAATTGTTTGTATATTTATTCATAAAAATAGAATATATATTCTGTTTTATTTTTTTGTTTTCTCTTTAATAATAACGAAATGTTCTTACAATTTTTTTAAGAAATATGTTTTTAACTAATTTTGGTTTTTATTTATTCAGATATACTTATTAAATAATATTCAAGATAAAAATGAGCTAAATTTATTATTTAGTTTATCTTTTTAAAACAACCTCTAAAAATACTTTAAGATAGGTTTAGAGGTATAAATGTTAAAAATTTGGATGACTTTTACTATATAGAACTGTTAGATTACCATTACTCTGAGTCTTCTATTCTTACAAACCAATTTATATATTTTATAATTAAAGAAGGTCTTATCTTAAAGCATTACATTAAAGAGGGTTAGAATTATGAATAAAAAACAAATAATAAATTATTGGGGTAAACGTGCCAATTCTTTTAGAAAAGATAAACAAGAAGAATTAGAAAGTACACACGCGCATACCTGGATTAACGAATTACAAAGTATAGTCACAATGGAACCCGGCTTAAAAGTCTTAGATATAGGCACTGGAGCTGGTTTTCTAGCTATTTTATGTGCCCAACAAGGTGCGGATGTTTCAGGCATTGATCTTGCGCCTGACATGATTCAGTCCGCTAAACAAAATGCACAGCAATTAAATCAAGATATCCGATTTAAAGTTATGGATGCAGAGCACCTAGATTATGATGACGAGAGCTTTGATGTAGTCATTGCTAGGAATGTGACTTGGCTGCTTCCACATACGAAGTCAGCCTATCAAGAATGGTTACGCGTATTAAAACCTAATGGTCATCTTATTAATATCGATGGAGACTATGGTAATGATTCCTTCGTCAATTACAGTAATATTCCATCCAATCATGTACATCATCAGCTTGGTGATGACATGTTGAGGGAAAGTGAAGCAATAAAACAAAGCCTAGACATCAATCATCAATCTAGACCGCAATATGATTTAAAAATTTTAGAGGAATTAGGTATTGATAAAATTCATCTTGATTCAAATATTTACAAGCGTGTATACAAAGAACACGATGTTTTTTATAACCCAACACCCCTATTTTTAATTTCAGTCACTAAATCTCCACAGTAATTATGTGTATTTTTATAACAGATATAAGATTTATTATATTTCAATTTCTTAAATGCCTTGAACTTGCGTTATAAGTCAATTTTCATCATACTGAAAGGGAATATAGTTAAAGGAGTGGTAAGAATGAATAAAGAACAATTTGATAAAGTGAAAAATGGTAAAGGCTTCATCGCTGCATTAGATCAAAGTGGTGGTAGTACACCAAAAGCGCTTAAAGATTATGGCGTTACTGAAGATCAGTATAATAGTGAAGATGAAATGTTTAAACTCGTTCACGATATGCGTACACGTATTGTATCATCATCTTCATTCAGTTCTGACAAAATTATTGGCGCGATTCTTTTTGAGCAAACGATGGATCGTGAAGTAGAAGGTAAACACACTGGTGATTACTTAGCTGATAAAGGTATTGTCCCATTCTTGAAAGTTGATAAAGGTTTAGATGTAGAAAAAGATGGCGTTCAATTAATGAAACCTATGCCAGAGTTAGATGATTTATTAAGTCGTGCCAATGAACACAAAATCTTCGGTACAAAAATGCGTTCTAATATTTTAGAACTTAATAAAGATGGTATTGATTTAGTCGTAAAACAACAATTTGAAGTTGCTAAGCAAATTATTTCTGCAGGTTTAGTACCAATCATCGAACCTGAAGTAAACATTAACGCTGAAAACAAAGAAGACATTGAAGCATATTTAGCTGACTCAATATTAGAAGAACTAAACAAATTAAATGATGACCAACTTGTAATGTTGAAATTATCTATCCCTACGAAACCTAACCAATATCAAACACTTATTGACCATGACAATGTAATTCGTGTGGTTGCATTATCAGGAGGTTATAGTAGAGAGCATGCTAACGAAGTTCTTAAACAAAATACAGACTTAATTGCAAGCTTCTCTCGTGCACTCATCAATGATTTAAATGTAAATCAATCAGATGAAGAGTTTGATAAAATCTTAGGCGAAACGATCGAATCAATTTATGATGCATCAGTTAATAAAAACTAATTCAACGCCTTCATAAAATGTTTATTATATAGAAGAAAATAGCCGAATGAACAAAAGTTCATTCGGCTATTTTCATTTTTTTTGATTGATGTCTGGGTAAACAATATATCCATCATCTTCAATTATAGGCATAGCACCCCATTCTCCTAATTTATGCGTTTGTTGTATGATTTCTTGTTGATTATTTAGCATAATATGTTGTACTTCCCAATTATAAGCGCCCAACCAATTACTAATAATCAATCGATGGCACCTTGCTGGATGAGGTTCAGAACACATATATGCCACGCGTTTTGACTTCGCTAATGTTTGCAATGCTTTAATTCCTTCTTGAAAGTCTGTCGTTAATGTATAGTCAGCATAATTATGAAAAGATTCATTCTTCCATGCTCCATTAATATTTCTACCTACATTTTCAGAAGGTTTCCTTCTCCCACCTAATTTTTCATTATATTGATAAGAAATATGTGCTTTTTTTAACCATTTCTTTATATAACTTTCATTAAATTGTGGATTTCGTTTACTTCCTCTAAAAGCACGTACATCTACAACTAATTCAACATCATATTCTTTCAGCATATTTATAAATTGTTGCTCAGAATGATTTGCATGGCCAATCGTATAAATTTCTTTCATTACAATCCTCCTAACCCTTGATACACCTTGTATTCATACTATATAACCTAATTATGTTTTTATAATCTCCTTACTTATTTTAAAAAGATAAAGGCTATTTCTAAATTGTTAATATTGTCTAGCCATCACAGAAAATTTTCTATATACTAAAATTAATTTATAAAATAACTTTGTTTGAAGATTAAGGGGACTAAAATGAAGAATTATTTACATAGGTGGATTATTGAAGCACTTAGCTTTATGGCTTTAGGACTATTCGGATCTCTAATTATTGGACTCATATTAGAAACCATAGGTAGTCAAACGTTAATGCCTCAATTAGATTTATCTTTTTTAACTGAAGTTGGTAATGTTGCTATGTCAGTCACGGGAGCAGCAATTGGTGTAGCGATTGCGTATGGACTAGGTGCAAAGCCGCTCGTTATTTTTTCCTGTGTTATTGTCGGAACACTAGGCTATACTACATTTGAAGGTGGCCCTGTAGGTGCTTATATCGCTACTTTAATTGTCGTTGAACTGAGCAAATTATATGCAGGAAAAACAAAAATCGATATCATTGTGACACCATTACTTACAATTATTATTGGAGGGTTTATAGCGAAAAGTTTCGGACCAGCTTTAAATCAATTTATGACTGGCTTAGGTAAAATTATCAATGTTGCTACTGAGCAGCAGCCTTTCATTATGGGTATTCTCGTAGCAGTCATTTTTGGTTTAGCGTTAACTGCGCCTATCTCTAGTGCAGCACTTGCGCTTATGCTCGACTTAAGTGGTTTAGCCGCTGGGGCGGCAACAGTAGGTTGTGCTGCGCAGATGGTTGGCTTTGCAATTAATGGCTTTAAAGATAATGGTTGGGGAGGTTTATTATCAGTTGGGATTGGCACAAGCATGTTACAAGTTCCAAACATCATAAAGCATCCAATGATATTACTGCCACCAACACTAGCCAGTGCCATCGTCGCTCCTATTATGACAACATTATTTCCAATGACGAATAATGCTGCAGGTGCAGGTATGGGCACAAGTGGTCTCATCGGGCAAATCATGACCATTAACACTATGGGCGGTTCACTCCAAACATGGATATTAATACTTGTCTTTCATATCATATTGCCTGCAATAATTAGTTTTACGTTGTATAAACTATGCTTAAACAAACAATGGATTAAACCTGGTGATCAAATTATACACGTTGCAAACTAAGATTCATCCTAAATAAAGCTGATGTTACGATGATGAAGCTTATACTAAAAAGCCGTCCAAGCATTGAAAACTTGGACGGCTTTTTTATTTATTATATTTAACTTATTTTATTATCTATCTTCTTGTATTGATATTTGCTTATTATGGATTATACTTCTCTTCTGTGTAAAATAAAGTACACAAGCAATGAAATACCAAGCTAAAACAATGAACCACTCTGACGGCCATAATAACGATGATGGCATGCCAGGTAAGTATATTATTAGGAATAAAATACTTAGAATGACTGCCATTACACCAACAAGATTACCATTTTTAATACGGTAAGGGCGTACTAAATCTGGTTGTGTTTTTCTTAACTTGAGGAAAGAAAACGCCACGAGCAAATACCCTAAGACCACTCCAATGCCTCCTGCGTTAACAATCCAGTTTAGCGCAGGTCTACCTAATAATGGCGCAGTAAAAGCAAGTATGCCTAAGAACAAAATACCGTGCGTTGGCGTTTTATACTTTGGATGTATATATGCAAACCATTGAGGAATCATTTTATTTTTGGCCATGGCATATAAAATTCTGCTTCCTCCAATAATGAACGCATTCCAACTTGTAATAATCCCTGCAACACCACCAAATACAAGCAAAATACCAAAGCCACTATGACCAAATAAATTAACCATCGCATCTGCTGTTGCTAAACTACTAGTCATTAATGCTCGCGGAGTTAACCCTGTGGCGACCCCAAAAACAATTAATAAATAAAAGATGACTGACGCTACTATAGAAATGATTAAAATGCCACCAATTTTTTTAGCAGGTGCTTTAACTTCTTCAGCTATTTGTGGTATCACGTCAAACCCAACAAACAAGAAAGGTATCATCATTAAGACAGACATTGTACCACCTACACCATTTTCAAATGGTGCTAAATTACCAAAATCACCATTGAATCCTGCCCCAAATACAAGTAACAAGCCAACTCCAACAATAAATATTGTAAATATTGTTTGCATGATTGCTGCTGGCTTTACACCAAAATAGTTAAGTGATGTTAATACGATACTACCTATCGAACCAATAAGTACCCATGTGATATAAACATCCCATCCCGCGATGTTCCACATTAATCCTTGGTGTTGAAACGGTATTACATAATCTATCACAGTAGGTAAAGCTACCGCTTCAAAAGTTATGACAGACACATATCCAAAGAGAACAGACCAGCCAGATATAAAAGCAATTCCAGGAGAAAATGCTTTTTTCACAAAGATAAATCCTCCACCTGTTTCCGGAATTGCTGAAGCTAGTTCAGCATATGTAAGTCCTATGACAATAACTAAAAATCCACCTATTAAAAATGCAATTATACTTCCTAAAAAGCCTGCTGTTGAAACCCATTCTCCTGATAAGACGACCCATCCCCATCCAAGCATGGCGCCAATCGCAAGAAAAAAGACATCAACAATATTAATCGATTTATCAAATTGTGATTTCATTGCACATACCCCATATCATTCATCAAATTTCATAAGTGATTGATCAAGGTTAAAATAATATATGTTTAACAATATATATCCCCGCCTTGACAATCACTTGATTTCCACACTTTGTTACATTGTTGTGATGACTATGCCATAGCGTTACTCATCCGTTTCTATTGATAAATATTTTGTTTCTAAATAAGGCTCTATACCTTCTGTGCCACCTTCTCTACCATAGCCACTTTGTTTCAAGCCACCAAACGGTGCATGCGCTGCAGAAGGTCCACCATCGTTCCAGCCTATAACCCCATAGTCTAATTCGTTAAACAATTTGATTCCTGTGCGATAATTATTCGTGAAGAAATAAGATGCTAACCCAAATTCAGTATCATTTGCAATGCGTATTACTTCATCTAAATGATCATATGCCATAATAGGCGCCACTGGTCCAAAAGTTTCTTCATGCATTACTTTCATATCTAAATCTACATTAGAGATAACAACAGGTTTCAAGAAATTACCTCCTAGTGCTTGAATTTCATCTAAACTACGTGATAATTTGCCACCTTTTTCTTGTGCATCCGTGATATGTGTCAGTACTTTATCTACGGCATTGTTATCTATAAGTGGTCCAATCTTCACGTCATCTTTTAAACCATCGCCTATGGACAGTGCATGTACTTTTTTAACGAGTCTCTCTGTATATTGCTCCACGATATCTCTATGCACAAAGATACGATTTGCACATATACATGTTTGCCCAGCATTTCTGAACTTCGAAGCAATCGTCCCATCCACGGCTGCATCAATATCTGCATCATTATGGACAATAAAAGGGGCAAGACCGCCTAGTTCCATTGTTACGTTTTTAACTGTTTTCGCTGATTGTTCGATTAATGTTTTACCAACCTCGGTAGAACCTGTGAAAGTAATTTTATTGATTTGATCATGTTCTGTAAATATGTCCCCAGCATCTTTACCTGATGCAATAATATAAGAAATTGCATGTTTAGGAATGCCGGCTTCATGTGCAAGTTCTACTAATTTAATTGTAGTTAAAGGTGTTTTTACTGCAGGTTTACAAATAATTGTACATCCCGCCGCTAAAGCTGGTGCCATTTTACGTGTAATCATTGCTGCTGGGAAGTTCCAAGGGGTAATAGCACCTACCACACCAACAGGAAACTTATCAACAACAATTTTCTTAGACGGTGTGTTAGCGGGTATCGTACGTCCATATATACGCTTCGCTTCTTCGGCATACCATTTTACATAAGAATTGGCATACGCCACTTCACCTTGGGCTTCTGCTAAAGGCTTTCCTCCCTCTAGTGTAATGAGACGTGCGATTTCATCTTGATGTGAGTCGATGAGTGCAGCCCACTTATACAATTTCGCCGAACGCTCATGTGCATCTACTTGTTTCCATTGCTGAAAGCTTTCGAATGCACCTTCTATCTGTGCGCTTATTTCCTCATGGCTTGTATAGTTTAAACGTTCTATCACTTCATTAGTTGCTGGATTCAATACTTCTAATTGCTCCATACAATTCACTCCTTTTTTAAAACGTTATGCTAGATGTTCACCTTACATTATACCCGTTATATATTTTTAAAATTTACAGTTACATTGAGGCAGCTTTATAAGTCGAAGTAATCTCGTCAAATACTTTTGACAATATGGTTAATCCTTGCTTTAATTCTTTATCAGTCATGACTAAAGGTGGTAAGAAGCGTATAACATTACCTTTAATCCCTGCAGACAAGAGTAACAAGCCATTTTCATTTGCTAATTGTGTAATTTGACTTGTCAGCCCTTTATCAGGTAAGTCTGTTTCTACATCAATCACTTCAAAAGCAATCATGGCACCTAAACGACGAATATGTCTGATGTATTGGTGTGATTGACTTAAAGATTGTAAATAAGCTTCAATAGTGTCACCTATATTTTCAGCTTTCTCATTTAATTGTTCTTGTTCAATAATATCAATCACTTTTAAAGCGGCTTCACAGGCTAATGGATTTCCTGCATACGTGCCACCTAATTCACCAGCTGATGCACTATCAACAATTTCTGCTTTTCCTACCACACCACTTAAAGGAAAACCTGCAGCCAATGATTTAGAAACTGTTATTAAATCAGGCGCAATGCCAAAGTGTTCTATCGCAAAAGTTTTTCCTGTTCTTGCAAATCCTGTTTGGATTTCATCTACCACAAAAACGATGCCATGTTTCTCACAGATATTTTTTACTGCTTCAACAAATTTTTGATCAGGGATAATAAATCCACCTTCACCTTGTACTGGTTCCATGACAATACAGGCCACTTCACTGGGGTCTACTGTTTCAATAAAGAAGTCATGTAATTTTTGTATGACTTGATCTACATATGCTTGTTCTGTTAAATCATCTGATTTTTCAGAAAAATTAGGGTATGGTGCTTGATATACTTCAGGTGCAAATGGTCCAAAGCCATATTTATAAGGTTTCACTTTACTCGTCATAGACATCGTTAAATTTGTACGTCCGTGAAAACCGCGTACAAAAGAGACAACTGCTTGTCTTCCTGTATATTTACGAGCAATTTTCACTGCATTTTCTACCGCTTCAGCCCCAGAGTTTAGAAGTATTGTCTTTTTATCAAAATCTCCAGGCGTTATTTCAGTTAATTTCTGAGCTAAGTTAAGGTAACTTTCGTACATAATAACGTTAAACCCAGGGTGGATAAATTTATCCAGCTTTTCTTTAAGATGCTTTGTTATTTCTGGGTGAGTATGACCTACATTCAAAGTCCCAATCGCCCCCGCAAAATCAATAAATGTATTACCGTCCACATCTGTAATTGTAGCTCCTTGTGCTTTATCAGCTACATGTAAATTACCATTGCCTACGCCACGTGCCACATATTTTTCTCTTTTTGTTTTAAAATACTCAAATTGATTCAACATAAAAAACCTCCTAACATAAATTAACAAGAGTTAACTTTGTCTAAAAATTTAAGCTATTGTTGGTATTATGTAAAGAACCAGTTAGACCTATTTTATGGTACCAGTTTAATTTGAAAGTATATGTTTTAAACGATTTACAGCTTCAGGTATTTCTGACTGCTTTATTTTAGAAAAACCAATAATTAAAATCTTAAGTCTCTCATTGGTTGGCGTGGGTTTTACCGTAAATCTATTAATTGTATAAAGTTCTAGCTTTTGTGCCTTAGCACGTGCTTCAATCTCACTATATGTATAAGAAGAAATTACTTCGATAATGAAATGCAAACCAGCCCGTGTATCTTTAATGTGAATATCTTCTTTGAAAACGCGCTTTAGATATTCAATTAATAATGCTCTTCTTTTGCCATATACTTGATGCATTTTCTTAATGTATTTCTCGTAGTGCCCCTCTTTAATCAATAAGTTAAGTGTTAAAGCATTTAGCATTGAAAAGTCTGGTATCGTATTGTCATTTTTCAATTCAAACTGCTTAATCAACTTAGATGGTAATATCATGTAACTTATACGAAGGCCTGGCATTAGTGTTTTTGAAAAAGTTCCTAAATAAATAACACTTTCGTTTTTATCAAAGCTAAACAACGAGGGTATATTATCTGTTTCATATTTAAATTCACTATCATAGTCATCTTCTATAATATAACTATGTGTTTTGCTCGCCCAATTCAATAAATCAATCCTTCTAGAAACAGGCATAATCGTTCCCATAGGAAATTGATGCGATGGCGTTACAATCACAGCTTGAGGCTGTTCTTTTTTTAGTTGTTCTATAGATATCCCTTTATAATCAAGTTCGATTGCTGAGATGGAGGTCTGTGTCTGATTGAGTAATGTTCTAAAACGTGAATAACCAGGATTCTCTACAGCTATGGTCACATCTTGTTCCATTAATTGAATTAATTGTATCAGTAAAGTGTTCGTGCCAGATCCTAAAACAATTTGTTCAGGGTGACATTGGATTCCTCTTTGATATGAGACTAGTTTCGCAATTGATTTCCTAAGTTCAATTGGCCCTTTAATGTTTGGAATTGTAGATAAATAATCATCATAATCTAGAAACACACGCTTTGTTAATTTTGCCCATGTTTCCACCGGGAATTCCGATATATCTGTACTCATATGAGAAAAGGAATAATCAAATATGGTCTGCGTCTTATGATAATGTGCGTCTAATGATATTTGGGCATTAGAGTCTATAATTAATTTATCAAGCGGTTCTATAAAATATCCTTTACGCTCCTTTGTATAGATGTAACCTTCGGCTAACAGTTGTTCATAGGCAGATTTCACGCTATTTATGCTCACATTAAGATGCTTAGCCATCTCTCTTTTCGAAGGTATTTTTTCATGACTTTCATATTTAACAGCGAGTATATCTTCTTTTAAACGATTATATAATTGTCTATAGATATATTGCTCTGTGTCACGCTGCATCATCCCACCCCTTTACTACATTATAATTTCTTCATTATACACTTGATAAAGAAACATTTGCGAATAAAATCATATTAAAAAACGGCAGTTAACTTATTGATAACTACCGTTTGTCGTTTTAATTGCATGTTATATTTATCACCAAAATTGAAATTATAAGATTGGAGACGCTAATTTTGCAATCGCTTGTTTAAACTTAACCCAATACGATCGTTGTTCATAGCGTGCTTCTGTAAGTTCTTTAGAAGCTTTAAGATCTTCAAAAAATGCTATTTTTAATTGCTCTGCTATTTGTTTATCATACATAAAAGCATTGATTTCAAAATTTAATTCAAAGCTACGAACATCCATATTTGCAGAACCAACACTAGATACTTCATCATCAATTATCATCATTTTAGAGTGGATAAATCCACCCTCATATGTGTATACTTTGACGCCATCTTTAATCAATTGCGCCACACTTGTGATCGTAGCCCAGTAAACAAAAATATGGTCGGGTTTACATGGAATAATCAAACGAACATCCACCCCTGATTTCGCAGCAATACGCAACGCGTTAATATAACCTTTATCTGGAATAAAGTAAGGACTATGCATGTAGATAGATTTTTTAGCATTCATAATCATTTTCATATACCCAAATTCAATTTGATGCCAATTATCACTTGGGGCACTGACAGCTAATTGCATAGAAACATGCCCATCTTGTTCTGCGTTATTAGGAAAGTATTTCTTATTGTAATCAAGTTGTTCTCGTTTGGCTTGTGAATTCCAGTCATGTATAAAGCTTAATTGTAATGCATCGACACCATCACCTTTAATTCTCAAGTGCGTATCTCTCCAATAACCAAATTTCTCGTCTAATCCTAAATATTCGTCACCGATATTAAAGCCACCTACATATCCTGTCATACCATCAATCACTACAATTTTTCGGTGGTTTCGATTATTAACTCTAAAATTGATAAAAGGTATCTTAGATTTAAAAAAGGCTTCTACTTGTCCGCCAACAGATTTAAACTTTTTAAAATTTGAGTTATGAACAGACTTTGATCCTACTGCATCATATAATATTTTAACTTCTAAGCCTTCTGATGCTTTTTCTTCTAATATATTTATAATTTTAGTGCCTAGGCCATCTAACTTTAAAACGTAATATTCTAAATGAATATAGCGGTTCGCATTCCGTAAATCTTCTTTCATTTGATTATATAAATCATGACCATCTGTGTAGATATCTACATTGTTATTATTACTCAAAAATGACGGCTCTTTAGTTAATAACGTGTTCGCTATATCCTTGTGCTTTCTAACAATTGGATTTTTCGACTCACTAATTTGATTCGTATCATCTCTCAGTTGGGATTGCATTCTTTTGAGTCCATCTTCAATTTGGTTATGTTCAAATCCTCGTTCGCGTTTCTTCCTTACTGCGCGTCCAAAGAAGATATAAATGATAAACCCTAAAATTGGCATAACAAATAGTAAAAATAGCCATGCCCATGTAGACGTAGCATCTCTTCTATCTCTATCTAAAAATATGATAAGTAATGCTAACACCACATTCATTACGAAGAAAAAAGCTAGTACACCTCTATAAATTGGGCTGATACTTCCATCAAATATTAATTGCATACAATCACCTCACTGGTTCACTGTTCAATATCAGGTCTCCTTTTATAGAGTTTGAGTTTCTAAATCACTTGAACGCAATAAATAATAACGTTCGCTAAATCATATTTCAAGCTATTTTATTTTAATTATATGCTAGTATGAGTATTTTTACCATTCAAATCCACATACTATTGAATATATTTGCATAGTACTATTATTTATACTTTTAAGTGAAAATGTATAACAAAATAGCTGCGAAATAATAAAAACTACGACCTCAAATATTTATGAGTTCGTAGTTTTATTTATTTTAGAAAAGTATATACCAAATTATAATTATCTATCAATTTGGATAATTTATCACCACTATGTTAAATTCACTTGCTGAACATCGCCGTATAAGACGGAGTTTAAGACAACTTACTTTATAAAAACTTCTCGATATAAAAAGCAGATTCTTCTATGGATTTATATTCAGTATTAATAACAGTAGCATTTAACTTTTCAAATATTTCTTCAGCATAGACTAACTCTTGTCTAATGCGTTCAATACTGTTGTAATTGGTTGGCCCGTGTAGTCCTAATACTTTCACCCGCTCATTGCGAATATTCAAGATATAATGTGGACTAGCGGTTAAACCAAACACTTTCAATTGTTTATTTTTAAAAACTTCATCCGGTATTTCTACTTCTGGAACTAGGGGTATATTAGCAATTTTATATCCTTTATTGGCTAAATACATACTTAAAGGGGTTTTTGACGTTCGAGAAACTCCTACAATAAGAGCATCCGCTTCTCCTATATCTGTAAAGTGTTTACCATCATCATATTTAACTGAATACTCCATTGCTTCAATTCGTTTAAAATAATTTTCATCCAGCTTTCGCAACGCGCCACTTTCAAGGATAGGTGAATAATTTGTGAGCTTTTGAATAATCCCTATTAAATCTGACATATAATCAACATACGGTATTTGTTCATCTTGGGCATATTGTTGCCCAACGATATTATACTCAGGGTTTACTAATGTCGTTACAACTACCGCACCACGTTCTTTGGCTCGCTTTAAGACATTAATCAATTCTGTTTCACTTTTAATAAACGGAAATTTTTTAATCTCTATCTGTGATACTTCTGGAAACTGAGTTAATGTTGCATGAATCATACGTTGCGCAGTTTCTCCAATAGAATCTGAAACAACAAATAAAGTAAGTTGTGGTGATTGAGTAGTACTAAACACGTAATCGACCACCTTCAACTTCACTTTGTGCAGTCGATAGTAATGCACCAGGTACTCTGTATGGAGAGCATGATACATAATCGATATCTAAATTATTAAAGAATTGGATTGATTTATGATCGCCACCAAGTTCGCCACACACTCCAATCTTAATTGTTGGATTTACAGATTTTGCTTGCTCTGTAGCAGCTTTAACTAATTGTCCTACACCTTCCACATCTAGTGTTTGGAACGGGTCGATTTCTAGAATACCTTGCTCAGAATACGCACCTATAAACTTACCTGCATCATCACGTGAAAAACCAAATGTTAGCTGTGTTAAATCGTTAGTACCAAAGCTAAAGAAATCACATTCTTTGGCTAAATCACCTGCAGTTAAACAAGCACGTGGTGTTTCAATCATCGTACCTAAAAGATAATTCACAGATTCTCCTGCTTCTTGTTGTAATGCATCGATACGTTCAACAATTTGCGCCTTTAAAGTTGTAAATTCTGCAACAGTAGAGACAAGTGGTACCATAATTTCTGGTTGGCAGTTTATGCCTTGTGATTTCAATTTCAATGCACTTTCCATAATTGCTTCTACTTGCATGACGTATAATTCTGGATAAGTAATTGCTAAACGACACCCTCTATGCCCGAGCATTGGATTGACTTCATTTAAGTTGTCAATATATTGTTCTAATGTTTTAACAGAAACTTTTAATTGCTCAGCAACCGATGATTTTTCCTCTGTTGATTTAGGTAAAAATTCGTGAAGTGGTGGGTCTAGTAAGCGAATAATTGTCGGACGTTCTCCAGATAGTTTTAGTATTTCTTCAAAGTCTTTAGTCTGATATTGTTTAATTTCATTCAAGGCCGACACACGTTTTTCTTGTGTATCCGATAAAATGAAACGACGCATTTCAACTAATCGTTCAGCTCCGAAGAACATATGCTCTGTGCGTACAAGTCCAATACCTTTAGCGCCAAACTGATAACCAGCTTGAATATCTTGAGGCGTTTCTGCATTCATACGTACATCTAATCTTGCTACATCGTTAGACCATCGCATAAACTGCTCGAACGCTTCACTTCTATCTGCTTTCATCGTTTCAACTTCCCCTACATAAATATCCCCATTTGCACCATCAACAGATACGAGGTCTCCTTCATGTAATGTGCCTCTTGAGTAATGGATAACTTTGTCGACCACATTAATTTCTAAATCCGAGCATCCTGTAACACAACATTTACCCATACCACGGGCAACAACAGCTGCGTGTGAAGTCATTCCACCGTGCGTAGTTACTATTGCTTCGCTAGCTACCATACCTTCAATATCTTCTGGAGATGTTTCTGGACGCATTAATATAACTTCTTCACCTTGTTCACATTGTGCTTTCGCTGATTCTGCAGAGAATACTATTTTGCCACTTGCTGCGCCGGGGCTTGCTGGTAATCCTAACTTAGAGATAACTGATGCACGTTCAAGTGCTTCTTTATCAAAATTTGGATGTAATAATTGATCAATAGATTTCACTTCAACGTTCATAACAGCTTCATCTTTAGTGATAATACCTTCTTCAACTAAATCTACTGCAATATGAATCGCTGCATTAGCTGTACGTTTACCATTACGTGTTTGTAAAATATAAAGTTGCTCATTTTCAATAGTAAATTCGATATCTTGCATATCCTTATAGTGTGTTTCTAAGCGTTGTGATACATCTACAAATTGCTGATGTACATGCGGCATTTGGTCTTTTAATGTTTCGATATCTTTTGGTGTACGGATACCTGCTACGACATCTTCACCTTGTGCATTCAGCAAGTACTCTCCAAATAATTTTGCTTCTCCAGTCACTGGATTGCGAGTAAATGCAACACCTGTACCACTGCGGTCTCCACTATTTCCAAATACCATTTCTTGAATATTAACAGCAGTACCAATATCATGAGGAATTTCATTTAAATCACGATATACACGAGCACGGTCGTTATCCCAAGATTTAAACACAGCTTCAATTGCTTCAGTTAACTGTTCAATTGGTTCTTGTGGGAATGGTTTGTACACTTCATCCATATAGACCTCTTTAAAATGATTACAGATTTCTTGTAATCCTTCAGCCGGTATATCAGCATCATTTTTATAATCATGACGTGTTTTATAATCATTAAAGTATGTATCAAATGAAGTCATTGGAATACCATATACAACTTCACCAAACATTTGTAATAACCTACGGTAGCAATCATACGCAAAGCGAGGGTCGTTTGTCTTAGCTGCTAATTTTTTTACATTCTCATCATTTAAACCTAAGTTTAAAATTGTATCCATCATACCTGGCATGGAAATTTTTGCACCACTACGTACAGAAACTAATAATAATTGTTCATCTGAAGAAAATGATTTTTTAGTACGTTGTGAGAATGCTTCTAATTGAATATTCAATTCTTCAAGCAACGCTTCAGGCACCTTAGAACCGTGCTTTAAATATTCTATACAAGCTTCAGTTGTAAGTGTAAAGCCATCTGGAACAGGTAACCCTAGGCGTTTCATTTCTGCTAAGTTGGCCCCTTTCCCTCCTAACAAATCCTTCATTGATTTTTCTCCTTCATCAAATGCATAAATATATTTTGTCATACTATATCACTCCTGTTTTTAAATACGTTATACTAATTGTTATTGAGTATGTCATATTAAAGCAAAAAAGACAACTATAAAATTTGAAAATTCTCAAAATATATTCCAATTTAATTAATCATATAATGTAATACTGAGAAATAAATGTTATATATGAAACAAAAAGAGCCCAAGCAAACGCAATAAATGGATTGCTTGGAGCTACTTTATTTCACCAGTTCATCGTCATATTGAATGCATGATATATCTTCATTTACTATGCAACTATGAAGCTTTAAATTAGTGGGAAACGCTTCATAGGTAGTTTTTATTTCACCTTCAATTACATGTTATTTTTCTATCAAACTTAACACGCACAATTAATCTATTTAATATGTTTATTTGCTATAAACTGGTTCTATACATGGGTAAAATTTAAATGATTAAGTGAGTTAAATAGATAGATATGTGCTATATAAGCCATATAATATATAAAATTTGAGGTATTTATAATCATTCAAAGTGACATCATACAGGCTAATTGCCTGGTTAAAGTAGGTGAATATTTAATATATAATCATTAGATAATAGGATAAGTGGGGTATATTTCTAATTAAAATTTTTCGAGAGTGACAAAAGTGGGTCTTGTGGTTTGAATATATACAACTTCTGAGTTTTAAAAATAATGTGGCAATTCGTTTTTACTGTAGTGTAATACTTATTTGATAGCTTCGTGTTATTAAAAAATATATTTTCAATATTATAATGTTTACTGCACTTGCACTTTGTTCATCCTCCTTCGTTTGAAATACATCAATGTTTCATTGATGTGAGTTATCACTTCATAATTCAATAATGGCGCCCTTTCTAAACAAATATCAAATTGAAAGCAAAACGTTTTGCATCTATAAAATTTCCGTTGTTTATTTTATAGAATTATTTAGTAATAACTTAATTTTATTATATAATTGGGTGTGTAATTTGTAAAGCACTTTATAGTAATTTTTTAAAAACTGAAAACGCAATATTTTATCCTAGTTACCATTTGAGAATACAACTAGGATAAATATAATACTTTTCAATTATTGGGTTACTTATATCAAAACATCATTAACACCATATTGCGATTTGTAATTTTAACGCCTCAGAATGCTTTTTCGGATTTAAACCTGTTCGCGTTTTACATTTTTCTAATCTATACAACAGTGTATTTCTATGAATGAATAAATGTTTGGCAGTTTGTGCAATATTTAAATCATTATGAAAGAAGATTTTTAATGTTTCGATACTTTGATCGTCTAAGTCACTTAGTATTCTTTTTTTAAATCGTTCTCTAATCTCACTATCTATTTGATAAAGTAATGTTTTTTCTTCTACATCTTCAAATGACAATAAAGGTGAAGATTGGTCGTTTAACATAAATACGAGTTCACATTCTTCATATGCTTTTTTAAAGTCATTTAAATTTTCAAAAATAAGACTTGAGGTCATCCGTACATCTAAGTTTAGCTCCACAAACATTTGATGAATGCGGTTTATTTTCTTATCTAATCCGTATTGTTCTTCGTCTGTTGCAAGAATGACGATGCGGTTATGATTAGTAAACGCAATGACGAAAGAGCTTGATGCAATCTTACTTGCTAATGTGCGCACGATACTATTTCGAGAAAATATTTGTTTTTCTATATTCACAATAATACATTTCCCAAATGACAATAAATTCGTATTCAATTGATTACTTAAATGTTGAATAAATGAGTTGGAAGGCTCACTTTTTAACAATTCTTCTATAAATAATTCCTGACTTCGAATATTGCCTTCCAATTCATATGTGAAATAATTTTGATACAACATTAACTCCGTAGACATTTTCACTAAATCTGCTACATGCGTCACCTTTTCTGGCTCACCTGTAATACCGATGACACCTACAATACGATCTTGAAAAATAATTGGTAAGTTAACACCTGGTTGTGTACCTTGTAACAACTTACTCTCTTCTCTTGAAAGAACAACCATTTGTTCACACTCTAATACTTTTCTCGCGCCTTCATGAACGGTGCCAATGCGCTTTTTGTCAAAAGAAGCAATAATTTCTCCATTAAAATTCATAATATTAATATTACTATCTGTTCTCTTAGCAGTTTCTTCAACGATTAAAGATGCAATTTCTTCAGTTAATATATTCATATTTTCACCACTTATCACTTTTATACAAAATCATTCCTTTATATTTGTATAGTTTAACCCTATTTTAACCAAAATAAAATCGATACAATAAAAAAACAGCAAAAGAAAGCGATTACAAAGGAGGAGTTTTAAGTGAAAATCATTTTAGCTCCTGATTCATTTAAAGGGAGTATGAGTGCTACTGAAGTTACAAACTATATGATAGAAAGCATCAATGAAGTGTACCCGCTAGCTGAAATACATGCTTTACCAGTCGGTGATGGTGGTGAAGGTACGATGGAAGCATTAGTAAATGCTACACATGGTACTTTTCACAAAGCTACAGTGACTGGACCTCTTGGTAATCGAGTGACAGCACAATATGGTGTACTGAATGATAATGAAACGTGCATCATTGAAATGGCTGAAGCTTCTGGATTAAAGCATCTATCAGAAGAAGATTTAAATGCTATGACAACGACAACTTATGGTACAGGTGAACTCCTTCATGATGCATTAAACAAAGGATATAAGAAATTCATCTTAGCTATTGGGGGATCTGCTACGAATGATGCTGGCGCTGGTATGTTACAAGCTTTAGGGGCCAAATTAACAGACGTCAATGGTAAAGACATTCCTTTTGGCGGCGGCGCTTTACAGCATATTAAACAGATTGATTTAACACATTTTGATTCTAGAATTGAAGGTTGTGACTTTATAATTGCTACTGATGTCCAGAATCCTTTAATAGGAAAGAATGGTGCATCACATGTGTTTGGTAAACAAAAAGGCGCAACATCAAATGAGATAGCACAACTTGATTCTAATCTAACACATTGGGCAGATTTGGTAGAAAAGCACCAAAAAGTGAGATTACATGATATGTCAGGTGCAGGTGCTGCTGGTGGTTTAGGTGGCGCTTTTAAAGCTTTTTTCCCTAGTTGTTTTGAGGACGGCATTCAAGTAGTAATCAAGCACACACGTTTAGAACAGCTATTAGATGATGCAGATTTAGTTATTACAGGAGAAGGCAAAATTGATTTTCAAACTTTCTTTGGCAAAACACCTATAGGTATCGCAGAATGTGCTCAAAAATTTAATGTACCTGTCATTTTTATCGGAGGTTCTGTTGAAGTTGATGTTGAACAGCTCGATAAAGTTGGTGTAGTAAGTGCTTTTAGTTTAACCGATGGACCTTTGTCACTAGCAGAAACGTTAGCAACTTCGGAAAAATTAATAAAAAAAACAACTAAGAATATCGTAAGAACATTTTTCCATAACCATTAGCATAATTAAGGGGATTTTTTGTTATGAGAATTAAGGATACGATTGAAAAAGTGCCAGGTGGCTTAATGGTTGTCCCATTGTTAATGGGTGCTGCCATCAATACCATTGATCAATTACATTTGAATTTTATTACGAATACTTTAAAATTTTTAGGCGCACCAAAGACTGACGATGGACACTACGAAATGTTGCAAATTGGGGGATTTTCTCAAGATTTATTTAAGGATAGTGCACTTGTATTAATCGCCCTATTTATCTTTTGTGTTGGAAGCCAAATGAACTTGAGAATTGGAGGAAAAGCATTAAAAAAAGGCGCATTATTAACCTCAACTAAATATTTTTCAGGTTTAGGTGTTGGCCTTTTACTTGGTGCTATATTCGATCCGTGGACAGGATTATTTGGTTTATCTACAATTGCAATTATTGCTGCAATGAGCAATAGTAATAGCGGTATGTATGCTGCTTTGACAAGTGCGTATGGTAATCGTTCAGATATTGGCGCACTGTCTATTTTAGCTATTAACGATGGTCCTTTGCTCACCTTAATCTCTTTAGGTTTTATCGGCACAAATTTTCCAGTAATTTCTTTCGTATCAGTATTATTACCGCTTGCTATTGGTATGCTACTGGGCAATTTGGACCCTAAAATAGCAGAACTCTTAAAACCTGGCGAAACGTTACTCATACCTTTCTTTGCTTTTTCACTAGGTGCTGGTATGAATTTAGCTGAATTCTTTAATTTCTCAGTATTATCCGGTGGTCTAACTTTAGCATTACTTACATTTATTTGTACCGCTGTGACAGGTATCATTGCTTTTAAATTGTTTAAAGAAAAGAGTGTCATAGGACCTGTTTCAGAAGCATCTACCGCAGGCAATGCTGTTTCCACACCTGCTGCAGTTGTTGCTGCTGCTTCCACTGCTTTAGCTAGTGGTAATTTAAGTCAAAGTGAGTTTGCTATGATTGAAAAAGTGGCGCCTATTGCGACAGCACAAATTTCAGTTTCTTCTATTACTACAGCAATTTTATGTCCAATTGCTGTTATCATGGTAGATAAATACCAGAAAAATAAAGGTGTTGATGGTACTAAAGAACATTTTAACAAAGAACAAAAAGCCTTTTATAAGTTAAAACAAACTACAAACTCAAGCGTATATGAAAGCGCTTTTAACAAAAGGGAGGATTAAATTTTGAAAACCACAATTTTATATGGTAAATCAAATGTAGAAGTCGACTTACCAGAACAAAGCGTGCTAATCGAGCCACAAAATATAGACCCACTTGAAGACCATGAAGGTGCGATACGTTCCGCGTTACAAAATCCAATCGGGACTAGACCATTACAAGAAATGGTTAGTGAGCATCAAACAGTTTCTATTGTCATTAGTGATATCACTCGCCCTACGCCAAATCATATACTCGTGCCATTGATTGTAGAAACTTTATCCCATGTACCTTTAGAAAATTTTGTAATCATTAACGGCACAGGCACACATCGAGATCAAACGCGAGAAGAACTTGTTCAAATGCTTGGGGAAGACATCGTAAGTAAAATTAAAATTGTCCATAACCACTGTAACGACAAGGACACACTTAAAAAAGTAGGACATAGTCAATACGGATGTGATGTGTATTTAAATAAAGATTATGTCGAGTCAGACTTTAAAATTGTCACCGGTTTTATCGAACCACATTTCTTTGCTGGTTTCTCAGGTGGACCAAAAGGTATTATGCCTGGCATTGCTGGCATAGAAACAATTATGACTTTTCATAATGCGAGAATGATTGGCGATATACGTTCAACTTGGGGAAATATGACGGATAATCCTGTCCAAAATATGACCCGGGAAATCAACGCTATGTGCAAACCAGATTTTATGTTAAATGTCACATTAAATAAAGAGAAACACATTACTGAAGTCTTTGCTGGCGAACTATACGAAGCACATGATAAAGGGTGCGCTTATGCAAAAGCACATGCGATGTTTAAGTGCGACCATCGTTTCGATGTTGTGATTGCATCTAACTCTGGTTATCCGTTAGATCAAAACTTATATCAAACAGTTAAAGGTATGAGTGCAGCACATAAAGTGGTAAAAGAAGGTGGTAGTATTATCATGTTGTCTGAATGTAGTGATGGCTACCCAAACCACGGTAATTATGCAGAAATATTAAAAATGGCTGACTCACCTCAAGCACTCGTCGACATGATTAGTGATCCTAACTTTGCTATGCTAGACCAATGGCAAGTGCAAAAACAAGCTGTAATTCAAACTTTTGCAGACGTTTACTTATATTCTAAACTCAGTGAACAACAAACCAAAGACGCTATGTTGCATCCCGTACAGAACATTAATGAAACACTCAAAGTACTAGAAGATAAATACGGAAAAGATATGTCTATAGGTGTTATGCCACTCGGCCCACTTACAATCCCATACGTAGAATCATAATTAGGAGGAATTGCTATGTTAACTAAAGTAATGAATAAAGAACAAAAATTAGAAACTATGTTAGAAGATATGGAACGTGTCATTGTAGCTTTTTCAGGTGGTGTAGATAGTAGCTTTGTACTAAAAAAAGCCATTGATGTATTAGGAACTGAGAATGTTAAAGCTGTCATAGTAAAATCAGAATTATTTAGAAATGAAGAATTTGATCAAGCACTACAATTAGGAAAATCATTAAATGCTAATGTAATAGAAACTGAAATTGAAGAATTAAAAGACCCAAATATTGTTGAAAACACCCCTGATAGTTGGTATTATAGCAAACGTTTATTATATTCAACTCTTGAAAACTTAAGAGTAAACTACAATTTCAATTATGTTTTAGACGGTATGATTATGGATGATTTAGAAGATTTCAGACCCGGACTTAAAGCAAGAACTGAATTCGGTGTTAGAAGCATTTTACAAGAAGCTGAATTATACAAATCTGAAATCAGAGACTTAAGTAAGTCTAACGGTCTACCTGTGTGGAATAAACCTGCATTATGTAGTTTAGCTTCACGTATCCCTTATGGTGAGACTTTAAATTTCACCAAAGTAAATAAAGTGAATGAAGCTGAAAAATTCATACTCAATTTAAATATTGACCATGTTAGAGTACGTTATCATCAAAATATCGCAAGAATCGAAGTTAACGATACAGACCTTCCTGTCGTTATCCAATCTAAAGATCAAATTACACTCCGTTTGAAAGAACTTGGTTTCGATTATGTGACAATAGATTTAGAAGGATATCGAACAGGCAGTATGAATGAGGTTATCAATACACAAGATAATATTTAACAATATAAAGGTGGCATAATCATGACTGAAAACCAAGACCCTATTGAATCTTTGCTGTGGGCGGTCAAGAAAAATGAAGTTTCCGTTACAGAAGCAAAATCTCAATTAAGCCATTATGATGAATTGGGCTTTGCCAAAATAGATTTACACAGAAAAAAACGCCAAGGTTTTCCTGAGATAATATTCGGAGAAGGTAAAACTGTAACTCAATTAAATAATATTATCTCTACCTTATCAAAGCATGATGAAGTGATATTAATAACAAGAATCGATCAAAACAAAGCAGATGAAGTGATTGCCATGCACCCGGAATTGGAATATCATGCTATAGCACAGATCGTTTGTACTCCAGTTCTTAAAATTAATAAAACAGAACAATATGCTGCAATTATATGTGCAGGTACTTCTGATTTGCCAGTAGCTGAAGAAGCGGCTATTACTGCTGAAGTGATGGGCATTACCGTACAACGCTTTTATGATGTCGGTGTTTCAGGTATTCACCGCCTATTTGCTCATATCGAAGCCATACGCCAAAGTAATGTCTCAGTAGTCGTTGCTGGTATGGAAGGTGCACTATCTAGTGTTGTAGCTGGTTTAGTAGATCATCCCGTCTTTTCCGTCCCAACGAGTGTAGGCTATGGCGCTAATTTAGACGGCGTGACTACGCTTTTATCTATGGTCAATTCTTGTGCTCCAGGTACGAGCGTGCTTAATATTGATAATGGTTTTGGTGGAGGCTACAATGCCGCAATGATTATAAAAATGATTGAAAATGCTTAATAAAGGAGCGAATTATGATGTCAAAGGCAATTTATCTTGATTGTCATGCTGGTATTGCGGGAGATATGCTTTTGTCTTCACTTGTAGATTTAGGTGCAGATGCTACCTATATAGAATCACAATTAAACACCTTACCACTCGATGGTTTTAAACTTAATTTTTCCTCACAAAATAAACAAGGTATCCAAGCTACAGGGCTTAAAATAGATTTCGATGAAGCGCATCACCACAGAAAAGCATCGGATATTTTTAAAATGATTAAAGAGAGCAGCTTACCTACTAGAGTTAAAGAGAGAAGCATTTGTATTTTTGATGTCATTGCACATGCTGAAGCAAAAATTCATGGTATGTCTGTAGAAGATGTGCATTTCCATGAAGTTGGTGCGATGGACTCTATCATAGATATTATAGGTGGTTGTCTTGCATTAGAGCAATTAGAAATCGATGAGCTTTATGCCTCACCTATCCCAACAGGTAACGGAAAAATCAACATTGCTCATGGCGTATATCCAGTACCTGCGCCAGCAACTGCCGAAATATTAAAAGGTATTCCGCTTGCCTCGTTTGATGTAAGCAGTGAATTAACAACACCTACAGGCGCTGCGTTTATTAAAGCATTAGTTTCAGAAGTTGGACCTATGCCTGCAGTGAGTATGGACGAAATAGGTTATGGTTGTGGTATTAAAGATTTTGAATTCCCAAATATTTTACGCGCAATTCAGTTTACTGTTGCAGACAATACGCCTTCACAAGTTCAAGTAATAGAATGTCAAATTGATGACATGACAGCAGAAACACTCGGTTTCTTTATCGAACAAGTTATAGACGATGGTGCTTTAGATGCTTACTTCACACCGATTACGATGAAAAAGAGCAGACCCGCGACACAACTAACAGTCATATGTAAATTTGATGATGCACAATACTTCGAAGATTATATGCTAAAAAATACATCCTCTCTAGGTGTAAGAAGTTATGCAGTTAATCGTAAAATACTGCATCGCCAATTCCAAACAATTCACACTAGTTATGGAGCTATATTAGTAAAAATCGGTATGTTGCAACAACAAGTAATCAAAGCAAAACCAGAATTTGAAGACGTTAAAAATGCAGCAACTCAATATGACAAGCCATTTTTAACAGTTTACAATGAAATACAAAATGAAATTTATAAACACATTCATTTCAATAAATAACGCCTAATACTAAAAAGCCAACACTTAGCATATACTTAAGTGTTGGCTTTTTCATGTATTTTACTTTTGTGATGGCCCTACTTGAATCTTTGCACTCTCTAATGCAAGTTCTAATACTTCTATTACTTGTATACTATGTCCTAATTTTTTCTGTGCAACTTCAACATTTTTGTCATTAATTATTTGAACTATTTTCACGAACTCTTCATGCATACGATGATGATGTGGATTCACTTGATACGTTTGTGTACCACCTTTATTAAATGTAAGGTCAAATGCCTTTAATTCATTAGTCGGACCTTTAATATTAATCATTGCATCTTCACCTTGAATATATGATTGATTATCAGAACTTGAATCTTTGGCTCCGATACAAACTACTTTCATATCGTCGTAATCAAGATTTAAGATGCCGGATGTATCAATATCATGCTCAATGTTGGCAAAATATGTGACACCTTTAGGCATACCGAAAAGACCAACAGCTAAATGGATATTATAAACATTGATATCCATAAGTGCGCCTCCACCTTTTTTAGGATCAAAAGCAGGTTGAATAATACCTTTTTTAAAATTATCGTACCTTGAAGAATACTGTGAATAATTAAATTGTGCTATTTTACAAGCACCTAACTCATTTAACGATTGCTTTAATACATCATAATTACTTAAATAAAGATTTGTAATAGCTTCAATAATAATTACCTGATACTTGTCAGCTAATTTTTTTAACTTTTCTAATTCTTTTTTGGTTAATGTAAACGGCTTTTCACATATCACATGTTTATGTTGCTCGATTGCCTTAACTGCATAATCAAAATGTAGATGATTCGGCACCGCTAAATAAATTGTATCCAAATCTTCATCTTGAAGAAACTGCTTATAATCACTATATACGTTCTTTATATTAAACGTTTTCTGCAAGTTCTCAACATTTTCTGGATTTCTTCCTGTTGAAACAATGCTATGAAAATCAATGTCTGGAATTTCCTCCATCACTGGTAATGCTTCTTTGACGATTTTACCTGCGCCTACGATACCTATTTTCATGTTTGTCTCTCCTTTTCACTGAATCGGCTCTCACTTTATTAACAGCGATTGTGATATACCTTTATTAACTTCCATTCAATCTCTTATTATATTTCAAATCATCATACAATTCAAAATCTGTAACTTTTGTGCTATATTCGCCTTTGTTTTGAAAACATTGTTTGTGGTAAACAATAAGTATAAAAGAGTATAAAAATAACTTTTAAATAAAGGAGGCGTTTCTGTGTCCATATTTTATTTCATAATATTTATAGTTATCGTTTTAGTTATTTACTTTATTTTCAAACAGTATTACAGAAAAGAAGCTGTAGTAAATAAAAGAAAACGTAAACGCGAAAAAAGAGTAGAGCATTATATCAATGAAGCATTTAAAATAGAAAACTTAGAGTCTATCAAAGAAAGCAAAACAACAATTGCCTTAGTTTATCCTAAAGAAACATTAAACGTTGAACCTGAGCAAATTTCAAAAGTAGATAATAAAGATGAAGAAAAAGTCGTAACAGAATTTGAAATGCCAGAAGGTATTAAAAGAGAAGAACTATATGATTTCTCTCTTAAACACACTAAATTCTATATTACTCATGATCGTTATGAACGTCTTAACATTATTGATGAAAACACGAAATTTAATCGCGACGCTATCAAATAATTCACTTGTTAAAGGAGTGTGTATATGAGTCCAATTGTTAAAGCTTATTCAAATGATGAAGAAATTGAAATTAATATCAACACATTAAAAGATCAAAAAATAAATGCTAAAGATGTGTTTGTATTGTCTCATGATTCTGATCGAACAGAACGCATCGTTAATAGCACAGAAGTTTCTGGTATTAATTATAATCGTTCTGATGTTGTTGAAGCAGAAGGAAACCAAGGCGATCAATTAAGGAGTAAATTACAAATACTCGGTGTATCTGAAAGTGATGCACAAGATTACGAAGAGCTTATGGACCAAGGTAATGTGTTGCTCATCGTTACAGATCACCGTGCAAAAGATGTACTTTAACCCTTTATATAACAAGTAACCTTAATTAACCCCGCATTCTATTTTAAGAATACGGGGTTAATTATGTTTCCAGTTACAGCACACCTATATATTATATTTGATTGTAATTATTTTCTTGAACATCAGTCACTTTAGCAATTTCTACTTTTTGATCTTTCGGTTCCAATACATGTAAGTACTCTTTATCATCATTATCTTCAATTTTATCTACAGTTATTCGGTCATGTTCTATCGTTTCTAGAATGATTTTGGAATGTTTTTCTAAAGCATCTTTAATATGTTGTTTATCCATACTTTAGCCTCCTTAAATAAAACGAATAATATTTAGTTCTCTTTATTATTTATCCTCAAACTATTTTACAAATCAATAGTCAAAGAAAAAACCCCAGCCTAGATAAGAAAGGCTGGGTAATAAATATTAGCTTAATATTACGTCTGTTATTTCTTCGGCAGTTGTTTTCCCAAAATAATGTGTTATATCTATATCACTTAAAGCTTTAATTAAATCTTCTCTAACTACACGTACGCCTATGAGCTGCGCTTCAACATCTTTGACGTTACCTTGCCCAAAGAAATCACCATAAATGCGACAAGCTGAGATACGTCCTTTTTCTACTGAAAGTGAAATATCAACCATGCCGGCCGCCAACTTTGCGTCTCTATTATATTCATAGCGAGGCGAGCCACCAAAAACCCAATCCCAGTTTTTATATTTTGACGCTGTCATTTCATCAATGACTTTCCAGTCTTCTTCAGTTAATTCATAACGTTTTGCGTCCTTCAAATCATCAACGCCTAATATTTGCTTAACCATTAAATCTTTAAACTCATTTATTGTTATATCTTGATATTCTGGTGCTAAATATTCACGAATATTACCAACTCGAGATCTCACAGATTTAATACCTTTGGATTCTATTTTTTTACGATTTGGCTGCAATACTTTAACCATAGATTCATAATCTACATCTAACAATAATGAATAACCGCCATAAATACGTCCATTAATTAAAGTCATCGCTGCACCAGACACCTTTTTATCGTGAATAGCTAAATCATTGCGACCACTTTGAACCACTTCTGTAGCACCTAATTGATGTAAAGCGTGAATACCTGGCTCATAAAAACGCTTAAAATTACCATAAATCGTTTCATCTTTTTCTAATATACAACACATATTTACCGAACCACGGTCTACATATACTGCGCCACCGCCTGTATCACGACGGACAACTTGTATACCATTCTCATCTATGTAATCTTGGTTAATTTCTACAGCAGTATTTTGAAAGCGACCAATCTCTACTTTGGGGTCACAGTAATACGGACATAAAATGTCATCATCTAAAAATATATTTTCACTAACGTATACTTGAATAGCTAAAGCAACTGCACCATCTGTAATATATTTGCCATTGCGAATGGGTTCAATTAAATACATAACGTTCTCCTATATAGTTAATTTTTTATTTGCTTCTGTAATCAGTGTTGAAATGTCTTCTGTTAAATGAATTGTTCTTGGTCGAATATGCTCTGGGATACGGTATGCCTTTTTATTCATCGTCATAAATAAAGCATTTGGATTATGACGTGTCATACGTTGGAACGGATGTTTCACATATTGCGGCGTTGTATAACCAATTCCTATTTCTAAATACAACACTTTACCCTCTTTATGTGCTTCTAGAAATTGATTGTAGCGAGATAATTGTGCATGGAAATCAGCATCTTCAACCATACCGACCTGTGCTTTCCGCTTATTAATTTCCATTGGGGCATCGCATTCTGGACAATGTGGCAGGAGCTCCCTAGGTACTTCCATGTCTTCTTGTTCTGCAATCATTTTTCGTATTGCTGCGTCATCTCTGTATGTTTGAGCATGACAATGCTGACTACATTGCCATAAAATATATTCTCCTTGGATATGGAACACCTTATTTAAATCGAAATTTGCTACAGCAAAAGCATTATCTGCATTAGTCGTAATGATGTGATAATCCTTATTACTTAAAATTTCATTTAAAGCTATATAAGATGCACCTACAGGCTGATCCAAATAATTCAGTGCAACAAAACGACTTTGAAAAGCCCAGTATTCTTGCCAACTTTCAAATGTATGAAGACTTGCTTGTAACATATCAAAGAAACCGTATTTTTCAATAAAATCCGAAAAGTTTTTTGTGAAGCGTTCACCAATATACGTAAAACCATCAGAAGCTGACATGCCTGCACCTATACCAATCACCACCGCATCTGCTTCATTTAAAGCATCTGCTAATATATCGGATTGTTGATTATAATTTTTGGTTAATATGTCCCAAGTTGATTCAGTCATATTGTTTCAGTTCCTCCTTGTACAATGCTACATCTTTGTCTGTATATACATTGAAAATTACTTTAATACCACTGTCATGCTCTTTTTTATATTGCATTACCGTTGAAATAGCAATTTGTGCGGCTTCTTCCTGTGGAAAGCCAAACACACCAGTTGAAATACAGCATAAAGCAATACTTTTTAAGTGTTGTTGATCAGCCAATTCTAAGCAACTACGATAAGAGCGCGCTAGTAAATCACGATTCATTTGTGACACAGGTAGCTTGCGAATTTGCGGTCCAACTGTATGAATGACATATTGAGAAGGTAAATTATAAGCCGGCGTTATTTTGGCTTTGCCAACGCCTTCCCTCCTACCTTGTTGCTCGATTAAGCTTGCACATGCCAAACGTAACTGCACTCCTGATTTAGTGTGGATAATATTATCAATACAGTTATGATTCGCTTCAAAACACCCCAACAAGCGACTATTTGCAGCATTCACAATAGCATCTACTTCAAGTTGAGTAATATCGCCTTGCCACAGATAAATATCACCATTAATACGTGGTGTTAATGATGATATTTTTGTAAGATATTGAGCATTATAAGTTTGTAAAAACGCATCTTGTACTTTAATAAAGTCTTCTGAAACAGGCGTTGCAGGCCTTACATTTACCAAACCGCGAAACATTTCAAACCGTTCTTGTTCAGTATCAGGTAATACCAAAATAGTATTTTCATGTGCTTCATGCCATAAATAATCTATTAAATATGATAAGCGTTCTGCTTGTTGCATATGTTATGCCTCTGGAAGTGCATTAAATGCTGCTTCATCAACATTTTCTAGTTTAACTAACCAGTTCTCTTCTGGTTTTTCTGAATTTAAAATCGTTGGCTCGTCTTCAGCTTTTGTATTACGTTCAACAATTGTACCTGCTAATGGTGATTGTACGTCTAACACTGTTTTGGAAGCTTCAATGCTAACAATTTCGTCATCTTTTTTAATTTCATCTCCACCCATAAATTCAACATAACCTACCGTTCCTACATCATCTTGTAATTCTGGTGTCATACTGAATACATATTGTTCTCCAACTTTTTCTACCCATAAATAATTCGCTAATTTTTTCATAAAACAACTTCCTCTCATCTAATTTTTATAAATATATTTGTGCGAGTAATTCGATTGTACGGCAACGTTTCTCTATATCTGGAATCAAAGGTACAATCATTACTTCATCTGCGTTAAATGTTTGAATTATAGTATCAATTTGTTCTTTTACACTATCTTTAGTGCCTACAACCATCCGAGCACGACTTTGAGTAATCAAGCGTTTGTCTCTTGCACTACGCTCATAGGCTTGTGCAGTTTCAATAGAGGGCAAACGATCAAATTCCGCAAATTGCTGTTTACCTAGCAACCAAATATCTAGTGCTTGCGCTAACGCTTCCGCTTCTGATTCAGTATCTGCGACAACAGCGAACACAGTCACAATTACAGTCGGTTCCATGTTCAGTGCGGTAGCCTTAAAAGCCTCTCTATATGCTTTGACACTATGTGTTGCTTTTTTTATAGCAGTCTCATTAGGTAGTAAAAATGTACCTAACGTATATCCCATACCTTGTCTTCCAGCCATTTCTGCAGAGGAAACACTTGTGCTCAACAACCACATTTGAGGTGTCGTTGTTATACGAGGTTGTGCAAACGCCTGCTTTAAACGTTGCTCTGCTTCATTCTCAGTTATATAATGTCTGACATCTGTAATAGACTGCTCGTAGTCTAAAAAGTGTGTTTTCATCTCATTCATCGCTTGTTTCACAATTGGCGTACCTGCATTATTCCCTATACCTAAATCAACGCGACCTGGATAAAATGCTTCTAATAAACGAAAGTTTTCCGCTACTTTAAATGGACTGTAGTGCGGGAGCATCACACCCCCTGAACCCAGTCGAATTTGGTGCGTCTTTGCTAATAATTGCATCATTAATAACTCTGGACTACTACATGCGAATGCTGGTACATTATGATGTTCCGTCATCCAAAAGCGCTTATAACCAAGATTGTCTGCTAATTGTGCTAAGCGTACTGTATCTTGTAAGGCATCTTGTGCTGACTTGCCTTCATCAATCACAGCATAGTCTAAAACATTCAATTGAATCACGTTAGCTACCACCTCCAACCATTCTGACCTCATATGCTTTATTAAGACAAGTAATGTAAGCACTTACGATTGAGTATACAACATAGCTCAGTTAAGGTAAATTCTATATATAAAGTTTTGTGCGTTATGTCGCAAGACATACTTCCCTTTTTAAATTACCCTTACTTTATAGGATAACTGATATAAAATTTTTTTGTTATATTTTGCTTGGAAAACCTCCTTATTTTTTATTTAATTGACCACTATATCCTAATAGTGTTAATTTGAAACTACATATTACAACGAAGATAGAGGTTATAGTTATGAAAACTCATTATCAAGCATTATTTGAACCATTAACACTGCCGAATGGTATCGTCTTAAATAATCGTTTTGTGCTCTCACCTATGACTACGAACTCCTCAACACAAGACGGTTATATTACTGAGCAAGATTTACGCTATGCCCAACGCCGTGCCCATGCTGCACCTCTCCAAGTGACTGGCGCAGCTTATATCGAGCCGTATGGCCAATTATTTGAATACGGTTTTAGTATTACTGATGACCGTTGTATACCTGGACTTAAGAAATTAGCGGCTGTTATGAAACAAAATGGCAATAAAGCTATCTTACAACTCACACACGCTGGTCGCTTTTCTAACCAAGCTATTTTAAATTTCGGACAAGTATACGGCCCAAGTCCAATGTCATTGCACACCCCCATTCAACATGAAGTTATTGCTATGTCAGAAGATAAAATTGCTTCTGTAATACGTCAATACGCTGAGGCAACATCTCGTGCGATACAAGCTGGATTTGATGGCGTTGAAGTTTCCGCTGCACAACGATTACTGATACAGACATTTTTCTCTACTTTTTCAAATCAACGCACAGATCAATACGGCAAGCAAAGTTTAGAAAATCGTGCACGAATTGGTTTGGAAATACTGTCTGCTGTCCAAGACGTTATCGATAAAGAAGCTTCAAATCAATTCATTTTAGGATATCGTGCTACACCTGAAGAAACACGTGGTAGTGATGTCGGTTATACTATTGATGAATTTAATCAACATCTCGATTGGGTATTAGATACGGCAGATGTGCAATATTTAGCTATTGCTAGTTGGGGTCGTCAAATTTATCAAAATAAAGTTCGCTCTGATGGTAGGCATACTGGTCATTATGTCAATGCCATTGTTCATGATTATTTAAATGGACGGATTCCAGTAATTGCTAGCGGGGGTATTAACTCACCTGAAAGTGCTCTAGATGCATTACAACACGCTGATATGGTAGGTATGTCATCACCATTTGTAACAGAGCCAGACTTTGTATTAAAGTTACAAGAAGGGCGTCCAGCAGACATAGATTTACACGTGTCACTAGAAGATATAGATGAGTTGGCAATACCCTATGCAGCTTTTAAAGATATTGTTAAAATGATGGACTATGGTGAAGGTTTAAAAAAAGAAACACGAGACGAGTTGCGTAAGCTTGAAACAAACTATGACCAAGTAGACTATAAAGAAATAGAAAAGGATTAAATTAATAAGCGATTGCTTCTTTATAAATCAATAGAAAAAGCATTGGACATAGTAAGTGTCCAATGCTTTTTTAAATTAATCTAGCCGTTTTGTTTCGCAAATGCTTGACCTATCGCATTTAATTTATGCGGGGCATCATGAACCCCCATTTTCACTTCTACAAGATGCATCATATCAGGCTTATCATTAATCTCAAGAAGCGTGTGCTGTAATGTATTACTTGTAGTCACATCATGTACAACTACCTCATTTTCACCACCGAAGAGGGTTGGAAGTAATTTATAGTCCCACATATGAATATCATTATATAATGCATTTTCACCGTGAATCTTACGTTCGACAGTATAACCATCATTATTTATTACAAAAATGACAGGTTTCATTTGTGCTCGAATCATTGAAGACATTTCTTGCACCGTTAACTGTAACGAACCATCTCCTATCAACAACACATTTCTACGATGAGGGTCTGCCATCTGTGTACCGAGTGTCGCTGGTAATGTATACCCTATAGATCCCCATAATGGTTGACCTATAAATTTATTATCACTATATAATGCTAAATCATAAGCACCGAAGAATGATGTACCTTGTTCAGCCAATATAACGTCGCCTTGCTTAATAAAATCTTGCATCATTTTAAAATAAGTCTCTTGTGTTAATGGCTCATCTGTCAAATCATATTGATGTTCTTTAGGTCGCTCATATTGTGGGAACATTGCTTCATTAGTATAAGTTATTGTATTTAAACCATCTATCAAATCAATGAGACCAACTTCTGTGTCTTGGGTTTCATTAATTTTAAAGTTTCGGTGATTAACCATAACGACATCATCAATATCAAATTGATATGAAAATCCTGCAGTCGCTGAATCTGTCAATTTAGCACCAATATTTAAAATCGCATCACTTTGATCCACATAATTTCTAATATTTTCTTCGGCTAACGAAGCATCGTAAATTCCCATATAATAAGGACTTTCTTCATTAAAAGCACCTTTACCTAACGATAATTGCGCTACTGGTATTTGAGTTTGGTTTACAAATTGTTCAAGTTTGTCATGTAAGCCAAAACTATTAATTTCATGTCCAGTAATAATTACTGGATTATCTGCGCTTTGTAACTTTTCTTTCACCATATTTATATATTTATCAACATTCACTTCTTGCTTTTGTGAATATTTAAATGGCGTAACTACTTCAATTTCTACACTCACTACATCAGCTGGTAAATGTATATGAACTGGGCGCTTTTCTGTTAGTGCCGCTTCAATTACTCTAGGTATTTCTACTTGTGCATTTTCAGGTGTAACATATGCTTGTGCCGTTGTAATAGGCTCATACATTTTTCTATAGTCGTCAAAATTCCCTTCTCCTAAGGAATGATGTACGTACTTCCCAGCGTTTTCGACAGCTCTCGTTGGCGCACCTGTAATTTGAATTACAGGAATGCGCTCAGCATAGGCACCAGCAATTCCATTAACGGCACTTAATTCTCCAACACCAAACGTTGTTACCATTGCACTGATACCATTAATTCGTGCATATCCATCTGCTGCATAACTCGCATTTAATTCATTTGTATTACCGATCCATTGCATATCATCCCTATTGATAATGTCATCTAAAAATGCAAGGTTGAAGTCCCCAGGCACACCATACACTTTATCTACACCAACATTACTAATACAGTCCATCAAATATTGTCCTACGCGTTTTTTCATTCATCATTTCCCCTTTTTATCCATCTCTCTTGCACTACCAACTTAACTTAATTGAGATGAAAGGTCAATGATGTTGACTTTATTTTTGTACTTTTGTTCTAATTGGTGAATCATGTGTGTTAGCATTTCATTATTTGGTGTTGGTATGCCATACGATTTACCATATTCAACAATTTGTCCGTTTAAATAATCAATTTCTGTTAAACGACCTTTATATAAATCTTGATGCATCGATGGATAATGTAGACCTTGTGATTCAACAGGATATGCAGCTTCAATTTTTTGTATTAATCTCTCGGCATTGAGCACTATACCATGTGCTTTAGCTACAGTTACAATTTCTTCAACGATTGGTGTAACCATTTGACGCGATTGATGATAGAGAGAAAATTGATTTATTGTTTGATCTAAAATAGTACATAACGGGTTTAATACACTATTCAACGTCGCTTTTGACCATATAGATTCAAAAACATTTTCACTGATTGTAGAATTTAATTTTGCATTGTTAAATATTGTATTTATTACTTCAGTGCGGTAATCTTCTCTACCATCTGCACGTTGCATTTCTATTGTGCCAGTACCTTCTAACAACAACTCTCCTGGCCCCCTCAAACCTGCTGTCCACATCGTAACTGCTAAAAATATTTGTGATTTTGGAATGATTTTAGCAAACCGTTCTTCATGTCCTAAACCATTCATCATCGTTAACACTGCTGTATTCTCTTTAATCGCATTTGCCTCATTAAGTGTTTCGACCATAGCGTCTGATTCCATAGCTTTCGTTAGTATGATAATTAAATCATATTGTTCATCTACTTTTTCTGGTAGTTTTGCATTAATTTTCACATTATATGTATCATTTTCAGTTTGAATATTAATGCCATACTTTTTAATATTTGTTATATGTTCTTTCCAATAATCAATTAATGTTACATCATATCCTGCTTCAGCAATTTGTGTTCCAATACGTCCGCCCATGGCACCTGCTCCTGCAATTGCTACTTTAACCATAAAAAATCATCCTTTCTTTATTAAAAGTATAATAAAGAAAGGATGATTGCACCACTTATTTTTAGAAAATTCTTAAAATTTAAGAAGAATAAATTTTTTTAGATATTTAGATTTAATCTTCTTTAAACTCATCTTTTAAATATTTCACTTCTTGGAAACCTGTACGATAAGAAGCAAACTCCTCCATAATTGCATACCAATCATTCCCCACTTTTTTCTGTATATCTTGAAACAAATCGTTTTGGGCTTTGTTAAGCTCATGTACTAATTTTGTCCCTTTTTCAGTAGGGTATAATGATTTAATTCTTTTATCCGCTTCTGTTGGTTGTTCAGTAATATAAGCTTCATCTTTTAATTTTTTTAACGTTGCATGACTACCTTGTTTAGAAATTTCTAAACTTTTCAATAAGTCTTTAATTGTAATACCAGGTACTTTTTCAATAAAAAATAAAAACCTATGATGCTGTCTATTCAAACCATAAGATTCTATAATTTCATCTGCTGTATTGATAAATGTCTTATATGCAAAATAAAACAACAGGTTCTCATAATCGTTATTACTACTTTCCATGACTCACATTCCTTTATTAAATATTTTTGCTTTAATTCTAAAATTACATATATTTATATTTAAATTCTCAAATTATATCTAGTGGATTTTACTCATATATTTTTGAAGGGTCCTTCTTTAAAAGTATCATTTGATTTCCAATGTTCGTTTTTTTAAAAACGAAATATACCCTAAAATAACGTATATTACGACGATGACTGCAAATAGAACTTCAAGTAACATCAAAACATACAACACAGTGTGTATTTGATGCGGTAAATTTACTATTTCCAATAAATTGAAAAGTGATGTTGCTGTGGTCACCCAGGGGAATGTTAAGGCTGAAAATGAAAATCTAAAATTTAATTCATACAATTTTGGAATAAATGTTAAAGAAAAAAGAAAAATGAACTGAGAAATAATAAGCATTGTTACAGTATAACCTAATGTGACATGCGTTGTAGTTAATAAATAACCATTTAGGCACAGTGATGCTGGCGCAGCTATAATAATTGTCATCGGAAATTGATTTTCATTATATAAACTCCATGTTTTTTTGAATAAGACACTACATATCAATATTAAAAAACAGAAGGTAGCTAAGTATACAATGATTTCGCCAAAATACGGTGAAAAATCTTCAGCCGTTTCTGATATTACCCCAATTCCAACAAACGTAACAAACCAACTTGTATTAGGAATAATGCGTTCATTTCTATGTAAATAGATATGATAATATATAAAAAATCCGATAATAGCAAACTGTAAAATGACAGTTAACCACCATAACCAAGCGATTATTTCCCAAGCTATATTCAGTTCATGATACAAGATATAAAATAACGTTAAAAATGTCATGGTGATTGTGGGAAATGTCGCACAAATATTCCGATCAGTTAATTCTTTCAACACTATTCTAGGAAATTGTATACATTTTAATATAAACAAACCCACCACGATGACACTTATTATTAAAAATATTGTAGCCGAAATACTCCACCCCATACTATATAAGAGGTTACTTAATGCTGAAATACCTAGCGCCATGCCACAAATCGCAGTAGGTACCACACTTATTAATTTTTGAAACATAACATTGATTAATCCTTTTTCTTATTTTTGGATATTACATACGTAATTACTATACTACTTTTTCTCGCTTCAAGTGTTAGATATGTTTACAATTTTTAAAAATATACTCTTTAATTATTCTCTACTTTAAATGTGAATAAGCAGCCCACGTTTCATCATTTATGGCCTGCTTTAATTCACCTTCATCAAGGCGATTTATTAATCTTCAATAATATCTAATCCGTCTTTACGTAATTGCGCTAATCCAATTAACATTTGGTCAATGTCGTGATCAAAATGCCTTTCCCATGTTGCTAATTCTCCTACAATTTTCAAAGGTTCTTTCGATCGATATGAACGCGTTGGATTACCTGGATATTTTTTATCAGTCACATTTGGATCATTCTCAAATTCCCCCATAGGCTCAATAATATAAATGTGTTCGTTAGCTGGTTCGTCAGCTAACACAACAGCAAGCTCAGCTCCCCACTTTGCTGTATCTAAAGAGCCAGTGAAATAAATGTGATTCATCTTCCGGTCCTGATAATTAGAAATACGTTGCGCTTCAAGCAAATCACCTAACTCTAATTCTGCTTTAGTACCATGAAAAAACGGTCCTTGCTCTAATAACTGCTCCTGTTTTGACATCATTTTAAACTCCCTCCGCCCTTAAACTATTCACAATTATAAACCGCTATAAGGTAAAGAAGTAGTCTATAATGTCATTGGAATTTATAGTATAATTAAGACAAAGGGATACTATATATTAAAGCACGTAATTAAAGCGACTCTGA
Organism: Staphylococcus aureus; assembly: GCA_040062795.1. GTDB lineage: Bacteria > Bacillota > Bacilli > Staphylococcales > Staphylococcaceae > Staphylococcus > Staphylococcus aureus_A. The sequence goes on from JBEAMH010000002.1 coordinate 512,689, forward strand.
TTCAGGGTCGCTTATTTATTTGAAATCTTATTACCATTCCATTATCTCACAATTTTTCTAAATGAATCATTTCATCCGCTTTATCAGTAAAAATGCCATCAACGCCCCAATTAGCTAGTTGATTCGCACGTAATTTCTTATTGACTGTCCATACATTTAATGCATATCCAGCATTTTTAATCTTTTTAACACGCGCTTGCGTCAATTTTGCATCTTCAATGTTCACTATACTCGATCCACAAAACTCTAAAAGTGTTCGCCAATCCTCTCCAAAAGAAGCCGCTTTAAATATAACTGCTCTTTCATAATTTGGCATAAAATGCTGTGCTAATTTTACTAACACCACATTAAAGCTTGATATTAAAACTTTTAAATCTGAATCTAAAGCTTTTAATTTTTTAGCAACTTGTTTGACCATACTTTCGGATAGCGCTGTACCATTTGCTCCTGTAACGCCTTTTAATTCTATATTCAAATTCATTTTATAAGTATTAGCTAATTCTATTACTTCATCAAAAGTAGGAAGTTGCTCTGATTCAAATTCTGTACCAAACCAACTACCTGCTGATGCGTCTTTGATATCAGTATAATTCAGTTGTGTAACTTCTCCTACCATATCCGTTGTACGATCAAGATAGTCATCATGAATCATGACTAGGTGTTCATCTTTTGTAATTGCTACATCTAGTTCGATCCATTTTAATCCAGGTGTATTCGCAGCCTCTTTATAAGATGCTAGGGTATTTTCAGGCGCTTTACTTGGTAGTCCTCTATGTCCATAAACAGTAAACATATCCTCATCCTCTCCAACTCTAACTTAATGCAATTATGATATGGTCTTCAGGATATTTCAAATATTCTTTGCTAATTATAACTACAAATAAAAAATCGCTCTCGAAATCCTTTAAAAGAATTTCAAGAACGATTGTATTTTAATTATGCTTTTGAATTTACATATGAAGTTGGGTCTACTGAATAACTATTACCAATTCCACCTTCCATGCGTTGGAAGTGTAAGTGTGGTGCAGTAGAGTTACCTGTACTACCAGATTCACCAATTTGTTGGCCTTCTTGAACTTGATCGCCTTTTTCAACGTTTAGTGAATTCATGTGCATATACCATTGATAATTGTCACTGTTTTCTTCTTGGATTGTAACTTGGTTTCCACCACCATAATTACTCCATCCACTTTGAATAACAGTTCCGTCTGTTAATGAATATACTGGCGTATTTTCATCCATTGCATAGTCGACACCATAATGCGCGCCGCCACCATGATATTGGCCATATGGTTGCATTTGGCTGTTACTAGTTAACCAATTTGACGAACTCGTGCTGTTGTTACTGTTTGACGATGTTTTATTTTGTGAATCATTTGATGATGGTGCTTCTTGTGGTGATGTTTGTGTTTTTTGTGACGTTTGTGCTTCTTGAGACTCATTTGTTGTCTCTGTAGCAGGTGCATTCGTTGTATTATTTACGTTATTTGAAGTTGCGTTTTGGTTTACATTTTCAGCACCGTTACCATCATTACGCGTATAACTATTTTCATAGCTTTCGTTTGATGCTTGGCTGTTATTGTTTGATGCAGTTTGTTCTTGAGATGAAGTTTGAGCAGAAACTTCATTATTTGAACTTTGTGGTGCTTCTTGTGGTTGAGCAGGTGCTTCATTCACATCATAACCATTCTCTTGAACTTCTTCATGACTTTTATCAGCACTATAGTTATTGTCTTCATATGTGTTTGTTGCAGTTGCGTTTGTTGCAGTTGCGTTTGTTGCAGTTGCGTTTGTTGCAGTTGCGTTTGTTGTGTTTACGCCTTGATTATTCATAGGGAAATAATAATAGTGATAATTTCCTTCTGAATCGATTAAGTAGAAATAATATTCTTCTTGATCAAACATTGATTGGTCCCAATTTCCATCTAATGTGTGATGATAGTTCCCATTATTATCTTCATCTATATAACCATATTCAAATATACTATTTGTAGATTGGTTGTTTGCGTATTGTGTACTTGATTGCGTGTTTTCTGATGCTTCTGCTTCTGATTGAGCTATGCCCACTGCTCCTAATGACAATGTAGCAATAGTTGCTGTAACCATTTTTTTCATAATTAATAAATCCTCCCAATTTTTTTCCTTAGGTAACAATAGCAAAGAAATTCTAGAAAGAGAATAGCAGAAATTGTTTTTTAATTTTTTAGTAATTGATTTGATATACATGTAATTTTTCAAAATATTCCTACATTTAACAATGATGTGTCATTTGTGTCCAAAAAGAAAAAAAGACAGAGAAATTTTGAATTTCCTCTGTCTTTTATCATTATTTTCTTATAAGGGCAAGTATACCAGCAACTAAAATCAAAATGCCAGATAAAATGCCAAAGAAGCTAATAAATATGATATTAAGAATGCCACCTATGATTAATAATATCCCCATTAAAACTCTTTTTTTATTAATAATACAGCTTAAAATTAATGTAATAATGCAAGTAATAATGACAGCCCCACCTAGACCTGCAATACTACCGCTTTCTGCGTCACCAAATTCTGATCCAATCCCGCCTATCATTATTGCAAAAAGCCCGCCTAATATACCAAAGATGCTTCCCAATATACCTAAAATCATTTCTGCTACTCTATTTGTTTGTTTCACCGATTGAATTTCATTCATTTTGTCTTTACCTCTTTTATATTTTTTTATTTATTCTATTTCCTCATCATTCTCAATTGCTTTCATTTCTTCTTCATAAGTTTTGTCTATTTCTTCCATTTCTTTTTCATATGCAGCTTCTTGTTCCTTCATTTCTTCTTCATAGGCTTCATCTTGTTTTTTCATTTCTTCTTCAAATTCTTTTTCTTCTTGTTTCATTTTTTCTTCATCTTGCTTCATTTGTTCTTCAAACTCTTTATCCTCTTGTTCCATTTTCTGGCTATATAATTCGTCAACACGTGCTTCTAATTGGTCATATTCGATTTCTAAAACATCTTCATCGACGTGGTTCATTTTTTCGCCATCTGTGAGTTCATTATATTCGTCTACCAACGTATTATACATTTCTGCAGGATATGTCATTTCTTCAGTTTCTTGATCTACTGAGTTAGAATCTTTTTCAGCTTCCTCTGGTTCCGAATCAGAATCTACTTCTGCTGTATTTGTAGTGACGTTATTTTCACCACTCTGGTTTGAATTAGATCCATCAGATTCTTTTATGTCTTCTTTTTTAATTTTCCATTTTGCTTTTACATTTTCAAACTTAGGATAAGCGTTCATTTCTAATGCATATTCATCACCTTCTGGTACATCATAAGTTATATAGCCGGAGCCAGTATTACCTTTATTTAATTGGTGAGAAAAACCAGCATTAGTATCATCATTACCAAACCATTCTTGATAATTTTCATTATCCATTTTCATACTGAAATCGGTCGAATCAACAAGTACCTGATCCTCATTATTATTCTTAAACTTCAAATAAACTTTGATAACTTTCCCATTTTCTGGTGCGCTGTATTCGTCGTAATCATTGACGTATTCTACTTTTGTTAATTTAATATCTACACCATCAGCATCTACAACTTGATTCATTTTAAAAGTTTTCATTTTATCTGTCGCTTTAGACTTATTACTCTCTTTTGTTTCTTTGCTATGTGTTTCTTCGCTTTTTGACTCTTTATTACCAGTACCGCATGCAGACAAAAACAACAGTGCTATTAATACTACAAATAATAATTTTTTCATATTATTATCTTCTCCCCATTTATATTCTTTTTTTATTCCCACTAAATTAAGCCCTACACCATTTAAAAATACTTAATAATACATTCTCTATAATCTTATAACATTTTTAATTAAAATCAATATGTTTTTTTGAATTAAACTACTTTTTCTAACGAAGATTTGTATTATTTTTTAAAAGTGAAATTTTTTAATCAAAAATCCCACAACATAAATGCGAAAAAGAAACTTTGTTACAATTTGAAGATTTTATTTATAAAATTACTTCATAATGATAATTACATTACATATTTAAAAACAATCAATATATTTTTTATATTATTTGTTAAGTGCTAATATGGAATCATCAATAAATTAAGAAAGGTTCGTTTAAAATGGCTGGGTTGGAAAATAATTATGTCAGCAGAGGGTCACGCGCATATATCAAAATTATCGTCGCACTATTTATTTCAGGATTTACTATTTTTTCAATACTTTATAGTGTGCAGCCATTAATCCCTCATTTCACTCAATCATTTAATGTTAGCGAGACTGTTTCAAGCTTGGCTTTATCTGCCGCTACTCTAACTTTAGCTTTTGCTATGTTGTTTTTCGGCGCAATATCAGAAGTATTAGGTCGTAAACCTATCATGATTTTTTCTGTGATTTCAGTCTCACTTTTAGCATTAATTCAACCTTTTATCACAGATTTCAACACGTTCTTAATCGTGAGACTTATCCAGGGAGTTTGTTTAGCAGGACTTCCATCTATTGCCATGGCTTATATCGGAGAAGAGATTTCTGCAAACAGTTTACCAGAGGCAATGGGCATCTACATTAGTGGAAATGCATTTGGCGGGGCTTTTGGCAGAATATTTACAGGTTTTATTTCAAGTATTTATGGTTATCAAATAGGTCTCTTTTCAATTGCAATTATTAGTATAATCGCAGCGATATTATTCGCGTTCTTATTGCCACGCTCTCAAAATTTTGAAAAACAAAGGTTTTCCATTAAAGATTTATTACTGAGCTACGGACAACATTTAAAAAACATCCGATTACTCAAACCTTTTATGCTTGGGTTCCTACTATTAGGATGTAATATTGCTGCATTTAACTATATTGGTTTTGTTTTGGCATCAAAGCCATACCAATTACATGATAGTATCATTAGTTTTGTGTATTTATTGTTCTTGATTGGCATGTTATCTTCTATATTAAATGCCAAGTTACGTTCCAAATTAGGTACATTAAATGCTTTGAAATTTAGTATTTTGTTATTAATCTTTGGCATTTGTATTACCCTTTTGCCACTATTAACTTTTAAAATTCTCGGATTGGCCTTCAGTGTTTATGCTTTTTTCAGCGGTCACGCAATTGCAAGCGGTGTAGTGGCTAGCCGGGCTGAACATCATAAAGCGCAGGCATCAAGTTTATACTTATTATTTTATTACATGGGGTCTTCTGTTGGTGGCACATTGGCAGGTATTTTTTATAATTATATTCAATGGCCCGGGGTAGTCTTAATGATTATAGCTTTCATGATTATTGCACTCATTGTTTCATTAACTATTAAACAGAAATAGTGACTGAGACATTCATCACTGCGCTCTATTACTGTAAACTTTGTATAAATAGCTATTTTTACTATAATCAAAGCAACAAAAAATGGGTTGGCCATCTTTATTTCAAGATGACCAACCCATTTTTCTTAATTTCTCAATATATTTATACCATATACTTAAGATTATCTAACTACTTCTATCTGCGCTTCAAATTCATCAAGTAAGGCTCGAGCTTCGTCTGTAGTATTTGTACTCATTAGCTGATGTCTCAGTTCTCCTGCGCCTCTAATGCCACGCACGTATATTTTAAAGAATCTACGTAATGGTTTAAACTGACGTGGCTCATCTTCTGTGTATTTATCGAACAAGTCAAGGTGCAGTCTCAATAGTCCTAGTAACTCTTCACTTGTATGTTCTCTTGGTTCTTTTTCAAATGCATACGGATTATGGAAAATACCACGCCCGATCATCACACCATCAATAACATATTTCTCTGCCAGTTCGAGTCCTGTTTTTCTATCTGGAATATCTCCGTTAATCGTTAACAATGTGTCTGGTGCAATTTCATCACGTAATGCTTTAATCTCTCCGATTAATTCCCAGTGTGCATCCACCTTACTCATTTCTTTACGCGTGCGTAAATGAATCGATAAATTTGCGATATCCTGTTTGAACACATGTGCTAGCCAATCTCTCCACTCATCGATTTCAGAATAACCAAGTCGTGTTTTTACACTTACCGGTAGACCACCCGCTTTAGCTGCTTGAATAATCTCAGCCGCAGTTTCAGGGCGCTGGATCAAACCTGATCCTTTACCTTTCGTTGCAACATTCGGTACGGGACAACCCATATTTAAATCAATACCTTTAAAGCCCATTTCTGCCATACCGATACTCATTTCACGGAAGTGTTCGGGTTTGTCTCCCCATATATGAGCTACAATAGGTTGTTCATCTTCAGTAAATGTTAAACGTCCACGCACACTGTGTACGCCTTCAGGGTGGCAAAAGCTTTCCGTATTCGTAAACTCTGTAAAGAAGACATCAGGTCTGCCCGCTTCACTTACAACGTGACGAAAGACAACATCTGTAACATCTTCCATTGGTGCCAAAACAAAAAATGGACGTGGTAATTCACGCCAAAAGTTTTCCTTCATATATAATTAAACCTTCTTATCTTTTAATATCTCGAATTTTTATCCATGACGATATTACCACAAAAAGTCATTTTACACAAAAGTATAATAACCATAAAAAAAAATGAAGAAACAAACCTTTCGTAGGTATATATAACATTACACTTTTTCATTGTTGCTTTAATTCTTTCTATCTTCTTGTATTTAGTTTGTTACTCTATAACTGTACATACTGCTTAATAGTCCGATACAAAGGATGATAGAGGCAAATATAAGTGCTGCATTATAATTGCCTGTTTCACCAATTAATACACCAGAAAGTGCTGGTGCAATCATCTGGCCTAAACTGTAAATCACAGTTAACGTGGCAACTAAATTAATTTTACTAACACCCTGAAACATCAGCGCTTGTGCTTTAGACATAAATAATGTTGTCAATCCAAGAAATGTCGCACCAAAGAAAAGCGAACTAATGACTAGGCTCATCATACTTTCAGAAAATACAGGTAATATTACTGCAATAATTTGTAGAATAAAAGCTAAATATGTTGCTTTCCCATGCCCCAACTTTTCAGCCATCATAGACCATAAAATTGTAGATGGTATTGCTCCTAAACCAACAAACATCCAACTTAATGCCGCATAGTCTGCTAATTCAGGTATAGATTTAACAATTGCCACCAAGAATGTTCCAGTAATGATGTAACCGGCTCCTTCACAAAAGTATGCAATTGAAAAACCCCAAATAAACTTTTTATCCAGTTTCCTTGTCGTTTTGTTGCTATTATTTGTTGATTCAGCCGAGTCATTTTCAATCGTTGGATTTTCTCGCATTCCAAATATAACAAGACTTCCCATAATTATTGAAAAAATGCCTAATAATATCCATGTAATCTTCCAATTATGTCCTGTAGTATATAAAAAGATAAAGATACTACTTGTAAAAATTCCAAGTCCTACGCCACTATAAAGAAACCCAGATATGCGATTTTTATTAACTATTCTTAATGCTTCAAGTGATACATTCGAAGCTAGGACAAAGACTGTGCCACTCGTGATACCTGAAATTAACCGGAATATAATCCATAAAGTGAAATGATCAAATAGCCCCATAAGTAATGTTGCAACAATATTGATAATCAAATAAATCTTCAAATCCTTAACCTTACTAAACACCACTACCCATATAGGAATAATAGCTCCAATCAAATAACCTAAATAATTAATCGTAGCAAGTAACCCAGCACTCTGATTATCCATGTGTCCTGTTTGTTGCATAAATGGCATGATAGGTGTGTATGCAAAGCGGCCGATTGCCATCACAATAAATAAACAAATCATTCCTAATATGAGTTGCCTATAAGCTTTTTGCATATTTCCACACCTTTCTCTAATAATGACTCTATTATACGCCTAAGTAGGAGGGATGTGCATAATAAATGATTTTAGATAATAAAAATCTGCTGCGACGATATCACAACAGATTTCTATCAATTATAAATATAGCAATACGTTCTTTTATTTAAAATAAGCCTGTAGGGTTAGTATCATAACTTACAAGTAAATTTTTTGTTTGTTGATAGTGATCTAGCATCATTAAATGATTTTCACGACCAATACCACTCATCTTATAACCACCAAACGCAGCATGAGCTGGATAAGTATGATAGTTATTAACCCATACTCTTCCTGCTTGTATACCTCTACCGATACGATATGCAGTATTTTGATTTCTTGTCCATATACCTGCTCCAAGACCGTATATAGTATCATTTGCCATCTCTAAAGCTTCTTCATTTGTTTTAAAAGTAGCAACCGATAAAACAGGACCAAATATTTCTTCTTGGAAAATACGCATACTTTGTTCGCCTTTGAATATTGTTGGCTCAATGTAGAAACCATTTTCTAAATTATCATTTTCTTGTCGGACATTACCTCCTACAAGGATTTCTGCGCCTTCTTCTTTTCCAATATCTAAATACTTTTTAATTTTTTCCTGTTGCTCATTTGAAGTTTGCGCCCCGACCATTGTTGTTTCATCTAAAGGATTACCGAGTTTTATTTTATTAACTTTCTCTATACATAATGCTATAAAATCTTCATAGATATCTTCATGTATTAACGCCCTAGATGGACAAGTGCATACTTCACCTTGATTAAGTGCAAACATGACCAAACCTTCCACAGCTTTATCTAAGAATTCATCATCTTCGTCCATTATATCTTTGAAAAATACGTTTGGTGATTTACCACCTAATTCGAGCGTAACGGGTATAACATTATCACTAGCATTTTTCATAATAATTTTCCCAGTCGTCGTTTCTCCTGTAAACGCCACCTTGTTTATATCTTTATGTGTTGCTAAAGCTTCACCTGTTTCCTCACCAAAGCCGTTGACTACATTAAGAACACCTTCAGGTAATATATCTTGAATGACTTCTATAAAATGCAGAATAGATACAGGCGTCTGTTCCGCTGGCTTGAGCACCACTGTATTACCTGTTACAAGCGCCGGTGCAATCTTCCAAGTAGCCATAAGTAATGGGAAGTTCCATGGAATAATTTGTCCGATTACGCCTAATGGTTCTTTGTAATGATATGCAACTGTGTCATTATCAATTTGTGATATGCCACCTTCTTCTGCACGAATTACACCTGCAAAATATCTAAAATGATCCACCACTAACGGGAGATCTGCTGTCAGTGTTTCTCTAACTGGCTTACCATTATCAAAGGTTTCTATCACTGCTAAATACTCTAAATTTTCTTCTATTCGGTCAGCGATATCTAATAATAATTGTGAACGCTCAGATAATGACTTTTTGCCCCATTCTACTTGTGCTTTTTGAGCAGCTTCAACCGCTAAATCAACATCTTTTTGTGTAGACTTAGGTACCTGAGCATAACTTTCACCTGTCACTGGGGAAATATTATCAAAATAGTTTCCTTCTTGAGGTTCAGTCCATTTTCCACCTATAAAGTTAGCATATTTAGATTTCACCTTGTACTTTGCATCATCTTGTGTTGGATTTGTATATATCATTAAAAAACCTCCTTTACTTGCTCTTATACCCTTAGTTATAAAAAGTAAGCGTTTTCTTTTTGTTAAAAAAGACTCTTCACCCTTAATGGATGAAAAGCCTTTAAATTATCGAATTAACAATTAATTTTTATTATCGTCTTTTTTTCTACGGCGTTTCGCGAATAATAGAATTGCGCCTAATCCAGCAAATAACGTACCTAATAGCATACTTTTATTCGTTTCATTTTGTCCTGTTCTTGGTAATTCTTTTTCTTTATTAGGCTTATTATTATGATTATTTTTTAAATTTTCTTTATTAGTATTTGCGTTATTTAAGCGTACAATCTCACTAGATGATCCTTCTGCATTTGGTGGTTCCTCTGTTTTTAGTTCTCCACCTTTGTTTGATGGGTCTTCTACACTTGGCGGTTCCTCTGTTTTTGATTCTCCACCTTTATTTGATGGGTCTTCTACGCTTGGCGGTTCCTCTATTTTTGGTTCTCCACCTTTGTTTGATGGGTCTTCTACACTTGGTGGCTCCTCTGTTTTTGATTCCTCACCTTTGTTTGATGGTTCTTCTGCTTTTGGTGATACCTCTGTTTTTGGTTCTCCACCTTTATTTGATGGTTCTTCTACGCTTGGCGGTTCCTCTATTTTTGGTTCTCCACCTTTGTTTGATGGTTCTTCTACGCTTGGCGGTTCCTCTATTTTTGGTTCTCCACCTTTGTTTGATGGGTCTTCTACACTTGGCGGTTCCTCTGTTTTTGGTTCTCCATCTTTATTTGGTGATTCGTCTTCAGTTGGTGTCTCGTCTATTTTTGGTTCTTCGCCTTTAGTTATGACTATTACACTAACAATTTCAGAAGTATTACCATTTTTATCAGTAGCTGTGACTTTAATTTCTTCCCCACCTATTAGATCTACATTCGTTGGAATTTCTACTGTATAATTCCCTTTACTATCTGCTTTTCCTGTTGACCTCGTGCCGTCTGGGAAGGTTACAGTTACTTTTGAGTACGGCTCGGCTTCACCGGTAACTTGCGTATCTTTGCTTGTTACCTCATTCACCGTTGGTGCCTTTGGTGCCGTTGCATCGATTACTGTTGTTGTTGACTCCTCTGAAACGTTGCCACTTTTATCAGTAGCTGTGACTTTGACTTCTTCCCCGCCTATTAAATCTACATTCGTTGGAATATCAACTGTATAATTCCCTTCACTATCTGCTGTGCCTATAGCTGTCGTGCCGCCTGGGAAGGTCACAATCACTTCTGAGTTCGCCTCGGCTTGACCGGTAACTTGTGTATCTTCACTTGTCACTTCATTCACCGTTGGTGCTTCAGGTGCCGTTTTATCGATTACTGTTGTCGTTGATTCTTCTGAAACGTTGCCACTTTTATCTGTTGACGTGACTTTAATTACTTCCCCTCCTGTTAAATCTATATTCGTTGGAATTCCTACTGTGTAATTCCCTTCACTATCTGTTGTGCCTGTTGTTGTCGTGCCGCCTGGGAATATTACAGTCACTTCTGAATGCGGCTCGGCTTGACCGGTAACTTGCGTATCTTCGCTTGTCACTTCATTTACCGTTGGTGCTTCAGGTGCCGTTTTATCGATTACTGTTGTCGTTGATTCTTCTGAAACGTTGCCACCTTTATCTGTTGACGTGACTTTAACTGCTTCTCCGCCTATTAAATCTACATCCGTTGGAATATCAACTGTATAATTCCCTTCACTATCTGTTGTGCTTGTTGTTGTCGTGCCGCCTGGGAATATTACAGTCACTTCTGAATGCGGCTCGGCTTGACCGGTAACTTGCGTATCTTCGCTTGTTACTTCATTTACCGTTGGTGCTTCAGGTGCCGTTTTATCGATTACTGTTGTCGTTGATTCTTCTGAAACGTTGCCATTTTTATCAATAGCTGTGACTTTGACTTCTTCCCCGCCTATTAAATCTACATTCGTTGGAATATCAACTGTATAATTCCCTTCACTATCTGTTGTGCTTGTTGTTGTCGTGCCGTCTGGGAATGTTATTGTTACTTCTGAATACGGCTCGGCTTGACCTGTGATTTCAGTACCTTCACTTGTTACCTCATTCACCGTTGGTGCTTCTGGTGCTGTTGTATCGATTACTGTTGTCGTTGATTCTTCTGAAACGTTGCCACTTTTATCTGTTGACGTGACTTTAATTACTTCCCATCCTGTTAGATCCACATTCGTTGGAATTTCTACTGTGTAATTCCCTTCACTATCTGTTGTGCCTGTTGACGTAGTGCCGTCTGGGAATGTTATTGTTACTTCTGAATACGGCTCGGCTTGACCTGTGATTTCAGTACCTTCACTTGTTACCTCATTCACCGTTGGTGCTTCTGGTGCTGTTGTATCGATTACTGTTGTCGTTGATTCTTCTGAAACATTACCGCCTTTATCTGTTGACGTAACTTTGATTACTTCTTCACCTGTTAAGTCTACATTCGTTGGAATTTCTACTATGTAATTCCCTGCACTATCTGTTGTACCTGTTGACGTCGTACCCTCTGGGAAGGTTACAATCACTTCTGAGTTCGGCTCGGCTTGACCTGTGATTTCAGTATCTTCACTTGTCACTTCATTCACCGTTGGTGCCTCTGGTGCCGTTGTGTCGATCACTGTTGTCGTTGATTCTTCTGAAACGTTGCTATTTTTATCCGTAGCCGTAACTTTTATTGCTTCTCCGCCTATTAAATCTACATTCGTTGGAATATCAACTGTATAATTCCCTTCACTATCTGCTGTGACTGTAGCTGTCGTGCCGCCTGGGAAGGTCACAATCACTTCTGAGTTCGCCTCGGCTTGACCGGTAACTTGTGTATCTTCACTTGTCACTTCATTCACCGTTGGTGCTTCAGGTGCCGTTTTATCGATTACTGTTGTCGTTGATTCTTCTGAAACGTTGCCACTTTTATCTGTTGACGTGACTTTAATTGCTTCTTCACCTGTTAGATCTACATTCATTGGAATTTCTACTGTGTAATTCCCTGCACTATCTGTTGTACCTGTTGACGTCGTGCCGTCTGGGAATGTGATTGTTACTTCTGAGTATGCCTCGGCTTGACCTGTGATTTCAGTATCTTCACTTGTTACCTCATTCACCCTTGGTGCCGTTGTATCGATTACTGTTGTTGTTGACTCCTCTGAAACGTTGCCATTTTTATCAGTAGCTGTGACTTTGACTTCTTCCCCGCCTATTAAATCTACATTCGTTGGAATATCAACTGTATAATTCCCTTCACTATCTGCTGTGCCTATAGCTGTCGTGCCGTCTGGGAAGGTTACAGTTACTTCTGAGTATGCCTCGGCTTCACCGGTAACTTGCGTATCTTCGCTTGTTACCTCATTCACCGTTGGTGCTTCTGGTGCTGTTGTATCGATTACTGTTGTCATTGATTCTTCTGAAACGTTGCCACCTTTATCTGTTGACGTGACTTTAATTGCTTCTCCACCCGTTAAATCTACATTCGTTGGAATTTCTACTGTGTAATTCCCATTACTATCTGTTGTACCTGTTGACGTCGTGCCGTCTGGGAATGTTATTGTTACTTCTGAGTTCGCCTCGGCTTGACCGATGATTTCAGTACCTTCACTTGTTACTTCATTCACCGTTGGTGCTTTTGGTGCTGTTGTATCTACAACTATTATTGTCGCTTCATCTGAAACATTTTCACCTTTATCTGTTGACGTGACTTTAATTACTTCCCCACCTGTTAGATCTATATTCGTTGGAATTTCTACTGTGTAATTCCCTTCACTATCTGTTGTGCTTGCTGACGTCGTGCCGTCTGGGAATGTGATTGTTACTTCTGAATACGGCTCGGCTTGACCTGTAACTTGCGTATCTTCGCTTGTTACCTCATTCACCGTTGGTGCTTCTGGTGGCGTTTTATCGATTACTGTTGTCATTCTTTTATCTGATATGTTACCTGCTTTATCTTTTGCGGTAGCAGTGATTTTTTCTCCTCCAACAAGTATTACACCATCTGGTATTCCAATAGTATATTCTCCATTTTTGTCAGTAGTTGTAGCACCATAACCTCCGCCTGGAAAATTAATTCTAACTGAAGAACCAGGCTCTGCAGTGCCACTTATTAGACGATCTTCACTAGAAACTTTGTTAATTACTGGCGCGTTTGGTGCAGTAGCATCAGTGACGGTAATAGGATTTGATACCTCACTTGTTTTACCATTTTCACTAGCCGTTGAAGTTAGAATTGTACCAGCTTGTAATCGTGTACTTAATGTAATAGTTCCTGTAGAACTGTTATTCGGAATTTCTACTATACCTATTACGTTATTATTGTTATCAGTTACTGTAACGGTTGATTCTGAGGGGCCGTGAACTATTAACTCTGTATCATTATCATCTACTGGATTGATTGTTGGTGTTGGTACTATAGTGTTATCGATAATTTTAAATTTGTTTACTTCGTCGTTATCATAATTTGGCGAATCAATTGCAATTGTATATTCCCCAGCAGGCGAATGAGGTATGGAAACTGTAAATCTTCCATCACTATTCACTATAGCCGTACCAATGACTTGATTATTTGAATTGATTACTTTTGCAGTTTGTGTTGCTGCGCCTTTTTTTAACGGAACTGAGCCGCTTACGATAGTATCTGAAATGTTAATATCTGATACTGCCGGTAATCCTACAAGTGGAGATGTTTTATATTTCTTTACTTCATCTCCATCATTCTTACCATCTCCATCTGTGTCTGTAACTTCAGGGTCACTATATAAAACTTGGTGTTCGTATCTATCTAAAAGACCATCTTTATCGTAATCTTGTAATCCTAATGTTGAAGTTCCTATAGTATTGTTGATCAACTTCCCAGTGTTATCTGTTAAGTATCCCGCAAACGTATAATCTTCTTTTTGTTTCGTTGTCTCACTAATTAAATTACCCTCTGTGTCATATTGTGCTTCCCTAGTTAAGATATTATTTACACTTTGGTTTAATTTCAAAACAATTCTTATACCAACAGTTTCTGGTAAGCTATTATTGAAAGCAATCAAATTATTTAAATTACTGCTTGTTATTTTGCCATCCCCTACAGCATCTAACGTTAAATCAGCTACTTTATTAGAAGCTTTATATGTTTTATCAAAGCCAGCCAAACCTTCATAATCATACATATGCAATTCTGCACCTTGTATAAATGGTAATAAATCTTTATCAATTTGATAATGATATGACCATTGTTTATTTCCGGCAAAGATATAGTTGAAAGTGCCAGATTTAATAATTTGTTGATCTAATACAATTCCGCCGTGATCTCCAATAGTTGAATCAAATACTGCCGAACCACTACTTGAGCTGAATGACTCATCGTTAGCACTTGATATATTGTTATGTAATTGAACTAAATCTGAATCTGCTTGTGTTAGAAAGTAGCCACTACTTTCAGAAGTACGAACAATTTTATTATCTCGAGAATCTCTAACAAAAATTTGATAATTTAATTTATTATTACTTAAATCACCAGCTTCTTTAAGAATATTTTCAACTGTATCATTTAATTCGATTTTCCCGTTTTCAGCTATATATTGGCTTAAAATTTCAGCACCACCAAACAGTCCCCCTTCAGCTCTTATAAAATTAATTTCCCATGTATTTGTAGGCTTGCCTTTATCATCAGTAAGACGGATAAATTCTACTGGTGTTTTACGACCCACAGGATTAACTGATATTTTAGTCACATGTTTAGCAATAACGTGATCTAATTTCAAATCAATCTTGTATCTATCTCCAGAATTTGAACCGGACATATAGGAATCAATTCTAAAATCAATTTCTTTACCTGATAATGTTGTTTGCGAAGTTAATGCTTCTGGGTCAAAAATTAACGATGCGAAAGTATAGTTATCTATATAACCGAGTAACTTTTCAGCTTGTTTGCTTTGTATCGTTGGTGATACTAATGAAGTAGTTGTGGCCATGCTACGCAACATTGTTCTTTGTGGTGTAGCTAAAACTGTGTTTTCTTGTTGTTCATTTGCTAATTGAATTGCTAAAGCTTTTAAAATTTCATTATCTATTTGTTCGTTTGTAGCTTCATCAAATTGTATATTAGTTTGATCAATAATCGCTTGCGCTGTCTCTTCTGATAGTTCGCTACTTAAATACGGTTTAGCTTCTTCTTTATCAGTAGCAGTTGAGAGACGTTGTATTAACTCAGAATCACTTTGTGTATTTATATCAGAAGTTGATTCATTTTGATTATTTGTTTCAGTATCTTGTACTTCATTAATTGACTCAGTTTCTTGTTGAGGTGCTTTTTCTTTCACTTCGGTTACTTTGATTTGAGTTTCTTCTGTGGGTTGGATTTCAGTAGTGTGGATTTCATCTTTTGCAGATTGTGCTTCTTTTGAAGCAGTTGATTCTTCATGAGTATTTTTCTTTTCTTGTGTATCCACAGTGCCTAACTTATTAGTTTCTACTGTTTCATTACTTAACGTCTCATTTTTATTTACATTAGTTTCTGTATTTTCTGCTTCGTTTTGGGATCGGTCATTGTAGGCTGTAGTTGGTTGACTAGTTGATTCTACTTGCACTATTTCTTGTATTTCATTAACTTCTTCAGTACTATTTATTTTTTGTGTCTTGTTTGTTATTTCATTGATTTCTTGGTTATCTGTTATTGAGTATTGTGTTGAAGGTTTAGTGTTATTTTCATTTGTATCTTCTATGCTTTGAGTTTCAGTGCTTTTGATATCTAATGCTTCCCCTTTACCACTTTCATTGTCATTTGATGTTATTGCATCTAACTCAGCAGCCTGTGCTTCACTCTCAACTCCGAATACCAAGGTCGCCCCTATTAATAATGATGCTGTCCCAAATGTCAATTTCCTAATAGCGTATTTATTCATTCTATTAGGTAAAAACCCTTGTTTGTTTTTCATAATTTTTCACCTCAAGTAAATTTGTACAATTTAATTTTACACAATCCGAATCAAAACACAAGAAATTTTTATAAATATAAATAAGTTAATGATTAAAGATAATAGTTTTAATAACTATTAATTATATAATTAAGTACAATTTATATAATGCGAATTATTCCTTTAATCATAGTTTGGATTATTTTCTTAAATTTTTTGTATCTGTTTGAGTTATAATCTCTTGTATGTAAATTTTCCAATCATTTTATTTTAAAAAGAGGAGTAAATGTAGATTTTGTTTGTAGATATTATGAGTAATTATTCATCATAGTTATACTTTTCAAATTTAGATGTTATTAAAAGAAATTATCCATACTTTTATTATTAACACACATATTATGTTCAAATACTTCGTATTGCATCTAAATTATTCAGTATCATTATAATTGAGTACAATGTAAATATAAATTTGAGGGTTTATTATTAAAATTGGGCATGTTTTACAATAATTATTATATTCATTTTTTTGAATGAATTTCTTATAATAATCTAATTCCAACTTATGTATTTCAGATATTAAAATAAAAAAACCTTGAAACCAAAGGCTTCAAGGGAAAACATCATTTTATTTATTGTTTAATTCAAGCTCTGTATCATTTGCTTGTCTAATTTCTTTTAATAATGCAAAATCTTCAATTAATGATTTACCATATGATGGGATAATTTCTTTTAATTTAGGTTCCCATTCACTTAAATAATCTGGGAAGTTCTTCTCAATTACTTCTAATGCTACTGAAACTGATGTAGAAGCACCTGGAGATTCACCTAATAATGCAATTACAGAATGGTCTTTAGAGTTTACAACTTCTGTACCGAATTGAATAAATCCTCTACCGTGTTCTTTTGTATCTTTAATAACTTGAACACGTTTACCAGCTTGCATAAGATCCCAATCTTCGTCTTTTGCATCAGGTACAAATCGACGTAATTCTTTCATGCGATCGTCTTTTTTAGCTAATACTTGTTGGATAGAATATTTAATTAGCGGGAAGTTTTTAAACGCTGCAGCTAACATTGTAATGACATTACTTCTGTTAACTGATTTAAATAGATCTAAATTAGAACCATTTTTCAAGAATTTAGGGCCGATTGCTGCGAACGGTCCAAACAATAATGAATTTTCATCTTGAATGTAACGTCTATCTAAGTGAGGCACGGTCATAGGTGGTGTGCCTTCTGGTTCCTTACCGTATGCTTTCACTTCATGTTTAGCTACAACTTCAGGATTATTACAAACTAGGAATTCACCTGTAATTGGGAACCCACCTAAATGTTTGCTTTCTGGAATATCCGTTTTTTGTAATAATGGAATCGCGTGGCCGCCTGCACCAATAAATAGATAATCAGTAATATGATGTTCTACTTTGTTAGTTTTAAGGTCTTTAACTTTAACTTCCCATTTTCCATCTTTACGACGGTTAAAGTCTTGAACTTCATGTTTGTAGAAAAGTTCTGCGTTATTATGTTCGTTTAAGTTTTTAGCCATTTTTCTAGTAACTTCACCAAAGTTCACGTCTGTACCTTCGTCAATTTTACTAGCTGCAACTTTTTCTTGTGGATCGCGTCCTTCCATAATTAAAGGCATCCACTCTTTTAATTTTTCATGGTCTTCTGTATATTCAATGCCTTTAAACATTGAAACAGGTTTTAATGCTTCAAAACGTCTCTTCAAGAAGTTAACGTTCTTGTCACCTTGCACAAAACTAATGTGCGGTAACGGACGAATAAACTCTTGTGGATTTTGTATTTGCTTACTTTTAACTAAATGAGCCCAAAATTGTTTTGAAATCTCAAATTGTTCGTTAATTTCTTTTGCTTTTTCAATATCAATTGAACCGTCTTTTTGTTCAACTGTATAATTCAATTCACATAAAGCGGCATGTCCAGTACCAGCATTATGTCTTTCGTTAGAACTTTCAATTGCAGGTTTTTCGAGTCTTTCAAAAAGTTTAATATTCCATTCTGGTGCGAGGTCTTTTAATAATGTACCGAATGTTGTACTTAACACACCAGCACCAATTAAAATGACATCTTTTGAGTTTGATTCACTCATTGTTTTTCCACCTCTCGTAATCACTTTTTAATTAATTATATAGGATAAATCATAGTTATTTGTTTTTGATATAACACATTTATAATTGTTACTATTGTATTCATACCCTTAATACTACTTAATTATCATATATTATTTTCTCGATAAATATCTCTCTCTATACATGATAAATCAACACTATGAAAATGTAAAATGTATATTAGCAAAATATAGTTTCCAATTGGCTTGTTTAACATATAGTTTTATCATTTCTACTTAATTATCCAATAATAATATTATCTATTAAACGAGCTTGGCTATACTTTACTGCGAGTGATACAAAAATCCCGCCTGTAATTTCATGTTGCTCAATAAGTTCAGGATAGCTGTATATCGCCACTGTTTCTATATCGCCATTCGTATGCATTTCAAGATAATCTTGTGTAGCTTCTATGATATTTGTACTATTTCGTTCACCTTCATCATAAAGTGACTTTGCTAACAGTAAGCTTTTATATAAGTGTGGGGCTTCTTCTCTTTCAGAATTTGTTAAATAAACATTTCGTGAGCTTTTAGCAAGACCATCCGCTTCACGCACAATATCTACCCCTACAATTTCAATTGGATGATTAAAATCTTCAACCATTTGTTCAACTATAGCTAATTGTTGGGCGTCTTTTTTCCCAAAGTAAGCACGCTTCGGCTGTACAATATTGAATAATTTATTTACCACCGTAACTACTCCATCAAAATGGCCAGGCCTTTGTGCACCTTCCAAGACGGACGCTAAACGCCCTGCTCTCACTTCAATCATAGGATGATTCGGGTACATTTCTTGTTCACTCGGATGAAAAATATAATCTACACCAACTGATTGTGCTTTTTTTGTATCTGTTTCTATATCGCGTGGGTAGGCATCCAAATCTTCATTCGGCCCAAATTGTAATGGGTTTACAAATATACTAATTATCGTGACGTCATTTTCCATGACAGATTGTGACATCATTTTCAAATGGCCTTCATGTAAGGCGCCCATGGTAGGTACAAACCCTATAGATTGATCTAACTTCATGTAGTGTTGAGCAATCTGTTTCATATCTTCTATAGTAGTTATTAATTTCGTCATTCAGACACCTCATCCATAATTTTTTTCTTATACGTATGAGCATCATCAGGAAACTGTTGTGCTTTCACTTCTTTATTATATTGTGCTAACGCTTGGATACCTACTGAAAAATCACCATATCTTTTTACAAATTTAGGTTGATGATTTACTTCGTAATTTAATACATCATGGTATACCAAGACCTGACCATCTGTACCATTACCTGCTCCAATTCCAATCACTGGGATGTCTAGATTTGCTGTAATTTCAGTAGCTAAGTCACTAGGAATCGCTTCGAGTACTAGCATAATTGCACCTGCCTCTTGTACAGCATAGGCTTCATCAATAAGTTGTTGTGCTGCTTCTTTTGTATTTGCTTGCATTTTATAACCTGAAATACCAACACTTTGTGGCGTTAACCCTAAATGTGACACAACTGGAATCCCCATATTACTACAACGTTCTATATAGCTAGTTAAATGGCCCCCCTCTGCTTTAATAGCATTTGCTTGGGTCTGCTGATATAACTTCACAGCTATCTCAGTATCATACTGTTCATTAATACCTACAGCACCGAATGGCACGTCTACTACGATGAATGTATCTGGCGCCCCACGACGGACCGCTTTTGCATGATGAATCATATCTTTAACTGTGACTTGTACTGTACTTTCGTATCCTAAGACCGTCATGCCTAATGAATCCCCAACTAAGATGGTGTCTATTTGTGCTGATTCAACTTGCCGCGCACTAGGGTAATCATAGGCTGTGACCATTGATATCTTCTCATTATTCTGTTTCATTGCTATTAATTGATTTAATGTTTTCAATTAAAATCACCCCGACAGTTTGTTATATTTACATTGTTATCCATATATTAACCAATCTTTATAGAAAAGGAAATTAATAACATGACTAAAATCGCAATCATAGGTCCTGGAGCAGTCGGAAGTACAATGGCTATCGACCTCAAACAATCTGGTGCTGAGGTACGTTTACTCGGCCGTAAGCATCAAACGATTACTTATTATGCAAATCACAATACTGCACGTACGCATAGTTTAGAAGTAACACCTATAACAGCTAAACAAAGCCAAGTTGACGTCCTAATTATCGCAGTTAAAATACCTCAACTTGATGCAGTGCTTACAAACATGAAACATTTAGTTCATGAGCAAACAATAATTATTTTAGCGCAAAACGGACATGGGCAGTTGTCTCGCTTCGACCACGCAAATGTATTCCAAGCAATTGTCTATATTAGTGGGCAAAAATCTGGCTCGACAGTTACACATTATCGTGACCACAAAATCATATTACAAAATCACGTGCTAACTCGTCATTTCTATGAAATAGCTGCTCGTTCTCCTTTAGAAGTTGAACTTACAAACGATATTGATTACGCAATTTGGTATAAACTACTTGTTAATTTAGCGATTAATAGCGTTACCGCGCTAACCCGTCGCACTGCTGATGTCTTGCAAGTACCAGGTATTCAAAATCTTTGTATACAATTATTAATGGAAGGGGTCGCAATCGCACACGCTGAAAACGTCCACTTTAACGACGATATTGTAGAAGAAATAATGACAATTTACGAAGGTTATCCCCCTCAAATGGGAACGAGTATGTACTACGATATTCTCGCCGACAAACCTTTGGAAATAGATGGTATTCAAAAGTTCTTATATGACAAAGCACGTATACATCGAATAGCTACACCTACACTCGATACGATTTACCCACTTTTATTATCTCAACAAAAATATTAATTATTAGTCATTCATACATTTTTCTATTTCTTGGTAAAGTAGTTTAATATTAGGCAAACAAGCAGGTTTCATTAAGCAATGAATACTCACATATTGTTATAAACTGTTAAATTTTTCGCTACTGTTCATAAACAGTTCATAAATCCACTTTATATTACAGTTATTAACAGTTTGGAGGAATTGTAAAATGAAAAATTTAATGTACAGTTCAGCTTTTTACACTTTATTAGGATTACTTAGCGGTTTGTTTTATCGTGAAATGTCTAAAGGAGAAGACTTCAGTGGCTATTCACAATTAAATGTTACGCATACACATTTGTTAGTATTGGGTACTATAATGTTTTTAATATTTATGGTTATTGAACATCAACTTAAATTAACTAACAATAAAAAACTATTTAATAGTTTCTTTTATGTGTTTCACTTAGGTATACTTTTAACTGTAGCGATGCAATTTGTAAATGGTATTGCGTCAATGAAAGCATTTAACGTTAGTCCTGTAGTTGCTGGCATTGCCGGTTTAGGACACATATTTATTAGCATTGCTTTTATATTATTCTTTGTCTTATTAAATAAAAGAATTAACGCTATTACACGTAATTCAAAATAAAATCATTCTATCTACTCAAATTTCGGTCACTAGAAATTTGAGTAGATTTTTTTCATTTTTTTATCACTACTTTTTTATTTTCATTACTTTCAAATAAACTTTCCAAACGGAAATTCTAGGTTTAATCCATATTTCAATATCATTTCATATAATAACTTTTCATAATTTTATTTATTATTTTAATGAATTAAAATGTTAACGAATTAATTGACACTCTTGCTCATAATTTTCAGAAGTGTAGAATGGCGAGCAAGCGCTTACATAAATCGATTAAAAAATTTTATGTTAGGAGAATTATTGTGATTACGTCAGTTATTGAATTCTTAGATAAAATCATATGGAGTCCGCCTTTAGTATTCGGTTTACTTTCAACAGGACTACTTTTTTCACTTTTCACTCGGTTTGCACAAATAAGACAATTTAAAGAGATGATTCGCTTATTATTTAAAGGAGAAAAATCCCCTCAAGGCATTTCAAGTTTTCAAGCTATTTCTTTATCTCTAGCAGGAAGAGTTGGTACGGGTAATATCGTTGGTGTATCTGCAGCAATATTTATCGGAGGGCCAGGGGCTGTATTCTGGATGTGGGTAACAGCTTTGTTAGGTGCAAGCACTGCCTTTATAGAATCTACTTTAGGTCAAATTTATAAACAAAAAGAAAATGGCGAATATAGAGGGGGGCCTGCATATTATATTGAAAATGGCATCGGTGGGAAAATTGGAAAAATCTTTGCGTTGGTTTTTGCCATAACCACTATCATTTCAATTGGCTTGTTAATGCCAGGAGTTCAATCTAACGCCATAGCCACTTCTTTACATAGTGCCTTTGATATTCCGAAATGGTCAGTTACTATTCTGCTTGTAGTGTTACTTTCCCTTATTATTTTTGGAGGTATTAAACGTATTGCAAGTATGGCCACAGCAATCGTTCCATTTATGGCTATTGCTTATATTATTTTGGCTATTATAGTTATTTGTTTAAATATTAGCCAAGTACCTGAATTGTTAGCACTCATTTTTAAATCTGCCTTAGGGTTACAGTCGACATTTGGAGGTATTATTGGAGCCATGATAGAAATTGGTGTTAAAAGAGGTCTTTATTCAAATGAGGCAGGACAAGGCACAGGTCCACATGCAGCTTCAGCAGCAGAAGTATCTCATCCAGCTAAACAAGGGCTTGTACAAGCATTTTCAGCGTACGTAGATACATTATTTGTATGTACCGCTACTGCTTTAACCATTCTTATTTCAGGAACGTATAATACAACAGATGGCACAGAGAATGTACAAGGTAACCCTAATTTAATCGAAAATAACGGGATTTATGTGTTGAACGCAGACGGTTCAAAGGATTTTTCTGGCACTGCAATGTACGTTCAATCTGGTATTGATAAAGCATTCCAAGGTAGCTCGTATCAATTTGATCCAAACTTTGCTGGTTTTGGTTCATATTTTATAGCTATTGCTTTGTTTTTCTTTGCATTCACAACCATACTAGCTTATTCCTATATGACCGAAACTAACATTGCTTATCTCACACGAAATATGAGCGCTAAAAAATCATCGTTTTATATAACATTAACCCGCTTCATACTTATTTTTGCCACTGCATATGGCACAATTAAAACTGCCGATGCCGCATGGGCGATGGGAGACTTAGGGGTCGGCATGATGGCATGGCTCAACATTGTTGCCATATGGATCTTATGCAAACCTGCCTTACGAGCCTTGAAAGATTTTGAAGCTCAGAAAAATGCCAAAGGTTCTGGGAAATTAGCAGTCTATAAGCCAACCCAGCAAGAAGCACCCAATGCTTATTTTTGGATGGATAGGGCTGAGAACGAAACCAATCCATTTAAAGAAGATTAATACACATTATCATCATTATAATTTCAAACACATATACTTAATAAAAAGCCATGCTCCCTTCCTAACAAGAACATGGCTTTTAACTTATTGATAATCAATGACCATCGATATTAAAGTCATTGTCTCACCGTTATTGATATAACTGTGCGCAATGTCTGATTTGAACCTCAAAGCATCTCCTTCTCCTAATTGGAGCGTGTCCGATTCTAATTGCATTTCCAACTGCCCATCTATAACAATAATTGATTCCTCCGAACCAGATAAATGAGGCTCTGCTTCTAAAGTAGCACCAGGATCTAATTCTACATAAAAGAATTCAAATGATTTACTCTTTTCAAATGGAAAATATGGATAAACACGGTATTTGCCCTCATCTTCCGTCACAGGCACAACTTCTTCTTTTTTTACTTGTGTATAATCTGCTTCTGCTTCATTCATTAAGCTACTAAAAGATAATTTTAAACCGTTACTAATTTTCCATACAGTATTAATGGACGGAATCGTGTTACCCTTTTCTATTTCATTCAATGAAGACGTACTTACCCCTGTAAGCTTAGATAATTTTTCAAGACTTATTTTATTTTTCTTTCTATATAAGTAAATATTCTTGGCTACTATTTTATGAAATTCCATTATTAATACTCCTTTTGCATTGACTTTCCAGTATAACGGATTTAAAATCCACTTAAAAGGAAACATCCTATTTAGTGGAAGTTTTATTCTATTTTTCCATAATACAGGATAATGTGAGGAGAATGCAATTTGTTTATATCATTTATAATTTATACATTCTTTATGAGTTATACGCCTGGACCAAATAATCTATTAGCACTAGATGGCGCATTAAAATTTGGTATTAAAGGTACATCAAAATTTCTTATCGGTATTGGGATAGGCTTCTTAACACTTTCAATGGTTATTCTGATGTTCAGTGGATTTATGGCTACTTATTTTTCAAATTTTATATTTGTCATAAAAATTATTGGTTTTATTTACTTATTGTACCTTGCCTTTTCTGTATTCAAGCATAACAGCACAGATTCACAGCAAAGTCGTGCTTATCGACTGCGTGATGGTTTATATCTTCAATATATGAACCCTAAAACGATTGTTTATGTGCTAACTGCTATAGTTACTTATGTAACCACTCAAAATATGACTCCATTATCTATGTTGAGTTATACGCTTATCATTGCTTTAATTGGTGTTTCCGGTGCTGTTGCATGGGCAACGTTAGGACTATGTTTTAAAAAGTTACTATTAAAATATGAGTTTAGTTATAAAATCGTTATGGCCACTTGTCTGATAGTATTAGCTTTTATGATGATACTAGAATAGTAAGTATATTTAATGCGTTAACATTCTGTCCAAGTTGTCTTAGTTATTTTTAATTCTCATTTTTTATGGACGATAAAACAATTAGAGCATTCTAATAGAATAAACTTCTGACTATATGCTTCACAAACTTGTACATAATTTAAAACTGTACAAGTTTTTGTTTTTTTATATCAATATTCAATGCATGATGTATACATATAACAGTTCAATAGGTTATCATAGAAGATAGCTTTATAAAAATTAAAGGTCGATATTCAATAAATATAGAGGAGGTCATTTATGTTTTTAGCATGGAATGAAATTAAGCGTAATAAGCTAAAGTTCAGCTTAATTATTGGAGTCTTAATTATGATTAGCTATTTACTCTTCCTGTTATCTGGCTTAGCAAGCGGCCTTATGAATATGAACAGAGAAGGTATCGATAAATGGCAAGCAGATGCGATTGTCTTAAACAAAGATGCAAATGAAACTGTAGAACAATCTTTATTCAATAAAAAAGATGTCGCAAATACTTATGATAAACAAACTACATTAAAGCAGACCGGTGTAATTGCTTCTAATGGTGAAAAAGAAGAAAATGCCCTATTATTTGGAGTCACTTCTGATTCATTTCTAGTACCGAGCATCATTCAAGGTGAAAAAGCGAAAGCTGATAATGAAGTTGTTGCAGACGAGACTTTAAAAGATAAAGGATTTCAAATTGGTGATAAATTATCTTTATCACAATCGGATGAAACTTTAAAAATTGTAGGTTTTAGTGAAAGTGCTAAATATAACGCTTCACCAGTCTTATTTTCTAATAATAGTACCATCCAAAAGATTAATCCTTCATTAGGCGAAAAACAAACAAATGCTGTAGTGGTTAAAGATATTAATTGGAACAAGCAAGAATTAGATAGCGATTTAGAAGCGATAGAAATCGAAAGTTTTATTGAAAACTTACCAGGTTATCAAGCGCAAAACTTAACATTAAACTTTATGATTACATTCTTATTTTTAATTTCTGCAACAGTAATTGGAATCTTTTTATATGTAATCACGTTACAAAAAACGAATTTATTTGGTGTGTTAAAAGCACAAGGTTTCACAAATGGTTATTTAGCAAAAGTCGTTTTATCACAAACGTTTATCATCTCATTGATTGGTACAGTTATAGGCCTTGCATTAACTTTAATTACTGGTGCCTTTTTACCGAATGCAGTTCCAGTTAAATTTGATGTAACCACACTATTAATATATGGAATCGTCCTTATCGCTGTTTCTCTATTAGGTAGTCTCTTCTCGATACTGACGATTAGAAAAGTAGATCCACTCAAGGCAATAGGATAAGGAGGAGTGTATAATCAATGCTAGAATTCAAAAGCGTCACCAAAAATTTTAAAGATGGCAATCAAACAATTGAAGCCGTTAAACCTACATCTTTGAAGTTCAACAGAAACGAACTCGTCGCTATTATTGGACCTTCAGGTTCGGGGAAAAGTACATTCTTAACAATGGCTGGAGCCTTACAAACACCTACATCTGGGGAAATTATTATCAATGGTAAACAAGTGTCTCAGCTGTCACTAAAAGAATTAGCCAAAACTAGAATGCAAGAAATTGGGTTCATTCTTCAAGCAACAAATCTTGTACCATTTTTAAATGTAAAACAACAATTTAAATTGTTAAAAAAACAGAAAAAAGATGTTTTAGACGATGAAAATTACAATCAATTGGTTGAACAACTTGATATCAAAACACTTGAGAATAAACTTCCAAATGAAATATCTGGCGGTCAAAAACAGCGTGTGGCAATTGCAAAAGCACTCTACACAAAGCCGTCTATTATTTTAGCGGACGAGCCGACCGCTTCATTAGATACAAAAAATGCGATGGAAGTAATGAAACTATTAAAAGAACAAACCATAAAACAAAATAAAACATGTATTGTGGTTACCCATGATGAACGGCTCACTGAATATTGTGATAGCGTATATCATATGAAAGACGGTATCCTCAAGCTTACTGAATAAATTAACCCCTTCAAAGACTCACTGATAAAATGAGTACGTTTGAAGGGAGTTCTTTTTTTGATTAATCTTAGCTAAGTTAAATTATGACTATTTTGTCTAAAATCGTTTTGTTGAGATTTATTTTGACGTTGTTCTGTAATTTTTTTAACTATAATATTTGATAATGCTTCTATACCTTTTTTCTCTAAATGAATACCATCATAAGCAAAATATTCTGTATGCCCTTGCGAGGCTTTGTACCAATCAATTATATACACATTATTATGACGTTTTGCTACATCTCCAATAACTTGGTTGACGTGCATTTCATAGTCTCTCGGGACACGCGTATTAATAAGATAGATATTTGCATTTCCAAAATGTTGAATTATATTTTCCATTTGTTGGTAGGAATAATCACCGTTTGTTCCTAATTCAATTACTACATCGTCATTACTTTTTGTATAATCCTTATACTCTGTTTGAATTAAAGGCAATGCATCTTTGAGTTGTCTACCTACCTTTCCATCAATAGTGGCATTAGGCATTTTACTTTTAAAATGCTGACCAATGTCCACCATCACTGAATCTCCAATCAATAAGGGCGCCAAGTCAGTACGTTTTTGACTATGTACCGGTTGTTCTTTTTCACCTTTAGGGGTCGTATAACTATGTGCCTTTTCTTGACTCTGCTCTCTGCCTAAACTGTCGAAATCACCTTTAAATATAAAGATAAGTGGCACCATTAATACAACACTCATTGCTAATCTAGAAAAGCGTTTTATCTTAAGTGGATTAAACGTAAACGCACAAATGCCTTTTTTACGAATAGGTGTTTCTATAAATTGGTAGGAAAACTCTGTAGCAAGAATCATAAGGACGACATCTAAAATATATGCGTAAAATGGTATTTGTCCATCGACAAAGTGCATATGCACAAAAGATATAATAGGATAATGCCATAGATACAAACTGTAGGAACGTTTACCAATATAAACAAATAATTTATTACCCATTAATTGTGAAAACAACCCATAGGGGACCACTGCACTTGCTATTATCAATAATGTCATCAAGGAAATAAGGTAGAATCCACCTTGATATATCCACTCACTATTACTGCTCAACGTCATAAACATCCACAGCAGTGTAATTAAGCTCACGCTACCAATCACATCTATGATCCTGCTTAGTCCAAGTGGAATTTTCGCTTTCAATCTAAATGGAGGCCATATAAATGCAAGTAAACAGCCTAAAAGTAAAGTTTGCAATCTCGTATCTGTTCCGAAATATACACGGGAATGACTAGATCCTGGAGTGTTAAAGTAAATCATTAGACCTAAAGAAATTAAAGATATGACAAATAATACAATCAATGTCTTTTTATATTTTAAGAATTTCAATAGTAATAACAAAACAAATGGGTAAATAATATAGAACTGTTCCTCTATTGCCAATGACCACAAATGTCTCAATGGCGCAATTGAAAATTGATTGAAATAATCTACACCTTGAAAGATATACCACCAGTTAGATACATAAAATAATGCAGCAATGGCATCTCTCTTAATATCTAATATGAGTTTCGGTTCGAACGTTACTGTGTATATAAGCACGGTTGAGACGATAAACAACATAGCTGGTATTAATCTTTTAAATCTCCTTCCCCAAAACTGCGTTAGATTAATTGTGCCATGAAGATAGAATTCACTCATCAATAAACTCGTAATGAGATAACCCGATATTACGAAAAAAGTATCCACACCTAAAAATCCCCCAGAGAACCACTGAGCATTCAAGTGAAAGACGATAATACCAATCACCGCGATTGCTCTTAAACCATCTAAACCTGGTAAATATCTAGGCTTATATAACTCACTCATTTTCTTCATCTTCCCTTCTTCAACCTTTAATTTCGGAAGTTTTATAACCCTAACAATCATTATCACTATATATAAAATCAAGCTAAATTCATTTCATTAACTTTTATATAGAACACTCCAAATAACATAGCCATATTACAATCTCATTAATTTTATTGCAAGCAATATTAAAAATATTACAAAGATAGTTTTTAAAAACTTGTTTGCTCTGTTTAAACTTTCTTTATTCCGGTAGAAGAAATTTAAGATGAAGCGTTACATAATTGAGGAACACAATTAAATCCAAATTTTCTCCCTAGTACTTATATTAATCATAAGTACTAGAGGTTGAATTTTTTACTTAAAGTGAATATGCTATATCTAAAGTATACTTTTTATACCTTTTTGTTGTTATTCTACAATTATAAATATCAAAAGCAAGGTTCGTGTAAACTTAAATATCAATCTATTCAGGAGGTTCACTATGTATATTACTGGCCATCATCATATTTCAATGTATACAAAAGATGCTCAAAAAAATAGAAATTTCTACACTCAGATATTAGGTTTACGTCTAGTAGAAAAATCTGTTAATCAGGATAATCCAACCATGTATCACCTTTTTTTCGGAGATGAAATTGGCTCTCCTGGCACATTGCTTAGTTTTTTCGAAATTCCTAATCTAGGTAAGAATCGACCTGGGACAAACTCTATTCATCGTCTGTCGTTACTCGTTCCCAATGAAAGTGCGTTAGCTTATTTCAAATCGAGACTAGAAAATGCAAATATAAGTACAACTGAGATGGTGTATCTAAATCAACCAGCACTATTATTCAAAGATATAGACGACTTAGAAATCGTATTAATCTCTAATAATAGTTATAAAATCCCCAATAAATGGCGTAGCAATCCATATAGTGATGTACCTGAACATCACCAAATATTAGGCATGGGGCCTGTAGAATTGAGAGTACGTGAAGCTCAACCGACACTTAATTTCCTAAAAAACGAATTGAACTATTCACTTCGCCAAGATACTGACGAAACAGTAATGACACTCGACCAAGCAGGTCTTTATACCGATTTTTTAGTAGTTGAACAACCTGGTAAGCGTGCTCGTCCTGGCCAAGGTTATGTCCATCATATCGCTGTTAATACACCAAACGACTCAGATTTAACTGCAATTCTCAATATAGTAAATAATAACCCAGGAAATAACAGTGGTATTATAGACCGTTACTTTTTCAAGTCACTTTATTACCGTCATAATAGTATTATGTTTGAATTTGCAACGGAAGATCCCGGATTTACAGTAGATACTGATATAAGAAACCTGGGCAAAGCACTTAACTTACCTGACTTTTTAGAAAATCAAAGAGAAGAAATCGAAGCTAATCTACATGATTTATAAAAAAGCAACGACATACAATTGTCGTTGCTCCTTTTTTGCTTTAAGAAATAGTTAAGCATTAATTCAATTTATTGGTTACTAAACCTTCAGACGTGTCAAAAACAGTAATATCATTTTTATTAATTAACTCTTCCGTTAATTGCAATTCAGTCATTTGGTTCGTGTTATACCATTTTACATACAGTGTGCGAGTTGTTAAATTGAACACAGTTTGATATAGCGTATAATGTAATTCTCCATTTTCATCTAATACTGCGCCTTTTGGTATACTCATAATATCTAACAATTTAAAGGCATCTAATACATCATATTCAGGCTTTTCACTTCCAACAAGGTAATTTTTCAAAAAGGTTACACGCACGAATCGCTCTGGAGAAGTATAGCCACCAGGCAAACCATATGTGCCTCCTTCATTTCCTAAAGATTGTAACGATTGCCCCATAAATGAACTTTCTTGCGGTTTATGTGGCGTAACATTAGTATAGTTTCTTAAATTCTCATAATGCCAATTTAAATCTGGATTGTTCGTCAATACGCCAATTGGATTCTCTTTAATGACAATGCGACCTTCTTGGAACGATAGCTCAACAGATCTTCCAGTCTCATCTGTAATGTGATAATGAAGTGGTGGCACTTCTGCAATATCATTTAGTACATGTGCTACGACGTTTACAGATTGCGCATTTTCTATTAAATCATCAATATTTTTATTATAACCGAGCACCCATGTAATAATTTCATTTTGAGCAATATTCATAAACCCTTCGCGTGATTCAGATGCATACGAAGCATATCCTCTAAAATATTGTACTGAAACACCTATACCGTGCTCATTTACGCCATCACCAAATACGAAACCTTCCATGTCACTGCCAGTCCCTATGAAACCATATAGCGTTTCACCTTTATACTCTACTCGCGATTCCCAATAAAAATGGCGCGGCTGTACAGCGGGCTGTCCATCTAGGTGATAAACAAAGTCCATGGTGCGCCCTAAGATGACCTGATTACTCTTCGATAAAAATGAAAATCCTGTACACATCCACTATCTACTCCTTTACACTCTACTTTATTTTTATAAACGATGATTATAATTCTATTTCATACTCTATATTAAGAAACTTCTTACTATATTAATATTATTCCGCTTACGTAACTGAGTTTTAAATTATAAAAAAGTATAGTCGATATGCTTAACTTATAATATATTCACACACTTTATGTTTTTCTAAAGAGGTCGAGACGTCTATAACACGTTGATTTAATGAACCTTTATAAGGTAAATTAGGTTGATATAGGTGATTGATAAATGGACCATCGACCAGCACATCAATAAGTTCTAACAATGCTCTTCTTTCAGCAGTATCTTGAACTAAATACTCGTATAAAAACCCAGTCCAGACCCATAATGATTTTGATTTACCAAAACGTCTTCTAAATGTTTGTGCACATTTTAAAGTAATATCTAAATTACAAAATGGTTCGCCACCTAAAATACTCAGACCTGAGATATGGTCGGGTTCGCAATAGGACAACACTTCCTCTAAGATATCATCATTAAACCGTTCCCCATATTTAAAATTTTGTGCTACCTTGTTATAGCAATTCTCACAGTCAAAGGGACAGCCGGAAACGTACATGCTGCACCTCACACCTTCACCATCCACAAAACTTTGAGCTTCTATTTTCGCTATATAGCCCTGACCTCTAGTAATCCCTAAGATTTTCATAACGTCTTATCTTTCAAATGTTTGACGCGTGCACACATTTCTTTATGACGCCCTTCTATTGTAGGTCGTTGTACGGGGTTTCCTAAATAACCACAAGTTCGTTTGACGACATCCACTGTTGCTGGATCATCATTACCACATTCTGGGCATTGATATCCAGTCGAAGTTGTTTTGAAATCACCTTTAAAATCACACTGACGACAATGATCGATTGGTATATTTGTACCTAGATAACTTACTTTGTCATAAGCATAGTCCCATACAGATTCTAAAGCTTTCAAATTATGATTGAGTTTTGGATACTCACAGTAATGAATATATCCACCACTTGCGTATTTGGGGTAATCTTTTTCAAAATCTAGTTTTTCAAATGGTGTAATGTCTTTACGCACATCATAATGGAAAGAATTTTGATAATAACCTTTGTCTGTTATATCCGGAATATCACCGAATCTTTCTTGGTCTATTCTACAAAATCTATCTGTTAATGATTCGCTCGGCGTACTATATATGCTAAACCAAATATCATATTTTTCCGTCCAACGAAGTTGGTACTCTTTCATTACTTTTAAAATATCTAACGTAAATGCTTTAGCCTTCGATTTAGTTTCCCAATTAGCTCCAAAAAATACTACAGCTGCCTCATACAGTCCGATATAACCCATAGATAATGTCGCACGTTGATTTTTAAATAATTTCATTACACTATCATTGTCATTAAGACGATACTTAAATGCACCATTTTTATAAAGAATCGGTGCATTATCAGGGGTCGCTTGAGCAATGCGTTCTATGCGATACAATAATGCATCGTGTAGCAAAGTCATACGTTCGTGGAATAACTTCCAAAACGTCTCTATATCTCCATCAGATTCTAAAGCGATACGTGGTACATTGAGTGTCACTACGCCAAGGTTGCATCTACCATTATTTTCATAGCGACCCGCTTCGTCTTTCCAGGCTGGTAAAAATGATCGACAACCCATCGGTGCTTTAAAATCACCCAGTAATTCTACAGTCTTATCATAGTTTAAAATGTCTGGATACATACGCTTTGTAGAACATTCTAACGCGAGTTGTTTAATATCATAGTTTGGGTCACCTTCACTAAAGTTCACACCCTTTTTAATAGAGAATACTAATTTAGGAAAAATAGCAGTAATACGATCTTTACCTAATCCTTTAATACGCGTCTTAAATATGGCTTGTTGAATCTTCCAACTATATTTACTTGTACCTAAACCAAAACCTAGTGTCACAAACGGCGTCTGGCCATTAGATGTATATAACGTATTAATTTCGTATTCCAAGCTTTCTATCGCATCATTTATATCTTGTGTAACTTGATTATCTACATATGTATCTATTTCAGACGATTTCACATATTGTTCTGCAACTTTGCGATGTTTACTTTCATTAAATTTAGCATATTTACTTAATAATTCGTCTACTCTATCAACCGTACAACCCCCATATTGGCTGCTAGAGACATTAGCAATAATTTGGACTAACTGTGCAGATGCTGTTTGAATTGATTTTGGGGATGTCACTGTTGCATTACCAATTTGAAAGCCTTGGTCTAACATACTTTCCGCATCGATTAAACAACAATTTGTTAAAGGTTGAAATGGATGATAATCTAAATCATGAAAATGGATATCACCATTTTTATGTGCTTCAGCCACGTGCTTTGGAAGTAAATAATCCAATGCATATGATTTAGAAACTACTCCTGCTGTTAAATCCCTCATCGTTGAAAAGGTAGAACTATCTTTATTGGCATTTTCATTAACTACTGTTGGATCTTTCGTAATAAGATGCTTTAAATTCGTTTCAAGTTTATTCACATTATCCCTCTTCACTATATATAGTATTAAAAATAAATTTACAGCACTATATATTGTGTTTCAAACAACAGGTTACCTGTTAACGAATTTGTCATATGTTTTTAAACATTTGGTGAACTTTAGTTTGATATTCAAAAAGTTGTATTACTAAATTAATTATTTCAAGCACTTTAAGAATTTATCATATATGGCTTCTGCTTGCTTGTCATCATCAATACCATAAACGTTCATTCTACCATCTTTAAATAGTGTGATTTAGTAATCAAGGTAAGATGTCACCGTTGCAAAGTGGTTACTTTTTATATTTTTTAGTAGTAGAAAGTCTGCATAATCAAAATTTTTAGAGTCGAACCTCATAAGGTATACATTTCCACACTGCTTTTCTATATAGCTTTGTTTAAGTTTATTTAAAGGTGGTTTATCATAAGAAACTTATACCTTCAGCTAGGCTTGAAGATTGTGCAGTATATTTCACTAGAATTCTCCCCGCTTCATAACTTAATCTACCTGCTTGTGTACCTAATTTCACTGCTCCAGTCAATTTAATCGGTCATTTTCAGATATATTTTAAATTCAAAATGATAAAGATACGAGCTATTTATAACGCGTCTATTTTAAAAATAAAAATGTAATAAGGATAATACCATGCTAATTGAAATAGTCATTATCCTTTTGAATCAGTATCATATTTAGTTTTTGGCTTAAAATAATAATCTAGAAAAATAAATAACAACGACTACAGTAATTGCACTTAGTAGTGTTGATAAAAAGACGAGTTGTGCAGCGAGTTCTGGGTGATTATCATATTCTTGTGCAATCACTGAACTATTCACAGAGGTTGGCATAGCGGAAGCTATAAATAGTGTTTGAGCAATAATACCTTCTAAACCTAATAATTTAATAATGCCCAATGCAATGATTGGTCCAATGACTAATCTGACAAAAATATAAATATATGAAATTGACCACTTAAAGCTAAATTTAATATTCGCTATTTGTGCACCAAGCAATAATAAAGCAACTGCTATCATGGCGTCTGCTACGTAGTTAGCTGGTGTCCATATAAATTCCGGAATTGGCACATGGTTATAATTTAAGATAATGGCCAACACTAATGCGTATAATACAGGCATTTTAAAGTATCCAATTAGCGCTTTTAATTTACCTATCTGCAATGACTGAATCGCAAAAACACCATACGAAAAAGTAAATATATTTTGTAATGATAATACAATCACTTGTACAGACATTGCCAAAGGATCGCCTTTGAACACTAAATCATTTACTGGAACACCGTAGTTACCTGAATTAAAAAATAACACACTGTTCGTCAACGTCGTAGATTCCCCTTTATCTACTTTTCTAATCGAAGCCAATAATTTACCAATTATATAAAGAACTACCATATATAATACAAAGAACACGACGATGTAGAATAATAAACTGATTGCAAAGTTTGTCTTGTAAAATTTCACAAATATAAAGCCTGGTACAAATACATATATATTTAATTTGGCTAAAGTTTTTAAATCCAAAGCGAATTTTTTTTGTAAAATAAAACCTAAAACAATCATAATAAAAATAGGCAACAGTACAGTTTGCAAGATGTACAACATTTCACTCATTGTGCGCCCCCCTTTTGTTTAAAATCATATGCTTCTAATTTTAGATATATCTTTTATTAATATTTATAAATTAATTATTATTGTTATGATATCAGAATATTACATCATTTACTGTTTGGATGATTATCCAAAACAGTAAATTATATATTAAAAACAACGCAATGTTTCACGTTAAACATTGCGTTGTTTTTAACTATTCAATATGTCGTTTTATATTTCAGAACTGCTATGCATCAACAAGTTTTTAGACACCTGTTAGTATTCGCTCACTGATCGGTTAGTCTAACCTTCGGGTTCCAAACATTTTCAATTCACTATACAACATTACAACAAGCTATATAAAAATGTATTTACATCATTACTTTTTTTTGTTTCTTTTTTTCTCTTCTAATACTGACATCACTATAAATCCAACTACCAAAATAGGTAATAGCATTCCAATTACCATCATCATATTTTTCACCCCATTTTAATACCAGAAATAGTTCTGATAACAACTCGTATTTTAATGTATCTCTTTATTAAAATATACCATATTCCACACGATATTATTGATATAATTATGACTATACTATGTCATTTATGACTTCAATTTTAGTACTAAAATAAACTAGATTCTCCCTTATTACGAGAACCTAGTTTAAGTTTATTTAATCCATTTTTATCTCTATTTAATATTTATATGGATCATTTTGATTCTTTTTAGTTTCCCCATCTAAATCCTCAAAGTCTTTTAAATCATTATCACGATTTGTGTTTTCATATGAATGATTCACTTCATCATGACGCTGATTGCTTTGTATTTCATTCTCATCATAAACAGGTGCTTTTGGTTTTCTTACTAATAACATAATACCTGCAACAATCCACAATATGGCATTTATCCAGTTTCCTAAGAATGAAACTACACCTACAATAATAAGTAAGATGCCCGCTGCTTTCGCTTTCTTACCAATGAGAATAGCACCAATGATAGCAATAATCAAAATGATAATTGATAAAATTAAGCCTACCGTCAATAAACTACCCAACATACCAAATATATTTGCACCATCTTGGTATGAAAAGCTAGGGTCATCTGCCATCATTTGTTGGATGACAGATTCTTTCACTTCATTGTTACTTATCATTGGTATAAAAATTGCGATGAGTACGACACCAATCAATTGTAATACAATACCAATCCAAGTGAGTACACGTTCTGTTGTTCTCTTCATTATAATCGTGCGCCTCCTCTACCTTATTCAATCGATTTAGTTACATTGTTAATTATACTAATATTTTATATTTAAGTCTATTCATTATAAACAAAATATGTTTTGAAATAATAAATAGTTCCGGTTAATTTGTTTTGAGTTTTGATATGATTTCAAGTTAAAACTTGCATAATATGCGAGCTTTTTCGTAACATTTATTAGTTTCTACTTGCTTTAAACGCGTCATTTAATCGCGTCAATTGTTCTACGAATACATGTATTTCTTCAGCTGTAAATTTATCCCCTATACGTTCCTTCACTGCTTCAATCATGACTGAAGTAGCCTTTTTCAAAAAGGCTTCCCCTTCTGTGCTTAATTGTATTAATTTAATACGCTTATTTTCTGAATAGGCTCTTTCGACATAACCCATTTCTTCTAATTTAACAATTCGTTTAGAAGCTGCAGTTTTAAATATATTTTGAAGTGCAGCTAGTTCATTAATCGTAAGTTTGCCTTCTGTCTGTATAATCCTCATTGCTTCAATTTGTTCTCTTGAAAGTAAATTACCTAAACCTGTTTCTTTTACCATTTCTACAATTTCTTTATTTAGATGCAGCATGACAAATTGAAATTTTGTGATAG
The DNA here is from genome assembly GCA_040062795.1 of Staphylococcus aureus. Lineage (GTDB taxonomy): Bacteria > Bacillota > Bacilli > Staphylococcales > Staphylococcaceae > Staphylococcus > Staphylococcus aureus_A. The sequence continues at coordinate 550,144 of JBEAMH010000002.1, forward strand.
CTTCTTCTATCGTCTGATTTAAATTTTCATCTTCCATACTTTTACCCCCGTATTACCCTACTTTACTTAAACTCCACCGAAAACGGAACTTTTTCTCTCTTATTGAACCATAATAGTACTAAGAATTGTAAAAACATCATCCCAATTATAATAACACTTAGTATAAATACAATGAAACTAAAGTCAAAATGTCCTGCATTAGTAAAGATTGCTTCTCTATATCCTTGAATTGCATAAGACATTGGAGAAAATGGATGAATCCATCTAAAGAAATCAGCTGACATTTCAATTGGGAACATGCCTTCACTTGAGCTTAATTGTAAGATAAGTAGTAACATAGATAGGAATAAACCAATTCGATCTAGGAATAACCCTAAAAATGTGGTAATTGTAATGGCTGCAATCGCCCATAAGAAACTTACTAATAAAAATTCACCTACATTATCAATAGACATATTGAAAACAAAGATAACCCAACTACTCATAAATAATGCTGATAAACTACCTTGTAGTAGATAAAGTAAAAACTTACCTACCGTCTGTTTAATAGACAATACATTTTTATTTAATGTTTTTCTTAATGGATAAATCGCACTAAACGACACTGCTCCTACAAATAAACTTACACTTGCCATATAAGGAACGATTGTTTCACCATATTTATCAGCTTCAGTAGGATTATTCTCATCTACCGTTGTTACATTATTTAATGCTTTTTCGTTCTCACTTTCAAAAGAAGCATCTTGTTGACTTGTGATAGCTTCGTCTAACTTAGCTTTTAATTGATCGTTGTTAGCTTTTAACTGATTTAACCCATCAGTCACTTGTTCATTACCCGATAATAGTTGCTGTGCAGGTTGCCCAACTGATGGAGCTAATTGTTGGAGCCCATCACTAACCTGTTGATTACCAGAAATTAATTGTGATTCAGCGTCAGACATTTGACCTAATGCGTCAGATGTATCTCGGTAACCATCTTGTGATTTTTTTGTACTTGCAAATATTTCATCTAAATAATTTTCACGAATATCATCTTTTATTGTTTCTGTTACTGAATCGATTGCTTTTTGAGCAGTTTGACTACCTGTATAACTTGACCCTGGGTTAACTTGTGTTTCTAAATTAATCTTTTTAGGTTTTTCATCTAATAACGTCGTTGCGTTTTTAGATGCATCTTTAGGAACAATGATTGTGCCTACCGTACTTCCTTTTTTTAATTCATCAGATGCTTTACCTCTAGAAACTTCTTGGAATTTAAAATCTTTGTTGTCTTTTAATTCATTTACTAAATCATCACCGATTGTAATCTCCTTCCCATTTAATTTTGCCGATTCGTCTTGATTAACGATTGAAATCTCCAGTTGGTCCGTTTTATCATAAGGGTCCCAAATTGATCCTACGAACAATGCGACATAAATAAGTGGTATAAGTGCTATGGCTATAAGCGATACAATTAGCATTTTATTTTTGAAAATAAATTTAAATTCATTAAACATCTACTATCTACCTTTCTTTAATAATGTACACCCAGTGTACTGTTAGGTTGAAAATAATCCCAAAACGCTTAACACTATGCGCTACGGGAAGTATAACTAGTGTGCATCATTTTTTAATTTGTAGGTAGTGTACTTTCTATCAATAAAGTACACCCCATGTACGTTTTAAAATAATACTCTCTTAAAGTGAAGTTGTCAATAAAAATTGTAATAATAAGTGAAACACTTTTTAGAATTAACATATTTTAATTTCGATTTTTTCGTTATAAACATTTAACGAATACTAATAAATATATTATTTTAATTTAAAAATGCATACATAAAATGTTCATAAATTTACAACTTTATTATATTGACCAATTCTTAATAATAGATTATATTAAGAATAAATTACAGAATGGAGGTTTACATATGAAATCTTTATTTGATTTATTTACCCTAAATGAAGTGAATTTGTGGATTTTCAAGTTCGGTAGAAAAGGCAAGAAATGGTATTTTTAAAATTAATTGTTGAAGGTGTGTGTAACACACCTTCTTCTTAATATCTGAGGAAGGTCAATATCTATGAATAAAATAGAGACAGTTATAATTACCGTATTACTCGTAGTTGTATCTGGTGTGTGTTTAAATATAATGCTTATGTTTTCAGTACCAGCTTTAAATAACTACCCCACTATTATATACTACATTATTTTTTATTTTACCTTTATCTTTTCATTCATTTTATTACCAACTTTACTAGCAAAGTATTTATATAAAAATAAATTTCACTTTATTCATTTTCAAATATTTAATTATAAACGTTTAATTCTATTGTTTATTACTATTTTACCTTTTTCTTTATTTTTAATTGGGAAAGCAGCAACAGCAGAATATTTTATTGTAGCTTTTGGTGAAGAATTTCTATTTAGATATATCATACTACTAATTTTATTAAACGTATTTAACAAACTATCAAGCTTTATAATAGGTTCTATTTTATTTTCATTAATTCTACATATAAATGGAGACTTCATAATAAATATATGTACAAAATTTCCAAGTAGCCTAATTTTGTATTGGCTTGTAGATAAATATAAATTACAAGATGCCATTGCTTGTCATTGGTTATATAATATTTTGATTTATAAATTTTCTTAAAAAGGAGTTTTATTTTATGGAAAGAAATTTCAACAAATCAAGTATTATTATTTCATTAATATTAAATCTTATATTTTCACTAATAATGTCTTTGATAAATATTAATTTAGGATTAATATTTATGATTATAGGATTGCTTCTATTTCCATTACTATCAAATATACTTTCAATTATGATTTGTAATAAAATGTATAATTTAAGCTCTTTATTTATTATGTCTCTGTTTAACATTATATATTATTGTATTGTTTCAAAATCTATAATGTCTAATCCAAAATTCAAAGAAATAAGTAATGATTTTGCAACTAATAATAATGATTTTTATATAGAAATAAATCAAAATTTACTTACTATCCCTCAATTTATCTTTTCTTTTTTAATTTACTTCTGTTCAACTTATTTAATTTCAAAAATATTGTTTATAGGAGGACATCATGCTAAAAATTGATAATCTTTTTAAGCGTTTTAAAGGTTCTGATATCAACGTAATTGATGGCGTTTCTTTAACGATTAATAAGGGAGAGATCATTGGCTTAATCGGCAAAAATGGGGCTGGTAAAACGACATTAATGAAAATAATTGCTAAAACTAAAAAGCCAACAAGTGGATCTATTTCATTAAATGGCGTCGATATTTTTAACCATAATAATATATTAAAAAATGTAGGCATTATGATTGATACAGTATATTTCAAACACTTTTCTGCTAAAAAGAATTTGGTGTATTATCTTAAAGTAAATAATAAAGAATGTTATCTAAATAATATTGATAATATGTTAGAACTTGTCGGACTTGCTCAAACTAAAAATAAAAAAGTTAAAGATTTTTCTTTTGGTATGAAACAAAGGTTATCCTTAGCTATGTGTTTACTCGATGAACCTGAACTCGCAATCATGGATGAACCTTTTGTGGGTTTAGATCCTAATGGCGTTAAAACTCTTATCAGCGCTTTGCGGTCGTGGGTAGCAGAAAAAAACATCGCCCTTCTCATTTCTAGTCATCAATTAAATGAATTAGCAGAAGTTTGTGATCAGTTTGTTATTATAAAAAATGGCAAACTTCATCATATTGATTACAACAGGGAACACATTCTAAAAATTATAATTCAAGAACCAATTTCTACCAAACATAAGCGAGAGTTATTAGCAATTTACAAAACAATTACCAATATCTCTACACATGAAATTTCTATTGAATCTAATTCATCTGAGTATAACGATATTATGAAATATATAGTGACCCATTATACATTGGTAAATACTGTTAATGAACAAGACACTTTATATCAGCATTATGATGAATTTGAAAGGCAGTGATAAAATGCTTACTAAACACATATTTTGTAATATATCTTCACGAAATTCAGCTTTAATTTTTTACTTAATTGCATTTTATCCTTTTTTATATTTAATTACATTAATTCTCCCCACTAACTTTATGCAAATTGACGGAGAAACTAATGGACTTACTGGCCTAGATTTCTATTACGGCATTTTAGTTGCTCAGTCACAATTTGCAGTACCCTTAATGTTAGTTACATACTTTATTAGCGTTCTTTTTTATGAAGAGTATGAATCTGGTCGGTTAATTTTTTATAAAGATATTAGTCGTACCTATCTTTACAACTCTAAATTAGCTGCGTTGTTATCTATGTACGCCATATATTACATATTATTATTCATTTCATCCCAAGCTTTATATTTCGGGTATATCAGTCAATTTGATTATGCTTCTGGTAAATTTTTATCACCTTCTATTGATATTAACTATAGTGATATCCTAGGTATCATAGGTGTATATAGCATTACATTGATAGCTATTTTCTTTGGAATCATGTTATCTATGAAACTTTCCACAGGATTTAATATTCTAGGCGTAATTATTTTATTGATGATAATGTCTGCTGCTCCTCTTATTAACGGATTTAAATACTTCTTTCCTAATAGTTATGAAGAAGCAAATAATATAAATGAGTTCATTATCAAGATTGTGATTATTCTTTTAATCACGATAATTTATTGTGGCATATGTTATCTCGCTGGCCTAAAAATGTTTAAACGCTTAGAATATTAACTTAAATCTCTACGATTTAGCACTCAGTCGATATACTTCTCATACTTTACGAAAAATCCCTAAATATATACAATATTTAGGGATTTTTTATATGTTATCTTAGCTTTAAAGTTATCTAAATGGCCCGGCCACTACTTAAAAACATCCCTACTATCATATATAATGTAAGACGTGTATGATATAACTCAATTAGATAAATAACTTTATGCATAATCTATTTTTTCGAATCAATGTGTTACACTGTTGTAATATTAGACTAAAATCGTATTTAAACCCTGTTTAAACTTATATGAGGTAATGACAATGGAAAATAATTTTAAAATCAGTATGAATGAACGACGCGTCTTAAAACAAATTTTCAACAATAATAATATTTCTCGGACTCAGATATCTAAGAATTTAGAAATCAATAAGGCAACTATTTCTAACATTTTAAATGCTTTAAAAAAGAAATCTTTAGTGATAGAAGTAGGTGAAGGTAATAGTACGAAAAGTGGTGGACGAAAACCCATTCTGTTAAAAATCAATAAGGCGTATGGTTATTTTATATCTATGGACTTAACTTATAGCTCTGTTGAATTAATGTACAATTATTTTGATGGTACAGTATTGAAACATGAATCTTTTAGTTTGCCTGACAAAAAAGTAAGTAGCATTCTAGAAATATTAAAAACACAAATACCTAATGCTGAAAGTCATGATACGTTACATGGCTTGTTAGGTTTGTCTGTGTCTATTCATGGTATAGTCGATCACAATCAAAATATTACTTACCTCCCTTTCCACGAAAGTGAAGATATTTCAATTACAGACGAATTAAAATCTATGACTGAAGTGCCGATTATTATCGAAAATGAGGCAAACTTGTCTGCAATTTATGAAAGAAGCATTCAAAGTATTTCTGAAATGAGGAACTTAATCACTTTAAGTATTCATAAAGGTATCGGTGCTGGTTTAATTATCGACAAGAAATTATATCGTGGTTCTAACGGTGAGGCTGGTGAAATTGGTAAAACACTTGTGTTACAAAGCGATGAATCTTATAACTCAATTGAAAATATTTGTTCACAAGAAGCATTAATCCAAAGTATAAGTAATCAATTGGGACAGAAAGTTTCATTAGCAGAACTCATTACGCTTTATCACCAACGTAACGAGGCAGTTATTCAAGAAGTTGAATACTTCATTACTAAAATTGCCGTATTAATACACAATTTAAATACACAATTTAACCCAGATGTCATTTATATTAATTGCACTCTAATCAATGAATTGCCTATTATTTTAGATGCAATTAGAACGCAGTTAAATCAACACCCAAATCATGCAGTGCAACTTAAACTGACAACAAACGTCAAACATGCAACATTGCTAGGTGGTTCAATTGCAATTATGCAAAAGTTGTTAAACATTGACGATATACAACTAAATTCAGATTAAGTAGTCATCTCCCTTTACATCTTTGTAGAGGGATTTTTTTTATAATTTTATAGAAAGCGTTTACAATTTTATATTCTCATGCTATATTATCCCTAAAGTTAGTTTGTTTAATAAACTAACCAACTGTTTATAGGAGGATTATCATGGCATATTTCAATATTGATCAAGTAAATTACGAAGGACCTAAATCAAATAATGTTTTTAGTTTTAAATATTACAATCCGGAAGAAAAAGTCGGAGATAAAACGATGGCTGAGCACCTAAGATTTGGTGTAGCATACTGGCATACGTTTACTGCAGATTTATCAGATCCGTTTGGAGTTGGAACTGCAGAACGTGATTGGGATAACTTAGATGATATGGAAAAAGCTAAAGCTCGCGTTGAAGCTATTTTTGAATTTATGGAAAAAACACGTATTGATTATTTCTGCTTCCACGATATAGATATTGCTCCAGAAGGCACTACATTAAAAGAATCTAACGAAAATTTAGATGTCATTGTAGACCTTATCAAAGAGAAAATGGATCAAACAGGTAAAAAACTACTTTGGAATACAACAAATAACTTTACTCACGAGCGTTTTGTACATGGTGCAGCGACTTCTTCTAACGCTGAAGTGTTTGCATATGCAGCTGCAAAAGTTAAAAAATCATTAGAAATCGCTAAAAAATTAGGCTCTGAAAACTTTGTTTTCTGGGGTGGCCGTGAAGGTTATGAAAGTTTATTAAATACAGATATGAAATTGGAATTAGACAACTTAGCTAACTTCTTTAAAATGGCTAAAAGCTATGCCGAAGAAATTGGTTATACTGGTCAATTCTTAATTGAACCTAAACCAAAAGAACCTACAACGCATCAATATGATACAGACGTTGCAACTGCTCATGCTTTCTTACAGAAATATGACTTAGACAAAATCTTTAAGTTTAATATCGAAGCAAACCACGCAACATTAGCAGGTCACACTTTCCAACATGAATTAAGATACGCGCGTGATAATGATTTATTAGGTTCAGTAGATGCGAACCAAGGTCACCCAAATTTAGGATGGGATACGGACGAATTCCCTACTGATGTTTATGATACTACATTAGCTATGTATGAAATATTAAAAAATGGTGGCTTAAATCCTGGTGGTTTAAACTTTGACGCTAAACCAAGAAGAACTTCATTCAAACAAGAAGACTTAATCTTAACTCATATTGCAGGAATGGATACGTTCGCACTTGGCTTAAAAGTAGCTCACAAAATGATTGAAGATAATTTCTTTGAAAATATTGTAGACGAAAAATATAAATCTTTTGCTGAAGGCATCGGTAAAAAAATAGTTGAAGGTAATACTTCATTCAAAGAACTAGAAGAATATGCACTCAATATTAATAAAATCGATAACGCTTCTGATCGCTTAGAAGTGATTAAAGCACAAATGAATCAATATATTTTAAACATTAATAATGGAGACTGATAATAATGACTTATGTAATCGGTATGGATATTGGTACAAGTTCTTTAAAGTCTATTGTTGTTAATAAAAATGGAGACGTTGTAGATTCATACAGCGTCTCTTATCATACGATGCATCCTAAATCGGGTTACAGTGAAATGGACCCAAGCATTTGGTATGACGCAACAATTGAGAGTTTAAAACATTTATTAAATAATTACACACAAGCAGAAATTACTGGCATTAGCTTTTCTGGTCAAATGCATGGCTTAGTAGTCATAGATGACGAAGGTTCAGTCATCAGACCTGCTATTTTATGGAATGATACACGCACTTCTGGTGAAGTTGAAGAAATTAAGCAAAAGTTAGGAATGGAATCACTTTTGCAATTCACACAAAACACTGTATTAGAAGGCTTTACTTTACCTAAACTATTGTGGTTGAAAAATAATGAACCGGATCATTACAATCGTATTCACAAATTCATGTTACCTAAGGATTATATTGTTTATAAATTAACAGGTAATATTTTTACAGAACCTTCAGATGCTGCAGGCACAATTATGTTTAGTGTTAAAGAAGAAAATTGGTCAACAGAACTATTGAATCGATTAGATATTGACGCATCCATTTGTCCCGAAGTCATTGGTTCACATCACAAAAGTGGTCAATTAACCGAAGAAGTAAAAAACGCTTTAGGTGTTGATTGGGATATTAATGTTTACCAAGGGGGCGCAGATAATGCATGTGGCGCTTTAGGATCAGGCATTACAGATGAACAAAAACAACTAGTAAGTATTGGTACTTCTGGTGTGGCGTTATCCATTGAAAATGACTCAGACTATGAAAATGATGGTAACGTTCACTACTTTAACCACTGTGTGCCGAACCAAAAATACATTATGGGTGTCACTTTATCTGCAGGTTATAGCTTAGAATGGATCAAACAGCTCTTAGGTCCTGACCAAGATTTTGCTTCATTCTTAAAAAATATTGGTGATTCAAGTCCCGGTGCTAATGGATTAATGTACACGCCTTATTTATTAGGCGAGCGTACGCCGCATAATGACGCCTCAGTTAGAGGTAGTTTTATCGGCTTAGATGCAAACACCACACAACTTGATATGAAACGTTCTGTTATTGAAGGTATTACTTTTTCAATCAATGAGAGTATTCAAATTATGAAACAGAATGGTATTCATATTAAAGAAGTTGTATCCATCGGTGGCGGTGCAAAAAATAATGAATGGCTTCAAATCCAAGCAGATATTTTCAATGCCGCTATTACAACTCGTACAGAAGAACAAGGACCAGCTTATGGTGCAGCAATGCTTGCAGCTATGGGGGAAGCTTGGTTTGATACTTTCAATGAAATGGGTCAATCATGGATTACATATAATCAAGAAGTATCTCCTGTTAAACAGAATATTAAATCCTACGAAGACTTATTTGATATTTATCAAACAATCTATGATGCAACACAGCCAGTAACGCAAAAACTTAGCAAATTCAAGTGATTTATCAAGGGGATGGACATATGTCAACTTATAACAATAAGAAATTTATCTTTAAAATAGCATTGATTGCAACGCTTGGTGGGTTGTTATTCGGTTACGATACAGCAGTTATTTCTGGGGCGGAACAATCTTTACAAAAATATTTAACCCAAGATTACGGTAGCTTTGTACACGGCATTACCGTTTCAAGTGCGTTAATAGGTTGTATTATCGGTGGATTGTTATCTTCGAGCTTTTCGAGTCGTTTAGGTCGTAAAAAGTCCTTACAAATAGCAGCTGTTTTATTTATCATTTCTGCATTTCTATCTGGTTACCCAGAATTTTTATTATTCGATACAGGGGAAGCCAATCTTTCATTACTTATAGCATTTAACATTTATCGTATACTTGGCGGTATCGGAGTCGGCTTAGCCTCTGCAATATCCCCAATGTATATCAGTGAAATTGCACCCTCTTCTATAAGAGGTAAGCTCGTTTCATGGAATCAATTTGCTATTATATTTGGTATGCTCGTCGTATATTTTGTAAATTATGGTATAACATTTGGTCAATCGCAAAATTGGGTTGAAGCTATCGGATGGCGCTATATGTTTATGACTGAAGCAGTACCAGCAATTACATTTTTCTTTTTATTATTCTTAGTTCCTGAAACACCAAGGTTCTTATCATTGAGTAATAAAAATATTGAAGCTCTTTCAGTACTAAATAAAATTTACTCATCTCAAACACATGCACAGAATGTTTTAAATGACATTTTAGCAACTAAAAATAAACTTACAGATATAAAAGCGCCTTTATTTAGCTTTGGTAAAACTGTAATTATAGTTGGTATCATGCTTTCTATTTTCCAACAATTCATCGGTATCAATGTTGCTTTATATTACGCACCTCGAATTTTTGAAAATTTAGGCGCTGGTGGTAATGCTTCAATGGTACAAACAGTCGTAATGGGATTAGTAAACGTAATCTTCACAATAATTGCTATCCTTTACGTAGATAAATTTGGGCGTAAACCTTTATTAATCATCGGATCAGTTGGTATGGCAATTGGTATGATTGGTATGAGTGCACTCACTGCAAATGGTGCATTTGGTGTAACTACTTTAATATTCCTAGTCATTTATACTGCATCATTCATGATGAGTTGGGGACCAATTATCTGGGTGTTATTATCAGAAATATTCCCTAATAGAATTAGAAGTAGTGCTATGGCGATAGCAGTCGCAGTACAATGGTTAGCAAACTTTACTATCACTTCAACATACCCTTCTATGATGGATATTAGCGGTACAATGACTTACGGATTTTATGCACTCATGAGTATTTTATCTGGCCTATTTGTATGGAAATTCATTCCTGAAACAAAAGGTAAGACATTAGAAGCGTTAGAAAAGGTTTGGCTTAAAGACAAGAAAGAGCAAACTTCTAGCAATGCAAGTGAAACACAAAGCCACTCTAACATAACACACTAAAATTACAATCTAATTTCGTAGCAAACTCAAAAAGGTCAGCCACTTTAAATAGTGACTGACCTTTTTATATTGTGTTTACAAATACTTTTTTATCAATTGTCTTTTAAATTGCTGTCCAACCACCATCAACTTTAATTGTTTCACCTGTAACAAAATTTGATAGTTGTGAACTTAAATAAATAACTGCGCCTGAAATATCTGTAGGTTGAGGCATTTTATGGAATAATATACGATTCAACACATCTTCTTTAAAAGTTTTATTCTCGAACATTTTCTCTGTTAATTCAGTTTCTACAAATGTTGGGGCGATGGCGTTTACGTTTATATTATATTGGGCCCACTCCACAGCAAGTGCTTTCGTTAATTGTATAACGCCACCTTTACTTGAAGCGTAAGACGCTCTATCATAATAGCCAACAAATCCTACTTGTGACGCCACATTTACAATCTTTCCATTTTCTTCTTTTGCCATATATTTTCCAACAAATTTAGAAATAAAAAACAAGGCTTTTAGATTAGTGTCTAATACTTTATTCCAATCTTCTTCATCGATTTCAAAGGCGGGTTTACTGATATTAATACCTGCGTTATTTACAAGAACATCAATCTTTCCATATATCGAAATAACGTCATTAATTACTGTTGAGACTTCATTAATTTCAGTAATATCAAGTGCATAAATTTTATGATGCCCTCTAGATTCATTCAACAAATCCAATGTTTGATTTAAAGAATTCTTGTCTCGAGCTATCACAATCACATTCGCTCCTAATTGAGCAAAATCAATTGCAATTTCTTGACCAATTCCTCGGTTACCGCCTGTTACAATAACAGTCTTACCTTCTAAATCATTAAAGTTTTTTGGCAATATCAATCATCCTAATTATTGTCTTTATCTTGCTTTAAAAAATACATTAGTACTTCATCTCTCTTGTCCACAATCTCCTGAGATTCGTTTCCACTCCAATCATAAAAACCTTTTCCTGTCTTATAACCAAGATCTCCGTTATCTACATGTCGGTTTAAATTTTCACCAGATGTTTTTTCAGTGCTTAAATCTTCAAATAAATAATCAGAAATCGCACTAAATACATCTAATCCGCCTAAGTCTGCAGTCATGAGTGGACCAGCAACAGGATACCTTCGTCCTACGCTATACGTTACTGCAGCGTCAATGTCTTCTTTTGATGCGATACCTTGATCGAGTAACGACTGGGCCTCTCTAAAAAGTGCATATTGTAATCTATTGCCTATAAACCCTGATATTTCCTTTTGTATTAAAATAGGTTTTTTATCTATAGCTTCAATGATGTTTTGGGTACGCTCCACTGTGTTAGCATCTGTCACCTCATTTTGGACAATTTCTACCAATGGCACTAAATGCGCTGGATTCCAAAAATGTGTAATAATAAAATTACTTGGAAAACTATAATTTTCAGTTAGTTGGCTTAATGTAAAACCAGATGTATTACTAGCTAATATGGTATTTTCATCTAATAATTCATTTAATTTCTTATATAATGCACTTTTAACCGCTAAATCCTCTGGCACAGCTTCTATAATAAATGTAGCGTCATCTACGACTGCTTTAATATCAGTAGCTAGTGTGATGTTATCTTTTATACTTAGCACTTGATTATCGCTAATTAAATCATTTTTATATAACAATGTTACTTTTTTATCTATTTCTGTTTCAGCTCGTTTTAAGTCTTCATCATTGATGCTATATACTTTAACTTTATAATTTGCCCATGCAATGGATAAAGCGATTGAGTGTCCCATTGTTCCACTACCTAATACAGCAATATTCTCCATAGTTACACCTCTTTTGGTTAAATTATTTTAAATCATTCACTTTTATAAACCAAGCATAAATAGTCCAATCGCCAATACAACTGCTACAAGTGGCACGACTACTGTCATAGCACCAAACGCACCATATGCATCTCTATGCGTTTCTCCAGCTATTGAGCGAATTGTCGTAACTGTGTAGCCACCATGTGGCAGCGAATCTAATGTACCTGAAGACATTGAAACTGTTCTATGCATCGCATCTGCATTGACACCCATATCTAAATAATGAGGTGCTAATATAGGTAACGCAATAGATTGTCCCCCTGATGATGATCCTGTGAGACCTGCTATGACCATCACGGCAAATGCTCCCGTTATTAACGGAGATCCTGGCAAATGCGTAACGTAATCAATAGCGCTATTAAACGCTGGTGTTACTTTAGCTACACTACCAAATCCTACGACTGCTGACGTATTACCTAAAGCTATTAATGCCCCTTCAGTACCATTTCCAAGCGCTTTCCAAAAGTCTCTGAAATAGGATTTATTTAATAACCACGTGGCGATAATACCGCTCGTCAGCGCAATAATAAGCGCCGATTGTTCTAATGTTTCATGTAAAAAGAATGACACTAACAACACGATGGTTAATGGAATCATACTTAAAAACGGATTAGGTAGATTTTTCCGATCTTTTACCTCATCCCCTGCTCTACTAATAAAGTATTCACCTTTACGTTTGGCTTTTTTAATCATATGCATTAACCATAAATAACCTGCAACTAGCATAAATAATGCTGTTATAATACTAACAGTCCAACCCGCATATGGACTCGTATGTAAGTATGGGATTGGTATCCAGTTTTGTATTTCTGGTGAGCCAGCTGATGTCATCGTAAACGTAGTCGACCCTAATGCCAACGTAGCCGGGATAAATCTTCTTGGAAAGTCTGATTCTTTAAATAAATTGACCGCCATTGGATAAACCGCAAATGCGACTACAAATAAGCTAACCCCACCATATGTCAACACACCACAGGCGAGAACAATAGCCAAAACGGCTCTTTTCATACCAATCTTTTTAATAATCCAATGTGATACACTCTCTGCAGCACCACTATCTTCCATTACTTTTCCAAAAATGGCTCCAGTTAAGAACATTAAATACCATGATGTCACGAAACCAGAAAATCCATCCATATAACTTGTAACAAAGTCTACTTCTTCACCTGTAGCAAGTTGTGAAAATAATGGCAAACCATTTAATACGCCCACAAATAACGCTGATAATGGTGCTGCAATTAATAAATTCATACCTTTCATGACTAGAACAGTTAAAATAACTAATCCACCAATTAATCCTATCGTACCCAACATATAAGTATGTCCCCCTTTAGAAAATAAACAGCTTATTTATTCTCTTTATCTCCATACTTTTTAACACGTAATAACGCTTGTTCCGCATGGCCAGCAAAGTTCTCATATCCACATAATCTTGCAGCATACGCTCCGATATTCGCGCTTTGTTCTTCTGATGTAATGCGTTGATAAGTTACTGTCTTAATAAACTTACCTACCCATAAACCACCTGTATAGCGACTGGCTTTTTTAGTCGGTAACGTGTGGTTCGTACCAATAACTTTGTCGCCATAAGCTACGTTTGTTTCTGGTCCTAGAAATAGTGCGCCATAATTCGTTAAATGCGTTAAAAAGTATTCAGGATCTTTAGTTAATACTTCAACATGCTCAAAAGCGAGTTTATTAGCCTCTATGACAGCTTCTACTTCATCTTCAACAATAATGACTTGACCATAATTTTCCCAAGATTCACTTGCAACATCTGCTGTAGCTAACGTTTGTAATTGCTTATCTATTTCCGCTAGCGCTGCTTTAGCCGTGTCTTCTGAAGTAGAGATAATAGCTCCTGGAGATGTTGGCCCGTGTTCACCTTGTCCAAGTATATCTGTAGCAATCATTTCTGGTTCTGATGTCTCATCCGTAATTACTAATGTTTCAGTAGGTCCAGCTAGCAAATCAATACCGACTCTCCCAAATAGTTGGCGCTTTGTTTCAGCAACAAAAGCATTACCAGGTCCCACGATCATATCGACAGGGTCTATCGTTTCTGTTCCGATAGCCATACCACCCATGGCTTGAATACCACCTAAAATATAAATTTCATCTGCCCCAGCTTTATACATAGCATAAACTGTAGTTTCCGGAATTCTTCCATCTATTGGGGGTGTACAAGCTATAACACGTTTCACGCCGGCAACTTTGGCAGTAAGGATGCTCATATGAGAAGATGCAATCATTGGATATCTACCGCCAGGAATATAGCAACCTACACTATCAACCGGAATATTTTTTTGGCCTAATATAACACCAGGTAGATTTTCCGTTTCAAAATCCTGTAATGAATTTTTTTGTGCTTCTGCAAATTTTTCAATATTATTTTGTGCAAATGTAATATCATCTTTTACTTGTTGTGGTATATCATTAACAATTGCCTCAATTTGCTCATCGCTAAGTCTAAAGCTTTCTGGATTCCAGTTATCAAATTTCACTGATAAATCACGTAAAGCTTTATCCCCTTCAGCTTCAATCATTTTAATCGTGTCACTGACAATTTGACTCACTTTTTCATCAGATTGCTTTATTTCATCTTGGCTTTTACCAGGTTTTAATATATATGACATGTAAAATATCCCCTCTCAATGCATACGTATGCAAATAGTTCACTTTATGTTATAGTAAGCGCTTTCAAATGTCAAATTGTTTTTGTCGTTTTTCTGAAATTTAGCTTCCCTTTTAATTTAACTTGTTCTATGTCCTCTAAATTCCCTTTTAAAAGAATATGAATTGTTTCATCAATCATTTGGTGCAATGGTTGTGTCCACGTAGATAATTGATTGTTTGGCCACGAAGCCATTCTTATATCATCAAATCCAATAATTTCAATTTCATTAGGCACTTTAATCCCCATTTTTTTCACTGCTTCTAAAGATCCTAACGCTGTAATATCATTTGCTCCAAATATACTGTTGGGTTTATTACCTTCTTTTAAATAAGATAATGTAGATTCGTAAGCTTTTTCAAAAGTAAAATCACCCTCAATGACTTCAATATCTTGACCTTTTTCATTAAAAAATTTTTTATAGCCAAATAGTCGATCTCTATTCGATGATGTATTCGCTTGGCCAGATACATATAGATTTTTTTGATATCCTTGATTGTAAAAATATTCTGCCACAGATCTTGCTGCATAAATATTGTCACTTGAAACTGAATTACAATTTAAACTTTCATCATATCTGTTAAACAATATAACTGGGATATTTGAACTTTTTAATTTTTTTACTAAGTCTGATGAGAGTACTGCATCTGTAATAATAATCGCTTCAACATGATATTCAATAAATTGATTAATTTCGTCCTGCTGAATTTCTTCATTTTCTGTATAGACAAACAACACTGAATAACCAAACTGTTTCAATTTTTGTGTGAATAATGATAACGCTTCTTGATAAAAAGGATTCTGCTTTTCTTTCATTGCTATGCCTATCAATTTTGATTTATTAGTAATCAAACCTCTAGCTAACGCATTAGGTTTATAATTTAATTCATTAGCTACTTTTAACACTTTTTGTTTTGTTGTTTCCGATACACTTTTACCAGGTGTAAATACTCTAGAAACTGTAGATTGTGATACATTAGCTGCTTTCGCCACCACTTTTGCTGAAACTTTCTTCTTTTTCAACTTAATCACCCTAACTATATGTAATCTTGATGTAGCATGCTGTTTTTAATAATTTAATACTTTATATTACATTATAAAATATAAATTACAAATCTTGAACTTATTTTAAAACAAAAACACTTCCACAACTAGCCATTTTTTATGGTTGCAGTGAAAGTGCTTTGATAGCTCAATTTTATTTGTATTATGATTTTATATTCTGTTTTATACTTTTCTATAACGTTTAAGTCCAATAATATTAAGTGTGGTAAACACAATAATAAAGACAAAGAGTACAACCATATCAAACCATATAAAATCAAACCCTTGTCCTTTAATCATGACATGCGTCAATGCGTCTCCTGCGTATCTTAATGGAAAGACATAACCAATATTACTCACCCATTTTGCAATACTATCTAATGGAATCAATCCTGAGAAAAATATCTGAGGAATCACAACTAATGGAATAAATTGAACCATTTGAAATTCAGAATTTGCAAAAGTAGAGACAAACATACCAATCGCTAATGCTGATAAGGCAATGAGAATATTGATCGCTAACACCCACCATATGCTACCTACTACTTCTACTTTCAACAAGAATATAGAATAAAATACAATGATTAATGTTTGTAATATAGCAAACAAACCATAACCTGCTAAGTAGCCAAATACAATTTCACTTCTTTTAACAGACGTTGCAAGTACACGTTCTAAAGTACCTCTCGTACGCTCTCTTAAAAGTGCTATACCAGAAACTAAAAATACAAAGAAAAAGACAAAGAATCCAATTAAAATAGGAAAAATCTTATCGAAGAATGTACTATTCTCATCTCCATAAAGATAATGACTTTCAATGTTCAGCTTAGTTGATTGTGCAGCACTACCTTGCTTTATATTATCGGGTAACTTTTCAACGATGTTCACCATATCGTGAATTTTATCCTTTTGAATCGCACTTGCTAATATTTGTTTTGTTACACCTGTATCACTTGGATCTTCATTTTTATATGTCACTTCTAATTCCGAACCTTTTTGCTCAAGATAGGCGTCTAAGTCTGAATCTACAATAATATCTTGAATTGAACTCCGGCCATTGAATTTTTCTACAGTTACTTTATCAGAAGGCAATGCTTCCACAATTTTAGTTGAGACTGAATTATCAACACCTATTTTTAGATTGGTATCGTCATTCGTATCAAAAATAAAATACATCAATGTTAAGACTAAAATCGGGGCAAACATCATTAAAGCAAGCGTCCTTTTATCTCTTAATAATTCTTTAACTACTCTGATGAAAATAGCTTTAAATCTCATTGTTTAACCCCCGTTTCTGCTTTAATAAAGACTTCTTCTATCGTATTAACTTCGAATTTTTCTTTTAATTCTTTGGGGGTGCCAATCGTAAATAGTTTACCCTCAACAATTAAGGCAATATAATCACATCGTTCCGCTTCACTCATCACATGTGTTGTAACAATAATAGATTTACCTTCTTGTGTTAAATGATTTAACTGTTTCCAGACATCTTTTCTAAGCTTAGGATCAATACCAACTGTAGGCTCATCTAAAATAATAAGGTTTGGATTGGCTAATAATGTTATCGCTAAAGAAAGTCTTCGTTTCATACCGCCTGAAAATGTAGATACAATCTTGTTCAATTCACCATCTAAATTAACAAGTTTTGTATTTTTTTCAATTGCTTCATTAAGTGTGTGACCTTTTAATCCCATCAAATTACCGAAAAATACTAAATTTTCTCGAGCAGATAGTGATTCATATAAGGCATCACTTTGCCCCATATACCCTATATCACTCAATACTTTGCGGTTAGGTATATTTGTTTTAAAGATCTGAGCTTCTCCCTCATCTAAAGATTCCATCCCCATTAAACATTTTATCGTTGTTGTTTTTCCAGACCCACTTGGACCTATCAATCCTAATATTTTCCCGGGTAATAACTCTACGCTAATATCATCTAATACTTTCCTTTTACCATAATACTTTGTTGCATTGACTAGCGTTGCTACAAAGTCAGTCATAAAATCCCCCCTATTAGACTTCATGCCAATTATTATTCATAATGCGATTATATACATACAACTTGTAAAAGCAATTAAAAATTCATCAATAATAAACATATAAAATAATGTATCAATTAAAATTTGGAGTGAGTAAATAAACGAAGAAATGATTATTGATATGCGTATATTAAAGACCCCAAAAACACTAGAACAGCTTTAATAACACTTTTAAAACGTAAAACATACACTGAAATAACCGTGAAAGATATTTGCCAACAAGCAGATGTCAGTAGTGGCACTTTTTATCGACATTATAAAGACAAATACGATTTCACTTATCAATAGTAAATGGAAGTCATGAAACAAAATGGAAAGCAAGAAATCCCTAAAGCACTTGTACGCATCATTAACAAAATAATATCTGAATCAATTTTAAGATAAATGGTATAACTTAATCTTATGTATTAAAAAACTGCGCTAACATCTGTAATAGATGTGCGCAGTAACAAAAAGTTATTTATTTCGGTTTCACTGATTCATTTAAATCTTTATAGCCTTCTCTTACATTTACAATATGATTAAAACCTTTATTTTCTAAGATACCTACTGCAATAGAGCTCCGCACACCTGATTGACAATGAATGTAGATTGTTTCTTCGGTATTAAATGGAATATCTTCAGTCATTAATTTGCCATGTGGTATATGGACAGCTTGTGAAAGATGACCATCATTCCATTCATCATTGTTACGTACGTCTAATACATGTGACTCTTCACCTGTCATATCAGCGCTGTGTACAGAAGTGGTAACTGTTGTACTTTGCGGTAAACGATAGCCACTCACATAATCGAATCCTATTAACTGTAATGTGTGTACTGCTTCTTCTACCATCATTTTGTCACCAATCAAATCGATTTTTTCATCGTAATTTAAATACCAACCAATTTGATTAATGAAATTCTTATTATAAGGTACATTGATAGTACCATGCTCATGTCCACCGTGATAAGCTTCTTTAGAGCGAATATCAAAAGCTAATTTCTCTGTGTCTTTACTAGGGTATACGTCATATGATTGATATAAATCCATACCAAACTGGTTAATTTTTTTCATTTGAGCAAAGTGATGTGGCGGTGCTGGTTGATTTGATGTCAACGTTTCAATAAACGCAGCTTCATCATGTTCATTGAAAGCCCAATTATTTACTTTTTCATAGCCCAATGTAGACATTGGTACTGCACCTAAAGACTTACCACAAGGACTTCCAGCACCATGACCTGGCCATATTTGGATATAATCTGGTAAGGCTTTAATCGCAGTGATAGATTGATACATTTGTTTGGCACCAACTTCTGTTGATCCTGCCATTTGAACTGATTTTTCTAATAAATCGGGCCTACCGATATCTCCAACAAAAATAAAGTCTCCACTAAATAGGCCCATAGGCATCTTACTACCACTGCCTTCATCAGTTAATAAGAAACTAATACTCTCTGGGGTATGTCCAGGAGTGTGTAATACTTCTATGCTAATACCACCAATTTTAATTCGATCTTGATGTTTAACAAAACGTGTTTGTGATGGCATATTACGGTAACTTAATTGTTCATCACCTTCACCAGATACATAGATCGTAGCATTTAAATGCTCTGCAACATCACGAATACCTGAAGCAAAATCAGCATGTATATGTGTTTCCGCTACATGTGTAATCGTAAACCCTTCATTGTCTGCTACTTCAATATATTTTGCTAAATCACGTATTGGATCAATGATCATAGCTTCACCTGTGCGTTGACACCCTATTAAATAAGATGCTTGTGATAACTGGTCATCATAAAATTGCTTAAAATACATCCTACATTCTCCTTTTAATTGTGCTAAATAAATAAGTTATGACTCGCATTTTCAGTGTCACCGATATACGTACCAACACCACCATAATCAACTTCATCTCTAAGCTCTTCTTTTTTAATTCCCATCACATCCATACTCATCGTACATGCGATCAACTTAATATCTTGATCTATCGCTTGATTGATAAGTGATGGTAATGAATCAACATTTTTCTTCTTCATTACATAGCGCATCATTAAATTACCTAATCCAAACATATTCATTTTTGAAAGAGGCATTTTCAGCGGTGTCTTCGGTAACATTAAATCAAACATCTTCGCAATACCTTGTTTACGTACTTTTGTAGATTCTTCTTTTTTCAAAGCGTTGAGCCCCCAGAAAGTAAAGAAGATAGTTACATCTCTGCCAGCCGCTTTAGCACCATTAGCGATAATCATTGCTGCTACTGCTTTATCTAATTCTCCACTAAATAATACAATTGTCGTACCTTTAGACGTGTGACTTACTTCCATATCTTTCGGCTGTTCTTTTTGAATAATCGCTTTAATTTCACTCGTACTTTCACTTAAATCGACTAATGTATGGCCTGTCTGTTTCACCCAACTTTTAATATCACTAGAGAATCCTGGATCTGTAACTGTAACCTCAATTTGCTCACCCTCTTGAATATTTTTTACTTCTTTACTGATATTCACTATTGGTCCAGGACATTGAAGATTGTTGAAGTTAAACTGTTTACGATTAGACTTTTTTTCTATATCTGAACGGTTTGTTTCTAAACTACCTTCATTCATATTGCTTTGTGCATAAGCTTGATAACCACCATCTAAATTAACAACATCATAGCCTTGCTTATATAAATATTCACTTGCTTTAGCACTGCGATTTCCACCTTTGCAGTGTATATAGTACGTTTTATCTTTAACATGACTGAATGTTTCAATTTGATCTACAGGATGTAAAATGGACCCTTTAATATGCCCAAGTTCATATTCCTCATTTGTTCTAACATCTATTAATTGACCTTGATAAGCTAATTTTTCTAATTCTGTTTTATTCAAATCATTAATATTTTTTTCTTTGTAATGTTTCATATTCACCCTCCTAATATACCTTTAGGGGTATAATAAAACAAAAGTCACGCCTTTGTCAAATACCCCATACCCTATTTGACAACTGTCATTGATTCCCTTAATATGTAGGTACTTAGTTTTAACATGGAGGGAAATATTATGGACTACGATAAAAAAATGGTGAACCGTATTAAACGTGTTCAAGGACAATTAAATGGTGTCATTAAAATGATGGAAGAAGAAAAACATTGTAAAGACGTTGTTACTCAACTTAGCGCTTCTAAAAGTTCTATCCAACGTTTAATAGCTATTATTATTAGCGAAAATTTAATTGAATGTGTCAGAGTTGCAGAAGATAACAATGAAGATTCACAAGAATTGATTAATGAAGCTATTGAACTATTAGTGAAAAGTAAATAATGGATATACTTTCTATTACTATTATGTTGCTTATTGGTGTGTTCGGAGGATTTATTTCTGGATTAGTTGGTATAGGAGGCGCAATTATTATTTATCCCGCTATCCTATTATTACCACCGTTATTTGGCGCGCCTACCTATAGTGCTTATATCGCCTCGGGTCTTACTTCTAGCCAAGTATTTTTCAGTACTTTAAGTGGTTCAATATCCGCTCGCAAAAAACCTGAATTCTCACCTCAACTCGTCATAAATATGGGCGGAGGTATGATTTTAGGAAGTACGCTAGGTGCATTGTTAGCGAATTTATTTAATGCTGCGTTTATCAATATCATATATATTATGATTGCTGTAATGGCATTAATTTTAATGTTCATCAAAGTAAACCCTACTTCTCAAAGTACTCAATTTAATCGACCTTTACTTATATTGGTCGGTTTAATTATAGGTATGATCTCAGGTATCGTTGGTGCAGGTGGCGCGTTTATTATTATTCCTATTCTACTTGTATTGTTTAGATTACCAATGAATACGGTTGTAGCAAACAGCATTTTCATTGCTTTCGTGTCGTCTATTGGGGCATTTGTTATTAAATTTATACAAGGTTATATCCCTATAACAGATGCAATATTTTTAATTATTGGAAGTATTCTCTTTGCACCATTAGGCTTGAAAGCTGGCAATAAAGTTCCCAGCTTTGTACAAAAGTGGATTATAAGTATCTTGATTGTTATTGCAATTATGCAACTGATCATTTAAATGAAGTTTAAAGGAGACTTTGTCATGAACCATTGGGATGAAAAATTCGACTCTAAAGATTATATTTATGGTGAAGAAGCGAACGAGTTTGTGCAATATATTTTTCAAAATAAGACGACAAACAATGAAAAAATTGTGCTATTCGCAGAAGGTGAAGGTCGAAACGCTATCTATCTTGCACAACTGGGCTATGACGTCACAACGTATGATATGTCTAAAGTCGGAATTGATAAACAACATAGATTAGCAAAGACAGTAGGTGTTGATATAAAGGCAAACTACGGTGATATTACGCAACATAATTTAACACCTCAATCAACATTTGATTATAGTATAAATATTTTTGGCCACGTCCCTAAAGAAGGCAAACAAGCCATGTTTAATAACCTTATACAATCCTTAGTTAAACACGGACATAGTTACTTTGAACTTTATTCAACAGTACAAATAGAATATGGTACAGGTGGTCCAAAAGATAAAAGCATGTTGTATGAAGTGGATGAAATTAAGCGTTATTTATCACAGCATGTTGTTAAAATTCATATGCTAACACAACGTGAAGCTTATCGTTATGAAGGGATTAAACATACAGGACGTGCTTCTATCATACAAGGGCATATTGAAAAATTATAAAATTTTAATAAAACATCTATATCTTAGAACTCTAATATATTAAGTAATATTACACTTAGGCATAAAATATTAACATCTAGGCATTTTTGCACCATTTAATAATAAAACATTCTATATTGTAAGTGATAAATTAAAACTTTGTTTTAATTTAAACTACTTAGCAAAGGAGTGTTCTATATGTCAGCCATCATAGAAGCAATAAACAACGCTATTCAAGCTGGAATCGCTCACGACTGGGTAACTATGGGAACAAGCATTGTAAGTGCATTAGCAAAAGCTGCAGATTTTATTTTAGGTTTCTTTAGATAAGTTACTTAAAGTATGTAAAAAGCCTTCTTTGAAATCACCACAAGATGTTTTCAGAGAGGGTTTTTTATATGAACTCTTTTCAGCATTCATGCTTTTTTACTGCAGACACAGCTTACTCAGAATTAAGTTATATTTACAAAAAATAAACCAAATGCTAAAAAGCACTTGGTTTATCTTCGTTATAAAGGCTGCTACCATTTGGTAACATCCTTTAATTATTATATTTAACTTCAACGATTAGTTACTTACAATACTTTATAATATACTTGCAAACTTTCTAATTATGCATTGTTTGGCTCTGCATTATTTGATTTTTCAGCTCGTGCAGCACCGATTGCTTCGATTTCTTCTAAAGTACGTCCTTTAGATTCTGGAACGAATTTTTTAACAAATATTACGCCGAGTATACAGATAAATCCGAATATCGCAAATACAATTTGTTGTGAGAAATACACTGTCATAATTGGGAATAATAATCCAACTAAGAATGAACCGATCCAGTTTAGTGACGATGCAGTTCCTGAAGCAAATCCTCTAATCGCTAATGGGAAGATTTCTCCTACAATAACCCATGTCAATGGTGCCCATGTAAATGAATAGAAAGCCACGTAGATACTTAAGAAAATAACAATAAGTATCGGGTTTGAGTTAGGGTTAATTATATTGATGATAGCTGGCAATATGAAAGATAATCCCATTACGCTACCACCCATCATGAGCAATGTTCTTCTGTTAAATTTATCAGCAATAGCGATAAAGAGTAATGAACCTAATACTAAGATAATCCCTTGGATAATTGGCCACATTAATGCTGTACTTGCTGAGGTACCTGTAGCTTGTTCAACAATCAGTGGGATATAATAGAATATCGCATTTGCACCTTGGAATTGTTGGAACGCGGCTACACCTAGACCAGCGATAACGAGATATTTATATTTACTGCTAAATAACGTTGCAAGTGATTGATTGACTTTACTCTTATTCTCTATTCTAATTGTTTCTTTAATTTCACTAAGTTCTTTATCTATATTTTGATTATTTCTAAGATTGCTTAATACAATTTTAGCTTCTTCGAGTTTATTATTTTTAATTAAGAATCTTGGGGATTCTGGTAATTTTAGTACACCCCAGAATAAAATGACTGCTGGAACAGCTGCCGCTCCTAGCATTATCCTCCAACCTAACTCAATAGGTAATCCTCTTAAATAATAATCTACGATATACGATAGCAACATACCTGATACAATCATTGTTTGGTTCATACCTGATAATCGACCACGGAACTTGGCTGGAGCCATTTCTGACATGTAAGCTGGTACTAAAGCTGACGCAGCACCAACCGCTAAACCAAGAATAACCCTTGATACAATTAAGAAATAACTACCATCATGTGGTGCGATACCTGACAAAATAGATCCAACAACGAAAATGATAGCGGAAATTAAAATCATTTTCCTTCTACCGAGCGTATCTGACAATTTACCCGCTAAAATACCACCAAATATTGCACCTAGCATCACTGAAGAAGTGATTAATCCTATAATAAATCCACTATTAATACCCCAATCTTCTCTTAAGAATGGTAACGCCCCAGTCATAACACCAATATCATAACCAAAGAGTATGCCACCAAAAGCGCCGAAGAAATAGATAAAACGATTCGAAACTTTACTGTTTATTTTCATCCCATTCACCCTTTTTTAAAAACAAAATATGCCTTACATTTCGTCATTTGCCTAATGATTATTTTCAAAATATTATTTTATTACCGTATATTCAGAGTCAAACATGTTTAATAATGTTTCTATTTGTGACGTGTTCAATTTAAGCGAAAGTACTGTGTGATGACCGCCGCCTTCTTCTATCCAACGTCTCACGCCTTCTTCTAATGATGGTTTGACATCCCATAATACTCTAGCTACTGGTAAATTTGGTGCTGGTGCGTCTAATTGTTTTGCATTAATTTCATTCACTATAAACTTGAAGTTTGTACCTAAATCCATCATTGTGACTACTACACCTTCACCTGCTTTACCATCAAATACTAATCTTGCAGGGTCATCTTTACCACCTATACCTAGAGGATTTACAACGATTTTAGGTTTTGTATGAGCAAGTGTTGGGTCTACTTCTAACATGTGCGCACCTAAGATATGTGATTGATGACTTCTTAAATCATACGTATAGTCTTCCATGAAACCTGTTGCTTCATTTTCTGCAGCAATTTTAAGTAAACGATCTAGAGCAGCTGTTTTCCAATCACCTTCCCCAGCAAAGCCGTAACCTTGTTCGTTCAGTCTTTGTACTGCTAAGCCTGGTAATTGTTTCATGCCATGTAAATCTTCAAAGTTAGAAGTGAAAGCAGTATATCCACCTTCATCTAAAAAGCGTTTAATTGCAATTTCATATTTAATTTGTTCTTTAACTGATTCATTAAATGCTGCTTCACTATACCCTCTATAATCAAAGTCGTATAAACCTTCATACTCTTTAAATAATTCATCTACTTCAGAATCTGCAACTTGGTTCACGTATTCAACTAAATCACCAATTCCAAAATAATCTACTGTCCAGCCGTATTGGATTTGCGCTTCAATCTTGTCTCCTTCAGTAACAGCTACATTACGCATATTGTCACCAAATCTTGCAACTTTTAAGTTAAAGCTTTCGTTATAAGCGTTAGCTACAACCATCCACTCTTTTAATTGTTTTTGTACATTTTCATCTTGCCAATGACCGAAAATAATTTCGTTTTTCTTATTAAGACGACGGTTGATATAACCATATTCTCTATCACCATGTGCAGATTGATGTAAATTCATATAGTCCATATCAATGTTTTCCCAGGAAATATCGTTATTGTATTGTGTCGCTAAATGTAGCAATGGTTTTTGTAATAATTTTGTACCTCTAATCCACATTTTTGCTGGTGAAAATGTATGCATCCAAGTAATTACACCTAAAATGTCATCACGATAGTTCGCTTCTTTCATAATACCTGTAATAACATCTGCAGATATTGCTAATTTTGTTTGTAATTCAATTTCAAATGGTAATTCGGCCTTCGCATTTAATTCGTCTGTAATATCTTGAGCATTTTGTTTAACTTGTTTAAGTGCGTCGTCACCATATAGTTCTTGTGATCCAATTACGAACCAGAATTTTTTTGTTGTTGTCATTTTTGTTTCCTCCTTAGTCTTGTCCATAGTAAGCATTTTTGCCATGTTTTCTTTCAAAGTGCTTGTCTAATACTGCTTTAGGTAATGTTTCCGCGAAAGGATTTAATTGTCTCGTGAAAATATTCATTTTACATACTTCTTCTAATACAACTGCATTCATCACAGCTTTTTCACAATTATCGCCCCAAATAAACGGTGCGTGACCGTGCAATAATACTGCAGGTACTTCGTGTGGATTGATTCCTTTTTGTTCAAATGTTTCAATAATGACATTACCCGTTTCATACTCATAATCTTTGTTGGTTTCTTCAGTAGTTAAAAATCTAGCACAAGGAATTTCGCCGTAGAATGTATCTGCGTGCGTTGTTCCCATAGCAGGTACGTTTAATCCTGATTGTGCCCACGTTGTCGCCCATGGTGAATGTGTGTGTACAACACTGCCGATATCACCGAACTTTTTATAAAGTACTGCGTGTGTTGGCATATCTGAAGAAGGCTTTAAATCTCCTTCAACTACTTCACAATCTAAGTTACAAACCACCATATCTTCTGGTTTCATCACATCGTAATCTACACCACTTGGCTTAATAACAAATAATTGTGATTCAGGATCAAAGGCACTCACATTACCCCATGTATATTTAATTAAGCCTCGATTTGGTAATTCCAAATTTGCTTGATAAACTTCTTCTTTTAATTGCTCTAACATGTTATTTGCCTCCTAAATGTTGCGCGATTGATTGCTCTATAGGTAAACCTTGTTTTACTTTTTCTACATAATTATTAAAATTAATAACTTCTTGCTCAATCGGTTCTACAGTTTCTTTTTTTGTATTTAAAAATACTGTTTCGTTTAGAAACGCGTCTAATGTTTGTGGTGTCTCAAGTGCAGCATAATATGCTAAGACACTGATTCCCCAAGCGCCACCTTCACTTGCGGTGTCCATCACTGTGATTTTATTCTCAAGTGCAGATGATAAAACTTGTTGCGCGATTCCTTTTGTCTTAAATATGCCTCCATGAGCAATTAACTTATCTATATTAATAGACTCGTTGTCCTTTAGTAAGTCCATTCCAATTTTCAATGTACTGAACGCACTATATAAATGCATTTTCATAAAGTTAGCTAAATTGAAATTATAGTTTGGTTCACGTACAAATAATGGATAACCTGTGTCTACTTCTGTGATATTTTCACCAGAAACATAGTTGTATGACAGCAAGCCACCGAGGTTATCATCACTACTTAATGAGCGCTCAAATATTTGTCCGTACAACTCATCTGATGAAAAATCGACGCCCATGACGTTTAATACTTCTCCAAATAAATTCATCCAATCATTAATATCTGAAGTACAGTTATTCGTATGGATCATAGCTACTTCACTACCGTCAGGTGTCGTTACAACATCAATTTCTGGGTACATACCTTTTAATGCATCAGATAATACAACCATTGCAAAGGCGCTCGTCCCGGCAGATATGTTACCAGTATTTTGTGCCACTGTATTGGTTGCCACCATACCAGTACCAGCATCCCCTTCTGGTGGAGCCATGATACTACCCGCTTCAAGGTTACCTGCAGGATCTAGTAGTGTTGCGCCATCTTCTGTAAGGCGACCGCCACTTTCACCTGCTAATTTTATTTCTGGTAAAAGTTTTTCAACTGATTGTTCAAACCCGTTAGCTTTAAATAGTTCATTAGCTTTAGTTAACAAATCTGTTCTATACGCTTTACTATTTACATCTATAGGGAACATGCCAGAAGCATCTCCGATACCCAATACTTTTTCTCCAGTTAAGTACCAGTGCACATACCCAGCTAATGTAGTTAAATACTCAATTTGGTTTATATGTGTTTCTTTATCTAATATGGCTTGATATACGTGAGCGATACTCCAACGTTCTGGAATATTAAATTGAAACGCTTCACTAAGTAACGTCGCTGCCTTTGACGTATTACCGTTTCTCCAAGTTCTGAATGGCACGAGTAAATCTTCATTATGGTCAAAGGCTAGATAACCGTGCATCATACCACTGATACCAATCGATTTTACTTGTCTTAACGTGACATTATGTTTTTCTTTCATTTCTGTTGCCATTGCACTATAACTTTTCTGTAAACCGACCCATATATCATTAATTGAATACGTCCAATATCCATCGATAAATTGGTTTTCCCATTCAAAATTTCCTGATGCCACTGTATTTAAATCTCGATCAATTGCTACGGTTTTAATTCTTGTAGAACCAAGTTCAATACCAATCGATATATCTTCACTACTTATTACTTTATTCAAACCATTCATTTCCAACACTCCTATTGAAACCGTTTTCAGATATACTTTATAATATTTGTCCGTACATGTCAACATTTTTTATTTTATGTCCGTACATGTTGAGGGTATAAAAAAGCTCAAACCAATGCGGTGGTTGGTTTGAGCTACATTTTATATTTTTTTAACTGAATTACGTTCGATAATATATGTGTCTATAAGTTGTGAATCTTCTTCTTTGTCTGTATCTATTGCATTTACCATCCACTCTGCTGCTTTACTACCAAGTAATTCTTGAGGATGGGCTGTAGTAGTTAATTCCATTTCACTCAATTTACTTAATACTGAGTTATCTTCCCCTACTACGGATAAATCTTGCGGTATTTGAATGTTGCGTTGTTTCAATTGTTGGATAATTTCATAAGCGACGGCATCATTATAGCAAACTAAACCAGTGATGCTTAATTTTTTGTCACAAATATGTTGGACAATTTGTTCAATCACCTGAGGTTTATTTTCAGTATCGAATGTATAAATATGTTCGCCTTTAAACAGGATATGATTGCTTTCGAAAGCGTTAAAATATCCTTTCATCCTCAATTTACCTTGATTATCATCTATTTTTGTAATCAAAGCGATATTTTCATGCCCTTGGTCTATTAAATACTTCGTTGCTAAATAACCAGATTTCACATCATCTATTGCTATGTATGGTAAATTCAATTCATCATATTTAGCATTGATCATTAAAATTGGAATCTCTCTCTGTTTGAACAATGAATAGTAAGATAGGTTAGGGTTATAAACATTACTCTTAGTTGGCTCTATAATGAGCCCAGTCACGCCTTGATTCAACATCATTTCTAGACATTTACGTTCTTCCTCATGATTATTATTAGTACTTGCTAATATTAAAGAATAGCCATGTTGTTTCAAGACATTTTCAATACCTCTAATAATACTTGGGAAAATATAATCTGATAAATACGTAACAATGACACCTATTTTTTTAGTTTCATTGCTTTGTTGTGTATTTAAAAAATTATAACTCACGTATGAGCCAGAACCTTTTTTCTTTTTTATATATCCTTCTTTCACTAATAAATCCATTGCTTGTCTTATTGTATACCTACTCAAATTATATTTATCTTGAAATTGCTTTTCTGTAGGTAAGAGCATTCCAACTTGAAAGCTTTTGTTAATTATTTTTTCCTTAATCTCGTCAGCTACAATTTGATATTTTGGCTTATTCATAATTGAAAATCTCCTAGTCTCACCAATTTGTCTTAGTATCGCATATTATAGCATACGTTATATTTATGGAATTAATCAAATTTTAAGAAAAATTGACTTTGTGCTTTCAATATCTAAGTATATAAAATATTTTATTACACCTTCACATTAAAACATGTTACACTGCCTTCCCTCTTAAAGACTGATGATTGTGGTTTTAACCACCTTTCTATCTTACTTTCACGATTACTATGTAACATAGAACGTTTCATTAACTTCAATTTCCAGAAATTTTTGTGAAAACGTTTTATTTTCTTGTTAAGAAACAGACACAATTTTCTTTTTACATGGTACGCTATATTTATTAATAATTATTACTTATGATTATAAATGGCTATATTGTATAAGGAGTGAATCTGAATGAAAAAAGTTTCTATCAAAGATGTAGCTAAAGAAGCAGAAGTATCTTTGACTACGGTATCTCATATATTAAATAAAAAAAGTGACCGTTTTTCAGAAGAAACAGTAAATAAAGTCATCGCTGCTAAAGAACGATTAGGCTACTTTCCTAATAAGAACGCACAACAATTAAGAGGTAGTAAAACAAAACTAATTGGTGTGTTATTACCTAATTTAACTAACCCATTCTTTTCTACGATGATGCAAACGATGGATGACCATAAACCTAATGATGTAGACTTATTCTTCTTAACTACAGAAGAAGATAAGATAGAAGAAGGTATTATGCACCTCGTTGAGCGAGGCATGGATGGGCTCATTATTGCGCAAATGATTAAGAATCCTACCCGCTTAAATCAATATTTGGCAGATCACAATATCCCTTATATCGTATTAGACCAAAGTGATGACCATGGCTTTACTGATATTGTGAAGACAGATGAAAGACACGGTGGCGAACTTGCAGCCGCTCATTTGATAGATTATGGGCACACTGACTTGGCCATCATTCAACCTTATAACTTAACAAATAATATGAAGACAAGAATGAAAGGCTTCATCGATTACTGCGAAACACACAAAGTACCCTCACCTACAATTATTGAGACTGATTTAAGTAAAGAAGGCGGTTTTTCAGTGGTTGATGATATCATCAAGACAAAAGCAACCGCTACTTTTGCAACCAATGATGAAGTGGCTGTAGGTATTATGAGAGGTCTAGCGGATAAAGGATTACATGTACCAAACGACATCTCTGTGATAGGATTTGACGATATAGACATCGCTAAATACCTAACGCCTGCTCTTACAACAGTCGCTCAGCCCATTAAAAAAATTGGCGAAGCTTCTCTAACATTAATTACAAACAAATTGAATCAGAATGATGAAACTTTGCATAATATTGCATTACATAACGAATTAATTATTAGAGAAACCACAAAGTATTTTAAAAATTAACTCTTCCTAAAATATAAAGCTAAAAGAGATATCATCAACTGTTTAGAAAGCTTTGATGACACACGTTCTTCAATTATCTACTTAGTCTTATATTTTTACGTAAATGAAAGCGTATACAAAATTGATTTTCAGTGTTATTATTACTAAGTAAAACGTTTTACTAAATCGTTTTACTTATCATGAATCACAACATTTACATATATGTGTCATAACGTTTTATCAGATGTTGAAGTTCAAAAATATTTCTTGTAGAAGAAATGAAACAAAATTTAAACTATTCACATACAAAAACAAATACCCAAACAGGTGAAACAACATCAATTTCGAATACCACTCTTGAATCTAATGTGACATTTTAAAGGGAAAGGGAGAATTTACTATGGCAAATAAAGTTGTAATTATTGGTTCTACCAATGTAGATAAAATTTTAAACGTAGAGCGTTTTGTTAAACCGGGAGAAACATTACATCTACAAAATGCTCAAAAAATTTATGGTGGCGGAAAAGGTGCCAATCAAGCACTTGCAACTGCACGCTCAAACGCGGAAACAACTTTTATTTCTAAGATAGGAATGGAAGGCGATGCCGATTTTATGCTCAAAGATTTCGAACAAGCTAATATCAACACCAATCACATCATGACGACGGAGGAGACGCAAACTGGCCAAGCATTTATAACAATTGATGCCAATGGACAAAATACAATTTTAGTTTATGGTGGCGCTAATATGGAATTAAATGATGATGACGTGAATCAAGCGGCAGATGCTATTGCAGATGCAGATTATATCATTGCACAGTTAG
The DNA here is from genome assembly GCA_040062795.1 of Staphylococcus aureus. Classification (GTDB taxonomy): domain Bacteria; phylum Bacillota; class Bacilli; order Staphylococcales; family Staphylococcaceae; genus Staphylococcus; species Staphylococcus aureus_A. Next base: position 582,242 of record JBEAMH010000002.1, read on the forward strand.
AAGTGCCTGTACCTACAATTATTAGTGCTTTTAAAATTGCACGCGACAATCATGTCACGACAATTTTAAATCCAGCGCCAGCAAGAGATCTATCACAAGATTTACTTACTTTAACTGATATTATAATTCCGAATGAGACAGAAGCAGAGTTACTCAGTGGTATCCCAGTGACGAGTCGTGATTCTATGCATAAAAACGCATCATATTTTTTATCGTTAGGAATGAAACTAGTTATTATCACATTGGGGGAACAAGGGACTTATTATGCTACGTCAGAGGCTGCTGGACACATACCTTCATTTAAGGTTAAAGCAGTCGATACTACAGCAGCTGGCGATACATTTATCGGCGCACTCGCGAGCCGTCTTAATATGAATGACTTCAATATTGAAGAAAGTATAACTTATGCAAATAAAGCTGCATCTATTACTGTCCAAGTCGAAGGTGCGCAAAAATCAATTCCTTTAGAAGCAGATGTATTAAAAGCCTATAAATAGTAGTTCTTATTATAATTTAATTAAAAAATTATTGATTTTGATTAATAAACAAGGCGGCTCTCAAAATAATTATGAGAACCGTCTTACTTTGTTACTTATATTTGTTAACGAGCGCTTTAGGAAGATGACAGTAGTCATCAGGAAACCTTGATAACCTATCTTGATTTTCTTCGGCACTTTTTACGTAATTTGTCAGCGGTAACACTTCTGTCGCAATAAGATAATGGTCTTCAATCGCGTCTATAAATGCTTGTGCTTCTTTTAAATGTTTAGCATCTTCACTATATAACCCTGTTCTATATCTTAAACCCACATCTTGGCCTTGTTGATTTACACTATATGGATCAATAATTTCAAATAGATAACCCATTAAGTCCGTAATTGTAACTTTTTGAGGGTCAAATGTTGTCTTAATCACTTCAACATAACCATCATATTCTCCATCGAGTGTATCTGTAATACCATTCGCCCTGCCCCCTTCAGTTTGAACTACGCCAGGTAAAGTTTTAACAAATGCTTGAACACCCCATAAGCATCCACCAGCTAAGTATACCGTTTCCATCCTACATCGCTCCTTTTTAAATAGCAATTATCAACTCAGTATAGTAATAACATGATGCATTTGCAACGACTTACCTCTTTGGAAAATTTATTACAAATGATTGATTTAATGTCATAAGGGAAATGTAAAAGTAGTACACAAGGAGGAATGACATGCCTAAAGTTGAAGAAAGAATGCTAGAAGATATTGAACACAAACCTTCAAGATCACAAAGCGATTTAAGTTCTGAAAAAGAAATGCAACAAAATGCATTTGAGAGACTAGGTAAAGATGTCGTGATTATTGAGACTTTAGCCATCATGAATATCGTCTTTGCAGCAAGTACTATCGGTTTAGTAGCCGCACTTATTATAACGAACAAGAACAAATAGAACGTAACGACAATCTTTATATAACATAAATGAGACATGACATATGCTCTTTTCACGATGATCCACTATCAAAGTGGCAATCTTGAGAAGAGCATATTTATTTTTATTCTATGTTAAAGACACATTCAAAATCCATAAAAAACATTGTACAAATCTAAAATAATAAATTGAATATTATCCTTTTTTTGTTATAATGCAATAAGGAGAATTTTGTTCTTTTACTCGTATTATAGGGTGAAAAGACTATAAATGAATACCTCACACGACTTCATTTTAACTAACCATTTCACACATAAATTTTATATTAACTAATAATGAAAAGAATAGATTAGAGGAGAATCGAATTATGGATTATAGAGTATTATTGTATTATAAATATACAACTATTGATGACCCCGAGACATTTGCTACAGAACACTTAGATTTTTGTAAGGATTTAGAACTTAAAGGCCGTATTTTGGTATCTACTGAAGGAATCAATGGTACTGTATCTGGAACTGTTGAAGCTACTGAAAAATATATGGAACAATTAAAATCAGATGAAAGATTCAAAGGAATCACTTTCAAAGTTGATGAAGCTGAAGGCCATGCTTTCAAAAAAATGCATGTACGCCCAAGAAAAGAAATTGTTGCTTTAGATTTAGAAGATGATGTAGATCCAAGAGAATTAACTGGAAATTATTTATCGCCTAAAGAATTTAGAGAAGCATTATTATCAGACGACACTGTAGTCATTGATGCAAGAAATGACTATGAATATGACCTAGGACATTTCCGTGGTTCAGTTCGTCCTGATATTACAAGATTCAGAGACTTACCTGACTGGATTAAAGAAAATAAAGAACAGTTTATGGATAAAAAAATTGTTACTTATTGTACTGGTGGTATCCGTTGTGAAAAATTCTCCGGCTATCTATTAAAAGAAGGCTTTGAAGACGTTGGTCAACTTGAAGGCGGTATTGCTACTTACGGAAAGGACCCTGAAGTCAAAGGTGAATTCTGGGATGGAAAAATGTACGTGTTCGATGAGCGTATTAGTGTAGATGTAAACCAAGTTGAAAAAACAGTTGTTGGTAAAGAATGGTTCGATGGTACACCATGCGAACGTTATATCAACTGCAGTAATCCAGAGTGCAACAAGCAAATCCTTGTTTCAGAAGAAAATGAAGCACGTTATTTAGGTGCTTGTACACATGAATGTGCAACACATGAAAATAACCGTTATGTGAAAAAACACGATATTAGCGAAGAAGAAAAAGCTGCACGTTTAGAAAACTTTAAAGACCTTGTAAGTCAATAATAAAAGAAACTGTTATGTCTGAAACATAACAGTTTTTTATTTATTCTTTAACTTGTACTCTCGCTTTATCTACTCATTTATTTGTCACCTTTAAAAATTCAACATTTTTTCTTAAGACCCAACAAAAAACCCCGTACTTCTATATTTATAGAAGTATGGGGCTAATTTATATCCTTAATCTAATTAAATTCTAATAAATTATTACTGCTTATATTATGCAGTAACCCATTGTGAAGCACCTTCAGATTCATAAAGTTCCATTGCTGCTTGGTCTTGTACTGATTCTGGAGCTTCAGTTGGAGATACGCCTTTATATTCTTCTGGCGCTACTGAATCCCAAGTACTTTGTAAGAATTGATATTTACCAGCTGCGCCTGATGATGGGTTAACTGCATTAAGGTCGCCACCTGATTCACGTTCAGCGATTTGTTTTAAGTGATCGTTAACTTCAACTGACGAACCACTTGAAGCTTCGCTTGAGCTTGATTCATTTGAAATAGATTCTTGTTGTGATTGTTGTGTTTCTTCAGTTTGTGGAGCCGATTGTTCAGTTGTTTGTTCACTTGTCACTTGTTGTGTTTGAGCTTGTTGTTGTCCACTGTTTGTAGAAGTTTGTTCTGTCGAAGCACTTGAACCTTCGCCATAGCTCCAGCTAAAGTTTGTACCATCTGATTGGAAGTTATAGCTTACTCCATTTTGAGTAAAGCTGTGATTATATGACCCTTCTTGAATAGGTTCTTGGTTTAATTGTTCAGAATTAGATTGTGCTTGTTGTGCTAATTTTGCTTTATCGATACCTTGTTCTGAAGCATCTGCTGAGTCTCCTGCTGCTCCTGTTACGCCTAATCCTACTGCTAATGTTGATGCAATTATTGTTTTTTTCATTATTGATATCCTCCTAAGAGATAATTTCTATTTTAAAGATTTAAAATTAATCCGTTATTTCGACCATTTCTAAGATGATTTACTTACCGCAATTAATTTACAAGACCAACTCTAACATCTATAAATAGCTAGTGGGTTACATTGAAGTTAAAAAACAGTAGCCCTTTTACACTGTCATTACATTAAAATCTTTCAATTATTGTAAGAAAATGTAACCAAATTACTGTGGTGAAAGTCTACACTATACCTACCAAACTGTATCTTAATGTAATGTCCATGTAATTAGTGTGACAAAAATGTATATTTATACTTATAGAATAAAGTTACTTTTTGTTTAATATCAGTTTTTATTTTGCATCATATTAAACACATTACTTTTTATTCCTAATATGATTTTATGATATTGAATTTATTCTGTTTTATGATAATATACTATGTTGATTTAATTATTTATTTGAACATTCGTGCTAAGTATATAAAGCACTATATCATTTTGGAGGAATTCAATGTCTATCAATGTCCTTTATGAGGATAATCATTTACTTATGGTTGAAAAACCTGTTAATGTTCCAGTTCAAGCTGATGACTCAAAAGATGAAGACTTGCTATCTATGTTAAAAAATTACATTAAAGAAAAATATAATAAGCCTGGGAATGTCTACCTTGGCTTAGTTCATAGACTTGATCGACCAGTCGGTGGGGCTATTGTTTTTGCTAAAACTTCAAAAGCTGCTTCCCGATTATCTAATGAGTTAAGAAAACAAAACTTTCATAGAAATTATTTAGCAATTGTTCATGGTACACCTTCTAAAAAGCAGGGACAACTTAAAGATTATCTATGGAAAGATCGCAAAAAGAATATTGTATATGCAGTTGACGCAAAGAAAAAAGAAGCGAAACAAGCGATTTTAGACTACAAAGTTATCCATAGCGCTAAAAGTAAGAGCCTTGTAGAAGTAAAATTACAAACTGGTCGTTCTCATCAAATCAGAGTACAATTTGCTAATCAAAACTTGCCACTATACGGAGACCAAAAATATGGACAACATATCAATAAACCTGGCCAACAAATTGCATTATGGGCATCCCACTTGAGTGTAAAACACCCTACTAAAGATGAAATGATTTCTGTAGAAACCATTCCAAATGATGGTATCTGGACGACATATTTATAGAAAGTTTGATGTACTCATAAATACCTTCCATTTCCAAGGAAATACGAATACTAAATATAAAAATAACCACGGTATATATATTGACCTAAATCAATGCTATATCGTGGTTATTTTTATTAATTAATTTTAAAAAACCTGTCTCTACTTTATAGAGACAGGTTTTTAACACTAAATTTATTTCAATTGTTAATTACTGTTTAAATTATGCAGTAACCCATTGTGAAGGGCCAACTTCATTGTAAAGTTTAACTGCTGCTGCATCTTGTACATGTTCAGGAGCTTCAGTTGGAGATACACCTACATATTCTGCTGGTGCTACTGAATCCCATGTACTTTGTAAGAATTGGTATTTACCTGCTGCGCCTGATGTAGGGTTAACAGCTTGTAAGTCGCCGCCTGATTCACGTTGAGCGATTGCTTGTAAATGAGCGTTAACTTCTACTGATGAGCCACTTGAAGCTTCATTTGATGTAGATTCCTGTTGTGGTTGTTGTGTTTCTTCAGTTTGTGGAGCTTCTTGTTGAGCTGGTTCAGCTGGTTGCGCTGGTTGTGCCGGCTCAGCTGGCTTTTCTTCAGCTGGTTGTGCTGGTGTTGCTGGTGTTGCTGGCTCAGCAGCTTGTTCTGCTGGTACTGCATTTGAATAACCGTTAAAGCTCCAGCTAAAGTTTGTACCATCTGATTCAAAGCTATAGTCAGTACCTTTATAATTGAAGTCGATGTCATATGCGCCTTCTTGGATAGGTGCTTCATTTAATTGAGGTGCATTTGATTGAGCTAATTGTGCTAATTCTGCTTTGTTTACACTTTGTTCTGAAGCGTCAGCTGATCCTGCCGCTCCTGTTACGCCTAATCCTACTGCTAATGTTGATGCAATTACTGTTTTTTTCATTATTAATAAATCCTCCCAGAAGATAATTTTTATTTTTATATTTTAAATGACTGAATTTCAATTACTCAATTAAATAAATAATTTACTGTTCCAGCCAACTCACAATTAATACTATAACATCCATATAATCACTGTAGGTTACAGCCAAATTAAAAAGTAACCTTCTTTTTTACAACATAATTACAATCAAAAATTTTAATAAAAGTGTTTAGAAAATAGAAAAACACTGTCATAGAAGCCTATACACATATAAATTATGAATATAATGATGTAATATTTATGTAATTAGTGCGACAATTGTATACAATTACACCTTAATTTCCTATTTTCAATCTTGTAGAAAACATGCTTATTGATTTCTTTATATTGCATTACTTAATATTTAAGACATAATAAAAAGCCATACCAATTATATAATTGGTATGGCTTTAGACTTTCTTTATTTAGATAATGCTATTTTGATATGTGCTAAATGGTGTTCTTCATGCCAAGAGAGCTTGGCTACTTTTTTAGCTACGCTTATTTCTCCACTATCTTTAAGTGTGAACGTGTGTGCCAATTGATCATCATTTAAGTTATTTGCAATAGCTACAATACGTTCATTCATACCTTCTAACATTTTAATTGAACTTTCTATAGAAAGATTATTATCTGGCAGCTTTACCCACTCATCTTGAATAAACGCTGGTATTGTTGGATTATCATCGGTTAACGCTAGTTTCAAACGTTGGTACATATTCAACTGTGAATCAGCAATATGATGAACAAGCTGTCGTACTGTCCAACTACCTTCACGATATTTTGCGTTCAACGCTTCATCATCTAATCCTTCTACAATTTCTCTTAAACGTCCAGTATAACTTTCTATTTCTTGAGACCATTGTTGTATATCATCTAATGTTACTTCGTCAGGGACTTCTAATTCACCAATAGGAAATCTTACATCCATTTAATCACCTAATTATCAATTTATTTAACTTCGTATTTATTCCGCTATATATATTATTCTCTTTATCTTCATAATTAAACATGTATAAAAGCTTGCAACATTTAAATATATATTCTCTAGAAAATTCGTCCATTATTATAAATTGTTTTTCTCTAGTTCAATGCAATTTTATAATGTAAAAAGCAGATGTCCAAAAAACTTGTCCATCCGCTTTTACTATAGGTATTAATATTTATATGGGTCTTCTTCTTTACTAATATGATTACTGTTTTTATTATCACTGATATCTGCTGCATTTTGTTTATCCATTGAATTACTGTTATCACTAAATGGATTATCGTCTTGTACTTCTTTTTCATTATAAAGATTCGTTTGAGGAACTTTAGGCTTTTTAACTAATAGTATAATACCTGAAATAGTCCATAATATAGCACCAATCCAGTTTCCAAACAATGAAATAACACCAATAATTATTAAAATTATACCTGCCACTTTAGTTTTTTTGTAAATCCACATCACCGATAAAATTGCTAATACTAATAGAATAATATTTAAAACCAATCCAATTATTAAGAAAATATTAGTCACTTGGGCTGAAGAAGCTGCTTCACTTGCAGTCATTGTACCATCTTTAATCATACTTTCTTGAACTGATTCCATGTTCATAAGTACTAAGATTAAAGTTATTCCTAAAACTACAAAGAATTGAAAACCAATACCTATCCAAGTCATTATTTTTTCTGATGTCCGTTTAATCATAAATTTATTCTCCTTTTGATATTTAACTATGCATTTCACAAAATACTATTTTCAATTTTATTTAAGACTTTTTCAATTTCTTTATTTTTGTCCTCATACCAATCTATTGTCCAAATTCTATGAATATTCCATCCTAGCCCTTCTAAAACACTAGGTTGTATAATATTTCTATCATTTGCAGTTTGAGCTTGATAATAATTGTGACCATCTATCAAAACAGCTAGTTTATATTTATCACTATTTTTTGGATCAATAATAGCTAAATCGATTTTGAATTTAGAATTACCCAGATGTACTTTTGAGTTAATTCCTCGTTCACTTAGTGCTTCTTTAAGAATATTTGCAATTCCATTTTTATCTTCAGAAGCATTACTATTTATAGAAGGTAATGAACTAGAATTTCTAGCATATTCTAAAAATCCTTTTAATCCGATTACACCTTCAGCTTTTGTGCGTTTGATATCAATATCTTCAGGGTTGAAAGAGGCGATAATTTTCATTTCTTTCCGTGCTCTAGTAATTGCAACATTTAACCTTCTCCAACCCCCACTATTATTTAGAGGTCCAAAATTCATGGTCATTTTTCTTTCTTCATCAGGGCCAAATGTAGTTGAGAATAAAATAATATCGCGCTCGTCCCCTTGCACATTTTCTAAGTTTTTTATAAAGACTGGTTCTTTGGAACTAGTATTTTTAGAGTCTAGTAAGGGGTTTTTTGCTAACTCTACATTTAATAAATCTTCAATAGTATTTTGTTGTTGTATGTTAAATGTTACAACTCCAATACTATCTGTACAATTACTTTTCAAATGACGAATAATAGTTTCTACAATTGCTTTTGCTTCTATTTCATTGTTTCTCTGACTTCCACGTCTATAAACACCTTCTACGTTTTCAAATGAAACTTTAGAATTTAAAGCATTGGAGGATGGATAAGTCTGTAATGTATTATTATAATAAGTTCGATTACTATAATGTATTAAACTTTCATGTGTAGAACGGTAATGCCATTGTAGATATTTCTCCGGAAAATTAGCTGCTAAGCAATCATCTAATAAACTTTCTAAATCTTCCATTTCTAAATTATCTTCATCCACATTGTTAGACCCAAAAAATGTAGTTGGTGGCATTTGTTTAGGGTCACCTACAACTATACAATTTTCCGCTCTTGAAATTGCGCCTATAGCTACGTCAGTAGGTATTTGAGATGCTTCATCGAAAATAACTAAATCATATTTAGGGAAATCAGGATCAATATATTGAGCTGTTGATAAAGGACTCATTAACATCACTGGGAATAAATCTTGTATAACATTGGATGTTTTATTAAATATGGTGCGAATAGATTGTCCACGGCCATTACTTCGAATAGCTTTTTGTAATAATAAAAATTCTGATTCAAATTCTTCATTATTTCTTTTTTCTTTTATATTATGACCAATCTTGTTTTTAGTACTAGCAATACTAATCTCATTAAACTCTTTTTCTTTTTCTTTCAATAACTGAATTTTTTGTTCTATTTCAAACCCATTAAAAGCGTCTAAAGCTTCATATTCAGAAAAGTTGGTTCTTATTAGATTTTCAATTATATCTTTTAAAATAATTTCATTAAGTTTATAATTATTTTCTCCATCAAAGAAAGTTGATCTTACATTCACTTGTAATACTTTTTCTAATTCCTTGAATTGTTCATTAATAAATGCCCAATTCTTAAAATCTGCCATCCCATCTTTCCATTTTTCAACCTTATCTTTTAATTTATCCACTTCTATATTTTTAATTGATTCTTCATCTATATTATAATCGCCAATTAGACTATTTAAAGATAATTTCATTAAGCCAAAGTTTTCCTTAATTAATTTAAATTCATTGGGGTGCTTTATAATTATGTTTATTAAGTTTTTAATTAAAATTTTCTCTTCTTCGGATTTATTGTGAAGATTAATATCCTCGACAAATTTAACTTGTTTACCTAAAATAAATAGGTCAGTATTTCTCCCTTTCCAACCATGGCCAAATGAATTAATAAAATCTTCATTTCTTTCTTGTAAACTTTCTCTTGCCTTTTGGAATTCGCTAATTAATTTCAAGTCTTCTTCAAATTCATTTTCTTTTATTTCTCTTGATTGCAATAACTCTATAGACAAGTTATCAATTAGTTTTCTTATTTTTTTATTTTTGAACATTTTTTTATTTAAATTGTCATATTCCGATTTTAAGTAATGAACATTAATGTTCAATATTTTTTCTTTATATTTTTTCAATAATTTGGCTCTTGTGTCTCTATATGCTGTTAATACTGAATTAGCATAATTATATGCCCTTTCTAATGGTACCTCTTTATATAAACTATACATGTTATCACTTAAAGCCTCATCAAAATTATAATTTACTAATTGATTAATCTCGTCTTCAAATTTTTCAATATCGTTAATTGTTTGTAACTCACTTACGTGAGCACGTTCTTCCAATAGTTTTTGTAATTGGGCCGTTGATGATTCTAACTGTGTTATAGCTTCTAAAAATTCATCTCTCTTTGATATACTATATTTAGTATTATTAAATTCATTCAGCGGGTGCTTATTTTTATCAAATTTAAGTTGACTCACTGTATTATCAATAATTGTAGTGATATCTTTAATTTTCACTATATCTTTATTTCTTAGTGTTTTAATTATTTTTGGATTCAAATTCACCTTGTTAGGGATTGAATGATACTGTTCATGTAATTGAATTAATTCATATAAACTATAGCCGGTAATTTCTTTTTTGTGAAGTGCTTCAACATAGCCACTTAACTCATTTTTTAATTTATATAATTCATCAGATTTATTTTCAATATCTAAGTTTTCTGATTCTAAATTCGCAGATAAACTCTTTTCTACTTTGTCTAAAAACAAGGATTTCTTCGTTTTATTAGAGTGCAATTCTAATATAAAATCTTCTAATCCAAGTTTTGTTAAGCGATCATTTACAACATTCAAAGCGGCTCTTTTTTCAGCAACAAACAAAACTTGTTTACCCTTATTGATATTATGAATAATCATATTAGTAATTGTTTGAGACTTACCTGTTCCAGGTGGTCCATGTAAGACAAAGCTACTTTGTTCGCTAGCTTTTATCGCTTCTAATTGTGAGGCGTCTACTAAACTTCCAGTACTTAATTCATGAGGTTTGTCTGTTTTCTCTAGATTGCGCGCATTGATCTCTTCTAGACTTCGGTCAATTTTATAGTTGCCCTTAATTAAGGCTTGAACATTGGAATTAGAACTAATTTCTTTCTTACGAGCTTGTAAATCATTCCACATTACAAATTTACTAAATGAAAAATTGCTAATTGTTGCTAGTTCTTCTATGTCCCAGCCTTCTTTATCCATAATTGTTTGTCTTATTGTTGAGAATAATAATGGAATATCTACACCCTTGTCATCTTTAGGTAAGTTTATGAGATGTCTTAAGTCTATATTGAACTTTTGTCTTAAATATTCTACTAACGTGACATTAAATTGGGGTTCATCCTCGCTTAATTCAATTAGAAACTTGCTATTAGCACTTTTCTTCTCGATTGATAATGGAAGTAAAAGTAACGGTGCTCTATAAAATCTATTGGTTGTTTCTGGTTCACACCATTTTAAAAATCCAATTGCAATGAATAAAGAATTGGCACCATTTTCATCTAAGTTCGACTTCGCCTTTCTATATAACGATTTCAATTGTTTTTCTAACATATATCCTGTTAAAAGGCTTCTTATTCTTTTTTCTTTAAAATCCGCATCGATCATATTTTTGAAACGAGATTTAAGCAATTTTGAATTAATTACTGAAGTATTAACTTCTTCTAAAGTCAATACTTCTGGATTTTCAATAATTTTAAAACTTTCAAAACTAGATAATTCATCTTCTAGAGAAGCAAGATCATAAACCATTAACTGTACAGCACTTTTATTCATTCTAAAGTTAATCATAGAATTTCTAAGTGTTAAATCTAACAAATTCCTACTCCATATATCTGTTTTTTCGATGGAGTCCACTTTAAATTCAATATTTCCTAATCTCTCAATTACTGTATTAGGTGCTTCTGTAACAGTTTTTCTTTCACCATAACCTTCCATTATATAATCTGATTGGTCCGATTTTGTCATTATAGGGGTAATACCATATTGTCTACCACTAGTAACGTCTACTACCCCTTCGAAGTTATAAGGACTAACTAAATTTTGATGAGCAATAGTTATTGCGTCTTCAAATGAAGCCTCATTACTATTCACTAATGCTGTTGCCTCAATTACTTCAATATCCTTAATATCTTGAGATAATCGTTTAGAAAGTGTTGCATAATCCGTTATATAAGGTTCAGTAAAATTCTTATCTAATAACCAAAAGCCTACAAACGCATGGTCTTTAATGAAAATCACTAATGAATGCAATCCGATAGCTTCTAAACATGCAGAATACAAAAATGATAAATCTAAGCAAGTTCCATTTTTATATTGATTAATTTCTTGAGGATAACGTATATTTTGTCCAAATCTTTCAAAGCTTGCTGGTGGATTTTTATAAGCAATATTATCTTTTTGTAATGTCGCGTATATAGCTGCAGCTTGCAACCTTACATTTTCACTATCTCCAGTTTGATACCCAACAAAACTAGGGTCTCCAGTCCATTCTTTTAATTTTGTACCTGCTTCAGCAACTATTCTTCTAATTTCATTATCATTAGGAACTATATAAGCACATGTCAGTTCTGGATAAATTTTAGTACCTAACCAATGTTGATATGGTAGTATATTGATTTTATAGGGTTTTTTATATAATGTATCATTATTTTCATCCAAAATTTCAACAAAAAAGTGTGTTTTAATTCTTTCTGTAATTTCACGAAAATAGTCATAATTGTAAGAAATATTGGGTTTCTCTATTAATAGATTGCTACCTTTATCAATAATAGGTATATCCCTTTCAAATTCGTATATAAAACCTGAATTAGAATAAATTTTAAATTTTAAATTTCTCAATTCTATGTTTTCTGATTCATTTGTTATATGTATATGATGTATAAGTGGAAAATCATTATGCGCAAGAGAATAATTAATCATTTCTATAAAGTCAACTTTGACGTCTAGTTCTAAGTATGTGAAATTTGATGTTTCCATAATTCTTTCTCCTCCTTTTAGAACATAAAAGCTATCAAATTTTAGAACTTAATATCTTTTAGTCAATATTAATAAATTTAAATCAATTTTACTACACATTTTCAATTATATAAATTTAAAAGAACTATTTTAATCTTTGATGCTGTGATTAATATTTTAAACTACTGTTATTCATTTACTAATAAAAAACTAGCTAGTAATATAACTAGCTAGTTTTTTATTAATATCGAATTTTAATGATATAACTTTCTCGCTCACTATGTTCTCTTAATTAAACGTCTTGCCAAACGCAACAATAATATCTTTATATTGATCTAATGAGTCTACTATGGCGTATTCGCCATCACCGTGCCATGCGTCCCCAGAAGGTCCGAACTCAATCGCAGGTACATCAAATCTCGAAAAATATCTTGTGTCAGCAAAGCCATGTTGGCCAAATGTAGCCACATCATCTACATTTGTCACCTTTTTAATTTCTTTTATCAAATGTTGAATATATGGATTATCTTTTTCATTTTTTACACTTGCGCCTTCTAAGTGTATGGTAATCTCACTATCAGTAATACTTTTAATCTGTTCCAGAATATCGTCTATATTTTGCGAAGGTAAGTAACGAATATCAAAAGAAATTGTACAGGCGTCAGGTACTTTGTTATACACTTCACCGCCAGATATTTTAGCTAAATTGATTGATGGTCCTTCAAAAATATCCGTTGATTGTTTAGCAAATGGTAAATCAATGACTTTTTCATATATATCCAATGCTTTTACAATTGCATTTTCACCTTCCCAAGGTCTACTACCATGTGCTGATTTACCAGTTAAATGCATATCAAATTGTAATATTCCTTTAGATTGATATCCTATACCGATTTGCGTTGGTTCAGCACAGATTACAAAGTCACCTAAATAGCCTTGTTCTGTTAAATAAGCAGCACAATTGTAACCTCCAATCTCTTCATCAGTCACTAGCTGTAATTGAACACTTGTATCGCCTAAATCTGTATCTTTAAGTTCAGTCATTGCAACCATAAATGAAGCAACACCTGCTTTCATATCAGCAGAGCCACGTCCATAAATTTTCCCATCTTTAATTTCGGGTTCAAATTGATCTGGATTACCACTTACGACATCCACATGACCATTTAATATCAGACGTTTGCTACCTTCACCTATATTACAAATAAGCATTTTATAACCATTGTTCGTTACAATATCTGAATCCAGCCCTTGCTCTTGTAACCACTGCCGGCAATAATCGATTGTTTCATTTGCAACCGCTTGATTAGAGCTATCAAAAGTAATTAATTTCTGTAACAAATCTACTGTTTTCGACATTTAACTTACCCCCTTCGATTAGTTGAGCAAAGTATAGTATATTATCTGAATATTGACAAGATTTAAAAATTTTAGTACGATTTAGTTAACTCGAAATTAAAGAGCATTTCAAAAAGATTATTTGTAACTTTTCCAAGTGAATATCAATTAAGCAAAGGCGCTTATATCTCAATCGACCAGATTGAGTATATAGGCGTCTTTTTGCATTTTAAGGGGAGATTATATGACACGTAATTTAAATTATAACTGGGTCAATGGAGAGAAAGTTGAAACAAGCAACACAGCATCAGTGGTTAATCCTGCAAATGGTAATACAATTGGCGAAGTGCCAAGTGTAACTGAAGACATTGTACAACAAGCAATTGATAGTGCTTCTACCGCATTTGAATCTTGGTCTAATTACACAGCCGAATCGAGACAAGATTATTTAGAACAATGGGCAGAGAATTTATTAAATAAACAAGACGAACTCGCAACAATTATGAGCGAAGAGCAAGGTAAACCTTATGCAGAAGCTTTCGGTGAAGTTGGCGTTTGTGCTAAGTTTATTCGCTGGTTTGCAGAAGAAGGCAAACGTATCTATGGTGAAGTGATTCCACCTTCTTCAGACAACCAACGCATCTCAGTAACCAAACAACCTACAGGAGTATGTGGTCTAATTACACCTTGGAACTTCCCAGGTGCCATGGTCGCACGTAAAGTTGCACCGGCACTCGCTGCAGGTTGTACTGTTATCGTTAAACCATCGAGTGAAACTCCGAGAATTGCGATTGCAATCTTTGATGAATTAATGGCAACTGGTATCGATAAAGGTGTAGCAAATATCGTTACAGGTAGCTCATCACTCATTTCAGATACATTATTTGCGGACAAACGTGTACGAAAAATATCTTTCACAGGTTCTACGCCAATTGGGAAGCAATTGATGAGTAAAGCATCTGATCAAGTGAAACGTATTTCTCTTGAACTTGGAGGCAATGCGCCAGCGATTGTGCTACCAGATGCAGATTTAGATAACGCTGCTGATGCTATCGTTGATAACAAGTTCGAGAATAGTGGTCAAATGTGTAACGGCATTAACGTAGTACTTGTGCATAAAGACGTTGAAGCAGAGATGTCACAAAAGATTATTGAGCGTGTAAAAGCAATTAAAGTAGGACCTGGCGATGAAAAAGATAGTCAAGTGGGTCCACTGATTAATCAAAAAGCAATTGATAAAGTAGAACATTTAGTTGCCGAAGCAAAAAAACAAGGGGCTCAAGTTGAAACAGGCGGCGCGAAAGCTGACGTTTCAACATCAGGACTATTCTATCAACCCACTGTCATCACTGGTGTTGAACGTACAATGGAAATTGCACAAGAAGAGATATTTGGACCAGTAGCACCGATTATTTCGTTCGATGATGAAGAGGAAGCAATTGATATCGCAAATGCTTCACCTTATGGCCTAGCCGCTTACTTCTTCTCAAATAATATCAATACCGTTTATAAAATCAGTGAAAAACTTGAGTTTGGAATGATTGGTGTTAACGGCACGCAATTGAGTGTCCCTCAAGCACCATTTGGCGGTATTAAAGAAAGTGGTATGGGACGAGAAGGTAGCCATTATGGATTAGACGGATTCTTAGAATTAAAATATATTTCATTATCTTTACTTAAATAAACAAATAAGGGGTTGGCATGTATGACTAACAATATTAACGATAAAAGAGTAACTGGCGACATTTCAAAAGAGCAATTACTAGAATTAGTAAAAGCTGGTGAGATAGATACAATCATTATGGGATTCTGTGATATGCAAGGGCGTTTGATGGGGAAACGTATCACAGGTGACTTCATCTTAGAAAATGATATTTCTGAAGGTACACATTTTTGTAACTATTTATTAGGTACAAACTTTGAAATGGATACAAATGAAAACTTTGAATTTATGAACTGGGATAAAGGCTACGGCGATTATTTAGCTAAACCAGACTTAAACACTTTAAAAGTAGTACCTTGGTTAGAGAAAACGGCGATGGTCTTTTGTGATGTATACACTGTAGATGGTAGTGAGCCGATTAGCATTGCACCACGTAATATTCTTAAAAAACAAATTGAAAAAGCAGAAGCAGAAGGGTTATCCCCTCATATGGCAAGTGAATTAGAATTCTATTTATTTAATAATTCATTCGAAGACGTTGCGAAACAAGGATACGATCACCTTGAAACAGCAGGTCATTTAAATGAAGATTATAACTTATTGCAAGGTAGTAAAAACGAACCAATTTATCAAGAAATCAGACATCAAATGCACTTAATGGGTATTATAATTGAATCTTCTAAAGGTGAAGCTTATAAAGGACAACATGAAATTAACTTAAAATACTCAGATGCTTTAGATGCCGCAGACCAACACATCATGTTCAAGCATGGTATGAAAGAAATCTGTATTCAAAATGATAAATCTGTAACGTTTATGGCTAAACCTTACGAAGCTTGGACAGGATCAAGTGGTCATATTCATTTAAGTATGATGGAAAAAGGTACAAAAACGAATGCTTTCTATGCAGGCGATACTGCAGAAGAACCAAAGTCTGCAACGATGCAACACTTCTTAGCTGGTATCATCAAATTCACAAGAGACTTTTCATTAATGTTTGCACCATATGTAAACTCATATAAACGTTTCGCACCGAATTCATGGGCGCCAGTAAGTATTGCATGGAGCCAAGATAACCGTTCAGCAGGTTACCGTGTTGTGGGAGAACAAAATTCATTACGCTTTGAATCACGTATTTCAGGTGCAGATATGAATCCATATTTAGCTTATTCTGCGTTAATTGGTGCTGGGTTATATGGCATTAAAAATAAAATACCACTTAATGAAGAGTTAATCGGTAACGCTTATGAACAAGATAGTGTTGATCGTATCCCTTCATCATTACATGAAGCAATCTTAGCTTGGAAAAATAGTGACGTTGTTACAGAAGTACTCGGTGAAGATGTAGCAAATCATTATTTAGAAGCTGCACAATCTGAACAAAATGATTTCGATTCTTTCGTTACAACTTGGGAACGTTCACGTTACTTCGAACAAAGCTAAAACTTACTACTAAGGAGGAAAACCATTATGAGATTACAAGACAAAGTATGTATTATTACAGGTGCTGGCGGCGGCATGGGTAAAGTAGCCGCTCAAATGTTTGCAAAGGAAGGCGGTAAAATTGCCGTATTCGAAAGAGATGACCAAGCAGGACAAGCTACTGTGGATGCTATCAAAGATAACGGTGGAGAGGCATCATTTTTCAAAGTAGATATTGCCAATGAAGAAAATGTTAAAGAAGCTGTTGCTGATACAGTGAAAACATACGGCAAAATTGATGTACTCTATAACAATGCAGGTGTGATGCCAGAAGCAGATAACTCTGTAGTTAATACAAGCGAAGAAGTATGGGATTTGGTTATGAATATTAACGTCAAAGGTATTTTCTTTATGACGAAATATGTGATTCCAGAAATGGAAAAGAACAACTCAGGTTCAATCATTAATATTGCTTCATTTGTAGCTGAAATGGGTTGCTCAGTACCACAAGATGCTTACACTGCTTCCAAAGGTGCAGTCGTATCTTTAACGAAATCATTAGCAATCCAATTCCGTCCTAAAGGTATCCGTACAAATGCAATTAGCCCTGGCCCTATCGAAACACCTTTATTAATGGAATGGTTAGTATCGGATGAAGATGCTAAAAATGCGAGATTAAATAGACAGCCTACTGGAAGATTTGGTAAACCAGAAGATATCGTCAATGCTGCCCTATACTTAGCCTCAGATGAGTCAGATTGGACAAACGGCGCCAATATGAATGTAGATGGCGGTATAACAGCAAATTACTTCTAATATACATCCTCAATACATTAAAAAGCTACTAGGTTTCGCTATAGAGATCTAGTAGCTTTTTATTTATGTCTGAAACATGAATAATCGTGTTTCTACTATATAAAAGTAGTATTTTGTGAATCGCTTATGATTATATTCATCTCAAATATCTTATATAATAAAAAAGATTGGCGTTTAATACGCCAACCTTTTATTATTATTAATCTAAATATTCATTTTCGCCTATAATACCAGAACGTCTATCGATTTCTTCTAATTTTCTCGCTTTTGGTATACATAAGATATATGCAAAGATAATCGCTATAATACCTGCACTTATTTTACCTATTAAGACAGCGGGTATAAGTGTCGGCTGGAAGTTCGCTGTGTATGATAAATGGTCACCTAATAAGAATGCACCACACACACCAAAGGCAATGTTTAGTACTTTATCTTTTGGTGGCATATCTTTGACCAATTTAAGCATTGCTAAAATGTTTGCTATGGTAGCAATAAATCCAGCACTACCTACTTCACTTAGTCCCACTTTACTACCAATATTGTGCAATCCTTTCGAGAAATACTTACGAATTAAATATACCATTGGGAAGGCTCCTGATAGCATAATCGCAATGTTACCTGCGTTCTCTAAGGCCCTGAAGTTATCTTCCTCATCTGCCATAATTGGGTCGAATCCCCATACACCAAATACTGTAGTGAATAATCCTGTAAATATTTCTACTACTGAAAATACAAATACCAATTTAATACAAGAATCTAAGATTTTACCAAATACAATAAATATCTTAATCATAATATCTGAGAAGAAATAAAGTCCAATTGCTGTAATTACCACAAAAATAATTAATGGTAATAAGTTGATCAACACTGTCGATAAGCTAATTTGGAAAATATGTGTTGCTGCGCTTGTTGTATCAATGACTGTTCTAATTTTCGTGTGACTAAATAAAATGATTACCGTAGAAATAAATACTCCAAATGGAATGGCTAATAATCCAGATAAAATACCTAATGCCATATATTTGTGATCTCGCTTATCAAGCATTGGTAGACCAAGTGGTATCGTAAACACAATCGTCGCACCGGCCATGAAACCAACAATCGTGGCCATAATCCAACCTTCATAACTATCTTTTAATACATCTGCAAGTTGATATCCACCCATATCTGTGGCAAGTATTGCTGTTGCAGCTATAGCTGGATCAGCGCCTATTTTATCAAAAAGCGGACCGAACACTTTCTCTATAAACTGAGATATAAATGGTATAGAAGCCATAATACCTGCTGAGTTCGCAAATATAGGCCCGATTGTATAAATACCTTCCATAAATTCTTTACCAATACCTTGGTCTGCATTCCTTATTGCTCCAAAAGCACCTAACACTGCACATACCATAATAATGTAAATAATCACTGTTCCAATATGTTCCATGATAGTTTCCCCCATTTTGTTTGCTATAAAAAAGCAAAAAGGTGCCTATTTGATTAATTCAAATAAGCACCTTTGCTTGATTATATGCACTTGTATTGTAATACTATTATCCCAATTGTTTAATTACTGCTGAAGCTTCTTTTTCAATAGCGATTTGGTTATCCATGCTCTTTCGCCTGAGCTTTTGATAAGCCGCTTCTTCTGTTAAATCAAGTTGTTCCATGAGCAAGCCTTTCGCTTTCTCAATACGTTTACGATTTTCCATTTTCAAATGTGTATCGCTCACTTCTTGCTTGAGCCTACCCATATTATCTGATTGCGACATTGCAATTTCGATAGCTGGTAGGAGTTGCGCCTCGGTAATCGGTTTAACAATGTAACCGACGATATTAGGCTGTTTGGCTTCTTCCACAAACTCACGATGACTATATGCGGTAAGAAGAAGTATTGGTATATCGTGTTTTTTACCAATAATCTTACTAGCTTTTAAACCATTCAACTTTGGCATTTTTATATCCATAATGATTAAATCTGGTTGTAATTGATCTGCCGTCTCAATCGCTTTCTCCCCATTACTCACTTCAGCGACTACATCGTAGTTAGCTTCCCCAAGCATTTCTACTATATCCATGCGGACAATCGCTTCATCTTCAACTACCATAATAGATTTCATCTCAATTCACCCCTTTGTATTGAAATTCAACTTCACCTATTGTCCCCCTTGCGTTACGGCCAATATTAAATGTACCTTCTAAATCATTTTCTGCAATCGTAGTAACGATTTTCAAACCAAATGATTGTTGAAATACACTTTCTTCATGACCAGTGTCTTGCACTTCTAACTTTACTGAATCGGTGTCTTTATTCCAAGATAACCTTACCTCTATCATACCCTCTGATTGATTATTGAAAGCATGTGTCAAACAGTTTGTAATTAATTCATTGGCAATAAGTGCTACTGATACAGCAATACTGGATACTAAATTAATGTTTTCATCTGTCTCATATGTAATATGGATTGTTTTGTTCGGTGTTTCATTATAAACAATCATATTTCCAATTTTTTGAATTAATTTATCAATATTAACTGTATCGGTTGAGGACTCATCTAATATAACTTCATATACAGAAGCAATACTTAGAATTCGGTTTAAACTTTCCTGGAAATACTTTTCGCTACCATTCGGTAAACCACGTCTCATCTGTAAACGTAATAAACTTGCTACAGTCTGCAAATTGTTTTTTACACGGTGATGTACTTCTCTTATCGCAACTGATTTAGAAATCAATTCGCGTTCTTTTTCCTTTAAATCTGTAATATCTTTCAACAAGATTAAATGTCCTGTCATAATCCCTTCTTCGAGTAATTGAATACATTTTACTTGGAAGTAGTGCCCTTTAAGCTCACGTTCTTCAATGGTAATAACACGACCATCTGTAAGCATATCATGGATACTTGGAAACAACTCTACGAAGTTCAATCCTGCTTTGCACTCTACATTGACTAAATCCCGAACCATCTTCTCTCCGGCTAAGTTATAATAACGGATATCTAATGCGTTATCTAAATCGAATAAACTTTCTTCAATCATGTCGGGTACAAATACTTGTTTGTCACTTTTTTGTGAAACGATATCACTTAATGTCGTTGTCGCTTGTGTCAGTGCTTTTAATCTCTTTTCTTCCATGACTTTGTTACTGACATCTATTTCCATAATCAGTGTGCCAATAATGACATCTTCTAATTTAATGGGTGTTACACTTTGTTCAACTACCTTGCCCTCTTGAGTAATCGCACGATGCTGAGAAAAATCATCCCCTTCCAACACTTCGAATACAGCGGGTTCAAACTGTGCATACACATTTTCTCCAATGACTGAGCCTTGATATAAACCCTCATCATTCGTAGGTATAGCTTCCGCCACTACTATAACCTCACCATCTTTGTTCGTAGGACAATCAATAAAGACATTTGCCCTATTAAGATCAGCTATCATTTGTAGATGTTCAGACAATTCTACAATATGTGTAATCTCCTGTGATGATAAATTTGTATGTGATTTACATAAGCTATTTACTTCGTTGATAGTCATCATTCCAAACGTAATTGTGAGAATATTTTGATTTTAAATATATGTATCTACCATTATGAAATTTTGTTCAATATATGTCAATGCAAAATGAAATAATTTAAAAATTTATAGTAATTTTCCATCATTTTGAGGATTGGGTTATCGGTTATTTTGCTTAAAAATAAAAACTCCACCCTTTTGCAATGCTTTAAGGGTAGAGTGTATTGTATGTTTCTAACAATGGTTGTATATGAATTAGTCACCTAATTGCATATATACCATATGTGTTCTTAAATATTCTTCTAAGCCATGCTTGCCGTCTGCACCGCCAATACCTGATTGCTTAATTCCTGCATGAAAACCTTGAATAGCTTCGAAATTTTCTCTATTAATATATGTTTCGCCGAATTCTAACTTTTCTACAGCGGTAAATGCTTTTTGAATACTTTCTGTGTATATAGAAGATGTCAGTCCATACTGACTATCATTTGCCAATTCAATAGCTTCCTCAAATGTATCGAATTCAACGATAGGTAGTACTGGTCCAAACACTTCCTCTTGAATAATATCCATATCATTTTTACAGTTTGAGATAATTGTAGCTGGATAAAAATATCCTTTTTGTTGAGGTATTTCTCCCCCACATTTAATAACGCCGCCTTGTGCTTCAGCCGTTTTAACATGATTGTGTACGCGCTCTTGTGCCTTTTTATTTATTAATGGTCCCATATCAAAGCTATTTTCTAACGTATTACCAAAGTTTATTTGACTCATCTTTTCTACTAATTTTTCGGTAAATGTATCTTTGATACTGGCCTGTACATAGACACGTTCAGCACAGTTACATACTTGTCCTGTATTAATCACACGCGAATCTATAATGTATTGAACTGCTTTGTCTAAATTTGCATCTTGCATAACAATTGCTGGTGCCTTACCACCTAATTCTAAGTTTACTTTAGTTACATTTTCACTCGCAGATGCCATAACTTTTTTACCAGCTGCTACACTACCAGTGATAGATACAAGTGCCACTTTTTTATTACTTGCAAGTTCATTACCTACAACACTACCTTCACCATTCACTAAATTAAAAACGCCAGGGGGCAAGCCAACTGAATCTAAAATTTCAGTAAATATTTGAGCGTTAATAGGCGTCTCTTCTGAAGGTTTAACTACGATTGTATTTCCTGTAATAAGTGCTGGTGCTGCTTTTCTCGCTATTAAAAAGAAAGGGAAATTCCATGGTAAAATGCCTGTAGTTACACCTAAAGCTTTTTTGTACATTAAAATATGCTCTTTCTTACGATCACTTTGTATAATTTCTCCTTCATATCTTCTTGCCCACTCTGCCATATAATCTAAATAATCAGCGGTAAAGAATACTTCAGTATTAGCTAAATCATATATTTTACCACCTTCTTGCATAATTACTTTTGTAATTTCTTCACTGCGTTCACGTATACCTTCTGCAATTTTTTTAAGATATTTAGCACGTTCGATAGCTGGCAACTCACTCCATGAAGATTGAGCTTTATCTGCATATTCTATAGCTTCTTTAGCATCTTCTTCAGAACCTCTATATAATTTTGCAATTGTTTCTTCTGTCGCTGGATTTTTCACATCAATAACGTCTTCTATATTTTTTTCGACAAATGTACCGTTAATATAATCTTTTATATATATCATATTTTAGTCTCTCCTTCTTGAATTAAAGTATTTGTGCCTTTTGAAAGGTCTAAACTACTGTTTGTATCTGTACTCTCGCCATATCTTTCACGTTCAATGCTTTCTAATGTCTTACCTTGTGTCTTAGGCGTTAATATAATGCCAATAACCGCATGAATAGCTAAAAACGAAATCATAATTATTCCAGTTACTTTGAATCCAAGTGATGACAATATCGTAGGTAATACAAAGGTATAAACAGATATTCCTGCTCTCACAATGAAGTACATCAACCCTTGTGCTCCAGCACGATATCGAGTCGGAAACAGCTCACTTGTCCATAAAGCGTAAAAGGCTTGCGCTCCTATACCAGCTGCTGACCCCCAAAGTAAAACAAATAGAATCAACGAAACCCAATTCATAGGTGCAAACGTCAAAATAATCCAAGCTATAATACCCATCATTGCCCCAACACTAAATAAAAATCTTTGACTAATTCGGTCTCCTAACTTCATAAAGCCGAAGTATGTCGTAATCACTGTACATAGCCATAAGATAGCTTGTAGAATATTGGCTTGCGCACCAGTGAGGCCGCCTACACTTTCATAAATGAATGGCATAAAATAACCCATTGCTCCGGATGTTAGATTCCAAAATAAATAAATACCTATAAGTAACAGCATTGCTTTTAAGTTGACTGGATTTGTAAATAATTCTTTGAAAGCTGATGTTTTTTTAACATTAAGTGATGATTGACTTTTCTCTTTTTCTTTCTCATCTTCCCAAATTTGCGATTCTTCCATACCTTGTCTTATCCACCATGTAATACCAGCAATGATAAACAAATGTAGAAAAATTAGCCTTGCACCTAATAATCCTAAAGGTGCTAACATCACCGCTAAAGTAAAGGTGATTGCAGGGCCAATAGACCATGCTAATTGTGCAGTACCTACGCGTTTTGCTCTTTCTTTTTCTGGCGCCTCTTCTGCAATATAGGTCCAAGCTACAGGTACCCCTATACCTACAGCAATACCAACAATAATTGTACCAATCAGTAACATTGGTAAATTAATAGAAAGTATTATAATTAAAATACCTAACATGTATAATAATAAGTCATACTTAAAGATAAATTTTCTACCTAATTTATCAGTTAATGGCCCACCAATTAAAGCACCAATTGCTGCTCCTAAAGCATTCGCACTTAACGCACTCAATAAACCCAACTGCCAATTATTAATATTTAAGTATGCTTGCCAAAGTGATAAACTACTTGCTGCTGCAATAATTGAACCCGCTTCTATATAATTGGCCATCGCAACAGCTATGGTTGCAATCCAACCATTTGTCTTTTTAGGTTTTAAACTCATAACCTCATCCCCATTTATTGTTTATTTCAAATAGAACATCTCTTTCAATTCAATTGCTTTAGGACTGTTATCTTCATTTACTTGCATAATATCGGCCATATATTCCCACCATTTCTGACACACAGGATCTTGTGCTATATTGTCGTAAATTTTCTTATCTTTAACATGAAGCACTGCAAATAATTCTCCATTTTCTTCATTAAGAAAAATACTATAGTCATATACACCACTATCTTTTAAAAGTTGTTTCATTTCAGGCCATAATGTGTCGTGTCTTCGTTTATATTCTTCATATGAACCTTCATTTACGTACATAAGGGTTGCAATTCGTGTCATCTACTCCACCTCTAAATATCCTTTTTTAGGTTCAACCTTAAAACCTTTGGCTAAATCCGATAAGTTTGCGTCTGATATTGTTTGCTTAATACCACCTTGTGCTTGTGCATAGGTATATACTTCAGCTGCTTTTTCAATTGTTTCAATCAGTCCGAATACTTCGTCTAAATCTTTTCCAGCTCCAAACACACCATGAAATGGCCAAATGACTGTTCTTTGTTGCTTCATTTTTTCTGAGGTAAGCTTCCCTATTTGTTCTGTTCCTGGCACCACCCAAGGTATAATACCTATTGCATCTGGAAATACAACGATACATTCTGTACACATTTTCCATAGCGTTTTAGTAAATGTTTTTTCATCCAATTCATGTGTATAAGTCATTGCAATCGTATGTGTAGCATGACAATGCATTATAACTCTATGTGTATCATCAATTTCTAAACGCTGAACATGATTCATTAAATGTGTTGGTAATTCACTTGTAGCTACCGCATCATTCACAAATCCCCATAAAATGTTATAGCTTTTTCCATCTTCAGCTATTTTGATTAAACCTAAGGCATCTTGTGGATCATCAATAATATTTTTGAAATATTTTCCGGTTCCAGTTACAAGGATATATTTATTAGCTAACTGACTGACGCTGAATGGCAGACTCACATTTCTTATGTTATTGTTGTTTTCTGCCAAATACGGTTGAACCTTAACATCATCTAATATCCAAGATATATTGCCACCATTACGTTCGTCCCAACCTTTTTGATACATTAAATTTGTAATTTTAGATAATTCTTTTACTGCTGGAGAGTCTACAAAGTTTTCCAATTAAATACCTCTTTTCTGTAAAATATTTGCTTCATATTTTTTAATAGGTTCATACCAATCCATTCCTGGCTCCGCATTGTTTCTATCGCAGAATTCATTCCATATCGCTCCAAAAGGATAAGTTTTCATTTCTTCTTGTAATGCTAAACGTCTTGTATAATCACCATTCTGTTCAACTTCTTTTAATTCATTAATAGGATCTAACAGGGCTTTGAGCAAAGCTTTTTGCATATTTCTCGTACCAATCACCCATGCAGCCACTCTATTAATAGATGCATCAAAGAAATCTAATCCTACTGTTGTCGTGTCAATCAAATTGTTATAGACTAACTCTTTTGCAATTTCATTTAATTCGTCATCTAATGTAACTACATGGTCACTGTCCCATCTCACTGGCCTAGAAACATGTAAACTTAGGCCTTTAGTAAATAGATTGAGTGCAGATAATTTATTAGAAACTACTTCTGTCGGATGATAATGTCCTGCATCTAGTAATATTTGCTTGTTTCTTGTTAAACCATAGCCCATATAAAATTCATGAGAGCCAACGACATAGCTTTCCGAACCAATACCAAATAATTTACTTTCCAACGTGTCGATATTGTATTTTTCATCTATTTCTTCTTTGAAAATTTCATCTAAGCTTTCCATCAAACGTTTTCTAGGCTTCAAACGATCTACTGGTGTATCTTTGTATCCATCTGGTACCCAAATATTTGTTATAGAGGGTTGGCCTAGCTCTTTGCCAAAATACTCACCAATTTTCCTAGATTTTTTGCAATGTTCTATCCAAAAATCTCTAATAGATTTATCTGAATGTGATAATGTAAAACCATCTTCCGACTTCTCGTGACTAAAACAAGTTGGATTAAAATCTAATCCTAAGTTATTTTTCTTTGCCCAATTGACCCATTTTTCAAAATGTTTTGGCTCTATTTCATTTAAATCGACTTCCTCATCTGTCTCAGCATAAATACCATGTAGATTAATTTTATGGTCGCCTGGAATATGCTTTAATGCTTCTTCTAAATCTCTTCTCAGTTCTTCTCCATTTCTCGCTTTACCAGGATGATTCCCAGTAACTGATATCCCCCCTGATAACTCTTCATTAAAAAGGAAACCTTCTACATCATCACCTTGCCAACAATGAATAGAAATTTTAATACCTTTTAATGTAGTTAATGCTTTTTCTACATCAACACCTAATGCTTCATATTGTGATTTTGCTGATTCGAATGCTTGCTGATTAAATGTACTCATAATGAGTAACCTCCTTAAATAACTTAATATCTTGATTAGCTATAGACGTATATTCTGGTTTTGTTATCTTTCTCTTATCAGTAGAAAGCTTTATCATTTCTCTAGCTTGTTGAATATTGTCAAACTCTCCTGTGCCTATCATTGTTGCTGCTAAATTTCCATATATCGTGGCTTCTGTCGGTCCAACAATAACTTCACAATTTGTATATAAAGCGGTAAGCTCATTTAAATATGTGTTGTTTGATCCTCCTCCAACAATATTTATTAACTCAATAGGTTCACCTGTTATTTGGTTTAATTCTTCTATGGAAATTGCATAAATTATCGCAAGATTCATATACACACTTTGAACAATCTCTCCTAAAGTTTGCGGT
Organism: Staphylococcus aureus; assembly: GCA_040062795.1. Classification (GTDB taxonomy): domain Bacteria; phylum Bacillota; class Bacilli; order Staphylococcales; family Staphylococcaceae; genus Staphylococcus; species Staphylococcus aureus_A. Next base: position 609,337 of record JBEAMH010000002.1, read on the forward strand.
ATCTTTTGTTTCGTTCGACTACAATATTTTTTAATTTCATCAACCATACTGTCAGGATTAATAAATCTTTGATCATTAAAATCGATATACACTTTAAAATCTTTGTTTTTTTTCGCTTCTTTGACCATTTCAGGAAATGTGTAATTTACAGGCCAATCTTTACGTATACGTTGAATAATCCACATACCTATAATATTTTTTAAAAATCTATAGGTATGATTCATTCCTCGCTCGTTAGAATAGCCTGATTCCAAAGCTTTTTTAGTTATAATTGGATTTTTCAATTCCTTACCAATTAAAGACCAAGTGCCACTAGATAAAAAAGCCCAAGTCTTCACTTCGTCTGCCACAGATCCTAAAACAGCTGATGCAGTATCGTGTGAGGCCGTCGCATACACATGGGTGATTGGCAATTCATCATTTTCATTTAAATTTTCCTGTAATTCTCCTATATAATTTCCAGGTTCTATTGTGTCCGGAAACTGGCTTCTGTTTACTCCAATTAACCTAAGTAAATCCTGGTCTAATCCATTACTATTTACTGATAATAATTGTGTGGTACTCAAATTTGTAATTTCATTTCTTTTCACATTTGTAAGTAAATAGTTCAAATAATCTGGTATGAGCAATATGGTATCTGCTTTCGCTTTTAAATCTTTTGCTTCTTCAAACAATTGATAAATTGTATTGAAAGTTAAAAACTGAATTCCTGTTTTATTGTAAATATGATATTTGGGTATCTCTTTAAATATTTGATACATAGTAGTGTCCGTGCGTGAATCTCTATATGAAACAGAATTTTGTAAGCGCTTCCCTTTTTGATCTAAAAAAAGATAGTCTACGCCCCACGTATCTATACTTAAATAACATTCGTCAATTCCTAGCGATGTGACTTTTTTTAATGACGCAACAATTTCTTCAAATAAATAGTCAACATCCCACACTTCTTGTTGATTTAGTGTTGTGAATCCATTGGCAAAACGGTTAATTTCTTGTGTTTTAATTTGGTTTTTGTCGATAGTCGCAAGTATAGCTCTTCCACTAGATGCACCAATATCAACGGCTATATAATGTTTCAATTCATCACCTCTTTGGTTATGATTATAATCAAATAATCCACATAAATCAACATAAAACAAAATTAAATGATAATTATTGTGGTGTTTTTGTTGTTTTATGCCTTTTTTTGTGAGATTGAAAACATTTTTATGTTATAATGATAGCAATATATATTTAGGAGAAATTAATAATGAAGCCATTTGAAAGAAGAAAATCACTACTAAATCATCTATATTTAAATAATATTGTATATGTGAATAAATTAGCTTCGGAATTTAATGTTTCAGAGGAAACAATTCGTAGAGACTTAGAGAAATTAGAAAAAGAAGGTATTGTAGAACGTAATTATGGTGGTGCAAAATTAATTAAAACCGAAGAATTACCATATTCAGTCAGACATACACGAAATAAAGATAGTAAAGTGGCGATTGCTAAAAAAATTGACGCATTTATTCAAAATGATACAAGTTTATTTGCTGACTCTAGTTCTACCATTAATGAAGCATTAAAACGTTTCGCTATTTCAAACAAAAGAATCCACATCATAACGAACTCTGTAAATGCTTTATATGAACTTAACCAAACATCCATGGAAATCAATTCAACTGGTGGTAAATTATTAAAACATTCTTCTGCATTAGTAGGTCCTCAAACGACAGAGTCTATTAATAAATTCCATACCGATTATGCTATTTTAAGTTGTAAAGCTTTGTCCAAAGATGGTATCATTACTGACTCTAATGAGTATGAGGCTCACATTAAAGAACTTATGATTAATAAATCTAAACAGATCATTCTTGCTATTGATTCTTCTAAATTTGATAAAAATAGTTTAATAAGTTTCGGTCATTTATCAAAAATAGACTATATCGCAACAGATATAGCATTCGACGAGGAATGGAAAAATATCCTAGAAAACCATTCAGTCAAAGTAATATAATTTCGCTTTTCAATTTTTATATCTTATAATTAATGAATTAAGAATGAAATTATTAAAATAATAAACATATTATACGATAAGCACTTATCATTCCAAATGCGATGATAAGTGCTTTTTAGCATAGTCATCACAATGATGTACATAAAACGCAAATGCTTTTGTGCCTAACGATTGTACAACTCTTTGATGACCTGTGCTAAATTAGAGTCAACAACAAGGGAGGGATTCAAAATACAAACAGAAAACTTTAATATCATTACGGAAATGATTAAAAACCCTAAAATCAAAGGCAAAGATTTAGAAGCGATGTTTAATATTTCTCGCAGACAACTTGGCTATCGAATCCAGAAAATTAATGAATGGTTAGCTGAACAAGATTGTCCAGAAATCGAACGCACTAGTCAGGGATTCTTCATCGTTGATGATATGGTTAAAAATTTTCTTAATGTATCTAGTGAATCTTTCCCACAGGAAGATGAGCAAGTATATACTGCTTACCAACGCGCGCACCTCATTTTACTGATGTTGTTTAGAGAAGATGAAACATTGTCGTTAAACCACTTTTCAATTGATTTAAAAGTAAGCAAGAACACAGTGTTAAATGATTTAAAAAAATTAAAGTCATTACTGGAGCCATATGATGTCACTCTAAAATATTCACGACTGGAGGGTTATTATTTAGTAGGTAATGAATTTGAAGTTAGAAGGCTTTTAACACGCCTCATCGATAAAATATTCACTCTAAATATTGCGAAAGATGATATTTTAAAAAGTTTGGCTTTAATAGAAAAAAAGCTTCAAATCATCGATATGCAAATCAACAAAATCGAACAATACTTAGAGAATAAATTTATTGATCAAAGTACCGAGACATTGCGTTACAAACTCTATTTTATTATGAGAAGAATACAGCACGATAAAATTGTCTCACCTTTTTCAATTGGATACGATGACCTTTCTGATACTGAAGAATATCAAGCAACCGAAATACTTACATCAAACTATCCTGATATTCCTCGACAAGAAAAGTTATTTATAGCATTACAGCTTTTGTCAACGAGTGTTCAGTGGTCAGAATTAGATGACGCGGAAGCTTTACCAGAATTAAAAACTGCACTCGAAAACATGCTTGACCAATTCGAGAAAATTACTTTTATTACCTTTGAAGACCGAGCAAGCTTAATCAATCAATTAATGTTTCATATGAAGCCTGCCTTTTACAGAATTAGATATGAATTGTCTGACGTCGAGAGTTTACAGAATAATCTGAAAGAAGATTATAAAGAATTATTTCACCTTGTTAAACTTTCTTCGAAACCAATGGAAAAGTTCTTTCATCAACCATTGCCTGACAATGAAATTGCATATTTAACAATATTGATTGGCGGCATTTTAAGAAGACAAGATGAAGACATAGAAAAAAAGGTGAAAGCTGTTGTTGTATGTACGCAAGGCACTTCAATTTCTCAACTAATGTTACAAGAGTTGCGGAGTGTATTTCCTGAATTCATATTTTTAGATGCATTATCACTACGTGAATTTAACCAATACACATTAGATTTTGATATTGTCTTTTCACCGATGCATGTGATGACACATAAACGTTTGTACATCACAAAAGCTATACTAACTGCGAAAGAGAAACACGAACTTCGCCAGTATGTATTCGGTCAACTCAACAATACGTTTGAGTCAGAGATACACGCTGAAAAGATGTTAGCAGCTATACGCGAGCATGCTGATATTCATAACGAAGAGGCACTGCTCAATGAAATTAAAAGCCAATTCGATGAGATACATGCCTATGCTTCAATTAAATCGTCTTCAATTTCGTTAAATGGGAATTTGAATTTACAAGATTTGATACCAAACCACCATATACAATTTGCATCTCGCCTTTCAAATTTGGAAGAAGCAATTCGACTTACTGCTACACCACTATTGAAGTTACATTATATAGATGCAAATTACATCGATTCAATGATTCAGAATTTCGATGACACCTATATGGTCATCAATCAAAATATCGCTATACCTCATGCGGAAAATGATCAAAATGTCAGTCGTACTTCTATGAGTATGTTGGTATTAGATGAGCCATTGACTTTGAGTACAGGTCATGACGTGCACATCTTTGTTGTCATTGCAGCAACTGATAAATTCAAGCATTTAAGACCTTTATTACAATTACGAGATTTAGCTCAAGACGATCAAAGTATACAAAAAATCATTCAAACAGATTCAAAATCACAAGTGTTTGAAACGATTAAACAATTCTCAAAAATAGACTAGAACAAAGGAGTTGCGTCATATGGAAGGTTTAAAGGTTGATGCCTCTAACGTCGTCATTGGTTTAGAGGCCAATACAAAAGAAGATGTATTAAGCCAACTAGCCGATTTAATGCATGACAATGGCTATGTCAAAGCTTCATACAAAGATGCAGTCATCGAAAGAGAAAAGTCTTTTGCCACAGCATTACCTACAGTTTATTGCTCTGTAGCAATTCCACACACTGACATTGAACACGTTAATTCAAAAACGATCGGTGTGGCTGTACTTAAAGAAACTGTCCCTTTCGTCATCATGGGTGAAGTTGAAGAAACGACAGACGTAAAGTTAATCTTTATGCTCGCAATGGACAAAGAAGATGCTCAGTTATCATTACTACAAAAATTAATGGGCATTTTCCAAAACGATCAAACACTCGAATCTATTGCAACTGCAACAGATAACAATCAAGTCGTAGATATTATTGAGCAAGAACTATCAGAAGCGTAATTATTTATTTTATTATTTTAAAAATTTAAACAGGAAGAGAATTTAAATATTAAGTTCTCAAATTAGGAGGAATTTATTATGAAACAAGTATTAGTAGCATGTGGAGCAGGTATCGCAACGTCAACAGTAGTGAATAGCGCAATCGAAGAAATGGCAAAAGAACACAATATCAAAGTAGATTTAAAACAAATTAAAATTTCAGAAGTTGGTGCTTACACTGAAACAGCAGATCTATTAGTTACAACTGCAATGACTCAAAAAGAGTATGACTTCCCAGTTATTAATGCTCGTAACTTCTTAACAGGTATTGGTGTAGAGGACACTAAAAAAGAAATCTTAGAAGCACTTAAAAGCTAATCAAATATTTTATAGAAAATATCGAATCAACCGTTGGGATTAATATCATAAAAGAACATCATACTTGTAACAAAATGACATCTTAATTGATACCAACATCACTTTATATTAAAGAGGATGGTGTAAGGGATGAGTGGATTTGTAGATTTTATTCAAGCTTTTCTAGATTTAGGGGCAACAGTAATACTGCCAATCGTTATATTTTTACTAGGATTATTCTTCAGACAAAAAGTGGGTGCTGCATTTAGGTCTGGTTTGACTATTGGTGTAGCTTTCGTAGGGATTTTCTTAGTTATTGATTTACTTGTAAACAACTTGGGTCCTGCTGCCCAAGCAATGGTTAAAAACTTAGGGGTAAGTTTAAATGTTATTGATGTCGGATGGCCAGCAACGTCTTCAATTGCATGGGCATCTGTTATCGCAGCATTTATTATTCCTCTAGGTATTGTTGTTAACATCATCATGTTACTAACAAAGACAACACGAACAATGAACGTTGATATTTGGAACTTCTGGCACTATACATTCATGGGTGCCATGGTGTACGCCGTATCTGGTAGTATTTGGCAGTCATTGGTGGCTGCAGCATTATTCCAGATTGTTTGTCTAAAAGTCGCTGACTGGACTGCTCCAATGATGAGTGAGTTCTATGATTTACCTGGGGTATCGATTGCCACAGGTAGTACAATTTCATACGCGCCAGGGATTTTCTTAGTAAAAGGTATCCAAAAAATACCTGGACTTAACAAACTTCATGCAGACCCTGAAACAATTCAAAAACGTTTCGGTGCATTTGGTGAATCTATATTCGTCGGTTTGGTACTCGGTTTAGCAATTGGTATTTTAGCAGGTTACAACGCTGGAGATGTCATTAACCTTGGTATGTCAATGGCTGCAGTAATGGTATTAATGCCTCGTATGGTGAAGATTTTGATGGAAGGTTTAATGCCTGTTTCTGAATCTGCACGTACTTGGTTAAATAAACGCTTTGGTGATCGTGAAATCTACATCGGTTTAGATGCTGCGGTTGCATTAGGACACCCTGCAGTTATCGCAACAGCTTTAATTTTAGTTCCAATCACTGTATTATTAGCAGTTATTTTACCAGGTAACCAAGTCTTACCTTTTGGAGACTTAGCAACGATTCCATTTATTGTGGCATTTATTGTAGGTGCTGCGAGAGGTAATATTATACATTCGGTGATTATCGGTACAATTATGATTGCCATTTCTTTATATATCGCAACAGACGTTGCACCAATATTTACAAGTATGGCTGAAGGCACAAATGTAGATATGCCAGCTGGTTCTTCTAAAATTTCCAGTCTTGACCAAGGTGGTAACATCTTAAATTATATTATTTTCAAATTCTTTAGTTTATTCAACTAACTGATAGGAGCTGACTTTACATGAAAGCACTTGTTAAAACTGAACCAGGATTCGGAAATCTAGAAGTTTTAGACAGAGAGATACCTTCCCCGAATGCAGATGAAGTCAAAATAAAAGTCCAATATGCAGGTATTTGTGGCACAGATGTACACACTTATGAAGGTTATTACAAAGTAAACTTTCCAGTGACGCTTGGTCATGAATTTTCAGGAGAAGTCGTAGAAGTAGGTGCTAATGTCACTGATTTTAAAGTCGGTGATCGCGTCACTTCTGAAACAACCTATTACATTTGTGGTGAATGCCAGTATTGCCAAAGCGGTGATTATAATTTATGTAATCACCGAAAAGGCTTAGGTACACAGCAAAACGGTGGCTTCACTCAGTACCTAGTTGCCCGTGCAGCAAGCGTCCACCGCCTACCTGATAATGTCTCTTACAAAGCAGCGTCTATGACTGAGCCTTTAGCTTGCGCTCACCATGCTGTCTCTAAAATTGACATTAAAGCGGACGACGTCGTAGTTGTAATGGGCCCTGGCCCAATTGGCTTACTCGTTGCACAAGTCGTTAAAAGTAAAGGCGCAGAAGTAGTAATTACTGGCCTAGATAATGATAAAGCAAGACTCGACAAAGCTAACGAACTTCATTTAGATCACGTAGTCAACATTCAAAACACTGATTTGAAAGCATATGTGAACAATATCACTGATGGCTACGGCGCCAATGTAGTATTAGAATGTTCGGGCGCAGTACCTGCTGCCAAACAAGGTTTAGATTTATTACGCAAAAAAGGACAATACGTTCAAGTCGGTATCTTTAAAGACCCTGAAATTCCATTTGATTTAGAGAAAATCGTCCAAAAAGAAATTCGTGTCGTCGGAAGTAGAAGTCAAAAGCCAGCCGATTGGGAGCCTTCTCTCCAACTATTAAGCAGCGGCGATGTTAATGCTGAGGCACTTATCACAAGTGAACTTGATATTACACAATGGGAAGAAGGATATAATCATATCAAAGGTGGAGAAGGTATTAAAGTACTTCTTCGCCCCATCGAGTAACGTAATTTCAAATAATCATCATTTATAACTTAAATGATAAAAGGAGATAATAATTATGGTAGAACACATGTTAGATTTTATGCTTGGACCGTTGAGAGGCATTACTGATTTATATATGAACAATTTACTTTATTGTAATATAGTCGTTTTACTTGGTTATTTCGGATCCAAATTTTTAAAAAAGAAAAAAGTCACTTCTGAACATAATTAATATTCAGAAGAAAAGGAGTGAAACACTTTGAAAGCTTTGAACCTTTACGGCATTGAAGATTTAAGGTACGAAGAAACAGTTCCTCCCAAAATTGAAAATGACGACGATGTCATTATTAAGGTTATTGCAACTGGTATATGTGGGTCAGATAATTCTCGCTATAAAAAACTGGGCCCTTATCGTGAAGGCATGATATTCGGTCATGAATTTTCAGGAGTTGTAGAAAGTCTAGGAAGTAACGTGAGCCATGTAAAAATTGGAGACGCCGTTACAGGATGCCCTGCCATAGCTTGTCATGCCTGCCCACAATGTGAAAAAGGCGAATACTCAAGATGCGAACATTTATATGTTATTGGATCTTATGAACCCGGTGCTTTTGCAGAATTCGTTAAACTTCCTGCTCATAACGTCTTAAAACTACCATCTAATGTAGATTTTGATACAGCTGCTATGGTAGAACCTTCTGCAGTAGTAGCACACGGTTTTTATAGAACTAAAATGAAACCTGGTGCTACAGTGGCTGTTATGGGATGTGGTAGTATTGGTTTATTAGCCATCCAATGGGCCAAAATATTTGGAGCCGCTAAGACAATTGCAATTGATATCGATCCAGGTAAATTAAAAATTGCTAAAACGCTCGGTACAGATTATACCATTAATTCTAAAGACGAGGATTTAGACGAAGTGATTAAAGATATCCCTCATAATATCGACGTCGCTGTTGAATCTGCTGGCTCCCCATTCACCATTGGGCAAGTCTTGACGTTACCAACTAAAGGCGGGGAAGTCTTACTTCTTGGCATACCTTATGCAGATATAGAGATGAACCGTGTGCACTTCGAAAAAATATTGCGTAATGAACTTAACGTTATAGGGTCTTGGAACGGCTTATCAGCCCCATTCCCAGGAGAAGAATGGCATGCGACACTTCACTATATGTCTACAGGAGAAATTAATGTAAATCCAATGATTTCAGATCGGCTAGATTTAGAAAAAGGCCCTGAAACATTTGATGCACTAGTAAATAAGAAAAAACATTTTGATAAAGTTATCTTTCATCCATAATTAAATCTAACATGCATAATTATTATTAAAAAAACCCTAAAACCTTACGTGGTTTTAGGGCTTTTTTGTGTGAATGCTTATTTTTAAATCAATCAGAAATCAATTCTATTGTATTTTCATAAAGCCATTGCCTAAGACATCTCGCACATCATGAATAACAAGAAAAGCATTCTCATCATGGGCGTTCACAATCTTCTTAATTCTTGATAATTGATTTTGTGGTACTACGACATATAGCACATTGGTCTCTTTCTTTTCATAACCACCCACACCATTTAATAATGTAGAACCACGCCCTGTTTCTTCATTAATATCATCACTGATTTGAGCATTATAATTTGAAATGATTGTAATGGCTTTTTTAGGGTTAAAACCTTCTATTACGAATGACATACTCTTTTCTACTATAAAAAGCATTACAATTGTATATAAAACATTTTGTACGGGAAGTATGATTAAGAAAGATAAAACGATAATCGAATCGAGAATAAACAACGCCTGAGACGTTTTGATTTCAGTATATTTATTAATAATTTTAGCAATAACGGAAGTGCCACCTAATGTACTACGTGCTGATATCACAAGTCCACTGCCGATACCAATAAGTACGCCAGAAAACACTGTGTTTATAAAATCAGATTCCAGATGCATATTGAACGCTTCAGTTAGTCCTAAAAATGCTGAACTCGAGATCACTGTAATTAATGTATAGACTGCTGTCGTCTTACTTAAATATCTCCAACCAACTGCAATTAATATCATATTTATAATCAGAGATGTCAGCGCTGGGGATAAACCTAACGTATATTTTAAGTTAAGTGAAATACCTACTGTACCACCTTCACCTAAATTAGCTGCAATCACAAACGCATTAATTCCTATACCTATTAGAAAAGTCCCAAGTATACAGAAAAATATATTTTTAAAATGGATTTTGTATAACATCCCAATAACACCTCTTTCCTTTAAGTTGACAATCACTCATTCCTAACACTATGTTTTTTATCGGATACCTAGCCAGACATAAAAAAGAAACTTTTTAGCTACTAACCAAAAAGTTTCAAAGCATATATATGTTTTCGTCATTTTTTAACACAAGTATATATAATAGTAGAAATTCTAATTTATTTCAATTGGATATGGTTATTTTGTACTTGAAAGCCATATTTTCACAATTTATAGAATTTACGCACGATAAAAAGACAAACCATGCGACGTCACTTGCACGGTTTGTCTAATATAAGCTATATCAATTATTAAAATCTAAAACGCATTTTGATTCAACCATTGGCCGCCGTCCATAGTCATACAAGCGCCATTAATATAAGCCGCTTCATCAGAAAATAAGAATTTAGCAAGACCTGCAATCTCTTCAGGTTGTCCCATTCTACCAACTGGTACGCTATCTAATGTTTGTTGACGTGCGTCTTCGGACAGGCTTAATTTGCCTGCCCCTCCTGTGTTAGCTATTGGTCCAGGAGCGATTGCATTGACTGTAATGCCATATTTAGACCCCCACTCGACAGCGAGCGTTCTCGTCATAGCAAGTACGCCTGCTTTAGCACTTGCAGAATGTATAACGCCAGGCCCTGATCTCCAAGCATACGTTGCAACCATATTTATAATACGTCCTTTTTGGCCATGTTTAATCCACTCTTTACCAACAGCTTGCGTGCAATACCATGTACCATTTAATACAATATCTACGACTGAGTTCCACGCATTTGTCGATAAATCTTCTGCAGGACAAATAAAGTTCCCTGCTGCATTATTCACTAGACCATCTATCTTGCCAAATCTCTTTACTGTTTTATCCACTGTATATTGTACGCGCTCTGGGTCGCGGACATCCATATCGATGCATAACACTTGGCCTTCATATTGTTCAATATCTTGTTTGGCATCTTCTAATCGTTCCAAAGAGCGTCCCGTTATGACTACTTTTGCTCCTTCTTCTGCGAATCGCTTAGCCATTGCTTTACCCATGCCACTACTACCACCAGTAATCATCATCACTTTATCTTTCATTTACATTCTCCTTTTAAAGCTTGATTTAAAATAGTTCACATAAAATAGTAAGCGCTTACATGTTATTGTACATTACTTTCACTTTTTTAGTAAATTATCTTCACTTTCAAAATATCTAGGCTATAGTTTTTATAAGGCAAAAAATATTACATAATATGATAAGTTCTTAAATTTTATGTAAATTTCAACAAAGACAATAATATAAATGATACATTGATATCGAAATGCGATATCGATATTCGATATCATATTTTAAAAAGGAGTGATGCATATGGAATCCAAATTAGAAAGGCGTATGTTTTTAGGCTTTATTTATATTCACATCCTCCATCATGCGAACGAACATCCTGTCTATGGAAGTTGGATGATTGAGGAACTACAAGAGCATGGTTACTCAATGAGTGCTGGTACATTGTATCCCCTCTTACATAGAATGGAAGATGAATCGTTACTTGTAAGTGAGAAAAGTGTTGTCGATGGTAAACAACGCAAGAACTACACTATCACTTCATTTGGCAAAGAAATGTTAGCGAAGAGTCAACAAAAATTAAAAGAACTTGTTGGTGAAATATAAAATTAGGAGGTTACATAAATGAAATATCTTGAGGTTTTTTTAGTCGCACTTAGGCTCGGTTGTACATCATTTGGTGGTCCAACAGCACATCTTGGTTACTTCTATGATGAATATGTAAAACGAAGAAAGTGGCTTACTGAACAGCAATACACAAATTTAGTAGCGTTATGTCAATTTTTACCTGGTCCTGCAAGTAGTCAGGTAGGTTTTGGTATTGGTATTACAAAAGCAGGTTTACTTGGAGGCGTCATTTCATTTATAGGATTTACATTACCTTCAGTAATCGTCTTGATGCTTTGCGCCACTTTACTACTTGCATATAGCAACGACTTAGGCTGGACGCATGGGTTGAAATTAGTTGCTGTGGCAATTGTATTAAACGCAATTATTGGTATGGGTAAGAAATTACTACCCGACGTCAAAACCAAGCTTTTGGCACTGTTCACTTTAGTCATGGCAGTCACAGTTATTCATCCTTTATCTCAACTGGGAGCATTGATTATAGTTGCCTTGGCTGGATTGTTACTATTTAAAGAACATGAAGAAAGTAAAACATCAATTAAAATATTCAATATTCCTACCATTGTTGGTACGATTTCACTTATATTATTTTTCAGTTTTTTAATTATATTACCTATTATGAACTTTTTTACATCAAATTCGTGGATTAGTATGATTGATCATTTTTATCGTTCGGGCGCGCTCGTGTTCGGTGGCGGTCATGTAGTCTTACCTTTATTAGAACAATCTTTTGTAGCAACAGATATGATTAGCGCAAATGACTTTTTAACAGGATACGCTCTAACACAAGCAGTACCAGGACCATTATTTACCTTTGCCGCATACATTGGTACCGTAATGTCTGGCGTGACAGGTGGAATTGTTGCAACAATTGCTATTTTCCTACCGGCATTCTTACTCTTAGTCGGTGTCTTACCTTTCTGGGAACGCGTACAATCAAACCACTCTGCTAAAGCTATGTTAAAAGCGGTCAGTGCCGGCGTAGTTGGTATTTTAATCGCTGCACTTTATGACCCTATCTTCACATCATCTGTGAATTCGCATATGGATTTCGCGTTTGCTGCCATATTATTCGTATTATTAGCGTATTGTAAAGCGCCTTCATGGTTAATTGTTATCATAGGTTTAGTGCTAGGTGTCGCGTTTTATTAATTTTAATCGTTTTTTAATAGTTCTTTAAGCAATTGTAAACCCCCATATCATAGTCTAAGAGTATCAAATTAATAAAGACTATATCCGGGGAGATGAATATTATGAAATTTACTGTTATTCCATCAGGTTTTAAAGAAAGTTTAAGTGCAGAAGAAGTTGGTTACGCGATTGAAAAAGGTATTAAACGCGTGGATTCAAATTACGAAGTGAATGTGATTCCAATGGTTGATGGTGGCGAAGGTTTTGTAGAATCTATCATTAAAATTAGAAATGGTTATAAAATAATGACACAAGTCACTGGGCCTGTAGGTCAACAAATTCAATCCTACTTCGGCGTATTTAAAGAAGGCAAAGAAACGGTTGCTGTAATTGAAATGGCAGCGATTGCTGGATTAAGACATGTACCTACTACACAACGAAATCCTTTATATACAACAACATACGGTGTTGGCCAAACAATTATTAAGGCGCTTGATTATGGTGTAGATAGAATCATCATTGGATGTGGAGATTCAGGCACTTCTGACGGCGGCGTAGGTATGGCACAAGCTATAGGGGTTAAATTTTATGACCAAAGTGGTGACTCTGTTTACATCGCTGGTGGCTCTGATATTGATCAAATTCACGACCTAGATTTAAGTAACGTAGATAGCCGTGTATTATCAACACCTATTGATATAGCCGTAAACTGGTCTAATATATTATGCGGTGACAAAGGCGTTGCACGTGTGTTTGGTCCGCAAAAAGGCGCTTCACCAGAAGATGTAGAACACTTATCAAATAATTTATATCATCTAGCTGCTTTAATTAAACGACATACAGATATGGATTTACGTTATGCAGAAGGTACTGGTGCATCAGGTGGTCTCGGCGCAGGCCTTATTGCTTTTGCAAACGCAACGTTACATCCAAGATTTGATTTAATTAAAAACTATATTCAAATCGAAAATAGCATTGAAGCAACAGACATTGTTATCACAGCAGAAGGTTGTATTGACTACCAGACGCCTAATGGTAAAATCCCTTCTGAAGTCGCACGTATTGCTAAAAATCATCAGAAACCTGTCATTGCTTTTGCTGGCACAATTGGTAAAGGCGCAAAAATAAATTACCAAAGTGGTATAGATGCATTTTCAAGTATTATTCCTGAACCAGCTACTTTAGAAAATGCTATTAATGATGCTGACAAGTGGCTAGAAGGCAGTGTAGAAAGTGCGATTCGTTATATCATGATTGGTATGAATCTTTTTCAAGCAAGGGCACAACAAAAGCATAAACTGAAGGAAGTCGTTACGGATGCTAGCTAATGTTTCATTTTCACAATTATGGATTTGGATCGTTTTTCTTTGCTTAAGTTTTTATATTTTTTTGGTACTAGACTTAAGCTATTTAGGCAAAGTAAGTATAATGATTTTTATTTTAGCACTCATATTATTTGTTTTTTCAAGCTTACCTGCAGGTCTAGCCGGAATGCTGTGTTTGATTGGTGCAGTGTTGCTGGGCGTTCCAGATTCAATCTTATTTGAATCATTAAACCAACATATCGTGTGGTTAATGATTGGTGCATTTATCATTAGTAGTGTCATAGAAGAAAGTGGTTTATTAACGAGGCTCGTCCATTGGTTTAGCCGTAAATGTCACTCTGAAAAACGCGCGAGTTTATTTATTTTAGTGACAATCCAAGTCATGACTTTCTTTATACCTTCAACGTCAAGTCGTGCAGCTGCCATGTTACCTATCTATCAAGCAATCAAGACGCAGTTCCCCAAACGTGCGACGATGTACGGATTAATGATACCTATACTTATTTTAACATTGACTAACACTACCTTAATTGGTGCAGGCAGTCATTTAATAGGTATAGGTATTTTAGAAGGTCAAACAGAACATTCTATTTCATATATTGATTTCGTGTTGTGGGGTTTGCCATTCGGTTTAATAATCAGTTTAGTTGCTGCTCTCGTTATAATGTATAGCCCCATTCAACAACAACCTATGAAAGAAACTACATGTAAATCACATGCTCATCTCGACACAGAAAAAACACCTCTTTCTTCCAAAGAGCGTAAAGCAATTATTTTAATTGGTATCACGATTGCACTTTGGATCACCGAAAGTATACACAGACTTGATATTGCTTTTGTGACCATTTTAATGGCTTTTTGTATGCTTATACCTCAAATGGGCCTAATAACTTGGAAGAAAGCTTTATCTGAAGTATCATGGAGTTTAATATTTTTCGTAGCTAGTGCGACTGCGCTAGGTGAGTTATTAATAAAATATGGTGTTGTTCAATATCTTCAAGACCAAATTTTAGCATTACTGAAAGGGTTACCTGTTTTGCCCGCCATTGTATTTGTCGTCATCATCAGCATTATCAGTGTGGGGTCCCATTTACTCATTACAAGTCATACAACAAGAGCTGTAGTGCTTATCCCCACTGTAATTATTTTTGCAAAAACTTTTGAATTAAATCCTGTTTCAGTAGTATTTATAACGTTAATTGGTATAAATTATTGTCTTACATTACCAGTAAGTTCAAAGGCATTATTAATATTTTATGAGTTAGATGATCGACCATTTAATACTTCTCAACTATTAAAATTAAATATGTGGTTGTTACCTATTTATATCGTATTTATGGTCTTAATGTATTTATTTTATTGGCAATTTATCGGTTTAAAACTAAAGTAGGTGTATTAACGAATGGAAAAGATTTTAATTGTAGAAGATGATGAAAAAATTGCACGCGTATTGCAATTAGAATTAGAGTTTGCAGAATATGATGTAACTTTAGCTTATACAGGCAAACAGGCTATTCAAGCATTTCAAGACAAGACATTCGATCTTATTTTGCTTGATGTCATGTTACCTGAACTCAATGGTTTAGAAGTATTAAGACGCATTAGAACTAAAGATGATGCTATTAAAGTTATCATGTTAACTGCAAGAGATGGATTAATGGATAAAGTTGGTGGTCTCGATTCTGGCGCAAATGATTACGTCACGAAACCATTTGAAATAGAGGAATTGTTAGCGCGGATTCGCGTGCATCTGAAAATGACCAATTCGAAAGCCACAGAGTGCAATGACTTGCTCACACATAGACATATTTCCGTGGATACCAAATCACGTGAAGTTTATTGCGATAATACAATAGTCAGCACAACACCAAAAGAATATGAAATGCTTGTTTATTTCCTGGAAAATAAAAATCAAGCTTTAGAGCGTGAACAAATCATCAAACAAGTATGGCAGTTTGATTATCAAGGTGATACCAACGTTGTTGACGTCTATGTTCGTCATTTACGTAAAAAGTTAGACAAAAACAAACCATCCATTATTGATAGCGTTCGTGGATATGGTTATATGATTAAGGATTAAATTATATGAGATTAGGAACTAGAATACAGTTATATATCACAGTAATGACTGTCATTTTGATTATTTGCGTAAATATTTTTGTTTATGTGATTTTCAAGCATTTTTCCATCGCTTCAGAGTTAAATCAACTTGAGACACGTAGCATTAATATCATAGAAGAAATAAAGCAATCCGATAATAGGACCAATGAAGAAATTATGAATAATGGATACATACTGTCAGATGGCTATATTAGTGTGGTAAACAAAGACGATAAGCCTATTGTGAATTTTACGACGAACGTCGATTACAATAACATTCAACAGCCATTCCAAAGTAAGCAATATAAAAAGACAGTTGCTTATAAAGGTTATCACTTTGCGATGATTTCACTCCCTATTGTTTGGGAAAACGGCGATGTCGTGAACTTACAACTTTATGAAAATGTAGATTTTAAGTATGAATCATTTCAAATTTTAAAGTGGATTTTAATTGGTTCAGTCATCTTATTACTTTTAGTTATTTTTTACTTAAATAGAGTTATCACTAATATCATTACGCAGCCGATTTTGAAATTAAGCAAGCATATTAAAGAAACACAAGAAACTAGAGATTATCAACCTGTCGAAGTACAACAAAATGATTCTTATGAATTACAAGAATTATCTACTTCATTTAATGATATGATGAACAAATTGCAAGAACATGACGAACGACAACAAGCCTTTATTATGAATGCTTCACATGAGTTGAAAACACCCATCACCGTCATAAATTCTTATAGCCAGATGTTACAGCGTTTTGGAAAAAAAGATAAGCGAACATTAGATGAAAGTATCCATGCTATCGGTGATGAAGCTAAAAAAATGAAATATTTAACAGAGCAACTATTATTTTATGCTCAAATAACTAAAAACAAGAAGGAAAATAACCTTGAATATGAAAATATAGTGGACTTAATTGAAGAAATTACACATCGTTTAAAACATGTTTATGAACAAGATATCAAAGTAGAAGTATCATGTGAAACCACTGAAGCTTGGCTAGATATTGCGTTATTCAAACAACTCATTCATATATTTTTAGACAATGCTCACAAATATGGTGAATCACTCATTGTGGTCAAAATTTCTGATAATAAGGATTCATTCAAAATTGAAATTATAGATGATGGCATAGGTATACCAGAAACTGATTTACCTCATATCTTCACTCGATTTTATCGTGTAGATAAGGCTCGATCACGTGGCACGGGCGGTTCCGGATTAGGATTATCAATCGCTCAAGAAATTGCGACACAACAAAATATAATGATTGAGGTAACAAGTAAAGTGAATTTCGGTTCAACGTTTGTTTTAACTGTGCCTAAAGGAGTAAAAAATGAAACTTCTCTTTAAATTAATCTTAATTATGTTATGTATTGGTTTATCTATTGCACTATGTGTCATTATATTTTTAAAAGCAAATCAACAACTTATGGCAAAAGCAGATGCAAAAGCTATGGTTGAAAAGCGTTACGAGGGTAAGATTAATTCAATCAAACCTAATGATAATCAAAGTAAATTTTTAATAGAACTAAAATCAAACGAAGGACTTTATGACATAGAAGTTAATAGAGAAAAGAAAACCATTTCTAAAATTGAGCAAACACGTGACTTAAAACAAAAGAAAACTGAAGATAAAAAGAAAAAAAAGAAAGAGAATAATAAAATAAGTGAACAAACTGCCAAAGACAAAGCTCAAAAACAAGTGGGTGGCACCTTTAAATCTATTTCACTAAAAGAAAATAACGGTATTAAGAACTATGTAGTCACACAAGATATTAACAATCAAAAAGGGGCTAATATTATTATTAACCAACTCACAGGCAAAGTATCCTCTGTAGCTTGGTTTAATAAAAACAGTAACGCATCGACTGAAACACCACCGACTGTAAATCAGAATCCTCATATTTATACAGACAATGATGACGATGACGAATATGAGGTCGAAGATGATGATTACGAAGCAGATGATGATTAAATCATTTAGTTCCTAATAATACTGTATTTATCACCTATCCAACAAAATATTTAACATAATCAAAAACCCCTAACCGTCAATGGCTAGGGGTTTTCACGAATATATTTATTTATAAATTGAGATCGATACAACCACAAAATACCTTATTTAAACTAACGTTCTTTATTTGTCTTCACTTCCAAAAGGAATATACTTCACTTTTGTATCTTCTGGCAAACCTTCATATTCGTTAAATAATGTTTGATACTTATCGCTCGTTGGTGTCGCATGATGAAGGTAGTGTTCGAACGGTAATTTCTCCATCTTATAGAAATCTTTGTGTGGCTCATTTATTACGTCTTGTTTCAATTGCGCAATGCGTGTTTCATTTTGATAATGAATATAGCAAAAGCTACTCAAATAAATAACACTGAATATAACTGCGATGATAATAACATACTTACGCCATACTGTATGTATGACATTAAGTTGGACAAGTAATATGAATAAAATAATAGCGTATAAGGCATATACTGTATAAAAGTTTCTAGGACCAAGTGGCGAAACAATTACCAATGGCGCACATACCAGTAATGTTGAAACAACTAATAAATACAACGTATATCGCATTTCTTTTTTAAGAATGACTACATGAATTGCACAAATAAATGCACTTAAAAATAGAATACATACTATTGTATTGATTATGTTCATTATAGTGATAGATTGAAATTGTTGTAACTCAAATTGTTTATAAATTAAAAAATAATAACTCGGCAATAGTAATAAACCACCGACACTAAAATACATTTTCACTTTAGATGTTTTATATAACATAGCGCTACGATATAGCATAAATGATATAACAATGATGATGATCGATAAAATTATAATCTGATTGAAAAATACCCATTCTGGAATTGTCGTCGTCATTGTTTTATATATTTTATCAAGCATCCCTGTATCACTAGATATTTGTTGGTAGTCACTACCTTCTAAAAATATTTTTCTGTACTTGGGATTTAAAAACATTATCACTGTGCCTAACACAGATAATAATAAACCGACAATATATTTAGGGTTCCATTGACGATATAGAAATAAATGGATTGCAATGGCTAATATAAGCATCATACTATTAAATAATGTCGTATTTTCCATAAAGAACTGCCCAATGAAACAAACACAATAGAAAGCAATATTAGTCAACGGTTTGAGCCTTGTGCGTTCAAATGTAACTGTAGCAATAAACCATAAAATAAATAATACACAAAACGTAGCTGGTACATAATTATAGAATCCTGCAAACCACCCATACGTTTGCTTGTATATCTCACTTGGTATCGTAATCATAAAGATAAAAGCTAATAAATAATGTACAGGTTGCTTCTTTTCACGAGTAAAGCAAGTGATTACCATTAGTATTGCTATACTTATCAAGGCGTAAGATAAGTATCTAAACCAATCTAGACGTACAGCTATCGTTTCCAAAATATTGCCTAAATAACGACCATTTAAATTTTTATATTTTTCTTGCCACATTTGTATACCATATTGGCTGTACCAATGCCAGTCATCGTGTGTTAACGGCAAGAAAAACGCCATCAAACAATAAAATAAAAAAAGCGCGGTCACTATCAGGTAAGTCTTATTCAAATAAAATGATTTCATCTTAATTTACCTCATGCTTATTTAGATTCGTCTTATGGATTATAAATAGCGGCCTTTGCTTAACCTCATAATAAACCCTACCAATATATTCTCCAATAACCCCTAAAGCAGTTAACTGGACACCTCCTAGAAATAGCACTGCAAAAATAGTAGTGAAATAACCAGGCGTAGTAACACCATAATTCAGTGTATAAATCAGGTTAAATAAAATATAAAGAAAGCTCAACAGGCAACTAAATAACCCCAAATATATAATAATACGCAACGGTCTATTATTAAAAGAAATCAATCCATCTATACCATAATTTAATAATGTGCTAAATGACCACTTAGACTCTCCTTCTTCTCGTTGAATGTTTTCATATTCAATCACTTTTGGTTCGAAACCAATCCATGCAAACAATCCTTTTGAAAATCGATTGTATTCTCCTAATTTCACAACTTCATTCACAGCACGCTGACTCAACAACCTGAAATCTCCGACACCATCTTCAAGTGTGACATCTACCATTTTATTTATCATCGCATAATACAATTTGGATAAGTACTTGCGTGGCCACCGCTCTCCAGTTCTATCTCGTTTGGCTACAACTTGATCTTCACCATTTCTAAAGTAACCAATCATATCAGGTATCAATGCTGGAGGGTGCTGTAAGTCTCCATCAATAATAATTAACGCCTCCGCTTCTCTACTTGCTTTCAATCCTGCATACATGGCAGATTCTTTGCCAAAATTTCGAGAAAAAGAAATATACTTCACATTGCTATCTAACTCAGACAATTGTTGAATAATCGGCAGTGTTTGGTCTTTACTGCCATCGTCAACAAACAATATTTCATATGTATAATCATTAATATAACTATCCTGTTGCATTATTTCTGTTAATTTATCGTAAGTTTGTTTAATCACAAAAGCCTCGTTAAAGCATGGAACCAATATTCTAATCATTCAAACAGCGCACCTCTTTTAAAATAAACTATATAAATAATATCATATATAGTATTATACAATATAATTAATTGGAATGTAGCTTATATTTTCTACATTCCAACATTTTGTGCGTATTCTGCTCTTTTTTTAATCTTAATATGCTTTATTTTGCTTTTATTTTGCTTACAACGTAATCTATATCATGTTGAATTAGTCTTGGTTGTTCTCCTATATCATAATTATACTCCAATGTCAGATGCGCATTGGGTGTGTACTGATGATACATTTCAAAGAAACGTTCCATGTCTAGTGTGCCTTCGTGTAATAGATTATGATCATCATGCTTACCGTCATTATTGTGCAGATGATAGAATTTAATTTTATCTTGAAGTTGTTGCATGACATATTCTAAATCCCAGCCATTTGCATTCGCGTGTCCAACATCAATCAACACACTGTTTTCTCTCTCTTTACAGAAAATGATAAATTCTGATTCTGTTAATAATTTGTTTTGCTTAGTGTCTACGCCTACATTTTCAATTAAAATATTGACACCTTTTGCTTTTGCTTCTTGTGTAATATGGTCTAAATTCAGTGCTGTTTGGGCAATCATTTGTTGTTTATTATGAATTGGTACATTATTTACATGATAGACGATGTCTTTAATACCTAAGTCTACGCAGTGTTCAATTGCTAATCGAATTTGTTCTAAACTATATAAATCTTCGTCTCTTGGTCTTGAGTGTTCTACATCAAATATTTGTTCATGATAGGTTAAGAATCGCTCTGTATCTTTACCTAAAGTAAGTAATTCTTTCGTATAAGCTTCGTCTTTGTTATTTCCAAATAGTTCTATACCTAAATCTGGGTTTGCCTCTAAGAGACTATAGATTGGTGACAAACCGCTTCTTATATATGTGTTAGTACTTAATATTAGTGCCATGATTATCTCTCCTCTATATTTATTTCTGTATTTGGATCAAATAAAATTACTTTACTCATATCAAATTTAATATTTACTACGCTTTGTTCTGGTTTTTTATAACTTTTTACAGTGAGCGTTTGTTGGTTGAGCTTTCCTATAAGGCTATAACACTCTCCTAAGTTTTCAATATCTTCAATTTCAAATTTCAATGCCGTTGCTTCTTCCGTAATATGAATTGCTTCTGGGCGAATACCTACTAGGAGAAAATGACCATCATATTGCGCTAAGTTTTGTTGATTTAATGCCTGAGTATCTATAGATAGTTCAGAATCAAATACAAGTTGATTCGACTCATATGTCGCATCTAAAATGTTCATCGGTGGCGCGCCAATAAAGCGTGCTGTAAACACATTACGTGGGTGGTTATAAATATTTTCAGGTGTATCAAACATTTGTATCTCACCTTTATCAAAGAGTGCGATGCGGTCTGCTAATGCCATTGCTTCTAATTGATCATGCGTCACAAAAATAAATGTATGTTTATACACCTCGTGTAAATGTAATAGCTCTCTTCTCGCAGACACACGAAGTAAAGCGTCTAAATTAGATAAGGGTTCGTCTAATAAGAAATAAGAGGCATTTTTAACAACTGCTCTTCCCAAAGCAACTCTTTGTCGTTGCCCACCTGATAATTCACTTGGTTTGCGTTCTTTTAAATGTGTTAAATCCAATATAGAGAGCGCTTGTTCTAGTCGTTGCTTAATGTCTTCTTGAGGTATTTTATTACGTTTTAATGCATAGGTAATATTCTTCTCTACACTCATATGTGGATATAAGGCATAGTTTTGAAAGACCATTGCGATATCTCTTTCTCCCGGTGCATAATTTGTAACATCAGTCTCATCAAAGCATATTTGACCTTCTGACACACTTTCAATACCTGAAATCATTCTGAGTATCGTAGACTTCCCGCAGCCAGAGGGGCCTAAAAATACTACACGTTCACCATCATTGATTTTTAAATTTAAATTCTCAATCACTTTAGTGTCGCCAAATGATTTGCTTAAATTCTTCAATTCTAAAGTACCCATTGTATTATCCTCCTATTTAATCCCACTTGTAGTAAAAGTATCTATAATAAAACGCTGGAACACTAGATATATAATGAGTGGAATAGCCATCGTTAAGACACTTAAGGCCATCGCCACTGTAAAATTAGTCCCACCTTCGGAACTTACAAACAGCTGTAACGCTAAAGGTAACGTGTAATTCGATTCGCTCTTCAACATCAAGTTTGGCCATATATATTCATTCCACGACAAGATGAAAAACCAAATGCTTGTGGATGTTAATGCTGGCTTAGTAATTGGTACGATGACATCTTTCATCGTATGCCAGACCGAAATATTGTCTACTTGCAAAGAGTCTAACAAAGCTTTCGGTATATTACGCATCGACTGCGTTAACATAAATATGCCGATTGCATCTGCAAGTTGCGGTAAAATGACGCCCCACACAGAATCCACAAATCCTAAACGCGCCATAATAATATAATTCGGCACCATTGTGACAGTAAATGGCACAAAGATTGTTGCTACAAGTACCATATATGTTACTTTTTTAAATTTGAATTGATAGAAAACGATAGCAAATGCTGCTAAGAATGATATTGCTACTTTCACAAGCGTAATCACACTCGCAATCACAAATGTATTCGTTGTAATTTGGAATAATGGAATATCGCTAATTAATTTATCGAAATTTTCTATCGTAAGCGGTAATGGTATTAAATTAGTCATAGAATCATACGCATGGCTTAACTCTTTGAACGAATTGCTTATTGCAAAAATAATTGGATAAATTGCTAATAATATAAAGGTAATTAGTACAATATGCGCGATAGAAGATTTAGTTTTCATATTTCACCCTCCTCTCAACCACTAAAAACTGAATCAGCAATAGTGAGAAGAAAATAATTAACGTAATTGTTGATACGGCAGCTGACACACCTGTTTTATATAAGGTGAATCCTTCATGATAAGCATGATAGATTAAGTTACTACTTTGATAATTGGGACCGCCTTGCGTAATTACACTGATAGGTGTAAAGACGTATTGTAAACCTTGAACAATCGTCATGATTAAAATATAAAATCCAGTCGCCGAACTCATCGGTAAAATAATATCTATAAAAATACGAGAAGGTTTCACATTATCTATTTTTGCCGCTTCAATCATCTCTCTAGGTATACCGATAATACTGGAATAAAGCACCAGGAAATTGTAGCCAAACACTTTCCAAGCCACAATTAAACTAATCACAAAGATCACCCATCCATTCGTTGTCGTCCAATTTGGTATTGATATGCCAAACAAACCTAGCACTTGTGCTACAGGACCTGATACTGGGTTTAATATCCATAGAAACACCATCGCGCCTACTACAAGCGAAATCACAGAAGGTATAAACAATACTGTTTGATAAATACGTTTACCTTTGCCAATAAAATAATCTACAATAAAGGCGAAAATATAAGTCATCACTGTATTAAACACAATCAGTAACGCAATATAGGCAAATGTCTGACCGATAATCATATAAAATTTAGCGTCCGTAAAAAGATCAATATAATTATCTAAACCTACAAACTCTTTATTTGTTTTAACCATGTTCCAATCAAAAAAGCTTAAATACACGGTATAAATTAAAGGGATAATATTAAATATCAAAATAATTATTACAGATGGTAATAATAGCGCATAAGGCAACCATTTTTTATTCATTACTTATACCTCCTCATCTTATTCATCTAATTCTTGATTGATTCTTTTTTGCGTTTCTTTCATGGTTTGCTTCACATCAGCATCTTCACCGAGTATTTTATCTCTCATATCAATTAGCTGCTGTTCAGCTTCTAAACCACTATTACCAGGGAACGCAGCCCAAGGGACCACATTGCTCATTTGGTTTATTGCTGGTTGCATCATCTCATTTTCTTCAACATAAGATTTCAAACCTTTCGGATTATCTACAACGTCATTACGTGGTGGCACGTATCCTGTACCTTTCGTCCATTTCGCCATGTTTTCAACTTTGTATAAATATTTCATAAATTTCCAAGAAGCTTCTTGTTCCTCTTTAGTATCTGAGGTGATACCTAGCATTGCGCCGCCTGCAGGTACTTTTTTCTCTTTGCCTTCCCAACCTGGCATTTCAATCGCTTCTACATCAAATTTCGCGTTATCTTTAATATGCTTTTGCTTCGCATTGGTAGTAAATAACATGCCAACTTCACCATTAATAAAGCTCTGTTGACCTTGTTCATCATTCGTATGTAATGCGGATTTATTATTTACCATATTTTGCATCAATTGATACGCTTCTACGCCTTCCTTACTTGCAAATGATGCCTTACCATCTTTTACAATATTGCCACCATTACTATCTACTATTGCTTGCTGTGCCCAGCTATCAGCCGGTTCTTGTATAAAGACACCATATTGATCTGTAGTTTGTTTAATTTTGTCTGCATAAGTTTGAACTTCTTCCCAAGTCTTCGGACCACTTTCATCAAGATTTGCCTTACGTAAAATATCTTTATTGATAAACATCACTGGACTACTAACTGAATATGGTAGACCTAATTGTTCTCCTTTTTCGTCTTGTGCAATTTTTAAAATCTTGTCATCAAACTTTTCTTCTATAAACTTTTTGTCTTCTGGAAATGAGCGATTGATAACCTTTTCAGGTGATGTATATTCAAAGTTATCTTTATAATAATCTTTAAACGACCATCCAATTTGTACGACGTCTGGCGTTCTGCCACCAGCGGCTTCAGACATCATATTCTGTATTAAACCTTTATACATATCGGGATTATATTTAGCTTGCACATAGACATCATCACTCTGTTTATTAAAGTTATTTACAAGTTCTTTTACTGTTTTCCCACCTTGTGTTTCAGCATTGACATGCCAGTACTCTATTTTCACTTTGCCATCCTTTGTCTCTTCCTTACTACCATCAGCACTGCAACCTGATAAGAATAGTAATGCTATACATAACAGAAAACTAAATTTCTTCATTCTCCTTAAAACCTCCCAAAAAAAATAGCCAAATAAACGTGTAGGTACACGCTTATTTGGCTCTCCAATTGCCTATCGTTTCACTTGTTATGTTCAATATAGCAAATGAATATTGATATTTATTTAGGCTCATGTAAAAAATCAGTAAATTCCCTCTTCCACATTTCTTTATTCGCAGTCGATACACCTAAAGCTCCATCTTCAAGTGCTTGAGTTAAGTATGCCTCCCTATCCACTAAACCACCCATAATAATTGGTATATTTACTTTTGACTGAATAGGTTGAATTAAAAATGAAGTAATCGTCGGCATCATTTCCAACATATCAGGCTGACTCACTTGCGCAGTATTTATAATATTTTCTTTCATATCATGATCTGCTAAGAAGAAACGTTGAATGACAAAAATGTCATTCTTTTTCGCTAATTTTACATGACTTGTTTTCGTTGTGATTATGCCATTCGGTTGAATCATTTGTTTGATGTATTTAAAACCAAAATCGTCTAATTTTAACCCTTTAATCATCTCCACATGAATGTACACATCAATACCATGTGACTGGTATAGTTTCACATACTCTTTAATATTGATGAAATTGCCAGTTAAAATAAAGACAGCTTTCAAGTTATCTTTATATTTCAATACTTTTTCTAGTTGCTTTTCCTTAGTCACAGATGCAATCACTACTTTATCGTATTTCATTTTACCCTCCACATCTTCAATATCCTTATTCTATTTAACCATTCTCTCATTAAAAATGGTGCAGTTTCACATTTAACGATTTGTAAATTTTTGGTGATATTTTTTAAGTTATTTAACGGATTTAATGTGTGGACTTAACTTTAAGATTTCCCATTGTTTGTATCTTATTAACAATCATTTTAAATTTAATATTACGGCAAAAGAACGTTTTGAGATGTTTGCTTAACACAATATATATTGAAAAATATTATGTTTTGTTATAGACTTTATTAAAAGACTAACTAACGGAAGGTAGGTAAAAATGAAAATATTTGGTTTATTACTGATGTATCCATTATTTATGTCTATTTATTGGATTATAGGAACACTCTACTACATGATATTTTTCGAATTACGACTCAAACAAAAACCTAATAAAAACATTAACGATGAAGGAATATCATTTTTAATTCCTTGTTATAACGAAGAAGAAACAATTAAAGAGACCATTGAAAATATTTTGAAGCTCGAATTTCCTAACAAACAAGTAATCGTCATTAACGATGGCAGCTCAGACCGTTCTACCGAAGTTATTGAGGAACTGAAAAAAACTTTAACATTTACTTTTGTTAATTTGACTCAAAACAAAGGCAAAGCCAATGCTTTAAATCAAGCCATAAAGTATGCAAAATATGATTATCTTATGGGAGTAGACGCCGACACGCTAATAGATAATGATGCTCCCTATTATATGATTGAACATTTTAAGAATAATCCGAAGTTAGCAGCAGTAACTGGTAATCCTAGAATCAGAAATAAAGGTTCTATTTTAGGAAAAATACAAACTGTTGAATATGCCAGTATGGTCGGGAGTATTAAAAGAGCACAAACTATTGCTGGAAAAATCAACACAATTTCAGGTGTCTTCACATTATTTAAAAAGTCAGCTGTTGAAAAAGTCGGCGGATGGGATATAGACATGATTACAGAAGATATCGCGATTTCATGGAAATTCCATTTGAATGATTTGTACATTAAGTATGAACCTCGCGCGTTATGTTGGATGCTTGTACCAGAAACAGTTGGAGGGTTATGGAAACAAAGAGTTAGATGGGTACAGGGTGGGCAAGAAGTATTAATTAGAGATCTTAAACAAGGTATTAAATCCTTACATCCAGTTATCTACTTGCTAATTTTCGAACAGGCAATTTCACTTATTTGGGTTTATTCCATCTTGTCACTATTAGGATTTAGTATTATTAACGCAAACTTCTTAGATATTTTCTACTTTAGATACCAATTTACCATCATCGTTCTTTCAGCATTGATACTTACATTTATTAATATTATTCAATTTGCAATTTCCATATTTATAGATAGTAGATACGAAAAAATCAATATATTAACCGCATTATTCTTAAGTTGGTATCCGACAATATATTGGGTTCTAAATGCTTTAGTAGCAATTGTTGCTTTTCCTAAAGCTTTGAAAAGAAAGAAAGGAGATTTTGCCACATGGTCAAGTCCGGACAGAGGAAATATTTCACGCTAAAATCAAATTTAAATATAATCAGAGAAAGTATTATTTTATTTATTAGTTTCATCTTTTGGTTTTATTGTAGTATCGCATTTATTGTCATAGGTGGGTCGTTATTAAATATTAATGCCTATATTGTTTTACTTATACGTTCCATCCTTAACATTGAGATTACGAGCATGAACGCAATATTTATAAATATGTTGATTTTCATGATTACTGCAATCATTATTTTTACTATTAGTTTAAGCGTACAAAAATATAAATATAAGAAAGCAGGCATTAATCATGGCAAATTACATTAAACTTCTTTTAGCCATTGTAATGCTTTCGACAATCTCGTTAATCACTTTTCCAACTGACAAACTACAAGCTAAAGACAAAAAATTAAAATATAAAGAAAATAGTGTATTAGCATTAAATTATCACAGAATTCGAAACGATAATTTTCTAGATGACTTTTTATATACTTTCTCAAACAGTAAAGAGATGTCTGCTTACAGTATTAATAAGAGCCAATTTGAATCACAAATCAAATGGTTAAAAGAGCATGATGCCAATTTCATAACTCAAAAAGAATTAATTAAGTATAAAGAGAAAGGTGATTTCCCCCAAAATAGTGTGTGGGTAAATTTTGATGATATGGATGAATCCATATATAGAAACGCACATCCTATATTAGAAAAATATAATGTGCCCGCGACCGGATTTGTTATTACTGGAGAGATAGGTTCACGCGACTTTCATAACCTAAACATTTTGCATAAAAAAGAATTACAAAAAATGAAAGACTCTGATCTATGGGAATTCCAATCACATACACATAATCTTCATACATTAGAAGATGACAAGTCATTATTAATAAAGGCATCTGATAAAGCACTAACAAAAGATATTAAACAAAGTAACCACTATTTAAAGAGTCAATTGGACGAAAAAAACGATTCAATTGCATATCCCTATGGTCAGATAGAGTCAGAAAAGATTGAACCACTTAAAAAAGGCGGTATTAGATATGGTTATACTCTCGAAGAGAAAGTCATTGAACCTGATGACCACGATTACTACATGCCCCGTATCCTAATAAATGAAGAATCATTTAATAAGTTAATCAAGAATTGGAAAGGATTTAAAGATGAATAAAACAAAAATTGAACTCGTATATTTTAGAGCTTTTGTGTGTATGCTTATTATTGTTACACATACATTAACTCAATATATGCAAAGTATAGATAATGCACATATAAATGAGTTAAAGTTCATTTATTATATACAAAATTTGATTATTTTTGGTACACCTAGTTTTATTATACTTTCACAACTTTTGACAACATCTACGTATAAAAAAATTGGTATTCATTATTTATGGTCTCGATTTAAGTATATCTTCATTCCCTATCTTATTGTCGGTTCCTTTTATTGTTATAGCGAATCATTAAAAACAAATCGTTCTTTTGGCGAACAATTTTTAGAAAATGTAATTCTCGGTCACTGGTACGGATATTTTATTATTGTTATTCTACAATTTTTTGCATTAAGTTATTTGATCTACAAACTTTCTTATAAGTTATTTAACAGCAAAATCCTATTATTAATTACTTTAGTCGTTCAAATAGCATTTCTACATTTTTTGAATAACAATCAATCATTCGCTCAAACATTTCATCAAATTTATCCATTGAATGAAAATACATTTATATTAGGTTGGATATTCTTCTTCTTTTTCGGAGGTTATATTGGACTTAACTACGATAAAGTATACGGCTTCTTACAAGAACATTTATTTATTACACTCACCTCAGCTGTGATTGCTTATTTAGGTTTCGCTTTATTAAGCAAACATGATTATTCTTACGTCACAAGCTTTTCAAGTTCACTTGTTTTTTATCATTCTTTTATGTTTTTATTATTACTTGGGTTTTGCTTACACTTTAAAACATTGATGTTGGGTTCTATTAGTCTCGTGAGTTCTTTCTCATTTTTCATCTATTTGTTACATCCCATCATCTTAGACACATTGTATTTATACACTTCTATTTTTTCTGAAACTACAATTATATTTATAGCCATTTCATTATTATTTATATTAGGTTTATGTGTAGGCGTAGGCGTATTTTTACGTGAATTTTATATATGTCGTTTTATAATCGGCAAACATCCATATAAGTTAAAAATTGATTTAAAATATAATAACTATATTTAATTCGATTGAATATATGTTTTTACAAGAGGTTCTACTTGTGGTAGAACCTTTTTTGTATCATTCCATCTGGTTTTTCTCCCCAAAACGATAAAGTCACCTCTTTTACATAACCAGACTTTATAGTCACTTGTTCACTATTCACATAATTAAATTTATTATATGCAAAATGATTTTTAATGTTTTTTGATTCGCAATATCAATATTTATACCATTTTGTGATTCATTCGCATATAATGTTGTTATATTGAATGTCGAGAAGACTATTATTGTTAAAAAAGCATATAAAAATTTGGTTTCATTTCCTCTTTTCTATTTTTAATTTACCACTCTAACCTTTTTGTAATATATCATTCATTATAATTTAACTTTTAAAGAAAAACACATATGATAGTAACTATATCGATCAAATAAAGGTATAAATATTATTTAATAACTATTATTTTATAATAGGTTGTTATCCGTACTATCCTAGTATTTTAATAGTTACAAATTATACCATTTTCGCAAGTTTAGTTCTATTCCTAAAACTGTTATAATTAAAAATAATTCTTACTTATAATATTTTTTCAAAAAACAATTTCCAATCTGAAGGAGTGCTTTTCAAAATTGCAGCAAAATTTTAAGGATGACATAATCGACAATGCAATAACACTATTTTCTGAACACGGCTACGAAGGAACGACTTTAAATGAAATTGCTAAAAGTGTGAACATTAAAAAAGCAAGTCTCTACTACCACTTTAGTGGTAAAGACGATATTTATCGCTCCACAGTTGAAATTTGTACAAAATATTTTATCGACTTTATCAAAGATGCACATTCAGAGTATGATTATTCTATGGAAAGCTTACACCAATTTTTATATAACTTTATTTTTAATGTTGATGAAAGGTTTATTCGACTATATGTACAATTACCTTATGCTCCCCGTTTGTTTAATAATGAATTCTATGACAATATTAAATCAGTTCATGAAATATTGGATAATGAAATTTTAAATTATTATAACGAAACAACCTTCACTATAGATAAAACAGATTTTCAAAATATGGTCCTGTTATTTGTGGAAAGTTGGTATTTAAAATGTTGCTTTGCACAAAGGTACGGAAAAATAGATGATAGTAAAATTAAATTTAAAAATGAAGTGTTTTCTTTATTAAATGTGATTTCAGAAAAGTAAACGTTCATACATCTAACGAACTACTTATATCCGAGTAGTTCTTTTTGTTTTTAAAAATGTAGATTTTGGGTAAATTAATTACATGTCACCTTACAGCAAAGGAGGATTCTTTTGTCACATATAAGAATTAAACCTGCCTATCCCGAATTACAAGAAGGGTGCTATTTTAACTTATTGGCAATTGATGATATGGCCAAAGTATTTTTTAATACGAATGATCAATCTGAACTTGAGCAAGGTATGCAAAAATTATGGCGTCAAAATGGTAATCGTTTTAGTTATAATAATACGATGATTGCCACTGTTAATGGACAACCTGCTGGCGCTATATCATGTCTTTCATATGAACAACTTGAAGATCAAACACTTTCGACTGTTTGGCAAATTATAAAAATACAGAGATTTCAAATCGTTCCCCAATTTGTCCATAACTTTAAAAATATTCTAGCGTTAGTTCGATTAGATGAAGGTAGTTCTGGTGAATATCATGTGAGTATGCTCGCAACACTTTCTCAGTTTCGAGGTATGGGCATTGGCAAAAAATTGCTTACCCACGCAGAACAACTTGCACTAAATAAAGGTTATCAAGCAATTTCTCTTACAGTAGAAGTAGACAACACTTCCGCGCAACGTTTATATGAAAAACAAGGTTATTCCCGTATTGGTCAAAGCGGTGAAGGTGATGTGCAAGTGTATAAAATGAGAAAACATTTAACAGTTTAATTACGATTTTTTATAAACAGCAACCACGTACTTCTTGGCTTATTAAAACATATGAAGTACGTGGTTTGTTATTAATTGCCATTTTAGACACCCCTCACAGTTCGGATAGACAACCCGATGACTAATCCGCCTTGAATCATGTATTTTTTACTTGTTTCATGTACAACATTCTATATGTTAAATTTAACAAAATACTGTTAATTCAAAATTAAGTAGAAGCAAATGTTTATGCTAAATATACTTTTTAATCAATTTCTTTGATATTTAGTTCGATTTTGGTTATAGTATTTTTAAATAGAATAGTTCTCTTATTAAGAGCGAGTGGAGGGATTTGGCCCTATGAAACTCCAGCAGCAGCTTTAACAAGCGATGTGCTAAATCCAACAGTTCAAATGCATGAACTGAAAGATGAGAAGATGTGCGGAAGCTCTTCTTATCTAAGAAGAGCTATTTTATTTGTAAAAAATGAAAAGGTGGTATTTTTTATGAAATCATTGCACGAATTATTCACAGAACTCGACTATTGGAAAAACTACAAACCAGTTAATATGGCAAGTAGTATGAACAAAGCTCAACATGTTCAAATGCTCAAAATTCAGATTGTTAACCGTATTGATATCTATAAATTTAAAGACGTTATATTAGAAGATGAAAATTAGAATGTAAGACAAAAAACCTCTCATCATAATTGATGAGAGGCTTTTTATTAGATTATTTAGAGTGTAGATTGCTGCAAATGTTACTGAACTACAGTTATACCATCGCTTTTCTTAAAGGGAATTTTTAGTATAGTTAAAATAATAGCCTACTTTTTAAAGAATTCTTTTACTTGTTGATACATATAAGTAGGATTAAGCCACCACAGTTGTTTCGTCATATACCATTCAGTCAATTCGTCAGTTGGTATGTCTAATGGCTTAGTGTTATCAATCCAATCCGTGTGCTGAGGTTTATTAATCCATTTAGAAGGTACAGGTAATTTCATAGATTGGCTGGGGTTATTATAATAGCATGAAACTTTTGCAGATGGTCTAACATGTAGTGCCTTTGTATCTTTAATACCAGGTAAATTATTACTAACTTTATAAAGTTTACCCGTAGATGTAGGTTTATTCATTTTTATATACTCTAACCTAACACCATTTTCTAAAATTCTTTTTGTCTCTACCCATGTATTTTTTATGGTAGTTTCTAAATCATTATAATTCACACGCCAAAACTTTGCGCCTTTAAATATAACTTTATCTTTATACTTTTCAAAAATAACAAGTAAAAATTGATTAGAGGATAAATAGTCTTTTAAAGAAGAATCTTCCCAATCTTGTTTAATTATCTCCTCAGGTTCAATAGATTGTTCTCCTGGTATTATAATTTTAAAACCTTCTGTTGCCTTTTTACTAATAGGATTAATTGTCAATATTTTTACTGAAATACCTGACTTTTTAAATTCTTCTGTATTCTCGATTTCACCCTTTAAATTCAGCATTTTTTTCGCTAATGTAGCAGAGCTTGCTTTATCATTTTTTTCTGGTATGGCTACATTAAATATTTGAGCTAACTCATTTTTTGACTTGCCAATGTAAGGTTGAAACCTTTCAAGAATAAGATTTTCAAAAGATTTGTTTTTTAAATCCTCAACATTTTTAATGACTTTTTCATTTTCTTCTACCAACGCCATATTTTTTTTAGCAAGCTCTGTCATATAAGCACCTTTTAATGTAAAAGCACGTCGATGCGCCTTAATATCACTAAAAGGTTGCTTTGTGAGATTTTTTTCAGTTTTAGATCCTTTTGTAGTAGCACCCAAATATTTTGTTAAACTATCAGAAAGTTCTTCTGCTTTACCTTCTTTAATCTTATCAATTATAATGTTCCAGTCTTGTTCAATGATTAATAAATCTTCTTCTGGTAAATCATCAAAATTAAATAATGTGGCAGCTTTAATTTTTAAATTAGGGCTATCTACATTCTTTTTATACTCATAGTATAAAAGTTCAATTAAATTAGACTTCTCTATAAACGATGCATTTAAAAAATTCCTTTTATATTCATCATTGAAGTCAAATATGTTAAGGACTAAACGTTCTTTAGCACTCCAACCTTTTTTGGTTTCCCTAATAGGTGTTACTTTTATTTCTAAGTCTAGATAAGGTATATCTGCTTCTTTACGTGAATTGTTTGGTACTTTAAACCAATCACTCTCGATAGCATTCCCAATCCAACCCTTGTTATTTGTATTTGCATAATACTTTTGAACTGTTTCATTTGTAACTAAGTCTTTAATTTTTTTGTTTACTGCTTTACTTGCATGTTCATGCACTTCTTCAACTGAATCCCAAATTTTTTCATCCATAATTGCTCTCCACCCATAAACGAATAGTATAAAACTTCAAAACTTTGTAACCGTTATTATACCATTCATTATTTGATCTTTTCTAATTTTTAGTGTATAATGTTTTTAGTAAATCGAAAGGATGTTCGCTTAATGCATACTGAATTAAACGTATTAGAATTATTTGCTGGCGTCGGCGGTTTTAGAGTAGGTTTAGAAGACTCATCAAATAGTATATTTAAAACAAAATGGGCGAACCAATGGGAACCTTCTAGAAAATCCCAAGACGCATTTGAAGTATATGACTTCCAATTTCCAGATAGTGAAAACTTGAATATTAATATAGAAGATATAACAGACGAAACTTTTAAAAATATGGATGCTGATATTATTGTAGGAGGATTTCCTTGTCAAGATTACTCAGTTGCACGAAGTAAGAAAAATGAAATGGGTATTGCAGGCAAAAAAGGAGTTTTATTTTGGGAAATTATACGTGCAACAAGAAATATAAAGCCCAAGTATTTAATACTTGAAAACGTCGATAGGTTGTTAAAGGCTCCTTCAAATCAGAGAGGAAGAGACTTTGCTATAATGTTAGCTGCCTTTAATGAACTAGGTTATTCTGTTGAATGGAGAGTAATTAATGCGGCTGAGTATGGTAGAAGTCAAAGAAGACGCAGAGTTTTCTTCTTTATTTATAGAAATGATTTAAATTACGCCATACAGTTAGACCAGCAATATGAAACTCAAAAAGATGAATTGTTGTTCGATGAACACAAATATGATGAATATATTTTCAAACAAGGATTATTTGCCCAACAGTTCCCTATTAAAGGCAGACCTTATAAGAATAGATCGGCTTTCTATACTATCCCAGAAGATATTGTGAGAGTATCAAATAATTTTACTGGCAAAGTATGGAATACAGGGGTAATGAGGCACGGTAAGTACTATACAATAGACACTGAATCGGCTGGTAATGAAGAACCTATTACATTAGGAGAAGTAATTCAAAATGTAAATGAAGTAGATGAACGCTTTTATCTTTCTGATGAAGCCAAATTAGATAAGTTTAAATACCTCCGTGGCGCAAAAAAAATCGAAAGAACAACAGCTGAAGGTCACACCTACTTCTTTTCAGAGGGTGGTATGTCACCGTTTGATGATTTAAGTTTGCCAGGCAGAACGATGTTAACTTCAGAAGGTTCTGTGAATAGGTCTACACACCTACTTAACATCAATGACAGATATAGGTTATTAACACCAATTGAAGCTGAAAGATTACAAGACTTCCCTGATGATTGGACTAAGTATAAAAAGAAAAATGATGGTGAAATTTTAGAAGTCACAGATAGAATGAGAATGTTCTTCATGGGAAATGCTTTAGTAACAGGTATCGTTAAACGTATTGGTGATGGTATTTTAGAAATAGAGAAACAATTCAACACAACTTTATAAAACTATTACTAACACCACAGTCTTTGGACAAGAAAACCAAAAAGCATCGGTTAGAAAATTCTTAATGAATCCTAACCGATGCTTTTTATTTTCAACAATTATTTTATTAATATTAAAAATTACCACGTCACCATATATCTTTTGTTTTTTCACTTACTAGTTTCACACCTAAATCAGTAGAAATTCTTATACGGCGATTATCGTCTGTTTGAGTTATTTCTTTTACCATATCTCCTTCTTCTTCTTTAGTTAATGATGCAACTAATTCTAGTTGCGACTTCGCTCGTGAGGAAGCAACATAAAATACCATTCTATTTTCATCGTTAAAAAAGGTTGTTTTATCAATATCAATTATAAATATTATATCTGACTCTAAACCTTTGAATTTTCTAGACGTTGTAAATAAGATATGTTTATTGTTAGGAACATTAGTCAAAGTATAATTTCCAATTTTTTGAATGTTTTTGAGAATAGAGCTCTCAATAGTTTTAGTAGTTAACAACGTTATCTGGTTTTTTTTAATCCCTTCGTTAGTATAATATTGAATTCTTTTATTCAACCAATCAATAAGGTGGTTTTTACTCTCAGCTTTAAAATAATAAGGTTGGTTACCGTCTACTTGCATTTTCATTTTCAGTTTCTTTTCACTAATACCTATGGGTTTTGTAGAAGTCCTTGCTATTTGTAATGTATTTCTACAGTTTCTACTTAATACTAATTTACAATCCATTTCTTTAATCCATTTAAGATTATCTCGTTGTTGAATAACTTGATTTTTGTCAAAGAACACATAGAAGCAACTTTCTTGTAAAACTGCTATTTCTTTTAACAATTCTATAGAAGTATTAGTAAAATCTTGCCCCTCATCTATAATTATATGTTTAAAGTCCCAAACATCGGAAAAGTCTTCTATATTATTAAGAAAATAATGAATATCTTCGTCTGAAATTTTTTCCTTACGTAAGGCTTTTGCTGCCAATGCATTTAAATTAACAAAAGTGACATTAGTTAATTCATTTTTATATTGATTACGAAGAAACTCTATTAAAAGTTTATTAAAGCATAAGAATACCACATTATTATCTTGCGATAATCTTCTAGCTTTTTCAACAGCTAACATAGTTTTACCTGTTCCAGCTGCTCCATGGATTGCGGCTTCTTCCTGCTCTTCAAGATAATCAAGCAAATAACTTTGTTCATTTGTCATACGATTAAAATAAAAATTATTTTCTTCTATAAGATTACTCATGCTAGGTATTGCATGGAACTCGGGTACAATACTATCTACGATTTTAGTTACTAAGTTTTTTTTGATATTTTGTTTCTGTACGCCATAAAATTTAAAACAACTTTCAATAGCATGTTGAACATCTTGAATGTGTTCACTAAAAAATGTATTATTTTTTTTGTGGTAATTTAAAGGAAGGTTACCAATTAAATCACTTGATTTAATACCAGTTAACCATACCATTGAATTAACTGGTATCTTCATTTCATATTGAAGCGACTTATTTAATATGTCTATAAATTTGTACTTTGATTTATCCGCTTGATTCATTGGATCAATAGTAAACTCTTGATTAGTTCTTCTATTTATTTGAACTACTCTACCCTCTTTTCCTTTGATACCCCCATGTTTCACTTCCAGTGATAATATTCCATATTTTTTATTAAATATTAAAAAATCTGCCTCTCCAAACTGTACTTTTCTTCCACTTTTTGTAGACCACTCAACTGAATGAAAAATTATATAATCATCACTTAACTTGGTGAACTCTTCAAATAATCTAGCCTCTCCGCTACTCCCGTTAAAATCCGCATCTTGAAGTTCGTATTGAGGAATCATTATTACCATGCTACGCACCTACTTATTTTTTAATATATCCCAATTATCGGTTTCTCCATAGTATTGGGGTGAAATCTCCTTATCTTGAAGTTCTTCATCAAGTAATACTATTCTTTTTTCCTTTAACCATATATAGTTTGCTCTATATTCATTTCCATCAATTTTGACTCTACCTTCTAAATATTCAGGCGGGGAATATTTAGAATCTAAAAAATAACTTGTATTAGAAATACCAACATCAATCAAAATTTCCCAGTCGCCATACGTGTTTTCTTGACCTTTTTCTAAAATTTCCACTTTAAACCCTTGATCCTTTTTATCGTCAAACCAATTAAAGTAATTACTTATGCATTCTTCCGACTCAGTTTTAAATACAAACTCTCTATCTAAGTAACAGTTTCTAAAGGAGCAACTTGTATTTGGTAAATAACTACAATTATGACACGCTGCTCCATTAGAAGAATACAAACCTTGACCATTTTCCTTCCCAATTTCTGAACAAACAGGGTCTGAACTACACCAATCCATTGATTTAAGCGCTTCATTGAAAGATAGCTTGAATTTTTCTTCTCCAGCTAAACGGACTAAACCACCAAATGTTCCATCTTTATCTGTATCTGTTACATATAAGAGTAACCCATATTTATTTTGTTGAAAATATAACTTTTCTCTAATAGATGTAATAGAATATCCTGATAGTTTACTGAATTGTTTTATCAATCCATGTGATAACGTATGAATTAAAACACTGATAGGAGTCATAAATTTATCCTTTAAGTGATTGTCATTAGTTTTTTTGAGTTTTTGATTATTATAATTTTGGACACTCTCCTGATTTTGCCAATTTTCCAGCACTTCTGAATTTAATTCTATAAATATCCCTTCCCCAAAAAGTTCTTTTGCTGGGTACCAATTCACATCATTATTATTTGATGAAAAAATCATTTTTTTATTAGCATCATCCTCTGTTGCTTTTTTAAATGAATCTTCTTCATCTGAAGATGAAAGTCTATGAAAGCCAGTTTGAACGACTAGTTCTTGTAATCGCCTAACAGCATTTACTTTTTTTATTATTGAGTTACTTGTACCGTGAAATGAATATTTAACATTCAAAAGATTCTTGTCATAATAATCAGGAGTTTCATATGATAATTTATTAAACTCTTCTGCTAAAATACTTTCATAATCATTTACTTTTTCATTTTCTTCCTTCTCTAAAGACAGTATAGATATGAGCTCAGGTTGGTACACTCCCAAAGCATTTTTAAGAATTGCTGTTGGTTTTCCATCACAACCATTATCTATATGTTTTTCATCCGACCATGCACGCTTACCTTCACAATTTACATGTCGCATTTCTCTTTGGAAAGGAGTTTCACTATTATTTTTAGCTTGACCAGTAACACCTGATAACGTATGTTTAGCGCCGCATGAGCATATTAAAGAACTATTTAATATGGAGCTCCCGTTCTTTATAAATTTCACTTCATGCTTTACATTTCTATCATATTTTGCAAATTTATGAGCATAATCAAAATATGGAAAATCATATATATGACCGTGTTCACAAACAATAACTAAAGGAAATTGAACATGTTCTCTACTTTCTTTACAATTTTTACAAAATCTTTTTCTTTCTCGGGTTCCCTCCCCAAGCTCAGTCAGTCTGTGACAATGAGAGCAATAATGGGTTAATGGAAATCTAGTAATAGGTATAGTGATATTAGAATTAGTAATTTGGTTTTTCTTATCTGGTGTTATATACATTGGTACTTTTCTAAAATTATAAACATTCAGTAATTTTTCTAACCTAGAGTTTCTTATTTCAAAATCCTCTATATCCAAATGAGATCCACTATCGTACCATTTATCAACTGCGCCAATGATATACGAAGACCCCTCCGTATCAATATAAATACTACCAGGACCGTTTGTACCAACCAGTTTCCCTCTTGGTATTTCTATTTGTTTAGCCATAATATGCCTCCTAAATTATAAACTAATATCTGAAAAGTTAGTCTTCAATTTTAACTTACTTACAGAGTCAACATTCCTCATCGAAAAAATAACAGATAATTGACCTTCATCTATATCACCTTGCATATTTAAACGATTTATAAAACCATATTTAGATGGTGTGTTTTCCCAAGATTCATAATCGATATTATTTAAAATACTCATTATCTTTTCAAATAATTTTCTTACTTTATCTGACTCGGTATTATCTACCAAATCCATTTTTTTTAAAATTTTCTCTTTCACAAACTCCCTAATGTCATCCATATTTTCACTTACAGATTCTGTATTCGGCGCAACACCCAAATCTTTTTCATTAAAGCATTGTCGTAAATATCCAATTAGAACTGCCGGGAATCCTCTTTCAATAGAGAAATGAGAAAATGGGGTAACACTTGTTTCTTCCACATTCGCATAAAGTTTTTGATGAAATTCATTAAAGTGCTCGTAATGAGATTTATCATTACTATCTCCACGATTGTAAATTGTAACCACCAGTCCCGGACTTTCATCTGGCTTTCTACCGATTCTCCCACTCACTTGTATATATTGAGAGGTTGTTTTAGGTTGGCCAACTATTGTCATTAATGCCAATCTATCTACATCGACCCCTACTTCAATTATGTTCGATGCTAATACCAAGTCAATTGCTTTATTATTATTTACGGAATAATTCATTTTCAAATCAGATAATGATTGAGCCACTTCATTGTTCTTCATTCTTGATGTTAATTCTTTTATCTTGTCTTTTCTTAATAATCTACCATTTTTAATTCCTCTTTGATTATAATAATTATCCATTGCGTGTGGGATATCTAAATCTGCTAATGTATTAGCTTTCCCTATATCATTTATAGTGTTATAAAAAGATAAAATCGTCCAGAATGGGTTTTTAAATTCTTCTTGCAATTTATTAGCGCTAATGAGTAACCTAGAAAAAGTTTGAACTTGAGTTTGTAGTTTACCTTGAGTAGTAGTAAAAATCCCTACATATTTCCTTCCTGGCACTGGTTTTTTGTTTTTATCTTTTTTAACTTTTGAGTAAAAGTTATCATTAATACTAAGGCCAGAAGGAGGAAATAGACGGCTTTTCTTTCTACCAAATAATGCTTCTATTTGAGGCTCAAAAGCCTTAATTGTGGCAGTAGCACAAATAATTTTAGGTTTTGTGTTATTTTTCTTATCTGTAGTTAATTCATCGATTAAAGTTTCATACATACCTGTTAATGAACCTAATGGGCCTGAGATTAAGTGCAATTCATCTTGCACTATCAAATTTGGCGGTGAATAAACACGGTTCCCTTTTCTGTCTAACCCAAATAAACTTCTTGCTTTTGGCTCCCACGTTAGTTGTACAAATTTATCAATAGTACCAATTAAAAAAGTTGGCGGAGTGTTATATAATATTTCATCTACAAAGTATATTGGTAGATGATTATGAAATTCGCACTTATTATCTGGACAATATAACTCTACAGTATTGTTGACATTATACCCCACATATAACGTCCCTTTATTCATTTTTAAAGGTTTCATCTCTGCTCCACACCATGGACACTGTGAAACAACAAACCCCTCACTTTTTCCTTCTCTTGCATCCTTGTAGATTTTCTTAGCTTGTTCTATTTTATTAGGAGTATTTGAGCTTCCTACCCATAATCCAATGCTAAATTCATGCTCTCCAAATACCCCATTTAATTTTCTACGTAAATAATCGATGCTAACTAACATACGAGATGCTCTTTGAAATTGATCAGTAGTAAGTAATCTCAGTGTATATCTCATGATTGTGTCAACACCTATGTCATCGTTATCCAATATTCTACGATACATCATTGAAAAAGCTGATACAGCTAAGTATGCTTCTGTTTTTCCCCCTCCAGTTGGAAACCAAATTAAGTCTACTAAATCTCTATTCTCTGATTTTTTATTAACGATAGAATCAATAGATTGAAGTAAAAATGCTATTTGAAATCCTCGCCATTTCTTATCAGTAAATGCTTTATTTTGAGTTTCAATTTTTTCTTTTATTGAGTTATCTAAGCTCGAAAAATTTTCATAATTTAGTTCTTCAAATTCATTAGTATTAATTTCTTTTGAAAATGTTAACTGCTTATTAAAGTCAACATTTCTTAATGTTTTACCATTATTCATTTGCATTAGCATAGCTAAGTTAGTTAATTTAAACACATTAAATATTTCATGATTTTCAAGCAACTCTAAACCTTTTTTCATTCGTCTTAGGCTTTCTTCAATATAATATAAGTTTTCTTTTTTTATATCGTCATAATATGCGGGCACATATTCATGAACTTTTTCTTTGTACCAAGCTTCGTATCCTTCAATTAAAGGATTTAAAATCCTCTTTATTTCACTGAATTTTGAAGCTGCTGCTAATTCTGAGTGAAGAATACTGAGTTCATGACCATTTATAAGTATATCTGGGGTCATTGTCTTAACTTCATATTCTGGTAAAAAAGTTGAAATAATTTTATAAACATTGTTATTCTCATTTTCTTCCCAGGTTGTAGCACAATCATGGCCAAATGAAAAATTCTTATCATCTAAATATAAAAATTCAAATTTCTTCTCTTCTTTTCC
Organism: Staphylococcus aureus; assembly: GCA_040062795.1. GTDB lineage: Bacteria > Bacillota > Bacilli > Staphylococcales > Staphylococcaceae > Staphylococcus > Staphylococcus aureus_A. The sequence continues at coordinate 651,516 of JBEAMH010000002.1, forward strand.
TATATTAATATTCAAATCTGATGGTTTTGGATAAGGTAAAAAGAAATAGTCATCATTCAATTTCACCTCTAGATTAGATTGAAATAAAATTTGTTCCTCTAATTCTTCATTTGTTCCACTCATTTGTGTTCTGTTTTCAACAGTAAGTGTTACAATTTTAACGTTATTATTACTAATTTTTCGAATGTTTGAATGTAATTTCACCTGCAAATTTTCCATTATTTCATTTTCAGAATCTTTCAAAATTAAATCATAGTTTTCAATTTTCTTCTTCTGTTTAGTTGATATATTCAATTGACTCTCAAGACTTTTTCTCAACCACCATTTTGAATTGAAATCATCGTTTGATTGTATAGCTTTATTAAAATCAGTTCTCAAAACATAATTACCACATTTAAACTTAATATTAATATTTGTCGCATTTTCTGGAATTGCAAAAGTAATACCCATGGTTGATTGGTGATAAATTTCATTTCCAAGGTTTGTATTTTCTTCTTCTTCGACTTCTCTTAAATCTCCACTATCTTTATCCTCATTTAAAATTACTTCTAGTTCTTTTTCATATTCATAATTTTCTTCTTCTTCTAATTTATTTCTAATATTTTCTGTTGGATACAACAATCCTGCCGCATATTTTTTACTAGGCAGTCCTTCTGTGAAAATCTCCTCTACTATGTTTCCATATTGGTACGCTAAATGCTTATTTTCTACACTTTCTAAATTTGTGTTTCCATCAATTATTTGGGCATGTTTTTTATCAAGATCAGGCCCAATAACCTCTTTCTTTAAGTTTTTTATAATTTCTTCTCTATTTTCTACATTTTTTTCTAATTTTGTTGTCATAAACTCCAACTCCCCTAAAATATTCTATTCATATCTTTTTTAAGAAACTCTTTAGTTTGTTCTGAAATATTCTCAATTTCTTCTATAAAATATTCACCCTTATCTTCTGTATTTAGAATATATTCTTTATTTTCTGACATTTCTTCAAAGAAGTATTCATAATCAATATTTCTAATATTTTCCTCTAATTTTTTTAGTATTTGTTTTCCCGCAGTAATATGTGTTTTATTGATTTGCGTAGCTGCATCTATTACATTCTGTTTTCTTATATTGCTAAAGTCTAAATACTCAAGAATTTCTTTTAATGATTGGGGTTTTATAGTTTCAAATGTCAGCCAAGTTTTCAAAGTATTTATATCTTTTAATTTTATTTGATTACTTATTAATTCTCTTTTAAAATCTTCTAAACTATTAAAATGACTTAGTTTTTCTAATAATGCTTTTTTATATATCTTCACATATTCTAAATAATGATTGTATTTGAACTCTCCAATTATTTTTTTTGCTTCATTTATAATTAAACTTTCATCTGTATCTCTTTTAATTAAAACCCAATCTCCACTTTTCAAGTCTTGAAATCTCAATTTTTCTATATTAAGTTCATTTTTATAACCTTTATCACTATTTAACTTTAAAACCCTTACCTTAGCACTTTTAGACATAATAAAATATTTTTCACTTGCAAATGTTATCAAATTACCTTTGTCAAACCTTTCTTGATGATCTGTATATGAATATTTATGTTTTTTAATAATTTTATTCATCTTATATTCTTGTTCACTTGATAGGTCTATTTCATCGTTTACGTTTCTTACATTGTTATTATCATTTTCCAATATCAAATGAACATCTTTATATATGTTAGAATTTTCATTTTGGTTATTTTTTAATATTGTTCCCGCAAAATTATAATAGCTAAAAAAGTCAAAAATAATATAATATATTTCATGACCTTGAAATATCGTTGTAAATTTATCGAAATAGTATGGTGGGCCAATAAATATAACAGTATCAAAAGGAGTATTTTCTTTTAATAACTGATTAGGCGTATAGAATTTAATATTTTGATTACCTATACTATTTACATTTTTTTGTTTAAAATTGGAAAACTCTCTAGAACATACTATAGCCACTTTTTCATAGGGATTTGTCTGTTTAATAATATTTATTAATTCTTCTGACGCTTTATTTTTGACTTCCCCGTTTTTAATAGATTTTATAACATTTAATGCCTTCACTACTATTTCTCTCTCTTCACCGTATTGGATGATTTCATTAAAGAAATCAGTTATTTCATTTATATCTTCCTGACTTACGCTATCTTCAAAAATGGTTTGGTAATCATCTAAACTTAAGATAAAATTATTTAGCAAATATTTATAAGTATGAAAGTTCTCAATTAATTCATCATCTTCAATGCTTTTTACAAAGTTAGAAAACTTTTTAATATAATTATTAAATTCTGTTAAAACATTGGATTTTACTTGTTTAATATATATATTAGTATTGGCTTTTTCATATTTATTTAAATAATTTAATTTATCAATAGACATATAATTCTACCCCCCTAGGCAATTCGACATCCCATTTTTTCAAAAGAGACAACAGCTCATTTGAGTTATTCTCACTATTTTTAATCACTGAATCTTGTATTATATTTTGCTTCAAAATTTCAATCATTGTTTCGTTGTTTTTTTTTCTATTAGATAAATATATATTTTTTTTTGTTTTAAAACTTGTCAATGTTACTGAACTATTATCACCAACAAAAATAGTAGGTACATCCTTCACACTTTCTTTTTTTGACTTGATAGTTTTAATTATATTCACATTATTAATACTATACTTAGACTCCTCAGTGAAAATAAAATCATCAATCGTAAAATTAATATCCCCTTCTAAGAACTCTAATGTCTTTTGCATATTTCCCCATTTACTTTGAATATTCATACCACAAATATTAATCATCTTTCTATTCGTGGATTGTAGATAATTAATTGCTTGTTTTGAATACTTTTCTTTTAAGTAACCTTCAATTTCTTTATTCATTCTAACTACACTTCCTGCAGTATTTTTATAATTGGATGCAATACGTAATCTGTTATTCCAAATAGTTTTGGGAATTTTATGAAACAAATAATCTCCTTTTTTCATTTCTATTTTTAACTTAATAAATGGGTTCCATTCTTGTTTTAAAGCATGTTCATCATTATATATATTTATCACTTCAGCTTTCTTCCAAATTTCTTTTCCTTTTCTTGTTTCAAACAAATATGTAACGTTGTCACCAATTTTCAAATAATTATTTATATCATAGCTCTTTAGATAACTATCCAAGTTCGATAAATTATAATCTATAATTCCCTTAGATATAAATAAGGCAGGATAAAATTCATCTAAGTATGAAACATATATATCTACCTCTTCTTTTTCTTCAGCGTATTCCCCTAATATTATGAAGAACTTCATCCAATTTGTAATCTCGCCCCAGCGATTATATTTTGAAGTTCTATATTTCAAATTATTCCATCCACTTAATTTGTTATTCATTTTATATTTGTTCCCCCTTTGTTCATATTAATTAGCATTTAAAAAAACAATTGCAGTAATATATTTAAATTGCAACGATAGTTCAAATACCTTCTAATTCAAATTAATTTTTAAATATAATATTGTAAACTTTTAATTTCAATATAACATTTATTGTAAGAATTTTCAGACTTTAACTCTAATATATCTAATTTAAATATCTTTTATTTTCCACTAACTTTTTAGATTATTTCAAACCACACTAAAAAAGCAACAAAACTGAAACTACTAACTTTAAAAATTAGTAGTTTCAGTTTGTTGCTTAATTATCGGTATTAAATTCTTATTGTTAAAATTCATAGTGTATGATTTTACTACAATATATTTATTACTTATACTCTTCAACCAATTGCTTATAAAACTTACTTAAATCTTGGTTTTTAGTTTCTTTAAATTGTTGATTGGGACGTAAGTTTGGATCTTTACCATTATAATCTTTTGGTGAAAATCCTGATGATAAAGTGACATCTTCTTTGTCTTCAAATTGGTATTCAAACACCTTGCCTTCTTCAGTAAACACATATTTAGTTACTGGCTTACTTAAGTCCGCCACTTCTTCGTAACCTTCTATATTAGAAAGTGTTTCTGCATCTTTATCGAACCCAGCTTTACCATCTTTCGGTGTATATACAACGGCACCCGTTACTGCATGTAATTCAAATGCTTCAGGTCCTGGGTTACCTGTATTATTAATTTGAATTTCGTCTTTTGGTGTGCCGGCATACCAGTCACCATCAGAAATGCTGCTTGTACTAAAGTAGCGATTTGAGACTGCCTTACCGTCTTCTTTGTTATGTTCAGCTAACCAATCTAACATCTCTTTTTTAATTTGTTTCTGTTCTTTATCAGAGATTTGAGACTGAGTTGATTCGCCTTTTTTATCTGACTCTTGTGCTACCGCTTCTGTGCCAGACTGTTTACTTGTGTCTGTTTCTTCATTACTACATCCAACAAGCAATGCTGTACATATAGATACCATTGATAATGCTTTAATATAACGCTTCATAAAACTAAGTCTCCTTTTTCAAAGGAAAACCGATATACCTAAGCTATAAAATAAATTACAGCTTAGGTATTGGTTTTAATTATATTTAATCTTTTTGAATACCGAATTCATCTACTAATTCTATACTACGTTCTTCACCTTTACTGATGTCGCCACGTAGTTGATAAATTTTAACTTTCAACTGATCGCCTTCTACTTCGTATACCGAGAAGTTTTGAGCTGATGAGTCTCTGTTATTTTCATGTTTTTCTTTAAATGCATCTGTTTTTTGTGGTTGTTCGCCTAGTTTGAATAGACTGTTGTAATGGTCTAAATCCTTTTCAGTTAACCAACTTAGTTCAGGTCTTACTTTCTTAATATGTTCTAATGAACGGTCATAAATACTGTCGTATTCTTTCGTTCCGCCAGTGTTTGGTAATACGTAAACTGAACCGTCTGGGTCGTCATAATATTTCACGCCATCTTCACCAACAAATTGTTCTGCGTCTTCTTTCTTCGCATTCACAAAGCTATTCTTAGTTGAAGTATGCTCTAACGGATGTGTACGTGATAATACGTGGTCGTGACCTTGTAATACTAAGTCAACATCTAATTTGTCAATTTCTTTTGTTAACTCTTCTCTTATCTTCTTAACATCTTCATCTGAAAGTGCGTGATATGATTTAGAGTACATTGGTTTGTGTAGATTTAATATCACCCATTTTGCCCCATTGTCTCGCGCCTTTTTAATATCTTTTTTAATCCATTCCATCTGCTCATCGCCGATTGCTTTTTCATCTGGATTATCTTTTGATTTCTTATTATCATTTGTATTCGCTACTACCATGTGAGCCCCATTATAATCAAATGAATAGTACGAACCACCGTTAACCGCATCGTTTGCTTTTGGTACGTTCATGTGTTCGTTAAATGAATTTAATAATTTCTCATCTTCTTCGTTCAATGCGTACTCATCATGGTTACCTGGTGCCGCAGCAATTGGTAAAGACATAAATGATGGTCTAGATTGTTTATATAAATCCTTCCATTCGTCTTCAACTTCTGCAGTTTCTACAAAGTCACCAGTATGCAATGCAAAGTTTGGGTCACCTGCTGTTTGAATTGCATTTTTCAATGTATCTGCGCCGAATGCAGCTTCATTTCGTACATTTTCATTCCAGAAAGCATTTTGTGTATCTGTATATTGTACGAAGCTAAACGGATCACCTTTACCGCCGGAAGTCTTAAATTTACCTATCTCACTTTTCTTACCACTTTCGCTACCCACTTTGTAGTAATATTGTGTGTTCGGTTTTAAGTCTTTTGCCTTTGCTTTGTATGTATATTCGTTCTCTTTAATTAGACTTGCTTTTCCGTGCTTATCACCGCTTGTCCATTCAGGACCACTTGCGTTTTCATCGGTATAATAACCATTGACTTTAGGTTTTCCATTTTCTTTGATTGGTTCACCTTCATCATCTTTGGCTACATCTTTATAAATGATATTGCCTTCTTTATCTCTTTCAAGATATTTAGAATCTACTTTTTTAGGTTTAGCATCAAATGATTTCGCATCTTTAAAATCTTTAGATTCTGAAACCCATACTTTTGAATCTTTGAATTTATCTGTTGTATACCAACTAAAGCCCATTTCTGTTTTTGTGTCACCGTTTATATTAGTAATTATACGGTTTGGATTGTTATTCTCCGGAACTTTAGCTACTTTTGGTTTTTTATCAAGTAACTCAATATCTGACTTATTTTCACCCGCTGCTGTGTCCCCTGAACCACTTGCTTCTACTGTATTCGGTGCCGTAACAGTAGTTAATAATAGAGCAGCACTCATCACAGTACTAAAAGCTATCGATCGATATTTAAACGCCATTCTATGTACCTCCCATAATAAATTTCTTTTTTACAATTCTTATTGTAGCAATGAATTTTTAATCTCAGGTTAATACTGTATGGACTTTGTAAATTTTAAATTACTATTAGAACAATTTATTGAAATATAATTAAAATAAGCCTACAACTTTTACTTTAAAAGTGTAAATGTTGTAGGCAAAAGAATAATGTAATTTATATTTCACTATTCAAAATGAGTTACTTTGTTTTTCTCTCAACGTCTAACTCTGTTGTATATTGAGGTTTTTCTTTTTTAAATAGGTATTCACCATTTCTTACAGAAGCTAGGCAATCAACACGGCGACGCTGTGCTTCAAAGACATCGGGAGCATCAAGCACGATAAAGTTGGCTGGTTTACCTTCATCTAATCCGTACACATCTTCAAGTTGCATGAGTTGTGCACCGTTGTAAGTAATTAAATCGAAGTTACGTGGAAAGTCTTCCTCACGCATCAATTGTGTGGCATGTAAACCATTGTCTAGAATATTCATCAAGTTACCTGAACCTGCTGGATACCATAAATCGACAATTGAGTCTTGACCAAATGCTACATTGATATCATTATCGACGAACTCTTTTACTCGTGTTAAGCCACGACGTTTTGGATAACTGTCTTGTCTGCCTTGCAGATATAAATTTTCAGTCGGACAAGAGACAAAGTTTAAACCTGATTGGCGAAATAACCCCATCATACGGAAAGCGTATGCATCGTCGACTGAGCCAAATGAACATGTATGAGAAGCAGTTGTTGATTGACCATAACGTTGTTTCATCGCCTCTGCATTAAGCATTTCTAAGTAACGTGCTTCCACATCGTCAGTTTCGTCACAATGGACATCTATTAATTTATTATATTTCACAGCAAGTCTGACGATTTCTTTAACAGATTTAGCACCATCTTCAGGGCTCCATTCATTATGAGGAATACCTCCGACACAATCTGCACCCAATTGTAGTGCTTCCTCTACAAGATCATGCCCTGTCTTACCTTGTTCTTCAAAAGAATACATACCGTTTTGAGGAAATGCGACGACTTGTATCGTGATATTATCTTTAAGTTCGTCACGGACCTCAATGGCTGCCTTAATCCCTGTTAAATTAGGATCTGTACAGTCTGTTTGAGCGCGGATGTATTGCGTGCCGTAGCCTGCCACATCATTAACTGCTTGCTTCATGCGCGTTTTCATTTCTTCTTTGCTCGTCCCTTTTTTATAATCATTCCATAAATCAATCGCTTCAAATAATGTACCTGATTCATTTTTAATTTGTGGGTCTTGTCCTGTAAAGTAATAATCTAAATGTAAATGAGAGTCAACATAAGGTGGTAATACGAGTGAACCTTCTAAATCAATTACTTCATCAGCTTCCCCAAGGTTGTTGCCGATAGATGAAAATTTTCCATCTTCTACTAAAATTTCAGATGCTTGTTCGTGTTTATATATTGATGCGTTTATAAATTTTTTAATCATTTGTAAAACCTCCTACATCTATATATTTACCATAATAGCTGATGGAAATGTTCATTAACGCATTGTCGAATGGCTTTTACCGCATTTTTTAACATGTCGATTAAACAAAGTAGTATTCCCCATACTATTACAAAATCCAAAATATTAGAATCGTTTTAATAACACGCTCCACTTTAGTTAAATTAAAAAAAATTTAGTTATTAAAATTCACTAAATAAAGTAGTATTCCCCATACTATTACAAAATCCAAAATATTAGAATCGTTTTAATAACACGCTCCACTTTAGTTAAAT
>JBEAMH010000002.1:659700-756918 GCA_040062795.1 Staphylococcus aureus
TAAAAAAAATTTAGTTATTAAAATTCACTAAATAAAGTAGACTTAATATTAATTTACTTTATTTTAACAACTTATTTCAAAAAGATTTGTTACAATATAATTAAAATAGATATTTAAGGGGGAAGTGTTTTTGAAGAAATTAACTTGGTCTTTAATCACGTCTATGGCATTAACTGCCACCGTTATCGCTCCGGGAACGATACAAGCTACGACGGCGAATAATGAAGACACAGATACAAAAGAGACATCAACAAAAGGTGTAGCGATTCATGATATCCAAGGTGATAAACATCGGTCACCGTATGATGGTAAAAAAGTATCAGATGTAGAAGGTATTGTTACATATAAGTATGAATTAAATGGTGGCAAATACTTACATATTGAAACATCAGATGATAAAAAAGATAATAATCCAAATACATCTGAAGGACTCATCATCTATACTGGTAATAATAATTATGATGTCGAAAAAGGCGACTTAGTCCATGTAACAGGTACAGTAGATGAATATTATATTGATGGTTATGGTGATAAGCAAGAAACAGATTTACCAGTAACTCAAATCAACGCGCGTGACGATAAAGGTGGCAAGGTATCGATTGAAGATAGTAATCAAAAATTACCTGATCCTTATGTGATTGATAAAGTACCAAGTAAAATTTCTGCAAATGACCAATTCCAAACGTTTGACCGTGACCAATATGCGATTGACTTCTGGGAATCATTAGAAGGTATGCGCGTGGAAGTCGGGGATGTTAGAAGTGTTGGCCCACAAGAACATGGTGACCTTTTCACCGTCTTAGATGATCAGCCATCTGAAACTGAAAATGGCGGTGTACTTTTAAAAGAAGATGACCAAAATGGTGAACGTATTCCTTTTAAAATGTATGACAACAATAAAGCACGTGATTTTGACGTAGCGACTGGAGATAAATTTAAAGGACCTATTATTGGACATGTCAATTACGGTTATCAAAATTATAAACTAAATGTAGATTTAGAAGTTATGAAACAGGCACATTCTGATGGTGGGGCTGAACCTAAACCAACTTCTCTTGAACCAAACAAACAAAAACTTAGCGTAGCTTCTTATAATTTAGAAAATTTCTCTAATAACACATCGTCTACTACTGAGGATAAAGCAAATAAAATAGCCAATGGTATTACAGAACATATGAAGAACCCTGATATTATCGGAGTTACTGAAGTACAGGATAATGATGGTCCAAAAGAAGGCGGACCAGAAGCTAATAAATCGTATGAACGTTTAATTAAAGATATTGAGGAAGCTGGAGGGCCAAAATATAAATATTTAAATATCGATCCTTCTATGAATGAAGACGGCGGACAGCCTGATGCCAATATCCGCGTAGGTTTCTTATATAATCCGAAACGTGTGCAATTTGATCATTCTATAGAATCTGGCGACGCAGACACAGCTGTATCATACGAAAATGGCGATTTAACATTAAATCCAGGACGTATCGATCCAAATAATCCTGCTTTTGATGACTCAAGAAAGCCGTTAGCTGCGCAATTTAAATTCAACGGCGAACAAGTCATTGTGCTAGCAAACCACTGGAATTCTAAAAATGGCGATACACCATTATTCGGCAGTCAACAACCACCTAAATTAGAAAGTGAGAACCAACGTGTAGAAATTGCGAAATCAGTTGGTCGCTTCGTGGAACAAGTCCAAAATGATAACCCTAATGCGAACATTGTCTCTGTTGGGGATTATAATGACTTCCAATGGTCGAAACCATTAAAGACATTTGAAAGCTTTAATATGAGTAATATGATTTATGACTTACCAGAAAGTGAACGTTATTCTTATAATTATCATGGTAACTCACAGGCATTAGACCATATATTCGTCTCAGACAATTTAAAAGACCATACAGAGATGGATCCAATTCATGTGAATAGTGATTTCACTGATATGTCAGGTCGTGCGAGTGACCATGATCCACTGTTAGCTCAAATTGATTTAAAACAAGCAAGTAAAGATGAAGAAGATAAAAAATAGATTGATACCATTATTCAATCATGTTATCTATAATGTTTCATATGAAACTTTGTATTTGGAAATTTAAATTATGACAGTGATTTGAAGCGTCAATTAATAAAAATCACATAAAAAACTGCCAACAACATCTAAAGGTTTGTCGACAGTAAAGCACGGGGATGCATACCATCCTCGTGCTTTTTTAATTTATTGTGATTATATTATTGTTCAACCAAATATACTTTTTCAGAGTAGCAACGAATACTATCCAATTTTTGTTGGAGAAATGTATCCCATTTTATATTTCTGTAGAGTTCATTTGGTTCTTTTAAGATGTCTAGTGGTACTTGTAAATTAAGACAGCGTCCTGAAATATTAAAGCGTGTCACGCCAGCAGGAACGGTCTCGCCTCTGTTAACGACTGCTTCAATTTCATTAAAATTAAGCGGCTGATACTTCATCAAAATATGATTATCGCACAGGTATTGATTGTCGTTATGTGCGATACGTTCCACGTCATAGGTTTGGCTATAACTCGCGACGATTTTTGCCCATGACTCTAATTTCTGCTGTCCTAAATCTTTTGGGTACAAATATTGTTCGTCCTGTCCTTTACACATTGTAATAAACGGTGTTTCTTCCATAATTTCTGTAGTCCATGGTAAATTATCATCTTGCTGTAGTGTTTCCCACCACTCCCCCATAGGCACTTTATGATTCCATGTACTGATTGAGTATTGTGTCTCATTGATTTCTTGCACGGGGATGACATGACACCCAAGTGCTTTAAGACTTGTAAAACGATGCACCCCATCAATGACCATGTATCTACCTGATTGTGTTGGCGTTACTAAAACTGGATGCCTGATAACTTGGACTGCTTCAATACCTTGTTTTGTTTTTTCTAAACGGTTGCATTCAAATGTTTCATGTAAGTCTATTTGTTCGACTGGTACAAGTTTTAACGATTTGTACATTTGTTCCATTTTAGTCCTCCTTTTTAATCAGATAAATAAATAAACGTCGGGTGTGGATGGCTTAAAAAATCATGGTGAGAAATTGACCAACCATATGCGCCTGCATAATTAAACATCACAACATCACCGGTTCTTATCGTCTTGATTAGCGCTTCTTTAGAGAAGACATCTTTAGGTGTACAAAGTTGACCAACGAGTGTCACCTTTGCATTTTCGAGTTCCACTCGTTCAAAATGATAAGGATTATATTCGATCGGGCATACTTCAAATGGATGGTTGTGTTGCCATGACACAGGAAGTCTGAATTGCTGTGTGCCCCCTTTTAAGATAGCGTAATATGCACTATGGACTTGTTTGATATCAATGACTTCAGTCGCATAATAACCAATATGTGCCACTAAATAACGCCCGCATTCGAAGTTTAGCGTCACATCATTCATTGCTTCCTCATCAATGAGTTCCTTAAATCCTTCAGCAAACGTTTGCCATTCAAATTGTTGATTTAAATGCGCATAATTCACACCAATGCCACCGCCGATATTAATGTGTTGCAATGAAAATTGAAAAGTCTTAGCCCATGCTTTCGCTTTATGAAAATAAAGACGCAAGACGTCTAAATGCAATGCAGCATCTAAATTATTTGAAATAGAATGGAAATGAAAGCCTTCTAAGTTAATATGTGGCAGCTCTAGTGCCAATGTTATAGCTTGTTCAACTTCATTTTCTGATATACCAAATTGTGTTGGGCGTCCTGCCATGTGCAATGTTGCATTTGGAAATGGACCTGATAAGTTCACACGTAATAAAACATTCATTTGTTCATTTTTTGTATCGAGTATTGCGTTTAGTCTTCTTAATTCATAAATACTTTCTACATGAATACGCTGAATACCTTGTTCTATAGCATATGCGAGCTCTTCATCTGTCTTTCCTGGCCCACCAAAAATAATACGATCTGCATTTTTATGCTTTAAACCTTTTGCTATCTCTCCTTGTGAAGCAACTTCAAAACCAGCAACAGACTGACTTAAAGTTTCTAAAATTTTATCTTCACTATTTGCTTTCATCGCGTAGTACATCTCACAATTTTCTGGCAAAGATGCAACTACTTGTTGTACATGTTGCTCTAAGGCATTTAAATCATATATATAATGACAAACTGGTGTGCCACTCTGCTTAATCTCTTTAACTTTGTCGGATACTTGTGTCACGTTCCGCCCCTCCTTTAAATGAGGATAATTCTGCTTTTAGATTGCGATACATTTTACCGCGGTCGTCTCCGAGTACAAACGTGTTAACGCCACGTTGTGCCCATATATTTTGCTGCTCTTTATTTCGTGGCAAAGCACAAAAGTGTTTATTATAATCTTTCGCTACATCATACATATAACGTACTGCTGATTGCACGACTTCACTTGTCGTTTCCCATGGCATACCAAACGACTGAGATAAATCTGCTGCGCCTTCCATAATCATGTCCAGCCCTTCAACTTGTACAATATCTTCTATTGCACTAACACCTTCTTTGTCTTCTATCATTGCAATGACTAATATTTTGTCGTTTGCATCTTTGATATAATCTTTGAGTGGTATTTCCCCAAATTTAGCCATACGCCCACCGTTTAAACTACGCATACCTTGAGGGTAATAACGGCTTAATTCCACTATTTGTTCGACTTTAGCTTTATCTTTAACGTGCGGGATAATAATGCCTCTTGCACCCATATCTAGTACTTTAATAATGTCTCGATCGATGACTTGTGTAACTCTTACAATAGGTGTGATTTGTGCAGCTTCAGCTGCGCGAATTAAATGTTCTAAAGTTTCATCATTGATAGCCGCATGCTCAGTATCAATAATTACAAAATCGTAACCACTCGCTGCCATAATTTCAATCACAAGTGGGTTTGGTATTGAATTAAAAATACCGTAGATAGGCTCACCTTGTGCCAATTTATCTTTGAGAGATAACGTCATCATGATGAATCACTCCTAACGGGTTTGATACGTGATGGATTCTAATTTCTGTATCTTCTAATAATCTTCTTGTCGTTAATTTTTCTACTTGTATCGTTTTTTCAAATAAATCAAATTGCTCATAATTAGGTAAATTAGGGTGTATTTGACGATATTGTTCAATTTCTTCATATACATAAGCCCACTGTGTATGTTCACTCAAATCAAATTGTCGTTCAAAGAACATAATGATTTCAGAAATATTAATAAAGAAAAATGCATCTAAAGCGAAATCTCTTACAAGTTCTACATCTTCAGTTTCAATAAATGAATTACGATTGATTTTCTTATGTTCTTCTGGCGTATCTGTTAATTGCGGATTTGCAGCGTCTGCGCTAAGTAAATCACGCTTAAAGCGAACACCATCATGGAAGTCTTTAATAGCTACGCGTGTTGGCCAACCGGATTCATGAATGAGCATCATGTTTTGTGCATGAGATTCAAGCGCAACGCCATGATAATACAACATATGAATAATCGGCTGGACAGCTACTTTAATAAATTGTTTAACCCAAGCTTCAACCCCATATTGCTCAATCCATTGTTGAATCACCGCATTGTTTTCTTGGTCTAGACTATAAATTGCATTAAACGGTATAGCATCTTCACTTTCTGTTAAATAACTGTGTAAGTTCTCTCGCCATATCACTGACACTGCACCATAAATTGCTTCACGTTTTTCTGGTGATAAATTGTCATTAATATAAGACATGCCTAAGATCTCACCGAGGAATACTGTTTTTAATTCCTCATTAAGATAACTGTCTTTTTCATGAATGCTTTTTAACCAATCTGTAATTTGTGCTGCATTTTCAATTGTATGCGGTGCTAATACACGTTTCGTCGAAGTATTTGTAATACTTAATGGCACTTTTATATAATATTTAGATTCATCGATAGGTGATAATGTACGAATAGATTGCTGTGGAGTATACATTTCGTTCGACTCGCCTAATAAGATGATGTCGCCGTTAATCCATTGTTCGGCTAGTTCATTCGCAATAATATGGTCAAACTGCCATGGGTGCACAGGTAACCAAGCATAGTCATCTAATGATTTACCTGCTGATATTAATCTATCTTTAAACTGCTGTACGACTGTATCACCAAGTTGTTGATGTATTAATTGTTCTGGTGAAATGGTATGAGATACTGTTTGTTCAATGAATTGCTTTGGAATTGCTATCCACTTCAATGTCAATTCAGGCTGGAAATCTGGTCCATATTGAAGATTATCTGCTAGCGTAAAACCAAGACGTGACTTGTAACTCGGATGATATGGATGTCCTTCCATCGCATAAGATTCAAGCGCATCAAACGTTAAATTAACACTACCCGAAGCCATCTCTTTATGACGTAAAGCCTGTGTATCTTTCAATTCAGTCTGCAACAATTCATTGATAAATGATTCGATTTTTTCGGTGTTTTTTTCAAATGTATAAGGCACCTCTCGAAGCATTGTGGCATAATCTACCGTCGCTTTGGCCTCATTATCACGAGTGATACGCCATACAGGTGACGTCAATTCTAGTCTTTGAAAGCTCACTAATTCTCTCACTTCAACACGATATGTCGTATTGTCCGCTTCAATTTCTATCTGTGTTCTATCACCTTGCTGTGTCATTTCATATGGCACAATATCTTCATAAATCATAGAAGTTACCAGTTGTTTTATAATACGGTATTTTACTTGTTTCTCAATATTAAGCGTCATGTTGTCGTGCCTCCTCTTCAATAAACATTGGGTTCGGTATATCGGTATAGATTGGATTATCTCCACGATTTTTAATTTTGCTCATAAAGTTTGCTTTAGCTGAAAATGTAGCACTTTGATAAAGGTCATCAATATAATTTTTCATTTGTGTTGAGGTATTTTCGTGTTGAGACCATGCTATTAATGTTGTACGAACTGTATGCCATAAAGTAGTTTCACTACCAGCACGTTTACCCATAGTCGCAATTAAATGACCTAGATGATTGACGATAATATAGTATTTAAAGCGATGCCATGCGGCTGCATCACTGTATACGACGGGACTGTCTTCTTTCACTATATTTGGGATTAACTGAGTTTGTTTTGCAATCGTTTCTGCTATACAAACGCCTTCTAAATCTCTGACATAACAAGTCTTTGGACGGCCTGATTCGAACTCAACCAAAGTGTTTTGTACGTGACCTTCTAAGCTAATGCCTGTTTCAGCAAATAACTCCAACATAGGATGTAAGGTTATAGCTAAATATTCACTTAACCATGATGCATCTGACATCCCACTTTGCGTAATGATTTCTCCTAGAGTAGATTTTGGATGGTGTGGCATCGTTTCCAATAAACTTGCTAATACATGAATCGATTTCTGCGAGTGATAAGCTTCAATACCTTCACGAACAATCATTGCTGTATTAGCTAATAAATCGAAATCGTCTGCTTCACTCGTACCATTCACTGCACGATACCCCTCTTCAAACATCAGTTTAAAATGCGGTGTTTCATAATTTGGTTTTATCGATGCAATTACACTTGCGGCATCAATCGTACGCTCTACTTGTTCATAATCATTGGTTCTCACAAAATTTGTAATTTGCACGTGAATCGGTAATTTTAAATAGATGTTGAGATCTTTTGAAAATACAGTGCGCACAGAAGACGTCGGATAGACTTCATAACCTGTCACACCTATTTCTTTAATCAACCCTTCTTGGAACCATTGCTTAAACGTAGCTTGCGCTTTTAATACATTAATTTGATAAGGATGTACAGGTAATAATGCATAACCTGGGTCTATATCTTGTTTTTCTAACTGTGCTAACTGTAATATAAGTGCATCTACTGTCTCGTCTCTTCCTTCAACACAGCGCTCGAGTATAAGTGAACGATCAACTTGTAAATAATAAAGTTGAAATCGCGTATGACACTCTGGAGCGTATTTGAATAAATCATCTTCACTAAAACCAACAGCACTTTTTGGCGTAGGGTGAAATGGATGACCTAAGTAAAGTGCTTGTTCAGAAACAATATAATGATCTTCCGTATGTGTCGTATCAGCGTTAGATAAATATAGTGCTGTGCGTTTAACACTATTTTCAATATCTTGATAAATCTTTTGTAATGTTATTTGTAGTTCTTCAGTATCTTCAGTTTGTTCAGCTAACATCTCAAACAAACTTTCAATAACTTCCATCGGTGTTAAATATAACGTCGTATCATTGTCTTGCACACGCATTACTGGATGGTATAAGTGATGACCCATTTCCGACCAATAATTAAATTGACCAACTAACTTTTTAGCTGGGCCAAGTGAGATATGCCAGACGTTATGTTCTGGTTGCGTATGATATAAATTTTGTTCTCTAAAATATACATTGAGTATACGTTCTACTGCTGCATGTGCAGCTGTTTCAATATTCTGATTACTTTGCACGTTTTTCATTCAACTCCCATACATTCATTGATAATTTATAATCTTTTACAGCATTTAATTGAGAAGACAGTAAGACGACGCAACTGCTGATAAATATGCCGCCCATGACGATAAATGTCATTGTAGGATTATAGCTACTCGTGATAACAGCTCCTAGCATACTCCCTGCAACTTGTCCTACCACTAACATACTGTTGGTAGAACCCACGAAAGTACCTTTTAAATCTTGATGACATGCCTTAACGACAACGTACATAACGCTTTGAATCAACGCGCTATATGTGAGGCCTTGTATAACCCTAAAAATCATTAACACCCATAATGTATCAGCAAGTCCTTGGAATATGACACTTAATCCACAAATAAGTGCAGTGATTAAATAAACATATTTCACGTAATTTTTATCATTTAAGCTTCCCCATAATGGCGCACTTAAAATGGAAGCTGTCCAAAATGCAGATTGGATGAGACCTACCGCTGCCTTATCATCTAATAACGTTTGGTTTGCACCTGCCGTTAATGGCGCAAGTGCGGTCATCATGCCATACATCGCTAAATTTGCAAGAATGCCCACGACGATAAAACGACATGTCACTTGAGAACATAGCAAGCATTTAAATGATTGTCTGACTCCACAACGGATAGGTTCAGTCTCATTTCTGCTTTGCTTATGTGCTGTTTCTATGAGTAATTTAATACCTACTGCACAGACAATAAATGTCAAAATAGCAATCATTAATAGCAATGATTGGAAACCAACGATAGTTGCTGCAATCCCTCCGATAAGTGGTCCTACGAGAGATCCTGCACTAATAGAGCTTTGCAATTTCCCAAGTACTTTACCGCGCATTTTCTCTGGTGCTTCACTCGTAGCAAAAGCATTAGATGCATCTACTACACCACCAAATAAGCCTTGTAATAATCTGACTAATACAAATTGAAGTGGCGTTGTACACAGTGACATGAGCAACAAGCACACTGCTAATCCTAGCAATGCACGTAATACCATCCATTTTCTGCTTATTCTATCTCCAAGTTTGCCCCATAAAGGTGATGAAATCATTGTAGTAACAGCAGGCGCTGCAATTGCAATTCCGCTCCACAATTGAATTTCAGTAACAGATAAATCTTTTAATGAAGCGATATATATAGGTAGTAATGGGACTAAAACCGTAAGACCAGCTATCGAAATAAATTGACTCAACCATAATATGCGAAAGTTTCTATACCAAATTGTTTCACTGGTCATAACGCATCATCGGGTTCGGTATTGTCCCAATACTTGATGGCATGCTACCACCACCTGATCCTTTTTGATGTAAGAGTGGCAAGAGTACGCGCTTAAATGGCCATGTATCCTTCTCAAATAAAATATGTTGCACTTGTGCTTTATCAGCTTCTGTCCAATCCATTTCACGAATTTCACGAGCGAGTGATGATTTAACTTTATGCATTAAAGTATGCTCATTTAATCCAAAAACATGATGCATCATATCTACAATTGCGTATAAATTCACTGATACCGCTAATGTTTGGAAATACGTAAAAAATGTTTCTATGTCTTCATTAATTAATGTATTAGGCGAATTTTTGCTTATCGCATATTCTGGTATTTCAATGTTATTTTCATGCATCCATCGTGGAAAGATACGTACTGTGTCATGATCTCTCAACACGAGTTGATCTACGTGCCCATCTTTAAATGCAATCAAAATATTTTGTCCATGCACTTCTGGTAAGACACCGTGCTTCATAAACTTGATGATGATATGCATGAAATGATCTAAGATATCATCAAATAATGCTTCTAGTTGATATGATTCCATTTGTGATTGCTCTATACCTAAAATATCTTCATATAATGTCGCATCGTGTGCTGCTAAAGCAGCCATCGATAAAAGTTGTGACGAATGTGTTGTCACTTGCTCTGGATAACTTCTAATTTGCGTCGTAAGGTGACCGATCTGGTCTTGGAAGATATCTTGATCTGCATTAATAAACGATAACCATTGTTTTTCATCACACAAAACAACTTTTTGTTTTAAAGTTTTGTCTTGCTGAATGATTTGGCTTAATAATTGTTCAGCTTTTTGCCCGTTTAATAAATACCGTGTAGGTGTCAAGCGCAATGCCCCTAATGACTGCATTGAAAATGGTACTTTGATATGTTGAAACGGCTGTTGCACATCAATGAGTGAACGCATCGATGATGATGGTAAAAATGCACCGAATTCATAATCTAGCGAAATGATAATGTTAGAAGCTATTTCTTCCTTAAACATATCTGGTAGCACATGAGTCATTTGCCAAGGATGGACAGGTAATATCATATAATTTTCTGAAGATAATCCCTCCGCTCCAAGGATATGAGTTAATTTATCTTGATTGTCTATTGCTAATGCTTGATTGACTATATCTTCTTTTAAGTATTCACTTTTTAAAATATAATCACGATGTACTGCGATTGTTTTTAAAGAAAATGTCTTGAGAAATTCTGGTTGATACTGTTGATAATCTTCTTTATTGAGACCGCGTTTCTCTTTAGCTAAAGGATGGAATGGACGGTCTTTCAAACTTGCTAACTGCTCTGACTTTATAAACGGATGATCTGCTAATGTAAGTCCTTCTAATTGCTTCGCTAACTCTTCCATCGCAACTGCAAGGCCTTCTCTAAAGCGTTCTGTATTCAATTCATCACTCAATGGTTTATTCATTTCAACTAATGTATCCCACAATGTGACAGCATCGATAGCATGTTGTTTATCATGTTCTTTTAAAAAGACTGCTGTATCTCTTAATCGATAAATATTTAAACCACTGTGATATACAGGAATATATAGCGCTTTACTATCATTTCCATACTTTAATGTCGTTTCCGATGACATTTGTAATGTCGTACTTTTTGTCAAAAGACCAAATACGTCTTCAAATAATAGCCCATCCACTAAATCTCTTAAAATAACAGTGTGCGCATATGTTTGTTGATGATTCGCTGTGACTTCTATCACTGTACGACACTCCTTAATATAGACTTAATGTAGTCCCGATTTGCTGTTGCTTAGCTTCTTTGTAAATGTAATATGCACTTGAAATGTCTTCAATTGCCATACCCATTGGGTTTAATAAAATGATTTCATCATCATTTTCTCTACCTGGTTTAGCACCTGTTAATAATTCTCCTAGTTCAGCATGTAGCGCTTCCTTACTAAAGCGACCTTCTTCGACAAGTTGGTTAATCGTCTTTTTCTCTCTATTTGCTTGCGACCAATCATCTACGACAACTTTGTCTGCTTCGATAAAGACGTCTTTTTTAATATCCATAATTGAAATATTGCTGATGAAAGCACCTTTTTGAATCCAGTCATATTCAATATATGGCTTGTCAGTCACTGTACAAGTAATGACCACTTCTCCATTTTCTACTGCTTCTTTAGCTGTGTGTGCTTGAACAAAATTAATGTCTGGACGTGATTCGACCCACTTCTTAATAAAACGGTCACTCGCTGCTTCAAACTGATCAAATACATAAACTTGTTTGATGTGGTCAAATTGTTCTAACATACTTTGTAATTGTCGATCACCGATTAACCCACAACCAATAATAGTTAACGTTTCAAATCCTTTTTTCGCTAATTGTTGTGCTGCAATTACCGATACAGCAGCTGTTCTCATACTACTGATTAAGCTTGCTTCCATCACTGCAATTGGGTAATTCGTTTCAGGATCATTCAAGATAATGACACCACTTGCACGCTCTATCTTTCTTTCTGATGGGTTATCATGTTTACTACCAATCCATTTAATACCTGAGACTGGGTCTTGTCCGCCAATATGACTCGGCATTGCAATGATACGGTCTGCAATATGTCCCTCTTTACCATTTGCTCGTAAATACGGCTTTAACGGTTGCACAAAGTCTTGATTTGCATGTGCTTTTAACGCTTCAGTCAACGCTTCAACATAAACGTTTGAATGATTACCTCCTGCTTGTTCAATATCTGATCTATTTAAGTACAACATGTCTTTATTCATCGTGTTAACGCTCCTCTTTTATTTTCTACTTCACTAAACCATTCGTCTGAATACACTAAATCTAAATAACGGTCCCCTCTATCAGGTAAAATCGTAACAATGGTCTTATCTTTATCGATAGATTGAATGACTTTTTCAATCGCAGAGATAATCGAACCTGTCGAACCACCTGCGAAAATGCCTTCATATCCAACTAAGCGCTTACATCCAACCGCTGATTCGTAGTCATCCACATGAACGACTTGGTCAATTTCTTCTTTATTTAAAATCTCAGGTACTCTACTTGCTCCGATACCTGGTAACTCTCTGTCTGTAGGTGTATCACCAAAAATAACAGACCCTTTTGCATCTACTGCAATAATCTCGGCGTTTGGGTGATACTCTTTAATTTTTCTACTCATACCCATAATGCTACCGGTTGTACTTACCGGTGCCACAAAATAATCAATAGGTGATTCAATTTGTTGTACAATTTCTGCACCTGCACCATGGTAATGTGCTTGCCAATTTAATTCATTTGCGTATTGGTTAATCCAATAAGCATTATCAGTTGAATCGAGTAATTCACGCACGCGATTAATTCGTGTCATCAAATATCCGCCGTTTTCATCTGCTTCGCTTACCATATCTATATTCGCACCATAGCTTTTAATAATTTTTAAATTTGTTTCAGAAATTTTAGGATCTACGACACATGTAAGTGTTAAACCTTTTATTTTAGCGATCATTGCTAAAGCGATACCTAAATTTCCAGAAGTGCTCTCAATTAAATGTGTTCCTTTTGTGATATTTCCTTTTTTAAAGCCATCTTCAATAATGTATTGAGCTGGCCTATCTTTCATACTACCGCCAGGATTCATATATTCTAATTTTGCATAAACATGATGCTCTGGAAATAGTTGCTTGAGTTGAATCATAGGTGTCTGACCTATACATGAAAGTAAAGAATCATGACAATTTTCAGCTTCTTGTCTCACTTAAATTCCTCCTAAAATGGGATTTATGGATAACACAATCTATTTGATAACGATTATCATTATCAACAACTGCATTCTATTTATATTCACATAAAATGTCAAATCGTTAATTAATATTTAAAAAAATTTAAAATTTTATTGACATATCGCTTGCGTTGTACCATATTATAGTTGATAATCATTATCAACTATATTGGGGAGGTTATATCAAAAATGAAGCATTTAACAAAATTATTTATTACTGTTTTAGCTGCAGTTATGGTTTTATCCGCTTGTGGAAATGGTGATTCTGGAAAATCATCGGATTCAAAAGAAGATGAAAAAACAACAAAAATTAAACATGCTATGGGTACAACAGAAATTAAAGGGAAACCAAAGCGTGTCGTAACTTTATATCAAGGGGCAACTGATGTATCAGTAGCGTTAGGTGTTAAACCTGTAGGAGCTGTAGAATCTTGGGTACAACAGCCTAAATATGATTACATAAAAGATGACCTTAAAGGGACGAAAATGGTAGGACAAGAACCGTCACCTAACTTAGAAGAAATTTCTAAATTAAAACCAGATTTAATCGTCGCTTCTAAAGTTAGAAATGAAAAACAATACGAACAATTATCAAAAATTGCACCAACCATTACACACGACACTGTTTATAAATTTAAAGACACAACGAAAATGATGGGTAAAGCACTTGGCAAAGAGAAAAAAGCAGACGAATTATTGAGTAAGTACGACGATAAAGTAGCGCAATTTAAAGAAGATGCGAAAGCGAAGTACGGAGATGAATGGCCATTATCAGCTTCAGTCGTTAACTTCCGACCAGATCACGCACGTATTTATGCGAGTGGTTATGCTGGAGACATCTTACATGACTTAGGCTTCAAACGACCAGAAGCACAACAAAAGCAAGTCGATAAAGGAAAAGACATCATTCAATTAACATCAAAAGAAAGTATTCCACTTATGGATGCTGACCATATCTTTATGTTCAATTCTGATGAAACTGCTAAAGACGCAGAATTAACTAAGAAAACGAAAAAAGATTGGACATCAAGTAACCAATGGAAGAACTTAAAAGCAGTCAAAAATGATAACGTATCAGATAACGTTGATGAAATTACATGGAACATGGCTGGCGGCTATAAATCATCACTTAAATTAATTGATGATTTATATGAAAAATTAGATATTAAAAAACAATCTTAATCAATAAGGAGTTACTTCATGTTACTTAAACCACGGTATAAATTAATCTTTTCTAGTTTATGCCTTATCGTTGTAACCATACTAAGTTTAATGATTGGAAACACGCTTGTATCACTGTCACAGTTGGTACAAGCGTTGTTCCACTTTAATAGCAATAACGAAATACATATACTACTTGCCGAATCACGTGCATCAAGAACAATCATTGCTATCCTAACAGGCGCAGCTTTTTCAGTATCTGGATTACTCATGCAAGTGTTAACACGTAATCCAATTGCTTCACCTGGTCTATTTGGTGTCAATGCAGGGGCTGTATTCTTCGTGATTTGCGGATTAACATTTTTTAAAGTACACTCTTTCGAGGCATTAATAGCGATTTCATTTATCGGGGCAATAATTGTTACACTTATTGTCATTACACTAGGTATGTTCAAGCAAGCACAGTTTTCACCGAAACGTGTGATACTCGCAGGTGCTGCGATTTCCGCGTTGTTTAGTGCTTTTACACAAGGCATTTTAATTATGAATCAAACAAATTTACAAAGCTTTCTATTTTGGCTCAGTGGCTCTGTTTCCCTCCGTAATATTTGGGATGTACCTTGGGTCATGCCAATCATCATTGTATTTCTTTGCGTCGCATTCGCGATGTCATCACATATTAATATTTTAATGACGAGTGATGACATCGCTTCGGCACTTGGACAAAACATCAAGTTAACAAAAATGATAATTGTACTCACGATTAGTGCACTTGCTGGCATTTCAGTCGCACTTGCTGGGTCAATCATGTTTATTGGATTAATTGTTCCTCATATTAGTAAACGATTACTGCCACCTAACTATAAATACTTGATACCCTTCACAGCAATAAGCGGGGCTATATTGATGACCTTATCTGATATCGTGGCAAGAGTTATTATCCAACCACTCGAACTGCCTATCGGGGTCATTACAGCTATTATCGGTGCTATCACATTGATTTATATCATAAGGAAAGGAATTCAAAGTATATGAATGAGATAATCAATAAAAAAGAAACCAAACGTTTAGCCATTGCCGTTCTCCTATTGATTATTGTATCAGTACTCAGTTTAATGTTAGGTTCTACTTTCATATCATTAAATAGTATCTTTTCTTATATTATTGACCCGATTTCAAGCCCAGATCAATTTACCATCGAAGTGTTACGTCTACCTAGAATCACCTTAGCTATTGTAGCTGGAGCCGCACTTGGAGCAAGTGGTTTAATTTTGCAGAACGTACTTAAAAATCCTATCGCTTCTCCTGATATTATAGGTGTGACGGGCGGAGCGACATTTGGCGCAGTCGCCTTCATAGCCTTTTTAAGTGATATTAGCATCCATTGGTTACCTGCATTTTCACTTACGGGAGCTACGATTGTAATGGGTATCTTGATGAGTTTCCAGAAAAAAGGGAATATACAGCCCACTACCCTAGTGATTATTGGTATTGCACTTCAAACATTATTTATGGCACTTGTAAACGGCACGCTCGTGATGACAAAACAACTTTCAGCATCCAAAGCCTATACATGGCTAGTCGGTAGCTTATCCGGGGCGACATTCGATAATAGTTTAATCTTAGGATTATTTATTCTCTGTACATTGCCATTATTAATTATTATTCTTCCACGAATGAAAGTTTCTGTGATGCATGATCATGTAGCAACTGGGTTGGGTGTTAAAGTGAATCAAACAAGATTATTTCAAATGATTATTACGACAATACTTGCCGGCTCTGCTATCAGCTTCGTAGGAAATATTGGCTTTGTTGGTCTAATATCACCTCACGTGGCAAAAACATTAATTAAAAATAGTTATTTAAAACGTTTAATTATGTCAGCTGTCTTTGGTGCTATGTCCATTATCATTGCCGATTTGATTGGTAGAACACTATTCCTACCAAAAGAAGTACCTGCAGGCGTGTTTATCGCTGCATTCGGCGCCCCATTCTTCATCTATTTATTATTAACTGTGAAAAAATTATAACGTTTAGCTTATCGAGAGGTACCTGAAAAGGTGCCTCTTTTTTGGGTTAAAAAAGAGACTATAAAAAGCGCTTACAAAACACTATGCTTAGCTTATATTTAAATGTAAAATGAATATTAATAGATAAAATAATACTATCTACTTTTATAATATAACTTTGATTGTAAGAGAAAGGAGGCAGTTTAATGAGTCTTGACCAAATATTAAATCATGAAATGCAACTATCTAATTATCAGTTACAATCACTTAAGATGCTCTCCTATAAGCAAGAAGATATTATTCAGTATTTACACCGCGTAGAAGATAATTATCCCTATATTCAGTATAAATTTATTAACAATGAAAACACTATGACTATGGATAACTACAAGGGGGCTGAAAGTAATACAAGGGAAGATCTAATTGATCAACTTTTCGATCAGAATCTAACAAACAAATATTTTCATATCGCTAAATTCATAATTTTAAACCTTGATAATAAAGGCTTTTTTGACATAGACAAAAAAGTCTTTTGTAACCAGCAAAATATTACATTCATAGAATTCCAATCAATTAAAGAAATAATACAAAGTTTGTCACCTATTGGGTGTGGAAGCGAAAATACTTTTGATTTTATCTCATTCCAATTACAAAAAAAGAAGTTATGGGATAACACATTATTCGATTTATTTCGAAATCATCTTGAAGATATTGCGAATGCAAATTTTAACTTCCTTGATGATTACGATGTTTCACATGAATCATTTGTAAACTATTTATCCTATATTAAGGAGCAAGAAATTTTTCCTTATCTTGAATCCAACGCTCCGCAAAATATTATTCCAGAAGCGTATATAACTATAAATAATAAAGCATTTTCAATTCAAATGAATGATCATTATATCAATGCTTTATCGCTAGATGAAAGGGCTCCAGTCCATGATAAAATTTATAAACAAAATGAAAGTAAGTTTAATTTTTTAAAAACTATGCTCTCAAAGCGCTCTGAAACACTATACAAAATAATTAATATGATTATTACTGTTCAATATGAGGGGCTCCTCTATAATAATCAATTAAAATACCGTCCTTTGACTCAAAATATGATTGCAGAAAATATTAACGTCCATCCTTCCACTATTAGTCGTGGCATCCATTCTCGTTATATACAGATTAATCATACTTTATTTAAACTATCTGATTTATTTGTCCAACCATATAATTCTACTATCACAACTCATCATATTAAGCATAAGATTAAATACCTAATTGAAAATGAATCATTTCAAAATCCTTTTTCTGATGACACCCTTGTTTCTTACCTTAAAGAACAGGAGATTTTTATTTCTAGAAGAACTGTTTCAAAATATCGTAAAGAATTGCAAATTAAAAATTGTAATCAACGTAGAGCAATATACAAAGAAAAAGATACAAAAAAATAGGAGTGGCATTTGCCACTCCTATTTCCATCTATAATTTGACCCATACAAATTTAACTTCCGTATAATTATCTAACGCATAAGTCCCCATTTCTCTACCTATACCTGATTGCTTATAACCACCAAATGCTGCAGCGGGATCTTCTAAATTATAATCGTTTATCCAAACTGTACCCGCCTCTAACTGGTTTGTTACGTTGATTGCTCTTTGAATATCTTTGGTCCACACAGCCGCAGCTAAGCCATAATCGCTAGCGTTAGCTCTTTCTACTACTTCTTGTTCAGTTTCAAATGGTAATATACATGCTACTGGACCGAAAATTTCCTCTTGAACAATTCGCATATCATCTGTTAAATCTGTAAATACAGTAGGTGCTACAAAATATCCTTTACTATCTTCCAAACTCTGTTGGTAAGCTATAGTCCCACCTTCTTTTACCCCTATATCTATATATTCTTCAACACGCTGTTGTTGTTTACGTGAAATTAACGGTCCCATGTCTACACCTTTTTCGGTACCAAGTCCAACTTTTATATTTTTTGTGTGTTCAATGAATTTTTCAACAAACTCTTTATAAATCGAAGATTGCACAAATATTCTAGTACCAGCACTACAATTCTGTCCATGATTAAACATCACTCCATCAACTGCGGTTGTTGCTGCTTCGGACAAATCAGCGTCTTCAAATATAATATTAGCCGACTTTCCTCCTAATTCTAAAGTGATGTTCTTAACTGTATCTGCTGCTTTTTTCATTATACCTTTCCCTGTTTCTGTGGATCCTGTAAAAGCAATTTTACGTATTTTAGGATGAGTGGAAATTGCTTCTCCTGTTATTGGTCCTCTACCAGGAACCACATTAACAACACCTTCAGGTATACCTGCTTCTTTAATTAACTGTGCAGCGTACAATAATGATAGAGGGGTTTGTTCCGCCGGTTTAATTAAAATTGTACACCCAGTTGCAAGAGCTGCGCCCATTTTCCAAGAAGCCATGTTCAATGGGAAATTCCACGGAATAATTTGTCCTACAACACCTATAGGTTCATGTACTGAATAATTAAAATACTCAGGACTTATTGGCGTGGTCTGCCCTAATACTTTAGTAGCCCAACCTGCATAATATCTAAATTGGTTAATTGCTCCTGGTATGTCTTCTGAAAGTGCGATTTCATATGACTTGCCGTTATCTAATGCTTCTAAATAAGCTAATTCTTCTTTGTTTTCTTCTAATAAATCCGTGAATTTTATGATTAAATCACTACGTTCTTGTGCAGTTAATTGCCTCCACTCACCTTTAAAGGCTTTTTCAGCACATTCTACTGCGTAATTAATATCTTTTGTATTCGCTTCTGCAACTCGGGTAATAAGTGTATCATCTGCTGGATTATATACCTCAAAAGTTTTTTGGTTTTCACTGCTTACATAATCATTATTAATGAATAACCCGATGTCATCTTTAATAAATTCCTGTACTTTTGCTGGCATTTTAATTGTATTTGTCATAATATACCTCCTAATTTAAAGTTGAAATAATTTTTTCTAATCTGTTTGTTTCTTCTGTGTTTAAGCTTCTTCTTGGTGGTCTACTAGGTCCACCATTTAATCCTTTAAATTCCATACCTGCTTTAACAATTTGTACATACTTTCCGCTATCTTCTATAAATTGCAATAATGGTAGGAGTTTTTTGTATATTTCATGTGCCGAGTTAAAATCTTTTGATTGTATTTTTTCATATAATTCTTTGGTTAAATTCGGAGCTAAATTTCCAGCAACTGATACCCACCCTTGAGCTCCCATAACAAAGGACTCAAAGGCTAAATCATCACTACCACAGAATAATGTTAAATTATCACTTGTAGCGTAATGTACATCTCTTAATTTCTGAATAGAACCACTGGATTCTTTTAAATGTGTAATGTTTTTTACATTGTTACCTAAATCAATTAATGTGTTTTGGCCAATATCTATACCTGTAGTAAAAGGATTGTTATAAATCATGACTGGTAAAGAGGTGCTCTCAGCAATATCTTTAAATTGATGATAAATTTCTTCATCTGTAGGGTGTGCATAATATGAGTTTATAACTAACACGCCATCTGCTCCTAAATTTTCAGCAGATTGTGTTAAACGAATAGCGTCATTTGTACATTCACTTGACGTACCGACAATAATGGGAAACGCACCATTTACAGTTGAAAGTACTGTTTTAATTATTTCTTCTTTTTCCGCTTCCGTTAATGACACAAACTCACCTGTGCTTCCATTAATTACAAGCCCTGAGACATTTTGTGTAATAAAGTAATTCACATTTTCTTTTAAACCTTCGTAATTTATTTCAAAATTTTCTTTCATAGGTGTCACAATAACTGGATAAACGCCTTTAAATTTTTCCATTTTCATTACTCCTTTAATGTTTTATTTTTATGAATTAATAATATTCTCATCTTTTTCTCTAGTTTTAATTTTGTGGTTCTTGTAACTCTCTTTTTCACTGTAATAATCATCTGTTTTCCATATAAATATCCCTTTAAATCCGAAAATAATTGAAATAATTAAAACTACAAAGCTATACCATAAGAAGGGTAAATAGTGCATGGTAGATACACCTAAAGTGGTAGCCATAAATACCCCTCCATCTGACCATGGAACCATTGGGGTCGTCACTGTACCACCCGCTTCTGAATTTCTAGATAACACGGTACGCTTAATTTTTAACTTATCGTAGTTTTTTTCAGTCATCTTTGTTGCTGTAAGCAATGATACATAGGCGGCGCCACCAAAGAAATTACCAAACACACCTGCTAGTAGTGTGGTTAAAGTTAAACGTCCTGAATTATAAGCCCACTTATTAAATATATTACTTATTTTTTGAGTGACACCAATTACTTCCATTAATCCTCCAATACCTAAGGCAATGATTACGAGTAATACGGTCTCAAGCATAAAGGTGATGCCTCCACGGTTTAACAAGTTATCAATAAATGAGATACCAGAAGAAATATCATTTCCTCTATACAGTACTTTTATACTTTCGACAAAAGGTATACCTTGGAACCAAACAGACCACAACGCCCCTAGTAAGCTTCCGAATAATATTACAGGAACAGATGGAATCTTTAAGGACAATAGAATTATTACTACTATTAAAGGCACCGCCATCCATCCTGAAATATTAAATTGATCAGATAATTGTCCCATTGCTTTTTCAGCTTGTGCCACACTGCCCTCTTTACTACTCACTGTAAAGTTAGCAATACTAAATAGGATTAAAGTAATAATGACACTTGGTATAGAGACAAATGACATTGATTTGATGTGATCAAACAACCCCACTCGAGATAATGAAGCTGTCATAACTGTTGTGTCAGATAGTGGGGACATTTTGTCCCCTACGTAACATCCAGAAATAACTGCACCTGCTACAAGTGGTAGCGGTAATCCAAAGCTTGTGCCAATTCCTATCATCGCGATTCCCGCTGTTCCTGCTGATCCAAAAGATGTACCAGTCGCTAAGGAAGTTATAATACATATAATAAATGCTGTAACAAGAAAGAATGTTGGGTTTATCACATGCAACCCTGCATAAATAATACTTGGTACAATACCACTAGCAATCCATGTACCTATTAATGCTCCAATTGAAATCATTACTAATATCGCTTCCATACCTTCATATATGCCTTTACAGAGGCCTGCTTGAAGTTGGTTATAGGAGTAACCTATTTTTAAGCCAACTGTAATGATGATGAACCAAATAAGTAATAACGCTATTTGAATTGGTAACCCTAAATAAATCACTACTACAAACATAGTTATAATAAATGCTATCAGTATAAATATGATTTCTTTTCCTGTTGGTAATCTGTAATTGTTATCCATTTTCCCCACCCTTTAGTTTAAGATCATTGTAAAATGAACCCTTTTTTAAATGGATCTGTTTCAGACATGTAAAATTGACTAAAGCTACTTAAAGATGCCTCTAAAACAAATTTTTTATCCTGAATTTTTATGTGTCGATTCGTCATCGTACGTAGAATAGCTAAATTGTCGAAACGATGGTGGATTATAGAATACGCTGCTGAATCTGGTACTCTAACAATCTGATCACGATGCATAACTAATATACGATGTGTTTTGCTATCAAAATATATATAATTTTCAATGTCATTTTGCTGATGGTATTTTTGATATGCATCATATATTCCCAATATTTTTTGTAGGTTCATCGATGTTAAATCTAAAGTTTTAACAAACCCATAAAGCCTACTATCAACTTTATAAATATCCATTTCTTCTGTTTCTTTTACTAACTTCACTGAAGATAATTGAACTTCCATGCTTTTATCTACTTCTGAATGATTCGTATATAAGCCATTTACTTCTATATTAAAATTGATATTTGGATTCACTGTCTTCTGTAGCATAAAGCTCGTGGCTTTCGAAATTGTTTCTAATTGTACTGAATGACCAAGAGGCTGAAATGTTAGCACCTCACATTTGTCACCTTTAATAGTGTAAACACAAAACAATAAATAAGGATGGCCTCTGGGTTCGTTATACATTGCTGATAATTTTGAAATATTCTGTTTCATCCAATCCAAACTTAAGGTTTGTTTAGAAGTAGTTTTAAGTTGTTCAAAAGAAACAAACCTAAATAAACCACCCATTACTTCACAATCATAGCTTGTACATATCAATTGAGTATTCATTTTATAAACCTCCTATATTAAGTTAATGGCGGGATAAATAAATAATTATCTTCCCTCGCTTTTTCACTGTAATAAAAATCATGTTTCCCCATTGGCCAAGCCCTACCTGAAATACTAACGTCAATGTATTCATATCCATTCACAACTGTATTATTTAGCACGGTTCCTTTAAAAACAGAACCTATAATGCTTTCATGTAAAAATTCATCCTCTTTTTGAAGTTCTTTTTTATAAAATAGCGTAGCCATTTTAGCTGATGTTCCTGTACCACAAGGAGATCTATCAATACCTCCCGGGGGAACAATAACGGTGTTTTTAAAATTAATACCCTTATAAGTTACTTTTTTAGATGAAAATTCAATATGTGTTAATCCTTTAATAAAAAGTTTTTCTGGATGCTGAACGTTATATTTTTCATTAATTTGATTTCTAATCTCTATAGCTTTTTTAACAATATAGCTACTATTTTCAGGTGTTAATTCAATACCTAATTGGTCAGCATCTATAATACCGTAAAAATTCCCTCCATAACTAATATCGATAAAAATTTGACCTAACGTTGCATGTTCAATATTTACAGTTTTCAAATAAAAGCTCGGTACGTTCTTAAAACTGACTTCCTTAACTTCTCCCTCCTCAATTTTAGTTTCTGTTTTTACCAAACCTGCAGGAGTCTCAATGTTAATTTTCGTTAGAGGTTCAACTTTTTCAACGAAACCAAGCTCAATCAGCGCAGTACAAAATCCAATCGTATCGTGACCACACATAGGTAAGTAACCACCTGTCTCTATATAAATCGCCCCAAAATCAGCTTCCTCATTGCAAGGTTCTACCATGATAGTTCCGCTCATTACTTCATGACCTCTTGGTTCATTCATCAAAAATTTGCGATAGTGATCATAATGTAACTTCATATATTGCATTTTTTCAGCTACTGTATCACCTATCATTTTAGGCATTCCGCTCAAAACTGTCCGAGTAGGATTTCCTCCTGTATGTGTATCAAAAGTTGAAAATAAACGATCATATTTCATAATTAAACCTCCTTAAAACGATTCACTGATAAAGGAGAAATATCAATTTCTGTTTCTTTGTCTGAAATAAGTTGTTCTATAAATAATCCCGTAATAGAAGACAACCCAATACCGTCCCCTTCATGTCCTGCGGCGACATAAAATCCTTCAACTTCTGTCTCGCTAACAATTGGTAAATGGTCTTCTGTAAAAGGCCTTAATCCAGAATAAGTTCTTATTAAACTCATATCTTTTAATTTAGGATAAAAATGAATTACTCTTTGTGCTATTAACCGATTTACCTTTGAACTTACTTTTTTATCATATCCATTAAATTCTCTGCTTGATCCAATAAGAAAATTTTGACTTTCTGTGGGTTCAAACACCAAAGCAATACCGTAATCCTCCATTTCTTTAGATACTTGCCGTTCTCCCCCAAATTTGGACATTAGATAGCCAAATTCCATTACTTTTCTAATTCCAACTGTTTCATTTCTAGATGCTACTAAAATCTGCCCTTTTCTTGGATAAATAGGAATATGAACGTCTAACATATCTCCTATTTCAGAAGCGTATATACCACATGCGTTGACCACTTTATTAGCGCAAAAAGAATAATTGGTAGTGTGAATATAAAAAGTTTCGTCACTTTTATTTATGTTCTTCACATGTTCATATTCATAAACTTTTAAGCCATGTAGTTTAGCAGTTTCAATAAAACTATAGGTGAGCATATAGGGGTTAACCGTAGAATCTGTAGTACATTCCAAACCTCCTAATAAATGATCTGAAAAATACTTAGACTCGTTTTTTATATCCTGTTTATTCAACATTTTAAAATCTAATCCGTAGTCTCGTTGTTGTTGAACCCATTGTTCAGCAGCCTGTAGCTCATCCTCAGTTTCACAAACTAATATACTTCCAGGTTTCCTATATTCAAATGGGAGAATCAATTCTTTACTCAATTCATGGATCAACTTTTGACTTCGTAAAGTCATTTGGCTATCAAATCCTGGTGTTTTATCAATAGCTAAAATATTCCCATCACAATGGGACGAAGTTAAAGAAGCAATTTCTTTGCTTTCCACCAAACCGACATCATACCCAGTTTTTGATAAAAAATAACTAATACTTGCGCCTATAATGCCACCACCAATTATAAGTACCTCATGGTTTATATCGTTCAAATAATATTCCTCCTTTACTAACTCTATAAGCAATTTATATGCCAAAAAGAAAATCAAAGAATTGTAGTAAAACGCTTACATAAGTGTTAAGTTTTATATAATATTTATTAGTTTTTTTACATTGGAGGGAGATACTATTGAATAAATCAGAATTAGAAGCGTTAGTTGGAGTATTACTTAACATTAGTCATCAAAGCTATACCATTATTGATAAAGACGGACGAGTAATTTATTGGAGTATGGAAGCATCTAATATATTTCAAATTTCAAATGAAGATATTATAGGAAAATCCATTAATCAATTTTTTGAAAAAAAGGATTTAATTATTTTAGAATCATTAAAAAAAGCGAAACCCTACCAAAAAGAAGAACATTACGCTGGTAATAATAAATACGTTAATATCATTTCAAAACCAATCATTTGCAACAATGAAGTAGTTGGTGCAATTGTTACGGAATTAGATGTGAGTGACCAAGTATATAACCGTAACAAAATAAAACAATTTGAAAACCAAATTTCAGTACTGGAACGTCAAATTTCTGAATACAATAATCATGGTGCGTTTAGTTCCGTAATTGGTAATAGTAGTAATATGACTCGTGTAAAATATTTAATAAAAAAAGCTGCTCAATCTGAGGTAAATACATTAATTACTGGAGAAAGTGGAGTTGGAAAGGAATTATTTTCACGTAGTATACATGATTTTAGCCAACGATTTAAACAACCTTTTGTAACTGTTAACTGTGGAACTATACCTGCCAACCTCTTCGAAAGTGAAATGTTTGGCTATGAAAAAGGAGCATTTAGTGGTGCCAACCAAAAAGGGAAAGAAGGTCTAATTGAACGAGCAGATAAGGGGACCCTTTTCCTAGATGAGATTGCTGATATGCCACTTGAAATGCAAGTTAAGTTACTTAGAGTAATTCAAGAAAAAAAATTTTATCGCGTTGGAAGTACCACAGAACGTTCTATTGATGTACGTATTGTTGCAGCTACAAATAAAAACTTAATAGATGAAGTACAAAAAGGGACATTTAGAGAGGATTTATTTTATAGACTTAATGTAGTTAATATTGAAATCCCACCTTTACGAGAGAGAAAAGAAGATATAGAAACACTTTCATATCATTTTTATCAACTAGCTAAACAAAATTATGAAATCAAATTACAACCCATTCCTTTGACTTTAATGCAAAAATTCAAACACTACAATTGGCCTGGTAACGTTCGTGAATTACGTAATATCATTGAGAGACTAGTTATTTTTTCAGAAAACGGAGATTTCCAAGAAGATATTTTTGATGATTATGCTAATTTCAAAAAGAACAATCATTCAAAATCTATTGGAGTAAAGGGCAGCTTATCAGAAAAGCTAAAATACCATGAAGGTGAAATTATAAAAGAGGCTTATAAAGAATGTGATTATAATAAAAAATTAACAGCAATAAAATTAGGTATTTCTAGACCTACTTTATATGCAAAATTAAATTATTACAATATTACTTAACTAGTTTGGCATCAAATTTGCTTATATATTTATAAATCAGTAAATGAGGTGTTACTTATGGAAGATATCGTGCTTTGTCGTTGTGAAAATGTAACTTTAAAACACATATTAGAAACCGTAGAAAAATATGATAGTAGTGTGAGAGAAACTAAATTACGCACGCGTGCAGGTATGGGGTTTTGTGGTGGAAGAACATGTAAAAATCATATCGATAAGATTATAAATAAAGATAAAAAAATAAATAATGAATTTACAACAATGAAAGTACAACCTCCCGTGCGCCCTGTTACGTTTGGAGAATTAGGAGGTGGTGAAGATGACTAAACGTATTTATAACCATCCTTTATTGAAAAATATTGAAACTGAAACTGTTGAAATTTTTTTCAATCATCAGCCTCTAACGTGTCATGTTGGAGAAAGTGTAGCAAGTTGCCTACTAGCCAATGATATACGTACAATTCGTCATCATGAGGATGATAGCTCTCCAAGAGGCATATTTTGTAATATAGGACATTGCTTTGAATGCCGAGCAGATATTGATGGAAAAAAGAATGTCAGAACGTGTATTACGCCAGTACAAGAAGGAATGTCAGTGATAAGTGGCCAATCCCTCCCTCACGATGTGAAAGAATGGAGTGAAAATCATGTTTGATGTAATTATAATAGGAGCCGGTCCTGCTGGTGCCTCCGCTGCGAGAATTCTCATGGAAGAAAAAAAAGTGTTATTACTAGACGAGTATTATCGTATAGGCGGAAGATTAATAGGTCAACTCTACGAAGATAATAACGGAGAAGTTTGGAATGGATATGAAAAAGCAGAGACACTATCTGATGTGTTACACCACCCTAACTTAACTATCAAGTTATCCACGAGCGTTACTAATATTGAAAAACCACAAGAATATTATCATATTAATACCACTAGTGGTAATTTTAAGTCTAAATATTTACTAGTGTGTGCTGGCGCTCAAGAATTAACGCCAGCTATACTAGGAAGTACGTTACCAGGCGTTATGACTGTAGGTGCAGCACAAGTTCTAACAAATGTCCAACGTGTTGCTCCAGGTAACAAAGGAGCCATTATAGGTATAAACGTCTTAAGTAGTGCCATTCTCTCTGAACTACACATGGCTAACATAGAAGTTAAAGTGATGTCTTTGCCACCTCACAACGAAGTAAACACAAATGATGCTAATCCTCAAAATGTATTAAAAAAATTATTAAACATTTCACATATGGCGCCTAGTTATATTATAAAATTAGGGACAAAATTATTGAAAACTATACCCCAAATTCAACCTTTAGCTTTTAAATTTTTTCCTAGAAAAGGTATAAAGCTTTTTAATACATCTGTTCATTTAAAAAAAACTGTTGTATCTATTAATGGCAAAGAAAAAGTAGAATCTATTACATTAAAAAATATTGATAAACATGGCAACATAATTTCAAATAAAGAAGAAGTTATACCTGTAGATTTTGTATGTTTGTCTGGAGGTTTAACACCTTTATCTGAACTCCTCGGATTATTAAATGTATCATTTACTTATATAGAAAGTTTAGGCGGGTTTATTCCACTGCACAATGATGCCATGCAGACTGAAATAAACAATCTGTATATAGCTGGAAATATAACGGGTATTGAAGGCGCCATGGTGGCTATGAAACAAGGAGAAATAGCTGCCTACCAAATTTTAGAAAGATTTGACAAAGTAGCTTTAACTCAAAAAGAACTTTTACAAGAACGTCGTGAAGCGACGATACAATTTCATGAATGTATTGAAGAAGGACGAGATTATATTAGTAATCTATGGGAATCCTCTCGCACTAATTAAATGTTATTTCCTAATACTATTTAAAAGAAAATTCACTTTTAATATTACTCTTATCATACTTTCTTTGATTTAATTATTGAAATTAAAAAAATAAAGTATATTATGTTAAATATTTACATTAAGTATATTTAGATATTCAAGGAGGGCAAGTATGATTAATTATACTCAACGTATTAAAACATTAACCACACGATTAAAAGAGGCAGAAGCAGATTTAGCAATTATTATGGATCCTGCAAATATTTTTTATTTTACTGGATTTAATTCAAACCCACATGAACGTTTTATGGGGTTGATATTTGATTTCAAAACAGAACAATACACACTTTTTGTCCCTGCATTAGACAATGACGCAGCACTTGCTGAGTCAGTCATCCAAGACATCATACCAATTAGTGATGAACAAGATCCTTTTCAAGTAATCCAATCACATATAAATGGGATAAATTCTAAAATCTATTTTGAAAAAGAATATGTAAGTGTCATGCGTTACGAAGGATTCCAAAACATCTTTAAGTCATCTATTTATCTTGATATTGATCCATTAATTAACGAACAGAGATTAATAAAATCCCGTCAAGAGATTCAGTACTTACAAGAAGCAGTTGATATTATTGAAAAAGTATTATCAGATGGAATTAAAAAAGTAAAAATAGGAATGACTGAACTTGAACTTACAGGACATTTAGAATTATTAATGAAAAAACATGGAGCAGTAGGTCCTTCATTTGCAACTACAGTATTATCAGGTGAAAAAGCTTCTTTACCCCATGGCACACCAGGTGAAAGAAAATTTGAAAATGGAGATTTTTTACTCATTGATTTTGGAGTCATAACGCAAAATGGTTACTGTTCTGACATGACGCGTACCTTCATCATTGGTGAAGCGGACGAAGAGCAAAAAAACATTTATAACATTGTTAAAACATCAAACCAAGCTGGTCTCGATGCTGTAAAATCAGGAGTCCCGCTTAAAGAATTTGACATAGCTTCCCGTACTGTTATCAAACAAAGTGGTTATGGCAAATATTTTAATAATCGAGTTGGCCACGGTTTAGGTATAGAAGTCCATGAATCTCCTTCAATACATGAACATAATGAAGATATAGCTCAACCCGGTCTATTTTTTACAATTGAACCAGGTATTTATATTCCTAATTATGGAGGCGTACGAATTGAGGATGAAGTTTATATCAACGAAAACGGTGATGCAGAAATATTAACTTCATTTTCTAAGGAATTAAAAATTTTATAAAGTATTAGAGAATATGACAGGAGGAGTTAGCGATATGCGAACACAAGTATTAATTATCGGAGGCGGCATCACTGGGCTCCGGATAGGATCTTTACTTTCAGAAACTGATATTTCTTTTAAAATAATAGAGTCTAGGGAAAGATTAGGCGGAAGAGTGTTGACCAAAAACTTAGATTCGAGTAACTATTTTGACTTAGGACCTACTTGGTTTTGGCCAGATAATGAGAAAAATATAGAAAAACTTTTAAAAGAATATAACATTCCAACCATTGAACAATATAATGAAGGTGATAGTCTATTGGATTTATCAGAAACACAGACGCCTAAACGCTTTCAATCTTCAAATGTAAATCCCGCAAGCAAACGCATTGTGGGCGGTGTTAATTCATTAGTCGAAGCGTTAAAAGATAACGTTCCACAATCTCATATAGAATTACATGCCAAAGTGAAATCAATTTCTTCGAAAACTAATCATCCTCATTCTATAGAAATACTTAATCAATATACCAATGAAATCGAGACTATTAAAGCAGATATTATTGTTTCAACACTTCCACCTAGATTAGTTGTTAACAGTATAAGCTTTACACCTCCTTTACCTGAAACATTACAGTTGGACTTACTAAATAAACCAACTTGGATGGGGGCGCAAGCAAAAATAGTTGTAACTTATGAGAAAGCTTTTTGGAGAAATGACGGACTTTCAGGAAATGTCATTAGTTGGGCAGGCCCTTTAAGAGAAATTTATGATGCTACAACTCCAGAAGGTAAAGCAGCGCTTTTTGGCTTCTTCAGCTTACCTCCTTCAATAAGGAATGAAAAATCAGAAGAAACGATTAAAAACCTAGTTATAAAGCAGTTAATTAAACTTTTTGGTAACGAAGCACAATATTTTGAAAATATTTTTTATAAAGATTGGTCTCAAGATTTTCATACTGTCACTGAAGGCGATAAACTTAATATAGAAAGTTTTCCAAGTTATGGCCCTTCCCCTCAACACCTTAGTCACATATTATTTTCAGGTACAGAATTTGATGAGGAGCATGGGGGTCATATTGAAGGCGCCCTATCATCAGCAAATCAAACATTCAAAAAAATCAAAGATATATTGGGTAACAACTCAATAATTAAGTAGTTAAAGCATTTTATGATTTTTATTGAACTGGAATTTCTAATAAAATAATTACGATATTTTAGAAAGAGGGATTCAAATGCGAGAATTAGTAGGTCGATGTTCAGTCTGCAACAAAGAAATTTATTGTCTTAATGGCTTTTTAAACGGTGAATATAAAAATAATGTTTTATATTGTTTTGAGTGTGCAAGCGATGTTGAAAAATAATATCTCTGTAAACCTTTAAAATTGTTTAATCTTTAATTAATAAGTGAAGTTTCAATAACTTTATAGAAAGGATTCATACTAATGCCATTAGGTTCTGTAGTAGCAATATTTTGTGCTATGTTTGTTATTTTCGTTTTACCTTACCTCGAAAAGAAGGAGAAAAATAAAAAGAAATCGTACTATTAATTCATCAATCTACCAAAAGGCATTACCAGAAGTTTTCCTTTATGGAAATACTATCTGATAATGCCTCTTTATTTATCATTTCTACTTATTTGTCACCTTTTATATAACCACTTTTAATTTACTCAAAATTCAAATTAAAGTTAAATTTAATGTATTTATCATTAAGACGGTATGCTTCTACCAATTCAGGTCCACAACTATTGGAACCTATACCACTTTGGGCATAATCAATATATAAATAAGTCTGATCTTCCTGTTCTAATTGATCTTTATGTGCTGTGTTTGTTAACTGGTTTAGTGAATAATGCGTTGTATTAAAACTGAATGTATCTTCACTTGTTATGACTATAGCACGTGGACCATTTGAAAGTTTAACAAATGTTGTTTCGTTATGACTACCTGATTCTTGTGGTTTGATATGGTTTTGACTATTTTCTACTACTGATGTATTGAAATAATCTAAATAAGTTGCCATACCTTTATCTTGATAACTGCTATAAGGACCATGTCCGTAATATTCAACTTGTTCATAATCATTCGGCAAGGTCATAGCTAAGCCGAACCGTGGCAAGAATGGTGCTAATGTATCTCTTTCTAAATCATAATCCACATTAAGGGTGCCATCGTTTTGAATTGTCCAAGTGAGTGTGCCCCATAATGCAGGTGGTACGACTTCATCTACCATCGCAATATCAAAGATAAGACTGACGTCACTCTTGCTTTCTTGAATACGGTAATCATGTACACGTGTACCAATGTCTTTATATCCTGAATACTCCCAATCTGGACGCATATAAGCATCATTATCTGTAGGTGCACGCCAAAGCTTATTTTCTGTTTGTTGCTTCATCATAATATGGTCTCGATATATCACACTTTTTAAGCTCGCGTCTAATTTATTAAATGTGTATCTCCAACCATCCGTTGAAACCTCAATTGTATGATTATTTTCATTTAAAGTAATCGATGATGGCGTTACACTGCTTTGACACATCATTGATTGACGTTGATAGACGATTTGGTCATAACCCAAATCAAAATGTGCCTGACGTAATGCGTCCCCATTTTTCAATCTATAACGTAAGATGATATCACTTAATGTCTTCGTCTCAATATATTCATTTAAATCAATGATTTGCTTGGTATGTGGCGCGAAGTGATTG
The DNA here is from genome assembly GCA_040062795.1 of Staphylococcus aureus. Taxonomy (GTDB): domain Bacteria; phylum Bacillota; class Bacilli; order Staphylococcales; family Staphylococcaceae; genus Staphylococcus; species Staphylococcus aureus_A. The sequence goes on from JBEAMH010000002.1 coordinate 691,961, forward strand.
AATGAAATTTCAAAAGATTGTTTCGTTCCATCTAAATATGTTGTCGTCGCTTCCACAATCAAATAATCTTCAATATTCGTGAAATCCAATTGGTTACGTAATGTAAGTTGATACTCGTCTTGCTGAATCACCCTTAAAGGTCTGTGTTCATGTTTAAACTCATAATAACCTTCATGCGGTGTGCGGTCCGGGAACACAATGCCATCGACACAGAAGTTGCCGTCATGAAGACGTTCTCCAAAATCTCCTCCGTATCTAAAAATGGGTTCTTCATCTTTCAAACCTACTTGCACACCATGATCACACCACTCCCAAACAAATCCTCCAATAAAGCTATCATAATCTTCAACAAGCTGATGATAAGCACGAAGGTCACCAGGTGAGTTACCCATCGCATGTGCATATTCACATAGTATGAAAGGTTTATCTAATTCAGGATTTTTCAAATATCTTTCTTCTACTTCATTAGGAGATGGGTACATGCGACTAATCATGTCGATATTAGATAAGTCATAATTTTTTGATTTATCTCGATATAATGTGCCTTCATAATGCAACGGTCTTGTCGCGTCTAATTGTTTAGCCCGTGCCAATCCTTCAACCATATTGATGCCAAATCCTGATTCGTTACCCATTGACCATGAAACGATAGAACTATAGTTTTTCAAAGGCACAATGGAAGCTTCAATACGCTCGATAATTGCAGTTCTATATTGAGGATCATCAGTAATCAAATTAAAATGTTCTGTATTCTCTTCACCGTATAATCTCACCACGCCATGTGTTTCTAGATCAGCTTCACTCATCACATAAAAGCCATATTGATCTGTTAATTCATAGAATAATGGTGACTTTGGATAATGTGCCGTACGAATCGCATTAAAATTACCTTGCTTCATAAGCTCTAAGTCTTTCATGAACTTTTCTTCACTCATGACATACCCCGTATTAGGGTCGCTATCATGATGGTTGGTGCCGCGAATTTTAATTGATTGACCATTAATATAAAATTGATTGTCCTTAATTTGAACTTCTCTAATACCAACTTTTTGTGTAATCACTTCATCATCAGTCGCAATTAATAATGTATAAAGTTCTGGAGATTCTGGCGACCATAATTGTGGCTCTTTCAGCGTGAATTGATATTTGTCTGAGACCTCAACACTACTTACTAAATTACCACCAGGACTATATAAATGTAATGTCAGTTGATTTAATGATTGTTTGCGTTCTATGCCTACATCTATAAATGCTTCGTTCAAACCATCTGCTAAGTTGGTTTCTATTTTAAAATCATCTACTCGTGATTGCGCACGTTTTAAAATGTAAACATCTCTAAAAATACCTGAGTGACGGAACATATCTTGATCTTCAAAATATGTACCATCAGAATATTTTAATACCAATACTTGAATATTATTCGTGCCTTCATGTATGAATTTTGAAATATCAAATTCAGAAATAGAATGAGATATTTGACTATAACCTATAAACTGGTTATTTACCCATACATAAAATGCACTGTCTACACCTTCAAAATTTAAATGATAATCACTTTGCGCATCGTATGTAGTCACTTCAAATGAGCGTGTATAACGACCACACGGATTACTTTTGGGAATGTAAGGCGGGTCAAAAGGAATTGGATATTGCGTATTAAGATACTGTATTTGATCATATCCAAACAAATTCCATACAGATGGTACTGGCAACGTATCTTTTTTCTTCTTTTCACCCTGACTCATACATGCTTCTAATGAGTTGAAGTATTCAAAGTCCCAATCTCTGTTTAACAATGTTATATTCTTAGTCTTATAACGTGTTTCTAAACGGTAGGCAGACTCCCCTGGTTGATATGGTATATAAAATGCACGTCGTGGCATCATATTAACATGTTGAATTTCCATATTTTCATGAAATTGTTGTTCTAACATCAAATGACATCCTCTCTACTTAATATTCTCTCTATGTTCCTTTTGGCGCTTGTATCGAAGTGTTTTCTCGATATCATTTAAAAAGTCACCTTTTAGATTGAATGCTTTATGATATAAAATAGCTGTTAAACTAACAAAGATAAGCGGCGCTATAATAATTAAAATTCTTAATCCGTTAACTGTTAACTCTGATTGTGCTTCGTTCGGCGTATAACCTAATACAGATAGACCTACACCTACGAGTAATGCTGCAATAGCTTGTGAGGCTTTAGTTAAAAATGTATTCGTAGAGGTGATGACACTTTCATTACGTTGACCAAATTTAACTTCACCATAATCAATCACATCTGCAAGTGATACTGTTGTAATACCAATCATAAAACCTGAACCAATTCGTAGCATACCTGCACCAATAATAACTACAGCCACACTTTGAGGTACAATATATCCAGCTACTAAAATAATAAGCAATCCTGTGATAATTAACGTAATTGATGTATTAAAAGCCTTTGTTCTGCCTACCCATTTAATAAAGCGTGGTAAGAGTAATAAACCGGCCATTTCACACAAAATCATTGAATTGAAAATTGAAAATAAGTGTTCAGCATTTACGACATATTTAAAGTAGTAAATGATAGAACCATTCAGTGTTTGTAAACATAAGTTAAATGTTAATAAAACACCCATAATCGCAAGTAACTCTTTATTTTTAAATAAAATACGGCCAATATCTTTAAAATTAACTTTAATACCAATTTTATTTTCCATTTCATGATCTTCTGGTACTTTGAAGACCGTGACGCCTATAGTAAAGATAAAAACAATACTACAAATGACAGCAAACACAAAGATGCCGACTGAATCACTACCATTGCCAAAAACATCGCCGAGTTTATGTATAAAGAACAAACCAAATGTACCTACAGTAAATGCTGCTAAACTCGCGAAAAATCTTGGTATTACTGACAATTCTTCACGTTCTCTAGGGTTATGCGTTAAATTAGGTAACCATGACCAATACGGAATATCCATCATCGTATACGTCATTCCCCAGGAAATATATATAATTGAAATATAAACATACATAGCTGTTTGTGGTAAATCAAAATTCGTAAATAATAGTACTGTCACGATAGCGTTAACGAGTGTACCTATAACGAGCCATGTCTTGAATTTACCAAAATTATTTCGTGTATTATCAACAATCATCCCCATCATTGGGTCATTGACCGCATCCCAAATACGTGCAACAAAAAGCATAACCCCTACAAATGCTGGAGATAGTCCTACAATGTCTGTTGTATAAAACATTAAGAAGAGACCCACGATATTAAATATAGCGTCTTTTCCTATTGCACCGAACCCGAATGCCAATTTTTGCTTACCATTTAATGCTCTATTCACCTTATTCACCTCTAAAACCATCTTTTTTAAAGCGCTTTCACATGTGTTAATATCATTCTATCAGTACAATATATATGTTATGAATAGCATAATGATGATAAAATATGGCAAAATGTTGCATTTCATTATTTGAATATGGTTATATTAAGATAATAAAACCAATTTTATTTAATGGAGAGGTATTTTATGCAAGTATTGTGGAAAAAATTTCAAAAGAAACTGATTGACGCTAATTTAGCAGAGTGTGGTATTGAAATAGGTGTACCAAATGTTGGATATAATTATACAGTTTTGCAAAAATCAGTCATACATATCGTCACGCACGGCGAAGGTGTATTTAAATACAATGGCCAAACCTTTCATTTACGAGAAGGTGATATGTTCTTATTAGAGAAAGGCATGGAAGTAGAATATAAGCCCTCTTTTTCAAAACCGTGGACTTATTATTGGGTAGGCATTAGTGGTAAAAATATCTTAGACTATTTAGAACGCAGTTATATCGTGGATGACCATGTGATTATAGGCGCAGACACCTCAGAAATTAGACACAGCATTCAAAATATCTGTTCCCTTTCAAAAACGATTGAATCGAGCAATTCACACGACATCCTCATCATGCAACACTTATATCAATTGGTGTATACATTACAAGAACAATTTCCTAAAAAATTCTCAGTCAATGTCGATATCGTAAATGAAGATATTCAAAAAGCTGTCGATTTCATCAACTCTAATTATCAAAATGATATTAGCGTCGTCGATGTTGCTCAACATGTAAATGTTACCCGCAGCCATTTATTTAAGTTATTTAAGAAAAATTTAAACTGTTCACCAAAAGCTTATTTAACATACATTCGAATGTATCATGCCTCCCAATTACTCATTCATACCAATATAACGATAAGTGAAGTGTCAAATAGAGTAGGCTACAAAGACCCCTTACTCTTTTCTAAAAGTTTTACCAAACACTTTGAAATTAGTGCTTCAAAGTATAGGAAAAACTTCTCATAATTATGCGTCGTCGGTTTTTAATAGTGATTTTTTTTAAAAAGCTAGATGAATAGTGTTTAGAATATTTCACAATTTAAAATGATGCTGCGATTGACAAAGTAATCGTTAACGATGGTTAAAACTTGGTTTATAAAATTTTACAATAAAACTATGGAGAATTTATAACACGCAAAAGCAGGCACAAATTAATTTGTGCCTGCTTTATTAATCTATATTAAAATGGATGTTGCTCTGTATTTTATAATCATGTGTGCGTTCATACTATAAAACGATTTAATCAATGTGAGGTACTTCTAACAAAATTACTATTTTTGTATTCCTCTGTTAAAAGTTGGCCTTCATTTGAAACATAAGCATATTTTTCATCCAGTGTAGACACCTCTGTTGGAAATAACCAATACAGTTTTCCTTTTTCAAAGGACTTATCTTTATTGATACATAAATATCTACATTCTGATATATTCATTTATTGCATCCTCATTCCAAATTAAAATTGCTTTATTGTTATTTAATAATCGTGTTATGGAATACAAAACTTGGTTCTGCACCTAAAATGATAAGGAATATTTGCGAATATGCCACATCTGGGCTGGCTTGCACCATATTTTTAAATAATTCAAAGTCTTTGTCATTTTTAACTTTTTCAACTTCTTGTTCGTATAAATTTAAAACAGATTCTCTGATAAAAATAGGTCTATTATTATGAAGTTCTTCGCTATCCTTTGAAAACATAAGTACACCTAAATATTTATAATGAATACTAAGTTGTCTTGTTAAGCTTGCTATATATTCTAATTTTTCGTACATGCTAGGAGATTCAGCTCTTAAACTTGTTAAGTCTACTTTAACTTTTTGTAGTTCTTCCATTTCATTTATCATTTTATAACTTCTCCAATTCCCATGGTTTACGTATATCAAGAGATTCAATTACGTGTTTACTTTGTTTTCTTCTGCTTTTTCTCATTTTTGCTCTTTCTTCGCCATGCATAAATAATATTTTTTCTTCTTTCGTTTGTGCTGTTATTTTAGGAACTTTAATTGGTTTTTTGTTTTCGTCTAATGCTACAAATGTAAGAAAAGCGATTGCTGCAATTTTTCTTTCAGCAGTGATCATGTCTTCAGAAATTACTTTACAAAAGATTTCCATAGATTTTTCGCCTGTATAAATTACAAAGGATTCTATACATACGGAATCAGACTGTGTAATCGGATATAAAAATTCTACTGAATCTGTTGAAGCTGTAACACATTCTTTAACTCTGGCATGTCTTCTAGCAGATAACGTTGCGTTGTTATCAATTTTCTTCATCAATACGCCACCAAATAACGTATTGTAATTATTTAAATCATTAATCAGTACTTGATCGGTGCTGACTATCTTACTATCAATAGGGTATTTATAATTGTCCATGAAAAAAACTCCCGTTTCTATAATGTTGTATAACCAGATTATAGGACGCGAGAGTATAATTATAAAATATCCACATTTAATAAGGTCATAAAATTTACAAATGACCTTTGTTTTTAATGATTGATTAAGTAATTTTCTTGTATGAATTTAATCCAATGTTTCGTTAAAGAATCAACGATAATATCTTTCCTCCAAATGATAGCGAGTTCCCATTTCATCGAGGGTTCGTCAATATCTATCGCTTGTAAATCACTATCCAATAGTTCTAATATGCCTTCTGGTAGCACGCACACGCCCATATTGTTTATAAGCATTTCTTCAATAAAGCTCCACTGCGTAGTCTCAAAAATAATATTAGGGTTAAAGCCATGATTTCTACAAATGTCCGTTATCTTATCGTTTAAATAGAAATCAGAATTAAATAAAATAAATTCTTGATCCTCTAGATCTTCAATTAAAACTTTACTTTTTTGCGATAATGGATGCTTTTTATGAACTACTAATTTTAACTTTTCTTCTAAGAAGGAGAATGTACTGAACACCTTAGTATTCGTAGGTAAAACTGTAATTCCCATATCTAGATCGCCATAATATATATCGTTTTCTATTTTTTTACTGCCATTTTCAAAAAGTTGGAAAGTCACATTCGGGTATGATTCATGAAATTGAGAAATTAACTTTATCAGGGTTCTAATATTAATGATTGTAGGAATCCCTATTTTTAAGTGACCGGTTTTCAACTCTAATATATTACTTAATTCATTAGGAATATTTTCATACATTTTAAGCATTTCTTTACATTGGAAAAAGAATGCCTCCCCAGCATCTGTAAGGTATATTTGATTTTTATACCTGTTAAATAAAGTTACTTCTAATTCTTCTTCTAGTAATTTTATCGTGTTACTAATCGTAGGTTGTGTAATAAATAATTTAGATGCTGCTTTCGTCATACTCTTTAGCTTCACGACTTCAACAAAATACTGCATATGTCTAATTTCCAATAAACTCACACTCTCTTTTTATATAATTGTCTATTCAGTATCTTGAAAATAGCTGACAAGACGATAAAACTGATTGGTTGGCGGTATTTAAAATTTTTTAACTCGCTTATAAAATGAACTAAAAACTTTATTAAGTGACTTTATGTGTCAGTCTTTTCTCTTAAATTTTAACAGATATAGCCAATATTTAATTCTATTATTCTAAAATATATAAATTCATTATTGAACTTTACTATAAATAAATAGATCATTTTTCCAAAAAATTCTAAAGATGATGTTTAGATTCATTTATTAGTGGAATGACATTAATATAACATTTAAAGGAGGCATTTTATTTATGAGTAAATTTGACGAATTTAAAGACCAAGCAGAGGATAAAGTAAACGAAGTTAAAGATGACAAAGAAAAACAAGAAGAATTAAAAGATCAAGCTTCTGACAAAGCTAAAGATTTAAAAGATAAATTTTAAATAGTAATATAAAGAACCGTCAACAAAAATTGTTGGCGGTTCTTTTTGTATGGTTATTTTTAATTACACTATATAGAAAAGGGCATTTATTTGTTGTGATGTTCAGCCCAATACTTACTAATATGGTAATGGATGCCTTTATAATATGGATATTTGCTCATAGTAAATTCGTTTCTCATCATTTCATCAGTACTATTACACATGACAAAACTATTTTTGAGAAATGCCAGAAACTCATAGTCATTACCGCTATCTCCAAAACCAATAATATTTTCAAGCGGTATGTCATATACCTCCATTAAAAACTTTGTCGCAAATAGTTTCCCGGCATTATTCGGTATAAAATTAACGTCATAAGCATCTTCAGGGTCTCCTGCTAAAGGGTTACATTTATTAAATTTCATTGTATAATTTTTAGATTTAGCATACTTTGTCATATCATTCAGTATTTTCAAATCTATAGCGTTATCACCTTGTGAGAAATAATAAAAATCGTACAATGTGGCATCATGTGCAAATTCCCTTTGAGGTTTTACATCACATTGATATTTAGTAGCAATAGTAGAGACAATCTCTAGTATATCTTCTTTTTTGAACGGAGTAGCCAGCACCATTTCTTTATATTTCTCAGATTCTACATATTCGCCCTTTTGAAAAGTAAACATTTTAGAACTTAAATCTGAAAATACATGCTTAGGCTTATACTCCATATTGATGCTATTCATCTTGTTCAATACACTAGTAATACTGCTTCCTGTTAATATAGCTGTGGTAGCGTTGTTTGACATCTCTATATTGCTTAAGGTATCTTCCATTTGTTTAAGGTCATCTATATCTTCTGAAGTCGTATGATGCTTATAATATGTTTCATCAAAATCAAATAGTAGCAAATGCTGCGTCATTTATTTCTCTCCAATACTTGTATATTATTACGTTTACATCATAATTGTCGTCTATTCCCTTCAGACAAATCAATATAAGGTAAAAATGATTACTTACCATTAATTATATTACGGCCGATTTTATCGTCAACTATAATTAATTATTATTAAATTCAAAAATAAAACAGTCCACTCGTATACATTGACTGCCCACTATTGTCTTATAATCTGTTAAACAGGTAATTATTATGCCGTAGTGCACACACAATACAATAATTAAACCGCCAACAAATTAATGTCGGCGGTTCGCTGTTATATGGTTTTAGGTTTCAGTATTACAAGTCACCTGTTAGGAACTGTGCTTCACCATTGAAGAAGCTCCAATTTTCGTCAGTATTTTCTACAATACTCACCATAATGTCTTCTTTACGGATATTTAATTCTTCATGTAATTTATCTGCTAAATTTTTGTAGAATGTTGTTTTTTGTTCTTTTGTTCTTGGTCTTGAAACGATAGTAAAGACAATAACGTTGTCTGTTCTCTCAACACCTAATCCTGTGTCTAATATTTCCATTTCATAATCTTCGTGTTGGTTCACAATTAAGTATTTATCACCTTCTGGCGCTTGAAATGCATCTAGCATCACTTTATATGTGATATCTAAAATACTTTTAATTTCCTCTTTTTCTCTACCTTTGATCATGTCTAATTTAATTAATGGCATTTAAATTCTCCTTTAAAAATATATTATTACTTATCTGTGTACCCTATTTTCAATGTAATCATTACTGCAATAAACATTCCTACAAAACCATATAACCATATCGTTAGCATTTCATTAACAAACATTAATCATTGCCTCCTTCTATAGTAACTTCTTTATCATCTTTATATTTAAATACAAATGAAGCGATTGTAATAGTTGCTATACCTATAAAAGTTGCTACAGCACCAGCTGACATCGTACTTGGTATAATGCCACCAAAGTAGATAATTAAATAAGAACCCAATCCTACAAACATTGATAACTCTGCAGCTCGAGCTGGTGCTTTATTTTTAGCATAAATTGCATGTAATATCGGTCCTAATGTACCAGCAGCAATACCTGAAATACCGATCCACATAATATCACTCATATGTTTCGGTGGTTGTAAGACCAGTAAGAACGATAATAACCCAACAACCGGCACGCTAAATTTACTAATTTGAAACGCGATTTTATTCGCTTTTTCCTCGCTTACATTAACAATTTTTCTTTTAACTAAAAATTTCAAAAAGATATCATTTGCGAATACTGTAGAAATAGATACGAATAATCCATCTGTTGTAGACATTGCTGCTGCTAAAATAACTACACCAAAGAGCGCCACAATAACGGCCGGGAAAGCCCAAATAATATAGTCAAGCAATGCCAAATCAGATGCTTCAACGCTACCACCAAGGGCAGCACGGCTAAATATGCCACCAAATAAGACGAGTAAACATAGCCCTGTGACAAGAATATAAGTATTGATCATTTTGCCTAAATCTTTTTCATTTTTAAGACCTAATATTTTATTAAATAAATGCGGTGCAGAAGCAAATGCCCATTGTATAACAATAGCGCCCAATACCATGCTGAAAGAGTTAAAGTGCATTGACTCTGGATTAAATACTTTAACTAAATTTTCATTTTGACCAGCTAACTTATTCGAAATACCAGCAAATGTGCTTGAAATGCTACCTTTCCAAAAGATAACAATACCTGACACAAAGACTGCCGCACCAGCTATTGCCATAACGATAACTTGTATTGCATCTGTATATATATCCGCAAGTGCGCCACCAACATATACGTATAATACGACAATAACTGCGATAAACACGAGTCCGCTAAAGTAAGACATACCTAATAAATATTCAAAAATCCTTGCGCCTGCCACGAACTGACTCGCTATATAAAAAATATTAAATAGAAGGATAATGCCTGAACCTACACGTAAAATATCACTATTATAGAAATCTCCTAACCAATCCGGTAAGGATAAAGATTTTTGTTTTGTATTTAATTTACGTACTTTTTTAGCGACCATTAAGACTCCCGTCGGTCCACCGATAAACATGGCTAAAAATAACCATAAGTTATTTAAACCCCATTCATAGGACCAACCTGGATATCCTAAAAAGGTAGCTGCACTTAAGTAAGTAGCTGCGAATGATAACCCAAGTATTCTGGGTCCAATAGCGCCACCACCAGTAGCAAAGTCAGCGATATTTTTCATTTTACGTGAGCTGATATACCCCACAATTACCATGACTACCATAAATGCAATGAAGCCAATCCATGTATAAAGAGAAATTGCATCCATACTTCTTTACTCCTTTACCATTGGTTTATATGTGCATTTGCATTGCACTTTTATTTTTAGCTGGATGATTTTCCTTTATTGTTTTTTGGTCTTTTCCGAACATATTTTCACGAAGTGTCGCACCTTCATATTCTGTTCTATACAAACCTCTTTTTTGTAATTCAGGAATCACGCCATCGACAAACTCTTCAAATGTGCCAGGTGAATAACTTTGAGCAATGTTAAAGCCAGCTGCGCCACCTTCAACTGCCCATTCTTCAAATTTATCTGCTACTTGTTCTTTCGTTCCGATAAATTTGACCGTTCCATTTCCTAAGCCATGATTTTTCAAGGCTTCTCTTAAAGTCCATTTATGATTTGAATCTTTGGTGTACATATTAAGATTACCTTGCATCGCTTCCGTCTCAATATCTTCTATATATTGATCTGGATCATATTCTGAAAAATCAATACCTGTATGTCCACTTAACAATGAAGCTGTACCTTCATAACTAATATGTTCTGTTAATGCTTCATATTTTTCGTAAGCATCTTCTTCTGTTTCACCGATAATTGGAAGCACCATTGGGAAGACTAAAATGTCTTCTTTATTTCTACCGTGCTTCTCTGCTCTTGCATGGATATCCGCAACATAACCTTTCAATGATTCTAAAGTTGTATGCTTCGTAAATACCGCTTCGGCATGTTTCGCTGCAAACTCTTTTCCTTTTTCTGAAGCCCCCGCTTGAAATAACACAGGTGTTCTTTGTGGAGATGGCTCTACTAGATGAGGACCAGGCACACTAAAGAAGTCGCCTTCATGATTAATTTCGTGCACTTTATCAGGATCTGCATACGTATCACTATCTCTATCGTTTACAATTGAGCCGTCTTCCCAACTTTCTTCCCAAAGTTTATAAACAACTTGGAGAAATTCGTCCGCTCGATCATATCTTAGATTTTTTGGAAGTCTTTCTTTAAGCCCTAAATTAATTGCTTCACTTTCTAAATAAGAAGTTACAACGTTCCACCCTAATCGACCATTCGTCAAATGATCTAACGTAGACATTTGTCTAGCTAAACTATAAGGCTGAGCGTATGTAGTAGATATTGTAGGAGCAAAACCAATATGCTTTGTAACTGCGGCCATAGCAGAAATAATCGGAATAGGATCGTGTGCTGGTAATTGTACTGCATGCTTAATTGCAGCATCATTCGATTCGTTATAAACGCTATACGTACCTAATACGTCGGCTATAAATATAGAATCAAATTTACCTCTTTCTAATGTTTGAGCAATATTAGTCCAATAATCTAATTGGTTATGATGTGCACCTTGGTCTTTTTCATGTTTCCATAATCCAGATGAATGTGGGGATGGTGAGTTTTGGACAAATCCATTAAAATGTATCTGTTTACCTGCCATGCGCTATTCCTCCTAATTCGGTTTTATTTTTTCTTTTTGCTAGTGACTGATGAGGAAATTTATAAACTTTTAATTGTGTTTGATGATATATATTCATTTCCTAAAATAAGATTTCTCAATTTATAGAATTTTCTGATAATATCTATGCTAGTAAATATAGCGAAAATATTATGCTGCGTCAACACTAAAATCATAATCTTTATAAGAATACTCGGTTTAAAACGTTAATTAGATATAAATTAATAAAAAACACTACGCTTATTCCTATAAATTAAGGAAAAGCGCAGTGTTTTATCTATTTTTAAAATCATATCTTTTAGGAGTATTTTTTAATACTTTTCAACCTTTTTAGTACTCATAATTGCTCCCTAATAGATTCATAGTCTTTCTTAAACTTTAATATCAGAGTTTCAGAACTATTTCTTAATCATAATGTATCTTTTCTTTCTGATTAAGAATATTTATACAGGTAAATTATTTCTCGCTTCAGTTCATCCTAATTTGTATTTGCTCCTTACGATGGTATAAAATATAAAAGTGATAAGATTGTTATATACATAAGAATGATGAATGATTAAACTCCCCCTAATAATTATTCGCACATTCACAAATTAAAAATGGAAAGGACACTTATTGAATAATGAATAAATTACAAAAAGATGGTTATTCAAGATATGATTTAATGAAAAGTTTGAATTATGAAGGCATTGAAGAAGATTATAACGAAATTTTAGAATACTTTGCTGATTTGCCAATAGATGATTATGCGCCTAACTTGAATAGATATAGAAGATATTCAAGAGCCATCGTGTTACCTAGTACAGAAGAGATCTTCTGGCTTCCTACTGTTGAGAGAGAAGGCAATGCATATTCTGCGTATTTCCAAGGTAAGTTTAATCCAGAGCATGCCGGCTCGTACAGAGAATTTCATTCAATTGAGGAGAATATAAGAAATAATAAACTATTGAAAGACATTATTATAGCTAATTATAATGAAACATTTTGGAATGAAGAAGATAAAATTTTACCTATTCACGTAGGTGTGCACTTTGTTAAATTGTATGTAGAAAACGACAATGATAAAGCTGTTTCTTCACCGAACTGTTTACATCAAGATGGTGAACCATTTACGTTTGCTCATTTAATTGAAAGAAAAAATATTGTTGGCGGAACAAACGCTATCGGGGTCCCTGAAGTTGCTGGTAACAATCCAGAAGACGTTGAGAAGAATAAAATTATTGAAGTCTTTGAAATGGATAATCCTCTAGAATCTTATGGTGTCTATGATCCAAGTGTGAGCCACTATGTAAGCCCTGTTGAAAAAGGCTCAGCAGAAGGTACAGGCGTAAGGTCTGTCATACTCATTGATTATCAACAAACTGTCGTAGCAGACGTTGATGAATAATACAAATTCATAATAAATATTAAACCACTACTTTTATTTCAGTAGTGGTTTAATTTTTATAAAGATTAATTTTTAAATCCGCAAAGTATTTTTTAAATTATAAATATAATTGACATATTAAATTACATATGATTATAATACTTAAAATTTACAAATGTAAATTAATTTCACATATGTGAAATGAGGTGAATATTATCGTTAAATCAGCTTTAAGAGTATTGGAGATTTTAGACCTATTTAACTCCTCTGATACGTCTCTATCAGAAAAAGAAATAAGCGTGCAACTAAATATTCCACCAAGTAGTTTATATCATTTATTAAGTACTATGGTGGCAGCGGAGTATTTAAGAAAAGATTATGTAAGAAGATACAAACTCGGTTCGAAAGTGATTAGGTTAGGTAATAAGGCTAGAGAAGATTTAGATTTATATAATGAAAGCTTACCTTATTTAAATAAACTTTCTCAACAGTTAAATGAAACTATTTTTCTAGCTTATCCCTCAGGTAAAGAGATTGTTTACTTAACTAAATTAGACTGCAATCACTCAATAAAAACATCTGCACAACCTGGGGCCAATAAACCTATATATTGTACGGGGCTTGGTAAAGCTTGCTTGTCTTTTTACAGTGAAGAAAAAATGGACCGATTGCTCCAAACAGGTAAATTAGAAAGCATAACGCCAAACACCATTAAATCGAAGTCTTCTTTAAAAAAGCAATTAGCAACATTTCGCAATCAAGGTTACGCCATCGATGATGAAGAAAATGAAAAGGGTTTATATTGCGTAGCATCACCGATTATTAGTGCAGAGGGAGAAGTAATTGCAGCTATTAGTTGTGCAGGACCAAAAGAAAGAATGTTATCTAATGAATTAATACCTAAAAAAATAAAAAATACAGCATTACTTATTTCGAAAGCTATGGGAGCAAGCAGAAAGGAGTAATTAGTAATGACAGTCGCATCATACGGAGAAATTATGGGTGTTTTCTCATCGAGCACTCAACCACTAAAATATGCAAACTCAGTTGATTTTAAAATAGCCGGTGCCGAATGTAATACACTCATGGGCTTATCTAAATTAGGCATAGATACTACGCTGTTAACTGCAGTGGGTCTAGATGCAGTTGGCAATGCAATTCTACAAAAAATGGCTGCAGAACGTTTGAATTTAAACGATGTACACCAGTTAGCACACCACACTACTGGCATTATGATTAAAGAAAAAGGCATTGGAGCTAAAATAAATATCGATTACTTTAGGAAAAGCAGCGCTATTAATTATTTAGATATAGGCTCTTTTTTTAAATCATTTGTTGAAAGCGCTTTCTATATTTATTTAACAGGGGTTACGCCTGCGCTCAGTCATATGACATACCTCAATACAATAAAGTTAATTAAAGAAACTAAAAAGCAAAATAAGCTATTCGTCTTTGATCCTAACTATCGAAAAAAATTATGGGATACAGAAGAATTTAAAAAATTCTATAAAAGCATTGAAGATAGTATTGATGTCTTGTTGGTCGGTGCTAAAGAGGCAGAAATCTTATACGGCTCAAGCGATAAAAGTGACATTATAACATATGCCTTTAACGCTGGAATATCCACTATAGTCATAAAATACGGAGATCGTGGTGCATGTTTTGCTAATAAAGATGAAACATTAACTTATGACGCCTATACAGTTAATGCAATAGATGCAGTAGGCGCAGGCGATGCTTTTGCAGCTGGATTTTTATATGGAATGGAAAAACACACCATTCAAGATCTCAAATTAATTGCGCCATATGCACTCGCTATGGGTGCATTAGCTACCACCTCTTACAGTGATTATGAGGGTTTACCAAATGAGCAACAACTAGAAAATTTTATTAACTTTACTACTACTGATATAGAGAGATGAGGTTTTAAAATTGCTTAAAGAACTATCAGAACATAAAATCATTTCAATCATTCGTGGATATGATACTGAAGAAGTACTAAAAATAGTAACTGCCTTAATAGAAGCTCACATCAAATTTGTAGAAATTACACTTAATTCACCAAACGCTATAACTACGATACAAAAAGTTACACAACAACATGGTCATCAAATTCATGTAGGTGCAGGGACAGTTCAGACTGTTGAAGATTGTCATAAGGCGATAGAAGCTGGAGCCAAATATATTATATCGCCTGATACCAACATTGAAGTCATTCAATATACTAAACGCCAAGGATGTTGGTCTATACCTGGAGCACTAACTCCCACAGAGATTAGCCAGGCGTATTTTGCTGGGGCAGATATTATAAAGGTCTTCCCTGCTTCAGTGTTTGGACCCTCTTATATAAAAGAAGTAAAAGCTCCATTAGATAAAGCAGTGTTACTTCCTACTGGTGGCATTCAAAAAGATAATATCAAAGCGTTTATAGATAACGGTGCTATTGGTGTCGGAATCAGTAGCGGTATTGTTAAAAGCAATCAAAATGTAAACGAAGCATTTTTACTAAATATCAAAAATAATGCACAAGAACTTATAGAAATATTGGAGGCGTCATATTATGAAAATTATTGATTACGAACTTTATCAAGTCCCACCAAGATGGCTATTTTTAAAAATCATAACAGACGAAGGAATCGAAGGCTGGGGCGAGCCAATCATTGAAGGCAAAGCCTCTACTGTTAAAGCTGCTGTGAGTGAATTAATGAATCAATTAATCGGTGAAAACCCTTCTAACATTGAAGGTTTGTGGGATCAAATGTATCGCAGCTCATTTTATCGAGGTGGTCCCATACTAATGAGTGCCATCTCCGGTATTGATCAAGCATTATGGGATATTAAAGGAAAATATTTAAATGCACCTGTCCATCAATTACTCGGAGGCAAAGCAAGAGATAAAATTAAAGTGTATTCATGGGTTGGTGGCGATAGACCAGAAGATGTCGCAAAGGAAGCTCACAATGTGGCTCAAAAAGGATTTACTGCTATTAAAATGAACGCAACAGAAGAACTGCAATATTTAGACGATTACAGCAAAATTGAAGCAGTATTAGAAAGAGTAAGTGCTATCCGTAATAAGTTAGGCGACGACTTTGGTATAGGTATAGACTTTCATGGAAGAGTACATAAACCAATGGCCAAAATATTAGCAAAAGAGCTAGAAAAATATCGTCCTCTTTTTATTGAAGAGCCTGTATTATCTGAGCATAATGATTACTTAAAACAATTAGCACAATATGCAACGCCTATCGCGACAGGAGAAAGAATGTTCTCTCGTTACGAATTCAAAAACTTACTAAATGATGGCTATATTGATATCATCCAACCTGATCTATCACATGCAGGTGGCATCACCGAATGTAAAAAAATCATTTCTATGGCTGAAGCTTATGACGTAGCTGCTGCGCCTCACTGTCCACTTGGCCCTATTGCATTAGCTGCTTGTTTACAAGTAGATGCAACTTGTCATAATGCAATCATCCAAGAACAAAGCTTGGGCATACATTACAACAAGAGTAATGATTTACTGGATTATATTAAAAACCCAGAAGTATTTGAGTATGCTGATGGTTACGTAAAAATTCCAAAAGGTCCAGGCCTCGGAATTGAGATGAATGAGGAATATATTAAAGAACGTAATAAAGAAAGCCACAATTGGAAAAATCCGATATGGAAACATACAGATGGGTCTATTGCTGAATGGTAAATAGTAAATAGAACAAAGGGGATGTATATATGAATAATGATTTATGGTTAATTATCATAGCTGTTATAGGTATTGGTTTGCTACTTTACCTCGTAATGGTCTCAAAATTACAAGCTTTTGTTGCACTTTTAATTGCTAGTATTCTAATTGGATTAGCTAGTGGAATGGATTTAAATAAAATTATTGAAACAGTTGAAAGTGGTATGGGGGGAACGCTTGGATTCATTGCAGTAGTCGTAGGGCTTGGTGCCATGTTTGGTGAAGTACTTAAAGTCTCAGGCGGCGCAGAAAGGTTAGCTTTAACGATGGTTAATAAATTTGGAGAAAGCAAAGCACAATGGGCACTCGGTTTAACAGGTTTTATTGTTTCAATACCTGTATTTTTAGATGTAGCTTTAGTCATATTAATACCTATTGTTTATAGCCTTGCTGAGAAAGCTAAAAAACCTATTCTTTACTATGGTATTCCCTTATTAGCAGGCTTAGCAGTTACGCATGCGTTTGTACCACCGACGCCTGGTCCTATTACCGTAGCAAAAATGCTTGAAGTAGACTTAGGATGGGTCATCTTATTTGGTATTATTGCAGGTTTACCAGCAATGATTATAGCAGGTCCTATTTTCGGAACCTATATTAGTAAAAAAGTACCTCTAGAAATGCCAGATAGTGCTAAACTACATGGTGATATAGAAGCCATTAAAGATGAAAAAGATTTACCTAGTTTCAAACTTGTGGTGAGTTTGATATTAATACCATTAGCATTAATTCTCGTTAATACTGTATCAGGCGTAGTATTATCGGATGGCATTATTAAAGACACACTGACCTTTATTGGTCATCCGTTTATCGCTTTAATCATTACAGTACTTCTAACATTTTGGCTGTTAGGTACAAGACGCGGATACACTAAAGACGATATACAAGAGATAGCAACCAAAGCATTAGAGCCAGCTGGTATCATTATACTGATTACCGGTGCTGGGGGCGTATTCAAACAAACTTTAATTGACAGCGGCGTAGGTAAAGTCATGGGTGAATTTATGGCACAATCAAGTCTTCCTATTGTGGTAGTTGCCTTTCTAATATCTCTATTCGTACGTATTGCTCAAGGGTCCGCGACTGTCGCTATGGTGACGGGTGCAGGTCTAGTTTCACCAATTATCGCAGATATGTCTGTTTCACAACCTGTACTTGGGTTAATAACAATTGCGATAGCAGCAGGATCTTCAGCTGTATCACACGTGAACGACTCAGGGTTTTGGCTCGTCAACCGCTTCTTTGGCATGACAGAAAAGGAGACCCTTAAGACGTGGACAGTTATGGAGACAATCGTCGGCTTCGTAGGGTTTGCAGTTGTATTCATATTAAGTTTCTTTATTAAGTAAATAACATTCGATATATCAAAAATTTCAATATATCTAAAAGTACGTTTAAAAAAATCATACTCTCAGAAGAAGCGATTAATTATGGATAAAAAAATAAAAACCCTCATTCATCAATTGAAGATGAGTGAGGGTTGTGTTATTTAAAATTGATAAACTACTCGCTTAAACCGATGCAGTATCTTTTTTACCAAAAACCGTTACAGCTAATAATATAATGATTGAAAGTGGTAAACCGATTAAAATCGGATGGATACCAAATGGATGTGCTAATAACTGCCAAATAACAGCTGAGATTAGTCCACCCCACATCGCAAGATTACCAGCAAGTCTTGTAGGCTTCTTCCAAAATAGTCCAAACACAACTGGTGCCAGTAAACCTGATACTGACATTGCTGTACCTGTAACCATAAGGTCTACAAGGCCAGGTATCATCAGTGCTAATACTAATGAGATGATTGATACAAATATGACTGACAGCTTACTAAACAGTAACATTTTTTCTTGAGTAAAGTTTTTAACATTCGGCTTAATTACATCATTCGCAATCGATGATGCACCTGCAATGAAAAATGAATCTGCACTAGAGATTACTGCTGCTAATAGCACCATAATCATAATAGCGACCAATGGAAACGGAAATACTTCTTGAATCACATTGTAATACACTAATGGTGTTTCTTTGATATCGAGTTCTAAACCAAATTTACTGTATACACCAATAAACACTGTTATTGCACCTAATAACACTGCAATGACCATAGAAGTAAAGTAACCATTTCTAGCAGTCTTCAAATCTTTTGCCGCCCAAATACGTTGCCAAACATCTTGTCTAATAAATTGATAAAAAGCTAAAGTTAAAAGATAGATTAAAATTTCATTTGGTGTGATATTAAGGAAATTTAGCATTTCATTTTGATTTTGACTACTCGCATTAGCTTGAATATCGCTCCAACCGCCTGAGTAAAAAATCACTACAAAGAATAGCACTATAATACCAATTGTAAGCATCGTACCTTGTACCACATCTTGCCATATGACAGCTTTCAAACCACCGAAATACGTTTTTATCGTTAACAAGATCCATCCTATAAAGATTCCCGCTGTCATGTTTAGACCAATGGTTAAATTTAAAATAGAAGCAATTGCGACAAACTGCATACCTGTCATCGCACAATATGCAAATAAGAAACTAATCACAGTCGGGATACGTGCTGATTCACCATAGCGGAGCGCAGTGTAATCGCCGATTGTTACCATATTATATTTTTCACCTAATAATCTCACACGTTTTAAGAAGAATAGCGCAAGTATAATCACAGCAAACATCATTGTAATATGTATCCACTGTTGCCCCATACCTAATGTATAGCCGTTTTCCATATATCCTAGTAGCGTAGCACCACCGACCCCTGTACTAACGAATGTTAGAATTAATGGAAATACCGTTACCGTCCTACTTGCCATATTATAGTCATCATACGTTTTTATTTTTCGTTTTATGTATAGAGACATAAGCAGTAAAAATATAAAATAAGCAACGATGATCAGACCTAAAACCAATTGTTCACTATTATTAAACACGTCAATTTCACCTCGTAAATATATTATTTCGACAATATTTTAAGTTTATTTTAACTTCACACTTAAATCAAATTAAATTTTAAATATGTATTGTTAAATGTATTCACTTATTATTATCTTCATCTTTGAAATAGTCACTTTTCTAAGCTTAAATAAAAAAAGACTGTTACCATTTAAGTTAACAGTCTAACATGATTAAGCGCTTTATTGATTCATTTTCACATAAAAACTTATTTATTTTCTTAATTGTTATCTCTCGTAAAATTCATGGAACACTTGCGTTAAATCTTGTTCTGCGTTTTTCAACACTACTTCTTCAGGTAAAATAGCTGTCCCCTCTGCACGCGCAATATAAAAAGCATCAAATCCCATAATATTTTCAAACATTTCTCTTAAATAATGGTATGAAAATTCTAATGGTGTGTAACGGTCATCGTTAGTATAAATTGAACCACTTGCTTGTAGCAATAGTGCTTTATAATTATCGTCCATTAAGCCGACAGAGCCTTCACTCGTATATTTAAACGTTTGACGCGCGATTAGAATATTATCCATATAATCTTTCATACGCGATGTAATATTGAAATTATGCATCGGCGATACAATGACGATACGCTTGTTATTTTTAAACTGTGCCATTAGACTTGATGTAGTTGCTGCCATTTTTTGTTCCGCTTTTGATAATGGTTGCTCCATACGTTGTTTTTCCCATATATTTAATAACTGTGTAGTATCAATACGAGGTATTTCTGTTTCATATAAATTTAAAACTTCTGGTTTTTCGTTAGGAAAAGTTAAATTATATTTATCTAAAAACATGTCTTTTAGTTTTAAAGAAAAACTGTTTTCACTTTTAAAATCAGGATGTGCGTTAATAATTAAAGTACTCATATACATTCTCCTTGTTCATTTGATACACTAAGTATAATGCTCAAAGGTGTCGAAAAAAGGCACCATTGAACAAAGAAATGAGGAAAAATTATGAAAAAATCTGAACGCTTAAATCAAGAGCTTATTTTTTTAAGTCATAAACATTCATTCCATTTAAAAGACCTTATGGCTGAATTTGATATTTCTAAAAGAACAGCACTGAGAGATATACAAGAATTAGAAGCTATGGGGCTAACGATTTATGTAGAAAACGGTCGCTATGGTGGGTATAAAATCATTTCTCAAAATTTATTAACGCCAATCTATTTCAATAGCAATGAAATACTCGCAATCTTTTTTGCGCTTAAGTCTTTAGATTTATTATCTAGTACACCTTTCGAAAAGTCTTACAAACAAATTAGAGAAAAGTTATTTGCGACAATACCTGTACAGCAACAACAAAATATCTCTAAAACTTTAAACTTCATTCATTATCACAATATCTCTCCAATCAATAACTCTGAAAACTTGGCTACTATTTTACAATCGATTATGAATGAAAATACAGTCACTATCACATATACACAGTTCGATTATATAGAAACTGAGATTCAAATTTATGAATTGTTTTATAGAAATGGCGTGTGGTTCTGTAGTGCTTATGATGTTAGAAAAGAATTGTGGGGAACGTACCGCTGTGATTATATAACTCAAATCACCATTAATGAGTCACGTACCAATACGTACACTAGAGAAGCTTTAGCAGATTTTCAAAATAATTACGAAGCAACCTATCATGATATCCCATTCAAATGTAAATTATCTTCATTTGGCGTCGAACTATTTCTAAAGAATAATTATCCAAATATGGAGCTAACATATATAGAAGGAACGCCATATATCACTGGTGGCTATAATATAGAAGAATTAGATTACATGGTTCACTATTTAATCTCTTTAGGGGAAAACGTCGAAATCTTATACCCAGAACAATTAAAACACAGTTATTTAAATAAAATGAGAAGTATTATAGAAAAATATAAATAGTCTCAGCAACTCCACTACTGCTGTAAAATTCACTATTTAATATCTACAATACTTCTCACTTAGTTTTCGCTTTAAAAGTAGGATTTTTAGACTGCCCTCCTACTTCATAATCAGCTTTAGCTTATCGCATATACAATCACTTATCTTCCCTTTTAAGAATAAAGTTTTTAACAAAACCATACTTTTTCTGATCATATTTTGCATATAAATAACTTAATATACTAAACGTAGCTGCACCGAGTAAGTTAACAAATAAATCTTTCATAGTGTCATGAATCCCAACATCAAGATACCCACCATGAACCACATCCTCTACATGATTACCAGAGGCATCTGTACTTTCTATAACAGTTTTATCAATATTATCAATGTGGTATACAGAATTACCTTGCTCACCCATACTCACGGTATTCACTTTATGAACAATTCGATCTTTTTGCATATCCATACCCATCGACTGATCTACAGTATATTCAAAAAACTCCCACATTACACCGATTGTCATAGAAAAACAAAACGTAACAATTGCAAGAAACAATGGATTCAAATAAATACCACTCACATTTTTATTAAGCAAGAACACGAGTGAGAAACCTATACCTGCTGCTAAAAATCCATTAATTGTATGAAGCATTGTATCCCAGAGCCTGAAATAACTATAAAAATCCCCCAGTTCTCCTAAAATGGTAGAACTAAAAATAAAAATTATAATAATAAATTCTAGTAAATTAGGGATTTCAATCTTTAAGAATTTTTCAGTCAGTTGTGGAATAGTAAACAAGATAAGCGTTAACACAAGCGTAAAGATTACATCCCACCGTTGTATAAATATTATTTCATTAATCAAACCCACAATCACAATTAAACGCAAAAATACATATACAGTAATTACTTTTCTATTTGCCGTTTTAGTACTACTCGTAAATATCTTTTTTAGACTATTCATATTAATCTTCTCCAATACTCTCAGCCTATACCTTACAACCAATAATTTGCGATACATTTTAAAATTTTGATTAAATACATCATTTTCGACTACAGACAAAATATCCCTTTAGTACTTTTTCCTTCAAAGTTTTTAATGCAAATCACATATAATAAACGAATACATTTCAAACTAAGAAAATATCATCATTTATTATTAATTTTATATGATATTTGACTATAAAAATAGTACTCAAAAATATTTTTTATAATATCTATTATTTACTAACAAAACTATCGAATTTCATAAACTATAACATTAAGAGCAATGAAAAACGAATACGCAAACCTATTAAATTAAAACAGCTTGCTTATTTACTTTCATTACAATAATATAAGCCTTTTTATGTAATGTTTTTTATTAACACTTAAGCATTGCATCAGCTGTTAGATTTTATATGGTATTATTTTGCTTGTAAATGAATAAACCCCGCGATTCGCGGGGCATTACATCAAAGCATTCAATATTTAATTATAGTTAAAACCACAAATCTGCGAGTAATTCCATCGATTGTTTTCTTTTTTCAGGGTCATACGCATAAGTTACGATAATCAGCTCATCTGCACCTGTATCTTCTGCAAATTCTTCTAATCTCTTACGCACTGTTTCAGGAGAACCAACAGCTTTGATACTGAACATTGCTTCCATTCTTTTTCTTTGTTCTTCTGATCCTAATTCTTCAGGATCCACAGGTGGTTGTAATCTACGCTTCTGACCTGTTTGCATATCCATGAGCATTTGAGTCGTTGTTGTCCATATTTTTTCTGCTTCTTCATCCGTTGGTGCTACAACGACATTAATCCCAGCCATGACGTAAGGTTCGTCAATTTGAGAAGTAGGTGCATCCGTCGTGAATGTCGAACGATACATATCAATTTTCTGTTTATAGTCGTCGGGTGCAAAATGCGTCGCAATAGAATACGGCAAGCCAAGCTGTCCGGCAATAGACGCCCCATTTATACTTGAACCTAAGACCCATATAGGTATATTTGTACCTGTGCCTACTGTCGAAGTGACAGGTACGCTGTTGCCTAGCCCTTCGTCACTAAACCAACCCATGAGATCAAAGATAGAATTCGCAAAAGTCTGGGCATCACTATTAGAACGTGTAATTAACTGTGATGTCTGTTGATCAGTACCCGGTGCACGCCCGAGTCCAAGGTCAATTCTACCGGGGTAGAGTTGAGCAGTTGTACCAAAATTTTCAGCTACTTGTAGCGGTGAATGGTTTGGCAGCATAATACCACCCGATCCTACACGGATATTTTCTGTGCGTGCTGCTGCCATCGCAATTAGCTGCGAAGTAGAACTAGATGCGAGATTTTTTGTATTATGATGTTCCGCAAACCACAACCGCTTAAAGCCTAGTTTATCCACGAGCTCTGCACTATCCATAGATGCTTCGATTGCTTCTTTGATTGTTTGATTTTCCGAAATGCCCACAAGATCAAGGACACTTAATGGTATATGTTTTGTCATTTTATTTCGCTCTCCTTACTGACTCTCATTAAATCTGGACGTTTTTCTAATTGGTTTAATGCCTAAATTCATACGTGTTAAAAGCTATCTCGGCACCCAAAAATTCAAAACATCTTCTGCTTATTCCATCATAAAACACCTAGAAATATAAAGATATTTTATTGTTTATGAAGGTGCCTATTTATAGAAATTGCGTAATGGCATGATCCATTTATTTCTCAGGAAATAAATGTTTAGTTTATCTACATACTACTTACCTATGCTTTAACAAATGATTTGTTTGCTAAATTGCTTTTTAAAATTTAAAATTATCTTGAATCCTAGAAATGAGTTCCAAACTTTCTTTAGATTTCAAAATTTTAATGGAGTGAGTTACTTGAACCGCAGTATTGAACAATTCAAAGAGATTATTAATGATTCTAATAAAATTACATTTTTTACAGGCGCAGGTGTATCTGTCGCAAGTGGTGTCCCTGATTTTCGTTCTATGGGTGGTTTATTCGATGAAATTTCAAAAGATGGCTACGCACCTGAATATTTATTAAGTACGGATTATCTAAATGATGATCCGATAGGGTTTGTTGATTTTTATCATAAACGGCTACTTATAGCCGATAAGCAACCGAACCTCGTTCACCATTGGATTGCTAAACTTGAACAAGATAAACGTTCATTAGGCGTCATTACCCAAAATATCGACGGCTTACATTCTGATGCAGGGAGTTTGAATGTAGATGAACTGCATGGAACGTTAAATCACTTCAATTGTATTGGTTGTCATAAGGAATATTTCAAAAATGATATTATGGCACGTCATTTACGCGAATGTGACGCGTGTGGTAACCCCATTAGACCTGATATTGTACTTTATGGAGAATTTTTAAATGAACATACGATTAATAATTCACTCGCTAAAATAAAAGAAGCCGATACTTTAGTTGTCTTAGGGTCATCACTCGTAGTCCAACCAGCCGCAGGACTTATTTCAAACTTTAATGGACAGAATTTAGTTATCATTAATAAAGACGCTACACCATATGATAACGTCGCATCTTTAGTCATACATGACGACATGGTTACAGTCGTTAACGAACTCAATCACGCAGAGTAGTTTATATATTGAAGTTAAAGTATTTAATTAATAAAGAGAACTAGCCACATAGTACTAGTTCTCTTTTATATTGATTTATTTTAGTTCATTTCACATTTCTATACCGTTTTGCTTTATCACTTGTTTATACCAATCAAATGATTTTTTCTTTCTACGTTTTAAAGTGCCGTTACCCGCATTATCTTTATCCACATAAATCATACCGTACCGCTTACTCATTTCTCCCGTTGAGGCTGATACTAAGTCAATAATTCCCCAACTAATATATCCTAATAGCGGGACACCATCTTGAATACCATCATACATCGCTTGAAAATGTTGCTGCATATAATCAATACGATAATCATCTTGTATAGTACCATCTGCTTCGATGACATCTTTCGCACCTAATCCATTCTCTACAACAAAAAGTGGCTTCTCAAATCTTTCATAAATTTGATTCATTGTAATTCTTAAACCGAGTGGATCAATGACCCATCCCCAATCGCTCATTTTTAAGTAAGGATTTTTAGCAGACACAATAATATTACCTTCGTTTTTCTCTACTCTTGAAATATCAGCGATGGATGTTCGCGATGCATAATAACTAAACGCTACAAAATCTACAGTTTCTTTCAATATTTCCTTATCACTTTCTATATCAATATCTAGACCTTTAGATTTAAAGAATGATTCCATATAATAAGGATACTTCCCTTTCGCTTGGACATCTACAAAGAAAGTATTGGTCCTTTCATCATTCATAGACTGCCAGACGTCTTCTGGATTACAGCTATATGGATAGAAACTACCACCTGCAATCATACAACCAATCTTTGCTTTCGGTGTCATGCGATGACAACTTTCGACAGCTTTAGCGCTTGCGACTAACATATAATGTGCTGCCTGATATAACACTTCTTCTCTATTTTCAGTTTCATCAAAGTATAAGCCACCGCCTGAAAACGGACTGTGTAACACAACATTGATCTCATTAAATGGAATCCAGTAGTTTACATATGCGCCAAAGTGTTCAAAACACGTTTCCGCAAATTTAATATATAAATCGATTGTCTCTCTATTCTTCCAACCGTTGTATTGCTCAACAATCCCCATCGGAATATCAAAATGTGCAAGCGTGACGAGCAATTCTATATTATGCGCTCTACATGTCTGAAATAAATCAGTGTAATAATCGATACCTGCTTGGTTTGGCGTTGCTTCATCACCATTTGGATAAATTCTACTCCAAGAAATAGACGTTCTAAATACCTTCAATCCCATTTCAGCAAGCATGGCAATATCTTCTTTATAGTGATGGTAAAAATCAATCCCTGTATGGCTTGGATAATATGCTTCATCACTCAATTTAGATTGTTTATTTCCTAATTTTATATCCTGACGATCCACACCGTGAGGGATTAAGTCTATATTACTTATCCCTCTGCCACCTATATTCCACGCGCCTTCCGTTTGATTTGCTGCGATTGCGCCGCCCCAAAGAAAATTTTCTGGAAAAGTTTTTACTGTCATTATTTAACCACTCCTAATATCGAAGTATGTGCTTCAACGCCAACTCGATCAAACGGCGTAATTGCTTCATAATCCTCTGTATTTGTAATTACTACGACCGTTGTAGGATCATAACCTGCCTCAATAATTTGAGCTAAATCAAATGTCCCAATCACATCGCCGACTTTCACATGATCGCCCTCTTCAATAACTGAAGTGAATGGCTCACCATTTAACTTCACAGTATCGATACCTACATGAATTAATACTTCAACACCATTATCACCAGTAATACCAATCGCATGTTTTGTCGGGAATACTGAGGTCACTGTACCCGTTATTGGCGCATAAATCTTATTACCTGTCGGTTCAATGGCGATACTTTTTCCAATCACTTCTCTACTAAACACATCATCTTGAATACTTGAAATCGGTTTGACTTTCCCTTGAACGGGTGCTGTCACATCCATATTATCTTTAGTCCCTAAATCTAATAATTCATCTTCTGATTCTGGAATATCTTCAAATCCAAGTACTAACGTTAAAATAAATGAAAGCACGATGGCTAACACCATCACTACGATAATCCATACAATACTCATAGGATTGTCTTGATCTATAAATTGCACACTCGTAAACAGTCCAGGCGCTGCCATAGAATGACTCGCAAGTCCAGCAAGACCGGCAACCGCTCCCGTAACAAACCCTGTGATAATAGATGCAATCATTGGGCGTTTTAATCGAATCGCTACCCCATATAATGCAGGTTCAGTAATACCCGCAATAATGGCTGACGACGCTGCTGCCAATGCCGTTTGACGTAATTCTCTATTCTTCGTTTTGAAAGCTACTGCCATTGAAACGCCACCAAGAGATAAGTTGGCACCAATCTCAGATGGCATAACCATGCCTTCTTTTCCTGTTTCTGCTATCGTTTGAACAATCGTTGGCGTGAACACACGATGCGTACCTGTCATGACTAGTAACGGCCATAACGCTCCGACAATCGCTACTGCTAAAAATCCTAGTTGACCATGTACAAAGAAGACAATTTGAGATAACCCTGTACCAATTAAAATACCAGTCGGTCCAACGATAATAATCGCAATCGGAGCTGCAATTAATAAGATTAACATAGGCTTTAAGAAGTTTTTCATAACAATTGGCGTAATATAATCTGCAAAATCTTCAATGTATTTCAGCAACCAAGTCATGACAATTGCCGGAATAATTGTATACGTATACTTCACAGACATGACTGGCACAAATGCAAACGTTGCTTCTTTACCTTCAGCCGCCTTTTCCATAATTTCCATAAATGCTGGGTGGACCATGACCCCAGCCACTGCCAATGCTAAAAACACATTACTGTTAAATTTCCTAGCTGCAGATACTGCGACAAGAATCGGTAAGAAGAAGAACGGCGCATCGCCGATAGTATTCAAGATGTTATACGTCGAACTTTCCTCTGATAACACACCCGTCATACTTAACAACATCGCTAATAACTTTATCATTGACCCACCAATGATAGCCGGAATTAACGGAGACATCGTACCAATGATGGCATCTAAAATATTAATTCCGATTTGTTTGATAGTTAATTTTTTCTTTTCTACTGGCTCATTATTTTTATCGTCAGCACTTACGCCTAATGCCATTAACTCAGCATACGTCTTCGAAACGTCATTACCAACAATAATTTGATATTGTCCACCTTGCTTACGTAACCCCATGACCCCAGCCATATTCTTTACGGCTTCATCATTTGCTTTACTTTCATCCTTTAATACAAATCTTAAACGTGTCATACAATGCGTTAAATTCTTTACGTTACCACTACCGCCGATATTTTTTAGTATTTCATCAGCCATGCTTTGATCATTTCCCATTTCATTCACTCCCGTCTTAATTTAGAACAAAAAAACGAGACCTAAACCACAAATAGATACACTTATCCCAAGATAAATTCATCTATTAATGGCTTAGGTCTCGCCTGCCGAACAGTCACAATCCTAAACAATTAATTGTTTATTTTGTTTTATTAACACTAAATATAGCACATAATCACTAATTGTCAACGCTTTCATTTCTAGAAATTAATCTTTGTATATGAATTGTTAAGTATAGCGCTTCGTCCTTTGTCATTTCATATTGATACTTTTTCATTAAAAATACTTCAATCTTCTTCACACACTTAAACGCACCTTTATACTTTTCTTTCACAATCTCGTAAAGCTCAATTTCATTTGTATTGAGTGGATTCTTAGAGAGAATACGTTGTGCAAGAAACTTTAAATGCGTGACAAACCTGAAATAAGTTAAGCTTTCTTCATCAAAATCTAACCTAAAGTGATACTTCACTAAACTTAATATATTCTGTACCATTTCAGTCACTTGATTATAATCTGCCAAGTTATTATTTTCTGCATTTAGCAAATGAATTGCGATAAAGCCCGCTTCATCTTCTGGTAATTTCACGCCTACAATTTCATAAATCCAGTCCAAACCACGCATCCCAACTTCGTACTCCGTTGGATAGAACTTTTTTATCTCCCATAGTAAACCATTTTTTATTGCTAGACCTTCTTGTTGACGCTCAATCGCAAAGTTAATATGATCCGTCAGTGCAACGTAAATCGTATCACTTAACTTTTTATGATATTCAACTTTTGCTACCTCAATGATCTTCTCAACTGCTTGTACGACTTCAATTGGCACTTCAATTAATAACGTCTTAAAACGGTCTGATATTTCTTGGTTATTTAGATCAAAAATTTTATCAATCTTTGACTCTTCTACAATGTCCCCTGCTTGCTTCTGAAATCCAATGCCTTTACCCATCACAACCCGTTCCTGGTTGTTTTGAGTGACACTAATAACATTGTTATTTATGATTTTATTTATCTTCATATGACACCCCTTATTGTAGTACATTGTGCCATATCAGGAGAATGAATATCAATATAATATAAAAAAGGGACAGGTTGATAGAAGCGCGGATGCTTTTAACTTCTGCCATGATTGACGTATACTCAATCACAAATTCAGCACCCGCGAATTCATAATACTTAATATTGTTGTACTTACTTTATTGGCGTCGCTACTTCATTTACTAGATTATTTAAGTTATTTATATTAGCCACCCCTACGTCTTCCAGCCAATCTTTAGCACTCTCAATGCCTTCACTATAACTTTTAGTGGCTCCTGCCCAGGTCGCTCTTCCACATAACACACCATTAAACGCAGAATGAGACTTACTAGCAAACTTTAATGTTTCTTGGAATAGCTCGGGCGCCACACCAGCGCTTAAAAAGATAAATGGCAAGTGTGTCGCTTCTGATTGCGCTTTAAAATAATTACTCGCTTCTTGTTGGGTATATATACACTCATTTGTAGCATATCCTTTTACATAATTCATATTAACGGGTACTTCGACTTTTAAAACGTCTACATTAAACCTTGATTCACTATATTTTTTCATCGCATTAATAACTTTTCTCGGTTTAACTCGAGCAAATTCACTACCTTTTTCATTACCAATTGTATCGTCATAAGTAAGGATTTCTAAAAAGAATGGTATATCCTCTGCAATACATTCACTTCCTACACGTTCAACAAATGCTTCTTTTTGTGCATTAATATGATTTGATTCATCAATGTCCACGTAAATTAACAATTTGATTGCATCAGCACCTTTTTCTTTAAGATTTTTTACCGAACAGTGCGAAACAAGGTCCGGGAGTCTTCCCGCTTCTTGTTTATCATAACCCGTTTGCTCATATGCTAATATTAAACCACAAGATTGGTCTCGTTTATTAGAAGCATTCAATCCGTATTCAGGATCTAGTAATATACTTGAGGCATAAGGCGTCAAAGATTCAGAAACGATACTTTTGAAATCTGAGATTGTTTTATCTGACGCAGAATTACCTAACATTCTTTTTAATGCGCCCCTTTGATCAATTGCGAGTGCTGTAATAATGCCTTTTTCATTCAATAGTTTATTTAAATTTCCCATTATGATATGCCCCCTTGGATTAATTGAGATATCTTGTTTTTAGATTTTGCATTTTTTAATTCTTTAATATAGCTTTCATCTATAAGCTTTCTAGATAATTGCGATAAAATTTCGAGGTGTTTGCTTTCGTTATCTTTAGGCACTAATATACTAATAATAAAGTCAGTATTTTGGTCATCTAGTGATGGCCATTCAATACCATGGTCTAATTGCACAATGATTAATTTGGCTGTAAATATGTGCTCACTCGCTACATGAGGTATAGCTATTCCGTTCTCCATCCCAGTACTACTCTCTTCTTCACGCTTTTTTAATCCTTCTAAAATACTTGCTTGTTCATCTGCTATTTCTAATTGAACTGCTTTATTTGAAATGTATTTTAATATTGCTTCTTTAGTTTCTAAATTTTGATTTAAAAACACTTGCTCTGGCATAATAATGTCTTTTTGATTTTGATTGACTTGTCTTGCTTCAACCCTTTTATTATTAGTTTTTGACGTTTTAAGAACATGTCTTTTTTGCTCAATTGCCATCAATAATCCTGCAACCAATGCTCCAATAACTATTGCAACTACCCAAAATATTGGATGCGTGACGACAGGTAACACTATAAATCCACCATGAGGTGCAGGTACTTCTACTTTTAATAAATAAGTTAGAATAGCAGCAATTGCAGATCCCATCATTAATATCGGTATAATAGTTAACGGTCTTTTCGCAGCAAATGGAATAGCGCCTTCTGTAATATGAGTTGAACCTAGCAAGAAATTCACGTAACCCGCACTTTTTTCTGAATTCTCATAATACTTTTTACCAAATATGACTGAAAACCCTGTCGCTAAAGGGGGCACTATACAAGCTGCTGAAACACCAGCCATAAATAAATAATTTCCTTGAGCTAATAAGGCAGTTCCTGTGACATATGCTGCTTTATTGATTGGACCACCCATATCAGCAGCACACATAATCCCTACGATAAGTCCTAAAATAATTGGACTTGAATTTTGAAATCCTGACAAGAAATCCATCATAGCTTTATTAATTATTTCCATAGGTACTGATAGGTACCACATAATAAAACCACCGATAAAAATACCTAATACCGGCATTAAGAAAATGGATTTCAAACCATCTAATGATGGTGGTAGTTTCTTTAATAATCTTTGTAGTAATAAAATGATACCACCCGCTAAGAACCCTGACACAATACCACCTAGAAACCCAGTTCCATTATGATCAGCAATCATACCAGTAATAAAACCGATGACTAACCCCGGTCTATTGCCTATCGATTGTGCAATATACGCACTCAAAATAGGAACCATTAAGCCCATCGCCAGTCCACCGATCGTATTCATTTGCTCAGCGATTACATTATATTGATCAGATTTAGGGTCTGCTGAATATATACCAAACATAAATGATACGGCTGTCATAACTCCCCCCGCTACAATAATTGGTAACATATGAGAAACACCGTTCATTAAATGAACATATATCTGATGCCAAAAATTAGTGCCTTGAGATTCTTCAGTCGAATTATTATCTGGTCTATTACTTCCTTGGTAGACATTTGCCTCACCGTTTATAGCTTTGTCTAACAATATATCTGCTTGTTTAATTCCTTTAGATACTGAAACATTTATAATTTTTTTGCCAGAAAATCTGTGAATGTCTACATTTTTATCTGCAGCAATGATAATAACATCGGCTTCATCAATTTCTTTTTGTGTAAATTGATTTTCTACCCCTCTTTGACCATGTGTTTCTACCTTAATCGTTACACCTTTGTCTTGAGCCTCTCTTTCTAAAGCTTCAGCAGCCATAAATGTGTGTGCTATGCCAGTTGGACATCCTGTTACGCCTAAAAATTGATATTTCATAATTAGCCCCCCTTATTTAGTAACGCTAATATCATTAACTGCAATGTCTTTCATTAGTTCAGTGATATCACTCAAATCAGTTAATCCTGTTTTAAAAGCTGTAGACGATCCCACTGCAACAGCTTTTTTAAGTGCTTCATTTGCATCTTCATTTTTGATATATGACTCATAAAAACTCGCCAACATTGAATCTCCAGAGCCAGCAGTATTAATTACATTTCCAATAGGTGCTTTACAATACAATGCTTCATCGTGATTTATAAAATAAGCACCTGCGCTTCCAACCGAAACTAATACATTTTGACAACCTTCTTTAATAAGTGATCTCCCAGCCTTAATAATATTTTCTTCATTTTTCATATCTAAATCTGGAAATAATGCTTGTAACTCATCTTTATTTGGTTTAACTAAATATGGTTTAAATGACATAAGGTTCTTAAGTATTGGATCACTAATGTCTAAAACTAAATTAAACCTTTTAAGATATGATGATTTGGCAATTTCAAAGAAAATGGTATTATCTAAACCTTGTGGTAAACTCCCGGAAAGAAATAGTGTATCTTCTGGAGTCAGTAAATTGATTTTTGAAAGTAATTCTTGAGACTTTTGCTCACTAATATGAGAACCACCGTTAACAATTTTATATTCTCCTTGATTAGACAATAAAAACACATTAATCCTTGTATTATCTTCAACACTTATAAAATCAACAGAGATTCCCATTTTCAATAATTCTTCTTCGATAAAATCGCCGCTAAACCCACCTAAAAACCCTGTTGCTACAGAAGACTTATTTAATTTATTGAGCATAATTGATATATTAACGCCCTTACCATTCGGTTGTAACTCGTCATAAACACTACGATTCACAATGTCAGGATAAAAATCGTTCATTTGGACGAACATATCAATAGCCGGATTCAAAGTACATGTGTAAATCATTTTTCAACACCCCATTTATCCTTTCTTATATTGTGGCATTTACTAGGATGAAAATGTTTACACATTTTGTGATATATTAAAATTATTATGAAAATACTTTCTTAAGGAGGTTAATTTTGAATTTTCAACAAAAGGTTCAATATCATTACGATAAATTAAGTGATAGCGATAAACATTTAGTGGAATATATAGAAAACAATTACTCGAAAGTTATGGATATATCTATAATCAAACTAAGTGAAAAAGCGAATATATCAACTTCTACAATTGTGAGATGCATGAGGAAATTAGATTATAAAGGATTTACGGATTTTAAATATCAAATTGTTGCTGAAGACACAAATAAATTTTCTGAACCATTAAAGCATTTTGAACGCATTGATTCACAAATCCAATCAGCCATTGTTAAGAATCAAGAAGAAGTAGATAAAACCATAAGTTATTTAAATAACACCATTATCGAAGACGCTATATCCGCAATCAAATATAGTAAAAAAATCTCTATTTTAGCTAGAGGTTTTTCAGAACATATCTCAAAGGAAATGACAATTAAACTACAACTTTTAAATAAACATACAGAAGAACATAACGACCCTAATATTATTAAAATTAAGGCAGAATCATTTGACCAAGACGATTTAGTGATTTTTGTTTCTTTAAATGGTGAAACAGAAGAGCTTATTAAAGCTGCCAAATTATGTAAGAAGAACAACGTGAAGACAATATGTTTAACAACAAACAAAGATAGTCGCCTTTACAACTTATGTGATATCAATTTAGTAGGATTTAAATCAGATAAAACTTATATACCAACCTATGAAGTACGCTCTCGATTACCCTTGCAAGTACTGTCTCGCGTTTTACTCGATGCTTATACGATAAGAAATGGCGAATTATAATATATTTCATAGTAAAACCCCCTCACTATAAAAATAGTGAAGGGGTTTTTGATTTATAAAAGTAAGTAATTATATTGGATGAAAATAAATGTTATTACTTATATTTGGTAATGAACTATGATATATTCCTATAAATTTTTAATAATTAATAAGTTATTAATGTCCGATTCATTTGTAATGGTTTGAATTTTTTATTAATGTTGGATTTATAATGACTAAGGAGGCAATTTGATGGTTAGTGAAACTGATATTACTTATTTGGAAAGGTGTATTGAGTTAGCGCAGGAGGCACTGAATAAAGGAGATGAACCTTTTGGATCTATTTTAGTAAGTGCTGAAGGTGACATTTTATTTGAAGATCATAATCATGTTAGTGGTGGTGACCATACAAGACATCCCGAGTTTGAAATAGCGAGATGGGCTGCAAATCATTTAACTCCAGAAGAACGCAAATCAGCAATTGTTTATACTTCTGGGGAACACTGCCCGATGTGTGCGGCCGCGCATGGTTGGGTAGGTCTTGGTAGAATTGTTTATGCAAGTTCTTCTGAGCAATTAAATAAGTGGTTAAGTGATATAGGTGTACCACAAGCACCAGTAAAAAGTTTACCTATCCATCAAATTATAGAAAATGCTGATGTCGATGGCCCTGTTGATGAATTAGCAGAAAAAGTACATGCTTTACACTTAAAGCTACACAATAGATGATTAAATTTCTCGCTAAAAATTAAAAAAAAGTGCCTTAAATTGGCCGAAAGTAATTCCGCTCAATATTTAATGAATGATATTTTTGAAAAAGATGTCAGTAGCGTTTGGGTATAATGTTGGTAATTAATAAAGTTATTAACTAATTGAATAATAATACCTTATTAGGTTTTATAAGAAGGACCAAGTTTATAAATCATTTGGAGCATTAAAAGTTTTCATGAAATCCTAAATGTGAGCATTGAGACATGAAACAGAGGATTTTAATAGAGTAGTATGCTTTCTATTCAACATAATTCAACTTATCGGAAGTGGATATGCTTACTAATATACAGATCGTATAATAGTGGAGTCGCCTATCTCTCAGGCGTCAATTTGACGTAGAGAGGAGGTGTTATCTATGTTGGAAATCCTTGTTCACATCACGACCACAGTCATCAGTGGTTGTATCATTGCGTTATTTACGCATTGGCTGCGTAAACGAAATGAAAAATAGGCGACAAAAGCCACACCTACAAAAATCCCCTCACTACTCGTAATAGTGAGGGGATTGGTGTATCCATGTTGGATTCCTTGTTAAGTGCATTATAACATCATAGTGTAGAGGAATGCAAAAACATAAGAAAAGTAAGTGTAATTCTATAATTATCATTGTTGATTTTCTTTGATACTATAAAATTGATAAAATAAGTTGAATTAATTAAGTACAAGGACAGGATAGGAGCATTAAATGAAAAAGGTTAAATCATATTTAAAAAATATTCAAAACGATGAAGAATATCAAAAAGATATAGAATTTCTTGAAAAGAAAAGTAATGGAAGGGAAGACAGAAAACTTATATTAGATATATGTTTTTTATCGATAATTCCTTTGATTTCAATTTATATTACATATTTTTCGAGTTTTTCCAATCCATTTTCAGTTTTTATATTAATAATTATAGCTGTGCCGGTTTCTTATAAAATTGCTAAAAATCTATTGAACCATATGTACAAAGATGAAGATAGATTTCTAGCATTATATAGAAACTTCGAAAAGGGAAAATTAGTATTTCTTACTTTACCAATTATTGTACTCGTATCTATAATAGGAAGTTCATTTCTCTTCAACTATTTAATATTTAACTTGAATAATACGTCTGTAGAAATATTAGGGTCCATTCCTACTGTTGTATATCAAATTATTATTTGTTTTATTCAGTGTATGTTCACGACTATGTTTTTAGTAATATTCATTTATGCCATTTTGATTCTTTTATATGGAAGATTTACAAAATAAGTGATTAGAGTACACTCTAATCAGTCAGTGATAAAATTGATTGTTACATTCATTATGTGTCATTCTCATATATCAAGTAAAGTTACAGTTAACTTTCCAATTCTATTTCTGGCTGGCTATTTCTTCTTTTTTAATTACTAAGAATAGCTTATTATTTTCAATAGTTTCTAACTTTTCGATGAATTCTTTTAAATTATCCATATTTAATAGTGGTAGTAATTGATTAATTGTTTTCTCTCTTTTGAAACTTTTTAAATATTTGAAACTATTTTTATACTTCTCTACTTTTGAATATATCGTTGAATCTACAATATTCCAATTGTTAAAACGACTTTTAGCTTTTTCATCATTAAACAAAGTAATAAAGTTAAGAAACACGTCTGCTTCAAGGATTCCTACTATATTAAAATCAATATCTCTTAGTATTCTTTCTTCTACTTCAAAATAAAGCGCTCGATATTCTAATATTCCTCTTTCATATACTTCTTTTTGAATAAAAAATGGATTACAAAACGCGTTTATCATAGTATAGTCTGTTTCTCTATCTTCAACTGTATAATCATATTTTATCAAATCTTCTATAAACGCTATATTTTCTACATTTATAGCATAAGCAATTGTATAAACAAAAGAAAGGCGAATAAAAATCCTTGTCGCATCATTATTATTTTTATCATGTAAATCTAAAGTATTTAATAACTCTTCTGATATTTTTGCAATATCTTTCGCTTTATCAACTTTTCTAACAACTTCTTCCCAATACTTTAACAAAGTGGTAATTCTACTGAAATCACGTCTTGTCTGTATGTCTTGATATTTTTTATAATCCTTATCTAGTTCTGTTAAATCTTTTTTAAATCTTCTATAAATTCATCAAGCAACTTGTTATTAATTATATTTACTTTTTTTATTTTTTTAATTGAGCTCATGCTATTTTTTTCTAAGAAATCAGGTATAGGCTGTAATTTAGGTTTTGGTTCTACAGGAACTCCATATACAGTTCTCGCTATTTCCTCTGCAATTTGATAATCATTAGTATCATCAGTCATATCAAAACTATTATTGCCTAACATGTAATTAGGTAATATGGGATCTCCCATATCATCTTTTTCAGTAAACGCATATAATATTCTGTTATTTCCTTTGTTTAAATTTTTTACATAATTATTGCTTAAAATAATTGATTCTTTACCCACGCCAGCTTCACGATTATTGGCTTTATCTACATAATATTTATCTCCAATTATTAATGTTACATCGCTTTTGGTTACTGATTCTTCCATTTTTAAGTTTAAGTCTGACCCTTTTTCAAAATCCCAAATATCTAAAATAACATCTACACCATTATTGATTAATTCTGTTGCTATGTCTTTCACTCTATTTTTATGATCGTCATTAGTATGAGCATATGAAATAAATACTTTTTTTCTTTTTTGATTATTAGTCATTTTTAATCTCCATTCTCTATAACTAGATTAGTTCGCTATCACTTTGAACCTTTTATCTAATATAAATTTCTTCTTTAAGCACTTTAATTATATCTTTATTTTTAAAAATAAACCTTCCATTTAAAGTCAGTCCTTTGTTTACATAATAGGTCGTTATCAGAATTAAACAAACATCTTTTGTAGTAATCCATTTTTACGTTGTTTTAGTAATTCAATTTTAGCGTATTGTTGTCTTATTAATTTATCTAATTCATTGAAAAAGTATGCTATTTTATTTTGTTCTTGTATCACTGGTAACTTTACTATAATACTATTAATTGAATCGTTATTTAATGTTACTCCTTTAACTGCTTGTGCACCAAAAGTACTTATATTTATAGAATTTAAATAGTAGTACATATACTCAGTATTAACATTACTTTCTTTCCATACGAAATGACATATAGCTTCATTTGTATAGATAGGCTCTTTTACTATAGCTAACTTACCTAAAGTCAATTTAAAGCTCATTATTAGAGTATCTTTATCTACTTTTACATGCTTTGATGCTCCTTTTTCAGTAATTCCTTTATTTCCTTTATACAAATATTTCTGTGTCATACCTGCTATAGATAACCAATTTTCATTTAATTCATCCCAGTATTCATCATTTTTTGTATTTGGAGTGAACCCTTTATTAACCTTAGAAATATCTTCAATCTTTTTAATAGACCAATCAGGATAACTGTTTCCATTGTCATCTTTAAATCTTAACTCTTGAGAAAAAATCTTTTGCATATATCCCTTTTTCTGTTCTTCTAATTTCACTAACTTTTGTTCTTCCAATTCAATTTGTCGGTCAAGTTTGCTGAAAAAATCACTGATTTTTTTTTGTTCTACAGAATGAGGCATATATATTTTTTGAGACTTCACTAATTCGGAATTTAAATTCACTTGACTGCCTGGTTGCCCATATTTTTTCCATTTAGGTCTATACGCGTCAAGCCATTGATACATAAACTCAATGTCAAATAATGGTCTAAGAAAAATTAAAAAACCATCGTGTACTCCAGTTTTAACATAATTAATAACAGGTTTACCTACAGTTGCCGCAATACTTAGTAATAGATGTTTACTATGCAAAACTCTAGTCTTTTTTTGGCCATCTTTAGATATTTTTTGTTCTAATTTTGTAATTTTTCCGTTTTGTTCGGTTACATCTGAAATTCTAAGCCACCCTATATCAGAATTAATGTCAAACCATCTAGGGTCGCTTATTGGTCTCGGAGATGAACCTCTAACAATTTCTGCTAATTCTCCTAATTTTAATTTGCTCCACTCTTCTTTAAACTCTGGGAACCTCAATTCAGGTACATTCTTAATTTCATTAGTCATGTTTTAACACTCCTAATTCCTTAAGATAACCATTAATTTCTTGTTCTACTTCGATAATTTCATCATCAATTTGATTTAAGTCTTTTTGAACTTGTTCTAAATCAATGGGTTCTTCTTCTTCAAATGTATCGACATATCTTGGAATATTAAGGTTATAATCATTTTCTGCAATTTCTTCTAAACTTGCTGTATAACTGAATTTATCTAATGTTTCACGATTTTTATATGTTTCAACAATTTTTTCAACGTCTTCCGTTGTTAAGTGGTTTTGATTTTTGCCTTTTTCAAATGATTG
The DNA here is from genome assembly GCA_040062795.1 of Staphylococcus aureus. GTDB lineage: Bacteria > Bacillota > Bacilli > Staphylococcales > Staphylococcaceae > Staphylococcus > Staphylococcus aureus_A. Next base: position 731,712 of record JBEAMH010000002.1, read on the forward strand.
TGATGCATCAATAAATAATACGTTGTCATCTGCCTCGCGACATTTTTTGAAGACTAATATACTTGTCGGTATCGATGTACCGAAGAATAAGTTAGCTGGTAATCCAATAACCGCATCTAAATAATTTTTTTCTTTAATTAAGTACTGGCGAATGACACCTTCAGCTGCGCCACGGAATAACACACCATGCGGTAAGACTACCGCCATAGTACCGTTATCATCTAAGTGATAAATCATATGTTGAATAAAAGCAAAATCTGCTTTTGATTTAGGTGCTAATTTACCGTAATTACTAAAACGCGGGTCCTCTAAGAATTGTGCATCTGAACTCCATTTCGCACTATATGGAGGGTTCGCAACTACAGCTTCAAAACGTTCCTCTGAAATGGCTGGGTCTTCTATCGTATCCCCATTTTCAATTTGGAAATTCGCATAGTTCACATCATGTAATAACATGTTCATACGTGCTAAGTTGTACGTTGTGCTATTGTACTCTTGTCCATAGTACTGACGCACATTTGCTTCACGGCCAACACGAAGTAACAATGAACCCGATCCACAAGTAGGATCATAGACACTTTTAATATCTTTTTTATTTGCTGTTACGATTTTAGCTAAAATCGTTGAAACTTGTTGTGGTGTATAGAATTCACCAGCTTTTTTACCAGAGCTAGCTGCAAATTGACCAATTAAGTACTCGTATGCGTCCCCTAACATATCAATCTCCATATCACTATGAACGAATGGTAATGTAGATATCTTCATAATTACTTTTGAAATTAATTTAGTGCGTGTTGCGTTAGAGTTACCTAAACGTGATGAAGTAAGGTCTAAATCATCAAATAAGTGAATAAAGTCATCTTCACTATCATGCCCTCGTGTAGAGTTTTCTATATTTTTAATCGCATTACTTAAGTCTTCCATTTCAAAATCTTGTTTCTCAATTTTTTTAACTAAATGGCTAAATAAATATTGTGGATCAATGACATAACCGATGCGTGAAATGAATTCTTGCTCTAAGACTAGTCTATATTCTTCATCTGCCATAGCAGTTTCATAATCAATATTATCTTCAGCTAAAAGTGTTTGAGCTTGTTCTTCAATTTTTTCACTTAAAAAACGATAGAAAATCATTCCTAGAATATAGTTTTTAAATTCATTCGCATCCATATTTCCTCGTAAGTCATCCGCGATTGACCATAGATTTTTTTGTAATTCAGCTTGTTGTTGACGTTGTTTTTCCGTAATAGACATTTAATTGTCCTCCTTGAATAAAGTGTTGGATAAGAATTGCTTTTTCAATATACTGCGCTTTTGTTTTAATACGTTTAACTGTTTTTCTTTCATACCAATTTGTCCAATCAATTGTTGTCTTTCGATTGAAGGTAAAGTAATATGTAACGACTTTAACTGTTGATGCGTTAACTTTTTAATTGTTGAACCGCCTTGCATGTATTGTTTATATTGTGATTGAACTTCTGGAGCTATTTGAAACCAATAGACTAAAAAACTAGGATTCAATAACTCAGAAGTAACCTCAATCTTTGTATAGTTATAAGGTAATATTGAGCCATCATGATGAGAGCTAACTAATGTGCATGCACCAGTTATCATACTTATAACGATATCATTTGTATTCACGATAGTAGCTTTGTCTGTATTTTTTAATTGGATTGTTCTCGGTTGATATTGCTTATCTAGCATTATACCCAAATCGATATCTAACATGTTCTGGTCGTATATCATATAAGCATTCGCTGCATCACTGTCATCGACTTCTAAACGTTGTATCAACGTACCACTTTGGTAGTTCACGTAATCTTTTAACACGCCTAACCTCCTGTAGTTATGTTTTTCTACAAAGAGAATATAACATGGTTTAAAAATTAAAACAAGCGTAGTTTCAAAAAACTACACTTGTTTATGTTACACACTATACTTTTTAACTACTTCTTTAATAAAGGATTTAACTCGTTTAATTTTTTTAGTACGTATTAAAAGTCCACCAGAGACACCTTCTTCAATTAAGTTATTATTTAAATGACCACTAAATTCAAATTCCTTAACTAATGATTTCAGTAATTCTAGCGGATACTCTGTTTCTTTAGAAAAAGTTTCTAACTCTTCAATTTTTACTTTTGATTCGTAATTGTAATAAGCATCATCAATCGAATCGCCTTCATTTAAAGCTGGAACTACTTTATCTAAGAATGTTCGAATCAAATCGGATTTTAATCTTAATTGATCATCATCTGCTTTATCGAGAATTTTACGAATTTCTTTAATATCCTTTTCTTGTTTATCTGTGTCACTTAAGTCAATTTGATTCAGTAAATCTAATATATATTCCACGTTAATTAAATCATTACGCAAAATTTCAATATTAAAATCAAGATCTTCTAATATAGATGTAGTATCTCTTTCGTCCTTATCACGTTTAATCACTTTATCGTATAAATCAAGGTATTTTCCTTTGTAATCTTCAAAGGTTTGTTCATCAATACCTAGTGTTTCTTTATCAAATTTAAACTCATCAAAAGTTTTTAATTTTTGCATATGCTTTGCTAACTCACGAAACGCAATTACAAAGTCACGTTGTTCTTCTTCTCTTACAAGTTTATCAACAGCTTCAGGGCTTTCAGCTAATTCAAAAAGCTCAATAAGTGTTTGTTTAAATTTCGTAACGTATGCCTGGAATGATAAACTTAACACCGTGTCTGTATTATCAGTTTTAGAAAAAAGTTCGATTGCTTCATCCGTTTTTTCTTTTAAGTTTCTATAGGCAACGATATTTCCATAAGGCTTCGTTGGTTCTTCCACACGGTTGGTACGTGAGTATGCTTGAATCAACGTATGGTGTTGTAAGTTACGATCAACATATAATGTATTCAATTTCTTACTATCAAATCCTGTTAAGAACATATCTACAACTATTAAAATATCTAACTTCTGACCTGGTAAGCCTTGCTTAACACGTTTAGAAACATCATTAAAGTAACCATCGAACGTTTCTGTCGAGAAGTTGGTATCATAGGTTTGATTATATGTCTGTATAATACCTTCTAATATAACTTTTCTAGTTTGTTCATCCATCGAATCGTCTATAGCTTCATTATCTTGATAACTAAATATCGTAGTCACATTAAGATTATGCACACCCTGTTCCTTCAATTTTTGGAAAATACGGTAATATTGAATTGCCATTGGTATGCTTTGAACAGTTAACATACCTGTGTACATCTGGTCACGTGTTTTTTTATTATGATTGGTAATAATATGTTCAGCCACGTTTTGAACACGTTCTTCTGCCATCCATATTTCTGCTTCATTAATTTTGCTCACGTATTCATCTTCAGTTATTTTTTCATTACGATCGAACGTATTCATATATTCAACCGAAAAACCTAATACGTTACCATCTCTAATCGCATCTTTAATTAGATAATGATGTAGACATTCTCCAAAAATATCCGCAGTTGCTCGTCCGTCTTGACTCGCATTCTCTTCAAATCTCGGTGTCCCTGTGAAACCAAAGTATTGAGCGTTACCGAAATGCTGTCTGATAATTCGATGCATTGAACCAAATTGCGTTCGATGACATTCATCAATTATGAACACAACTTTATCTTCTTTATATCGTTCCATTGCTGGGTGTCCAGATTTAATCGCATTATCCATTTTTTGAATCGTGGTAACAATCAGCTTTCGTGTCGGATCATCCATTTGTTTTAGTAATTTCTTAGTATTGAATGTCGTATCAACAGAATCCGATTCAAATTTATTAAACTCTGATAACGTTTGACTATCTAAATCTTTACGGTCGACTAGAAAAATTACTTTTTTAATATCTGGCTCTTGTGCTAATATTTGACTCGCTTTAAATGAAGTAAGCGTTTTACCACTGCCCGTCGTATGCCAAACATACCCATTGTTATTTGTTTCAATAGCGCGATTTAATATCGCTTCTACTGCATAGACTTGATAAGGTCTCAAAGCCATTAATATTTTATCTGTTTCATTAATTATCATGTATCGAGTAATCATTTTAGCAATATGACACGGTTCTAGGAATGATTCAATAAAGTCTTTAAGCACATTAATACGTTCATTTTTTTCGTCACTCCAATAAAACATATGACTTTTCATAATTTTTTGATCACTATTCGCGTAATAACGTGTTTCCATTTTATTACTCACGACGAACATTTGTATGAACCTAAATAGACCTGTATAATTTTGTCGTCGATAGCGTTCAATTTGATTAAAAGCTTCTGTAATTGCAACACCACTACGTTTAAGTTCAATTTGAACAAGTGGCAGCCCATTAATAAGTACTGTTACATCATAACGACTCTTATATGTATCATTCACAGTTACTTGGTTTGTGACTTGAAATTTATTTTGACACCATTTCTGTGTATTCATTAGACTAAGATAAACCTTCGTTTCATCATCACGCTCTAGTACGTATTTATCTCTTAATATTAAAGCACTTTCGAATACACTTTTATCACTAATATCAATCATAATTCGTTTGAATTCACTATCTGATATAGGTGTACCTTCTAATTTATCTGCATTTCTTTCATTTAAAATGTGTCTAAAATTCTCCGTCAATTGTGTTTCATTACGCAATGTCACACGCTCATAACCAATATCTTCTAATTGATTGATAACATTTTCTTCTAATCCATACTCACTTTGGTATCCCAAACTAACATCTCTCCCTATCTATGACGTTTACGATATAATTAAATTTTAACATAATAAGTTAATAATAAACGGTTATTTCTCTTAAGTAATTTAATCATCGTTTCATTCTCTTTGTTGTACGTATTGATATTTCATCTGATTAGTATTCTGACCAACATTTCTTTGCATAAAAAGAGTGTCTAGGATTACAGATAAGCTTTCGTTTGTAGCTTGCTCATCTATCAATGTCCTAGACACTTAGAATAGTTATTTTATATTTTTAATATTTTAAAAAATGCATCATTTTTTGCTTGTAACATGTAAACCAAGTGTTAAAATAATCATCTTATTTCATTTATTAAGTTCACTCATAACAACATAATTTTTCACATTGCATGGGAAACCCAATATTTCATTTTATGCTCTACTATATTAATTATAGTAAATTTACTAAAATAGTTATAATTTCATTCAATAAGCTTTTTAGCATATTTGCCTATGCATTTTTCTGATAAATAATATTATTACTTAACTTACTATTTAGTTTTATTTATGATACGCTTCCCCTTATCAGTGATTTTGCTAAAATTTTTATATCGCTTAAAAAATAGGCAAGTTAGTATTTAAATAACTCGCCTATATGTTTGCAGAAATATCATTTAATTCAAAAATTATGTTATTTAAATTCTAAACTAATATTAAATGATAGGTTTCTGTTTACAATAGATTTATCAGCACCTTGCTTGGTTCCTCTATTTTTATGGGATGCTTTATATTCCTGAGACTCTTGCCAATGTTTGTAAGCTGCTTCGTCTTGCCAAAACGTAATGATAACATGATGTTCATGTGTACTATGTGGCTTTAGAAATAATAGATTTTCAAACCCTTCAGTATTCTCTAGATGTTTATCTCTATTTAAGAACACACGCTCGAAGTCTGCCTCTAAACCAGGATTAGCATATAAATGGTTTAAAACTGCATAACCATATTGTGGCAAATCATTAATTTGTTCTAATATAGTATAGTGATATGTCACATTAAATCTATTAATAGTTACCTCATTATTATTTTTGTCTAAATAAATACGATGTATTTCATTTTTCAACAAATGAATCACTCCTTTTTATTGGATGATATGTCAAAATTGCTTAAATTTATCCATAACATAATCTCTACTATTTTTATGATTCACGATAGTCTGTGGATAATCTTTTCCAATTTCAATATGATAAATTTCTTGTAACTTGTCTTTATATTTAGTTGGATCATGAATGTATTTACTGCTCACATCATTAAATATTTCTAGCTGTGTTTTAATAAAATACCCTTGCGCATCAAAACGCTCACTTTGACGTATAGGATTAAACATTCTGAAATAAGGCACTGCATCTGTTCCAGTTGATGCTGACCACTGCCATCCATGTACATTAGATGCATTATCATAATCTATCAAATACTGTCTAAAGTACTCCTCCCCCCAAGTCCAATCAATAAATAAATTTTTCGTTAAAAATTGTGATACGACCATTCGTAAGCGATTATGCATATATCCTGTACGATTCAGCTTCTTCATTGCAGCATCAACGATTGGGTAACCAGTTTGACCTTTTTTCCATACTTCAAAATGTGTTTTATTATACGACCATTGCATGTTTCGATATTTTTCAGAAAAAGATTTAGTTGCCGTTTCTGGATACTGTGTCATTAACACATAATAAAATTCACGGAATAGAACCTCTCTTATAAAAGCTTCATAATTTTTTCATCGCTCTCATAATCTTCAAGTAAATCATTTATAATTTCACGAATATCGAGTAGTCCATATGCTAAATATTTACCTAATCCACTTACAAAATCCTGCGACACATCGTCAGTCAATTTATCATAATGAGCTATGTCACCATTTAAAAAATCATCCCAAGCTTTACGCGCTAACTTTTCTATATCTTTATTATTTTTAAATTTTAAGTCACTTTGATTTGAACCCTTTTCCGCAATTTGAGACAACTGCTTAAATTGATAACTTTTTTTAGGGGTGTGTACTAAGTCCTGACGATTTGCTTTATAAAAACTAGTAAATACTTTATAAGGCTGTTGCTGTTTATTAAAAGTCTTTGTTGGCTCAAAATAATGATTCACGCGCTGTCCAATTACTATAACTTGGTGATTTTCAAAAGCCTTTTTTACATGAGGATAGTCATATATTTCTTTGTGATAACTCATAATATCTTTTGCTACTAATACGTGAGATAACGCCAATGTTTCTGCTAATTCACCTAGCTTTTCATATGTGACAATATAAGGTTGTATATCATGCTTATCTAAAGCATTTACAAATCCTTTTACAACTTTATGGTAATAGTCACGTTTTACTTCTGATGCGTCAGTTAAATCTTCTAAAGGTAAGATAAAATACAATTTATTTATCTCATTTTGATGCTTCACTATATATTGAAAAAGTGGATTATCTTTCGTTCTAAAAACTCTGTTAAGTATGACTCCTAAATGCATTTTATTGCCTCCCAGCTTGTTTCATACAAATTCACTTTATAATTGTCCTTTAACTTAAGATTGTGTTTTCAATCATATACCCGTTTTAACTTTTGTATAATTCACTAAAAAATAAAATAAATTTTAATACCTTACATATTATAGGCAACTTCAGGGTATATTATTATCAGAGGTGATTAAATTATGAATAACGAACAATTACAAAATGAAATTGAAAATATATTAAATACATCAAAAATAGGTGTCCTATCTACTGCACATAACAATACACCTAATAGTAGATACATGGTATTTTATAATGATGGACACACACTTTATACTAAGACAAGCATTGAGTCTAAAAAAATTGCTGAATTTAAAGATAATACCAAAGCTCATGTACTTATAGGTTACGATGAAACGAATAATCGTAGTTTTCTAGAAATTGATGCTAATGTTGAAATACTGAAAGATCAAGAGACTATTGATTGGATTTGGAACAAACAAGATAAGTCCTTTTTTGACTCTAAGGATGATCCAAACTTGTGTGTAATTAAAGTAATACCAAAATCCATAAAAATTATGAACGATAAAAAATTAGACACACCACAAACCATTACGTTCGATTAGTTAAAAAGGCGCTTAAAATCACTTTATCAAAAAGTAATTTTAAGCGTTTTTTATATACCATTATTAATATCTTCTAACATAGCATCAACTGTAATTTTAGCACTCGTCAGTACAATTGGCACTCCTGCCCCTGGATGAACACTAGCTCCAGCAAAATACAAATTTTTGTAATCTCTGCTCACATTAGGCGGTCTGTAATAGTTACTTTGCGCTAAAGTAGGCATTAAACCAAAGGCTGCTCCAAATTTAGCATTATAATCTCCTTCAAAATCCTTAGGCGTATAAATAATTTCTGTCACAACTTGCTTTTTCAAATCTTTTAACGCTTTAATCGTAGAAAGCTTATTGTAAATAATATCTTTCACTTGTGTGATTGTTGACTCATCAGACCAATCCGTATCACCTGTTTTCAATTCTGAAACGGGCATCAGCACATAAATACCTGTTTGACCTTCTGGCGCTAACGACTGATCTTCCACACTAGGAGCGTATACATATATTGATGGATCTTGGGATATTTCCCCGGAAAATATTTCATTGATATTATTATCAAAATCCTTTGAAAATATAACATTATGTAACAAGATATCTTCAGATAAATCTTTATCAACCCCTATGTACATTAAAAAGGCTGAGCAAGAATAGTCCATATTATCAATTTTCTGTGTCGTATACTTCTTAGGATGATGTTCATTTTTAATTAAAGATGAAGTAGCATATGGGAAATCAGCAGTACAAATTATTTTGTCATACTTTTCTATATGTCCGTTTACTTTTAGTCCCTCCGCACACTTATACCTACCATCAATGATAATTTCTTCAACGTTTGCGTTGGTATAAATTTGAGTACCTAATTCTTCATTTAGCGTTTGAAGCGCTCTGACAAAGCTATACATACCACCTTTTATAAAGTGAACACCAAACATTAACTCTATCATGGGTATAATTGAATACAATGACGGGCTTCGTTTAGGGTCGATACCTATATATAATGTTTGAAACGCTAAAATCTTTTGGATTTTTTCATTATCAACATATTTTTCAATTAAATTATCTGCTTTATCAAATGTTTTAAGTTTCATACCTTGATATATAGTAAAAGGATTATAAAAATCTGTAGGTTTCCTAAACGTACGTTCTAAAAAATATTTTCGTGCTATTTCGTATCTTTCGTATATATCTGTTAAAAAGGACATAAAACCATGTGTAGAGTTAGGTTCAATACTTTCAAGCATATCTCTTAATTGAGCAAGATCTGTAGGAACGCGAATTTGATCTGTTTCACTAAAATAAACATCATATATATGTGATAATTGTTTAATTTCCAAGTAATCATTCATATTTTTTTGAGCGTAATTAAAAACGTCTCGATAAATCTCAGGCATCATTACGATGGTTGGTCCCATATCAAATGTAAATCCATCTTGCTTGATCTGATTCATCCTGCCACCTATTTGTTGGTTCTTTTCATATAAATCTACTTGGTGACCGTTTGCTGCTAATCTTGAAGCTGCAGCTAAACCTGAAACACCGCCGCCTATAACTGCAATCTTCATAATGTTTCACTCCTATTATATTTCGCACTAAGTTCACGATAAATTTTCATTTTTTTCAATTTGCTTACATATACTTTCTTATGCAACGTATAGTTTGCCTTCCTTACTTCCACAAGTATTTCATGATAAGCTATCGCAGCTAATTCGATAATGTAACGTACCTCTTCGTCAAAATAATTAATACCGTTTAATGCAATATCATATAACCTAACTGCCTCTGTAGCGTAACTTTCCCACAGTTCTATATAATTTGGCGTAACTCCTTCATAATATATAGAATGTAGATTAACTCGATATTGAGCTAATTTTTCTACACTTAGATAAATTCTTCCATTTTGAAAATCTTCGCCGACATCTCTTAAAATATTAGTTATTTGCATTGCCTTGCCTAAAGCAATCGCAGCTTCTTCAGCTTGCTCGAAATTATTTTCATTTGATGAAGTTAATATAGGAGTTAACAATTCACCGACAGTACCTGCCACACCATAGCAATACTCATATAAATCTGAATCAGTTTTCATTTCTTTTAAAACTAAATCTTCCTTCACATATTGAATTAAAGATTCAAAAGGTTTTTTAGGTATTGAATATGTATTCAATGTATTACTTAAAGCATTCATAATAGCTGCATCACTTTGATACGCTTGAATATAATCACAATCGCTATAAATCACATCTAAATCTCTAGCTATGCCGTTTAATTGCTCAAGGTCTTTGTATTTATCAATACTGTCATCTATAATTCTGCAAACTGCATAAATAGCCCAAATTGCTTTTTTCCTTTTTAAATCCAAAAAATCAAAGGCATATGAGAACGTTTTTGAATGTTCTTTCATTATATTGTGACAATGGTTATAATCTCTCTCTAATTGATTCATTTATTGGCCTCCTCAGTAAGCCTAGAACTTCTTGACATTTGTATAAAAAACTAAGCTATAAATCTATTCTACGGCCTTTCCAATATATACGTTTGAATACATTGATATCTAACCATGATTTAAAAAATATCACGACAAAGCATATGAAGAGCAGTGGATGACATAAACTCGCAACGATATTAAAATTTCCTGTTCTTCGAATAAATATATGAAATTGTATCGCATATATAAAATATAGAGTAATAGCTAATAATATATATAACGAGCCTAAATTAATTGAAAAAATTATCGCTAAAACTGTTGTAAGTGAACCAAATAGCCATAAAAATACAAACGTAAGCGTAGACTTTTTAGTTACTTGAGAGCCAAGTGCAAAGTGTTTACTCCAACCCTCTAAGAGCGCTTTATATCCTTGAGAATACATTCTAAAATTCACTACGCCTTGGCCTTCATGCAAACTAACTGGCAAACCTTGCTGATTATATGCTTTACTTATTGCAAAGCCTTCAATGATTTGATTTTTAGCTTTCAAATGTCCTTGTGTCAATTTATAATCTTGCTTATTTGTCACAAGGACTGGTCCAAACGCGCCTTGCTCATTATTTGCTGATTTCGTGATTGAAAATTGATTCATACCTACGATTGTCATTAAATTAAAAATCGCCGATATATTTTCATATAGCTTTTTTATCTTGTGATAAGGTTGTATTGACAACAAACCTTTACCACCTTGTAAATCATATTGATTGGCTATATTTTGAATACTATCATCACAAGCAAACTGAACATCAGCATCAACAAACATTAATAAATCATGCGTTGCATATTTGCTACCTTGCCAACAAGCATGTGACTTACCTTGCCATGTAGTATCATTTTCAACAGTATATACGCTCGCACCATAATATCTAGCGACAACTTGTGTCTCATCAGTTGAACCATCATCCATAACAATTACTTCTATTTCTTGCTCTTTACTTATACTGTTAAGTAATTTAGGTAAGTTCTCCGCTTCATTTCTAGCAGGTACAATAACACTGACGGCTGTCTGACTTCTTCCTTTTCCGGAGTTATTTATAATCGCTCGACGCGCATACATACACATTCCACTTATTAGTGATGGTATCGTCAATACTATTGCTATTATATAAAGTATCATTCAGCCTCAACTACTTTCTCCATTAATAATAGCTTCTGCTACTTGCATACCACTCAAAGTAACCATAGGCATACCAGCGCCAGGATTTACAGAACCACCTACAAAGTACAAATTTTTGAAGTACTGACTTTTTTTAGGAAATTTAAAACCTTTATTTTTCTTCTTATTGGATACTACGCCATATATAGCTCCTTTATTAGAATTGTATGTATTTTCTATATCATGTGGTATCCAGACGTCTTCATATACAATGTGCTTTCTCAAATCTTTCAAGCCCATGGACTCTAATTTATCCAATATACGTTCTTGGAATTGCAGATATTCTGCTTCACTAAATGACTTACTCTGAATGTACGGTATGTGTGGCAATATTTTTATATTCTCGTGTCCCTCTGGCGCCTGTGTCTTATCTGTTTTATTTGTATTCACTACATAAATAGTCGGATCTTCAGGCAAAACATACTGGTGAAAAACTTGATCATAATTAACTTTAGAATTACTTGAAAAGAAAAAGTTATGATGTTGAAGCTCTGGATAACTTTTGTCCACACCAAGATGCATGACATAACCTGAACTAGCTGGCTCAAATTTACGTTCCAATTTGTTTATTTGGTTTGCATCAAAATTCAATAAATACTTATAAACAGGGATTACTTCCATATTAGATATAATGTAATCTGCATATATTTCCTTATTACTTTCTATTGTTATCCCTGTCACCTTATTTTGACTATTATAATTGATACGTTTTACAGGGGTGTTAAAATGTATGCCCACACCTAATTTTCTCGCTAATTGTTCCATCGCTTCCGCTAACTTATGAATGCCACCATCTACGTACCACAAACCTTCCTCATGTTGCATTTGAGGTAATAAACTCAATACAGCCGGAGCATCATAAGATGAGGAGCCGACATATTTTATGAAATAACCTAGCATTTCTCTTAAATATGGGTTATCTACCCTTTTATTAATGGCTTGTTGCATTGTATGAAAATAATCGAATTGCTTTAAAGCTGAAAACGGACCATGATAACGAATAATTGCAAACATCGTATCTAATCCCTTATCAAAGTAGCTTTTTTCAGCAACTTGATGTATCTTTTGTGCGTAACTAAAAAACGAAGAAAGTTGCTCTATATCTTTATTTGTTAACGATTCATTATTTGTTAACATATCTTCCATGGATTCATATAAATCTAAAATTTGGCCATCTGGATAAACGTTTCTAATCTGTAAACTTAACTTACGAATGCTAACATAATCTTCTAGCCTTTCATCACATCGTTGAAATAAGCGTTGAAATACTTTAGGCATGGTTAAAATTGATGGACCGAGATCAAATCCATAGTCATCTATGTCTAACCTATTTACCTTTCCACCGATATGCTTATTTTGTTCATATAAATCCACTTGATAGCCTGCTTGAGCCATACAAATTGCGCTAGCAATCCCTCCCAAGCCACCTCCTATGACAACCACTTTCTTATTTCCCATTTAATCACCTTTTCTTTTTTGTAATTTATTATAAATACGTATTAACTTAGGGCGATTATAGCGCTGAACAATCATACAAGGCACATTAGTTATAATGACATATATAAAATTAATTATTTTAACACTTTTTGACGCTTTAAAAAACGCAATAACAGGAAATATGGATAGCAGATGAACCACCTCTGCACGTCTAGTTTCTAATATAAATCGCTGTATATCATTCATATTTTTAGATAAATCGAAAGTCGCTTTACTACTGATATTAGGGTTAAGATTTTGACCGTCTGGCAAATGATCTTTCCAATATTGCACTTTAACTAATTGTTGCCATAATTGACCCTCTTGTTCAAAATTCCAACTTCGAAAATACTTATTATCTTTTTCTAAGAACTTATAACTAATACGAGTACCAAGTTGAGCAATAATCATTTGAACTATAAACCAATATAGCGCAATATATATAATCTTTTTCATCAATTTAATTCTCAGATTTCTCTGTATAGCTTGGGTTATCTTTATTTAAATACCAATTACCAGCTGTTAAATAAGTAGCAAAAGCGCTCCAAAGCATATATGGAACTAGTAAAATGCCAGCAACTTTTTTTACATTGAAAAATTTTACAGTTGTTGTAACTACTGCGCCCAGTAATACAACACTCTCTATCAACGCACTAAAGCGTAATTTATATTTAAAGTATAATATCGACCATAGATAATTCAGGCTTAATTGCGTGTAATAAGCACCTTTGAAAGCCTTACTAGTAGATTTATTAGTCACTAATGCATAAGCTACGCCCATCGTTGTATAAAGTATTGGCCACACAATTGGAAAGACGTAGCCGGGTGGTGAAAAAGGTGGTTTAACATTATTTTTATAATCTTTTCTCGCATTTTTCACTGCAAATTTCCCTATAAATTTACCGCCTGTAATTGGTGTTATAACTTTTATAATTGTTTTAATTATCTCGTTTGCTTTCATAGTTGATCCCCTCTTTTTTTGTAAAAGTAACTAGCTATTATATCTAATAGCTATAGTTCGGCATTAGACATGTTATTTTTTCTAGCTAAATACTTCTTCAATCCATATAATTTCAAGACAATAGCACCTGAAATAACAATTGGTAAAATAAATTTCTTCATATTTAATTGTTTTCCTTTGTTGGTTCTTTGAGTACTTATTTTAAATTTAAAAAGATTCATTACACTTTTATGAACTTTTGCTTGGGTATACTTATATACCCACCAAGGTAACGTCGGTTCATATTCTTGTAACGCTATGATACATGCGTCACTATTAGGTAATCTTCTAAACTCTAATCTCGCATTACCACCATCTGAATCTAAAGCGAAATCTCCACCAACAATTCGATATAAAATTCTCTCGTTATTAGAAGCTTTAAAATCTTTACTTAATAATAATAAGTCCTTATTTAAACACGGCACACTAATCGTAAAGTTATCTTCGTTAAAATCACTATTAACGACATTTAATGTAATTCTATTTAAAAAATTTGCATATGATTCTGCCAATTGAATCATATTTACATCTTTAGGTAAGACTACCCTTGATATTGCTCTAACATCTTTAATATCGCCCTTACGTGATGGCTTCCCTTTCTTTTGTGTCTTAGTTTCTTCTTCCAAGGCATTACGCACACTTTCCTTATAATCAATCTTGCCTATAGAAATGTCTTTCACAATATTTTCATCATTTCTAATCATATCATGAATTAAGCTATCCATTAGTGGATAAACCATTTCTTTTGGGACACCTGAAATAAGTTTCACCCAATATTTACTTAGCCAAATGGGAATAATAGGCAAATCTATCGTAGGTAATCGTTTATCTAGTACCTCTGCAGTTTGCTTGAATAGATCTTTATAAGTCATATGACTAGGTCCACCAATATCTATCGATTCGTTCTCATTTGGATTACGCTCTACAATTTTATATAAACCGTCAATCACGTCGTCTATTGCAACTGGCAATGTTGTATTATAAGCCCATTTTGGCAGTAACAGGCCAGGTAATCTATCCACTAATTTTTTTAATATAGGGTAAGAACTTCCTTTAGAGCCTATAATCAAACCCGCTCTTAAAGTACTTACTGGTACACCATATGATCCTAAAATCTGTTCGCACTCTAAACGGCTTCTTAAATGTGGTGATAATTCACTTGTATTAGGTATCAAACCACTCATAAATACAATATGCTGAACTTTGTTATAACTAGCGGCTTTAGCAAAATTATCAGCTAATAATGCATCCATATCTTCAAAGCTCGCCTGCGTCAACTTAGCTGAAGGCATCATAGAATGGACAAGGTATATAGCAATATCAATGTCCTCCATTACTTCTGTTATTTCATTTAAATCAAACAAGTCAGCTGCTTTCCAAGTAACATTGTGTTCATTTGATTTATTTTCTATATTTCTAGAAATAGCTATAATTTCATAGTTATCTTTTAATTTATTCATTAAGTGACTACCGATATATCCTGAAGCGCCTGTTAATAATATTTTTTTCATATATTTAGCCTCCAAATAGAAAAAGATGAGCAGGTAAACTTTACCTCAGCTCATCTTTAACTTAACGAGCTCACTTGCTCATTATCTTAATTGACAAGAGCTCCAAGTCTCTTATTTAATATTATACCCTTCTTAAAGCTTTTCAATCTTTATTAGCAAGAATTATGAATTAAGTCTACGAATCATCACAATTATCTAAAAAAGGGGATAATCTTACTTGCTTTAATGATGTCACTAGTATAAAAAAACTCTTTCCCCTTTCCTGTATAAGCTGGAATTAGTATCATATTTGCTTTAGCGCTATATAACCATTCTGGATTTAAACCAGAATTCAATATATCTTGATATTCTTGAAAAATATTTTCCCAATTTAAGTTTATTTTCATTAATTTACCTCCTGAAAAAGCTCCCATTCGATTGTCATCAATTTCTACACTCACTTACCTATTTCCACTTCACAAAAAATTCAAAACTGAAATGAACAATTTTTCAAAAAAAGGGTTTTCAAAACCTAAATAAATGTAATAGTAGTGTATATCACAAAGTAAATGTCTGATATAATCTTATTTAAATAAAAAGCACATATGCATTGCCATGCCCCATGTTGAGAATCATTTGATATACATTGATTTTAAGTGTAAATATAAAAAAATCGCCTGGAACAAAACGTAATGTTCCAGGCGTTGCTATGATAAGTCTTATAATAGTTTCGCGAGTGCGAACATGACAAATTGTAATGGCTCACCCACTTAGAAAGGTTGAATATTGCTTTTTGTATCATTCATTCTACCTCTCATGTAAGGATCTATAGATAAATAAATGGAGTCTACTTGAACTTCACCTACTTGAGGTTCTCGTGCTTCTATTGTTTCAAATCTAAATACAACGGTCTTGAGGGATACCTTGTGGTCGTTTTGCAAGTACAATTTATTGATTATTCCTCCAGATATTTAGTCGTAGCGTCTGATAATGACAAATCACCATTGATGATTTGGAATTCGTGACCTTGTAATGCTTCATCAGTTAAAACAGAAACAAGCACTTCTGCTACATCTTCTCTTGTAATAGACGGATTTTGTACATTTTCAAATTGCGCACTCATATTGAATTGTTGCGTTTCATGATCGTTAGTTAATGCGCCTGGATGCACGATGGTATATTTTAAATTTGCATGTCTTAAGTAGTCATCCGCATAATGTTTAGCAATAGTGTATGGTTTCAAGTCGCCTGACGCATCAAACGCTTCTCGACGTGAGTCGTACGTTGATACCATAATAAAGTGTTGATGACCGACGTGTTCACTTGCTTTAATTGCTTTCACTGCACCGTCTAAATCTACAATGATTGTTTGATCGTCACCTGTGCTCCCACCAGAACCAACGGAAAAAAGGATTTGATCATACGGTTTAAATAATTCTATTAATTCATCAATAGATTGTTTTGCAACATCAATGTAAGTTGCATCAATACCATCTGCTTTTAAAACTTCAACTTGTTCTTCTTTTCTAACACCGGCAGTAAAATCAACATCTCGTGCTTTCAGTTTACGTATAAGATGTTGACCGACGCCACCATTAGCGCCAATAATTAATGATTTCATGTGTATCGCTCCTTTATGAAATTATTGATTAGCTAAGATTTTTAAAGCATGTTCAGCAACAGCATGTCCTGATTGAGGATTTTGACCAGTCACAATGCGACCATCTACGACTGCGAAATTGCTCCAGTCATCCTCTTTTTTAAAATGTGCACCGTTACTAATAAATTCGTCTTCTAATAAATATGGCATGTATTCAGTTGTACCATTTGCTTGTTCTTCACTATTTGTAAAACCAGTCACGTCTTTATGACGAACGAGGTAATCGCCATTTTCTTTAATGTCGAGTAGACCAGCCGCACCATGACATACAGAAGAGAGAACGCCTTGGTTATTGTAAATACTTAACGCAATGTCGTTAAGTTCTTTGTTATTTCTAAAATCCCAAATCGCACCATGTCCACCTGCAAAGTAAATGGCTTGATAGTCGCTAGGATTAACCTCTTTTGGAGATAATGTTTGTCCAAATTGATTCATATAATCATGATCCGTGTAGTATTCCCAGTCCTCAGCTCCCATCATTTCAGGGTTAAGACTGATAGGATCAAGAGGCACATATCCACCGTTCGGACTTACGAAATCAACATCGTAACCTGCGTCATAGAAATCTTTCGCAAAATGCGTAACCTCTGAGAACCACGCACCCGTAGGTCTGTCTAAATTATCGTATTTCGCAATGTTTGTTACAACAATTAAAGCTTTTTTCATTGTATTTCCTCCTCATTCATGTTTATATAGAGTACAATATCAGTTAAACCTTGGTTTAAGAGAAAGGATATGCTTACATGAAACAATATTACATTGAATATGTCTCAGATTATTGCAATATACCTAAAAGCAAACTGCGTTATTACGAGAAAAAGAATATCTTGAAACACATCGACAGAGATAGAAATAACAAGCGTTTATACACAGACGACGATATCGAAATGATTAAATTTATCCAGTGCCTAAGCAATTTGAATATGCCATTAAAAGAAATCCGAAAAAACACAGACATGCTTTATCAAAACAAAATAGATGTCCCAAGCGTTTTACGCGCACACCTAGAATTCTTGAACGAACAACGGAATTTGATCAGTACACATATCTGCTTAATTGAACAAGAATTACAAACTGCCATGACCGAGTGACGAAGGAAAAGGGGGGGGTGTGAATTAAAAGAACGATGAGAAGAGTATGGAGGGTTAGTGAATGAATAAGCATAAGGAAGTTGTAGATTTTAAAGGTGGAGTGCGTAGATAAAGGACGATAGGTGGATAGGCAAAGCTAGAATGAGTCAGAAGGTAATCCTTATAATAAGGGTACACGTAAAAATCAGTTAACAGGTAGTTATGGACTATTTTCCCCTAGTGAAGTAAAAAGCGAGGGAACGAGATATCCAATTGATTTAATTTATTTTAAAACGGCAGAATCTGAAGGTAAAGTTTACCATCCGACTCAAAAACCCATAGATTTAGGCAGATATTTAGTAAAAACTTATTCTAATTTGGGTGATACCATTTTAGATAATACTTGTGGTAGTGGTTCATTTTTAGTTTCGGCACTATTAGAAGGACGTAACTTTATAGGTATAGACAAGGACATTGGACTACACGAGTTTGACTAGAATTATAACATGAAATCGAAAGCTTCTAAAATAACCAACATTTATGTTAAAGTATGAAAATGGATTGAAAACGAAAAATGTAATGAAAGAAGGATTGTTGTGACTCAACAATTTATCATAATTATTATACTGATTGCATTGGGTTATACATTAAAGAGGATTAATTACTTTAAGGCGAATGATAGTCAAGTATTCTCTACCTTAGTATTAAATGTCACATTGCCTTCGCTAGTAATAGTTAATTTGAACGGTGCAGAATTAGATTTATCACTTTCAATTTTACCAATAATGATGATTATTTATGGTATTCTTGCCAAAATTATTGTGGTCTGGTTATTTATAAATTATGATAATCAGATTCGTGGTGCCACTGGCATGATGATGGCTTCGTTAAATATAGGGTTATTTGCGTATCCACTCGTTGAAGCGATATGGCCACAAACAGGGATGATATACTTTGGTATGGCTGATATAGGTGGGGCTATTATCATGTTTGGTGTAACTTACTTTGTCGGTAGCTATTTTAGTAGTGCAGGGGATAGTTTCGACTTTAAATATTTAGGGAAAAACTTGCTTAAATCGGTGCCACTCATGACATATATTATAATGTTTATCTTAAATATGCTTGATATTCATTTTCCAGAGCCAGTAATTGATTTCTTCTCTGTGTTATCAGGTGCGAATATGCCATTATCAATGATTTTACTAGGTCTGATGTTAAACTTCAGTATTGATAAGAGATTCTTACCAATTGCTCTTAAATATTTAGCTATACACTATGGCTTAGGTATTATTGCTGGCTTATTAGTACATTTCTTTTTACCAGTTGATGATGAGATGATCAAAACAACTCTACAAGTTGCCTGGTTATTACCAGTTGGCGTAGCTATCATACCTTACTCCATACAATTTAAATATAAAACTTTACCACTGGTAGGTATGGTCACTAATTTAACGATTGTCATTAGCATTGTCATTTTATATATTTATCAAGCTTTATTTGTATAAAACGTTTTTAATGAATACTTTATTTATCAAACACATGTTAAGGTTGCGGCAATTAATTGCCGCAACCTTAATCGTTATATGGGCAGTAGCTTAAACTCTCCTCTATTTATTAGCTTTATTAATTGAAAAACAAGAATAATAAGACATTTCAGTTTAAATGGTCTTAGCAAACGATTTGTCGCTAGACAAGATTAAGTCTAATTGACAAATATAAGTTAGCCTTTACCGCCCTTAAATGCTGGGTAGTTTGTCATACCACCATCTACATAGATTGTAGTACCATGAATGTAGTCAGCTAGATCTGAACATAAGAAACGTGCAACATTTGCAACTTGATCAGCTTCACCAATTTCTTTGGCTGGAATCATTTCTAATGTTTCAGCGCGTGTTTCTGGGTCAGAGAATTTTTCTCTTGTATGTTCTGTTACGATAGCCCCAGGTGAGATATTGTTAATGCGGATGCCGTGTTGAGCATATTCCATAGACATTGTTTCCATCATTAATTTCAAACCACCTTTACTAGCAGCGTAGTTTACATAGTTTGGCCAAGGAATTCTATCGTGAACACTTGATGTATTAAGAATAATACCTTTTTTATCTTCTTTAAGAAATTGATTAACAGCGGCTTTTGAACCGATAAATGCACCAGTTAAGTTGATATCAATAACTTTTTGCCATTCTTCTAGAGGCATTTCATGAGTTGGAATTGGTTTTTCGAAACCAGCATTATTAATAAGAATATCTAATGTACCGAATGTATCAACTGCTGCTTTAATTAAATTGTTTACATCTTCTTCTTTTGATACATCTGCATGTACTTTAATTGCTTGTCCGCCTGCATCTTCAATTAATTTGATAGATTCAGCAACATCGTCTAATGAACTTTCTGAAAGATAGTTAATAACAACTTTAGCTTTTTCTTTACCAAATTGTTCTACCATTGCTTTACCAATGCCGCTACTACCACCTGTGATAACTACTACTTTGCCTTCTAAATCTTTGAACATATTCAAACTCCTCCTTAATTAGTAACAATCTAAAGCATGGTCATATCTCTTAATTATAATTATGCTTTAATATATCCGAGTACAAAGGCTGCAATAACGATAAGTACAATACCAGCCCAAATACCAATCATTTGACGTTTGTCTTTTTTCTCGCCTAATAGGAAAATACCGCCGAGTGTAGATACAATAACTAATAACTGTGAAAATGAGAAACTAGTTGCTACACCAACTTTTGGTTGTGAGTAGAACATAAATAAGTTACCGATACCCCACACAACACCTGGGATTAAATTCCATAGTGTACTTTTAACTGATGTTTCATGTTTAGCTGATAGTATTAAACCACCAATAGCCATACCTATAGATTGGAAGAATAAAGCATTCATTCCATCTACGCCGAATATTTGTGCTACTACTACGTAGACAACATAACCAACAGTAGAAATTAAAAGGATAGGCATCGCTTTACCAAAGTTTTTGGTACTTTCTGATTCTTCATTTTTACCTTTAATAGATGTTAAAGCAATACCGATAACAAGTAATACCATAGCAACAAGTCCTAATGTAACTTGCACACCAGTACTCCATTCACCTAAGAAAATAGCACTAAATAACGTTGTACCAACTAATTGTAAACCTGTAGAAATAGGCATTGTTTTTGAAACACCTATAAGGCTGACAGATTTTAATTGATAACCTTGTCCTAATGCCCAGAAAGCACCAGAAATTAAACCAACGATAATAATCGTAAGGTCATCAAATTTAGCATTACCTGTAAGTAATAAGATAATACCGATGATTAACGCACCAAAAGTTGTCCCTCTAATTTGATTATAAGGACCTCCACCTACAAGAACATTAATTAAAACTACACTACCCCAGAATAACGCGGGTAATAAAGCAATTAATAAATCCATATTTTTACTCACTCTCTCTCTATTTGTTTTTCTCCCCTTAAAATAATCACCAACAATTGTTTACAAACATTCATTCTAAACCAAACTATTATTTTAGTAAAAGTATTAGTTTATAATTTGATATTGCTCCTTGTTAAACTCATAATTAGATTTCTGAAAAAAATCTGTTTCTCCGTATGCAATTCCTCCACGTTTAGGGGGTGTAGAAATATAATAAGGTTGATATTTTGTAACCTCTACACCATACATTGTTTTTAATAACTTTAATTTGTTCGTGAAAGTTGTTCCCTTGATATCTTGCTTCTCTTGTAAATGTCTTTTTTTGTAAGTTAGTTTAGGATTTTCTCGTACAAGATTGAAATAACTAGATGCTTGATAATCATATTTAGATTTTTCTTTATTATAGATATAAATATCATTATAAATCTTAAACACTTCTTGAAAAGCTTTCTTTTTATTTTTAGAATCATTCATGAGTTTCTTTAAAGACTCATACAATTGATTTTTATCTTCTTCTGATATTTGATTTAAAAACTTGCATAAATACCATTCTTTAGTCACATCAATATCATTTGTTCGTTTATTTGAGTAACATTGTTCTTGTATACCTTGTTGAATACTAATTAATGATTCACTTTCAATCTTTACTTTTACACCTTGACTATCCAACATTACTTTACCAAAATTAATCATAAACTGTTCATATGTATTTATAATATCTTGTACTTCTCCTGCATATTCTGGTTGCAATAGCGGGGATAATGGGATTTTATCTTCCATAGGTAAAACTTCAAATTTTTTAATACACTCTTTGACGTTATTTATAATTTGATCATCAATATGTACCGTATAACGCATATATATAGTATTTTCAGTAGCTTTTAGACCTTCAATATTTTTATTCACTTAATCCACCTTCATTGACTTATTTTTATTTAATTATAACTATTTATGTATGCTGTGGCACTACCGCTACCAAATCTTAAATTTGGTAACGCTTTTTTGTATAAATTTAAATTTTTTAATGTGGTGTCACGTTTTGAAAGCGCGATAAACGCATATCGTGTTCTACCACTATTTGTTTCGGTACTTTCTGCTTGTTCATATGACACTTCGTAAGCTGAAACAACTGCGTTATTAGCACCTGTATTGATACCAATAATATATTTTATTTTATGTATTTTATCTTTTCCTATAATCCAGCTACCTAATGTACGTGATTTCAAGTTACTTCTATCACGTTTACTTTCTTTAATGGGATACTCTTTACTTTCATCTTTATCTAATCTAAATGCATCTCTGATTTTCACTGCTAAAATTAATTCATTCGTATTTATGTTTTCAAGATTAGTTGAATCATAGCCAAATTCATTTTCTAAATCTTCAACTAAGTATGCCTTAGATCCATGACCGTTAATCATATTTGTTAATGTAGTTTTATTTGTTAGGTTAAGAAAATTTATAAGAACATTTTCTGCAGAAAATGCCTCAGATTCGGTTAATCCATAACTTATTATATATCCTAAAACATTCAAATCATTGCTACAAATTTCGTTAATTCTATTAAATTTCAAGTTATCATTATTTTCTTCTCTAAATATATCTTCGTACAATAATTGTTTCTGCGCATCTTGTTTATGTTTAAATATTCTATTCCCCTTACCTTTACCTACATAAAAGCACTCACCATTTCTTGGGTCTATTAAACAATATACATAAAATACGTGTTGATGGTCTTGTTCCATGTGTGCTAGTGTCGATTCAGAAAATTGATTAATGTGTTTCAATAAAATTCCTCCCTTTTGCGAATAAATTCATTTTTATACTTATTATTGAAATTCACAAAATAATTTATATTTAAAAGTGAAAATTATTATTTATTGAGTTTATTAAATTTTCGATAGATATAGGTTCTTTCAAATGCCTATATATCATTTTGTAACAATTTGAAGAATCAGGAATCAAGTCTGTTTCTGGATTTATTTCAACTTCCTTTCGTATAGTAAACATTGGCTTAATATGATGAATTTCAATAAAATCTTCACCTATATCATTATAAAATTTCTCAAAATTAAAACCACATACCTTACAACTTGTACCGTGGATATCAATTGCTCTTTTTCTTAATTTATGATTTCTTTCAAATTTTGGACTATAACGTGTGACTACTTTTCCTTCTTTATAATCAACATTTTCTAAGTCAGAATTGTTTCTATTTATATAAACATCTACTTTTTCTAACTCAAAATCTAATAAACTTCCTTTTATTAGTCGTGGACCTTGTATATTTCCTTTCATTCCTTTTTGATTCAATTGATTTAAAACTAAAATTTCATCATCGCTTTCCTTAATTAATTTTAGTTCCATATAACTTCCTTAATCAACATAATTTGTATCGTTTATTATATATTCTAGATCATCAATAGTTGAAAATGATTTATTAACTTTTTTGATTTTTCACAACTTATTTTATAGTTTTATTTGTGATACGCTTCTGCGTATCGGTTAATGATGCGGTTTTTAATTATATAATTTCAATTAATAAGGTAATGAACAGTTTTTTGATAAATGTTATTCTTCTAAAATTCTTTTTAATTTACACACTAAAAAATATCCTCCTTAACAATAATAAGTTATTTAAATTATTGATTAAGGAGGATATTTTTATATCTATTTATTTCTCAATTTAGAACTAGATTTTTATCGTGCTTTCAGCTCATTTCCTGTCATCCATTTATGATTTTTAATGATTTTACCATTATCTTTGGATTTGTAATCAACTACGTAAACAGTAGTCTTTTTCACGTTATCTATATTGGCTGTAGCACCTTTCATACCAGACATATGACTTGCTTCTAATTTAACAGTATCGCCCTTACTAAATCCATCTTTAGGTGCATCTTTAATCTCTTCGTTTACGACCCATTTATGATTGTTTACTTTTTCATTTCCATTTGTGGGTTTATAACTTACAACATAGGCATATGTTTTATACGCACCTTTTACAGTAGCTTCTGCACCTTTCATACCTGGCATATGCCCTGCTGTAATCGTTACTTTATCTCCCACTTTAAATTCACCCTCATTAGTCGATTTCATATCTTCTGGAACTTTACTTTCATCATTATGCTTCATATGGCTCTCACTTTTTTGGTCATTAGTGTCTTTATCTTTTTCATCATTATTGGAGCAAGCTGATAATATTAGTAATGATCCTAATATCATAAAAAATAATTTTTTAATCATAATAAAACTCCTATCTTTTATTTTAATTTTAATGTAAAGGCATTAATTGCAACAATAACCGTACTTAGTGACATTAAAATAGCACCTATTGCAGGTGATAAAATCAAGCCGATAAATGCTAAAATACCAGCTGCTAAAGGTACAGCAACAATATTATAACCTGCACCCCACCATAAGTTTTGCACCATTTTTCTCATAGTATTATTTGAAAGGGTCAAGAAATGAATAATATCTGATGGATTACTTTTAACAAGTATGATATCACCTGAATCCACTGCAACATCTGTGCCTGCACCAATTGCTATACCAATATCGGCTCTTATAAGACTCGGCGCATCGTTGATACCGTCTCCGACCATCATGACTTTATTACCGTCACTTTGATAATCTTT
>JBEAMH010000076.1:0-483 GCA_040062795.1 Staphylococcus aureus
CGTTATCCTTCATTAATAAATAAACGTCAATTTCTATCTTATTTTAATAGAAATTGACGTTTGCTGTATATTGGGATAGATTCATCATACGAAACTTGGCATATTACTGATGAGAAAAATGATTTCTTGATTATAATTTAAGACAATGGTATAACATACAAAACAAAATCTTCTATTCAAGAAAAAAGCCTGTGAATGAATCATGGAATGCATTCATTCACAGGCTTTTTTTATAAACTTATATTTTAAATTCTTTTTATTTTTCCTGTTTCATACCTAATAATTGATTCTTCATTTCTGTTTCTAATTGGTTTAATTCAGTTTCTGCTTGTCTACGTTTATTTCGACCTTGTTCTTGAATTTGGAGCGTTTGTTCAATCGTATCAATAATATCTTGTTGTGTTGTTTTTAAGGTCTCAATATCAACGACACCACGTTCATTTTCAGTAGCTGTAGCAACTGCATTTTGTTTTAATAGTTCTG
>JBEAMH010000077.1:0-483 GCA_040062795.1 Staphylococcus aureus
AACAGTATTATCCCACAATCAATGAAATTTATTTAGCGGTAAATACAGACAACCATTTGGCAATGAAACTTTATAGTCAAAGTGATTATGAAATTGTAGGCGAAACGTTATTAGAAAATAAACCTGTATACATAATGAAGCAAAGTTGTTGAAATCAATGATTGCGTCGTTAAAGCTAACAAAGTTTGTTAGCTTTAATGGCGCTTTTTTTGCGTGAAGTGAACTTGATGAAAGTGGTTGTGCAATAGAAGTATCAGCTGAAAATACATATAAGCATAAATAAAATAAATATAATGAAAGTCTATGATTTTAAAAGAAAATCAAAAATATATTAGAATTATTTAAATTCAAATGAATCAATTATGTTTGTTTAAATATGAAAATCTGTTATGGTTGGATATTAAATGTTAAATATATAAATAATAAAAAAATTAAGGATATGATTATTTTGAATGTATAAGTTATTAAACTGAATTGTTGATG
>JBEAMH010000078.1:0-482 GCA_040062795.1 Staphylococcus aureus
CTATGCCAGCGATGCCTATCTGAGGCGCGCTGCCGAGTTGGCGCATGAGAATCACCAACTGCTGGCGATGAACCTGCAGTTCTTCCATCAGGACCACCACTTCATCTATGCCTCCCTGGACTGGTCGCGCTTCGGGCTGTCCGGGCAGGTGCGACTTCAGTCCGACAGCTTCGCGCCGCTGGCGCAGCTGTGCGCACTTGGACAGGGATTGGCGCTGCTGCCGAAGTTTCTCGCGGCAGAGTATCCGCAGCTGGTTGCGCACCCGTCGAATGTCTTTGTCGACACGCAACTTTGGCTGGTCAGCCGCTTCGACATGCATGCGGCATGGCAGCGCGATCTGGCCGACATGCTGCAGGCGGAAATGGCGCGGTGGCCGCAATGAGTGCATCGCCAATGCAAGCGACCGCAGTTCTTGGGCCGAGCAGCGTTTGCGTGGTGCAGACGGGGGAGACCTACGCATGCTCCCCCGGAGAAAGCTTGCT
>JBEAMH010000027.1:0-1320 GCA_040062795.1 Staphylococcus aureus
AATTACACAAGTGTAAACTGAATAAAGATACAAACCGATCATCAATGAAAAAGACTGAAAACGCATCAGATCAATGATGTATAAAACCTGCATAACCGATAATCATAAGGAAAAGGCTTAAATGCTGTTAAATCAACGTTTAAGCCTTTTGAGTTAGTTAACATAATTAACTCTTATGGGTAGTTGAATTGTATATGTTATGCAATACGCTAACTTAATAAATATTACCCATCAATTATTCAATAAAAAGACAACAAGAATAATCTTTATTGCTTAAATTTAAAGTAATTTATTTATCTAAATTTCTTTTTTCATTTATTAAGTTTTGAAACTCTTGTTCTAATTCTTCCGAAGGTTCAATACTCAATCGACTGAGTACTTCTGTAATTTTTGTCTCAAGTAAAAGTTTTTTTTCTTCTTTAATATTCCTTGTTGGCTTTTCAGCTTGTTTAAATTGTTCATATGTGCCATCAAATATTTTTATTTCTTTATTATCAATTGTCATTATTCGAGTGGCTACTTTTTCGATAAATTTACGATCGTGAGATACAAAGATTATACTGCCATTATATTCCTTTAACAAAGATTCAAACGCCTCTATAGCTTCCATATCAAGAAAGTTTGTTGGTTCATCTAGTACCAACGTATTAACTTCACTTAAGAATACTTTAGTTAGTGCTACTTTAACTCGCTCTCCACCACTTAAGACACTTATTGGTTTATAAACATCATCTCTAAAAAAATGCATTCTAGCTAGAATAGTTCGAATAAGAGTTTCATTTTGTTGTGAAGAAGATTGAACATTTTCTAAAATACTCTTATCTAATTCTAATGTATCTATTTTTTGGCTAAAATAACCGATTTTGACAGATGGCGATAATGAAATACCAGGATTCCCATGCACAATTTTTTTAATAAACGTTGTCTTTCCTGTACCATTAGATCCGATAATTGCCATCTTGTCTCCTCCGCGAATACTAAAACTTTTTGCTTTCCACAATACCCGTCCTTCAATTGTACCCGAGACATCTTCACCACGTATTATAGTTCTATTTTTTACACTTTCTAAGTTCACTAAATCCATTTTAAGTGGAGGAAGTTCGTTTCTCTTTTCGACCCTTTCAAGTTTTTCTAGTCTGGTTTCTAGAGATTTTACAGTTTTTCGTAACTTCTTTTGCTTACTTGCAAAGTATGGCTTTGTTCCTTTTATTTTGCCTTCAGATGAACTTAAGTTTTTCGGTTTTTTAGTTGCTCGTTGAGCTTTCTGTTCTTTTATATTTATAGCTTTTTCCAATCGTTTCTTTTCTTTTTCATATTTTT
>JBEAMH010000079.1:0-480 GCA_040062795.1 Staphylococcus aureus
AAGAAGGAATAGCCTCGTTCGAACAGCTGCTTAAAGATTTCTTTGCGGCCTTCGTCGCTAGCCGTGACCAAGGTACGCATTGCTTCCCTTGGTCGTTGCGCTTCGTCGATGAGTTCGAACGAGCGCAGGGCGGCCAGCACGGACGAAATCAATGATCCGGAGGCCGATCCCATCACACTCCGGTCAATTCGCGAGGGCACACCCGTGTCACGCAACTTGTTCAGGAAGTTCGTGAACGCAGCAAACGACACATACGCAGGCAAAACGGATTTCGTGGCAGATTCACTCATACCCACCCCCAAATTTCGATGAGCAGATTCTATCAGGGGCTCCCGAGAATGCACAACAGACTCCTAAAACATAGAAATCGAATTACAGAAATACAAAAACACTCATATGAATCAATAACTTATGATCGTATTTGAATATTTTTGCGGAGCAAGACCTTAAGGAAATTTAGTTTTCTAAACAGAATTTTCG
>JBEAMH010000080.1:0-480 GCA_040062795.1 Staphylococcus aureus
GTATCTTCTAATGTTTGAAGTATTTGATCTACTGATGCCTTTTCGTCTGGAGTTACTAAGCCGTCTGATGTTACATCTGCTAATTTATTGTCCACTGCGGTTTTTGCTTGTTCCGCACTCGTCATTGCTTGCTCTGCTTCTGATAATTGGTCTGTATCTAGCACACCATTACTATCCGCATCATTTACTTCTGGTGATATTACGGATGAGATGCTATCTAGTCTTGTTTGTAAAGTAGCTTTTCCTTCAGTGCCATCCGGTACACTATCTAATTTTTCTTTCGCTGTTTGTTTTGCAGTTTCTAATGTTTGGATTAACGTGTCTAATTCAGCCTTTTCATCTTGAGTTACTAATCCGTCTGATGTTACATCTGTTAGCTTATTATCTACTGAAGCTTTCGCTTGTTCTGCATTCATCACAGCTTGAGTTGCTTCAGACAATTGATCAGTATCTAATACACCATTACTATCTGCATCATTC
>JBEAMH010000028.1:0-1312 GCA_040062795.1 Staphylococcus aureus
ACTTGTAATAGAATTTCCTTTTGACTTCACGATATCGAAAGTAATGATTTGGATTGGTTGTTAAGTTGGAATTAATCCAACTTAAAACCGGCACCAATCGCCACTGAAGTGGCTATCATTATTTCTTTGTTCGTCAAAAGCATTTCTCCTATCACAAGTAATAATATGGTTTGGCAAGCTTCGTATTTGCTAGCCACTTCATTCGCTATCGCTCATTTCGTTCTGCAAATACCCTTGTTGGGGGTAAACCCCCAATCCCCCTTTTTGCTAACGCAAAAAAGCTAGCCATATGGCTAGCTAATTCATTTGTTATCTTTTATTCTATGTCTTCTAGATTTTATAAATGTATTTATAGCAAAAGTACCATTATCAGCTAACAAAGGAAACCAATCATCAAATCTATTCTCCATAGCATAAATCCATAATTCTTCATATTCTCTTATATCATTTTCAACTATAAAAGAAGTCATTTCTTTAAACATCTCATATCTACTTGCAGACGTAGGTTTTAACATCTCTAAGATATCTGCTCCACCATGAGCGATCATATCTTCTCGATTATATTGATATTTTTCAGGATTATCCATATGTAGCATATATCTAACAAGACCTTTAGCAGAACCACATTTTTGTGGAACAGTAGCATTTATTCTTTCAGTTAATTCTAATATCTGATTATAACTTTTAACACCATCATACATAACTAAAATATGCTTATGAGCCTTTTTTATCTCCCCATTTGGATTAGTATCTTTATCATGTAATGGAGATTCCACCCATTGTATATGTTCATTATCTAATATATCTCTCCAACCTTCAGAAACACTTTCTGGATAAATTACAAAGGTCCAATTTCTAGTTCTTACATTACCTTGTGATGCTTTATTTGCCATGATATAATTACCTCCGAATACCAGTTTATGCTGCCATAGCCACATGGCAGTATTTTTTTATCTATTTTTATGCTTTTTATCAAAATCTTGTAAAGCTAACGCAATTACCGCACTTTTTGATACTCCTAAATGTTTTGCCAATTCATCTAACTTTTCCGACATCTCATCTTTTAAAGTTACTTGCAATCTTTTGCTCATATTGTAACCACCTTTCAAGTTATTACAGTCAATTATACACAAAATAACACCACAATTCAATCGTTTATACACAAAAAGTGACCGTGAACAATGAACAACACTGGGGGGGTCGTAGTACCCCCAGTGTTGAAAACCTAAAATCGAAACCCACCAATTTATTACTTGTAATAGAATTTCCTTTTGACTTCACGATATCGAAAGTAATGATTTGGATTGGTTGT
>JBEAMH010000081.1:0-479 GCA_040062795.1 Staphylococcus aureus
GTCAATAAGATAAATACCTTCTGGTGTTGAAGTTAAATTCTCTGCATCCTTATTCATTCCAACGATATTATCGTTATAAGAAATATAACTGTTTGCGATGTCATCACTTGTAATATCAATGATTTGATTAGTAATGTTATTACGTTCTTCTTTGTTCACTGTTATATTTAAGTCATCTATTAATGCTGTGACCTTATGATTATCATAGCCACCTGCATTGATTGCGCCTTTTGGTTTGTAAGCTTGGTTAAAGAAATAACCCGTATCCCCTCTAGGAATTGTACCAAAACTGTAAAGTGAGGCATCCCACTGATCTTTATCTTTTAAATAACCCTGTATGTCATCCACATTACGTAATTGGATATCAATATTAGCTTTTTTAGCATCTGACTGAATTACTTGTGCAATTTTAGGTAATTCTGGACGTCCATTATACGTAGATATCGTCAGTTTTAATGGATGTGCTTCACTGTAACCTG
>JBEAMH010000082.1:0-478 GCA_040062795.1 Staphylococcus aureus
ATCGAACGCCAAAAGCGCAACCAAGATTGCGACAGCGCGTAATCCCTGTCGCCTTATAGATGAACGTAAAGGCCGTGTTCGACGCCGCCCTCGCTGTCAAAGCAACGGGAGATGACCTGGTAATAGAGGTTGTCGTTGTGTTCGTAAAACCTATACAGGGCGAACGCAACAAGGTCCGCCAATTGAATCAGGCGTGAGGCGCGCGAGTCGAGAAACACCGGCACCTCCGCGTAGTTCCGCGTGGTTCCCCACTGATGGCCGGCGTATTTGAACTCGCGCGCCAACGTTTGAATTCGCTTCTCCGTAGACGCCTTGTCAAAAAGAATGATGCCTCTTTGAGCGTCATCATGCTTCTTGTGGAGCCGTCGCAAGAAAAGGTCGAAGCGGTTAGATAGCTGCGCGAACGCCAGTTCTACAGGGTCTTGCCCGGACACTGCACTTTTTTTGATTACGGCACCAAACAGCCGTACTGATCGCC
>JBEAMH010000083.1:0-476 GCA_040062795.1 Staphylococcus aureus
CCAATATAAAAGTCAGTTCTTGGTTGCTGAAGGGAAATGTATGACTTGGTATTAAAAGAAGGTATGTGGCATGAAATCGCATTTTCTGAAGGAAAACGACGTCGTTCTTTCTTCCAGGTGGCAGTTTCAGGATGGGAGAAGCAAAGGAATGGGTACAGAATGGGATAAGGAGGTTGTAGGGAAAGTGGACCCCCAGAAAAGAGTGTTGTGCCTAGCACAAGGTTTCTTGAGAGGTTGAACTGCCTTTGCTAATGGATTTTAAGTTTCTTTACCTCTTCCGTGATCTCTTCTAGGTTGACCTAGAACAGAAATCTTTTGTGAGCTTTGGCTAAGTGGAGAAGTATTATTGTTTCACGGTGACTTGTGTGATCCTACCTGACTGTTCTAAACCCTTTTGATATCTATGCACTGCTGCTGCTGCTGCTGCTGCTGCTGCTGCTGCTAAGTCGTTTCAGTCGTGTCCGAGTCTGTGTGAC
>JBEAMH010000029.1:0-1283 GCA_040062795.1 Staphylococcus aureus
TCTCAGAGCCACCATGAGAAGCCCCCTGAGGTCACCTGCACAAGTCGAGGGAACCCAGGGTTTCCTGCCTCAACCCGAGAAAGACCTCGAGAGACCTTCTTCAACACGTCTCGAGGCCAGATTCCCCTACTGCCGTGAGCCGGCATATTGCATATTGAGTGCATATTGCATATTGCATATTGAGTGCAGCACTTTCCACAGCATCATCTTTCAGGATCTGGAATAGCTCCACTGGAATTCTATCACTGCTGGGAGCCAGTGAGGAACTCCGCCCATGACAAAGGTCATGAGGAAGGAGGCTCGGCATACGCAAAGGCGGGATCGAGCTTCAGGAGTCCCCCTGGAAATTCTCGAGCATATACCCCCAAAACCAGAGTCTGCCTACTTTCTGCTTGTGCTTTCACCTAAACCTCTGACTTTACGGGGGGCTCTCCCCCACTACCTCTCTCTGAAAAAAGAGTTAGCTTACAGTTCCAGTTAATAATTCCTGGGTGTGACAGTGTTTAACCTACAAACTCCTTTGGAAATCCTCTAGCCTGCCTGAATAGGTTTTTCCGGCCACATGTGATTGTTCAGAGCCTCCCAACTGTGAGAGGCAGGAGATGTTCTAAACTGTCTAAACACAGATTCTTTTGAGTAGTTACAAGATTGATTAGAAATTGTATTGGTGAATGGTTTTTCACTTGTTGGGCCATTGTTTGCTGCTAAGTTTCCATATCCCTTACCTGCTGTGTCCCTGGCAGTGTATTGATTAATATGATTGGTGTAAGTAGTAGCTTTAATGTTTGTAACCTTGGACCCTTGAGTTAATTCTTTTTCTTGTTATAGCCCACCACACCTTTGCTCTGTAGGAATGCAACTTTATCTAATGCTTTTTTGGAGGGTGGCTCCTGACCAACCACCTTTAGAGAAAAATAAGTTTTCTGAAGAAAAGGTCTTAAAATGTTAACAGGCCTCCGGGCCAGAAGATGATGCAAATCACCTAAACTTTTGCATATGATAAGTTTGCAGGAAGAAAGCCTGGTTTGCTGCAAGACTCTACCCCTTCCCCCATTATCCTCTATGCATAACTTAAGGTATAAAAACTACTTTGAAAAATAAAGTGCGGGCCTTGTTCACCGAAACTTGGTCTCACCATGTCGTTCTTTCTCTTACCTTCTGGCTGAATTATTCAGCCTCTTTTCTCCACTGAATTTCCTCACTGAGCTATCCTTATTTCAGCCTCTTTTCTTCACTGAATTTTCCTACTGAGCTATCCTCATTCTATTACTCTTTATATCCTT
>JBEAMH010000084.1:0-476 GCA_040062795.1 Staphylococcus aureus
CTGAACCATGATGATGCCGCCAACAGCCAAGCGTCGGAGAGCATGTTTGAAGCTGGGACGCATAGGTGCTACCTGATGAAGGTGAGTACCAAGATGCTAGAGATACGCGAGAGGAAAAGGCGGTGGAATCTGACCAGATTCTGGCAGGCAAAAAAATAACCCCGGCTGGAAACAGCCGGGGTTTGGGGTTTTGTTGGCACTCATGCCGCCGCTGACTGAGGCGCTTCGAGAACCGATACTGCGCCTGATGCGGGTATCAGGCGGTGCAGCACAGCCCATGCTTTGACGAAGCGGGTGTCAGGGTTGGCCTTCTTCACTGTTGCTGCGATCTGATCAGGGACGAGGAACACTCGGCCGGAGTCGATCATCAGCTCTTTGAGTTCGGGGCAGTACAGTGCTATTGGCTCTTCACGTTGTGGCATTTGATGTTCTCCAGGTGGGTGATCCCCAGAACCCTCACGCGGAGGGCTCTGGTG
>JBEAMH010000030.1:0-1250 GCA_040062795.1 Staphylococcus aureus
GCTCTTATAAGACTCGGCGCATCGTTGATACCGTCTCCGACCATCATGACTTTATTACCGTCACTTTGATAATCTTTTATAATGCTTTCCTTATCTTCTGGCATGAGTTGTGCATGTACATCACTAATACCTAATTCTTTTGCGACAGCGTGTGCCACTTCATTATTGTCACCTGTAAGCATGACTGGTGTAATATTTCTTGATAGTAAATCAGCTACCATTTGTTTTGAGCTTTCCTTAATTTGATCTCCTTGAGCAATCATGCCAATGACTTGTTGATCCTCAATTAAATAACTGATTGAATTACCTTGTTGAGCTAATTTAGTAAACAAGTCATCGTCATAATTAAGTTTATGTTTATCAAGATAAGAGACATTTGTTATTTTATATGTTTTATTATCAATTAGACCTTCTAATCCGACACCTGGAATATTATTAACGTCTTGTGGGTTAGTAAATGAAACATTTTTACTTTTCGCAAAATCAACAATACTTATAGCTAATGGGTGATTAGATTGACTTTCTAATGAGGCGAAAAGGCTTAATATTGTATCATTACTCAAATCATTTTTAAAGCTCTCATAATGATTCACAGAAAAGTTACCCTCAGTTAAAGTACCAGTTTTGTCCATCATTACATAATCGATATGTTGAGCTATTTCTACAGACTCTCTATTTTTAATAATTAAACCATTATGTGCACCAATTGAAGTAGAACGTGCAGTGACTAAAGGTATTGCCAAGCCTAAAGCATGTGGACAAGCAATGACTAACACAGTTACAAGACGTTCTAATGCAAAATCAACATCATTTTGAATGAGCATCCAGACAATAAAAGAAATCACGCCAACACTTACAGCAAAGTAGAATAAATAACCCGCCACTTTATCAGATAACAATTCAGCACTAGATTTATCATTTTGTGCTTGATTAACAAGTCCCATAACTTGAGAAAGATATCCATCTTCTCCCACAGCTGTAACCTTGACTTGTATTGTTCCAGACCCATTAATAGAACCCCCGATGACGTTGTCATTTTGATTTTTTTGTACTTTTTTAGATTCTCCAGTGACTAGGGATTCATCTATAGATGTTTGTCCTTGAACGATAATACCATCTGTTGGAATGCTTTCTCCGGCTTTTACTTCGACGATATCATCAGTCATGATGTCTGATATTTTAACTTCTTCGCGTTGGCCATTATCCATAACTTTAATAGCACTATTAGGTAACAGTTCTGCCATTTTCTT
>JBEAMH010000085.1:0-473 GCA_040062795.1 Staphylococcus aureus
CGCAAGGGAAGTGCAACCATCGAAGACAGGCTGCTGTTCGACCATCTATGTATACAGAATTGCACCCACATCCAAAATTGTGCGCTGATCCAAAGAAGGATGGTCTCGAACTTCGTGCTCGTGTTGATGCACCTAGAACGTCGCATCCCGGAAGGAATAGACCGCGAACATTATCGACATCTTGTCTCGGCCCAGCTCACCCACGTAGAGGTTCAATACGTCTTTCTTGTTGCCCTGGCGTTTGGTAATGAGAACGAACTTCGAGCGCTATTGAATGAAGCTGAAATATTGAAGCGAGACTCAAAACCATTTGATATTGACCTACATAGGCTGGTGTATCTGCACTTTTACGGCGTGGATCCTGGTGCGAAGGTGCAACTTAGGATTATGCCAATACCTAAGTCCAGGAAGAAGGAACTGAAGCGTTCGGCTTTGCTTAGACAAGTCCTCGTGGATCGCGGACTAGAGCAGAT
>JBEAMH010000031.1:0-1137 GCA_040062795.1 Staphylococcus aureus
CTATATTATAAGTAATAATAACATAAAGAAACCTAATATAAAAATAGTTCCTTTAGTTTAATGATTGGTTGCCTTTAACATTTCAAATCCGTTGTCGCTCTAAGGCTCAAAAGCCACCTAAAAAGGTTTTAAAAAGATTTATAAAAAGATATTAAAAAGTTCGGGGCATTTTGCCCCTCACAAATTCAAAAGACAAAAAGGAAAGCAACCACAAAAGTGGTTGCTCTTTTATTTATAAAAATCATTAAGTTATTACCCTTTGATGCATTATTCCAATTGCTTTATTGACATTGAGCCTCTGAACCCTTAATAAACCCTAAAACTGTCGACTCGTCGGTTTTATAGCTCACGCTATACCGACATTCGTCGAAACAGTTTAATTAAGGGTTCTTCTCAATGCACAATAAATTTTCTCGGCATAATTGCGTCCTCATAATTACAAAAAGACTTCGAATTTCTTTCTAATCCATTCATAAAGATAAATAAATCCACCTATCGCAATGATATACGGTAAGCCATAAGCAATGTACCAAACCAACGTCATAAAGCCCTCAGACGTTTTAATCTTACTAGCTATTGCTTTTTGAAGTATATCGACATGTATAAAATCCATAAAATCACTACCAATAGTCATGACTAACGTAAAAAGCATAAAGACTAATAACATTATGCCAATTCCTCGATACATGAGTTTAATTTTCTTTTGGTATACTTCATGTGACGCTCTCACTTCTTGCAACATACGTTCATTTTCATCACGCACTTTATAAATATCTCTGCCGATTATATTAGCTAATTCATCGGTATCGACTTTATCCAATTTTTCTTTAAGTATATGAGTAAAGCTATTATGGACTTTAACACCATTATCTCGAAAATCCTTCGTCGCCTCTGTCAAATTCGATGTGAGTTGTTTTTGTTCTTTCTCTCGTGCGTTCTGGTTCTCTTGTATCTCTGTTAGATACTTGATGATGAGCTTGTTTTGTTTTTTCAGTTCGTCTAATTCTTGTCTTTCTAAGTTGTTCTGTGTTGTGTTCGACGGCGTCCCAGTCAACTTCGAATTGGTCTGTGTACGCTGCGACTGCGTCTCGCTCTGATTCCTTTTCTTCTTCTCTTTCTCGTCTTTCAAACTCATAT
>JBEAMH010000086.1:0-463 GCA_040062795.1 Staphylococcus aureus
GCCAGCAGCGCCGCGTGGGTCGCCCAGAGCCGGTAACGCGCGGATTTCGGTTGCACCATGGCCATGACCGTCTCCTTATACCTTCACTTTCGAGAGTTTGAGATTCAGCAGCGCCATAGCACCGACGAGGATAAAGATCATCGTGGCGATGGCCGCGGCCAGGGCGAAATCCTGCCCGGAATCCTGGAAGGCGATGCGGTAGGTGTAGCTGACCAGCAGGCCCGTGGTGCCGGCCGGCGTGGTCGCGCCGATGATGTCCGGGCCGCCACGGGTCAGCAGGGTGATCAGCACGAAGTTGTTGAAGTTGAAGGCGAAGCAGGCGATCAACAGCGGCATCAGCGGCTTGATCAGCTGCGGCAGGGTAATGCGCAGCAGGTTGTCCAGCGGACTGGCGCCATCGATGGCCGAGGCCTCGTACTGATCCCGCGGGATGGCCTGCAGCAAGCCCATGCATAGCAGCAGC
>JBEAMH010000032.1:0-1087 GCA_040062795.1 Staphylococcus aureus
TCTTCGCCAAGTGTTTTGCCACGTACCCATTTATTGACGTTTTCAGGCTTATATGAGACGTTTTTGCCTCTGACTTTAAACTCGATACCGGATTTCTCTAAATGCTCTGAAAAGCTCTTAAAATCACTTGTATGGTCTTTCGCATTTTCAATTTTTTCTCGTAAATCATCTTTCCAAGAATATTGATCTTTTTCTATTAATGCTTTTTCAGCTTGGGTATATCTTAATTTTGCAGTATCACGTTCTGGCACACTTAAACCGTGTTCCCGACAAATCTCATCATTAAAATTTCTGACATTACGTAAGGCTTGTTTATTGTTGTTGAATTTCTTACCTGTCTCGAGGTCAATCGAATTAATCACGATATGGTTGTGTACATGATCCGTATCATTATGTGTGTACACAGCCACTTGATGATTGGGTGCTAGTTTTTCAGCGAGTTCTAAACCTAACTGATTACATTGTTCTGGAGTTACTTCATCGGGTTTGAATGATTGAATAATCACATGACCTTGATTACCATCAGTTTTGCCATATAACTCACGTGAGGCTTTAAAACTCGATTTCGCATAATCCACATCACAATTTAAGCCGCTTTTTTCAACAGCACGTTTCTCAGCGTAATTAATGGCACGTGACGTTGATTTCGTCGCACTTAATTTAGTTGTTGCCATATGTCATCCAACCTTTCACGTAATTCATTGATATTACGTTCTAATGCGCTATAATTCGGAGCGTTATATTGGTGTTGATGACAATATTTCGCAATTTGATTGGCATTTGCCCCTAATCGACTTAAATCTTTCGCAATCGATTGTCTCGTTTCTTTATCAAATTTAGGTGCGACCAATCGACTGCCTTGTGCCTTTTTCTTAACGAAAGCAGGCACACTCATATTTAAAGTTTCAGCCGACTGCTTCAACTTTAAATATTCGGATTCGCTCACACGAAAACTAATTTGTTTCGGCTCCTTACGGTTGGGTTTATGGTTTTGCCCAACAGTTTCGTCGCTAGCCACAAAATGGTTTTGTTCGCTCATACATCCCACCACGCTTTCTACGAAAGATATTACTTAATATAAATTTAG
>JBEAMH010000033.1:0-1027 GCA_040062795.1 Staphylococcus aureus
AGTAAAAGAAAACATTGGTACATTAGCTAATTTATATTCTGTTTCTGGCAACCATTCAGAATAAATTTTAGCATATGTGTCTTGTAAAACTTTTGGAAATTTACCTTCATTTTCAAAGACTATCCATTTACTTTCATCAATATTTATAACATCAAGTTGATCGCTTATATTGTTTTCTGTTGTTATAACACCAATCATATGAGTTAAATAACCCTCTTCTTTAATAAAATTCTCATCAGCATCATATGAAACATTTACAATTTCTTTAGGTTCAATGTTTTGTAAATTATTCATTTCTTCTTTTTGTATATTAGTAATACTATTTGCTAGTTCTTCAATTTCATTGTTAACACCCTCGTATTGCATACGAACACGTTTTTTTACGCCTACTATATTAATTTTTGGCAAATCTACAATTCTAGTTTTCATGCCTATTCCTCCTTTAACATTAATAGCAAATGAAAGTTTCGGATATGAAATTAAAACTTGTTTTTCATATATTTGAGATGGTAAATACCCACTCCAATCTCTAAAAGACTTTGTAAAACCATCAATTGAATATCCATATTTTATAGCTACACTCGTTACTGATTCTTTATTTAATAAATCTTTGTTAGCAAAATACAATTTTCTTTTTTTTATATACTCAGATAAACCAATACCAGTAAGAAATATAAATAAATTTCTATAATGTTGCTCGGGTAAACCAACAAAATTCGCTATATCATATAAATTTAAATCTTTTGTTAAATTCTGATCTATATAATCTATAGAATCATTTAAATTTTTTAATATCATATCCATCACCTTTCAATCCTATAGTAATCAATAATCAAAGAAATGACTCGATAATTTATATATAACAATTATCGAATAAAAAATAATTGCTTTATTCCAATTGCTTTATTGACGTTGAGCCTCGGAACCCTTAACAATCCCAAAACTTGTCAAATGGTCGGCTTAATAGCTCACGCTATGCCGACATTCGTCTGCAAGTTTAGTTAAGGGTTCTTCTCAACATCAATAA
>JBEAMH010000087.1:0-459 GCA_040062795.1 Staphylococcus aureus
CTCTTGATGGTGCATGCCTCACTTAAAGCGATTGGTCCGGTCGAAGGAGGAGCGGAGACGGTCGTTGCCGCGTTACGCTCCGCGGTTGGGCCGACTGGCACTGTGATGGGATACGCGTCGTGGGACCGATCACCCTACGAGGAGACTCTGAATGGCGCTCGGCTGGATGACGAAGCCCGCCGTACCTGGCTGCCGTTCGATCCCGCAACAGCCGGGACTTACCGTGGGTTCGGCCTGCTGAATCAATTTCTGGTTCAAGCCCCCGGCGCGCGGCGCAGCGCGCACCCCGATGCATCGATGGTCGCGGTTGGTCCGCTGGCTGAAACGCTGACGGAGCCTCACGAACTCGGTCACGCCTTGGGGGAAGGATCGCCCGTCGAGCGGTTCGTTCGCCTTGGCGGGAAGGCCCTGCTGTTGGGTGCGCCGCTAAACTCCGTTACCGCATTGCACTACGCCGAG
>JBEAMH010000088.1:0-459 GCA_040062795.1 Staphylococcus aureus
GGAGAAAGAGTCTGGCAACGCTGGAAGCGGAGAAGATTCCGCGCCCAAGAAGGTCTCTGGTTCCCCGAAACCATCTGCTGCTCCGAAGCCCAGCGCACATACAACGCGACGCGCGAGAAGTAGCGCAAAGGGCTTGTAATGGAGAAGCCGCGTAACCCGTCACGGAAGAGAACGATGAGGCCACAAGCCCCGCTGGCCAACAGAAGGATGTGCGATGAATCTCGGTAGTATTAGTGACGCTGCCTGTTACTTCCGCTCGTACATGGATCAGAGCCTGAGGCGAGTACGGTTTTCGTGATCAGCTTGGTCAAGCAGAGGGATCGCAATGAAAGAAATTGACGATGACGCGCTGGAGGAATGTTTCTTCCGCATAGCGGTGGGGGAAACTCTTTCAGTAGTCGCCAATAAATTTGGTTTGACAACCTCAGGAGTCGCCAGAAGAGTTTCCAAAATGCTGCG
>JBEAMH010000089.1:0-459 GCA_040062795.1 Staphylococcus aureus
AAACCGCCGAGGGAGCCCGACCATGCTGGCGTCGCGTCTGCTGCAGCGCGCCCTGACCCCGATGGTGACGACTGGCGCGCTGGTCGTCATCGCCGCCGATGGCGAGCGTCTGGAGTTCGGCGACGGCGGCGAGCCCAGGGCGACGGCCCGTTTCCACGACGCGGCGGCGCAATGGGCGGTCCTGCTCGATCCGGACCTCAAGACCGGCGAGATGTTCACCGACGGCCGCCTGACCATCGAGCAGGGCACGGTCTACGACTTCCTGGCGCTCGTCCTGCAGAACAGCCTGGACGCCGAGGACCCCTGGTTCATCAAGCTCCTGGACCGCTGGCGCATGGGACTGTCGCGCTGGCGTCAGCGTAACCTGGCGGGCCGGTCGCGCCGCAACGTCGCGCACCACTACGACCTGGGCGACGACCTCTACGCGCTGTTCCTGGATCCGGATTGGCAATATTCCTG
>JBEAMH010000090.1:0-458 GCA_040062795.1 Staphylococcus aureus
GTTAGTATGTAACATGAATTCAATTAAAGAAAATCAATACAGATATATATAATTTGAAATGAGTTATTTATATAGGTGTGAGGAGGAGTTCTTTTGAAAAAGTTCGCATTTGCAGTAACTGCTGCTTCAGGTGCAGCAGCGTTTATTGCTAACCATGAAGCTGAAGCATCAACACAACATACAGTACAATCAGGTGAGTCACTATGGACAATCTCAGAACAATATGGTGTTTCAGTAGATGAGATTAAACAAAACAATAACCTCGATAACAATATGGTATTTCCGGGACAAGTTATCGAAGTTGGTGGAAGTGGTCAAAGCTCAAGTTCAAACGCTTCTTCACAAACATCAGGTGGTTCTTCACATACAGTTAAATCTGGTGAATCATTAAATATCATTGCTAACAATTATGGTGTTTCAGTTGATGCATAAATGTCAGCGAACAATCTAAATGGTTA
>JBEAMH010000091.1:0-457 GCA_040062795.1 Staphylococcus aureus
GAAAACGAGGTTTCGCAGATGAATGCCACACTTCCCAGCCTGGACGCCTTGCCTGTCATCCGGCACCCCTATGCGGATTACGGCCTGGATGAGGCCGTGCGCCTCGCTGTAGCTACCAAGCGCATACGGATGGAGCCGGAGCCAAAGAACTTGATCGAGGTGCGTGAAACCATCGAGGACATGGCAAAGCGCGCGAGCCACCTCTGGTGCACCGGCATGGCCGCTCTGGACGTGCTTGATGCCGCCATTGACGGCCGTGATCTGCGCCAATCCTGCCGTCTCTGCTGACGCTTAGTTCTGAGGCGAGAAAAACCCCGCCGAGGCGGGGTTTTTTTGTCACTCTTCATCGTCGCCAGTTACACCCAGCCGCTTGTAACTCTCCAGAACGCGGGCGCATTCGGAGGAGCCATTGCGCGTGCCGTCTGAGATCGCACCCTTCACGGACTCAAGCCCTGCC
>JBEAMH010000092.1:0-454 GCA_040062795.1 Staphylococcus aureus
CGCAGACCTCTCAGCCAATTCGTTGCGTGCAGCACTGCTCGCGCTGGCCTCCTTTACCGACGATGTATCGGCTCTCAAAACCATGCGCAAGCGCTGGCACTGTGGCGATAGCTTGATGGCTGACCGCAAGGTCTGGACCTCGATGGCCCCTGAGGGATTTGATGCAGTGATCGGCAATCCACCATGGGAAAAGGTCAAACTCTCGCGGCACGAGTTCTTGAAGTCCTCGGGCACCCAGCGCCGCTACGGGGCGCAGACTCACGGGCTCGATGAAGAGCGCTTCGCCCAGCAGCGCGACGAGGTGGCTAATTACTCTCGGCGGCTCTTGGCGCGTTACCCCCACTTGGGCAATGGGGAGCCAGACCTCTACGTCGCCTTCACTGACCTCTTCTTTGAGTTATGCAAAGGACAGGGCGTTGTTGCAGCATTGATCCCGGGTGGCCTCATTCGTTCG
>JBEAMH010000035.1:0-949 GCA_040062795.1 Staphylococcus aureus
CGCCAATTCTAAGCCTAATTGATTACATTGTTCTGCCGTTACTTCGCCAGGTTTAAAAGACTGAATAACCGTATGTGCTTGAATTCCATCTTCTTTGCCATACAAGGCTCTTGTTTGTTTAAAAGCCGATTTCGCATAATCTACATCACAATTCAAACCACTTTTTTCTTCTGCACGTTTCTCTGCGTAATTGATTGCTCGACTTGCTGATTTGGTATTACCTAATTTAGTTGTTGCCATATTTCATCAAGCCTTTCACGTACTGCATTGATGTTTCTGCCCAAAGCGTCATAATCTGGATTTTCATATTGATGTTGATTGCAATATTTAGCAATCTGATTCACATTCGCACCCAACTTACTTAAATCTTTGGCAATCGATTGTCGCGTCTCTTTATCAAATTTGGGCGCTACCAATCGACTACCATGTGCCTTTTTCTTAACAAAATTCGGCACACTCATATTCAAAGTTTCGGCAGATGACCTTAACTTTTCATATTCGGATTCGCTCACTCTGAAACTAATTTGTTTTGGCTCTTTGCGGTTGGGTTTTCGGTTTTCCCCAACAGACAAATCGCTAGCCAAATTATTATCATGCTCACTCATTCAATCCCACCACGTTTCTTCGAAATATATGACTTTCTATATTTGTAGATTATATGATAATCAACAAAATTTCAAGTAATATTGTGGCTTGGCAAGCGTCGTATATTCTAGCCACTTCGTTCTGAATATACCGGCTTGCTGGGATTAATCCCAATCCCTTTATGTTTTTGCGTACGCAAAAAATGAGTGGCCGAATGCTAGCCACTCATAGTTCTAAACCAAAATATAATATAAGTATTCAAACTGCTTTTCAGAACGTTTAAATAGAATAATCGTCAAAAGACAACATAAAATAATAAGGATAGCCATGGCTACAAGAATATTACTATACACTCCAGAAGAAT
>JBEAMH010000093.1:0-454 GCA_040062795.1 Staphylococcus aureus
CCCTTACCGCCCATGTCCTCGTAACCGTTAATCCAGCCCATGAAGCCCAGAAAGCTCTGCTCCTTGTTGAAGTCATCCATGGTCGGGGTATAGGACACCTCACGTTCATGCACTTCTTCGCCTGTCGGCAAAATGAAGTACCCATCCATGGTCAGATCCATCTTCGGATAGGGCATCATCATATTGGCTCGCCAAGTCGCCTCTTTTCCGACTTCAGGTCGCCCAGGACCGATGATTTGAACTCGCGGCGGTCGGACTGCTCGGAACGCAACACCTACCCGCAGCCTCTTGTAGACGCGACTGTCATCAGGCGAATCCGCAAATTTCACCCGGCTCATCAGGTAAACCCGCTCAGCCTGGTCGCGCGTCAGCTCGTACTCGCCTGTGCCCTGAACCCATGTCTCTCCTCGATCCTCTGACCACTCGACGACCATCCCTGAAGTGTCTAGTTTTT
>JBEAMH010000003.1:0-245669 GCA_040062795.1 Staphylococcus aureus
TATCTGTTCGCTCGACTTGCATGTATTAGGCACGCCGCCAGCGTTCATCCTGAGCCAGGATCAAACTCTCCATAAATGAATTATGATGTTTGATTAGCTCATAAAATACTAATTTGTGTTATTGTTAACACTTGTTTTGAACCAACAATTTAATGTTGTGTTCGGAATTAACGTTGACATATTGCAATTCAGTTTTCAATGTTCATTTCTTAACCACAAGAATTAATTCTACAGGTTTTGACTTCAAAAGTCAACAACTTTTTAAAAATTAATTTTTTATATGGTTTGTATTTCTTTGTCGTGTTTGTCGATTTGTTTCGTCCGACAAGTAAATACTATACACGCATATAAACCTTTTAACAACTGTAAAAATTACACTACTATGCATCACGAAACCTCCCCTTTCCTTATAAACATACATTAATGAACATTTTATATTTATCGTTCGGTTTATATTTATAATTCAGTGTTATAAGTTCCAAAACTAAGTCTCTATACGGTAATTAAACGCACTTTATTTTTTTTACGTTTTTTTAATTTAATTTACAAAAAAATAAAGCTACCTCAAAATAGGTAACTTTATCCACTGTTTGTACATTAAGCTGTCGTTAAACTACATCTCCGTACGGCCCATAATCGCTTTTGATAAAGTCACTTCATCAGCATATTCTAAATCTCCGCCAACCGAAAGCCCTTGAGCTAATCTCGTTACAGTAACGCCTATTGGTTTTACTAATCTCGAGATATACATTGCTGTAGATTCACCTTCTAAATTTGGATTCATCGCCAAAATAAGTTCTTTAACTTCTTCATCTTTTAAACGATTGATTAGACTTGGTATATTTATATCTTCTGGCCCAATACCATCCATAGGTGATATCGATCCATGCAACACATGATACAAGCCTTTGTATTCACGCATTTTTTCCATTGCAATGACATCTTTATCATCTTCAACAACACAAATGACTGAACGGTCTCTTTGTTTGTCTTGGCAAATATAGCATGGATCTTGTTCTGTTATGTGACCACACTCACTACAATAGGTAAGTTCTCTTTTAACATCTACTAATGCTTTGGCAAATTGAACTACGTCGTCTTCTTTCATATCTAATACATGAAACGCCAGACGTTGAGCAGTCTTCGGCCCAATGCCTGGCAGTTTCATGAAACTGTCAATTAATTTTGAAATTGGTTCAGGATAGTGCATATAATCACATTCCAGGAATGTTTAAGCCTTGAGTATGCTTGCCTAAGCGCTCTTGTGTAAGCTCATCAGCTTTGTTCATTGCTTCATTGGTAGCAGCAATCACTAAGTCTTGTAACATTTCAATATCGTCTGGATCTACTGCTTCTTCTTTTATTTCTACGTCTAATACTTCTTTATGACCAGATACTGTTACAGTAACCATGCCACCACCAGCTGTACCTTGGACTTTCTCTTCTTTTAATTTTTCTTGCTCTTCGCCCATTTTCTTTTGCATTTTTTGCATTTGTTTCATCATTTGTTGCATGTTTCCGCCACCGCGCATAAATTTATCCTCCTTGAAATATCTATATCATTAA
The DNA here is from genome assembly GCA_040062795.1 of Staphylococcus aureus. Lineage (GTDB taxonomy): Bacteria > Bacillota > Bacilli > Staphylococcales > Staphylococcaceae > Staphylococcus > Staphylococcus aureus_A. The sequence goes on from JBEAMH010000003.1 coordinate 1,567, forward strand.
TATGATTATTCTTTTGTCTCATTATACATGCCTTTTAATTCATTGTCATGTATCACTCTTCATCTATAACATTTACAGTACTTTCACCAAATAAATCTTTAGCTTTCTGAACAACATCAACTTCTTCGTTCGCTTTTGACGAAGCTTCCCCTTTATTTTCTTCTTCAGGTGATGTGCCACTCTTTCTATTTTGAAGATATTCTGCTCTGACTCTCATCCATTGATCATCAGGGACTCCTACTACTTTGACTGTTTTATCAATGATATTGCAAACGACATTTTCGATATTTTCGCGTTTTTCATCATCTTTATTTACAATCTCACAATGTATTTCTTCTTCAAATTTAATCAACACGTGCGTTTCACTTGCTGCTACAGGTTCTGAATTTTGCAAAAGACTCACAAGTGATTTCATATCATTACTTTTCGCATGAGTGATTACTTCTTCCCAATGATTTTTCAATTGCTTAATATCATTTTTATTCGCTTTATCTAACACTTTAGCTATTTGTTGCATAGAAAAGGCGTTTTTAGAATGACCACCTTTGCTAGCAGTTCGCTTAGTTTGTTGGGGTGTCTTGCTTGAATTAACACCTTGAGCTTTTATCGACTTCAATTCACTCTCTAACTGTTCCATTCTTTGTAATAAGACATCATTATTTGGTGCTGCAGCAACACTCGTAGTCGCTACAGTTTGGACATTACTAGGTTTTTCCTTTATCATTTCAGCAATTTTCACTAATAGCACTTCAAAATGCACACTTTGATTTACACTAAATCGAATTGAAACGAGTGTATCATTTATAATATCAATCATTTTATAAAGTACATCTAAATCAAAATGCATAAGTGCATCATATTCAGTTTCTACATTAGAAGTCTTATTCATAATGGTATCTCTCACAAAATAAATCATATCATTTATCAGACGGTTAACTTCTTTACCTTGAGATACAAATTGATGATATGTTGAAAAGGCATTTTTTACATCACCTTGCACTACTTCTATAAATAAATCATTTAATGCACTTGCATCCACACTTCCAGTTACGTTTAGTGCATCTTGCAATGTAAGATGATCATCTCCAAAAGCGATTGCTTGGTCCATAATGCTTAGCGCATCACGCATACCACCTTCTGATGCTTTTGCTATGAAATTTAATGCAGCCGTATCATACTCTATTTCTTGAGATTCTGCTACAAATTTTAAGCGCTCAACGATTTCGTCTTGACTAATCGCTTTAAAATCAAACCTTTGCGATCTTGAAATAATCGTTGGAGGTATTTTGTGTGGTTCTGTCGTTGCCAATATAAATATCGCATGTGCTGGTGGCTCTTCTAATGTTTTAAGCAATGCATTGAACGCCCCCGTCGTGAGCATATGTACCTCATCTATAATATAAACTTTGAATTTAGATTCACTCGGTGCATATTTAACTTTATCCCTAATATTTCTAATTTCATCTACACCATTATTACTAGCGGCATCAATTTCAATAACATCCGAATTTGTGCCATGTGTAATCCCTTTACAAATAGCACATTCATTACAAGGCTCGCCATCAGTGCCCTCAAGACAGTTAATTGCTTTAGCAAATACTTTTGCAATACTTGTTTTACCGGTACCTCTAGGTCCACTAAATATATAAGCATGTGATTGTTTACTCTTCGCAATCGCATTACGTAAGGTCTTCGTTACATGTTCCTGACCTACAACATCTTCGAAACTTTGCGGTCGAAACATTCTGTATAAAGCTTGATAATTCACTTTCGCACCTCCAATAGCATTCACAAACTATTATAGCATTGTATTTTATACTTTGAATATCAATTAAACGCTTCTGGATAAATTACTTTCCCACTCGGTTGTTCTATGAGTTGATCCCAAAGGAATTTAACCATAAAATTTTCTGAAGGTACATCAAAAGGGCTGTACATCCCATATTGTTCTGCTTCTTCATAACCTAACTGTTTGTAATATTCCGGATGCCCCAGAACAATAATAGTAGTGTATCCTTGCGCTTTCGCTCTTTCTTCGACTGCTTGTACAAGCGCTTTACCCACCCCTTTATCTCTATATTCAGGTAAAACAGATAATGGTGCTAACGTTAATATAGTAAAATTTTCTTCTTCATTAACCATTTGAGCTTCTGATAACATTACATGCCCTACCACGTCGCCGTCGTCATTTTTAGCTACGACTTCTAACTCATATTTATATTCTAAAGCTTCTCTCAATCTTAGAACTAATTCATGTTCATCATGAGTAGACTTAGTTTCATCCTCAAATGCAGACTGTATCGCTTCTATACTTGTGTCATAATCATTTTCAGTTAAAGTACTTAAGTAAATTTGCATTCACATCACTCCGCAGTATTTAATTTTAAATCCCGATTCCACAACATCGATTTTGCGACAAGTGTTCAAAAGGTACCAATATTTATTAAAGTATTCCTTGTATTTTAATATAAAAAAAGAGCGACCGCTATCAAAAGATAAGTCGCTCATTATTTATATAGATTTATTACATTATTTTAAAATTAAAAACCGTGCACCTTCGCTTCGAATGTGTATCACAAACGTTACCAAAGTCGTTAGCTAAATCTCGGCAACCCTACGGCACATACGATAATCCACTTAATGCTGCTTCCGTCAGGACCTGACATGGTTCATGGGTTCGTATTGCATAGGACCAAAATCTTCAAACACTACGTGCTTTGGGCAGACTTCACAAAAAACACATCCTTAGCAAAGGAGTTCAGTCTCGCATAAAGCGGTTTTCGAGTACAGGGAACCGCTACCTCCCCACTTAGCACGGCAAGATATATCATACTATAATTTAACACCTATTTGCAAGCATAACGTTACATAGACACTCCGACATTTATAATCTCTTCGCATGATTCCCATCATATCAGTATTACTTTTTATATCTTATGACGTCTTGAAAAATCATTAAACTTAAATTCAGTAGCTAAATGTTTAGAAATATTGTATTGAAATTTTGTGGTATCTTTCAAATGGACAATACCTCGTACAGTGGCAGTATAAGGTGGAGCTGTCTCACCAAATACTTTGCGTTCCATATCACCGAAAGATTCAAACGTAATTGACTTATTAGAATAACTAATTTCTAAACCAAGTGTTTCTTCTACATATTGGTAAAGCGAGGCTTTAACAGTATCATACGTAAGATTAGGAACAATATCCTCTAGCAAATAATCTTCATCTATGATTTTTGCTCTATCTTCAATTTTTCTTATACGAACAATATGCCACAGCACCGTATTTTGCCGAACATCCAGGACTTCTTTCACCTGCGGGACATTACCTGCTAGAACTTTTTCAAGTGTCATCACTTCAGTTTCGTGGCGTAAACCTAAACCTTGTTGTACTTCTCTAAAACTAGTCAAATCTGCAAATGGAAACTCTGTTAAACCTTGATAAATAACAATTGAACCTTTACCTCTTATTTTCTGAATCATACCATCTCTCACTAATAGATTAAGGGCTTTACGTACTGTTTCACGAGAGGCATTATAAGTCTCTACTAATTCATTTTCTGATGGCAATTGAGTACCATATGTCATGCGTGATTCTATGATGTCTGTACGTATCGCTTCATATATAGTAATAAATTTTTTTTGTGTCATGCGCGCTCACTCACTGCTCTTTTATAAATTATTGCGCAATTACAATTGCGCCAAACCCATCAATTGATTCATTAGTTACTTCTCCGTGTTGGATAATAACTTCTCCTCCAAGCGTTAAGTCCTGTGGAATTGCCACTTCTTCTTTTGAAAAGTTTGCAATAACTAACCATGTCTGACCATTGTAATGACGTTTATAAATAAACAATTCATCATGATTCATATGCAAGGGTTCAATACTTCCATACGTAATAATATCATGTTCATGACGTAATTGAATCAAATATCTATAGGTGTGCAGTATAGATGTTTCATCTTTTATAGCAGCTTCAACATTTATTTTATCGAAGTTTTTGGGAATATCAATCCATGGTGTACCTGTAGTAAATCCAGCATTTTTTTCATTTGTCCATTGTACTGGTGTCCTTGAAGTATCACGAGATTTTTGACCTAATATTGTAATAATTTCTGCTTCAGAATAACCTGCATCTTTCATTTTTTTATAAGCATTTAAAGATTCCACATCTCGATATTGCCCAATTTCTTTAAAGTTCGGGTTTGTCATTCCAATTTCTTCACCTTGAAAAATATAAGGTGTGCCTTGTAACATATGCAATACTGTAGCTAACATCTTTGCACTTTGCTTACGCATTGGTTCTGTCGTATCATCACCAAAACGTGATACTACACGTGGTTGGTCATGATTACACCAGAATATAGCGTTCCAACCGCCACCTTCATAAATGCCAAGTTGCCATTCCATTAAAATATCTTTCAAACTATAGAAATCTAATTTAGCATTAGTCCATTTTTCGCCATCCACATAATCTACTTTTAAGTGATGGAAATTAAAGACACTACTCAATTCATGACGCTCAGGATTCGTATATTTGATACAGTGATCAATCGTAGTTGATGACATTTCACCGACTGTCATTAAGTCTTTACCGCCAAATGTGTGACGATTCATTTCATTTAAATACTCATGAACATGGGGACCATCTGTATAAAACTCTTTTCCTATTTTATCTGAGTCTTTAAATTCACCTTTAGAAATCAAATTCAATACATCAAACCTAAATCCGTCTACACCAAAGTCAATCCAATGGTTAACGATATCATATAACGCGTGACGTACTTCTGGATTATCCCAGTTTAAATCAGCTTGCGTTACATCGAATAAATGTAAATAGTATTCATCTGTTTTTTCATCATATTTCCATGCGTTACCACCAAATTTTGATTCCCAATTTGTCGGTGGTCGATTATCACCTGACCTTCTAAAGAAGTAATAATCTCTATAAGGACTCTCTTTATCAGCATACGCTTGTTTAAACCATTCATGCTTAGTAGAAGTGTGATTAATCACTATGTCCATCATTACTTTTAGGTTCCGCTTATGCGCTTCACTAACTAATGTTTCAAGGTCTTCGATAGTTCCAAATTTTTCATTAACTTTATAATAATTACTGATATCATAGCCATTATCATTCATTGGCGATTCATATACTGGCGTCAACCAGATGTAGTCTACACCTAAATATTGTAAGTAATCTAATTTTTCAATAATCCCTTGTAAATCACCTTCTCCACTGCCCGTCGTATCATTAAACGACTTTGGATAAATTTGATAAACAACTGATTTTCTCCAATCATTTATAGCCATATAAATTACCACCTTATCTATTACTATTTTCAAAAAAGAAACTCGCTAATCGATTTTAGCGAGTTAAATTGTATCCCCATAACAAGTTCACTTATTCTTCAACAAGTTCTTTTGTATCTTCTTTACTAAATTTCGAGAAGAAAATTGTCAATACACATGGTACTATCATTGCAAGAAGTGTACAAATGATGTAAATAATCCAGAATTCTTTTTGTATTGAGATGATTGCAGGTACACCGCCAACACCAACATTACCAAGCACACGGCTAGCGCCAATAATTGCACCTAATACACATGATGTTGAAATCGCTGCAATAAATGGGTATTTCAGTGGTAAGTTCACACCGAATAACGCTGGTTCTGTTACACCTAAGAAGCCTGAAACACCTGAAGTCATAGCAAGACCTTGCTCTTTGCCCATTTTACGTCTTTTATAGACAAACCATGCACCAAACGCTGCTGAACCTTGACAAATATTAGAAAGTGCAAGGATTGGCCATAAGTATGTGCCACCAAGCTGACTTCCCATTAGTTGGAAGTCTACTGCTAAGAACATGTGGTGGAGTCCTGTGATAACGAGTGGAGCATAGAATAGACCATAGATTGCGCCACCTAACCAGCCTGCATGTTCGAAAACAAATGTCACGCCACTCGTAATACCAGTTCCTAACCACAGTGCGACCGGACCGATAATAATAAAGGCTAAGAAGCCTGTTATAAGTAATGCTACTGGCCCTACTACTAACATCTTAATTGAATCGTGAACATATTTATTTAAGAATTTTTCAATTTGAGCTAACACATATGCAGCAAGTAAGATTGGTAATACTTGCCCTTGATAGTTTAATTGTTTAATTTCTAGACCAAAAATATCCCATGTAGGAATATTTCCTTTGGCAATATCATATTGCGAAACTAATTGCGGATTCATCAAGATTAACCCAAGTACCAACCCGAGTATTTGACTACCGCCAAACACGCGCATACTACTCCAACCAATTAACGCTGGCAGGAATATGAAGGCTGTACTTGCAATCACATTAATAATATTAGAAATATCTCCCAATTGTGGAAATTGTTCTACTAACGGCTTAGGACCAAAGAGACCTTCCATTGTAAGCAAATTATTAATCCCCATTAGCAAACCAGCAGTTACAATAGCTGGTAAAATCGGAATGAAGATATCTCCTAACAATTTAATTAATCTTTGAATCGGGTTCCCTTTCTTAGCTGCTGCTGCTTTCGCATCATCTTTCGAAGCTTCCCCTACGCCTGTTTCTTCGATAAATTGCTTGTAAACTTCATCTACTGTTCCTGGACCAATGACAATTTGATACTGATTGTCAGCTTTAAATTGCCCTTTCACTAAATCATTGTCTCCCAGTCTATCCTTGTCGACTTTATCATCATCTTTCAAGACAAGTCGCAAACGTGTCACACAGTGCGTTGCTGTATCTAAGTTGTCTTTGCCCCCAATGCCTTCGACCAGATCTTGTACATCTTTCTTTTTAACTGACATGACGATTCACTCCCTTTTTCATTTAACATCACTGAAATTATAACTTGTATAGACAAGTTTTGTAAAGGTTTTCATATAAATTTAAAAATAATGCTATTTTCATATTTATCGAGATTCCCAATTATAAAATAAATACTTGTAACTTAACTTCTATTTTTGACTTCTATTAAAAAGAACAAATTAAAAAGGCAAGTAATCAAAGTTATAATTGATTACTTGCCTACTCTATTTATTAGTCTTGGTTTGATTCTATTATGGCGGAGGAAGAGGGATTCGAACCCCCGCGGGCCGTTAAGCCCCTGTCGGTTTTCAAGACCGATCCCTTCAGCCGGGCTTGGGTATTCCTCCAAATAATACTTTATTTATAATATTATAGCCCGATTGAAATGTCAATTAAAATTATAACTTATGCCACTGCTTTTTCTTTTAAGAAAGCATCTACTGAATCTGCAACAGCTCTCCCCTCTTGAATCGCCCATACGACAAGACTTTGTCCTCTTCTAGCATCTCCTGCCGCAAAAATATGTGGTTGGTTTGTTCTGAAATCTTTGTTATCAGCCACAATTTTATTACGCTCAGTTTGAATATTAAAAGCATGCGGCACCGTTGTTTCCGTACCTACAAAGCCAATGGAGAGCAAGACTAAATCTGCCGGCCAATGACGTTCTGTACCATCGACCACGACCATACCATCTTCTGTTTCTTCGAGAATTTGAGTATAAAGACCTTTTATATTACCAATGCGATCAACATCATAACGCATCGTTTGCACACCATACGCACGCGGTTCAAGACCAAAACGAGATTCATACTCTTTATGCGCATAATCCATTTTGAATGCAGGCATTGCTAGTGGCCAATATGTGTTTTCCTCAAATGTAATTTCTTCTGGCTGCTTAGTATATTTATTAAATTGTACGATAGACTTACAGTTCTCACGTAGTGCAGTTGCTACACAATCAGCGCCTGTGTCCCCAGCACCGATTACAATGACATTCTTACCTTCTGCTGAAATAGTCGGTTCTTTGATTTCACCGTTTAACAATTGACCTTGTTCCGTTAAATAATCCATTGCAAAGTGAATACCATATCCCATGCGTCCTTCTAAAGGTAAATCCCTCGCATTTTGCGAACCTGTACACAGTATGATTGCGTCATGCTTTTCAGTTAGCTCATCACGACTAATATCTACACCAATTTCTGTATCTGTCATAAATTCGATGCCAGACTGTTTCATTACTTCAATTCTGCGACGAACAACGTCTTTATCTAATTTCATATTAGGAATACCATACATTAAAAGCCCACCCGCTTCATGTGCACGTTCATATACGGTTACGTTATATCCTAATTTATTCAATTCATCTGCTGCTGTTAAACCAGCTGGACCGCTACCTACAATTGCTACCGTTTCAGATTTGCGCACTTTAGGCTTAGTAGGTTTAACCCATCCATTTTCATATGCTTCATCTATAATTGTCCGCTCAATGCCTTTAATAGCCACAGATTCTCGGTTGATTTTCATTACACAAGATTGCTCACAAGGAGCTGGACAAACGCGTCCCGTGAATTCAGGAAAGTTATTCGTTTCACTTAAACGCTCATACGCTGTTTTGAAGTCTTTTCTATAAACGAGGTCGTTCCACTCTGGTATATAATTTCCAATTGGGCAACCAATCGTTTCTCTACCGTGCGGTTCTCCTGTTTGACAGAATGGTGTACCACAATCCATACAACGCGCCCCTTGTTCTGCAGCTTCATCTTTAGTAAACCTTTGTTGAAACGCATCATGGTTATTGATACGGTCAACCAATGATAATTCATCTAATTGTCGTTTGTCATAATTCATAAACCCTTTGAATTCGCCCATGACAAATCCCCTTTCTATAGTTAGTATACGGCAGTCAATTGTTGCTCCGATGTTAAATTTGTACGTTTGTCATTAAATGCATTCAGTAATGCTTCGTCCAGTTCTGCTGAATGTCGTTTTTGTATATCTATTTTTTGCATCATTAATTTGTAGTCTTTAGGCACTACTTTCACTACTTTTTCAGCCACATTTTCAAAATCATTTAAAATAGCTTGCGCTTTCGTACTATTCGTATATTTCACATGTGCTTGAAGCATATTTTTCAATACTTTACGTTCTGCATCTACACTAATCGTATCAAAATCTAAACTATCCAATTTATTTTCTTCTATAAAACGGTCGACGTTTGACGGAAAAATATAGCTCACGCCACCACTCATACCTTGACCAAAGTTTTTACCTACATCTCCAAGTATAACCACACGTCCACCAGTCATATATTCGAGACCATGGTCTCCAATCCCTTCGACCACTGCCTGCACACCACTATTACGAATACAGAAACGTTCTCCTGCTTTGCCATTGATGAATGCTTTACCATGAGAAGCTCCGTAAAAGCAAACGTTCCCTATGATGATTTCACTTTCACGTTGTTTATTTGGAGCTTTCACAATAATTTTACCGCCAGATAATCCTTTACCAACATAGTCATTTGCATCACCCGTATGATGAATAGTTAAACCACTAGGCGTATACGCAGCCAAACTTTGTCCACCATGCCCTAAAGTTTGAGCGTATATACTATCTTCTGGTAAACCTTCTGGTCCGTGCGCTTTTGTTATTGCACTACCAGTGATGACACCCACATCACGCTGTTCGTTTTTCAATTTATATTCACCTGTGAATGTGCCTCCCTTTTCAATTGCATTTTTAGCTTCTGGATATAATCTCGTTAAATCGAAACCTTCATCTAAGTGATGATTTTGTTTTATACTATTAAATCTATCACCTTCATGTTGATATAATAAGGCTTCAATATTCATAGTCGCCGCTTTAGGACGACGTGATGACAACTGATTACTACGTTGCAATAAATCCGTTCTTCCTACGAGCTCATCAACCGATTTCAAACCTAGTTCGGCTAGAACTTCTCTTAGCTCTTCTGCAACAAAGTGCATAAAGTTGACAACATGATCCGCTCTACCATTAAATAAAGCGCGTAAATCTTGGTTCTGTGTAGCGATGCCTACTGGACATGTATCTTTGTGACACACACGCATCATAACGCATCCCATTACTACTAACGGAGCAGTAGCAAAACCAAATTCTTCTGCACCTAAAGCACATGCGTATGCTACATCTTTACCAGTAAGCAGTTTACCATCCGTTTCTACTTTTACTCTTGATCGCAAGCCATTCATCATTAACGTTTGATGTGTCTCTGCCAAACCAATTTCCCATGGGACACCCGCATGTTGAATACTTGTCTTCGGTGAGGCACCTGTACCGCCGTCATAACCACTGATAACAATCTTATCTGCATACGCTTTAGCTACTCCTGCTGCAATAGTGCCGACGCCCGTTTTCGATACAAGTTTAACTGTAATATGCGCTTCTTTATTTGCATTTTTTAAATCATGGATTAATTGCGCTAAATCTTCAATAGAATAAATATCATGATGCGGTGGTGGTGAAATCAAGCCAATACCTGGTGTGGAACCTCTTACTTCAGCAATCCAAGGATATACTTTAGTCCCTGGCAATTGTCCACCTTCACCTGGTTTAGCGCCTTGCGCAACCTTAATCTGTATTTCTTTTGCATGTTGTAAATAATCACTCGTTACACCAAAGCGGCCTGAGGCTACTTGTTTAATCGCACTAGAACGATTCCTTCCTTCTTCATCTATGATATAACGTTCAGGGTTCTCGCCCCCTTCACCACTATTACTTTTACCTCCCATTTGATTCATAGCTTCTGCAAGTGTTTGATGAGCTTCCTCAGAAATCGAACCATAACTCATCGCACCAGTATTGAAACGCTGGACTATCTTACTTGCTGGTTCGACCTCGTCAATGTGAATAGGCGTTTGCTTTTTAAAAGTCATTAAATGTCGAATATGGTCTGTTCGCTTATGATTTACTTCGTTTGAAAATGCTTTGAATTTATCATAGTCATTTAAACGACATGCATGTTGCAATAAATGTATTGATGTTGGATTAAACGCATGGTGTTGACCTTGTTTACGCCATTGGAAAGTGCTACCCGATTCAATATACTCACTCTTAGGCGCTTGTCTCTCTTTATTTTCTTTATCGATTAACTCCATCGTTATACCAGATAGCTTGGATTGCGTACCAGTAAAGTATTTGTCTACAACTTCATTTGAAAGTCCCACAGCCTCAAAAATTTGTGCGCCTTGATAACTTTGAACTGTTGAGATTCCCATTTTAGCCATCACTTTGATGACGCCTTCAGATAGTGTGTGCGTATAGGCCTGAACATTTTCAGTAACTTCCCCTTCTAAACGTTGCTTCAAGACCATTTGTTCAATAGTACGTTGTGCTAAATATGGCACAACAGCATTTGCTCCGTATCCTAATAAGCAAGCAACATGATGCACCTCTCTTGTTTCACCCGATAAAGCCACAATACTTGTACGCATACGAATACCTTCTCTGATAAGCAATTGATGAATATGACTCACCGCAAGCAAAATAGGCATCGCATATCCACTTTCAGTTACAAGTGTACGGTCATCTAATACTAAAATTTCATTTCCCTCTTTAACTTCACGAACAGCATGTTCACCCAATACTTCCAAAGCGCTTTCTAAGTCATCTTTATAAATTGTAGATAAATGCTTTACATTAAATCTACTGTCCTCAATTTTAGCAAGTTGCGCCTCTGTAATCACAGGACGCTTAAGCTGTATTCTGTTCAATACATTTTCATCAGGTGCTAATAAATTCCCCTCGCTGCCTAAATATGACAACTCACTCGTAACAATTTTTTCACGATAAGCGTCTATAGGTGGGTTGGTTACTTGCGCAAACAATTGTTTGAAGTAATTGAAGAGTGTTTCATTTTGTTCATTTAACGCAGCAATAGGTACATCGTAACCCATAGCACCGATTGGGTCTTTTTTACTTTCGACCAATTCTGTCATGTATTTATCCATTTCCTCTTTGGTATAGACAAATTGCTTTTGTAGTCTTTCCAAAGTTTCCTCGTCCCATTCAGATGACTCGTAAGTAATATTTTCTAAGTCCAAATCTACCTTGAATTGCTTCAGCCAACTTTCATAAGGTCGTTCGTCTGCTATACCGGCTTTCAATTCGTTATTTTCTATTACTTTGTTCTGCTTAAAATCAACGAGCAATAATTTTCCTGGATTTAACTGTCCTTTGAACGCTACATTTTCTTCAGGAACATCAACTACACCAACTTCGGAAGAAAATACAATATAATTATCTTTAGTTATCGTATAACGACCAGGTCTCAATCCGTTTCGATCGGTTAATGCTCCAATCTTGTCTCCATTACAAAAGGAAATCATCGTTGGTCCATCCCATGGTTCCATTAAATAGCTATAAAATTCATAAAAAGCACGTACATTCTCGTCGTTCGCTTTGTTGTATAACCAAGGTTCTGGAATCATCAGCATAGCAGCCCGCTCTGGTTCCATAGCTAAAGATAAAAATTCCAAAGCATTATCGACAATTGCCGAATCACTACCATCTTCATCAAGGATTTCTTTTACTTTATCTTTTTCATCCCCAAAAATATGTTCGATTAATTCACCTTGTCTTGCACGCATCCAATTGACATTACCTTTAATCGTATTAATCTCACCGTTATGCATAAGCAATCTATTGGGGTGCGCACGTTTCCAACTAGGAAAAGTATTTGTACTAAAACGAGAGTGTACAAGTCCTAGCTTTGAAACATATGCTTCATGGTTCAAATCTTGATATAACGCTTTGATTTGGTCTGAACGTAACCAACCTTTATACACAATTGTTCTATGCGATAAACTTGTGAAATATAAGTCTAATTGCTGTTGTGTAGCGTAATTTTCAATTTGTTTTCGAGCTAAAAAGAGTTTACGGTCTACGTGAGAAACACCATTTAATGCTACGAACACTTGTTGAATATGAGGCATCGTCTGTGCGACATGTGATGCAATTGCATTAATATCTACAGGAACATCTCTATAACCAATAACACTTAATCCTTCCGCTTCAAAATGTGCATTAAATTGAGCTTCGTGTTGAGAATCCTCAATTTTTTCATTTGCAAAAAACATCCCCACAGCATAGTGACCTTCTGCCGGTAAATCCAATTCAGTATATTCATCAAAATAATCATATGGTACTTCTGTCATAATCCCTGCACCATCACCTGTCACGCTATCCGCGCCAAGACCTCCACGGTGATCTAATCTACGTAACATTTCTAAAGATTTTTCGACAATCTCATGATTCCTTTTATTATCCATATTGGCATAAAAACCTATGCCACATGCATCATGTTCTTCACGACTATCATATAAGCCTAATTTCTTATTGTATTCGAGCATGATCTTCACCTCTTTTTCGAAAATTCAGAATATTAAATGAGTAAGTAAACTATATAGGAGTTGATCAATCTGTTCAATATATAAAATAGATGATATTATTCTAATTATTAGAACAGTTAAGAATCGAGGGGATGTATCATGGAAATTAAGCAGTTGAAATATTTTATAGAAGTCGCAAAAAGAGAACATTTATCAGAAGCTGCACTTGAATTAGAAATTGCGCAATCTGCCATAAGTCGTCAAATTTCCCAGTTAGAAAAAGAACTACAAGTTACGCTATTCAAGAGAGAAGGACGTAATATTTATCTTACTGATGAAGGCAAGCAATTATTTTCAGAAGCCACTAAAATTTTAGACCAATTAGACGAAACTGTTCGTCTTTTTCATAATCAGTCCGAATCCAATCACTTTATAATCCGCATTGGATATGTTGAAAGTTATATTTCACAAGTCCTTACATTACTAATGCAATCTTTTGAAAATAATAGCGATTCTATTATCGAGCCTATTCTAATGGAAGAGAGCGATATATTAAACGCTTTGACAACAGATCAAATAGACGTTGGTTTTACAGATTTATCAAACGAAATCAAACAACATCGAGAACTAAAAGTAAATGCCTTGTTTGAGGAAAATTATCATATCTATGCACCTAAAAATTCACCTATTACCATGACAACTAATCCACCTTTAATACAATTTTCAAACAAGACAATTTACGAACTTTACCCGTTACCACCCAATATCAAACAAACGCTGGCTAGAATTGTGGAGCAACCTATTCGTACAGTCACCCACCCTCAATTAGCACAATATATTTTAACTAAAGAACGCGGCTATATCATTGCAGCATCTTATCACTTATTAGACAAGAATCCCAAGAAATGGATAGACATCTCACTCGGCCACACTAAACTAAAACGCACTATTTGCAGTGCTGTACGTCAAGATAATCGTAAAAATGACATTCACTTAATGTTATCAACAATCGATCAATTACTAAGTCGCAGCGCTACATATCACTAAACCAAATTTATTTGAACCTATAAATTTTTGAATTCGGTGGTCGCGACGCGTATAATCGCATTGTCTAAATAGAGAGGATTGAAATAGCACAATGTCAGTTAAAACCCTATTCAAGCGCCCTTTCAATTGGGTGTTATTATTATTTTGTATCATATTTATTGGGTTATTTATTTTTACATTTATGAATGCCAAATTTTACGATACTCCTGTTGGCCAAATTACAAAAATTGAAAATAAATCTACATCTCAAACGATAGATGATTACCATAATAAAGACACAAAACATAAAGAAACATTAAACATCAAAATTTTAAATGGAAAATTTGAAGGACAGACTGCAAAGATTCCACACACTTATTACGAATCTCAAGCTGATAGTGAATCTTTTTCAAAACATAATAAAGTGCTCTTACACATTGATAAGCATCTAAATGATGCATATATATTAGAAAAAAAGCGGGACAGTCTCATCGTAGCAATTACGGGCATATTTTTATTAATCGTACTTCTTGTCGGTAGAAAAATTGGCTTACAATCCATTTTATCTTTAGCAATTAATACTATAGTCGTTATTACAGCAATTTATATGCATAACCAGTTTCCAAATATAAGTTTATTCGCTCTTATGAGTATCGGAATCATAATATCCACAGTATTAACGTTGCTGCTCGTTACAGGGTGGCAATGGCGTACATTTATTACAATTACAAGTACGTTACTAGGCACGTTTATATGTGTTGGTTTAACGCAATTAGTCATTTTAATAACGGGAGGTGATGGGCTGAAGTTTGAAACAATGAGTTTCTTAACTTTACCTCCTAAAGAAGTCTTTTTAGCCTCTGTGATGATTGGTTCACTTGGGGCAGTAATGGATGTCGCTATTACAATTGCAAGTGGGATGGCAGAAATATTGCGTAGAACACCAAATATCAGCATGACACGTTGGGCGCTCGCCGGCCGCAATATCGGTCAAGATATTATGGGAACGATGACTAATATATTGTTATTCTCTTATTTATCAGGAAGCCTACCAATGCTGCTTATTTATTTAAAAAATGCGAATACTATTACCTACACAATTTCAATGAACTGGTCATTAGAAATTTCCCGGGCAATTACTGGAGGAATTGGCATCGTTTTAACAATCCCCATCACGATTTTATTAATGCAAATATGGTTCAAAATGCGAGGTGCTAAACAATGAGTGCAATAACAATTTTAGCTATGTTACTTTTCATTCTAATGATTATTTTTGGTGGTAAAAAAGGGCTCATTTCTTATCTGACATTGTTCTTGAACTTTGTCATCTTACTAATTAGTGTAATCATCATTATGTTTGGTTCACCCATTTATCTAATCACACTAATATTTTGTATCGTAATTGCTGCTTGTAACTTGTTCGTACTTAATAGTTATAATACAAAGACACTCGCAGCTTTTTATGCGACGATATTTTCTACAGTCATATTGATTGCTGCAATATACTTATCTGTATCTATCGGCAACTTACAAGGCTTTACTACTGAACAACAAGATGAAACATACATTTTCTCGATGAATATAGGGATAAATATGGTCAAATTTATGGTATTCACCGTGGTATTAGCTGTAATCGCTGCAGTCATTGATCTAGCTATTACTATCAGTTCACCCATGTACGAATTAAGTGAAACAAACCCTGATTTAACTCAGAAAGAATTATTTCATTCAGGTATGCGAGTGGGTAGAGAAATTTTGGCTACATCCGCAAATACAATTTATCTCGCCTATTTCGGTGGCCAGCTAACATTGTTTTTCTGGTTTTTCAAATTAAATTATTCTTTCGGTCATATTATTAATTCTAAAATCTTTGCACAAGAATTTATTTCTATCTTATTAGGTGGTATTGCCGTTGCTATCAGCATTCCTATTACAGCATGGTTATCCGCTTTATTAATTAAGAAACAACACAACAACAATACCGCATCTAAACATTCTACAGATTAATTTATGGTATTACGTTTCCAACATATATAAACTGCATTATGCAAAATAACATGATTTATTATATTGCATAATGTAGTTTTTATATTATTGCAATTGTTGCTTCATAATATATACTGGTCGCCCTTCTAATAAGGTTTCACCTGCATGTAAATAATGGAATCGTTGATATAACTTTTGTGCTACTTCATTATCGTCATTGACCGTTAAACAAATTTCATTAATATGCGGAAAATATTGGCGTATATATCCTGGTAAGCCTTCGATAATTTGTTTTCCGTAGCCTCTGCCACGATAATGTGCATCGACACTGAACAACCTGAAAAATATAGCATTTTCATTCCATGAATATGGCGCTACGCCTTCACCTTCATGTAACGTAAAAAAGCCAATACATTGTTGCGATGCATTATAGACCAGTACAGGATGACGCTCCGAATCACTTTTGGCAAGTTCAATATTCTCTTTAGGCGTTTTAGTAAATCGGCGATCTGCTGGAGTTATAGTTATTTTTTCAATGTCTGGTATTAAATCTTCTTTATATGGTTTAAAGTGGATATATTCTAATTGCTTATTTATCCAAGTCATTACAGCAGGAGCTATTTTTTGTTGCTCAAATTTGCTAATCCATTTTAAATCTGTAATTTCTTGAGCCGGCTTAATGTTTGCCCAATTTATGTCTTCTGTTGTAGAAAAGCAGTTGAGCTCTGTCTGTTCATTTTTCTGTGGATATGCCTCTCCCACAACAGAACCAATATAATTGAATGATTGTTCTGCTACAGATATTTGAAGCTCCTCTTTCAACTCTCTTTGCAGTGCTTGTGTATATGTTTCACCTTCGTCTATCTTACCGCCAGGAAAATAATATCTTTTTCTATTTCTAGCTTGTACAAGTAATAACTTCCCCTCTTTTTCCACTACTAGACATACACATTTAATCATTTTGTTCACTCCAAACGCATTCCATTTATTGTATTTTAAAGTTTATAATCATACCATTTCCATACTAACTGTGCTTATGTTATCATACCTTATTATTCAAACACATTACATTTACACCACTGACACGCAATAAAATTAAACCTTAAAACATTCCCCTATTGGATAATGTGTTTACTTAAAATGGAGGATATAAGAAAATGTTTATTAAACCAACTATCAATCGTGTTTCAAACACAATTAATTTTGTAGGTATCGCAGTAGAAGGATTCAACTGGTATGCTTATCAATCAAAAAATAAAAAATTACTTTACACTAGTATGGCAATCACTACTACAGGTACTTTACTCGACTTTTATACAGCATTAAAGTCGCCGCGTAAATTCGTTAAAGTTTTTTCAACTTTTACAACTGTAAGTACATTGATCACGACATTCAAACGTCTCCAATCACTCCGTAAAGAAGTTTAACGCAGGACTTTGACTAAAGCACATTATATAATTACTCAGTTAAACACCATAAAAAACGCCACTGATAATAGTCAGTGACGTTTTTTATTTAGTACTAGCTAATGAATATATTTGTAAGAACTTACTTGCGATGCAGGAATTGTTCTATAAGTCACAATACCTGGTGATGCACCGTAATTCATTTCAGAAATAGTAATGCTGCCGTTAGAATTAACAGATTCTACAAACGCAACATGACCATAATACCCTAAGTCTGATTGTAAAATAGAGCCAACTGCTGGTTTATGATTCACAGTATACCCATCTGCTGCTGCACCAGTATCCCAACTATTAGCATTCCACCAATACGTACTAATACCTTTACCAATTTGCGCACGTTTGTTAAATACATGCCATGTACATTGGCCCCAATCATATAGATTAGAATGATTAAATACAGGAGAGTTATAGCTTGTAGACCCTGATCCACTTGTTGAAGATGTGCCTGATACTTTCAACTTTTGGCCTGGGTAGATATAATAGTTTGTTAAACCATTTAAACTCATGATTTTTTGGTAAGTTGTTCCATATTTAGCAGCAATGGCTGACAATGAGTCACCAGATTGTACTGTATATGTTGTTGTACTACCACTGCTTGTTTCACCTGACGAACTTGAGCCATCTGTTGAAGCTGTCCCCGAAACTTTCAACTGCTGTCCTGGATAAATATAATAGTTTGTTAAACCATTTAAACTCATGATTTTTTGATAACTTGTCCCATATTTAGCAGCAATACCTGATAGTGTATCCCCAGATTTAACTGTGTATGTTGATCCTGATGAGGTACTTGTCGATGTGCTTGTAGTACCAGAAACTTTCAATGTTTGATTTGGAAAAATAACATTAGATGTCAAATTATTTAATGATTTCAATTTAGCTATAGAAATGTCATATTTATTTGCTATGCTCCAAAGTGAATCCCCACTCTTAACTTTGTAAGTTGTCGCACCATCAGCATTTGTTGAAGTAACAGCTGCAATAGCGCTTGTCCCTAATACAGTTGCAATTATTTTTTTACGCACTTTTGTAAACCTCCCAATATTTCATTAGCAATATTTTCATTGCTCACTATATTATTATACAACCTATACTTTAACATTAATATATTATTTATATGACATTCCTATTACAATGTGGGAACGGTTTTGTAATAGAAAAAGACGCACAGCTATCTCCTACTGTTCGAATGTTTGTATCTCTATATCACTTATCCCAAAATACTCATTTAACAATAATTGATAATTGTTTTGAGATACTGGTATTTTTTCAACCTCTCCATGATTGGTAATTGTAAGGTGCGCATTAGAAAGAGTTACTCTCCCATAAGGCTTTGATTTACTAATAAGTAATTTCTTTTTGAAGATAGAGTCAGGGTGATGTTGGTTAAAGTCAATACCTTCAGCAAAGTCTTCTATTGTTTTAGCTGTATCATGTGCTTGATATTGTGTTTCCCAGTCGCCTGTATTTCTCTTTTGCATTTGAATCATATTAGAACCAATGCGAACAGATCGAAATTCGCCATTAATGTCTGTCACGACGCTTTGATTATCATTAAGCGGCATAGCTTTTTTAGGTACATCTGCATAACCTACATCAACTAAATAGTGGTTATGACTTAAACGCACAATCAGAGCCATATGAGAACCTTCCATAGCCCAGCCATCTCCAGTATAAATTGTTGCAGAAATCATATAGACATCGAAGCCTTTGTCTTTTAGGAAATTGTAAAACAAGCGGTTTTGTTCATAGCAATATCCGCCTCTATGTTCTTTGATAATTTTATAAAGCATTGATTTATCGTCTAATGCAATAGGTTGGTTATTTTGAACATTGATATTCTCAAAAGGTACATGGCTTACATATTGATAAATATAGTGGTTTAAAGTTGCTAAATCTATTTGAGCGTATTGATCAGTATCTATATTTAAATACTCTTCTAAAATTTTGAAGTTTGTCATTTCTTTCGACTCCTTTTAACATTTCGCACGCTTAACTGTATAATACTATTTTAGTTGAATGATCTCATTTAAGACAAACGAGTTGTTTTATTATTATATAAATTATAATTTAATCCTATTAGTTCAAATTATCTCCCTCATTTTTTGATGGAAAAGTGGGGATTTTAAGGCATTTTACAAAAATTTTTATTGACACAAAGGGAATATACCGATAATGTGTATATTCAACAAGCTTTATCAAATTACTTAACGTATCTTTATGTTTTTATAGTGCTTATCACACGTATGTACGCCTTTCTCTTTAAATTCGCTACATCTTCGCATTGCTATACACAATGCAAAAATCAACAGCATTAAACATTTATAATGAACAAAGTATTTGACTAACTTAAATTTTCAGAGTATTCATACAATACAGACTTATTTTAATTGGGGGTAATTTTTTTGGCTAAAGAAAGAGAATATACACAAGGAAAAAAAGATCTACGCATCCGAAGTAAAGTCATTAGTGAAGGGGTAAGCCGCACGCCAAATCGCTCTTACCTACGCGCACTTGGCTTTGAAGACGAAGATTTCCAAAAACCAATGATTGGTGTAGCAAGTACTTGGAGTGAAGTAACACCATGTAATATGCACATTGACCGTTTAGCCCGCGCATCTAAACAAGGTGTAAGTGAAGCTGGTGGTTCACCACTTATTTTTAATACAATCACTGTTTCTGACGGCATTTCAATGGGTACAGATGGCATGCGCTTCTCACTCCCAAGTCGTGAAGTAATTGCAGATTCTATCGAGACTGTAGTAAGCGCTGAAAACTTAGATGGTGTTGTAGCAATTGGTGGCTGTGATAAGAACATGCCGGGTTGTATGATTGGGATCGCACGTCTCAACTTGCCTGCTGTCTTTGTTTATGGTGGTACAATCCTACCTGGGAAATTGGATGGAAAAGATTTAGACGCCGTTTCTGCCTTCGAAGGTGTAGGACAGTACAATAATGGAGAAATCAATAAAGAGCAATTACATAAAGTAGAATGTGCTGCGTGTCCGGGGGCAGGATCTTGTGGTGGTATGTTCACTGCAAACACAATGTCTTCAGCTATTGAAGCTATGGGTATGAGTTTACCAGGAAGTGCTTCTCATCCAGCAGTCTCAACAAACAAAGCTAAAGATAGTCGAGCAGCCGGAAAAGCCGTTTATAAATTATTAGAACAAGATATTTACCCTAAAGACATCATGACAAAAGAAGCATTTGAAAATGCGATTACAGTTGTAATGGCATTAGGTGGTTCTACAAATGCGATTTTACACCTACTCGCAATTGCACATACCATTGAAGTAGATTTAACACTCGACGATTTTGAAAAAATTCGTAAACGTGTACCACACATTGCTGACTTAAGACCAAGTGGAAAATATGTTATGGCTCACCTTGATGAAGTTGGTGGTATTCCTGCAGTTATGAAATTACTTCATGAAAAAGGGCTAATCCACGGCGATTGTTTAACAGTAACTGGTAAAACAGTAGCTGAAAACTTGGAAAATCAACCCAGCCTAACTGATAATAAAGAAATCATTAATTTTGATAATCCTAAGCACGCTACAGGACCACTTGTTATCCTAAAAGGTAACCTTGCTCCTGAAGGCGCTGTTGCTAAAATTTCTGGATTAAGTGTAACTTACATTAAAGGACCTGCTCGTGTATTCGATTCAGAAGCAAAAGCGACAAAAGCCATACTTAATGATGAAATTAAACCTGGTGACGTCGTAGTTATTCGCTATGCAGGACCTAAAGGAGCACCAGGTATGCCTGAGATGTTATCTGCCTCATCTATTTTAGTCGGTAAAGGCTTAGGCGAGTCTGTTGCTTTGCTTACTGACGGACGTTTCTCAGGTGGTTCACACGGTCTAGTAATTGGACATGCTGCCCCTGAATCTCAAGTAGGTGGACCAATGGCATTCTTAGAAGAAAACGATACAATTACAATCGATGCTGAGAAACTTGAAATCAGCTTCGACGTTTCAGATGAAGAACTTGAACGTCGTAAAGAGCAGTGGGAAGAACCTCCATTGAAAGCGACGAAAGGTACACTTGCCAAATATGCCAAACTTGTATCTTCTGCTTCTAAAGGCGCAATCACAGACTATTAAATCATAGTAATTAAATATATACTCACTAAAGCATGATTATAAAGGACTTTTATACTGTTCTTTATAATCATGCTTTTTATTTTGAACTTAAAAAAGAATAAATTGAGATAACACTTTTGCATGCATGACTGTTTTATTTTAATAACTATTGTCACTTATGAATGATTTTTTACAATATAAGAATTTTATAACAAAATTAAGCTCAATTATATTATTGTAATGGTAACAAATCAAAGAGAGGTGAGATACATGAGCTTTATCATCGATATCATCAAAGAAATCATTGGTTTATTCACTGGTAAATAATTTTTGAAATTGCTTTGGAACCTGATATTCACTATATCAGGTTCTTTTTCTTATAAAAAAGCCTTTCCTATGATTGATTCATAGGAAAGGCTGAATTTTATACAAATTGCGCTATAAAAATTAAAATAATTACTATAGGTAAAATAAATTTAATCAAATAATACCATGGTATAAATAATTTAAATTTATCTTTTCCGAAATGTACTTTTAAATCATTTTTATTTAATAATTGACCAACCACTAAAGTAGTTCCTAATGCACCTAATGGCATTAATATGTTAGAAACTAGAAAGTCCATATTATCGAAAATAGTTCCTGCCGCAAATTGTAGCTGACTTAAAATTCCAAATGATAAGGTAGCTGGAATACTAATTGCAAACACGCAAATACTCACAAAAAACGCAATACGTTTACGTTTTGAATTATCATTTTTAGTGAAGTTTGAAACATTCAACTCTAATAATGAAATTGAAGAAGTCAGTGCTGCAAATAAAAATAAGATTAAAAAGGTTAAATAGAAGGCTTGGCCAAAAGCCATTTGATCAAATACTTGCGGTAATACTTTAAAGAGTAGTCCTGGGCCCTCTGTCGGCTGAAAGCCAAATGCAGAAATTGCTGGGAAAATGGCTAAACCAGCCAAGATAGATACTAAAATGTTCATCGCTACAATAGAAATAGCTGATGTTTTAATCGTCATTTCTTTTGAAGCATAACTCGCATACGTAATCATACCTGTAGTACCTAAAGATAATGTAAAGAATGATTGACCAAGCGCAAACAACACACCCTCCATAGACATATCTTCTAAACGTGGCTGTAGAATATATTTTAACCCCTCAAATGACCCTTCGAGAGTTAAAGATTTAATAACTATAACAATTAAAAAGAGAAATAATAAAGGCATCATAAATTTGGAAGCTTTTTCTAATCCCTTTTCAACCCCCATCATCACAATAAACATCGTTAATAGTATAAAGATACCTTGTCCGGTGATTGTTAAAAAAGGATTGCTAATGATTGATTCAAACTGTATATGACCTAACTTAGCTCCATTAAATGATAAAATTTGAAGCGCGACATTAGATATGTAAATGATAATCCATCCGCCTATTACACTATAAAAACCAAATAGTACAAATACGGCTAAATTACCGTTCCATCCAATTATATTTAACCATTTTTTCTTCGTTAACTTTTCATAAATTTGAGTGGTATAAGTCTTCCCTACTTTACCAACAGTAAATTCCATCATTAATAAAGGTAGACCTACAAATATCGTAAATATTAAAAACATTAATAAAAACGCACCGCCACCATATATTCCGGCCATATATGGGAACTTCCACATGGCTCCTAGTCCTATGGCGGAGCCAGCACTTGCTAAAATGAAACCTGTTGAAGACTTCCATTGCGATTGTTTATTCATTTTTTTACATCCTTTGTGTTTTACAAAACTTTGTTGCGTTAAAGCGTTTTAGTAACATAGCAATTACTATAACATTTTTATGGCGTTGTCTCAATCATAATTTCACTTAAGTAATCCACTATTTCACTTTGAATTCACCCGCAATGATTTTGAAGACTTTGAACAATATGTAGCTTTTTATAACACGCAATACTTTCAATATTAACAATTATCTGAAATCTTATTGAATTAGCATAAATTTTATGTTAAAGTTGTTTAGGTTTTGTGCAAGTAGATTTCCTTTAAATCGAGGTTTTAGAAATGAATAGACTCATCTTAATTTCTGGTCTCATGTTATTCTCGTTTTTCTTTGGAGCCGGAAATTTAATATTTCCACCTATGTTAGGTTATACATCCCAAGAAAACATGTGGGTTTCTATGACTGGTTTCGCTATAACAGGTATTTTATTACCATATCTTACAGTAATCGTCGTTGCTTATATGAATGGCGGCGTTGAAAGTATTGGTAACAAAGTACATCCTATTTTTGGGACCGTCTTTGCAATCTGTATTTATTTATCTATCGGGGCATTATACGGTATCCCTCGTGCTGCTAACGTTGCATATGAAATTGGAACAAACCATATTTTGCCAGTACACAATCATTTTACATTAATCGGATTTTCAGCAATATTTTTCCTAATTGTTTATCTGATTGCCTTATATCCAAACCGAATTATAGATAATTTAGGTAAATATTTAACACCTATTTTAATATGTATCATAGCTATTTTATGTGTCTTGGTAATCATTAACCCAGAAGGTTCTATCGGCCAATCGAATGGTGATTATGCAACTACTCCGCTTGTATCAGGCATTTTAGAAGGTTATTTTACTATGGATTTAGTGGCTGCATTAGCCTTTTCTGTGGTCATCGTACAAAGCTTTAAAATGCACGGTATCACCAATCAAAAAACATTGGTAATCAATGTTATTAAAGCCGGTTTTATTTCTGCTATTTTATTATTGATTATCTATTTCGCTCTTGCTTATGTAGGAGCTACCACAGATCAAGCTGGGTTTAAGGATGGCACTGGTATCTTAACATTCAATTCATTACGTGTATTTGGCTCATTTGGCAATCTTTTATTCGGCATGATTGTAATCTTAGCTTGTCTGACAACTTGCATTGGATTAGTGAATGCATGTGCAGCCTTTGCGATGAAAAAGCTACCAAAAGTATCATATAAAATTTTCGTGCTCATTTTTTCATTATTAGGATTTTTAGTTTCAACCTTAGGTTTAGAACTTATATTACAAATTGCAGTACCATTATTAACGTTTATATACCCAACGTCTATTGTATTGGTACTCATTTCATTAGTGAGCATTTTTATACCGTATGAAATGAAATTTGCTTTTATTATTCCTACCATCGTGACTTTAATTCTTTCAGTATTACAAATACTAAATGATTTTAAATTATTCAAGCCACTTAATACGTTTTATCAGATATTGCCACTAGCCGATATTCAATTAAGTTGGTTAATGCCATTTATCGTCTTACTCATCTTAGGATTAATCATAGATTATTTCTTGAATGAACGCCCTTCAACATCTATGTAAATAAATCACCTTGTTAATTTGCAAGCCTTTAATTATTAAAGTTGTAAGTTGTTTTATATTAATTTTATTTGATATGATGATAGATAATCAATGAGGTTTTTAAAATGGCATAAATTGAAATTTTTATGAGGAGATGTATGATGAAATGGATAATTTCAATGAATTTTTACAAACAATTGATAATGACAAGCATAGAGAAACATTATCAGATATTTTCAATTGGGTTACAGAGACATTTCCTAAACTTGAAACCACTATAAAATGGAACCAACCTATGTTCACAGATCATGGTACTTTTATTTTGGCTTTTAGCAAGTCAAAACAGCATTTCTCAGTCGCACCTGAAGCTAAAGTAATGGCAGAGTTCAGTGATCGTATAGAGGCTGTTGGTTATTCACAGACAAACAATCTATTTCGCATCAAATGGAATCAAGATGTCGACTATAAACTAATACAAGACATCATCCAATATAACATCGATGATAAAGCAGATTGTCCCACATTTTGGAGATCTTAAAATAATATTTAAATCCAAACAATAAACGCAGCACTTCCTTTTAAACAGTAGGAATGCTGCGTTTTTATGTAAAATTCAATTTAATTATCTTCAAAGAATGCAATGATATCTTGTTCTACCTCTATGTGCCCTTCCCCATAGGTCATTAAGTGTTTACTCGATTCATAACCTTGTACTTCTTTTCGCTCATGAGGGATGCGATCATAAATATAACGTGCACTTGTTTCATAAGAAGCATCGTCTTCCTTACCATATTTAATAGAAATAGGCACATTAATCTTGCCCAAGTTTGACATCACATCTTCTACCGTTACTTGAAATTTATCAAGACCTGGCGCATAGTATTCAATATTTTCAATTTGATGTGCTAGTTTTGTTTGTTCTAAACCGACTAACTGTCCCATACGTTGTCCATAATGTTTTAATCTACCGGAAAGACCTGCATCACTTTTTCTATATGGTGTAGACATAATTGATATCGCATCTACAGGCTTATATTCAGCCAATTTAAGCGACAAAATACCACCTAAAGATATGCCACAGACACTAATACTCTTATAGCCTTTATCCTTTAAAAATTGATAGCCCTCTAATGCATCTTGCCACCAATCTTCGATATCATAATTCATCAATTCATCTAACAACAAACCATGTCCTTGATATGAAGGAACATAACATGTAAAACCTGCTTTATTTAATTTAGTTGCTAATAATTTCACATCGCGTACGGTCCCCGTAAATGAATGTAGTAATAATATCGCCCGTGCTGCTTCATTGTTTTCCAAAAATATTGGGTTTGGTGCTTTAACATTTATCATTATTTGTCACTCCAAAATTTAGATTCATAATGTATTGTAATTCAAATTCATATGCCATACAAAATATACCCCTTCCAAAAACAAACACACGTGGGTGTCATTTTGAAAGAGGTATATCCATAAACTTAGTTTAATTACTGGTAAAAATAATATAGATGCTCTGCGTTTTTATCATTGATTCATGCTAAAAAATTGTAACTCATAGATTGACCTATCATTATAAGCGTTAAAAGTATCAATTCTTCCGTTTAAATGTAATTCGTGTGTTTTTCTACTTACATTGTGTTTGTAACTTAATTTCACATTTAAATCAGATTCATAGCCGTTATTTTTAATTGTACTTTCAATTTCAGAAAAAACATCTTTATTGATAGGTAATAAGTAACCTTCTTTACTAGGTAAAATATTTACATATTTTGTTTGTAATACGTCTTGGTTACCAAGATAAATCTCAATTTTTATATTCTTAGCTGCACCGCCACCTAAGTTATATAATTTCAAATAATCTTGTTCTTCATCGCTATCAATACCAGTATTTTTTAATTGTAATCGATCATAATCTCTCGATATTAAAATTTGATTAAAACCGAGAGCAGGTAAAAAGCTAATTTTCATTTGATATAATTGCACACTTACTGAAACGAAGTAAAATAGTGCCATTATAAACGTACCAAGTGAACCAATTGCCGATATAATATTTATCATAGTTAATAATCCTCCATATACATTTTTTAGAGGCAGGATTTGTATTGTAACATACTTTAATTTTTACACAAGTTACGGGCCACCCGAAGGCAGCCCGTAACTAAGAGGAAGTCTGTTAACATGCCCAAGGGCATGTTACAGACCTGCCTCTATTTATACATGCCCGAGGGCATGTTTGCTTATTGTACATGGAATTCTCACTTTTAACAATCCAATATATTTTTAATATTTTATAAATGTTTTATAATTTTCAAGGTTATATGCTAATATTATATTTATAAAATATCATTACACATCAATAGGAGTTGTAGTATGTCTATTTCAAATCAAATATTTACTTCATTTTACAAATTAATAAAACTGTCTACAGTATGCTTAATTACGATTTGTTTGTATATCACACTGTCTTCTAAAACCACATATGCAAATGATTTATATAATTCAATGACTGAACTTATGAATGATACTGAGGAAGGTGTCGACTGGGAAATAACTAATAAGGTAAATCAAAGTAATACATTGATCGCTGCAATTCATGGTGGTAACATCGAGCCTGGCACTACTGAAGTAGCTAATATAACAGCTACAAATGGTGCTTATAATTACTACACCTTCCAAGGTATCCGACCTACTGATAACCAAAGTCTTCATGTCACTTCGGTCAATTTTGACGAACCCATTATAGAAGAAATGCAGCAACAAGTCTCTAATTCCGTAATGATTCATGGTGCAGCTGGAGATCAACCTATCGTTTATATTGGTGGAAAAGATGATGATTTAAAAGCTTCTATTGAGAAACAATTAGAGCTAAAAGATTTTGATGTACAAACCTCTCCAACTCATTTAGAAGGAGAAGCTGATCAAAATATTGTAAATAGAAATAATCAAGATGCAGGTGTGCAATTAGAACTCACAACAGGCTTACGACAATCTTTTTTTAATAATCAAGACTTAACTATGAATTCTAGACAAAATCAAAGTAATTGGAGTTTTAGAATGTATGATTTTGCACAAGCTATACGCATAGCCATACATGACCATGAATAAATTTATAAAGTCATATTTAAGATTATAAAAACGCAATTATTTTTTATATGCGACCGTGTTTTTTATTACCTACTTAAAATTTCATGTCTCATCTTCAACTACTTTATTTTTAGCTGCAGGATAACCAAACACAAAGACTAGGAGTGACATAATAATCAGAGCAATGATTCCTGAGTCCCAGTTTCTAGTCGTATCATACAAGTAACCAATAAAAAATGGGCCGACAGCAGCAATTAAATAACCAATGGATTGTCCAAATCCAGAAAGTGATATACTACCGTTGCTTGTATTGGCACGGATAGAGAAAAATGTCATGCATAAACTGAAACAAGCACCCATCGCTAAACCTGCAACAATAATGCCGATTACGAGAAGTACAAGAGACTGTGTAAAGAACAGACTAAATCCAGTTAAGAACAATAGCGTAATAATCACCACTAGAATACGTTGATCTTTCAACTTAGATGCAATAATTGGGAATATAAATGTCATAGGCACTTGAGAAAATTGGTTGAACATAAGCAAGTAGCCAGCTGTAGTTGGTTCCAGTCCCCTATCAATCAATATGGAAGGCACCCATGCGACTATAGTATAAAAAATCATCGACTGAAACGCCATAGTTAATGCGACCATCCAAGCTAATTTAGACTTTGCAATATTAACTTTTTTAGTTGGCTCTAATTTCGCTTGATCTACTGTAGCTTTTTCTAACCTAGCACCAGTACGTGCTTTAGGTAACCACATCAACAAAGCAATCACACCGAAGATGACCCAGAAAGATAAAGATAATCTGAAGCCTAAAGGCGATAGTTCCAATAACGGATAACTTAGCCCTCCACCAAGGCCCGCAGTAAAATTCATCGTACCACTATAAATACCAGTGGCTAATCCTATTTGCATCGGAAAATACCATTTTACATAACTTGGCAAAACTACGTTACCAAATGCTATAGCAATCCCAAGTAATATCGTACCTATAATAAATAAACTAAAATCACCAGCGACACGTAATAACAAGGCAATAATAAGTAACATAGTTGAATAAAGTATCGTACGAGACATCGTTAAACGAGATGTAACTTTCGATACTATTGGTGAAACAATCGCAAAAATAATCAGCGGTATCGTAGTCAATATACCTGCCACACTATTGCTAATCTCCATCGCTTGTTTAATTTCTTCGATTATAGGACCTACAGAAGTAAGCGGTGCTCTTAATGTCGACGCAATTAAAACGATGGCTATGATGACGCCCCAACTTTCATTAATCTTATGTGTACGATAAAGTTCCGACATCATATACCACCTTTCTGCAAAATATTGCTTTTAGTTTTATATTATTTGTAAATCTTATGTTAGAAACTACATGTTGCTATAAAAGTTATTTCTTGAATTAAATTGCTGTATTTAGAATATAAAATAAAGTATCAATGATACCTATTAACGCTATTGATAATAACGTTACTACATTACTATCATTATTTAAAGATGATTATTATTCAAATAAAACTATTTTTGTAAAATTTGAGCATACATGAGAAACTGTTATAGAAGTTAGATAGAATTTAAAAATACTATAATAAAGGTTGATAAGAATGACGGAAATTTGTTTTATCAGACATGGCGAAACAGATTGGAATACAGTAGGAAAATTACAAGGTAGGACAGATGTACCCTTAAATCATACAGGCATTAAACAAGCTGAAGCGTGCGGACAATTTTTAGCTCGCTTAAAATGGGATATAATCATCACTAGCCCCCTAGCGAGGGCAAAAAAGACTGCTGAAATTATTCAAGAAAATTTAGATATTCCATTAGTAGAAATGGAAGACTTTATTGAAATATCATTTGGAGATGCCGAAGGGTTATCTACAGAAGAACGAACTTCTCTCTATCCTGACCGTCTCTATCCAAACAAAGAGGAAGCACATATAGTTACAAATCGTTTTCTTAAAGGGATTAACTCGCTTAACGAACAGTATAAAGATCAGAAGATTTTAATTATCTCTCACGGTGCATTTATCAAAGCAATTTTTTCTTATTATTCCAATGGAGAAATAGGAACAGACACACCGAGACTTTCGAATGGTAGTTTGAGTACTCTTAAATTCACAAACGAAGATGTGTCAATTTTAAATTATAATGAAATATCACATATCTCCCCTAGTTATCAAACTAGAAAAATTTAATTTCACCTTAATAATTTTTGTTACTTTTTATGAATTAAATAAATCTTATAAAGTTTACGGTTACTAATAATAATAAGTTTTTATTAACCGTTTTTTATTATTAAACACACTATTTTCAGAACGCTTCAGCAATAATATAGTATTTGACTGAATGTCTTGATACATCTATTTAATCTTTTCACAAACTACATTTGTATTTATTTTTATTAAGATAAATTTCATGGTGTTTTTTGCTTTAGCCGTTGTTGAATAGGGCTAAAATTAGGCATAAAAAAAAGACGAGTCATACTCGTCTTTTAGTCGTTATTATAATTTAACAACGTTAGCTGCTTGAGGACCGCGGTCGCCTTCAACGATTTCGAACTCAACAGATTGTCCTTCTTCTAATGATTTGTAGCCTTCTTGAGCGATTGCTGAGAAGTGTACGAATACGTCGTTTCCACCTTCAACTTCGATGAAACCAAAACCTTTTTCTGCATTAAACCATTTAACTGTACCGTTATTCATATTAAATTCCTCCATGTGCTTTTGCACTAATATTTGTAATCTGTCTTAAAAAATCAAAAGGAGTAAATTCAAAAGAATAAAACTACAAATCAATTTCACGAACTAAATTACTTAATACCTATTATAACGAGTAATATCTTCTTTGTACACCCCTATTTGTAATTTAATTTAAAATTTTAATCTGTACTTCTAATATATTGTATTGCTCTACTTATTTTCTTTTCATTGAAACCGACCATTGTGCTTAGGTGTAAGATATTTTCTTCTGAATTTGATTACCGATAAAAACAATGAAAACCACTGTATCAAGTAATCTTTATTGTTTCAAATTATTACTTTCATCTTTCATTAGACTCTTTTGCGCAATTGATCCATTATTTTACTGACATATTTCGAATAATTTTTTCCTGTTTTTGCTTTAATCTTATCACTTACTTTATATAAGCCCTGCTCTAATTTACCGTTCTTTATATATTTATTCAAAGTCGCTTTTAATTTTTGCTTCATTCATTAAACCACCTTTTATAATATTTATCTTTTCATAACAATCTTTTTTTATTTTTAATCCAATGAATAGTGTTTCAATAAGTGTATACAATAAATTAATACACCGATTGTTAAAGCCAGTAGCAATGTTTCTATTGCATTATAATGTTCTACAATAATAAACCTAATCACTGCCGTAATACCTACAT
Source organism: Staphylococcus aureus (assembly GCA_040062795.1). Taxonomy (GTDB): domain Bacteria; phylum Bacillota; class Bacilli; order Staphylococcales; family Staphylococcaceae; genus Staphylococcus; species Staphylococcus aureus_A. Next base: position 33,170 of record JBEAMH010000003.1, read on the forward strand.
AAATAAAAAATTGGAGAGAGAAATGGTAATTCTTTTTAAAATATTGAATGATTAACAATATAAATTCGATATGCATAAACGCTATTAACATTTTCTCTACGACATAGTTATATTTTACATTTTTATTTTCTAAAAAGGTATAAATCATACCCCAACATTCTTGAAATAAAAATACTACTAGGATAATCCCTAATATTGCAATACAGAGGTTTAAACAAAAATACAGTGTCTTAGTAAAGTATTCAATTACTTTATTCACTATTAATAAATCTCCTTAATTTAAGAATGCCCTCGTATACTTTTATTGTACGAGGACATTTATTCTAACATTTTTATATGAAAACACATCATAAAAGAGCTTATGTAATATAAACCTAACTAGTATAAAATAAATGTAATACCTAGTATGATGAGTGAAATAATCGTTGTCCAACTCATAAGTGGTGCCACTTTATTAACCATTTGCTTGTATTCATAATCTGGCGCATTATTATTCTTTAGTTTCCAACATTTAGCCAGTAAGTATAATGCCTCTAATAAATTAACAATCAAAATGATACCTAATATCGTGATAAACATGGATATACATCGCCCCCTATTTTCCAATAATAATATAACACACCTTTAAAAATTAAGTTTTAAAAATCATAAATTCTGTTACATTTATATTGTCATTAATCTTTTGTTTATGGAGGTCATATATTGGAAACGTTTCTGCTATTCGGTATAATTTTAATATTTTCCGTGCTTTGGACAATATTAACTAATAATTTTTTACCAAATAATCTTGTTGGTCATACAAAAAACAACAGTAAATACGATGACCAGCAACGAACACTTATCACTGAGACATTAGCGACCACGTGTATGTGGTTAATATACGTTTTCGTGCTCACTTTGTTGTTTAGATTTTTCGGGTTTTGGGACGTAAACGGTAGCCTTATCGCTAACTATCCAGAAGTCGTATTTTTAGTAGTAACTTGTATTTTAATTATCTCAAATTATTTTGCTATAAAGAAAAAAAACTCATCCAAAAGGCATTAAGAAATGAGTAAAGCTAACAAAAATCCTCTTAAATATTTGAGTATAAATCTAAATTTATAATTTTCTTTCCAATATTAAAGTAATTACTATCATGCGTTGCCATAACTATAGTAATGCCTTGGCTATTTAGTGTTTTAAATATATCGATTACATTATCACTATTATTTTCATCCAAATTCCCCGTAGGCTCATCAGCAATAATAAGTCTCGGTTCTTTTAAGATTGCTCTTGCTATGGCAATTCTTTGTTGCTCTCCACCGCTGCATGTATAAATTTTTGTTTTTAGTGAAAGGTCACTTAACCCGACCTTTGCCATCACTTCTTTTAATTTAGTTGTGTCTTTTCTAGATATATTTAATGGTAAAGTGAGATTTTTAAAAATCGTCTCATTTTCAAGAAGACCATAATTTTGGTAAATATATGATATATCTTCACGCTTATATTTTAGTTTTTCTTTTTCTTTTTTTACTAAAGCACCATTATAAATCACTTCCCCAGAGTCAGGGCTGTCTAATAAACCAATAATATTTAACAGACTAGATTTCCCCGTCCCGCTAGCTCCTTTAATTATTACGAAGTCCCCTTGTTCTATACTTATACTAAAGTTTTTTAATATCACTTTTTCACCAAATGATTTATTAATACTTTTAAGTTTGATCATTCTTTTTTTCCTTTCAACACTTGATTTATATTCTCTTTATTCAACTTTATAAATGAATGCATTACCGCCATAGAATGTATGAGAAGTAAAATGATATAAAACAGTATCGCTATATTATTCAAATCTTTAATAAGCAAGACCCCCATAAGGAAATTAACTAGAAATAAAAATGTCAAAATCCATTTGTGTATATTCAAATAATTGTAGCCTATATTTCCTTTTATAAAAATAATATATTGATAAGATTTAAAGTAAAGTTTTATAAAAGTAATACTCACAATTATATAAAGCAATACCGTTAATACTGCTAAAAATGCATATTGATATATTTTTGATTTCAACTCTATTATGAATTCTATTTTAGAATCGAATACTGAACTCACCGCAGGAACATAGTTATTTAAATTATATTTTTTCAACCCTGATTCGATTGTTTTATATGGATTAGCTAAATTACTCTTAAACATATAGGATTGAGAAAAGTAGGGTCCAAAGTTTTCTGCATGCGTATTCCCAGTTTCAACTATTACAATTGGGTCTATAATCGTATTCTTTTCTCCTCCTATTTGAGCGTCATAAGTAAAGTATCCAGAATGGTTTTTTGCCCAAATAATATTTAATTCTAAACTGTTATCTATTTGTCCTTTATAATTAAATAAATTTTTTCTAAAAGTAAAGTCATGTTTAAAGTTGTCTGTAATCTCTCTTGTGTACTTTTTATACTTTATAGGTACGATAATATTTTGAGTATTATCTTTATAAATCATTTTGTTTAGTACATTTTCATTATTCGTAGTAAATTGCTTGTGCGCTTTCAAGTATCGTTGATCTATCGTAATTGTTTTGCCAGCTGGATGGATATTATATTTTTTCTTATCTTCTCTTGTATATAATGGACGACCATTAATAACCAAAAATTTTATTGCATCAATAATAAATCCTTTATTATCATTACTGTTATAGTAATTTTTAAACTTCTTATTAACTTCAATATCTAGTTCTCTATTTTTTACTTGTCCTCTATCCTTAACTTTGGTTCTATATGTATTTTGAGCTTGTCCCCAATGTTCGTAAGAGACTTTTTGTTTCTGATATTCACTGTAATTATTAATTAAACTTTGAGTAGCCAACGCTAAAAATATCACTATTACAATCGTTAATAACATATAGCTGTACATCATAATAAATTTATTTTGCTGTTTTTTATTCTTAGCAAAACTTTTACTAAACAAGTATGTGATGATTGCTATGATAAATATAGATATACAAAATACAAATAAAATAACGGTTAAGATAACGCTTATTACAGGGAGTAACTGAAAATCTTTATAAATTATCATATATATAATTAACGTGATTGATATATTGATTATTATGTAATAAAGTATCGGTTTCTTAAATGACCAAACAATATCTAAGATGGTTTGATACCTTCCATATCCTAAATCATATAATAATTTATAGTTACTTTTATTATTATTCAAATAATGACTAAGCACTGTTATGTATACTAAAATCAAAAGCGAACATAGTATTAAACTAAATTGGTCTAATTTTAAATATGCACCAATACTATTATCCATCTGTGCAACATGACCTACATTTTTATTTATCAAATTTTTAATTTTCTCAGTATTCCTTTTACTTCCAGATAAGTAATATGTGCCTTCTTCTGATAATTTAGTATCCTGAAGACTATATACTTTAATATTTATACTCCTATCAAATACCATCATCTTATTATCTTTAGATGCCATAGCTTTCAACTTTTTATCCGTAGTATTAATGACTATTTTATTATCACTTATATAGGTGACTTTTGTAATTTCAGTGTTATATGTTTCTGAAAGACTTTTAAAATAAGCCAACGATTCTTCAGTATACTTTTTCTTTTCTTGAGTAAATAAAAATTCAATTTTCTCTTTCCCTCTCGCTACAGTATTATAAAAAGAAACTGATTTATAAGTATCGATGATAATAAAATTTAAAGTTAGTGAAATCACTATTGCTAATATTATTAAAATCCTTTTCACTACATCTATCTCCTTATAACAAAAGCCCACTAAGAATAAGAAGCTTAGTGGACTATATATGATTATTTATGATCATAATAAACTTTATTACCATATAATGTTTTCACTACTCTACCATATGAAAAATCTCCTGGTGACTTCCATCCTCCACTTCCTACAAAACCATTGCCATTGATTGCCGTGCCTTTACCATATTTTCTATAATGCTTATAATCTGAAACTACAATTTTCCCACGAATACCCCTAATCCAAAATCCTCCACTTTTTCTTCCTTGTTTAATGGCTTTAAGATCTACCTTTTGATTTTCTACGTCATGCGTTTCTGTCTTAACTAGTCCCTTATAGTAATCTACATTTTCAGAACCACCGTTCATACTTGCATCATTTGCGCTTGCAATACCACTTATACCAATCATAGAAATGCCTACCGTTAACACTGTGCCTAAAACCAAAGATTTTTCATTTAAAATCACCTTTCATTCATAAATTAGACCACAATTTTGAGCATCATATTTTCTATATTTAAATCAAATTATACTAATGAATTTAAATATTTCTACAAATATTTATCTTTGTGAATTTTTAATGCTTAAAATTAAATTTTCACACTGTTAGTTAATTCATAAAAGTCCATTCGTTAATAAATTCGCTACTAATACTTAATTTCTTTAAGTAATTAATAACCTTGAAGATTGTATGATAAATTTGATTTTCGAATAGCAACGTTCGTCATATTACTTCTATTTACTTTAATTTGTTTAAAAGCCAAAAACCGACTGTTATGGTTACAGCTGGCTTTTAAATATCGAATATTATCTTATACTAACTATACTCAACCTTTTCTGTTAACTTAGCAATTGTCTCGTTATCAGTAGGTTTGATTTGAATCGTTTCAACATTTTCTTCTATTACTTTGCTTGTGGCATCATCCATAGTGCTATAATCACTTGGTTCTGATCCTTCCCAATTATAAGGTGTTTTATGACATACAGCATTCCCAACTTTTCTCAGTTATTATCTTTTTTTCCAATTATAATATGATCGGCAGCAAAACGTGTGGAATCACACTATAGATAGTAGACAACCCACTCCTCATATCAGAGATAGTGGGTTTCATAATTTTATTTAAATCCTTTTCTTTTAATTTGTCTAAATGTGAAAATACCAAAGATTATAATAAATAATCCTTGTGTACATCTAATTAATGTTGAAGTAAAATCTATCGCTCCAATATTTAATGTTTCTCCTATAACTGGTACAACTATATTAAACGCTAGCAAGAATAAAGTAATCCCTACTAAAAATTGTTGTGATTTAGGCATAGAAACGCTCCTATCAAATAGCGTTATTCTCTTGATTTATCTTTATTAATTTTGTAAATAGCAAATATAATTACTATTACTATAGTAAGTAAATCAAAGGAATGTGTAAAAGCATCTCCAAATTCTTTGTCCTGCCAGAAATAACGAATACTAAATAATAAAATGGATTGAATAAATACTGCAATAAATGCACCAATAACCCATTTACTAAATATAAAACAATATCCAATAAACAGTAGCGTTAAAATCGTTATTATTAGCATTATTAAATGCGGTGTCATTACATACCAACTCCATTGTGTTTTTACAATATAATTAATGTAATTGCTTTAGTTACTACCCAAGCTGAGTTATTATCCAACCCCAAGCTTTTAACATTGTTATAAATCTGATTTTCTACATCTTCAGTGAAATGGTCAACAGTTTTAACTGCAGACCATAAAACACTTTGTGATTTTATTTTATTTTTCACACTTTTAGGTAATGTTTTCCACGCCTGTTTTACTACTTCTTTTGTGATTCCTACTTTACCTCTATCAGATGTTCCATCTTTAGCAATTCCTTTAGCTGCTGCTGTGTTTCTAAGTAAGTCCATTTGCTGAGAATTGTTATAGCCATTCGCTTTAACTAAATATCTAAAATTGTCTTGTGCTTCTGGAGAAAAAGCTTGCCATTGTTTTTCTTGTTTTACTTTACTAGATACTACATCCTGCTCTTGTATAATACTTTCAGCATTTGCCACAGAATTTACACCTTCTGAAACACCTGATACTAATAAAGCACCTACTATACTAGCCGATAATACCTTTTTCAAAACAAAAACACCTCCTCTTAATATATTGTTTTACATTTTATTTTTATCATATGATATATTTTATTTTTGTTATATTGCATATATGAATAAAAAGAGTTCCTAAATGTCTTATTAACATTAAAAGATGGAACAATAGTAAAACGATATATGTAGCAATAATAATTTCAAACGTTTTAAGATGCATGGTTTCCGTCATGTTCATAGCCCCTTTTATTTAAGGTAGGTCTAACTATACAAGAAGTGCAAGATAGATTAGGTCATGGTGTGATATTAAAACTACGATAGATTTAAACGCACATGTTACTGAAAAACAACGTGATAAAGTGCTTATAAATTCGCTAACTATATCATTTTTTAAACGAAACGTATTCAAAACGTATTCAAGGCAAAATAAAAAGAGCTAGAAAGTGCATTATAGCAACGTTTCTAACTCTTTTCTTATGCTTATATATTATTCCCACTCTATTGTACTTGGTGGCTTAGACGTAATGTCATAGACAACGCGGTTAACGTGATCTACTTCGTTTACGATACGGCTTGAAATCTTTTGTAAGACTTCCCAATCGATGCGTGCGAAGTCACTTGTCATGCCATCGATAGAAGTTACAGCACGGATACCTACTGTGTGATCATACGTACGGTAATCTCCCATAACACCTACTGACTGGATACCTGGTAATACTGTGAAGTATTGCCAAATCTCACGTTCAAGACCTTCCTCACGGATGACCTGTCTTAAAATCGCATCTGATTCGCGTACGATTTCTAATTTGTCTTCTGTGATTTCTCCAAGCACACGGATACCAAGACCCGGGCCAGGGAAAGGTTGTCTCCATACTAAATGTTCTGGAATACCTAATTCAATACCTAATTCACGCACTTCGTCTTTAAATAAAGTATTGATTGGTTCGATTAATTGGAATTCCATATCTTCAGGTAATCCACCAACATTGTGATGTGATTTAATTGTTTGAGCAGTCTTCGTACCTGATTCAATTACATCTGTGTACAATGTACCTTGTGCTAAGAAGTCTACACCTTTTAACTTAGATGCTTCGTCATCAAATACATATATAAATTCATTACCAATGATTTTACGTTTTTGTTCTGGATCAGATACGCCTTGTAATTTACTCATGAAACGTTCTTGTGCGTCTACACGAATGATATTCATATTGAACCCTTCACCAAACTGTTCCATTACCATGTCGCCTTCACCTTTACGTAAAAGGCCATGGTCTACAAAGATACATGTTAATTGGTCACCAATTGCTTTGTGTAACAATACTGCAACAACTGATGAATCTACCCCACCACTCATTGCACAAAGTACTCTACGATCACCAACTTGTTTACGGATTTTATCAATTTCAATTTCAATAAAGTTCTCCATTGACCATTCACCTGTACATTCACAAACACGGCGAACAAAGTTGCGTAATAAATCGTTACCGAATTCTGTATGACGCACTTCAGGATGGAATTGAACACCATAGATACGACGTGATTTATCTTCGATAGCCGCATAATTTGTACTTGGACTATCAGCAATCACTTCAAAGCCTTCTGGAATTTCAATTACTTTATCTGAATGACTCATCCAAACGTTTTGTTCTTCTGGCAAACCGAAGAATAATTCGTCTGTCTTTGCATTGATAACTGCTTTACCATATTCACGTTGATTTGCACGTTCAACTTTTCCACCTAATAATTTAGTTGTAAGTTGCATGCCGTAGCAAATACCTAAAATAGGAATACCTAGGTTGTATATTTCAGGATCAATTGTAAATGAATCCTCTTCATAAACTGAATTTGGTCCACCAGAAAGGATAATACCTTTAGGGTTCAAACTTTTAATTTCATCCATACTAATTTCATGGTCGTGTAACTCACTGTACACACCCATTTCACGAATACGACGTGTAATTAATTGATTGTATTGGCTACCAAAATCTAAAACAAGTATGAGCTCTTGCTCTTTCGCCATTTCCATAACTTTAAATCTCCTTTGACTTAGAATGAATAGTTTGGTGATTCTTTTGTAATTTGAACATCATGTGGGTGGCTTTCTGCTAAACCTGCAGGCCCCATGCGTGTGAATTGTGCTTCTTCTCTTAGTGATTCTAAGTTTCTTGAACCAGTATAACCCATACCAGATCTTACGCCGCCCATAAGTTGGTAAATTGTATCTTGTAATGAACCTTTATAAGCAATGCGTCCTTCAATGCCTTCTGGAACGAATTTTTTAGGTGTTTTATCTTCTTGGAAGTAACGGTCATTTGAACCACTTTCCATAGCACCTAATGAGCCCATACCTCTGTATACTTTATATTGTCTACCTTGGAATACTTCTGTTGCACCTGGGCTTTCTTCAGTACCAGCAAGTAAACTTCCTAACATAACTGCATGGCCACCAGCAGCTAATGCTTTAATGATATCTCCAGAGAATTTAATACCGCCATCAGCGATAATTGATTTTCCTTGTCTACGCGCTTCTGAAGCACAGTCGTAAACGGCTGTGATTTGAGGTACACCTACACCTGCTACAACACGTGTAGTACAAATTGAACCAGGACCAATACCAACTTTAACTACGTCTGCACCTGCATCATATAATGCTTTAGTACCTTCAGTAGTAGCTACGTTACCTGCAATCAGCGTAACTTGTGGGAACTGCTCTTTAATATGAGCAACTTGATCTAGCACGCCTTTAGAGTGACCATGCGCTGTATCTATAACTAACGCATCTACACCAGCTTCTACTAATTTTTTAGCACGGATGTCAGTGTCTTTAGCAATACCAATCGCTGCACCAACAATCAATCTACCATGTGAATCTTTAGCTGAATTTGGGAATTCAAGTACTTTTTCGATATCTTTAATTGTGATTAAGCCTTCTAAGCGACCATCTTTGACTAGAGGTAATTTTTCGATTTTATGTTTTTGTAATAATTTCTCCGCTTCATCCAACGTAGTACCTACAGGAGCTGTAACTAACCCGTCTTTAGTCATTACATCTGAAATTTTGATTGAAAAATCTTCAATAAAACGTAAATCACGATTTGTAATAATACCTACAAATTGTCTTTCTTCTTTATTGTTCACAATCGGTACACCTGAAATACGGTATTTACCCATCAATGCTTCTGCTTCGAAGACACTTTCTTCAGGAGTTAGGTAAAATGGATTTGAAATCACACCATTTTCAGAGCGTTTTACTTTTTGAACTTCGTCTGCTTGGTCTTCAATGTTCATATTTTTATGAATAACACCTAAACCACCTTGTCTAGCCATTGAGATTGCCATTTTCGATTCAGTCACTGTATCCATTCCCGCTGAAATCACAGGGATGTTCAATTTAATTCCTTCTGACAACTGAACACTTAAATCTACTTCTTTCGGTAAAACATCTGATTCTGCTGGTAACAACAACACATCGTCAAAAGTTAAAGATTCTTTTTCAAACTTATTTTCCCACATACTGGTATAGCCTCCTATTATTTGTTTTATAGTTATAATTATTTCATAACTTCCGCATTTTGTTGACTCTTAATGCCATTAAAAAAGAAATTCAAAATAATTGCTGAAATCGCGCCAAGTACAATGCCATTTTGCGTTAACCATGCGAATTGTTCACCCATTGCTTCAAATGCTTGAGGTACTGCACTTATACCCGTTCCTAGTCCAACTGATACAGCAATCACTAACAAATTATTTTGATTCTTAAAATTAATATTACCTAATATACTAACACCATATGCCATCACCATGCCAAACATAGCTATCATGGCACCGCCTAATACTGGAAGAGGAATCATATTAGCCAATGCACCTAATTTAGGAATACATCCGCAAATAACCAATAAAATTACCATGCCATATATCACATTATTCTTTTTAGCGCCTGATAATGATACTAATCCGACATTTTGTGAATATGCTGTATATGGAAAGGCGTTAAAAATTGATCCTAATATAATTGCAATACCTTCTGCAGTATAACCTTTTCGAAAATCCTTACGCTCTAACTGCTTACCTGTAATTTCACTTAACGCATGATACACACCTGTTGATTCTATTAAGCTGACCAATGCAACAATAAAGAATACAAGTGTTGCACCAAAGTCAAAGCTAAAAGTTGAAAATCTAAATGGTTGTGGTAACGCAAACCAATGAGCTGCTCCCACTTGTTTCACATCTACAATACCAAAAATCGAAGCCAAAATCGTCCCTACAAGCAATCCTATTAATATTGCAATAGATTTTAGAAAACCTGTTGTAAATCGTTGAACTATCAAAATAATAATAAGTGTTGTGACGCCAAGCATGATATTCATAGCATTTCCATATTCTTTTGTTCCTTCACCGCCAGCTAAATAATTCATCGCTACTGGCATAAGGTTAATTCCTATAATTGTAACCACACTCCCTGTCACCACTGGTGGAAACAACTTCACTAAGTGAGAGAAGAAAGGCGCAATAATCACAACTAAGATACCTGATAGGAATAACGAGCCATATAAATCACCAATACCTTTAGTCTGGCCAATCAAAATCATTGGTGCTACTGCCGTAAATGTGCATCCTAGAACAATAGGTAATCCTGTGCCCGTGCCTTTCCATACTTGTAAGAAAGTAGCAATACCACACATAAAAATATCCACTGTTACTAAGAAAGCAATTTCTTCTGGAGAGAAGTCTAAACTTGTTCCTACAATAATTGGAACTAATATCGCTCCTGCATACATTGCTAGTAAATGCTGTAAACTTAAGATTAAAGTCTTCATGCTTCGTCTCCTAGAAACGTCACTTTGTTACCGCTCAAAGAAGCTACTTTACATAGCGATGAAACTTTAAGACCAGCTGTTTCTAAGCGCTCCCTACCTGATTGGAAACTTTTCTCCACTACAATGCCAATACCGACTGTAGTCGCGTTTGCTTTTTCTACGATTTCATTTAACCCAAGCGACGCATCGCCATTCGCTAAAAAGTCATCTATAATTAACACGCGATCATTCTCATCTAAAAATTCATTTGAAACGATGACTGTACTTGTTGTGTTTTTTGTATATGAATGAATATCAGCTTGGTATACATCTTTTGTTAATGTACTTGGCTTGGCTTTTTTCGCAAATAAACACGGTACATCAAAGTGCATAGCAGCCATAATAGCTGGTGCAATACCTGAAGCTTCTATCGTTAATATTTTAGTAATACTTTCATCTTTGAACTGTTCATAAAATGTAAGTCCTACGTCGTGCATTAAATTTGCATCAATTTGATGATTTAGAAATCCATCTACTTTCAAAATCTTTTCGTCAATGACGACACCATCTGCCTCTACTTTTTGTTTCAACAACTCCACTCGAAACAACCTCCTCATTTTGTATACAAAAAAAACCCTAAACTAACTTAGTTTCAGGATCTATGAGTGAACTTGCAATACGAAAGAAGCCATTATTCAATTTATAGTTGATATGTCATTATACAGCTTATTTTAACAGTTTATTTTACATTCATTCCCAATTTATATGTAAAAATTTAAACCTGATGACAGCAACTATAAATATTCTAAAAAGTATAAGCCTTGTTACTCTTTAAAACGTATGAATTCGAATCAGTTATGTATTGTATTGGTTACTCATAGTCACATCGTTAATGGCGACATGGTAGAAACTTCTAAAGCCTTATTCTTTAGATTATATGAGTTAGATAAATTATTAACTGATAATAGCAAAGTTTGGCTTTATTTTCAATACACTTATTAAAAGTAAGCGCTTCACAACAGCCTTTTTCTTTAGTATGTATTTCGTTGTAACCGTTTTCTTTGCTGTTAAATTGATATTTGTCAGCGTTGACACTTCGTTATATAATAAAATTGTATTCGTTTTATCTATATGTTAATTGGGTAAATACTAAATAATTATTCAAGAATGGCTGGAGGGACTTAAAATGACAGAATTCACAATTGTACAAAATGAAGATGAATTATTACAAAAAGTTAAAGACAAAATTTCTGAAGGATATGATGAATCAGAATTAACTGTTATATCTAAGGCAAAGCTTCATATCGATGAATTACATAATTCTGAAGTAAGTTTAGTGGCTACAAGTGGCTCATTCAGTGATAAAATGGCAAAGTATTTAACTGGTGAAGACGGTGAAGAAGTTGTCTTATCACACTATGACCTCGACGATGATGAAAAATCACGCTACAAAAAAGAAATTTTAGACAATAAATATATTGTTGTTGCTGTTAAAGATACCTCTTCACATGAAGAAGTAGAAAATAGAAATGCTGCATATGAAAGTGAATCAGTTATTAGTCACCATTATGCTGAGGAATCAAAAGGTCCAAAATCATAATTATATACTTCATACTTTATTTTGTGGACATTAACCAATAAGGTTAATGTCCACTTTTCAATTACTTCATACTTTGATAAATCAAAAAGAAATGATTATGTTATAATGAACGCAATAATTTTGGGGGGATATCTATGGAATTCAAAGCCGTAAAGTCAATTAACGACCCTTTGTTCAAAACAGCTTTAAAAATTTATGATGACAAATTTGATATCGGTTTATCAGAGGGTGAACAAATATTCAAGCAATCTTTAAAAAATGAACATACTAAAGACGACTATATATTTTTAGTTGGTCATGAAGCAGGCAAACCAGTAAGTTTAGCTACTGCACATTACGAAGCTACTACTAATTCTTCATTTTTAATTTATTTGATTGCCCTCGGCCAACCAAATCATGATGAAATCATCACAAAAACACTTGAACGAATGGAAAAAGAAATCAATCAATTATCTAACCAATTACATGCTAAAGATGTCAATTTCATTATGCTAGAAGTACCAAAAGAACCCGAAGAAGTTAATGAAGATGAAATACATATTATGGACAACAGGCGTCAATTTCTATTTGAACATGGTTTTGAAAGGCAATATGATATTGACTACTTAGCGCCAAATTTAGAAGGTTTTTCAGAAGGCCGTCCTATGGATTTATTTATAAAAGCCAATATTGAATTGACTAAAGATATTTATGGACCAAGTATTAAATCAAATTATATTCTTAAATATGTATTCGCTAACAGAATTTCCAGAAGTATAATTTACCCATTGCTCACAGAAATGGATTTGCGTAAATGATAGTAAGAACCACTTGAAATCACTGTTAAAACAGTTTAGACTAACATAGAGGTAAGGCTGACGTTTCACTGACGGAAGACAAACGTCCGTATACATAAATTACTAATATGAAAGGACTTATTTACTATGTTAACTAAAGAATTTGCACAACGTGTGGAGCTAAGCGAAAAACAAGTCCGTAAAATCGTTCAACATTTAGAAGAACGCGGTTACCAACTTAGCAAAACTGAATACCGTGGCCGTGAAGCTACTGATTTCCAAGAGGAAGATATTGAATTATTCCAAGAAATCGCCGAAAAAGTTAAACAAACAAATAGTTATGATTTAGCTTTTGAAGAATTAGAAAAAGAAAAAGACTTCCTACAAGTACTTGTTAAAGACAATAATAGTAACCTACCTACTGATCAAAATGTTTCTAAACTTGTAGATGATTTACGTTCTGAAATCCAAAAGATGCGTGATGAACGCCAAATGCTTGGACAAATGATTAACCAAGTACATCAACAACAACATGAATTACATGAAATGCAAAACCAAATCACATCTAAATTAGATGCGAACACTGAATCATTAAAAGCAATTCAAACATCAACAGATGAGATTAAAACAACGCAAAATGTGATTCAAGACTCCCAAAAAGAACAATCAGAACTTGTAAAATCGAGTGTTGAAACAGACCATGTCAATGGTACACAAAGTACATCTACAAATAAAGATGCTGACTTAACTGACAATACAACTGAAAAAGCCACTACTACTACAAGTGACTTAGCTACTGACAGTAAATCAACTACTGATAATAAATCTGCTCAAGTTCAAACAGAAAAAGAAGAAATCACTCAAATAAGTGATCAACCTTCAGCTGAAACTAAGACAGAAGACAATGGAGCTTCTACTGTTGCTACTACTGATACGACTTCAACAACAAGTGTAGCATCTAAAGATAAAGATGCAGTTGCCCCTTCAACTACTAGCACTTCAACTGAAGATAAAGCTTCAGCTGAAAAAACAAAAACTGACACAGAACAAACAAGTGAAGATAAAATATCATCGACTGAAGCAAAGCCATCTGAAACACAAGATGCAAGCACAACTTCAGAGCACGTACAATCTACTTCATCACCTATTGCTAATGAAACTCCTAAAGATGAACGTAAAGGCTTCTTTGCTCGTTTATTTAATTTATAAAATAGCTAACATTTATTAAGGCTATCCCGATTTTTAATGGGATAGCCTTTTTAATAGCTCTTGTCCCTTCTCAGTTCTCCTTTTATAAACGCATAAAATGCCTGTCTTAATATTTATTTACTCCTCTTGATATTGTCAGAAAATAAAGTCTTTTTATTTTTTTAAATTATTTGAGTAATAGACTTGAATATTATTGAAATTGCTAATATCCTTAGTAAGCATATCGGAATTAAAAATATTAAATATAAGAAAGTGTAGGTCCTTTTTATGTTATTAACTATCCTTAACATCGTTATTTTTATGGCCTTCCTCATCGGATTATATGCAATGGCTAGAAGACATGTATCATTTCCAAAACGTGTATTCACTGCTTTAGCTGTAGGTATCATTTACGGTATTTTCATGCATCTAATTTATGGTGTGGATTCGAGTATCACTAAACAAACAACAGATTGGTTTAGTATTGTTGGTGATGGCTACATTGCATTATTACAAATGATAGTAATGCCTTTAATCTTTATTTCAATCGTTTCAGCTTTTACTAAAATACAAATCGGGGAAAAATTCGCTAAAATTGGCATTTATATCTTTATGTTCTTAATTGGTACAGTATCTATCGCAGCGATTGTCGGTATTGTAGCTGCTCTGTTATTCGGTTTAGATGCTTCATCAATCGACCTAGGCAGTGCTGAAAGTGCGAGAGGTAGTGAACTTACATCTCAAGCTAAAGATATGACTGCTAATACATTGCCACAACAAATTTTACAATTATTACCGAGTAATCCATTCTTAGATTTCACTGGTCAACGCACAACTTCTACAATAGCAGTCGTAATATTTGCTGCATTTGTCGGTTTTGCTTTCTTACGTGTGATGCGCAAACAACCTGAGAGTGGAAGTCTTTTAAAACGTGGTATAGATGCATTATATAACTTAGTAATGGCTATCGTAACGTTTGTATTACGCTTAACACCTTATGGTATTTTAGCAATTATGACATCAACTGTTGCAACAAGTGATTTTGGTGCAATTTGGACGTTAGGTAAGTTTGTTATCGCCTCTTATGCGGCATTGTTCACAATGTATATCATTCACTTAATTATTGTTGCTGGCCTAGGGTTAAATCCAATAACTTTTGTTAAGAAAACAGGCGAAGTACTTTTATTTGCGTTTACTTCTCGGTCAAGTGCGGGATCATTACCACTGAACGTACAAACACAAAAAAATCGCTTAGGTGTACCAGATGGTATCGCAAACTTCTCTGCTTCATTTGGACTTTCAATCGGTCAAAATGGTTGTGCAGGTATCTATCCAGCAATGTTAGCTGTTATGGTAGCACCTGCTGCTGGCGTTGAAGTGAACTTGCAATTTATTTTATCAGTAATCGGCGTAGTTATTATCAGTTCATTTGGTGTTGCCGGTGTGGGTGGCGGCGCAACATTTGCCTCTATCATTGTATTATCTACTCTGAACCTACCTGTCGCTTTAGCTGGGGTGCTCATCTCAGTAGAACCGTTAATAGACATGGGCCGTACTGCAGTCAATGTAAATGATTCATTACTTGCAGGTACAGGTACCGCTAAACTTACTGACAACTTAGACGAAGATGCATATAACGCTAAAGAATACGGTGAAGTTACGGGATAACCCATACTAAATCAAACTATAAAAAAGGTTGGAACTCACTGCTCATATCACAGCGTTCCAACCTTTATTCATTTGTAATAGGATAATTAAATTCCGAAAAAACCTTCCGAATCGTCACGATTCGGAAGGTTTTTTAGTATTCAGGTTTAAATGGCCCCCAAGTTATCCTTTTCTTACCATCTAATGGGATTGTATCAATTGATTTGGATACATCATCGAACCACTTGAGAAACGCAGGGTCTTTATCTAAATCAGCTTCAATGCTCTCTTGTGTAATATCATGTAAATACCACGTCTTACTTTCAAATTCATACTGAATTTGAGAATAAGCTAATCTACACTTGTCGACACTATCATATAAACAATTGACTTGTTTAGCTAAGTTAGGCGCTTGAGAAATAATACTACGCAAAATCGTTTCTTTATGTCTTTCATCATCCAAATCATTCCACATTCTTAATTGACCATCCATTTGGAAAAATATATCAATTGTAGATTCTTTATCCTCAAAAGCGATTAAAATAAATATACGTTCGGCAGTATAATCTACAGAATTGATTGCAGTCATAAGAAGTTTTTGTGCCATTTTCGCCCAATGTTTTTGTGCTTCTTCAGGGGTTAGTTTACGTTCAGCTGAATAAACATATTCGTTGTCTACACTATAATGCTCAGTGTTACGCGTTTTATTTTTGAAAAATTTATTAAACATGCTCAATGTAACCAACCCCTTTCTCAATATTATGCTTTTTCAACAATAAACCCTTTTAACTATCTTATTATTATATTATTTCCTTATGAAACCTGATCTGTTTAATTGTTCTAACATATCTAATCTTTGTTTAGCACTCATAAATTTTGCGATTTGATTAGACCACGTTTCCGTACGTTCACCGTTCGTACGTGATTTATAATAATCGCTTACAATTTGATCATATGTTTTTAACGCTTGTTTTTGCTCTGCTTTATCACTATTGTATCGATCACGATGGAAGACATGCTCAAACGGTAAGCGAGGTTTAGGGCTACCATTTTCTTCTTCAGCAGGTACACCAAGTGCCATACCAAATAGAGGGAAAGTATGCTCAGGTAGGTCTAATACTTCTCTCACACGTTCCACATCATTTCTTAACGAGCCAAGATAGACCATACCGTAACCCATATCCTCAGCTGTGACTGCGATATTCTGAGCTACAAGTGTCGCGTCTATCGTGCCAACAAGAAGTCCCTCAGCCGACTCAAATGATGTCTCCATAGGATGTTTTGAATCTTCATTAATAAGTGAATGTCTATAATAGTCCATGACAAACACAAACAAATAACCATTTTCTACTACATAAGGCTGTCCAGATACTTCTTTTAAATCTTCTTTTATCTCAGGATCTTCAATGCCTATGATTGAATAGGTTTGTAAGTAACTAGAAGTTGAAGCGCTTTGCCCTGCTTCTACCATTTGTTTGATATGTTCTTCTGAAATAGTATCTTTCTTAAAATTTCTGACTGAATGGTGTTTTTTCAATAAGTTGTACACATGATCAGACATGTTATCCGCTCCTCTTTGTGTAATATACCCATAGCTTACCAAAAGCATATTTCTATTGCTTATATTATGTTTACCCCATTTTCACCTTTCTTAAAAGGTTTGAAAGTAATTAAATTTACAGGTAGTATAATAGTAACAATATTCTGAAAAAGGAGTGCACATATTTCATGAAACAAGCCAACAGAACTGTAGCCAACGCCTTGTTTGAAGCTTTTAAACATCATGAACCTATAGACTTTGTAAGTAAAACGCATCAAATTAGTGAACAAGAGGCTTACCAAACACAGGAATTACTTATCAATAAAATTCAAGAGGTCGATAAATCTACTGTAGCGGGATATAAAGTTAGCATGACAAGTAAGACTACGCAAAGTATAGCGCAGACAGACGAACCCGCCTACGGTACATTACTTTCTTCTAAAGTTGTAGAAGGCAATGGTTCGATTTCACTTTCCAGTCTCTTTTCACCTTTAATTGAGCCAGAAATTATGTTCATATTAACAAAAGATTTACCAGCTAACCCGACCAATGAAGATATATTAGCTAGTGTTAAAATAGCACCAGGCATTGAGATTCCGGATGCACGCTATAAGAATTGGTTCCCTAATTTTACTTTAGCAGATTTATTATCAGATAATACTGCTACAGGATTAATAGTTGTTGGTGATGCCATTGAGCCACTATCTTATGAAGACTTTGCAAATATTCAAATGAAATTATATTATAATGATGCATTAACACATGAAGGCGACTCTACAGAAGTATTAGGTAATCCAGTTGAGTCTGTTAAATGGCTTGCTCAAAAGCTTGCTACACATGATAAGCAATTACGTAAAGGACAAATTATTTCTTCAGGCACATTTATAAACCCTATTCCTGTAGAATTAGGTACTTACAAAGCAGAATATAGTAATGTAGGACAAGTTGATATCACATTTGTTGATTAACGACCTATCATATTGACGGTATAGATATATCTATACCGTTTTTTTAGCTTTATCTTCCTCGTTTACAACTCACCACACAATCTATTAGAGATTTAAAGTAGATGTTTCGTTTACTATCTATGTTTCTCTTTAACAATTCGTGGAAAACACTTAATGCATTTAAAGATAGGGGGTATTATAATGAGTAATAAAAAGAAAGACCAATTGAACGAAGTAGAAAGAGATAATGACGGTAAAGCAATGACGACGAATCACGGTGCAAAAGTTAGCGAAGAGGAAAATACATTAACAGTCGGTGAACGTGGCCCTAGTTTATTAGAAGATTTTCACTTTCGAGAAAAAATCATGCACTTTGACCATGAAAGAATACCAGAACGTGTTGTTCATGCTCGTGGCTTTGGTGCACATGGCGAATTTCAAGTCTACGAAGATTTATCAGAATATACTTCAGCAGACTTTCTAACACACCCCGAAAAGACAACTCCAGTATTTGTGAGGTTTTCCACAGTCCAAGGTTCTAAAGGTTCACCTGATACAGTAAGAGATGTGCGAGGCTTCGCCACAAAATTTTATACAGATGAAGGTATCTTTGATCTAGTTGGCAATGATATACCAGTATTTTTCATACAAGATGCAATTAAATTCCCTGACTTAGTCCACGCAGTTAAACCAGAGCCACATAATGAAATGCCACAAGGTGGTACCGCACACGATACATTTTATGATTTCTTTGCGCAAAATCCAGAATCTACACATACCACGGTATGGGCTATGAGCGACCGTGGCATACCTAAAAATTTCAGACAAATTGAAGGATTCGGTATCCATACGTTCCGTCTCGTTAATAGCAAAGGGCAATCTTATTTTGTTAAATTCCATTGGAAACCACTTCAAGGATTAGAAGGACTAGTATGGGATGAAGCACAAATGCTACATGGTAAAGACGTAGATTTCCATCGCAAAGATTTATACGAAGCCATTGAAAAAGGCGATTATCCTGAATGGGAACTTGGTCTACAAATTATCCGACCAGAACAAGAATTCGACTTTGATTTTGATATTTTAGACCCAACAAAAATTTGGCCAGAAGACCAAATTCCAGTCCAAAGGGTTGGTAAAATGACGCTCAATCAAAATGTTACCAATGTGTTTGATGAAACAGAACAAGCGGCATTCCATCCTGGTCATATCGTCTCTGGAATCGACTTCTCTAATGACCCTTTATTACAAGGTCGTTTATTCTCTTATACAGATACACAAATCACAAGATTAGGTGGCCCAAACTTTAACCAAATTCCAATTAATCGCCCGGTAAATGAAGTACACAATAACCAAAGAGATGGCATGCACCAAATGAATGTAAACAAAGGACAAGTTGCCTATCATAAAAATGCTTTAAATAACAATGATCCTCATACAACTCCTAAAGAAGAAGGTGGCTATGAGCATTACCAAGAAAAAGTAGAAGGTCATAAAATCCAGAAACGAAGTGAAAGTTTCAAAGATTATTATAGCCAAGCTAAACTTTATTTAAATAGTCTCACACAAGCTGAATTTGACCACACTGTGGGCGGTTTTTCATTTGAAATCGGTATGTGTAATTCTGTTACGATTAAACAGAATGCAGTCAACCAATTAAATAAGGTTGACCGTACATTAGCAGAACGTGTAGCTAAAAATGTAGGCGTTGAAGTCCCTGAAACAAATGAAGAAGTACAATCAGATGCAACTGATAGTCAGTTAACAATGGAAAAGTTTGATATTCCATTAGTAGGACATTCTGTAGCTGTCGCAGTTAACGGTGATATCAATACTGACACGTTAAAATCTTATGCACAAACATTTACTGAAAATAAATTAAACTATGCCTTTGTCGGACAACATCCTAAAGATATTTCTGAAGACTTTGGTATTACAGAAACATTCGACACTGCGCATCCAACGTTATTTGATAGTTTAATTGTCTTATCAGATGGCAGTGACGTGTCACCAGCTGTTGAAGAGTTTGCCGAACTTACGTATAAACACAGTAAACCATTAGTGGTAAATCAATCAGCAGCAACTGGTTTAACAGAAGCTAAGCTGAATTTAGCTGCTCCTGGTGTGTTCGTTTCAGACGACCCTCAGACAATCGTTCAAGCATTTGATAGAAAAAGATATTGGGATAGATAATATTCCTCATATTTAAGAACTGCCTAAGTTATAACTTAGGCAGTTTTTTATTACATTAAGTTATATTGGGTATTAATACACTAATATTATTTTCATTTTTTGAATATTTCCACTTAAATCAATTGATACATACTTTAAATTTTATTATCAACTCAGAGGAGTGCTATGAGATTGTAACTTGTGGTTGCGACGATAAATAATATTAAGTTCGTGACGAACATGCTACAGTCATTTACTGAATTAGATCAATCACCTCTATTTAATCATTTCGTTTTTCATCACTTACACGTAAAAATTTTGCAAACGTTAGTGTTCACAAAATTGTAAATATTAATGAAAAAGACGATGATATCAATGACTTCAATAAAATTTAATAACGTATTACTCTTCCTTCTCAATTTCATATGTTTAGTTGAGAATTGAAAGGCTATTTAAATTATGGAAAGGTTACATGAATAATGTAAATGCTTTCTTTTTTCTGCATGCACTCTATCATTAGTAGTCTTTCAGAAGTAAATATAGAGCCTTATTTTACCATTCCCTCTATATAACCTTTCTGTGTTGACGAAAATATATGGGCATGTAATAATAGAAAATGAAAGATTAGAATTATTATAATTAAGTAATGATGATAATCTGCTTAACCCAAATTCTAATCAAAAATAGTTAATAAATCAGGAGGATGTTTTTTATGTCTTTAATCAACAAAGAAATTTTACCATTCACAGCTAATGCGTATGACCCTAAGCAAGATGAGTTTATCGAAGTTTCAGATGAAAGCTTGAAAGGTTCATGGAGCGTTGTTTGTTTCTATCCAGCTGACTTCTCATTCGTATGCCCTACTGAATTAGAAGATTTACAAGGACAATACGATAAATTACAAGAATTAGGTGTAAATGTGTTCTCAGTATCAACTGATACACACTTTGTACACAAAGCTTGGCACGATCATTCAGAAGCAATCAACAAAATCCAATACACTATGATTGGTGACCCTTCTCAAACAATCACTCGTAGCTTTGATGTATTAGATGAAGAGTTAGGCTTAGCTCAACGTGGTACTTTCATCGTAGACCCTGACGGCGTTGTACAAGCAGCTGAAGTTAATGCTGACGGTATCGGCCGTGATGCAAGTACATTAGTACACAAAATCAAAGCAGCACAATATGTACGTCAACACCCAGGAGAAGTATGCCCAGCTAAATGGGAAGAAGGTTCAGAAACATTACAACCTGGTCTTGACTTAGTAGGTAAAATCTAAGGAGGCATTGATTTAAATGCTTAATGATCAGCTAAAATCACAATTACAACAATTACTTCAATTAATGGAAGGTGATGTTGTACTAAGCGCAAGCCTTGGTACAGATGAAAAGTCTAAAGAGTTAAAAGAACTGTTAAACGAAGTAGCTGAGATGTCACCTCGCATTACTATAGAAGAAGCTGACCTCAAACGTACACCTAGCTTTTCTGTTAATAGACCTGATGAAGAAACAGGCATTACTTTTGCTGGTTTACCAATGGGTCATGAGTTCAACTCTCTTGTTCTTGCGTTATTACAAGTAAGTGGTCGCGCACCGAAAGAAGAACAAGCAGTAATTGACCAAATTAAAGCATTAGATCGTCCTTTACATTTTGAGACATTTATTAGTTTATCTTGTCAAAAATGTCCAGACGTAGTCCAAGCTTTAAACTTAATGAGCTTATTAAATCCAAATATTACTCATTCTATGGTCGATGGCGCTATCTTTAAAGAAGAATCAGAAGACATTATGGCTGTGCCAGCTATCTTCTTAGATGGAGAAGAGTTTGGTAACGGTCGTATGACAGTCCAAGATATCTTATCGAGTCTAGGTAGCCAAGCAGATCCAGCTGAATTCGATAATAAAGAACCATACGATGTATTAATTGTGGGTGGTGGACCTGCAAGCGGCAGTTCAGCAATTTATACTGCTCGTAAAGGTTTACGCACAGGTATTGTTGCAGACCGCATCGGGGGTCAAGTAAACGATACCGCTACCATTGAAAATTTTATCACTGTTAAAGAAACAGATGGCCCTAAATTCTCTTCAGCACTTGAAGACCATATTAAACAATACAATATTGATGTAATGACTGGCATTCGTGCTAGTAATATTGAAAAAACAGATAACGGCATTGTTATCACTTTAGATAATGGAGCGCAATTAACAAGTAAAACCGTTATTATCACGACAGGTGCACGTTGGCGTAAGCTAGAAGTACCTGGTGAAGAAAAATTAATTAATAAAGGCGTAGCATTCTGTCCACACTGTGACGGACCTTTATTTGAAAACAAAAACGTTGCTGTTGTTGGCGGCGGAAACTCAGGTGTTGAAGCTGCAATCGACCTTGCTGGCATTGTTAAACATGTCACATTACTTGAACGTAACGCTAACCTTAAAGCAGACAAAGTATTACAAGAACGTTTGGCTTCTTTACCAAACGTAACAATAATTAAAAACGCTCAAACAACTGAAGTGTTAGGTGAAAATGCTGTAACTGGTATTAAGTACCAAGATAAAGCACTTGGTGAAGACCATACTTTAGAACTTGAAGGTATTTTTGTTCAAATTGGTTTATTACCAAACACCGAATGGCTTGATAACTATGTTGAATTAAACCAAGCTAAAGAAATTGTAATTGACCGCAAAAACGCTACAAGCATCCCTGGCATTTTTGCTGCTGGTGATGTTACCGACGATCGTAATAAGCAAATCATTATTTCTATGGGTGCAGGTGCAAACGCAGCATTAAACGCTTTTGATTATATCATCAGAAATTAATCGCACCCCTATCTATGAATAATAAAGGTAAAGGAGAACCGTATCACGGTTCTCCTTTTTTATATACGCCGATTAAATCATCATTATTTTGTTCAAAAGATTGTGCGTTTATTAACCAATACATTATATAAATGGATAGCGCTACATGATACGCTTAAGTTATAATTTCTATGAGCTTATCAAAGTATATATTGGAACGCTTATAATCGAATATTATTAAAGGAGCAATATTAATTTATGAAGAAAACGATAATTCTATCACTCGTTTTGGTATTAACTGTGTTACTTGCAGCATGTTCGAACGGTGACTCAGAAGACGGTAACCAACACAGCGAAAGAAACGCCCCGAAAAACGTAAAAAAAATAACTGAAAAAGATATCTTCCATTCAGATAAAAAAAATGAAGATATTAGCGAAGATGAAATGAATAAAGCGATTAAAAAGTATTTGGATGTTAACTCAAATATTATTGATAACAAGTATCTCATGCAATATAAGCTGGATAAACAAACAGGCACTGATACAAAAATTACAGATGACCAAACCAAACGCCTAACAGGTTTATCAAATAATGCTATTAAAAATGACCTTCACTTTAAAAAGTTCGTTGAAAATAATCATATACCAAGTGACTATAAAAAAGGCACCAACGAAATCATAACTTATTTCACCTCTTTGAATAGTACAATTAAAAACATTGACAAAGAAATTGAACAATTAGATTATCAACCACAAAACAAACTTAATGTTGTTGATGTACCTGCAAAAGTTGCTGGTAATGTAAACCTTAAAAAACAAAAAGAAATTAAAAAATTCCTAAAAGAAAAAGGAATTGAAAGTGATGCAGTAGATAAATAAGTGTCAATGTGTTAAAAAGTAATTTTATATCACTTTCTATAAATAGCTACGTTATGATTTTATCATTATATTTGCCCGTATATTTCATAGTTACTACGTTAAATTACAAAACGATGACATGTCACCTTTAGCGATGGTAAAGGGATTAACCTTATTTACTGCCCAATTGCTTCTATACTCTGTCTTATTCTCGTAAAAAACCTTACATTATTGTAAGGTTTTTTAATATGATTTCTCTTTTTTTCTCAAAGTGACATTTGTTAAGATTAATATAAGTTAAGAAAGTCATTAATAGAAGCATAGCCGCTCATTATTAATATAAAGGAGGCCACACCGTTATGATATTAACTATTTTAATTGGTGCCATGGCTGCTATTTTCATAGCTTTTAATCTCTTTGAGAAGAAAGAAAAATATGGCGTTGTTTCTTTTAAAACTATCGCACTAAGCGTAACTTACGTCATACTGGCAGTCATTGTCGGAAGTTTTTTAGACAATTTCAATATATTATTCCAAGGATTTCATGACAGCTTAACAGCAGCTAAAAAATATTAAAACCTGAACTGATAATATAGCAGTTCAGGTTTTTTGTTATCTTATTTTTCTAATTCATAGGGTACACAGTTTTCTATTTTTCTATCAATTACTGTTTCTTTTGTTTCATAGCGTAAGTATACAAGCATGCATCTAATAACAACTTGATGCGCAACAATGGCTACAGATTCTAATGTTGGATCAAGCTCTTCCTCAAAGAACTGTTCAACACGTTTTAGTACGTCTGAATAACTTTCACCTTCTGGCGCTTTTTGAGTAAAGCTATGACGGAAAGAAAGTAAATCCTCATCATTAAAATAAGCGTGGTATTTAGGGTCTTGCTCAATGACATCTACCATCTTACCTTCAAAAATTCCCAATGAGCGTTCTCTTAATAATGGCGTCACAGTTGCTGGGATATCCTTATCAAATATGGCATTATACGTCTGTCGTGTACGTGCCAAATCTGATATATACACATGTTCAATATTCTTTTTCTCAAAATAGCTTTGTAGCAATTGGGCAGAATATACCCCACTTTCGGTTAAAGCCACGTCTAATTGGCCACAAAAGTATTGTTTCCCTTGTTTTTTATCATAGTTTGATTGTGATTCACCATGACGCACTAAGTATATTTTCATAATAATTACCCTTCTCTCTATTATAATCTTCTATCAGTCTATTTTTGTGGATTCATATTATATCTTACAATACTGTTATATGAAGTAAAATGCCTATAATTCAATAATTATTCTTGTTATTATCAAAGTAAGAGGTGAGACAAATGAGCGAAAAAGCATTACACCAGGATACCCAAAGTGGACGCGTATTAGCAGCTATAAGTTATTTCAGCATATTCTTTGCACCAATTATATTACCAATTATACTCTGGATATTTGCTGATAGACCCGCTTCAGTTCACGCTGCCAAATCACTAGGCTATCATATTATAACGTATATTGGTCCTATATTATTTGTATTAAGCGTAGCATTTGGAACTTCAATTATCTATCAAGAGAATACAACAATTACCGTAATTACAATTGTAATAGCAATTCTATTATTTATAGTGACTACCTGGTATACAATTAAGAACATTTACCGCGGTATTAAAGTTCTTTTTTCTGACGAAGCCTATTTTCGTCCATAAATATATAGCAGCAACATTTAACACTATCAAAATTCATTTTTAGAGAAGTACCATTCCATATAGTCACTGGAATGGTGCTTCTTTTTCAATGTGTATTTACACTCCGTGGTATCAAGTTATTACTAATATATTAACTACTTTCATCAAATAGCAAGCTAAATGATAAACCGATGAGCACTACATCGACAGTGTAGTCAAACAGCACTTTTACTTTTCTATTACCAAAAAAGTAATTGTAATAAATAAGATAGAAAAATGAGGTTTATACTATCTTATCTCAATAGACCAAGTCTTTTTCACTACTATGTTAACTTAATAATTTTAATCCAACTGTGCTTCCTAATATGATTGCAATACAAATAATTCTTTTAACATCCGTCGATTCTTTATAAAAAATCATCCCTAATACTGCGCCACCTACTGCACCAATGCCTGTCCAAACTGCGTAGGCCGTACTCATTGGTAAATAATTCATTGCTATTGATAAAGCTAAGAAACTTAGGCTAAAAAAGCTGATAAGTCCTACTATAGCTGAATTTTTTCTAGCTTGTACATAAGCATTGAGGGAAGTAATACCTAACATTTCAAAGATGCCTGCAATAATTAATAATATCCATGCCATTATGCTTTTCCTCCTTTATTTGGTGTTACTAATTTCAAACAAACGACACCTGCGAGTAGTGTTAAAATCAAAATAATTTTTCCATAATTAACTTCCTGTCCAAAAAACACAAAATCAAATAATGTCACACCTGTTGTTCCTAATCCGACAAATACTGCGTAAGATGTACCTACAGGTAACATTTTTGAAGCATCTATAAGTAAATAAAAACTTAAAAATATAGCTATTATTGTTAACATCCACTCAAAACTAGTGGATGCATGCGTCAATCCTACTACCCAACCAACTTCAAATATTGCAGCAACGATAATTTTAATCCAATTCATTTTCATTCCTCCTATTAAGAATAAAAAAAGCCTGGGAGATAGTCATAACTACTATCTCCCAGGCTTTTATCCTTCCGTGTCACATATATCATATGTGGCTTCCTCTCGGACCGGACCAACATTTAATGTTGCGGAACCCTAGAAAGCTTTATTTAATTCTCTGTATCATATCAAATTAGATCTTAAACTTCAAACATTAGATAATTGATTGTTATCTAATTTAAAATTATTATAATTTAAAAAGCGCTTTCGAAAAAATAATTGTGTGAAATGACATGTTTTTTAAAAAAATCTCAATTGTTTAAGTCATTCCCCTCTACATTTAATCAATTTTAATGTATACTATATATCAAATTAGAATAATTATAATCTGTTTAAAAACAAAATGAAATCAGTTCTCAATTATATCAATTCATTTTCTTGGATTGAAATATGAAATAAAGCGAGTGATAAATATGCAATTATTAAATTACAAAATGCACAATGATGAGCTCATCGCAACTGTGTTATCCGATAAAAAGCAACTATTCAAGTATACGTTTGATGTAAATACGCCAGAATATGAAATCTTAGATGTACTTGAAGAGATAAATGAGTACGTAGATAATGGCCAACACCCTTTAGGTTGTTCTTTATTGAAAAATTATACACATGAGGACGTGAGTCATCATAGTTTATAATGTTAGCTACGCACACAAAAGATGAGTATGACTGTCTACTTTTAAACAGCATACTCATCTTTTTATTTATATTAATTCCAACCGCCCATCAAATTTCTTTCATCATATGTTCATAAACACGCTATAATTGAACTACACATGTTATATTGAGTTAGTCCATATCCTTTAACGGGTAAATACATAGTAAAGATATTAAAACGTGATAAATATAGTTAGGGAGGGATGTAAAGTGTTCTATGTTTCAATATTACTCATTATCATCGGTATTGTATTACTAATACTAAATAAACGAACTTCGAAAAAAGGTGATAATAGTAGAAACCAAAGTTTGATTAGCTTTGGCGTCATGTCCTTAATTTTCGGTTGCTTTGGACTTATCGGCATTATTATTATGGCAATAACCTAATAATTACATGAATAAAAAGGTGAGAGGCTTTCTTTATAGCGCCTCTATCACCTTTTTATTTTTTAAATTCTTCACATATTGAACAAATCATTAAACGATTCAACCATCGTTGGATGTGTATAAATATTGTCATTCAATATTTTATAGTTTAATTTTTGATCTATCGCTAATTTAATTACATTAATGATTTCTTCTGATTTCGGTCCGTATAATGAAGCCCCTAATATAACTCCTGTGTCTTTATCAACTACCGCTTTAAATAATCCTCTTGAATCATTATCCACTTTATGTCTTGGTATGGTGTTGACTGGAATCGCATTTTCAATGACATTATAACCTTGTTTGTTAGCTTCATCACCAGTCAAACCAACACGTGCTAACGGCGGGTCAATAAACACAGTATAAGGTACAGCACCTCTGTTTTTAGTAGAACGTTTTCTGTCTCCAAAAAGTTGGTCTTTAACAATTCTAAAGTCATCTAAAGAGATATATGTGAACTGCATGCCACCCTTAACATCTCCGATAGCATACACATGCGGAGCACTGGTTTGGAGATATTCATTCACTTTAATCTCTCCATGTTCACCAAGAGAAATATCAGTATTTTCTATATCTAAATCCACATTAGGTTTACGACCCGTAGCTAAAAGGACCGCATCTGCTTCAAAGCTACCATGCGAAGTATGAACTATAGTACCTGATTCAGTATCTTCAAACCGCTCTGTATCAACATTAAATATGATATCGATCTCTTTGTCAGCTAAATCTTTCTTCACTTCTTCGACAATATCTTTATCTTCTTTCGTCATAATATCACCACCACGTTCAAGGACTGTGACTTGTGTTCCAAAATTAGCAAACATAGATGCAAATTCTAAAGCAATATAACCTGCCCCTACAATGACGAGTTGTTTAGGTTGTGAAGCTAAACGCATAATCCCAGACGAATCATATAAATGTTGCGACGTCTCCCCACCCTCAATAGGTGGGATAGTTGATATGGCCCCTGTGTTTATAACGATATTTTTCGCAGCCAAAGTTTCTATTACTTTATCATTATCATCCAGTAAATTAATTTCATTATTAGATTTAAATTTAGCCGTATAATCTAATACTTCTATACTGTCTTCATCTGCAAGGTTATGATAATTTTTATTATTCAATGCGTCGACCACGTCTTTCTTTCTAGAAATACCTTCATGAAAATCGCCATGATTTAACCCTTCATGAATAAGTGTTTTTGAAGGGATACAGCCCGTATTGATGCAAGTACCACCATACATCGCTTTAGATTTTTCAATCATTGCTACTTTATTCCCTCGCGATGCAGCAAATTTAGCTAATGTTTTACCACCTTTACCAAATCCAATCACTACTAAATCAAATTGTTTCATGGAAATCCTCCTTTAATACTTCATTTAAAACGTCTGATATTGTTATTTTTTTATAGTAATTGATTAATAGATCATGTTCCTTTTTATAGTATTTGGTCATCGTCTGTCCTATTTTCTTGGAAATTTCACAATTGCTACCTACGTCACCAGTAAAGATACGCCCCTCTGTTCTTTCTTCATTAAACAATATATATAAATCTGATAAATTGATTTGAGATGTTTCCTTGTTTGCTTGGTAACCTCCATGTTTGCCTCGTGCCGAATTTACATATTGCTGATCATTCAACTTTCTTGTTACTCTACGTAACTGTACAGGATTAACACATATTCGTTGTGATAATTCTCCACTACTGTAACGTTCATTAGAGTGCTTAACTAGAAACGTCAGTAGGTGGACTGCTATATTAAACTCTAAATTCATGAGCATCACCTTTTTATTGTAACTTTAATAATTACATTTAAACATCTAAGAATATACTTATAAAATATTTTGCTCGCACATTTATATTACCCGTTCATAATTTAATTAAGTCTATATATCCATACAAAAAAGGCGTAATTTATATAAATTACGCCTTTTCGAAATGCATAGAAGCATTCATTTTGCCTTTTAAAAACTTTATAGTAGTGCACCTCTTATTTTCACGCCATGCTCTATATATGCTTTCAAACAACTTAGCATATAAACCCAACCTTCTTTTTGAGCCAATAAACGCTCTGTATCAGTATCTTCTAAATCCTTTTCAACCGTAGTTACAATAGTAGTTTGCCCTTCATTTTCAAATTGAATAACAACTGATTGCTCTCCCCATGTGAATTTTATTAAATTATTTTCTTTTATACTTTCTATTCGAATTTCTATTTCAGCATTATATTCTTCATAACGTAACGTAATTGTTTTTCCCGATTCCCATCTTTCGGAACTTGAAGAAAACCAAAATCCGTTAATCTGGTCAGGATTCACAAATGCCTCAAACACTTCTTCTTTAGGTACATTGATTTGCATCTTAGTAGTAATATCCAAGTGAATCACGCCTTCCTTAATAATATTTATATAATAAATTGTACAGGTCTAAACTTTGTTTTGCACTTAACTCAATTGGTAAATTGTAAATAATTGTAAACGTCTAAGTAATATAATTGTAATCAACACATAACCTCGACAAGCTTTACATTTGTTATAATTTGGTAGCAACTCAATATTACTTTCAGGAGACAATTATGAATAGGATTTTGCATCATTACTTATATTACTTAATTATGTTAGCCCTCGTTGCTGCTATTTTACTGTCTTTATACTTTTTATATGTATGGAAAAATGACCAACCTCAAAACCAAGATTATTATCAAAACTTCGCTGAATTAAAAGCAGACACTAAAGAAGATCGTGACTGGCAAATTAATACAAAAACTACTAATAATAAAGATATTTTAATTACTGCCATCCATGGTGGAGGGATTGAGCCAGGTACATCCGAATTGGCAAAAATCATCTCTAAAAAAGGCAACTTCAACTTATACAGTTTCGAAGGATTACTCAAATCAAATAATTCTAAATTGCATATCACTTCAACTCGTTTTGATGACCCAAAATTAAAAGAAATGACCAACAAATCTAATGAAACAGTATCAATTCACGGTATTCAAGAAGATGAAAAAGTCGTTTATATCGGGGGCAAGGATAAAGAAATGGCCAAAGCTATCCGTCAAGAATTAGAAAAAGAAGACTTTAATGTGGAATCAAGCCCAGATTACGTTGATGGAGATTCTAGCCAAAATATTATTAATAAAAATGATACAGGTTCAGGCGTCCAAATTGAAATTTCAACACAATACCGTAAATCATTTTTTGAAGACGACGACCTTGACCGTTCCACTAGAGAAAATCCAAATGATTATAAACAATCTATCTACGACTTTGCTGAAGCTGTCAGTACAGGAGTAAAAGAAAAAATATCTGAAGAGTAATAGAAAAATCCGCCTCATCAAAATAGTCGATGAGGCGGGTTATTTAATTACTTATTTTATTTTTAATATTTGTCCTATTTTAATGCTATTTGAATCTAGGTTGTTATCTGTTTTGATTTTACTTACTGTTGTGTTTTGTTTTTTAGCAATGCTGTATAAAGTGTCACCTTTTTCAACTGTATATGTTTTCACTAAATAAAGCGTTTGCCCTTTACTTATAACATTTGATTCAAGATTATTCCATTTCTTAAGGTTTTCAATACTTACTTTACTCCTTTTAGAAATATTATAAAGCGTATCACCCTCAACTACTATGTGTGTATCTCCTGTAATTGCATCATCGTTTTTATCAGGGTCTGTTAATTTCAATGTTTGACCGATTGATAACGTATTATCTTCTAAGCTATTCCATTTCTTAATATTTTCAATCGTTACACCGCTTCTCTTAGAAATACTGTACAGTGTATCACCTTTAACTACAGTATACGTAGAGCCAGTAATCGCGTCATCATCTTGACCACCTAATGACTTATAATGTTTTTGAACTAAACTATAAAATTGGTTCATATTATATCCCCATTGGTTAAAGTAACCCACTGGGTCTGTATGGTTCGTACCACCCCAGTACTGACTTACGGCATTGTGACTAATAATTGTTCCTGTACCCCGATTGTTATCAGCTAATGAAGGTTGCAATCCATTTTGTTTCAACATTTTAGCAGTTAAATAAGCTTGGTTATTAACAGATTTTGCAAAACCATCAAATGTATTTGACCTTGTTAATTCTATTTGATAAAAATATGGGTTTGCATTTGCCCCTGCGCCCCAAGCTAAATACTCACTTGGTGCTGTTTGTATGATTCTATCACTACCTACATAAGCGTGAACAAAAGCATTATTATAGTTACTATACATGTAATTTACTTCGTCATCGATCGTACTGTAAGGGTTTGCTGTTTCATGAATAACAACACCAATAAACTTACCAGACTTATAATTATACTTAGGTAAATTATTAATACGTGAATCCTGAACTATTTTAGAAGGCTTTATGTCGTTATTTGCGATATATGTATTTACGTCTTGATATGCTCTATTTGCAAAAGTTCTCATCTCTACTGAGTTGTGATCAGCAACTTTATTATGTAATTTCAAATCTTCTGGTGTTAATTGATTTTTCAATGCTTGTGGGCTCATTTTTTGAGCTTTTTCAAAATCTATGGCCTTGCTTGTATTTTCTTTTTTGCTTTTTTCTACGCTTTTGTTACTATTACCCTCTTGTGCGTACGTAACTGTGCTACTTAAAAGTAAACTCGTTGCTAATAATACTGACAAACTGATCCTGTATTTCATGACAACCTCTCCAATCTTATATTTTAAAAGCACTATACAATAAAAGTTCCCATTCCTTGTACAACGCCTTATTATTTCATCTTATAATATTATACGAATGTTTACAAAAAATAGTTTTATTTTATACTATATTTTTAAAAGTTTTTATATAGAGGTTCTCATAATCTTATTTTCATACAAAAAGTCACTACCTAATACAAGGTAGCGACTCAAATTAGACATCCATAATAACACTTGATAAAATCGCAATTAACGCGACTAGTACAACTAAAACTAAAATGAAATCAATTCTTTTTTGATTACGATGCCTCATTGGTTTTCTAAGTTCTTTAAAGGCAAGAAATCCTGAAACCAATACAATAACTAAGCACACTAAATGAAATAACAACGCAAATACTTCCATCTTTATCACTCCAAACTCTAAGTAATTAAGTTTGTTAATTTATAGTCTTTTTATACAAATACCCTTTTTCTGTGTAAAAAAACACAAAAAATAATACAAGCATATGTGTTATTGTAAATGCTAAAGTCTTTTGGACAATAACTTTGTTCCACAACACAAAAATAACCCCGTAGGTATATGCCTACGGGGTTTTCAGATACAATATCTATTATTGTTCTTCTTTTACATATGGTAATAATGCCATATGACGAGAACGTTTAATAGCTAATGTCAACATACGTTGATATTTAGCTGAAGTACCTGTTACACGACGTGGTAAAATTTTACCGCGTTCTGAGATAAAACGTTTTAATAAGTCTGTGTCTTTATAGTCGATGTGTGTAATTCCGTTTGCTGTGAAATAACAAACTTTTTTACGACGACGTCCGCCTCTTCTTGGTCCACCTGCCATGGTAACTGCCTCCCTTTTGTAATATTTTCTTAATTATATTTCGCAATATAATTAGAATGGTAAATCGTCATCACTAATATCAATTGGTCCGTTTGCATTTGCAAATGGGTTGTCTGATTGATTATTTTTGTTTGATGAACTGTTATTATAATTGTTGTTATTATTTTGGTAAGATGACGTGTTTTGTCCTGACTGTTGTCCGCCAAAGTTTTGGAAATCATTGTTTCCTTCTTGAGCGTGACGTTGGTTTTGATTCTTAGGTTCAAGGAATTGAACGCTATCACAAACCACTTCAGTCACAAAAATACGACGTCCTTCTTGATTTTCGTAGCTACGTGATTGAATGCGACCGTCAACGCCAGCTAAACTACCTTTGAATAAGTAGTTATTAACATTATCTGCTTGTTTTCTAAAAACAACACAGTTAATGAAATCTGCTTCGCGTTCCCCTTGCGCATTTGTAAACGTACGATTTACTGCTAGAGTAAAAGTCGCAACACTCACGCCTGAGGGTGTTGTTCTATATTCTGGATCTTTCGTTAAACGACCGACTAAAACAACTCTATTTATCATTTAAACGAACCCCCAATAATTATTTTTTAGTTTTATCTTCGTCTTCACGAATCACGATATAACGGATGATATCGTCATTGATTTTAGCTAAACGTTGGAATTCGTCAGTAGCCTCATTATCTTCAGTTTGGATACGTACGATATTGTAGTAACCTTCGCTGAAATCATTAATTTCATAAGCTAAACGACGTTTGCCCCAATCTTTAACTTCTAAAACCTCTGAACTGTTCTCAGATAAAATACCGTTGAAACGTTCAACAACAGCTTTTTTAGCATCTTCTTCAATGTTCGGACGAACGATGTACATAACTTCATATGTTCTCATTTATTATTGCACCTCCTTGTGGTCTATACGGCTCACCATCAAATGTGATAAGCAAGGAATAATTTTCATTACTCACAATCAAGAATTATAGCACAGCGTATTACATTTTACAATGGTTATAACCTTGCCATACTTCAAAAATTATCAAAATGTTTCATATGAAACATACATTTCTTTATTCTTAACTTTGCCCCGTTTTTCCACTTGGACTACGCACTAATAAAATTAAATTTTATTTATTTTAAAAATAGTTCTTAAAAAGAATTTGTTATATAAAATATTTGGTTGCTAAATCATTTTAATTCTAATAGCATACCAATTGAGTTTATTTTTTTATAATTACATATCTATTAAGAACTTAGCAATTTTAAAGTAACAATTATATATAAAGGAGATAATTATGGTTTCAATATTAAAAAAAGGATTGGCTACCGCAAGTATATTATTTGTGTCTACGTTAGCAATAAACTCAGTGCATGCCTCAGAAGATACATCAAACCAAAAAGGGACGATGGGATATGGTTATCAACAATACATCAAAACACACCCTGAAAAATCATCAAAACAAAGTTCTGGGGCCACGGTACAACCTGAAGCAAACACGACACAAACAGGTGAACGTGTGTTGGATATTTCAGAGTGGCAAGGCGATCTAACAGAACAGCAAGTTAAAGAGCTTAAAGCCAATTATGACTTCATTATCATACGTGCTCAATACGGATCTGAAAAAGTAGATGCTTCATTAGAGCATAATTCTGCTTTATTAGACAAACATAATTTAGACTTTGGTGTTTATTCTTACAGTATGTATGAGAGCCCTGAAGATGCGCGTTATGAAGCTCAGACATTATATAATCGTGCACCTGAGGCAAGTTTTTACATCAATGACTTTGAAGAAGATACTGTCACTTCTGGCACGCCAGAAGAAAGCACTTCTGCATGGTATGATGAGATGAAAAGTTTAGCAGGAAATAAAAAAGTATTGTTTTACTCTTACGAAAATTTCATGACAGAACATGTTTCAACATCAGTAAATGACTATGACGGGTACTGGATAGCTAATTATAATGCTGACCAGCCTAAGCGCGAGCATGTGTTATGGCAATACACCGATAGCTATACTTCACCTGAATTGGATCAAGAAGTCGATGCCAACTACACTGGTCCAGCCATTGACACATCATGGTTCACTTCTTAATCAAACTGCCATAAAACTTCTCATTTACATATAAGTATTTTCGTCATTAGACAAACCAAACGCAGTTTAATAGCGTTTGGTTTGTCTTTTATATTATTATCAGTTCATAAAAATAATTCACATCAATCAGTTTATACTCACGCTCAAACTACTTCCATAACAAATGGTTTTTCAAATAAAAAAAGGGCCAAACAACATCATTTGTTGTCTTGGCCTCTTATATCATTAGTTTAACATTATAATCAGTTAAATTTCTAATGTATTTTGATTGGGTGTTAAAGAATCATAACCTTTAATTAGGGTACTTCTACGGAATTAAACTGGTAAGATGCTTGATACTAAATCTAAAATTGTTTGGATTAATCCTGCTAACATGATAACTCCTCCTATCCTAGATAAAAATCTTGCAATTCTATTTGTTTAATCAACTTGACACTCTAATAATATTAATGTTAAGCGAAAACATTCGTATTATTTGAATAATGTTTTGAAAATTAATTCGATAATATTTTCAATCATAATCGAAAACCTCCCATCACATTGTCCTACTCACTTCCTGTTAACTATTCAACTTGATCGATTACTAATAAAAGAATTTGTTCTAATAATTCTGCTAACATGTCATACACCCCCCAAAAGTGTCTAAATAGAGAATAACATAAAAAGCATTTTAATAAAATTATTTGCATGAATAAAATAATACTTTTACCAAAAGTTAACTTTAATTTTACATAAAATGATTATTCAATGTACAATTGAATTTATTTCGTTTTTTATTTTAGTAATATCCAATTGTCCATCTTAATATATTAAGTTTATACAATTGTTTAAAATGTTACTGACGTGACTTTTTAAAATAAAAAGCCTGCTCATTACTATGTTGTAATGAACAGGCTACAGATTTGACTTATACGTTAAATCTAAAGTGTACGACGTCGCCATCTTTCATAATATATTCTTTGCCTTCTAAGCGCTGTTTCCCAGCTTCTTTAGCACCATTTTCGCCGCCAAAAGCTACATAGTCATCGTAACTTGTTACTTCTGCACGTATAAAGCCACGTTCAAAATCTGTATGAATAATACCAGCACATTGGGGTGCCGTCATACCAGTGATAAACGTCCACGCACGTACTTCTTGAACTCCTGCAGTGAAATACGTTGCCAAACCAAGCAGGTCGTATGTTGTACGTATTAAGCGATCTAATCCTGGTTCTTCAATACCTAAGTCTTCTAAGAACATTTCTTTATCCTCATCGTCAAGTACAGCTATTTCTTCTTCTATTTTAGCGCTAATCACGATAACTTCTGAATCTTCTTGACTCGCATATTCGCGAATAGCTTTCACTTTTTCATTATCTTCATCGCCAATTTCATCTTCGCCTACGTTAGCAATATACAACATTTGCTTAGAAGTTAATAATTGCGCTTGGTTCACAAATTTCTGATCTTCGTCAGTAAATTCAAGACTTCTAACAGGATTGCCTTCTTCCAAAGCGTCTTTAATTCTTGCTAAAATGCGTGCTTCATTCACTGCATCTTTATCTTTTTGTTTAGCCATTTTTTCTGCTTTTGGCAAACGTTTTTCAACAGATTCTAAATCTGCTAATACTAATTCCATATTAATAACTTCGATATCATCTACTGGGTTTACACGTCCTGAAACATGTGTCACATTATCATCATCAAACGCACGTACAACTTGACAAATTGCATCTACTTCACGAATATGTGATAAGAATTTATTGCCTAAACCTTCACCTTTAGAAGCACCCTTAACAATTCCAGCGATATCTGTAAATTCAAATGTAGTTGGGATTGTTTTCTTAGGTTGTACCATTTCTGTTAATTTATCTAATCTACTATCTGGCACTTCCACAATGCCAACGTTTGGATCAATCGTTGCGAAAGGGTAATTTGCTGCAAGCGCACCTGCTTTTGTAATTGCATTGAAAAGCGTAGACTTACCTACGTTGGGCAAACCAACTATACCTGCTGTTAAAGCCATTATTCATTCTCCTTATTTTCAGTATCTTGATGAGATACTAATATTTTTTTTAGTTTTTTATTAAAAGTTTGTCTTGGAATCATAATACTTCTTTGACAGTTTTCACATTTTATCCGGATGTCTGCACCTAAACGAATAATTTTAAAGCAATTCGTACCACATGCATGCTGTTTTTTCATCTCTACAATATCATTTAAACCGTAATTTGATGTCATTCTGTCACACCTCCGAATGTTCTACGCATTATTTTGTTGATTAGCGTCGTATTGCACCATGATAGGCTGTGGTATTTTAACTTCATGTTGTTTAAATAATTTTAAAATCTCTTT
This sequence comes from Staphylococcus aureus, assembly GCA_040062795.1. Taxonomy (GTDB): domain Bacteria; phylum Bacillota; class Bacilli; order Staphylococcales; family Staphylococcaceae; genus Staphylococcus; species Staphylococcus aureus_A. The sequence goes on from JBEAMH010000003.1 coordinate 71,076, forward strand.
TCTTAAAATACGTGCACCTGAAAATCCTTCACCAGGTATTGTTTCAGCAGAAATCCATAACGTAATTTCATCTCTTGTAATAGAATTAATGCCAACCACTTCTGGATTTGATATAAATAAATAATATTTAGCACGCATCGTTTCAAAATGATTAGCCAGTAGCTCTTCAACCTTATCGATATCTTCTTCTACAGAAACTGGTATTTCTACCATTGACTCACCATTGGTCACTGAATAATTGGTGATTTCACCGACGCTACCATTTGGTAAAGTTGTAAGTTCTCCTGTAATCGTATTAATACGCATTGAGCGTAAACCAATGGATTGTACTGTACCTTCTGCTACTGTTGTGCCACTCGAGTTAATTTTAACATAATCTCCGACATCAAATTGATTTTCAAAGATAATGAAGAAACCTGTGATAATATCTTTCACAACTGTTTGGGCACCGAAGCCAACTGCCAAACCAACAACTCCGGCACTGGCAATAATACCTCCAACACTGATACCAAACTTACTTAAAATTGTAGTCAATACTATAAACCATACCACATATGCTACTACATTTTGAACTAATGTTATTAAAGTTTTCGAACGTTTTTTACTCGCCTTTTTACCTTTATTTTGCATTTTAAAGAATTGCTCTATACCTTTATTAACAAAGCGTAAAAGAACCCAGGCCACAATGACATACACAATAATCATAATGACGTTGGAAATCAATGTTTGATATGTTTCAGCTTTTGTTAATGGTTCTATTAATGAATAAAGGATACTTTTAATTTGACCCAACTACACTTCCTCCTTAACCATACTCTATACTATTTTATTATAATCGTTTTTTCTATGAAATTAATCCAACTTTGGCTTTATTTTCATTATGTAATTTATAAATTACATAACTACTTTCTTCTATTTAAAGCAAATCAGACTTTTATAGTTTATTAAATATATGTATAGAAGGATAGTGTTTAAATCTCATTTTAAGTTTAAATTGAAAATAGATTGAATCGCAGACATACTTTAATAATAGTCCTATGCTTCAGCAGACTTCTTATATCATTAGCCCGTTCATCTATTTATAATAAGTTTCGATATTTATTTATATATTGTTTTCTATGTACGTCTCTCACAACGTAGATAGATATTATAAAGCCATCAGATATTAAAAAATGGCAAAAGAAAAAGAACCATAATTAAAAATTATGATTCTTTAACACCCAATTTAGAATGATACTATAACTTATATATATATATCAAGTGTTTTTGAAATTTTATGTGTATAAATTTCAAAAAAGGTTAAATTCACTACCGCCCCATGATATTAAAGGCAATTTAAATTTATAAAAAATCTATCAAAATATTTTAATAATCATAAAAATTTACTTAATTAAAAATAAAATTACAATAAATTTAATATATTAACACCTGAGCATTAATTTCAAACACTTAGGGATTTTTAGACAATTATTAATTCATTTATTATAATATTCAGATAAAGGGGGTGTATACAATGTTAGCAACTCTAGTAGAACAAATTCTTAATTTAGTATTAGACCAAGTAGAATAGTCATTCTTAGTTAATTTCTATATTAAGGAGGGATTGCAATGATCGAAAACATCGTTGAGCTCATCTTCAAATCACTTTTAAAATAATACACGTAACTTAAAAGAAAAAGGCATATCATATAGTGTCTTTAACTATTAAATTACATCCTTTTTAAAAGGAGGGGTTATTATGCTAGGAGATATCGTACAAACAATTCTAGATTTAGTATCAAGTATTTTACCGTTATAAAAACGATGCACATGATGCATAATAGTTTATAACATTTAAGTTACATAACTTATAAAAGGAGGGATACTATGCTAGGAGATATCGTACAAACAATTTTAGATTTAGTATCAAGCATTTTACCGTTATAAGAACAAAACGTTAGCGATTAAGAACTCTAATTAAAGATTATGATCCTTTAACACCCAAATATATATGTGATGATAGTCATTTTTTAAGTAAACAATTCTTCTAAATTCCTATAATAAACAAGCACTTACTGACCCTTACATCGGTAAGTGCTTGTTTAATTCGACAACCATTAATATGCACATCAAAAAAACGGTTAAGGTTTCATATAGAAACTTAACCGTCATTTTCACACTATAATTTATATTTTATTCTTCGTGAGATCAATTTAACAAAGCATTTTATTCAACAATGCGCTTTTCTAAATCATTATAAAGTTTAAAAATCATCACACGTTCCCCTGTGCGAGAACTTAAATCTGTATGAAATCCTTTGACCTTTTCTCCAGTGATAGACGATATAATTTCATCAAGTGCTTCAATCCCTGACTCCACTAGTTTTGAACGTGTTCTTTTAATTGTTAATAAGCCTTCGTTTGTTTCACAAACTTTATATTCTGCTTGTGTTAATACACCTTGTAAATTCACAATAATCATATCGCGCAAAATATCTGTTTTTACAGAAAGAGAGCCACGCCCAAGGAAGTCTTTTTCCCATTGTGTAATTGCTTTGCTGATTTCAGACTCATAAGTGCCTTTGGTTGTTTTCATTTAGTATGCATCTCCTGTAGAACCAAAATGAGGTTAAATAGTTATATTAAAAAGATAACATTATCATTTTTACATATTTTTCACTACAGTTCTACATTATCACCTAGGAAATCATTTATATTTAATTTAATAAATAAAGCGCAATAATATATAAACTTTTCTAAAATTTAATACATGGTATCTAAATATAACTTAGTTTGCGATTGACCAATCATGCCACTGTCCGAATTCATCGATACTCGCTAATCTGACCCAACCATTTAATACTTTTTGGTGAAACGTCTCATCCGCTTCCAAACTTTGTTTTACAAAATGGTCAGGTGCTTGAATGACTACAAGTAACCTAATAGGTGAGTGGTACATTTTATCATCTGAAGACATCACAGATTGCCATGGTAGACCTGTTAACAAATCACTCGCATTACCTTGCATCACTCCGATGCCAGCCGTTACAGTTTGTGTTGTTTTACTACCACTCCCATAATAATGTGGCGCAACTGTAGATGCGTAGTATTGTAAATTAATCCACTGTGCTACGACTGCGGGTCCACCAATAATATTACCTAATATACTACCATCTTGGTCTTTCTTCCAATCATAATTATGCAAGAATGCTCTACCTTCTAAATCGCTGTGCTTGGTGAGGTCACGCTGGCCGATAATAAATGAAGCATTTTTAGCTAAGCCCCACTCTGGTCTAATTTCACTCCAATCGTTCGATAAACGATGTGCCTCACTTATAGGATTCTTCTTAATTACATTATTATTTGGTAATTGTTTCAAACGCTGTTCATTCGCTTTAGCACTAACATTAGGCATTGCCGCTTCAATGGCATCATAAGCCTTTTGAGCTGCTTCTGGTAGTTCTGGTAAATGAATCCATTCTAACTCATCTATAGAGGTCTTATGTTCTGCTGCCGCAAATACCGTATCCTCAGGTATTACAATACCTTCTTCCGCTAATGCTTGTCTTACTTCTGGCAAATTACATAATTGTGCTAATACTTTGCCATTAAAACCACTAGCTGCGCCACCACAAGCACCACAATCTAAAGATGCTGCGTATGGATTGTTTGCACTTTGACTTCCATGACCACATAGCACCACTAATGGTGAAAAATCAGTAGTCAATCCCATTAAACGTAAGGCTTGGTGCGTATAATTTACTTTTTCTTCTTTTGTAAAGCCAACTGGCAAATTATCTTCTTTATGATAGTGGTGGTCTAGCGTCAATGCTGTATCATCTGGCTTGCGTAACCATTTAGCATAAAAGTTATGTATCAGGTTACCCATACGACTAGGGATAAAGCTTCGCGTAAATGTTTGTAACGTTAACCACGGTCCACTAAGTTCTGGTAACAGCAAACTAGGCAAGACATTTTGTTTCATCTTCTTAAACGTGTACGTAACCGATTCAAGTACGTGTTTACGCTGACGGAATGCTGTTGGTTCTTTTTCTTTCGTATATTCTTTAATTTTATGTTGGGGGTTGTTCATTACAGGCAATGATGGATGACTATGTTGATTACCTAACTCATTTTTAGAAATTGGTAAGCCAAAGAAACCAGCAATACCAATCGTTTCAAACGGTCCCGCTGCTTCGATTTGTTTACGAAATGGTTCGGAACGCACGTCTATACAAAATGCCATTTGCGCTAGTGCCTTATCTTGTGTTGCATTTTGTTGATTTTTAGGTGCAATGATTGTACTCAGTTGGTGATTATATGTTTCTTCCCAAGCTTCTAATAATAGTTTACGACGTACTCGATCATTAAATTGGGTTGCAAACATAACATGTTGCTGTTGTGTTTCTATTGAAAGTTGTTTCCATTTTTCAGCTGTAAAACCACCCCATTGCATCCAAGATAAAATACATTCTGATAAAGAAGTCTCATTATCGGCTTGTACACTAACTTCTGCCAAATCAGATAAGTATGGCTCTGTAATTGCCCACTCCATAGCTAAGCGTATTGCAAGGTAGTCTAATAGTGGCGAATCACTATGAGTGTTATTTTCATATTGCCATAACATCATACCTGCCCAACCCGGTAGAGACAATAAGTGATTTTCCAAATAGCTTTCCATATCAGATTCCGCAATACCTAATTTTAATAATGTCGCTTCAATCAACGCTTCAGAATTATTAGGTAAGGTCTTTAAAAGCGCACGTTGTTGTTTTGGTAAGGCTGGATCATATTGGACTAAACGTCTCCACGCGTAAAATAAACCTTTATCACGGTTTGGCATTGTCCATCCTGACTGTGCATCATCAATGTATAACTTACACCACTTAATCACGTGGTAATCTACAGTATCAATTAACTTTTTATTTTTATCGTCTACGATACGTGTAGATAATAAGGGCACTGAGTATGTGTTCTCACTCGAAATATCTACAGTATCTATGTGAGAGACGCATGCTTCTACCTGACTTTGCACATCCTTATTTGATTTTAAGGGGCGTAACTTCAAGGCGTTACGCGCATACTTTTCAGCACTTTCTCTTGGTAGTACTAACGTTGTTTGATCAAGCCATTTTTGTAATCTTTTCTCTATTATACTGTCATCTATTTCACCTTGCTCGTGAGCTTCTATTATCGTAGTTATCGCAGGGTATATATCTACTTCACGTACTTGCTTAAGCCAATGTGCAATTTCGTCAAAAGTTTTATGCTCTAACCCAGACCATGGATTTCTTGCTGCAAACACTGAAATGGGAGATAACGGCACAATAACTTTACTGGCAGCAGCAACAACTGAACGAATATCATCTTTATTAAGACCTGAAGTAGATTGAGTAGTTATATTTGTTTTTCCCATTTTAGCGTCCTCCTTTTGTTAAATATGTTTTAAGATAGTTTGGATGGCGTTCTACAGTTTCTACTTTCGCATCTCCAATACGTACAAGCCACATATAAAATATAGAAAATGCAACTGACGAACGGTTCCGTGCAACCCACGTACTCATTAAACTACCTACTAAGAGTATTAAAGCCACAATTACAATAATCAACATAGGTGGCTGAACACTATGAAATGCCATTGTATGTAGCGCGTTATCAAAGAAGCGGTGAACAACAAAGTACACTGAACCTACGACTACAAGAATGACTAGTCCAGCAACGCGTCCGAAATTCCCTTCTCCAAAGGCAACAAGTTGTGTCCATGATACTGATAAAGACCAAGCTAAGATAAGGCCGCTGATTAAACGATACCCCTCTTCTGGAGCTATTAGCCAAAAACCTAAACCAATAGCAAAGGCTAAAGCACGCCCTGAAATAATCCATAGGTAGGACATTCTCTCATTGGCACGGCTCGGTACATTAAAGCGACGAACCGCTGAACCAGAACGTAAGAAAAGGGTCGCTTTAAACAACCCATGTAATATCAAGTGAATAATCGCTGGTATGTAAGCACCCATTGCGCACTGAATCAACATGAAGCCCATTTGTCCTATCGTTGAACCTACTAAAAGGCGTTTATAATCTACATGCACTAAACTAATACCTGCACCAATCAATACAGAAATACTTGCAAACAGCAGTAAAATGATTGTTGCAATGTCACCATTAAATATTGGAGAGAATCTCGCTAATATAATACCGCCCGCATTAACAATGCCTGCGTGCATAATAGCCGATACTGGTGTTGGTGCGGCGACTGATTCTATTAACCATCTTTGAAATGGAAACTGTGCTGCTGGAACCATAACTGCTAATATAATCAGGATATTAATTCCAAAGCTTTCCCAACCATTGATTTGAGCTAAATTAACTTCTGTAAAAATAGCTGTATATTGCCATTCTCCTGTTAAAAATGCAATCCATAGTACTGCTAATAATAGTGCAGCCCAACCGATGAAAAATAATTTACCTGTTACTTTTGCAGCTGCTCTTGTCACTTTCCAAGCACTCGTTAAACTAATTAGCATAGTCAAACCAATTAATGTTACGCCCCAACTCAGGACCATAATGCGCACATCGCCTGCCAACCAAGCCATAGAAGCAAAGCTCGTCGTAATAGAAAATAAAGTAAAATACTTTCTATAGCTTCGATCTCCCATTAAATATTGCACACAGTAGCGTTGAATAATTAAGCCAATAATTAAGACAAAAAAGGCCATTAACCACGCTAAAATATCAGAGTACCAAATACCTAATTCGATATTTTTAGGAGCAAATAAAAGCCCTAGAAAAGCTACAAGTGGTGGCAATGCCACTAAGAATAAATGTACACGCACATACGCCAATGGTATGCGTGAATATAAAAACATTATTCCACTTAATACAGAAATAATGACAGTGATGAAAAATATGATTAATAATGTGGATATATTAAGCGATGTGAGCATAATTAGATTCCCCTTTGGTGTGACATCATATAAAGTAATTTTGTAATTGAATTTGTTATGTATAATAATTTCATTAAAAAAAGCCGACAATATACAATAAATCACGCATGATTTATTACAATTGTCGGCTTCATTACAACGCACTTTTTCAATATAGTGCTTTGCTTTGCTACCTTATATATGAACGCTTGTTAATTTTATAATCTTAAAATATTACTTTTTGTAGTATAAGACGTATGATTTTAACTTTTCAACACTATTCGTACACTTTTTCAATTTGCCAATATTTTTATTAACAGCTTGCTAAAGCTTTAATATCATGCAAAAGTCACTTTCAACGTCTATATTTATTTTCATTTAATATTACTAACATAAACTGATTATTCGTGATTGTCAAGAAACACCTATTTAGATTAAATTACTATTTTTTTAATCTCATACTCTTAAATATTGATTTCCCAAGATATATGACCTTTTATTGTATATGTTCATTATTCCCTATTTCGCTTACACTGTAAATATAAATAGATGGAAATGATAAAATATAAACAAAAGATGAGAGACGTAAATTTGAAAATAAATTAGAATATAACTTTTATGGATTTAGATTCAAAGAATACCATTAAAATTCGACATAGAATTAGTATCGCAAAACACCACAAATATTCTAACCCATAATGACTTAACGTATAAGTCATTATGGGTTTTATTATATTCTGTTCTATCCATTCTCTCCCCACGCAACGATTTTTAACTTAAAAATATTAATTTTAACTCTATCTATATAAAATTAATGATTTGTTAATGTTTTTAATAAAAATAAAAGTGAGTTATTTTTTATTAAAACTAATATATGTGATATATTTATAAAACGAGCAACAAAGATTTATTAATTTTACTTAATATTTTTATTTATTTCAAAAGCAAAGGGGGTTAACCAATGAAAGTTGCCTTAGTGACAGGTGCGAGTAGTGGAATTGGATACGAAACTGCGAAACTTTTAGCTAAAAAAGATTACTGTGTTTACGCAGCTTCTAGAAACGTCGAAAATATGCAAGCTTTACGAGCCTACCATGTGAAAGTCATTCAACTGGACCTCACTAAACCCAATTTAATTGAGAGCGCAGTGAAACATATACTTAACGCAGAAGGTCGTTTAGATATCTTAGTGAACAATGCGGGATATGGCTCATATGGTGCTGTTGAGGATGTAACTATTGATGAAGCGAGAAAACAATTCGAAGTGAATTTATTTGGTTTGTCTGAGTTAACAAAAGCTTTCATCCCTTCAATGCGTAACCAAGGATCAGGAAAAATTATTAATATTTCTTCAGTAGGCGGGCGCACACCAAACTACTTCGGCTCATGGTATCATGCTTCAAAATATGCGCTAGAAGGTTATAGCGAGAGTTTACGTCTAGAATTATCTGATTTTGGTATAGATGTCATCGTTATCGAACCTGGCGGTATAAAAACAAATTGGGGACCTATAACAGCACAACATCTTACAGATTCCTCAAAAGGTAGTATATACGAAGTAAAAGCGCAAAAAATGGCACAATCTATGGCTAAACAAGATCAATCAGGTTTACTTTCACACCCTTCAGTCGTAGCCAAAACCATTATTAAATCTATAGAAAGTAAGCATGCTAAACCCAGATATGTCGTTGGGATGGCGGCTAAGCCTATCATTTTGTTACACGCCCTTTTACCTATAAAGTTATTCAACTGGATTCTAAAAAAACAAATTACTAATTAAATTTCAATAGGAGCTGATTTAATGTTGATAGAAGATTTAACATTCGCACAAAGTGAGATTTTAAATGTAGAATTGTTTCACCCAGGTACAGCCATCAATAATGTTTCTGCTGTAATGTATTTAGACGGCGATTACAGCTACGAAGAAATCAATAACGCGTTAAACAATTTAGTTGAAAACTACGACGCTTATAGAATTCAAATCGTACAAGATGAAGCAAAACAATATATAAAAGATTTTGAGTTCAAATCGTTTCCTTACTTACAGTTCAAAGATGAAAATACTTATAACAATTGGATTCATCAACAAGCGAATCAATGTATTTTCAGATTTGATAGCGAGCTTGCACACTTCACAATCATCAAGCTACCTAATGAAAAACATGCTGTTTTCTTCTTGAACCACCACCTCGTTACTGATGGATGGAGTATGGTTTTTGCAACAAATTATATTTTCCAGAACTTACTTCAAAATGAGCAAGCAACAAATACAGACTCATACCTAGATATTGTACAAAGCGAAAGAAAATATCTAGAATCAAATCGCTTTAATATTGACCGAGAATACTGGAGTAAACAGTTGGAAAGTTACGAGGATACGCCTTTCTTAACTCCAATCAAAGGGGAAGATTCTGAAAATTCCCGCAAATCATTTAAACTTACACCCCATGAGAACAATATAATTAATGAAGTTTGTAATGACTATGCTATAAGTTACAGTACATTGTTCTCTGCTTTAACACATTTATATTTCAGTAGATTAGCTAGAAATAATAAGAACTCAATTGGTTTACTGTTACATAATAGAAACAGTAAAATTGAAAAATCGATTTGCGGTTTATTTTCAAGAGTCTTACCATTACTTGTTGAAACTGACCCTCATGAATCCGTTGAAAGCTTTATCACTAAAGTACGTAGAGAAAGCTTTAATTTAATGAAACATAGAAAATATCCTTATCAGCGCATCGTCGAAGAAAATGATAATGCTACAGGACTAATCGACTGTATGATTTCTTATCAAAATACACAGCATGATGACAACAACTCCGAAAACGGTTTCCATGATGAGTGGTTAGATATCGATGCTACAAACGCCAAACTAAGTATTCATATTAGTGATAGAAATAATGAAAACAAATTAAATATTGATTATGACTATAACACGAGTTACCTCAGCGAATCTGACGTGGACTTATTACATCAACGTTTGCTCAATGTATTATCACAATTTCATGAAAAACCTCAAAGTAATTTAAATGAGATAGAAATTATTTCACAAGAAGAGAAATCATTGATTATGAATGAATTTAATCATCATGGTTTAGAAATAGAACCATCTGCTTCTGTAGTAGAAACATTTGAACAACAAGTTAAATCAACACCACATAATATAGCTGTCATTTATGAAGATGAAAGTCTAACTTATGAAATGTTAAATCAACGCGCAAATCAACTAGCGAGACATTTGCAACAGCAAGGTGTGTCTTCAAATGATGCCGTTGCATTAATAACTCAAAAAAATATCGACACAGTTGTTGGTATTTATGCCATTCTCAAAACAGGTGGTCACTACATACCAATTGATCCTAGTTACCCAGACAGTAGAATCAATTATATCCTTGAAGACAGTCAACCTAAAGCAGTTTTAACGGACGACGTGACGCAAAGCGTATTTAGTTCATATAAAAATGTGATGAATTTAAATACTGCTGATTACGAACATTATGCGGTAGATAATTTAAATGTCTCTATAAAAAATGATCAAGTACTTTATAGCATTTATACTTCGGGGACGACAGGTAACCCTAAAGGTGTGTTAATCGCCAATAGTAATGTTATTAATTTAGTATATGCATACCAAGACTTATATGGCCTATCTGAAAATGACATTATATTACAATTCGCTTCCCTATCATTTGATCAATCTGTGTGGGATATTTTCACAAGCACATTATTAGGTAGTACTGTGTGCTTAGTACCAGAGCGTGCATTTGGTGACCCTAACGCTTTAACGACTTATATGCAAAATCATAAAGTAACTGTAGCAACTTTAACGCCGTCATTTATCAAGGAATTAGTGCCAGAAGCCTTACCAGAACTTAAAGTTTTAGAATCAGGTGCAGAAGAAGCACAAATAGATGTTTTATCCCAATGGTGCCCTACCACTAAAGTATTCAACACATACGGTCCAACTGAAGCAACAGTCAACGCTGCGACATACCAGTTAAACGGTCAAGAAAACGGTGTCGTTCCAATAGGTAAACCTATACCTAACACGCAAGCTTATATACTAGATGACTCCAATAACTTAATGGGATTGCATATGCCCGGTGAATTATGTATTGCTGGCCCTGGTGTTGCGCTAGGATATTTAAATCAACCTGAACTGACGAAAAAAAGCTTTATTGTAAATCCATTTGGCTCTGACTTTATTTATAAAACAGGCGATTTAACACAATGGAGAAGTGACGGAAATATTGAATATTTAGGCCGTATCGATAAACAAGTTAAAATCCGTGGACACCGTGTAGAACTTGGGGAAATTGAAAGCAAAATAAGACAAATTGATAAAGTGAGTGACGTAGCTGTTATCACAAAACAAGTCATCAATGAAGAACATGCAGTTTGTGCTTATGTTGTGACCAAAGAAGATATAAGATCTGAAGCAATTCGTTCTGAATTAAATGACAAATTACCTCACTACATGATACCAACTTATATTATGGAAATTGATAATATACCGGTGACAGTTAATGGAAAGCTCGATAAAAAAGCCCTGCCTAAAGTAACAGTAACGACTAAAAATTATATTGCACCAAGAAATAATTTAGAAGAAATGGTAGTAGACGCCTTCAAAGAAACATTGCAACTATCTAAAGTATCAGTTAATGATAACTTCTTTGACATCGGTGGAGATTCTTTAAAAGCAATAAAAATCGTTTCAACTATCTCAAAACATTATAATATCGGCATCAAAGATGTCTTTGAATATCAAAACGCTGAGAAAATTGCAGAAGTTCTAAGCTCCCGTAAACAAATCAGTTTAAAAGAGAAATTACAATATATCAAAGAACAACCTACAACACGTATTGAATATAAATCAGTTATCGATACCGAGAAAATTGAAAACTATAAACAAACAGTCATCAACAGATACAGTCATTTAGCACGCCCAGAAGTACTAAGTACGAGAAATATACTTTTAACAGGTTCAACTGGTTATTTAGGCATACATCTTTTAAGAGAGTTATTAACGCGCACACACGATCAAGTCACACTAATCATAAGACCGTCTCAACAAAAATCCATAGAAGATAGATTAAAACACTTATGGCAGTTTTATTTTAATGAAGACTTAGCTGAATCATTTATTGAAAAACTTATATTTATTAAAGGGGATATTGAAAAGCCACTTTTCAATTTATCTCAAGCCGATTATGATACGCTCGCAGATAACATTGATTTAATTATAAACTCTGCAGCAAACGTCAATCATTTTGCCAAATTTGAAAATTCTAAAGCCACTAATGTAACAGGTGTAATTAACCTTATCGAATTTGCAAAATATCATAAAAAGAAAGAAATTCATCACATGTCTACAGTATCTGTAGCTTCAGGTGGTATTGCAGAGACATCACATGCTGCATTTACTGAAGAGGATTTAGACATAGGTCAAACGCCACACAACGTCTATATCCAAACTAAGTTTAATGCTGAGAAGATTTTACTAGATCAAAGGGAAAATGATTTGGACATTAATATTTACAGAATAGGTAACTTACAATGTCACTCTGTCACTGGTAAATTCCAAAAAAATCCTGAAAACAATGCATTCTTCAGAATAATTAACGCCTTAGTAAATATGAAATTATATCCAAGTGACTTAGATATGAAATTTGATTTCACATGTATTGATATGGCTGCAAACGCATGTGTCACACTGATAAAACAAGAGTCGCTTTCAAACGAAAACTATCATATTTTCAACAATAATTTATTGAACTTACAAAACTTCTTAAATATCTATAATGAAAGTGGATATGATGTTAGAGGTGTTGAATGGAGATCATTTATAGATTACATTATTGAAAATATTGAGAACGAAGATTTATCTCAATATATAAACGATTTCTTACTACATCGTGGCATGCTTGATGATGAAATCAAAGAACATACACACTTTGATATTTCTAACTTTAAAACAAACTTCATCTTAGATCAGCTAGATGTTAAATGGAAACAAGTAGACGACCAACTTATTAATAAAATGATTTCTAATTTTCAATAATATGTAACCAAAATAAACATGGAGAAAATCACAGAGTCACTGTGATTTTCTCCATTTATTTTTAAGATAATTCTAAAATATTTTTGAAGTCATCTATGTAATCTTGTAGGGTATTAATAAATAATGAAGCGTGATACCCATCACAAACCGCATGATGAAATTGTATAGATAATGGTATATACGTTTCTCCATTTTCTTGGAAAAATTTGCCCGCTGTAATAACTGGTAACAACGAATTTGTATTATTACTACTATTGATATTGATGCCCGTAAATTGCACCCACGGCAACATAGAAATGTTTAATAAATTTTCTGGAATTGGAAATTGTGGCAACCAATGCCCTGTCTCGCTATATGTCTCTACATCTTTTAAATAATCGTCATAGAACGTTTTAAAATTACCTTCTATAGGTGTATAAACTCCAGAATATATTTTGGTTTTATCATCAAAAACAGTATAAATAGGATTGAGTGTTTCCCAATAGCCTACTTCCCCTTCATCAGTGATATGCATTCTGAAGTTTTCACTAGTATTTGCTACTGCAGTAACTAAATAAATAAATATCGGATAAAACTTAACCCCTTGTGCTTTCGTGTAATTATAAAGATCAGTTATTTTGATATTGCTTGTTATACTATAAGACATTTTTTGACTTAAAAAGTAACTGAACATATCTTTTCTTTCCCAATTATTAAAATCAATTGGTTTAAATGACATAAAAACCCCTCCTTATTCCTTTGCTAAATATTAATATAACACAATTATTGTTTATAATAAAAAATTAAAATTAAGCAAAAATTTTGTAATTATTTTATTAAAATAATTACAGATTATTTATTTTGTGTTAAGGAGTGTCATATGAACCGTTAAAAAAATCTATTTTTTTACAATAAGTCATAAAGCAATTTTTCTATAGCGTTATATGTTACAAATTTAATTTTAGGTTCAGTTATATTTTCGCAGCATAAGGCTATCTTATAGTTATCAATGATGTCTAATAAGAAAAAATAATCAGTAAATAGTTGATGATTATATGTCATTTTAATATGATGCGTATGCCTTATATCAAAACACAACTTTTGAATATCCAAATATAGTCCCTGACCTTTAAATTTAATAAAGCTCTCTTTAAGACACCAAATTGAAAAAAAATTATCTTGATTATTAATAAGGCTTGCTTGTTCTTTAGGATGAGTAATATCCCAAAATAACTCATGTGCTATGTCATCTATTTTTTCTATATCTACTCCTACAGGTGTATCAGAAACATAACAAGCGACCCAATCGTGCGAATGTGATAAATTAAAATATAAATTTTGTGAGTTTAACAAAAAAGGTTTGCCAAATTTATTTTTTTCAAAAGTGATTATTTTGGGTGTAAGCTTATAATCTTTAATGAGTACATAATACAGTAACAACTCCCCCATCAAGGTTAGCAATTTATCATTTTCAGCATATAAACGTTCTATTTTTTCCCGTTTTTCAGTGCTGGTTTTAGATAGAAATTTATTTTGCATGTCCTCAAAGTCTAGATCATGTACATTAATTAGATATAACATCACTATATTTCTCCATTTCTCGTATGTCGCTTATTATTAGGTAAAACTATTCAACTGTTCCACATTATAATTAAAATTATTATATTATCATTTTAACAATAACATATTAATATGTATTATTTCTGTCTTAAATGTTTATAAAATTGCGTTAATAAAAGGAGGACAAGTACATAAACCTACTGTCCTTTTATATTCAATTATTATAAATAATATTGATAAAAAACATATCAAATATAAACTTGACTACATTGGTCATTCGATGTACACTCTAAGTGACCAATGTAGTCATTCCATAAAAAAGGAGTGTATTTTTATTAATACTATATTTAATAACTTAAACACAGTTAAACAAAAAACGATTCTTAATGCTGCTATTAAAGAATTTGTGAAAAGCGGTTTTGATAAGGCCTCGACAAATGAAATCGTCAAAAATGCGAACATATCAAAAGGTTCATTATTTAACTACTTTAATAATAAAAAAGACCTTTATAGTTATTTGATTAATTATAGTGCTGAAATTTTAGAAGATATGTATGAAGAAATTGATTTAAGTGAAACAGATCTATTTCATAGGATTGAGAATATTGGTTTGCAAAAATTATACGTCCAAAAAAATCACCCTGAAATTTTTAATTTTTTAAAATCTACCATTGAAGAAGAATCGCCCGAAGTCAAAGCCACCATTGAACAACAAGTTGCTCGTATATATGAAGATGGAAGGCAAAAAATATATACTGGTATCGACTATTCTAAATTTCGTGATGATATAGATATCGACAAAGCAATTGAAATCCTCAATTGGACAATGTACGGTTTTGGTGAAAAAGGCCTTCAACAAATCAATTCTTTTGAAAACCTTTCTAATTTTGGCGAACGATACCTTAAAGAATGGAACATTTACGCTCAAATATTAAAACATAGTTTTTATAAGGAAGACGAAGTTTAAAAAGAATCAAATACTTCAAAAGGAGGCTTCAATATTATGGAGGAAGTTGTAAAAATTAATAATTTACAGAAAAAGTTTGGTAATTTTAAAGCTCTAAGCAACGTATCTTTTACAATAAATAAAGGGGAAGTCTTAGGATTTATAGGTCCTAATGGTGCTGGAAAATCTACTACCCTGCGTATATTATTAGGTGCTATTAAACGTGATGCAGGTGATGTAGAAATCTTCGGTAAAGATGTATGGAAAGAAAGTCTTGAAATTCATAAACGTATATCTTATGTTCCAGGAGATATTGCCTTATGGGGGAATTTGACAGGCGGAGAAATTATAGATTTATTTATGAAATTACATGGCAATGGAGATATTGAAAAACGAGATGGTTTAATTAAACGTTTTGAACTAGACCCTAAGAAAAAAGCTAAAGGATATTCAAAAGGTAATCGTCAAAAAGTCGGTTTGATAGCAGCTTTATCAGTAGACTCAGATTTATATATTTTTGATGAACCGACCTCTGGTCTAGATCCATTAATGGAAGTTGTATTTCAAGAAGAGGTTGAAAAAATTAAAAATAACAGAAAATCTATTTTATTATCTTCACATATTTTAAGTGAAGTGGAACGTCTAGCTGATAGAGTGGCTATTATTCGCAGAGGTGAAATTGTAGAAAGTGGCACACTCAATGAATTAAGACATTTAACACGTTCTACGATAATGATAGAAACTGAGACAGATGTGGCTAATTTATCTAAAGTAGAAGGTGTATATGATTTTAAACAAGATAATAATCAAGCGACATTTTCTGCGGATAATAAACAAATTAATTATATTTTAAATGAAGCAGTAAAGTTAGGCGTTAAAAAAATTGAATCTACACCACCAACTCTCGAAGATTTATTTATTCGTCATTATGAAAATTAAATAGTTGAAAGGAGGCAGATTTAAAATGCATGAAAAATTTGCTGGTTGGAGCACGCTTTTCTTACAATATCTAAAGCGTGATTGGAAAAAATTAATTATATGGATTCTAAGCATTGTTTTATTTTCTGCAGGCTTTGTTCCAGCTTTTAAAGAAATAGCCCAAGGAAAAGGATTACTTGGTATGTTTGAAACGTTACAAAATCCTGCGATGATTTCTATGGTAGGACCCACGCCAGTCGAAACAGCGACAGATTATACTGTAGGCGCGATGTATGCACATGAAATGCTACTATTTTGTGGTCTTTTTGCAATGATAGTATCTATGTTACATGTGGTTGGTCATACGCGTAAAGAAGAAGAATTAGGACTTACAGAATTAGTACGGTCATTTCAAATTGGTCGACAAGCAAATTCACTTGCCGCAATAATGGAAATAGTGTTAGTCAATGTGGTAATAGCGGTGCTTATTTTTGTAATGATGATCAGTTTTAGTGTAGAAACTATTTCTATACAAGGGGCTCTACTCTTTGGAATTACAATAGGAATGGCAGGCATTATGGGAGCAAGCATTGCCCTTGTTATGTCTCAAATCATGCCAACTTCTTCATCCGCAACTGGAGCATCCCTTAGCATTGTAGGTTTGCTATATATTATCCGTGCTGGTACAGACGTATCCAACATTGATTTATCTAATATTAATCCTCTCGGTTGGACATATCTCACGTACCCTTTTACAGATAATAATTGGATTCCTATAGTGATAGCTTTCTTATTTAGTATTATTGTAGTTGTTATTGCAATCATACTTGAAGGTGCACGCGACATGGGGGCAAGCTATATTCCTGAAAAAAAAGGAAGAGCGCGCGCCAAAAAATCATTATTATCTATCCATGGCCTATTATATAAAATTAATAAAAGTATCATCATTAGCTGGTTAATTGCATTTATGGTTATGGGTATGGCTTATGGCTCCATTTATGGAGACATGCAGACTTTCTTAGAAAGTAACGAAATGATGAAACAAATGTTTTCTAATTCTAATGTTTCAATTGAAGCTTCTTTCACAAGTACAATAATGATAGTTCTAGTTAGTTTGGTTGGAATATTGCCAATTGTAATTGTTAATAAACTATTTTCAGAAGAAAGTAAACTTCGTCTCAGCCAAATATACCCTACTAAAGTGACACGCAGTAACGTATATTGGAACACTATTGGATTAGCATTTTTAAGTAGTATTTTAGGTGTCTTAGTGGCTACACTAAGTCTTGGCATGATAGGGATAAATGCGATGGAAGGCCATGGTGAGCTAGAAATCACTAATTTCCTTGCTGCCGGTTACAATTTTTTACCTGCTATATTATTTTTCATTAGTCTTGCTGCCTTAGCTCTTGGCTGGGCGCCAAAGCTCGGAAAATTAGCTTATGCTTATCTTGGTTATAATTTTGCAATCAATTATTTCGGCAACACCTTAGACTTACCTAAATGGTTTACAAAAACAGCTATATTAAATTGGCTTCCACAAATGCCGAAAGAAAATTTTGATTTCGCGATTTTTGGAACGCTCACAATAATAAGCATTATATTTATCATTTTAGGTTATATAGGGTATAGAAGACGTGACTTAGTAGGGTAGCATTAAATTTTTATATGGAAATACGAAAGACACTTCATTAAAAAGAAGTGTCTTTTTTGATAGACAAGCTCTCTCAACTGTTATACCTTATAAAAAATATAAATCTTCATTTACTAAAAATCATGCTGTGAAGCGAATTATTTATACCCCGTTAGGGTATGTGTTAGAATTGAATTATATTACAATGTCCCTTGATAATATCAATCTAGGAGGTTTTATTGTGTCAAATCATGAACATCACAGTCCTCAGGAACATGAAAATCACAATCATGAACACCACCATCATGGAAATTTTAAAAACAAATTTTTCATTTCATTGATTTTTGCGATTCCAATTATCATCTTATCTCCAATGATGGGTGTTACTCTGCCGTTTCAGTTTTCCTTTAAAGGATCAGATTGGATTGTATTAATACTTGGTACAATTTTATTCTTTTATGGAGGAAAACCATTTTTATCAGGTGCCAAAGAGGAAATTTCCTCGAAAAGCCCGGGTATGATGACACTAGTCGCTTTAGGTATTTCCGTAGCTTATTTTTATAGTTTGTATGCTTTTTACATGAATAATTTCAGTAGTTCATCTACACATACAATGGACTTTTTCTGGGAATTAGCCACCCTCATTTTAATTATGTTATTAGGTCATTGGATTGAAATGAGTACAGTCGGTAATGCAAGTAATGCGTTAAAAAAAATGGCAGAACTTTTACCTAATACTGCTATTAAAATTATGGATAATCAAGAACGTCAAGAAGTTAAAATAACAGATATTAACTTTGGTGATATTGTAGAAATTAAAGCTGGTGAAAGTATACCTACAGACGGCATTATTATTAAAGGTGATACGTCCATCGATGAATCATTGGTAACTGGAGAATCAAAAAAAGTGGCCAAAACAAATAACGATAATGTTATTGGTGGTTCAATCAATGGTTCAGGGACCATACAAATTAAAGTGACGGCTACTGGCGAAGATGGCTACTTATCTCAAGTTATGGATCTTGTTAACCAAGCCCAAAACGATAAGTCAAAAGCAGAATTATTATCAGATAAAGTAGCTGGTTATTTGTTCTATTTTGCTGTAAGTATAGGACTAATTTCATTTATTGTATGGATTTTACTTCAAAACAATGTTGATTTCGCACTTGAACGCTTAGTAACCGTACTAGTTATTGCTTGTCCTCACGCATTAGGACTAGCGATCCCTTTAGTGACAGCACGTTCTACATCTATAGGTGCACACAATGGTTTAATAATCAAAAATAGAGAATCTGTAGAAATTGCACAACATATTGATTACATCATGATGGATAAAACTGGCACATTAACTGAAGGCAATTTTTCTGTAAACCATTATGAGAGCTATGCTGAGCACCTAACTAATAAAGAAGTATTGGCTCTCTTTGCTTCTTTAGAAAATAATTCTAACCATCCTCTTGCCTCTGGTATAATAGATTTTACTAACAACCAAAACATTTCATATTCAACTGCCAAAGAAGTCAATAACATACCTGGCGTAGGGTTAGAAGGCATCGTAGAAAATAACAAACTCAAAATAACAAATGTCTCTTATCTTGATAACCATAACTTTGATTATGATAAAGAACAGTTTGCTCGCCTTGCCCAACAAGGAAACTCTATTAGCTATTTAATCAATGATCAGGAAGTACTCGGTATTATTGCACAAGGGGACAAAATTAAAGATAGCTCACATCAAATGGTTTCAAATTTATTATCTAGAAACATCACACCGGTTATGCTGACAGGTGATAATAGAGAAGTAGCCCAATCAGTTGCTAATGAATTAGGTATTAGAGATGTACACGCTCAACTGATGCCTGAGGATAAAGAAAGTATCATTCAAGACTATCAATCTAACGGTAGTAAAGTTATGATGGTTGGCGATGGCATCAATGATGCACCTAGCCTTATAAGAGCCGATATCGGTGTGGCTATCGGTGCGGGGACTGATGTAGCTGTGGAATCTGGTGATGTTATACTCGTTAAAAGTAATCCTTTAGATATCATCAATTTTTTAGTGCTTTCTAATAATACTATGAAGAAAATGATTCAAAATTTATGGTGGGGAGCAGGATATAATATAATTGCTGTCCCTCTTGCAGCCGGTATACTAGCAACATTAGGCTTAATATTATCTCCTGCAATAGGTGCCATCCTTATGTCCTTAAGTACTATTATCGTAGCAATTAACGCTTTCACCTTAAAATTAAAATAGCATCCCATCACTTCTAAATTAATTTAGAATACTTGAGGCTTGCCATTTCTTCATACTTTCTTCTATCAGTAACCTATACCTTAATAATAAGCCTATTATAAAGGTTCATCACTTGTTATAGTTGGTGGACCTTTATATATATTAGTAATGTATTGTGACACTTCAATAAGTAAGCGTAAATCATTGTTTGAACCTAGTTGATATTTAGTTACGTATTACGAATCATCCAAACTAAGAAAGCTCTAACTCTCAAAATGCTATGTTATTTACCAAATTATTTTATTAGTTTATAATTAGTAATAGTTCTTATTAGGAGTGTTTTTTTGAAGTATTTTTTAATTGCCCTGGGTATTTTATTCACTGTTATCGGATTTGTAGGTGTCGCGTTACCTTTATTACCAACTACACCGTTTTTATTAGTTGCAGCTATTTGTTTTTCTAAAAGCTCCGATAAATTTGAAAATTGGTTAATACAGACTAAAGTTTATAAAAATTATGTGGAAGGTTTCAAAAATAATAGAGGCTATACTTTGAAAAGCAAATTCAAACTTTTGATTAGTGTTTATATCGTCGTAGGCTTTTCAATGTTTATGTTAGATAATACTTATATAAGAATTGGATTGCTAATCATGTTGATTATTCAGACAATCGTTTTATTTACATATGTTAAAACATTACCAAGTGAAGCCGACAATAGAAAATAATTTGAAGTTAAAAATCAGTCTTAATTATATATAATTAGATTTTGTTCGAAATATCTTATTTAAAAAGGTTACCCGTTAGACAACAGGTAACCTTTTTAGTTAGTCATTATTTTTCTTTCATATGAGTTGAACATAAAGTGAACGAATTACACATTATTATATTCAGATTTAAGCAAACTAAACACATAGCTATCATAGAATTTCCCATTTAACTTTTCATCTTCTCTTAAAATACCTTCTTGGGTGAACCCTAATTTTTTAGGGATATTTTGGCTTTTAATGTTATTAATTGAGGTTTGAATTTCGATTCTGTTTAAATTAATTTCATTAAAGCAATAATCGATGAAAAACTTTGTGCATTCAGTCATGATTCCTAATCCTTGGTAGCTTTGATTAATATAATAACCTATTGAAGTTTTTTTATTTAACCAATTTATGTAATGTAAACCGATTACACCAATCAATTCACCTTTATACCATATTCCACAATGAAACCCGTCATTTTCTACAAATTGTTGAAGTGCTGATTTTATAAACTGATTGGTATCATAGGCCGTTTTTGTAAATTTCACAAATGGAAGCCATTCGCCTAAATAATCTCTAGAATGATCAACCAAATTGAATAATGTTTGCGCATCTCTTTCTTCTAAAATTTTAAGACTAATATTTTCATTTACTTTTGTTTTGAACATAGAATCTCCCCTTTGTAATAGTACATAAAATATATATAAGAAAATCTTTGCGATACGAAAATTAAATTAGATTTACAAAATACCTAATAGCATAATACTGGATCACATAAATACTATCCTAAATAAAATTAAGCATAACACAATTATTAATCAATAAAAACACTCTGTCTCATAGGTACTTTTATTTCTATTTTCATACAATAAATTTTAGCTATAAAAGCATTACAACCAAATCATTGGGGTAATGTGTATAATGACATAAATTTTGTTGCATAATGATTTACAATTGACGATTCAAAAATCTAACAACGAAATATTTTGTCTATAAACATTGATATTCTATAGTTCACATAAAAGGTTTAGGAGAGGATTTAATGAAAGTTAACAAAGTAATCTATATTCTATTAGCCTTCTTTTTAGGCGGACTAGGTGTCCACAAATTTTACTCCAATAAAAGAAAGTTAGGCATATTATATTTTGTATTTTGTTGGACTGGTATACCTGAAATTATTGGCATCATAGAAGCCATATTAGCTCTCTTTAAAAAGGCAGATCGTAATGGGGATATAGAAATTTAAAGTGCGCTTCAACTTAATATAAACGACTTCAACATACGATTAATCATATATAAAACCATGCCATATCATCGACATTGCTCAATGATATGGCATGGTTTTTCACATATGAAATATTTTATATATTAAGCACTTATTACTGCTTGTTTTGCTCTGCTTCTCTTAATTCAATACGTCTGATTTTACCTGAGTTTGTCTTAGGTAAGTCTTCTACAAACTCAATAGCTCTAGGGTATTTATAAGGTGCTACGTCATGTTTTACGTAGTTCTGTAGTTCTTTAATTGTGTCGTCATTGCCTGTAACATCTTCTTGTAAAATAATAAATGCTTTGACGATGTTTCCTCTAATTTCATGAGGACTTGCGACCACGGCACATTCTTTAACATAAGGATGTTTTGTAAGTGAATCTTCTACTTCGAACGGCCCTATCGTATAGCCAGAGCTAATAATAATGTCATCCTTACGACCCTCAAACCAGAAATAGCCATCTTCATCTAACTTAGCTAAGTCACCTGTAATAAAGTATTCACCTTTTTGTGGTTCCGCAGTACGTTCTGGGTCTTTATAATAACCTTTGAATAATGCAGGTAAGTCTAATGGCACTGCTATATTACCTACCTCTCCTACTTCAGAAAGTTCACCATTATCATTAATCACAGTCACATGACTGCCTGGGATGGCTTTACCCATTGAACCAGGGCGACTCTGTGTATCTTTTAAGAATCCTATTAATAATGTACTTTCTGTTTGGCCGTAACCATCTCTTACTGTCAGGTCAAAGTTCTCTTGGAATTTTTCAACCACTTCGCGATTTAATGGTTCTCCAGCTGATACAGCACTGTGCAAGTGTTCTAAGTTGTATTCAGTTAAGTTTGGTAGTTTGGCCATTAAGCGATATTCTGTTGGCGTACAACAAAGTGCATTAATTTGATTATCTTGTAATAATTGTAAATATTTTTCAGCATTAAATCTTCCATTATATACAAATGCAGTTGCGCCAGACCCCATGATGGATAAGAATGGGCTCCATACCCATTTTTGCCAACCTGGTGCAGCAGTCGCCCATACAACATCGTCTTCTTTAATACTTAACCAATGTTTTGGTGCCATTTGCATATGCGCGTAGCCCCAACCGTGTGAATGTACTACAGCTTTAGGATTACCTGTCGTACCAGATGTATAAGATAATAAAGCAATATCTTCATTAGATGTTTCAACGATATCTAATTGATCACTGGCTTCCGATTTTTCATCTTCAACTGAATACCAGCTGTCTTCTTGACCACCAACAATAAATTTAGTTAAATCGTCATATTCTTTCACTGCTTTAAATTCGTCAATATTATTTGAAATAACTACAATACTTTTCACTTCACCATGAGTAATTCTGTATTGTAAGTCTTTAGTACGCAACATTTCAGAACTAGGGATAATAATGATACCTAATTTTAAGGCGGCAAGATAAACTTCATATGTCTCAATACAACGTGGCATCATAATAAGCACTTTATCGCCTTTTTTTAATCCATGGTTTAAAAACATGTTGCCAACTTTGTTCGCATTTTTTATAAGATCATTGTATGTGATTTCTTTTTTTTCACCTGCCTCGTCTTCAAAAATAACAGCTTTTTTGTTTTGGTTCGATGCAAATTTTTCGATTTCACTCACAATATTATATGTCTCTGGAGCGATTAAATCTTTTTTATTCATTATTTACTCTCCTTTAATTCAAACATCTATAATTTATACAAGGTATACAAATAAATAGACAATATATTAATTTTCAATTATTCAAAAAACTTTCCTATTAATTTAATACTAATTTTATACTTATTGCATGTAAAAAGATACGTTTATACCTTCATTGATACGTTCACTATCTCATTATAACAAATGTAATTATGAGATAGTTGTAATAAGTATTATGACCAGGTACTATTTTTCATATTCATAAAACTTCCTATTATATAGTCGTTTATTATTTAGTTATTTCCCATGTTAAGGCCACTACTTTGTTCATGTTCTCTTTAAATTACTAGAATTTATTTTGACATTCATTACAATAGACGTGTAGTATTTCATACATAATGTAAACAAATGTTTCACAGTTTGATCTCTTAATATAAAATGTTCTAAATCAATTAAATAGCACATTATTTAGTGCTTGGTTAATAAGTTCCAGAAATATATTTTATTTCTATCATTTCAATCTTTAGATTTCAACAAAGGTTAGTGGTATAATATAAAACTATGCAATTTTTATGAAAGAAGTGAGTCTAATGACTGAAACTGGATCATTCCATGTAGAAAAAAGAATCCCCTTATTTATCGTTTTGCTATCAGGGGCTTTTATTACAATTTTAAACCAAACATTACTTGGTACAGCTTTACCACCCATTATGAAAGACCTTGAAGTATCAGAAAGTACGGTACAGTGGTTACAATCTATATTCATGTTAGTAAACGGAATTATGATTCCTGTTACAGCATTTTTAATTGAACGTTATACATCAAGGCAATTATTCTTAACTGCCATGGGCATCTTTACAATAGGTACATTACTGTGTGCTATTGGATTAGACTTTTCAATGTTATTAATTGGACGTGTCTTACAAGCAGCAGGCGCAGGTATTATGATGCCGTTGATGCAAACAATTTTATTTTTACTCTTCCCTAAAGAAAAACGTGGAACAGCGATGGGCTTATTTGGACTAGTCATTGCTTTTGCTCCAGCTATCGGTCCTACTTTATCAGGAGTATTAGTTGAACATCTTTCATGGAGAAGTGTCTTCTATGTCGTACTCCCTATCGCAATTATCATTATTATCGCTTCAATATTCTTATTGAAAAACGTCACTGAGACATCAAATCCAAAATTAGATATTGCTTCAGTTATCCTATCTACATTAGGATTTGGCGGACTCTTATATAGTTTCAGCTCTGTGGGAGAATCAGGATGGGCAAGTGTGCAATTCATACTACCGCTTGTTGTAGGTATTATTGCTTTAATTATCTTTATTCGCCGTCAACTACAACTTAAAGAACCAATGCTTGAATTTAGAGTCTTTAGCTATAGTATTTATACTTTAGGTACAGCATTAAGTATGTTCGTATTTGGTGTATTAATCGCATCAAATATTATCTTACCTTTATATATGCAAAACATGTTAAAATTCTCTGCATTAGAATCTGGACTTGTATTATTACCAGGTGCAGTAGTAATGGGGCTTATGAACCCTATCACTGGTTATTTATTCGATAAATTTGGAGGTAAATGGCTTGCACGTATCGGACTACTCGTCTTAGTCGTTTCATCGATACCATTTACAATGCTATCAACTCATACAACCTTTACTTACCTTGCAACAGCCAACGCAGTGCGTATGATATCACTAGCGATGGTTATGATGCCTATGACCACGCTAGCAATCAACCAATTACCTAACCATCTTATCGCGCATGGTACTGCCATGAACAATACATTTAGACAAATGGCTGGCGCAATTGGTACAGCATTATTTGTTACATTAATGTCTGTATCAGCCATTCCAAGCGAAGGTATGGAAGGTATGATTCACGGTGTCAATGTGACATTCATGGTTGCTGCTGGTATATCAGTCATCGCACTCCTATTATCTGCTAAACTTAAAGATGATACTAAAAAAGTTCGTAGAAAAATCTAATTTGCTCTAGTCAAAAACTTTATTATATTAGATAAAAAAACACTTTCGGTAAGTTCATATTATTATGAATCCTATCGAAAGTGTTTTTTCTTGTTATTTTATTGATTAATGTAGCTGTGTTGTTTTTGTTCTGTGGTTGACAATCTGTTGATAGCGATATCACCCAATGCTTTTGCTGCAACTAATAATGCATCTTCGTTCACTTCAAATTTAGGATGGTGGTTCATATACGGTGCATCTATATGTTCTGGTTTGCAGCCTACCACAAAAAATGTGCCTGGGATTTCTTTTAAATAATATGCAAAATCTTCTGAACCTGTAACTTCTGGTATCTCTATAAGATGTTTGAAATAATCTCCTTTACTTTCTCTTAAAATACTTGCCACATTGTCTGTTTGTTTAGGATGATTATACAGCACAGGATAACCAAATTGATAATCTAAATCATACGTAATATCAAAACCAACTGCTACACTTTTAGCGATTTTCTCAATTTCTTCGTACATAAACTGCTCTAATTCATCATTAAGGTAACGTGCCGTACCTTTGATAATTACTTTATCTTGTATTACATTAGCCCCACCAGGTGCCTCAAATGAACCTACAGTAACGACCCCCATTTCAGAAGGATCGATACGTCGAGACACTATTGTTTGGAGCGTATTCACAAAATTCGTACCTGCAATTAAAGCATCATGTGTTTTATGAGGACTTGCAGCATGTCCGCCTAATCCCTTAATCGTTAAAGTAAAGGTAGAACTACCTGCAAAAGCATTTCCTTTATTGTAGCCAATAACTTCTGGCCCAGCTACCGGGACAACATGAATGCCATATATTTCATCTATATCACTTAATGTACCTGATTCCATTAATTCTTGAGCGCCGCCTGGGGGCATTTCTTCTGCATGTTGATGAATAATCTTTACTGTGCCTGCTAGTTCATCTTTCATTTCAATGAATGCATCTGCTAATTCTAACAAATAAGCAGTATGTGCATCATGACCACAAGCATGCATCACTCCTTCATTTAAAGATTTAAATGGTAAATTTGTTTCTTCTTGTATAGGTAATGCGTCAAAGTCAGCACGTAATCCTATGGTGTTTCCTTGACGTTGTCCTTTGATTTCTACAATGATAGCATTACTTCCTTTAACCGGTTGTGTAACTGTTACATCTTTGTCTTTATAGAAATCTTTAATATATTGTGCTGTCTCATTTTCTTGAAAAGATAACTCTGGATGTTCATGTAAATAACGGCGATGTTGAACCATTTTAGGTGCTTTATCCTCCAATTTTTCAAATAATGTCTCTTTCATATTCATGAATACTCACTTCTTTCAGTTGGATTTTAAAACTTATAACCATTGAGAAATTTTAAATTTTTTAAGTTATTAATTCAAATAATAATAACTATTTATGAAAAATTACATTTCTTTAAAATTTAATGAAGTCATATTTATTTTAAAATGAACACGAGGTTATCAAATGAACAAATCTTTTAATATTGGCGTTGAAGCAACCATAGATGTCATCGGTTAAAAAAGAAACATGTTATCTTATGTCACATACAAAATAATGGACTCATCTTTAAAACGTACCATCCAGACTATCACCCCAAAAATGTTCACTTAGCAATTACGCGAACTAGAAAAAAACGGAATCATTAACCGCACTGTTTATAATAAAGCCCTACCTAAAGTAAAATATGAATTATCATCTTATGGGAAAACTTTAGGTATAATACTCTCTTCACTTTGTTACTGGGACGAATTTCATATTTAAAAAATATGCTAACAAGGTGAATTAGCATCATCGGTACACCAAGATTTTATCAGTACACCAAAACCAAGTTGAAATCATAAAAGCTTCATTCTATCGCGATAGAATGAAGCTTATTTTAGACATTTAGTTATTAAACTCTACCTTTTTTATACCCAATGCTTTAGGTACCATAGTTTTTAGTAATACATCATCATCTTCAAAATAAAGTTTCTTTAAATCTACATCAAAGAATTGTTTCATACGTTGTTCAGTCATGACATCTGTTGTTTTGCCGAAGACAATCCCTTTTTCTTTACCTGTGATAATCACATTGTCTGATAGATAAAATGCATGATTAGGATAATGCGTATTAATAATACATGAAATTCCTTTTTCTTTCGATAGTTTACGTATCGTCTGTAAAATCGTAATCTGCTTTTGAATATCTAGGTGAGACTCAGGTTCATCTAGTATTAATAATTCGGGATCTGATACAAGCGTTCTAGCAATCAACGCTAATTGTAATTCTCCTCCACTTACTTCATTGCACGATTGATTGGCTAAATGTTGAATTCCGACAGTTTCTAGAGCTTCAATCGCGGCTGCTTCATCTTTTTTTGAAGGCTGTGCCAAAGTACTTATAAAAGGCGCTCTTCCCATAATTACAAGTTCCAATAAGGTATAACCAAAAGTCATTTTTTGCGCTTGCGGTACATACCCAATCTTCTTCCATAGTTCTTTTTTCTTTAAATCGTATAGAGAGGTATCATCGATGAAAGTTTCTCCGTTTGTCCAATCTAATAACCCAATAATACATTTAAGTAATGTTGTTTTCCCTGCACCATTAGGTCCTAAAATTGATAATATTTCTCCAGGTGCTAATTTAAAATTCACATTTTCTTTATATAAATAAGGTTTGTTTTTGTAATGAAAATTGCCATCTCTTACTTCTAATTGCATTACCACGAACCTCCCATACGACGTAATAAATAAGCGAAAAATGGTGCGCCAATAATCGCTGTTAAAATTGATAATGGAATTTCAGTAGCTGTTAAACTCCTAGCTAAATTATCAATAATTAATAGATATGTACTGCCGACAGCTAATGAAACAGGGAGCACATATTGATTGTTATTACCCACAAACATACGTGCAATATGAGGTATGATTAACCCTACCCATCCTACAATTCCAGCTACTGCTACCGTGGCCGCAGTAATTAAAGTTGCCCCTGCTATAATAGACCATTTTAAAGCTACAACAGGAATACCCATAGACTTAGCTTCATCCTCTGGTAAAGTAAGTAAATTCAGTCGCCACCTTAATGTGTGAAGTATGAGAACACCTATAATGATAATCGGAGCGGCTACATACACATCATTATAAGTAGCCGTGCCTAAACTTCCCATTAACCAATATGTGATGGCAGGTAATTTTTCTTCTGGATCCGCTACAAATTTCAGTAATGAAATGAGTGCATTAAATAGTGCAGACGTGATTACCCCAGCAAGCACAAACATAAAAATAGGAGAATTTTTTTGATGTCCTGCAACAAAAAATGTAAATAATATCGCCAGTAATCCAAATGATAAAGCTAATATTTGTGATGCAAATGAGTTGCCGAATAATAGTATACCAAGAGAGGCTCCAAACCCAGCTCCTGCTGAAACACCTAATATATCTGGTGAGACTAAAGGATTACCAAACATACCTTGGAAACTCGCACCTGAAATTGATAAACCGCCCCCTATTAATAAGGCTAATAATATCCTTGGTAAACGGACATTCATAACCACTGTTTCTTGGATTGGTGTCCAAGTTACTTCTATCGGTATGAATTGAGCTGTTAAAATTTTAATAATCGTTATTGGGTCTATAAATACTCTTCCTACACCGAGTGAAATAACAGCGATAACAAACGGCAAAATAACTAGTAATATTATTTTCGATTTCTTCATTATTTAACTCCTTAATACTTCGCAGCATCAGACGAAGGGTGTAAAATAGACTCAACATCTTCATCTGATAATTTATAATCGTAAAAATTTTGATAATATGATTTGATTTCATCTTTCATACTGTAGTCAAATTTATCTGGGTGGTTATGTTGTGCCATCCATTTAAGCATTAATGGGGCATCTCCATTCGGTGGAAACCAACGATAAATACCTAATGGCACTTTATAGACCTCTTTATTTTTAATTGCTTTTACCTGACTCCAATCTTGACCAGTTACTTTATTTTTCAATAAATCATTCGGTTGCGTTTCAGTGAAATTTGTAATATAGATTTTATCTGGATTCCATTTATAAATTTGTTCCATATTCACTTCTTTTTGTCCTTCGACACCATCTTCTCCTACAACGTCCATTCCCCCAGTTGCTTTAATCCATTTTTCACTATGAAAGTTTGACCCTGCTACGACGATTGAATTATCTGTATGTTGGTGTAAGAATAATACTTTTGGTTTCTCTGATTCTTTTGTACCTTTTAGGCGATCATCAATCATTTTTTGAGATTTTTCTCCCTCTTGCATAAATTTCTCAGTTCTATCACTCGTTTTACCGCCTTTAACATCAGAAGTTATTTTTAACCAACTATTGAAAGTTGATAACGGATCATCATCTGAATCATTTATTGTTTCAAGGCCTATTGTTGGTACGCCACTCTCTGCAACCTTATCTAATGTTTTTTTATCAGATGCAAGTTCAAAGTAAACATCCGGATTTATTTTAGATAACTCTTCTATGTTCACTTCTCCATTTTTCACGAATTCTGTCGATGCTTTTTTTATGTCGGGTGAAATTTTAGCTAGCATTGAATTTTCAGCAGCGTTATAAGCATTTGGGTGTAATCCTTTAATTTCTTCTGTAGAGTTCGTCCCTACAAACCATGTAGAAAAGTAAGGTAAAATACCACCAACAACAATGTTATCAGGGTCTTTTTTTATTTTTACTTCTCGATTCGTTTGGTCTTTTACTATTTTTTCTTCTTTCGTTAATTCCTTGTCTTCTGAATTTGTAGTTGCCGTGTTTGAGTTACACGCAGTAAGTAAACACGTCGACAATATAATACCGCCTATGATGTTATATTTTATTTTCATTGTTTAACTCCTATTCTTAACCATTGTCCTAATCCATGTAAAAATGGTTTTGCTTGGTTTATAAACCCAAGACCAATATGGAACATCGGGTCTAAAGATGTCACGATTAATTCCCCATTAAAAGTGACATCATCTATGTAAAAAATTGATTTTCCATCTGGTGTATCTAATAATGATTTAGCACCTTGAGGTGGAATGAACGTACCATGATAATGCCATTTCATATCATCCACTCTTAGATATTCATATAAACTATGTGTTTGATACTGAGAATTCAATGGTAAATCACCGTCAGGTCTTACCCACCAGCTAAAATCCACCTCGGAATCTTCCCAATGTACATGTGGGAACCATTGATCTAGTACTTCTCCAAATATCACAAGGCGCTTACCTTGCTTTAAAAATTCTAACAATGAAGTTCTATGTTTTTTTAATAATTGAATATCTAACCGACATGATAATAAAATCGTGTCATAATAGCTTAAATCATAGTTATCTAAAGACCTAATGTGTATGACATCATTATATATATTTAAATTCTTGTTCTTTTAAAAACCTATTTTGATACGGTGTACCATTAACAATCAATCCGATTTTCAACTTAACCCCTCCTCCCTAATCCTTGTTGCTTCGGCTCGTATCGCATTTAACATTTGTAAGCCTACCTGGTTTGAACTATTATCTTCATTTGTATATATCCGATACATATCCGTGCCAGCACCAGCATAAATAGTACCTTTATGCCTTCGATCCACATAAACAATCGGCTTTTGTTCTTGATCTGTTATTAACACTTTTGCTTCGTCAGGAATCGATCCAAAAAAGCCTCTCGAAAAGAAACCACGGACGCCTTGTCTAAATTCCAAATCTTTTGTTTTCACACCTTCAAAAAGTCCATTGTCTGTCGCTTTAATTTCTAACGACCGATCTTTTAATGAGATAGTTGAGCGTTTCCAGTTCGACACATAAGTCAACCAAGGCAAAGATTTTTCTACTAATGAGAAAATGACTCCACCTTGGTTGATATAGTCTTTTAAAATGTTGTCATGTGCTACTAAATATGACTCATCCACATGATTAGAAATAATTACGCCATCATATATATTTAAATTGGTCTGTGGTAAATCGTATACATTTAAAAATACAAGACCTCTTTGAATATCTAATGCTGTTAGTCTTGAAAATTGTATGTCTATTGCTAAATATGCGATTGCGTTCATTTTTATTCTTCCCTTGCTAAATTTTATATTTATGCGTATTTTATTATATATAAACTATATTATAGATAATGATTATCAATTTCAATATTAATTTACAACATTTTCACTTTTAAACCTTAAATATTGAGACCCAAAGTGTTATTTAGAAAAATAAAATTTTTATAAAAGGATGTTTTTAATGACTTATTTAATTGGACACATTGATCCAGAGCACGCATTTGGCATCAATAAGCAACAGCATTTAGACAATGATATGACTGTGGAATATATACCGCAGTATGACTTTCACACTCTAGATATTTATAAATTTGACGCTATTATTATTCCTAATTTTGTTGATCAACTGTATTTTCATCAACATCGAACCCTGTTAGAAGAGTATTTAAATACTAAAAAAGTCATCGTATTTTTTGGTCATTTGTTCAAACCATGGCTACCAAACACATCTTTATTTATGCCACAACCTATTCAACACTTCAGTGATTATGCTGTATATCCAAATAATGATTCCGCTATTTATGCGCATGTTGAAGTAGATGATATGACGTTTAATAAAGGTGTGGCTGGCTTTTTTGCAAGAGGATATTATCAGACACGCCCTGAACATGAAATACATTTAACATTTCGTAATGGCCATGTTGTGACTTATGTAGATAGAAACGCTACATCTGGCACATTATTTATACATGCTGGTCGTTCGCTTTTAGGGTATGTAGACCAGAACAAAACAACAGATTATATTTCACAGCAGTTTATGACTTGGTTAAAACAAGAAATATCAAATTTAAGTGGAGGTAAAACAAATGAATAAAATAGGTGTCATATACTCTGGCAACGAATCACATTACCGTACATTTCACGAACCTAAATTCAATCAGTTCATAGAAAAGTTAATTTATCATCCTGATTTTTTAACTACTGATATCAGTATGCTCGATATATTAGTCGTTCCTTCACAATTAAACCAACCATTATTATTAGAAACCGCTGAAAAAATACATGCTTTTGCAAGAGAGGGTGGCACTGTGGTTGCATTCGGTCCCCAACCACATGATTGGCTACCCAACCAAAATTGGGAATTTCGACCTACAAATTTTTGGTGGTGGCTAGAAGAGGACGCAGATAGTGGTTTGTTACTTACTGCGCCAAATCATCCATTATTTGAAAACTACCTGACTTTGAACGATTGTACTTGGCACCAACATGGCGTATTTTGGCCACCAGTAGATGCAGAAACTTTGATAGCGTCTAAAAATGGGGGCGCTGTGATGTATCAGCAAAATTCTAAACAATATGGTCGTTGGGTTATTACAACACTAGACCCGGATTACCATTTTGGTTCATATTTCATGCCTGCAACTGAAAAGTTCCTAGAAGGATTCTTTCCGTATTTAGCTTATGAATAGATAATATACCCCAGGAAATAATTGAAGACTAAAAAAACAGCCGAACTATAAAGTTCGGCTGTTTTACTAAATATATAGCACTTTTAATTTCTAAAATCCTGCAGTCCAACCACCGTCTGCTGTGAGCACTGTGCCATTGATAAAGCTTGATTCATCGGTAGCTAAAAATAACGCTACACTAGCAATTTCTTCCGGTTTACCCATTTTAGGTATAGCGCTTTGTGTCGCTTTGGCTCTTTCATAACCAAATTGATTAATATCGTTGATTGAATTAAATATATTCGTTTCAATTGCACCTGGTGCAATTGCGTTACAACGGATACCTTTTTCAGCGTACATAAATCCAGTATTTTTTGTAAGACCCACAAGCGCGTGTTTAGAAGCTGTATAAATCGAGCCTGAATGTGCCCCATTTAAGCCACCTGTAGACGCTGTGTTAATAATAATACCTGCTTGTTTATCTAGAAAAATCGGCATTGCTTTACGCATTGCTCTCATAGCACCTTTAGTGTTAATGTCGAAAATTAAATCCCATTTTTCGTCCACAATATCTCCTACAGGTTCAAACCCATCCATAATACCAGCATTATTAACCAAGATATCTAAAGTACCATACGTTTCGACTGTCTCAACAATCATATAATCAATATCCTCTTGATTCGCTACATTAACTTCAATCGCTTTGGAGATACCACCACTTTCATTAATCGCTTCTGAGACTGCCTCTGCTTGAGCTAAATCAAGATCTGCAACAATCACTTTTGCTCCTTCTTTGGCATATAATTCAGCAATCGCTTTGCCCATACCAGACGCAGCACCTGTGACGATAGATACTTTATCTTTAAGTTTCATTATATCCATCTCCTTAAATTTTATTATCTAATATTTTCTTTTCTTTCGTTAATCCAAAAGGACAGTACTAAGCTGACAACAGCCACAATAATAATCGCAAAGTAAGCAATATTTATACCTTGAATATTTGCAAGAAGCATCAATTGTTCTTGACCTTTCGTTTCAGTAGCATGCTCGGTGATATAGTTCTTTGAGCCCATCGTCATAATTGTGATAAGCAATGACGTTCCAATTGCGCCTGCAATTTGTCTCACCGTATTCCATACCGCTGAAGCATGAGCACTTAATTCTTTTGGTATGACATTTAAACCAGCAGTCTGAATTGGTGTTAAAAGTAAGGCCATGCCAATTCTTCTGCCTGTACTAGCTATTAATAAATAATAATAATTCGTCTCTTGTGATAAGTCTATAAAAGGAATAGTTGAAACAATCGTAATGATAACACCGATAATAGTAATCCATTTTGCGCCAAATAAATCGTATA
Organism: Staphylococcus aureus; assembly: GCA_040062795.1. Classification (GTDB taxonomy): domain Bacteria; phylum Bacillota; class Bacilli; order Staphylococcales; family Staphylococcaceae; genus Staphylococcus; species Staphylococcus aureus_A. The sequence continues at coordinate 105,821 of JBEAMH010000003.1, forward strand.
ATTTACCTGCTATAGGACTCATTGCAGCCATTAGTACTGCACCTGGAAGCATGAAGATACCTGATTCCATTGCTGAATAACCAAGTACATTTTGTAAATAGATAGGTAATAAAATCATGTCTGCGTACATAATAATCGTAATACCTATATTAATAATATTAGTTAACGTAAATGTACCATATTTAAATACTTTTAAATCCAAGAACGGTTTTTGGGATTTCAACTGTCTTATGATAAATGTAGTCAATGCGATGATACCGACAATAAATGAAATCATCACAATCGCACTTGTCCAGCCTTCTTCTCCTGCACTACTAAACCCGTATAATATACATGAAAATGCAATGGTAGATAAGAGCATACTCGTTACGTCAATTTTGTCTTTCTGAGTCTTAGATACATTTTCTAAGAAGTAATATCCTAATATAATTACAATTAATGATACTGGTACTAAAATGCCAAATAGTGAACGCCAAGATAATATATCAATGACATAGCCGGAAATAGTCGGACCTATCGCTGGCGCAGACAGCACTGCTAAAGATACCATGCCCATCACAGTACCTCGTTCCGATGGATGATATAAGATCATTACCACACTATACAAAAGCGGAATCATAATCCCGGCCCCTGAAGCCTGAACCATTCTACCAACTAAAAGAAATGTAAAGTCATTCGACAATGCAGCAATCAATGAACCTACTAAAAATAAGAACATCGCACTTATAAACAGTTGTTTTGTCGTAAATCGTTTCATTAAAAATGCAGTAATAGGTACCAATACGCCGTTTACTAACATATACGCAGTGGTTAACCACTGTGCTGTAGCAGCCGATACATCTAAATCTTTCATAACTTCTGGCGTCGCTACACTCATGACGGTTTGGTTAAAAGCTGTTAAAAAAGTCCCAAAAATTAAAATCATAATAATTAATTTTTTAGGAACTGTATCCATATTCATTTGTTCGTTCATTTTATGTTTCTCCTCTAATTTAATTTACACTCTGTTGTTTAAATAACATTAAAATATTATATTAGAGTTCAAACAGATAAACAAATTACAATATATTATATTCTGTAGTTTAAAATTCTAATTAACAAAATATGTTTATTAGATATTAGAAAAAATACAAAACAACACAAGGTGTAAATTACTTATCAATAATTTTCCTAAATAAGTTAACCCAATTTCCCCTTTATCTTGAAAAAACATTACTCTAAACTGTTTAATAAGTATTATTTAAATTACACTTTGTTGTTTAACTTACAATTAAATATTATAATAATTTTAAAGAGATAAAAACTTTATATCGCTTAAATAACCATTTATCATATATTGTTAAATTAAATACCAAAAAGACAAAATTATATATTGTTGGAGTGATGTATTATGAAAAAACGTGATTTAAGGGTAGAAAGAACACGTTATATGCTGAAAAATGCCTTGATTGAATTGTTAGAAGAACGAAATATAGAAAGTATCACAGTTCATATGCTAAGCGAAAGAGCAATGATTAATAGAGTTACATTTTATTCGCATTATAAAGACTTAACCAATATGCTTGAACAATTAGCAACTGAAACAATAAAAACCGCACGAGAGAAATTGACTGACGCCAATAACGATATACGAAATTGGGATAAGTTAATTAACTTTTTAAAACATGTGCAAGAAGAAAATCAATTGTATAAATTAATTTTAGTTTATAATAAATTACCAGGTTTTAGAAATGAAATTTTAAAAGTTATAGAAACTGAAATTTACAACGGTATTGAAAGAAGTACAAACACTAAACATAAAGACATCAAATTATGGTATGATTCTTCCGCTATAATCGGTACAATTATTTGTTGGTTAAAAGAAGATATGCCTTATACACCCAAATATTTAGTTGAAAAAATAGCAGAAATTCATCTTAATAAATTATAAATTTCACTATGATTTCGTCCAATCACATTATTTTTAATTCTAACAATCAGAGGAGAACACAATTATGAAACTTGATGAATTTAAAATTGGCGACACATTCACCACAAAAAAATATAAACTAAGTGAAGAAGCTATTACAGATTTTGCCAGTGAATTTGACCCGCAGTATATGCATTTAGATAAAGAAAAAGCACAACAAGGTAGGTTTAATGGCATCATTGCTTCTGGTATACATACCTTATCTATATCTTTCAAACTGTGGATTGAAGCAGGTAAGTATGGTGAAGATGTAATAGCTGGTACGCATATGGATAACATTAAATTTATCAAACCTGTATTTCCAGAGGATGAATTGTATACTGTAGTCAAAGTCATTGAGAAAAAGCCAGGCAAAAGAGACCAAGGACTACTCACCGTATTATTATCCACATTCAACCACGATGAAATTAAAGTCTTTGAAGGTGAACTGACAGCACTTATAAAACGTTAAAACTAATCACATGATCAAAAGCGCACATGTTTAGCATGTGCGCTTTTATATATGATTTAGCTTGAATGTTCGCTAAACATAATTGTCGTATTAAATATTTAGTAATATTAGTATAATTTGATGCTACCGCCATCTACCATCACAGTTTGCCCTGTGATATATTGTGAGTCCTCACTTCCTAAAAATACTGCTACAGGACCGATATCTTTTTCCACATCACCAAATTTTTGTAGTGGAATCCCTTGAACAACTTTATTGTAATACTCAGGGTTCTCTTTTCTCCATTGATCTACCCCTTCAGAATAAGCAATCGGGGATATAATATTAGCATTAATACCAAACTCTCCAAATTCATTAGCAATAACACGTGTAATTCCACGTATTGCTTCTTTAGCTACCACGTATGCACCTTGATGTTTGTCACCTTTTACAGCAGCACCTGAACCAAAATTAATAATATTACCTTTGGTTTCTTTAAGATAAGGTACAACCATTTGGCATAAATAAAATGTCGCATAAAATCCAGTATTCAATGATAAATCCAAGTCTTCTTCAGTGATATCTAAAAAGCTATTCATACGAGAAGCATGTGCGTTGTTAACTAAAATATCAATTTTCCCATAATGTTGAATTGTAGTATCAACACATGCTTGTAATGAAGCTTTATCTGTTAAGTCTGTTGTAATAAATAATGTGTCATGACCGCTACGATTTAATTCCTCACTCAATAATTTTCCTCTATCCTCAGCAATATCGGCGATAACAATCTTGGCATTTTCTTTAGCATAAGCCCTCACAATACCTGAACCGATTCCTCCTGCACCACCAGTAACAATTGCAACTTTATCTTCTAATTTAGCCATTTAAATCACCCTTTTACTTTACTTTTTGCTTATATGTTAGCTCATTTTCTTTATCTAATTCCTTCACATGACTGTATAATTTCTTTTGGATTTCAAGTAGTTGTCTAACTTCCTTATCGTTTAATACAGAGTAAATTTCATTTCTCATTTTCTGCCCTTGTATTTGAGCTTTATCTAATAAATCCAAGCCATTGTCAGTGATGGTAATTAAGATTGAGCGTCTATCATCTTCCTGGTGTGCTCTTACAATATAGCCATCCTTAACTAATTTATTAGTTAAGCCAGTGATTGCACCTGAAGTATAACCAAGAGATTGAGCAAGTGAGGATGGTTTTTGTGCACCATGCTCTTTTAATTTAGCTAAGGCAATAATTTGTGAAATATTAACGTTCATATTAAATTTTTTCATGAAAAGCGTCATTGTCGCGTCATTAAATAGCTCAGCATTATGAATCAGTTCGAAAAAATTATCTTTCTCCATACTCTTCCCCCTTTAATTTAATAATATAATTTCAGTATAAATAAATTTAGTTTAGCAGTAAAATACTTAATGCTAAATAGTTATCTTTTTATGTATTTACTGTTAAGTTATATAGTAATCATTTATTCAATTTAGAAAAGAGAGGATGTAAGCAATGAAAAGATTAGAAAATAAAGTTGTCATTATTACAGGTGCAGCACAAGGTATGGGTAAAATGCATGCTGAAAAAGTATTAAATGAAGGTGGGAAAGTTGCCATTACTGATATTAATGACACACTTGGTCAAGAAGTTTCCCAAGAACTTGGTGACAATGCCATTTTTATAAAACATGACGTATCTAACGAGGCAGATTGGGAACACGTGGTGCAGACAGTAAACAATAAATGGGGCCAAATCGATGTTTTAGTTAACAATGCAGGTATTACTTATAACACACCTTTAGAAGAGTTAAGTTTAGAAAGTTACTTAAAGATTGTCAATATTAACCAAGTCTCTGTCTTTTTAGGTATGAAAGCAGTCACTTCAACTATGAAATCACAACAAAATGGATCAATTATTAATATTTCATCTATGAATGGACTGGTTGGTGGCGCGATTGGTTACACTGATACAAAGTTTGCCGTTCGTGGTATGACTAAATCTGCTGCAAGAGACTTGTCACCTTATAATATACGTGTAAACTCTGTACACCCTGGCGTAATTCAAACACCTATGCTAGAACAAGAAGGCGTAAAAGAAGCAGTTGAACAATTCAAAAAGACAATTCCAATGCGTCGCGTAGCACAAACAGAAGAAGTGTCTAATATGGTTATCTTTTTAGCCTCAGATGATGCAAGTTACTCTACAGGTTCAGAATTTGTCATCGATGGTGGTATTACTGCCTTATAATTCATTCAAATTTCAAAAAACCCCTCGTGACCATTTTAATGATCTCGAGGGGGACTATCATGATTTAAATTACATAACTAGTGATTTTGTTTAGGTTCAACGTAAGCGACAAATGCTGCTGCATCTTCTTTGTTTAAATCTGTAAGTGCGAATGTACCAATGCTAAAACGCATTGTTAATGCATCTTCTTTTAACTCTATATCTTCAATTTCATCATATCGAATGTTTCGATAGTAAAATTGGCCGTCCATATCTACATTTAATATAAGACGTTCATTCGTTGCGATATAAGCTGCTTCGTATACTTTTACTTCGCCTTGCACTGGATACTCCATTTTTCCTAACACAGAGGGTCCCTTTTTCTCAGTTGGAAACAAATCATCTGGATTTACATTATCTAATATCATTTGAATACCTGCCTTTTCAATTAGTCTGCAACTTCTAAATCTACATCGTTAATATCAATACCCATAGCACTTGCTATACCTTGACCATAAGCTGGGTCTGCTTTATAACAATGTCTAATGTGACGGTGTTTCAATGCATCAGTCACCGGGCTCATTTCATTAGCTGTATTATTGAATAATGCTTGTTGTTCATCCGCTGACAATAGGCGGAATAACTTACCTGGTTGTTCAAAGTAGTTATCATCATCTTCACGGAAATCATATTCGAAAGCTTGTCCTTGAATATCTAAGCCTGGTTTTTTGTATTGCGGTTGGTCTTCGAATGCACCATTACTATTTGGATAATAGTGTGTTTGTGCACCTTGATTGTCATCTAAGATACGCATTTGACCGTCTCTACTAAATGGACATATATTCTCTATACCCACACCCTTAGGTTGGTTAACAGGAATTTGCCAATGATTGACACCTAAACGGTATCTTTGTGTATCTCCATAAGAGAACAACCGGCCTTGTAGCATTTTATCAGGTGAGAAATCTAAACCTGGGACAATATTAGTTGGTGCAAATGCAGCTTGCTCTACATCTTGGAAATAGTTTTCAGGATTTCGATTTAATTCGAATTCACCAACTTCAATTAATGGATATTCATCTTTATACCACACTTTTGTTAAATCAAAAGGATTATCTTTATGGTTGCGTGCTTGTTCTTCAGTCATCACTTGGATATACATCTTCCATTTAGGAAAATTACCTGCTTCAATATTATTAAATAGGTCTCTTTGAGAAGAATCTCTATCTTTTGCTATCACTTGCTCAGCTTCTTCAGCCGTATAATTTTCTATACCTTGTTGTGTTCTGTGATGGAATTTCACCCATACACGTTCACCTTTGTCATTGTACATAGAATAAGTATGCGAACCAAAACCATGCATATTTCTAAACCCTTTTGGTATACCACGATCTGTCATCAAGATAGTGATTTGGTGTAACGCTTCTGGTAATAACGTCCAGAAATCCCAGTTTGCTTGTGGGTCTTTCATATTTGTTTTTGGATTACGTTTAACCACATGGTTTAAACTTGGGAATAATTTAGGGTCTCTAAAGAAAAATACCGGCGTATTATTACCAACTAAGTCCCAGTTACCTTCGTCTGTATAGAATTTTAATGCGAAACCACGGATATCACGTTCAGCATCGCCTGCCCCACGTTCACCCGCTACTGTTGAAAAACGTGCGAACATTTCTGTTTGCTTACCTACTTCAGCAAAGATACTTGCACTTGTATATTGGGTAATATCATTTGTTACTGTAAATGTACCAAATGCACCAGAACCTTTGGCATGCATACGGCGCTCTGGAATAACTTCTCTATCGAAGTGTGCCATTTGTTCTAAAAAGTATATATCTTGCATTAAAAGCGGGCCACGTGGACCTGCTGTCATACTATTTTCTCTATCTGATACTGGCGCACCAAATAATCCTGTTAGTTTTTTATTCATATTATTTTCTCCTTTATTGTACCGTAGTAAGATAATTTGTCTTTTTATAATTTTTTAACACAGCATCAGCTATACTCTCAATAAATAATGCATCAGAACCAGGCATTTCAGCTCTATAATAGTTACAACCGAGGTCCTCACAAACTTTTTTACATTCATAATCGTTATCATATAGCACTTCTAGGTGTTCACATGTAAAGCCTAATGGCGCATATATAAAATGTTCATAACCATATTGTGCTTGTAATGTTTGCGTCAAATCTTGCACATCGGGTCCAATCCATGGTTCTCCAGTGTTGCCTTCTGATTGCCAGCCGTTAAACACATGGTTGTGATCAATTTGCGATTGAATCAATTGTGCTGTTTCTTCCAGCTGGCTTGGATAAGTATCATTAAATGCTAAGATTTTTTCTGGAAGACTATGCGCTGATATGATGATTGCTGTTTTATCATACGCTTCTTGAGATATTAAATTTAATTGTACATTTATAGCTTCAACCCAATATTGGATAAATTTTTCTTCTTTATAAAATTCATTCAGCGTTGTAACTTTAATGTCTTTCTCATTTGCATATTGCATTGCACGTTGATTGTACATTTCTACTGAGAATGAAGAGTAATGTGGTGTTAAGACTACACTTACGATTTCATCAATTCCATCTGCATAAATATTATCTATTGCATCTTCAATGAAAGGATGGATATGTTTTAAACCTATATATAATTCAAAGCTTATATCGTTCGTCATCGAGTTTAAAGTGTGACATAGCGTCTCAGCTTGTTTTTCGGTAGTTGCTGCTAAAGGCGACACACCACCGATATATTCATATCTTTGTTTTAAATCTAAATATGCTTCATGACTCGGTGCATGGCCATGTCTAATGTGTGTATAATACGGCAAAATATCTTCTTCTTTATATGGCGTACCATATGACATGCATAATAATGCTACGCGTTTCACGTTGAACGCACCTCCGTTACATTCCTTAATTAAAATAATTATCTATTTGTAATTATTATAATCTATTATAACTAAAAAAACGATAAAGTCCATATTTAAATATTTATATAATCATTTGAATTGATAATACATACTTATAAGTGATAATAAATTATGCGCTTTCAAATAAAATAAACATTAATAATTACAATTATATTGAAATATTAACTTGTAATTAGTGTTTTTTACCAATCAACACCGCTTAATATATAACAAATTAATTTCATAATATATTACATAAAAAAAGAGTTACCTAATATTTGGTAACTCTCTCTGTAAATCATATTATAAATAATTATATATCTCTCTTTCTAAACCCTACTATACTTATAACGCACAACAATACAAAAACCATCATTACTACATTGGCTATACTAATAAGGCATAAAACTTACCAACGTGCTTTGTTAGATTATCAATTTTAAGAAGGGACATACTTAATCACCTTTTACTTTGTTTATAATAGCCCTTTAATTCTAAAATCGTTAACAATTAAAATAATTTTATCTTCCTCTATATGTGCTTTACATTTGTCGGCTTCATGCTTTGGCACACCTAAAGTACTCAGTTTTTCTCTCAATTCTTCATCTTTTGAATCAAAATCATCGTCGGCATCAATTTGATTGTAATGGACAGCAGTAACTTTCGTATCATCAACCACTTTATTTGTACGTTCCTTATCATTTGATAAAATGTATATATCTTGACTTGCGATGCCTCGATCTTTTAATGCTTTAATATCTGCTTCTAATTCTGAATCATTTGTATAAGGCTTAATAACAGGTGCCATAAGCATCATTCCTTTCCAATCATTCAACTTAATAAATTACTAATCTTTTTTATTAATTATTAATTCGTTGTAACGTTCTTCAATCATATAAAAATAAGTATCTTCTAACATCAAATCGAACAATTCGTCTCTAGCCATGTCATCTGTCATTTCAAATTGAGTTTTAACTTTTTCTTCGTCTTTATTTTCTACAAAAATAACTTGTTCTGTTCTCACGTCTAATGTTTTACGACTATAAATAAGCTCAATATGGGTGCGACTATGATGTATCGCTTCTAAATTATCTAGTTTATAAGCATTTTGCACAAATTCTTCTATTCTTCTTTCTCTGTGACGCTTACCCATAGATTCTTTGAAATCTTTCGCGTACTTCAGTCTAACAAGTAAGTAGACGACTAATATGAATAGTATTGTTACAAGAAATAGTAGTGTAGCCATACATATTCCCCCTTTATTCGTTTGAAATTTCGACTTTAATTTTCCATTATTATGGTTAATTTTCCCCTTGGAATCGCTTTTAAACACTACGCACATATTTTAAATCATCTTTTTTATCTGTATAAATATTTGTTTTCATATCAATAAAATCACCAACAAATATTAACTATTATGCATATAAAGTTTAACTGTTCAAAAAACGGTAAAATATAAAGTGAGAACGAATTATAAAGGGTGATATATATAATGCTTTTAGAAGAAGAAATAAATAACTTGGAACAATTCGACGGTGAATCTCAAAATCAAAAAGTATTCTCTATCTATTTAGATACGAGCCCTGAACAAGGTACAAAATGGAAAATCGAACTAAAAAATGCTCTAAAAGATTTATCAGAACAAACAAAAAAAAGTGACAATCATGAAGAAAAGAATCAAGCAAAAAAAATCATAGACAAAGTAGAAACTGAAATACAAGGTGCTGAACCTAACCTCAAAAGAGGTCTCATCTTATTTATAACTGCTGACGAATCATTAAGATTTGAAAAGTACGTTAATATTTCAGTTGATACTCAATTCAACTGGGGTTTTCAACCAAAATTAGACCAGATTAAATCATTACAACAGAGCCATCCATATACTGGCATTTTAGTATTACAACAAGACAAAGCTCGTGTAATAGAAACTGAAATTGGTACAATCGTAGATGAAGATTACTATACGTTAGATTTAGAAACTGATGATTGGCGCGAACATGAAGGCCCTCAAGGTGATGATTTAACTCAAGGCGGCTCTAAAAGAGATGAATTTAAAGAGCGTGTAAAAGCTAATCAAGAACGTTGGTTCAAACGTTTAGTCACTAGAATTGAGAAAAAAGCTAAAACAAAAGGTTGGCAACAAATTTATTTAGCTGGTGAAAAAGAAGAAGTAGAAAAATTAAAATCAATGTTCAATCGTGATATTGATCAAGTTACACCAAGCAATATATTAAATTTAAATGCCACAGAAATCATTAATAAAGTAATGGATGACTAAGTCTTAATTTATAGATTGTTAACATAAAAAGACGCCGATAACATATCGTTTATCGGCGTCTTTTTAGTAGTATTCACTGATGGATTTTATACTGAATTGTTAAAATCATAGGGTCATTTTAAATCGCTACTATTTTAATATACCGCAATGTCACCTTTGATGTATTACCGACGAACACTGTCCCAATTGTATAGCTTGAAGCATCGTGCCCATAACGAACAAACTACCTACAGTATCTGTAAAATAGTGTGCTTGTAAATAAATCCTAGAAATCATAACAGAAATTACTAATAACATACTGATGATAGCTAGACTTTTACTATTGTTCAATAATAAAATAAGACATACTAGTAGACAGACACTCAAGACGTGCATGCTAGGGAAACTATATCCATCTATACTCATATCAGGTCTCGTCCGTTGAATAATATATTTAAACAACGTACCAATAAGCAATACACTGAAACTCCACCATCCATACCACCAAAATTTGAATGGATTATAGAAATATAAGACACTCAATATCACCAATATCATAAACAAACAGTTTATCGGTGCAAAAACAACAGAAATAACTTCAAGATAAATTATCAATCCATAGTTTTGAATTGTTGTATCTAAAAAATGGTAAACAAAGGAATCTAAGGGATTTGTTATACCAATATGTATACAAATCATAAGCAATAACAAACACATACTCATTAATATCATTTTTAAATAGCCAGTTTTCACTTAACTTAACTTCCTTTCATTATTAATTCTTCTAGCAACTGCTAACAAAGCACCATATGCTAGACTAATACTTAACATAGACGAGCCACCATAACTTAATAACGGCAACGTCACACCAGTTAAAGGAATGAGGCCCGAGACCCCCGCTAAATTAATAAAGACTTGTATAAATAAATAACTCACAACACCGACACAAATTAATTTGTAAAATTGATTTGTTGTTTTATTCGCGTAAATAAGCCCTTTCACTAAAATAAATCCATAAATCATGATTGTAAATAACACGCCCAACAACCCTAATTCTTCTGAAATAACAGTGAAGATAAAGTCGGTGTGTGGTTCTGGTAAATAGCCCAATTTCGCAATACCATTACCTAAGCCTTTTCCAGTGAACCCACCATTTCCTATGGCTATCAATGCGCTTGTAAGTTGATAACCCTCATCATTCTCATATTTAAATGGATCTAGCATAACTTGAATACGTTTGAGCCTATAAATATTTTTTGAATCAAAAATTAATGTATAAATTCCATAAAATATAATTGGTACCATAGCGATGCCCATGATTTGAATTTTCACCTTATTTTTTATATCTGAATAAACTAATATACATCCAATAATTGCAATAGTTAATAACGTTCCTCCTAAGTCACCTTGCATTAGTACAAGTAATAGTCCCACACCTATCATGCCAAGTGGTGAAATAAGATGTTTCAATTGGTAGTCTGTGTAACTCGATATCCGTTGATTGATTACGTAAGAAAGATAAAAAATTGAAGTTAATTTTAAGAATTCGGAAGATTGAATGCTAAATATTCCTAGATTAATCCAGTTTCTCGAACCGTTAATTTCTTTGCCGATGAGTACAGTAATAAGTAATAACAATAATGTCCCCAAAACTATAACTTTTTGCACATGGCTTTTTTTAAAAGCGTTAATATTAATGAACCCACCAATAAATAGGATAATAAAAACACCAAGAACCAAAAAAAGCACTTGTCTTTTCATAAAATAATTACTTTCAATAGGCACCCCGCCTGTCAATGTTCCTTTAGATGCAGATACCATACTGGCGCTGTAAACCATCATAACCCCTATTACGCCTAGTAAGATAAAGCAGATTATCAAACCAATATCTAATCCTCGTAAACGTTTACGAATAAGTGCTAAATATTGCTTCATGACTTCACCTCATTATGACTGATAGACTCAAGTAAAACATATTTTTAATACACCCTCAATCATACTTTAGGATTACCTAATATATGTTGACTATCCCTTCGGGTACATGCTAGTTCAGATTATCCAAGTATTAAATAATGTGGTAATTTTAAGCCTATTATATTATCGATTGACGACTCAACATATCCATAATAACTATTATTAGTATTTCATTTTATAAAGCTCTCATTTCAATTAATAAAGGAGTATTTATTTGAATGAAAATCGTTTTAAGGAAATTCTCAAAAATATGATGCACCTAGTAGGATACAACTTGCTTAAACTATAATCACAGAAGCAAATACATTACTTGAAGCACCTCTGATCAATCACTGTTAGATGATGGCGGAGGCACCGGTCTATTGACATTAAATATCAATCACCACTTTAGCGGATGCTGAGGCTCAAATGATTGAGGTAGTTGAAAGTAAAATAATGGAATTAGTTCGTACACGCGTACAAGCAAAATAAGGAGGTATACTGTCAAATACGACAGAGGTAGTGAGAACGTATGATGTAGTGTTACTATCATTAGTCTTACTGCATAGTGGAAATTATAAAGCTTTATTGTCAGCATTAAAAAAATAAATTCAAGTGGCATGTTAGTATTGGTTGATTTTAATAAAAATGAAAACATCTATTATTCAAAAGTCTATATGGATTTGGGCAAACTGATATTAAGCAAGTATTTTCAGTATTAAGACCAACACATATCTAATCTCACATTTTCCATGAAGGTAAAAGCATATTTATGAAAAAGGATGCCAACTTATTTATAGCTTCTGGCAAATTATAGTTTGATACAAAAAAAGGATTTTCCATGATAAATGGAATAATCCCTTTTAATTATTTATTGTAATTTTGTTCTCAAATGCGCTTGTTCAGACTCTGATAAAAATGTATATTTGATTGCTCTTAAATTAATATATTCAATTTGTTCGAAAGTAATCAACTGATGCTTGAGCAACAACGCGTACTCTTCATTTAATGACGTTTGTGTCACTGTGCGGTTATCTGTATTAATAAGAAATGGAATGTCATGTTCTAATAAGTAAGGAATGTTTAACTCTTTTAAATCCTGTATTGCTTTAGTTTGAATATTACTTTTAGGACACATTTCTAACAGAACGTCTTTACGTTTAATCTCTTCGAGCGCCGCTTCATTCTCATTGATTGCAACGCCGTGGCCAACACGCTTAGCACCTATTCGAATAGACTCCATTACATTATGCATGCAACCACATTCACCTGCATGTAAAGTAAGATTAAATCCTTTATCCAGTCCATACTGAATTGTAGTACGAATATCTTCAGGCGGAACGGCTGCCTCTGGCCCTGCAAAGTCAATCCCACACACCACTTCACTATTGTTTTTCTCTAAATAATCAAATAGTGCTTCATTGACAGAGGCTTCATGTTGTCTCATCGCACAAATTAATAAATTAATATTAATGTCTAATGTTTCGACCGCAATTTGTACGCCTGATTCAACTGCTTCTAATACCTCATCTAGATCCAACCCTTTTTCCGTGTGTAGTAACGGTGCAAAGCGAATCTCTATATACTTTACATTATCATTACTTGCTTGTTGTGCAACATCTATGACAGCCCTTTTTAGACTATCTTTGGTTTGTAATACTTTTAATATTTCATCAAAGCAATTTAAATACTCAGCTAGACTTTCACAATTTTCACTCACTAGCAGATGTGACTCATTTAAAACAATGTTTTGTTCATCAGCTAATTGTTTAATTAGTTCTATACTTGTAGAACCATCTAAATGACAATGTAATTCTATTTTTGCTATATCTTCTAACTTTTTTGGCATGTCTGAAACCTTCCTTACTTCCAATATGTCATTATTCAAATTTTGCTACGACACAAAGAAAGATGATATTAAAAATTAATTCATTTACTATAACATGATTCATGTAAGTTGACCATAAACGTAAAATTACAAAGCCATTTTAACCGCAAATAAATAGCATCTGTCTAGTATACAGATGCTAATTTATGAAAAATATTCAAACCGTTTAATGATTATAGTTTTTCATATAATCCTAAAATTGTTAGCGTTATGCCCAATCCGATAAAACACATAAACATTATGAATATGATTATTTTGAATTCTATTAAAAAATAGCTTCTACCCTGCCCTTTATTCACTAAAAAAACACCACAAAACACTACTAAGATAAATATAATGAGTAAACTATAAGCAATTATATTTAAGATTTCCATCTCTAAGCTCCTTTCGTGTTGTATATCTTTATATGTTATAAACAAACGTTATATGATAGAATACATCATTTTTTAAATATATTTATACAACTTCAAATAATTCACGATTTTATTAACTGATTGCTCGATGCTATCATTTTCTGTGTCTATAACTATTTCTGGCATTTCTGGTGCTTCATACGGAGCGCTAATTCCTGTAAACTCTGGAATTTCACCTTTTCTAGCTTTTTGGTACAATCCTTTAGGGTCTCTTGCTTCGCATTTTTCTAGACTACATTGCGTGTATACTTCTATAAACTCATCTTCTGGTAATAAGCGACGTACGGTCTCACGATCTACTTTATACGGTGATATGAATGCAGTAATTGTTATTAATCCTGCATCAACCATCAACTTTCCTACCTCACCAATGCGTCGAATATTTTCTGTACGATCTTCTGGAGTGAACCCAAGATTATTATTAAGTCCATGTCTGACATTGTCCCCATCTAGTCTATAAGTATGAATTTGGCGTTGAAATAATGCCTTTTCTAAAGCAACAGAAATCGTCGACTTGCCAGATCCAGATAGCCCAGTAAACCAAATTAATACACTTTTATGGTTATTATGATGTTGTCTTTCTTCTTTTTTCACTTCTGATTCATGCCAAGTGATATGATTCACTTTACTCATTCACTACACCCTTTCAAATTATTGTTCTTTTAAACCATTAATAAGAACTTCTGCTACTTCTGGTCTAGAAAACTCTTTAGGTAATGACTCTCCATTTTTCAACTTTTCACGAACTTTAGTCCCACTAAGATGTAAATGTGAGGAAGCATCATGTGGACACGTCTTAGCAGTCGCCATGTTTTCACAAGTCTTACAATAAAAAGCGTGTTCAAATTTCAAAATTTGTATTCCTAGTTCACTTTCATACTTAGAAATAAGTTCTTGTGCTTCATAAGTTCCATAATAATCTCCAACACCAGCGTGGTCTCGTCCTACAATGAAATGGGTACAGCCATAATTTTTTCGAACAGTAGCATGTAATATCGCTTCTCTAGGACCCGCATAGCGCATTGCTGCTGGGTATATGACTAAGCGTGTTTTATTTTCTGGGTAATAATTATCAAGAATCACTTTGTAACTTTCCATACGTACAGCTGCAGGGATATCATCAGATTTGGTTTCTCCGACTAAAGGGTTTAATAATAGGCCATCAACTGATTCTAAAGCAGCTTTTTGAATATACTCATGCGCTCTATGTACCGGGTTTCTTGTTTGAAATCCTACTACCGTCTTCCAATTTAACTCATCGAATAATCGTCTTGTCTCTGATGGATCCAAATGATAATCTACAAAATCATCATGCTTTGGTCTATCCAATAAATAAATGGGTCCAGCAAGATAGATATTGCCTTTTTCATATACTTTCTTAACCCCTGGATGATTTGGATCTGTCGTGCCATAAACACGTTGTGCTTCTTTCTCTTTGTCGTAGGTGAACTTTTCTTCTAAATCAAGTACGCCATAGAGATGGCCAGCTTCACTATATAATGCAACACGGGCACCAATTTCTAGTGGCTTCGCTTCTACTTCAGTTACCGGCAAAGTGATAGGGATACTCCACACCAATCCATTACTTAGGTGTAAGTCTTCTACAACATTGGTATAATCAGCTTCATTCATAAATCCTGTTAATGGACTGAATCCGCCGATACCAATAAGCTCTAAATCTGATAAACTCCACGGCGTCAATGTGATACTAGGTAGCGATTGCGACTCAGTTAATAGGTCCTTTTTTAATACTTCATCCACTTCTCTGTTAATTAATTTGCCACCATGAGGTTCAATGGTATTTGTAATTGTTTCAGTTGTTAATGTCATACTTATACACTCCCTTTGTTTTTAATCTACTTCATTTGCATTTGCTTTGTTTTTAGAAATTGAAAACGACAATTTTTTATTTTGAAATAACGCATAAGTAATTAAAGCAATCCACATAAGAATCAGTGAAACTTTAATCGTGATAGATACTGCAGTAGTGGGGTCGAATACGCTAATTAATGAGCTACTGTTTGTAAAGATAATCAAACCACTCACACATACTGCCAATATGTTCATCGGTAAGATTTTAACAAGCCAAGCTGCGAAAGGTGCTGCAATCAGTCCACCTATACTTAATGAAATGACTAGACCCAAATTAATTTGGCTCCACCCTAAAAAGATAATAAAGCTAATAGATGCTGAAAGGGCTACAAAAAATTCACTAGCAGACACAGTGCCAATGGCATACCTAGGCTCTAACTTTCTTTGAGCTAAGATTAAAGGCGTATTAACTGGTCCCCAACCGCCACCGCCTATCGAATCGAGAAATCCTGCAATCGCCCCTTGTGGAATCAAAGCAAAACGGCCTATTTTACTAGGATTTTTCTGTGCATGATTATCCTTCTTAAATAAAAATTGATATAAAATATAAAATCCCATAGTCAATAAAAATAAGGCAATAAATGGCTTAATTAAATTACTATGTATATGACTTAAAAACGCCGCACCAATAAATGCTGCAATAGCGCCAGGTATCGCTAGTTTTATCATTGTCGGTTTATGAACGTTTTCAAACTTCCAGTGTGATGTACCAGATGCAGCTGTTGTTGCAATTTCAGCAAAATGAATCGTTGCCGAGGCGATTGCTGGCGCTATTCCAAAAGTTAGTAATATAGAAGAAGAAGATGCACCGAAACCCATACCGAGAGAGCCATCAATTAGTTGTGCGAGAAATCCTGCAAGCGCAAAAATAAATAATTTATACATGTGTCATACTCCTTCCAAATTATGTTTCTTTTAACGAATCGAGCCACTCAATCACATTTATTTGCTTATCTCTTTCTAAATACTCATCTGCTAAAATTGATTTTAAAAATTTTTTCTTTTTTAATTCTGGTAAATCAGTTTGTTTAATGCGTTGTCTACATTCATATAAAAAATCTACATACGCTTCATAGTGATTACCAAAGCGTTGTTGAAATTCCATTAAAAGTTGAGCCGTAAGACCTGGACTTGCACCACTTGTGGAAATACTCAATGTCAGTTTGCCGCGTTGCAATATACTTGGGAACACCACATCCCCTTCAGTCGCTGATCCGACCATGTTAATCATCGCGTGATTCGGTTTATGTTTACGTACAAGTAGATTGATTGATGCATCATTGGTCGCTGCAATAATTAAATCTGCTTGTTGAATATCGTCAATTTCAAATGACTTTTCACTCCACTGTATTAGTGAACGTTGCATCATATATTTCATATTTGCAGTGAGGGTGGGACTGACAATATGGATGTCTGTAGCATAACGAATTAAAGTATTTACTCTTCGCTCAGCTACTTTACCTCCCCCAACTACAACAATTTTTTTACTTGAAATATCAATCATGAGTGGAATCAATGGCATCATGTCACTTCCTTACATGCTGTTATTAATTAAGTTATTTTATTGCTTAATAGGCTCGAACGTTTCGTCCACACGTTCTTTCAATGCAATTTGCAAATGACGATGGCTACCTAGACGTGAACACAGTACGATGTCATTATCTACATGATAGTTGCTTATCGTCGTTGCAATGTGGCGTTCTAATATACCTGTAAACCATAAATAGGGAATTACAAATATTTGAGAATGTCCTTTTTTTACTGCTTCGTCTAAAGCGGTTTCAAATGAAGGCTTGCATGCAGCTAAATAACACACGTCAATATCTAATTCGACATTTAACTTGCTTAATTGAGATTTGATGGTCGAAAGGTCTTTTTGCGTTTGAGGATTATAACTCCCCCTCCCCACAAGCAACACTTTCGCGTCTGTATTCAATGAAATATGTGTTTCTTCAAGTCTTTGATGCAATATTTCTGTTAATCGTTGTTGTACACCTAAAGGTTTACCATAATTAACTTGTATCTCGGGGTACTTTTGTTGATTGAGTTGTATTTCTTTAGGAATATCTTTGAAATAATGTCCAGCGCTTAGCAACAGTACTGGTATTACAGATATTTCCGTTGCTCCTTTATCCACCAACCGTTGAAACCCTTGTGATAGGTTAGGCTGTGTTAATTCAAGAAAACACGTTTCTTGTAAAGGGACATCAACTTGTTTTTTGACTAACTCTATAAAGTTCACCGCTTCTGAAGTAGCTTCATCTACTCTACTACCATGGCTGACATATAAGACACCTCGCATACTGCCCCTCCCATCTATTGTTATGTTAAATTTGCTGTCGCTACTTGCTCTTGTATATCTTCAAACCAATTGATACGTTCTCTTAATTTAACGACTTCACCGACGACAATCATTGCTGGATTTTCAACATCTTTGGCGACTTCAACGATATTCATCAAATTACCAACCACTGTCTCTTGATATTCGGAAGTTCCAAGGTGTACTAATGCCACTGGGGTATCGATAGGTCGACCGTGTTTGATTAATAGCTCACTAATTTCTGGTAGTTTTTTTACACCCATATAGATACACAATGTTTCTGGTCCGAGTGCAAGATGTCTCCAATACTCATCTTTATCTATACTTTTGTTAATCACTCCTGTAACAAATGCAACTGATGAACTGTATTCTCGGTGTGTCACGGGGATGCCCGCATATGCAGGCGCAGCAATACCAGAAGTAATTCCTGGTACAATTTCAAAAGGAATTTGGTGTTCAGCTAAAATTTCTGCTTCTTCTCCACCTCTCCCAAAAATAAAGGGATCTCCACCTTTTAATCTTGTGATGGTCTGCCCTTTCTTCGCAAAGTTCACTAATAATTTATTAGTATCTTCTTGAGGCAAAGAATGACGATTTGGATCTTTGCCGCAATACATAAACTTTGCTTTTGAGGATGCATAACTTAATAATTTTTTATTTACTAAGCGGTCATATAAAATAATGTCTGCTTCTTGAATTGCTTTTAAGCCTTTTACTGTAATTAAATCAGGGTCTCCCGGACCCGCTCCTACTAAAAATACTTTGCCCATATTGCCACCGCCTTCTCAATTTATTAACTATGAAATGTTTGACCGTCTTTGACTTCTGCAACGATGCCTGCACGAATAACGAAATCACCAAAATGTTCTCCTTCTAATCTTTCTTTGGCATACTGGATTAATATTGGCCTTAAACTTTCTAAAATTTCAGCCTCTGCTATATTTTCTTTGAAAATTTTATTTAATCGATCTCCTGTAAATCCACCGCCTAAATACATATTGTATTTTCCTGGTGCCTTACCAATAAACGCAATTTCAGCTAATGCTGGTCTAGCACAACCGTTAGGACAACCTGTCATTCGAATCGTAATTTCTTCATCGTTTAAACCTGCTTCATCTAATAATTCTTCGATTTTATATACCAGTGAGGGTAAATAACGTTCAGATTCAGCCATTGCTAAACCACATGTTGGAAATGCAACACATGCCATGGAATTTCGTCTTAATCCTGTATAATGTGCACCATCTGTTAGACCATATTCTGAAATGATTTTTTCTATTCTCGGTTTTTCACTGTCAGAAACTTGAGCAATAACTAAATTTTGATTAGGTGTTAATCTAAAATCACCTTTGTGAATTTGAGCAATTTCTCTTAATGCCGTCTTTAACTTATATTCTTCCGTATCTTTCACACGTCCATTTTGGATAAATAATGTAAAATGCCATTGACCGTTGCCTTCTGTCCAACCATAACGGTCACCATTATGGTCGAATTGGTATGGTCGTTCATTTTCTAACTGCCATCCTAGACGTTGGTTCAATTCATTTTTAACCCATTCCACGCCTTTACGGTCTACTGTGTACTTAAATCGTGCGTTCGTGCGATCCTCGCGATTACCGTAGTCTCGTTGAATCGTTAAAATTTTTTCACACACATCTATCACGTTGGCTTTAGGAAAATAACCAATGAGTCGACCTACTTGAGGATAGGTAGCTGTATTACCATGCTTCATACCCATACCACCGCCAATAGTCACATTGAAGCCAACAAGTTCATCATCTTCTATAATGGCTATCAAGCCGATATCCTGTGAGTAAACGTCAATATCATTAGAGGGTGGTACTGCAATACCAATCTTGAATTTACGTGGAAGATACGTTTTACCATATATTGGTTCAGGTTCCGCATCACTGGTATCTAATACTTTCTCTCCATCTAGCCAAATTTCATGATATGCTTGTGTCTTTGGCGACAGATGTTTACTAATATCATTTGCAATTTGGTTGATTTCACTGTGTACATGGGATTGATAAGGATTGGGATTACACATCACATTACGATTGACATCCCCACAGGCTGCTAAAGAATCTAATAATGCCTGGTTTATACTTTGCATTGAATTTTTTAAATTTTTCTTCAAAATGCCATGGAATTGAAAAGCTTGTCTTGTCGTCAGTTTGATTGTGCCATTAGCGTATGTATTGGCAATATCGTCCATTGCAATCCACTGTTCAGCTGTCGAAGCACCGCCTGGCGCACGTACTCTAATCATAAAACTGTATGCTGGTTCTAATTTTTGCTTACGACGTTCATCTCTAATATCTCGATCATCTTGCATGTAACTTCCATGAAATTTCAAAAGTTTTGTGTCATCTTCGGATATGGCACCAGTAATTCTATCTGCTAGCCCTTCAGCAATCGTGCCTCGAAGATAATTGCTATTCTCTTTTATGCGTTCTAACTCATCTAGTTTGTCAGAAAAACTTACATTCGTTTCAGCCATATATAACCCCTGCCTCTCTTTTAATAAACATCTCTTTGATAACGCTTTTCTTTTTTCATTTGAGTAAGATATGCCTCTGCATCGGTTTCAGACATACCGCCTTCTTGCTCCAGTACATAACGGATTGTTTCATGCACATCTTTAGCCATTTGTTTTTCATCACCGCATATGTATAATGCAGCACCATTTTTAATCCAATCGTAAAATGTTGCACTTTGTTCAGCGATGCGATGTTGTACATATACTTTTTCTTCAGTATCACGTGAAAAGGCAACGTCTATTTTGCTTAATACACCATCTTTTAACCAACTCTGCCATTCCGTTTGATATAAAAAATCTGTAGTAAAGTATTGTTCTCCAAAGAATAGCCAAGTATTACCAGTTAACTCGAGTTCTTCTCTCTCTTGAAGATATGATCTAAAAGGCGCTACTCCTGTACCAGGACCAATCATAATGACAGGCGTTTCTTCGGTAAAAGGGAATTTAAAGTTAGGGTTTTTCTTCAAATAAACCGGTATAGTGTCTCCGGGTTTTAAACGGTCTGCTAATTGGACTGAGCAAACTCCATTTCGCTCACGTCCGTGAGCCTCATATCTAACTGCGCCAACAGTAATATGCACTTCATCGGGACTTGCTTTATAACTGCTTGATATAGAATATTCTCTGTGCGGTAGCTTTCTCAGCAACTGATATAAAGATGATGGATTAAATTGAGTTGGTGGGAAATCTCTTAATAAATCAATTAAATCCCTGCCATCTATATAACTTTGTATCCATTGTGTATCTTCCACTTGTTCAGTTAGCTGAGTATTTTCAAATAATGTTGCTGCTTTAAGTAATAAAGGTTTAGTCAATTTGCTAATTTCAAAGTACTCTCGCAATGCTTGCTCTATCGTTAGCATGTCACCATTTGAATTGATAGGAATATTATCTTGTGCGTTCCATCCTAATGTCTCGATGAGCAATGTCACGAGATTGGAATCATTTTCTGGTACTACGACTAAGCAATCACCTGGTTCATAGTCTTCTCCATAATTTTCCAATAGCAGTTCGATATGTCTGACTTCTTTGTTAGATCCTCTACCGTTTAAATTAATATTTTCTACAACTTCTGCTTCGTACGGATTCGACTTAGAATAACGCTTTGCCGTATTAGTCGGTTTTGCTTCAGGAGAAATCACTGTTTCTGTGTGTCCAGATAAATGGTTGAGTTTTTCAATATTTTTACTCATCCACGCATCTGCTTGCTCATCAAAATCTAAATCACAATCTTGCCGTTCTACTAAACGTTCTCCACCTAATTCTAAAAGCCTAGTATCAAAGTCTTTGCCTGTTTGACAAAAGAACTCATATGATTCATCACCTAGAGCAAGCACTGAATAACGTACACCTTCTAATTTAGGGGCCTTTCTACCATGTAAAAACTCGTGGAATGTAAGTGCATTGTCAGGTGGTTCTCCTTCACCATGTGTAGCTGAAATAACAAATAAATCTTCGACTTTTTTCAATTCTTTGTGTTTGAAGTCATCCATGGCACTTAATTTCACTGTAAAACTTTGTGCTACAAGTCTGTCCGCAAAAGTTTCTGCTAAACTTTGTGCATTTCCAGTTTCTGATCCATAAAGTACAGTAATATGTCTATCATGCTTGGTTTCTGGCTCATTATTTAATACATATTCTGCTACTTGTTGTGGTGCTGGTGTCTCACTCACAAGCGTGTTCTGATACGCCGATAGATAACCACTAAGCCAAACTTTTTGTTCTGGAGTTAAAATACTTACGACTTGATTAAGCTGGTCTGCTTGATTCTCATTAAATGGACTATTTGAAACAGATAAATTCACTGTAAGTTCACCTCATTTTTATTGTTATAAGATTTGTTAAAAGCTATTTCGCTTTCTTTATAAGCTCAATAACTTTATATACATCTTTTATGTTAAATAAATAATATATATAAATGATAAATAATTTCATTATTCTTTATATAACCGATACGATTACTAAGGATTAGTGGTAAAAAAAATAAGTTAATGTAATTCATGTGTTTTCGCTAGTATGGAGTCCACATTCTGTTTTATTTGAATTACTCCATCTACCATCCCTTGAATCTCCAGAATTAGATACAGCTGATGTACAAGGAATGCAACCTATGCTTGGAAAATTAAAATCATGTAACTCATTGTAATGTAAATCATGATTTTCAATATAGTGCCATACATCATCCCACGTCCAATGGATAAGTGGACATATTTTGACTGACTTAAACCTTTCATCTTTATTCACATAATTTGTAAATTGCCGACTCGGTGATTGGTCTCTTCGCAACCCTGAAACCCAAGCCACTGCGTTTGATAGCACTTCTTCCAGTGGTTTAATTTTACGCAAATAGCAACACTGATTAGGATTGTTCTTCCAAAGCGCTGTGTTGAATTTGTCTGCTTGCTCATCGAGTGTTAAGTCTGGTTTCTTAAGTTTGATGTTTAACTCTGGGTATCGAGACTTCACTCTATCAATTAAATCATAGGTCTCTTGAAAATGAAGATCCGTATCTAAAAAGACAATTTCGGCATTCTTTCTCACACTATAAATTAAATCAATTAAAACCATACCTTCCGCACCAAAGCTACATGCATAAACGATATCATCTCCATATGTTTTATATGCCCATGCAACCACGTTACGTGCACCTTTGGTTTCATCTGAAATATCTAATGTATCAAAAGCGCCTGCTTGAAAGTTTTCATATGTAATTTTTTCTTCTGACATTAATGGGTTCATCCCCTTTTCTTTAATGTGCTATGACCAAATTTTAATTCATTTACAGTTTTCTAAATTATTCGAAAATAATTATGTTTCATACTTTACTCATTGTAATTTTTTATGTCAAGTGTGTATTGAAACTATTGATTCTGTTAAAAATACCATATCCCACTTATATGAAAGCGTTTTAATCATTGCTTTGAAAAGGTTTTTATAATTATTTTTAAATAAAAATTATAATAATTTAATTTTTAATAAACAACGTTGTAAAATACGTTGTATCAACGTTTTCAATTTTTTTTGAAAACTTTTTTATTTATTTATTCTTTTACAGATCATAACTATATTTTAAAGTACATATTAAAAGCGCCAATAACAAATAAATGTTATCGACGCTACTTTATAAAACTTTTCACTTTATATAAACATCTATGCTGAAAAACTAAGTCTTGGGATAAATGTTTCGAAATGAACATGATCCATTGGTATACCAATCGTTTGTAATTCTGAAATCATTGCTTTTAAGAATGATTCCCCACCACAAATGTAAATTTCTGTCTCATGATCCACATATTTTTCAAGTTGTGCCACTTCAATGAAACCATCTTGGTCACGGAAATGAGTATCGAAACGAGCAAGTGCAGATTGATCTGAAATCTCATTCAACTTATCTTCAAATGCGATGTTTTGCGCATTCGATGTTGATTGTAAGAACGTTGATTCTAAGCCTGCTTCTACAGCTTGTTTATACATAGATACAAGCGGTGTAACCCCAACACCCGAGCCTAAGAAGAGTTGTTTTTTCTCTTTGTTAGCTAAAGTAAAGCCACCTACTGGAGCAGATAAGTTTAACATATCCCCAACGGATACTTCGTCATGTAATATTGTTGATACTTCACCTTCATGCGTTTCAGTAACATCTCTTCTTACACCAAATGTTAAGAAATCTTTGCCACCGTCTACGATAGAATAATGTCTTTTAGCTTGATATGGTAGTTTATCACTTGTAATATCTACAGTAATATACTGTCCTGGTACGAATTGACTTAAATCAATGTCATCTGACTTAACTGTAAATGCTTTAATAATTTCAGTTTCTTCAGTGATTTCAGTAACTTCAAATGGTTTGAAACCGTCCCACGCCATCTTTCTATATACTTCTTTCTCTAAACCTATAAATGCATCAGCAATCTCATCGTAAGCTTTAATCCAGGCTTGGATAATTGGATCCTCGTCTTCAAGACCAGTTACTTCTTCAATCGCCCAAATTAAATTTTCACCTACAATTGGATATTGTTCTGGCTTGATTTGTAACGCACAATGTTTGTATACAACAGGCATAATAGCCGGAACAATTGGTGATAAGTCTTCAATATTTTCTGCTGCTGCTAGTACAGCCATTGCAAGTGCTGAAGATTGTAATCCTCTTTTTTGATTTGTTTGGTTAAATACGTTTTTTAATTCTGGATGTTGTTCAAATAGTCTTTTGTAAAAAATCGAAGTAATGGTTTGTCCTTTGTCTTTCAATAATGGAACTGTTTCTTTAATAGTTTGTAGCTCTGTTTGAGTTAACATATATAGGCCTCCTAATTACTTGTTTATTTATATTATTATACGAATATATGTTTCACACAACTGATCAGGCGGCTTTTCACAGAAAATTCATATTTTAAATTCATAAAGTTGTAACTA
Source organism: Staphylococcus aureus (assembly GCA_040062795.1). Taxonomy (GTDB): domain Bacteria; phylum Bacillota; class Bacilli; order Staphylococcales; family Staphylococcaceae; genus Staphylococcus; species Staphylococcus aureus_A. The sequence goes on from JBEAMH010000003.1 coordinate 131,023, forward strand.
TTTCAATTTTTCAAATAAAAGCATCAGTATAATATTTTGCATTTCCTACTATACGTAAGATAATTAATCATTGTTATATTTATCATTTAATTGGTGAATCAACCTTTTAAATTCTGCCTCTGATTTAAACTCAAACGTGATTTGTCCTTTTTTGTTTTGTGTAGCAATCGATACCTTTGAACCATATTGTTCTTTAAGTTGTCTTTCTTGTTGCTGAATAAATTTAGGCTTCCCAGGTACTTTTTGATTTTTAGTCTTTTTAGACTTTTCATTATAATTTTCATTTACATATTGCTCTAAATAACGAACGCTCCAAGACTCCCGGTAGGCTTGCTGAGCAATTTGCCGCATTTTCCTTGGATCTTTTACAATTAATAAAGTGCGGCCATGCGCCCCTGAAAGCGTGCCTTCTCTTATCATATTAGAAACTGCTTTAGGTAATTGTAATAAACGCAACATATTAGCAATATAAGGTCTTGATTTACTTAAACGTTGTGCAACCTCTTGTTGAGTTAGCTTTAAATCATCCATCAATTTGCGGTAACTTTCAGCTTCTTCAATTGCATTCAAATCTTCTCTTTGTAAATTTTCGATAATAGCGAGTTCCATCATATCTTCATCGGTCAACGCTTTAACTATAGCAGGTACTTCAATTAACCCAGCTATTTTAGATGCTCGATAACGTCTTTCACCAACAACAATATGGTACCCAGAAATAGTTTTTCTAAGCACGATTGGTTGTAAAATACCATGCAGTTTTATAGATTTTGCTAAATCATCTAAACGTTCCTCATCAAAGGTTTTCCGAGGTTGGTATGGATTTGCTTTAATTTCAGTAACTTTAATTTGTTGTATTTGGGCATCTGCTTCTAGCTGCAGTCTATAATCTTTTGAATTTTCGATTTTTTGCACCTACTTTCAACTTCCAATGTACCTTTATGTACTAAATTTAATATATTTATAGTATATCATCCCTGTTATATCAGTAAATAAACAATGAAAATAATTAGTATAATCTAAATTTTCAGATAAATTGTTGACAAAAATTACTTTAGTGTGTAATCTTTGGTTATAGCAAATTCGAAATAAAAAATTCGAAACACAGTAATAAGGAAAGTAAAACTTACACTGCTGACACAGAGAGTCTTTGTTCGCTGAAAGAAGACACAGAAAGAAAGTTTGAAAATGGCCTTTGAGTGTTGATACCAATATGAGGTGTCAACGGGATCGCCCGTTATAGCGATACAGTATTAACATTTTGTTAAATGGCGTACTGGATAATATCCACACGTCGTATATTTCGTTAATACTCATTTTATTATTATAAAGTGAGTTTTTTAATTTCAACGAAGATACGATATCACTATTCAGTCTAAGTTGCCTATTCAACAATTTAGCGTACTGGATAAGGTTACTTTAGTGATAGAGTAACAAACAAAGGTGGTACCGCGAGCTAAGCTTTCGTCCTTTACATCCGATGATTCGGGTTTAAAGGACGGAAGCTTTTTTTATTTTTAAAAGGGGGTTATCTATAATGAAAAATACTGAGTTAGCACAAATTGCTTTATCACAAGATCAAACAGGCGCAATTGCAAATCCAATTTACTTATCGACAGCATATCAACACCCTCAACTTGGAGAATCTACAGGCTATGATTATACAAGGACAAAAAATCCGACACGCTCTGCATTTGAGGAAGCATTCGCTAAATTAGAAAGAGGTACCGCTTCATTTGCTACTTCAAGTGGTATGTCAGCGATTCAGTTAATTTGTAACCTGTTTAAAACTGGTGATGAAATATTAGTATCTTTCGATTTATATGGTGGCACTTTTAGGCTTTTTGATTTTTATGAGCAACAATATGGTATTCATTTCAAGTATGTAGATTTCCTTAATTATGAAGAAGTAGAACAAAGTATCACTGAAAATACAAAAGCATTATTTATAGAACCTATTTCAAATCCACAAATGATTGAAGTTGATATAGATCCATTTTATATCTTGAGTAAAAAATTTAATTTATTGACGATAATTGATAATACATTTTTAACACCGTATCTTTCAACACCACTTGAAGATGGTGCAGATATCGTTTTACATTCTGCTACGAAATATGTTGGTGGTCATAACGATGTACTTGCTGGTGTCGTGACAGTCAAAAATGATGATTTAGCAGAACAACTCGCTCAGTTACACAACATGATCGGCGCTACATTATCACCATTTGATAGTTATTTATTACAACGTGGACTAAAGACGCTACATTTAAGAATGGATCGTTCAGAATACAATGCGCAATTACTTGCAGAACGATGTAATAACTTAGATGCAATCGATAAAGTGCTATACAGCGGACGTACTGGCATGCTGAGCTTACGCTTAAACAAAGCATATAAAGTAGAAAAATTTCTTGAACAATTAGAAGTTTGCTTATTCGCTGAAAGTCTTGGTGGTACTGAAACATTTATCACATTCCCATATACCCAAACCCATGTAGATATGCCAGATGAAGAAAAAGACAAACGTGGCATTGACGAACATTTAATTAGATTATCCATAGGAATTGAGAATTACGAAGACATTGAGAAAGATATCGTTCAAGCATTACAAAAATCTAACCAAGGAGTGATTTCATGAGTTTATCAAAAGAAACAGAAGTAATATTCGATGCACATAGAGGTACAGATTACGATTCGGCTAATCCCCCGTTATATGATTCTTCAACTTTTCACCAAAAGGTATTAGGTGGTAATGCAAAATATGATTATGCAAGAAGTGGAAATCCTAACCGTTCATTATTAGAAGAAAAATTAGCCAAACTTGAAGGAGGCAGTCACGCATTTGCTTACGCTTCAGGAATCGCAGCCATTTCAGCAGTACTGTTGACCTTAAACGCTGAAGATCATGTCATCTTACCTGATGATGTATATGGTGGTACATTCCGATTAACTGAACAAATATTAACACGTTTTAACATCCAATTTTCTACTGTAGATACAACAAACTTATATGAAATAGAAGAGGCAATACAAGACAACACGAAACTAATTTACGTGGAAACACCATCTAACCCATTATTTAAAATTACAGATATTAAAAGCACTGCTAATATTGCTAAACAACATGGCTTGTTACTCGCCGTGGATAATACGTTTATGACCCCACTTGGTCAATCACCTTTAACACTGGGTGCAGACATTGTCATCCATAGCGCTACTAAATTTTTAAGTGGTCACAGCGACATTATTGCCGGTGTTGCAATTACGAACAACCAATCTGTAGCAGATGCGCTTTACTTACTACAAAATGGCACAGGTACAGCGTTATCAGCCCATGATAGTTGGACTTTAGCCAAGCATTTAAAAACATTGCCAGTTAGATTTAATCAATCTGTAGACAATGCGCAAAAACTCTACGATTTCTTAGCGCAGTGCGATGAAATTGCTGAAGTTTATTACCCAGGAAATGACGCACTACATCTATCTCAAGCAAGTCACGGTGGTGCCGTATTAGGCTTTAGATTAAAAGATGAATCTAAATCACAAGCATTTGTAGATGCATTATCTCTACCACTTGTATCTGTCAGTTTAGGTGGCGTAGAAACCATTCTATCGCATCCAGCTACAATGTCCCACGCAGCTGTACCACAAGAAGTACGCGAAGCACGCAATATTACATTTGGCTTATTCAGGTTAAGTGTTGGTTTAGAATCTGCTGACGAATTGATTTCAGATTTGAAATACGCAATTAAGGAGGCTTTCAATGAGTCCATTCATCGAGAAACTAAAAAACAACATATTAGTGGCTGACGGTGCTATAGGTACGATACTTTACTCAGAAGGACTAGATACTTGTCCAGAAGCTTATAACCTCACTCACCCTGAAAAGGTAGAACAGATTCATCGTTCTTATATTGAAGCTGGAGCAGACATTATTCAGACCAATACGTACGGCGCTAATTTTGAAAAGCTCAAAGGCTTTGGCCTAGAACATAAGGTAAAAGAAATACATCAATCCGCTGTGAAAATTGCTCAAAAAGCAGCAAAAGAAGAAACATTCATACTCGGTACAGTCGGTGGTTTTAGAGGAATTAGGCAAGAAGATTTAGGCCTGCCTACTATTCAATATCATACAGAACTACAGGTTGATACATTAGTAGAATCTGGTGTAGACGCTCTACTCTTTGAAACCTATTATGACCTTGAAGAACTTACCAATATCATAAAAGCAACGAAGCGCAAACATGACATTCCAATTATTGCACAATTAACTGCACTAAATACAAATTATTTAAAAGACGGATCAGAAATTAATATAGCATTACAACAAGTTGCTGAAAGTGGCGCAGACATCGTTGGCTTAAATTGTCACCACGGCCCACACCATATGCAACAATCGTTCTCACACATTGAATTACCTGAAGGTGCATTCTTATCTTGTTATCCAAACGCCAGTTTACTTGATATAGAAAATAGCCAATTTAAATATAGTGATAATGCAGAGTACTTTGGCAAAGTAGCACAAAAACTTATAAATGAAGGTGTTCGCATTATTGGAGGGTGTTGCGGTACCACACCTGAACATATTCAATTTATCAAATCATCTGTAGCTGGTTTGAAACCCGTCAAAGAGAAAAATGTTATACCCATTACAAAATATAAAAATGCTTCGTCAAAGCCATCAAGCTCACAAAGTTTAACATCAAAAGTAAAACAGCGTCCGACAATCATCGTGGAACTCGATACACCAAAGCATTTAGATACAGATACATTTTTCAGAAATATCAAAAAACTTGACGACGCACAGATTGATGCGGTCACTTTAGCTGATAACTCTTTAGCAACTGTCAGGATAAGTAATGTCGCCGCAGCAAGTATCATTAAACATCAATATAACATCGAACCTTTAGTTCACATCACTTGTCGCGATCGCAACCTGATTGGATTACAATCTCACTTATTAGGGTTATCACTACTCGACATTAATGAAATTTTAGCGATTACCGGTGACCCTTCTAAGATTGGAAACCTACCAGGTGCTACGAATGTTTACGATGTGAATTCCAAAGGGCTAACTGAAATTGCATTACGTTTCAATCAAGGCATTAACACAGATGGTGATGCGCTGAAGACGAAGACAAACTTCAACATCGCAGGTGCTTTCGACCCAAATGTAAGAAGACTAGATGGTGCAGTAAAGCGTTTAGAGAAAAAAATAGAAAGCGGCATGCACTACTTTATTACACAGCCGGTTTATAGCACTGAAAAAATTAAAGAAGTTTATGAAGCAACAAAACATTTAGATGTACCCTTCTTTATCGGAATTATGCCAGTAACAAGTTACAACAATGCATTATTTTTACACAATGAAGTGCCTGGCATTAAATTATCAGAAGAGATTCTAGATCAATTTGAGGCAGTTAAAGATGATAAAGAAAAAACAAAAGTACTTAGTCTAGCACTCTCGAAAGAACTAATCGACACAGTCCATGAATACTTTAATGGTTTGTACTTGATTACACCGTTTCAAAAAGCAGATTACACAATAGAACTTGCAACTTATTCAAAATCAATTACTTCAACTAAACAGGAGGCAATATTATGACTATTAAAACATCAAACTTAGGTTTCCCAAGATTAGGTAGAAAAAGAGAATGGAAAAAAGCAATCGAAGGTTACTGGTCTAATAAATTCGATTTGGATACATTACATCAGCAATTAACAGATTTGCATAAAGAAAATTTATTACTTCAAAAAAATTATAACTTATCAAGTATCCCTGTCGGTGATTTTTCACTTTATGACCATATCCTTGATACATCTTTATTATTCAATATTATTCCTAAGCGTTTCCAAGGTAGAACTATAAATGATGATTTATTATTCGATATTGCTAGAGGTAATAAAGAACACGTTGCAAGTGCATTGATTAAATGGTTCAACACAAACTATCACTACATTGTTCCAGAGTGGGATCACGCTGAACCGAAACTAAACCACAACGTATTACTAGAACGTTTTAACTATGCTAAATCTTTAAATGTAAACGCCCATCCTGTTATCATTGGTCCTATTACATTTGTTAAATTATCTAAAGGGGGCAATCAAACTTTTGAAGAAAAAGTAAATACACTATTACCTTTATATAAAGAAGTTTTACAATCATTAAAAGACGCTGGCGCAGAATATATCCAAATTGATGAACCTATATTATCAACAGATGAAAGTGCAGCTTACGAAGATATTACCCAAAGTGCCTATAACTATTTTGCTGACGTTGGTTTAGATACACATATTGTGATTCAAACCTATTTTGAGCGTGTGAATTTGAAATTCTTAAGTAGTTTACCAGTTAAAGGATTAGGATTAGACTTTGTCCATGACCGTAACTTTAATTTAGAGCAAATTAAAGCTGGCGATTTAGACCAAGATAAAGTGCTTTACGCAGGTATTATCGATGGCCGTAACGTTTGGGCTGCAGATATTGAAGCCAAAAAAGAACTCATCGACACATTACAGAACTATACAAATGATCTTGTTATTCAACCATCTGCTTCATTACTGCACGTACCAGTATCATTAGATGACGAAACACTTGAAGATTCAATCTCAGAAGGCTTGAGTTTTGCTACTGAAAAGTTAGATGAATTAGATGCACTTAGACGCCTATATAACAACAATGACGCTGAAAAATACAATGAATTGAAAGCCCGTTATGAACGTTTCCAAAATCAATCATTCAAAAACTTATCATATGACTTTGATAGCGTCCGTACATCAAGAGCTTCTGATTTCAAAGTACGTAAACAAGCACAAGACCAACGTCTCAATTTACCAGACTTACCAACAACAACGATTGGATCATTTCCACAATCTCAAGAAGTTCGTAAATATCGTGCAGATTGGAAGAATTCACGCATCACAGATGAAGATTATAAAGTATTCTTAAAAAATGAAATTGCGCGATGGATTAAAATCCAAGAAGATATCGGCTTAGACGTGCTTGTACATGGTGAATTCGAACGTAATGATATGGTTGAATTCTTCGGTGAGAAGTTACAAGGTTTCTTAGTAACGAAGTATGGTTGGGTCCAATCTTATGGGTCACGCGCCGTGAAACCACCTATTATTTATGGTGATGTAAAATGGGCAGATCCACTCACAGTAAAAGAAACACTTTTCGCACAAAGTCTTACAGATAAACCTGTGAAAGGAATGCTCACTGGACCTGTTACAATACTAAACTGGTCGTTTGAACGTGTAGATATACCACGTGAAGAGGTACAAAATCAAATTGCACTTGCGATTAATGAAGAAGTATTAGCCCTTGAAAATGAAGGGATACAAATTATTCAAGTAGATGAACCTGCGCTAAGAGAAGGCTTACCGCTTCGTTCAGAATACCATGAAGACTACTTAAATAAATCTGTACATTCATTTAAGTTGGCAACATCTTCTGTGGCAGATGAAACACAAATCCACACACATATGTGCTATTCGCAATTCGGACAAATTATTCACGCAATCTATGACCTAGATGCTGATGTCATTTCTATTGAAACATCTAGAAGTCATGGTGACTTAATTAAGGACTTTGAAGACATCACTTACGATTTAGGCATCGGTTTAGGGGTATATGATATCCATAGCCCACGTATTCCAACCGAATCAGAAATAACAGAAGCAATTAACCGTGCTTTACAAGAAATCGACCGCTCATTATTCTGGGTCAATCCAGATTGCGGACTGAAGACACGTAAAGAGGATGAAGTAAAAGAAGCATTAAACGTATTAGTGAAGTCTGTTGAAAAATTACGTAAATCAACAAACACAGCAACAGTATAATAAAAAAAGTTGAGGGTGAACCACATGAGTTATCCATTATGGGAACAACTAGAACAACTTAAATCATCAAAATGGGTCGATTTGACCCATACTTTTGATGAAACTATCCCGTGCTTTAGCGAATTTGAGCGCGCTAAAGTCTCTACATTATTTAATGTAGCCGAAGATGGCTTTTATGTTCAAAATTGGAATATTGTAAGTCAATACGGCACTCATATAGATGCCCCTATACATTTCGTAGAAAATACGCGCTATTTACATGAATTAAATTTAAAAGAACTTGCCCTACCACTTGTTGTTTTAGATTTTTCACAAGAAGCAGCACAAAACGCTGACTTTATTCTAACTCGTGAACACATCGAGCAATGGGAAAATGAAAACGGACAAATTGAACCAGATACATTTGTCGCATTTCGCAGTGATTGGTCAAAACGTTGGCCGAATATCGAACAATTCGAGAATAAAGATAGCGATGGCAACCTTCATTTACCCGGTTGGGGGCTAGACGCTTTAAAATATTTACTCGAAGAACGCCAAGTTAAATCCATTGGTCATGAAACGTTTGATACAGACGCTTCTATAGACGTAGTCAAAAATGGCGATATCATTGGTGAACGTTACGTATTAGGTCAAGATACATTCCAAGTCGAACTATTAACCAACTTAGATCAACTTCCCGCACGAGGTGCAATTATATATACAATCAGCCCGAAACCTAAAGACGCACCAGGGTTTCCTGTACGCGCATTTGCTATTACCCCCTAATAGCTTATTCTTTAAATTTGCTAAATGTATACAATTTTCGCAACACCTAGCTATTATAAAATAATAAGATATTCAGAAATTGAGCCCTTCTGATATCAAAACACTCCTTTAACTATATAAATGCGAACCCCAAATCACCCCCCTAGAATGATTTGGGGTTTTTCATTTCCATTTAAAATGAAAATAGTAAAATTACGAGCAAGATTGAATGGAAAAGCACAAACAGAGGTTACTGAAATTAATAAATCCATTTCTTAACATCAAAAGTATTAATCATATTTCAATTAATTAATAAAGTAAACCAATGATGTTATGATTTAAATACATGATGTTTACGAAAACCTCATATCATAAAATAAAACGAGGTGACTTTTTTGCAACTTAATGAAACTAATACCCCTTTTAATAAATCGCAATTGGAACTTATAAACCAACTGCTACCAACACTTTCTATAGAACAGCAACAATGGTTAGGTAGTTATTTGACAAATGCTGCAGCACAGGATGATCAAAGTTCCACATCAGTAACTACTGATGTAGCGTACCCTGATACAACTACAACAGCTGAACCTTTAGAAGTAAATATTCTATTTGGTACTGAAACTGGTAACGCTGAAGAAGTTGCAGATCAATTTGAAGCAAAGCTAAAAGAACATGATTTAAACGTTCACTTATGGGAGATGGATGACTTCCCTGAAGATGAGCTTCCAAATTTAGATTATCTTTTTATTATATGTTCTACACAAGGTTTGGGCGAGCCGCCAATTAACGCGATAGATATGCATGATTATTTGCATAGTGATGAAGCCCCGCAAATGGACGCTGTAAACTTTTCAGTACTTGCACTAGGAGACCAAAGCTATCCAGATTTTTGCCAGGCGGGTAAAGATTTTGATGAAATCCTTGGAAAGCTCGGCGGTAATAGAATCGCTGAGAGAGTGGACTGTGATTTTGATTTTGAAGAGACTGCAGAACAATGGATTGCAGATATGTTAGGGTTATTGACTCAAGCTTCACCAAATACTGATTCAAATGAGGTTATAAATGATGAGGTCACAGTAGAAGAACCACAAGGCGCTTATTCTAAGACAAACCCATTTCAAGCAGAAGTAGTTAAAAACAATGTACTAACTACAGCTGACGCAACACGTGAAGTCAGACACCTTGAATTATCTCTTGGAGGTTACAACGAATCTTATGCGCCTGGTGACAGTTTAGTAGTCATTCCTGAAAATGACCCTGCACTTGTAGATCAACTTATCGAAACGTTAGAGTGGGACGCCGATACTCTGATTAATATTGACGAAGATGAGCAATTATCATTAAAAGATGCATTGACGAATTATTTTGAGATTTCAAAATTAACACCGTCTCTAGTAAAAAATGCTGCAGATATATTCGGTAACCCAATGTTAAACGCCAATATTCAAAAAAATGACTGGATACAGGATTATATATATGGTCGAGATGTCATCGATTTAATCACAGACTTCACACCAGTTGCGCTTCGAGCAAATATGCTCCCTCAATTATTAAGAAAATTACCACCACGAGAATATTCAATCGCAAGTAGTAATATTGTGAATCCCAATAGTGTAGATATTACGGTTCGCGTGGTGAAATATGAAGCACATCGACGTGAACGTCTAGGCGTGTGTTCTGTTCAACTTGCTGAGCGTACGCAACCGGGTGACCATATACCTGTCTATTTGAAAAACAACCCAAATTTCAAATTCCCTTACGAAGAAGAAACACCTGTCATTATGATTGGTGCTGGAACTGGTGTAGCTCCTTATAGAGCATATCTACAAGAAAGAGCACACCTAAACCTTAAAGGATCACAATGGCTTATTTTTGGAAACCAAAATTACCATACAGACTTTTTATATCAGAGTGATTTAGAAGGTTGGCTTAATGATGGCGTACTCAGCAAATTAGATTTAGCTTTTTCAAGAGATACGGAAACAAAGATTTACGTGCAACATCGGATTGAAGATAATAGCGCTGAATTTTATAAATGGATTACAGAAGGTGCTACAATTTATCTATGCGGAAACAAAGATGAAATGGCTTCAGGCGTACACCAAGCATTAGTGAATGTATTGGTTAAACATGGTAATTATAGCCAAGAATCTGCCGAAGATTATTTAACTGAACTAATTAAAAGCCAACGTTACCAGCGTGATGTCTACTAATAAAATTACAATATTCATCGGTCGCGGGTTAATTTTGAAGGACTAGATATACTTTCGCACCAATACGCAACCTATTTATTATTTTAAATAAAAAAATATTACTACTCACACCTTAAAGTTTGGTTATCATAACTGAACTTTAAGGTTTTTTATTGAAATTATCGTCTCATTCTAAGTAAATGAAAGCCACTTAACTACATATACATGCCACTTATATAATTTTCGTAGTAATTTTTTGTGTAATTTGTTTTACTTAGTGCAATAGGAGGTGCGGACCCATGGAAATAGAAGTGGTTTACGATAATCAATTACCAGAAAACAAAATAGTCATTCATAGCCATGAACGTATTGAACAATTACCAGAAATCGTTACTTATATAAAACAGTTATCTCAAAATAAATTATTTCCTGGAAAATATAATGATGAAGTTTATTATATTAAGCAATACGATATCATTAGTTTTCGTATAGAGAATAAAATTTTAAATATTATCACACCTAATCGACAATACACCATGAATCAACGTTTATATGAAGTGAAGTCGCAATTGAGCAATCAATTTTTACAAATTTCAAAATCTGAAATTATTAATATAAACTTTATTGATCATTTAAAACTTAATAAAATGGAACAATAGAGATTCGGTTTATCAATGATGATTTCACTTATTCTTCAAGAAGGTATTTACCATTAATAAAGGAGGCTTTAAAAATATGAAACGTATATTTCACGGTATAACAACAGGTATCTGTATAGGCGTCATCATTTCCTTATTATTTTCAGCAATTTTTGCACATACAGCATACCATCCTGTTTCGCCTCACTCTACAATGGGTCATCTCTATTTCAAACACCTAAGTGAATTACAAATTATGTTGATTTCAGTTGTTATATGGGCATTAATTGGTATTTTGTTTAGCTTTGGTGAACTGATATTTTCCAGTTCTAGAAAATCACTCGCCTTTAAAACATCACTCCACTTTAGTCTTATGTTCATAATCATGTTACCTTTAGCAATACTAGCAGGATGGTTTCCACTTAAAATTTCGGCAATTCTATCTTTCATCATAATTTATACAATTGTCTATTTTATTATTTGGTCAATTGAAACACGACGTAATCAACATGACATTAATGAAATTAACGATATGCTTTCAAAACGAAAGGATGATAGACATGAATAAGGGCAGATATACCGTATTGCCAAATAAATCAGTCACAGTATTTTTAATAGGCCTTCGTGTGAATAAATGGCACAAAGTACACAAGTGGTTACCCGTACTTTTAGCTATGCCCCCTATGCTCAATGAATTAACAAATAACAAATCACTAGGGTGCTTATCTTATGAAATGTTATTTAAATATCGTGGTGTCATGGTACTTGAATATTGGGAATCTAATGAAAAGGTGCTTTCTTATTCTAAAATGCCAAAACATTTAAAAGCATGGCGCAAATTTACGAAAGAGCTTAAGCATAACGATGCAGTAGGATTTTATCATGAAACATATAATGTAAATTCAAATCAATACGAAAACATCTATATTAACATGCCTAATTTCGGATTAGGAAAAGCGCGTAATAATCAAAAAGTAACAAATACTACACATACTTCAAAGCAACGCTTGAAAGCACATATTTAACTCTATATTCACTTTAAAACAATTATTTTTATCCCTAAAAAACCCCTTAACGATGAGTTCATCACATTAAGGGGTTAAACTTTTTATATTTTTGTTTATTATCTTACATATTCAAAGATACCAGCAGCACCCATACCAACACCAATACACATTGTAACCATGCCATATTTCGTATCTGGTTGTTTCTGCATTTCAGAAAGTAATCTTCCTACTAACATCGCACCTGTTGCTCCAAGCGGATGACCTAGCGAAATTGCGCCACCATTAACATTGGTTTTCTCAATATCTAAACCTGCTTCTCTAATTGAAGCTAATGTTTGAGATGCAAATGCTTCGTTTAATTCAACTAAATCAATATCTTCGACGTCCAAGTTTGCTAATTTCAATACTTCCGGAATCGCATAAGCTGGACCAATTCCCATTAGCTTAGGATCAACGCCCACAGCTTTAAAGCCAACGAAGCGTGCGATTGGTTTCACTCCTAATTCTTTTACTTTTTCACCAGACATGACTACGACAAACCCTGAACCATCTGTTAAGGGGGCAGAGGAGCCTGCGGTCACTGTACCGTTAGCCTTAAACACTGTAGGTAATTTAGCTAAAGTTTCCTTATTTGTATCTGGTCTGATTAATTCATCATCTTTAAATACTTCTTTCGAAACGACTGGACCATTTTGATCATAAGTGACTTTGTTCACTTCAATTGGTATAATCTCATCATTAAATTTACCTGCTTGTTGTGCTTTTGTAGCACGTTGATGACTTTGAACTGCATAAGCATCTTGATCTTCTCTCGTTACATTATACGTATCAGCTACCATTTCGGCAGTCAATCCCATTGGATAAGAAACACCTGAATCTTCATCTTGTAGAATCGGATTATTTGTTGGTTCGTTACCGCCCATCGGTACTGCGCTCATCAATTCAATTCCACCGGCTACCAGGATATCCGCTTGGTTTGCATTAATTTGATTCGCGGCATGTGCGATAGTTTGAAGACCTGATGAGCAATAGCGATTGACCGTTTGCCCTGGTACTTCATTAGGCATACCGGCAAGTAACGCAATGGTTCTTGCGATGTTCTGTCCTTGCAAACCTTCTGGGAATGAGTTGCCAACGATAACATCTTCTACCATACTCGGTTCAAACGAACCTCCAACTCTTTCTAATACCCCTTTTAATACTTTCGCTGCTACTTCATCTGGTCTTTCGTGAGCAAGAGCTCCATTCTTTGCCTTACCAGCTGCTGAACGTCCATAAGCTACAATATATGCATCTCGCATTAAAGTTCACCCTTTCTTTTTACTCTCAATTATTAATTGCGTAGTGGTTTGCCTTTTTCTAACATGTGTGAAATTCTGTCATACGTTTTCTTATTTTGTAAAAGTTCTAAAAATCTTTCTTTTTCTAATTTTTGTAAATATCTTTGATTTACGTATGTGTTACGAGGAATGTCACCGCCTGCTAGTACTTCTGCCACTTTTAACGTAATTTCATAATCGTAGTCACTGATAAAGTTACCCATACGCTGTGCATCTAACTGACCTTCAGCTAATGCTTTAAAGTCTTTACCTAAAGCAATATATTGTGATTTTGGTGTAGGCACGTAGTTTGTTTCTGATTCGTAACGTGCTCTTTTCAACGCAACTTCTACACGTCTTTCAGTATTTAATATCACAGTATCTGTTTCTCGAAGATAACCATATCTCACCGCTTCATAGGCGTTCGTTGAAACTTTTGCAAAGCCAACTTGCATCAATATATTAGTAATTGAAGCTTGTTTATCGTTATTTTTATGGTTTGTACGAAGCACTCTATCTGTTAATTCTGCAAGTCCACCGCCTGCTGGTAATAAACCTACACCCGTTTCTACAAGCCCAAGATAAGATTCACTTGCAGCTACTACAATTGGTGAGTGTAGTACAAGTTCACAGCCGCCACCTAAAGCTCTACCGTGAACTGCAGTAACGACTGGTTTCAACGCATGTTTCAGTCTAGAGAAAATATAATGTAATTTCTCGACCATAGCGCCTACTTCCGAGACTACTTGGTTTTCTTCATGAGCTTTTTTCATTTGATATAAGTTTGCACCGACGCTTAAGTTGTTGCCGCCTGCATAAATTACCATACTGCTAAAGTCTTCATTCTCTAATTTGTTAATTGATTCTAATAAATCATCAAGGAATTCACCAGTAATGACATTATTTTTACTTTGTAATTTTAATAACAATTGGTCTTCATTTGCTACTGATAAATTAGAATCTGATCTTTCCCAAATCTCTTCATTTATATATTCAGCTACAGGTGTTACACGTTCTATGGATTCACCGTCTGCGTAGAAGGGATTATTACGTTGCTCTATCCAACTTGGCAATGCGCCTAGTTCTTCTTTCATGCGTGATTTCACACGCTCAAAGCCCATTAAATCCCATAATTGAAATGGTCCTTGTTTCCAGTTAAAGCCCCAAACGAGTGCACGATCAATATCTTTAAAGTCTGTCGCCGCTTTTGGTACATTGATTGCGGAGTAATAGAAGTTGTTTCTCAACGTTTCCCATAAAAAGATACCTGCATCATCTTGTGCATTAAATATGACATCTAAGTTTGTAGCTAAGTCTTTGCTGAATTTACCTAGTATTTCCAATTGAGGTGGTTGTGGTGGCACATAATCATTTTGTTCTGGGTCAAAAACGTAACGTTTTTTATCTACTTTTTTATAAAAACCTTGTTTCGTTTTATTACCTAATGCGCCTTTTTCAGCTAATTTTTCTGATAGTTTTACATCGTGAAAATAAGGTTGTTCGTCTGGTACTTTTTGCATACCTTTAATAACAGCCACAGCAATATCCAGCCCTACTAAGTCTGACAGACCATACGTCCCCATTTTTGGACGACCGATACTACGACCTGTTAAGGCGTCTACTTCTGTGATAGAAAAGTTTTGGTTCTCTGCTCTATACATAATGTCATTCATCGTCTGCGTACCGACACGATTTGCTACAAATCCTGGTACATCATTTGCGACAATTACACCTTTACCTAATACATCTTCAGCAAAAGCTTGCACACGCGCTACTACATCTTTAGCTGTCTTATCATTTGGAATAACTTCGACTAACTTCATAATGCGCGGTGGGTTAAAGAAATGCATACCGAAAAATCGCGATTTATCTTTTTCTTCAAATACATTAGCAATTGCTTCTATTGGAATACCTGACGTATTCGTAGCAAATACAGCATCGTCTTTTGCTATTTCTTTTACTTGTTCCCAAACTTGATGCTTAACACTTATTTCTTCTTTAACTGCTTCAATATAAATATCAGCATCATCTTGTTCCACTAAATCTTCGTTAAAGTTCCCATAAGATAAATTTGACGCAAATGCTACATCAAATAATTGTGGACGTTTCGGGTTAGTAATTGCTTCATATGATTTTTTGGAAATTTTATTAGGATCGTTCTCATCAATCACAATGTCTAACAACTTTACTTTTAAACCTGCGTTGACAAGGAGGGCAGCAATTTGACTGCCCATTGTACCTGCACCTAACACTGTTGCTTTTCTTATTGTCATACTTAAAACCTCCAAAGTATTTTTCTATATCTTATATTGATTAACCATTGTATTAAATAAACGCTGAATCACCAGTGAGTGCTCTTCCGATTACAAGTGCGTTGATTTCATGTGTACCTTCATAAGTGTAGACTGCTTCAGCATCTGCAAAAAACCTTGCTATATCATATTCTCCCGCTAAAATACCATTACCACCATGTACACCTCGACCTAAAGCCACAGATTCTCTCAATCTTAATGAATTCATCATTTTGGCCGTAGATGTTGCTACTTCGTCGTATTCACCTTTCGCTTGCATACGCGCTAATTGGCCACATGTTGCCATCGCTTGAGCAAGATTGCCTTGCATCATCGCTAATTTTTCTTGAATGAGTTGATACTTACTAATTTCTTTGCCGAATTGTTTACGTTGCATGACGTAATCTCTCGTCGCTTTTAATGCACCTGCCATCGCTCCCGTTGCCATGTATGCAACGCCTGCTCTAGTCGAATATAATACTTTCGCAATATCTTTAAAGCTATTAATGTTTTGTAACCTTTTCTCTTCTTTAACAACAACATTATTTAAACGAATGTGTGCATTTGGTACGATACGTAACGCAATTTTATTTTCAATGAGTTCAATTTCTACACCTTCTTGATTTGGTTCGATGATAAATCCTTTAGGCTTTCCTGTATCAACATCTACTGCATAAAGTGGTATGACATCTGCTACATTCGCTCCACCAATCCATTTTTTCGTACCGTTGATAATCCATTGATCGCCATCTCTTTTGGCAGTCGTTTCTAGACCACCTGCTACATCCGAGCCATGTTCTGGTTCTGTTAAAGCAAAGCAAGTACGCAATTCATGCGATTGTAATTTCGGTAAATAATACGCCACTTGTTCTTTACTTCCGCCAAACCAGAATGAATTGTGTCCTAGTCCTTGGTGGACGCCAAGTAATGTAGCTAAAGAAACATCAAATTTAGCTATAGTATATGACATAAAGAATTGGAACAATTGACTTGGCGTGCGCGCACCATCTCGCCCTTCATATAATAAAGGGTTATTAAAATAATCTAACTTTCCTAATTCATCAAAGTAGTCTTCTGGCTGCGTAGCATTTAGCCAATGTTCATTAATAGAGTCACGGTATTTATCTTCTAACATGTCATTTAATTGTTTTAACAGTTTAACTTCGCCTTCAGTCAAATCTTTTGAGATTTTTAAAATATCCTCAGGATATAATGCCTTTAACACGTCTTCTTTTGTTGTCATATATAAAACCTCCACTTTAATGTTAGCGCTTACATCATTTTGAAAAATTTTTTATCTTGATAAACTTTAAGTCAGTTAGGCTAATTCGTCATCTTCGTGACGTTCATTTACCGCTTTACTATTCATCGATTTTTGTAACTCTAATTTATCTGGTTTTGAAGTTGAATTCAGCGGGATATGTGTTAATTTTAAATACATTCTTGGAATCTTATAGCCAGCTAAATTTTCTCTCATATGGGCATCTAATTTTTGTTCGAAATCCGGGTCATTTTCAGTAAGCACGACTGCTGCTGAAACAGACTCTCCATACTTCGGACTATCATAACTTAACACTACACCTTGAGCTACTAGCGGATGCGTGGATAAGACCGCTTCTACTTCAGATGGCAGTACATTTTCTCCACCAGTGATAATCATTTCTTTACGGCGGTCAACGATATATATATCACCGTCTTCATCAATTTTTGCTAAATCACCTGTTAAGAAATAACCCTCTTTAAAGTTTTTCTTTGTTTCTTCGGGTTTATTCCAATAACCTGGTGTGACGTTGTTACCTCTTACGGCTAATTCACCAATTTCTCCAGTCTGTACATCTTCAAAATCATCATTTAGAATGCGATAATCGACAAACATCACAGGCTGTCCAATACTTCCTGGTTTTTCAGCACCATTTTCCGGCGTGTTTACCATTGTCAGCGGTGCTTCTGTTAATCCGTATCCATTAATGATAGATAAGCCCATACTATTAAACTTCTTCTGGACAGCTGGTAGTGGTGCTGATCCACCTTGAAGTAAAAATTCAATGTTATCAAAATTTTTAAGGTCAAAATTATCAGCGACTAACATGGCATAATACATCGTTGGAATTTGTATCAAATAGTTCGGTTGGTATTTTGCCATCAAATCATTCAATGCCTCTCCATTGAAGTATCGTTGAATGATGAGCGTACCACCTGCCATTAATAATGGTAATGTTAAATCATTAAAACCTAATACGTGAAACATTGGCGTAGAAACGATGGTCTTAAAAGTAGAGTTGATTTTATAAGTGAGCGCCGTATTCATTGGATTACTGACAAATGAATCATACGTAAACATGACACCTTTTGGTAACCCTGTCGTACCACTTGTATACATTAAGGCAGCTAATTCATCTTTTTCAACATCTACAGTCTTAAATGGACGATGGTTACTTGGATCTACCATGTCATTATATTGTTGTGAGTCAATATCCATATGCAACAATTCGTCCGCAATGCCTTCTAAACTTGATAAATGTTTCGCAGAATAGAAAATCATTTTCACTTCTGAATCTGCAATGACACTTTCAATTTCTTTTGTTTTTAAACGCCAATTCATTGGTAAATATACGACGCCCATTTTAAATGAAGCGAATAATAAATCTAGAATGGCAACATCATTAGGCGCGAAAATACCAATAACATCTCCACGTTTTACACCTTGATCTTGTAAATAATTCGCTAAGTTCTCTGCACGTTTATTTAAATCTTGATATGACCACTCTGTACCTTTAAACGGATCTATCACTGCTGGTTTTTCCTCATCAAATACTGCTCTTGTTTTAATCCAGTCGTAATTCATATTTTTCTCCCCCTTAATTTAAATACGATCTTCCGACTTAATTACCTGAGACAAGCCTCCCCATTTGTTTTGATAAATATCACTCTGTGTTATTTTAAGATGCTCAGAGATAATCGGTTGAAACTCCATATTTGCTAAAATATCTCGGTCTAAATCTAAACCAGGCGCAATTTCAATTAATTTAATACCATTGTTCGTCAGTTCAAAGACTGCACGTTCAGTCACAAAATATACTTCCTGTGCTAATTTCTGTGCGTTGATAGCGTTGAAATCTATATTGCCAACTTCTTTTACAAATTTGGCTGACCGACCTTCTTCTTTCACTTTAACTTTTTCTTCTTCATAAATTAGTTGACCCCCCACAACCATTGCAGCTGAAAATACAATTCGTTTTACTGATTGGCTAATATCAATAAAACCACCGCAACCGTTCATTTTATCTCCAAACTTAGAGACGTTTACATTGCCGTACTGATCCACTTCAGCAAAACTTAGAAACGCGACATCTATACCACCGTTATAGATGAAGTCCCACGTTGAGTCGTGTCTCATTCGTGCACTTAAATTGTAGTTCATCCCAAAGCGTTTACCACTACTAATCAATCCACCAAAAACACCGGTATCTATGTTCGTTTGAACTAAATGATTAACTTGTTCTTCTTCCAAAACATTCGACAATTCATTATTAATGCCAAAACCAATACTGATTACGTCACCTTCAACTAACATTTGAGCTGCGCGTCTCAAAATAACTTTACGGGTGCCTAATTCAATATATGGCTCTCGCATCTCAGGAACTTGATAATGTCCTGAAAGTGCTGGATCATAATATGTTTGAATTACCTGTCTGTGATAATTTGGATTACTATTCACTACTACGTAATCTACAAGTTCCCCCGGGATAAATACATCACTCGGATTAAAACGACCGCTTTGAACTACTTCTTTTACTTGCACAATCACTTTCCCTTTATTTTTGTGGGTAGCCATTGCGACACTATATCCTTCTCCAAGATGTGCTTCATGCGTCATATAAATATTGCCCTCTGTATCGGCATATGTACCTCGTAATAATGCAACATCAATTTCTGGAAATTCATAATTCAAATATGTTTCTCCATTAATTTCGATTAATGATACTAAATCCTCTGTCGTACGGGCATTTACTTTACCTCCAGAATACCTAGGATCAACATTAGTATTTAAGCCAATCTTAGTTATCATCGTAGGTAATACGTCTGCTTTACTACGGTAATGCGTAGTGAGTACACCTTGAGGTACATAATAAGCTTCAATATCATTATTACGCATTGACTTAATTGTTTGAGGCGAGCCAACTATAATACTGGTAATTAATCGTTTAACCATGCCTCTCGAGACAAATGAATCTAAATCATAGCTTTTACCACTATAATCACTAATATCATTTGCCACCATAAAAGTGAATACTTTAGATGTGTGTATCTCATCATGTGTTTCGACTAACGTTTTGAGTATCTCAACGGGTAAGTTAGCCGTTGATAATGCTGCCAGGGCTATAACATCATCATCATGAATGATGTCATTTAAATCTGAAAACGGAATAATTTTCATATCGGCGTCTCCTATTCTTTTATCATACTGTTATCAATTTCTGTTATTTTCCCCTTTGAATAACCTCTCCTTTTTAAAATGTAAGCCCTTACACGTAATATACCATTATTATTGAAAATTATGCAAAAATTTAATTATTTTACATTATGAAATGGTTAACAATTAGATTAAAATTACGTACAAAGCAAGTTTAATGTTTATAAATTTATACCCCCCTTCAAAGATTTCACTACTTTGTGATGTCTTTGAAGGGGGTTTTTGGGTATGAGTTAATGCCTCTTATTATTTGTTACGCATATTATGGCATGTTAATAGATTATATTAATTTATATAGATGGAGAAAAATAATTCATTAAACTAATAACGCTAAGCATTCTAATTTCACCTCTTATTGATTGAACATTACTTTTCCAACTTATTTTTTCAATTAGACATTTAAATAAATTGGCAATTAAATTTAAATGAATTCATTTTGTTTATTTAAATGTTGAATTTTGATATAGTCGGATATTGAGTATAAATTAAGAGATATCATATACAGGATGATTTTAAGTGCGCTGTTAATTATATTGCGTACCACATCATTCCTTATATGAGTTATTCCACAAATACGATTATTATATTAATAAGGAGCGCAATGTATTTTGTTAAAACATTATTTCGAGTCACAACTATACCAGCTTTAGCACTTCACATTTTTATGTGAGGTGTTTTTCTATGTTTTTAAATAATCATTTAATAGCGCATATTGTGATGACTATCAACTATGCATAATAGAATTTGATAAGGAGAGTAATGTATGGATGTAAAGGTAAATAACCTCAACCCATTTAATATAATTTGTAAAAACAAATATGAGAAAACAAATTTTTTTACGTACAATAGATTAATAGATTATGGAAGATCTTATTATTATTTAAAAAATACTTCATTTGACTATATTTCCACATGTGTAATTAGTAAATGTGACGGTAAAGAAAATGAGGAGTTCAAATCTAGATTCGATCATTACGGAGAGACTGAAAAGTTTTGTATTGAGCAACTAGAAGTAACACCACCATTCGAAAACAAAGGTGTTATGACGATTATGTTTTGTGACGTAATGCTAGCAATGTTAAATAGAGAGCTACCATATCAAAACCATATAGAGATTAAATTTATAAATACCTCAGATCTGATAAAAGATGGTAGAATCGTAAACGTTTATCATAATGTATTACCTAATTATGAATTATCAATCATCAAACCTAAAAGTACTAGAATATCTTTAGAAGGAAAACGTAATAAATCAAGTATTGAATTTTACCAAGATGTTTATAACATATTTCCTATAGAAACGAGAGAAGAAGATATAGCATACTATACAAATTTAAGAAACGAAAAAATAAAAATCTTTAATGAAAAATTAAAAGAGCTTTAAATAATTACTTATATTTGGGTAATAAGTATTGATTTATACACCAATCCCCTCACTACTTGGAATAGTGAGGGGATTCTTTGTTGGTAGAGTGTCATATCATTTGATTTATACTGCATTTATTTAACCAATAAGTTAAAACGTTTAAATAGAGATACTAAATAGGCCTTAAACCTTACTACTTAATAATATCAATCAATTCTTTTTTCGCAGCAGCACGAGCTGGAATCCAGCCAAAGACAATACCGATTAATGTAGAAACGCCAACCGCAATTAACACAGAGCTCAGACTGACCACACTTTGAATATACTCAGGCGTTAATGCATCTACAGCAGTAGCTACCAAAATGCCGATAATTAAACCTATAATCCCACCAATCACGCAAAGCACAACACTTTCTACTAAGAATTGAAGTTCAATATCTCTTGCCTTCGCACCAAATGCACGACGAATTGCAATTTCTTCCGTACGTTCTGTGACAGAAATATACATCACATTCATTACTCCGATTCCTGCAATAAATAAAGAAATACCTGCGACTGCTGCCACAAAGTAAGTAATCGAATCCAATACTTTATTAATACCTTTCATCATTTCTTCAGTATCATTGTAATTATAATTGCCATCACCAACCCCAGATCCTTTTTTATTTAATCTCTCTGCTACTTTATTTGCCACGTCTTTTTTATCAGCATCATCAGCAACAGTCAGTTGTAAGGAAGGAAAGTCTTGATTTAAATCACTCATATATTGTTCAAAAGTTTTTGTTGGCATGTTCACAGCTGAAGTATTCATCATGTCATTAGCGATTCCTACCACTTCAAAGACCTGACCATCAATATATAATGTCTTACCTATCGCATCTTTGTTAAAAACATCTTTGGCAATTTTATCATCTACTGTCACGACTTTCTTGCGTAATTCGTTATCCTCTGAATCAAAACCTTGCCCTTTTTCAGGAGTATCCATCGTTTTCTTTTTCAGAATACTGATATCACCTTTTTTCTGTGCATTTGTCATTTTCGCTGAATACCCGGTATCCTCATTTTCTTTAATTTTAGCACCGGTAACACCATTTATCTGCTTCACCATTTCAATGTCTTGTGGTGTGAAAGGATTATCTTTGCTTCCTTCTCCATTACTTGGCAAAAAGCTAATAATTGCTGAATTTTTTCCAGCTCCTGAATCTGAAAACTCATCAGAAGCTGTTTTTTTAAAGCCATTACCTAATGACATGATTGTGATGACTGCCGCTATACCAATAATAATACCAATCATCGTGAAAATATTACGTCTTTTATTCTTTAAAATTGATTTAAAAGAAACTGCAATGATATTAGATAAATTCTTCATTCAACCACCTCTTCTCGTTGAACGCGACCATCTAATATATGTATAATACGGTCTGCTTTATCTGCGACTTTGCGATCGTGTGTCACAAGGATAATTGTCGTAGCATATTCTTGGTTTAATTTTACAAACAGCTCAATAATATCTTCAGACGTTTTTGAATCAAGCGCGCCAGTTGGCTCATCCGCAATAATAAATTTAGGGTTATTAATAATCGCACGTGCAATAGCTACACGCTGCTGTTGCCCACCTGACAATTTATTAGGAACTAAATTCTCTTTTTCATAAAGGCCAACGTCATGTAAAGTTTTGCCCACAAGTGATTTTCTATCCTGTACACCCAAACCTGCATAAACAAGTGGAATACTAACATTCTCTAAAATAGTATTATTTTGAATCAGTTTGAAATTTTGAAATACAAACCCTACTGTTTTATTTCTAATATCAGCGAGCTGATTATCTGAGCTTTTCTTATAATTTTCTTTATTAAATAGATAATCCCCTTCATATCCGCGATCAATAAATCCTAAAATGTTAATCAACGTACTTTTACCTGAACCAGACGGCCCCATAATAGCAATAAATTCACCTTCTTTAATGTTGATATTAATATCTTTCAAAATATGATTCCGTTCATCACCATTTTTGAAGTGTCGATTTATATCTAACAACTCTATCATGATGACACCTCAACTTTATCTCCATTATTCATTGTGTTCTTAGGATGTTTGATTAGTTTGTCACCTTTTTTCAATCCGTCTTTCATGAAAATTTCTCCGTTGATTTTATCAATTTTAATATCTCTTTTTTCTACTTTATTATCTTTAGTTACAACGAAGACACTGTTATCTTTGGTCAATACAGATTTGGGTAATTTAATAGCATCTAGAGGAACTTTGATTTCCATTGAATATCCTGAACGTATCGGTATATCAATATCACTAATCACAACTGTATATTTTGATGACTCACCATCACCTCCACCGCTCGGATTAGACTCGACTGGGTTCGATGCCTGTGGAGATGCACCCTCTTCCTCATTACCAGAAGTTATAGATGCGCCACTCGCACTTGATTCGCTTAATTTATTTTCATAGCTTTTTGGCAATTCAGAGATTTTCTTAATTTTACCTGTTCCTGTTTTTCCTGTACTTATAACTTTCACATTGACCTTATCGCCTTCTTTTATCTTTTCAAGATCAAATTCAGATACTGACGTTTTAATTTGCGGTTCATTTGAGACTAATTGTAGAATAGGTTGGCCATCAGAAACGTTGTCTTTATTTTTAATGTCCACTTTACCATCAAACGCTGCATATATACTGTCATTTATTTGCTTGTCATGTTGATTTAATTGTTGTTGTGCTTCGTTTAAAGCATTTTGATCTTGAGATAATTTCTTTTGTAAATCATTGTTATTAGGATTTTGATTTATACTTTGATAATCCTCATTGACCGCTTTTTGTGTCTCATCCACTTTACTTGCAAGTTGTTGTCGTTTATTACCGTTAATGTCGTAATTTATCAGTGCATCTCCTTGCTTAACTGATTGACCCTCATCAACTTGTGTAGTTATGTATGTGCCTAATTGGCTATTATTGTTATATGTTTTAACTGCACTAGGTGAAGCTTTTCCTTCTAAATTAAGTGGTCTTTCTTTTTCCACTTTGTATGTATCGTATTCATCTTTATCCTCTGAACTACTGTTGACTTGTTTTAAAACTAAAGCCACTACTAATAATCCAATAACTGCCACAATTCCTAAAATCCAAATCCATTTTTTCTTCAATTGACAAACACTCCTTATAATTATTATCAGTGTCATAATACCACACCAACACAATTAAAAATACAATACATATCATACTTTTATTAAATGATTTTATTTTATTGTATATATATCAACAACTAAAAATACATCCATTTTAGTTGTTAGATATTTAAACTTATAATAAGTTAATTTAAATAATTTCATAAAACTGTTTTAATATTTTATAGGTAGTGTTATGCTTTAAAAAATACATATAGGAGGCAACATTAATATGAAGGAATCTAATTTACCTTTAGCTAAACATTTTGCAAGTTTACGTGAAAACCCAAAGTGGGCGTTAAAACTCGTACTCGCCATCGTAGTAGTTACTTTATCAACTATCATTGGCGCACTAGCTATCGATTATGATGAATTATTTAAAGATCCTAGCATGAGCCAACAAGAAGTGGAGCAAGCTAAACTAATGGGACAAATAGGAGGTATCATTGGTGGTGTTATTGGAAACATCATTGGAATAGGTATAACATTTGTCATCTTTTTACTCATTTCTAAAATTATGAAATCTGACGCAAGTGGTAAGTCCATTTTCTCTGCTACTTTAAGCTATACATTAATCACCGGCATTGTCGGATTAGTTGTTGCACTTATTCAATGGATTACAGGTTTATCTCCTACACACTACAACATCGCAAGTCTTAATATTTTTGATAAAGGAAACAAAATATTAGGCGTATTTAACTTACAAATCCTTATAGGTGCGTACGTATTTGGCATTATGTTATTCGCGACAAACCGTTTTTCTAAAAAATCAACAATTATTTGGTCATTCATTTATCTAGTAGTGGTTATTGGTAGTGCTTTAATTGGTGCGTTATTCACGAGTTAATTAACTCGTGCGTTTTTAAGGTACTATTATGAAACACATTTATTCCTTACCATTTTTCATTAAAAAAGATTAAAGGAATCCTTATTGAATAAGGATTCCTTTTTAATATAACTTCAGATAATCCATCGTTATCGAAATTGGATATCATTATTATTTATTCTGGCGATGCTGAAAGGTAAAAGGTTACAAAATTGTACAATAAGTTGTACGATTTAAGTAATTATAATTAACAACTGTAAGGAAGCATTTAATATGATTGTTAAGTCTTATTCATATGTACGTGAACATTTTAAAGATATGATTAATAAAGTTAATGACGATAGCGATACAATAACAATTACAACAAAATATCGTAACGCAGTTATAATGTTAGAAGATAATTATAACGAAATAATGGAAACACTATATTTACAGCAAAACCCTGCCAATGCGAAACGTTTATCAGACTATATTGAAAATCTAGAACATGGTAATATAAAAACTAAAAATATTTTGATATAAGTGGCTAAGTTGAACATTACCTTTTCGCCACAATCATTTGATGATTATGAATATTTTCAGACAAAAGATAGAAAAATGGTTGAGAAGATTAATCAGTTATTAAAAAGGATCTCTAGAGAAGGCGTATTAGATGGTATAGGTAAACCAGAAAAGTTAGTTGGCAATTTTTCTGGATACTACAGTAGACGAATTAACCAAGAACATAGATTAGTATATACAGAAAATGACAATGCAATATTAGTTGCATCTTGTAGATACCATTACAAATAAAAGAACCCTACTATATCGAATAGTAGGGTTCTTAGTATTACTCATTTAAAACTCTACACTTTTCTTATAAATAATGATATTTATTAATTGAATAATAATACCAAAAACAATTACAGCAACACTACTATAAATTAATATGTTAGTTGATGCTCCTTGTGCAAGTAATAAGCCACCTAATGTAGCACCAATTGCACTTCCTAAATAATTTAGAGAACTATTTAAAGCTACAGATGTGGTGCGATGTTCAGAATGAGTTTTTTAATAATATATGCTGTTGAGGCGCTTGGGTAGCCCATCCCATAGCTCCCCATAATATGAATGGTATAAGTCCTAAAATAGATATTTTAATGAGTGTAGGTATTAACACTATACTAATCCCTAAAGTGACTAAAATGATAAGCATCAAAATTTGGGTGCTTTTAAATCTATCGATGACTAAACCGACTCCAAAACTCCCTACTAATCCTCCAATTCCTCAAGTAGTTAAGAAAAGCGTAATGTAATATGGTGAAATACCTTTACTTATAACTTGAGATAGATATATATATAAACCTAGGATTGCAATTGCTGCACATACAGTTACAGATACAACTCTTAATACATGTAAATTTATAAAAAGTGAGAATCTATCTTTCAAGATAGGTGCTGAAGGCATTTTAAAAGAGACTCCTTATTGAAAAAAGGAGTCTCTTAATAGTTTCATAATCAAATTTTTTCTTAATAACGAATGTTTAGAAATGTCATGGAAGAAAACGATACGCTAGAAGTAATATGAAATAATAAATGTTTTTTCAAAAAAAGTAGGTGAAAAATTAAAATTTTATAAAAATAATATTGCTAAAATATATAAATTAGTATATATTGTAAGTGAATTAAAATTTAAGGAGGCTTTTAGTTATGGAAACATTAGTGAAAAGAAAGAATACACTACTTTTTAGTCTATTAGTTACAATTTCAATCGCTTCATTATTATTTTTGACATTAACAACTCCTGAATTAGCAAGTACATTAGGAGTAAGTGCTTATGCAGCTAAAAAAGCAATAGATATTATTGCTGCTGCAGGTGATGTAGCTGCAATTGTTGGTTTAGTTGGTGCAGTTACAGGGGCTGGAGCTATTGGAGCAGGTATATTATTTACTGCTAAAAAACTTATTAAAAGTTACGGTAAAAAATACGCTGCATCTTGGTAGAATTTATTTCTAATTGAAAAAGGGGAGCAAGTTTTTCTTGCTCTCTTTTTTTTAAAAAAAGAGGTATTACTTCAAATGATAATAAATTTAATAAAAATGAATTCTAGAAAAATTAAAACTGGCTCTAATTTAAATATTTTTTTATTGATAGTTAGCTTGCTAACTTTTCTTTTTATTTTAATTTCATTGTTTTTATCTTACTTTCTTAGAGACTATTTTTTGACAATATTAATAGCGCTATTTTTATCACAATATAATATCCCATTATTTGTTAAATCGATAATTGATAATACTTTTTTTCATTATTATCAAAGTAAGAAGACTATGAGGAAATACATATTTTTTGAATTAATAAAAAATAATCCACTGTTACCTTTACTATGTTTATTTTTATTAATAGAGCTAATTTTTTCAATATACTTTTTGGATATCAAAGTTATTTTAGCTATAATAATCAGTTCACTTTTATCATTTAATATAATAGCTAACAATTTTATGATTAAAAATTATATTAAAATGATGAATTATATATCTTATATTTTAGTTGTTGTGTCGGTTTTTTTACCAAATATTTATATTATAGGTTTCATGGCATTAGCTTTGTTTATACTTTTTTATATAAATATTAATAATATAGAATTTAATAAACAGGAGTATAAAACAACTATAAAAAACAGAAAAATTAATATTGAAAACAAAGAATTTCTTTTTAATTTCCTATTTTTAAAAAGAAAAAATTTAAAAACAACTTATTTTACATCAGTAATTGTTCTTATATATATGTTTGTTGGAGAAAAATTCAATCTAATAATAGACTATACATTTCTAATTGTTATTCTATATCTAATTGAAGTAGAGCTCATATCAGATTTGAATTTTAAAACATTATCTAAAACAACAGCGAAATTTTATTCTTATAATTTTTCACCTTTGTCTCCATTCAAAAAATTTATGTTAAGTTTGTATTTTTCTTACTTCATTTTATATTCTCTTATACTATTAATAGCAAGCTTATTAAGCTCATATATTACCAATTTCTCTACAATATTAAATTTCTTTGTGATTGCCCCATTACTATTGATAATAGGAATATTTTATTTTATTGGAGAAAAAATAACAGTACAAAAAAAGAAAAAATTCAATAATTTTTTGAGTCAGTATTTTATTTTCATAATAATAATACTTTATTACGCTCTTAAAAAATATTTGTTGAAAATTTGAGGTGCTTATTATGAGATTAAAATTTAGTGAATACATAACTTTTTCATTAATAGTATTGATATTAGGTATATCTTTTTTTATACTTATGTCTTTATTATTTGCAGGAATTAATTTTCCGAGAACTGACGAGCTAAAAAATATTAATTATGGATTGGGTTACGTTCAAAATATAATGCTAAATAACATTTTAAACTTTACCCAATATTTTATACTTTTTTTGATTTCTCCATTATTAATAATAATTGATTTGCTTAATACAGTTTATCAAATATATATAAGTATCCAAATTAGAGGTGTCAATGAAACTATTTCACTATTATGGTCTCATGCTATATTTGAAATACCTAACATGCTTCTATACATGTGTCTGTCTTTTAAATCTTTGAGAGTACTTTTAGTTTCTAAAAAATTACATTCTTTAATAGAATTTTGGAAAGAAAATAAAAAATTATATTTTTTGAGTTTATTATTAATAATAGTTGCAAGTTTTATCGAAGGTATGGTGAATTAGATGGTTAAAATTAAATTTGATGAATGTAAAAAAGCATATAATAATAGTACTATATTAAGTGACTTTACTTATGAATTTATAGATAATGTGTATTTTTTAAAAGGAAAAAATGGTAGTGGGAAAAGCACTTTATTACGCTTATTAACAGGAATAGAAAAACCTACTTCTGGTAAGGTCACAAACAATGCTAAAAATATTTTATTCCTTACTAATGAAGGAATTGGTCAAAATTTTTTAACTATTCAAGAAAATATAGAACTAACTTTTTCTTTACATAAACTTAAATTTAATAAAGATATAAATTATTGCATTTCTAAATTGTATGACAAAGGACAATTAGACACTTTATATGAAAATGCTTCTTTAGGAATGACCTTAAAAATCGGTTGTACATTACTCTTCAAAAAAGACTATTGGGATTTAATAATAATTGATGAAACATTTTCTAGTATAGATAAAGAAAGCCAAAGTATTCTCTTAGATCAAGTTAATATTTTGAATCAGCAAAATAATGCATGTGTAATAATCACTTCTCATAATGATATTATGGAAGATTATCCTGGGCCGTATAAAATAATAAACTTATAATTAGAAGGAGCAATGAAATGAAAACGATTAAAACATTATCACTTTATATCATTAGTATGATTCCATATTTGGCATCAAGTTTCCTACTATTCTTTACATTTACGTATAGTCAATCGACTATTACTAGTCAAGTAAACTCAATTAAAGACACATTAAGTATGTCTGACAATCAATTATACTTTTTTATGGGAATAATTGTTTTGATTTCTAATGTCCTTATATTTTTTTTCACATTTTTTGTGTTAAAGTTAATAGCTTTTTTATTTGATAGAGGTAAAAAAGCTAAAGATAAAGATTTATTCTTTTCTTTATTGATAGGATATACTATTGCTAATTTGGCAGCTCTAATCCTTAATGACTTCTTTAATATTTCATTTAATACATTAAGTTACATTACACCAATTGTAGATTTGGTTACATTCACAGTATTATATTATTTATTTAGTAAATTAAAAAATATCACAATTGTATTATCCATTATAAAACTTATAATAATTGTAATAGGAATTATTATAAGATAATTATATTTTATTAGTTTGCTTAAATATTAAAAAAGTATCTACCAATTATACAAAGTATAATAATGACAAATACTATACATATACAGTGGACAAAGAAAGCCCACTTAATTTAGAGGGAAAAGCTTCTCCTCATTCAATCAAAACATATAATAATAGTCAAATTGGGACATATGTCAGTACGCAAGTTGACTATGGTCAATCCGTGAAGCTAGAAGATCCATTGATTAACTATGATGTGAATAACAGTAAACGTCAACAATTAGCAAATAAGGTAGACGAAGTCCAAAGTGCGGTGGATGAAGATTACCGTAATATTAATCAAGCGTTAAATGACAATGATTTACAAAAGAAATTGACGCAAGATTAAAGTGCGTTAAGTGAAGCACACCAACAATTAAATCAACATGATAAGCAAGTGAATGACAGTGTTTATGCTGCTTTTGATGGTAAAGTAGCTATCAAAAATAATGACCCTGAATAAGAAACGTTGTATAAAGAGCAGGGTAAGAATTTCGAATTTGCTATAAGATTAGTTGAATTACGTAAAGAAGTTGGATGCTCACAAAAGCTATATAATGACTAAGAATTAGATGATTTAAAAGTATATTATTTATATTACTTAATAAGGATATTTTCTTTTAAAATAGCAAAGTTCCTTACTACTGAAAATAGTGAGGAACTTTGCTAAATTTAATCGCTTATTTGCTTAGTATTTCGACTATACCGTAAGTCATTTTTGCCAAATTTGAATAATAAAGTCATTTCAACAATAATTAATTTATCTTTCTTACCTTAAGCTTCATCTTTACTTATAACCCATCCATAAGGATCATATAAATTCTGCCACTCTTCATTAATTTCATCATTGTTAATTATACAGTCATCTAATTCTTTTTCAATTTTTACTTTATCTAAATCTGTACCGATTATCACAAACTGTGTATTTCTGTCTCCATATTCAATATCCCAAGTTTTGACTATATCTTCTCTTTCTTGAAGAATAGCATTTCTTTCTTCGGATGGCATCGCTGCTACCCAGTATGTAACTGGACTAATATTACAGGACGAACCTGCTTGAGATAATAAACATGCAACTTCATTGTACTGTGCTAACCAAACAATTCCTTTTGTTCTGATAATATTATTAGGCATATTTTCCAACCATGAATTAAATCTGTCTGCATGGAATGGTAACCTTCTCGAATACACAAAAGAGCTAATTCCATATTCTTCTGTTTCCGGTGTATGTTCAGCATGGCCACCTTCTGTTAGCTCTTTTATCCATCCAGCAGAGTTACTCGCCTTTTCAAAATCAAATAAACCTGTATTTATAATGTTATCTATATCTATATTAGCGTTAACTGTTTTAATTATTTTAGATTCAGGTTGTAATGTCCTAAGTATATTTTCAAGTTTATTTAAATCTTCTGTTGATACTAAATCTGTTTTATTAAGTATTAATACATCACAAAATTCAACTTGATCAATTAACAAATCTGCGATTGTACGTTCATCTGTTTGATCAGCGCCTTGATTACGATCGACCAATAAATCTTCAGAGTTTATATCGTTAATAAATCTATTAGCGTCTATCACAGTTACCATTGTATCTAATTGGCAAATAGAAGGGAGATCAATTCCTAATTCATCATCAACATAAGAGAATGTCTGAGCAACTGGTACAGGTTCTGAAATTCCAGTCGATTCAATAATAATATAATCAATATTGCCTTTTTGTACTAGACGCTCTACTTCTTTGAGTAAATCATCCCTTAATGTACAACAAATACAACCATTGGATAGTTCTACTAACTTTTCGTCAGTTCTTGACAATCCCCCGCCATCTGCTATTAAATCTTTGTCTATATTAACTTCACTCATGTCATTTACAATTACTGCTATACGACGTCCTTCACGATTATTCAAAATGTGATTTAGTAACGTAGTCTTACCTGAACCTAAATATCCACTTAGTACAGTTACCGGTATCTTTTTCATTACAATAAAACCTCTCCTATAATTGCGAATAAACTTCACAATATTTATTTTAGTTTTCAAGCGCCTTTTTGATAGTAATCTTAATCAATACGTTCATTGTTAATCTCTTTTGTATATTTTTGACTAATTACTGGATCTGGTCATACATGTGGGTCATAACCTCCATACTGAACTTTCTTTTAAATTTTCACCCCAATTCAAATCGTAATTATTACGTTTTACCATTCTACTATAGATCATCATAAATTCAACACTACTTATTTATTTTTCTATAAATTTAACTATTATTCTTAAATCTCTTGACTAAGAGAAGTAATAAGCTTAATATGTAAATAGTAATAATTACGTTTTACATCTGTGTGATTACTCCTTAGTTTTTATTCCACACTTAATATTTTATGTACTACATCATAATTAATGGGATAATCGCCTTAAAGTTCATCTAAAGGCTTTATTCCATTAATTTTATTATTTTACGGAGGGATTAATATGATTGATTACACTGCAATTATTATAGGAGCTGGACCATCTGGTATTGGAACAGCTGTAGCCTTAAAAGAATTTGGTATTGATTCCCTCATTATTGAAAAAAGAAATATAGGAAGCACTTTTGAGCAATGGCCAAAAACTACAAAACTCATCACGCCTTCTTTTACAACAAATGGTTTTGGTATGCCAGATATCAACGCAATAACACCCGACACTTCTCCAGGCTATACATTTAAAAAAGAGCATATAAGTGGTTTAGAGTATCAAAAGTACTTAAAAGCTGTTGCTGATATATATAAGTTGAAAGTTCAAGATAATACAGAAGTTATATCTGTAGAAAAAAGCGAAGGAATATTTAAAATCTTTACTAAAGAAAATACTTTAAAGTCTTCATATTTATTTGTAGCTACTGGTGACTTTTCTTTCCCTTACAAGCCTTTCAATGCAGGAAAGCATTATAGCGAGATTAAAGATTTTAAAGATTTTAAGGAAGAATATATAACTATTCTAGGAGCTAATGAAAGTGGTATTGATTCGGCTATTAATTTAGCTGAATTAGAGAAAAATATAACAATTATCACTAAACAATCTTCATATAATAGTAATAATGCAGACCCGAGCGTTTCACTATCCCCCTATACTTATCAAAGATTTAAAAACTTATTACAAGATGGTTACCCTATACGATTATTAACAAATAGAAATGTTACTTCAATAAGCGAATCTACACACGGATATGAAATATTTTGTGATAATAAAAAAGAATCCTTTTTTGCAGAAGAAATAATACAAGCTACTGGCTTTTCGCCTGAAAACAATTCATTAATACAATCATTATTTGAAGTGTCAGAAAAAGAAATAATTTTGACTGCTCAAGATGAGTCTACAAAATTTGATAATGTTTTTTTAACTGGGTCTGTTATTCAAAATGAAGATGCAATTTTGTGTTATATATATAAATTCAGAGCACGATTTGCGGTATTGGCAAAATTAATTTGCGAAAGGGAAAATATCTCTATATCTAATGATTTAGTTGAGTATTATAAACAAAATCAGATGTTTTTAGAAGATTATAGTTGCTGTGATGTGAAGTGTTCATGTTAATTTGCACCTACGATATTCTAACAGGTAAAGCCTCCAATCTCGTTTAACAGTGACATACCTTTACATCGAGATAAGAGTAAATCTATCCTAGAAGTTATTTCTAGTTTAAATTACTTTAGAAAAAATATAATGATGCCAAAACCTCAATTCAAAGATAAAATAATAAGCTGTATCATTTTATTATCGATGTTTATTATTCCTGTATACCTAGCTTATTTTCTATCAAATTTTTTACAAACGCATTGGCTAGAACCTTGTATCGAAAGTTTAAAGCATCACTCAACTTTTTTTAATGATTTTTTTAGAATATTATTTTTTGGTAGTTATGGCTTAATATCCCTCGGGTCATACTCAATGATATGGGCACTACCTGTAGTTATATTTATAGCTATATCAACTGCTCTCATTACCCAAACTAATATGAAGTCCTACATAGTATGGAGTATTGATCCTATGATGAAACATATTGGTTTAACTGGGTATGACATCGTACCAGTTATTGAAGGATTTGGATGTAATGCTGCTGCCGTTGTTAATGCCTCACATAACTGTAACGCTTGTAGTAAAAGTAACTGCGTGAGTTTGATAAGTTTTGGTTCTTCTTGTAGTTACCAAATTGGAGCCACAGCTTCTTTGTTTAGCGTTATGCATTTACCATGGTTATTACTTCCTTATTTATTTTTTATCTTTATGGGTGGAATTATACATACTAAAATTTGGAACCCAAAAACTTTTTTACCCTCATTTTATTTCAACATTAAGCCTTTAAAGAAGCCTAATTATAAACAAACTATAAAACAAAGCAGTGCAGTTGTAAGAACATTTCTTGTACAAGCATTACCTGTGTTTATATTCATCTGTTTAATAGCGAGTTTGTTATCAATGACGAGTATCCTAGGCCTAATATCAAATATTTTTAATATTTTATTAGATGGGTTAAACGTACCAAATAAAATGTCCTCTGGAATTCTTTTTTCCATGATTCGAAAAGACGGCATGCTACTTTTTAATATGGAAAATGGTGATATCTTACGTTCAATACCGCCTTCTAGCGCATTTCTGTTAATATTATTTAGTTCGACCTTTGCTCCTTGCTCAGTCACAGTAAGCATGATTATTAAAAAATTAGGTTTTTCACAAGGGTTTAAAATTATTAGTAAACAAATGATAACTTCGGTGATTTGCATTGTCATAGCAATTGCTTTTATCAAAATTATATACTATGGAAGATGATTACATATGAAACTTCAATCAATAATAATAAAAAATGTGTCATTAATAAACGTCCACTTATTGAATCAATTGTTGAACGTGCGACTATGGATTTAACGTTAGGTTCTACGTATCTATCTACTTTAACTTCAAATCGTCATATTCAACATATTAATCAAACGACAACCAATTTGATACAGATAAAGTGTTTGTTCAACCTAAGATATTCCTACTACCTACCATCAAAAATATTTAAAAATGACAAAAACTTAACGAGGATGATTGAAAGTAAAAATTTTATTAGTCCCACAGGATTACTTGCACAGAATATGGGTTGCTTAGTCCCTGGTTTTAAGCAGAACGTTACTTTAGAACGCACTAACGCAAATAACTTTTCATTAGTGTTATATGAAGGAATAAAAATATATCAAAGCGTGTTTGCTGAAATCAAAACACATGGCTTCAATCCTAATAACAGAAAATACCAAAGCAAACAAAATACTACAGGTAGTTGGCAGCTATCAATATTTTAAAAGAGGTATATAATATGATGGAAATCGTAATTATAGGTGGTTTTTTAGGCAGTGGTAAAACTACAACGTTAAATTATTTAATAAGAGAAGCGCAAAATAGCAATAAAACAGTAGCAGTACTTATGAATGAATTTGGTGAACGAAGTGTAGATACTTTTTTAATAGATGAAGATGTACAAGTTAATGAAATCGTAAATGGTTGTATTTGTTGCCAAATGAAAAATGATGTAGCACAACAATTACACGATATATACATTAAATTCCAACCAGATATTATCTTTATTGAATGTAGTGGTATAGCGCATCCAATTGAAGTTTTAGATGCTTGTTTAACTCCTGTTTTAGCACCATATTCAAAAGTAGTTAGTATTTTAGGTATTTTAGATGCTAATTTATACAATAATCTCAAAAGTTTTCCAGAAGATATACAAAGCCTTGTTAATAAACAAATAAAATATTGCTCTGACGTATTGTTTAACAAAACTGACTTAGTTAATACAAAACAACTATTACAATCACTTAATTATTTCGAAAACGCATACCCTAAAATCCATTACTTTATTACAACTCACGGCCAAGTTTCAATAAACAATATAAAAAGTTCTACCTATAACAGTAGAAAAAATATTAAAAACTCCAATATTCATCACCAAAATATTGGGCACATTTTATATAATTGTGAATTTTCTTGGAATAAGAAGAGTTTTATAGAATGGCTTAAAACTTTACCTCCTAATATATATAGAGTAAAAGGCTTCTTAAATTTTAAAAAAAATAATAAAAATAGTATTATTCAATATTCAAATAACCATTTAAATATTGAATCTACACCGCTAAATATGAAAGAATATTTGGTTATTATCGGTTACAATATAGATTATGACAAATTAATCACTTCAATTAATAAGTATAAAACTAGCTAGGGTTTAAAAACATTGAAACTCAATTTTGCATTCCTCTATACTATGATGTTATAATGCAATTAACAAAGATGTCGTGCATGTATGCACCAAATCCCCTCACTATGCCAGTAGTGAGGGGATTTTTTGGTGTGGCTAGTCGCCTATTCATCATTGCGTTTGCGTAGCCAGTTCGCAAATAAAGCAACGATGCAACCACTTGCTGCTGTGGTCATGATGGTTACAAAGATGTCGATCATTACGTATGCACCTCCTCTCTACGTCAAATTGACGCCAGAGATAGGCGACTTCATCATTATATCATCTATAAATACGTAAGCGTATGTACTTCTTATAAATTGAAAATATGTTTAATTCATTCCCAAAACTGCTTTATAGTATCAATATTTTAGACTTTTTACATATCTCATTAATTTGACTTTATCTTTATCATTTTCTCTATATAAAATAATACTTATTTTTGACATAAAACCAATACTTAATATATAAATTAAAATATGAATAATCACTACCATAATTAATACCTAAATCACTTCAGTATAAATACGCTATTCATCTTATTTATTACACATATTCGTATAACTAATCAAGACAAATTAATAGACAAAAAACCGAACTATATTTTAATATAGTTCGGTTAAAAGATTTTTCATTTTAAACAGTAACAACGTTAGTAGCTTGTTCGCCACGTTGACCTTCAGTGATATCAAATTCTACGTTTTGACCTTCTTCTAAAGATTTGTAACCTTCTGCTGCAATACCAGAAAAGTGAACAAATAAATCACTACCGTTTTCTCTTTCGATGAAACCAAAGCCTTTTTCTGCATTAAACCATTTTACTGTACCGTTATTCATATAGAATACCTCCGCGTGCTTTTGCACATAATATTTGTAACAATTTCATTTATAAAAAAGAGGATATTCTAAAAAATACACTACAATTAAATTCACGAGCTTTTATTACATTAGATTAACTATAAACCATTTAGAACGAAAAGTAAAGATTTTTATGTAATATCTATTATATAAGATATATCTCAATCTTGTTTTGGGCTATATGAAAAAGAGCCACATGTTTCTTTAGTAAGGTCGTTCGAAATACAATTTACGATTAAAAGGCAGAGTCTAATTGGATTGCGTTTTTTATATCTTTGAGCTATTGCTATATAGCATCAAGAAAAGAAAACATTCTTTTATAAAATTTAAAATATATTAGCCATAATAATTAAAACTAATGCGCAAATAATAGCTGCTCCATCAAGATAAATACTCTTTTTATAACTAACTCTTTCCTTACTTTTACTCATAACTTTAAAAATTTCATTTCCATAAAGTACTAAAGCAGAAATTCCAAATACAATAAAGCCTATTCCAAATACATAACCTAAAATATCTAAAACCATAGTTTTTATCCCCCTTGAAATTCTGTCTAAATCAATACTAACAAAGAAAAAAGGTAATTAAACTAACATAATTGTCACATCCAATATGGTTTTATTGGCGTAAATGCGTTCTCATTTCTATTCTTCAGAAATACTTTTAACTAATAAAGTTGCTCCACCAATCAACATACCAATACCTAAAACAAAGATGCCACTATATATTGCGAAAGTACTTCCTAATGATAAAAAAACAGAAAATAAATTACGTTCTGTTTTCTTCACTTTCAAAACTCCTTTTAGCAAACTTTATCATATGAACTAAAGTATCAATATTAAAAAACTCATTTCTAAAAACACAAAAAAGAGCCAAAATTAGCCTCTTTATTTTTCTATACTCTTTTTATCTTCATATTGACCAACAGCAGCACCTAAAGCTATTCCGACCCCAGTACCTAAAGGCCCAATAAAAACAGATAAAGCTATTCCAAATAGAACACAATAAGCAATAGTATTCGAATTCTTTTTGAAGAAATTTTTCAAAGATAAAACCCCTTTTTATTTTTAGATTTCTAAACTTTATTAAAATGGACTTTAACTCACTAACACTTTTGTAGATCGCAGTTTAAACTTTATATATGACTTACTTAAGTTTAAAATACTTTTATATTTATAACAACTTTTTATGAAAGCGTTTTATATTTTCTTATAGATATAATACAATAGACTAAAATTAAAAAGGATGTGAAAAAATGTGTTTCTACCAAATGCCAATGTTTAACAAAATACTAGTTAAAGACATTGAAAAGTCTGAGAAATGGTACGAAAAAACGCTCGGTTTTAAAAGTGTTTTTAAATTTAGAAACGATAAAAATGAAGTGCTTATGAATCATTTAAGACTAGAAAAATATCAGGACTTAATGTTAATTTCTAGCAATGACTTTAAAGTTGGGAATTCAATATATCTAAATTTATTAGTCAAAGATATCGAAACTAAGTCACAAACAATTTCACCAAAATTTGTTATTTCTGAACTTGAAGAACAACCTTGGAATGCTAAAGAAATGACAATCAAAGATCTTGATGGGCATTTAATCACACTTACTCAATCAAACATCAGCGATACTCATTTTGAAAAATTAATGCAACAAACTTCGAAAAATTATTGATATAACACTATCAATGGACTAATTCTTTATTTATTCTCTGGTTTATTATTTTTAAATATAATCAATGTTAAATCAACACTTGCTTCTATTTTAGATCTTATAGAGCATCTGGCGATATTTTAGGCTTGAGTGGTGTGGCACTTTGAAGGTATTTAAAACGTAAAGCGAGACAACTAGATAAAGAAGCATTTGTAGGGTGGTAATTTAATTCTTAATAAGAGAAAGCGTCCGAGTATTTCGTATGCCTTTCTATAATCAAATAATAAATATAGAGGAGCATGATAGTGTTTTTACTCTCAACTATAGCATTTAGTATATTAATAATAATAGCAATATTTTCATTAGTACGAGATTTAACTAAAAACGAGAAAAAGAAAGACTTATTATCAAGCTTATTACTATTATTAACTTCTATTATTGTACTCATCTTTAGTTTTGTATTTTTAAAATAAATATAAAAAATAAAAAATGTAGGGAGTATTCTTTAGTGATTACAAAATCTGAAACTCATATTATTATAGGTCTAATTATTGGTACTATATTACTTTTTTCAATAATGTCTATTTCAGTTGATCAAAATTTCAACTTGTTTATATTTGTAGTTATTTTAGCAATTTTAAATATAACTTACTTATGTATTTCCATTATATATGTATAGGAAAATTATAAAAGTAATTGAAAATTTTTAATAACCAATTATATAAATAGTTCGTAAGTGTAGAAATTAGACAACAAAATATAATTACAAAGACACTTAAGAACTAAAAAATATAAGTTAGGTAATTTTGCACAATTTAATATAAAAATATATTAAATTGTGTATGTAACAACATTAAGAAAAAAAGAGGTGATTTACATGTCAGGAATCGTAGATGCATTAAAAAATGCAGTTGAAGCAGGAATGGCTCAAGATTGGGCAACAATGGGTACAAGCATCGTAGACATTTTAGCTAAAGGCGTAGACTTCGCTTTAGGTTTCATCGGATAATCCACTTCTAGAAACCCCCTCATCTAAATTTAGATGAGGGGGTTTTTGTTTATCGTAATCAAAATTTCTTTTTTCCACTTGCATTTGCGCTATTCCAAGTTTTCTTAATCATATTATTAACAGAATCAACATAAGTAACTAAAGCATCTTACTTCTTAGATTCCAAATTTTGTTTAGCCCCCATATCAACAGAGTAAGTTAAAGAGTTATTGCTATAACTTATAAATTTTTCGTAAGTTTCAGCATTACTTTTAAAATATTTTGCTAAATACTTTCTTATAAGCGTATTTCATCTATATCTAAACTTAATACTTTGTTGTTCTGAATTTGTTATTTCTATAATAATATATTAGACTGACCGTACTCTTAATAAATTTAGCATTCTATAAAAAATAAAACCAAATGCCTTTACAGCAAATGGTTTATCTACATTCTAACAGCCCTTATTTAATTAATAAGGGCTGTTTTGTATTATCTCAA
Organism: Staphylococcus aureus; assembly: GCA_040062795.1. Lineage (GTDB taxonomy): Bacteria > Bacillota > Bacilli > Staphylococcales > Staphylococcaceae > Staphylococcus > Staphylococcus aureus_A. The sequence continues at coordinate 172,000 of JBEAMH010000003.1, forward strand.
TTTAAAATTTTCAATAGCTAATTTAATCTCATCTCTAACACGTTGAAACTCTGACCAGTCTTTGCCTGCTGGGTCATCAAATCCCCAATGTTCTTTTGTAACGTGTGATGGTATAACTGGGCAATTCTCATCGGCGTCACTACATAATGTAACAACAAGATCAGATTGCTTTAAAATATCATTATTTATCATATCTGAGGTATGGTTTGAAATATCAATACCAACTTCTTTCATCGCTTCAATGGCCTTAGGATTTACACCATGTGTTTCAATACCTGCCGAGTAAACATTCCATTCCTCGCCCAAGATATTTTTTCCCCAACCTTCAGCCATTTGGCTACGACACGAGTTACCTGTACATATAAAGTAAATTGTTTTTTTATTCATAGTTCATTTCCTTTCTTTTTAAAAAATGATTAAAGTTAAATATAATCCTAAAAGTGTAAAGAACAACACTGGGATTGTTATAATAATTCCAGTTTTAAAATAAGTCCACCAAGAAATTTTCACGCCTTTTTGTGTCAGTACGTGCAACCAAAGTAATGTGGCTAACGAACCAATTGGCGTTATTTTAGGACCTAAATCAGAGCCAATAACATTAGCATAAATCATGCCTTCTTTTAATATTCCTGTAGCACTGGATTGACCAATAGCTATCGCATCTATTAATACAGTTGGCATATTGTTCATAATAGATGAAAGAAATGCAGCTACAAATCCCATACCCATAATACTGCTAAATAAGCCATAACTTGAAATACTTGTTAGTACATCACCTAGCAACGTTGTAATGCCGACATTTTTCAGACCAAACACAACAAGATACATACCAATTGAGAATATAACAATATTCCACGGTGCACCTTTAATTACTTGTTTTGTATGCACGGCCTTAGATTTACGCGCTAACAATACAAATATTAAAGCAATGATACCAGCAATAATCGATACTGGAATATTTATAAATTCACTTATTAAATACCCAACGAGTAGTATAGCTAGCACAATCCATGAAATTTTAAACAATTTAGGATCTTTAATCGCTTCTCTTGGTTCCCTAATGCTTACTGCACTAAATGTTTTTGGAATAGACTTTCTAAAATATAACCATAAAACAAGAATACTTGCGGTTAATGAGAATATGTTAGGTATAATCATTTTACTGAAGTATTCAATAAATCCAATATTGAAATAATCTGCCGAAACAATATTAACTAAGTTACTGACAATGAGTGGTAATGATGTAGAATCAGCTATAAAACCACTGGCAATAATAAATGGAAAAATCGCTTTTTTATCAAAACCTAAACTACGCACCATAGCTAAAACAATAGGAGTAAGTATTAAAGCTGCACCATCATTTGCGAAGAAAGCTGCTACAACTGAGCCTAGTAGCATGATAAAAATAAACATTTTTAATCCGCTACCTTTTGATGCTCTCACCATGTGTATAGCAGACCATTCAAAGAAGCCAATTTCATCTAATATTAGGGAGATAAGTATTACAGCTACAAAAGTTAAGGTTGCATTCCAAACAATTCCAGTAACTTCTAGTACATCTGAAAAACTTACAACGCCAGTAATTATAGCAACTACAGCACCAATTAATGCAGTGATTCCAATATCTAGACCTTTAGGTTGCCATATAACAAAAATTAACGTTAATACAAAGATTGTGATTGCTAATATCGTCATGATTAACACTCACCTTTCTCAACGGTTTCACATATACACGGAACAGTACTGGAACTCAATAGAGTGAGTCGTGATGTAATGTCATCTAATACGTCATGATTCAATTTGTATAAATTTTTATTGCCATCTTTTCTAGATGTAATTAAATTATTGTCTTTTAATACTTTCATATGATGACTTAATGTGGGTTGAGAAAAAGAAAAATGTTCTAATAAATCACAAGCACATAATTCACCACAAGATAACAAGTCTAATATTTCAAGACGGCTACTATCAGCAATCACTTTCAAGTATTGCGATATCTCATTATAATTCAATTTTTCTACTCCCTTTCTACTTGAAATCTTTTATATCGTTGATAATTTTTATTGCCACCTGATAAATTATATACTTCCTTAAATCCTAAATTAATAAGTACGTTTTGTGCAGCATTACCAGTAGTACCTTTATTACAATAAGTCACTATCTTTTGATTTTTATCTATAGTTTTCGCATAATTTCTCAAGGTTTTTAATGGGACGTTAATCGCTCCATCAACATGATCAACTTCAAATTGCTTTGGAGAACGCACATCTAAAATCAATAAATCATTACTTTGTTGTATGACTTCTTCAGGCGTTATAATTGTACGTCCTCGAGTAATATTATGGCCAATCATCCCTGTATAGATAACGGGATCTTTAGTTGTAGAAAAGGGAGGTGCATATGCTAAATCTAAATGAAATAAATCTTCTGCTTTGGCACCAAATGTTATAGCAGTAGCTAGTACATCTATTCTCTTGTCTACACCTTCATACCCAACTATTTGCGCACCAAGTAATTTAGAATCGTTTTTATCAAATATAGCTTTAATTACCATTTCCTGACCTTGCATATATTCCGGACGATTCGGTTTTACATTGTGTAATACATCAATATTTAAATCTAAATCACCAGCTTCTTTTTCAGTTAAACCTGTCTGGGCAATTGTCATATCAAAGATACGGACAATACCTGTTCCTAAAATGCCTTTATGTTCTAGATCCCCACCAGTTAATCGATCTCCTAATATACGGCCCATTTTATTTGCTGTGGAACCTAGTGGTCTATATATAGGATTACCAGTAATTAAATTATAACTTTCTGCTGCATCACCAATTGCATATATATGAGGAATATTTGTTTCAAAATACTTATTAGTTTGTATTGCTCCAGATTCTCCAATATTAATACCAATCTCTTTAGCTAATTTAGTATTAGGTGTAACACCAATCCCAATAACGATTAAATCTGTATCAATTGATTCGCCAGTTTTTAAGCTGACTCTATTTATTGTATGATGCTCATCATAATCAATATTATCTATTTCATTATAGGTATATACATTAGCCTTATCTTCAATATATTCTTGAATCATAAAACTCATATCGTAGTCTAAATGAGGCATAAATATACTACGTTGAACAATTGAAATATTGTAATTAGATAATTGTTCTAACATCTCTAAACCAATAAATCCACCACCAACGATTGTTATATTCTGAACATCATTATCCTCAATATAATTATAAATTGCTTTCGCATCATTAATATTCTTAACTTTAAACACATTGTTATATTCTTGGCTATTTAATTGAGGATGTTCTTTAGGTAATGAACCTGTTGCTAATACTAATTCATCATATTCTTGAACTATCGTTTCACCATTTACTAAATTGGTAACTGTTAATGTTTGATCAACATTATTTATCTTAGTTACTTCAAATTCTGTATAAATATCTATATTAAAGCGCTCTTTAAACCATTGAGCATTTCGTGGAGTGAGTTCATCAATATCAGATACATTCGCCCCTATATAATAGGGAATACCACATACAGAATATGAAATATCACTATCTTTATCAAAAACGGTAATCTCAACGTCTTCACTATTTCTTCTTGCTTTAGCCGCGACACTCGTACCGGCAGCAACTGAACCAATAATAACAATTTTTTTCATTATGCTAACCCTCCATAAGGTATGATAAAGTAATTATTAAGACTTTCATTTTTCACCTTGTTTATCCAAATCGATTCATCTTCTTTTTTGTTACTAAAAAGGTCATCACGTTGATTTAGCGTAACTAATGATTGATTAACAACCCACCAATTATGCCCTATATTAGCTCTATTTAAATCTTCTACTAAACGTTTAGATTCTAAATAAGGTGTTTTTTCTGCTAGTGTGACGATTATCATTTGTGTTAAATCTTGATTTTGAATTTTGGGTAATAGTGTTGCAATATTACTGGTAGTTTGAGTTGATTTTTTCTTTAATTCTTTATGATGATTTTCACTAGAATCAAGTAACAACAATGTATGGCCTGTAGGAGCTGTATCTACAATTACATAATCCATATCTTCTTGATTCTCCATAATGTCACTAAAGGCCTTGAAGAAGGCTATTTCTTCTGTACAAGGTGATTTTAAATCTTCCATAATATAATCAATATTATCTTGTGATGTATCATCATTTATTGTCGCTAGAACTTCTTTTTTATAACTTTCTAATGCTTGTGCTTCATCAATAAAAGCAGTATTTAAATTACTTGTGGTTTCAACATTAATTTCTTTCGTAGGATCAGTCGTTGCTAAAAGGATGCGATATCCTTTATGAGATAATGCTGTAGCTAATTGCGTTGCTACTGTCGTTTTACCAACGCCACCTTTTCCCATTGTAAATAAATACTGTACTTCACTATTTTCAATCTCATCTATTAATTTATTGAATTGTGGATGGTCTTCAACAATAAAGTTATCATTTTCAATTAAATTATCATCATTTAATAGATTAGATAAACTTTCTATACCTTCTGCTTTCTGCTTTTTATATGGAACGTAAAAGGCATGATTGTTATTTAACCATTCATTAAAATGGTTAATGTTTTTATCTTGTTCTAATTTCATTTGATTAGAAATTAAACCGTGACTTTCTTCTATATAGTTGTTAATGATTACTTTGAATTTAGAAATTGATAGTTGTTGTAATTCTTGTTGCGCTCTTTGAATTTCATATATAGAGGATTGGTTAGGTTTAGCAACTAGTACCATTGTCGTATCTTCTTGGTTGCGTAATTTTTCAAGTGCTGATTTATATTTTCCTCTATTTTCATTTAAACCCGATAGTTGACCTAAACAAGAAGCGTTATTACTCGTAGAATTTAAATAATCTGTCCAAGCAGAAGGTAATTCAAGCATTCTCAACGTATGACCTGTTGGAGCTGTATCAAATATAATGAAATCAAATTCTTGTTCTAAATTTTTATCAGATAAGAAATTAGTAAATTCATTAAATGCTGCTACTTCAACTGTACACGAACCACTTAACTGTTCTTTCATATCAGAAAGCACATCTTCTGGTAGAATGCCCTCATAAGGTTCTATAGCTTGTGCTTTATAATCCTCTGCAGCAACAATCGGGTCAAAATTGGCAATAGAGAGATTAGGTATAGGTTGATATGTAGTTAACTTATTAGATAATTCCATTTGAAATACATCTTGTAAATTACTGGCTGGATCCGTACTTACTAGAGCAACTTTCTTTCCATTCTCCGATAAATTTAAAGCGATAGAACTTGATAGCGTCGTTTTACCAACGCCACCTTTACCAGTAAAAAACAGATATTTTGTTAACTCAACATTATCTAAATTCAATTTATTTAAGTAATTAACAACATCCATCTCCACCACAGCAACCTCCGTTTCTCATCTGATTAACCGTAATAATTTCATCAGCTTCTTCTTCGGTAATATAATTTCCTGTTTTAGCTATATTGCCTTCTATAAAAGTAATTGGTAAAACTTCATTACCTTGTTCTTGAATCAAACGAATAGCTTCTTTATTTTTTATAAATTCATTCGGATTATTATTCATATTATAGCGATGTACTTCGATTTGATTTTGTTTTAAATATTCATTTATTTCGTTCGTCTTTATTAACGTTTCGTCTGGTTCTGGACCACATACTCCAGTAGAACAACACATAGCTTCTTCGTATATTTCAATATTTAACATTTTACTCACCTCATCAGTTATTTTGCTATTATAGACTAACATCTATATAGATATTAGTCTATGTTTAATTGTTATTTTTACTTATATATTATTTGTCTAGTAATGCTCACTTCTTTAGCTATATTGCTTATATATACACCTTGTTCAAGTAACACAATAACTTGGTAATAAATAAAAACCACTTCTTTTTAAAAGAAGTGGCTTAAAGTTTTAAAAATTAAAATATATTCTAATAACAAGCAATTAAAAAGCATAGTATCATTTGAGTCTTGAGAGTTAAAATCACTAAAATTAGTTCATCAGTATAATAAAATATACACCTAGTAATATGGCTAAGCATATTGTCAGTCAAAAAACTTTCTTATTTTTCTCTTTATTGAAAAAAGTCTTTAAATAGTTTCAAAGTCAAATTTTGTATCAATTACAATTATTCTATATTATTTATCTAAATGCCTGTATAATGTCGCCCTGCTTATGTTTGTTTTGGCTTTTATTTCATCTAGCGTATATTTCTTACTCATATACATTTCTATTGCATCTCTTAAATTTTTATCATCACGTTTAGGTCTACCAAGGCTTTTACCATCTTTTGTATAGTTCTCTAAGCCCATACGTGTTCTAAATTTCACAATATCACTTTGAAAATCAGTAATATCATGCAATGTTTTTATAAAACTACTATTATCATTTTTAGTAATGTTTTTATGTAAATTAATCACGTATAGTGATGTCTCTTTATCTGAAAAAAAATCTAATATATCCACTAAATGTTTTGTGGAATCTGCAATGATACATAAATCAGTAATATATATAATATCATCAGAAGTTAATTTAGAATTTAATAGAGCATCTAATTCATTTCTTTTTTTATTATTAGCATGTATTTCTTCAACAATATTATTTGTATAAGTATTTATTTTCTTTATTTGCTCATCTAAACTATCATTTATTGTAACAGGTCTAATATAACCATATTTCATTTCTACACACCACCTTATATAGAAAAATTATAACATACAGTTTCATTAAGGGGTATACATATGAAACTTTTCTGCTATACTTTACAATATAATTAAAGTAAAGGAGAGGAAATGATGGTTGAAAAATTAAAATTTGAATGGCTTAACCAACCAGGTAAAAATATACTTGCTGGTATTGTTGTAGCACTAGCACTAATTCCTGAAGCTATTGCGTTTTCAATTATTGCAGGCGTAGATCCTATGGTTGGATTATATGCAGCATTTATCATTGCTACTGTTACTGCAATAGTCGGCGGCAGACCTGCAATGATTTCTGGGGCCACTGGTGCTGTAGCACTTTTAATTACACCTTTAGTTAAGGAACATGGCGTTGAGTATTTGTTCGCTGCTACTATATTAATGGGAATAATCCAACTCATTTTAGGTATTCTTAAAATAGGTCGTTTAATGAAGTTTATTCCACGCTCTGTCATGATCGGATTTGTTAACGCATTAGGTATTATGATTTTCATGTCTCAAATAGAACATATTTTTGGTGTGTCCATATCAACCTATATATATGTGATTATCACTTTACTCATTGTGTATATTATTCCTAGATTCTTTAAGGCTATTCCTGCTCCATTAATAGCTATAATCGTTTTAACAGCGCTTTATATGTATACAGGTTCTGACGTAAGAACTGTAGGAGACTTAGGCAACATCAAACAAACTTTACCCCACTTTTTAATGCCTAACGTTCCATTTAATTTAGAAACACTTCAAATTATTTTCCCATACTCGTTATCTATGGCAATTGTAGGTTTAGTAGAAAGTTTACTCACAGCTAAAATTGTAGACGATGCTACAGACACTTATAGTAGCAAAAATAAAGAATCACGCGGGCAAGGTATTGCTAATGTTATTACAGGGTTATTTGGTGGTATGGGAGGTTGTGCCATGATCGGACAATCAGTTATCAACGTTAAATCAGGTGCAAATAGTAGATTGTCTACATTCACAGCAGGCGTGGTACTTATTTTTATGATTATTGTACTCGGTGGTGTGGTAGTACAAATACCAATGCCAATTCTCGCGGGTATTATGGTTATGGTATCCATTGGAACTGTGGATTGGAGTTCACTTAAATATATTAAGAAAGCACCCAAAACTGATGCACTCGTTATGATTTTAACAGTGATTATTGTATTAATGACACACAACTTAGCTATCGGCGTGGTAGTAGGTGTTATTTTCAGTGCTTTATTCTTCGCTACTAAAATATCAAAAGTAGAAGTAACATCTGAGAAGTTTGGTAAAACTAACCGTTTATCTTTTAAAGGTCAAATCTTTTTTGTTTCTATTGACTCTATGATGGACCAAATTAGCTTCAATATTGAAAATAGTATTATAGAATTAAACTTCAATAATGCTCACTTATGGGATGATTCAGCAGTAGATGCCATTGATACAATGGTAAGGAAATATGAAGAAAAAAATAATATTGTTTATGTAGAAAAACTAAATGCAGACAGCCGTAAAATCGTTTCAGAATTAAGCCAATTAAATGAAAACCATTTAAACTAAAGGAGTGTTTTTTATGTATAAATCAATTTTACTTGCAGCAGATGGATCAGAAAATAGCGAGCGTTCAGCCCAAGAAGCACTAAACTTTATAGATGAACATACACTTGTCACAATACTTACCGTGGTAGATGTTGAAGAATCAAAAACAGATGTTTTACATGGGCAACAAGGAGCTAGTTTAACTCACGAAAGAGAAAATAAACTAAACTTTATTAAAAACTTGTTCATCGAACACAATATAAATTATGAAATTAAAATTGTTCATGGCGTCCCAGCAGAAAAAGTCGTTGAAATTGCGAATAAAGGAGAATATCAAGCCATCATTTTAGGTACACGAGGTTTAAATAGTTTGCAGGAGATGGTGCTTGGTAGTGTAAGTCATAAAGTAGCCAAACGTGCTCAAATACCTGTTATTATTGTTAAATAATTTAAACCCTTCTATATATTATAGAAGGGTTTAATCGTGTCGACAAAGTATACTATATTTAATTTCTCACATAATTTTTCGCTTTAAATGTAATGAAAATAGTTATGAGTAAACCTAGTAGTGCAAATGCAAGTAGTACTGTCTGAATATTGATACCCATAGTATTAAGCGTACTCACTATCCCATATGCAATTGGATCAAAGCCGTTCATCGCAAGAAATATAATACTCATTACTCTTCCCATTAACCGATTATTTGTTTGTTCTTGTGCTGCCGTGAAAAATGGTATATAAACAAAAGACATCGTGAAACCGATAAAGAATACAACAACTGTAAGAACCGTTAAATCTGATACCTGACTGAAAAAAATAGCTGCCATTATCGATCCAAATAGCCCAAGCACTGAGACTAAACCTTTTTTATTTACATTAACAAAACTTAAAATCATCGTACTGAGCAACATACCTATCATTTGTGCAGATTCTAAGATACTCAAGTTAATTGGCGTTCCATTAAATAATTCAACAATAATCGGAATTGCTACATGCAATGCTCCAAAAACAAAGAAATTCATCGTTATAAGTACACATATTCCAACCGATAAGAATCGATTTTGTCTTATATATGAAAAACCTTCTTTGAAATTTTGAATCGGTGTTGCTCTACCTATATCTTCTACCGCATCTTCTTTAATAAGTGGTGGGAAGACAAATATAGCTGACAGAAATACTAATATCGTAGCTATTAAATAACTCAGTTCTACACTTGCTACTTGCATTACAATCCCTGCAATTATCGGTCCTCCAATAAATGCCAATTGATCTACGCCTTGAAAATAAGCATTGGCTTGTTGCAATTGAGTTTTTTCCACAATTTTGGGAATCATAGATGAACTAGCTGGACCAAAAAAAGCATCTAGTGTACCAAATAAGCCAGATAGTATTAATAACCAAACTAAATTTAAATTATTTGTAAACAGTAGACTGAAGAGGGTAAGTAATAAAATTCCTTGAAATAAATTAGTTGAAAACATAATAGTTGTTTTTTTATATTTATCAGCAAAAACACCACCGAATGCCATCATAAGAATTCTTGGTACTGTTATCGCTATTAAAATCAGCCCCAACGCCCCAGGAGATCCCAGTCTTGATACTGCATACCATGTAGTAGTTGTTAAAAACATACTAAAACCAAGTACTGCAAATATTCCTGCAATTATTAAAAGTTTAAATATACGGTTCCCGAATAAGTACTTACTTTTATTCATATTTTTTCTCCTGTAACTTATAAGTAAGTTAAATAATTTCTCGTTTACGCTTAGAAAAAATTTTAACAGACTACATCTATCCCATCATTGAAGATTGCTAAATCTTCAATGTTTATACTAGGATTATTAATCATTTCTACACTTTTAAAACCTTTTCCGCTCGCGCTTTACGGTCATACTCAAAATAGTAAAAAGCATCTGCATAATCATTATCACGTAGCATTTTTGCTAAGTACATTGCATCTTCAAGCACTAACGTCGTTCCCAAACCAATAAAATCTTCTTCACTTATTAAAGTATTATTATTTTTATCTAAAACTACTATGTCATTTATAAAATGAGTATTTCCTTTAATTTTTGTCATGAATACAAGCATTTCAACATTATTCAATCCACTAGCGTGGAGTACGAAGTGTGCTCCTGCTTTTCGTCTCGAGCATGTTCATATAACGCACTTTCAATATTTCCCTTCTTTAAAAATAGAGCCATCGCTAATCCTGAACTGCCACCACCATTAATTATTACTTTCTTTTTCATATAAATTACTCCTCTAGAATTAAAAATATCATTAATCGGACGTTCGGTCAATTAATTTGCAAAAATACTGAATAATTTATTATTACAACGTATAATGATATTTAAGAAGATAAATAAAATTAAAATGTGGAGGACATATGAGCAGACCTACTGGCGTTAATAGCGCTGATACTAAGCAATTCATTACAGATATCGCAACTAGATTATTTGAACACAAAGGCTACAATGCTACTTCCATGGGTGATATTAAAAACGAAACTCGCTACAGTAAAGGAACAATATATTATCATTTTAAGAATAAAGAAGAATTATATTTGTATTGTATTAAAAGCGTTTCTCAAGAATTTATAAAAACCTGGAGAACGAAGGAAAATGAAGGTCAGTCAGCTGAAGAGCAATTATATATCTGGGTCGACTTGAATCATTTAATGCAAGAAAAACCTATTATGAATACTATCCATGAATACTTTGTATCGACGGAGAAAAACAGTTATGAGGTTGTAACTGAACTGTATGAACCGGAATTTGATATTGTACAAGAAATTTTGGAAAACGGAGTAAAACAGGGAGAATTTAATAAAGATTTAAATGTTTATGATACATCGGTACTGTTATACAATTTCATATATTCTCTTGAGAATGCAGACCTATTCGGTTACAACGAACGGGAAGTGCAAAAGAATCTGTATAAACAAGCGATTGATTTGATTCTACCTGGATTGAGATAAGTATACTAATAAAGACGGATAAACACTTTTCGATTGTGTTTGTCCGTCTTTATATTAATTAATGTAATTATGAATATTTTTCAAAGTTAATTTTTGACTTTTATTTCACGTTTTTAATGCATTGTAGAAAAAATTTCTTAGTTTCTTCAATGAAATAACTTCATTATACTGTGTATAAAACACATCTAAAAAACTCAAAACTCATATAATTAAACTTTCATAGATTTAGTAACTTCTATATCTTTTAGACAAGTTTGATAACTATTACTGAATTGTTCTATAATACTCATCAAATGGTGGTGCATAGATTCTATATGTGATTCACTAAAATATTGTACATTAAAGTCATATCTGACATTCATTGCATTCTCATTATATCTATCATTAAGATGTATATTTAATGTATTTGTCATCGTTTCATTCTCCAACCACTCGTCACTAAAGCCTTTATTTTTAATTTCAGAATCACGTTGTTTATTTTGATATGATACTAAACATTTAACTAGATTTTCTGTATTTTCATTTTCTTCTATTATTTTGCAAAAAGGATACTTTCCATGCTTCATTAAGTTAAAACTTTCTTTGCGAACGAAATTCAAAAATTCTTCAACAGTATGGTTATAATCTATTTCAATAATTAAAGGTAATACTCTAGCAAACATGCCACACATCGACTTTTCAATATTTCCTTTTCTGTTATGAAAAATGAGTCCTATAGAGTTATTATTATTTTTTAATAAATCACTAATATATAAATGTACTAAAGAAGAGTAAAGTACACTTACACTAACTGAAAAATCCTTGCATATCTTTTGAAGTGAGTCTATCTCCTTCTCTGTTAATTTATAAGAATGCATCACAGCTTTTGGTTCTACATTATTAGATGCAACGGAAAAGGTACTATTGTCATATTTAGACAGCTTATTTTTCCAATAATCACGATCTAGTTCAAATCTTTTTGACTTTAAATATTTTTGTTCTCTTTTAACTGAATCCATGTAGGAATATTTATTTTCTGGGATGTATTTTCCAAGGAGACTGTTCATAATATAATTGCCTGCGAAGACCAAGCTCCAACCATCAGCAATACTGTGGTGTTGGAGGAAGAGGACAGAAAGCTTACCATTTTCTCTTTTAATAATTTTAAATTCATAAAGTGCGCTATTATAATCAAAAATACATTTACATTTTTGCTCTTGCACCCAAGTTTTATATACTTCATCATTATCAAATTCTACAATTGGAAAATTTTGAAATTCGAATTTTTGTATGTATTGTTTTATTGTGTTTTGAAATTTTGTGATACGAATTCTATAGGCATCAAAATTTTCTACAAGCTTATTTAAAACATTATTTATAGCAGCATAAGAATAAGAATCATCAATATTTACGATTGCAGCTAAAGTATTAACATCAGTATCAGGACTTATTTGATCTCTTAAAAAATTTTCAGTTTGCGAAAATGTTAAGTTTTCGATATTCATTAGAACCTCTCCTATCAATTTCAGTTTTATTTAATTGACGAACATCATTTCTTGAAGTATTTCTTTTTGTCACAAGACCTTAATATAAATTCACGGATTATTACTGGGGGGTAATATACAAAATTCTATTTACGCTTTTGAATTAAAAGAAGTGTTAAAACGATTTTCTAACTTTTAATAAATTGGAATAGGCTGTTAATTATTGAAGTTATACCTCCCTTTTAAAACAACTTTGTTTTATTACTATAACCAAAGTATTTTTTTCAAAACATTTTTTATAAAATTTTTATTTTTTTACATCGTTATTTTTAAAAAATAACGATTCATCAATTATTAAAATATGAAAATAATTTAATTGACCCATTAGTGTAAATATTTATACTCATCGGAAAGTCTTTTGAAATTCAGCTAACAAAATAAAAACACTAACCTATGTTTGACTCTCTGATAAACCATATGTTGTTACACCAAGCAACGTAGTTTCAAAAATATTAGAGTGTGACTCATGGCCAAGGTTAATAATAAAACAACAATCTCTCGACCTTTTAAATTTCCATCTTGAGTGTAAAAAGTTTACTTATATGTAAATGTGGAATAAGTCTATTAGTGTGATTATGTTACCTTAAAATTTTATAAAATAATCCTCTCACTTCAAATAACTATTATTAAGTGATTTAGATTTGCCATATAACGTTTATAGATTTAATTAGTCAATTCGAAAACACCCTTTGTATCAATCGTATTTATGTATTTAATTTAGAAATCTCCAGAGTGCAATTTCAATTGTAGAGCCAAGATACAAATATATATAAGGTGTGATAATTATGAAAATAGAACAATGTATAGAAGATTTTATTCAAAGTATCGTTCAAAAAGATCCAGAATTGTTTTGTAGTTTATTATGTCCGAAAGACTTATCACTACTAAGAAAGAAACTATATATAAGTAAAAGACACCTTGGTGTAAATAATTATGTGAAAGAAAAATACTTAAAAAAACTCACATACTTAGTGACAACGTTTTACAAATATGAATACTTTAAAGTTGGAGATAAATATATAGTAAAATACTACTTTTCAAAAAATAACGCTTACCTTAAAACTGCTTTTAAAATAGCAGGAGATTCAACAAAACCTTTATTTAATTTGGATATTAACAAAATGCAGGTAAAATGCTTCCATCATCCATATGATGTACGTGATGCACGTGTCAATTAATCCAGATTTACATGACGACACAAACCCGCTTCCACGTATCAGGTAAAATGCGCCATTCTTTAAAGACACCTCTACACAAGGCGACATTACTTTAGACGATTATAAAAATGATCGCTTATTTTATTTTTCCATCCAACAGATTTTACCTGTATGTACTTCAGAACTAGTCGAATTACAACAAAAACATTCAGTATTTAATGACTTAAACGTAAAACTCATTGATTTAAGTGTCGATAATTTCTTGGCTTAACAGTATAGAAACGTTATTGGTCATTCAAATTGAATTTCCGTTTATTTCAGACGCAAATAAAAATTTATCAGAAATTAACGGTATATTATCTCCTGTGTATATGATATTGAACATGTTAATGAGTTTACAAAAATCACGTTAAAATGCTCGCTTATAATACAATACATTGGACAAAAATATTTAAAGATTATCCTACCTCTTATAAAGGTAACCAATTATAAAAAAGCGAATTGCTTTATTGCAACCCGCTTTTTTCATGCTTGTTAATTACATATTCATATTTAAGCTTTTACGTTTTTAGGTATAATAACCTGCGCTAGAATCACACCAATAATCATTAAAGTCATTCCCGCCATTAAAGACCAAGTCAATGCTACGCTCGCACTATATGATACTTGTAATGCAGCAAATATTGTAGTATTCATGGCGATGCCAAACGCCCCACCAAGTGTAGAAGTCATCTTATAAAGACCTGAAGCAAGCCCTACCTTTTCATCTGGTATTGTTAAAATAGCGACAGTTAAACCAGGCGTCGCACATAAGCCATTACCAATTGCACAAATTACAAAGCCAAACGTTACAGCAGTAATATACCATTCAGTAGGTAACACAGTTAAACTAATAAAAATAATACCTATAGCTGGAAATAGTGGCCCTACAAGTAACATCGGTTTACCACCATGTCGTAATGATATCTTTTCACCTAGACGAATCATTAACACAGCCATGATGACGTAGGGCACTGTAACTAAACCTGATTGAAACGGTGTTAAGCCTATTTTAGTCTGAGCATAAATATTAAATACAGTAGTAGTCCCTATCCCTGTATTAAGCATAAAGTTGACCACAGATGACCCAACTAAACCTCGATTACGAAACAGCGAGAAATCGATAAATGGGACACTTTTATGTCGCTCAAAGAAATAAAACACTATAGTCGAAATAATAAATATACTGGCACACGTGATTGAGAAAAGGCTTGTCCACCCTTGCTCAAAGCCTTGCGTTGCAAACAAAGTGATACTTCCAATTAATACTGCAAATATCAACATGCCTACATAGTCAAACGGTCGTTTGTCGACAGCTTCTTTTGCCTCTTCTTTCGTGCCAAGTAACAACATAAATGCAATTACTGCAATAATCATAGATAAAACGAAATTAGCTTGCCAATTAATATATGTGGCGATAAATCCGCCAATCATTGAAGCTAACCCAACGCCACCAACAGTACCAATCATTAAGTAACTGAAAGCTTTACGTAATTCTTTACCTTCGAATTGATCTTTCAGTACACCTACCGTAGATGGTAAGAGAATTGCTGCTGAGATACCTTGAATGACTCTCCCTATTATAAGTAACGCTGTAATGTTCGATACGATAATTAATAATGAGGCGATAACACTTAAAATAATACCCAAATATGTCATTTTGAGTCTGCCAATTTTGTCAGATACATCGCCTGCGCCAACCATGAAAATACCTGTAGCGAACGATGTAATACTTACGGATAAATTTATAATACCCGGTGTTGTTTGATATGTTTGTTGTACTGGTGTAGATATATTGATAAATGATTGAGCAAAAAGCCAATACGTTAATACACTTAATACAATTGCTAAAATAATTTTATTTCCTGATTGTTGTGTCACTCTCATGATGCGTTACGCCTCCATTCTATATAATACATATACTAAAATTGATATGTACTAGATAGATAATATCATAGAAGCAACTATTATATTAGCCAGCACTAAAAAACTAAAATAAAAAAGGTAACTCCATGAGCTACCTCAATCTATCGACTAATCTTCATATATTAATCGTTACTAAATTTTAATTACCCTTATTTAGTAATGACATTTTCTTTTGGTTATCTTTTAGCTTCTGATATTTACCTTCTGGCTTCATATCAGAAGTAAGTATATCCACTGATTCATTATATATTTGATGAGCTTCTTTTTGATGTTTATTACTTTTACTCGAAACCATTGAATAAAGTGATCCTATGTCATCTAATAAATCACTGCTTTTTTGTAAATAAATTAACTTATCTTTATTAGCTTCTTTTTCAATCATCGCATCGCGTACAGCATATCTTAAAACAAAATAAAGCAAAACCCCTGCAAAAACAATATATATAAATATCATGATTTTCTGCCTCCATTTTACTTTACTACTCCCTATTGTCATCTAAAAAAGTATACAAAAGAAAATAATACCAATAGGAATTCCAAATAACGGCGAGGTAAATATACTTGCTATAAAAATCACAAATACTAAAAATATTAAGTCTTCAATACTCAACTTTCTCTTTAGTAACTGATTTACAAATTGCTTAATAGACAATATATATCCCTCCCTACAATAAATTTAATGAGCTGGTTATAATTTAAGCTAATAAATATGAACTCGACAATGACAACACATTTAATATTTTAATTATTAAAACTTTATAAATAGGTTATCACACTTCTATATATTGTTCTACATTATTATCTATCACACAGTTAATAACATTCCACTTTAATTACCAAAATACTGAATATCAAACTCTTAAAATTAAATATTCATTAATTTGTTTTATAATTTTGAATATTGCGTGACATTCTATTGATAATACATATTTTTAATTATAAGTTTCGTACAATGAATTAAAAGGAGGTTTTTTATATGATAACTAAAGATAGTATTGTGGCAGACGTTGTGACGAATTATCCAAAAGCTGCGGATATATTCCGTAGTGTCGGTATAGACTTTTGCTGTGGAGGCAATGTATCTATTGAGCATGCTGTTAATTCAAAAAGAAAAGTGGATTTAGGTGATTTATTAAATGAGCTCCAACACGTAACATCTAATAAGGAAGCGGAAGGGTTAAATCCTAAATATTTAAATGTAAATTCCTTAATCCAATATATTCAGAGTGCATATCATGAAACTTTGAAAGATGAATTCAAAAATCTCACACCTTATGTCACAAAATTGGCCAAAGTACATGGAAGCAACCATCCTTATTTATTGGATTTAAAATCATTTTACGATGCATTTAAACACAATATGTTAACACACATAGATGAAGAGGATAGTAGTGATTTTCCACAATTAACACGCTATGCACAAGGTGAAACGGTTAATAATGTCGACCAAATTATTGAAAATCTTGTCTCAGATCACAATGAGACAGGAAAAATCTTAGAACAAATGCGTGAAATCACATCAGACTACACGCCACCTATTGAAGCGTGTGGTACTTGGAGATTGGTATACCAAAGATTAGAAGCTCTAGAAAAGCAAACACACCAACATGTTCATTTAGAAAACCACGTGCTATTTAAAAAATTAAGTTAAGCTGTTTTATGTTTTCAAGTTGTTCATATTCTATTAAAAAACCTCCAAATCTGACAACCCAGATTTGGAGGTTTCTATATTATATGACTTAATTTAAAGTTTCTATTTTTGACCTTTACTCATCTTAATAGCATAAAACAGATAATAAACAATACCTATGATAAACCATATCAGTGTATAGAATTTTGCTTGTCCACTTAATCCCCAAAACACTGCAAATATACAAGCAAATATAAATATTGGCATTATAGGATAAAATGGTAATTTAAAGGCAGGGTGCGGCAAGTCTTTACCCTCTCTTCTACGTAAAGCGTAAATACCGATTGTTACAAACATAAATGCGACTAATGCGCCTGCCGAAATAAGTTCTGCTAAGAATCCAAATGGGAATACGGACCCGATAATAACAGCTACAATTGTTAAGATAACTAATGCACGGTTCGGCTGATGCTTACTACTTAATATTCCTAGCCAAGACGGAAGGATGCCATCACGACCAAAAGAGTAAAGTAAACGTGAACCTGCGAGCATCATTCCAATGAGCGCTGTAAACATTCCGATAACTGAAACTGCCTGTACAATAACTGCGACTGTACTATGTCCACTCATACGTAATGCCCATCCAACTGGCTCTGCATTATCTTTATATGCTGAGTAATCAAACATTCCTACTAGAACGAGTGACACAGCAACAAATAACCCAACTGCGATTAACAGTGATCCTAATATACCTCGAGGCATTGTTTTTTGTGGGTTAATAGCTTCTCCAGAGTTAGCTGCAATCGAATCAAAGCCAATATAAGCGATGAAAATTACTGAGCTCCCAGCATAAATGCCTTGCCAGCCACCGAAGGCACCAGTTGCTGTTTCTTTATAATCAGGAATAAATGGTATGTAATTTCCTACATTAATCACTGATAAACCTACGATTATAAATAAGAATATCGCTAATATTTTTAAGACAACAAGAATATTTTGTACCCGGGCTGTTTCTGAGGCGCCTCTTGCTAATAATAATGCTGTAAGAACAATTACAACAGCTGCAATCAAATCTAAAATACCACCATTAGTACCAAGTGAATTTGATAATGTCTCTGGTAATGATATATGGAAGGGGTCTAGTAACCCTCTTAAGTTAGCTGAAAATCCTGATGCTACAAAGGAAACTGCGATAATATATTCAGCAATTAAAGCCCAACCCACTATCCAACCAAAAAACTCTCCAAATAAAATACTAATCCACGTATAAGCTGATCCAGCAAACGGCATGACCGAAGCCATCTCAGCATAGACGAATGCAACGAGTGCTGCTACCATTGCCGCTACTAAAAAGGATAGTGTTACGGAAGGGCCAGTGTGATCTGCAGCTACAACACCTGGCAATGTAAATATAGCGGTCGAAACAATCGTTCCAACACCAAGTGCCAAAAAGTCTCTCACACGTAACGTACGTTCTAGATTAGACTCTTTACTTTGATACTTGGATAAATCTTCTTTCTGAAGTACTCTTTTAATAAGACTCATTTTGTATAACTCCTTGTTGTTTTAAAAATAAACATGCTTTTTAGTATAATGATTTTTAATTGGCATGTATATGTTGGTTACAGAAGAAATTAAATAAAATGAGAATGGTATATATTAAAATTTAAATATTTGAGTAAATATTTAAATTTAATTGGCATGGTTTTTCCATTATATAACAGCATCACTTAGCGCTCAGACTTCTGTTCTACATATGGCTTAGATGGCGCAAAATGATGTCATTTTATTAATGTGATAAACGCTATTATGAGTGCTTGCATTATCGTTATGTTTACGCAAAATCTTTATAAACGTGATGGAAAAATCGATGAAAACAGGGCCACTATAATAATTCATTAACTTTAAATTTTCTAACTGATTTATAAATACCCTGAGTTAAAATTTCTTTTAGTAAAATAATAATTATTTTGAGTCATGAACCAATTTCCTAGGAAATATGCGTTTTAAAAAACATCAAATAGCTATAACACATCGCTTTTCATTTTTATCATAAATTTGTTTTTTAATACTTATACATGTAAAATCAATTCGCTTTACTAGATTACTTCAAAGTGCTTACTTACATTTTTATATAATTCTCGATAATATAGTTAATATAAATGTTATTTATCAATAATTTTTAAATCTAACAAAGAAAATGGAGAACAACTATGCAATATATTGATTTTTATAATGGTAATTCAATGCCTCAACTTGGTTTGGGTGTGTTTAGAGTAGAAAATGATGACACTGCAAAAGATGCAGTGAAACATGCAATTATAAATGGCTATCGTAGCATTGACGCTGCATTAGTTTATGGTAATGAGGAAATGGTTGGTCGCGGTATACAAGAAGGTATCACAGCTGCTGGCATTCAAAGAAAAGATTTATTTATTACATCAAAATTATGGTTTGATGACTTTGGCAAAGATAATGTAGAAAAAGGATATCAAACTTCTATAGATAACTTAAGTCTCGATTACTTAGATCTTTATCTTGTACATTGGCCAGGTACAGATGAATCGCTCATGGTTGAAACATGGAAAGGTATGGAAGCTTTATACGAAGCTGGCAAAGTTAAAAACATTGGAGTAAGTAATTTCAATATTGAACATTTAGAAACTTTGAAATCGCAAACTTCTATCAAACCTGTCATCAACCAAGTTGAATTCCATCCCTATCTTACTCAACAAGAACTAAGAACTTACTTAGAAGCTGAGTCTATTTACATGGAGTCATGGTCACCATTAATGAATGCAGAGATTTTAACAGATGAAACAATCAATACGATTGCAGATGAAATTGGAAAATCTCCTGCACAAATTGTTATTAGATGGAATATTGAACACGGCGTGGTGACAATTCCTAAATCTATTACCCCACATAGAATAGAAGAAAATATTAGCGTATTTGATTTTTCATTAACAGCGGACCAAATGAATCGCATTGATGCTTTAAATGAAAATAAGAGAATTGGACCTAACCCATTAGAATTAAATGGTTAAGTTAACAACATATTTAGACGGACTTCAGACTATCATCTTACATGAAAAAGCTGTTGATACAGACATCCTTATGTCTATCAACAGCTTTTATATTATGCGCTTATTGCTCAGGAACTACTGAATACAAACACTATTTCATGCGCTTGAGTATTTCATCTTGAATGATTTTTAATGCTTCATTATAATCTGTATTTTTATTTTCTTTAGCATTTACGACTAATAAATCTATAAGTTCTATATCACTTTTATCGCTAACTTCATTTTCAAATTGGTGTAAATGTTCTTCTGAAGTCTCTGTATTATGCTTTTCTATTTGATAATATTGATCAGCGCCTAATCCGCCTTCTTCAATCATTACAGAAATACCGCTAGAACGTGTTTCATTCAGTCTTTTAACTTTGATACGTTTATTTTCACGAATAACCATTTGAATCCCTCCTACATTATGTGTGTGTTACAAACCCTTAATGCTTATAAACTATTTACATATTGCTACTAATGGATTGAAATCAAATCATCGTGGTGTTATTCCTTTATGTATAATTAATTATTATGAATCAAAGAAATTTTAAACCGTTACCGCTTCATTTCATTGTTTAATCTAGTGTAATACCCATTGTGTAAAAATACAACAACTCTGCTTATTTATCTATACCCGAAATTCAAGAACTATATATATTTAATGTTCATTTTAATAATATAAATATACTTTATAATACAAATTTATATCTTCTGATGCATCACTCCTTATTTGTCTATATCTTGATACATTTACATGTATTTTTAGCGAGCTATTTATTTACGATTTCAATTATACATATCGTACCCCGCCATCATAGTGATGTGTTCTCTACCATTGTGTTAGTGCTCGCTTTAGCCGGACATATAATATTGTCTAAGACGATTTATCCCACTTCTCCAAGTAGTGTGCCAAGAACAGAGGGAGAAATAGGAAGTATTATGGTGGCGATATTGTTGATTTATTATTGGTTATCATTCTTTGTTACTAATGGTATAAATATACTGCTCTGCGTCCTGAAAAAGCTTCAAACAACTTCACAGTGCATTCTAGATTCTATTCAAAATAATAAAATGGCTAACCTTACGTATAAGGCTAGCCATTTTATTTGTCATTATTGTTCAGCGTGTTTCCAAATTAATATTTTATTATCACCTGACTGTAAGTCTTCAATTGGTCCAAGTAATGTAGTATCAGCTCTTACATTTTCAACTAAATCTGTATTAAGTTCGATTGGTGATTCCTCTGGGCTTTCGAAATCTGCATCTACGAGTCTTACCTTAGTTAGTGTAGCCGTAGATTGCGTCTCACCTTTAATTTCAAAAAATGATGTTGGCAATGATATATTGAGATATACACCTTCTGATGTATCATTTAAAGATAGTTCAGGATTAAAATCCGCGTCGATTAAATTCTGCTCTTCTTTTTCAAAGGAGTTAGCATTATTGAAATAAGCATTATGATTAATAAATACAGGTTGCTTAATTTTATGGTAGGCTTGATGGTCCCCTTCTTCTTGAGAAACCAAGTATTGGTAATCTTCTAATGATGTTGTATAGCCATTAAATAATTCAGTTCCAATATTATTTATGGCAGGTTTTCCTATAAATATATTATTGTAGAATCTGTCGTCTCCACCATAGACAGGAGCAAATCCTGCAACCAATGTACTGTGTGGCACATGGTATGGTGTCGATCTATCCAGCATCAATCTATGAACCATCTCTCCATGGATAATATTATTAACGTATGCGCCGCCTTGTGCATGGTTATCTAAAGCATAATCCGCTGTTAATATATTATTATCGACGAGATAAGGTCCGCTTGTCACTTCTACGAAAAGGTCTCTCGTATTTTCATTGAATATATTTTTACTAATCCGCGTACCTTGTGTTTGCCAATCAAACCACATACCTAAAGAACAATGGTGCACATAATTATTATATACTTGTGTATCAATAGCAGCATGGAGTTTAATACCAGCAATTTCATACCCAAAGAACTCTCTTCTATTACCAATATTAAAGATATGGTTATTATAAATTTCGCTAAACGCACATCCTAAATGGCCCACAACTGCGTTTTGTCCACAATTGCTAATTGTATTATTTCTAATAATATGCGATCCTATTGTTTCTTTATTCCAGTCAGCATTTACAGCTTTAAAGACAGTTTCTATTTGGTATTGATAACCAGGCTTATCTTTCCTAATCGTACTAAAGTTTTGTCCTGTAGATATCTCTTTACCTATAGCAATACCACTACACAGAGAATCATGTATATTATTATTTTCGACAATCCAATTTTTACTCCAATTTGTATCAATCAAACCAGTCTGTTTGGCAGTAGGTGGAGACCACTGTGTAGCAGCTTGAGCTAATTCAAAATTACGAATCGTTATATAGTTTGTATGCGTGTGACGCGGGGCAAAAATATGTTCTCTTACATTAATTTCTACTACTTCTTCATTTGGGCTATAATTTTGGAAATTGGCATAAATAGTAGTCGTATCTTCATCTACTTCTGCGTACCATAAAAACGTAGATAAGTCAGTATAATCAAATTCAACATTTTTTTCAGTCCAATGATCATATGTCTTGCTGATACTTTTTGGGTTACGCAATTTTTCAAAATCATTTACTTCAAATAATGCATCGCCATTTAAATATACTTGTCCTAAAGTCTTGTCATTATCCACTTCAAGCCAATCCCCAAATAATTTAATAGCGAATGGATTAAATGCTTTAAATAATTGGTTAGAAACTTCTACTTTCCATATATTTCCTTCTACAAGTTTCCAATCATTAACTTCTTCAGAACCTTTGATAATTACTTTTTCATTTTCCGCCCCTTCAAATGTAATTCTGCGAGCTTCACTCAATCCTGTATTGATGTCGTTAATTTCTTCTCTATACACACCTTCACGAACAATTACAACATCCCCTGGCAACGCCTTTGAAGCTGCTTTATTAATTGTTAATAATGGTTCCTCTTTAGACCCACTCGCAAAATCTGATCCTGTTTTAGCCACATATAAATTTTTTGTCATAATATAACCTCCACTTATTTATATATTTCTTTATTTCTATGTTCACCTACTTCATCATCTACTATCTGTTGCTTAACTTTACTTATGAATTTTTCGTAGTTTAAGAAGAACGTTAAAATTAAAATGACTACGATCATCGCAAACGGAAAGTATATCTGCATCGACTTAATTGCAAAAATAGTACTCTCTGATTGTATTGCTGCGCCAGCAACATAACCTCCGAGAGATAACGACCACCCGACAATAGCGGATTGTAGCCCCGATCCAATTTTCATTCCAGCACTAGCCAAACTAAATACAGAACCTTGTACTGGCACGCCTGTCTTCCAATAGATAATATCTCCGACATCTGCCACTATGCCACTTAAAGCCGCAGTAAATGGTACGATTCCTATACCTTGTATTACGAGGCCAATCACTAACATAGTTAAATTTTCGGAAAATACAGTCATAATAACGTAAGAAATGATAGATATGATAATACCAATAATGATACTTTTCTTAATTCCAACCTGCTCTGCAAATTTTGCTGCTAAAAGTAAACCTAAAATCGTTGGGATTAATGTAGCAAAACTTAAAAGTGCCATAAGGTTTGCATTGTCAAAAATATACGTCGCATAGTATATTCTCATACTATTATCTGTCTGACGCAGATACCAAAGTAAATATAATCCTATAGTGATAAGAAAGTATTTTTCTGTCATTAATGATTTTAGAATCAACGTAAAAGGTATATGATTTTTTGTTTTTTTGACACCATTTTTATCTGTGTGTTCATAATTCTTAGTTGCTACGTTTCTCTCTTTTACAAAATAACCTGTAATCATTAACGGTACAGCACATAGTGCACCATAAATCATAGCTGTAAATGTCCAACCTTGTTGGCCACCGCCAAATCCAGAAACTAAAAAGGTAGTGAATGTAGTAATACCAAGCACACTAAGATTCGCAAAAATAAAACGAATACTTCCTAATGACACACGATCAGTTTCATTTTTAGTCATAAATGATACAAGAGACGAATAAGCAACGTTATTCGCAGTATAAAAAACAACTGATATTAAAAAATATACTATGAATATATAAATGATTTTCCCAGTATCTCCAAATGATTGCGGTACATTAAATAATAGAAAGGTTAAAATACCTAAAATGGGTGCAGTCCAAAATACCCAAGGCTTTGCTTTCCCCATCTTTGTATTTGTATTATCAATAACACTCCCCATAAATAAATCAGAAAATCCATCTGCAAAGCGGCAAATCAGTATGATAGTACCGATAACAGCACCGGCAATACCAACCACATCAGTCATGTAAATTATTATGAACGATGCAATAAATGTCCAACTATAATTCGCTCCAAAATCTCCGAGTCCAAAATTAACTTTCTCTGGCATTCCTAATTTTTCATTTTTTTCAATTTGCTTTTTTTCATAACTAACGGACATAGCCCCACCCCATAAGTTTTAATGTATGTCTGCTCATAGATGATGATTCAAACAACTACGCATAAACAAAAATATTCAAATCAGAAATATGTATAGTTATTCTTCTCCCTTACTAAATTTTAGTAATACCCCCTTGGTTTCGGTTAGTTTGTTAAATTAACTAACTAAATTATCGTTAATATATCACCTTAAAACTTTTTTGTAAACGCTTTCTTATTCTCATATAGTTTTTTCACTTTAAAATATAATGAAAATTTAAGTGTAAATACGGCTTCGATTTTTTACTTACAAAATCAATATTTAACGCTTTTAGCATCGAGTGAAAATTGCAAGAAAGCATACATAACTTAGGGTTGGTCTAGATTACAATTCAGTATAAATAACAATGAAAATAATTGATTATAAGCTGTTATTATATACATTCACTTTAATATTATTTAATGCAAAAAAATTATAATCTATATGTATCTATAAAATTATTTTAAATAATAACATTGACAATTAATATAAATCCTAAACCTAATACTGAGAGCAATGACTCTAATAATGTCCAAGTTAGAAATGTTTCTTTCATACTCAAATCAAAATACTCTTTAAACATCCAAAACCCTGCGTCATTCACGTGTGAACAAAAAACACTTCCTGCGCCAATAGCTAACACGATAAGTGAGATATTTACATCACTCGATTGTATTAACGGCAATACAATTCCTACTGATGATAATGCAGAAACAGTAGATGAACCTAAGGCTAAGCGCAATAAAGCTGTCGCTAGCCAAGCTAAAATAATTGGAGACATTTCACTACCTTGGAATAATTTAGATATTGTGTCCCCAACGCCACCGTCAATCAATATTTGCTTAAACACGCCGCCTCCACCGATGATTAACAGCAACATAGCTATCGGTGTAATAGCATTTGTAACAGTGGTCATGATTTGATTCATAGTCTGCTTTCTTTTAATTCCCATAGTGTAAATTGCGAACAGCACTGCTATCAACATTGCTGTTGTTGAAGATCCTAAGAAATAAATAAAACCTTCGAACCCTTCAGCTTTACCATCTTCATGTCCTGTTACCAATTGCACTGCCGTAGCTAACAACATTAAAATAACAGGGCTGAGTGCTGTTAATAAACTTAGGCTAAAGCTGGGCATATTATTTTCTTCAAAATGTCTAATGTCTCCGATACTAGCTCGTTTCCCCATTTTTGAAAATGCAGTAGGTGCAATTTTATATGCTAGTTTAGTATAAAATGCGCCTACAATCACAGTTATTGGAATACTTATAATCATTCCATACATCAATACATGTCCTACATTTGCTCCAAGTGCTTGTGAGACAGCCACTGGACCAGGATGTGGAGGTAAAAATCCGTGCGTTACAGCGATTGAAATCGTCATCGGTAAACCTACCGTCAAGTTAGAAATTTGCATTCTTTTTGCTAACGTAAAAACTAAAGGTATAAGCAAAACAAAGGCCACTTCTAAAAATAATGAAATACCAATAATAAATGAGGCTACCAACATTGCCCAAGTAACATACTTTTTACCAAATGTATTTATCAGTTCATCTGCGATTTTAGTCGCTCCCCCACCATCTGATAATAATTTCCCTAGAATAGATCCTAAGCCAAATATAATTGCAATGCTTCCAAGCGTATCTCCCATACCTTTTTCAACTGACGCTACAATTTTATCTATCGGTATACCTAGAATCATTCCTGTTATCATAGACGTGAATATCAATGCGATAAAAGTATTTAACTTTAATACAATAATTAAGATAAGTAACACACACACACCTATAACTACTCCTATAATTGGCCATATTTCTCCAAACATTTTAACCCCTTCTCTCTAAAAATAGTTGTATCACATGATTAATTTCCAAAAAATCAATCATTCATAATTAAAGATTTTAAAAATTTGAAATCGTTTACAAATATGATTTTTATCTTATAATAGTTTTTTTTATTTTCAAACTCTTTCGTTTGTTTTCATTTACTTTCGTATTTTTGTTGACAAACCGAAAAATGGTGTTAATGTTGAAATATATTGATAGCGTTTTCATTTAAATTTTTATAAATCTTAAGTGACTCTATTAATTTATAATCATTGAATATAAATGGTACTGTCATTGTTTAGGTTTTAACTATTTCAGTTAATAGGAGGAGTAATTATGACAATTAATTTTGGATGCCAAGGTTCTACTTGGGTGCTAGATTATGACGTAGAAGTAGATAAAATGGATCAAGTTATGGATGACATTGAAAATGCAGGACTCGTAGGTGTCGATGTACAAATCACTTTACTCGGTAAATATCAAAACGAGCCAAAAAAATTAAAAGAAGAACTTGATCGTAGAGGGCTAAAATTAGCGGCATTAACAATACCGCACGCTTTTGAAGGTGGATATTCATCTGAAAAAGAACGCACACTTGAAAATCATTTTTTTGAATACCTTAAACATTTTCCTGGTGCTATCATGAACGTGCCCTCAAGAAGTGGAGAAAACCGTAACAATTTACTACAAAGACAAAAAGAAATAATAAAAGGCGCCAATGACCTTGGAAAGCGTGCATATGAAGAGCACGGAATTACGACTTCAATGCATCCGATTTCTTATGAAACATCATACTGGAAGTATAAAGAAGACTATGACGTTCTTTTTAATGGTTTAGACCCTAAATATATGGGATACACCCCTGATGCTGGCCATATTGCAATGGGTGGCATGAACGCACCTGAAATAATTAAAGAAGCATTACCTTTGATTAAGCATGTTCATTTTAAAGATGTGTCAAAGGATTTGTCATGGATAAACATGGGAGAAGGAAGTATAGATTTTAAAAAATGCACGGAAATTTTAATAAATAACGGTTATGAAGATTGGATTATTTTAGAAGATGAAATTGGTGAAACACATTCGAATATCAGTCAAGTCGTTAAAGATCTTGGGAATTATGCGAAACAAAATCTACAGCCAATTATACGTAAATAATAATTACAGATTAATATTTTTAACTACGTATATCTCTAAACTTATTTATATTAGGAGTGATTTATATGAAAGTAGGCTTTATTGGATTGGGTATTATGGGTAAACCTATGGCACTTCATTTAATACAAAATGGCTTTGAAACTTACCTTTTCGATATTAATACCACTGCAGTTAATGAATTAAATGCGCTTGGTGGTCATGCATGTGACTCCCTTAAGGAAATTTCCGAAAATAGTGAGGTCATTATTACGATGTTGCCTAAATCACAACACGTCTCTCAAGTATTATTTAGCGAAGACGGTATCGCGCAGAACAGTGCACAAGGTACTATTGTTATTGATATGAGTTCTGTATCTACTGAAGATTCTAAAATATGTGCTACCAGATTAAAAGAATTTGGAATTGCATTTTTAGATGCACCAGTAAGCGGGGGCGAACCTATGGCACTAGAAGGGAAACTTTCAATCATGGTCGGAGGAGAAGAAAGCCATTTTAATAAGACGCTTCCTTTATTCCAGGCGATGGGAGAAAACATTGTCCATTTTGGAGAAAATGGCAATGGTTCTGCGGCGAAATTAGCGAATCAAATCATCGTAAGCGCTAATCTTGCAGCACTTTCAGAAGCTTGTGTCTACGCAAGTAAATCAGGTATCGACTTAAATAAACTTTTCGAAGCACTCAATGGTGGATTGGCTGGCAGTGCAGTAATGGATGCTAAAATGCCTTCTATAATTAGTGGGAATTATGAACCTGGTGGAAAAATAGAAACGAACTTTAAAGATTTAGGGAATATCCAACAATCAGCCAACGCGATAGGTGTTCCTCTACCTGTTACTAACCTAGTAAAAGAAATTTTTAGTTCAGAAATCGTGAATGGAAATGGTAAAAAAGACCATTCGTTTATTATTGATTTCTTCGAAAAAATGGCAAATCATAAAATACCTGTAACTAAAATTTAGAAAATGCAAAAGCACTCTAACCGTTGCGCAATTGGTTATGGTGCTTTTTTTCATGTGTAGTACTACTATTTAAAGAGATATAAACTCACCAACATTACAATTATAAAAATACCTACGAACAATACAAAGCTACAAAAGAATGTCATTATATTTCTTAATTTTGTAGTTTTAACCTCATTAGGATCTTTACCATTCATAAATGCTACAATTCTATCATAGTTGTTAGCTTTATAAGATTTTTTAAGGAATTCAACCTTGATTGATGCGTACATCGCAATAATGAATAACATAACCTCAAATACTATGCCGACCCATCCCCAATAAGTAAGTGCAGGACCTATTAAGATGGCACCTAACAGCATAGGCCATAACATTAAATGTGCCCACAAGTTAAACTTGATTTGTTTTAATTTCTGTTCCATTAACTTTACGTCTCCTTTTACTAAATTATCTAAAGAAACATCGAACAATGAACTTAGCATCAGCAAATTATGCACATCAGGATAACTTTTATCATTTTCCCAATTAGAAATTGTTTGACGTGAAACATATAATTTTTCCGCTAAATATTCTTGTGATAAATTATCACGTTGTCTAAAGTACTTAATTTGAGAACCTAAATTCATTAACCTTGCTCCTTTGTTTAGAGAGTAATATGGAACTTACAATTAGACTATCAAAGTTCTTTGACATGCGCATCTTTTCTTCTGTCAAAATCGTTTTACATATTGTAATAACAGGATTTTTAAGACCTCCCTTAGACAGACAAAAGGGTAGGACATCGTCAATTTACGTGTCCTACCCTTTGATTTAATTAAAATTTATCTTTAAGTTGCTTGCTGTTTATACTGAATCGGATGGTCTAATTCAAACTCAACACCTGCAGTTAGTTTTTTGTATTGGTAACCGAAGTACAATACCCACAATATCGTCAGGCCAAATGCAAATATATAACTCAATGTGAGATCTATACCTAAACCGATTGGTTGACTAAGGATGTAAGTGAAGATATTCCATGTCATAAATACGGCAGGAACCGCTGCAACCCAAAAATTCTTTTTAGCTATGAGTAAATACATTGCTCCAACCCATAACGCAACTGTGGCAGTCGTTTGGTTTGCCCATGAGAAGTAACGCCAAAGCACAGTAAAGTCTACTTGCGTAAGACCAAAACTGATTACGAATAATGGAGCTGCTACGGTAATACGTTTAATAACATTACGTTGGCCATAATTTAAATAGTCAGCGATAATCATTCTTGCGCTACGGAAAGATGTATCTCCGCTCGTAATTGGTAAGACAATAACACCTAACACAGCGATTGTACCAAAGACGGATCCTAATAATAGATGAGACGCTTCACTTACTACTAAAGCGGCTTCACCACGTGCTAATACATCACTCAAACCATTATAGCCATTAAATAAACTCATGCCTGCTGCTGCCCAAATCATAGCGATAATACCTTCTGCAATCATCATACCGTAAAAGATAAAGCGGCCGTTTTTCTCTTTATTTGTAGTTCTAGAAATAATTGGCGTTTGTGTTGCATGGAAACCAGATAAAGCACCACAAGTAATAGTAAAGAATAATAATGGGAAAATTGATGCCCCGTCTGGATGCATATTTTTCAAATTTAGTTCTGGAATAGGCGCGCCTGTTTGCACAAGTCGGAATCCTATACCAACCGCACTAATTAATAATAAAGCCCCAAAAATTGGATAAATACGTCCAATAATTTTATCAATTGGTAAAATAGTAGAAAGTAAATAATATATAAATATAACAAAAATAATAATACCTAACGCAATACGGCCATCCATCAAATTATGTAACAACAGAGCTGGACTTGTAACAAACACTGTTCCTGTTAAAAGTAATAATAAAATAGAAAATATGTTAACAAAGTGTTTCATAACTTGCCCTAAAAACTTACCTGCAAGTTCCGGTAAATGAGCGCCTTTATTTCTTATTGAAATCATTCCAGTTAGATAATCGTGAACGGCACCAGCAAAAATACATCCCACAACAATCCAGATAAAAGCGATTGGACCGTAAAGTGCCCCCATAATCGGACCAAAAATTGGACCTACACCTGCGATATTCAATAATTGGATAAGTGAATTTGAAGATGTTTTCATCGGTAAATAATCGACATTATCCCGTTGATGATAAGCTGGCGTTGGACGATTCTCTTTCGTACCAAACATCTTATCAATATATTTACCATAAGTGAAATAACCTACAACTAGTAAAATAATAGACACGATAAACGTAATCATATTATTATCCCCCCTTTATAATGTGTAAGCGTTTTCTTAATTTAATCACAAATTTTACTTTATCACAATATGACTTTCATTATTTTTACTATACTTTATCAATCTTCATATATAAAAAAGACTGTTAGCTTCCTATTTAGGTTGCTAACAGCCTGTAATGTTAAATTCTAGATTCATTATTGTGGTTATATTGATATTAACGTTTGTATAACTTAATCTTTATTTCATAATAATCATCGTGATCTTTAGCTTGATGTTCATATTTAATACCGCTTTTTTCAATGTTTTCAAGCGTTTTTCCAACTTCATCACGTGCACTAGTCAAGTCCTTTTCAAAACCAAATGTTTGAGCTTTCACCTTTTCAGGGCCAGCTTTTTGTTTTACTCGGGCTTCTGTTTGCTTCACGTTTAAATTTTGACTAATCACAGTTTCAACCATGTCTGCTTGGTCTTCTTCTGATAAGCTTAACATCGCACGTGCATGCCGCTCAGTGATTTTACTTTCACGTAAACGTTCAATAACTTTAGGTGCTAATTTTAATAAACGTAATTTATTAGCGATAAAGCTTTGGCTTTTACCTACACTTTTAGCTAATTCGCTCTGTGTGGTATCACCGATTTCTAGTAGCTTCTTATACGCTTCCGCTTCTTCAACCACGGAAAGATTCTCACGCTGAATGTTTTCTATGAGTGCTACTACGGCTGTCTCTTCATCATCTAAATATCTAATAATGACTTCTGCGTGAGTCTTTCCAAGTGATTGCAACGCTCTAAACCTACGCTCACCAGCAATGATTTCAAACATATCTTCTTCAATTGGACGTACTACGATCGGCTGTAACAAACCATGTTCTTCTATTGATTCTGCGAGTTCTTTAATCTTATTTGGCTCAAATACTTGTCTTGGTTGATAACGGTTTGGCACAATACGTTCGATATGAATCGATTCGACGTTATTATGATAATCTTCTTCAATATAACCAACAATGTCATCTTTGTTCTTTAAACCAAATAATTTAGAAAAAGGTTTCTTCATATTCTATACGCTCCCTCTAAATTAATTGTATTGATTTATATTTATTTGTTAAGCAATGGAGACTTATTCGGTGTTCCTGGTTTCCTAGGATATTTCTTAGGTGTTTGGCTTCTCTTATCTATAATAATCATTTGTCTCTCGCCTGCTTCTTCTGGCAATTCATATGAAATTGTATCACGTACTTTACCACCAAGAATACCTATACCGAAACGTGCTTCCTCTAATTCTTCTTCGCCTTTAGACGATTTTAAAGCGATAAATTGGCCACCTTTTTTAACTAATGGTAAGCATAATTCACTTAATACTGAGAGTCTAGCAACAGCACGTGCTGTTACAATATCGTAAGACTCCCTGTAGGCTCCTTTGCCATATGTTTCAGCGCGATCATGTACAAAGCTTACATTCTCGAGCTCTAACGCTTCTGCTAACTGATTTAAAAAGTGTATACGTTTATTTAACGAATCTACAATCGTAACTTTCAAATTCGGAAAAATAATTTTCAAAGGAATACTTGGGAAACCAGCACCAGCACCTATATCACAAATTGTTAATTCCTTAGTCAAATCCATATAAAAACTTGGCGCAATTGAATCATAAAAATGTTTCAAATACACTTCATGTTCCTCAGTGATACTTGTTAAATTCATCTTTTCGTTCCATTCAACAAGCATTTGATAATAGATTTGAAACTGTCGTTGTTGTTCTTCAGAAAGCGCTATACCTTGTGTACTGAGTTGCTTAGTTAACCATTCTACACTCATCTTAATTTTCCACCCTTTGAATTTTTCCTTGTTCAAGAAATACAAGTAAGATTGAAATATCAGCTGGATTTACACCTGAAATACGAGAGGCTTGAGCAATATTTAGCGGTTTAACTTCTGCAAGTTTTTCACGTGCTTCTGTCGCTAAGCTATCTACTTTACTATAATCTAAGTCTTCTGGAATTTTCTTCTCTTCCATACGTTTTACTTTTTCAACTTGTTGTAATGACTTGTTGATATAACCTTCATATTTCGTTTGAATTTCAACTTGTTCTTCAACATCTGTTGGTAATTGATGTGATTCACCAAGAATTTCAAGAATTATATTATAAGTCATTTCAGGACGACGTAATAATTCTATTGCTAATATACCATCTTTCAAGCGAGAACCACCTTGTGCTTCAATAATTTCTTGAACATGCTCATGTGGTTTCACTCGAATACCAGCTAAACGTTCTTGCTCTGATTTTATCATGTCACGTTTTTCATTAAAACGTGCATAACGCTCTTCAGAAATCATACCTATTTCATAACCTAAATCAGTAAGACGTAAATCAGCATTATCATGTCTAATCAATAAACGATATTCTGCACGAGATGTTAAAAGACGATACGGTTCATTTGTACCTTTAGTAATAAGATCATCAATTAATACACCGATATAAGCATCAGAACGGCTTAAGATAACCTCATCCTTACCTTGTACTCTAGCTGCAGCATTAATACCAGCCATAATACCTTGACCAGCCGCTTCTTCGTAACCTGATGTACCGTTGATTTGACCAGCAGTATATAAGTTTTTAATTTTTTTAGTTTCAAGTGTTGGCCATAATTGTGTAGGTACAAGCGCATCATATTCAATTGCATAACCTGCACGCATCATGTCTGCTCTTTCTAAACCTGGAATAGTCTCTAACATTTTACGTTGTACATGTTCTGGAAGACTTGTAGATAAGCCTTGAACATAAACTTCATTTGTATTACGACCTTCTGGTTCTAGGAATAACTGGTGGCGTGGTTTGTCATTGAAACGCACAAATTTATCCTCAATTGATGGACAATATCTTGGACCTGTACCTTTAATCATTCCCGAATACATAGCTGATAGATGCAAGTTATCATCGATTACTTGGTGCGTGTCACCGTTTGTATATGTTAACCAACATGGTAATTGATCTAATATATATTCAGTCGTTTCAAAGCTAAATGCTCTACCTACATCATCACCTGGTTGAATCTCAGTTTTAGAATAGTCAATTGTTTTCGCGTTGACACGTGGCGGTGTTCCTGTTTTAAATCTTACAACTTCAAAACCAAGACTTCTCAAATTATCAGCTAATGAAATAGAGGGTAATTGGTGGTTTGGACCACTTGAATATTTCATATTTCCTAAGATGATTTCACCGCGTAAGAACGTACCTGTTGTAATAATAACTGCCTCTGCCCAGTATTCTGTTCCAATGTTTGTACGCACGCCTTTGATAACGTCATCTTCTATGATCAAGTCATCTACCATACCTTGCATGATATCTAAATTCTCTTCATCCTCAATTACTTTTTTCATTTCTTGTTGATACAATACTTTATCTGCCTGTGCACGTAATGCTCTTACAGCTGGACCTTTACCTGTATTCAACATACGCATTTGGATATGCGTCTTATCAATTGTTTTCGCCATTTGTCCACCTAAAGCATCTATCTCACGTACAACGATTCCTTTTGCCGGTCCACCAACTGACGGGTTACATGGCATAAACGCAACGTTATCCAAGTTAATTGTTAACATAAGTGTTTTTGCGCCACGTCTAGCTGAAGCGAGTCCAGCTTCGATACCAGCATGCCCGGCTCCTATTACTATTACATCATATTCTTGAGCCATACTATTTTCCTCCTTATTATTTTCCTAAACAGAACTGACTAAATAATTGGTCAATCAAGTCATCACTTGCAGATTCTCCGATGATTTCTCCTAAAATTTCCCAAGTTCTCGTTAAATCAATTTGTATCATATCCATTGGTATATCTGCTTCAGCAGCGTCTATTGCATCTTGAATTGTATTTCTAGCTTGTTTTAACAATGAAATATGCCTTGAATTAGATACGTAAGTCATATCTTGATTTTGAACCTCACCGTCAAAGAATAAATCTCTAATTTGAAGTTCTAGTTGATCTATACCTTCTTGTTTCAACATAGAAGTTTGAATTAATGGCATATCGCCTATCATTTCTTTCACTTCATCTATATCTAATTTTTTCTCTAAATCCATTTTATTTACGATAACAATTGCGTCTTCATTCTTGATAACTTCGTAAAGTTTGCGATCTTCTTCAGACAACGCTTCACTATTATTTAATACAAATAATATTAAATCCGCTTCGCCTAATGCTTTTCTTGAGCGTTCAACACCTATGCGTTCAACAATGTCTTCCGTTTCACGAATACCTGCTGTGTCTACTAACCGTAATGGAACGCCTCTTACATTGACGTATTCTTCTAATGTATCTCGTGTTGTACCTGGCACTTCTGTAACGATAGCTTTATTATCTTGTATTAGATTATTGAGCATCGAGGATTTACCAACGTTAGGTTTACCAACAATAACTGTAGATAAGCCTTCCCTCATAATCTTACCTTGCGTACCAGTTTCTAGTAATTTATTAATCTGCTGTTTAATTTCAGTTGCTTTGTCCAATAAAAATGCTGTAGTAGCATCTTCTACGTCATCATATTCTGGATAATCTATATTAACTTCGACTTGTGCAAGGATTTCGAGAATGGATTGTCGCTGTCGCTTTATCATATCACTCAAACGACCTTCTATTTGATTCATTGCAACTTTAGATGCACGATCGGTTTTAGAACGAATAAAATCCATCACTGCTTCCGCTTGGGATAAATCAATACGTCCATTTAAGAATGCACGTTTTGTAAATTCTCCTGGCTCTGCCATACGTGCACCATTACTCATAGTTAATTCAAGTACTTTATTAATAGTTAAAATACCACCGTGACAGTTGATTTCAACTATATCTTCACGTGTAAACGTCTTCGGTGCACGCAATACGGAAACCATAACCTCTTCTACAACTTCTCCTGTTTCTGGGTCAATAATATGACCATAATTAATTGTATGAGATGTTACATCAGCAAGTTTTTCTTTTCCTTTATATAACTTGTCGGCAACGTTAACCGCATCAGCACCAGATAAACGTACAATACCTATCGCACCTTCGCCCATCGGCGTGGATATACTCGTTATTGTATCTAAATCCATCATCCATCTCGCCTCCTTTTTTCGCCTAAATTTTGTCATTATAATATTGTAAAGAGTTTTTGCTTAAAAAGCGAATATCTTGATTGAAAAAATACACAGTAAGTCTTAGGTTTGTCTGACGTTAGACTTACAGCAGTCTAAAATTAACTACTCCCCTACCCTATTAAATGCGTTTATTAAAAGCTTTAGCTATTTTCAGTACATGTTCAAGGCTAGCTTGAATTTGTAACGTGCCCATATCTTTAGCTGGTTGTCTCGCTATAACTATAATATCTAAAGGTAGTATATCTTCTTTATGCACTTTGAAGTTTTCACGAATAGCTCTTTTAATTCGGTTTCTCACAACGGCATTACCCAGCTTTTTAGAAACGCTGATGCCTAAACGAAAATGGTCTTCATTTTTGTTTGACTTTGTATATACTACAAACTGTCTGTTAGCCACTGATTTTCCCTTTTTATAGATGAATTGAAAATCACTATTCTTTTTAATTCGGTACGCTTTTTCCACCAACCATCACTCACTTATCTGTTCATTACATATATTATATTTTCACTATATGCTTAATTTATATCCTTTAATTTTCGTAATTACTAACGAAAATTAAAGTCATTTTACTTCAATAAAACCAAAAAAAAGACCACTGATGAGTCAGTGATCTTATGCTGATAGTACTTTACGGCCTTTACGACGACGACGCGCCAAAACTTTACGACCATTTTTTGTGCTCATGCGTTTTCTGAAACCATGAACTTTACTATGTTTACGTTTATTTGGTTGATAAGTACGTTTTACCATGCAAAAACACCTCCATCTTTATTCGGTTATCTAACTATTATAATAGATAAATTAATATACGCTTCTGCTCTTAAAAGTCTTGATTTAACTGTTATTAATTTCTAGTGATAATTCAAGCAACTTCTACAATATAACAAAATAAATTTTATAAAGCAAGTATCAATTTAAGTCTTTGCGCAAATACGTAAATAAAATTTTCGCATATATTTTATACTTTATAAGGAAGATTTAAATAATATAAACTACCCTAATGGTATTAATCATAACAGCATTTTCCCTTTACTTAAAATGATAAAATCTAAACCATTTCCATTTATACATTTTCCATACATTCTTTATAAATTATTTCCCAAGCTCACAAATCACTTTATTTTTGGTATACTGTCTATTGCTCAAAGTTATCCACTTATACACAGTTCTGATTTCTATTTTTGTGGATATTTTACGTATTATTCACAAGTTCATCTACGTTTTAACAACATATTCACACCCATTTGACATTAGTCGTTGTTAAAAAGTATAATTATGTGGATAAGTCGTGTAAATATTGATAGATACAGGGTTTAATTTATTAAATTATATACAAAATAGCTGTGCATAATTCGTGGTTAGTAAAAAGTTATCCACTGATTGTGTGTAAGTTGTGGATAATAATCAACAGGCTGTGATTAGTTTTATTCTTGCTTGTTGTTTTTGTGTATAACTTTTAAAATTTATGAAAGTTGGAGTTTATTAATATGTCAGAACAAGAAATTTGGGAAAAAGTCTTGACCTTGGCTCAAGAGAAAGTAAGTTATCCTAGCTATCAAACTTTCCTTAAAGATACAAAGCTATATTCATTGCAAAATGATGAAGCCATAGTGGTAATTGATGACCCATTTGTAGCCAATTGGTTGAAGACACATTACGTTGAAATTATTCAAACAGCTTTATACGAGGCAATTGGGCATGAAATTATGCCAGTTTTTTATTCTGAAGATCAGTTAGATAGTTTAAAATCAGGTGAGAGACAAGACGCTAGTCAAGAAACGCCTCAAAAGAAAGAATATACACCAGGTGTAGATGAAGCAGTCATCGGCGGCGAACAATTCAATACATACAACACATTTGAGACTTTCGTTATTGGACCTGGCAACAGATTTCCGCATGCAGCAAGTCTTGCTGTAGCTGAAGCACCTGCACAAGCCTACAACCCACTATTTATTTATGGTGGTGTAGGTTTAGGAAAAACGCATTTAATGCATGCAATTGGTCATTATGTATTGGAAAATAATCCTGATGCCAAAGTCATTTACACGTCTAGCGAAAAATTCACGAATGAATTTATCAAATCAATTCGTGATAATAAAACGGAGCGTTTCAGAGAGAAATACCGTAATATAGACGTTTTGCTCATCGATGATATTCAATTCATCCAAAATAAAGAACAGACACAGGAAGAGTTTTTCCATACTTTTAACGAATTACATCAAGCAAATAAACAAATTGTTATTTCTAGTGATAGACCCCCGAAAGAAATTGCTAAATTAGAAGATCGTTTACGTTCTCGCTTTGAATGGGGTTTAATCGTTGATATCACACCTCCTGATTACGAGACTAGAATGGCTATTTTGCAGAAAAAAATTGGCGAAGAAAATTTAAATATTCCAACGGAAGCATTAAATTATATTGCGAACCAAATACAATCCAATATTCGTGAACTTGAAGGCGCCTTAACGCGTGTGCTAGCATTTTCTAAACTACAAGGACAACCGATTACGACGGAATTAACAGCTGAAGCGTTAAAGGATATTATTCAAGCACCTAAATCTAAAAAAATTACGATTCAAGATATCCAAAAAATAGTGGGACAATACTATAGCGTGAGAATTGAAGATTTTAGTGCTAAAAAACGTACAAAATCTATAGCTTATCCGCGTCAGATCGCAATGTACTTATCACGTGAGCTCACAGATTTCTCATTACCAAAAATTGGTGAAGAATTTGGTGGCCGAGACCATACCACTGTCATTCATGCGCACGAAAAAATCATTAAAGAAATTAATAGTGATCCAACGTTTAAGCAGGAAGTAGAAAATTTAGAAAAAGAAATTAGAAATCAGTAAAAAAACTGTACTATAACAGGTTAATTGTAGAGAAAATGAGGAATAACTTATTAACGATAATTTTTTATAATTGTGGATAATGTGTAAAAGTCATACACAGTGTGCACAAGTTATCCACAGTTCCTAAATACTGTCATGCGTGAATAAATTTGAGTTATCCCGTAATCCACAAGCCCTACTACTATTACTACTGTTTTAAAACCTATATAATTTATTTATAAACGACTGGAAGGAGTTTGAAATTAGATGGAATTCACAATTAGAAGAGATTATTTTATAAATCAATTAAATGACACTTTAAAAGCCATCTCACCAAGAACAACATTACCAATATTAACTGGTATAAAAATTGAAGTTAAAAATAACGAAGTCATATTGACTGGTTCAGATTCTGAAATATCTATTGAAATCACTATACCAAAGCAAGTAGATGGTGAGGATATTATTGAAATCTCAGAAACTGGGTCAGTTGTACTCCCTGGTCGTTTCTTCGTAGATATTATTAAAAAATTACCAGGTAAAGAAGTAAAACTTTCAACAAACGAGCAATTCCAAACATTAATAACTTCTGGACATTCTGAATTTAACTTAAGCGGTTTGGACCCAGATCAATATCCATTGTTACCACAAGTTTCTAGAGATGATGCGATTCAATTATCAGTAAAAGTGCTTAAGAACGTGATAGCACAAACGAATTTCGCAGTGTCCACCTCAGAAACACGACCGGTACTTACTGGTGTTAACTGGCTTATACAAGATAATGAATTAATATGCACGGCTACTGATTCACACCGCTTGGCTGTAAGAAAAGTGGCTTTAGAAGACGACTCTGAAAATAAAAATGTCATCATTCCAGGTAAGGCATTATCAGAGTTAAATAAAATAATGTCAGATAGTGAAGAAGATATCGATATCTTCTTTGCATCAAACCAAGTATTATTCAAAGTTGGTAATGTGAACTTTATTTCACGCTTATTAGAAGGTCATTACCCTGATACATCACGTTTATTCCCAGAGAATTACGAAATTAAATTAGGTATCAATAACGGTGAATTCTATCATGCAATCGATCGTGCATCATTATTAGCACGTGAAGGCGGCAATAATGTTATTAAATTAAGCACAGGAAATGAATTGGTAGAGTTATCATCTACATCACCTGAAATTGGTACTGTGAATGAGGACGTCAAAGCAAGTAATGTTGACGGAGGGAACTTAAAAATTTCTTTCAACTCAAAATATATGATGGATGCATTGAAAGCAATCGACAACGATGAAGTTGAGATAGAGTTCTTTGGCACAATGAAACCATTTATTTTAAAACCAAAAGACGACGATTCAGTCACACAATTAATCTTACCGATTAGAACATACTAAAATTTAATAATTTAACCCCAGACAATACACGATGTTGTCTGGGGGTTTTTGTTTTCGTTAAAAAATATAAAAGTAATATGTGAACTAAATACGTGTATATAAATAAAGCAAGTGGAATCAATATTTTATAAAAGTAGTTTGTAGAAGAAAGTTGAGAAGCATATTTCATTTTTAAACACACTCAGCGCTCAAATTTTAGCCTTTATGGCTAATTGTTAGGGAAAAGACATGAAATATTAAAAAGCGTCTGAAAATGGCTTTAAATGCTTTGTATAATGTCATACTTTAAATTGTGAGTATGTTTTTAATATATTTCGTTAAAAATTCGTGACTAACTTGATAGAAATTATAAAAATTTAAAATAAAATTACTTAATGTTTGATATAATATTACATGTAATACAACTGCTGTAGACGGGTTTGTAAATAAATACTAAAAATAAGTACAAATAAGTTTGAAGAAATCGCTTACTCACTGTATTTTACATGAAATTTTTAGTAAAAAAAGGTATAATATATTAGTGAGCTTAAAAGAAATGGAGTGATTGATTTGGTTGAAGAAGTAATCGTTGATGGAGACATTACTTTAGGGCAATTTCTAAAGACAGAAGGTATTATCGAATCTGGTGGACAAGCGAAATGGTTCTTACAAGATTTTGAGGTCTTGATAAATGACGAACGTGAAACACGTCGTGGTAAAAAGTTAAACCATCAAGATAGCATTGTCATACCAGAAGTCGGTTCATTTTTGATTTTACATCAAGGTGAAGAATGAGATTAAAGACACTCCAGTTAGAAAATTATCGTAACTATGACTCAGTTACCTTAAATTGCCATCCTGATGTCAATATTTTGATTGGTGAGAATGCGCAAGGAAAGACAAACTTACTTGAATCTATTTATACATTAGCATTAGCTAAAAGTCACAGAACTTCCAACGATAAGGAATTGATACGTTTCAACAGCGACTATGCTAAAATAGAAGGTGAGCTTAGTTATAGATACGGTGAAATGCCTTTAACGATGTATATAACCAAAAAGGGCAAGCAAGTAAAAATTAATCACTTAGAACAGAGTAGGCTAACTCAATATATTGGCCACTTGAACGTCGTACTATTTGCACCTGAAGATTTAAACATTGTGAAAGGGTCACCACAAATTCGACGCAAATTTATAGATATGGAACTTGGACAAATTTCTGCAGTATATTTGAATGATTTGTCTCAATACCAAAGAATCTTAAAACAAAAGAATAATTATTTGAAGCAACTGCAATATGGTCAAAAGACAGACAGCACGATGCTAGAAGTCTTAAATCAACAATTTGCAGAATATGCGCTCAAAATTACGCAGAGACGTGAACATTTTATTAAAGAACTTGAATCACTAGCTAAACCTATCCATTCTGGGATTACAGACGAGCGTGAAACATTATCATTAAACTATTTACCTAGTATTAAACTAGGTGATAATGAGAAAAGTGAGACGGAATGTCTAGAAGAAGTCTTAACTTTACTCAACGATAATATGGAGCGTGAAAAAGATAGAGGCGTTTCTTTATACGGACCTCATAGAGATGATTTAGGTTTCAACGTAAACGGTATGGATGCTCAGACGTATGGCTCCCAAGGTCAACAAAGAACGACTGCTTTATCGATAAAGCTCGCAGAAATCGAGCTGATGAATATCGAAGTAGGTGAGTACCCAATTTTATTGCTAGACGATGTACTAAGTGAATTAGATGATTCACGTCAGTCTCATTTATTAAGCACAATTCAACATAAAGTGCAGACTTTTGTGACCACTACATCAGTAGATGGTATAGAACATGAAATTATGAAGAACGCTAAACTTTATCGCATTAATCAAGGCGAAATAATAAAGTAACGGAAAGTGAAGGTGGAAGCATTGTCAGATGTGAACAACACGGAAGATTATGGTGCTGGTCAGATTCAAGTATTGGAAGGTCTAGAAGCGGTTCGTAAAAGACCAGGTATGTATATAGGCTCAACTTCAGAAAGAGGTCTTCACCATCTTGTATGGGAAATTGTAGACAACAGTATCGACGAAGCACTTGCTGGATATGCTGACGAAATTGAAATTGTTATTGAAAAAGATAATTGGATTAAAGTTACAGATAACGGGCGTGGAATTCCAGTAGGTATTCAAGAAAAAATGGGACGTCCTGCTGTTGAAGTTATCTTAACAGTCCTCCATGCTGGTGGTAAATTCGGTGGTGGCGGATATAAAGTATCTGGCGGCTTACACGGTGTAGGTTCATCAGTAGTTAACGCATTATCTGAAGATCTTGAGGTATATGTGCACAAAGATGAACAAATTTATCATCAAGCTTATAAAAAAGGGGTACCGCAATTTGATTTAAAAGTGATTGGCGAGACTGGTGAGGCTACTGGTACGGTCATTCGTTTTAAAGCGGACCCTGAAATATTCAGTGAAACAACAGAATACAATTATGACACATTACAACAACGTACAAGAGAACTTGCTTTCTTAAACAAAGGTATTTCAATCACGTTAAAAGATGAACGTGAGGAAGAGGTAAGAGAAGACTCATACCATTATGAGGGTGGTATTAAATCTTACGTTGAAATGTTGAATGAAACGAAAGAACCACTTCACGAAGAACCAATTTATGTACATGAATCTAAAGATGATATTGAAGTTGAAATTGCCTTACAATACAACAAAGGTTTTTCAACTAATTTATTAACGTACGCGAATAACATCCATACGTATGAAGGCGGTACACATGAAGAAGGATTTAAACGTGCACTTTCTCGTATATTAAACAGTTATGGTACGAATAGTAAAATAATTAAAGAAGACAAAGAAAGACTCTCAGGTGAAGACACACGTGAAGGTCTAACAGCAGTGGTTTCTATCAAACATGGTGATCCACAATTCGAAGGACAAACTAAGACAAAGCTTGGAAACTCGGAAGTACGCCAAGTTGTCGATAAAATATTTGCCGAACTTTTCGAAAGATTTTTATACGAACACCCACAAGTGGGCCGCATTGTTGTTGAAAAGGGTATTATGGCGTCCCATGCACGTCTGGCAGCTAAAAAAGCACGTGAGGTTACACGTCGTAAATCGGCTTTAGAAATCTCAAGTTTACCTGGTAAACTAGCAGACTGCTCTAGTAAAGACCCTTCTCGTAGTGAAATTTTCATCGTCGAGGGTGACTCTGCGGGGGGGTCTACTAAATCAGGTCGTGATTCTGAGACACAGGCGATTTTACCGCTACGTGGTAAGATTTTAAACGTTGAGAAGTCAAGATTAGACAGAATACTAAACAACAATGAAATTCGTTCAATGATTACCGCTTTTGGTACAGGTATTGGCGGAGAGTT
The DNA here is from genome assembly GCA_040062795.1 of Staphylococcus aureus. Taxonomy (GTDB): domain Bacteria; phylum Bacillota; class Bacilli; order Staphylococcales; family Staphylococcaceae; genus Staphylococcus; species Staphylococcus aureus_A. The sequence continues at coordinate 216,037 of JBEAMH010000003.1, forward strand.
TGATTTGAGTAAAGCACGTTATCACAAGATTGTCCTTATGACAGATGCCGATGTCGATGGCGCACACATTAGAACATTACTATTAACATTCTTTTATCGCTTCATGAGACCGCTATTAGAAGCAGGATATGTTTATATTGCACAACCACCACTTTTCAAATTAACGCAAGGTAAACAGAAATATTATGTGTTTAATGAGCGTGAATTAGAGAAATTAAAGGCAGAATTAGACCCAAGTCCGAAATGGTCTATTTCACGTTACAAAGGTCTCGGTGAAATGAATGCGGATCAATTGTGGGAAACTACAATGAATCCTGAACATAGATCGTTATTACAAGTATCACTAGATGATGCTATAGAAGCGGACCAAGTGTTTGAAATGTTAATGGGCGATGTTGTTGAGAATCGTAGACAGTTTATTGAAGATAACGCAGTCTATGCGAACTTAGATTTCTAGTACAATGAACTGAATTTTTGAAGGAGGATATCTTGATGGCTGAACTACCTGAATCAAGAATTAATGAACGGAACATAACGAATGAAATGCGCGAATCGTTCCTAGATTATGCGATGAGCGTTATTGTCTCACGTGCTTTACCAGACGTTAGAGATGGATTAAAACCAGTACATCGCCGTATATTATACGGATTACATGAACAAGGTATGACACCTGACAAATCATATAAAAAATCTGCACGTATTGTTGGGGACGTAATGGGTAAGTATCACCCGCATGGTGACTTATCAATTTATGAAGCAATGGTACGTATGGCACAAGATTTTAGCTATCGATATCCTTTAATTGATGGTCAAGGTAACTTTGGTTCGATGGATGGCGATGGTGCTGCAGCGATGCGTTATACAGAAGCGCGTATGTCTAAAATCACGCTTGAAATGTTGAGAGACCTTAACAAAAATACAATTGATTTTATTGATAACTATGATGGTAATGAAAGAGAGCCGTCAGTCTTACCATCAAGATTTCCAAACTTATTAGTGAACGGTGCTTCTGGTATCGCTGTTGGTATGGCTACTAATATTCCACCACATAACTTAACTGAAGTTATCAATGGTGTATTAAGTTTAAGTTATAATCCTGATATCACTATTTCTGAATTAATGGAAGATGTTCAAGGACCTGATTTCCCAACAGGCGCTTTAATCTTAGGTAAAAGTGGCATTCGTCGTGCATTTGAAACTGGACGTGGATCAGTACAAATGCGTGCACGTGCTGAGATAGAAGAGCGTGGTGGCGGACGTCAACGTATCGTTGTAACTGAAGTTCCTTACCAAGTTAATAAAGCACGTATGATTGAAAAAATTGCTGAATTAGCACGTGATAAAAAAATAGAAGGTATTACAGATTTACGTGATGAAACAAGTTTACGTACAGGTGTACGTGTAATAATTGATATCCGTAAAGATGCAAACGCAAGTGTTGTATTAAATAACTTATATAAACAAACACCATTACAAACATCATTTGGTGTAAACATGATTGCATTGGTTAATGGTAGACCAAGACTTATCACGCTTAAAGAAGCATTGGTGGAGTATTTAGATCACCAAAAAGTAGTTGTTAGAAGACGTACAGAATATAACTTGAAAAAAGCATTAGACCGTGCGCATATTTTAGAAGGTTTAAGAATCGCGTTAGATCATATTGATGAGATTATTAGAGTCATTCGTGAATCTGAAAATGACAAAGTCGCAATGGAAAGCTTGCAAAATCAATTTAAATTGACTGAACGCCAAGCTCAAGCGATATTAGACATGCGTTTAAGACGTCTAACTGGTTTAGAAAGAGATAAAATTGAATCAGAGTATAATGATTTAATTGCGTATATTGATGAGTTAAAAGCGATTCTTGCAGACGAAGAAAAACTTTTACAAATCGTTCGTGATGAACTGATTGATGTACGTGAACGTTTTGGTGACGACCGTAAAACTGAAATTCAATTGGGTGGTCTGGATAATATCGAAGATGAGGACTTAATCCCTGAAGAACAAATTGTTATTACATTAAGTCACAATAACTATATTAAACGACTACCAGTTTCAACATATAGATCACAACACCGTGGCGGACGCGGCGTTCAAGGTATGAATACGCTTGAAGAAGATTTTGTGAGCCAACTTGTAACTTTAAGTACACATGATAACGTCTTATTCTTCACGAATAAGGGTCGTGTATATAAACTTAAAGGTTACGAAGTACCGGAACTCTCTCGTCAGTCTAAAGGTATTCCAGTGGTGAATGCTATAGAACTGGATAGTGATGAATCTATCAGTACTATGATTGCCGTTAAAGATTTAGAAAGTGAAGAAGATTACCTTATCTTTGCAACACGTAAAGGTAGAGTGAAACGTTCAGCGTTAAGTAACTTCTCACATATAAACAGAAACGGTAAGATTGCAATTAGCTTTAAAAATGATGACGAGCTCATTGCAGTTCGCTTAACAGATGGTGAAACTGATATCTTAATTGGTACTGCGCATGCATCATTAATACGCTTTAATGAAGAAGGTTTACGTCCATTAGGTCGTACAGCAGCAGGTGTGAAAGGTATTACACTTAGAGAAGGCGATGAAGTCGTCGGCTTAGATGTGACGAAAGCAGAGCAAGAGGATGAAATTCTAGTTGTTACTGAAAATGGTTACGGTAAACGTACACCAGTAGCTGATTACAGATTATCAAACCGTGGTGGTAAAGGTATTAAGACTGCTACAATCACAGAGCGTAATGGTAATATTGTATGTATCACATCAGTAACAGGCGAAGAAGACTTAATGGTTGTAACAAATACGGGTGTTATTATTCGTATCGACGTTGATGACATTTCACAAAACGGACGTTCAGCACAAGGTGTGAGATTAATTAAATTAGATGAAAATAATTTTGTCTCTACAGTAGCCATCGTAGCTGAAGAAGAGGAAGAAGAGATTGAAGCAGTTGAAAAATCTGAGGCATTACAATCAGGTTTAGAAAATGCTCAAACTACTGGCTCTGAAGGACAAGATATGGCGTCAACAAATAATGAAAATATTATAGATGCTAACGCACCAGGTAACGGTCTCCATACAGAAGTTGAAGATGACAACACTGAAACAGATGACCGTAAAGAAGTAAGAGAAGACTTTATGGATCGTGTTAATGAAGATATAGATAACGCAGATAACAACGAAGAACAATAATTCGTGACTATAAAATAATGCGTATATAAAAGACCTACCTCATAGAGGTAGGTCTTTTTATTATCTATATTAGCTTTCTAATGACTTCATAATATGCGGTATTTCGCTTATTAATCTTGATGGTGGTACTACATACATTTTTTCTGCGAGTTGTTCACCTATAAAGCTATGTGCGTATGTTGCACTTGTGACAGCTTCTTGTGTGTCATCAAATTGACCGACAAAGCTTGTGATCATTCCTGCTAATGTATCACCCATACCGCCCGTTGCCATAGCTGGCGTACCAATCGGTAATTTGTATTCTTTATCTTTGAAATAGATTTCGGTGCCGTGCATTTTTAATACTACTGTTGCACCAATGCGATCCACTGCTTCACGATTGCGTTCAAATGACTGATCTTCAATAGGAATCCCACTTAAACGTTCCCATTCTTTTTGATGCGGTGTGAAAATAACGTTGCAAGTAGGGATATCAGGTTTCAATTTACTGAAAATCGTTATCGCATCACCATCTACAATAAGTGTTTGATGGGATTGAATATTTTGTAGTAAGAATGTGATGGCATTATTACCTTTAAAATCACAACCTAAACCAGGCCCAATTAAGATACAGTCTGTGTTTTCAATCATTTTTGTTAACATCTTTGTATCATTAATATCAATGACCATAGCTTCAGGACAGCGTGAATGTAATGCAGCATGGTTTGTTGGATGTGTGGCTACAGTTATAAGACCACTACCACTATATACACATGCCCGGGCTGCCAACATAATTGCGCCACCTAAATTTGCATTTCCACCAATTAGTAGAATTCTGCCATAATCACCTTTATGCGTATCATCTTCACGCTTAGGAATGTTTACGGATGATAAAGTTTCCATATTGAAACCTCCTTTTAAGTTTATTGTTATTATCCTTTAAATAATTGAAGCTCATCATTTTGAGTCACTTCAATTACTGCAATTGTGTAGTCAAAATATCACTATTAAATGAACCATTTTATCGAAAAAGTTTTAAGTTGATTTTTAAATACAATAGAAAATATTATACCTGCATAGCCTTTAAGTCAATAGATAAAATGATTAAGAATTTAATAATTTATGTAAAGATGGTATGAAAGCTGCTTTATCCTATTAAAATAGTGATTTAATACCATGTTACGGATGTGGCAAAAGCTATTGTTCTACTAAAAATGTAAGCGTATACTCGAATTAATTGAAATGATATTAAGAAGTAAGGAGATGGAGAAATGACATTACAACTTAATGGAGAAACACTTACAATTAATGAAATTAAAGAATTCTTGAACGATAAAGACACGGTTGCGGTGACGGACGAAGCTTATGAACGTGTGAAGAAGAGTCGTCAAACAGTTGAGAATATCATAGCTAATAAAGAAACAATTTATGGTATTACAACGGGCTTTGGCTTATTTAGTGATGTGCGTATTGATAAAGGCGAATACAACCAATTACAAGTCAATTTGATACGTTCTCATGCGTGTGGAATGGGAGATCCGTTTTCAGAAGAAGTATCGCTAGTCATGATGGTATTAAGATTAAATACATTACTTAAAGGACATTCGGGTACTACAGTAGATTTGGTAGAGCAGTTAGTATATTTTATTAACCAGAGAATTATTCCGGTAATACCACAGCAAGGTTCACTCGGTGCTTCAGGTGATTTAGCACCTTTATCTCATTTAGCCTTAGCGCTTATTGGTGAAGGTAACGTCTTTTATCAAGGTGAAGAAGTAGACGGTCGGCATGTCTTAAATAAGTTAAATAGAGAACCTTTAGCATTACAAGCAAAAGAAGGATTGGCTTTAATCAATGGTACACAGGCGATGACTGCTCAAGGTGTAATTAACTATATAGAAGCTGAAAGTTTAGGTTACCAAGCTGAGTGGATAGCGTCACTCACACATCAAGCATTGAATGGTATTACAGATGCTTATAATGAAAAGGTGCATAAAGCACGTAATTTTCAAGAGCAAATTGATGTGGCTGCACGTATGTTGGATTGGTTAGAAGGTTCAGAGTTAACGACAACACAAGGTGAAGTACGTGTACAAGATGCATATACTTTACGCTGTATTCCACAAATTCACGGTGCAAGCTTCCAAGTATTTAATTATGTTAAAGAAAAGTTAGAGTTTGAAATGAATGCAGCGAATGACAATCCACTTATATTTGATGAAGACGAAGAAACCCTTGTTATTTCCGGTGGTAATTTCCATGGACAACCCGTCGCATTTGCTTTAGACTTCTTAAAATTAGGCGTGAGCGAACTAGCGAATGTTTCAGAGCGTCGTTTAGAAAGATTGGTCAATCCTCAATTGAATAATGGTTTACCAGCATTCTTAAGTCCACAGCCAGGTTTACAAAGTGGTGCAATGATTATGCAGTATGCCGCAGCGAGTCTTGTTTCAGAGAATAAGACGCTTGCGCATCCAGCGAGTGTTGATTCTATACCATCTTCAGCCAACCAAGAGGATCATGTTTCTATGGGGACAATCGCTTCTCGTCACGGTTATCAAATGGTGGAAAATGCACGTCGCGTCTTAGCTATTGAAACAATTATTGCTCTACAAGCAGTAGAGTATAAAGATGTAGATAAATTATCTCCAAAAACATATGACAAATACCAAGCATTACGCCAAATCATACCTTCTATAACAGAAGATAGACAATTTCATAAAGATATTGAAGCGGTGTCTCAATATTTACATGATATTGCATATCTGGAAAAGGTAGAATAGATATAAATAGTGTCACTCTTGAAAACAGCCTAGTAATTTGCTATATTTAGAACAAGTTAATAAGTTATTGTTCGTAGGCTAAGTAGTATTAATGATTTGGTTTCAGAGAGCTTGTGGTTGGTGTGAACAAGTAATCAAAGTTAATGTGAATCTACCTACTATTATAAGAGCAACCGGTTTATAGCCGTTATTTTTGGTGAGTGCAGTCTAACTAGGCTGTTAAATAGGGTGGCAACACGTAGACCACGTCCCTTGTAGAGGTGACGTGGTCTTTTTGTGTTATTATCCAAACATTTTTAAAATTTGAAAGGATGAGGACGACATGTTAGATATTAAATTATTCCGTAAAGAACCTGATTTTCTTAGAGAAAAAGTAACAAAGCGTGGCATGGATTCAAAAATAGTTGACGAGATTTTAGCATTAGATGAAAAACGTCGCCAACTAATCAGCCAAGCTGAAGAAATGAAAGCACAGCGTAATAAAGTAAGTGGAGAAATTGCTCAGAAGAAGCGCAATAAAGAAAATGCTGATGATGTGATTGCTGAGATGCGTAAACTTGGTGATGAGATTAAAGAGATAGATGATACGTTAAATCAAATCGACCGTGACTTAAATGATAGATTGTCTCGTATTCCAAATATTATTCAAGATGATGTCCCTGAAGGTGCATCAGACGAAGATAACGTAGAACTTAAACGTTGGGGTACGCCAAGAGACTTTGATTTTGAAGAAAAAGCACACTGGGATTTAGTAGAAGATTTAGAAATGGCTAGCTTTGAACGTGGTGCTAAAGTATCTGGTGCGAGATTCGTCTTCTTAACTGGTGAAGGTGCTCAATTAGAAAGAGCATTAATGAACTATATGGTTACGAAACATACAACGCAACATGGGTATACAGAAATGATGGTACCACAATTAGTAAATGCCGATTCAATGTATGGCACAGGCCAATTACCTAAATTTGAAGAGGATTTATTCAAAGTTGAAAAAGAAGGACTATACACAATTCCGACAGCTGAAGTGCCATTAACTAATTATTACCGTAATGAAATTTTAGGGCCAGATGTCTTACCTTCTAAATTTACTGCACAATCAGCTTGTTATCGTAGTGAAGCGGGTTCAGCTGGACGCGATACAAGAGGATTAATTCGTTTACACCAATTCGACAAAGTTGAAATGGTACGCTTTGAAAAACCAGAAGATTCTTGGGATGCGCTTGAAGAAATGACAAACCATGCAGAAGCAATTTTAGAAGAGCTAGAACTTCCATATCGCCGAGTGAACTTATGTACAGGTGACATTGGATTTGGAGCGAGTAAAACATATGACTTAGAAGTTTGGTTGCCAAGTTACAATGACTACAAAGAAATTAGTTCTTGTTCAAACGTTACAGATTTCCAAGCACGTCGTTCTAACATCCGTTTTAAACGTGATAAAAATGCAAAACCAGAATTAGTCCATACATTAAATGGTAGTGGTTTAGCAGTAGGCCGTACATTTGCAGCTATCGTTGAAAACTATCAAAATGCAGATGGTTCTATTACGATACCAGAAGCTTTAGTACCATTCATGGGCGGTAAAACAGAGATACGTCCTAAAAATTAAATCAGTATAAGTATAACTAAAAGTGCGTAGCAAAGTCATTTGCTACGCACTTTTTTAATTTATTAGGCAGGGTAGGGGAGGTGTAAAACGAAGTTAAAATTTAGCATCTAGCATATGAATAAATGAGATTTTCGACTGAATAATTAGAGGTAAGTCTAAAATAAATCATAAAATTCTGACATATTGTAAAAGCTATAATAATAAGGTTTGTAGACAAACGTTTGTCTAACCTCTCTGAATCCTCAGTCTAAAAATATTGCTTGATGTTCTTAATTTGTATTAAAATAAATTTATTGTTTTTGAAAATTGAAAATGGAAGGAGTGAGGTAATGGAAGCACATGTAACATTTAAACAAGGTGTAAAAGAATGTATCCCGACGCTATTAGGATATGCTGGGGTAGGGGTATCTTTTGGAATTGTAGCAGTGGCTTCAGATTTTAGTTTGCTAGAAATTATCTTACTCTGCTTACTTGTATATGCTGGTGCAGCACAATTTATTATTTGTGCGTTAGTTATTGCAGGCACACCAATTTCTGCGATTGTATTAACTGCTTTTATTGTTAACTCCCGAATGTTTTTATTGAGTATGACACTCGCACCAAGTTACCAATCTTATAGTTTAATGAACAGAATCGGTCTTTCTTCACTTATTACAGATGAAACATTTGGCGTAGCAGTTACGCCACATCTCAAAGGAGAAAAAATTAATGATCGATGGTTACATGGTTTGAATATAACAGCTTATTTATTTTGGGCGCTTTCTTGTGTCGTTGGGGCAGTGTTCGGTAAATATATCAGTAATCCTGAGACATTAGGATTAGACTTCGCTATAGCAGCAATGTTTATTTTCCTCGCCGTAGCTCAATTCGAATCTATTAAGCGATCGCGTATTAAGACATATTTAGTATTGGTCATTGCAGTTGTTGTAATGATGCTCTTATTTAGTCTTATTATGCCTTCATATGTTGCAATTATACTTGCTTCTACAATAGCAGCAAGTATTGGGGTGGTGATGGAACGATGACGACGACATTACATATGCTTACCATTATTATACTTTGTGGCATAGTGACATGGTTAACACGCATTATTCCTTTTTTACTTATATCTAAAATTCAATTGTCAGAGAAAGTTGTTAAATGGTTATCTTTTATACCGATTACTTTATTTACGGCATTAGTTATTGATGGAGTTATAGAACAACAAGAAGGAATGATGGGATACAGTCTAAATATTCCATTTATAATCACTATGATACCAACAATAATCATTGCATTTATTTCACGCAGTCTAACAATCACTATCATAAGCGGTATTCTTATTATGGCTATATTAAGGATGGTATTTTAATTCTTTCGTTGATGTAAATCATTTTATCCGTTAGAATGACAATAATTAGAAAATTCCGACATTTTAGAATTGATTCATTGTTACAGAATTCATCGTAGTAATGTAACGCTATCCAATTAAAATCAAATCTTATTTCGAGAAGCTAAGGGAATTGGCCCAATGATGCTTCAGCAACCGGCTTTGCTAGAGTACGGTGCTAAAACCAACGCTATAGTCGAATGATAAGTAACGTTTAGCTTCTTACTTATTCATAGTGAGGAGTTTTTTATTTATATTAAGTAGGAGGTAAATCATGACGAATTATACGGTGGATACATTAGAATTAGGATCATTTACAACAGAGTCAGGAGAAACAATCTCAAACTTAAAATTACGCTACGAGCATGTAGGATTGAAAGGTCAACCTCTTGTAGTTGTATGCCATGCTTTGACTGGGAACCATTTAACGTACGGTACGGGTGACAATCCTGGCTGGTGGAGAGGTATTATAGATGGGGGCTATATGCCTATCAATGATTATCAATTTTTAACATTTAATGTAATTGGTAGCCCATTTGGTTCAAGTTCAGCGTTGACAGATACAGATTTTCCAAAAGAACTAACGTTACGGGATATTGTGCGTGCTATCGAATTAGGTATAGAACATTTAGGGTTTGAACGTATTAATATTCTTATTGGTGGTTCTCTAGGAGGTATGCAGGCAGTAGAATTATTGTATAACCGTAAATTTGACGTCGATAAAGCAGTCATCCTTGCTGCAACTCAGCGTACTTCTTCCTATAGCCGTGCATTTAATGAAATCGCTAGACAAGCTATTCATTTAGATAATGAAGAAGGTATGAGTATTGCGAGACAACTTGGTTTCTTGACCTACCGCTCGTCTAAAAGTTACGATAGACGATTTTCGCCTGATCAAGTCGTAGCATATCAAAAACATCAAGGTAATAAATTTATGAAACGCTTTAGCCATGAATGTTACTTAACACTCCTTGACGTCTTGGATAGTCATGATGTGGATAGAGGACGTGACGATGTTGATGAAGTCTTTGGTAGGCTTGATACTAAGGTTATGACGTTGGGGTTTGCAGATGACTTACTATACCCAGATGACCTCGTGTACGCCGTAGGACATCGCTTTAAATATCACAAACACTTCTATGTACCTGATAACGTTGGTCATGATGGATTTTTACTTAATTTCAATGACTGGGCACCGAATTTATATCATTTCTTAAAGGTTTATAAAATTAAGCGTAAATAAGTTCGCCTGTAAAATAGCATTATAAGTATAGGACACATAAGCAAAACACCTTTAATTTTAAAGGCAGACTGACGGCTTGTAGTTGTCCTATTTTTTATGGAGAATTTTAGGCGATGAAGTTACATTGATAATTTGATGTATAAGCGAGATTTTATCCTCTATATAATTAATGACAATCTTTAATTTATCTTCATATCTATGGAAATGTAGCATAATATTATCTTCTATAGAAATGAGTTGGCAATAATTGTATAAAAGTTTTAAAGAGGTTAAAATAATAGTTATAGTCAAAAATAGTATGGGAGTGGCGAATTTGTTTTCAAAAATATATCCTAAGGTAACTATACTGAGTATCCTGACACTCATCGTAGTCGCTTTAGCTTTACATATATTACCACCGCTTGGGCTTGTGTTAAGTTTATTTGCAACTATTCCAGGCGTTATTTTATGGCATAAGTCTGTAGAATCATTTGGTTTGACAGCAGTCGTAACCGTTGTATTAACAACTTTATTAGGTAATATATTCGTATTAAGTATCATGGTCCTCGTACTCTTAGTGAGTTTCGTTGTTGGCCAATTATTAAAAGAACGCACGTCTAAAGAGCGTATACTTTATATCACAACTACTTATGTGAGTATGATTGCGTTAATTGCATTTATGGCATTACAAATGGTTGATAAAATACCGAAGTCTACAGTGTTAATCAAACCAGTGAAAGAACAAATGCATTATTTTATTAATAGTGCTGATGTTGGTACAGATTATAAAGTAATGTTTGAAGAAACGTTCCGCCAATTATCCGTGCAACTACCAAGTTATGTAATTATTACAGTTTTTCTACTTATATTAATCAATTTAATTATTACTTTTCCAATTTTACGTAAATGCAAAATTGCTACACCAATTTTCAAACCATTATACGCTTGGCAAATGAATCGTTCATTGTTATGGATGTATATGATTGTGTTACTTTGTGTTATGTTTACGACCGAACCGGGTACATTCCAAAGTATCGTGTTAAACTTTGAAATTGTGTTATCATTATGTATGTATATTCAGGGGTTAAGTGTGATTCACTTTTTCGGTAAAGCAAAATCCATGCCGCTCACACTTACTGTAACTTTAATGGTGATTGGGACAATTTTAATGCCATTAACACATATTGTAAGCCTCCTGGGTGTTATAGATTTATGTATTAATTTAAAACGTATCATTAAAAAATGATTTGAGGTGGAAATATGAACCGTCAATCCACTAAAAAAGCCTTGCTCTTGCCATTTATTATAATGGCGTTCACAGCTATTGCACTTGTTGTGATTTGGTTTGTATTTAATCAAATTATGGCAGGTATTGCTGCGATTGTCTTAGTGGTTATAGTTATAGGGACAGTATTTATGGTAAGACGCGCTTTGAACAAATTAGATAACTATGTAGACGATCTAAGTGGCCATATCTCTGAAGGTAGTAATATCGCGATTAAAAATTTACCTATCGGCATGATTATCTTAGATGAAAATGAAAACATAGAGTGGATGAACCATTTTATGTCGGAACGATTAGATCGTAATGTGATTTCCGACCCAGTTAACGAAGTATACCCTAATATCTTAAAACAGTTAGAAAAAACACAAGAAATTGAAATCAACGAAAATGAATATCACTATCGTGTACGATATTCAGATCAAGAACATGTTTTATACTTCTTTGATATTACAGAAGAAGTACAAACAAACGAATTATATGAAGAATCTAAACCGATTATTGCAACACTATTTTTAGATAACTACGATGAAATCACGCAAAATATGAATGATACACAAAGGTCAGAAATTAACTCTATGGTTACTCGTGTCATCAGTAAATGGGCAACAGAATATGATGTTTATTTTAAACGTTATAGCTCTGACCAATTCGTAGCTTATTTAAATCAACGTATTTTAAAAGAAATAGAAGAATCTAACTTTAGTATTTTAAGCCAGCTCCGCGAAAAGAGTGTCGGCTATCGTGCCCAACTTACATTAAGTGTGGGTGTGGGTGAAGGTTCTGAAAATTTAATTGACCTAGGCGAGCTTTCACAGTCAGGTCTAGATTTAGCACTTGGTCGCGGCGGTGACCAAGTTGCAATTAAGAATATGAACGGTAACGTGCGTTTCTATGGCGGTAAGACTGACCCGATGGAAAAACGTACACGTGTGAGAGCACGAGTAATTTCACATGCATTAAAAGATATCTTGATGGAAGGTGACAAAGTCATCATTATGGGACATACACGTCCTGATTTAGATGCAATTGGTGCAGCAATCGGGGTATCCCGTTTTGCAATGATGAACAACTTGGATGCCTACATTGTATTAAACGAATCGGATATCGATCCAACACTACGTCGTGTTATGGATGCAGTAGATGAAAAGCCAGAGCTTAAAGATCGTTTCATTACTTCAGACGAAGCATGGGATATTATGACATCGAAGACAACGTTAGTCGTAGTCGACACGCATAAACCTGAAATGGTAATTGACGAAAATATTTTAAATAAAGCAAACCGTAAAGTTGTAATTGATCATCACAGGCGTGGTGAAAGTTTCATTTCTAGTCCGTTACTGATTTATATGGAACCCTATGCAAGTTCGACAGCAGAACTTGTCACAGAGTTGCTAGAGTATCAACCGACAGAACAGCGTCTAACACGTTTAGAATCGACAATTATGTTTGCAGGTATTATTGTAGATACGCGTAATTTCACGTTACGTACGGGTTCTAGAACATTTGATGCTGCAAGTTATTTACGTGCACATGGCGCGGATACGATATTGACACAGCATTTCTTGAAAGATGACCTTGATACGTATATCAATCGTACTGAATTGATTCAAACGGTGAAATTACAAGAAAATGGTGTAGCCATTGCCCATGGTTCAGAAGAGAAAATCTATCATCCTGTTACAGTTGCACAAGCAGCCGATGAACTGTTAAGTTTAGATGGTGTAGAAGCTTCATATGTAATAGCGAGACGAGAGGACAACCTCATAGGTATGTCTGCCCGTTCACTTGGTGCAGTTAATGTTCAATTAACAATGGAAGCACTTGGTGGTGGCGGTCATTTAACAAACGCTGCAACACAAATGAAAGATGTGACTGTGGATGAAGCGATTGAGAGATTACAACAAGCGATAACAGAACAAATGAGTAGGAGTGAGAATTCATGAAAGTAATATTCACACAAGATGTAAAAGGTAAAGGCAAAAAAGGCGAAGTTAAAGATGTACCTGTAGGCTATGCAAATAACTTTTTAATCAAGAAAAATTATGCAGTAGAAGCAACACCAGGTAATTTAAAACAATTAGAACAAAAAAATAAAGCTGCTGAAGCAGAGCGTCAACAACAAATTGAAGACGCTAAAAAATTAAAAGAACAATTAAGTAATATTGAAGTCGAAGTATCTGCTAAAACAGGTGAAGGCGGTAAACTATTTGGTTCAGTAAGTACAAAACAAATCACACAAGCATTACAACAACAACACGACATCAAGATTGATAAACGTAAAATGGACTTACCAAACGGTATCCACGCATTGGGTTACACTAACGTACCCGTTAAATTAGACAAAGAAGTAGAAGGCACAATTCGTGTACACACAGTTGAACAATAATAACGGATTGAAATATGAGGTGTAATCGCAATGGATGGAATGTATGAACAAAATCAAATGCCACACAGTAATGAGGCTGAACAGTCTGTCTTAGGTGCCATTATCATAGATCCAGAATTGATTAACACAACTCAGGAAGTATTACTTCCTGAGTCCTTTTATAGAGGCGCACATCAACACATCTTTAGAGCCATGATGAACCTCAACGAAGATAATAAAGATATTGACGTGGTAACAATCATGGATCAATTGTCACATGAAGGACGATTGAATGAAGCGGGAGGACCACAATATCTAGCCGAATTATCTAGTAATGTTCCAACAACACGTAATATTCAGTACTACACAGACATTGTGTTTAAACACGCGACAAAGCGTAAGTTAATACAGACAGCTGACAGTATTGCGAATGATGGTTACAATGATGAGCTGGAGCTAGATACAATACTTAACGACGCTGAACGTCGCATATTAGAATTATCATCCTCACGTGAAAGTGATGGATTTAAAGACATTAGAGATGTACTTGGAGAAGTATATGAGACTGCAGAAGAATTAGATTTAAACAGCGGGCAAACGCCAGGTATCCCGACAGGTTATCGTGATTTAGATCAGATGACCGCAGGGTTTAACCGAAATGATTTAATCATTTTGGCCGCACGTCCTTCTGTAGGTAAGACTGCCTTCGCGCTTAATATTGCGCAAAAAGTAGCGACACACGAAGATCATTTTTCGGTAGGTATTTTCTCGCTAGAGATGGGTGCCGATCAATTAGCAACACGTATGATTTGTAGTTCGGGCAACGTAGACTCGAACCGTTTAAGAACAGGTACGATGACTGAAGAAGACTGGAATCGTTTTACAATCGCAGTCGGTAAATTATCACGAACAAAGATATTTATCGATGATACACCAGGTATTCGTATTACCGATATCCGTTCGAAATGTCGACGCTTAAAGCAAGAACATGGCTTAGACATGGTAGTGATTGACTATCTACAATTAATTTCAGGTAGTGGGTCGCGTTTTTCAGATAATAGACAGCAAGAAGTTTCAGAAATTTCTCGTACATTAAAAGCGATTGCCAGAGAGCTTGAATGTCCTGTAATTGCATTGAGTCAGCTATCTCGTGGCGTTGAACAACGTCAGGATAAACGACCGATGATGAGTGACATTCGTGAATCTGGTTCGATTGAGCAAGATGCTGATATTGTCGCTTTCTTATATCGTGATGACTATTACAATCGTGGCGAAGATGAAGAGGACGACGATGATACGAACTTTGAACCACAAACCAATGATGAGAATGGCGATATCGAAATCATCATTGCTAAACAGCGTAACGGCCCTACTGGAACCGTGAAACTACACTTTATGAAACAATATAATAAATTTACAGATATCGATTATGCTCATGCAGATATGATGGGTTAGAAAAAAAGATAAAATTAATTTTACCGTACAATAATTCTTGTTTTTGTTTTATTGTACGGTTTTTGTATGTATTTGTTTCGTGATTCTTAGTGTAAGTATGTATCTTTTTTATATAGAAATTACAATGAAAACCTTGGTGTTACTATGTTTTAAGAGCTTATTACACAGTTTGAAATTGAATAGAAATTGAGTGAATGATTAAAAATTAATGTTCGATTTTTGTTTGCAATATTGGTTCTGTATTGGTAGAATACACATTGGTTAATTGAGAAAAACTTGGAGGTGCTCATATGTCATCAATAGTAGTCGTTGGGACACAATGGGGAGACGAAGGTAAAGGTAAAATTACAGATTTCTTAGCAGAACAAGCAGATGTTATTGCTCGTTTTTCAGGCGGTAATAATGCAGGCCATACAATTAAGTTTGGTGGAGAAACATATAAATTGCACTTAGTACCATCTGGTATTTTTTATAAAGAAAAATTAGCAGTAATTGGAAATGGTGTAGTTGTAGATCCAGTTGCACTTTTAAAAGAATTAGATGCTTTAAATGAAAGAGGTATTTCAACTGATAATTTACGCATTTCTAATCGTGCTCAAGTTATTTTACCTTATCACTTAAAACAAGATGAATATGAAGAAGAACGCCGTGGAGATAATAAAATTGGCACAACGAAAAAAGGTATCGGTCCAGCTTACGTAGATAAAGCACAACGTATCGGTATCCGTGTGGCAGATTTATTAGACAAAGAAACATTCGAACAATTATTAAAAAATAATATTGAATATAAAAATGATTACTTCAAAGGTATGTTCGGTAAAGAATGTCCAACATTTGATGAAATCTTTGAAACATATTACGCTGCAGGTCAACGTTTAGCACCATTCGTAACAGACACAGCTAAAGTATTAGACGACGCGTTTGTAGCTGAA
Source organism: Staphylococcus aureus (assembly GCA_040062795.1). Taxonomy (GTDB): domain Bacteria; phylum Bacillota; class Bacilli; order Staphylococcales; family Staphylococcaceae; genus Staphylococcus; species Staphylococcus aureus_A. Next base: position 232,228 of record JBEAMH010000003.1, read on the forward strand.
GAAAAAGTATTATTTGAAGGTGCGCAAGGTGTTATGTTGGACCTTGATCATGGTACATATCCATTTGTAACTTCAAGTAACCCAATCGCAGGTAATGTTGCTGTAGGTGGTGGAGTTGGCCCAACATTCGTATCTAAAGTTATCGGCGTATGTAAAGCATATACATCTCGTGTAGGTGATGGTCCATTCCCAACAGAACTATTCGATGAAGATGGTCATCATATCCGTGAAGTAGGCCGTGAATACGGTACAACAACAGGTCGTCCACGTCGTGTAGGTTGGTTTGACTCAGTTGTATTACGTCATTCACGCCGCGCAAGTGGTATCACAGACTTATCAATCAACTCTATCGATGTCTTGACTGGACTTAAAGAAGTGAAAATTTGTACTGCTTATGAATTAGATGGCAAAGAAATCACTGAATACCCAGCAAACTTAAAAGACTTAAATCGTTGTAAACCAATCTTTGAAACACTACCAGGTTGGGAAGAAGACATTACAGGTTGTCGTTCATTAGAAGAACTACCTGCCAATGCACTAAGATATTTAGAGCGTATTTCTGAACTATGTGATGTGAAGATTTCAATCTTCTCAGTAGGTCCAGACCGTAATCAAACAAACTTATTAAAACCTTTATGGTAGAAAATAAGACCTTTATACCAAGTTAGGCATCCGTCCTACTAAAAAACACCTTGCAGAACCCTTTGTTTTTGGGAACTGCAAGGTGTTTTTATTTATGTTGAAATGTTTGATTTCACTGATAAGTTATTACGAAAATTAAGTATTTGCTCTGCTGCATATTTGTAACCTGGTTTATCGAGTTGTTGAACTCTTTTTAATTTATTGATGTGTCTTTGATAATATGTTTTATTGGTTAACATATCTAATACAGCACAATTTAACTGTTCGGGTGTGATAGTTTCTGCATTAATATGATGACCGATATTTAAGTTAGCAATACGTTGAGCTACGACAGGTTGATCAGCACTTTGTGGAAACGCGAGCATCGGGACATTCATCATCATTGCTTCATTTGCACTATTCATACCTGCATGCGTTAAAAATAAAGACGTATACTGTAGTAATTCTGTTTGTGGAACATATTCTTTAATTACAAAATTGTCCGGCACGTCGTCAAAGTCACTCAAGTCATTCGTAGTACCTATTGAGACGACAATGGAAGCATCGACGTCAGCTAACGCTTTAAAGCATTTATTGATAAATGCGATATTTTCATTAAATACAGTACCTAAAGAGATGTAGACGATGGGACGCGATTGGTCAATTTCCTCCATAAACCCAGATGGTTGTGGTTGAAGGACTGATGGCCCAACGAACGTATAGCGTTGTGCATCAAATTGTTGGTAATCCATTTGAAATCCTTTCATGACATAGCATATATTAAAATCGCCAGGATTGTTCATCACTTCAAAGCGTGAAGCCACCTCCACATCATATGTATTTTCAATATGTGCTTTTAATTCATCAAATGTTTCATCTGCTTGTGTTATCTCATTTGCATCCACCGTTTGAGTTAGCTTTTCAAGAAAATATTTAAAACTTTCTTTTGAATGTGCAAAAGATGAGATAGAAGAAACAGCAGGAATATTTAACTTTTGAGCAATAAGGTAACCACAACTAAACATAGAATCATGAATCATATAATCATAGTGCTCATCTTTCGTTTCTGCTAATATTTGCGGTAAAATGACATCAGCAGTTTTTAACAAACCATTAATCACATTAAATAAATGATGTTCATCATAAGATCTAAAGCGCGCCATAATTTCTTCAGTAGGTAACGTTCTCACTTCCACGCCTGTATCATCTAATTTATCTTTAAATTGATCACAAATATAATAAACGACGTTTTCACCACGTTCGACAAGTTCTTTACATAATGCAACAGTAGGATTTAAATGACCCGGTGACCCTGAGTTAATAAATAATACGTTTGCCAATGATAAAAACCTCCTAATATCTTTCGTTAGATTATTTTATCAAAAAGTTTTGAAAACAAAAAATATTTAAATATTAATAATTGATTATTGATTTAAATTTTTCGTTGTTATTGGAAAATTTTAAAATTTTTGATGCTTAAATGATAACTTTATTGCACATTTTTCGAAATTAATGAAGATAATCTAACTTTATACAATTAATATAGAAAATTATACTAATAAAATTCAAAAAATAGCTTGTCATCCTTTATAAGAGTTGGTATAATTTATTTTGTGCTTAAGACAGGCTCCTTGGTCAAGCGGTTAAGACACCGCCCTTTCACGGCGGTAACACGGGTTCGAGTCCCGTAGGAGTCACCATTTTAGGTCTCGTAGTGTAGCGGTTAACACGCCTGCCTGTCACGCAGGAGATCGCGGGTTCGATTCCCGTCGAGACCGTATAATGCCCATCCAATAGGATGGGCATTTTTTTATGGATAATTTTCAAAAACAATTATCTCTTTTATTGAAGGTTTAAAATAGGCTTAATTTGAATTTGGTAAAAAAATTGCTTATGATAAATGAGCATATCGTAGCCTAATTGCAATGAACACGTGCATTGTTATCTCAAAGGTTTTTGTTTTGAGATTAGGCTGTAAGACGTTGATTGTTAGAGTAATGTAGGAAAAGAATGTAAGGAGTGAGTATATGGCAAATGATAACAATTTAGAAGGTTTAGATATTATAGATTTAATTAGTGAACGTCATAGCGCGTTAAGACAAACAGTTGAATCTAAAACATCAGAACATTTACAAGATGTCCATTTTAGTAGCTCAGAATGGTACCTCATCGACAAGATCAATTATGACAAACCTACTTTTGCCGAACTTACAAGAAAGATTCACCTTACACGCCAAGCGATTCATAAAGCGATTAAACAATTAGAACAAAAAGGTGTTGTTCAAGTAGAAGCAGTACCTAACAATAAAAAAGAAAAATGCGTTAATCTCACTCATTTAGGAGTACAATGCTTTGAGCAATATGTAGATGGTAAGTCGCAACTGATTGCACATATCGAGACAGTCATTGGTAAAGACGAACTCATGCAACTTAAAGCAGTATTACAACGTGATTGGCATTTGGACGACGTGTAAACAAATACGTAAGTATCAGACAATTATAACAATTGTTTGGTGCTTATTTTTTGAAATTAAAGTTGTCAACTAGGTTGACATTAATTGAGGGATTTTGCTACAGTAGTAAAGTTAATATTTAGAGGGCATAGTTTCAATCCGCTTCGAACCCCTGATAGCAGAGTTTAGAAGTAATTGAATAATGTTCCATTTATATAGACTAAATTGGAATGGAAATATAGGAATAAGTAATAAAGCGTGAAGATGATTTAGTAAAAATGAGTAACAAGCAATAGTTAGATTGTTTGTGCTTGAATGATTTCTTCTATATAAAACGTTCTTCATTATACTTATACTTCGTTTACCATAAAAAGGAGTATAGCAAATGGCAACACAAGTAATAGTGAAAAATTCTAAAATGTACGCATTAGTCTTAATGATTGGTGGGTTTATGGGGTTATTTAGTGAAACAGCATTAAATATGGCTTTAACTGATATTATGGAGGATTTTCAAGTTACAGCAGCAACAGTACAATGGCTGACGACATGTTATTTACTCGTTATGGCTTGTTTAGTGCCTGCGTCTTCTTATTTAATGAAGTGGTTTAGTACGAGATCACTAATTATAGCAGGTATCTTGTTATCATTATTAGGTGTAATCGTAGGCGCCATCGCATCTAACTTCGGATTATTATTTTTAGGGCGCGTCATTCAAGCGTTAGGTACAGGTATGTTACTACCGATTATGGTAACCGTACTCATGCTCATTTTCCCAATTGAAAAACGCGGTTCCGTCATGGGGATTATGGGGCTTGTCATCACGGCAGGACCTGCACTCGGCCCAACATTATCAGGTGTAATTATTTCAGCTTCAAGCTGGCATTTTATCTTTTGGATTAGTGCATTGTTATATATCGGCGTCTTATTACTGGCAATAGCCTATGTGGAAAATGTAGGTGAGATTACCAAACCTAAAATTGATATCTTATCAATTTGTTTATCTACATTTGCCTTTGCTGGACTCATCTTCGCATTGAGCTCAATGGCAGAATCGAAATTTACGGACTTTGTTGTATGGTTACCATTACTTATAGGTATCTTTAGTTTAACAACCTTTATCATTCGTCAATTTAAGATTGATTCACCTATGCTTGATTTAAATGTCTTTAAATATCCAATGTTTATTTTAGGTGCGGCAATGTTATTCATAACGATTATATGTATTTTATCTACGGGCATTTTATTACCATTGTATATCAAAGGTGGATTATTATTTAGCTCGATTGTAGCTGGTTTAATCTTATTACCGGGGAATGTAGTGAATTTAATTATGTCGCCAATCGTAGGTGCATTATTTGATCGCTTTGGGGCTAGATATTTTTGTATTATAGGATTTTTATTGATGTTTATTTCAGCGATTACATTTGCCTTCATGATTTCAGATACTACACCAGTATGGGCAATCATACTCGCATTTATGATATTATTCTTAGGCATTTCTATGGTTATGATGCCAGCACAAACAAATGCGTTAAATCAGTTGCCGCATCATCTTTATGCAGACGGCTCGGCAACGGTTACAACATTAATACAAGTCGGCGGTTCAGCTGGTACAGCGATTGCCATCACCATTTATACTACAGCAATGAAATCATTCGGCATGAGCCATCCAAACGCCGCTCAAGAAGTTGTGCTTGCACAAGGTATTCAATACACATTCTTCTTTATTGTCGGCTTAACACTGATAGGATTTATCCTGTCGTTATTCGTTAAGAAATCGAAGTTAATATAAAAAATAAAAAGTGGTATGTATAGAGAAATAACGACACTATATAATATTTAGAGCGACAGCACTACCTCGTGCATTGCCTTATATATAGTAAGCTTCTTGTATACATATCATTTTATATATATAGATGAGGATTATTTATTTAAAAATACAAGCGTCCTATCTAGTGGGCGCAATAAGTTATAGGCAAGAAATTCGATTGATACCTTTAACTTGTTTAGACTGGAGTTATCTATGATTTATCGATAAGTACCCATTTAATAATAATAATGCTATAATTTTACAATACACAAATATAATTTTCTATTTAGATAAATAGAATTAGCACGTTATAAATGGTAAATTATATTATAGAGAAATCTGTAAAAGATAAAGTGAACGTACTACAATTTAGAAATGAGGTTTATAAATATGGCTAGAAAAGTTGTTGTAGTCGATGATGAAAAACCAATTGCTGATATTTTAGAATTTAACTTAAAAAAAGAAGGCTATGAAGTATTTTGTGCATACGATGGTGACGATGCAGTAGATTTAATATACGAAGAAGAGCCAGACATTGTCTTACTAGACATTATGTTACCAGGACGCGACGGTATGGAAGTATGTCGCGAAGTGCGTAAAAAATACGAAATGCCAATTATTATGCTCACTGCAAAAGACTCAGAAATAGATAAAGTGTTAGGACTTGAACTTGGTGCAGATGATTACGTAACAAAACCATTTAGCACACGCGAATTAATCGCACGTGTGAAGGCTAACTTACGTCGCCATTATTCACAACCAGCCCAAGAAGTAAACGATGCATCTAATGAAATTTCAATTAAAGACATCGTTATTTATCCAGATGCATATGCTATCAAAAAACGTGGCGATGATATCGAATTAACACATCGTGAATTCGAACTATTCCATTACTTATCTAAACATATGGGGCAAGTAATGACACGTGAACATTTATTACAAACTGTTTGGGGCTATGACTATTTTGGTGACGTGCGTACAGTAGACGTAACAATTCGACGCTTACGTGAAAAAATCGAGGATGATCCATCTCATCCAGAGTACATTGTGACACGTCGTGGCGTTGGTTATTTCCTCCAACAACACGAATAGAGGCAGCTCATAAATGAAATGGCTTAAATATTTTCAGTCTTTACACACGAAACTCGTTATTGTCTATGTGTTGCTCATTGTAATCGGTATGCAAATTATCGGTTTGTACTTTACCAATAGTCTAGAAAAAGAACTAACACAAACATTTAAAAATAATATTTCGCAATACGCGAAACAAATAGAAATTAATATAGAAAAAGTCTATGACGAAGATAATTCAGTCAATGCTCAAAAAGAAGTCCAAAACTTACTGAACGAGTATGCGAATAGACAAGAGATAGAAGAAATTCGCTTTATTGATAAAGACCAGATTATTATGGCCACTTCAAAGCAGTCTACCCGAAGTCTAATAAATCAAAAAGCCAATGACAGTTCTATCCAAAAAGCCTTATCTATAGGGGAAATTAATAGCCATACCGTATTAAAAGATTACGGGAATGGTAAACAACGTGTGTGGGTATACAATCTACCTGTAAAGACATCTAATCATGGCATTATAGGAAACATCTATATCGAAGCGGATATTAATGATGTATTTAAACAACTTAGTAACATCAACCAAATCTTTATCGTCGGTACAGGTATTTCACTGCTGATTACTGTAATTCTAGGTTTCTTTATTGCGCGTACGATTACCAAACCAATTACAGACATGCGGAACCAAACCGTAGAGATGTCTAAAGGTAACTATACACAACGTGTGAAAATTTATGGTAACGATGAAATTGGCGAGTTGGCACTTGCCTTTAACAATTTATCTAAACGTGTACAAGAAGCTCAAGCCAATACAGAAAGTGAGAAACGCCGTTTAGATTCAGTCATCACGCATATGAGTGATGGTATTATTGCAACTGATCGTCGTGGTCGTGTACGCATTGTTAATGACATGGCGTTGACGATGATGGGCACATTAAAAGAAGAAATTATCGGAAATTATATGCTCAACGTACTTAATTTAGAAGAAGAATTCTCTTTAGATGAGATTCAAGAAAATAACGATAGTTTCCTATTAGATATTAATGAATCAGAAGGTATTATCGCTCGTGTTAACTTTAGTACCATTGTTCAAGAAACAGGCTTTGTGACAGGTTACATTGCCGTATTACATGACGTTACAGAACAACAACAAGTAGAACGTGAACGCCGTGAATTCGTTGCGAACGTTTCACATGAATTACGTACGCCACTAACATCGATGAACAGTTACATCGAAGCATTAGAAAGCGGTGCTTGGAAAGATAATGAACTTGCACCACAATTCTTATCCGTCACACGTGAAGAAACAGAACGTATGATTCGTCTCGTAAACGACTTACTACAATTGTCGAAAATGGATAATGAATCAGATCAAATTACAAAAGAAATCATCGACTTTAATATGTTTATCAATAAGATCATTAACCGTCACGAAATGTCAGCTAAAGATACGACGTTTGTGCGTGAAATTCCAAAACAAACCATCTTTACTGAAATCGATCCAGACAAGATGACACAAGTATTTGATAACGTCATTACCAATGCGATGAAGTATTCTCGTGGTGACAAACGTGTCGAGTTTCACGTGAAACAGAATGCGTTATACAATCGTATGACTATTCGCGTGAAAGATAATGGTATTGGAATTCCTATTAATAAAGTAGATAAAATCTTCGATCGTTTCTACCGTGTCGATAAAGCACGTACACGTAAAATGGGTGGTACTGGCTTAGGTTTAGCCATTTCCAAAGAAATTGTCGAAGCACATAATGGTCGCATTTGGGCAAACAGTGTAGAAGGACAAGGCACATCAATCTTTATTACACTGCCATGTGAAGTACTAGAAGATGGTGATTGGGATGCGGAGTAAAGAGCTAATCAAATCCATTATTCTGTACATCCTAGTATTAATGAGCGCCGTACTGACTTATATGACGTGGAACTTCTCACCTGATCTAGCTAACGTAGATCAACAAGATAGTGACAGCAAAGATGCGAAGGCAAATACGATAGGTAAACCGTTCGAACAAGGTATGAGTAAAGTCGTTGCACCTTACCAAGTGATTCATTCTAAAGGTGAAGACACAGAAGGTATGGAAGCAACTCGTAATAATGTAGAAAAAGCAATCAGTCCGTTAAAAAATCAACGTGTATTACATGCGGAACAAATGCATAGTAATCATAACCTCATTATTCCAGATTTAAGTGAAGAATTTTTAGTACTCGACTTTAGTTACGATATGCCGCTGGCCACATACTTAGGTCAGGCGTTAAATATCAATGCGAAAGTGCCTAACAACTTTAAATTCGATCGCTTACTCATCGACGAAAATGAGGATGGGAAAGTAAAACTGTACGCGATTAGTAAAGATCGTCACAATGTCGTTCGAATGACTACAACTGCAAAAATCAGTTCATTTAATAAATTACTTAAAGATCAGCAAAACGATATGCAGCCATATACAGAAATCATTACTAACAAAGATACGATTGATAAAGCCACACATATCTTTGCGCCAAAAGACCCTGAAGGTTTGAAATCATACCACACGATATATAACCGTATTAGTGTTGATACGATGAACTCAATCTTGTTTAACGACTCTGTCGTCGTACGTAGTTCGAAGAGTGGTACAGCGACTTACAATAATAATACTGGTGTTGCAAACTATAGTGAGGACAATGAAAAATATCGCTACACCAACCTTTCAGAAGATGAAAATCGTTCAAACGATATGCAAGACAGCATTCCAAGCACCTATGATTACATCAATCAACACGGTGGCTTTACAGATGATTACAGATTGTTCAGCACCGATAATAAAGGCGGCGAACTCACGTATCAAATGTTCTTAAACGGTCGTCCAACATTCAATGAAGACAATTTAAATAACATTAAAGTATCATGGGGCGAAAAAGGTGTCTTTAGTTATGCGCGTGCCTTACTAAAATCTAACGTAACGATAGACAGCGGTGATGATGAAAAAGACTTACCAGGTGCCGAAACCGTTCGTTCAGAATTAGCAAATAACCCTGAAATTGACTTTGAAGAAGTTACGAATATGACGATTGGCTACAAAATGGATCATAAAGAAGAGGGTAGTGATATTGAAATTCAAAGAAACAGTGAATTCAAACCACAATGGTATGTAGAGTATAAAGGCGATTGGCATGCATACAACGATGGGGGGCTAGAATAAATGAACTGGAAACGTGCAAAAACATTATTTATTTTAGTATTCCTACTCGTTAACATTTGCTTAATTGTGATATATGTAGATAAAGTTAATAAATCACATATCAACGACAGTGAAGATGAAAATGCGGTGGATTTTAAACAAGAAGAAATTAAAATTCCAGACAACTTGCCAACTGTAAAAGGTTTGAAAATGCAACTACTCACAGGAAGATCTTATGACTTTACCTCTTATGCCAAAGCACGTTCCAATATTGAAAGTAAAGAAGCAGGTGCAATGGCCGAAGGTGAAGTAAATGATCCAGTCAATCTTAGCAATGACCAATTCACCGATTTAAAATCGTATGTCAAAGGTAGCGTATATAAAGGTGAAGATTACGAAATGAGTCAGATTGAGGATGACAAAGTTACATTCGAACAAACATATCAAGATTATCCAATTATGAATAATAGTAAAGCGAGATTACAATTTGATGTTAAAGATGGCGAAGCGACAAGCTATAAACAAACAGCAATGGAATCCATCAAACCTTCAGAAGGTGCAAACAACGATAAGAAACAAGTCAACACAGCTAGAAGCGCCATTGAAGCCCTTTACTATAACCGTTACCTCAAACGCAACGACGAAGTAACCAACGCACGTCTTGGCTACTATACCGTTGTAAAAGAGCCTAACGTTCAAGTACTCGAAGCCAATTGGGAAATCAAAGTCAAACATAAAGACAAAATCAAAACGTATTACGTAGAAGCCGTATCCGACAGTCCGAAAATTATTGAAGAATAATGATGTGGAATAATTGTGGATAAGTTAAAAGTTAATTATAGTGCACACCTTTTTACTAAGGTGTGCATTTTTATGATGTTTGAATAAAAAATTTTAGACTCGTTTGCCTAGGACATCGTCTGAGCCTGCAGTCTTCGACTCGTGTTGTTTCTTCAGGCGTCTCGTGAAAAATTTTTATAAGTTACGCGTAATTATTAAATATCTTTTTAGAACGTCATTAATTGAATTTAAAAGTTAGATTAGTATCTAAATAAACAATTTGGACATGCTCAAAGCTAAAAGTATGTTAAAATAAAATATTGTTAAAGAGAGTTATTGAAGAAGTCGAAAATAGTTCGAAAGAGTAAAATATATGAATTATTGTGAAGATGATTTAAGCGAATTGTTGAAAACGTGTTCGCTTCATATACTTATAAACTCAACTAAATAACGATATTAATAATTAATAATTAGACAGAGGGCAAGTTGATGGCACATAAACCGGAGACTACCCCATCACAATATAAGCAATACATTAGAAAGGGTGAATCGCTTGATACGCATGAGCGCATTGGCGAGTGGCAGCACAGGAAACGCCACTTACGTGGAAAGTGATAAAGGCAGTATCCTTGTCGACGCAGGTCTGACAGGAAAGAAAATGGAAGAACTATTTGGACAAATAGACAAACAGATTAAAGATTTAAACGGTATCTTAGTTACACACGAACATTCAGATCACATTAAAGGTTTAGGTGTATTAGCACGTAAATACGGTTTGCCGATTTACGCAAACGAAAAAACGTGGACAGCTATCGAAAAGAAAGATAGTAAGATACCAATGGATCAGAAATTTATTTTTAACCCATATGAAACAAAATCTATTGCAGGTTTCGACATCGAATCATTCAATGTGTCACATGATGCGATAGATCCACAATTCTACATTTTCCATAATAATTATAAGAAATTTACGATTTTAACGGATACAGGCTACGTCTCAGACCGTATGAAAGGCATGATTCAAGGTAGCGATGCTTTTATATTCGAAAGTAATCACGATGTGGATATGTTACGCATGTGCGGTTATCCATGGAAGACAAAACAACGTATATTGAGTGATATGGGACACGTTTCAAACGAAGATGCAGGCTTAGCGATGACAGACGTCATCACAGGGACGACTAAACGCATATACTTATCCCATTTATCACAAGACAACAATATGAAAGACCTAGCACGTATGAGCGTTGGCCAAGTCCTCAACGAACACGATATCGACACAGAAAAAGAAGTCATATTATGCGATACAGATAAAGCCAAAGCAACACCGATATATACATTATAGATAATCTTAACTTTTTTGAAGGTTAGATTATCTTAATACATTAGTTTCAGCTAATGTAATCCATAGTCAACATTAAAGCGAAATAGCCGATACCTTATTACGAGGTGTCGGCTATTTTTATATTTTCTAGCATACATAAGAGATAAAATACATTTAATAATGGAGTATTTTTATGGGAAAATTTACTCAATAAAAGAAGGGATATATGGAGATACGACCTTAAGTCTTAAATGAAAATCACTATATACAATTGACGAATAATTATAACAATTTCTCAACTTAGGACGTAGTATGGTGTTAGCTTAAATATTATGAAGCTAATGTAAATGATGTGAATAAGTATATAAGACAACCTCCGACTTATCCACGGAATTATACATAGTTATCCATAGATGTGCACAATTAACATAGAAATACCCACATTGTACACAGAGTTATCCACAAATAAACAAGTTATTCACTTATTTTTGTGTAGAAAGCGTAAACATTATTAAAAAATAGTATGCATTCCTGTTATAATAAGAGGGAATAGTGTGAATAAGTGTATAACTTGTGGATAAGTCTGATAACTATCCACTACTACCCATTTTTGGAGGATAATAATGAAAATTACAATACTGACAGTAGGCAAGCTAAAAGAAAAATACTGGAAACAAGCCATTGCAGAATATGAAAAGAGACTAGGCGCATATTCTAAAATAGAAATCATTGAAGTACCAGATGAAAAAGCACCTGAAAACATGAGTGATAAAGAAGTTGAGCAAGTGAAACAGAAAGAAGGCCAACGCCTATTAGCAAAAGTGAAACCACAATCCACAGTGATTACATTAGAGATTAAAGGCAGCATGCTGACATCAGAAGGATTAGCCAAAGAAATAGAAAACCGCATGACACGTGGTCAAAGCGACTTTACGTTTATTATTGGTGGATCAAACGGCCTACACAAAGAAGTCCTAGACCGTAGCGACTATGCCCTGTCATTCAGTAAAATGACTTTTCCACATCAAATGATGCGCGTTATTTTAATCGAGCAAGTCTACCGTGCGTTTAAGATAATGAGAGGAGAGACATATCACAAATAAAACTAAAAAATAGGTTGTATGTAACTCACTTTGAAATTGATTGAATATATAGTATCTTTAATAAAATGCAGCTATTGTGGCGTAGAATTTGAGAATCAAAAAAGGATTAATATAGTTTGAAGAGACTGAGCATAAATACTAGAAAAATGGCCAGTAAATGAGTTTATTATAAATTCATTTACTGGCTTCTTTAAATAATTATCTAGACAATTTGCTTTTCTAGACATACTCTGAAATGCGTTATTTTCTTTAAGAATATTAATATATGACTTGTTTTGGTAATGATAACCTTGGTCAGAGTGTATTGTCATGCGATAGTTAAGATTAGATCTTTTAATTAAAACATTGTTTTAAATATCGATGACAAGGTCTAATGTAGGACGTGTAGACATAAGTTTCGGAATTATATAAATCCATAAAAGTAGATAAATCGAAAACATTTATACCCTGGGTGGGTATATGTTATAGTATAAGTAGCTTTACTATAACATTTTCATTAGGAGGGGTTAATTTGAATAATAATGGTGAAGAGCATAATCATCAAAATCACATGAATCATTCCAATCAAATGCATCATGATAACCATGCCTCACATCATCATCATAGTGGCCATGCACATCATCATGGAAATTTTAAAGTTAAGTTTTTTGTTTCATTAATTTTTGCAATACCTATCATTCTTTTATCGCCACTGATGGGTGTTAACTTACCTTTTCAATTCACATTTCCAGGTTCTGAATGGGTAGTGTTAATATTAAGTACAATTTTATTCTTTTATGGTGGTAAACCGTTCTTGTCTGGTGGTAAAGATGAAATTGCTACAAAAAAACCAGGCATGATGACCTTAGTTACCCTAGGTATCTCAGTAGCTTATATTTATAGCTTGTATGCTTTTTATATGAATAACTTTAGTAGTGCAACTGGTCATACAATGGACTTTTTTTGGGAATTAGCAACCTTAATTTTAATTATGCTATTAGGACATTGGATAGAAATGAATGCTGTCGGAAATGCTGGAGATGCTTTAAAGAAAATGGCAGAACTGTTACCTAATAGTGCTATTAAAGTTATGGATAATGGCCAACGCGAAGAAGTTAAAATATC
>JBEAMH010000037.1:0-885 GCA_040062795.1 Staphylococcus aureus
AAAGCCTTTTTAATTTTTAAGATTTCTAGTATATCTGCATAACTTACATTATCTATCTTCTTTTCTCTCCATGGGCGCTGTTTCCCACTTTTCGTCATATCTTTAAGTGTTTCGTTATCTTGATTTTCGTCTATACATCTAGTAGTATTATATTGCATATAAAGAGACCTCCAGTAGTTGTTTATTGAGTAGACGCTTTAATCATACTACTGGGGTTTTTTTATGTCAAAAATTCCTTTCAACAATAAAAAAAGCTATAATCCCTTACGTACCAAGGATTACAGCTATAAATTTAAAATCGAGTTATTTCTATATAGTATCAAGACAAGAAGAAACTCGTTTTCAACTCGTTTCAAAAACCTTTCAAAAACCATCAATCCACAAAAATCAATACCACGCGAATGACACTCAAAATACAAGACTACAATTAAAAAATACGTTAGAATAAAATTAAATAAAATACGAAAATTAAAAGGAGCTAAAAATGCCTTATATTTATTTAATAATATCCATAAGTACTGAAGTTATTGGAAGTGCATTTCTTAAATCTTCAGAAGGCTTTTCAAAATTTATACCATCCTTAGGAACAATAATTTCATTTGGAATTTGTTTCTATTTTTTAAGTAAAACAATGCAACACCTACCACTAAATATAACTTATGCAACTTGGGCGGGACTAGGTTTAGTCTTAACAACCGTAGTCTCAATAATTATCTTCAAAGAACAAATAAATCTAATAACTATAGTATCTATAGTTTTAATCATAGTCGGCGTAGTTTCGTTAAACATTTTCGGAACATCGCATTAATTGCTTTATTCCAATTGCTTTATTGACGTTGAGCCTCGGAACCCTTAACAATCCCAAAACTTGTCGAATGGTCGGCT
>JBEAMH010000038.1:0-869 GCA_040062795.1 Staphylococcus aureus
TAGTATTAAATAGTTTAAAAAAATGAAAAATAATAAAGGAAGTGAGTCAAGTCCAGACTCCTGTGTAAAATGCTATACAATGTTTTTACCATTTCTACTTATCAAAATTGATGTATTTTCTTGAAGAATAAATCCATTCATCATGTAGGTCCATAAGAACGGCTCCAATTAAGCGATTGGCTGATGTTTGATTGGGGAAGATGCGAATAATCTTTTCTCTTCTGCGTACTTCTTGATTCAGTCGTTCAATTAGATTGGTACTCTTTAGTCGATTGTGGGAATTTCCTTGTACGGTATATTGAAAGGCGTCTTCGAATCCATCATCCAATGATGCGCAAGCTTTTGAATATTTTGGTTGATCGATATAATCATGAATCAATCGATTTTTAGCCTCACGCGCTAAGTTAATATCTGTGAACTTAAAAATTCCTTTAACAGCTTCTCTGAAAGATTTTGAATTTTTTTTAGGAATGGTGGTAAAGATATTTCTTAGGAAGTGAACTTGGCATCTTTGCCAACTTACGTTGGTGAAGGATTTTCTAATGGCAGAGACTAATCCTTTGTGCGCATCAGAAATAACGAGTTCCGTACCTTGTAAACCGCGTTCTTTTAGGTATTCAAAAAATGTTGTCCAGGTCTCTTCGCTTTCGCCACTTTGAATCATGAAGCCGATAATTTCACGGTCGCCATCTTTGGTTATTCCAATCGCTATATGACAGCTTTTTGAGAGTACTCGATTTTCTTCTCGTACTTTTATATAGAGTACATCGGTCATTAAGTAAGGATAATTTTTTTCTGATAATAAACGATTCTGCCACTCGTTAACCATAGGTTCTAGCTGTTCTGTTAAGCTAGAAACGAAGGACTTA
>JBEAMH010000039.1:0-864 GCA_040062795.1 Staphylococcus aureus
CTTCAAAAGTCAACAACTTTTTAAAAATTAATTTTTTATATGGTTTGTATTTCTTTGTCGTGTTTGTCGATTTGTTTTGTCCGACAAGTAAATACTATACACGCTTATCCTCCCTTTAACAACAGTAAATTTTACACTATACCTCAAATGTTCGAACTTATTTAATGAACATAATCTATATATCACTTTATACATTAGACTGGTAAAATGCCAATTACAAATTGTTTGAAATATGCTTACATTAATAAGTTCAAATTAAGCCATTCTCCCTTTTTTTTACATATTAAATAACTTTTCATTTAGTTAAAAGGTTCTAAAAATAATTATATTTGAACTACAATAATCATTTTTAGAAAATTTCACTTCCCTTATTTCACTTCTTTATAAATATTTCTACTAATTTTATTAGTATTGATATTGTTTGTGACTCATTTTTAGTCTAATTAATTTTTTAAAGATAAATAACGAATATTAAGTTAAGTATCTAACTATCTACAAAGCACTCTTTCTTTAAACAATTAATAGTACTTATGCAAAGTCTATAGTCCTTAAATCTTTTTTTAAAACATTTTATAATTTTGCATTCAAACACTACTTTTCAATTTATCATGATTAGTAGCTATTACGCATAAGCTTTAGTTCTGGTGATTTCCCTAAAGTAAATCTCCTTTTTCGCATAAAAAAGAAATCTTTCGGGTCCCTGATTGCCTGTAAATTACTCCTTATTTTTTAAAATAAAAATTTAGGAGTAATTATAAAAAAGATAAATCTTTTCTATTCCACTTTCCCTACTCTTGCGGAACGTAAGTCGGCTACCATCGGTGCTAAGGAACTTTCTTGATATAAGACAAGCGCTCGCATCTT
>JBEAMH010000040.1:0-790 GCA_040062795.1 Staphylococcus aureus
GGTTCTGTTGCAAAGTAAAAAAATATAGCTAACCACTAATTTATCATGTCGTTGTTCGCTTAACTTGCTAGCATGATGCTAATTTCGTGGCATGGCGAAAATCCGTAGATCTGAAGAGACCTGCGGTTCTTTTTATATAGAGCGTAAATACATTCAATACCTTTTAAAGTATTCTTTGCCGTATTGATACTTTGATACCTTGTCTTTCTTACTTTAATATGACGGTGATCTTGCTCAATGAGATTATTCAGATATTTCGATGTACAATGACAGTCAGGTTTAAGTTTAAAAGCTTTAATGACTTTAGCCATTGCGACCTTCGTTGAAGGTGCCTGATCTGTAATGACCTTTTGAGGTTTACCAAATTGTTTAATGAGACGTTTGATAAACGCATATGCTGAATGATTATCTCGTTGCTTACGCAACCAAATATCTAATGTGTGTCCCTCTGCATCAATGGCACGATATAAATAGCTCCATTTTCCTTTTATTTTGATGTACGTCTCATCAATACGCCATTTGTAATAAGCTTTTTTATGCTTTTTCTTCCAAATTTGATACAAAATTGGGGCATATTCTTGAACCCAACGGTAGACCGTTGAATGATGAACGTTTACACCACGTTCCCTTAATATTTCAGATATATCACGATAACTCAATGCATATCTTAGATAGTAGCCAACGGCTACAGTGATAACATCCTTGTTAAATTGTTTATATCTGAAATAGTTCATACAGAAGACTCCTTTTTGTTAAAATTATACTATAAATTCAACTTTGCAACAGAACC
>JBEAMH010000004.1:0-11017 GCA_040062795.1 Staphylococcus aureus
TGACAATGGCAAGGAGGTCACACCTGTTCCCATGCCGAACACAGTAGTTAAGCTCCTTAGCGCCGATGGTAGTCGGATTTACGTTCCGCAAGAGTAGGACGTTGCCAGGCAGCATTATAGGATGCGATGAGCCGAGACTGAAAGGTCTCTTTTTTTATGCGAAAAATAAGCTTAACTTTAGGGAATCGACTGAACTAAAGCTCATGTGTATACACTGCTAATTTCAATAAATTGGGATTGAGAAGGAGTACTTTATCGCAGGGTGTTAAAAATTGATTTAAGAAAGCGTTTGAAGCTGACGAACTCAGTGAAAGACGCAACGAGCTTACAAGCGGTAAGTGAGTAAGGAAAGAACGCAAGTGAGAAAAGATGCGAGCGCTTGTCTTATATCAAGAAAGTTCCTTAGCACCGATGGTAGCCGACTTACGTTCCGCAAGAGTAGGACGTTGCCAGGCAGCATTATAGGATGCGATGAGCCGAGACTGAAAGGTCTCTTTTTTTATGCGAAAAATAAGCTTAACTTTAGGGAATCGACTGAACTAAAGCTCATAGGTATATACTGCTAATTTCAATAAATTGGGATTGAGAAGGAGTACTTTATCGCAGGATGGTAAAAATTGATTTGAGAAGAAGGATTTCAAGAGTTGTGTTCTTGCATAAGCGTCATTAATTTCTAAAGAAAGACGGGTGACGCTAAAAAAAGCTTAGCGCGATTGCTAAGCTTTTAAATAAGAAGCGAATATAACATTTTGTTTTCATTGATGTAAATGTTGGATGAATCAAATTCATTCACATTTTTCTTTAAGTTATTCAAATCTTTATGGTTATTTAATTGAATACCTATGATAACTGTGCCGGTGTTTTGAGAAGATTTTTTTAAGTACTCAAACTTAGTAATATCATCTTTCGGCCCAAGTACATCGTTTACAAATTCTCTTAAAGCACCGGGACGTTGAGGGAAGTTTAAGATAAAGTAATGTTTCATTTCTTCGAAAAGTAATGAACGTTCTTCTATTTCCTTCATACGATTAATATCGTTGTTACCACCACTAACAACACAAACAACTGTTTTACCTTTAATTTCTGATTGATACTGGTCTAATGCAGTAACACTTAAAGCACCGGCCGGTTCAGCAATAATAGCTTGTTTAGAATACATATCTAAAATAGTTGAACATACAGCACCTTCGTGTACTTGGACATAATCGTCAACAACATTTTTAGCGATATCATAAGTGATTTGACCGACTCTTGCGACAGAGGCACCGTCCACAAACTTATCAATATTAGGTAATGTAACAATTTGATTTTTTTCAACAACTGATGTATACATACTACTTGCGCCTGCTGGTTCGACACCAACGATAGAGGTTTGAGGTGAATGTTCTTTGAAATAAGTACCAACTCCAGAAATTAAACCGCCACCGCCAATTGCAGCAAATAAATAATCAAATTGTATATCTTCTTCTTTAGATTGATCAATGATTTCTTTAGCAAGCGTTCCTTGACCTGCAATTGTGAAGATATTATTAAAGGGATCAATGAAGTTCATTTTGTTATCTTCAGTGTATGTGAGGGCTTCTTTTAAACAATCATCAAATGTATCCCCTGTAAGGATAACTTCAACATTTTGGCCACCAAAAAATTTAACTTGATTAATTTTTTGAAGTGGTGTAGTAACAGGCATAAAAATAACTGAAGTTAAATTGAGTTTATTGGCTGTGTATGCTACACCTTGCGCATGATTACCTGCACTAGCACAAGTAATGCCATTATCTCTGTCTTCTTTATTTAATGCCACAATTGCGTTGTAAGCTCCTCTTAATTTAAATGATCTGACCCATTGTAAATCTTCTCTTTTTAGATATACATTACAGTCATATTTAAGTGATAAATAATGATCTTTTTGTAATGGCGTCTCTTTAACAGTATCTTTAATTTGTAAGAAAGCTTCATCGATATCTTTTGAAGAAACAGTTGTTTTTACAGTCATAAGTTTCACACCTTTGCTAATTTAGTATCGTTAAAATGTTATGCCTTTTCGTAAGATTTTATTTTATCTTCGTATTGCAATGTTACTGCAATATCATCTAATCCTTGAACTAGTTTATTTTTCCATGTTTCATCGATATCAAAAGGAAATGTTTTTTCAGTAGAAGAAACATTTTGTTTTGGTAAATCTACGGTAACTGACTCAGCTTGCGCTAAATGTTTTCTTGCTTCCTCATCTAATACAATTGGAAGCATGGCATTTTTAGTACAGTTCATATAGAATATATCGCTATAACTTCCAGCGATAATAATATCAAAGCCATAATCTTTAATTGCCCAAGCAGCATGTTCACGGCTTGATCCACACCCAAAGTTATCTCCAGTAATTAATATTGTTGCATCTTTATATTCTGGTTTATTCAGGTTGAAGTCTGGATTGTCAGAACCGTCGTCTAGATAACGCCATTCATCAAAAGCAAATGGACCAAAACCTGATTTGGAAATACGCTTTAAATGGACTTTCGGTATAATTTGATCGGTGTCGATATTATCATGAAACAAAGGTACTACTTTCCCTGTATACGTTGTGATTGGTTGGATTTCCATATTATACAACCACCTTTCTAACATCTACAAATTTACCATTAATAGCTGCTGCTGCCGCCATAGCAGGGGAGACAAGATGCGTTCTTGCACCTTTACCTTGACGACCTTCAAAGTTACGGTTACTTGTGGAAGCACAGTGCACACCGTTTGGTACTTGGTCAGGGTTCATGCCGAGACACATAGAACAGCCAGGTTCTCTCCAATCAAAGCCAGCTTCTTTGAATATTTTATCTAAGCCAATTTTTTCTGCCTCTATTTTTACTGTACGTGACCCTGGTACTACTATTGCTGTAATATTAGGGTGTACTTTATTTCCTTTAACAATATGACTTGCTTCTACTAAATCTGAAAGTCTAGCATTTGTACAAGAGCCAAGGAAAACATAACCTAAATCAATATCTTCAGCTTTTTGTCCTGGCTTCAAATCCATATAATTATAGGCACGTTCGTCATTCACATTTTGTATGTCAGGGAATGGTGTGCTGAAGCTTACGCCCATTTCAGGACTTGTACCCCAAGTTACTTGAGGTTCTAAGTCTGAAACATCCATTTCGATAACTCTATCGAATACGGCGTCATCATCTGTATAAAGCTCGCGCCATTCATCGATTGAATCATCAAAATTTGTAGAATAAGGACGCCCTTTAACATATTCAAATGTGGTTTCGTCAGGTTCCATCATGCCATATTTAGCACCCGCCTCTATTGCCATGTTACAGATTGTCATTCTAGCTTCCATGCTTAGACTGCGAATTGTTTCACCAGCGAATTCTAATGCGTACCCAGTACCAAAGTCGACACCATATTGACTAATTAAATATAAGATAATGTCTTTAGCGTAAACACCTGTTGGTAATTGGCCAGTCACTTCAATCTTCAAATTTTTAGGTTTAGTTTGCCAAAGTGATTGCGTAGCAAATACATGTTCTACTTCACTTGTTCCTATACCAAAAGCAATTGCACCAAAAGCACCATGTGTTGCAGTATGAGAATCACCACAAACAATTGTTTTCCCCGGTTGTGTTAATCCCGTTTCTGGTCCTACCATATGCACGATACCTTGTTCATCTGAACCCATATCAAATATATGAACTCCGAATTCCTTGGCATTATTTTGTAATGTAGTGATTTGTTTATTCGCAATTTCATCTTTGATATTAAATATATCTTCGGTCGGAACGTTGTGATCAAGTGTCGCATAAGTTAGGTCTGGTCTACGTAACTTTCTATTTTGGAGTCTGAGACCTTCAAAAGCCTGAGGAGATGTAACTTCGTGTATCAGATGCAAATCTATATATAATAACTGTGGGTCACCTTCTTTACCAGTCAAGACGTGTTTATTCCAAACTTTATCAAATAGTGTTTTACCCATATGACATCTCCTCCTTCTATAGATTTTCTTTTACATAATTAATAATATCTGATGTATTATAATTACCATTGAGATCACGGGTTGTTTTACCATCTTTAATGAGTTGATAAATTACTGTTTCTAACTTTTCGGCTGCTTGTGGCTCATTTAAGCTTTCTCTGAGACACATTACAACTGATAACAGCATTCCGAAAGGGTTTGCTATATCTTTGTTTGCTATATCTGGTGCGGAACCGTGAATTGGTTCGTAAAGTCTAGGACCTTGTTCACTAAAACTTGCCGATGGAGAAAGGCCTAATGAACCTGGAATGACAGATGCTTCATCACTTAAAATATCACCAAATAAGTTTTCTGTAACAATCACATCAAACTGTGACGGATTAGTGATTAAATGCATTGCGCAAGCATCTACAAGTAAATGATTAACTTCAACTTGTGGATATTCTTGTGCAATTTCATTTATAACTTTACGCCACAATTTACTGGACGAAAGTACATTTTCTTTATCTACAGATGTTAGTTTTTTATTTCGCTTTTGAGCTAATTCAAAACCGACTCTGGCAATACGTTCTATTTCTTTTCTAGTATAAGTAAGTGAATCAAGTGCATCATCTTCACCTAATTTTTTTGGTTCTCCAAAATAAATCCCACCAGTAAGTTCTCTAACTAAAACAAAATCAGTGCCTGCCACGCGAGATTCTTTAATAGGGGACAAGTGACTTGTACCACTTGTTACTGTAGTAGGGCGTATATTAGCGAACAAACCTAATGCTTTACGAATACCTAATAAGCCTTGTTCAGGTCTATTGTTTGGATCTGTCCATTTAGGTCCTCCAACTGCACCTAGTAAAATAGCGTCAGCATTTTGACAAGCATTTAGAGTTGCATCAGGTAGTGGGGTGCCATGATTATCTATAGCTACCCCGCCAAAATCATGTGTTTCTAAATTATAAGTGAAACCAAAATTTTGACTTAATTGTTTTAATATTTCTAATGATCCTTTCATAATTTCAGGACCGATACCATCGCCCGGTAAGGCTACGATTTTATAGCTCATGAATGAATACCTTCTTCCACAGGTGAATTAGCAACATATTTAGCATGTGCTTCTACATATGACTTACATGAAGCAAGTAAGATATCATGATCGATACCAACACCTGTAACAATTTCCTCTCCAATTTTAACTTGGACGTGTACTTCAGCTTGTGCGTCTGTACCTTCAGTTACAGAATCAATTCGATATTCTATTAATTCAGAATTAAGGTTAAATATACGATCTATGGCGTTATATACTGCAACAATTGAGCCAGTTCCAATACTAGAATCTTGGTACGTTTTACCATCTTTATCTTTAATGACAACAACAGCACTTTGGAGCCCCTTTGAAACGAATTGTAATTGCAAAGTTTCTACTTGATAAATCGCATTTTGCTCATGTTCTGTACCTTGAATTAATGCATGAATATCTCGGTCTGTAACAGCTTTTTTCTTATCAGCGATTGTTTTAAATTGTTTAAATAATGCTTTTTGTTCCTCTGGTTCAACTTCATATCCCAAAGCAATTAATTTTTCAGCAAAAGCATGTTTACCTGAAAGTTTACCTAATGGTAGTTCCGTCGTTTTAACACCAACAAGTTGAGGTGTCATAATTTCATATGTTTCAGGGTTTTTCAGTACACCATCTTGGTGAATACCTGATTCATGACTAAATGCATTTTGACCGACAATTGCTTTGTTTCTAGGGACTCGAATACCTGCAAATCTGGCAATTAAATCTGAAGTTTGTTTTGTTTCTTCAAGATTGATTTTAGTTTGATTTCCGTAATGATCTTGTCGAACGTAAAGGCCAAGTGCAACTTCTTCAAGTGCTGAATTACCTGCACGTTCTCCAATACCATTTAAGGTACCTTCTATACGTTTTGCACCATTTTCGATTGCAGCCATACTATTTGCTACTGCAAGTCCAAGATCATCATGACAGTGTGCGCTGTAAATTACATCATGATCTGTATGAACTGATTCTTGTAAAGTTTTGAAAATTTTACCATATTCAGAAGGGTAACTGAAACCTACAGTATCAGGTACATTGATTACACTTGCTCCGGCATCTACAGCTGTTTGCACACATTCTATTAAAAATGGAAGCTCTGTTCTTGTTGCATCTTCTGGTGAGAATTGAACTACATCAAAATAGTTTGTTGCATAAGTCACGTGTTCTTTTATAGATGCTAATACTTCTTCTTTAGACATCATTAGTTTAGAGTCACGGTGAATAGGGCTTGTTGCGATAAAAACATGAATTCTTGGTATAGCTGCTTTTTTTGTTGCTTCATATACAGCATCAATATCTTTTTTCACGCAACGTGCTAAACCACAGACAGCCGTCGTCGTTAATGCTTCTGAAATCGCCTCAACAGATTTAAAACTTCCTGTACTTGATGCAGGGAAACCAGCTTCTATAATATCGACACCCCATTTTTCAAGTTGCTTTGCTATTTTCAAACGTTCATCGAATGAAAAGTTCACACCAGGTGTTTGTTCGCCGTCTCTAAGTGTTGTATCAAAAATTTGAATATGGCTACTCATTTTCAACATCTCCTATAAGTAAATTTTAGACTCATATTATCGTAAGTAGTGAAGAATCACTTAATTGGCATGTAATATATTTTTTTGGATATGGTGTTCCAATTAAGTAAGATTCTTCATTTACGACTAATTTAAAATTTGAATCTAATTATTTTTCAATGCTTTTCGATTTAATAAATGGCATCATTTCGCGTAGGTCTCTACCAACCGCTTCAATTTGATGTCCATGTTGTTCTTCACGTAGTTTATGGAATTCTTCAAAATTATTTTCATTGTCTTTGATGAAACGATCACTGAAATTTCCTTGTTGAATATCTTCTAGTACTGCTTTCATATTATCTTTAACGTCTGGTGTGATTACACGTGGTCCAGATACATAGTCACCAAATTCTGCTGTGTTTGAGATTGAATAACGCATGTTTTCCATGCCACCTTCGTATAATAAATCTACGATAAGCTTCATTTCATGTAATACTTCGAAATAAGCAATTTCAGGTTGGTACCCAGCTTCAACTAATGTTTCAAAACCACTTTGTATTAATTTAGTTGTACCGCCACAAAGGACAGCTTGTTCGCCAAATAAATCTGTTTCAGTTTCTTCTTTAAATGAAGTTTCTAATACGCCAGCACGTGTAGCACCGATACCTTTTGCGTAACTCAATGCTAAATCAGTCGCTTCTCCACTTGCATCTTGTTCTACTGCGAATAGGGCAGGAACTGCACTACCTTCAGCAAATGTACGACGAACTAAATGTCCAGGTCCTTTAGGAGCTACTAAGAATACGTCAACATTTGATGGTGGTTGAATAACATTGAAGTGAATATTGAAACCATGTGCAAATACTAAAGCATTATTTGCTTCTAAGTTTGGTTCAATTTCTTCTTTATAAATTTGGCCTTGGGCTTCATCAGGTAAAAGTACCATAATGACATCAGCTTGTTTTACTGCCTCATTTACAGGATATACATCAAAGCCATCATCTTTTGCTTTATCAAAAGAGCGTCCAGGTCTGATTCCAATAATCACGTCATAACCATTGTCTTTTAAGTTTTGAGAATGGGCATGCCCTTGTGAGCCATAACCTAAAACTGCTACTTTTTTACCTTGTAAGGCATCTTTCTTTACTGATTCATCATAATAAACTGTTGTCATAATATAATCCTCCATGTTTTTGAAATTTTGTATTACTAAAATTAAAACGTAAACTAAATAATACCAGCCGAACCAGTACGTGATACTTGTTCGATTTGATATGATGATAGATCGTCTAACAAATTATCCATTGTATATTGTGGACCTGAAGCTTGAAGGTAAGTATACGTTTCTTCATTTTTCAGTATAGAGACTAGCGCATCATACGGTTTGATTAAATTTTGCAATTCTTGGTGATTTGATGGTGTTTGTAATTTTACAAGTACCAACTCTCTATTATAAGTATTGGTATCTGTTATATCTTCAACTTCTATAATATTAATTTGTTTTTCAAGTTGTTGAATTAACGTACGCAATACATCTGTATCAGGTATTTCTGCTACAAAAGTAATATTAGAAATACCATCTTCTAAAGTAGGTGTTGCTGATAAGTTAACAATATTGAATTGTCTTCTTACGAAGATACTTGTTAATCTATTTAATGTTCCTGCTTTATCTCTTACTTTAGTTCTAAATGTTCTTTTCATAATAGACCCTCCATCTCATGGTTAGCTTTACCACTTGGCACCATTGGAGTTACTGGTTCAACTGGCGAAATACGAACATCTATTAAAGCTGGCCCATCATGTTGGAAAGCCTCGTCTAGTTTTTGTTCTAATTGCGCTGGGTCTTCAATAAGATAACCATTTACATTGTAAGCTTCACCTAATTTTAGAAAATCAGGTTGTCCGTTAAACACTGAGTGTGAAAAGCGCTTATTAAAAAACTTATCTTGCCACTGTTTTACCATGCCCAATGTGCCATTATTAACAATTACAACTTTAATATCTAATCCGTATTCTTCTAAAATAGCCATTTCTTGGTTAGTCATTTGGAAACCGCCATCACCAACAAAAGCAACAACTGTTTTCTCTGGTTCAGCTAATTTAGCTCCTATTGCTGCTGGTATACCAAAGCCCATTGTTCCTAAGCCACCACTTGTAACCAATTGCCCGTGATCTTTAAATGGATAGTATTGAGCAACCCACATTTGATGTTGACCTACATCGGTAGTAACAATAGCATCACCATTAGTAATTTGACCGATATATTCGATGGCACGTTGTGGTTTTGAAAATATACCATCTTTATCTTCGCTGTATGCGAATGGTTGTTGTATTGTATTTTCATTACAATTTTCTAACCATTCCTCATGTCTAATTGAATAACTATCAAAATCAAGTAGTGCATCTAGTGTTGCTTTACAATCAGCAACTATTCCTAAATCTACTTTAATAATTTTGTTGATTTCAGATGGGTCGATATCTACATGAACAATTTTAGCGTTCGGTGCGAATTCATCAGGATTACTTGCTAGTCTATCATCAAAGCGACTGCCGAAATTAATGAGTAAGTCACATTCAGTTAGTGCCATATTACTTGCATATGATCCGTGCATGCCTCCCATGCCTAAAAATAGGGGGTGGTCATATGGGATTGCTCCAAGGCCAAGAAGTGTACTTACAACTGGCAATTGATGACGACTTACAAATTCAGTGAATACTTCATTGGCTTTTGCATGATTGATGCCAGCTCCTGAAAGTACTAATGGTTTCTTAGCACTTTTTAAAAGATCACGAAGCTTTTGAATATCATCTTTTTTTGGTTTGTCAGGTACAGTATAACCAGGTAGTTCTAATTCATTAGTAACTTTTGAATTAGTCGATAGGATACCCATGTCTTTAGGGAAGTCGATAACTACTGGTCCTTTTCGACCAGTATTTGCAATATGGAATGCTTCATGGATAATTTTTGGAATATCGTTTACATTTTTCACTTGATAATTGTGTTTTGTAATAGGTGTTGTCATAGATAGCAAATCCGCTTCTTGGAAAGCATCTTTACCAATACCAGGTGTAGCTACTTGGCCAGTGATTACTACTAGAGGTAAGGAATCACTGTATGCGTCTGCTATACCTGTAATTGCGTTTGTAGCACCTGGACCACTTGTAACAACTACAACACCAGTCTTACCAGATACACGCGCATAACCTTCTGCAGCATGTGTAGCGCCTTGCTCATGTCTTGCTAAGATATGTTTAATTCTTGCATCATAGAAAGTGTCATAAAGAGGGAGCACAGCACCACCAGGATAACCAAATATAAAATCAACACTTTCGTTTGCGAGTGATTCGACTAATAACTCTGAACCAGATTTCATTTCGTCTATTGTTTCTTGTTCCAATTCAACTTCTGGCTCAATTGCTTCTACTACTTCCAAAGGTTCAAAATTTTCTGACTTTTTAACTTCAAGCATTTCAGTTTGTTTAGACATAGTACTCACTCCTTAAATGAGGTTTTTGGGTAATTGGATTACGCCGTCAATTTTGGTTTTTGAAACAAATGACGTGTAATGTTCAAAGTTTGTTTCGTTATTTTTAAAGTTTTAGTTGGTACCGATACTCGTGAAGTACGGTTTGTCAAATCAATTGTAAATTTATCATTTATGCATAGTGTGTCAAATTCAAAGGGAATTGCACTTCTTTCACGACTGGCTTCTTTAGGAATATCAGTTATTACACTTAAGTGAACATGCCCTGGGATGGTATGAATATCAGAATTACCTATTAGTATGAAAATGTTACTCAGAACTATTGGTTTTTCTAATACACTGGGATAATGAAAATCACTTCTTGATAGAGCCTGTTGGCTAACCTTTTTGATTAAATCGCTTATCACATTGAATTCCCCCCTAAAATTGAAAATAAAAAAGCGTCCCAATAATTTATTGGGACGCTTTTAAGTCCCATTCAACTAGAAATAGGACTTAAACGTTTAGTAGTTTCTTTACTAAAGTTCCAGTCCTATGAGCATAATAAAATGACTAAAATATTTGAAGTTGTCGGTTGATATTGCATGTGATTTTGGGTCATTTTATTATACTCCTCTCGAATGAATGGTTTTATTTTTGATTTGTTTGAAATATCTAATAATTCAATAAATTCAATTTACTACATCGAATATGTGATGTCAATGACTTTTTATAATTTTCTTTAAATTCACACAATTTTAAAATTATAAGAACTTGTTTCAGTATGAAGTAAAATAGATGAAAATTTGTTAAACTATAAGAGTTATTTATATGGAAGATGTACATTATAATAAAGTTTAAGCTAAAATAAATAAACACTATATAAAACTAAACCAACAGATTATAAACGTTTATAACAGTATTACATGCACTATAAGGTACTTGTATAAGTGCTACTAAGCCAAACTTTTGGAAAGTAACACTTTACATGCATAACCGTCACTAATCTCGATAA
>JBEAMH010000004.1:11117-28561 GCA_040062795.1 Staphylococcus aureus
ATCGAGAAGTGAATAAAAGAACGCCTGAGCAAAAGCTCATGCATAACCGTCACTAATCTCGATAAATCGAGAAGTGAATAAAAGAACGCCTGAGCAAAAGCTCATGCATAACCGTCACTAATCTCGATAAATCGAGAAGTGACGTTAAAAAGGAGAGAAGTATGATTAATATAAAGGGTTTAGATGGAATGGAAGTATTTGCTACAACGTTATCAAAGTATTTATCTGTCGGAGATCTTATATTACTTAACGGTGATTTAGGCGCTGGTAAAACAACATTAAGTCAATATATTGGTAAAGCTTTAGGTGTAAAGCGTAATATCAATTCCCCAACATTCAATATTATTAAATCATATCAAGGTACTAAGCTAAAGTTACACCATATGGATTGTTATAGATTGGAAGAATCTGAAGAGGATTTGGGATTTGAAGAATATTTCGAAGATGAAGCTGTAATATTGATTGAATGGAGTAAATTTATTTCAGAGTTTTTACCTTCAACTCATTTAACGATTAATATTACGACGATAAATGAATCCGAAAGAGTAATAGAAATTACAGCTCAAGGTAACCACTATACAAAAATAAAGGAGGCAGTCGAACATGATTTATCTATTAATTGATACGTCAAACCAACCATTGTCAGTTGCCATTATGGAAGACAATCAACTATTAAGTGAAATTAACTCAAATGAAAAAATAAATCATTCAACTCAATTAATGCCTGCAATTGAAAAAGTAATTACTGAAAGCAAGGTATTGAAAAAGGATATCGATGTTATCGTGGTGGCAAAAGGGCCAGGGTCATACACAGGGTTGAGAATAGGTGTAACTGTTGCCAAAACATTAGCCTATGCGCTTAATGCTGATTTGTACGGTGTCTCTTCATTAAAAGCGCTTGCTGCTACTGTTAAAGAAGATGATCGTTTAATCGTTCCTATATTTGATGCAAGAAGGGAAGCAGTCTACACAGGTGTGTATCAATATCGAGGACATGAATTAATACAATTGAAAGAAGATCAATATATACCGATATCAAGTTTATTAGAGTTATTACATGATACTGAACAGCCCTATATGTTTGTTGGTATGGATACCGAAAAGTTAAGCAACTTATTAGACAGCGCTTGCGTAACGAATATACCCCAAGCACAATATATGAAACCACTTATAAATTCAGCAGAAAATGTTCATCAATTTAAACCCAACTATATTAAAATATCAGAGGCTGAGAGAAATTGGTTAGACCAACAGAGCAAGAACTAAATATACGTTTAATGAATGTTAAAGATGTTCCGCAAGTATTTGATATCGAAAGAAATAGTTTTAATGATAGTAGTTGGTCAATTGATGCATTTTACCATGAAGTAGAGCAAAATGAATTTGCGAATTATTTCATTATAGAATTTAACGAAAAAATAATAGGTTATATTGGCCTTTGGATTGTAATTGATCAAGCTCAAGTTACAACTGTAGCCATAGATAAAGAGTATAGAGGTTATGGACTTGGACAACTTATATTGAAGTACGTAATGAATTTTGTTCAAGAAAAATGTGAAATGATGAGCTTAGAAGTACGCATAGATAACGTAATAGCACAGCATGTTTATACAAATTTAGGTTTTAAATATGGTGGTAAACGAAAAAATTATTATGGTGAAGGTGAGGATGCATTAGTCATGTGGGTGAATTTTAATGAGTAAATCAACATTGATACTAGCAATTGAATCTAGTTGTGATGAAACAAGTGTAAGTATTATTCAAAATGGCACAGAAATATTGAGTAATATTGTATTGAGTCAAATTGAGAGCCATAAACGTTTTGGTGGCGTCGTACCAGAAGTAGCGAGTAGACACCATGTAGAAGGTATAACAACAACTATTGATGAGGCTTTAGTTAAAGCGAATGTGACTATGGGTGACGTTAGTGCTGTAGCTGTAACGCAAGGTCCTGGACTGATAGGAGCATTATTAGTAGGGATTAATGCTGCTAAAGCATTAGCATTTGCTTACGATAAGCCTTTAATACCAGTTCATCATATTGCGGGGCACATTTATGCGAATCATTTAGAAAAACCATTACAGTTTCCTTTGATGGCCTTAATAGTCTCTGGTGGCCATACAGAGTTAATATATATGAAAGATCATTTGAACTTTGAAGTTATTGGAGAAACAAGAGATGATGCTGTAGGTGAAGCTTATGATAAAGTAGCACGTACGATTGGTTTAAGTTATCCAGGTGGGCCACAAGTAGACCGTTTAGCTGCAGAAGGTGAAGACAATTATCAGTTTCCTAGAGTTTGGCTTGAAAAAGATAGTTATGATTTTAGCTTTAGCGGGTTGAAAAGCGCAGTAATTAATAAATTGCATAATTTAAAACAAAAAGATGAAGAAATTAATAATGCTGATGTGGCTACAAGTTTTCAAAATAGTGTAGTAGAAGTGTTGGTAGGTAAAGCTATTTCAGCTTGCGAAAATTTTGAAGTAAAACAATTACTTGTAGCAGGGGGCGTGGCGAGTAATAAGGGATTACGCACTAGTTTAGAAACTGCTTGCGCAACACACAATATTGATTTGCATATTCCTAGCCCTAAATTATGTACAGATAATGCAGCAATGATTGGCGCGGCTGGTCATTATTTATACCAAGCTGGTAAAACTGCTGATATGACTTTAAATGGATTTAATAGTATGGATATCGAACAATTTTCACTGGATTATTAATTAAATTTAAAAAACAGGTTTAGCTTTATATCACAAACTGTAGAGTTAGCAAAATAAACAATATTTATAACTTAAAAGTAAATCAAAAACAGTTGGGTTTTTTAATCCAGCTGTTTTTTTATATTTTCGTTTGTTTTAATTGTTAAAGAAGCTAAAAAAACATACATTTTTTAGCTATTTTAAATTTATAATCTAGAAATAAGGGTATAGGTAATTTAGTAAATCGTTAGTTAAAATCAATACAGTTCATAAACGTTTATTTTTATGAGAATGATGTTTAAAGGGGGATATAACAATGAAGTCGATTCAATATTTTAACTTTCAAAATAGTTTAGCCGCATTAAACTTTTATGAGAAATATTTAGGTGCAACTGATATTCAACGTGTTGGTGGCGACCATGAAATGTTTGCGGATATGCCAGAAGAATATGAAATTGATAAAAACTTTACAATGAATGCTTCATTTAAAATACTAGGTGAAACATTTTATTGTAGTGATACAATGAAAAATAAAAGAATAGATAATAGTGGTGCGATTGTAGCGTTTACGTTTGATTACTCTAACGAATCAGATAAGCAGCTAGCAGAAGCATTTTTCAACAAGGCTATAGAAGGTGGTTGTGAAGCTACAATGCCATTAGGCAAGACAGAATGGTCTGAACTTTATGGAATGTTTAACGATCCATTTGGCGTAACTTGGATGATTAATGCTGAATAAATTTATAAAAAACCTTAATCTAATTAATTAGATTAAGGCTTTTTTGATATATGGTGGTTACTATATTTTGGTAGAGTTTATATAGAATGTTTTTTATAGATATAATAATTTGAATTTTAATGATGCATAATAAAAGATATATTTTTCGGAAAATGTCAATAGAGAACATGCGTACTTATCAACAAATAGTGAATAACTTGTGTATAAGTGGTGGTTATGTATGTGGATATACGTGAATATCTAAAAAAACACCTCATAAAAAGTTACTTATCACCTGTGGATAACTAGGATAACTCTGTGGATAGCTATGGTGAAGGGAAAGGTAATTGTGAATAGAATAAGTATAAAAAAAGAGCTAAAGTAGAAAATTCCACTTTAGCTTATGGATATAAATAGCAACTATATTAACATTTCCTGTAATTCTGCCCACTCATTCATCACTTGTTCTAATTTATGTTCGGCTTTTTCTTTTTCGATAGCTAAATCATTGGCTTTATCCGGGTTAGAGTATACATCAGGGTGTGTGAGTTGTTCGTTAATATCACTTATTTGTTGTTCATAATGCTCAATATTTGTTTCACATTGTTCTATCTTACGTTCAACTTGTCTTTGTTCTCTCTTTTGTTGCTTTTGGTCAATATAATTGTGATTTTGTGATGTATTCATTTCTGTTAGTGTAGGGTTATCTAATTCTTCTTTTGCTTGAATAGCTGCCTTTTCTTCTATCTTTTCAACGTAATATTGATAATCACCTAAATATATTGTTCCGCCATCAACATCTAAATCATAAATTTTATTAGCAAGTTCGTTTATAAAATAACGATCATGAGAGACAAATAAGATTGTGCCTTTAAAGTCTGATAATGCTTGTTCAAGCATCTCTTTAGAATCTATATCTAAATGGTTAGTTGGTTCATCTAAAATAAGTACGTTATTGCGTTCTAACATAAGAAGAGCAAGTTGCAAACGGGCTTTTTCCCCACCTGATAAATCATTGATGATTTTTTTTACATCATCTTGCACAAACAAGAAGCGGCCTAAGACAGCACGAATATCTTTTTCATTCATGGTTGGATATTGATTCCAGAGATAATCAAGAATTGTTTTATTTGATTTAAATTCGGCTTGTTTTTGGTCGTAATAACCAACTTTTAAATTTGCTCCAGTCGCTATTTCACCATTTATCTGAGTGTGTAAATTAGCGATTGTTTTAATGAGTGTAGATTTACCAATCCCGTTAGGGCCAATAATTGCAATATGGTCTCCTTTAGTAACTTCGATGTTAATGCCTTTTGTAATTGCTTGTTCATAGCCAATTTCCAAATTTTTAATATGAAATACATCATTTCCAGTATTTCTATCAAAATCGAATTGAATATTGGCACTTTTAGCATCCAACATAGGTTTGTTAATTCTTTCAATTTTTTCCAGCATTTTACGGCGACTTTTTGCCATGCCAGTAGTAGAAGCGCGAGTAATATTTTTTTCTACAAATGTTTCAAGTCGTTTGATTTCTGCTTGTTGGTTTTCATATTCTTGCATGCGCTTTTCATAATATTTATCTCTTTGTTCTATAAATTGTCCATAATTACCTACATAATGTTGCACATCACCAAGCGCAACATCATAAATTTGATTGACGATTTTGTCTAAGAAGTATCTATCATGACTGATAATCACTATAGCACCCTTAAAGTAATTAAGGTAACCTTCTAACCATTGAGTTGTTTCCATATCTAAATGGTTGGTAGGTTCGTCAAGTAAAAGTAAGTCAGGTTCACTAAGGAGCATTTGAGCTAGCGATAAACGGGTTTTTTGGCCCCCACTGAAATCATTGATAGGGCGATTGAAATCCGCTTCTCTAAAATTTAAACCATATAATACCGTCTTTATCTTACTTTCGTATTGATAACCCTCTTGTTGTTCAAATTGATTAGACAAACTTTCGTAACGATTTATATGTTCTTTGTAAGTTGGTGTGTCATATTCATCTGCGTATTGTGCTAACCAATCTGTTTCATATTTCATTTCAGATTCTAATTTTTTTATATTTTCAAATGGCTTTGACATTTCGTCAAATACAGTTTGATTTGTATTTAAAGTCATTTGTTGTGTTAAATAGCCAAGCTTAAGATTTTTACTTTTTGAAACTTGGCCACTGTCATAAGATTCGACGCCAGCAATGATTTTCATTAAAGTAGATTTTCCGGCACCATTTCGGCCTACAATACCAATGCGTTCACCTGTTTTCACTTCAAAATCTACATTATTAAAAATATCTTCTCCGTCGAATGATTTGGTTAAGTCATTTAGTTGTAATAATATCATCCGATTTGCACCTCTCTATCCACTCCTATTCTACAGTATTCCCGGCGTGGTTAAAACTATCATTGTTTATTTTTATTATTCATTAATGTATAATGTTGTAGTGATTATATGATAAATCATTAATAGATAATGAAATAGGGGGACATGATCTTGGCTAATCAAAGCGAAAAGATTCCTCGTGCTACGTTGAAACGTTTACCGTTGTATTATAGATTCGTCAATACTTTAAAATCTAAAGGTATAGATAGGGTTAATTCAAAAGCAATTAGTGAAGGTTTGAATATTGATTCTGCAACCATTCGTCGTGATTTTTCATATTTTGGTGAATTAGGCAAAAAGGGCTATGGCTATAATATAGATAGTTTATTACATTTCTTTAAAAATGAGATAAGCGAAAATGACGAGATAAAAATTGCAATTGTAGGTGTTGGGAACTTAGGGAAAGCATTATTAACTTATAACTTCTCAATCCATGACGAAATGACAATAACGGAAGCTTTTGATATACGAGAGGAAATTATAGGGACGCAAATAGGGAAAGTAACAGTAAGTCCGTTTGAAAAAATTACGGATGTATTAGCACAAGAAGATATAGATGTTGTGATTTTAACTACACCTGAAAAAGCGGCACAACAAGTTGCTGACATTTTAGTGAAATCAGGTGTGAAAGGTATATTGAACTTTACGCCAAGTCGTGTTCTGACACCATCAGATGTACAAGTACATCATATTGATTTAGGTATTGAATTACAGTCTTTACTATTTTTTATGAAAAATTATAGTGACAAGTAAAGTCTATAAATAAGTCTGGCTTTTTATTTACATGGTACGCAATTACAAAGTGTCGTGTTTAAAAAGCTAGTTTTTGTATTTATACATATGTTTTTCATGATTACACAAAGGTTTACAAATAATACTTTTAAAAATATGAGCAAACGGGCTTGATATTTAACCGGAAATTTAATATGATAAATCATATTGATTTTATCGGGAAAGAGGTAATAATATGACGTGGTTAGTAATCAGTGGACTGATTGTCGGTGCACTGTTAGGCTTTGTTATGCAAAGAACACGATTTTGTTTAGCTGGTGGATTTAGAGATATGTACGTACAAAAAAGCAATAAGATGTTTTACGCATTGTTAATTGCGATTTCTGTACAAAGTATTGGTTTATTAATTTTAACATCAACGGGACTTGTACAAATCCCAGAATC
Organism: Staphylococcus aureus; assembly: GCA_040062795.1. Taxonomy (GTDB): domain Bacteria; phylum Bacillota; class Bacilli; order Staphylococcales; family Staphylococcaceae; genus Staphylococcus; species Staphylococcus aureus_A. Next base: position 18,103 of record JBEAMH010000004.1, read on the forward strand.
GACTTACCCACTTATTGGAACAGTAATAGGTTCATTTATATTTGGCGTAGGTATTATTTTAGCTGGGGGTTGTGCCACAGGTACATGGTATAGAGCTGGTGAAGGTTTGATAGGAAGCTGGATGGCCCTAATCGCTTATGCTTTCACTGCAGCAGTAACTAAATTTGGTTTACTTTTACCATTGATGAATGGTGTAAACAAACCAACAAATGTTAATTCAAGTATGTCACAAACAACAGGTATTCCAACATGGGTTTGGGTAGCGTTGCTTACAATTATTACAATTATCCTTGTGGTGAAAACGTTACGCAAGCCGAAACCGAAATTTGCAATTCCGAAATTAAAACAAAAATATACAGGTGTCAGACACTATTTATTTGAGAAAAAATATCATCCATTTGTTGCAGCAATCGCGGTAGGGCTTATTGCGTTAATCGCATGGCCTGTTAGTGAATCAACGGGTAGAATGTATGGTTTAGGTATTACAACACCTTCAGCAAACTTAGTACAATTTTTTATAACAGGTGACCTCAAATTACTAGACTGGGGCGTATTTCTTGTCTTAGGTATATTTGGCGGTTCGTACATTGCAGCGAGAGGTGCTAGAGAATTTAAGTGGAGATTACCTGATAAAAAGACAATACGCAACAGTATTATCGGTGGCGTATGTATGGGCTTTGGTGCATCTGTAGCTGGCGGTTGTTCAATAGGTAATGGTTTAGTTGAAACTGCAACAATGTCATGGAAAGGTTGGATTGCGCTTGCCTCTATGATTCTAGGTGCTTGGACTATGAGTTATTTTGTATTTATTAAACCGATGAAGAAAGCGCAAAAACAACAAACAAGTAAGCAAACGGTCTCAACACAAACTCAAACGACATAATGATTAAAGGAGGTACTGAATTATGGTACATGAATTAGGAACAGTAGGAATGGTTTGTCCATTCCCATTAATTGAAGCACAAAAGAAAATGGATACAATAGACAATGGCGAAGAATTAAAAATAGATTTTGATTGTACACAAGCAACAGAAGCAATACCGAATTGGGCGGCTGAAAATGGCTATCCGGTTACAAACTATGAACAATTAGACGATGCTTCATGGACAATAACAATTCAGAAAGCTGAATAATAAACATTAACCAACTTGTTACTACTAGGCTAAAAAGCTTAAAGTAGCAAGTTGGTTTTTTATTTAAATAGTATTTAAAGCGGTTGCAATATGATAGAATTAATATTGTTTAGAATAGCTGATAAATGAGAGTGAGAGCATATGAAAAATATATCAGATATTGCCAAAATAGCTGGTGTCTCTAAAAGTACGGTATCAAGATATCTTAATGATGGTTCAGTAAGTATAAAAACAAAGCAAAAGTTGGATAAAGTTATTCAAGAAAATGATTACCAACCAAATCAGTTTGCGCAAAGCTTAAGAGCGCGTAAGACAAACATGATAGGTGCAATTATACCAAGAATGAACTCTCATGCTGTAGAAGAAACGATTAAAGGTGTTAAAGCAATTTGTGATGAGTTAAATTATAGATTATTACTTAACTACACTAATATAGATCCTGAACTGGAAATTGATGCTTTAGAGACATTTTATAGGAGTAAAGTTGATGGCATTATTTTTATGGCAACAGAAATTACAGACAGGCATATAGAAATAATAAATAAAATAGATGTTCCAGTCATTATAGTGGGACAAGAACATAAAGACTTGCATTGTGTTATCCATAATGATTATCATGCAGGTTATCTAGTCGGTGATACAATTGGAGAACGAGGTTATAAAGATATTCAATTTTTCGGTGTTACTGAAACAGACATTGCTGTAGGAATACAAAGGAAAAAAGGCTTTATTGCAGGGTTAGCTAATCATGGTATTAAACCACATATTTCGCATGCTTCCTTTACTTATGACGCAGCAATGGAGGATGTAGCTAAAGTATTAAACGACTATACTAATTATGATGCAGTAGTTGGAGCAACGGATACGATTGCATTAGCAGTACATAAATTCACTTCTGAACACACTGCGAATAATAGAAATAAATTTATTGTGGGTTTCGGTGGTGACCCGGTTACAGAAATTGTTTCGCCTTCGATTCATACAGTTTGCTATTATTTTGAACATGCTGGTGAAATAGCTATGCGTAACCTTGACCAAATGATTCAACTCCAGTCGATAGAACAACAGATAACTATAGACGTAAGTCTTTCATTTAAAAAATAACTGAAACATGGTATTATATACTGGAATATAATGGAACCGGTACCAAAAAGGAAATATGTATATAATTTAGTAGGAGGAAGAATAATAATGGCTGAATGGACAAGAGATGAGCGCTATCAAAGATATGAAGAAGTTGATCAACAAACATTAGTTAATTTAACTGATAAAGTTAATCAATCTAAATATAGACAAACATTTCACATACAACCTAAAACGGGATTATTAAATGATCCTAATGGGTTAATATATTATGACGGGATTTACTACATATCACATCAATGGTTTCCTTTAGGTCCAGTTCATGGTTTGAAATATTGGTATACATATACAAGTAAGGATTTAATTCATTTTAGAAGTGAGGGAGCATCATTAAAACCTGATACAAAAGATGACAGTCATGGTGTGTACAGTGGCAGTGCCTTTGAATATAAAAACCATTTATATTATATGTATACAGCAAATCATCGTGATGAAGATTGGAATAGAATTTCAACCCAACATATTGCGAAAGTGAATGACCAAGGAGAAGTTGAGAAGTTTCCTAAAGCAGTTATTGCAACGCCTCCATCAGGCTATACCCAACATTTCAGAGACCCTAAAGTTTTTTCAAAAGATGATGTTTACTATGCAGTAATTGGAGTCCAAAATACTGATGGACAAGGGAGAGTTATTCAATACTATTCCACTGATATTGTCAATTGGGAATTCCAAGGTGAAATTCATACAAATTTAGATGCGTTTGGTTATATGTGGGAATGCCCGGATTACTTTAATTTAGATGGATACGACATGTTGTTATTTTGTCCACAAGGCATTGAGTCAGAGGAAGAGCAGTTTAGAAATATCTACCAATCTGGATATATCATGGGACAATATGATATCGAAAATTTAACAATGAATCATGGTGATTTTAGTGAATTAGACTACGGATTTGATTTTTATGCACCACAGACATTCGTAGATGAAGATGGAGAACGTATTTTAATTGGTTGGATGGGATTGCCAGAAATAAATTATCCATCAGATATAGATGGGTGGGCGCATTGTTTGACGATCCCTCGTGTGCTTTCTATTGAATCAGGTAATCTTAAACAACGCCCTATAAAAGCGTTAGAACAATTAAGAACAAACAAAGAAACGGCGTTAGGCTATGCTAATAAATTCACCAGACAATTACATCCATATGAAGGCAAACAATATGAATTAATTATCGATATTTTAGAAAATGAGTCTACCGAGGTATATTTTGAATTACGTACTTCTAAAACACAAAGTACGTTAATTACTTATAATAAAAAAGAACAAAAACTAACATTAGATCGTAGTGAAAGTGGTTTATTACCAGAGCCAGTGGAAGGAATGACTAGAAGTACTTATTTAGATACGCCTTTATCACAATTACAAATATTTATTGATACATCTAGTATTGAAATATTTTGCAATGATGGTGAGCGTGTCATGACGTCTAGAATTTTTACAGAGGATACGGCAACTGGTATAAAGACATCAACAGAATCAGGGCAAGTGTATTTAAAATTTACAAAATATGATTTAAAGGATGAGAAAGTATGAAACGACTGCTTGCGATAGGGGAAGCGTTAATAGATTTTATACCAGATACGACAGATTCAGAATTGAAGGATGTTAAAGGTTTTTCGCGGCAAGTTGGTGGGGCACCCTGTAATGTCGCTGTTGCCGCTTCGAAGCTAGGTGGCAGATCTGAAATGATTACTCAACTAGGAGAAGATGCATTTGGTGATTTGATCATTGAAACATTAGAAAATTTGAGCGTAGGTACGCAATACATTAAGCGCACAAATGAAGCAAACACGGCCTTAGCTTTTGTAAGCTTAACTAAAACCGGGGAACGTGACTTTTCTTTCTATCGTAAGCCTTCTGCTGATATGCTTTTTCAACCTGAAGCAGTACAAAGTATTGAAGTAACGAAAGACGATATATTACATTTTTGTTCGGTTGATTTAGTTGAAAGCCCAATGAAACAAGCACATCAAGCGTTAATTGACAAAGTGAAAGTAGTAGGTGGTACAGTTGTGTTCGACCCAAATGTTCGACTTCCTTTATGGGATAGTGAAGTAGCATGTCAAACAGCGATACGTGATTTTTTACCTTTAGCAAATATTATTAAAATATCTGACGAAGAATTAGCTTTTGTTACAGGTTACAACGATGAAAAAAAAGCGATTCAGTCACTATTTCAAGGAGATGTAGAAGCAGTTATTTATACCAAAGGTGCAGAGGGTGCTATGATTTATTTGAAAGAGGGCGCAGTTCATGTACATCAAGGATTTAAAGTAGAACCAATCGACACTACCGGTGCAGGAGACGCTTTTATTGGTGCGTTAATCAGTAGATTATTATCATCGGAAAATGAAGATATATTACAATTGTTAAAAGACAAAGGACAATATATTTTAGAATTTAGTAATTACGTAGCAGCCACGGTAACAACAAAGTATGGTGCAATAGAGAGTATTCCAAAGTTAAGTGATGTGACTCAAGCTTTAAATAAATAACAAAAAAGACTTAGCATAAATTAGTCATGCTAAGTCTTTTTTTATTATATTTTTTTTACATTTCTTACTGAAGCAAAGCAATGTTCTTTGTTTTTAAAATAAACAATGCGAGATTTTGAGTCTATAGATTCAATATTATGCCGGTTAACTACGAAACTGTTATGACACCTAAAGAACCTTTCATCAAGCTGACTAAGCTCTTTTAAATTGCCATAGAACTCAATTTGTCTATTGTCTAAATGTGCAATCAAACGATGAGATTTAGAAGAAGATTCAAAAAACATGACATCGTCATATTGAACATATAATGAATTACTTCCACGCTTTAATTCAATGGTTTCGACTGTGCGTTCTTTGGAAAGCAATTTTAACCTTGATTCAGAAGTTTCTAGACAATCAATAATTCTAGATTTTAATTCATCAGGATCGTCTTTAAAAATAAAGTCCATCGCTGCTACTTTATATACAAAAGTGAGATAAGTCAATTCGCTATGACTTGTGACAAAAATAATATTACCTACAGGGTCATGTTTGCGAATTTCACTGGCAAGTTTGATTCCATTAATATCAGCTTCTAATTGTATATCTAAAAAGTAACATCCTATATCATTTAGATCTTTTGAATGTTCTAAAATTTCATAAGGATCAGCAGTTGCAACTTCAATTTCCATTGGTTTTTCTTCGATCATGATGTAGTTATTGATAATTGAAATCATATTCTCACGTTGTCTTTCATCATCTTCACATATGAATATTTTCATCGTTTCACAACCTTATGAATCTTTGTTTAATATTTCTACTTTCTGAATAAAATAGTTATTATCGATTGTTGTATCTAATAAAACATTAGAAGTTGAATCCGTCAATTCTTTTAATGTAGATAACCCCAGTCCACGATTTTTGCCTTTTGTAGAAAAATTTTCTTGGAATAGCGTGTGTACTTTGGGCATATCAGGTGAACATTTATTCATCACTATAAACATAACAGAGTCATCATCATTTTTAATAAAAGCAATACGAATGAGTGGATCATCTGCAATTTTTTCAGATGCTTCAATGGCATTGTCAAGTAAGATACCGATAACTCTACTCAAATTAATAATTGGCATTTCAATTTTTTCAATGGGTTCAGGTACTTCTATACTGATTCTAATATTATTTTCTTGGGCTTGTAATATTTTTGTAGTTAACAATCCTTTTATTTCACGTACTTTTAAATTTTCAATACCGTTAATTTTAATCGCATTCATTTGTATACTATCTTGCATGGGTAAGATTTCTTCATGAAAGTATTGGTTTAAGCCTTCCATATCATTTTCTCTAATAAAATCTGACATTGTGGAAAGAATATTTACATAATCATGTCTGAATTTACGCATTTCATGGTTAATCTTTTCAATTTGTAAAGTGTACTTATAGTAGTTTTCAATTTCTCTCATATTGCGTTTGTACTGAATTTGACGAATAATACTAAATGAAATAGCTATAATGAGTATAGCCGTAGTAATAATCAATACGGCATACATAACTACAAAGATTTTCGCATCTCCAACGGAAACAATGCGATTAGGTAAATAAAAATAGATTAATAGTAATACGATAAACAGAAAAATACATACAACGACTAGGTAAATTTTATTAAATGATAAATCGGATGTTGATAATTTAGTAAAGAAAAATCTACCAAGTAATGAAAAAAATAACGTCAAAACAGCAAAAAGAAATAAGTATAAAAAATCAAATATGTATTGCGTTGACATCAAATCTAGTATTGATGTAGCTAACCAAATTGATAAGAAGTTAGCAGTATACAATATGAAAAAGCCAACGAGTACAGATGCGACGCCTATGAAACGGTGCTTATAATACATAAAAATGCCACTAGCGATTAACAAAAAAAACATTGATCTTGTATCAAAATAAAAGAATAAAATGGTTGAAGGGATTATAATCCCAATAATGGTAAAATAACCCCTCAAAGTATAAGTTACATTTATTAAAATTTTAATGATTATGAAAAGTAATACTGCTTGTGATACTGATAACATTATTGTGTTTAAAATAGCCATACTCTACACACTCTCTAGGACAATTATTCGTATAAATCTGAAATTTCTTTTGGAACTTCCGGTTCGTCAAAATATCCTACACAAGGATTTATAGCAGCGATTGTACCTAGCATTGAGAAAATTTTAGTAATTAAATTAATAATAGCTTCAAACATAATTAAACATCCTCCTTAGGGAAAAATATTGGTAGTTGAGCGATAGCAATCAAAATGATACCTAAAAGTATTAATTGTTGATAAGGCTCACTAAAAAACATCGATGTTACAACTAATAATAAAGTTACAATAATTGTTTTGATTTTTTTACCTTTTATTAAACGTTGGGGTATGGGTTGTTTTTTTGTAGCAACCGGTGCGTACTTTAGTAGTACCATGAATCCAATTATTGCAAGTGGATTCATTACTAATGAAGATACTTCCATATACCCAATTAGCCAAGGTAATAAAACAAATAACAATAAGTTTTGCACATGACATAAAATTGAAGATTTTGCATGTGCACCGTGTGCAAAATGTCTGATTAAAAAGTACGATAAATGGACAGTTAGTGTGTATAAAAAGAGATGGCAAAGGATCGAAACCCCGTAAGTGACAATTGTTTTAGTTAAATTACCTATAAATACTTGCATCCCTAAACGCATCTTTAAATAATCAATATGTTCTAAGTTGTTACGTTGTTGTAGATACTTAGCAAAATTATCAATTTTACTATCTATAGACTTTAACATTGGGTTTCTCTCCTTAGCCGTATTATACAATTTTAATTAAGTTTTATGCGTCTTATTGCTTAACTGTATATTTTGCATCCCTAACTGTTGCTAATCTTTATCACTTCAATATTAACATAAAAAATCATACAATTAGGAATGAAATATTACGAGTTAGGGAATTTTTAACGAATAAATATAAATTCATGGTTAAATGTACTTGTATCACAAAGAAGTGATAACATTTTACAAATCATTTAATCAATTTTTGTTTGAATTTTGATTTGAATGATGATGATTAATTAGGCTTTTGAGCAGGGGCTTAATTAACAAACTGATATTGTAGCTGTACTTTCTTCGTATAGTTGTAATAGTTACAAATTGGTTCTCGTTTTTCAATTTATAAATACAAACAAAAGGAGGCTGATGTAGTGACAAGTGATATCTCAGCAGTAATTAGTGATTTCGTAAAATAGTACTTACTGAGTACACAACACGCTTAAGTTACTTAAGCAATCCCCAATTAGATTTGTAGAACCTTCCCAGTCTCGAATCTAATCAAGCTTTAACATTGTCTATAACAGAGACAATTTAAAGGATTAACATGTAAGCTATCGTAAACATCATTCAATTTATCATTATAATCGGTAAATTCACTAAATTTTTTTCATAATTAATAACATCCCCAAAAATAGATAGAGAAATAACTGTAAAAAAACATTCCCTTAATAATAAGTTACAAAAACCGTGAGCCCCTCCCAAGCTCACGGTTTTTTATCATTATATTATTTATATAAATGAGGTCTTAGGTTTTTAAACACGGGAATTGCATCACGTTGTTTATTTACTTCTTCTAAATCAATTGTACAATTTAAATGATCTGGTTTCTCTTTTAATTCTGCTATAACATCTCCATTTGGATTAATTACAATAGAATAACCAGCATATTCTGTTTTTCCATCATCACCACAAGCATTACAACCTATTACATACATATCATTTTCAATAGCACGTGCTTTTAAGAGAGTTATCCAATGATTAACTCTTACAGCTGGCCATTGAGCCACATAAAAAGCAATTTGAGCATCTTTACGAGCAGGATAGCGAAGGAGTTCAGGGAAACGTAAATCGTAACATGTAATATGAGCTACTTTAACGCCTTCTGACAAAGTAAAAGGCTCAGGAACTGCATTCCCCGCTGTTAAAAATTCAGGCTCATCTAACATGGGTACTAAATGTACCTTGTCATAGCTGTTGATCAAATAACCATTTTTTGAGACAGCAAAAGCAGTGTTATATATATTGTTATCCATACTATTTGAAACAGAACCTGCAACAATATCAACTTGATATTGTATTGCCAGTTTTGATATAAATTCGAAACTTCTTGATAATTGATTATCTGCCAATTCTTTTAATTGAGGTAGGGCATAGCCATTGTTCCACATTTCTGGTAATACAACGACATCTGTTTCTGATGTTACATATTCAGCAAACCAATTTTTAATTGTTTCTTCATTTAACGAAACACTAGCTGGTTCAACTTTAAATTGAAAGATCTCTATATTCATGTCAATCGCCCCTTAAAATGTTGTTAGCATAAATATACTAGATATATTTAGAAAATTCAAAATTTGAAAGCGGAAAATTAAAGTAGACAAAATAAAAAGAGTAGTTCACCAGAAAGGAGAACTACTCTTTTTTTATTATGGTTGGCGTATCTGTTATCTGAGTATAATTAATAACCTATTTTCTTACTAAAAAACGTTTATTTATATCATGAAATTCTTTTTCGCCTGCTTTTTCGCTTATATTACCAAATGGCATTTGAGCTACAAGTTTCCATGTGTTAGGAATGTCGAATGCTTCAGCTACTGCGACGTCGACAAGTGGATTATAGTGTTGTAACGATGCACCGATACCTTTAGTACCTAATGCTGTCCATATGGCGAATTGGTGCATCGCATTTGTTTGACTAGACCAAATTGCAAAGTTTTCGGCATAGTTTGGCATTTGGTTTTGTAAGCTTTCCACCACATCTTGATCTTCAAAATATAAAATTGTACCGTATGAATGTTTAAAATTATCAATTTTGTCTGAAGTTGCCTGGAATTCACGATCAGGCCCCATAGTAATTTTAAGCTCTTCTTTAGTAATGTCCCAAAATTTATCATGGTTACCGTTTAATAACAATACAATACGAGTTGATTGAGCATTAAAAGATGATGGCACATGTTGTATTGCATGTTCGATAATATTCTCCACTTCTTTATCAGAGATTGAAATTTCTTTTTCTAAACTATATATAGAACGCCTTGATTCTACTGCTTTTTGAAATACATCTAGTGTATTTTCTTTTTTACTGAATAGACCCATTAGTCAAGCTCCTTTACAAAGATTTATTTTATATACTTAGTATAGTTATTATACTTAATTTTGTAAATAGCTTTTTTACAGAAAGTTTCAAACACATTACTTTTTCCTTTCAAAAATATACAATTAATGAAAGTTATGTTGAATTTTAATATACTAATATTGAATGACAAAAAATTTATGGAGGTGAGTTTATGAATCATTATATTTCAAATAAATTTGTTGTATCTAGCTTTGCAATTGCATTAAGTGCTACTTTAATTTCAAAGCCTGCTCATGGCGCTGAAGAATTAAATAAACAAGATATGAACAAAAACAGCATTGAAAATAGTTTGCAAAATGGTACAAAACAGATAAACAATATAAGTGAAGAAAAAACACCTTCAACTACCGATGATATTCCTGCCTCAGAACTGACTGAGGATCAATTGAGTAGTAATTCTAATATACTATCAACTACAGAACAGTTAGATAACACAACAAATTCAGACGCCCCAGAAGAAGATAATACTTCAACAGATGCGGACAATACAGATGATA
>JBEAMH010000004.1:28661-28840 GCA_040062795.1 Staphylococcus aureus
ATGAAGAACAAACAGGGGACACGTCTAGTACAGATCAAACAACGGATCAAGACCCAGATAACACAACAAATTCAGACGCCCCAGAAGAAGATAATACTTCAACAGATGCGGACAATACAGATGATAATGAAGAACAAACAGGGGACACGTCTAGTACAGATCAAACAACGGATCAAGAC
>JBEAMH010000004.1:28940-122345 GCA_040062795.1 Staphylococcus aureus
CCAGATAACACAACAAATTCAGACACCCCAGAAGAAGATAATACTTCAACAGATGCGGACAATACAGATGATAGTGAGGAACAAACAGGGGACACGTCTAGTACAGATCAAACAACGGATCAAGACCCAGATAACACAACAAATTCAGACACCCCAGAAGAAGATAATACTTCAACAGATGCGGACAATACAGATGATAGTGAAGAACAAACAGGGGACACGTCTAGTACAGATCAAACAACGGATCAAGACCTAGATAACACAACAAATTCAGGTACACCAGAAGAAGATGGGGAAGAAGATACAACACCCCCAAAAAACTCTAACCAACCATCAGATAATGCAGAAGATACAGAAGAAACACCAATACCCGAACGACCAAGTGACGAAGACAATATATCAACACCTCCAAAACCTAATAGACCGTTAGAACCCAATAAACCCAAGCCTTTGCAACAGCAAGACAACACAAATCAAAGAACAAACGCAATTCATTCACAAACTTCTGGATCACAGCATCAACAAACCACTGTAAACTCAAATAGTTTTGACGAGAACCAAAATTCAAATGATATTGCTGATAGTAATATAAGTGGTACAACAACGTACGGGGATTTAGCAACAAATGAAAGTAACCAAAATACCGAACAAGATGATAGTAGGTTAGTTAACAGGTTCCATCAAATGTCTACAGGTTCTTTTAAATATAATCCTTTTATTTTGAATCAAGTTAAACAACTTAATAATAACGTGGAGAATGTTTCCGATAAAGACATATCATCCATCATAAGGCGACAAAACTTTTCAGATAACGCGTTTTTAAACGAATTACAAAAAGGTACGAATTATTTTAAATTTCAATATTTTAATCCGTTAAAATCTAGAGATTATTATAAAAACTTAGATAAGCAAGTACTCGCATTAATTACTGGTGAAATAGGATCTATGCCAGATTTAAAAAAACCAGAAAGTGAGAATTCAGCATCTGGTAAATATGAATATCATTCAAGTAGTGATGAAGAAATGACAAATACGAAAGATAAAAAAGTCGAAGACGCAATTGATATTAAATTTGAACGAACATTATTTGCTTTAATTGTTACAATAACAATGATTTTTATTGGTGTCGTTGTTGGCTATTTTGTCCGCCGTAGAAATAATGAAAATAATTAATGGTTATTACATTTAAATACAATAAAAATGGAAGTACTCATATATCTAACATTGAGTACTTCCATTTCTTTATAAATATAAATTGAATTAAAACATAAAACTAAATATAAATGATGCTGATTCTTGAAGTTCTTTTATTTTTTCGGGGCCAAAATAAATCTGGATAATAACTACAAAACCATTTTGCATAATGTGTACTAGGATAGGAACCCATATCCGTTTTGTGTAGACATATAATGCTGAGAAAATAAAACCCATACCAAAATAAATTATAAAAAATGAAGGATCTGAATGTGCAGCACTAAAAATAATTGAACTTACAGTCGCTGCGATAATGAACTTAAATGTTTTATTCCCTTTCATAACATTGTATAATTCACCAAATATCACTTTTCTAAATACAAATTCTTCAAGAATAGGACCTACAACTGATATTAAAATAATAAAAAGTGGAATTTCTTGTGCTACTTTCATTAATCTTTCAGTATTAGGACTAGTTTGAGGCGCACCAAATACATACATATTTATCATACCTGCGATAACTTGATAAATCATCACAGCGACATAACCAATGATTGCCCAAAGAATAACATACCTTTTCTTTTCCTTTGGTTGTTGTTCTAACCGTGTAGGATTGGAAATAAATAAGTTTATTAATGTGATTATAAAGGCCGCTATTATAAACAGAATGACTTGCGTATAAATATTAGCAAAGAGTATTTCTTTGCCAGTTAAATTGTCAAATAGGCCTGCCATATGCAAGAAAATCGCACCAAACTGTGCAAGACCATATATGACTAATGTCAAAATGGACACCCATAAACGAGACATAGTGAACCTCCAAAAATTAGAATATACTCTATTTTATCGCAAAATAGTATTTCATACAAAATTTAATGTAATAGTTTTAGCTTGAAATATTGACCAACTTTGATTATTATAGAAAGTGTGTTAGCACTCACTAACACTAAGTGCTAAAATATTTTTATATTTTAAGGAGGAACAATCAATGTTAAAGCCATTAGGTAACCGAGTAATTATTCAAAAAACAGAACAAGAGCAAACAACAAAAAGTGGTATCGTTTTAACAGATAGCGCTAAAGAGATGTCAAATGAAGGTACGATAATTGCAGTAGGTGCAGGACGTATTTTAAAAGATGGTTCTCGAGTTGCTCCTGAAGTAAATGAAGGTGACAATGTCGTGTTCCAACAATTTGCTGGAACAGAAGTTAAACGTGGAGACGAAACATTTTTAATTGTTAATGAAGATGATATATTAGCAGTTATAGAAGGATAATAAAAATACAAATTAAAATATACTAAAATAATACGAACATCATGGAGGTAAAAGTAATATGGCGAAAGATTTAAAATTTTCAGAAGACGCACGTCAATCAATGCTGAGAGGCGTAGATAAATTAGCTAACGCCGTGAAAGTTACAATTGGACCAAAAGGGCGTAATGTTGTATTAGATAAAGAATATACATCACCACTTATCACTAATGATGGTGTGACAATCGCAAAGGAAATTGAATTAGAGGACCCTTACGAAAATATGGGAGCGAAATTAGTGCAAGAAGTTGCTAATAAAACAAATGAAATTGCGGGTGACGGAACAACAACTGCTACAGTACTAGCTCAAGCAATGATTCAAGAAGGATTGAAAAATGTGACGAGCGGTGCTAACCCAGTAGGATTACGTCAAGGTATTGATAAAGCTGTAGAAGTAGCAATTACTGCTTTACATGACATATCTCAAAATGTTGATAACAAAAATGAAATTGCACAAGTTGGTTCTATCTCAGCAGCTGATGAAGAGATTGGTAAATATATTTCTGAAGCAATGGAAAAAGTAGGTAACGACGGCGTAATTACAATTGAAGAGTCAAGTGGTTTTAATACTGAATTAGAAGTTGTTGAAGGTATGCAATTTGATCGTGGTTATCAATCACCATACATGGTAACGGATTCTGATAAGATGGTTGCAGAATTAGAAAAACCATATATCTTGATTACTGATAAAAAGATTTCTTCCTTCCAAGATATCTTACCTTTATTAGAACAAGTTGTTCAATCTAACAGACCTATTTTAATCGTAGCTGATGATGTAGAAGGTGATGCGCTAACAAATATCGTCTTAAACCGCATGCGTGGTACATTTACAGCAGTAGCAGTTAAAGCACCTGGATTCGGTGATCGTCGTAAAGCTATGTTAGAAGATTTAGCTATCTTAACGGGTGCTCAAGTAATCACTGATGATTTAGGATTAGATTTAAAAGACGCAACAATTGATATGCTAGGTACTTCAAACAAAGCAGAAATCACTAAAGATAATACGACAGTAGTTGATGGTAATGGAGATCAAAATAGTATAGATGCACGTGTAAGCCAAATTAAATCACAAATTGAAGAAACTGATTCTGAATTTGATAAAGAGAAATTGCAGGAACGTTTAGCTAAATTAGCTGGTGGCGTAGCTGTAATTAAGGTCGGTGCAGCAAGTGAAACAGAATTGAAAGAACGTAAACTACGTATTGAAGATGCTTTGAATTCTACAAGAGCTGCAGTTGAAGAAGGTATTGTAGCGGGCGGTGGTACTGCATTTATGAATATCTTTGATAAAGTTGCTAATATTGAAGCTGAAGGTGATGTGGCAACAGGTATTAATATCGTGTTGAAAGCATTAGAATCTCCAGTACGTCAAATTGCAGAAAATGCTGGTTTAGAAGGTTCAATTATTGTTGAAAGACTTAAAAATGCTGATGTAGGTGTTGGATTTAACGCCGCAACAAATGAATGGGTAAATATGTTGGAAGCAGGTATTGTAGATCCAACTAAAGTAACTCGCTCATCATTACAACACGCGGCAAGTGTAGCAGCAATGTTCTTAACAACAGAAGCGGTTGTTGCTCATATTCCAGAGGAAGGTAATAATGATCCTCAAGTAGGTATGGGCGGCATGCCAGGTATGATGTAAAATAGCCCTCAAACGATGATTTGAAGGCATTCTGTAATTATAAATGACATAATTTTGACATAAAAATTTTAAAATAATTCTTTCGAGACGTTTTCCATGAGGTTACTAAATCTTTGGGAAGCGTCTTTTTTATATGATTTTGTAATGTTTGCATAGATGTTCATAGTCGCTAGAATTCCCTTGTGACGAAATTGTTCCTGAGATTTATAGATATGCACATCAACTTCAAATAAAGGTCTACAAGATGTGAATCTGAACGGTTTGAATTATATGTTTTTATATAATGAGTACTTATAATATTGAATTAATAGAAAATGATGATAGTAAAATCTTACATTTTTGTTTATATATTTTGTCTGAATTATATTTTGAGATGCTTCCCATTCAGTTATTTAACTGAATGAGAAGTGTTTTTTATTAAACATGTACATTACTTTTACATATAATTTCTCTAGTGTTTGCTATCTATAATGACAAGAGATATATTGTGGGAAAAGGAGGAATTTATTATGTTGAAAGATATCAATGAAATTGTTGTCCCAGATAGTAAAATCATCCACGAAGCGCAAGAAGTAGTCCATGACTATGGTAATGAATTAATTTGGAACCATTCGAATAGAGTATATTTGTTTGGTGAAATTAAAGGTATACAAGATGATTTAAAATACGATAAAGAATTGTTATACATGTGTTCACTTTTCCATGATTTAGGATTAACAAATGAGTATAGCAGTGATGATTTAAGGTTTGAAGTAGATGGAGCAAATGCCGTGCGTCAATTTTTGGAAACACATAATTATAAGGAGCAAGATTTACAACTTGCTTGGGATTCTGTTGCATTACACACGACAATTGGTGTAGCTGAACATAAGGAAAATAATGTTGCATTACTGTACCATGGTGTCGGTATGGATGTTATGGGGGACAATTGGAATCAATATTCAGATGAAATTAGAAAAACAATTGTAAATAAATTTCCAAGAGGCAATTTTAAACAAGACGTATTAAAAGCATTTTATAATGGCTTTAAACATAAACCAGAAAGTACATTTGGTAATATCAAATCAGATGTTGTGAAATATTTTGAACCTGAATACCCTCAAAAAAATTTTTGCTCATGTGTACTGCGTTCTAAATGGGATAGCTAGAGTTCTTAATAGACTTAATATATTTGTATGTGAGTAACAAAGCTTTATAAAGGGTAAAGAAGGTAAGCATAAATATAGCCCGCTACTTATAGTTATTATTTATGTTTAGCTTTTAAAGAAGGGGAGATTAACTATGACAAAAAAATCAGTTTATGACGTGATTGATACAGGTATTAATTATTTAATAGCAGACTACGATAAATGGAATGTTGAAAGCATATTAGATAATGAAAGTGATTACTTTAATAATACATTGCATTGGCAATTTGGACATGTATTGACAATTTTTGAATCAGCATTATCATTAAGTGATCAAAATGAAGTTAATGTTGAAAAATATACACGTTTATTTGGTTATGGTTCTAAACCTGCAGATTGGGGAGACGAAGACATTCCAAGTATGGATGAAATTATTGAAAACTTAAAAACGTTACCTGAACGTGCGAAAAGGTTAACAGATGAGCAGTTAGAAATGGAATTAACAGAAACAATTGCTGGCTGTAATACTTTAGATGAATTATTGGTCCTAAACGCGATTCATGTTCCATTACATGCAGGAAAGATTGAAGAAATGGCACGTGTACTTAAACAACAACGCTAATATAAATAAAAAGGATGAAATCGTTTATATGACGATTTCATCCTTTTAAATATGAGTTATTTATTTTTTAAGTCATCAATTGCTTTTGCGATAGAATCAAATACATGTGGAATATCATCTTTTTCTACACAGCTAAAAGCAATACGGATATCTGTAGCATTAAGCGCGATAACACCTATAGAGTATTTATTAATTAGATGTTGACGTAGTTCTTCAGGATTAACATCTTTAATTTGAAGTGCCATAAAATAACCAGAGTTAAAATCATAAGCTTGCCAATAAGTTGTATATTTTTCATCATAAACAACAGATTTTGTTACATCATATCTAGCTTGTAATGTATCAATATTATGTTGAATTTCTTTATCAAAAGTTTCGTGATTTTCAAGTACATATTTGACCGCACTTTGTGATGGTAGTGGGCCACTAGATATATTGCTTCTAATCAACCCTTTAACCTTAGCTTCTAAGACTTGTTTTGTTGTTTCATTTTCTACACCAAAACTTATGAAACCAACACGTAATCCCCATGCAAAGAATTCTTTTGTGGCGCCATCTAAACGAATAGGCAATAAGTTATTCAAATGTAGATTTGTTAATGCTGTGAATAAAGATTGCGTATATACATCTTCATAGAAGAGGCCATAATAAGCATCATCTACCAATGCAATAACGTTAGTACCTCGTTCTGCAAGTGATTTTATTGCATCAACAATTGTTTTGACTTCATCTTTAGTTGGTGTATAACCAGTTGGGTTATTTGGATAATTTAAAATTAAAATAACTTTATCTTGGCTATAATTTTCTAGCGTATTTACTAAATTTTCTGTAGTAAAATGGCCTTTTTCATCAAAAATATCATATGTCTGGATTTCAGCGCTATGTCTTGTACTATAAACTAATTTATAGTTACCCCAGTTATGTGAAGGAAGTAAGAGTGTATCTCCACTATCTACGAACATGTCACCTACAAGTGATAAGCCATGCGTTAAGGCATTGGTAAGAATTGGTTTCGTCATATCTTTTGCATCTAAATCAGGGTTTTCTTTCAACATTTTTTGTTGCCATAAATCGCGTAGTGATTCTAGGCCTTGAGGTGGGGCATAAGGGAAGATTTCATCTGGTTCTAATTGACTAAAGACGTCATTTAAACTGTTTGCGTACATCTTGCTATCTTTATATGTTGCCATACCTATTGTGGCGTTGTATTGTGTAGACTTGGCTTCAGCAGATTGTGACAATATACCTTTGGGATAATACATTAATTTCCCCAAATCTGAAAGCATATCTGCAATTTCTGGATTTGATTTAGATAATTGTTCGTTTAAATCTAAAGCTAAAGGATTCATAGTTGGTCAACCTCTCTTTACTTTTTCAATGATAACCTTATATTATCTCTAAATAGCGCAAAATTAAAGTCTTGTGATTATTTTAAATAGAAAATTTAAAAATATGATAATTTAACCGAACATACGTTCTGTTTTATGTTAGAATACGGTTAGGCCATCAAAATCCTACATGGCACTTTTTTCTGTGGGAGGTGTAGTATGATCACGTGGTCGCAAGAAATGGTAACAACTTTATTAGCAGGTAGCTTACTTGTTGTATTCCGTATTTGGTTAGAGAATAAATGGAAGGACAAATAGGTGGCCTTACACAAAAAACCCCAAGTCTGCGTGACCAGACTTGGGGTTGTGTAGTATAATCCGTGGATACATGTATAATTTTATCATCATAGGTAATAGACTGCAAACAATATATTTAAAAACACTTTTATGAAAAGAATTCAACTGATTTTAGAAATCCAAACACAAATTTGGTATAATGACATTGTTTGAGGTGAAGAGAATGAAACATTTAACAAAAATATTTGTGACAATTGCCATTATACTGTTGATAGTAGGTTATTATTTACAAGCTACAGGCCATGAAGATGCTGGTATTAAATTATTAATCGCAGCCATTATGTTTATGATTTGTGCGTTTATTGATCGGAATAATAAGCGTAAGAAGCAAAATAATCAAAAGAAATAAAAAGAGTTCAAACTATGCTGTAAGGAAGATTAGGCGTTATGCAGAATCCTCCTTATAGCATTTTTTATTATTAGAAACTATATTTGTTACGATAAAAATATGGAAAAACAACCCATTTATGCTTTACAACTGTGTATATATTGTATATATTGTGTATATACAGTTGTGGAGGAGGACGTCCATGAAAATACTTTTAAAAAACAGCGGCGATCAGCCTATATATGAACAGATTAAACAACAAATCAAAGAAAATATTTTAAAAGGGTACGTTGCTCCTGGAGAACATTTGCCATCAATGAGAGAATTAGCACATGATTTGAGTGTAAGTGTTATAACTACAAAGCGTGCTTATGAAGATTTAGAGAAAGATGGTTTTGTATTTACTATAAGAGGTAAAGGGACATTTGTGAAAGAACAAGATAGTTCAATTTTAAAAGAGAAGCAATTTATTGTGATTGAATCTCTAGCCAAATCATTAAGTAAAGAAGCAAAGACCATAGGCATGCCGTTAACAGAATTGCAAGAAATCCTAGAAATGATTTTTGAGGAGGACGAAGAATGAACGCAATCGAATTAAATGCTGTTGATTATCAGTATAAAGAATTCAAGTTAAATGATATTAGCTTTCGTGTTCCTCAAGGTTTTGTTACTGGGTTTATTGGTGCTAATGGCGTAGGTAAAACAACAATTATTAGAATGATAATGGATTTGATTGAACCCGAAAGTGGAGAGATTTTGGTATTCAATCAAAAAATGAATGAATATCCTATTGAGTTAAAAAATAAAATTGGATTTGTTTATTCTGAATTGTACCTCAATGATAAGTGGGATGTTCAGAAAATTGAGCAATATATTTCACCGTTCTATAGCAAATGGGATCATCAACTTTTTACATATTATCTTAAAAAGTTTGAATTACCTTGTAATAGAAAAATCAAAACCTTTTCAACTGGTATGAAGATGAAGTTATCTATTACTATTGCATTTAGTCATCATGCTGAACTATTTATATTGGACGAACCTACTTCAGGTCTAGATCCAATTGTTCGAAATGAAGTTTTAGATGTAATCCAAAAAGAGCTTATAGATGAAAAAAAATCTGTTTTTATTTCCACTCATATTATTTCGGACTTGGAAAAGATTGCTGATTACTTAGTATATTTAAAAGGTGGCGAGGTTGTACTTAACGCATTTTTAGATGATATATTAAAGAAATTCAAGGTAGTTAAAGGTGACACCCAACAATTAGATGAAGAATTGATACAATTGACAAACTATATTGAGGAAAATAAAACAGGATATACTGCACTTACAGAACATGCCAATATATTTGAAGAAATTTTTGGAAATAAAATTGCGATTACTAACCCGACGATTGAAGATCTAATGGTTTACCTTGAAAAAGGGGCTCAGAAGACTGAACATCAAAATATTGAAACATAAGAACTGGGGGCATTAGATGAAAAATTTACTTATTAGAAATTTTAAATTACGTAAATGGTCACTTGTAATATATGCAATATTATTATTAATTTCTCCACTTCAATTAATCGTAGAACCCAACAGTATTTTTACTAAGGCGTTATATTCTGCAGTAGCAATGATATTGCTCTTTGTTTCTGTTATAGATTCAGGGCATGCATTTCGTTTGAATAGTAAGCTGGGGCATAGAATGTCTTATGATTTTTTTGGAAGTTTACCAGTTTCTAAAAAAGCATTACTTAATGCTAACTATCTGACAGTACTTATTTTTACATTAGTGGGTGCAGCTATTTTATCATTATATAATATGCCAAACTCTAATATATCGACTAATAATGTTAATGTTAATTTTACTTTGCCATTTTCTTACATTGCAATAAACTTCTTTGCCATACCAATAGCTTTTAAAAAGTTTACTGAACAAAAGTCAGATTATATATCTTATCTCGTTTATTTACTTACAATGGTCTTACTCATACCCATTATCGTAGCTTTAATTGTGATAGGTATTACCGCATTGTTTAATTATAATTTAGGCATACTTAAATATGTCAAAGATGCTTTTAATTATGGGTTTTTAGCTGTCAGTATTATATTCTTTGTAGCTAATTATTTCATTCAATATAAAAAATTAATTTAAGACTTAAAGGAGGCGCATTTATGCAATTAAAAGATATAACAAAAACGTATGGCAGTAACAATGTTCTGGATCATATCGATTTTGACTTTGGTCAAAGCCAGATTGTAGGATTAATTGGTAAAAATGGTGTCGGAAAAACAACATTAATGAAAGTGATGAATGGAAACATTATCAAATATAAAGGTGAAGTCAAAGTTCACCATAAAGACAATATAGGTTATCTTATCGAACAACCAAAGTTGTACGATAATAAGTCAGGTTTATATAATTTAAAACTATTTGCAAATGTACTAGGCAAGGGTTTTGATAAAAAATATGCTAATCAAATTATTGATGCTTTTGGTATGAGACCTTATGTGAAAAAGAAAGTTAAAAAATATTCAATGGGCATGAAGCAAAAATTAGCGATTGCCGTGTCGTTGATGAACAAGCCTAAATATTTAATTTTAGATGAACCAACCAATGGTATGGATCCTGATGGCTCCATCGATGTTCTAAAAACGATTCAATCACTTGTTAAAGAGCTTGATATGAAAATTCTGATTTCTAGTCATAAACTTGAAGATATTGAATTGATTTGTGATAGAGCTGTATTCTTACGTGATGGTCATTTTGTCCAAGACGTTAATATGAAAGAAGGTACGCCGTCAGATTCTACAATTTTAATCGTAGAACAAAATGACTTTAATAGTGCACTAGAATATTTAAATGAAAAATTTGAGGTGATTCAATCTCAAGAAGAGAATGGAGAAATCATTATAAAAGCACAATCAAGTTATCAAAATGTGCTTAAAGGTTTATCTAATATTAATGTTTTCCCTGAATTTATTGAAACTCGTAAAAGTTCATTACGTGATACTTACTTCAATATCAATCAGAAAGGTGGCCAATAATGAATAGTTTACAACTCGTGAAATATGATATTTACAGTATTATTAGAAGTCCATTAACATATTTAGCATTGCTTTTAACAATACTCCCATTAATTGGGTTTACAATTTTATTTGTTCAACAATCAGATAAAATGGATGGAAATATATTACTTTCTGCAGGCAGTTGGTTCTTCTCTATCGTGGGTCTATTATTTGTCATCAAAACCATCACAAGAGACGTTTCTCAAGGTACGATTCAACTGTATATGAACAAAACATCAAGTCGTGTGGGTTACGTTATAGCAAAAGTGATTTCAATTATACTAATTTCATTAATTATTACAGGACTACTTGTTGGGTTTGTCTTGATTGTACAAGAATTTGTTGACGGTAAAAATATAAAAGTTGATAAAATGTTTGATTTACTTTGGTTCTTTATTCTGTTTCATTTATTCTTTGGATTATTACTATATCTATTTTCATTAGTTGTACCAAAAACTGCATTAATCTTTACTTTAGGTATTTTCTTGGTGCTAATTGTTCCTTTCTCTGAACCATTCTTGCCAATGATTCCTAAAATTGGTGATAACATTCAAGACGCATTGAAATATATTCCATTTAGTTATTTAACTTCAAAAACGACAAATGGGGATTACACATTTTCTAACTGGCAATGGTTTATTACTTCAGCATCGATTGTAATATTGTTTGTTATTAATATATTCTATGCAGCTAAAAAAGATATTTAACATAAAGAATAACCGACGATGAGTCAAAAAAAGAGACGTATGAATTAACGGTTATGATACCTTAATCCATACGTCTTCTTTTAATTTATAATAAGTTTATCTAAAATTGAATCATAAACATACTTCCACATTTGAGAGTCTGTTTTATAGCGATTAGAAATAATGGCATATGATTCAGCCGATTTATCTTCGAATGTGGGATCATCTTTTTCCGGAAGTTTGGAGCGCGTTTCTTCTACAAAGTGTTGTACTTGTCTAGCTCGAGGTCCCCACACGGTTTGTTGTTCATAATCCTCATTTAAGAATACAAATATTGGTATAGATCGTGCGGTACCATTTGTTAAGTATTGATCAATTAAATCGGTGTTTTCGTCACGATGAAAAACACGTGTTTCTAAATTTAAAGATTCACTGATATGTTTGAGAATAGGGACGTTCATCATTGCGTCTCCACACCAATCCTCAGTGATAACAAGAACTTTGCTATAGCTTGATGATTTTAATTTTTCAAGACGACTATCGTCTTCTGGTGTCGAAAATGAATTATATATTGATAATAAATTCTCTTTATTTTCAGTCATAGCTTCGATATATTGATCAAGCGGTTGACTGTTTTTGAAATAAGTTTCTAAACTTGTCATAGTAGTTCCCCCTTTAATTGATTAGGTATTATTATAGCAATATTTTTATATGAAAGAAAATTTTTAATACATATGAAAGTAATATGTTTTAAAATTTCTTCAAGTGTGTATGTGACTAAAGTCTACGTTATATTTAATAAGTAAAATAGATTGTGGTGGCAACAATGAAGGAACAGAAAATGAATAAATGTTTTATATTCATACTTTTGATTATATTTGTGTTAGTTTGTATAAATTATCTGAAGCATAAGAATTCAGTTGGTTTATTATCCTATTTAACTATACTGAATATTAATATAATAGACGTTCATATTAAGAGCAATAACGTTAGTTAGAGATATAATGAATGTCACAAATTTTAACAGAAATATTGATGGTAAGATTCAGTATCTTGCAGATACACTGGATTGTGTCATAAACAAAAACGTTGAGTAACGATTATAGCAATATCATTTATCAAGATAAGGAAAATCAAATATCATTATCCATCATTTATAATAATGGTAAAATAAAGAAAATTGAAACTTATAAGCAATAAAAAATTGAAAATGACATTCCTATATGGCGTGTCATTTTTAATTTTATATACTAGTTTGATTCGAATCTAAAGTTTGAATGGCGGTAGATATTTTGGATAAAATCACTTTTTTAAATGAATTAGAACAAGAATTAAATAAATTACCAAGAAGTGAATGCGATAAAGTGATGTATGAATATGAGCAATACTTCTTTGAACAAGAGAGTGAAGGAAAAAATGAATATCAAATCATCGGTGCCCTTGAATCTCCAAAAAAAATAGGAAAAGAACTGATGGCTAGAAATGCTATTGTTTCGGCAGAATATCGACCTAATGTAAATACAATTTTAAAAGCTATTATGGCATCTTTAGGTATGGGAATATTATCGTTGATTATTGTCCTAGTACCTATGATATTCGTGGCTGCATTTATGTTCATATTGTTGCTCATTGCATTATTTTTATCACTCAGCCCTGCATTATTGGTTATTCACGGCACTATTAATAATAATTTTAGTTTTGCTATTAGTAATTATTTATTTGCTATTTCTTATACTGGATTGGGCATTTTATTATTTGTAGTTATCGCAAAATTTGCTCAATTTGTTTATCGAGTTATACTAAAATATTTACGTTGGAATATCAAAACAATTAAAGGAAGTGCAGTCGAATGAAGAAGTTGTTTTTAAGTGGCTTAATATTATTTATCGTGTGCTTTCTTTTGGCTTGTGTCTCTTGGTTTGGTTTTGAGAAACAAAATAATCAACTTAATTCTGTTAATAAAAAATTGAAAGATAAAGATATTGTTAACTTAAATATAGATAGTCAAAATAGTGAAATACAAGTTAAGAAAGGTAATCGATTTTCAGTAAGTTATAAAGGAAAAAAGAACATTAATATTACGAACGACAATAAGACATTGCACATAAAAGAAACAGAAAATACAGACAATCATTACGGATTGAATTTCAACCCGTTTAGACAGTTTGATGATGAGTTAGTTGTTACTGTACCAGAGAAAAAATTGTATCATTTAAATGTATCAAGTAAGACAAATCTAGTGAATATAGATGATATAAGTGCAAATGACGCCCATGTATCAATGAAGCATAATGGTGGGGCACGTGTTTATTTTAAAAATGTAAAGTTAGAAAAACTACATTATAGAGGGGTGAATTCACCTATCCATATCAATGATAGCGAAATTTCCAATGCTAATATTAAAACGAAACAAGCAAATATAACAAGTAAAAATTCATTGATTGAGAAGTCTGTATTATTATCTGATCATGGCAAAATTGATTTAAATCGAATGGATATTGCATCTCATTTTAGAGCTTCTACTCAATATGGCAATATTTATATGTCATACAATGATAAGCCTCAAGATATATTATTAAAATTGAATCCATCGAATGGGGTTTCTGAAATCAATAATAAGCACTTTGTCAATGACAAGGTCGGGTCAGGAAAGAATATTTTAGAGTTTTATACAAACCATGGAGATATTTATATCGATTGATCGGAATTATTTATAAATAGAGCCAGTGAGTACATTAAATAGTACTTTCTGGCTTTGTTTACTGTATATAATATTAAAGTAATTAATTTAATAATTAGCAAAGGTTAAGTCTGTATCAAGTTGTCCCTTGATTGAAGAGATGTCTAATGCTTCACCATTTAGCCACTTACCAAAATCAATCAGGGTAGGTGTTTTATTTTCGCCTAAAGTAATGTGAGTCTTTAGTGATTGGGGTTCATACATACTTGTGTGGATTGTACCAGACCAACTTTTAAACAGTTTACTATAAATTTCATAATCCGGATTATTAAACAACTTAAATGCATTCATTTTATCTAATGATACAGGTGCTTTTTTTAATAATCGGTTCAAACGTTCTTTTGATTCTTTGGTGAAATTTCTATTTTCATGTGTTAATAATTTGAAGTGATTCGTACATGTTCGGTCGTAACGCACATCAACCGAACGTGGGGATACTTCGATAATTGCATGATTTAAGTCTTTATCCATCACAATATAACTAAATGAACTTCTATGTGGAATTTCTTTTAATAATCGTATTGCTTCAGGCACGTCTTTACAATATTGTAATATAAGTCTGCCGACCATATAACATACAAAACCATCTCCTGGGTGTTTCCTATGCATAAAATTATAACCCATAGACAGGCCCGATTCGTTCATACCGTCCATTCTTCCTGTGACGCGTGATGTAGGTCCTATTTGAGCTAAACCACCATCTGTTGGCTGGAATAATAAGTAACGACCATCATAAGTGGCAGGGTGGTAATCATAATTTCGCACCATATAATCTTCACCTAAAAAGACAGTGCAACCACTATTTTTTAAGGGTGTAAATCGGTAATGTGCAAAATTAAGTATCATTTGTCTTGTAGGTAAGTTTAGCACTTCCTGCATTCCCCTAATTTCTTCCCAAATTTGCGGAGCGTATGTTTGAAAAATGTCATATGTTTCTTTGATATGGATGTCGAATCGAGGCATACGCTTTTTCCATTCTTTCTCTCTATTTTTGAGTAAAGGTGTTTGTTGCATCCATTGCGCTGTTTGCACACCCAAGTCAAAATGAGAACCTCGATGTGTTAAGATATCTGATTTCACTGTTTGCATAGTATAAAACTCCTGTTTAAGTGTATAATCTTACAAAAATGTAATTTCATTGTAACGCGCTATTAATTGCATTACGCATGGTCTGTCGTTATGATTAAGTTAACATCAATAGTTGATCACACAAACAAATTCAATGAGGTGATTATTATGTCAAATTATTATGATGCATTCAGAGATGCGGTCTCTACATGGTGGGGACAATAAGACGAGAATAACTAACATTGAATTGGCTAATATTTCACAATATTAGCCTTTTTTACATATATTAATAATAAATATAACATCTAACTTTATTCTAATAAGGTGAAAATGTTAAAATAAATGAGACATATTGACCATATTTTATTGATTTTGCATTATAACAATAATATCATAAATTTACTTTATCTATAATTAGATTAAGACAATGAAAAATGGGTATATATTTATTGATGCTTTCAAGTATGCTATCATTATTGATAGATATGTTAATAATTTATTGAGGTGAATCAGAATGTGTAATTTTATTAAAGGTTTATTTAAATTTGTATTAGGTACAATACTTACTGTATCATTATTAGCTGGTGTTGGTGCAGTAGCCTTTGCTTATATTTTTAAAAAAGATTTCGAAGATATTGAAAGTAAAACAAAAAAAATTGTTTCAGATATTGAAACAAATAATTAAATTATTCGTTGACTGTCGACAAATTTTGTTGGCAGTTTTTTTGTACCGTTTTCTTTGAAATAATATATTTTATATTGGCTTGTCTAGCATATAGTGTTAGATTATGTCCTTGTAACACATTGCTATTCTCCCAACTTAATTATAAATGGTTAAAAAGAACGACGGTGACATATTATCTTACTAATTATCATGTGGGGTTATATTAGTAATATCAAATAATGAAAGTTGAACTGTTTCTTGTTTGTTAAACGGGTATCCTTTTAAAGACATCTGGGTCATATCTATATTTTTGATTTTTATGACCACGGTTTCCAACCAACCTGTTTGGTAGTATTCGATATGAATGTAACTATTTGTATGTAACGCTTGATGAAGTTGTAAATTTAATTCATTTAACTGGTCATCTGATAATATAGGACGATCAATTTTATTTTGGTCTATTAAATATTGTTGAATTGTTTCAAATTGCTCAGGCAATGTAGCAAAAGGTTATATATACGTTAAAAAATATAGACTATTTTGTTTAATATGAATTATTTTTTTAGAAAATATGAACATAGTATAAATTTTAAGTGGTCTTATTTTATTATGTTTAATAAGTTTAATATGTCAATGTAAAAACTGGAAAAATAGTGTATACTTATACTATTAAATTTAGAAATGAGATTATTATGAAAATAGTAGAAGTAAAATCTAAGCATGGTATTAATTTTATGATTTTAGATGGTAATAATGAACCTATAGTAGATGCAGTACGCTATTTGAAGTATCTGGATAGTGTTAAGAAGAGTTTAAATACTAAAAAAACTTATGCCTATGCACTAAAAAAGTTTTTTATATACTTAGAAATTAAAGAGATACGCTATAAAGAAGTTAATTTTGATAACTTTGTTGATTTTATAAGATGGATGAAAACACCTTTTGAATATGAGAATGTCCTATCTTATAACCAAAAACAAACAAGCATTAGTCCTAAGACAATTAATCTGACTATTACAGTAGTATCTAATTTTTATGACTATCTCTATAGAAGCAAAAAATTAGATGTTAATTTCTATGATTTTTTACATACGGAGAGTAAATATTCTAAAAAATATAAAAGTTTCATGCATCACGTAAATAAGGACTATGGAATGTTAAAAAATATTTTGAAAGTAAAAGAACCAAAGAAAAAATTAGAAGTGTTAACTAATGTTGAGGTTAAGGAATTATTAGGAGCAACTAATAATATTAGAGATAAATTCTTAATACAATTATTATATGAAACAGGATTACGTATAGGTGAGGTGTTGTCATTACGTATTGGTGATATCAAATTTGATTTTAGAAAAGGGCACCAAATAGTTTTGAAAAATAGATTTAATAGCAATGATACTTATTTAAAAACTGGGGAAAGAAAAATATTTATTTCTCAATCTTTAATTGATTTATATGATGATTATGTGTACGAAATAATTGATGATCTTTCCTTATGTTCTGATTATCTTTTTGTAAAATTAAAGGGAAAAAATGTGGGGAAAGCTATGCATTATAATGATATATATTCGTTATTTAAAAGATTAAAATATAAAACATCTATAAATGTTCACCCTCATTTATTTCGCCATACACATGCAACTGTTTTTTATAACGAAACGAAAGATATTAAACAAGTTCAAGAAAGACTCGGGCATAGTAATATACAAACGACTATTAATTTATATGTTCACCCGACTGAAGAAGATATACGTGAAGATTGGGATAAAGTAAAGCATCAATTTCAAGTTTTTAATAAAGGGGAATAACTATGTCAATACCACTTAATTTACCAACAAATAGTATTTTAATGAACGAATTATGTACAATAAAAAGTAGAACGATAAACATAAAAGGAGAAATTTTAATAACTGAAATATATGATGATTACTTTTTAAAAAATGATGTATGGCACATTTCAGCTTTTAACAAATTCAAACAATTTCAGGAAAATATTAAGAGATATACAGACAAAAGAAAAAACGTTTACTTTAAGATTAATAATAAAAATTTGAATTTAGAATTTAAATACCTTTTTTTGAAACTTTTGAGTAAAGAGTATTGGTCTTTAGGTAGCGTATTTAATAATGGAGCAGTTAAGCTCAATAAGATTACTGAGTTCTTTAATGAAGTTTATCCTAATTTAAATTCTTTACTAGATAATGATATTAAGACATTAGAAAAGGACTGGTTTAGATGGTTGGCTAAAAATAATATATCACTAAATAGAAAAGGGTCATCAATCGTTTTTGGTGATTATGAATATAAAAGTGAGTTGGCATCTTTTTTAAATAATATGTATATTAATCTGAAAAAATTTATTGATAAAAGAGAAGAATGGGAAAAAAATAAATGGGATGTTAGAAATTTAGAAAAGTATGGTTTGAATTATAATAAAACACTTACTGGTCACTATTTAAACTTTGAAAAAATTAGTTCAATAGAAATGCGAGAAGCAGTGAAAAAATATTTGAAAAATCGCTTGATAACTGGTGATATAGCATTTGGGACAGCAAGATATTATGTAAGAATACTAACTAGATTTTTTCAAAGTATAGCTGAAAAAGAAAAGACTTGGAATAATTTAAATAAGTTAGATAGATGTCATATTGAAGTGTATATAGATTATTTATTTAAATATGCTAATAGTAAAAATGTACAAAGTTCTAGAAATTTTGTTAGGCAAGAATTAAAAGCAATTAGAAGATTTTTAAACGATATTGCAACTCAAAATTATGACATAGCACCCTTTCAAGATATACGGTTTTTAATTTATCCTCAAGACATTCCTAAGCACGAAAAGAAAAATAGTAACCAAATTGATTATATTCCAGATTTTGTATTGGAACAGCTTTTTGAGCATTTAAATAATTTGCGCAAAGATTTAATACCTGTAGTTTGGATAGCTTTTAAAACAGGATTAAGAATTTCTGATGTATTAACATTAAAAAATAATTGTCTTGCAAAAGTTAATGGAAAATTTTCAATAATTACTGATATCGCTAAAACTTTTGTTAAAGGACATAGAATACCAATTGATAATAAACTAGCTGACATAGTAGCAGTTTTAATAGCTAATTCTAAAATCAAAAGCACAAAAGATAATAATCCTAATAATTATATTTTTGCTACTTATAAAGGAAAAAGAAAAGGAATGCCGTTTACACAACATATGGTCAGAGCTCACTTAAATCATTTAGCAAAAACTAAAAATATTGTTGATGAACAAGGAGAAATTTTTCATTTCAAAACTCATCAATTTAGACATACTTATGCAGTAAAATTATTAAATGGTGGAGCAGATATATTAACAATACAAGAGCTATTAGCACATTCTTCACCTGAAATGACTCTCCGGTATGCTAAGTTACTTGATGATACTAAAAGAAAGGCTTTTGAGTCAGTTATTGATCAAGGGGCTTTTAGTTTTGATTTTGACGGTAAAATTAAAAATATACAGCATAGTAGTGAACTATCAGAAAAAACATTGAATTCTTTATGGCAAGAGCATAAATTAAACGCAATGGATAATCCTTACGGTACTTGTCATGCTAGATTGAGCGGTGATTGTCCATACATGGAAGCTCCGCCATGTTTAACTTGTAATTCTGGGAAACCATGTAAGGACTTAGCTATTGGATTTTCTGATTTAGATGTTGAAAAATATGAATTACATATCAAATCAACGGTCAAATCTATAGAATTAGCTAAAAATAATAATAGGCAAGATATGGTTGAAAAACATACTAATATATTAAACAAATATGAAGAAATATTAGGTAATATAAAGGATGGAAACATTATATTCGGGAGAAGTAATAGAATAAAAGTATAGAGGTTAAGATGGAAAAATTTAATAGACAAAAACAATTAAAACAGTTACATGCAGAACGAAAGGTTAAAACCGAGAAAAAAGTTGATAAAGCAATAAATGATTTGGTTCAAAAAAATGAAGAAATTAATTTTAATATTGTTTCTAAACATTCAAAAATTTCTAAAGCCACATTATATAATAATAATAAAATTCGAAAGAGAATCGAGAAGTTACGTGAACAAAACAAAGAAATATTTGTTCATAAAAATAAAAATGACGGTAAAGATGCGTTAATCTCTTCTTTAAAAAGAAGAGTAAATTCCTTAGAAAAAGAGAAAAAAATATTGAAAGAAGAAATTAGCGTTTTATATTCTAGGATATATGAGGATATTTAAAATGAAGGACAATAGAAATGAAAAGATTCTTGAAGATATTAATAAATTACAAGGCTATAAAGTGACATATCAATATGCTGCTGCTATAAATATAAAAGATAATGATATGAACCTTTGGTTTGAGAAAATCGAGGCAATTCTATTTAATGTAAAAGGAGTTATACGTATTTTATCTCCTGACAAACAACCGGTAAATTATGATCATTGGGTTTTACCTGGAAAATATAAAAGCTATATAAATGAATATCACAAAAAACTAGCAAATTTTTTAGAAAAATTTGCTACTAATGCGAATATTAATGAAGGATTATTTGATCAAAATAATATACATGGATACAAATATAAAAAATATATATTCACTCCACATATTGAAATTACTCAAGAGAACACTTTGAATTTATTTTTTTTGACATTAACTATATTTAACAACGGTACCTTTGTTATAGAAATCATTGAAGATTTAGAGAGTATAAATTTTGCAAATGACTTGTATAGCACTTTCTCAATTGTTGAAGATAATATATATCCTTTAATTAAACAAGAAAATAATAATGGGCAAAGACAGTATCAGTTGTATGGGAATAGACACAATAAAAATATTAGAGACGTTTCCAGGCAAATCAATAGAATTATAAAAAATAATAGTAATGATATCTTTGAATATAAAATATCTGGAAATATGGGGTTTGAAGTTTATTATTTAGCTAATGAAAATGAATTTGCAGATGATCCTTTTTATGAAGAGGTGAAAATTCAAGAATGGTTAGTAAATGCGCCTATTATTTCATTTGAAGGGAAGAGTGAACATTTTAGGAAAGGTGGTTATAGCGATAATTATATAAAATACTTGAATAAAGCATCGATTTTTGTAGTCTGGATGGATGAGAAAGAAGAAGATCCTTTAGAACATTGTTCAAGAATGGCACTTTATTTTCATAGTGCTGCTAACTTTTTTTTCTTAGAAACTATGTTAAATGAATTACAATTGTATGGATATCAGCAATATAATTTAAATGAAAAAAAAGAAACTCTATATTTTAGACAATGGATGTTAAATTTCAAGAGATCTATTGCAATTATTTACAGAACAGAACTTTTGCCTAGTTTATATTTATACTTACATCTAAAGGATAATAATGATTTTAGGGCTCCTCAAGATATTGAAGAATTAAATAAAGAAGAATTATCGCTAATCGAATTGGAACAGTCTTACAAGGAAGAAGAAAGAAGTGAAAACTTAAATAAACTTTTGTTAATAATAAGTCTTTTATCAATTTTTCAAGTAGTAGAAATATTTTTTAGTGATAAAAATAGTATATTTGATATCAGTCTGATACTAATAATGATTTTGCTTGTAGTATTTCGAAAAAAATAATTATCAAGAGCTATTCAAAATTTTAAACAGTATTACTTAATATCTCTAGGTATTAAGTAATACTGCAAACATTATCATTATTTAGTTTATATATATTATTGCTAGAGTCGTATAATGAAAATGTATTATCAATTTCATCCATTTTTAAAATTTTTCCTATATAAGTAGTAAGATGACCATTTTCCCAATATACTATGGAACATAGTTCATCATTTTTTACCTTCAACTGAAAAATATAGTTGATGCTATCCCAAGTATCTTCTGTTAATATAGGTTTCTCAGTTTTATCTTGATTTTGAATAATTTTGTTTAAAATTTCAAACTGTTCAGGGAGGGTAGCAAAAGCTTGCCATTTGATTTTTCCACGGCCCTGAGGAATTCTAGGGTTTAAATATTCTCTAGGTATTTTTCTGTAATCTGTTTCATATTTATACTTATCTGGGGCATTAGGGTTTGGAATCATAAAAATCACCTCAAGACAATAATAGAACATACGTTCTATTATTGCAAGCTAATTAGCAATTTAATAATTTAAGAAGAAAGTTTTTATTAAATAATATACTTACCTTATAGTTAAACACTATCCTATATTTAAAGAGTATCTCTTACTATAAAAGGAATTTTCATTTTAATAACAGAATGAAAGAAGGGTTGATTTGGAAACAGTTGAAGGACTTTTAATTTTTATAATAGCTATAGTTATAGCCTCACTAATTCATTCATTATTTATACAAAAAGTACCGTTAGCATTTATACAGATTTTTATAGGGATTTTAATATTTATATTACCAATTCCGGTGCATTTTGATTTTAATACAGAGGTATTTATGTTGTTGTTAATCGCCCCATTATTATTTGTAGATGGTGTTAATGTATCGAGAGAAAGTTTAAGTCGTTATATAAAACCTATAATGCTTATGGCGCTTGGTCTTGTCTTTTTCACCATCATTGGCGTAGGTTTTATAATACATGGTATTTGGTCTGATTTACCATTAGCTGCTAGTTTTGCTATTGTTGCTGTATTATGTCCTACGGATGCAGTAGCGGTATCAACAATTACAAAAGGTAAATTATTACCAAAAGGGTCTATGACTATCTTAGAAGGAGAATCACTATTTAATGATGCCGCAGGTATTATTTCATTTAATATAGCAATTCTTGCATTAATGACTGGAGAATTCTCACTTTCAAATGCTGTGAGTCAGTTCTTAATTTCTGCTATTGGAGGTCTTTTTGTAGGAACAATAATAGGTGTTGCACTTGTTAGATTAAGAATTTCGCTTTCGTTAAAAGGTATTGAAAATAATAATATTTTTGTATTTATACAGTTATTAACTCCCTTTATAACATTTGGCATTGCAGAGATGTTTCATGCTTCTGGAATTATAGCAGCTGTAGTAGCCGGTTTAGTACATGGATTTGAACGCGATCGTATAGCTCAATTTAGTGCTCAGCTACAATTAAGTTATACGCAAACTTGGAATTTGCTAAGTTATCTATTAAATGGTTTTGTATTCGTACTTTTAGGTTATATTGTTCCTAAAACAATCCAAAATATTATTGCATCAGAACCACAAAACTTAGCATTTTTATTAACGATTACGCTCATTATTGCTTTACTAATTTATGGTTTCAGATTTTTGTGGGTTTATTTATTTTATCCATTATTCTATTCAAAACATAAGAGCTCGCAAAATAAACAACATACTAACAGAGGTATGTATTCTCTAATTATGACCTTATGTGGCGTACATGGCACTATTTCTTTAGCAATTGCGCTAACCCTGCCCTTTACAATTGACGGTCATGCTTTCAGTTTTAGAAATGATTTATTATTTATTGCATCAGTAATGATTATTATTAGTTTAATTATAGCTCAAGTACTTTTACCTGTTTTCACTACAAATATAAAAGAAAATAAAGTTATAGGATTGAATTTTATAGAAACTCGAATTCTCATATTAGAACGTACTATTGATTATCTAAAATATCAATCAACACCAAGAACATCATTTAAATATGGTAGTGTTATAAAAAGTTATCATGATCGTATAAAGTTCATGAAATATTCGAAACAAAGCAAAGAAAACCCAGGAGAATTAAATCGTCTTCGTCATATTGCTTTTGATACAGAAATGGATACAATTAATCAATTGATAAAGGATAACAAATTATCACAAAATGAATTTGATGATTACTGTACTTATACAGACCATAGACAAAGGTATCATCGTGCTCCATTATTTAAAAGAGTGATGATGTGGTTTAAATTAGCAACAGTGCGTAAGCAGTTTACAAACCAGTCAAAAAATAAACGGAATTTAAATAGAGGAGAAATCTCGGAAAAAACAGCAAATGTAACGAGAATAATTTATTATAATATCGCTAAACGTTTGTCTAAAGAGATGACAAATGATAATGAATTGGAAGTCATGCAAGTTTGTGATAGTTATTTAATGCGAAATGATAGTTTAACAATAGCAAATTCCAATTTATTTAATTATAAAGATCATAACCATGTAACTGTATATCGCATTAAATTAATTGCATTGAACGAACAAAGAAATGTTCTTAATCAACTTATTGATTCAGGAGAAGTAAGTGAAAATATAGCTCTTCAAGTTAGTAGATCTATAAATTATGATGAAATGATGGTTTTAGATAAATTAATATAAAGTTTAGAGTTAGATAGCATGTGATATACCATAACAAAAAGAACCTTAACTTATAGTTAAGGTTCTTTTTGTTATGTGAAATAATATAAAAAATTCAATATATTATTTCACTATCCATAAAAGATTTTATTCTAAGTTTGCATGATTTTGTTGCATCGTAGTTTCATCAATGTCATCTTCAGACATTAATCCTAAAACCACACTATCTAAAAACATTAGAGAAGATTGTTCAAACAAGCTTCCTAGTGGCTGTATTGAACCTTCTGCGTCATGTTTTGTTCCTGCAGGTAGAATTACTGATAAGTCGGATAGTTGACCAATTTTTGAATCTGATTTCGTAG
Source organism: Staphylococcus aureus (assembly GCA_040062795.1). Lineage (GTDB taxonomy): Bacteria > Bacillota > Bacilli > Staphylococcales > Staphylococcaceae > Staphylococcus > Staphylococcus aureus_A. Next base: position 53,705 of record JBEAMH010000004.1, read on the forward strand.
TAATAAGTGCTACTTGCGCGCCGATTGAATTTGCTTTTTCTGCAAGTAGACGCAGATGCTCAGTCGAACCTGAGCCCGAAATAATAATAAATAAATCATTACTGCTAATAGATGGTGTTGTAGTTTCTCCTACAACGTAGGACACTTTACCTAATTGGTTTAATCGCATAGCAAAACTATTAGCAATAAATCCAGAACGACCCTTACCAGCAACAAAAACGCGAGTAGCTTGTGTTACCGATTCTCCAAAAGATTGGTAAGCATTGTTTTCAAGTTGTGAAAACGTATTTTCTAACTCCTTAACAATAAGATCAAAATTATTGAATTCTGTCATAATTATCTACCTTCAATCGCATCTCTACATTGTTTTGCTGCTGCTTTTGGATCGTCAGCATTAGCAATACCTCCACCTACAATAACTAAATCTGGATCTTCAGAGACAATACTTTCGATAGTATCAGGTTTGATACCGCCAGCTACCGCTACTTTAGAATTTTTAATTACAGATTTAACTTTGCGTAGGTTTTCTAATGGTGATTGACCTTGTGCTTGTAAATCATAACCTGTGTGTACTGCAATGTAATCAGCACCCATCTCGTCTAATTCTTTTGCACGTTTTTCGATATCTTGAACAGCAATCATATCAACTAATAATTCTTTGTTGTGTTTATGAGCTTCATCAATTGCTGCTTTAATCGAAGCATCTTCAGCTACACCTAAAATTGTAGTTATGTCAGCGCCAAATTTAACAGCCTGACTTACTTCATAATCTGCAGCGTCCATAATTTTTAAGTCTGCTAAAACTTGTGGTTTACTAACAGATTTACTCATTAATTCAACAGCAGGAAGACCTTCATTAATTACGATTGGTGTTCCAATTTCAACCACATCTACAAATTCTTCTACCTCTTGTGCTAGTTTTGCTGCGTCTTCTTTGTTTAATAAATCAATAGCTAATTGTAATTTCATTTTATATCCACCTTTCAATAATTGATATAAGTTAGTATCACACACTGTATTCATTATGACAATACTGACAAATTAGTCATGTTATAGTATTTAATGCTTAATGTGGTTGTTAATTTTCGTAGGTGACAAAATATTCAGTATTAACAAATTTAAACACTATTGTTATAAATATAGTGTAATAAATTTATTAAACACTTTAAAATTTTCTTGCATTGATTATCTAGTGAATAAATTAATCAATACAACATTAAATAGTGTAATTAAAAGGGGAGAAACTAAATATGACTCATATAAGATTAGATTTTAGTAAAGCTTTGGAATATTTTAATGAACATGAATTGGAACAACAAAAAGATATAGTTAATTCAATTCACCACACAATTTATGAAGCTACTGGTGCTGGAAGTGATTTCTTAGGTTGGATTGATCTTCCTGTTGATTATGATAAAGAAGAATTCTCACGTATTTTGGAAGCTTCAAAACGTGTCAAAAAAAATTCAGATGTATTTGTAGTTATTGGTATCGGTGGTTCATATTTAGGTGCACGTGCTGCGATTGAAATGTTAACTTCTTCATTTAGAAATAGCGATGAATATCCTGAAATCGTGTTTGTAGGTAATCATTTATCATCTACTTATACTCAAGAATTAATTGATTATCTAGATGGCAAAGATTTTTCAGTTAATGTTATTTCTAAATCTGGTACTACGACCGAACCAGCAGTATCATTTAGATTGTTTAAACAACTTTTAGAAAATAAATATGGTAAAGAAGAAGCGAAAAAACGTATCTTTGCTACTACTGATAAAGAAAAAGGTGCATTGAAACAATTAGCTACTAATGAAGGCTATGAAACATTTGTAGTGCCAGATGATATCGGAGGACGTTACTCAGTATTAACTGCAGTAGGTTTATTACCAATCGCTGTTGCAGGTATCGATATTAAGATGATGATGGAAGGTGCTGCAAAAGCAAGAGAAGAATTATCTACAGGAAATTTAGAAGACAATATTGCATATCAATATGCAACAATTCGTAATATTTTATATGCAAAAGGTTATACAACTGAAATGCTAATTAATTATGAACCTTCGATGCAATACTTTAACGAATGGTGGAAACAATTATTTGGCGAATCTGAAGGTAAAGATTATAAAGGTATTTATCCCTCAAGTGCCAATTACACTACTGATTTACACTCATTAGGACAATATGTTCAAGAAGGTAGACGCTTCTTATTTGAAACAGTCGTTAAAGTTAATAATCCTAAACATGATATAACGATTGAAGAAGATAGAGAAGACCTAGATGGTTTGAATTATTTAGCCGGTAAAACAATTGATGAAGTTAATACTAAAGCTTTTGAAGGTACTTTATTAGCTCATACAGATGGTGGTGTTCCTAATTTAGTGATTAACATTCCTAAACTAGACGAAGAAACATTTGGCTACATTGTTTATTTCTTTGAGCTTGCGTGTGCTATGAGTGGTTACCAACTAGGCGTTAATCCATTTAACCAACCTGGAGTGGAAGCATATAAACAAAACATGTTTGCATTATTGGGTAAACCAGGCTTTGAAGATAAAAAATCTTCTTTAGAACAAAGATTAGAATAGTTAAATTTTAAAAGAAAGGAAGAATTATAATGAAACAAAATATAGGTGTTCTAGGACTAGGTGTCATGGGTAAGAATCTTTCTAGAAATATTAAATCTCATGGTTATAGTGTTTCAGTATATAGTATTTCAACTGAAGAAATTAACGAATTAATGACCGAGTCTGAAGAAGCCATCACTCCAACTTATTCACTTAAAGAATTCGTTGATTCAATAGAAAAACCACGTAAAATATTATTAATGGTTAAAGCAGGTCTGCCCACAGATAAAACGATTGAAAATTTATTACCACTACTAGATTCTGATGACATTATAATTGATGGAGGTAATACAAACTATCAAAACACAATTAGCAGAAATGAGAAATTAGCCGAAAGTGGTATTAACTTTATTGGAATGGGCGTCTCAGGTGGTGAAGTAGGAGCTTTAAGAGGGGCTTCTCTTATGCCTGGTGGACAAAGTGAAGCATTTGAAAAAGTGAGAGAGATTTTAGAAGCCATATCAGCAAAAGCAGAAGATGGCGCACCATGTGTAACGTATATTGGTCCCAATGGCGCAGGTCATTACGTTAAGATGGTGCATAATGGTATTGAATACGCTGATATGCAATTAATTGCAGAAAGTTATGCACTTATGAAATATCTACTTGATATGTCACATCAAGACATATCAAGAACTTTTAAACAATGGAATGCTGGTGAATTATCAAGTTACTTAATTGGAATTACTGGTGACATTTTTAATAAATTGGATAATGAAACTGGTGCCCCTTTAGTGGAACAAATCTTAGATACTGCTGGTCAAAAAGGTACAGGTAAATGGACATCTATCAACGCATTGGATTTAGGCACTCCATTAACTATTATTACTGAATCTGTGTTTGCGCGTTTTATATCTTCAATAAAAGAAGAACGAGTTAATGCATCAAAACAATTATCTGGACCCGAAACTAACTTTCAAGGAAATAAAGAAGAATTCCTTGAAAGTATTCGAAAAGCACTTTATATGAGTAAAATTTGTTCTTATGCACAAGGTTTCGATCAAATGAAAAAGGCTAGTGAAAACCATAAGTGGAATCTTCGACTAGGTGATTTAGCAATGATTTGGCGTGAAGGATGTATTATAAGTGCACAATTCTTACAAAACATAAAAGAAGCATTTGATAATGATGGAAATTTACAAAATCTGTTACTAGATCCTTATTTCAAAGAGGTTATAACTAACTATCAAGATGACTTACGTAATGTTATAGCAATAGCGGTAAAAAATGGAATTCCAACACCTGGTTTCTCTGCAAGTATAAACTATTACGATAGTTATCGTTCAGAAAATTTACCTGCTAATTTAATTCAAGCTCAACGTGATTATTTTGGGGCTCACACATATGAACGTAAAGATAAAAAAGGTGTATATCACACACAGTGGACTGAAGAATAATTCTTATTCAAATTATTATGCGATTTTTAGTTAAATAAATTAAAGTTAGCAGTAAAGACATCTAGAAATATAGATTTTTTACTGCTCTCTTTATGATAATTAAAAATATATAAAATTAAAAAGCGAACAATATTAAATAATAATATTAGGAAGAAGGCGTTAATTTTGAAACAAAACATTTCAGCTTTAATTACAATATTCGGAGCAACAGGTGATTTAAGCTATCGTAAATTATTTCCATCGATATATAATTTATTTCAAAAAGGTTATTTTGGAAAGTCGATAGCTATTATTGGGACTGGTTTAGATGAACTAACTACTGAAGAATTTAGGCAACAAGTTAAACTATCCATAAAAAATCAAATTGAAAAACCACGAGATATTGATGAGTTTTTGTATCATTTATTTTATCAACAACAAAATGTTAACCAGCAAGAAAGTTACGAACAGTTATTACAATTAAGTCAAGACTTAGATGAAGAGTTTAATTTAGAAGGGAATCGCCTATTTTATCTTGCAATGTCTCCTAACTTTTTTGGAACAGTAACCAATAATTTAAAAGATTCTGGATTAACAAATGTACAAGGGTTTAGCAGAGTAATTGTAGAAAAGCCATTTGGTGATGATTTAAAATCTGCAGAAAAATTAAATAACCAAATAAGAAAGTCATTTAAAGAAGAAGAGATTTTTAGAATTGACCATTATTTAGGTAAAGAAATGATACAAAATATTGAGCGTCTACGATTTGGAAATACTATATTTGAACCTCTTTGGAACAATAAATATATTTCTAATATACAAATAACATCTTCAGAAACGCTTGGTATAGAAGACAGAGGGACTTACTACGAATCAAGTGGTGCTTTAAAAGATATGGTACAAAATCATTTATTACAAATGGTTTCATTACTTGCAATGGAAGTTCCATCTAGTAGGAAAAGTAACGATATTAGGAAAGAAAAAGTTCGAGTTTTAAAATCATTAAAAAGTTTAAAAAAAGAAGAAATCAAACAAAATTTTGTACGAGGACAATATGATGAAGGCGTTATAAATAATGAAACAGTGCTAGCCTATAAAGATGAACCTAACGTAGATTCAAAATCAATAACAGAAACTTTTGTCGCAGGCAAAATAGAAATCGATAATTCTAGATGGTCTGGTGTCCCTTTTTATATTCGTACAGGAAAGCGTATGTATAAAAAAGCAATACAAATTGTCATAGAGTTTAAAAAAAATCCTATGAATATATATTATGATACTCCCGAAGAAAATGAATCCAACTTATTAGTCATCAATGTTCAGCCAAATGAAGGTTTTTCTTTATGTGTAAACGGAAAAAAAAGTAATCAAAATGATGAAATGCAAGTTGTTAAGCTTCCCTATATCATGCCAACTAAAGATAAAATGAATACAGTTGATGCTTATGAAAATCTTATTTATGATGTTTTAATTGGCGATCAAACAAACTTTTCACATTGGGAAGAATTAATGTATTCTTGGAAATTTATTGATAAAATTAAAAGTGTTTGGAATGAAGAACCACCTGCATTCCCTAATTATAAATCTGGAAGTTATGGACCTAACGAAAGTGAAAAGCTTCTTGATAGAGATGGATTAAATTGGTGGAATAATTTGTAATCTCGACTAATAAATTTTGCTGTTCTTTTAAGTAGTGAAGTTTCAATTAATATGAAATAATTAACATTACAATGGTTATAAGGGAGGACAATTAATGAATGATATTAATATTATAGGTGCTTCACAAAATAATTTAAAAAACATTGATTTAAGTATACCTAAGCATTTGGTAACCGTGTTTACAGGTCGTTCTGGTTCAGGTAAATCTTCGTTAGTGTTTAATACTATTGCTGCAGAATCTGAACAACTTTTAAATGAAAGCTACTCTAGTTACATTCAATTTCATTTAAATCAACAACCCAAACCAAAAGTAAAAGAAATTAAAAATCTTCCTGTAGCAATGACAATTAGTCAAAAGAGATTCAATGGCAATTCTCGATCTACAGTAGGTACAGTATCAGATATATATGCAACAGTTAGATTACTTTGGTCAAGAATAGGTGAACCTTTCGTTGGTTATTCAGATGCATATTCATTTAATAGTCCTAACGGTATGTGTGAAACATGTGAAGGATTAGGATACATTGAGGATATTAATCTAGATAAATTATTAGATTGGAACAAATCTCTAAATGAAGGAGCGATTGATTTTCCTTCTTTTGGTCCAGATAAAGAACGCGGTAAGGCTTATCGTGATAGCGGTTTATTTGATAATGATAAAAAATTAAAGAATTATACAAAAGATGAATTAGATTTATTTTTGTATCAAGAACCAATGACATTAAAAAATCCACCAGATGAGTGGCGTAAATCTGCAAAATATGTAGGCTTAATTCCCAGATTTAGTAGAATATTTTTAGGTGATAAAGAATTTAACAAAAAACGTTACGCCAAACATCTTAAAAGTGTAGTAACTAATAAAATTTGCCCTACCTGTAAAGGACAACGCTTAAACTCAAAAATATTAAGTTCTAAAATTATGAAAAAAAATATTTCTGATTTCACACAAATGACGATTAAAGAAAATTTAGAATTTCTTAATAAACTAGAAGATCCAACAGCTAAATTTATCATTAATCCACTTCGAAAACAGTTAGAAGCACTCGATTATATTGGATTAAGTTATTTAACGCTTAATCGTGTAACAACATCTTTATCAGGTGGTGAAGCACAACGACTTAAGTTAATTCGTCATTTAAATAGTCCATTATCTGATTTAATTTATATTATAGATGAACCAAGTGTTGGCTTGCATCCAGAAGATATAGCTAAAATAAATGAAATTTTGAAGTCTTTAAAAGAAAAGGGAAATACAGTATTAATTGTAGAGCACGACCCTGATGTAATCAAAGAAGGTGATTATATCATTGATATGGGCCCAAGTTCAGGCAAAAATGGTGGTGAAGTTACATTTAAGGGGACTTATAAAGAATTACTGTCTTCAAATACTTCAACAGGTAACACATTAGGTGGCAAACATTATCTGAAAAGTAATGTACGTGAAGCAAATAACTTTTATGACATTGGACCAGTTAATCAGAATAATTTGTATAATGTTACAACGTCTGTACCTAAAAATGTATTAACAGTTTTAACAGGTGTAGCTGGTTCAGGAAAAAGCTCACTTATTAAGGCGGGGTTTGCAGAGAATGATAACGCAATTTTTATGGATCAAAAAGCAGTTCAAGGATCTAACAGATCTAATTTGTTAACGTATCTAGGAGTTTTTGATAGTGTAAGAAACTTTTTCAGTAAAGAAACCGGTTTAAATAAATCTATGTTTAGTTATAATTCAAAAGGAGCTTGCCCAAATTGTGCTGGAAAAGGTTATATTAAGACAGAACTTGCTTTTATGGGTGACTTTTCACAAATATGTGAAGTTTGTCATGGAAAGCGTTATAAACAAGAAGTATTAAACGCTACAATAAATGGATACTCGATTGCTGATTTTCTTGATTTAACAGTCGATGAAGGTATAACTTTTTTTGATACAGAGACAGGTATTAAGTCTAAATTACAGTCTATTAGCAAAACAGGATTAAATTATATGACGCTTGGGCAACCGTTATCAACTTTATCAGGTGGAGAGATACAACGTGTGAAATTAGGACAACATTTAGATGAAAATGTAAAAGATAGTATTTTTATATTTGATGAACCTACGACAGGGTTACATGAATCTGATATTCCTGTGCTGATGAAATGTTTCGATGACTTGATTGAACAAAATAATACCGTTATTTTAATTGAACATAATTTATCGATTATGTGTGAGGCAGACTGGATTATAGATGTTGGTCCAGGGCCTGGGTTAGAAGGAGGAAAAGTCCAATTTAGTGGGACGCCTGAAACGTTTATTGATAGTAAAGAAACATTGACATCTAAACATTTGAAACGTTATATAAAAGAGTAGAAGTAAGGTAGTTGAATGAGTACATATTATTACTCATTCAACTCTTTTTTTATAGCGAATTATGAAAATTGTTTTCTATTTCAGTATATGAAAGACTTTGAAATAATATAGTTTTATTATAGAGATATCAATAATTATAAAAATATGTTTCTTTTCATAAAATCATTGTGTTATCATTAATAACAATACTGACAAAAAAGTCTATAAGGAGGGATAAAATGTTAATTGAATATAACAATAAGGAGTTTTATACATCCAAAGATTTAGCGTTATCTGTTATTGGGGGAAAATGGAAAATACCTATCATATATCATCTGTTACAATCAGAAGTATTACGACTTAATGAGTTTGAAAAATTACTGCCTGAAATTAATCAAAGAATGCTCATTAGACAACTCAGAGAATTAGAAAATGATAAAATTATTGAAAGAATCGTATATCCAGTGGTTCCGCCAAAAGTTGAATATAAATTATCTGATATTGGAAAAACACTTGATAAAGTAGTATATGCAATTTGTGATTGGGGAGATGAATTTCTAGAGGAAATTTCTAAATAAATCTTGTTTGCATTTAAAATTGTGCTTTCAAAAAAGCCTCTACAATGATTTTATAATCAGTGTAGAGACTTTTTTATCTAATTTAATCACTATTGTGGTTTTAGAATTACTTTAATATTATTATCTTTTTTCTGATCAAAAATATCATAAGCTTCTTTTACATCTTCTAAAGGCATTGTATGAGTTATAATTTCTGTTGGATCAAAGACCTCATTTTTAATCATATCATATAGCTTTGGCATCTGATGAATAACGGGTGCTTGACCACTTTTCACTTGAACATTTCTATTAAATATCAAGTCTAATGGGTAATTATCAGCTGGAGTACCATAGATACCAGTTAGTTGTATTGTTCCAAATTTTCTTACTGACTCAGCTGCCGTGATAATTGGACTGATATTACCTCTTTGTGATGAATTTGGACTAAGCTCTGGTTCATCTTGAACTACTTGACCATCCATTCCAACACAATCTACAACAACATCTGCACCACCACTTGTTGTTTCATGTAGTAGTTTTCCTATATTATCTTCGTTTGAAAAATTATAGACCTCAACATCATTATATTTTTTTGCGTGATCTAATCTATGTTCTACATTATCAATAGCAATTACACGTTCAGCCCCTTGTAATTTGGCAAATTTTTGTGCCATTAGACCGATTGGGCCACAGCCTAGCACAATTACAGTATCACCTGATTTAACACCTGCGTGTTCGACACTCCAATAAGCTGTTGGGACCACGTCAGATAAAAATAATACTTGTTCATCTTTCAATTCACTATCTGGAACCTTGAAAGAGGAGAAATCAGCAAATGGAACTCTTAAATACTCTGCTTGACCACCCCAGTGGTTTCCGTGCATGGCATTACCAAAACCGAAAAGTCCACCATTATCCATTTTCCAGCTTGCTGGTGATGGATTAGAATTATCACACTGAGACTCCATTTCGTTATTACAATAGAAACAATCGCCACAACCTATGTTAAAAGGTATAACCACTCTGTCACCCTTTTTTAGGGTATTAACGTCTTTTCCTACTTCCTCTACAATCCCCATTGGCTCATGGCCAATAACAAAACCTGGATCCATAAATAAATCGCCTTGGTGATAAAGATGTAAATCAGAACCACATATACCTGAAGCTGTTATCCTTATAATTGCATCTGTTGACTCTTCTATTATTGGATCATTTACTTCACGAACTTCCATATTTTTATGACCTTGATAGGTAACTGCTTTCATTTAAATCACCCTCCTTTAGTAAATTTACCCTTGGTATTACAATGTAAACTTAGAAGAGTGAATTGATTTATTATTCTTTTTTGAGAAAATGTATGTTTATATGTTCAATATAAACATACACATTGTACATATAAATTATGTACATTTATTGGATATAATAGCTTTTTAAAAAAGATAGTATATATAATGAATGGCGCCCATTTAACCATACCGCGACCTTGTGGAATATTGGAATTTAGAAACTTTCTTGGTATATTTCTATAATCACTTTCGTTTTGATATTTTTCTGGAATCATATAATCACCTCAATACAATAATAGAACATATGTTCGTTTTATTGCAAGAACTTTCTGTATTTTAAACTACCATAGGAATCAAACGCTCAAGTAAATCTTTAATAATCATTATATTGTCAATTATCATAAATATTTACTAAAATGAAACTATAATTATATGGAGGGGTTTACATGACGACAACAGGTTATATTGGTACGTATACGAAAAAAGAAGGCAAGGGTGTTTATCGCTTTGAATTAGATGAACAAACTGGAAGCATAACAGAAGTTGAAACAGGATATGAATTAGAAGCTTCAACTTATGTAAATCAGCATAATTCATTTCTATATGCCGTGACTCGTGAAGGAGATAATTGTGGTGTTGCCAGTCTTAAAATAGAAGAAGATGGAAAATTAAGCTTAATTAATAAATGTCTAGCTTCTACAAAAGGTAGCGGTTGTTATGTAGATGTCTCATCAGATGGAAAATATATTTTTGAGACGGTTTATGGCGCTGGCCTAGCTCGTTTATATGAAGCGAATCCAGAAACAGGCGAAATTATACGCTTAATTGAAGAGTTAGAACACGAGTACCCAACAGGCCCACATGAAAGACAAGATCAGCCACATGTTCATTTTATTAGCACAACACCAGACGAAAAATATGTTGTAGCAATAGACTTAGGGACAGATAAGGCAGTGACATATGAATTTGATGATCAAGGGTTTAGTGAATATGCTATAAGTGATTTCGAACCAGGTGATGGCCCAAGACATATTACTTTCCATAAGAATGGTAAGATTGCCTATGTAGTGCATGAATTATCAAACGTCGTAAGTACAGTGAAATATGAAGATGGTAAATTCATTGAAATCGAGCGCCATTCAACCATTCCAGAAAACTTTGAAGGTGATACAAAGTTAGCTGCAGTGAGGTTATCAAATGATCAAAAATTCTTATATATCAGTAATAGAGGACACGACAGTATTGCTATTTTTAAAGTAAGAGAAGATGGCGAAGCGATTTCACTAGTTGATATTGTCTCAAGCGGCGGTGAATTCCCACGTGATTTCAATATTACTGAATCAGATGATTACTTAGTTTGTGCACACCAAGAAGGTGGCTATACGATAGCCGTTTTCAAACGTGATAAAGTTACGGGAGAATTAGAAAAAGTAGACCATCGCGAGATAGCACCCGAAGGCGTTTGTGTGCAGTTTTTAAAATAATTATAATTGTAATAAAAACACCTAGTATGGCTATATAATGGCCACACTAGGTGTTTCTTATTTGTTGAAAAATGTTTTAATATATTTGAATTTTCCTTTATACGGTGGGAAAAGGAGACTTGATTCAAGTCGTGTTGATTTAAAGACATAAGATTTATCATGGCTAAATGTATCAAAGCTATACTTACCGTGATATTGTCCTATACCAGAAGCGCCTACGCCACCAAAAGGTAAGTTCGGATTCGCAAGTTGCATCAATGTGTCATTAATGGCACCACCACCAAATGAAACGTCATGAAGTATACGTTCTGTTGCATTTTCATCTTCACTAAATAAATATAAACTAAGTGGTTTAGGTTTAGTGTGGATTAAATCAATTGCTTCTTCAAAGTCATCATAAGTAATGATAGGTAAAATAGGACCGAAAATCTCGTCTTCCATTATTTTAGAATTGAACGTAATGCCATCTAAAATTGTTGGTGCAATATATCTATCATCTGCGTCTGATTGTCCCCCAAATGCAATTTCAGTTTTATGGACTTTCAATAAATGATCCAAGCGTTTGAAATGGTCTTGGTTAATGATACGACCGAAATCTGGGCTATCTTGTATCGATTTACCATAAAACTCAGTGATTGTATTTTTTAGCGCAGTAATCAGTTCATCTTTAACTTTACGATTAACTAGAATATAATCAGGTGAAACACAAGTTTGACCAGCATTTGTAAATTTCCCAAAACTAATACGTTCACTTGCTACTTTGATATTAGCAGATTCATCTACGATTACAGGAGACTTCCCTCCTAATTCTAAAGTAACAGGTGTTAGATTTTCACTAGCTGCACGATAAACGATACGGCCTACTTTCTCGCTACCAGTAAAAAAGATATAATCAAAAGGTAGGTGAATAAGTGATTGTGTCGTCTCTGCTTCACCTTGGATGACGCTAATATATTCAGGGTTGAACACATCCTCAATAATACGTTGTATTATATTTGAAACATGCGGTGTAAATTCTGATGGTTTAAGTATAGCGGTATTTCCAGCAGCTATCGCACCGATTAATGGTTCGATAATCAATTGGAAAGGATAGTTGAAAGGACCAATGATTAATACTGTACCATAAGGTTCTTTCATAATATAACTTTTAGTTGGAAATAAAAAAATAGGCGTATTCACTTGTTTTCTTTTTGCCCAATTTTTAAGTTCTTTACGGGCTGATTTTATATTTTTTAAAGTAAATCCAATCTCTGTTGCATAAGCTTCGACTTTATTTTTGCCTAAATCTTTTTGGAGTGCATCGAGTAACTCATTTTCATAATTTTTGATACTTTTACCCAACAATTTTAGTTGTCTTTTTCTAAATTTAAGGTCTTTAGTTTCATGAGTATTAAAATATTGTTTACTATTATGGAAAGTTTGCTCTATTGAATTCAAATAATATTCCTCCTAGTATTGATTGCTAATGAGCTTACGCAAATTGATAAAAAACTGGAACATATATATATGTTCCAGTTTAATGAATTGCCAATTTATTAAATGTTTTTGACAATTCGTATTTATCAAATAAAATTAAATGACTTAGTTTAAAGCTTCTGTAATTTGAGGTACAACTTGTTTCTTACGTGAAACCACGCCAGGTAAGAATGCAGTGTTATTTTCAAGTTCAACGTTGAAGGCTAAGCCGACTTTATCTTTTTCAGGCCCTACTACTAAGATTTTAGAATCGCTATTAATAATGTCAGTAACGATTAATACAAATAAGTCATATTTTTCATCTGTACTTACTTCTAACATTGCTTTTTCCAACGCTTCTTGACGTTCAAATACTTCATCAATATCGACTGTATTAACTTGGCCAATATGTGTCGTATACTCGCCCATGTTGAACGATTTTGCATCCATAGATAAAATATCTGAAATTGATTTATCCGTTGTAGATGCACCCGCTTTTAACATATCTAAACCGTAAGCTTCTAAGTCAACGTCAGCAATAGATTTTAAGGCTTCGGCAGCTTGGACATCTTGTTCAGTACATGTTGGCGATTTGAATAATAAACTATCTGAGATAATTGCAGAAATCATTAAACCGGCAATCTCAGGTTTAATTTCAAAACCACGTTCTTTATACATTTTATATAAAATTGTGGCAGTACAGCCTACTGGTTCAGCACGATAGTATAAAGGCGCTGCTGTTTCAAAATTAGAAATTCTATGGTGATCTACGACGTGTTGAATTGCAGCATCAGCTATTGAATCTGCACTTTGTTGGAATTCATTATGGTCAACTAAAATAACGTTTTGATCCGCTAAATTATCGTTAAGTAATTCAGGAGTTTCTACGTTAAAATGATCTAACGCAAATTGGGTTTCAGGTCCAATTTCACCTAAACGATAGGGTGTAGCTTCTGAGTTACCTGTTTGTTGCTCAAAGTCAGCCATGATGATTGCAGATGAAATCGCATCTGTATCTGGATTTTTATGTCCGAAAATATAAGTTTTTGCCATATTTAAATTCTCCTTATTATTATAGTTATTATTATTTTATCATGAGTTTACATAGTTATTCTACTTCAGCACCTAAGGAATTTTTAAAATGAGCTAATGCCCATTCGTGACCCGTAGGGTTAAATGAAGCGACTCCTTTATGCGAGATGCTAATTGAGTAACCTAAATTATAAGCAGTGATTGCTGTATGTAAGACACAAATATCAGTACACACACCAACTATTTCTAAATGATTTATTTTTCTTTCGCGTAACATAATATCTAACGAAGTACCACAAAACGAATCATAACGTGTTTTATCTAAAAAATGTATATGATCATTAAAGAGGATATTTTGGTAAATATCATTGACTTTGCCATAAAGTTCTCTACCAGATGTTCCTATAATATTATGAGGGGGAAAGAGTTTATTCTCAGGGTGGTAACCATTTTCTTCAAAATGTAGGTCCATCATAAAGAAAATATTGCATTGCTTTTTGTTATACGCTTCAATTCTCTCGACTATATAACTTTCAATTTGTTGGCCAGGAATGCCACAAGTTAATTTCCCATTATCTGCAACAAAATCATTTGAATAGTCTACTACAATAAGTGCACTTTTTTTCATGATATGCGAACACTCCTAATATTAAAGATAATAATTATTATATACTAAGTATATAAATCAATAAAGCTACAGTAAAAGAGTTTGAAAATTATTAATTATGTTTATTATAAATATTAAGGAAAGAAGAGGTGATTTATGATGATTAATGCAAAAGAGTTTGGATTGAAAGGTAAAAGTAAAAGAGCAGATACACGTGCAATGCAACGTGCGTTAAACTATGCTAAAAAGCATCCTGATACAACAATATATGTGCCTAAAGGAGAGTTTCATATACGCAAACCCCTCGTTATTTATAACGCCACAACTCTATTACTGGATGAAGCGGCTGTACTTAAAAGATGTGGTAAAGATACACTGTTAAAAAATGGTAAAAGATTTAAATCCTATTATGGATATAACGGTAATAGCCATATCCATATCGAAGGCGGAACATTTGATATGAATGGTTATGATTATCCATATAATAATACAGCAATGTGTATGGGTCATGCTAAAGATATTCGAATCATTAACGTTACTTTTAAAGATATCGTAGGAGGACACGGACTCGATGCTTGTGGAATAAATGGATTGTATATCGATAATTGTAAATTTTTAGGCTTTAATGATAGTAATGGAACGAGAACATTTTCAGAAGCAATTCAATTGGATATTCAGGTGCCAGGGGCTTTTCCAAAATTTGGAGCAACGGACGGTACGATTACTAAAAATGTAATCATAGAGCATTGTTATTTTGGTAGTTCAACTACACCTACAATGCAACCATGGAATAGGGCGATAGGATCTCATGCGAGTCGTTATAACCAATTCTATCAAAATATACACATTCGATTTAATGAATTTGAGAGAATGAAGTACTATGCGTTAACCCCTTTAAAGTCTAAAGATATGTATATTCATCATAATAAGTTTAAAGACTGCATTGGTGGTATTCGATTTTTGGCAGTTAAAGATGGTAAAAATGCACGAGATTTAAAAGGAAAACAAAGGTCAACCCAAGCAGGAAAAAATTTGAATATATATCAAAATGAATTTATTGGCACAATGCAGAAATATGCGATTCGTATTCAAAGTTACAATAATATAAAACACGAAGATATATTGATTGCTCATAATCAATTTGACGATAGGTCACAAAAATTGTATTTGAAAGACATTAAGAATTTACTATTATCTTATAATGAAAAAATAAAAAAAGGAAATGTAACCTAATCTAGAATGATAACCGTGCCCTTTCTTTCATTGATACAGTTATATGTAAGTGCTTTCACTATTGATATTTAATATAAATTATATTATGTTATAAACTAAGAAAAATTGAGAATATTCAGAAAATATTTCAAGGGGGACAAATATGAACGATTTAAACAGAGGGAGTATGAGAAGGGCGCAATATTTAACATTTTTTTCTAACCATAAAGATAAAAAATCTTATAATACTGCGCAATTAACAGGTTTAATATTAGGGCCACTATTATTTGCTTTAACACTACTATTATTTCAACCTGAAGATTTATCTGGCAAAGGTATATTTGTTTTAGCAACAACACTATGGATTGCAACTTGGTGGATTACTGAAGCAATTCCAATAGCGGCTACTAGCTTATTACCATTAATTTTGATGCCGCTCGGCCATGTTTTAAGTCCAGAAGAAGTTTCAGCTCAATATGGTAATGATATTATTTTCTTATTCTTAGGTGGTTTTATCTTAGCTATCGCCATGGAAAGATGGAATTTACATACACGAGTTGCTTTAACAATCATTAATACCTTAGGCACAAGCACCGGAAAGATTTTATTAGGATTCATGATTGCGACTGCTTTTTTATCTATGTTTGTATCGAACACTGCAGCTGTTATGATTATGATTCCAATTGGATTAGCAATTATTAAAGAAGCAAATGACTTAAAGAGCCAAGATACTAGTAGTTCAAGCATTACTAAATTTGAACAATCCTTAGTATTAGCGATTGGTTATGCCGGGACAATCGGGGGTCTTGGAACATTAATTGGGACGCCGCCATTAATTATATTAAAAGGACAATATCAATCTGTATTTGGTGAAGAAATTAGTTTTGCTAAGTGGATGATGGTTGGTGTGCCAACAGTTACTGTTTTATTATTAATAATTTGGGCATATCTACGTTTTATAGCATTTAGACTTGATATGAAAGAATTGCCTGGTGGTAAAGCTTTAATTAAACGTAAATTAGATGAATTAGGCAAAATGAAATTCGAAGAAAAAGTAGTCCAAGTAGTATTTATGCTTGCCAGTTTCTTATGGATAAGTAGAGAATTTTTATTGAAAAATTGGTCTTTCACTTCAGAAATTGCCGATGGTACGATTGCCATGTTCATTGCAGTATTACTATTTTTAATTCCTTCAAAAAATAAAACCCAACACAAACGAATTATAGATTGGGACGTAGCTAAAGACTTGCCATGGGGTGTATTAATTCTCTTTGGTGGCGGTCTTGCATTAGCTAAATCTATATCTTCAAGTGGTTTAGCAGAATGGCTTGGCGATCAATTGAAATTAATAGAAGGGGTAAGCCCTTTAATCATCGTTCTTGTCATTACGATATTTGTCTTATTCCTAACTGAGATTACATCTAATACTGCAACTGCAACAATGATTTTACCGATTCTTGCAACTTTATCGGTTGCTGTTAACGTTCATCCATTATTATTGATGGTACCAGCCGCTATGGCAGCTAACTGTGCATATATGCTTCCAGTTGGAACACCACCAAATGCGATTGTATTTGGGACAGGGAAAATTAGTATTAAGAAAATGGCGTCAGTTGGTTTCTGGGCCAATCTTATAAGCATTATTATTGTTGTACTCGTTGTTTACTTCTTAGTACCTCCAATTCTAGGTATAGATGTAACACAACCTTTACCATTCAAATAACTATATAGTTAAACAAAGTCCTCCATTTCTAGAGTAATGAAATGGAGGACTTTGTGAATTTAATAGAGTAGTTAAAATCGTTTTAAATTAGCTTATTTTATTGAATGAACCAATAATTGAAACATGAAAGTCTAATGTATTTAAAATTTTAATCACTTTAGCTAAATCTTCATTTATTGAAGTATCAGCTTGCACAAAGAAATGATACATGCCTAATTGGGTTTTTAATGGTCTAGATTCAATCCAAGATAAGTTAATATTAAATAAAACAAAAGTATTTAATATACTCGCTAATAAACCTGGTTTATCATATTGTGGAGTGATTAACAAAATGGTGTCACTTGCTTCCTCAATATGACTAGGTTGGCTACTCACAACTAAAAAGCGTGTCACATTATGTGGATAGTCTTGTATATTTTGATCGATAGGGTAATAACCATAAGACTCACCACTCCCTAATGGTGCGATAGCTCCTACATGTTCATTAATCTTTTCTAAACTTTTAATCGTGCTATCTACGTAATCATATGTGAAACCTTGTTCTTGTATATATTGGCTTGTTTGACTGATTGCGGGAGCAATGGAATATACTTTTGATATATCGTTAAGTGTGGCATCTTTAGCACCGTATAGAGCGAACTGGATATCTAAATGAAGTTCTCCTTGTGCAAAAATATTTTGTTGTGTTAACGCATCAGCGACAATATTGATTGTACCTTCAATTGAATTTTCGATAGGTACTACAGCAATACTATTATCATCATTTGATACGGATTGTACTACTTCGTAAAGATTTGATTTCGCCTCAAAATTTATTTCGGATTCTGATTTGTATTGTTTTGCTGCTAAATATGAAAATGTTCCTTTTGGACCTAGATAATAAAGCTTCATATGACGTTACCCCTTGTTCAAGTGTGTAAGATTAGAGAAATTTAATGAAATGGACAACCTGAAGACGTCGTTTTTTTATAAAAGAAATTAGGTTCTCGTACTTCATTTTTATAACCATGATGATAATTGGAGACTAAGGTTGGCGAGAGTGAAGGTGCTAACCATGACCATTTACCAGTAACTTCTCTATCTTCTAATTTTTCATTCTTTTCGAATCGTTCAAATTGTTTAGATGCAGTTAAGTGATCAACTATGGAGATCCCTTTCTTTTTAAACGAATGATATACTGCATAATTTAATTCAACGAGCGCACGATCTTTATTAAAAGAATTATTCTTTAGTGTATCAAATTCAAATGCTTCTGCAACACTTTCAAGTAAATTATAGCGATAACTATCCGTAAAGTTACGAACAGCAATCTCATTTACCATATACCATCCATTGAAAGGGGCTGTTGGGTAAGTAATCCCTCCAATTTTTAAATCCATATTTGAAATGATAGGCACGGCATACCATTTTAATCCTAGTTGTTCTAACTTTGGGTAACGCTCATGAGCAATGGTTACTTCTTTAATTAATTGTGGATTATAATCATGGTATTTTATTTCACCTTTAGGCATTTTATAAATTAACGGTAAAATATCAAAATCAGTATAATTACTTTCCCAACCCAAATGTCGCGCAAGTTGTGTTACATTTTCTTCTGAAGGGTCACCTTTATCCCCATAACCTGCGTACCGGATAAGCTGATTATTATAAATTTGAGGAGGATGCTGATGTGAAAAAACTGTGATATAGGGTTTTATTTTTCCATTATTTGTAGCTGCTGCTATATGATTTTCAATTGTTGTTATAAACTCATTTTCAGTTTGGATGTCTCTTGCATCAACCACAGTTAATGAATTCCAAAAAAAGCGACCGATACAACGATTTGAATTCCTCCATGCTAATTTAGCACCATAAGTTAATTCCTCATTAGTGTGTTCGTACGTACCTTGCGTGTGAATTGCATTTTTAATTTCTTTGATTCTATCTAACGTTTGTTGTTCATTGTAATTTAATTCTTTATGCATCGTATTAATAAATAATTTAGCCTCATTAAACATATAAACACCTCGTCTACTATTATACGGTATGATAATCAATTTTTAATTAAAAATTGTATGGTTGTCATTACTTTATTTATAGTAATGTCACATTGCTCTTACTGTCATAAAATCAATGATTAAAGCGTGTGCGTTAGAGTGGTATTTCAGATGATAATCATGTTTGATTTATGCTAAACTAATGGAAAAGCTGATTGGAGAGATTGTTGTGTACCAATACGAAGATGATACATTAGTACTGCATAATGATTTATATCAAATAAATATGGCTGAAAGTTATTGGAATGACGGGATTCATGAACGACTAGCAGTCTTTGATTTGTATTTTAGAAATATGCCGTTCGATAGTGGTTATGCAGTATTTAATGGGTTGAAGCGCGTGATTGATTATATAAATCAGTTTCATTTTTCAGAAACAGATATAAAATATTTGAGATCTATTGGCTATCAAGAAGATTTCTTAAGTTATTTAAAAAATTTAAGATTTACTGGTAATATACGTTCAATGCAAGAAGGGGAACTTTGCTTCGGCAATGAGCCATTAATGCGTATAGAAGCACCATTGATACAAGCTCAATTAATAGAGACGATGTTATTAAATATAGTGAATTTTCAAACATTGATTACAACAAAAGCGAGTCGCATTCGTCAAGTTGCTCAAGAAGATAAATTAATGGAATTTGGTACACGCCGTGCACAAGAAGCGGATGCAGCATTATGGGGAGCGAGAGCATCATATATTGGTGGTTTCGATTCTACAAGTAATGTGAGAGCAGGCAAATTATTTGATGTTCCAGTATCTGGGACACATGCACATGCAATGGTACAAACATATGGAGATGAATATATTGCATTTAAAAAATACGCTGAGCGACATAAAGATTGTGTGTTTTTAGTAGACACTTTCCACACGTTAAAATCAGGCGTTCCTACAGCAATTAAAGTTGCTAAAGAATTGGGTGACAAAATTAATTTTGTTGGAATACGATTAGATTCTGGTGATATTGCTTATCTTTCTAAAGAAGCACGTCGTATGCTTGACGAAGCTGGTTTTCCAAATGCTAAAATTATTGCTTCCAATGATTTAGATGAACAAACAATTACCAGTTTAAAATCTCAAGGTGCAAAAGTTGATTCTTGGGGTGTAGGCACTAAGTTAATTACAGGTTATGATCAACCTGCGCTTGGTGCAGTATACAAACTTGTCGCTGTCGAAGACAGCTCGGGCACATATGTTGACCGAATTAAGTTATCTAATAATGCTGAAAAAGTAACGACGCCAGGTAAAAAAAATGTATATCGTATTATTAACAAAAAAACAAATAAAGCTGAGGGAGATTATATTACGATGGATTATGAAGATCCTTATGAAACATCTCCGTTGAAACTTTTCCATCCTGTACACACATATAAGATGAAATTTATTAAATCATTTATAGCAAAAGACTTACATCATGATATTTTTAAAGATGGAAAATTAGTATATGAATTACCAAGCGAAGCAGATGCACAAAGCTATTTAAAAGAGAGTCTTAATTATTTATGGGATGAAAATAAACGTCATCTTAACCCACAAGAATACCCTGTTGATTTAAGTACTGCATGTTGGGAAAATAAACATAAACGTATATTTGAAGTAGCAGAACATGTAAAGGAGATGGAAGAAAATGAGTAATTTACAAGACATCATTGTTAAAGAAATGAATGTAAAGCCAATGATTGATGATGAACAAGAAACACGCAGCATTATTCACTTTATAAAAAGTTATGTGCAATCTCATTCTTTTATCAAATCTTTAGTATTAGGTATTTCGGGTGGCCAGGATTCAACGTTAGCAGGTAAACTATGCCAAATTGCTGTAAATGAGTTAAAAGAAGAGAAGGTTAATTGTCAATTTGTCGCAGTTAAATTACCATATGGTGAACAAAAAGATGCTGCAGAGGTCGAAGATGCGTTAAACTTTATACAACCAGATGAAGTAATAACAGTTGATATTAAACCAGCTGTAGACCAAAGTGTTCAATCATTAAAAGCGTCTGGTGTTGAATTGACCGATTTCCAAAAAGGAAATGAAAAGGCACGAGAACGAATGAAAGTTCAATTTTCTATTGCCTCAAATAAGCAGGGTATTGTTATAGGTACGGACCATTCGGCAGAAAGTGTTACTGGTTTTTACACGAAGTATGGCGATGGTGCAGCTGACATTGCACCTTTATTTGGTTTGAATAAACGCCAAGGGAGACAATTGTTATCCTATTTGGAAGCACCGAAGCATTTATATGAAAAAATACCAACTGCGGACTTAGAAGATGACAAACCACAACTACCTGATGAAGAAGCACTTGGAGTAACTTATCATGATATAGATGATTATTTGGAGGGGAAATCTGTACCAACTGAGGCAAAAGAAGTAATTGAAAGTCGTTATATTAAAAGTGTACACAAAAGAGAATTAGCATATACAAGACTTACATGGCCGAAAAATTAATGCTGACATAAATAATTTGTAGTGACAAATTATAAACTTGTTGGTAAAATTACTTGAATTTAATGTAATAGAAAGGAAAATGGACATGTCAGTGATAACATCTAATCCATGGTTAATGGTATTAGCAATTTTTATAATTAATGTAGCTTATGTAACGTGTCTAACGATGAGAACGATATTAACACTTAAAGGTTATCGCTATGTAGCAGCAATCGTGAGTTTCTTAGAGGTTCTAGTATATGTGATTGGTTTAGGCATGGTAATGTCTAGTTTAGATCAAATTCAAAACGTAATTGCATATGCATTTGGTTTTTCTATCGGTATCATAGTAGGTATGAAGATTGAAGAAAAATTAGCCCTTGGATATACAGTTGTCAACGTAACGTCATCTGAATATGAGTTAGACTTACCAAGACAACTAAGAGATCTAGGATATGGCGTGACGCATAATACAGCGTACGGTAGAGATGGTAAACGTTTAGTTTTACAAATTCTTACGCCAAGACGATTTGAATTAAAGTTGATTGAAACAATTAAGCAAATAGATGAGAAAGCGTTTATTGTAGCTTATGAACCCCGCACAATTCACGGCGGTTTCTGGGCCAAAGGCGTTAGAAGTAAAAAACTTAAACAATATGATACGGATGAAGTTGAAAGTATATGAAAAAACAGCAAAAATTTAAAGTTGAAGAAAATGAAACAATTCAAGATTGCCTAGAGCGTATGCGTGAAGCTGGATATACACCTGTTAAACGTTATGAAAAACCCGTTTATAAAGAAAATAAAGATGGTAGCCTAGAGGTACTTAAACAAGAAATTGAGTTTGTAGGCAAATTACAAGAATAATGAGTAAACCGTTGTGGTATATCCATAGCGGTTCTTTTCATGCTTAATTATAAATAATTTTGAAGAAGAAGGAAAAGGTTTATACATTTTAAGCCAATTCTGTTAAACTAGTATTGAAAAGGTTAAACACGAACTTTAATTCAAAATGAAAGGTAAACGTACATGTTTTGAGGTTTGTAAACTAAAAATTACGTGAGATAGGAGCTAATTTCAATGATTGAACGCTATTCCAGAGAAGAAATGTCTAATATTTGGACTGATCAAAATCGCTATGAAGCTTGGTTAGAAGTGGAAATACTTGCTTGTGAAGCTTGGAGTAAACTAGGTGATATACCTGAAGCGGACGTTAAAAAAATACGTGAAAACGCGAAAGTTGATGTTGAACGCGCACAAGAAATAGAACAAGAAACTCGTCATGACGTTGTCGCATTTACAAGACAAGTTTCTGAAACATTAGGTGAAGAACGTAAATGGGTACACTACGGTTTAACTTCAACTGATGTAGTAGATACTGCATTAAGTTATGTGATTAAACAGGCAAATGACATTATTGAAAAAGATTTAGAAAGATTTATTGAAGTATTAGCACAAAAAGCAAAAGACTATAAATATACATTAATGATGGGTCGTACGCATGGTGTACATGCAGAACCAACTACGTTTGGTGCAAAAATGGCACTATGGTATACAGAAATGCAACGTAATTTAAAACGTTTTAAACGTGTAAGAGAAGAAATTGAAGTAGGTAAAATGAGCGGAGCTGTAGGTACATTTGCTAATATTCCTCCTGAAATTGAAGCACATGTATGTAAAAATCTAGGATTAGAAACAGCTCCTGTATCAACACAAACGTTACAACGTGATCGTCATGCTTATTATATTGCAACGCTCGCATTAATTAGTACTTCAATGGAAAAATTTGCAGTTGAAATACGTAGTTTACAAAAAACTGAGACACGTGAAGTAGAAGAAGCTTTTGCTAAAGGTCAAAAAGGCTCATCGGCAATGCCACATAAACGTAATCCAATTGGCTCTGAAAATATCACTGGGATAGCACGTGTAATCCGAGGTTATGTAACAACAGCTTATGAAAATGTTCCATTATGGCATGAACGTGATATTTCTCATTCTTCAGCTGAGCGTATTATGCTACCAGATGTAACAATTGCTTTAGATTATGGACTAAACCGTTTTACTAATATTGTTGAAAGACTTACTGTATTTGAAGATAATATGCTTGAGAATATCGATAAAACATATGGTTTAATTTATTCACAACGTGTTTTATTAGCATTAATCAATAAAGGATTGGCACGTGAGGAAGCATATGATAAGGTACAACCAAAAGCAATGGAATCTTGGGAAACTAAAACACCATTCAGAACATTAATTGAACAAGATAGTTCTATTACAGAATTATTATCTAAAGAAGAATTAGATGAATGTTTCAATCCAAAACACCATTTAAACCAAATTGATACAATTTTTGAAAGAGCTGGTTTAGAATAATTGAATTTTTCATTGGAAATCGTTACACTTTAATGTATTAGTACGTTAAACTGAGATTAAATTGAAAGATACAGGGGTTGTTTTGAATGCAAATAGAAAAATTAAGAGGTAAAGCATTGGATGAATTATTTGATGCGATTTTGACATTAGAAAATAGAGAAGAATGTTATGAATTCTTTGATGATTTATGTACCGTTAATGAAATACAGTCATTGTCACAACGGTTACAAGTCGCAAAAATGATTAAACAAGGATTTACTTATGCGACAATTGAACAAGAATCAGGCGCATCGACTGCTACAATTTCTCGTGTCAAAAGATCATTGCAATGGGGTAATGATGCATATACGATGATTCTAAACCGCATGAATATTGAAACGGCTGATTAGTTATTCTTGAATTTCCAAAATAGAAGTTAAAATGTTAAGTCAATTTTAGTTGTCGATGAAGTTATAAACTTCGTCGACAACTTTTTTATGTTTTATAAAGTGATAAAATGGTAATTGACGAGTATCAATCGAAGGACTTACATATGTACTTGAAAATAACGTTTTATTATAACTTCATACATTGAGGAGAGATAACTTTGTTCAAAAAATGGATTATTGGAATTATAATATTATCATTTATAAGTATCATCATAACAGTGACTTTTACCTTAATTCCTAATAATCACCAACCTAAGTATTCGAACATAGTAAAACCTATTAATACATTACCAATAATTGTTGAAAAGAAGGAAGTTACATATGTAAATGGACATATCATCGTCAATAAAGCATACGCCTTGCCCCCTGATTATAAACCTGAAGAAAATAAAAAAGCCAGATACCAGTTAAATAAATTATTAGAAAAAGCTAAAAAGAAACATTTGGATTTAAAATATATTAGCGGTTATAGGAGCTATAATGAACAAGAGGAAGTTGTGAAATCATATATTGAAGAGGAAGGTAAGAGAATGGCTAATCAATATACTGCTAAACCTGGTCATTCTGAACATCAAAGTGGTTTAGCTTTTGATGTAGGTACTCAACGACATTTAGAAGATTTTCACAATGATTTTGAACACACTAAAGAAGCAAAATGGTTAGAAAAAAATGCTTCTAAATATGGTTTTATTATAAGATACCCTAAAGGGCAATCGAATGAGACAGGATATGCATATGAAGCGTGGCATTTAAGATATGTTGGTTCCGAATTAGCTAAAATTATTGATAACCAAGATACAAATTTAGAAAGTTATTACAAATTAAAATAAATGATAATGACAAAACATCTCAGAAATATTGAGGTGTTTTTTTCGACATCATTTTAGAACTCACAGACTAAAAATGATATAATCAAATGTATGTTTAAAAAAGGAGTCACATATCATGTATGACATTAAAAAGTGGAAACATATTTTTAAATTAGACCCTGCAAAGTCCATATCTGATGAGGATTTAAAGTCAATTTGTTTATCAAAGACTGATGCAATTATTATTGGTGGTACAGATAATGTGACTGAAGACAACGTCTTTCATTTAAAACAACGCGTGAAACAATATTCAGTACCATTAGCATTAGAAATTTCAAATATAGATAGCGTAATGTTAGGTTTTGATTTTTATTTCATACCGACAGTGTTAAACAGTACAGATGTTAAGTATCATAATGGTATTTTGTTAGACGCCCTAAAATCATTTGGTCCAATGATGCAATTTGTTGATGTTGTATTTGAAGGCTATATTGTACTTAATCCTAAAAGCAAAGTTGCAAAGTTAACCCAAGCAAAAACAGGTTTAACAGATGAAGACATAGAGGCTTATGCACTAATGATTAACGATATGTATAAACTGCCAATAATGTACTTAGAATATAGTGGTACATATGGAGAAATAGATAAAGTCAAAGCGGCAGCAGATCAATTAACAAATACTCAACTATTTTATGGTGGTGGTATCAGCGATTATGACGAGGCTATACAAATGGCTTCAATTGCAGACACGATTATAGTTGGAGACATTATATATAATGATTTAGAAAAAGCATTAAAAACAGTTAAGATAAAGGAGTCACATAAATGAACACATTAGTTAAAAACATGAATGAAGAACAAAGCCAAGCAGTACGTACGACAGAAGGCCCATTGCTCATAATGGCAGGTGCAGGTTCGGGCAAAACACGTGTCTTAACACATCGTATAGCTTATTTGCTTGATGAAAAAGACGTGTCTCCGTATAATATTTTAGCTATTACATTTACTAATAAGGCTGCGAAAGAAATGAAAGCACGTGTTGAGACGTTAGTTGGAGAACAAGCGCAAGTACTGTGGATGTCTACATTCCACTCAATGTGTGTAAGAATTCTACGAAGAGATGCAGACAGAATTGGTATAGAGCGCAACTTTACAATTATTGATCCTACTGATCAAAAATCAGTAATCAAAGATGTATTAAAAAATGAAAATATAGATAGTAAAAAGTTTGAACCTAGAATGTTTATTGGCGCGATTAGTAATTTAAAAAACGAGTTAAAGACACCAGAAGATGCTCAAAAAGAAGCGAACGATTACCATGCACAGATGGTTGCTACTGTTTATAAAGGGTACCAACGTCAACTCTCTAGAAATGAAGCATTAGATTTTGATGATCTTATTATGGTGACTATCCGTTTGTTTGAACGTGTTCCAGAAGTTTTAGAATATTATCAAAATAAATTTCAATATATTCATGTAGACGAGTATCAAGATACAAATAAAGCACAGTATACATTAGTTAAATTACTGGCTAACAAATTTAAAAACCTTTGTGTGGTAGGCGACTCAGATCAATCAATTTATGGATGGCGTGGTGCAGATATACAAAATATCCTTTCTTTTGAAGAAGACTATCCAGAGGCGAAAACAGTTTATTTAGAACAAAATTATCGTTCTACTAAAAATATATTAAATGCAGCAAATGAAGTGATTAAAAATAATTCAGAACGAAAACCTAAAGGTCTGTGGACGGGTAATACAGAAGGCGATAAGATACGTTATTATGAAGCAACAACAGAACGTGATGAAGCGGAATATGTAGTTCGTGAAATTATGAAACATCAGCGTAACGGTAAACAATATAAAGATATGGCTATCTTGTACCGTACAAATGCTCAATCACGTGTGCTAGAAGAAACATTTATGAAATCTAATATCCCTTATACTATGGTAGGCGGCCAAAAGTTCTATGATAGGAAAGAAATTAAAGACCTTTTAAGCTATATTCGCATTATCGCAAATAGTAATGATGATATCAGCTTACGTCGTATTATTAATGTTCCCAAACGTGGTATTGGTCCAAGCTCTGTAGATAAAATTCAGAACTATGCAATGCAAAATGAATTAAGTATGTTTGACGCCTTAGCCGAAGTTGATTTTATTGGATTATCTAAAAAAGTAACACAAGAATGTATTAATTTTTATGACGTGATGCATAATCTTATTAAACAACAAGAATTTCTAGAAATCACTGAAATTGTTAATGAAGTACTTGAGAAATCTGGTTATCGAGAGATGTTAGAACGTGAACAAACATTAGAATCGAGAAGTAGATTAGAAAATATTGATGAGTTTATGTCTGTACCTAAAGATTATGAGGAGAACACACCATTAGAAGAGCAATCATTAATTAACTTTTTAACTGACTTATCACTTGTTGCAGATATTGATGAAGCACAAATTGAAGATGGTATTACATTGATGACAATGCACTCTGCTAAAGGATTAGAATTTCCAATTGTATTCATAATGGGTATGGAAGAATCTTTATTCCCTCATATTAGGGCAATTAAGAGTGATGAAGAACATGAAATGCAGGAAGAAAGACGCATTTGTTATGTAGCCATCACACGTGCAGAAGAAACATTGTACCTTACACACGCAACGTCTAGAATGTTATTTGGACGACCACAATCCAACATGGCTTCTCGATTTTTACGGGAAATACCTGAGACATTATTAGAAGATGAGACGAAGTCTAAATCTAAAGCTAAAACACAAGGTAATAGTTATCGCTCAGCGACAAAACAACCTACTAAAAGAGGGTATAGTCAACGTGCAACAGCTACGAAAAAAGCACAAGTTTCATCTGATTGGAAAGTTGGAGATAAAGTGGTGCATAAATCATGGGGTGAAGGTATGGTAAGTAATGTAAAAGAACAAAATGGTTCTGTTGAACTAGATATTATCTTTAAATCTCAAGGACCAAAACGCTTGCTTGCACAATTCGCACCAATTGAGAAAAAGGAGGAATAACAGTGGCTGAGATACAATCACGCGTCGACGAGTTACATCGATTATTAAATCAATATAGTTATGAGTATTATGTTCAAGATAATCCTTCTGTGCCAGATAGTGAGTATGATAAATTACTCCATGAATTAATTGATATTGAAGCAAACCATCCAGAGTATCGTACCGCCGATTCACCAACTGTAAGAGTTGGTGGTTCTGCTCAATCTACATTTGAAAAAGTAAGGCATGATACCCCAATGCTTAGTTTGGGGAACGCATTTAATGCAGAGGACTTACGTAAATTTGATCAACGCATTCGTGAACGGGTAGGCGAAGTTGAATATATGTGTGAGCTAAAAATTGATGGTCTAGCAGTTTCTTTAAAATATGAAAATGGCCGTTTTGTACAAGGTTTAACACGTGGAGATGGTACAACTGGTGAAGATATTACTGAGAATCTAAAAACAATTCATGCCATTCCTTTAAAAATTAATGAATCAAGAACATTTGAAGTTCGTGGCGAAGCATATATGCCTAGACAATCATTTTTAAACTTAAATGAAGCGAAAGCTAAAAATGAAGAGCAACCATTTGCTAATCCGAGAAATGCGGCAGCAGGCTCTCTTAGACAATTAGACTCAAAGCTTGCAGCAAAACGTAAGCTAAGTGTTTTTCTATACAGCGTGAATGATTTTACACAATTTAATGCAAATACACAAAGTGAAGCTTTAGATGAATTAGATGAATTAGGTTTTAAAACGAATCAAGAACGCCAACGGCTGCAAACAATCGATGAAGTAATTGCGTATATTGAAAAATGGACAGAAGAACGAGAAGATTTACCATATGATATTGATGGTATTGTAATTAAAGTTAATACTATAGAACATCAAGAAGAACTCGGTTTCACGCAAAAATCACCTCGTTGGGCAATTGCATATAAGTTCCCAGCAGAAGAAGTCATCACAGATTTGTTAGATATTGAATTGAGTATAGGAAGAACAGGTGTGGTTACGCCAACAGCTATGCTTGAGCCCGTCAAAGTTGCTGGAACAACTGTTTCTCGAGCATCATTACATAATGAAGATCTGATACACGAAAAAGATATACGCATCGGTGACAGTGTCGTAATAAAAAAAGCAGGTGATATTATACCTGAAGTGATTAAAAGTATTATTGATAGACGCCCAAATGATGCAAAAGTATATCATATGCCAACGCATTGCCCGAGTTGTGAACACGAATTAGTACGTATAGAAGGTGAAGTTGCTTTACGTTGTATTAACCCTAAATGCCAAGCCCAACTCGTAGAAGGTATGATTCATTTTGTGTCTCGACAAGCGATGAATATAGATGGTCTTGGTACAAAAATTATTCAACAACTTTACGATAATGAAAAGATAAAAGATGTTGCAGATATCTTTTACTTAACCAAGGAAGACTTGCTCCCACTGGAACGTATGGGTGAGAAAAAAGTAGATAATTTGATAAATGCTATTGAAGCATCCAAGACCAATTCTTTAGAACAACTGTTATTTGGTTTAGGTATCAGACACTTAGGCGTGAAAGCTAGCCAAGTTATAGCTGAAAAATATGAATCAATGGATAAACTATTTGAAATTACTGAAGAAGATTTAGTGAATATACATGACGTGGGACACAAATTAGCACAATCTGTTGTAACTTATTTAGAAAATGAAGATATTCGTGCGCTCATTAATAAATTAAAAGAAAAAAATGTTAATATGATATATAAAGGTATAAAAACAAGTGATTTAGAAGGGCACCCAGAATTTAAAGAAAAAACAATTGTTTTAACTGGTAAACTATACCAAATGACTAGAAAAGAAGCTTCAAAATGGTTGGAACTGCATGGAGCAAAAGTGACAAGTAGTGTAACTAAAAGCACAGATTTAGTTATTGCTGGTGAAGATGCAGGATCTAAATTAACAAAAGCTGAAAAATTTGGTACAGAAATATGGTCAGAAGAAGATTTTGTTCAGAAGCAAAATGAAATCGAGGGATAGAGGAGATAATGCATGAAACGAAAGATTATACTATTCATCTCAGTAATTTTTTTATTATCAGCATGTGGCAATGATGATGAGAAAAGTAAAGAACAGGCTAATGAAAAAGAAGAACAACAACAGCAGGATTCTGGTTCGGTGAAAGATATTGCAACTGATAAAAATGTTTCAGGTGATAATTACAGAACAATATTACCATTTAAAGAAAGCCAAGCACGTGGCGTTCTACAAGATAATATGGCCAATAGCTATAATGGTGAAGATTTTGAAAGTGGTCTATTAGAGTTAAGTAAAGAAGTATTTCCTACTGAAGATTATCTGTATCAAGATGGTCAATACTTAGATAAAGACACTACCAATGCATATTTAAATCCTGAATATACAAAGGCGGAAATCGATGATATGGATAAAGACGAGCAAAAGGAGAAAAAAGCAAAAGAAAATTTAGGCTTAAATCCATCTCATAATGGTGAAACTGATCCTGAGAAAATTGCAGAAAAATCGCCAGCATATTTATCTAATATTTTAGAGCAAGATTTTTATAGTAACGGAGATACCAAAGGCAAAAATATTAAAGGTATGACTATCGGTTTAGCGATGAATGGTACATATTACTACCAAAAAGAAAAAGATGGCGAAACTTATAGTAAAAAATTAGATGATAAAAAAATTGAAAAACAAGGTAAAAAAATGTCAGGTGAAATACTTTCAAGATTACGTGAACATAAAGAATTGAAAGATATCCCTATTCATTTTGCAATTTATAAACAATCAGGTGAAAATTCAATCGTTCCCGGGGAATTTATCGCAGGCACTACAGTTGAAGGTGACAAGACACGTATCAATGATTGGAAAGACATACAACAGGAAACAGCTTTATTACCTTCATCAGAAGCTGCCGAATTAGATGAAAGTTTAAATTCTGACTTTAAACAATTTAATGATGATATGCAGACTTATTTTAATAATTTCACTCAAGCAGTAGGTACAGTGAAGTTTGATAATAAAAAAGCCAAGCAATTATCTGTAGACGTCCCAATTGATTATTACGGTAAAGCTGAGACGATTGGTATTACACAATACGTGACTGAACAGGCTAAAAAATATTTTGATAATATAGACGAATATGAAATTCATATTAAAGATGGGAATAATCCTAAAGCTTTAATTAGTAAAACCAAAGAAGACGATGAACCGAAAGTCCATATTTATAAAAATAACAACTAATTAAAGTCTTCTGTAGGAACTCAATAAAAATATAAAGAATGCACTTCATTGTTTAGGCTTTGAGGTGTGTTCTTTATTTGATTCTCACGGTTTTAAAAAAGCACCTTAATATAAGTCGAACTTTTAATTATAAATGAACTGTGAAAATATATATTTTTTGTAAAATTATAAAAATAATCGTCATAATTTACTGTTATTATCGAAAAGCTTAGATTTTTGAACGGAATTTTGGTACAATTTTGTAATGAATGAGTAAAAAGGAGGCTTTTATTTAATGGCTAAAGTTACACGTGAAGAAGTAGAGCATATAGCAAATTTAGCTAGACTTGAAATTTCTGAAGATGCTACTGAAGAAATGCAAGAAACATTAGAGAGTATTTTAAACTTTGCTAATCAAATAGACACAGCAGATACAAGTGAAGTAGAACCAACATATCACGTTTTAGATTTACAAAATGTATTACGTGAAGATAAAGCAGTCGAGGGCATTCCTCAAGAGCTTGCATTAAAAAATGCTAAAGAAACGGAAGATGGACAATTTAAAGTCCCATCTATCATGAATGAGGAGGACGCTTAAGATGACCATCCGTTATGAATCTGTGGAAAATTTGAGCAATTTAATAAAAAATAAAGAAATTAAACCTTCACAAATTGTGAATGATATTTATGATGCTATTGAAGAAACTGATCCAACAATCAAATCGTTTCTTGCATTAGATAAAGAAAATGCGATTAAAAAAGCACAAGAATTAGATGAATTACAAGCTAAAGACCAAATGGAAGATAAATTATTTGGTATCCCTATGGGTATTAAAGATAATATTATTACTGAAGGTGTAGAAACAACTTGTGCTAGTAAGATGTTAGAAGGATTTGTACCTATATATGAGTCGACAGTAATGAATAAATTACGCGATGAGCAAGCAATACTTATCGGTAAATTAAACTTAGACGAATTTGCGATGGGTGGTTCAACAGAAACTTCTTACTTTAAAAAGACTGTAAATCCATTTGATCATACTGCAGTGCCTGGAGGGTCTTCAGGTGGTTCAGCAGCTGCTGTAGCCGCTGGACTCGTACCATTTAGTTTAGGTACTGATACAGGAGGTTCGATTCGTCAACCAGCTGCATACTGTGGCATTGTAGGTATGAAACCTACATATGGTCGTGTATCACGTTTTGGTTTAGTTGCGTTCGCTTCATCATTAGACCAAATTGGTCCATTAACACGTAATGTTAAGGATAATGCCTTAGTATTAGAAACTATTACGGGTGTAGATGAGAACGACTCAACAAGCGCACCAGTTGAAGGTTCAGATTTCACGTCTGACATCGGTAAAGATATCCAAGGTCTTAAAGTTGCATTACCAACAGAATATCTTGGCGATGGTGTGTCAGAAGAGATTAAAACATCAGTTAAACAAGCTGTTGAAACATTAATAGAACTAGGTGCAGAAGTAGAAGAGGTTTCATTACCAAATACGAAGTATGGCATTCCTTCTTATTATGTTATTGCTTCATCAGAAGCATCATCAAACTTATCTCGTTTTGATGGTATTAGATATGGTTACCATTCACCTGAAGCTAAATCATTAGAAGAATTATATAAAATGTCTAGAAGTGAAGGATTTGGCGACGAAGTTAAACGTCGTATCTTCTTAGGTACATTTGCATTAAGTTCGGGTTATTATGATGCGTTTTATAAAAAGTCGCAAAAAGTAAGAACATTGATTAAACAAGATTTTGACCGCATATTCGAGAACTATGATGTTGTTGTAGGACCAACGACACCGACACCAGCATTTAATTTAGGTGAAGAAATAGATGATCCGCTTACAATGTACGCGAATGATTTACTAACAACACCAGTAAACTTAGCTGGATTACCAGGTATTTCTGTTCCTTGTGGTAAATCAAACGGACGTCCAATTGGTTTACAATTTATAGGGAAACCATTTGATGAGAAGACGTTGTATCGTGTTGCTTACCAATATGAAACAAAATTTAATTTTCATAATGAATACGAAAAATTATAAGGAGTGGAAATCATGCATTTTGAAACAGTTATTGGACTAGAAGTCCATGTTGAGTTAAAAACTGACTCGAAAATGTTCTCAGCATCACCAGCACATTTTGGAGCGAAACCTAACTCAAACACAAGCGTAATTGATCTTGCATATCCTGGTGTATTACCAGTTGTAAATAGACGTGCTGTTGATTGGGCAATGAGAGCCTCAATGGCAATCAATATGGATATTGCAACAGAATCTAAATTTGACCGTAAAAACTATTTCTACCCAGATAATCCAAAAGCATATCAAATCTCTCAATTTGATCAACCTATTGGTGAAAATGGATATATTGATATTGAAGTGAATGGTGAAACAAAACGTATCGGTATCACACGTCTTCACATGGAAGAAGATGCTGGGAAATCTACGCATAAAGATGGTTATTCTTTAGTAGATTTAAATAGACAAGGTACACCATTAATTGAAATCGTTTCTGAACCAGATATTCGCTCACCAGAAGAAGCATATGCATACTTAGAGAAACTACGTTCTATTATTCAATATACTGGCGTTTCTGACTGTAAGATGGAAGAAGGTTCACTACGTTGTGATGCTAACATCTCATTACGTCCATATGGCCAAAAAGAGTTTGGTACGAAGGCAGAGTTGAAAAACTTGAACTCGTTTAACTTTGTACGTAAAGGCCTTGAATATGAAGAAAAACGTCAAGAAGAGGAACTATTGAACGGCGGGGAAATTCTACAAGAAACACGTAGATTTGATGAATCAACTGGTAAAACGATTTTAATGCGTGTTAAAGAAGGGTCAGATGACTACCGTTACTTCCCAGAACCAGATATCGTTCCATTATATGTAGATGAAGCGTGGAAAGAACGTGTGCGTCAAACTATTCCAGAATTACCAGATGAAAGAAAAGAAAAATATGTAAATAACTTTGGATTACCTGCATATGATGCACATGTATTAACACTTACTAAAGAAATGTCTGATTTCTTTGAAGGTGCTGTAGCACAAGGCGCAGATGTTAAATTAACATCTAACTGGTTAATGGGTGGCGTAAATGAGTATTTAAATAAAAACCAAGTTGATTTATTAGATACTAAATTAACACCTGAAAACTTAGCTGGCATGATTAAATTAATCGAAGATGGTACGATGAGTAGTAAAATTGCTAAAAAAGTATTTCCGGAACTTGCAGAAAATGGCGGAGATGCAAAGCAAATTATGGAAGATAAAGGCTTAGTTCAAATTTCTGACGAAGCTACACTTTTAAAATTTGTAAATGAAGCGTTAGATAATAATGCTCAATCTGTTGAAGATTATAAAAATGGTAAAGGCAAAGCAATGGGCTTCTTAGTTGGTCAAATTATGAAAGCTTCAAAAGGTCAAGCCAATCCACAATTAGTAAATCAATTGTTAAAACAAGAATTAGATAAAAGATAAGTGTAGCTCATAATCAGTAACCTTATACTAACGGATTATTAATATAATGTAGCTATATAAGAACCTGTAGAACATTTTGTCTACAGGTTCTTTTTAATTTATATTTAGTAATATATTTTATTAAATTTAGCCTAAATGCTTTTATCATCTATCTAAATCGTATAATATAGACATTGAGTATAAGAAGTCGAGGGATAAAATATGAGAAAACGAGCTAGAATCATTTATAATCCAACATCTGGTAAAGAATTATTCAAACGTACACTACCAGATGTTTTAATCAAATTAGAAAAAGCAGGTTTTGAAACAAGTGCATACGCAACTGAAAAAGTAGGGGATGCAACTTCTGAGGCTGAACGTAGCTTAAAGCATAATTATGATGTATTAATTGCAGCTGGTGGTGATGGTACGCTCAATGAAGTCATAAATGGTATTGCTGAACAACCTAATAGACCTAACATTGGTATTATACCAATGGGAACAGTAAATGATTTTGGTCGTGCACTTCATTTACCAAGTGATATTATGAGTGCAATTGATGTAATTATAGAAGGACATACAACGCGTGTTGATATTGGTAAAATGAATAGTCGTTATTTCATCAATTTAGCAGCCGGCGGTCAATTAACACAAGTTTCATATGAGACGCCAAGTAAATTGAAATCGATTGTAGGTCCATTTGCATACTATATAAAAGGTTTTGAAATGTTACCTCAAATGAAAGCTGTTGATATTCGGATAGAATATGATGGCGAAGTTTTCCAAGGTGAATCTCTACTATTCTTGCTAGGATTAACAAATTCTATGGCTGGATTTGAAAAATTGGTGCCAGATGCTAAGTTGGATGATGGTTATTTCACATTGATTATTGTAGAAAAAGCAAATCTCGCTGAATTAGGACATATCATGTCATTAGCTTCTCGTGGAGAGCACACAAAACATCCTAAAGTCCATTATAAGAAAGCAAAAGCAATCAGTGTATCTTCGTTTGTAGATATGCAATTAAATGTAGATGGTGAATATGGTGGTAAATTGCCTGGTAATTTCTTGAATTTGAAACAGCATATTGAAGTTTATACACCAAGTGATATTAATAATGATGAAATAGTTGAACAATAAGCATTGTATTTTCAATAATATAATAAAAGCGCCTTGAATATATAATCACTTTCAAGGTAAAATAAATAGTCGAAAAAATTAAGATAAAGAATAAACATAGAGGTTAGGGAAAGACATCAAAAGCTCCTAGCCTCTTTTACTATGGGGTGAAAATATGAATGCAATTCAAAAAAATGATGTCATAGAGGGCAAAGTTATAGATTTAACACATGAAGGTCATGGTGTTATTAAATTAGACCGTTATCCTATATTTGTGCCTAATGCATTAATTAACGAAACGATAGAATTCAAAGTGATAAAAGTTAAGAAAAATTTTGCAATAGGAAAGCTACTTGAAATTAAAGAGAAAAGTGAAGATCGTGTAGCACCACCATGTATTTATTACCAAAAGTGTGGTGGGTGCCAACTTCAGCATATGACTTACCAAGCGCAATTAAATATGAAAAAGGAACAGGTTGTTAATTTATTTCATCGAAAGGCTGGCTTCAAGGACGTCGTCATACACGATACGATAGGCATGGAGAATCCTTGGTTTTACCGAAATAAATCACAAGTACCAGTCGGTAAAAATAATGAGAATAAAGTAATTACAGGATTTTATCGTCAAAGAAGCCACGATATTATAGATATGGATGAATGTTTAATACAGGATAATATGCATCAAGATGTATTGAATAAAGTTAAACAATGGTTTAATGAATTAAGTATTAGTGTGTACAATGAAAGGAAAAAACAAGGTCTTATGCGCCACGTAGTCATTAGAACAGGCCATCATTCAAGAGAGCTTATGGTAGTGTTTGTTACGAATGGCAAGAAATTCAAACAGAGTGATGTGATAGTTGAAAGGCTAGTAGCCACATTTCCAGAAATTGTAAGTGTTAAGCAAAATATAAATGATACTCATTCTAATGTAATAATGGGTGAACATTCTTATACGCTATTCGGAAAGGATGAAATTCAAGATACACTTTCAAATGTGACATTTAAAATCAGTGATCAATCTTTTTACCAAATAAATTCTGTTCAGACTGAAAAGTTATATCAACGTGCGATTGAGTATGCAGAAATTAAAGGTGAAGAAACGGTGTTAGATACTTATTGTGGGATAGGTACGATTGGGTTGTACATGGCACCAAAGGCGCATCATGTCTATGGTGTTGAAGTTGTTCCGGAAGCAATTACAGATGCAAAACAAAATGCGACCTTAAACCAATTTGAAAATACTACTTTTGTCTGTGGTAAAGCTGAAGAGGTTATTTTAAAATGGAAATCACAAGGTATCAAACCAGATGTAGTAATGGTTGATCCACCTCGAAAAGGCTGTGACGAAACTTTCTTGGAAACACTTTTAGAATTAAGACCAAGAAAGATTGTCTATATTTCTTGCAATCCATCAACGCAACAACGTGATGCACAACAATTAGCTCAACAGTACAAACTAACACAAATTACACCGGTTGATATGTTCCCACACACGACACATGTAGAAACAGTGGCGCAATTTGAGCGCCGTTAAATATTACAGAATATATAATTTGTGTGAATTTAATGAATAAGTTGTTTACTAATTATTGCAAAGTATTGCAGGACAAGTAAGTTTGTTAAAATTTAATTACAAGCAACTAACTTACTTGAAAAGCCCTTTATAAGTGGATACAATCGTTATATAGTTTAAGTAATAACGATGACATGGAGGGGTGACGGATGTTCAAAATTGATTTGTTTTCTAGTAAGAAAATGCTAGAAGGCTTCATACTTTTTCAATTTACGATAGTGATGGTTAGTATTTTACTATCTTATAAAATGGCTTATTCATTTACACACGTGATAGAACAAAATATTATATTAAATTTAATATATGGTATATTAGGATTTGCAGTAGTTTATTTCTTACATGAATTTATTCATAATATCATGTTCCGTGTCTTGTCTAAAGGCAATAAACCCACATTCCGCATTCGTCAAGGTCTATTGACTACCCACATGCCAAACGTATTTTTTAAAAAATGGCAATATATGGCAATTATGTTAGCGCCATTGATTATTATTACGGCTATATTAATTTTATTATTCTCATTATTTGCTTATTCATCTATGATATTTATAGCAAGTTTGCATATAGGTTATTGTGTCATGGATTTATATTTCTTAACTGGTGCATTAAACAATAAAGTACGCTATATAGAAGATACAGAACAGGGTATTATATTTTACTCAGAGGAACCAATACACCAAATTCAAACTGAAGTAAAAGAAATATAATTTAATAAATATTATCTATAAAGGATAGCAGTAAGTTAGTTATTTTACTTAACGGAAAGCTGTTGATAGTTGATGTCAACTGAGTTTTTCTGATGAGAGATAACTAACTTTTTTAATGTTTTGTTGAGCAAATTTCAAGGAAAAATTGAAGTTAACCGGTAAGATTATATTAAGAAAATGCTGTGCATATAAGTTGTTAGAGGAGGTGAAGGCATTGGCAGAAAGACGTATTATTCATATTGATATGGACTATTTTTTTGCTCAAGTTGAAATGAGAGATAATCCAAAGTTGCAGGGGAAACCTGTTATTGTTGGTGGCAAAGCGAGTGGCAGAGGTGTGGTATCAACTGCTTCATACGAAGCTAGAAAATATGGTGTACATTCTGCAATGCCTACAGCTCAAGCCCATAAATTATGCCCGAATGGCTTTTATGTTACACCAAGATTTGAAGCTTATAAAGCAGCTTCCACGCTTATTATGAATATCTTTAAAAGTTATACAGATGTGGTCGAACCTTTATCACTAGATGAAGCTTATTTAGACATTACACATCTGGTGAGACCAGATTTACCTGCTTCAAGCATCGCACAATATATACGTAATGATATTTTTGAAGCTACACAGCTCACTTCATCTGCAGGAGTATCGTACAATAAATTTTTAGCGAAATTAGCAAGTGGTATGAATAAACCAAATGGATTGACAGTGATAGATTACCGGAATGTACATGATATTTTGATGGCTTTAGATATAGGAGCTTTCCCTGGAGTAGGTAAAGCATCTAAGGAAAAAATGCATGATTATGGTATATATAATGGACAAGATTTATATGATCAAAGTGAAAGAGAATTAATTCGACTTTTCGGTAAACGTGGACATGGATTATATAACAAAGCAAGAGGGATTGATTACAATCCTGTTAAAACAACTAGGATTAGAAAGTCAGTTGGTACAGAGCGTACGTTTGCAACCGATATGAATGATGATGATAAAATTTTGCAAAAAATTTGGGAACTTAGCCATAAAACAGCAGAACGCTTGGCTAAATTGCAAAAATCAGCCAAGACTGTGACTGTTAAAATTAAAACGTTTAAGTTTGAATCATTGTCCAAACAGCGAAGTTTAAGAGATCCTGTTAGAGATGAGACAGATATTTATAACATAGCATATACTTTATATACAGAGTTAAAAGACCCTGATATACCTATTAGATTAGTTGGTGTAACAGTGGGCAACTTGGAGAAGGCGACTTATGAAAATATGACTATTTATGATTATATTTAAAGCTGATTTCATATGTCTTTATCTTTCAAATCTTTCCCATAAATTTTAAGTACACTATTTAAATTATCGTAGTGTTTTAGTAAGCGAAATGTAATCATGGCACAGGCTTTCGCATCATTTAATGCGTCATGGTGACCATGGAAATCTAAGTTATAATATTGCATCATGTAATTTAGGCCATAGCGATGATTACTAACGGTTCTTCTAGACAGCTGTAACGAACAAAAGTATGTCATGTTTGGCGTCTTATCACCTATAGCTTTTATGCTTTCGTGTAGTACGCCCATATCAAATGCAGCATTATGTGCGACAACTGGTAAGTTATCAATGAATTGCATCATAAATGGATATACCGTTTTAAAAGTGGGCGCTCCTTGAACTTCATGAGGTTGGATTCCATGGACAGCAATATTTTGTTGTGAAAAGTAATCATTCGGGTTAACTAATGTATGAAAAGATTCAATGATTTGATGATTAACAACTTTTACCATTCCAACTGAGCAAACGCTCGTACGTTTTCCATTAGCGGTTTCAAAATCAAGTGCAATAAATGCGTCGGAGTTCATTAAGCAAGATTCCTTTCTAATGTTTGAATATGTAAAGACTTTATATAAATAAGTGAGCTGAGTCAAGTTAAGAAGATTTTCTAAATATAATTTTAAAATTATATAAACAAAAAGCTCACCCCACTGAAATTTGGGGTGAGCTTTTATTGAGACAATAAACTCAAATGATGAACAATGTTTATTAAGATTTGTGAATTATTCTTCGTCGAATGAACGTGCTGCTAATTCTTTTTCATATAGATAAAGCGTATTACTGTCATCACCGATACGTTTTAAGTAGTCAAGATGTGTTTCAAACATTGCTTCTTCTTCTACTTGTTCATCTAAGAACCAATTAAGGAAAGAGATTGTTGCATAATCTTTATCTTTATTAGCTAAATCTGATAAATTATAAAATCTTCTTGTTACATCTTGCTCTTGAGCTAGACCATCTTTAAATGTCTCTAGGATGCTAGTAAAGTCTGATTTTGGTGCAGGAATTGATGTGAATAAAGCGTGTTCGCCACGATCATTGATATAATCGTATATTTTTTTACCATGGAACCTTTCTTCTTTAGCTTGTTGAACATAGAAGTTTGCGAAACCTTCGTATGATTTGTAATCACAATATGCAGCCATAGCCATATATGCGTGGGCAGCATAAAATTCGTGGTTCATTTGCTCATTTAATGCATCTAACAATTCTTTGTTTAACATAAGTAATAGCCTCCATGTTTGTTTTTGTTCAGTATAGCAAATCTATTCTCATTAGTAAATAATAA
This sequence comes from Staphylococcus aureus, assembly GCA_040062795.1. Lineage (GTDB taxonomy): Bacteria > Bacillota > Bacilli > Staphylococcales > Staphylococcaceae > Staphylococcus > Staphylococcus aureus_A. The sequence continues at coordinate 94,868 of JBEAMH010000004.1, forward strand.
TTATTATAATCTGAAGATTTAAGTAGATATTTCAATTGAGAATTGTTTGGAATACAACATAATCATGTTATAATATTTGAGTGAAGAGTAGAGGAGGAAGTAAATGAGACTTTGGACTGCAACCCGATTAGCAAAATTGGCTAGACAAGCGAGTAGAGTCGCTGGGAAGAAAGGCACAGACTTGCCAGGTCAAGTTGCTAGAAGAGTGGATAAAAATATATTAAGAAAATTAGCGTCTCAAGTAGATGAGATAGTCTTTATAAGTGGTACAAACGGGAAAACGACCACTTCAAATTTAATAGGCCATACATTAAAAGCAAATGATATTGAAATCATACATAATAATGAAGGCGCAAATATGGCTGCAGGCATTACTTCAGCTTTTATTTTGCAACTTAAGCAAAGTACAAAGATTGCAGTCATCGAAATTGATGAAGGCTCCATTCCAAGAGTGCTCAATGAAGTAACGCCAACTATGATGGTCGTTACTAATTTCTTCCGTGATCAAATGGACCGTTTTGGGGAAATAGATATTATGGTAAATAATATTGCAAATGCGATTAACAATAAAGGGATTAAATTATTATTAAATGCAGATGATCCGTTTGTGAGTAGGTTGAAGATAGCAAGCGATACAGTTGTTTATTATGGAATGGAAAAACATGCTTATGATTTTGAACAAAGTACGATGAACGAAAGTCGCTATTGTCCAAATTGTGGACTTTTACTGCATTATGATTATATTCACTATAATCAAATTGGACATTATCATTGTACATGTGGTTTTAAACGAGAAGATACAAAATATGAAGTGACAGAATTTAATTTGGATCCATTTATTAATCTCCAAGTAGGATCAACAATTTTTAATATGAAAATTGCAGGAGACTTTAACGCATATAATGCGATAGCAGCATACAGCGTATTAAAAGAACTTGGTCTAAACGATGAAAGTATCAATCATGGATTTGAAACCTATACGTCGGATAATGGTCGTATGCAGTACTTTAAAAAAGGAAATAAAGAAGCAATGATTAATCTTGCTAAAAATCCAGCTGGTATGAATGCAAGTCTATCTATTGGGGAAAAATTAGAAGGCAGTAAAGTTTATCTATTAAGCTTAAATGATAATGCAGCAGATGGAAGAGATACTTCATGGATTTATGATGCGGATTTTGAAAAATTAACTAAGCAACAAATCGAAACGATTATTGTTACTGGACTTCGTGCTGAAGAATTACAGTTAAGACTAAAATTAGCAGGTGTAGAAACGCCAATCATTTTAGAAAAAGACATATACAAAGCGACAGCAAAAACGATGGATTATAAAGAAAGTTTTACAGTTGCTATCCCTAACTATACTTCCCTAGCACCTATGTTAGAACAACTAAATCACTCTTTTGAGGAGGACAAAGTTAGATGAATGAATTGACTGTTTATCATTTTATGCCTGATAAATTGAATTTATATAGTGATATTGGGAATATTATCGCACTGAAACAGCGTGCAATGCTACGTAATATTAAATTAAATGTTGTCGATATAAACGAAACAGAGGGTGTTACTTTTGATCAATGCGATATTTTCTTTATCGGTGGCGGCAGTGATAGAGAACAAGCATTAGCTACTAAAGAATTAAGTAAAATTAGAACCACTCTAAAAGCAGTTATTGAAGATGGCATGCCTGGTTTAACGGTCTGCGGGGGCTATCAATTCCTAGGCAGTAAATATATTACACCTGATGGTACTGAACTTGAAGGTTTGGATATATTAGATTTTTATACAGAATCACAGAAAGACCGACTCACTGGTGATATCGTCATTGAAAGTGAGACTTTTGGTACGATTGTGGGGTTTGAAAATCATGGTGGGCGTACATATCATTCTTACGGTACATTAGGTCAAGTTACGTATGGTTATGGAAATAATGATGATGATGCTAAAGAAGGTATACATTATAAGAATTTATTAGGTACTTATTTACATGGGCCGATTTTACCTAAAAACCATGAAGTTACTGATTACTTATTAGAAAAGGCATGTGAACGTAAAGGGATTGCTTTTGAACCTAAAAAGGTGAATAATGCTGAAGAAGAAGCCGCAAAACAAGTAATTGTTGATAGAGTAGCACAGAAATAGCAAAGCTATAATATAGAAAGATAATGATTTGTAAAATGGAGAAAGCGAATAAATGGCTGTTAGATTTCCAAAGAGGTTATCTAACAGCCAATTTTTAATTAAAAGTTTTTAAAATTTAATTCTCCAAGTAAGCTAGTTATTATTTAGCAAAACGCTGATCTAATATGCGGTAGATTAATAAAATTTCATAAATTAAATGACTTTTCAATTGGTTTTCATCAAATTCATCTAAACCTTTAACAGACGATTTTAATAATGAGGCACTTTGCTTTTGTCGTTCAAAATGACCAGTAGTATAAATGTCATTAATACTTTGAGCAATGTTTAAGATTGAGACTCGTTCCTCATTAGAAAATTGTATATGTGTCCCTTTCGGTAAATAAACTAAATTTGATAGATGTGTAACAAATAGTCGATTGGTATGTGTCCGGGTAGTTAGCGCTTTTAATCGAATCCATTCAGAGTCGTGATGCTTATGATAACTTAGCTCATCTTTTTGATAAGACAATAATGTTTCAACTTTTTGATTTAAATCCAGCAACGCATTTAGCTTTTTATATGGCGCGCCCTTAGTAAACTTACCTAGTAATAACTGACGCATACGTTGATGGAACAGCTCATACATTTCTGATTCTACATCATTAATTGAAGATTCAAGCTGGTCATAATATTTCGGGGGCAAGATGATAAAGTTAACTAATCCGGCAGTGACGAGTCCAATGATTGCAGTTAAAAGTCTTGAAAAAAAGTTGAAGAAATATGCATCATGTATGCCAGGTATCATGGCCATTGCAGTTAAAGTTGCCACTGTTGTACCAACTTGAAGGTTTAACTTAGTACAAAATATTATGGTGAATATAGCACTAAAGGCATATGCAAAAGCAGAATCATCACTAAAAATAAATGTGAATAGAACTGCAAATAATGCACCAATGACAGTAGCTGGTAGTCTGCGGTATCCTTTTTTTAAAGAGGCTTTAGCAGTGGGTTCAATTGTTACTATAGCAGTTAATATTGCGAAGATAGGGTTTAAATCTAAAGCTAAACAAAAAAGGGCAGTTAAAAACGTAGCCAAACCAGTTTTAATTGTTCGTGCACCTATAAGACCTTTGTACCAATTGTTACTCATAAAAAAACTCCTAGTAATGTGATGTATAGTTAGCGGTTTAACCTGAATTGTAAAAGTAGACATGTTATTCATAAAGTCAAAATGTTAAACTATACGTGTTCAAACATTCTCATTTATTATATCAAAAAAAGTCTGCTATAATAAGAAGGAATATAATTTATAAAAAGGAACGGGATAATATGATCGTAAAAACAGATGAAGAATTAGCAGCTTTAAAAGATATTGGTTATATTTGCGCATTGATAAGAGATACAATGCAAGCAGAAACACAACCAGGTGTAACAACAAAAGATTTAGATAACATTGCTAAAGAACTATTTGAAAAACATGGCGCAATTTCTGCCCCAATACATGATGAAAATTTTCCTGGACAGACGTGTATTAGTGTAAACGAAGAAGTCGCACATGGAATTCCAGGCAAACGTAAAATTCGCGAAGGCGATTTAGTAAATATAGATGTATCAGCACTTAAAAATGGTTACTATGCGGATACAGGTATTTCATTTGTCGTTGGTGAAGCAGACAATCCACTCAAACAAAAAGTTTGTGACGTTGCATTGGAAGCTTTTGAAGCGGCTATGACAAGGATAAAAGTAGGTGGCAAGTTAAGCCAAATAGGTAAAGCAGTTCATGCTACTGCGAGAAAAAATGATTTAACAGTCATTAAAAATCTAACAGGGCATGGTGTAGGACAATCACTCCATGAAGCCCCAAACCACGTCATGAATTACTATGATCCTAAAGATAAAACCTTACTTAAAGAAGGGACAGTCATTGCGGTTGAACCATTTATTTCATCAAATGCTACATTTGTAACAGAAGGTAAAAATGAGTGGGCATTCGAAACGAAAGATAAAAGTTTTGTGGCTCAAATTGAGCATACTGTCATTGTTACAAAAGATGGACCAGTGTTGACTACTAAAATAGATTAGATAGTGTTTCGGTCTAAAGTCCTAATATAAGATGGTTCCGGAGCCTATTCCAATGGTTCAGGATATTTTTTACAATAGAATCTAATCGATCATGAGGTGATTCTATGAAATATATTACGACTTACTTAGAAAAAATGACAAAAAACACATTTCATTCAAGTTTAGTAGAGTACCAACAATTTCTTGATAAAAAATTAAGAAGTATTGAAATGTATATTAATTATTTAATAGAAAGAAAGGATAAAGTAGAGCATTTGATTAATAAGCTGACTTTTTCATTAGAAAACAAATATATTGATATGTTAGATAAAGATTATATCGACTGTGCTGAAGAGATAGAGCATAAGGATATTGAAAAAATAAAAGATGAATTAAATGAAATGGAAGCAGACTATGCTCGCATTGAAGCCGATTTATCACAACAAGCAACAGAACGAGCAAACGTTGAAACTGAATGTGATTTAATCGAACGCATTAGTTTAGTCGCTTGAAGAAAGGTGGCGAAACATGACTCATAAATATATATCAACTGAGATGCTAATCATTTTCTCAGCACTAATGATTATCGCCAATTTTTATTATATTTTCTTTGAAAAAATTGGATTCTTACTTGTATTATTGCTTGGTTGTATTTTAGTATATGTAGGTTATTTGTATTTCCATAAAATACGGGGGTTATTATCGTTTTGGATAGGGGCATTACTGATTGCATTTACACTGTTATCCAATAAATATACGATTATTATTTTATTTATATTTTTATTAATGCTAATCGTTAGATATATTATTTATAGATTTAAGCCATTAAAAGTAGTCGCTACCAAAGAAGAAGTCGAGTCTCCAGCGTTTATTAAACAAAAATGGTTTGGTGAACAGCGCACGCCAGTATACGTATATAAATGGGAAGATTTACAAATACAACACGGTGTAGGAGACATCCATATTGATATGTCAAAAGCAGCCAATATTAAAGAGAATAATACTATAGTGATACGACAAATTTTAGGTAAAGTACAAATCGTTGTACCTTTAAATTATAATATTATTTTAAATTTTACGGCACTCTATGGAAATGCTTATGTTAACGAAACATCGTATAAAGTTGAAAATAATAATATTAAAGTAGTTGAAGAAACAAAAGAAGAAAACTACGCTGTAAATATTTATGTTTCAGCATTAATTGGAGATGTTGAGGTGATTTATAAATGAATCACTACATAAGGGCGATAGGTTCTATGTTGGTATTAGTGTATAGTACATTTTTCGCTTTATTTTTTATTGATAATGTGTTTGTGAATATAATGTATTTCCAAGGTATGTTTTATACACAAATTTTTGGTATACCAGCTTTACTTTTTATTAATTTATTAGTTATTTTACTCTGTATTATAGTAGGTTCTGTATTAGCTTATAAAATAAATCAGCAAAATCATTGGCTACAAGATCAGATTGAACGTTCTATTGAAGGGCAAACAGTAGGTATCAATGATCAAAATATTGAACTTTATAATGAGACGATAGAACTATATCAAACATTAGCACCTTTAAACCAAGAGTTGCATAAACTACGTATGAAAACACAAAATTTAACTAATGAATCATATAATATGAATGACGTAAAAGTGAAGAAAATTATAGAAGATGAAAGACAAAGACTTGCGCGTGAATTGCATGATTCAGTTAGTCAACAATTATTTGCAGCAAGTATGATGTTATCAGCTATTAAAGAAACACCGTTAAAGCCCCCTTTAGATCAACAAATTCCAGTACTAGAAAAGATGGTACAAGACTCTCAATTAGAAATGAGAGCCTTACTCTTACACTTGAGACCCATAGGTTTAAAAGATAAATCTTTGGGTGAAGGTATTAAGGATTTAGTAGTTGATTTGAAGAAAAAGGTGCCTATGAAAGTTGTTCATGATATTGAAGAGTTTAAAGTACCAAAAGGTATTGAAGACCATTTATTTAGAATTACACAAGAAGCAATATCGAATACTTTAAGACATTCTAAAGGAACAAAAGTAACAATTGAATTGTTCAATATGGAAGAATATTTATTATTGCGTATACAAGATAATGGTAAAGGTTTTAATGTTGATGATAAAGTAGAACAAAGTTACGGTTTAAAAAATATGCGTGAACGTGCGCTAGAAATTGGCGCTACGTTTCATATTGTTTCTTTGCCTGATTCAGGCACAAGGATTGAAGTAAAGGCACCATTAAATAAGGAGGATACACATGACGATTAAAGTATTATTTGTTGATGATCATGAAATGGTTAGAATCGGAATTTCTAGTTACTTATCTACACAACCAGATATTGATGTAGTAGGGGAAGGTCAATCAGGAAAAGACGCGATTGAAAAGGCTCATCAACTGAAGCCAGATTTAATCTTAATGGACTTACTTATGGATGATATGGATGGTGTCGAAGCGACAGAACAAATTAAAAAAGACTTACCTCATATTAAAGTAGTCATGCTTACAAGTTATATTGAAGATAATGAAGTATATCGCGCCTTAGATTCTGGAGTGGATAGTTATATTTTAAAAACGACTAGTGCTAGTGATATAGCTGAAGCTATTCGTAAAACGCATAATAATGAGTCAGTGTTTGAAGCTGAAGTCTTAGTGAAGATGAGAAATAGAATGAAACAGCGTGCTGAATTATATGAAATGTTAACAGAACGCGAGATGGAAATTTTATTACTAATTGCTAAAGGTTATTCAAATCAGGAAATTGCAAGTGCTTCACATATCACGATTAAAACGGTTAAAACACATGTCAGTAATATTTTAAGCAAATTAGAGGTACAAGATCGAACACAAGCAGTTATTTATGCTTTCCAACATAATCTAATACAATAGTAATAAATTATATGAAAAGACTAAAACCGAAACGTAGATGTTCATTATTTACGTTTCGGTTTTAGTCTTTTTATGCTTTGTATTACCAATAGTTATTAAGTCGAGAAATATAAAAAAATAGCTAAAAGCTGTCAAAGTATCGGACAGCTTTTAGCTATTTATATAATTTAATTATTTTTACGATTTGGCTCTGTTTCATGGTCATCTGTAACAAATTCTTTAGAGGACGTTGAATCAGACTCATTAGATATATTATGTTGGTTATCTTCTATTTCAGCCATTGTTTGCTCTTCTGGTGTCTTACCAGCGACCACTTTTCTTTGGTGAATGATGGCATTGATTTCAGCTCCAATGATAATAATAAAGCCTGTAATATATAACCATAACATTAAAATAATGATACCAGCGATACTACCATAAGTTTTAGAATAGTTTGCGAAATTTGAAATATAAATACTAAACAAGAATGAACCACTTAAAAAGATAATAGTGGCAAATATCGCACCAGGAATTACAGATTTCATCTTAATTTTTACATTCGGAGCTAATGTATACAGCACTGTAAATGCTACAAATATAATAATTAACGGTAGTACAACGCGTACTAAACTAAACACCCACTTGATTTGTTCACCTAAACCGAGCGGTCCGAATAATAGTGCACCAATTTGCTGCCCAAAAGTTGGCAATATAAGTGCTATAGGTAAAATGATAATTAGAGCAAGTGTGAATAAAACACTTAATAATTTAGAAACAATAAAGTTTCTACTATCTTCTACATCGTAAGCGACGTTAAATGAGTTCATAATAGCAGTCATACCATTCGATGCAGACCAAAGTGCTAATATCAAACCTACTGATAAAATGCTACTACTTGCATTACCCATAATATCTCCGATGATGGAGGAGGCTTGACCAGCGTATTCTGGAGGAACATTTTCTTTAATCATATTTCTTATCGTTGATTGTTTGACCCCGGCTACTGGGACAATAGATAGCAAGAATAAGAGCATTGGGAATAAAGACAACATGAAATAGTAAGATAGTTGTGCAGATAACCCTGATGCATCATCTTTTCCTATTCTATAAATTAAATAAGAGAAAAAATTTGGATTTTTAGTATATTTTACTGGTTTATTAATACGTGATACAAAGAATTCTTGATTGTCTTTCTTAGGTGACTTTGATTTAAATTCGTTTGGTGTGATATAGGTACGATCACGTTTTTTATGCTCAACATCAGATTTTTTAGATGTTTTCTCTTTTGCTGAGTTTAAAAATTTTGAAGTTGCTTTTTCTTTTTTCGACATACCAAGTCTCCTTATGCATTGATATTTTCAACATATTGTTAATATACTTTAAAATGTAAAGAAGATAAATAAGCGTTGTTAAATCTTTTAAAAAACCATTTTAATTTTTAAGAAAGCGCACACTACAAGTTATATAAAAGACAATACCTAAATCACTAGGTATTGTCTTAATTATGTGAGTATACGATGTCAAAAGAGCAATACAATATTAGATTTAACCGTTTAAGCGATTGTTTTTACGCTCCACGAATGTATTTTTTGCGTCTTTTAACGAACGCTCTAATTCTGGGTTATTACGACGAATTTCTTCAACTACGTCTTTCCAATATAAGACCTCATCTTTTACACTATTGATAGTTGAAGGTTTTTGAGAACTGTTACCTTCTTTTTTATCTTTAATTGTTTGTTTTAATGATTGGCGTGTTGATTTGTCTGCCAATGTAATTGCGCCTCCAATAACGGCACCTATTAAAATTCCTGGAACTAATTTGTTTTGCATTATGTTTTACCCCTCTCTTAAGTTTGCGTCTTTAACTATAAAGTTAATTAGGTTATCACAAGATGATTGTACCATTTTATAAACGCCTTCGAAATTATTTGTATAGTAAGGATCAGGCACGTCAGTTTCATCCATATCACTAAAGTCTAATAATTTAAATAATTGTCCTTTAATGTTTGAATTAATCTTTTGAATATTCTCTACATTACTCTGATCCATCGCAATGATATAATCAAAATCATCATTAGTTTCAAAAAGTTCGCTAATCATGTTATCAAATGGAACATTGTTTTGAGTGAGAATATCTTGTGTGCCTTGGTGGGGCGGCTGACCTAAATTCCATTCACCCGTACCTCTAGAAGTTATCTCTATACCTGTTATATTTCGATCTAGTAACCTTTGTCGCATAATTGCTTCTGCCATTGGTGAGCGACAAATGTTACCAAGACAAACGAATGCTACTGAAATCATGTGACTACCTCCAAATTATATAATCTTAATTCCCATTTTAAAGGTTTTTTAATCATTTCTAAAGCATTATTTTTATAAAAGTTTTACAAGAAAGGTAAATTTGATAAAATAAGTTGAAAAAGAGGTGAACGCAATGACAAATAATAATGGGCAAATGATAGAAGAAATAAGAGAAAGGTTAAATCTTGTAAACCAAAGTTTGATTGACCCAGATAAGTATGAGGATGTAGACGAACAAGAAATTCGAGAGATTCATGAATACGTTACAGGAAAAGCATCATTCACACCAAGTGAAGCAGCAGCGATTGCTGATGCGCTTGGACAAATGCGTAAATAAAGGGAGGGATAAATATGACTCAATTACAAGAAAAATTAATACAATACGCTGAACTATTAGTCGCTGTTGGTATGAATGTACAAAAAGGACAACCAGTATTTATTCGCTCAAGTGTTGATGCAACTGAATTAACACATTACATAGTTGAAGCTGCATATAAAAGAGGCGCTTCTGATGTGAAAGTTGACTACAGTGATGATAGACTTTCACGCTTGAAATTTGAATATGAGACTGTAGAACATTTTGAAAACAATGAAGTAAAAGATTATGAAGTTGCAAAACGTATGGATTATGTTGAGAGAGGTGCTGCGAATTTAGCACTTATAACTCAAGATCCTGATTTATTAAATGGTATTGATCGTGATAAATTAGCAACTTTCCAGCGACAATATTCCATAGCTTATAAAGGTTATATGGAAGCAAGCCAAAAGAATCAATTTCCGTGGTGTGTGGCTGCCTATCCTTCAAAAGCTTGGGCGAGTCGTGTTTATCCAGATTTAACAACAGAAGAAGCTTATAGTAAATTTATCGATGAAGTATTAGATATCGTGCGTGTAGATGGTAATGACCCAGTAGCTAATTGGAAAGCACATATTGAAAATTTAAGTAAGCATGCAGATAGATTACAGAATAAAAACTATAAAGCCCTTCATTATAAGTCTGAAGGTACAGACTTAGAAATTGGTTTACCTGAAGGTCATATATGGGAAGATGCAACGAGTTATTTGAGTAATGGACAAGCTTTTGTTGCCAATATACCAACAGAAGAAGTGTTCACTGCACCTCATAGACTAAAAGTAAATGGTCACGTAACGAATAAATTACCATTAAGTTATAATGGCAATATTATTGATGGCTTCACGTTAACTTTTAAAGATGGAGCAGTAATAGATTATACTGCTGAAAAAGGTGAAGAAGTATTACGTGATTTACTCAATACAGATGAAGGTGCTAAAAGATTAGGTGAAGTAGCGCTTGTGCCTGATGACTCACCAATTTCTAATCGCAATACAATATTTTATAATACATTATTTGATGAAAACGCCTCATGTCATATCGCATTAGGTTCAGCTTATGGGTTTAATATCGAAGGTGGAACGGAAATGAATACAGAAGAGAAACTAGAACAAGGCTTAAATGACTCACTTATCCACGTTGACTTTATGATTGGTAGTAAAGATTTAACAATATACGGTGTTACCCAAGAAGATGAAAAAGAACTTGTTTTCGAAAATGGTAACTGGGCAAATTAGTAACATAAATTGAAAGAAGAGGATTTATTGATATTAATGAGAAAGTGTTCTGAAATAATTTAATATTTCAGGACACTCACTTTTTATCCGTAAAAGAAAAAGGAATGATGAAGCAAATGGAAAATCCAAATAGTAAGTCCATGTCTGATGCTAGAAGTATTAAAGCAAGGCAAGTTTTTCCACAAGATACTAACCACCATCATACGATGTTCGGAGGTATGTTGATGGCAAATATTGATGAAATTGCTGCTATCACTGCAATGAAACATAGTAATGCACAAGTCGTAACAGCTTCTACAGATTCTGTAGATTTTTTAAAACCAATTAAAACAGGTGACATTGTGTCATATGAAGCAATGGTTTCATATGCTGGGACATCATCAATGGAAGTGTGCGTACAAATTATTATTGAAGATGTGCTGGAAAATGAAAGACATTTAGCCGCTTTAAGCTTTTTAACTTTCGTGGCGTTAGATGAAAACGGAAAACCAAAAGAAGTCCCACAAGTTTATCCAGAGTCACAGATAGAAATGTGGTTTCATGATTCAGCACTTGGAAGGGTTAAGAGAAGAAAAGAGCGCAGAAAAGAAAGTAAAGAAACAATTGATTTTCTTTCTAGTGTACAACAAATAGAATGAATTTAAGCGAAGTTGCATATTTAATAAATAATGCAGCTTTGTTTTATCTAGTTGTAATTTAATTGTTTATAAGTTAGTGATTTTAAATAATATGACATTAATTTTAATAAGTGTGTTATTGAACTCTTTTCTGTCATATAAGCCTTTTTTCTATATAAGATATAATAGTGGCTACCAAAATTTGATAAATCCATGTTAGGATAATAATATCTTACAAAAAGGAGTCTCATTGAAAATGAATGAAAACCAAACAATTGATCAAATTAAAGAAAGATTAGAAAAATTTATTGATGATATAGATCACGTTAATCCAGATGAAGTAAAAGTGGAAGATATCGATGAGTGGATTGGTTTGTTAGATCAGTTAGAAGAAAAAGTTAAAACGGTATCTAATTCATCTGAATAATTGTAGTAGTTAACGGGAGTGCATCAGAGTATGTTTAAATTTTTCTATTTTTGTCTAAACATAATGTAGAACTTAAATAGAGAAAGGTGATATATACATGGCTAAAAAAGTAGCAATCATTGTAACAAACGAATTTGAAGATGTTGAATTAACAAGCCCTCAAGAAGCTATAGAAGAAGCTGGGCACGAAGTAGTTATTATCGGTGATACAGCTAATAGTGAAGTGGTTGGTAAGCATGGCGCTAAAGCTACAGTTGACTTAGGTATTGCAGATGCGAAACCAGAAGATTATGATGGGTTATTAATTCCAGGTGGATTTTCTCCTGATCATCTACGTGGCGATTCAGAAGGTAGATATGGTACTTTTGCTAAATATTTCACAAAAAATGACGTCCCAACATTTGCAATTTGTCATGGACCTCAAATTTTAATTGATACTGATGATTTAAATGGACGTACGTTAACTGCAGTGTTAAATGTACGCAAAGATTTATCTAATGCAGGTGCACAAGTAGTAGATGAATCTGTAGTTGTAGATAAAAATATCGTTACAAGCCGTACACCTGATGACTTAGATGACTTTAATAGAGAAATTGTTAACCAATTAAATGATTAATCAAAATATTAAGTTTAAATCAAAATATTATATTTAATCTAAATTTTTTCAAAATAACTGGAAAACGCTTGGCAATATATATCTTTAACGATGATTTTCAAAGTTTAACGTCGAAGATATTTCGAATGCTAGGGGTTTTCCAGTTTTTTGTAATTAGAATTGCTTAAATATAAAACTCTGTGTGGAGCACGATATACACCCTTGGACTGATATTTCCATTTTGCTGTAGATAAACATTTAAACTATTGATAAACTCACTTATAATGATATGAGAGCAAGATAAAGGAGCAACTGCATGAAAAGAAGCGATCGTTATAAGAAAACTAAAAAAACAACTGGTCAAAAGGATGTAAATACACCACAACATAATACTTATTTTCAACCTGTAAATAAGCCATCAAAAAAGAAAAAAGGCAAAGGATTATTTATAAAAATCTTAATCCCCTTTATCATGTTAGTAGCTGCATTTATTGCAACAATGTATGTATTTTCATTGAAAGCAGATGTAGATGATTTAAGAAATATAGAAGATAAAGGTTCATTCGTTTCTATATCAAATATGCCTGAATATACTAAAGGGGCGTTCATTGCTATGGAGGATGAAAGGTACTATCAACATCATGGATTTGATTTTAAAGGTACGTCGCGAGCACTATTTTCGACTATAAGTGATAACGATGTCCAAGGCGGTAGTACAATTACGCAACAGGTAGTTAAAAATTACTATTACGATAATGAACAATCACTAACGCGAAAGTTTAAAGAATTATTTGTAGCTTATAGAGCAGAAAAAAATTATAATAAAGACGAGATTTTAAGTTTTTATGTAAATAATATATATTTTGGTAGTAACCAATACTCTGTTGAATCAGCAGCTAACCACTTTTTTGGTGTAACAACGAATGAAAATAATCCTAATTTACCTCAAATATCTGTGTTACAAAGCGCAATATTAGCAAGTAAAATTAATGCCCCCAGTGTTTATGACATTAACAATATGTCAGACCATTTTGTTAACCGCGTTAAAATAAACTTAGAAAAAATGAAACAACAAGATTATATAACAGATCAAGAATATGAAAATGCGATTCAAGAACTTGGTGTATAAGACCCAGAGCTCAATGTCATTAGGATGATATTGAGCTTTTTAACGCTATAAACTATATACAATTATATGAATGAATTATCAATTTTAAATATACTATTCACTATAATTCCATTCATAATCGATATAAGTTATTCTTATAAGTGGAGTGAAAACAATGCCTAAAATAACTAAAATAGAAGTACAAAAAAAGAATAAAGAACGCTTTAATCTATATTTAGACGATGAATTTGAAATGGGAATTGATATAGATACTTTTGTCCATTTTAATTTAAAAAAAGGTCAAGTTGTCGAAGCAAATGATATGGAAGAAATCCAAATCTATGAGCAATATAGACAAGGGATTAACGAAGCGATTCAATACATTTCATATAGAAAACGAACTGATCATGAAGTAATTCAGCACCTTACAAAAAAAGAAATTTCAGAGTCAGTCATTGCGAAAGTAATAGATTACTGTCATAACCAAAAACTGATTGACCATAATGATTACGCTAACAGTTTAAAAAATACGATGATTTTAACTACAGATAAGGGCCCAGGCATCTTCAAACAAAAATTGCGTGGTGCAGGTGTTGAACAATCTATTATAGATCAATATGCTCGATTTTATGAGCAAGAGCAACCTATGGAAGATATTTTGAAAGTTGCTAATAAAGTCTTGAAACAAAAAAAAGGACCATTAGTAAAAAGAAAAGAAAAATTAACGCAATCTTTAATGCAAAAAGGTTATTCTTTTGAGAAAATTAAAGAGGTCATGGACGAAATGGATTTTTCTCAACCTGAAGAAGAACTAGATGAGCTATTACAGTTAGAATTAGAAAAAGTCTATAATAAATACGCGAGAAAGTATTCTGACAGAAAATTAGTTAATAAAACGATAGAAGGACTTATGAGAAAAGGCTATAAATATGATAAAATTAAAGCTAAATTAGAAGAGAGTGGGATAGTTGATGGTACAGAAGAAATTGAGTGGAATGAGTGAAATAGAATTACGTCATGAAATTCAAGGATATAAAGAAAAAATGCGGAAAGCAGAAATGAATGGCATATTTAACGAATATGACGTATATGCAAGTAAAGTTATTATTGCTGAAAGCTATTTAATAGATAGAAATAAAATAGAGTTAGGAAAAATTTATAAATTAAATGATGGTACTGAAAATTATTTTAAAGTTGAACGGTTAAAAGGTGTGTTTGCATGGGGCTTTAGAATTAACAGTGCAGAACCTGAAGAAGGTTTACCTATTGCATTATTAAAATTGTAGAAGGATGAAGATAGGATGGGCAGTTCAATCATATTAAAGTTACTCAATGTGACTCATTATTATAGAAATAAAAATTCCAAAAAATGGTATCTTCCATTTGATTATGGTGAAGAAGATATAGAATTGAATAATTTCAACCTCCATATCTATCAAGGTGAGGCTCTAGGTATTATTGGTGAACCAGGTTCTTCTAAATCATTAGTTGGACGTTTATTAAGCGGTGAAATACAACCTGATAAAGGTAGAGTTGTTAGAAAAAAAGATTTGTTTTTTGCAGATATTGAGGATAAATTATTGCAATCTGTATCAGTGCATGAGTTTGTAAAGCAAGCTACAATGTTATTTCGATATAAAACTTCAGATCACAAAGTAGAACAAATTGTAAGGTATGCGCATCTAGAAGATAAGATAGATATTAAAGTAAATCATTTAACTAATCCAGAATATGCTCAATTATTATTCGCATTAGCTAGAACTTCAAAATCTAGTATTATTATCTTCAATCATATTTTAAAATATCTGGACGAATCATTTGTTGAGAAAGCGATTAAACTTTCAGATGAATACATAAATGAAAATTTAACGATTATAATAATTGATGATGCCATTGAAAGTATAGCAAAGACAACTAATTATATTGCTTGGGTGTCTCATGGACAATTAAGAATGGAAGGATCTTTAAAACAAGTCTTGCCTGTCTTTAAAGATCATGAACACGATAGATTGTCATTGGTAAGTGATGAAGAAAAGGCAAATTTCGATGTCGATTGGAAAAAAAGTAGAACAAGAACACCAGAATTAACATATAATTTCAAGCGTATCGAAAGGTATAATCATGTGAAACCACCTGTAGCATTTGTTAGATTTTGGACATGGCTTTCAGTGTGCCTAGTAGGATTACTATTTATGGCAATTTTAATGTTTAATAATATAGGCAAATTAGAAATTGGACAAAATTTAGATCAGGCTACAATTCAAAACCAGAAGAAAAACTTATATGAAGAAACTTTAGGTTATGGTATCGTTTTAGATGATTCAATCACAGTTGAGAATATGAAAAATGGTGACAAACAGAAAATTAATAAATATGGTTTTGTTACAATTACTGCTGAAAATAATAAAAATTATAGAATAGATGTAGATAATAAGCATTATAAAGTTGCTAAAAATCAATTACGTTATTTTGATCCTGCAAGTTTATTTGAGAGCCACAGTACTAAATCATTAGCACCATATATGCAGAAAAACTATATTAACTATTATGAATTTTTCAATAGCCATTTGCATAAAAAGCATAGTACTGTAACGGAGTCACTTGTACCAGAAAATGATAAAAATAATCGATTTGTTGTGCCTATAGTTCAACAACCTATTTCAATGATTTTTAATGACGAAAATAGATTAAATGGATTTACTTTCCCAATTAAGAAAAAAGAAGAATTAAAAGATAAATTTGATATCAAAGATAATTTCTGGATCACTAAATCTGGGGATGGTTATTTCATGGCTGATTTGAAAAATAATAAATGGATATATATTGAATTGTAGGTGTAAAAAATGATTGATAATATTACAAATTTTTTTAAGAATGTACCTTATCTTACTGAACAAGCATTCTACCGGTTAAAAACTCAATGGACATGGCTTGTGTTTCCATTTATTGTGAGTCTGATGATACTTTTTTTATTGATACTTATATTCAAAATAAATGGTACGGAAGAACTCACTCAAGTACGTATCTATTATAGATTAGCGGGACTATCTACCTTTGCTTATATTTGGATTGCTATATATAAAGGTTATAGAACTTATAAAACTGATTACTATACAGGTAAGTTATTTAATTTAAACCCAATGTTTCAAAATATTATTATAGCCTTAACAACTAGTGTCATTATGCTTTTAACATTAATTATCATGATATTTGCAACACCTGTTAATATTGAAAGTTCTATACCATCTACATTTTATTATGTTGTGATGTCAATGTTGTTCATGATTCTTATATCGACATTAATAGGCTTGTTTGCAATAGTGAAGCATAAAATTAACTTAATATATTACGTGATTACAGGTGTCATGTTTTTTATTGTGCCTATCATCTTCATCCCAGAAAGTAACTCGTCATTGTTAACACATATTCTAATGCTAAATCCGTTATATTACTTAATCGAAGGTATCTCACAGTCGGTAATATTAGGGGAATTAAGTTTAAATAATATACCTTATCATTTATACTTCATTTTCTTTTTAGTAATGCTCTGTGTAATTATTTTTGCGAAGTATAGAATTATGGCCCATCGTAAATATCTATATGCTATACCAGATGTAATTACAATTTCACATAAAGATAAAGAATATAGTACTAATGAAGCAGATAGCTTAAAAGAATAAAAATAAAACTGGAAAGATTCATTAATGAATCTTTCCAGTTTTTTATTATAAGTAAAGGCTATGTTAAAAAACTAGAATACTTACTTTGCAAAAAGTTTCTTTTGTAATTTATCTTCACTAAACACCCAGCCGATATATGAATGATCGATATTCATATCTTCATCTAAATGTGCGATAGCTACAAATGAATAGTGACCATTTTTTAAATAGCGTAAATCTATTAATCGAATTTCTGTTGTTTCATCAGCTAGCTTTCTAGCTTGCCAACGGTAGATCGATGAGAAGTTAAGAAATGTCTTAATATTTTTATCTCCCTCAACATATTGCATTAAGTCATCACTTGGAAAAGGATGACGTTTTGACTTGTCACTAAATACAATGTTTCTTCCATAGCTTCGTCCAACATAATCATGTTCTTCAGTCTGAATTGCAACACGCCATTGCATAAAACGTATAGTTGGTGCAACAAATACTTTTACTGGATTATGTTCCTGTTGAATTTGTTTTAAGGCTTGTTGCTTAATAACTGATTGCATTCTAAAGCGAATGATATAATATAGGACAAGGATAGCAATAATTGGAAAGAATGAAATATATGGATGAACACCTAGTAGCCAGAATAATATGCCGATACACCATAAGATGAAAATAATCGGATCAAATGTATTGATAACGCTGAGTTGTATCCATTTGTTTGTTATGGGTCGTAGAGCTTGTGTACCATATGAATTGAAAATATCTACAAATACATGTAAGAATACAGCAAGTTGTGCCCATAACCAAACATGGGTTGTGTCTATGTTTTTGAAGAAAGTGAAAATAAATAATGTAATTATTAACGGCCATAATATCGTAAAAGGTATTGAATGTGTAATACCTCTATGATTTGATATATAAGTAGCGTTATCTTTTAATTTAAAAACTGTGTCGCCATCAGGTATTAATGAGCCAACTACTAATGTGGTAGCTGTGGCTACAAACGAACCAGTCATTGCCGGGTCCTGAGTAGCTAATGCTGTTAATCCGATACCCATGACAATATGTGTGCCTGTATCCATAAGTATTCAACTCGTTTCATGTCAATAATATATCTTCATTATAATCTAATATGGTAAATAATAAAAATAACATACAATAATTTAATTGGAAATTTTTGAGAATTACAAACAGAAAGAGATGTGTAAAATGTTTAACGAGTCGAAATTCAAAAATAATCTTATAACATGGTTTAATGAGCATCAACGTGATATGCCTTGGAGAGAAACATCTAATCCATATTATATATGGTTGAGCGAGGTTATGTTACAACAGACTCAAGTCAAAACAGTCATAGACTATTATCATAAGTTTATTCACCGTTTTCCTACGATTACTGATTTAAGTCAAGCTCATGAAGATGAGGTACTTAAATATTGGGAAGGTCTAGGTTACTATAGTAGAGCGCGTAATTTTCACACTGCAATTAAAGAAATAGATACAAATTATCAAGGGGTAGTGCCAGATGACCCAGCTGAATTTGGAAAGTTAAAAGGTGTGGGCCCTTATACACAAGCGGCAGTGATGAGTATAGCTTTTGGAAAACCACTAGCAACTGTGGATGGTAATGTATTTAGAGTTTGGTCTCGCTTGAATAACGATTCACGAGATACAAAATTACAATCCACACGCAAAGCATTTGAAAATGAATTACAACCTTACGTAGAAGAAGAAGCGGGTACTTTTAATCAAGCAATGATGGAATTAGGTGCGTTAATATGTACACCCAAATCTCCTTTATGTTTATTCTGCCCAGTCCAAGAACATTGTGAAGCGTTTAGTGAAGGTACAGTTGAAACGTTACCTGTGAAGACAACCAAAGTAAAGAAAAAACATATAAAGCAATCAGTTTACCTTGTGAAAAGTGAGGATGGTGCATATCTAATTGAAAAACGCACACAAAAATTATTAAATAATATGTGGGAATTTCCAATGTACGAAACAGAATTAGAGAACCATATTAATAATGAATTAGGCACTTCATTGACTTTTAACCAAACGCCAGTGTATAAATTAAAGCATCAATTTACACATATCACTTGGGATATTGAAGTATATTTAGCAGAAGATAATATTAAAAGAAGTGATATTATTCTACCGCAAAACATGGTATGGATGGAGATAGAAAATAAAGAAGAATATAATTTTCCAGTGAGTATGACAAAAATATATAAATTTATAACGAAGTATTGTTAGATTCGGTGTTCTCTCTTTACTTATGTTATAATTCTATATGTGAAATTAAGAAAAGGTGGTGTGGAGCATGGTAAAAGAATCCATACCTAAAGAAGGTCAGACAATTAAGATTCAAAGTTATAAGCATGATGGTAATATTCATCGTGTTTGGTCTGAAACTACTATATTAAAAGGTACGGAAGATGTTGTGATTGGTGGAAATGATCATACGTTGGTGACTGAAAGTGATAGTCGTACATGGATTACGCGAGAACCAGCAATTGTATATTTCCATTCTGAATATTGGTTTAATGTGATATGCATGTTTAGGGAAGATGGTGTTTACTATTATTGTAATTTATCCTCACCATTTGTGTGCGATGAAGAAGCATTGAAATACATTGATTATGATTTAGATATTAAAGTATATCCTAATGGCAAATATCATTTACTCGATGAAGACGAATATGAACAGCATATGAGACAAATGAATTATTCACCAGATATCGATGTGATTCTAAGAAGAAATGTAGATATTTTACAGCAATGGATAGAACAGAAAAAAGGTCCATTCGCTCCAGATTTCATTAAAGTTTGGAGAGAACGATATAATAAAATTAGAAATTATTAAGCATATTTAATGTTTATAATTTTTTTATCATGTACAGTGGTATGAATGTGAGCAATACAAACGTCAAAAATTAAGTTTGCTAAAAATTATTCATATTCGCAGATGAAATTGTAAAACATCTTTAGATAGTGCATAAATAGCAGCCTAGTTGGATATTCAACATAGGCTGTTTCATTTGCAAATATAGTGTGAGGAGGAAACGTTTTTATGATTCGCAGATATTTACAGTTTGTTCAACCATATAAATGGCGGATCATTGCCACTATACTTGTAGGTATTTTAAAATTTGGTATTCCAATGCTAATTCCATTATTAATAAAATACGTTATTGACGATATCATCAATAATGGGGCTATATCAATCGAAGAAAAATTCACAAGATTATCTATTGCATTGGGTATTGCTGTGTTTATCTTTGTAATTGTGAGACCGCCGATAGAATTTTTAAGACAATATCTCGCACAATGGACAAGTAACAAAATTTTATACGATATACGTAAAAAGTTATATCACCACTTACAAGCATTAAGTGCAAGGTTTTATGCTAACAACCAAGCTGGCCAAGTGATTTCAAGGGTTATTAACGATGTTGAACAAACAAAAGATTTTATTTTAACTGGTTTAATGAATATATGGCTAGACTGTATAACAATTATTATTGCACTTACTATTATGTTTTTCTTAGACGTGAAATTAACATTAGCTGCAATTATCATTTTTCCAGTGTATATCTTAACAGTTTATTTCTTTTTCGGCCGATTGAGAAGCTTAACAAGAAAGAGGTCCCAAGCTTTAGCTGAGGTACAAGGGTTCTTACATGAACGTGTACAAGGAATGTCAGTTATAAAAAGTTTTGCTATTGAAGATAACGAAGCTCAAAACTTCGATAGACATAATCAAAATTTCTTACAAAGAGCATTTAAACACACACGTTGGAACGCTTATTCATTTTCAGCGATTAATACTGTTACAGATATAGGGCCGTTAATTGTAATTGGTTCAGGTGCATATTTAGCAATAAATGGCTCAATTACAGTAGGTACATTGGCTGCCTTTGTCGGCTATCTGGAACAATTATTTGGTCCTTTACGTAGATTAGTTTCTTCATTCACAACGTTAACACAAAGTTTTGCGTCAATGGATCGTGTGTTCCAACTCATGGATGAGGGCTACGATATAAAAAACAAAAAAGGCGCATTGCCTTTAGAAATTAAAAAAGGTCAAATTGAATTGAATAACGTTGAGTTTAAATATAATGAAAATGAATCCACAATTCTAAAAGATATTAATTTAGAGGTGAATCAAGGTGAGACCGTAGCCTTTGTTGGTATGAGTGGTGGCGGAAAATCTACATTGATTAATTTAATACCTAGATTTTATGATGTAACAAAAGGTGAAATCAAGATTGATGGTACCAATGTTAAATCTTATCTAACTGGTAGTTTAAGAAGGCAAATAGGCTTAGTCCAACAAGATAACGTATTATTCTCAGATACAATCAAAGAGAATATATTATTAGGTAAACCGGATGCTTCAGATGAAGAAGTAATTAATGCCGCTAAAATGGCTAATGCGCATGATTTTATAATGGAATTATCTAATGGTTACGATACTGAAGTAGGAGAAAGAGGCGTTAAACTTTCAGGGGGACAAAAGCAACGTGTCTCTATAGCGCGTATCTTTTTAAATAACCCACCTATAATCATATTAGATGAAGCCACAAGTGCGCTTGATTTAGAGAGTGAATCTATTATCCAAGATGCATTGAGTGTATTAAGTGAAAATCGTACAACATTAATTGTGGCACATAGATTATCTACCATTACTCACGCTGACAAAATTGTCGTCGTAGAAAATGGAGAAATTGTTGAAAGTGGCTCACACTCATCATTATTAGATAATAAGGGTGCATATGAACGGCTATATAGCATTCAAAACTTATAATAATAAATAACTTAATGCGCTTGAGGTATATGTTTAGAATATCTCAAGTGCCTTAATTTTATTCAGAGTTAAACAAGTTAAAGGTAACTTAAGGTCGAAGAGGTTTAAACATTAAAAACAACCCCATGAGCAAATTTAAGCTCATAGGGTTGTTTTTTATAAATCGAAGTCTTCTTCTAGAATATCAATATCATTATCTTTTTGATGATATGTGAAGAAACTGATGCGTAGTCGATCTAAATGTTCTAAAATATAACGATATTCTTCAATTGCAGATATAATTTGCATAATATTAGTATATGAATACATGGATTGATAAGGGTTTTGAGTAATCTCATTTAAAAATGCATCCATCAAATCTTTTTTCTGTGGATTTGTAATTTGACTATCAAGTTGATCTACATCATATCTTGCCTTTTTTGAAAGACTGATGAAGATTTGTTCATGATAAGCAATTAATGTATCGATTTCCAATTTAATCTGTAATAACAATTCGTTATTTAAATTGTGAAGGTCATTCTGATAACGATTCATTTTCCTTAACACTTCATAGGCTCGCCGTGTACTACGGACCAATTCTTTAAAAAGAATTTTTTTTCTATTTTGTGCATACATTTGCTTTTTAGTCCAAGGTCGCTCTTCAGAATAATAACCGAATGTTTCCTCGAGTTTATCTATACGCGTAACAATTAATCCTCTATCTTCTTTGATGTGATGATATTCAGATGTGTCATTTAAAACTAATTTAAACCATACAAAAATATCAGAACAGATATTTAATGAATTATAGTAAATCTTTGATTCAAATTTAGGGGGTAAAAATAAAAGGTTTACTGCTGATGAACTAAGCACACCAATCATAACAAGTACAAATCTATAGAAAGCAGAAACGTAAAAGTTACCAGTATGTTGTCCCATAATAATTAAAGCAGTTATACTTGCTAGTGTCGCAACATGTTCCAGTTTAAAACGAAACAGGATTGCAATTAATAAAATCACTGTAATACCCATGATTACTATATTGTTTCCAAATAATGTAACCATCACTACTGCTAAAACAGCACCAACTAAGTTACCTATTGCTCTTTCCGAAATTGTCTTTATTGATCGAAAGACACTCGGTTGCATTGCGATAACAGCACTGACTGCAGCAATGGCTTTTAAACCAGCTTCATTAGGTAGTAGAGAAGCGATAAACAAAGCAAGTATAATTGCTATACCTGTTTTGAGAATACGGGCTCCTAATTTCAAATGTACCGCTCCTTAATATATTTAATAAAATATTGTTTATACTTGTTATACAACGATTGGTTCCAAAATTCAAGTTTAGGCCATTTGACCAAAAGCAAGATCAACTGCTTTTAATGTTGCGTCAATATCTTCTTCGGTATGTTCTGTAGTTAAAAACCAAGCTTCGAATTTAGAAGGAGCTAGGTTAATACCTTGGTTTAACATTAATTTAAAGAACTTAGCAAACGCTTCTCCATCTGTATTCTCAGCTTGTTCATAGTTTTTCACCTTTTCGCTAGTGAAGTATAGTGTTAAAGCACCATAAACTCTATTTACTGTAGCAGTGATATGATGTTTTTCTATTAAAGAAAGTAAACCAGCTTCCAAACGTTTACCTAAAGCATCTAATTTTTCATAAACGCCGTCTTGTTCTAATACTTCTAAAAGTGCAATTCCAGCTTTCATTGATAATGGATTCCCTGACATCGTACCAGCTTGATAGGCAGGTCCTAATGGAGCTACTTGTTGCATAATGTCTTGCTTACCACCATAACCACCAATAGGCAAGCCACCCCCAACTATCTTACCAAATGCTGTTAAATCAGGATAAACATTGTAAAGGTCTTGAGCTCCTCCATAATGGAAACGGAATGCTGTGATAACTTCGTCATAAATAACTAAACTCCCATTATTATGAGTCAAATCGTTTACTTGTTCTAAGAAACCTGGATTTGGCTTTACCATTCCAAAATTACCTACAATAGGTTCTACTAATACACAAGCGATATCTTCACCCCAATAATCAAGTGCTTCTTTATACGCATCGATATCATTGAAAGGTACAGTTATGACCTCTTGTGCTACACTTTTCGGGACTCCTGCAGAATCAGGAGAGCCTAATTGAGAAGGACCACTACCAGCAGCTACTAATACAAGGTCAGAATGACCATGATACTGACCGGCAAATTTAATGATTTTGTTTCGCTTAGTATATGCACGGGCTACACGAATAGTAGTCATCACTGCTTCTGTGCCAGAATTAACAAATCTAACCTTTTCTAAACCAGGCATTGCATCACGTAATTTTCTTGCAAATTCTATTTCTAATTCTGTAGGAGTCCCATATAATACGCCTTGTGAAGCTTGGTCTTGTATTGCTTTTGTGATGTGAGGATGTGCATGACCAGTAATAATAGGGCCATATGCTTGCAAGTAATCAATATATTTGTTGCCGTCTACATCAAATAAATATGCGCCTTGACCAGAACGCATCATAACTGGTGCACCACCACCAACTGCTTTATATGAGCGAGATGGAGAATTGACACCACCTAGAATATATTCATTCGACAATTTCTGAAGTTTCTCACTTTCAGTGAATTTCATTCATATCAACCTCTTTTAATTTAATATTTTCGTATATTATCGTATCATAAAATTAACGATAAAAAGGAATAGGGTGAGTTAAATGTTAAGAAAAGGCAATCAATTTCCATCATTTAAACTAGAAAATCAAAATGGAGAATTTATATCTAATGAAACATTAAAGGGAAGCAAAGCTATACTATACTTTTACCCAAGAGATAATACGCCAACATGTACTACAGAAGCATGTGATTTTAGAGACAATTTAGAATTGTTTAATGATTTAAATACTAAAGTATATGGTATTAGTGGTGATACTAAAAGAAAACATGAGAATTTTAGTAAAAAATTAGATTTGAACTTTGATTTATTAGTAGATGAAAATTACGAACTATCAGAAAAGGTTGGTGTGTACCAATTGAAGAAATCTTTTGGAAAAGAATCAATGGGTATTGTAAGAACTACATTTGTACTTGATGAAGACGGCCTTATAATAGATGTAATTGAAAAAGTTAAAGTAAAAACACAGATAGATGAATTAAAAGAAATCTTGGGGTGAAATTAGATGAAAGCTGTCAGTTTAAAAAGAATGAAAGATCTAGAAACTAAATTAATAGATACATTTCCAACCATAGATTTTGTATTTACCAAAGGCGTCTCTGAAATAGACCAAAAAGATCAACAGGATTTAGATATTATATTTGGTTATGATGGTAAAATGGATCAATCATTTTTAGAAAACTGTCCGAACTTAAAATGGATAGCTTGGTATTCTACAGGGGTTAATAGCTTACCATTAGAATATATAGATGAGCAAAATATACTTCTTACTAATGGTAAAGGAGTACATGCTAAGCAAATGTCGGAATTTATAATTGCTTATATCTTAGATGATTATAAAAAAATGAGAACATCGTATATCAATCAGCAAAATAAGTACTACGACTCTAAACTAACAGGAGTAAGAGTAAGCGGTGAAACAATTTTATTTTTAGGTACAGGCAGTATTGCTCAATATACAGCTAATATTGCAAATGCCATGAATATGGAAGTCATTGGTATCAATAAAAGTGGCCATACGGTGGATGGTTTTAGCAAAACTTACGCTTTAAATGATTTACCTAATATAATAGGGGAAGCGGATATCATTGTTAACACTTTGCCAGAAACTGAACAAACGATTCACCTTCTTTCAAATGAACATTTTAAATTAATGGATGAAACTAGCTTATTTATAAATGTAGGAAGGGGAACAATAGCTGAAGAAAAAGTAATTGTTGAGGCATTGAAAACCGAAGAAATCAGACATGCTTATCTAGATGTATTTGAAAAAGAACCTCTAGATAAACATAGTGAGCTATATACATTAGATAATGTGACGATTACGGCCCATATCACAGGCAATGATAGGGAGAACATGAGCGAAGTAACTGATATATTTATCAATAATTTAAATTCCATTCTCAATAAGAATGATATAATTGAGAATGAAGTTGATCCAAAGCAAGGCTACTAGTGACTTTTAAGTAATGAATATTGACATTTCACTCATCGAACAGTTATATTAATATTAAGTAATAATTATTCTTAAATAGAAAGATGGTGAGTGAAATGAGTGCAGAGATGGAAACAGTTGAACATCAACTTGAAGATTCAATTGCATCTTTAAGAAATAATGGCATTAGAATAACGCCTCAGCGACAAGCAATAATGAAATTTTTAATCGTTTCTGAGACGCATCCTACAGCCGATGAGATTTATCAAGCACTTTCACCTGATTTTCCAAATATAAGTGTTGCTACTATATATAATAATTTACGTGTTTTTAAAGAAATCGGTATTGTAAAAGAATTACCATATGGAGATTCTTCGAGTCGCTTTGACTTCAGTACACATAATCACTATCATGTTATATGTGATAATTGCGGTAAAATAGTTGACTTTCATTATCCGCAACTTGATGAAGTAGAACAATTAGCACAACACGTAACAGACTTTAATGTAACGCATCACCGCATGGAAATTTATGGGTTATGCAAAGATTGCCAAGATAAAACAAAATAACTGCAACTTTATGAAAACATTATTAATAATATGCTACTTTACTAATAATAAAAGAAAAGGGAAAACGCATTATATATAAATGCATTTTCCCTTTTCTTTTATTATAAATTCGAATGGATAATAGATAATCAGTAGCATCTGTTAAATATGAATGTTATAAAGTGAACATTATATAGTAAGAAAGTTCCCATTCTCCTATATAATATAGAGTGAACAGAACTACAATGATAAAATCCCTTTAAAATATTTACACATAATAAACATTTAATACAAGAAAACAATAAATAGTACTCACAAAAGTAAAATTAAACTAAAAATATTGTTGAATATTATTGACGGTTATAAATAAACTTGATATTATAAAAAAGTCGTCGAAACAAGACGCGAAGCAAAACAATCAATTCAAAAAAGATTTTAGAAAGTGTAAATTTGACACTTGTTAAATCTGTTGAAACGATATACAATATTAAATGTTGAGTTAAGAAACGCAACAAAATTAATAAATAAAAAAGAAATTTATTATTGACTTAACAAAAACTTAATGTTATAATTATTTCTTGTAACGCATTAATGAACATTGAAAACTGAATCGCAATATGTCAACGTTAATTCCGAACACAACATTAAATTGTTGGTTCAAAACAAGTGTTAACAATAACACAAATTAG
>JBEAMH010000041.1:0-774 GCA_040062795.1 Staphylococcus aureus
TGTTTCCCTCATTTTTCGGAATCTTTTCTAAAAAAAAAAAAAGAAAAACAAAAAGCAAATTAAAAAAAAAAACAAACCCGCACATTTCTTCGTAGAATGCCACAGTGGAAGGAAAACAGGCCTTCAATATTAAGACCTAAATTTGCAAAAAACTTGGAGCTTGGTTTTTTGTTTTGTTTTGTTTTGTTTTGTTTGAATCAAACCACCACATCATGTAAAATTTTTACACGTTCTAATTATTCGGTTCCAAAACACCAAACTTGTACTGCACACGGTCCCCATGGAAAGGCCCCCTCAGCAGGACAGCCACAGATGCTGCCATGAAAGGGCAGCAGGGTGCCCTCCTCCCTTGTTTTCTGCCTGGGCGGCCACCGGGTTTTGAAACCCATGCACCCTACTAAGTTTCTAGGGTGCAATTCGTGGACCCTTCCCTTTCCCATCCCAGCAGGTGGTCAAGGGCCCGCTGGCCTCCAAAGTGCCAGAAGCAGGGCTGGGCCAGCCGGCCAGAGTTCAGGGTTCTGGCCCTTGGACTTGCAGCGGACACTAGGCTGCTTGGGAAAACCGCGCGGCTCTGACCTTTCAGCAAAGGGGTGGAGCGGTCAAGGCCTTGAGCCCAAAGGCGAGGCCTTTCTGCGACCGCCAGGTTGTGCCAACAGAGGGCGGACTACGTGGTTCCCTGCTCCACGCAGTCCCAGTTCCCTGACCTGTGGTCCGCACCCCTCCGCCGCGCCCACTGGATGCCGACCCTTGGGGATCCAGGAGCGCACGCAGTGG
>JBEAMH010000042.1:0-762 GCA_040062795.1 Staphylococcus aureus
CCAGCTTGGGAATGCAGCCTGGGGCGCTTCCTTTCCCTCGGAAAGAGCTCTCCCCGCGGGAGGCTTTGGCAGTGTGCACACCCCCAGCCCCTAAGCCCTCTGCAAGGACGCCTGGCTCCTAGGTCCGAAGGGAAGGCGAGAGCTGAGCTGAGGCACCAGTCAGGCACCACTCACGGCTCCCACACTCCCGCAGCCTGCTCCTTCCCGGGCGCGAACGCTAGAAGCTGGGCAGGGCTTGGGGAGGCTCGCCCAGCACAGAGCAGCCTCTCGGCCGGGGCTCTGTGCTATCGCGCCTGGGCGCAGAGCTGGAGCTCCGCCGGTGTGGAAGCTCACTCGGTCCTTCCCAGTACAGGCTTGCAAGCACCCGCCGGCAGCCAGCCTCTTCTCTCCCGCGTTCCGGGCATTGGGCTCCAAACCTGGGACCAAAGTACTGCCCGGAGCTCACTGATCATGGGCTGGTTCCCCTGCGCTGCGGCTGTGCTAGGGAGCCCAAACGCACAGGGGAAGCCCGCACAGCACATCCACCTGCCTCTAGGCGGGAGGACAGCTCCAGGGAAGGCCCGGTCTGGCAGGCGCTTTCTGGGCACAAACGGAGCAACACTCTGGCTGTGGAGCTGCCTCCCCAAGCCAGGGGCACCGGGACCCTGATTCCCTCCGTGCGGCGCTTAGTCTGGGCGGGGAAGCACCAGCTTGGGAATGCAGCCTGGGGCGCTTCCTTTCCCTCGGAAAGAGCTCTCCCCGCGGGAGGCTTTGGCAGTGTGC
>JBEAMH010000043.1:0-762 GCA_040062795.1 Staphylococcus aureus
GCTTGATCAGATCGTCGAGCGCGTAGCCGACCATGATGACCACGTCCGCGTGTTCACCCCGCTCGAGCCGGTTCGGAATGGCTTCCGGCGATTTGCCCATTGACGGCCCGAGGATCGTGTCGAGCGTGTTGCCGGTTGCGGCCGTGAACTTGGGAAACGCTGATTTATTCGACACGGCGGTCATCGATGACGTAGCCGAGGACGTTGTAGAAAGAAGTTCACGGAACGGACCCACGACGATGCAGCGGCAGATCGGTTTTGCGGAAGCGGAAAGTGCGGGCAAGAAGCGGGTGACCAAGCGTCAGCGCTTTCTCGCCGAGATGAATAAGGTCGTCCCTTGGTCGCGGCTGCTGTCGGTCATCGAGCCGTATTACCCGAAGGGCGGGCGAGGCCGGCCGCCGATTGGCCTGGAACGGATGCTGCGAATCTACTTCCTGCAGCAGTGGTACGGGTTGTCGGACGAAGGGCTGGAAGACGCGCTTTACGACAGCATTGCGATGCGTGCCTTCGCCGGCATCGATCTGGCCGTCGAGAACGCGCCGGATGCAACCACGCTGTTGAAGTTCCGGCGTCTGCTGGTCGGGCATGACCTGACGCGCAAGCTGTTCGACGAGATCGGCATCTCGCTGTGTGAGCGTGGACTGATGATGAAGGAAGGCACGCTGGTCGACGCGACGATCATCGAAGCGCCGCCGTCGACCAAGAATGCTGAGAAGAGTCGCGACCCGGAGATGCATCAGACGAAGAAAGGTAACGAATGGC
>JBEAMH010000044.1:0-755 GCA_040062795.1 Staphylococcus aureus
GGTTATAATGAACGAGAAAAATATAAAACACAGTCAAAACTTTATTACTTCAAAACATAATATAGATAAAATAATGACAAATATAAGATTAAATGAACATGATAATATCTTTGAAATCGGCTCAGGAAAAGGGCATTTTACCCTTGAATTAGTACAGAGGTGTAATTTCGTAACTGCCATTGAAATAGACCATAAATTATGCAAAACTACAGAAAATAAACTTGTTGATCACGATAATTTCCAAGTTTTAAACAAGGATATATTGCAGTTTAAATTTCCTAAAAACCAATCCTATAAAATATTTGGTAATATACCTTATAACATAAGTACGGATATAATACGCAAAATTGTTTTTGATAGTATAGCTGATGAGATTTATTTAATCGTGGAATACGGGTTTGCTAAAAGATTATTAAATACAAAACGCTCATTGGCATTATTTTTAATGGCAGAAGTTGATATTTCTATATTAAGTATGGTTCCAAGAGAATATTTTCATCCTAAACCTAAAGTGAATAGCTCACTTATCAGATTAAATAGAAAAAAATCAAGAATATCACACAAAGATAAACAGAAGTATAATTATTTCGTTATGAAATGGGTTAACAAAGAATACAAGAAAATATTTACAAAAAATCAATTTAACAATTCCTTAAAACATGCAGGAATTGACGATTTAAACAATATTAGCTTTGAACAATTCTTATCTCTTTTCAATAGCTATAAATTATTTAATAAGTAAGTTAAGGGATGCA
>JBEAMH010000045.1:0-753 GCA_040062795.1 Staphylococcus aureus
TCATTATTTTATCTATATTATGTTTTGAAGTAATAAAGTTTTGACTGTGTTTTATATTTTTCTCGTTCATTATAACCAAATTAAAGAGGGTTATAATGAATTTTGCTTATTAACGATTCATTATAACCACTTATTTTTTGTTTGGTTGATAATGAACTGTGCTGATTACAAAAATACTAAAAATGCCCATATTTTTTCCTCCTTATAAAATTAGTATAATTATAGCACGAGCTCTGATAAATATGAACATGATGAGTGATCGTTAAATTTATACTGCAATCTGATGCGATTATTGAATAAAAGATATGAGAGATTTATCTAGTTTCTTTTTTTACAAGTGGTCGTAGAGCACACGGTTTAACGACTTAATTACGAAGTAAATAAGTCTAGTGTGTTAGATTAGACTTTAATGTTTTTTTAAGGCATTAGTGCATTTAAGCGTCAGAGCATGGCTTTATGCCGAGAAAACTATTGGTTGGAATGGCGTGTGTGTTAGCCAAAGCTTTGGCGAGTTGGTTGGGGGTTTCATGGGATTAATCCCATGAAAGTACCAACTCAACAACACACTAACGCCTGTTGGTTCCAACCAATAGGAAATTGGAATAAGCAATTAGTATAATGAGAGTATAATGTTGGTATAACGTTAGTATAATGATGCTTTTTTTCATTATATTTTTTATGTACTTTAAACCTGCACGCTTATGTGAATTAGAAAAAGCTTAATCGCATTTCATAGATTGACCTCCCAATAAC
>JBEAMH010000005.1:0-93348 GCA_040062795.1 Staphylococcus aureus
TGGCCCCGTGGTCAAGCGGTTAAGACACCGCCCTTTCACGGCGGTAACACGGGTTCGAGTCCCGTCGGGGTCATACATATTGGAGGATTAGCTCAGCTGGGAGAGCATCTGCCTTACAAGCAGAGGGTCGGCGGTTCGAACCCGTCATCCTCCACCATTCTTAATTAAATAATGCGGAGGGGTAGCGAAGTGGCTAAACGCGGCGGACTGTAAATCCGCTCCTTCGGGTTCGGCAGTTCGAATCTGCCCCCCTCCACCATTAATGGGCTATAGCCAAGCGGTAAGGCAACGGACTTTGACTCCGTCACTCGTTGGTTCGAATCCAGCTAGCCCAGCCATTAGAGCCATTAGCTCAGTTGGTAGAGCATCTGACTTTTAATCAGAGGGTCAGTGGTTCGAGCCCACTATGGCTCACTCTATAGCATTCCTCATATGAGGAATGCTTTTTTGTTTTATAAAGGAGTTAATTATCTCTTTAAATATTAGGATAATAAAAAAATAACAAAATTTCATATACATAATTATGATTAGAAGCCTTGTTATTTGCTGTTTTAGGGCTTTTTTTTGAATTATAAATCATTATTTTGGTTTTATATGAAAAAAAGAATTTTAATGGACAATTATGAACTTACATTAACTTGAAACGCTAAGCGCTTTAGATTATTCTAGTAACAGATTAACACAAAGGGGTTTTTAACATGAATAAAAAAATAGAAATAATCGGAGCACCATCAACTTATGGTCAAAGAAAATTAGGGGTTAACTTTGGCCCAGATGCAATACGTTATGCTGGGATTGTGGATCGTATTCGAGCTATCGGTCTAACTGTCGAGGATTCAGGTAATATTGAAGTACCAGCAATAGATTTAGATAAGTTTAATTCAGAACAAAAAGGTTTGCGTAATTTAGATGAAATTAAAATAGTTTCTAATAATTTAAGTGATGCTGTTTCAAAAAGTATCGAAAATAATAACTTTCCTTTAATTCTTGGAGGTGACCATTCAATTGCAATAGGCTCAATATCTGGTGTTAGTAAGCATTATGAAAATTTAGGTGTTATTTGGTATGACGCACATGGCGATTTAAATGTACCTGAAGAATCACCATCAGGTAATATCCATGGCATGCCATTACGCGTGCTTGTTGGTGACGGGGATGAAAGATTAGTTAATATCTCAAATTATTCACCTAAAGTAAAACCTGAGAATATTGTACTAATTGGTATGAGGGATTTAGATGAAGGTGAAAAACGTTACATAAAAGATAATAATATAAAAACATTTACTATGGCTGAAGTTGATAGATATGGTATCAAACAAGTTATGGAAGAAACGTTAGATTATTTAGAGGACAAAACAGATGGTATCCATTTATCATTAGATGTAGATGCATTAGATCCAGTTGAAACACCAGGTACTGGTACGAGAGTGTTAGGCGGATTAACTTATCGAGAGAGTCATTTTGCTTTAGAGTTATTACATGAATCTAAATCTGTGACATCTATGGATATAGTTGAGGTAAATCCATTAATTGACCATAAAAATGATACTGCTAAACAAGCAGTGGGGTTAGTAGGCAGCTTCTTTGGTGAAACATTGTTATAATAATAGATAAACTGATGTGGGATTATCCATATCAGTTTTTTAATTTTAAGACTAAAATTTAATACTAAATATGACAGGTAGCGTTATGATTGGTATAATATATAACATGGGAACAGATAACCGGAGGAGATGTTATGGATTTATCCAACTTTTTTGATGACTGGAGTACAGTAAAAATAATTGCTAGTGTACTCGATTTGCTCATAGTATGGTATGTACTTTATCTTCTCATTACAGTTTTTAAAGGTACCAAAGCCATTCAACTATTAAAAGGGATTGTTGTAATAGTTATTGGTCAACAAGTGAGTGAAATGTTAAATTTAACAGCTACATCTCGATTGTTTGATTTAGTTATACAATGGGGTGTATTAGCGTTAATCGTAATATTCCAACCAGAAATTCGACGCGCATTAGAACAACTTGGTCGTGGAAGTCTATTTAGACGATACTCAACAAATTTAAATAGTGACGAAGGAAAACTTATAACTGCTGTATCAAAAGCAGTACAATATATGGCTAAACGTCGTATTGGTGCGTTGATTGTTTTTGAAAACGAAACAGGGTTACAAGATTATATTGAAACAGGTATTGCTATGAATTCAGAAATTTCTCAGGAACTTTTAACTAACGTATTTGTACCAAATACGCCTTTGCATGATGGCGCGATGATTATACAAGAAAATAAAATTGCAAGTGCAGCAAGTTATTTACCATTATCTGATAGTGCTAAGATTGCTAAGAGTTTAGGAACAAGACATAGAGCAGCCGTGGGTATTTCAGAAGTATCTGATGCTTTTACTGTCATTGTTTCTGAAGAGACAGGTTCAATATCTGTAACATTTGATGGTAAATTAAGAAAAGATATTTCTAATGAAGCTTTTGAAGAACTATTAGCTGAACATTGGTTTGGCACACACTTTGATAAGAAGGGTGTGAAATAATATGTTAGAAAGTAAATGGGGATTGAGATTAATTGCATTAGTGTTAGCACTTGTCTTTTTCTTATCTGTAAATAACGTGTTTGGCAATATTTTTGAAGGTGACAACTTAGGACAAAAATCTTCAGAAACAATTGAGGATGTTCCTGTGCAAGTTAGATATGATAATAAGTCACTGTATGCGAGTGATGTTCCAAATAAAGTTGATGTCGATATATCTGGACCACAATCACAAGTCTTGAAAGCTGAAAATGGAGACAGTATTAAAGCTGTCTTAGACCTGAGTGATGAAAATGCAGGGAAGCATACTGTTCAATTTCAAGTGAACGGATTAAATAAAGACATTGATTATAATGTAAAACCCAAAGAAGCTACAGTGAATCTTGAAGAGAAAGTAACAAAAACTTTAAAAGTAGAACCAGATGTAAGCAATAATGATTTAGATCCTGATTATAAAGTGAAAGAACAAAGTGTTTCACCAGAAACTGTCAAAGTGACAGGTGGTAAAACTCAAATTGATAAAATCGCTTACTTAAAAGCAACTTATAAAAATAAAGGTGAAATTTCTGAAGATACTACAGATGTCGCTCAAATGACTGCTTTTGATAGAAATCTTAATAAAATTGATGTGATGATTCAACCAAATGAAGTTAATTTGAGTGTTAAAGTAGAAGATTATAGTAAAAAAGTGAAAGTAAAAACGAAAGCAGTTGGTTCATTACCAAATGATCGTGAAGTAGATAGTATTAATTTAGACAACAATGAAGTAGAAATCTATGGTAATAAAGAAAATCTAGAAGATATTGATGAAATTACAGCTAGTATTGATTTGGATGATGTGACGGGAACGACAGAAAAAGAGGTCGAATTTGAAGTTCCTGATAAAGTTACTAAAGTAAGTCCAAAAGACACAACTGCAACAATTAAAGTTAAATAGATTTTTTGAAAATAAAGGAGATATAAAAATGGCAAAATATTTTGGAACAGATGGTGTAAGGGGAGTAGCAAATAAAGAACTTACCCCTGAACTTGCGTTTAAATTAGGTCGTTATGGCGGCTATGTATTGGCGCATAATGAAGGTGAAAAGCATCCTAAAGTACTAGTTGGTAGAGATACTCGTGTTTCAGGAGAAATGTTAGAATCTGCTTTAATTGCAGGGCTTATTTCAATTGGTGCAGAAGTTATGCGTTTAGGTGTGATTTCAACACCTGGTGTTGCCTACTTAACTCGTGCAATGGAAGCTGATTTAGGTGTTATGATATCTGCTTCTCATAATCCAGTTCCAGATAATGGTATCAAGTTCTTTGGATCAGATGGATTTAAATTGTCTGATGATCAAGAAGAAGAAATTGAAGCACTATTAGATCAAGATAATCCAGATTTACCAAGACCAATTGGAGAAGATATTGTACATTACTCTGATTACTTTGAAGGTAGCCAAAAGTATATAAGCTATCTAAAATCAACAATAGATGTAAATTTAGATGGTATGAAGATTGCATTAGATGGTGCAAACGGATCTACTTCTTCATTAGCACCATTTTTATTCGGAGATTTAGAAGCTGATACTGTAACGGTTGGATGTAATCCAGATGGTTATAATATAAATAAAGATGTAGGTTCGACACATCCAGAAACGTTAGCTAAAGAAGTTGTAGAATCAGAATGTGATTTTGGTCTTGCTTTTGATGGAGATGGAGACCGCCTTATAGCCGTTGATGAAAATGGAAACATTGTTGATGGAGATCAAATTATGTTCATCATTGGTCAAGCAATGTCTAAAAACCATGAACTTAACAACAACATGATTGTTTCAACAGTGATGAGTAATTTAGGCTTTTATAAAGCATTAGAAAACGAGGGCATCCAATCAAACAAAACTAAAGTTGGAGATCGCTACGTTGTAGAAGAAATGAGAAGAGGAAATTATAATTTAGGTGGCGAACAGTCTGGTCATATTGTACTTATGGACTATAATACAACAGGAGATGGCTTATTAACCGGTGTACAATTAGCAAGCATTATTAAAATGACAGGTAAAAGTTTAAGTCAGCTTGCAGCACAAATGAAAAAGTACCCTCAATCATTAGTAAACGTACGTGTCACAGATAAGTATCGTGTAGAAGAAAACATTGATGTTCAAGAAGCTATGACAAAAGTAGAAGTTGAAATGAATGGAGAAGGTCGTATTCTAGTAAGACCTTCAGGTACAGAGCCACTTGTCCGTGTTATGGTAGAAGCAGCAACTGATGAAGACGCGCAACGCTTCGCACAAAACATTGCAGATGTGGTGCAAGATAAAATGGGGTTAGATGAGTAATATAATTTGATTTTTTATATCATAAAAAAACTACCACTGTGGCTGAATGCCATGGTGGTAGTTTTTATTATAGAAAATAGAATTAATCGCAGTAAATTAAAGTACGTTATATTCTTTAACAATTTCTGAAGTTAATTGTTCATCCGTTTTAGCATAATTTTTTAAAAATGCCTCAACACCATTTGTTTTAATATAATCGTTCATTTCTACAGTCTCTTGATCATTAGTATCATCGTATTTCAGTAATAAGGCTGCCGCTTTAACTAAGCCTTCATGTGCTAAGTCATTTTGATATAAATAATTTAATGGTTTGATAATACGGTCTTGTGGTCCGATTTTACGTATCGTTCCACGACCTACACGAGTAACTTCATCTGATAAATTAGGGTTTTTAAAGCGATTAATGATCTTTTCAACATATTGCGTTTGTTCGCTTTCTGTAAAATCAAATCGATTTGTTATATATTGACTTGTTTCTTTAAGTACTTTTTCTAATCCATGTTTAATTGTTTCATCGTTTACAGCATCTAACACAGTAGGTTGATTATAATATCTTCCTGCATAAGCTAGATATGCATGGCCAGTATTGACAGTTAATAGTTTTCTTTCAATATACGGTGTTAAGTTGTCTACGTATTTAATGTGATTTAATTCAGGGCCGAACCAAGCATCTTTCTCAATAACCCATTCGTAAAATGGTTCGACAATAACATCTAAAATATTGTTATTGCTTTGCATTGGCACGATTCTATCGACGGCTGAATTAGCAAAGTGAATGTGCTCTCCAAGTGGACCAGTGATGTCTAAAATAGCTTCTTTCAATGTATTCGTTGCCATAATTGCGTTTTCACAAGCAACAATATTTACGGGTGTTTCTTTTTCTTTTAAATAGGGCGCAAATGACTTAGCAATAATTGGTAAAATATTAACACCTACTGCAGTTGTAATTAAGTCTGCCTCTAATACTGCTTGCTTTAAACTATCAGAAGGAGAACCTGAATTAATTGCATCTACATTATGCACTCGAGTTGTTGTTTGAGCTTCGTCAGCTAATATTACGTCGTAAGATTTTTCTTTATCTAACGCATCGATAATATCGGCATTTACATCTGCAAATGTTACTTTTATGTCATTATCAGCTAGGATGTATCCGATAAACCCTCTACCTATATTACCAGCACCAAAATGTAATGCTTTCATTATACGTCAGCCTCCTCGAAGACTTGCTTAATTTCTTCTGCAGACGAAGCATTGATGATACGTTCTACATTTTCTTCTTCGCTAAATGTGATGGCGATTTTTGATAATAAGTCTAAGTGTTCACCATCTTTTCCCGCGATTCCAACTACAACTTTAACTTCTTCTCCATCCCAGTCAACACCTTCAGGAATTTGGATTAAAGTTAAACCTGATTTTAAGACACTTGTTTTTGCTTCGTCAGTTCCATGTGGAATTGCTAAACCGTTACCCATGAAAGTCGTTACAACTTGTTCACGGTCTTTCATTGCTTGAATATATGCTTCAGTTACAGCACCGCTTGACACTAATGCTTGTCCTGCTTTTTCGATTGCTTCGTTTTGATTTTTCACCGTTTGGTTAATAAAAATATTTTCGTTACTGAATAATTCGCTCATTTTCTTCACTCCAAGTTTAATAGATTTTGTAATTGTATAAGATAACTGTGCTTTAAGATATCTGATAGTTGTTCTGGATGTTCCATAAAATCATCAATATTATCTAAATGGTTTACCATTTTTCCAGATATGTCGCTTACAAGTTGGGACAATGTATCATCTAGTGGTACAAACATATTTAGTAAATATTTTACTGGTAGATTGTCATTTTGATTACTTTTCAACAAGATGGGCTCATTTAATATAGTGATAAGAATAAATGGTTTTTGAATCATATCATTTTTTAAATGAGGTATGGCTATTGGATATGGGTCTAAAACAAACCCTTGTGTATCCATATGATGATTAATAAGTTCAGCGAATGACTGTCCATCAGCAATGATTTGATGAGATATTAAAGTTTCAGTTAGATAATTAGTCCAATCAGAAACGCTTGTATAATCAATATATACCGAATCAATTAATTCTAAACCTTTTCTAATATAAGCAAGTTTAGCTTCGAGATTTGTAATGCTTTGGTTTGTATCCTCTTCATGTTGTACTGAGTGTACATCTTTTTGCATATTTAGAAAGGATGCAACGTGATTAACATCAGAATCTGGTAATAATGGATTAACAGTTAGGTAGGGTGAAGTGATATCCAAGTCTACAGTTGAGATAATCGCGTCAAATTGCTCTAGATCTAATTCATTTAAATCACCCACAGAAGCTTGTGTTGTTTTTTGAATTTCGCTAAAAGTTTGCTGTAAGCGAGTAGCTAAGAGACGACTTGTGCCAATACCACTACTACATACAACTAATACACTGTAAAAAGGGCCACCCTGATTTTGAATTGCGCCACCAAAATGCAATACTATAAATGCAATTTCACTTTCTGGAAAATTAAAATCTGGCCATATTTTGGTCAAACCGTGGTGGACACTTTCAAATAATCTTGGATACTTATGTTTTATCATTTCTGTTAAAGGATTATATGTTTCAATATTTGCGTTTAACCGATTAATAGCAGGAATAAGATGTAGCTTTAATCCTTCACTAAGTGTCTCCCAATCTTTAAATTCTTGCTGTGAAAACATAGCTACGGATTGTATAAGTTTATCTATTCGTGCTTCATCATTTGCGTCTTGAAAAACTTCTTCTGATTCCTTACGCTTTGCACCCCGCAAATGAATCGTGATAAACGTTACTTCTGCTTGGTTGAACTGAACACCATAAATATGTTCTAAATGTAAGGCCAGTGCAGTAGCAACTTTATGTTCAAATGAATCTTTAACGCTATTATAGATATCTTTATTAAGTGCTACGTATTCATCATTGAGCATGCGATCAATACTTAAAACGATATGCACCGTCAAAGTAAGATAACTAGATTCAGTCAATGAATAGGGTAGTTGATCTAAATGGTCCATTAGTATGCGTTCTACTTGGAAAATTTTATCCATATCAACCATAGATAATTGAGATTGATTAATGGATTGATATACAAAGTGATTTTCAATTACTGAATAAACACTTGTACTATTTAAGTTATTGACCATTAACTGACTTAATAATTCACGCTTTTTTGATTCAGCACCGTTTAAATGAATCCCTTCGCCACGTTTTTTGTGTAGATTTAATTGGTACTGTTCAAGTTCTTCGTCTAATTCATCCAATAGTTTAGTTAAAGTTTGAGTAGATACGCCAATTTCATGTGCTAAACCGTATTGTTTGATAGGCTCTTTAGCTTGAATCAAAGCATACAAAATAATAACTTTTTGTTCTTCCTGTGATAAATCAATTGTATGTTGTTTTAATAGCGCACGCTTCAGCGAGGTAATAGATTGCTCATTTGCATCTAATTGTATGCCTTTTTTAGTAACACGTTCTAAATTTATATTAAAAGTGTTAAGAAACGATTCTATAGATTTTAATTCTCTATGAATAGTACGAGAGGATACAGCTAAGTGTTGAGCAATGT
The DNA here is from genome assembly GCA_040062795.1 of Staphylococcus aureus. Lineage (GTDB taxonomy): Bacteria > Bacillota > Bacilli > Staphylococcales > Staphylococcaceae > Staphylococcus > Staphylococcus aureus_A. Next base: position 8,458 of record JBEAMH010000005.1, read on the forward strand.
CATAAATAGTGACATATTGACCGTGATACTTAATTAACATTTCGATAATTTCTTTTTCACGTGTACTCAAAAACATAGCCATACCCTCCCGTATCGTTCTGCATAATGATTAATTAATTTTAGCTTTGGTCTTGCTTAAGGTTTTCAAGCAATTCATCATATCTAGGTGAATTTAAGAAGTTATCAACTGAGATATGAATTGCATTAGGAGCTTGTTTAATCGCTCTATCAGTAAGTTTTTTCTGTGTAATAACAAGTTGTGCATCTTCAGGTAGTTGGTTGATTGCTGTATTTGAAACATCGACACCTTGTATATCTGCTTTTTTAAATTTATTACGCAACATGCTTGCCCCCATAGCACTTGACCCCATGCCAGCGTCACAAGCGAATATTGCATGACTTACTTTACTATAGTCATGTGCATCCACATTTTCAGTATCATAGTCATTTAATAAATCTGCTTCTGATTGTGGCTCACTACTTTCCGAAACTCCATCAGTAGTCGAAGCACTAGTTGCTTCAGCAGTATTACTATCTTCATTCCCTGTTAGCTTAGAAGATACACTTGATTTTTTACCTTTAGAAGCTTCCATTTTTTCCGTAGCAGCTTCTATATCTTGGTCGGGTTCTTTTGTGAATTTCAAGATAATAGCAGCAATAATAAATGATACAAGTGCTGCTAATAACACACCAATGAGCATGTGTAAAAATTCGCCTTTAGGTGAGTTGATTATATAGACGATGAATGACCCTGGTGAAGCGGGGCTCTTGAATCCAAAGTCAAATAGTGAATACGTTGCTACACCTGTCATACCACCTAAGATTACAGCAATAAATAATAACGGACGCATTAATACGTATGGGAAGTAAATTTCATGAATACCACCTAAGAAATGTATAATACCAGCACCATAAGATGTTGCTTTTGCAGTTCCAGTACCAAAAATCATATAAGCAACTAAAATACCTAAACCTGGCCCAGGGTTAGACTCAATAGTATATAAAATTGAGTGACCAGCAGAAGCTGCTTGATCAGCGCCAAGTGGAGTGAACACACCGTGGTTAATTGCATTATTTAAGAATACGATTTTTGCAGGTTCGACGATGATGCTTACTAATGGAAGCAAGTGAGCGTTTACTAGTGTTTCTACTGCTAATGAAAGGATATACATAATAAATTCCATAATAGGCGCTAAAAGTTTAAAGCCTACGATAGTCATAATGAAACCTAAAATACCAGCAGAGAAATTATTAAATAACATTTCGAAACCTTGCGGAGTTCTTGGTTGAATAAACTCATCAGTTTTCTTCATTAACCAACCAACAAGTGGCCCCATAATCATCGCACCTAGTAACATTGGTGTATCTGGTAAAGCAACGATAACACCCATTGTAGCCACAGCCGCAATAATACCACCGCGCATTTCATGAATTAAACGACCACCACTATAAGCAATAAGTAGTGGAATTAAATATGAAATCATAGGTCCTGCCAATTCACTTAATTCTTTATTTGGCATCCAGCCGCCATCAATGAAAATAGCAGCGATGAAGCCCCATGCGATAAATGCACCAATGTTCGGCATAATCATACTACTAAGAAATGAACCAAATGCTTGGACTTTACGTCCAATTCCATTGTTTTCTTTAGTCTCTGTTTGTGACATAAATTGCACCTCTTTTTCTCTTTTTATTTATAATTTAATTGTATGGTGGTTCTTACTAATAAACAACTTAAAGTAATTTCAATTTTGTCATAAAATTTTTGACAAGTTTAGGACTGTGTAACTTGTTAAACCTGTAACTGAAATTACGCGGTGTATCAATATATAATTAATTTTTTAACTGTGTGTAAAAATAATGTTAATAAATGATTTGCAATATTACTTGTTTACATTGTACAATTGTAATTATTGAGGGAAAGGAGGATAGTTGAAGTGATTAATTCAATTATAGCGCCTGTGCAAGTTTAGTGATAAAGTGTTAACGATTTAAAGTTTAAAACAGAAACTTTAATAGATACTAATGACGACTTGTAGACGAGGAGGATAGTTATCGAACCATCGGCGGATGCTATCCCGGATGTGGCTCATTCGTGAACTTATTAAGGAAAACATTAGGGCAACCTAGTGCACAAAGTTAATAAGATAGCCAAAATAAATAAAAATTACTAATATAAGGTGTATGGGACCAGTTTGCCTATTTTAGACGATGATTTGCTTTCAATTATGCAAGGCATAAGTCTGTCTACGATGACGTGTATACTATTGAACAGGTTCGTATACGCTGAACGTTCAATCCCCATCACCATTACATTGGAGGAAAATGAAATGTGTGGAATTGTTGGATATATTGGTCATGATAATGCCAAAGAATTATTATTAAAAGGTTTAGAAAAATTAGAGTATAGAGGTTATGACTCTGCAGGTATAGCAGTAGTTAATGACGAAGGTAATTCAGTTTTTAAATCTAAGGGACGTATTGCAGAACTTAGAAAGGTTGCTGACAGTGAAGATACAGACGGTAACGTAGGTATTGGTCACACACGTTGGGCAACCCATGGTGTGCCAAATTATGAGAATTCACACCCACATCAATCAGCAACGAAACGATTTACACTTGTACATAATGGTGTAATTGAAAACTATGAAGAACTTAAAAATGAATATTTAAATGATATATTATTTATCTCAGAGACAGATACAGAAGTTATTGTCCAATTGGTTGAATATTTTTCAAATACAGGTCTTTCGACTGAAGCAGCATTTACAAAAGTAGTCTCATTATTAGAAGGGTCATATGCATTAGGCCTAATTGATAGTGAAGATAAAGAGACTATCTATGTAGCTAAAAATAAATCACCATTATTAATTGGTGTCGGAGACGATTTCAATGTGATTGCTTCTGATGCAATGGCTATGTTACAAGTCACAAACCAATATAAAGAAATTCACGACCATGAAATTGTTATTGTAAAACGAGATGAAGTTATTATTAAAAATCAAGACGGAAAAGCTCAAGAGAGAGCATCATATACAGCACAAATTGATGCTGCTGATACTGAAAAAGGTGTTTATGATCACTATATGTTAAAAGAAATTCATGAACAACCAGCAGTAATGCGCCGTATTATTCAAGAATACCAAGATGAAGATGGTAACTTAAAAATGGATAAAGAGATTATTAAAGACGTCTCAGAAGCGGATCGCATTTATATCATTGCTGCAGGTACAAGTTATCATGCAGGTTTAGTAGGTAAAGAATTTATTGAAAAATGGGCAGGTGTACCTACAGAAGTCCATGTATCTTCAGAATTTGTGTATAACACACCTTTACTTTCTGAAAAACCATTATTTATTTATATTTCACAATCAGGTGAAACTGCAGATAGTCGTGCTGTATTAGTAGAAACGAATAAATTAGGTCACAAATCTTTAACTATAACGAACGTTGCAGGATCAACACTATCACGAGAATCTAATCATACATTACTATTACATGCTGGACCTGAAATTGCAGTAGCTTCTACTAAAGCATATACAGCACAAATTGCCGTATTATCAATATTCGCTCAAATTGTAGCGAAAGAACGTGGTAAAGATGTAGACGTGAGTTTATTACGTGAATTAGCTAAAGTAACAACTGCAATCGAAACAATTGTAGATGATGCAGATGTAATGGAACAAATTGCTACAGATTATTTAGAAAAAACAAGAAATGCTTTCTTTATTGGTCGTACAGTTGACTATAATGTCAGCCTTGAAGGTGCTTTAAAGCTTAAAGAAATCTCTTATATTCAAGCAGAAGGATTTGCTGGTGGCGAGTTGAAACATGGTACGATTGCTTTAATTGAAGAAGGGACACCAGTAATTGCATTAGCTACTCAAGAAAAAGTAAACTTATCTATCCGCGGTAACGTTAAAGAAGTTGCAGCACGCGGTGCAAATCCATGTATCATTTCTATGGATGGGCTTAATAAGGAAGACGACACTTATGTGATTCCAAAAGTACATGAATTATTAACGCCGTTAGTTTCTGTAGTAACAATGCAATTAATATCTTATTATGCTTCATTACACAGAGGCTTAGATGTAGATAAACCGCGTAATTTAGCAAAATCAGTTACAGTAGAATAATTACTAATATAATAAGTATATAAAGTTTGAGCTGGATCTAATTACGATCCAGCTTTTTTATGTCATTAAATAAATATTTAGCAAAAGTAACCTATATATTCATAATGTATGTTGATTGAAAATATAAATCCAAGCAGAATAAAATTATTTTAGGATTTTGAAACAAAAAATAGAATAATAATATAATTTCTACACATACTACATATATTTAATGTATAATATGAATTAAATAATATTTGACACAAAGTTACGCATTCATAAAGTTGTTATAAGCTTTCAATTTAATACCTGTTTTTGAATGATAAATATATAAAGCATAGGAGAATACTTAAAATGAAAAAAACAAAATATTTAATTTTACTTTTAATGTCAATTTTTATCATTGGTTGTAGTAATGGAGATAATTCGTCTACAAATGATAAAGATACAACTAAAAAAGTGGCAACAGAAATACAAGCTGAAAAGGAAACATCCACTGCCAAAGCTTCGGAAAAAACAAAAACCGAACCTTCTCAAGTAGAAGCTGAAACTACAACTAACACAAATGAATCATCATTTCCAGGATATAAAGAAATTAAGGTCGATGGTGGTGATTTATCTGGGGATCGTGAAGCCAATGTAGTTGTTGATATAGGGTATGGAGATCGTAAGTATTGGGCATTTACCAATGAACACGGACAATTGACACGTGTTGTAGCTGATGAAATTACTTTACAAGATGAAAATAATGAAGATGTGTTACCTTCAGGTAGATACTATTCTGATGAGGCAAAGGTGCCTGGAGTAGAAAGTGATACGCTAGATGAAGGGCATGTGATAGCTGATTCATTAGGAGGCGTATCGAACGCGTATAATATCACACCTCAAAACAGTACTTTAAACCGTTATGGTGACCAAGCTTATTTAGAGAAGAGTATTCGTGAAGCAGGAGGAGCTACTAACTTTGAAGCTAATATCACTTATCCTGATACAGAAACTCAAATACCTTCCAGTTATCAGTATACTTATACAATAAATGGTAATGTTGTGACGGATTCATTTGACAATGTTGACCCTGATGAAGTCAATGAATCACTTGGATTAACTGGTAATAATGATGAAGGCACAGAGACAACATCAGAAACAGTACCTGACCAAACTTCAGAGAATAAAACATCGCTTACTAGTGTAGATACTGATGGAAATGGTCAAGTAACAATTTCAGAAGCGAAAGCAGCAGGTTTTACTATGCCAATAACAAGTGAACACTGGTTATATGTATATATGGATGACCGTGATAATGATGGGGAAATAGGCGAATAGTAGCCATAGCATTTAGCTGAAAAAATGATTATGAGGTAAATTAATTTGACATACTACGAGACTTTCAATGGGATTATAATAAATAGAGCGAATTCGAGGTTTTAAGCGAACATATTAAAGATAAAAGGCTGGTTGCAAATGCAATCTAGCCTTTTATTATACGTAATATTAATCACAATATGTACTTTTAATTATAATTTTTAAAGACTATTCATCGTATTTTGTTAGATATATGTTAATCATATTATTTTCAAATCATAAGGCAATCTATTATTCTGATGTTATTATAAAAATAAACAAAATATTAATGAAAGGGTTTTTAATATGGCGAAACCAAAAATATATTCTATGACTTTTGGATCTGTTTATCCATATCTGATTAAAAAAGTTGAAAACAAAGGAAGAACAAAAGATGAGGCGGATAAAATCATACGTTGGATGACGGGTTATACACAGATACAATTAGAACAGCGAATTACTGATGGCACAGATTATGAAACATTTATTTTACAAGCACCAGAACTAAATTCTAATAGAATAAAAATTAAGGGCGTAATTTGTGGTGTTCGTGTGGAGGACATGGAATCATCAGTTATGAAAGAAATTAGATACTTAGATAAAATGATTGATGAATTAGCAAAAGGCAAAACATTGGATAAAATATTTAGAACTGATAAATAAAAAGGATAGATATTTTTATTTTAAATGATAATTTAAAGCTTATTTTATAGAGGTGAAATGATGCTGATTGAACTCAAGAATATAGCAAGAAGAAAACAAGGTAACGAAATAATTAAGAATGTGAGTTGGCAAATCAATGAAGGAGAAAAATGGATGTTATATGGCCTGAATGGTGCAGGTAAGACAACATTACTCAACATTTTGAATGGTTATGAGTCACATACTGATGGTGAGCTCATATTGTTTGGTATGCAACCAGGAAAACAAGGTTATTCTGCAGAAAACGTGCGTAATCAAATAGGATTTGTTTCAAACAGTTTAATGAGCCGATTTCAAGATGGTGAAGTAGTACTTGATGTGGTGATTAGTGGAATTTTCAAATCTATAGGTGTTTATAAAGAAGTATTACCTGAACATATTGAGACGGCTAAACAATATTTAGAACAAATGGGAATGATTCAATTTGAAAAGCAATATTATGGTTATTTATCAACAGGAGAAAGACAAAAGGTATTAATAGCTCGCGCATTAATGGGTAATCCTAAGTTACTCATTTTAGACGAACCTGCTTCAGGATTAGATTTTATTGCACGTGAAGATTTGTTAAATGCACTTGATACACTTTATAAACAAAATCCTGAACTTGCAGTTATATATGTGACACATTTTGTTGAAGAAATTACAAATAATATTTGCCACGGGTTTTTACTGAAAGATGGTTCATGCTATAAACAGGGTAAAATAGAAGAAGTATTAAACAGTAATACTTTAAGTGATTATTTTAATAGAAAAGTAACACTAGTTTCTCAAAACCAACGATATTCATTATTTTTAAAACGATAGTTCATTGCAGAAAAGTAAATATAATGCCATAATTTAATACGATAATATGTGATGGAGGCTTATTGAGATGGATAATGTTAAAGCAATATTTTTAGATATGGATGGTACGATTTTACATAAAGATAACCAAGTAGATACTGAAACATCAGAAGTGATTAAAAAGTTAAGAAATTTGGGGTATAAAGTGTTTTTGGCAACTGGTCGAGCACATGATGAAATTCGCTATCTCGTACCTGAAAATTTTGAAGTAGATGGCATTATAAGTTCAAATGGTACATTAGGTGTAGTAAAAGAAGAAACTATTTTTAAACATAGCCTTTCTATTACTACAGTAAAAGAAGTGATTAAGCGTGCAAAAGAAGAATCAATTTATTATGAAATTTTCCCGTTTGGAAGAAATCGTGTGGTTTTGAAGGAAGATGAAGCCTGGGCTAAGTCATTATTTAAATCTGCAACGCCGCCTGGTAATGTAGGAGAGAGTGAATGGGCCTCACGTAGAGAATCATTAATTGATAAAGTAGACTGGGAAGATTATATTCCAGAAACCTCATTTTCTAAAATTTACTTATTCTCGACTGATTATGAAAAAATCACGAATTTCCGTAATCTACTTATGGACGAACAACGAGCATTACAAATCAGTGTATCGAATTCATCGCGCTATAACGTAGAGACTATGGCATACAAAACTGACAAAGGTACAGGGATTAAAGAAATGATAGAATACTTTGGTATTAATCAAGAAGAAACATTAGTAATCGGTGATAGCGATAATGATAGAGCAATGTTTGCTTTTGGGCATTATACTGTGGCGATGAGAAATGCTAGACCTGAAATCCAAGCTTTAGCAAAAGATGTAACATCACTAACAAATGAAGAAAATGGTGTTGCGGCATACCTTAAAGAACACTTTATTAACTAATGAGAAGTACGCTTTTACTAAGTGATAAATTTACTTTCGCAAATAATTTCTTACATTAGATAATAATGAATATAAAACTGATTTGTTTCCAGAAAATGGTTATCTATCAGTTTTTATTTATTTTTAAAAAGTTTTGTTATGTAATAGAGGATAGAGGCGTACAATTAGTATTAATCAGAGTGGAAAATATCATTTGATATAAAGGTATCAGAAATTAAAAATTGCCAATGTAGGCCTCTTAAATGCTACATTGACAATTTTTGATTTATATTATTATTTATTTGTTTTGTTAATTTATTTGTTTTGTTAATTTATTCTTTTGCTTTATCTTGTGCTTGGTTGCGTTGTTGATTTAAGTTAGATTTTGTTTTTTCAGTAGTATTTGACACACTGTCTTTTATTTTTGAATCTTTAAATGATTTCTTTTTGTCTTTATTTTTACCCTTTTTAATTTCATCATTATCTATAGGTTCGCCATTACGATTGTAGTATTGAATAATTGCTAATACGTTTACGTAGTAAACAGCTAATCTCACGACAATTACTATGATAGAAATAATATAAATTAATATCATTGCAACTGTTTGGGAAATACCACCTGTTGCAATTGAAATTAACTGACTAACAGGGTTCGCAAGAATAATTACGATTAGGTTTAATAGTAAAATGCCAAGGTATAATTTAAACCAAGTTTTTTTACCATTTTTAATTCCTTTAAATCCACGTTTAACAGATGCCCAAGCACCGTTACTAGGTTCTTTAACAAAAGCTAAAGTAAAGTTAATGATTACAATGACAAAGAACCAATAAATGAATGATTGAATAAATACTGTAATCATTGCAGCAATAATTTGGAATGTTAGTGAAAGACCTAACGCATGATCAGAACTACTTAATGGGCCTTGTAATGCTGTAAATAATTGCATAATTCCTAAGTTAAGTACTTTAGATACTAGTAAATTAACTGCTATTAAAATAAGGATAAATAATAATGTGAATAAAGCTAATTTTAAACCTTTAAGATATTTGCTTTTTTTAAAAATTGAGAATATATCTTTGAATTTAATCTTGTCTTTAGTTACTGCTTTGTCTATAGTGTATATAGTTCCGGCTATTAAAGGATAACCAACTAATACAAAAACCAATAACGGGATTAGAATTGTTAGAATCAATATGAATAGTGATCCAGCAATTGGTTGTTGCATTGCCATAGACATTGCAAATTTATAAATTGCTGGTTGTACTGGCATAAACGTTAATATAGTTAAAGCAAATAATATAACAAAACTAACAATTGTAAACAGTAATATTTTAGCATTTTGTGGTTTTGCATTTTGTAAAGCTAGTTTATGAAATTTAAACAAATTTTAAGCACTCCTTTTTGGTGATAACAACACGATATCAAAAAAATGAAGATTTTAAAATAAATAGGTAACAAATTGGATATAAAATGTTAGAATATCCTAATGAGAAAAAGTTGAAAGGAGATATCATCATGAAATTTGCAATTATTACTGATGTACATGGAAATTTTGATGCATTAGAAACTGTTTTGGATGATATTGATAGAAAAAAAGGGATTAATAAAATATTTAATCTAGGCGACAACATCGGTGTAGGACATGAAACGAATAAAGTCCTTGATGAAATTTTCGATAGAGATGATATGGAAATCATTGCAGGTAATCATGATGAAGCGGTTATGTCGCTAGTAAATGATACTCCTTATCCAAATGACTTGAAAGATAAATTTTATGAACATCATCAATGGATTGAAAGTCATTTAGACGAAGATCACTATGACAGACTAAATGAGTTACCACGAGTTATTGAGAAAACGTTTAATAACAAGAAAGTGTTGTTTATTCATTACGAAATTGCTAATGAAAAATTAAATACACCAATTGATAGACAACCATTTAGTCCGATTGTTGAACCGAGTGAAGAAAACATTAAAGCCTTATTCGAAGATAAAGACGCCGATTTAATAGTATTTGGACATAATCATACTGTTCATTTTTATGATGATAAATCAACTGTTTACTTCAATCCTGGTTCTGTTGGTCTCAATAATGGAGCTTATGCAGTTTATGGTATTGTTACAATTGATGAGAATGAATTTTCGTGTGAACGTGTTAAAGTGCCATATGATAATGAAGAATTCATTAGAGGCTTTAATGAAAAGCAAGTACCAGCGCGTGATTTGATTTTTGATAAATTTATTTAAAGTTAGCAATATGCTAATTCATTGTTTTAAATAATAAAGATAAAAAAGAGGCCCTTCCAAAAATTTGGTAGGGCATTTTTAATATATTAGCTTGATTGTATCAGTTAATGCGTGTAGGGAGGAGATGATTATTTAGGATAAATTGAAGAACATAATGTATCGGTATCGTGCAAATGATTGCTCGTTTCTAATTGTATGGTCATATGTTGGATATTTAAATGTGCTACTTTGTGCTCTAACTTATTTAAAAGTGTCTCACCATCTTCAATAGTCATAGTATTTGGCACAACCACATGACAGCTTAAAGCGTTCATTTCATTTGAAATTGTCCAAATATGGCAATCATGTACATTTTGAACTTCTGATTCTTGTGTAATCATAGAAATAACCTGCTCCATATTTACATCGCTTGGTTTGCCTTCCATCAAAATATTAATAGAAGATTTCATTATGCCCCAGCTACTTTTTATAATAAGTAATGAAACAATGATACTTGCAATAGGATCCGCTATAGTAAGGTTGAATCTCCAAATAAGAATTGCTGCTATAATTGCACCTATTGAACCTAATAAGTCTCCCATTACATGTAGAAAAGCACCACGCATATTAATATTATGCGATGTATCGCCACCTTTAAACATTAACGCGGCTACAACAATATTAACGATAAGTCCAGTGACACTGATAAGAAACATTTCTGTTGACTGGACTTCTTGTGGGGTAAAGAAGCGGCCAATAGCCTCAAATATGATAATAAGACCTATTATAAATAAAGTGACTCCATTAAATAAAGCAGCTAAAATTTCAAATCTTTTGTAACCAAACGTTTTTCGGCTAGTTGGATTTTTTTCAGCATATATAAATGCGAGAAGGGCAACACCTAACGAAACGGTATCACTAAACATATGTAACCCATCAGAAAGCAATGCCAAACTATTGGAAATAAAACCACCAATAATTTCAACAATCATAAAACCACCAATAATTAGAAAGCTAATAAATAATATTTTTTTGTTATTTGTGTGTACATGGCCATGCGCATGGTCGTGACCAAGGTGATTAGTATCAGACATGTGAAATGCCACCTTTCCATATTATTGATGTGTTGCGTGATGTATCGCTTGCTTTAGTAAGGTTGTAACATGTGTATCATCTAGCATATAAATCATAGACTGACCATCACGTTTTGCCTTCACTAAATGTGCTTGCTTAAGAATACGCAGTTGATGTGAGACATTGGATTGGCTCATTTCTAACTTATGGGCAATATGACCGACACTATTTTCACCTTGTGATAATAAGTCCATGATACGTAAGCGATTACCTTCGCTTAAGGCTTTGAAAATTTCAGTAACTTTATCTATAGTTTGTGGAGATAATGGTTCTCGCATGATTATATGACCACCTTTATATTAATATATGAACATTTATTCATATATTAATATAAAGGTGGGGGACTTGTCAAAATATAAATCACTTTAGTTTTAAAAACTTACAAAAGTGGTAGACTTTTAATTAGTAACTATGTTTAAGGAGGCAATAATTTATGAGTATACTAGTGATTGGAGCTAATGGTGGCGTTGGTCAATACTTAGTAAATCAGTTAAAAAAACTTGGTGAAAGCTTTACAGCTGGAGTAAGAAAACAAGAACAAGTAGATGCGTTAAAAGCTAAAGGTATCGAAGCGATCTTAATAGATGTAGAAGCCGATAGTATTGAAACATTGACTGAAAAAGTTAATGGTTATGATAAAGTTATCTTTTCAGTAGGGTCAGGTGGTAGTACAGGTGCAGATAAAACGATTAGTGTTGATTTAGATGGTGCTATTAAAACAATTAAAGCAAGTGAAGCTAATGATGTGAAACAATATGTAATGGTGTCAACATATGATTCTAGAAGAGAAGCGTTTGATGCAAGTGGTGATTTAAAACCTTATACAATCGCAAAACATTATGCTGATGAATATCTTAAACAAGCAGATGTAGGGTATACAATCGTACATCCAGGTGGATTACTAGATGATGTAGGTACTAATAAAATTGAAGTTGGCGCTTTTTTTGAAGGCAGGGAATCTATTCCACGCGAAGATGTAGCCTCTGTATTAACAGAAGTGGTTACTTCAGATACATTTATAAATACAGAATTCCAAATTGTTAGTGGTAATGATGAAATCAAAGAAGCATTAACAAACTTTAAAAAATAAACATTTTATATAAAATGTAATATTGCAAACCAATTTACATGAAAGTGTAAATTGGTTCTTTTTTTATGTGATTTATATGCCGTATAAGATAAAAAATGTTTAGAAATTTGATACAATGATAGATATCGTTTGGAGGTAAATATGAAAATTTCAAACACAAAAATCTATGAACAAGTAGCAGATATTATTTTAGAAAGTATTAAATCCGGTGAGTATCAAGAAGGTGATAAATTACCATCGATACAAAAGCTTAGTCAGCAGTATGGTGTAAGTGTTGCTTCAGTAAGAGAGGCGCTAAACGCCTTAAGAACTATTGGAATTATAGAAATGAAACAAGGATATGGTACATTCATTAAGCAAGTAGAACCAACTTTCTTCGAGCTAGGAGACAAGTTTACATCATTGGTGCAAATCACGGAGCTTTTAGAGTTAAGAGAAATAGTAGAAAGCGCCACAGTTGAAAAGGCTGCAGTATATCGTAATAAAGGTGACCTAGTAAATTTAAAGAAAGCATTAGATGAAATGGGAGAAGCGGTGATTGATGGTACTTCAGGTGAAAAAGCAGATTTAGAATTCCACCTTTCAATTGCAAAAGCAGCAAAAAATTCATTATTAGTGGAGTTATTAAATAATATTTCTGAATTAATGCAAGATTCAATGGAAGAAACTAGGAAAATATTCCTTTATAGTAAGCAAAAAACAATGAATAAGTTGCACGAAGAACATGTAATGATTTACAACGCTATTTTAGAGCAAAATGCTTCACTTGCAGTTAAATCAATGGAATCTCATTTGTTAGAAGTAAAAGAAACGATTTTAGCTAATTTCGAAGAAAAATAATATGCGAGAAACAATTACGGTAAATACGATAAGATATAAAAAGCACCAATTTCAATTTTGCAAAGTGGCATTGAAATTGGTGCTTTTTATATTTAAGTAATATAATTTAAAATATCTTTAAATAAAATAAAAGCCCAAACTTTCCCGAGTTTGGACTTTATTGCAAATTTTATATATTTGAAAAAGTAATCAGCTTTTTCAAGTACATCATAATAATATTTTAATTACCTTATATGAAGCGTGTAGAGTCCTTATGAAGAACTCTAGTATAATTATAATATTTTAAAGTATATAATGGCAAGCGTTTATTCAAAAAAATTTATAACAATACTATAAATGTTCATTAGTATGTCAAAAAAAAATATTGTTCAAAACAGGAAGGTATTTCTCTATAAAAAGAATTGATATAATCACAAATACTTTTGGTATTCTAGTGTGTTAAAGTAGATATTTATAAAGAGTGATGTTGTATGATACAATCTTTATAGTTCTATTTAAAAATTAAAATTATACATACAATTTTCTTAGAAAAAATATTATATAGTTAAAAAGCGAAACGAATTAGAATACCTTAAAATTTGGAGGTGTGAGACGTGCCATTATTTTTAAAACCAGTTCTTCATGAGAAAATATGGGGTGGCAATAGACTAAAAGATTTAGGATACGATTTACCGAATGATTTTATAGGAGAAGCTTGGGGTATATCAGCGCACCCGAATGGTAAAAGTGAAATTTTAAATGGACCATATAAAGGACAGACATTGGACAATGTTTGGGATGAGCATAGAGAACTATTTGGAGATTTTCCAAGTAAAGAGTTTCCATTAATGACCAAAATTGTTGATGCTAGAGAAGCATTATCAATCCATGTACACCCAGATGATGCATACGCTTTTGAAAATGAGAATGGACAATATGGTAAATCTGAATGCTGGTATATTATTGACGCTGAAGAAGGATCGGAGATTATATATGGACTTAATGCGGATACAAAAAACGAAGCCATAGACAAAATAAATGCAAAAGCGTACACTGGACTGTTTAATAAAGTAAAAGTGAAGCCTGGCGAATTCTACTTTATCCCTGCAGGTACGATTCATTCGATTGGTGAAGGCGTCCTAGTATATGAAACAATGCAGTCCTCTGATGTGACATATCGTGTGTATGATTTCGATAGGAAACATGATTCAGGAGATAAACGTGTCCTCAATCAAGAAAAAGCAAAAGACGTTATTGAAATCGCTAATGAAAACATTAATATCGCTACTGATACTGAAATTATTGAAAATCACAAAAGGACACAACTCGTTTCTAATGATTTTTTCACGATTGTAAAATGGCAAATCAAAGGCACATTAAATTATATGAAGCCTAGAGAATTTGTATTGATATCCGTATTAAAAGGCGAAGGGCAGGTTATCATTGACGGTGAAGTTTATGATTTAAGTCATGGACAGAATTTTATATTAACATCAGATGACTTAGATACAATATTTGAAGGTGATTATGAATTAATAGTAAGCTATCTATAGAAAAATGGAGTGTTATTAAATGTATAAATTTTTGTATATATCACTAGTTTGTGGTCTTTTAGCTGGAGCAGGCATATTTTTAAAATTACCAATTTTCCCCTCAATGGCATTTCCTGTTATTTTAGGCGTCATTGGCATAATTACAGCATTAATTACAATTCCTGACAAAGAAATTAACGGGTTTTTAAAGCTAGGTGGCGTTTTAATTAATTTTATGCCGATAATGGCTGCGTTAACCGTAGCACAATAGTTTATCGGCTCAGTATCTTTACTTTATTGTAAAAGATACTTTTTTTATGCACTTTACCAAAGTAAATATCAAAATAAAAATATGGTTTAAGATAAAGACTTATGCAGTATAAAAGTTGATGAGTTTAGTAGATGAATGACAATACAATTATTTAATAAATATATTAAAATATGTTATTTATTTTTACAGCTTTAAGGTGGTTAAAATATGGTAAAATAAATTTTAAATAGGAGGTGGCAAGCGTGAATAAAGTCCGGGGTATTATTATGACTTTGGTGATTGCAATGGTTTCAACGATATTAGGGAGTGAATTTCCAGTTATTGGGAGCGCCATTTTTGCAATAATTATAGGGATTATGATTAATAATATTATTCTGATTCCTAAAAAGTATGAAGCTGGTATCAAGTATAGTAGTAAAAAGGTATTACACTATAGCATTATTGTACTTGGTTTTACATTGAGTTTTCAATCTATTGGGGCAATTGGCTGGAAATCTTTACCAATCATAATTGTGACGTTACTTGCTGCTTTCATAACCGTTTTCTTATTAATGAAAATGTTTGAAATTAATGAGCATCTCAGTATTTTAATAGGTGTAGGCACTGCTATATGTGGTGGGTCAGCAATTGCAGCAACGAGTCCAGTTATAAAAGCAAAAGAGAATGAAGTCGCATTTGCCATTTCTACAATATTTCTTTTCAATTTAATAGCAGTATTTATATTCCCACCTTTGGGCCATTTGTTAAATATGGACCAGACTGCATTTGGATATTTTGGGGGCACGGCTATTAATGATACTTCAAGTGTGATTGCTGCTACTTCAAATTATGGAAATACAGCGTTAGAAACAGGCGCAGTGGTTAAATTAACGCGTACTTTAATGATAATACCCGTAGTACTCTTTTTTACATATAGAACGCTTCACAAAGAAAAAGTAAAACAAACAGATGCATCTATTAAGAAAATATTTCCATGGTTTATTGTATGGTTTATTATTGCATCATTGATAAGTACTATTTTTAATTTTTCACCTGCAGTGATACATGTGTTTCAACAAATTTCACTCTTTTTAATCACAATGGCAATGGCAGGTATAGGATTAAGTGTGAACTTTAGACAATTTAGACAAGTAGGTATTAAGCCTGTATTGCTTGGTCTAGCAACGTGGATTGTCGTCATTATTACAAGTTTAATTACAATGAAGTTGATAAATCTATTGTAATATTTGTTCAAAGTGACTTTTTTGCATATAATAGGAGGATAAAATTTATATTTGAGATAAGGAGTATCTAAATGGCAGAGGAAACAAGTTATTTTTGGTTAAACTGTGGATATAATCGCTGGAACCATAATGAACCATTAGTAGGTCAAATGACCTTATTTGAATCAGGAGCACAATTTAACCCTTCACAAGGTTTCCGATCATTTAAACAAGCTAAAGTAGGAGACCGTGTTATCTTTTATCAAGTACAAATGGATACTGGTTTATTAGGTTTTGGGGAAATTACAAGTGTGCAAACAGGTGCCCAAAATAAAATTCGTGTACATTTTCAATTACAAGAACAGCTTAAACCATTAACTGCTGAGTATTTGAAAAGAAGTGAACAGCTAGAATTTAGAATTAGAAATATGAAAGAAACGTTATTTAATCAAATAACACAAGACGAATTTGAATTAATTGTCAGTTTAGGTAAAGGTGAAACTAAAATTCCTCGATACTTTTTTATATCTGAAGAACAGGAATTTGAAACTGAATCATATAATACAATCTACACGCACACATATAATGGAATAAAACGAAATGGTTACCATTTCTACACACAACTTGAAATTGGAGACCAACTCGTATTTTATAACAAAAAAAGAGAACAATCAGTCATTGGTGTTGGTGAAGTAAGTAAACATATACACGAAAAACCACCAATTCCTGGTAGAACAAACAGCACTGCTATTGAAGTATATTTTCAGAAAGCAATTGAGCCTGTATCACTAAGTATATTGAATAAGCATCCTAAATTGAAAAACCTATATTTCTTACAAGAAAATGCAAAACAAGCTATAGCAAGTATGTCGAAAACTCAATTCGAAGCTATTCGTGAAATGAGTGAAAATGATGGTGTGAAACCACAGTTTGAAGCAGTTAAAAGTGAGCAGATGATAGAACAATCATCAGAAGACTTAAAACCGTTTATTTTGCTCGTAGTGGATAAGGGCGAAGGTTTAAAAGCAGCCGAAGACTTATTACAAAAAACAAATTCAAACCCTGTGATAACATCTGGTCATCCTGATTTTTCAGAAGACATGCTTTATGGTAAGTATCTTCCAAATGAAACTGGGGCACTTTATTATAGAGAAGGCTTTATAACAGATCTTATGCCACGTAAAGATAAGAGTTATCTTGTTATTGATAATTTTAACCGAATTGATCCAGATATCTTTCAAACTTATATCAACGTGTTAGAGGGATATGAAATGACTTTACCACGTTATAATAGAGATGGAAGTATGATTAAATGGTCTAGAAAAAAAGATTCATTTTATCACTTTAATCCAAATTGGCATATTGTCGGGATTACGTATGATGATTTAAATGCAATTAAGCAAAAATATACAGAGCAATTTTTAAAATATGCTCGAATTGTTAAGGTGAACCAAGACTAAATTATAAAATATTAAGTTATTTAAGAAAATGAAAATAAGCTTACAGTTATCCAAATAAGGTAATTGTAAGCTTATTTATGTTTGTAAATTTTCAAATAAATTGAATAAAATAGTGAGCTATAATTCTAGCGTTTCTCGAGTGATATAATGATTGAATTTAATAATTTTAGGATATAATAGTAATGTGGAAGTATTATGTACATGTGTTAAGAATATCTAAAAAGATTGTTAGGAGTGAATGATATGCCAATAATATATTACGATGCAAATTGTGTATATTGCTATAATTACGCAATTTGGTTAATACAAAATGGATTATCAAGACGTTACCAATTTGCTGAATTACAAGGAGAGATAGCACAAAATTTATTTGAAAATTATCCGGAAACACAATATTTTGATAGTGTGATTTTACAAGAAGGTGAAAGTTTTGAATATAAATCTGATGCGATTACGACTTTAATTACATCTTTGACAAATTATAAATGGATAGGTATTTTACTCCATTTAACACCAAAACCTATAAGAGATTTAGGTTATCAATTGTTTGCTGATAATAGAGATAAAATGTGGAAGACACATTGGCATAAGCCTAATGATTATGAAAAATCATTTTTCATCGACTGAATAGACGGAGGAAGCAAATATGGATAATATAATAGTAATTGGTAGTTCATCAATTGATTTAGTAGTTAAAACAGACGTTTTGCCCCAGGCAGGCGAAACAGTGATGGGTCATTCTTTTTTCACCACTACTGGTGGTAAAGGTGCAAACCAAGCTGTGGCTGCAGCGCGTTTAAGTAACCAAGTATATATGATCGGCGCTGTTGGCGATGATGAAAATGGTAAGCAAATTATTAACAATTTAAAACAAAATAACGTAGATACACGCTTTATAGATGAGATTAAAGGCGAAGCATCAGGAACGGCACATATTACGCTCTTTGATGATGATAATCGTATTATTGTTGTGCCAGCTGCAAACAACTATGTCACACCAGATAGAGTATTACCTAAACTAGCACACTTTAATGCAGGAGATATTATTTTAATGCAACATGAAATTCCAGAAGAGACAATAAAAGAAGTTGTAGATTATGCGGTTAAAAATGATCTCAAAGTTATATTAAACCCTGCGCCATACCGTCCAATAGAGCAAAACATTATTGATAAAGTTACATGGATTACACCAAATGAATCAGAAAGTAAATTGTTATTTGAAAATAAAATAAATGAAGCGCTCAAAATGTATCCTCGTAAACTTATTGTGACAAAAGGAGCTGATGGTGCAGCGTTTTATGATGATTCTCAACAGCTAATTGAAGGGTATAAGAAAGAGGTTGTAGATACCACGGGCGCTGGTGATACTTTCAATGGTGCGTTAGCTGTAGCACTAATTGAAAATAAACCACTAAAAAAAGCTGTTGCTTTTGCGAATTTAGCCGGTAGCTTTTCGGTAACTGGATTAGGGGCGCAAGGTGCAATGCCATACCGAAAAGACTTAGGTTAAGAGACAGAAATCAGGGTATAATTATAAAGAGATATCATCCTACTGACCAGATTAAAATTATTATAATTTGTATGAGTGGAACACTTTACAGATTATAATAATTATCATATAATAATTAATGTAATCAATAATATGAACTGTCATTTGAAAATGATAATTATATTTAAAGGAGAGGTTTTAATATGGCAAATAGTAATAAAGATGTAGTAAAAGTATTAAATGAACAAGTAGCGAACTGGACAGTAGCGTTTACTAAATTACACAATTTCCATTGGTATGTTAAGGGACCAAATTTCTTCTCACTTCACACTAAATTTGAAGAGTTATATGATGAAGCAAGCCAATATGTAGATGATTTAGCGGAACGTATTTTAGCAGTTGGTGGCCACCCAGTAGGTACACTTAGAGAAAGTTTAGAATTAGCAATTATTGATGAGGCTGGTAAAGGCTATAAGGCTGAAGAAATGGTAGAAGAGTTGTCTAAAGATTTTGATAACATTACAAAACAATTAGATGAAGCAATCGAAGTTGCTTCAGATGCTGAAGATGACGTGACAGAAGATATGTTCATTGGAATGAAAACAAATATAGATAAACATAACTGGATGTTGAAGTCTTATTTAGATAAATAAGGTATTTCTAGTATTGTGTAAAATTTTAAATATTCATAACTTAAGGCTGATAAAGTAAAATACTTTGTCAGCTATTTATATATATAAATAGCTCATCTAAAGTAAATTATACTTTTAGATGAGCTACCTTATTAAATATTTAAATATAGAATTGTATTAAAATTATTCAGCCATTTCAAGTGCTATTTCCATCATTTGTGTAAATGAATTTTGACGTTCTTCAGCTGTTGTTGCTTCATCACGTAAAATATGGTCACTTACTGTGAAAATACCTAAAGCTTTTTTACCAGCAAAAGTAGCGTTTAAATATAAAGCGGCAGATTCCATTTCTATACCAAGAATGCCCATTCTTTGCCATCTCTCATTAAACGTTTCATCAGCATTATAGAAAGTATCAGATGATAGTATATTTCCTACGTGCGTTTTTGCCCCAATTTCATCTGCTTTTTGTTTTGCTTTTAATACTAAATCAAAATCAGCTAACGGTGCATAATGGCCTGGGATATTATACTGTTCTACATAACTAGAGTTTGTAGAAGCACCTTGTGCAATGATGACATCATAAAGGTTAACGTTTTCTTGTAATGCACCACAAGACCCAATACGAATAATTGTCTCGACTCCAAAGAAATTATATAACTCATAAGAATAAATGCCGATACTAGGTAAGCCCATGCCAGACCCCATTACTGACACTTCTTTCCCATGATAAGTCCCAGTGTAACCAAACATATTTCTTACTTCGTTGAATTGTTCAACATTTTCTAGATAGTTGTCAGCTATGTATTTTGCACGAAGTGGATCCCCAGGCATTAATACCGTCTTTGCAATTTTTGCTCCATTAGGTTGAATATGAGGCGTAGATTTTGTCATAATCATCTTCTCCTTTAAGTTGTTTTATGAATTTAAAGATAACATTTGTTTATTATTATTGCGAATTTTTGTAATATAAATGTTAAGAGAGTGTTTACCAAGATATCTATTTAATTTTGCTTTATAATATATAAGTGAAATGAATATTAATTGTAAACAAAAATTAGGAGGATTTTACATGAATTATGCAAAATATATAGACCATACATTACTTAAACCCGAGTCGACTAGAGCGCAGATCGACAAAATTATTGAAGAGGCAAAAGAATATAATTTTAAGTCGGTTTGTATTAATCCAGCACATGTGAAATATGCAGCTGAAAAACTTAATGGTACAGAAGTACTTGTATGTACTGTGATTGGTTTCCCATTGGGTGCGTCTACAACGGAAACAAAAATGTTTGAAGTAGAAAATGCAGTGAAAAATGGCGCATCAGAAATTGATATGGTAATTAATGTTGGTGCCTTAAAAGATGAGCGTTTTGAAGATGTGCAAAAAGATATTGAAGGCGTTGTAGGTGCTGCAAATGGAAAAACAGTAAAAGTTATTATTGAGACATGTTTATTAACGGATGAGGAAAAAGTTAAAGCAAGCGAGCTAAGTAAAGCAGCTGGTGCTGATTTCGTTAAAACGTCAACAGGTTTTGCTGGCGATGGTGCGACACCAGAAGATGTAAAATTGATGAAAGATACTGTAGGAGATGACCTAGAAGTAAAAGCTTCTGGAGGCGTGAGAAACCTTGAAGATTTTAACAACATGCTTGAGGCAGGCGCAACACGTATTGGTGCAAGTGCTGGTGTCCAAATTATTCAAGGCTTAGAAAGTGACTCAGATTATTAGAATAGTTATCGAGCAAAGGTAAGTTTAATAATCAAGTTTGTATTTTTCATAACAGGGGAGGCCAACTCATATGAGAATGGTAGATATTATTGAAAAAAAACGTGACGGTCAAACATTGACGAGCGAGGAAATTGAATTTTTTATAAAAGGCTATACAAATGGTGATATACCAGATTACCAAGCTTCAAGCTTGGCAATGGCTGTATTCTTTCAAGACATGAATGATGATGAAAGAGCTGCTTTAACGATGGCTATGGTCAATTCAGGCGATGTCATTGACTTGTCTGATATTAAAGGTACAAAAGTAGATAAGCACTCTACTGGCGGTGTAGGTGATACGACAACGCTTGTGCTTGCGCCTTTAGTTGCATCTGTTGGGGTGCCTGTAGCTAAAATGAGCGGAAGGGGCTTAGGGCACACTGGAGGTACAATTGATAAATTAGAATCTGTTGAAGGTTTTCATGTTGAAATTAGCGAAGAAAAATTTGTGGAGTTAGTGAATGAAGCTAAGGTTGCAGTTATTGGACAAACCGGTAATTTAACGCCAGCTGATAAAAAATTATATGGTTTGCGTGATGTAACTGGTACGGTCAATTCTATTCCACTGATTGCTTCGTCAATCATGAGTAAAAAAATTGCAGCAGGTGCTGATGCTATTGTACTTGACGTTAAGACAGGCAATGGTGCATTTATGAAAACAATTGAAGATGCAGAAGCGTTAGCACATGCAATGGTAAGTATTGGTAATAATGTAGGTAGAAATACAATGGCAATTATTTCAGATATGGGTCAACCACTAGGTAATGCCATCGGAAATGCTTTAGAAGTGAGAGAAGCTATTGAAACATTACAAGGCAAAGGACCAGAAGATTTAACTGAACTCGTAATGACATTAGGTTCGCAAATGGTGGTAGTCGGTGGTAAAGCTAAAGATTTAGATGAAGCGCGCACGTTGTTAGAAGAGGCGATTCAAGATGGAACTGCTTTAGAAACCTTTAGAACATTCTTAGAGAATCAAGATGGAGATGGCTCAGTAGTAGATGATGTATCAAAATTGCCACAAGCTAAATATCAAGTAGATTTACTTGCACAATCAACTGGCGTGGTGACTGAAATTATAGCTAATGAAATTGGTGTAGCGTCCATGATGTTAGGCGCCGGTAGACAAACGAAAGATGACGATATCGATTTAAGTGTAGGCATTGTATTAGATAAAAAAGTAGGAGACAAAGTTAATGAAGGCGATACGCTCCTAACGATACACAGTAATCGTAAAGACATTGACGACGTCATAGAAAAATTAAACCAAAGTATTACAATAAGTGAACAAGGACAAGCACCAACATTGATTCATAAAATTATAACTGAATAGGAGCTGAGACGATGACTACACCATTTAACCGAGTCCACTTGATTGTAATGGACTCAGTAGGCATAGGTGAAGGCCCTGATGCAAAGGCCTTTAACGATGAGGAGAGCCACACATTAAAACACACATTAGAAGGTTTTAATCAAACGTTACCTAATCTTCAAAAGCTAGGTTTAGGTAACATTGACCGACTACCTGTGATAGCAGGGGTAGATAAACCACAAGCTTTTTACACTAAAATGAGCGAAGCATCAGTTGGTAAAGATACGATGACTGGCCACTGGGAGATTATGGGATTAAACATTATGCAACCCTTTAAAGTATATCCTGAAGGGTTTCCAAAAGAATTAGTAGAAGAAATAGAGTCTATGACAGGACGAAAAGTCGTTGCAAACCGACCTGCTTCAGGAACTCAAATTATAGATGAATGGGGAGAACACCAGATGAAGACTGGAGACTTAATTGTCTACACTTCAGCTGACCCAGTACTACAAATTGCTGCCCATGAAGATATTATCCCTTTAGAAGAGCTTTATGATATATGTGAAAAAGTCAGAGAGTTGACCAAAGACCCTAAATATTTAATAGGTAGAATTATTGCTAGACCTTATATTGGTGAACCTGGTTCATTCTCCAGAACATCAAATAGACATGATTATGCGTTAAAACCATTTGGTAGAACAGTAATGAATGAATTACAAGATGGTGGCTATGATGTAATTGCTTTAGGGAAAATCAATGATATTTTCGATGGGGAAGGTGTTACTGAAGCCATACGTACTAAAGATAATATGGATGGTATGGACAAACTCATTGAAACAGTCCAACGTGATTTTAATGGTTTGAGTTTCTTAAACCTTGTTGACTTTGACGCATTATATGGTCATCGTCGTGACAAAGAGGGTTATGCACAAGCAATTAAAGATTTTGATGAACGTCTACCAGAACTTTTTGAACATTTAAAAGAGGATGATTTAGTAATTATCACTGCAGATCATGGTAATGATCCAACTGCAGATGGTACAGATCACACAAGAGAGTATGTACCAGTGTTGATGTTTAGTCCGAAGATTGATAATTATCATGAATTATCAGTAGATACTACATTTAGTTCGCTAGGTGCTACCATAGCTGATAATTTTAATGTGAAGTTACCAGAGTATGGCACAAGTTATTTAAAAGAAATGGGCATTGAAAAATGAAAACTGCAATGCGGATTTTATTTGGCATCCTATTTAGCGTAGCTGGGGTACTTCATTTTAAAGATGAAGAACATTTTAGAAGTATTGTGCCTGAGTACTTGCCTTTTAGAAAAGCAGCTGTGTTAATCACAGGCGTATTCGAAATAGTATTTGGTTTGTTATTACTAATAAAACAACCTACTACATGTTTAAAAAAAACAATCATTGCTTTTTTATGGGTAGTATTTCCAGCAAATATATATATGGCTCGAAAAGAATTACCATTAGCAGGCAAGCAATTGCCTAAATGGGCTTTATATTCTCGTTTACCAATACAATTTGTTATGATAAAAGCAATTAGTAAATTATAAAATAATATAAATAAAAGTGGCTGTTAGTTTCCAAAAGGAAAACTAACAGCCACTTTTTTATTTAAGATTGGAGATGAATTTTCACCGAACAAAATGATAACCCTTGTTGTTTATTTATTTTCTCCATATACATCTTGCCATACTGATTTTTGGTCTAAAAAAGTTTGAGCGATTTCTTTAGCACCTTCTAGAGAATGACTTGCTGCCCAACCGCATTGAACCTCATTACAAGCAGGAACTTCTGTAGCATTCAAAACATCATTGATTGTTTTCTCGATGATATTCAACACATCTTCATAATCATCATGGTTAATAAATGATACATAGAAACCAGTTTGACACCCCATTGGGCTAATATCAACAACTTTATCTGAATGGTTTCTAATGTTTTCGGCCATTAAATGTTCTAAAGAGTGTAAGCCTGGCATTTCCATATGTTCTTTATTGGGTTGTTTGAAACGGATATCGTATTTATGGATAACATCACCGTTAGCCCCTTCCATTTTGCCCGCTAATCTGACAAATGGTGCAGAAACTATCGTATGATCTAAGTTGAAACTTTCAACGTTCATTTTTGGCATGTCATATCCTCCTAATATTTTATGTAACTTAATTGTAACAAGACCTCAATGTATTTACAATTTATGAAAAGGGTATAAATACAAAGTGATAACTGTTAATTTACTTAATTTTCGCAAAAAAGCATGACAGAATCTAATAAACCCGATAGAATAAATAATAATTAAATAACGGTCTACATATTTATTATGTTATGTAGTTTGATTTTTAAAATACTTATTACTGTATAAAGTATAACTTTGGTAATGTTTTGGTAATTCAGGAGGTAGAATGCATTTTATGGAAAATAAACAAATCATTTTAGATTATATAGAGAATAAAAAGCATCATTATATTGAAATGAGTCATCAAATACATCATAGACCAGAATTAGGAAATGAAGAAATTTTTGCTTCAAGAATATTAATTGAAGATTTAACTTCAAATGGGTTTGATGTAGAAACAGATATAGCAGGACATGCGACTGGATTTATTGCACGATATGATTCTGGTTTAGAAGGACCTACAATTGGTTTCTTAGCAGAATATGATGCATTGCCGGGTTTAGGTCACGCTTGTGGGCATAATATCATTGGTACAGCGAGTGTATTAGCAGGCATTTCATTGAAACAAGTTCTAGATAAAGTGGGAGGCAAAATTATTGTCTTAGGTTGTCCTGCTGAAGAAGGTGGAGAAAATGGTAGTGCCAAAGCTTCTTATGTCAAGGCTGGCGTCATAGACGAATTAGATGTCGCACTTATGGTACATCCAGGAAACGAGACTTACAGAACGATTGATACATTAGCGGTCGATGTTTTAGACATTAAATTTTATGGTAAAAGTACACATGCATCAGAAAATGCGGATGAAGCTAGAAATGCTTTAGATGCAATGATTTCATATTTCAATGGTGTCGCACAATTAAGGCAGCATATCAAAAAACGTCAACGCGTACATGGGGTAATATTAGATGGTGGTAAAGCAGCGAATATCATACCTGATTTTACACATGCACGTTTTTATACAAGAGCGACAACACGTGAAGAATTAGATGTATTAACTGAACGTGTTGGACAAATAGCAAAAGGTGCTGCATTACAAACAGATTGTGACTATGAGTTTGGGCCTATACAAAATGGTGTAAATGAATTTATTAAAACGAGTAAACTTGATGACTTATTTGCAAAATATGCAACTGAGATGGGTGAAGCTGTCATAGATGATGATTTTGGCTACGGTTCTACAGATACAGGTAACGTTAGTCATTGTGTACCTACTATCCATCCGCATATTAAAATTGGTTCTCGTAATTTAGTTGGCCATACCCATCGTTTTCGCGAAGCAGCTGGAAGTACTCATGGTGATCAAGCTTTAATTAGAGGTTCGAAAATAATCTCACTTATGGGATTAGAACTTATAAAAAATAAAATATTGTTTGAAGAAATAATCGAACAACATCATTATATAAAGGGGCATAAAAAATGATAAGACAAGGCTCTCTGGGACCCAAATTAACACTTAGTGATCTTTACGATTCGCATATTGTATATACTTCTAGGCCGTCATATATTTCTAACCCCTGGTTGGAACCTGAAGTACATCAATCTAATTTTTTAACTGGTCGAGAGCTCATTATTGCTAATAAAATGCCGGTAATTGTGCATGAAGCAAGCGTAACTGAGAAGTTACAAACTTTATTTGAGGCAATTGGTAAAACTATGCCAAAAAATATTTATAAATTCCATGATCAAAAAAGTTACGAACAATTGATCCAGAATTTATCACGTGAACATAAAAATATTTACTTCCAATATATTCATGGGGAAGATATTTTGGAGAAAAAGTATTATGCTTTGGATAAAGATATATTTGCTGCTTTAAATAATAAAGCACGTATACCAGAATGGACGAATAACCAATACCTACCTAAAAGAGAAGTAGTTAATATAGAGGATTTTGTAACAGCTGTTACAAAATGGGAGTTTCCATTTGTATTAAAGCCCGGAGATGACTTGCCTACTGCAGGCGGGTACGGGGTTATGATTTGTTACAATGATAACGATTTAGAACAGGCTAAATCACGTATTGAAAGTGCACAAGACGAAACAAATACAATAATTATTGAAAAAAAAGTAGAAGCAATCGCAAATTACTGCGTGCAGTATGCCTATTCAGAACATACAGGGATTCGCTATATTGGAACTTCAGAGCAATTAACAAATGAATATGGACATTACAATGGCAATGAAAATGTTCAAGAAGTACCTGAAGCTGTCATTGAAGCAGGTATGAAAATAATGGAAATTGGAGTTTCAAACGGCTATTTTGGCGTGGCCGGTTTTGACCTTTTAGTAGATGAAAATGAGAATATTTTTGCTATAGATTTAAATTTCAGACAAAATGGCTCAACAAGTATGCTATTATTAGAGCCATTTTTACAAAAAGGCTATCATAAATTCTATAGTTATGTTTCCCCAGTAGATAATAGTAAATTTTTTAATACGATTATGAAGTATGTTAATAAAAACGTACTCTTTCCATTATCTTATTATGATGGTGATTGGTTTGCTGGTGAAACTGTTGAATCGAGGTTTGGTTGTATCTGGCATGGGGAAAACAAAGCTATCGTAGAAGAAATGGAGCAACAATTTCTAAACGATTTGAAAAAGGATTAATCACACTTTTTAAATATAATGACAATCTTTAGCAAAATGTACTAGACGTTAATTGACTAGAGTATAAGAGTCATTTATATTTTAAGTATGGGTAAATATTATAAATGAATTGAAGGTGCTATGATGTCTTATAAAGAAAATTCATTTTTCCAAGAAATATTAGTCAATGAAACCTTTTATGTTGCGACAAAATCAAAAGAATTAGTTAAACATAAAGTATTGGAAAAAAATGTAGTATGTGCGTGGTCAACAAAAGCAAAAGCAGAAACATTTTTAAAAAAACATGCTATTGAATATGACCATGTTAAAAAAATTGACATAGACCGATTTGTGACATACGAAATGGATGACCTATTTGAAGAAGGGGAGGAAGTGCTCGCTGACCCGACTGATAGTACAGGTGAGGAATTGGTTAATATTGTAGATGTTACAAATGAATTGATGTCTGATTTAGACAATATTCGTTTGAAAGAATTTGTAAAAGATACTGCTAAAGAGGATGCAGTATTTGGTTTATCTCGTAAAAATGAAAAACAATTTATTTTGATTAGCGATGATGAACATGAAAGACCGCATATCATGCCTGTTTGGAGTATTAAAAGCAGAGCTGAAAAGGTCAGAGATGAAGATTTTGAGGAGTGTGAAATTATCGAAGTGGAAGGTGAAGTATTCGCTGACTGGTTAGATAATTTACGCGATGATAATAAAGCTGTAGCTATAGATTTGAAATCTGGTGTTGTAGGCACAGTTGTATCTGCTCAAAAAGTATTAGATCAACTTACTTATTAAAGGAAAAGATTATTCCTAAAGGCGTTTAAATATACTTGTGTTTAGTTTTTATAATTTAAAAAAACGACTAATTATAATAAGTTAGTTTATGAATACCGTTATAAATTTAAGGTGTTTGTAAGGGAAACATTAATTAAAACAACCCGCATCTATTAGATGCGGGTTGTTTTAATTTTCATGAATAGAATGATTAAGGTTGAGGTAAATCTCTAAAAAATGATTAACTTTATTTAACATAATTATAGAAAGTGAAATTGACATTAATGAATTATATTTAAAGGAACAAATTTATAAATGAATTGCACCTAAAGCGCCTGAAAAGGCACCATGCTCAATATAATAAGGTTTAAATCCTCTTAATATCGTATAGTCCTTAACGACTTTTTTTAATAAATCGTTATTATGGAAAGATGAGCCTATGTAAGCTACATTTTCCGTATTGTTTTCTCTTGCAACTGTGATTGACATTGTTGTGATGACTTCGCCGACTACCCCTATAACAGATGCGAGTTTATCAGCATCTGTAAAGTTAGCATCTAAATTATGAAGTACATGACCAAAGTTTGCAGCTGTAAGATCTCCAGAGATAGGTGGCTCACTATCTTTATAGATATGTTTAACTTTTAAGTCAATAATATCTCGGTTACCATTTTGTGCTGTATCCGTTAGCTGTTTATAATCTTTGATTCCAGTCAACAAATAACCTAAGCCTTGAATCATACCGCCGCCAGCACCAATGCCACCGACACGTTGTTGATGATGGCCATCAGAAAAGTGTAACGAAGTACCAGTACCAACATTAGTGAAAATATAATTGTCTAATAAGTGTTCTTGTTCTACCAAAAGTATTTCTAACCCTTTTGCAGCTGCATCAAATTCGATAAATAATCGAGATGGACAAGTTAATTGTTCTTGAATTATAGCAGCTTGCCCACCAGTTAAACTAATGCTTTCACAATTTTGCTGGTTTAACCAATTGATAACTTCTTTAATTTCAGTAGTTGATTTTGTTTCATATTTACGTTCTCTACCATTATCTTGAACAATTTTGATTAAAGTGCCACCAGCATCAATGCCAATCTTCATCTCTATTTCCCCCCAAATAAATTTACATTATAACTAATATTATAATAAAATGAAGGAAAATCAAATATGAATTTAAAAGGAGTCTCATTTTATGTTGTCATTAAGACTATTTATTAAAGTCGACGACGTTGATAAAGGCGTAATTTTTCATAATTGTATTTGATTGAGTAGGAAAATACTAAACGAATAAGCAACCTCTCCACGCAGAATTGCATGTTATTGAAGAAATCATACTTTACATTTCAATTACATATAGCAAAGAATGACGTCAAGATAATATTAATATTATTTTGACTTTTAATAATTTGGAAGAGCTATAACAGCTGTATGATGCACATAGTGAATAGGTGAAAACACATACCATAAAAACATTTTTCAATGCCATTGCATGACCAAGTAAAAGACTGATTTAGTATAAATTGTCAGATGAATTGTTTTTTTAATAAAGTATAAAGTTTAGGTTATAATAATATGAAAAGTGGTATTAATAAATAATAAATAAGTTATAAATAGGGGATTTGATATGTTTATTAAAAAACAATTCGAAGGAATTACAGTGCAAGTATATGAAGAAAAATATAAAGATGCACTTTATGATTTTAAATTGAGTGAACGCCAACAAATTTATTCATCATTACCAAGTGATGTATTAGAAGATGCTTTAAATGATGAGAACCGAATTGCGAATGTGGCATTAAACAAAGAAGGGGAAGTCGTTGGTTTTTTTGTTTTACACCGGTATTATCAACATGAAGGATATGAAACGCCCAACCAAGTGATTTATGTTCGGTCGTTATCAGTAAATGAAAACTTTCAAGGCTATGGTTATGGCACTAAAATGATGATGTACTTACCACAATATGTACAATCATTATTTCCAAATTTCAATCACTTATATTTAGTGGTAGATGCAGAGAATGAGAGCGCTTGGAATGTATACGAACGGGCTGGCTTTATGCATACTGCAACTAAAGAAGAAGGTCCATTAGGTAAAGAAAGATTATATTATTTAGATTTAGGATCGAATCATGTATCATCTTTAAAGTTAAAGCCTAACACTGATGATGTGCCCTTCAATATTCATATCATAGACTTATATAAAGATGAGAAAAAGGTTGGATTTATTGCAATAGAGCAACATGAACAGCGCATGAATATTTCTTCAGTGGAAGTAAATAAGGATGAAAGACACCATGGCGTCGCAGAAAGTGCTTTGCGGCAACTTTCTACATATATTAGAAAGCATTTTGATGACGTAAGTTTATTAACGATTACATTATATGGAGAAAATAACGAACTCAAGCCATTATGTATTAATAGTAATTTTGTAGAGATAGAATCAGCTGATGATTTTAAAGTATTTGAAAAACACATAAATTATTAATAGAGATTGCGAAATCCCGTATTGTCATTTATAATTTACATTTGTTATTATTACTAATGATGAACTTAGTACGGATTTGGATAAATGCCTTTGAAAGGAAGAATAAATAATGAGAATTCAAGATTATACAAAAGAAATGGTTGATGAGAAATCATTTATCGATATGGCCTATACATTGTTAAATGAAAAAGGCGATACTATGAATTTATACGATATTATTGATGAATTTAAAGCACTTGGCCATTATGAAGACCATGAAGTCGAAAATAGAATTGTACAATTTTATACTGATTTAAATACTGACGGTCGCTTTTTAAACGTTGGAGAAAATATTTGGGGATTGCGTGATTGGTACTCAGTAGACGATATTGAAGAAAAAATCGCTCCAACAATTCAAAAATTCGACATCCTAGATGATGATCCAGAAGAAGATAAGAACTTAAAATTACTTGGTGAAGACGATGGAGATGACGATGATGATATCCCAGCCGTTACTGACGATCAAGAAACATTAAATGATCCGGAAGAACCAGAAGAAGAGGAAGAAGAAGTCGAAGAAGGCATTGTTATTGACGAAGAAGATGAAGATTTCGATGACGATGAAGAAGAAGAAGAAGAAGAAATTGAAAAATAATTATTTGAGTTTTAATTGACTTTTCTCGTGAAAATGATAAAATTTTATTTGGGCTCCTTTAATTAGGACGACGTGTATAAATAATATACGCTCCCCCTTACAACGATGTGAGAGGGAGCGATTTTTTTATTTAAATTACTATAAAGTTTTATAAAGATTTAAAATTTGGAAGTTGTTTGGAACAGCAATATATACATATGAAAATAAAATGCTCATTAAAATATGTAAAACACGCTATTATACAAATAATTAAAAGATTTTGTTTGAAATTTGATGTCAATAATATCGGTATTGATTGAAATATTGTTTAATAACTAGGAGGCAGAACATGACAAAATTTATTTTTGTAACTGGTGGAGTGGTTTCTTCATTAGGTAAAGGTATCACAGCAGCATCTTTAGGAAGATTATTAAAAGATAGAGGATTAAAAGTAACAATACAAAAGTTTGATCCTTACTTAAATGTTGACCCAGGTACGATGAGTCCTTATCAACATGGGGAAGTTTTTGTTACTGACGATGGTGCAGAAACAGACTTAGACTTAGGACATTATGAAAGATTTATTGATATTAACTTAAATAAATATTCTAATGTTACAGCTGGTAAAGTATACTCTCAAGTACTTAAGAAAGAACGTCGTGGAGATTATTTAGGTGGGACAGTCCAAGTTATCCCTCATATTACTAATGAAATCAAAGAACGTTTACTTTTAGCAGGAGAAAGTACAAATGCAGACGTTGTAATCACTGAAATTGGTGGTACAACAGGTGACATAGAATCATTACCGTTCCTCGAAGCTATTAGACAAATTCGCAGTGATTTAGGACGTGAAAATGTAATGTACGTTCATTGTACATTACTGCCATACATTAAAGCTGCTGGAGAAATGAAAACGAAACCAACACAACATAGTGTAAAAGAATTACGAGGGTTAGGTATCCAACCTGATTTAATTGTGGTTCGTACAGAGTATGAATTAACTCAAGATTTAAAAGATAAAATTGCTTTATTCTGTGATATTAATAAAGAAAGTGTAATTGAATGTCGTGATGCTGAATCGTTATACGAAATTCCGTTACAGTTAAGTCAACAAGATATGGATAACATAGTTATTAATAGACTTGAACTCAATCCAAAATACGAAACACAGCTTGATGAATGGCAATATTTACTTGATACAGTTAATAATTTAGATGGCAAAGTGACTATAGGTTTAGTAGGTAAATATGTTAGTCTGCAAGATGCTTATTTATCAGTTGTTGAGTCTTTAAAACATGCAGGATATCCATTTAAAAAAGACATTGAAGTTAGATGGATTGATTCAAGTGAAGTGACTGATGATAATGTATCAGAAATATTATCAGATGTAGATGGCATTTTAGTACCAGGTGGGTTTGGTTTCCGCGCTAGTGAAGGAAAAATTTCTGCAATTAAGTATGCGCGTGAAAATAATGTACCATACTTTGGTATATGTTTAGGTATGCAATTGGCAACAGTTGAATTTGCTAGACACGTACTTGGCTTAGAAGGTGCTCACTCAGCTGAGTTAGATCCAAATACACCATATCCAATTATTGATTTATTACCTGAACAAAAAGATATTGAAGATTTAGGTGGTACGTTGCGTTTAGGTCTGTACCCTTGTCATATTAAAGAAGGGACATTAGCACACACGATTTATAATGAAACTGATATCGAAGAAAGACATCGTCATCGTTATGAGTTTAATAATGAATATAGAGAGCAATTAGAAGCTAACGGCATGGTATTTTCAGGTACAAGCCCTGATGGTCGCTTAATTGAAATGGTAGAGATTCCTGAAAATGATTTTTATGTGGCGTGTCAATTCCACCCAGAATTCCTATCAAGACCAAACCGTCCACAGCCTATTTTCAAAGCTTTTATTGAAGCATCTTTAAAGCATCAACAAACTAAATAAGAACCTTGAATAATAAGACGTATGTTAGTAATCTATTTATAATTATCTGTTACATACGTCTTTTTCTTTTAATATATAAT
The DNA here is from genome assembly GCA_040062795.1 of Staphylococcus aureus. GTDB lineage: Bacteria > Bacillota > Bacilli > Staphylococcales > Staphylococcaceae > Staphylococcus > Staphylococcus aureus_A. Next base: position 41,978 of record JBEAMH010000005.1, read on the forward strand.
TTGAGTTTGAAATATAAAAATTAACAGACGTTTTAGTTTGATTTCTTTAACATTAGATATTTTCATTTCAAAAAGTTTTTTTGTTTTATTAATAAAATTATCGAAATAAAGTAGTGATTTTATCTCTAGCACACTTAAAAATAGTGAAAAGTAGTGATTTTAGCTTTTATTAAAAGAAATAAATGAATAAAAACGCTTACAATTATTTGAAAGTATGCAAAGTGTTCATAATTTTGATATACTGAGATTGTAAAAATATGTGCTTAAAGCACCAAGGAGGAACTTTCATGCCTTTAGTTTCAATGAAAGAAATGTTAATAGACGCAAAAGAAAATGGTTACGCGGTTGGTCAATACAACTTAAATAACTTAGAATTTACACAAGCAATCTTAGAAGCTTCACAAGAAGAGAATGCTCCAGTAATTTTAGGTGTATCTGAAGGTGCTGCTCGTTACATGGGTGGTTTTTACACTGTTGTGAAAATGGTTGAAGGATTAATGCACGATAAAGAAATTACTATTCCAGTAGCAATTCATTTAGACCATGGTTCAAGCTTTGAAAAATGTAAAGAAGCTATCGATGCTGGATTCACATCAGTAATGATTGATGCTTCTCACAGCCCATTCGAAGAAAACATTGAAATTACATCAAAAGTTGTCGAATATGCTCATGAACATGGTGTTTCTGTAGAAGCAGAATTAGGTACTGTTGGTGGACAAGAAGATGATGTCATTGCAGAAGGCGTTATCTATGCTGATCCAAAAGAATGTCAAGAACTTGTTGAAAGAACAGGTATTGATACATTAGCACCAGCATTAGGTTCAGTACACGGACCTTATAAAGGTGAACCAAAATTAGGATTTAAAGAAATGGAAGAAATTGGTGCTTCAACAGGATTACCATTAGTATTGCATGGTGGTACGGGTATCCCTACTAAAGATATCCAAAAAGCAATTCCATTTGGCACAGCTAAAATTAATGTAAACACTGAAAACCAAATTGCTTCTGCTAAAGCAGTACGTGAAGTTTTAGATAAAGACCAAGAAATGTATGATCCTCGTAAATATTTAGGACCAGCACGTGAAGCAATTAAAGCAACAGTTATTGGTAAAATTAAAGAATTTGGTACATCTAACCAAGCAAAATAATTTCGCTTAAGTCAAAAATAACTATTATACATATGTATAATAGTTATTTTTTTATGGTATAATAATTAACGTTTGGTAAATAAATACTATGAAGACCAATATATTTGCATGAAATATAAACAAATGTACATAAATATGATTTAAATAGTAAAATAATGGGAATTAAAATTTATAGTAATTAAAATCTAGGCATACTGCATCACTTAATGAAAAATGTTTTAGTAGATTGATGTACTTTGCAAACTGTAAAATTTTAATTTATAATGCAAATAATGTAATAGAAAAGAAATAATGATTGTAAGGCAAAGGAGAACAAGCGAATGGCTCAAGAAGTGATTAAAATTAGAGGTGGCCAATCACTTAAAGGTGAATTGGATATCCACGGCGCTAAAAATAGCGCAGTTGCAATTATACCTGCAGCAATCCTGGCTGAAGATAAAGTAACAATAGAAGGCCTTCCACAAATTTCTGATGTAGAAACTTTAGTTAGTTTATTAGGGGATTTAAATATTGGAACAGATTTAGAAGGTATGACATTAAATGTTGATCCTACAGAAATTGAAAATGCTGCATTACCTAACAATAAGGTTGAATCTTTGCGCGCATCATATTATATGATGGGAGCAATGTTAGGTCGGTTTAAAAAGTGTGTAATTGGTTTACCTGGAGGCTGCCCTTTAGGTCCGAGACCGATTGATCAACACATTAAAGGATTTAAAGCATTAGGCGCTAAAATTGATGAATCCAGTGATACATCAATGAAAATTGAAGCTGATAAATTAACTGGTGCGAATATATTTTTAGATATCGTAAGTGTTGGTGCCACAATAAATATTATGCTTGCAGCCGTTCGAGCAGAAGGACAGACGGTAATTGAAAATGCTGCTAAAGAGCCAGAAGTTGTAGACGTAGCAACATTTTTAATGGGGTTAGGCGCAGATATTAAAGGGGCAGGTACAAGTACGATTAAAATAAACGGTGTTGACCATCTTCATGGTTCTCATCATCAAGTCATTCCAGATAGAATCGAAGCAGGTACATATATGTGTATAGCTGCCGCATGTGGAGAAGATATTCAAATAAACAATATTATACCTACACATGTTGAACCGCTGACAGTGAAATTAAAAGAACTTGGTGTTGATATCCAAGTTGAAGACGATAGCGCAAAAATTAAGCGTAGTACACCATATTCAAGCGTTGATATTAAGACTTTAGTTTACCCGGGATTTGCTACAGATCTACAACAACCTATAACGCCATTATTATTCATGGCAGATGGGGTGTCGCTTGTAACCGAAACCATTTACCCTGAACGCTTTAAGCATGTAGATGAATTAAAAAATATGGGCGCTAATATTAATGCAGATGATGGCACAGCTATAATTAAATCTTCTAAGTTAATAGGTACAGAAGTATATGCAAGTGATTTACGTGCTGGTGCATGTCTCATTGTTGCTGGTTTAATTGCAGAAGACGTTACGACAATTTATAATGTGAAACATATATATCGAGGTTACACCGATATCGTGAATACGTTAAAATCTTTAGGCGCAGATATTTGGACTGAAGAAGTTTAAAAAATGTGGTATACTAAATATACTAGATGATAGAAATGTACTTTAGTAACAAAGACTATAGAATAAAAATGATATGAGGTGATGACCATGGAGGTTTGCCCTTATCTTGAAGAGACCTTTAAAATAGTAGGTAGAAGTTGGAATGGTCTTATTATTAATTATTTGTCTAGGTGTTCAGAAAAATCTGCTCACTTTTCTGACATGAAGCGTGATTTAAAAACAATTACACCTCGTGCACTTAGTATAAAATTAACAGACTTGAGTGAATGGGGGCTTGTCGAGAAAAAAATAGTGTCTACAAGCCCTATGAATATATTATACCAACTTACGGATAAAGGTGATGCACTCGCGGCAGCTTTAGTACCAATGGAAAAATGGGCTCAAGATTATATCGAACTTGAGAATCAGTAATATTGAAGTATGTGAACAAGAACTTATCTTGTTTAAACTTTAAAAAAGAAACCTATAATTAATTATAGGTTTCTTTTTTTTATATGATATGTACTTTTCAGTGGATCCACATATTATATAATTTTTGAACTTATATTGATTTTGATAGTTATTGAGAAATAGAGTTATAACAATGTTTATCATTACATGGTGTGAGCATTAATGTTTAAAAATTTTAAATGTCGGCTAGAATAGAATTATCAACACAAATTAGGGAGTGAATCATTGATGAGAAATTTCACTAAACAATATATCAACGGAGAATGGATTGAAAGCAATAGTGGAGAAACACTTGAAGTTATAAATCCAGCAACAGAAGAAGTAGCAGGTAAAATTGCGAAAGGAAATAAAGAAGATGTTGATAAAGCAGTGGACGCTGCTGAAAATGTTTATTTAGAATTTAGACATAGTTCTATTGAAGAAAGAAGAACTTTATTAGATAAAATTGTTCAAGAGTATAAAAATAGAAAAGAAGATCTTGTAGAAGCTATTACTGATGAACTAGGTGCGCCATTAGACGTATCAGAAAATGTCCATTATCAAATGGGGCTAGATCATTTTGAGGCAGCACGTGATGCATTAGATAATTTTGAATTTGAAGAGCGTCGTGGTGATGACTTAGTTGTCAAAGAAGCCATTGGTGTAGCGGGTTTAATCACACCTTGGAACTTCCCTACAAACCAAACATCTCTTAAATTATCAGCGGCATTTGCAGCAGGAAGCCCAGTAGTTTTAAAGCCATCAGAAGAGACTCCATTTGCAGCAATTATTTTAGCTGAAATTTTTGATAAAGTAGGTGTGCCAAAAGGTGTATTTAACTTAGTCAATGGTGATGGTCAAGGCGTAGGAAATCCTTTAAGTGAACATCCTAAAGTTAGAATGATGTCATTTACTGGTTCTGGTCCAACAGGCTCAAGCATTATGAAAAAAGCAGCTGAAGACTTCAAAAAAGTTTCTCTAGAATTAGGTGGTAAGTCACCATATATTATTTTAGATGATGCAGACATTGAAGGTGCAGCTAGCGCTGCGACAGGTAAAGTTGTTACTAACACTGGTCAAGTTTGTACAGCAGGTACAAGAACGCTAGTTCCGGAAAGTTTAAAAGAAGGCTTCTTAACAGCGGTTAAAGAAAAATTCAGTCAAGTTAAGGTTGGCAATCCACGTGAAGAAGGTACACAAGTCGGCCCTATTATTAGCAAAAAACAATATGACCAAGTACAAGCATATATTGATAAAGGGGTAGAAGAAGGTGCAGAATTATTCTACGGAGGCCCTGGTAAGCCTGAAGGAATAGAAAAAGGTTACTTTGCACGTCCGACTATTTTCAACAATGTTGATAATAGTATGACAATTGCACAGGAAGAAATTTTTGGCCCAGTCATGTCAGTAATCACTTACAATGATTTAGATGAAGCGATTAAAATCGCAAATGACACTAAATATGGTCTAGCTGGTTATGTATATGGAAATGACAAAGAGACGCTACACAAAGTAGCTCGTTCAATTGAGGCTGGTACAATAGAAATTAATGAAGCTGGTCGCAAATCAGATTTACCATTTGGTGGTTATAAACAATCTGGTATAGGTCGCGAATGGGGCGATTATGGTATCGAAGAATTCTTAGAAATCAAATCTATAGCTGGTTATTACAAATAAAAATATTAACAACAATTTAAGCAAAGCATTAGAGCAAGGCAGTCACTCTGTCTTGCTCTTTTGATATTTTATAGAATCTGAAATTCATTTTGTAATTAAATAAAATATTTGCTATAGTAATAAAGGTAAGTAGCGAGTTGATGCGCTATTTAAAAACTTATTTATGAAATGGGTGCAAGATAATGCCTGATAGAGTTCGAACATCACCTCAGTATGAATCGTTCCACGAGTTATACAAAAATTACACCACTAAAGATCTCACTCAAAAAGCAAAATCTCTTAAATTAACGAATTATAGTAAACTTAATAAAAAAGAACTCGTGCTTGCAATTATGGAAGCACAAATGGAAAAAGATGGTAACTATTATATGGAGGGTGTATTAGATGACATCCAACAAGATGGTTATGGTTTTCTCAGAACAGTAAATTATTCTAAAGGTGAAAAAGATATTTATATATCTGCTAGTCAAATCCGCCGTTTTGAAATAAAACGAGGAGATAAAGTGACTGGTAAAGTAAGAAAGCCAAAGGATAATGAAAAATATTATGGTTTACTACAAGTTGATTTTGTAAATGATGAGAATGCAGAAGAAGTCAAAAAAAGACCGCACTTCCAAGCGTTAACACCATTATACCCAGAAGAGCGAATATTATTAGAAACAACAAAACAAAATTTCTCAACTCGAATTATGGATTTAATTACACCAATTGGTTTAGGTCAGCGTGGGCTTATTGTCGCGCCACCAAAAGCAGGTAAAACATCACTTTTAAAAGAAATTGCTAACGCGATTGCTGTCAATAAGCCAGATGCAGAATTATTTATCTTACTAGTTGGCGAACGTCCAGAAGAAGTAACGGATATAGAACGATCTGTTGAAACTGCGGAAGTCGTTCACTCTACGTTTGATGAGCCGCCTCAGCACCATGTTAAGGTTGCAGAGCTTTTATTAGAGCGTGCCAAAAGACTTGTCGAAGTAGGAAAAGATGTCATAATATTAATGGATTCAATTACACGATTAGCACGTGCCTATAATCTTGTCATACCACCAAGTGGCCGAACATTGTCAGGCGGTTTAGACCCAGCGTCTTTACATAAGCCTAAAGCATTTTTCGGAGCTGCTAGAAATATTGAAGCGGGCGGTAGTATGACTATATTAGCTACTGCTTTAGTTGATACTGGTTCTCGTATGGATGATATGATTTATGAAGAATTTAAAGGTACTGGAAATATGGAGCTACATCTAGATCGTAAATTAGCAGAGCGCCGTGTATTCCCTGCGATTGATATTGGCCGTAGTTCTACACGTAAAGAGGAATTACTTATTTCCTCTAAAGACTTAGAGTCGTTGTGGCAATTGAGAAATATGTTTACTGATTCAGTTGATTTTACTGAAAGATTTGTACGTAAATTAAAGCGTACAGAAAATAACCAAGAGTTTTTTGAACAATTACAAAAGGCTGCTAAAGAAAGCACAAAAACAGGTAAACCAATTATTTAATACGAGGTTAATGGATAGTTATAACTTTATATAATATTTAGGGTTGCGTTTTGCTTTTAAAGCAATTATACTTATCAAGTATTGGGTAAAAAACTCACAAACAACTCTGTTCCAGATGGTCCAGGGCAAAGGAGCTGAAAATAATGAGAAAAAATATTCATCCTGAATACCACAAAGTAATCTTTTTAGATACAACAACAGATTTTAAATTCTTAAGTGGTTCAACAAAATCTTCATCAGAAACTATGGAATGGGAAGATGGAAACGAATACCCAGTTATTCGTTTAGATGTGTCATCTGATTCACACCCATTCTACACAGGACGCCAAAAATTCGCTGCTGCGGATGGTCGTGTGGAACGTTTCAACAAGAAATTTGGATTCAAATCAAGCAACGAGTAATCGTTTTTATCAAGCATTCTCATTTTATGAGAATGCTTTTTTGTTTAAATAATAATTTTTTAAACCGATAATTTGAGTTTTCACATAGCATTTTTAGTAATTTCTATACATAAAATAACGTAATATCTTCAAAAAATTGCATATTTCAAGTGAGAAAATATGATATAATGAGACGATTATGTTTTGAAAAAGGTGGAACGCATGATGTATGAAACTTATCATTCCGGGTGGATTGAATGTATTACTGGAAGCATGTTTAGTGGTAAATCTGAAGAGTTAATTCGTCGATTAAGACGAGGACTTTATGCTAAGCAAAAAGTAGTTGTTTTTAAACCGGCTATAGATGACCGCTATCATAAAGATAAGATTGTTTCTCATAATGGCAATGCTATTGAAGCAATTAATATTTCAACAGCGGCTGAGATACTTAAGCACGATTTGTCTGATACAGATGTTATAGGCATTGATGAAGTGCAGTTTTTTGAAGAAGGTGTAGTTCATATTGTTGAACAATTAGCTGCAAAAGGCCATAGAGTTATTACTGCAGGGTTAGATATGGATTTTCGAGGAGAGCCATTCAAGCCTATTCCTCACCTATTAGCAGTAAGTGAAGAAGTCACGAAACTACAAGCTGTTTGTGCTGTTTGCGGTGCATCTTCAAGTCGTACACAAAGGTTAATTGATGGAAATCCAGCAAAAATAGATGATCCAGTGATATTAGTTGGGGCAAATGAGAGTTACGAACCGAGATGCAGAGCGCATCATATTGTTGCACCAAGTAATAACGAGAAGGAGGAAATGTAGTGTTTGATCAATTAGATATTGTAGAAGAAAGATACGAACAATTAAATGAATTATTAAGCGATCCAGATGTGGTAAGTGATCCAGATAATTTAAGAAAATACTCAAAAGAACAATCAGATCTACAAAAAACTGTAGAGGTTTATCGCAATTATAAGCAAGTTAAAGAAGATATCATTGAAATAGAAGACATGTTAAAAGAAACTAATGATAACGAAGAAGTAGAAATGTTAAAAGGTGAACACCAAACACTGAATAACGAAGTGCCTAAATTAGAAGAGGAACTTAAAGTACTCCTTATACCAAAAGACCCGAATGACGAAAAAAATGTTATTGTGGAAATCCGTGCTGCAGCTGGCGGAGATGAAGCAGCAATTTTCGCTGGTAATTTATTTAGAATGTATTCTAAATATGCCGAAGCACAACGTTATAAAATTGAGATTGTAGAAGCTGCTGAAAGTGATCATGGTGGCTATAAAGAAATCAGTTTCTCAGTTTCAGGGACAGGCGCTTATAGTAAGTTGAAATATGAAAATGGTGCACACCGTGTTCAACGTGTGCCAGAGACAGAATCAGGTGGACGTATTCATACTTCAACTGCAACAGTAGCAGTGCTACCAGAAGTTGAAGACGTTGAAATTGAAATTCGTAATGAGGATATTAAAGTCGATACTTATCGTTCAAGTGGTGCAGGTGGGCAACACGTCAATACAACAGATTCGGCTGTACGTATTACACATATTCCGACAGGCGTTATTGCAACATCTTCAGAAAAATCTCAAATTCAAAACCGTGAAAAAGCTATGAAAGTATTAAAAGCACGTTTATTTGATATGAAATTACAAGAAGAACAACAAAAATATGCAGCTCAACGTAAGTCAGCTGTTGGTTCGGGAGATCGTTCAGAGCGTATTAGAACTTATAACTACCCTCAAAGTCGAGTGACTGATCACCGCATTGGTTTAACAATACAAAAATTAGAGCAGGTGATGGAAGGGAAATTAGACGAAGTTATAGATGCACTTACATTAGCTGAACAAACAGATAAATTGAAAGAACTTAATAATGGTGAACTATAAGGCGATACTCGATCGTGCGAAAGTAAAATGCGTTGAACAAAACATTGAAACCGTACGAGCGGAATGGTTGATGCTAGATTTATTTCAATGGAGTAAAGTAGATTACTTGATGCAAATGGACAATGAAATATCTAAAACACATTTGGCAATGTTTGAAGATGCAGAAATTAGAATGTTAAAAGGTGAACCGATTCAATACATCGTTGGAAAACAATCATTTTATGGTGAGACATTTAAAGTAACGAAAGATTGTTTAATACCGAGACCAGAAACTGAAGAAGTCATGTTACACTTTTATAACCAAATTCATTCAGGTGATCATGTTGTTGATATTGGTACCGGTAGCGGGAACATTCCAATTATGCTAAAAAAATTAGATTCTTCGCTCAAAGTATATGCTACAGATTTATTTGATGCGGCACTCGCTGTGGCGAGGGAAAATGCATATAATCATAGTGTTGATATTAACTTTTTGCAAGGTGATGCGTTGACTCCATTAATAGAAGCAGGCGTGACTGTCAATGGCCTTATATCTAACCCACCTTATATTGACGATGATGAAGCTAATTTGATGGATGATACTGTATTAAAATACGAACCTTATTCAGCGTTGTTTGCGGAAGATAATGGATATAAAGTGTATGACACTATATTAGAGCAGTTACCAAAAGTATTGCTACCTAATGCTAAAGTTGTATTTGAAATAGGTTATTTACAAGGAAAAACATTGAAGCAAAAAATACATTCTAAATACCCTTCGTTAGATGTTCAAATTATAAAAGATATTAATAATAATGATAGAATTATTTCTTTCATTTGGTGAGAAAGTTATGTACTGAACATGGGAAATCATGGGAGTGCATAACTTTTTATTTTGTTTTAAAATTAATCATGAGAAGAAAGGATGTGGTTGAATGGAAACAAAGATATGGGACTTGCGATTTGATGAAAATAATATTACTCAATTTTCGGGTATGGAAGAAATTAAAAGCATTTTTGAAAATGGTGGCTTAATTGCAATACCAACTGAAACAGTTTATGGACTTGGAGCAGATGCTAGAAATGATAAAGCTATTAAACAGATATATGAAGCTAAAGGTCGTCCATCAGATAACCCGTTAATAGTGCATATTTATGACTTAAAACAATTGCAACCTTTTACAAATGATATAACGGATGAAATCAAATTACTAATGAACCATTTTTGGCCAGGTCCAATTTCTTTTATACTACCTTTAAAAAAAGGGTATTTATGTGAAAGTGTAAGCGGAGGGCTAACTTCTATAGCTGTCAGAATGCCAAGTCATCCAATCGGTAGACAAATACTTCAATTCGTAGATATGCCTATAGCAGCGCCTAGTGCAAATATAAGTGGACGACCTTCACCAACTACATTTGAACACGTTTATTCAGATTTAAATGGTCGTATTAATGGTATTATAAACGGTGATCAAAGTGAAGAAGGCTTAGAAAGTACAGTACTAGACTGCACACAATTCCCATATAGAATTGCTAGACCTGGATCGATAACTAAAGAAATGCTTGAAGCAGTATTGCCGGGGAGTATATCAGAGGTACAGGCGTTAGACACTAATAAACCAATTGCACCAGGGATGAAATATAAGCATTATGCACCTGATACCCCACTACAAATTGTCGAAGATTTCAATGAAAAACCAATAGAAAAAAAAGATTGGAGTAAAACAGCCTTTATCCTTCCCAATGATAAACGTGCATTAGTGCCCGAACAATCAATTTTTATAAAATTATGTGAAAGCGACAATGATATTAAAGGTGCTAATCATAATCTTTATCAAATATTACATCAAATTGATCAAGATAAGGATATTAAAAAAGCATATATATATGGCTTTAAAATTACTGATCGTACAGTAGCAATCATGAATAGAATGATGAAAGCGGCAAGTCGAACTATTATTAAAGGAGAGCAACTATGAAAATAATTTTTGTTTGTACTGGTAATACATGTAGAAGTCCAATGGCTGAAAGTATTGCTAAAGCAAAAATACCCAATTATGACTTTGAGTCTCGAGGGATTTTTGCATTAGATGGGCAGCCCACATCTCAAAATTCTTTAAGTATTATACAAGCACATCAGTTACCTATGCCAGGACCTGCTACACGTTTTACAGAAGATGATTTAGCAGCAGATTTAATATTAACGATGTCCGAATCCCATAAACAAACTATTAAAGAAATGTATGGAGACCCAGGTCATATATACACAGTTAATGAATATGTGGAACGTAGCGGAGAAATCACCGATCCTTTTGGAGGAACGCTAGATGATTATAATAAAATATATAATGAATTAAATTTTATGGTAGATACATTGAAAAATAAAATATTAAAGTAATTAATTTGTGAAATTAGTATGAGTAAGTTGCTAAATACGTTATAATAATAACGTATAGCAATATTGCTATCGGTTAATCTTGTATAACGCTTAGCATCAAGGTATTTTTTATGCTTTTTAAAAACATCTTTTTAAAAGGGGTGGGAAAAATGGACGAATTGAAGTTATTGTTAAATGAGTTGAAATCGCAGTCATTCTTTAAAGCTAACGAATTATGTATCATTGGTTGTTCTACGTCTGAGGTTATTGGTGAACGTATTGGCAGTGTAGGTTCAAAAGAAGTAGCACAAGAGATATTTGAAGCGTTAAAGGAAATTGAAAACGAAACAAACGTTTCTTTTGTATTTCAAGGTTGTGAACATATCAATAGGGCGATAACGATTGAAAGATCTAAATTTAACCCCCTTACGATGGAAGAAGTATCAGTTGTACCAGATGTTCATGCAGGTGGTAGTTTAGCAACATACGCATACCAACACATGCAAGATCCAATGGTTGTGGAACAAATAGCAGTGCCTAAAGGTATTGATATTGGTCAAACACTAATTGGCATGCACATTGAGCATGTAGCCATTCCAGAACGTACAAGTGTTAAACAAATTGGTGAAGCAGTTGTTACCATCGCTTCTTCAAGACCTAAGAAAATTGGTGGCGAAAGAGCAAAATATAACTAATACAGAAACGAGGGAGATTTACCTATGTCATTTATTCAAGAGCAAGATAAAGAAATATATGAAGTGATTCAAAATGAATTTAACCGTCAAAATAATAATATCGAGCTGATTGCTTCAGAAAACTTTGTTTCAGAAGCAGTTATGGAAGCACAAGGTTCAGTTTTAACTAACAAATATGCTGAAGGCTATCCAAATAGAAGATACTATGGTGGATGTGAATATGTTGATGTGTCTGAAACATTAGCGATTGAACGTGCAAAGCAATTGTTTGGTGCTGATCATGTTAACGTTCAGCCACATTCTGGATCACAAGCAAATATGGCTGTTTATCTCGTGGCATTAGAACACGGTGATACTGTATTAGGGATGAACTTAAGCCATGGTGGACACTTAACTCATGGTTCGCCTGTTAACTTTAGTGGTCAATTTTATAACTTTGTTGAATACGGCGTTGACAAAGAAAATGAACAAATTGATTACGATGAGGTATTAAAATTAGCTAAAGAACATCAACCTAAATTAATCGTCGCAGGAGCTTCTGCATATTCTCGAGCAATCGATTTCAAACGTTTCAAAGAGATTGCAGATGAAGTAGGGGCAAAATTAATGGTTGATATGGCACACATAGCCGGTTTAGTTGCAGTTGGATTACATCAAAACCCTGTTGAATATGCAGATTTTGTTACTACTACGACACACAAAACATTACGCGGTCCTCGTGGTGGAATGATTTTATGTAAAGAAGAGTATAAAAAGCAAATCGATAAAAAAATATTCCCAGGAATTCAAGGTGGACCATTAGAACACGTTATTGCTGGAAAAGCAGTTGCTTTTGGTGAAGCACTACAGGAAGACTTTAAAACTTATCAACAACAAGTAGTTAATAATGCTAAAACATTAGCGGATACATTAACTAAAGAAGGATTTAGAGTTGTTTCAGGTGGTACTGATAACCATTTAGTATCTGTAGATGTTAAAGGTTCAGTTAATATCACAGGTAAAGTCGCTGAAGAAACATTAGATGCTGTAGGTATCACATGTAATAAGAATACAATTCCATTTGATCAAGAAAAACCTTTTGTAACAAGTGGCGTTCGTTTAGGTACACCAGCAGCAACAACACGTGGATTTGACGAAGCAGCTTTTGAAGAAGTAGCAAAAATCATTAGTTTAGTTCTGAAAAATCCAGAAGATAACAAAGTATTAGAAGAAGGAAAAGAAAGAGTTAAAGCGTTAACTACAAAACATCCTTTATACAATTAAAATTGGAGGAAGTAAATTATGGGCAAAGTACATGTTTTTGATCACCCACTAATACAACACAAATTAAGTTACATTCGTGACGTACATACAGGGACTAAAGAATTTAGAGAGTTAGTTGATGAAGTAGGTATGTTAATGGCATACGAGGTAACGAGAGATTTAGAGTTACAAGATGTAGAGATTGATACACCAGTGACTAAAATGGTAGCTAAAAGATTAACGGGAAAAAAATTAGCATTCGTACCTATTTTAAGAGCTGGTTTAGGTATGACGCAAGGTATTTTGAATTTAGTTCCAGCAGCTAGAATAGGTCACGTGGGTCTATATAGAGATCCTGAGACACTTGAAGCAGTTGAATACTTTGTGAAATTACCACAAGACATCGAAGAGAGAGAAATTGTTGTCGTAGATCCAATGCTAGCAACTGGTGCTTCAGCTATTGAAGCAATCAACTCTCTTAAAAAACGCGGTGCAAAAAACATTCGTTTCATGTGTTTAGTTGCTGCACCTGAAGGTGTTGAAAAAATGCAAGAAGCACATGAAGATGTTGATATTTTCATTGCGGCTTTAGACGAGAAATTGGATGACCATGCATACATTACACCTGGTTTAGGTGATGCTGGCGACCGTTTATTCGGTACAAAATAGTTTTACCCAGGAGTGGAGTAGAATGAAGAAGATAATGACTGTATTTGGGACGCGTCCTGAAGCAGTGAAAATGGCGCCACTAGTACTAGCCTTAAAAAACGATGCTGAATTGGAACCTGTAGTGGTTGTTACTGCCCAGCATAGAGAAATGTTAGATTCTGTATTGAACAGCTTCCACATTACTCCAGATTATGATTTGGATATCATGAAGCAAGGTCAATCATTATCTGAGATTACTTCTCGTATTTTGACTAGACTAGAGAGTGTCATTAAGGAAGAACAACCAGATATGATACTTGTTCATGGAGATACCATGACAACTTTCGCTGGAAGTTTGGCAGCATTATATAATCAAATACCAATTGGCCATGTAGAAGCAGGTTTAAGAACTTGGGATAAATATGCTCCATTTCCTGAAGAAATGAACAGACAAATGGTAGGGGTAATGGCAGATTTAAATTTTGCCCCTACTAATAATGCTGCAAAAAATCTTCTTGAAGAAAATAAACCATCGGATAGTGTGGTGGTTACCGGAAATACCGCAATTGATGCAATGAAGACGACAATACATGAAAATTATCATTCCGACATTATCGATAGACATCAAGGTAAACGCATTATTTTATTAACTGCTCATAGACGTGAAAATATTGGAGAACCAATGGAACACATTTTTAAAGCTGTGAGAAATATAGTCGAACAAAATGAGGATGTAGTAGTTGTCTATCCTGTACATAAAAATCCAAAAGTAAGACAAATTGCAGATTTATATTTATCTAACCATGAGCGTATCGAATTGATTGAGCCGTTAGAAGTAGTTGATTTTCATAACTTTGCCCATCAATCTTACTTGATATTAACGGATTCAGGCGGTGTTCAAGAAGAAGCGCCATCATTAGGGAAGCCGGTATTAGTTTTAAGAGATGCAACTGAAAGGCCAGAAGGTGTCGAAGCAGGTACACTTAAAATTGTTGGCACAAATGAAAAAAGGATCTTTGATGCTACGCAAGTATTATTAGATAATGAATCATTATACAAAACAATGAGTAAAGCTCGTAATCCATATGGTGATGGTAATGCATCAATCAGAATTTGTGAAAATATTAAATATTATTTTCATCTAATTTCTAAAAAACCTGATTTTTTTAAATATTTATAGATGTAAATGTGTCATTTCTGTGACAAGTGTGTAAAAAAATAAACTACATTTTGAATAGAATTGACACGTTTAATGCCCTATATTATTATTAAAACTGTATGATTGAAATGGTTTTCATAAATGAATGAAAAAATGAAGTGAGGCACAATAATGAAACGTTTCAACATCATTTTTAATCAGTACCTTCAATATTATATTTATGGTATAATTGTACTGTTAATTGTGTTTATTTTCACAAGTTCACCATTTATATTAGGTCTTATAATCGGCATGATTGGGTCACTTTTTAATACTTTTACTTTTGAGTATTACTTAGCTAAAGCTAAGCAAAAGGATAATATACATATTTCAACGGGCAACGTTTGGAGATATTTAATCGTGATTATTGCATGTTGTATTTGGTATTTTTATCAAGACTATATAAATATTATTGGTGTGGTTGTCGGTTTAATGATTTCTTATGTTTTAGTTGTTTTCAAACCATTTATGCACAAGAAATAGAATATTAATATGAAAGAGGTGAGAAAGCATGGATCATAAACACCCTCTAGTCAGTTGGAACGTATTCGGTCTAGACATCGTGTTTAACTTATCATCAGTGTTGATGTTGGTTATTACAGCGCTTATTGTTTTTGTCATAGCTATTATTTGTACACGCAACCTCAAGAAACGCCCAACTGGTAAGCAAAACTTTATAGAGTGGGTTTTTGACTTTGTAAGAGGAGTTATTGAAAGTAACATGGCATGGTCCAAGGGTGGACAATTCCACTTCCTCGCAGTTACTTTGATTTTCTTCATTTTTGTTAGTAATATGATAGGGTTGCCGTTTCAATTAGTTTCAGGACACACCCTGTGGTGGAAATCACCTACAGCGGATGCAACTGTTACCTTGACACTGTCAACGTTAGTTATATTATTAACACATTATTATGGAGTTAAGATGAAAGGTACAAAAGGATATATGCAGAACTATACTAAACCAATATTCTTATTGCCAATCAACATTTTCGAAGAATTCACTTCGACGTTGACTCTGGGTCTTCGTTTGTATGGTAATATCTTTGCTGGTGAATTACTACTAGGTTTATTAGCAAGTCTAGTGTTAAGTTTCCCAGCATGGGGTTGGATGATTGGTATACCAGGCTTAGTCGTTTGGCAAGGGTTCTCAATATTTATAGGTACAATTCAAGCCTATATTTTTGTAATGCTTTCAATGGTTTACATGTCCCATAAAGTACAGGACAGTCATTAAAATTTAAATTAAAAAAGAAAAATTAGGAGGATTTATAAATGAATTTAATCGCAGCAGCAATCGCAATCGGTTTATCAGCATTAGGTGCAGGTATTGGTAATGGTCTTATCGTTTCAAGAACAGTAGAAGGTGTTGCACGTCAACCAGAAGCACGTGGACAATTAATGGGTATTATGTTTATCGGTGTTGGTTTAGTTGAAGCACTACCAATCATTGGTGTAGTTATTGCTTTCATGTCACTATAATTAAACTAGTTTTATGGCGAGGTCTTGAGGGCTTTCGCCGTTCGTTTTTATACCAATATGTCTTATAATTATAATGAATGAAAGGAGTGTCTATGTAAGTGACTGCTACGACAAATATGTTCGTACTTGGTGCAGCTGGCACTAGTGGTGTTCAGTGGGGGACAATTATTGTTACCCTTTTAACTTTTCTTATATTAGTAGCTTTATTGAAAAAATTCGCTTGGGGCCCATTAAAAGATGTAATGGATCAACGTGAACATGATATTAATAAGGATATAGACGACGCTGAACAGGCTAAATTAAATGCACAAAAGTTAGAAGAACAAAACAAACAAACACTAAAAGAAACACAAGATGAGGTTCAAAGAATTTTAGAAGATTCTAAAGTTCAAGCCCGCAAACAACATGAAGAGATTATTCATGAAGCTAATATCAGAGCAAATGGCATGATTGAAACTGCACAAAACGAAATTAACAGTGAAAAAGAACGTGCAATTTCTGATATTAATAATCAAGTTTCTGAGCTTTCAGTATTGATTGCTTCGAAAGTACTTCAAAAAGAAATCTCAGGTCAAGATCAAAAAGAATTAGTTGAAAAGTACATTAAAGAGGCAGGCGATAAATAATGGCTAACATAGCAAAAAAATATGCCAAGGCGTTATTTGATACTGCAAAAGACACAGACAAACTTGAAGTGATGTACGAAGAGATTTCAACAATCAACGAAGCAGTACAACCTGAATTACAGAAATTACAAGCAATGGATGCAGATCCCAAAAAAGAAGCACAGCAGCGTCGTAATTTTGTGAAAGTTGTATTTGGAAATACCAATCAATATTTACAAAATATGTTAATGATTCTTGCAAGTAACCGTCATCTTGCATATATTCATGAAATATTTACAGAATTTGAAGCTTTATATAATGAACATCATAACCAAGAATATGCTGTTGTTGAATCAGTATATAAATTGTCTGATGATGAATTATCACGCATAGATACGATAATAAAATCACGTACAAACTTTTCTAAAATTATGATTACAAATCAAATCAACCCAGAACTTATCGGGGGTATCCGAGTTAAAGTTGGGACTAAAATCATGGATGCAAGTATCCAAAATGACCTTGCACAATTAGAAAAACAATTTATTAGAGTGAAATAAAAAATTGGAGGAGTGACATAGATGGCCATTAAAGCTGAAGAAATCAGTGCATTACTTCGCTCACAAATAGAAAATTATGAGTCAGAAATGGCTGTTACTGATGTAGGTACAGTACTACAAATAGGTGATGGTATCGCATTAATCCACGGATTAAATGATGTTATGGCTGGTGAGCTAGTAGAATTTAAAAGTGGCGTTCTAGGTTTAGCACAAAACTTAGAAGAGTCAAATGTTGGTGTCGTTATTTTAGGCCCATACGCTGACATTAAGGAAGGGGACGAAGTAAAACGTACTGGACGTATTATGGAAGTTCCTGTTGGTGAAGAGTTACTTGGCCGTGTGGTAAACCCATTAGGACAACCAATAGATGGACAAGGACCTGCTAATACAACAAAAACACGCCCAGTTGAGAAAAAAGCAACTGGTGTAATGGATCGTAAGTCAGTTGACGAGCCTTTACAAACTGGTATTAAAGCAATTGATGCATTAGTACCGATTGGTCGTGGACAACGTGAGTTGATTATCGGTGACCGTCAAACTGGTAAAACAACAGTTGCAATCGATACAATTTTAAATCAGAAAGACCAAGATACGATTTGTATTTATGTTGCAATTGGACAAAAAGATTCAACTGTACGTACAAACGTAGAAAAATTGCGTCAAGAAGGTGCTTTAGACTACACTATTGTGGTTTCAGCATCTGCAGCTGATCCAGCACCAATGCTTTATATTGCACCATATTCAGGTGTAGCAATGGCTGAAGAATTTATGTTCGATGGCAAAGACGTATTAATTGTTTATGATGATTTAACAAAACAAGCTGCGGCTTACCGTGAATTATCATTATTATTACGTAGACCTCCAGGCCGTGAAGCATACCCTGGTGACGTGTTCTACTTACATAGTAGATTGTTAGAAAGAGCAGCAAAACTTAACGATGATTTAGGTGGCGGTTCAATTACAGCATTACCAATTATAGAAACGCAAGCTGGTGATATCGCAGCATACGTACCTACAAACGTTATCTCAATCACAGATGGACAAATCTTCTTACAATCAGATTTATTCTTCTCTGGTGTGAGACCTGCAATTAACGCTGGTCAGTCAGTATCACGTGTTGGTGGTTCTGCACAGATTAAAGCAATGAAAAAAGTTGCTGGTACATTACGTTTAGACTTAGCTTCTTATCGTGAATTAGAATCATTTGCGCAATTTGGTTCTGACTTAGATGAATTTACTGCACAAAAATTAGAACGTGGTAAACGTACTGTAGAAATATTAAAGCAAGATAAAAACCAACCACTACCTGTAGAGAACCAAGTATTAATTATTTATGCTCTAACTAAAGGTTATTTAGATGATATTCCTGTAGAAGATATCACTCGTTTTGAATCAGAAATAAATCAATGGGCGAAATCAAATGCCTCTGACTTATTAAATGAAATCAAAACTTCTGGTGCCTTACCTAGCGATGATGCATTTAAATCAGCTATCACTGAATTCAAAAAAAGTTTCAGTAAAACAGAAGCATAAAAGCTCTAGTAAATAAAAGGTGGTGAGATAATGGCATCTCTAAAAGAGATTGATACACGTATAAAATCAACTAAAAAAATGAAACAGATCACGAAAGCAATGAACATGGTTTCAAGTTCAAAATTGCGTCGTGCTGAAAGAAATACGAATCAATTCAGACCTTATATGGAAAAAATGCAAGATGCAATCACTGCGGTAGCTGGTGCAGACAGTAATTCACATCATCCAATGTTGCAACAACGTGAAGTGAAGAAAAGTGGATATATTGTAATCACAAGTGATCAAGGCTTAGCGGGCGCATATAATGCTAATGTATTAAAACATTTAGTTACCGATATTGAAAAGAATCATGCTAGCAAAGATGAATACTCAATTTTAGTATTAGGTCAAACTGGTGTAGATTTCCTTAAAAATAAAGGTTATGAAGTTCATGATTCACTTATTGATGTACCTGATCAACCTTCATTTAAAGAAATACAAGCGATTGCTAAAAAGGCGATTGATTTATATAGCGATGAAGTAGTAGATGAGGTCAAAATCTATTATAGTCATTTTGTCAGTGTATTAGAAAATACACCTTCCATGAAAACGGTACTTCCATTGTCTCCTGAAGATTCAAGTTTAGGACATGGACAAATGTCTTCATACGAATTTGAGCCAGACAAGGAATCAATTTTAAGCGTTATTTTACCTCAATACGTAGAAAGCTTAATATATGGAACGATTTTAGATGCAAAAGCAAGTGAGCATGCGACTCGTATGACAGCTATGAAAAATGCATCTGATAACGCGACAGATATTATTGATGATTTATCAATTGAATATAACAGAGCTAGACAAGCAGCAATCACTCAACAAATTACTGAAATTGTTGGTGGTTCAGTTGCGCTTGAATAATTATTAAAGGAGGAAAAAAGCATGGGATTAGGCCGTGTAACACAAGTTATGGGTCCAGTAATTGATGTTCGTTTTGAGCACAATGAAGTTCCAGAAATTAACAACGCCTTAGTAGTTAATGTAGAGAGAGATGAAGGTAACGTCACTCTTACTCTAGAAGTAGCATTACAACTTGGCGACGACGTAGTTCGTACTATAGCAATGGATTCAACTGATGGTGTTAAACGTGGTACAGAAGTACGAGACAGTGGTGAAAGTATCAGCGTACCAGTTGGAGACATTACATTAGGCCGAGTATTCAATGTACTTGGTGATACGATTGATTTAGATGAAAAAATCGAAGCTTCTGCTCCTCGTGATCCGATTCATAGAGAAGCACCTGATTTTGATCAATTGTCTACAAAAGTTGAAATTCTAGAAACAGGAATTAAAGTAATCGATTTATTAGCACCATATATCAAAGGTGGTAAAATTGGTTTATTCGGTGGAGCCGGTGTAGGTAAAACTGTATTAATCCAAGAATTAATTAATAACATTGCTCAAGAACATGGTGGTATTTCAGTATTCGCTGGTGTAGGAGAACGTACACGTGAAGGTAATGATTTATACTTTGAAATGAGTGACAGTGGTGTTATTAAGAAAACTGCTATGGTATTCGGTCAAATGAATGAACCGCCTGGTGCACGTATGCGTGTAGCTTTATCAGGTTTAACAATGGCAGAACATTTCCGTGATGAACAAGGTCAAGATGTATTATTATTTATTGACAACATCTTCAGATTTACACAAGCTGGTTCAGAAGTATCAGCATTATTAGGTCGTATGCCTTCAGCTGTTGGTTACCAACCAACGTTAGCTACGGAAATGGGACAATTACAAGAACGTATTACATCAACAACAAAAGGTTCGGTTACTTCTATTCAAGCGGTATTCGTACCTGCCGACGACTATACTGACCCGGCGCCAGCAGCAGTATTTGCTCACTTAGATGCTACAACAAACTTAGAGCGTAAATTAACTGAGATGGGTATTTATCCAGCGGTTGATCCGTTAGCATCTACATCAAGAGCACTTGACCCAACAATTGTTGGTCAAGATCACTATGAAATAGCACGTGATGTACAATCAACATTACAAAAATATAGAGAATTACAAGATATTATCGCTATTTTAGGTATGGATGAGTTATCAGAAGAAGATAAACAAACTGTTGAACGCGCGCGTCGTATTCAGTTCTTCTTATCACAAAACTTCCACGTAGCTGAACAATTTACTGGTCAAAAAGGTTCATATGTTCCAGTTCAAAAAACTGTAGAAGGCTTCAAAGCAATATTAGACGGCGATTATGACCATATTCCAGAAGACGCATTCCGTCTTGTTGGTAGTATGGAAGAAGTAGTTGCAAAAGCTAAAGACATGGGTGTTGAAGTTTAAAAATTAGGAGGTATGGATAATGAACACATTAAGCCTAAATATTGTCACTCCTAATGGTTCTGTTAACAACCGAGAGAATGTTAATCTTGCAGTGTTACAAACGACTGCAGGCGAAATCGGTGTCATGTATGGACATATTCCAACAGTTGCAGCACTCGAAATTGGCTATGTCAAAATTAATTTTGACGGTGGTTCAGAATATATTGCAGTGAGTGAAGGTTTTGTTGAGGTTAGACAAGATAAATTATCAATTATTGTACAAACTGCAGAACCTGCTAATGAAATAGATGTAGCTAGAGCAGAATTAGCTAAATCTAGAGCAGAATCTCATTTAAATAATGAAGAAGATAACAGTGACATAAATAGAGCCAAACGTGCGTTAGATCGTGCTAATAACCGTATTCGTGTTGCTAAATTACAATAAGAATCAACTAAAAATTGAAGTTCCTAATTTTAGGAACTTCAATTTTTTTATTTACATATATATTTAACCGTTAACTGTTTTTTTACAATTTATTGAAAGTACAGTATTATATAATTTTGGACTATTTTGTATACTAATATTATAGATGTATTAGTAGGTATATAAAATTGAATCAAGTTTTTACATATCATGAATATTTATTTAGAAATTAGGGAATAATGGAGTTATAATAATATTTTTATTAAGGGTTTGTTACTGTTCTTAAGTATCTTTTAAGACGGTTTTCGTGTAAAATAGTTGAATAGTATGAAGTGAGGAGTATGGCTTATGGAATATTTAGGACAGTTCTCAATTGTACATCTTATCTTACATGTTATTTGTATTTGTGTTGCTTATTGGGCTTTAAACGCATTAAGATTAGAACAATTTTTTAAAAAGGGATATCCAGTACAAGTACAAGTATGTATGATATTTCTAGCAATATTATTAGGAACAGCGGTAAGTAATTTTATTGTGGATTTACTACAGTTTTCAACACAAATAAAATATTTAGCACAATAATTCAATTAGTTGTATAATTTTTGGGATTATAGATATAATAATTTGCAAGTACATAAAAAGATGAATTTTAATGAAGAATAAAAGTAGTTAAGTGGAGGATTTAAGATGGATATGATAGAAATTAATGGTGGAAATAGATTAACCGGGGAAGTGAAGGTGTCAGGTGCAAAGAATGCTGTATTACCAGTGTTAACCGCTTCGTTATTAGCATCAAAAGGTGTTAGTAAACTAATGAATGTACCAGCACTTAGTGATGTAGAGACGATTAACAATGTGATTTCAACATTAAATGCAGGTGTCTCATATAATAAAGAAGAAGAGTCTGTAACTGTTGATGCTACAAAGGAGTTAAATGAAGAAGCACCATATGAGTATGTGAGTAAAATGAGAGCAAGTATACTTGTTATGGGACCCTTATTGGCTCGTCTTGGTCACGCAAAAGTTGCATTACCTGGTGGCTGTGCTATTGGTTCTAGACCTATTGAACAACACATTAAGGGATTTGAAGAATTAGGTGCAGAAATTCATATGGACGGTGGCTTTATTTATGCGAGTACTGAAAATGGATTAAAAGGCACATCAATTCACTTAGATTTTCCAAGCGTAGGTGCGACTCAAAATATTGTTATGGCAGCGTCATTAGCAGACGGTAAAACTGTAATAGAAAACGTTGCTCGTGAACCAGAAATTGTCGATTTAGCAAACTACATCAATGAAATGGGAGGCAATGTTGTAGGTGCAGGCACAGATACAATAACAATTCATGGGGTTGAGGCGTTGCATGGCGTAGAGCATTCAATTATTCCTGACAGGATTGAAGCTGGTACGTTGCTTATTGCAGGTGCAATTACACGTGGAGATGTATTGGTAAACGGAGCTATTAAAGAACACATGACAAGTTTAGTCTACAAATTAGAAGAAATGGGAGTAAACTTAGATTATCAAGGAGATTCAATTCGTGTTTCAGCAGAGAATACGTTAAAACCTGTTGATATTAAAACTTTGCCTCATCCAGGTTTCCCTACAGATATGCAATCTCAAATGATGGCACTATTACTCACTGCTGAGGGCCATAAAGTTGTAACTGAAACAGTATTTGAGAATAGATTTATGCATGTTGGTGAATTCAAGAGAATGAATGCTAAAATCACTGTAGAGGGTAGAAGTGCAAAAATTGAAGGTAAAAGTGAACTTCAAGGCGCTCAAGTAAAAGCAACTGACTTACGTGCTGCTGCAGCACTTATTTTAGCTGGACTTGTAGCAGATGGCACAACGCAAGTTACTGAGTTAAAACATTTAGATAGAGGGTACGTAGATTTACATGGTAAACTAAAATCTTTAGGTGCAGACATTAAACGTACACAAAATTAATATAGAATGAGCAACGAATAAAGATTTGGAGGAAGTAAACGATGGAAACAATTTTCGACTATAATCAAATTAAAAGTATTATCCCACACAGACAACCATTCTTATTACTTGATCGTGTTGTAGAATATGAAGAAGGTAAACGTTGTGTTGCGATTAAACAAGTATCTGGAAATGAGCCTTTTTTCCAGGGGCACTTTCCTGAATTCGCCGTAATGCCAGGAGTGTTAATTACAGAAGCTTTAGCACAGACTGGTGCGGTAGCTATTTTAAATAATGAAGAAAATAAAGGTAAACTTGCATTGTTTGCAGGCATCGATAAATGTCGATTTAAAAAGCAAGTGACACCAGGTGATACATTAGTATTGGAAGTTGAAATTACAAAAATGCGTGGACCAATTGGTAAAGGAACAGCCAAAGCTATGGTTGATAATCAAATCGCATGCAGCTGTGAATTAACTTTTGCCATACAAGATAAAGCTTGATAGAAAAAGCCTGGATGATTGTGAATTTCACTCAATTATCCAGGCTTTTTTTATGCTTATTTTTCTATTCTTTCGTCTTTTAGTCTTGGTTTAGACTGCATCATACGATTAAATGATTTCTTTAATTCTTCGCCAGTTAATCCTTCATCAATTAATTGTTCTAACAAGCTTTCAGCATAAACTTGTCTTAAAGTATAAATATGACATTCAAATACTACAGAAATAGTATCATTAAGTTGACTAATGTTTTTAATAGTAGCATCAAATAAAGCAGGGTCATTAGCTGGACGTGTAATGACAACACGTATATCTAAAAGGTCTTCATTCTCCATATATTGTTTCATTGTTTCATAATGGAAGTCTGAAATGACGATTTCAAGCAACCATCCAGTACCACTATTTTCTTTATTTATAATGACACCATCTTCTAATTCATATTCAGTAACTCCGCCATTTTCTGATACGATTTGAAATCGAACGGCTTTAAATGTTTTCATCGTCCTCACATCCAATTGATTAATTTAAAAAGTACTATAATTACATTTATATAACTATTATAACGTAATTTCAAAAGAGAAAGGTGAAATTTGTAGAAATTAGTAGTAATTTACTTTTAGAATTGTGAATAAATGCGTTTTGACTCCATTTATAAATTTACTTATGATAACAATACAAAGGAGGTGACTTATGATTAATAACATCGTCATAGTAGGACGATTAACTAAAGATCCTAAAATGTATGAAAAGGAGGGGAAGAAATTAGCTACATTTTGTGTAGCAGTTAACAGAAACTATAAAGATAAAGATCAAAATACGCTTTGTGACTATTTGTATTGCAAAGCATTTGGAAAAATTGCTGAGAATATCGAAAAGTATGTCAAGCAAGGTGCCCTCGTAGGTATTACGGGGCAAATGCAATCACGTAAATTTGAAAAAGAAGGACAAATGCATTTTGTATCAGAACTTTATACTGAAACGATTAAATTTATGTCTCCACGAATTAAAAATGAAACGAACGAAGTTTTTGAACCATTCCCATTAGAGCACAATCATGAATCATTAAAGGAAATCAATATAAACGAAAATAATATATACGAAATCGTATAATATTCCCACTTTTCCCCCATATTAATCCACCTATATGAATATACATTAAATCCTATTATTAATTATACTTCTTTCAGGCTATTCCTCTTTATTCTAATTATTAAGAGGAGTAGCTTTTTAATATGATATAAATAACAACTGTTAAAATGTAAATTGACGCTAAAAATACTATATAAAACAAAGTATTAATATTATTAAAATAGCTATTTTAGTTAAAAAAATAAAACAGAATAATCAGATAAATTACAATTATATTACATAAAGTTTTAAGTAATAAGGTTTATAAAGGCTTTAGTGATAGTAGTTAAGTGATTGAATTTACAGAAAATTCAATATTTATATTGTAACTATTATGTAAAATAAATAAGGTTTTTTTTATTTCTCTGTAACCTACAGGCTTATTTTGAATGGTATAGTTGTACTTGCAAATTAATCATAAATAAAACTAATTACCTTATAGGAGGATTTTTTAACAATGAAAAAAACAGTAATTGCATCAACTTTAGCACTTGGATTAGGCGTAACAGGAGCAGTAAGCTCAGCTGACGCTTCAGAAGAAAATGTAAACAAAGCAGAATTAGCTCAATTAGCTCAATCAAATGCAGCCCAATTAAATGCAGCACCTATTCAAGAAGGCTCATATGACATAGACTTTACTTATAATGGTACACAATATAGTTTTGAATCAGATGGTACAAACTTTAGCTGGAGCTTTGGTGGTGGTTCAAGCGATTCATCAGCAGAACCAGCAGAACCAGCAGAACCAGCAGAGCCAGCTGAAGCAGAACAACCAGCAGAACCAGCACAACCAGCAGAGCCGGCTCAACCAGCAGAACCAGCACAAAAAGAAGCAACTTCAAAAGAATCAAGTGAAGCTTCAAGTGGTTCATCAGTAGAAGTTAACGCTCATTTACAAGCAATCGCTCAACGTGAATCAGGCGGCGACTTACAAGCTGTTAACCCTACATCAGGTGCAGCAGGTAAATACCAATTCTTACAAAGCACATGGGATTCAGTAGCACCAGCAGAATATGTAGGTGTATCTCCAACTGAAGCTCCTGAACATGTACAAGATGCTGCAGCAGTTAAACTTTACAATGAAGTTGGCGCTTCACAATGGGTTACTGCATAATTTAAGCATTCATATATAATGTAAAAAAGCCTAGGATATTGTTCCTAGGCTCTTTTTTTGATTAAGTATATTCTTTTGCAATTTATTGCTTCATTTGTTACGTTAAAAGAAATAAATAATATATGAAAATCTACTAGGGGAGCTTTTATGGCTGAGATGATTAACTTCAGACCCTTACGACCTGATTTGGTTAATACCAACGTAGGAAAGTAGTTTAATTTATAATTGAATCGCTTAGCCGTTCTAATAATTAACTACATTCTTACTTGGGATGTAGTTTTTTTAGGAGGACATAACTTGTTATTTTCAGAAGAATTAAAAGTTAGTGCACAACCAATTATTGAAGATATTTATAATGATTCATTTATACAAGAAATGTTAAATGGAACGATATCTTCCGATGCTACAAAATTTTATTTAAGAGCAGATGCTTCGTACTTGAAGGAATTCGCTAATTTATATGCATTACTCATCCCTAAGATGGGAGAGTTAGAAGATGTAAAATTTTTAGTTGAGCAAATACAATTCATCGTTGATGGTGAAGTCGAAGCACATGAAATATTAGCCAATTATGTAAATGAGCCTTACAATGAAATAGTACAAGAAAAAGTATGGCCACCGAGTGGGGACCATTATATTAAACATATGTATTTTAATGCTTTTGCAAAAGAAAATGGAGCCTATACTATTGCTGCTATGGCGCCTTGCCCTTATGTGTATCAAGTAATAGGGAAACGTGCGTTACAAGACGATAATTTAAATAAAAATTCAATTCTAGCAAAGTGGTTCGAATTTTATAGTATTGAAATGGACGAACTAGTTCGTGTTTTTGACGATTTAATGAATAAATTGACACAAAATTGTACGACCAAAGAAAAAGAAGATATAAAAGACTGTTTCTTACAAAGTACCGTACACGAACAAAAATTCTTTAATATGTCATTTATACAAGAGGAATGGTCTTATGGAGGAGATAATAATGAATAAACCAAAAATTGCTTTAACTATCGCAGGAACTGATCCAACCGGTGGTGCTGGTGTAATGGCAGATTTAAAATCATTTCATGCTTGTGGCGTCTATGGTATGGCAGCAGTTACAAGTATAGTAGCTCAGAATACGAAAGGCGTCCAACATATCCACAACATAGAGACAAGTTGGTTAGCTGAGCAATTAGAAAGTATATTTGATGATGAATTACCTCATGGTTTAAAAACAGGAATGATTGCGTCCAAAGAAATGATGGAACTCATCCAGTATTATTTAAAAGCATATTCTGATATACCTTATGTAATTGACCCAGTGATGTTAGCAAAAAGTGGTGATTCATTGATGGATGATGATGCAAAAGCAGATTTACAGAATATATTATTGCCTTATGCTACAGTTGCTACACCAAATTTACCTGAAGCAGAAGAAATTACTGGATTAACAATTAAAGATGAAACAGATATATTTAAGGCGGGGCGTATTTTCATTAATGAAATAGGTAGTAAAGGTGTTGTAATTAAAGGCGGTCATTCAGAAGATTTGAATTACGCGAAAGATTATTTGTTTACGCAAGAAGACGTGTATACTTTTGAAGAGCCGCGCTTTAAAACAAAACATACGCATGGTACAGGTTGTACTTTTTCTGCAGTGATTACAGCTGAATTAGCAAAAGGTAAATCGATATATGACGCAGTTAAAAAAGCAAAACACTTTATTTCTTTAAGTATCAAACATACACCAGAAATAGGTCAGGGAAGAGGCCCTGTTAACCATTTTGCATATATGAAAGAGGTAGGACTAGATGATGAATAGTTTAGAAGCAATTAGAAATAATAATCCCTTAATTATTTGTTATACCAATGATGTTGTCAAAAACTTTACTGCAAATGGTTTATTAAGTTTGGGGGCTAGCCCAGCGATGAGTGAGGCACCAGAAGAAGCATTGGATATGTTAACACATGCGAATGCTTTACTTATCAACATTGGCACTTTAACAAAAGGAAGAGAAGCAGATGTTTTTAAGATAGCAAAGACAGCTAATGAACTAGGAACACCAATTGTTTTTGATCCTGTTGCTGTAGGCGCTTCACAATATCGCAAAGAATTTTGTAAGTCATTTTTATCAGAAATAAAAGTAGCAGTCATTAAAGGAAATGCATCAGAAATTTTAACTTTAATCGATAGTGATACACAGATGAAGGGCACTGACAGTGACATGAATTTAGATGCAGTAGAAATAGCAGAACAAGCTCATTTACAATACGAAGCTTCGATTGTTATTACAGGTGAAGTTGACGTAGTTGCCCATGAAAATAAAATAGAGAAGCTAGCAAATGGTTCGCCAATGTTAGCAAAAGTAACTGGGGCAGGATGTTTGTTAGGTGCTGTAGTTGCAAGCTTTTTAGAACCTAAAACTTTGCCTCAATTAGAGCAACTTGTCGAAGCTGTATCAATATATAATATTGCTGCGGAAAAAGCAGAATCTTTATCTAGCAGTAAAGGTCCTGGCACATTTGCAGTTGAACTATTAAACGCATTATATAAAATAAGTTATGATGACTATTTGAAACTTAACCATAGACAAGAGGTGCTGTGATGTTTGATAAGCAAAATCTGAAACTTTATTTTATTTGCGGTACTCAAGATATTCCAGAGGGTGAATCAATTGTAAAGATTGTCACTGAAGCATTAGAAGCGGGAATAACAATGTTCCAGTTTAGAGAAAAAGGAGACACTGCATTAACAGGTGATGACAAGGTAAACTTAGCCAAACAATTACTTATAATGTGTCGTCAATATAATGTACCTTTTATAGTAAATGATGATGTAGATTTAGCAAAAGAAATTAATGCTGATGGAATACACGTCGGTCAAAATGATTTAGAAGTTAATACATTCGCTAAAGCATTTACAGAAAAAATTATTGGACTTAGTGTAGGAGATATTGATGAATATTACGCTTCTGATTTGGAAAATGTCGATTATATTGGTGTTGGTCCCATGTATGCTACAACGTCAAAAGATGATGCTAATCTACCAGTTGGGCCTGAGATGATTGCACGACTTAGAAATCATATTAAGGACTTTCCTGTTGTTGCCATTGGTGGCATTAATTTAGATAATGCTCAATTAGTAATGCAGGGTGGAGCGAATGGTATATCAATTATTTCAGCAATTGCAAAAAGTAAGAATGTAAGGGACACAGTGAGACAATTTTTACAAACTGTTGAATAATGTATAAATATTTCTTTTTTTGTTTTCTACTTCCCTTTGAGTATGATAAAATAAATTTTATGTGAATAAATCATTAGAGGTGGAAAAATGAAAAAGAAAGCGCTACTCCCTTTATTATTAGGTGTAATGGTCTTTTTGGCAGGTTGTGACTATTCCAAACCTGAAAATAGAGATGGGTTTTTCTATAATACGTTCGTAGAACCTATGGATAATGTCATACATTGGTTAGGAACTAGTTTTAATAATGACTATGGACTAGCGATTATTGTAATTGTGTTAGCGATGCGTATCATATTATTACCATTCATGTTATCAAATTATAAAAACAGCCATATGATGCGTGAAAAAATGAAAATTGCTAAACCGGATATTGACGCAGTTCAAGAAAAGGTTAAGCGTTCACGCACGCAAGAAGAAAAAATGGCTGCAAACCAAGAAATGATGGAAGTATATAAAAAATACGATATGAATCCGATGAAGAGTATGTTGGGTTGTTTACCGATCTTACTACAAATGCCTGTCATTATGGGGCTTTTCTTCGTATTAAAATATCCTTCAAGTGGTGGTTTCACTGAACACCCTAATTTCTTATGGTTTAATTTAGCCAAACCTGATATTTGGATTACAATTATTGCAGGTATCTTATACTTCTTACAAGCTTATGTTTCAAGTAAGAGTATGCCAAACGAACAACGTCAGATGGGTTATATGATGATGATTATTTCACCAATTATGATTGTGTGGATTTCATTAAGTTCTGCATCAGCATTAGGTCTATACTGGTCAGTCAGTGCGGCATTCTTAATTGTACAAACTCAAGTTGCGAATATGTACTATTCTAACCTTGCTAAAAAAGAAGTTGCACCGATGATTGAAGCTATGGAGAAAAATAAGGCTGAAGCCGCGGGTAAAGGTAAAAATACTCAAATTGCTTCTAAGAAAAAGAAAAAGAAATAAATGATTTCAAATTATAACTGAGTAAAATAATAAGTCGCCGTAGTTAATAACTACGGCGCTTTTCTATATTAAAACTATATTAAATATACCATTCATCGACAAATTGCTTAACAAATGTTTCCATATATTCATGACGTTGGAGTGCAAGTGATTTAGCAGTAGGTGTATGCATTAAATCTTTTAATTTAAATAACTTTTCATAAAAGTGTTTGATAGCTGAGGCAGGAAAATCATTATAATTTTCATTGTTTATTAAAGCATTGTGTTGACCTTCAACCCACATTGGTTCTCCAAAGTGTCCTGAAAATTGAAAAGTTCTTGCAATACCGATTGCACCAATCGCATCAAGTCTATCTGCATCTCGCACAATTTGGCCTTCTACAGACAAAGAAACATCGTCATTCTTTCCATTTTTATAACTCATATTTTCAATAATATGAAGAATGGCTTTTTGTTGATGAGTTGATAGTTGAAGTTGTTCTAAAAACTCTTTCAAATTACTCTTTGCTTGTATAGAACGTGTTAACTTTTCATCAACTGTATCATGCAATAAACTGGCTAATTGAATAATTAATAAATCCCCTGTGTGTTCTTCTTGTGCAATATATTTAGCCATGTTAGTTACACGCGTCACGTGAGCGATATCGTGACCGGTCGTATCATCCTTATGAAAGGTTTCCATATATATTTGAGCTGAATGTAAAATTTCAAGCTGATTCATGATAATCCTCTTTTCGTAGAAATAAAATTAATTTTACAGTGGTAATGTTAATGTATTACTTATCATTAAAAAAGGTCTAAAGTAATATTAAGTTTGATACATTACTTTAGACACGATTTGTTATTTTATAAAATAGGTGATAATAGTCTTGCTATACCTTCTTTAAATTTAATCCATAAACTTCTTTCTTTATAAAGTTCTTTTGTTAACTTATAAGATGATGTTAAATCTTTCTCAAAAGCAGCTTTTAGTTCTTTTGTTATAAATGTATCGTAAATAAAAGCATTGATTTCAAAGTTTAAAGTAAAACTACGATGATCCATATTTGTAGTACCTACACTGGCGACTTCGTCATCGATAAGCAGTGTTTTTGAATGTAAAAATCCATTGTTATAATGAAAAATATTTACGCCAGCATCTAATAGAGAAGCTACGTTATTGTAGGTCGCCCAATAAACAAAAGGATGATCGGGTTTATTAGGGATCATTATATTGACGTCAACGCCACCTAGAGCAGCTATTTTTACGGCATCTAAAAACGATTGATCTGGAATGAAATAAGGGGTTTGGATATGAATTGATTTTTTAGCTGAAGTAATCATTTTTAAATAACCATATTTAACTTGTTCCCATTCTTCATCTGGACCACTAGAAGCGATTTGAATACCAATCGTTCCACCAGAATCTACATCAGGAAAATAGCGTTCAGCATATTTTAAATTATCACGGGTTGATTGTACGTTCCAATCTAACATAAAGCGTAATTGGAGTGCATTGACTGCATCGCCTACGATACGTATATGCGTATCTCGCCAATAACCAAATTTTTTCTTCAAACCTAAATATTCATCACCCACGTTGAAACCACCAATGTAACCAATATGACCATCGATAATAACTAATTTTCTGTGATTTCGATTATTTACTCTTAAATTAATTAATGGCAATTTAGAAGGGAAGAATGCTTCAACTTTTCCACCTTTTTCTCGAAATGATTTGAAGTCTTTAAGTGACAAGGTTCGTGAGCCCATATCATCATAAAGCATTTTCACTTCTAAGCCTTGTTCAAGTTTTTGTTCTAGCGCTGTTAAAATACGTTTTCCTAATGTGTCGTTCCTGAAAATATAATATTGAATGTGAATATAATTTTCAGCATTATTTATATCTTCTATAAGTGCATCAAACTTTTCTTTGCCATTCGTAAAGATACTAACTTCATTATCTGTAGTTAAGAAAGCTGCATTATTATATAATAACATTTGAACCATATCTTTAAATTTAACTATTTGATGATTACCTTTTGAAAAATCGTCGTTTTTTAAGGCTTCTAATTGTTCCTTCACAATCATTTCAATACCGATCTTATCTTCTTCATCTAAACTGAAGATGTGGTCACGTTGTATTTGTCTGCCAAATAATAGATAGATGATAAAACCTAATAATGGTACGAAAACAAGAACTAAAAGCCATGCCCAAACTGAGCCGGCTGAGCGTCGCTCCATAAAAATAATTGTGAAAGCAAAGATTAGGTTTAATAGAAAAGAACCAATAAAGATAACATTAAGGATGACGTTGGTGTGATTATAAGCCAAGGAAATTATATCTATCATATTAAACCCCCAGAATGCGATTCCATTATTTTGAATTACTAAAAATTCCTCATTATTGTAACATGAATAGATTGTTTTATCATTTGACTTATACCTGTAAGGGGTATATCATTTAGTTGAAATGATAAGAAAGGGTGTAAGTTATGACTGACGCACAAAAAGCGCATCACTCAGAACAAACTAAATCTAATTTGAAGTCTAGACTCAACCGTATAGAAGGTCAGGTTAGAGCAATTAATCGTATGGTAGACGAAGATGTATATTGTGACGATGTACTTACACAAATTAGAGCTACCCGTTCAGCTTTAAACAGCGTCGCTACAAAATTACTTGACCATCATATGAAAAGTTGCATTATGGATAAAGTTGATGAGGGCCAAAAAGAAGAAGCGATGGAAGAACTATTAGTCACATTCCAAAAATTAATGAAAGATTAGTAAGGTGATCACAGTGCAAATACAAAATATCTATATTACTGGTATAAAGAATGAAACCGAGCAAAAGCAAATTGAGCAACGCCTTACACATATAATTGGTGTGAAACGAGTTACTATATCAGTAGAAGACTATAACGGAAAAATTGAAATTCAATTCGAAACACCTGCCAGTTTAAACAATCTAGAAAAAGAAGTATATGATTTAGGTTATACTATTTTATAGTGCCTCGATTCATCATCATTTTATTCAAAAATATAATACTTTGAAAAAATCACTTATTATAGTGTGCTATTACAATTAAAACAACTAAATATTTGAAATTAATTAAAAAAGTTTAGATATAATGTAGTATTAAGTAATTAAATAGGGTAAGATATAATGTAAGCAATTAATTTAGGGGTGATGATATGAGTAAAGATAACGAAAAGATTCAAAATGTAGTTAAACTATTATCATCATTAGGGGTAAACATAAAGAAAACTAAATCAAGATTAGAAGTTATGCATACTTTGCCAACTACTGTGAAAACCGCTAACGAGTTGAAATAGGAAAGTTACCCAATGAAACGATTAGAGTAATGGGCTCTAGTCGTTTTTTGCTTTATTATTAAATAGTAATTCAAAAAATTATCATAAAAAGACCTGCTACTTTCGTATAGATGAAAGTAGCAGGTCTTTTTTATACAGTTAAATTACTTAGATGCTGTCCCTCTATGTTGTTTATCAGGTGAATATTGCTTAGGTTGATGATATGTGATAGACAACAATACGCCAACACCACACATCAAGCTCCAAAGTGAACTACCACCATAACTTATAAATGGTAGTGGGATACCAGTAATAGGTAATAACTGAATTGTCATGCCTATATTTTGTAACACATGGAATAAAATAAGTGATGTGTAGCCAATGATAAATAGTTTACTAAACGGAGCCTCTATATTAGTTGCTAGTCTTACTAAATGGAACATAAACGCCAAGAATATTAATATTAAAATAACAGAACCGATAAAGCCAAATTCTTCACCGACAACTGAAAATATAAAATCCGTGTGATTCTCAGGTATATAAACTTCACCTTGGTTAAATCCTTTACCAAATAGTTTTCCAGACCCAATAGCTTTAAGTGATTCTGTTAAATGATAGCCATCACCACTACTATACGTGTAGGGGTCGAGCCATGAGTTAATTCGTCCAAGTTGATATGTTTTGATGCCTAAACTATTTTCAATTAAAGCCGGTTTGTATAAGATGGACAAAATAATACTCGTTCCGAAAATAATGATTGTAATAAATAATGGAGCGAGTATCTTCCACGAGATACCACTTACTATAATCACACCGACAATAATGGCACAAATCACAAGCGTCGTACCTAAATCATTTTGTAATAAGATAAGTCCCATAGGTATAATAGAAATACCTGCAATTTTCATAAGTAGTTTAAAATCTGTATCTAATGATTTATTGAAAGTAAATTGGTTATGTTTTGTAACAATTTTAGCAAGCGCTAAAATCAATACGATTTTCATAAATTCTGAAGGTTGTACACTAATCGGGCCTAATTTATACCAACTTTTCGCACCATTTATAATTGGCGTGAATGGTGTCTCTGGGATAACAATTAATATAAATAAAGTAGCACAGAGAAGAAAATACAATAAGTATGTATATTTCATAAGTTTCTTAGGTGAAACTAGCATAATGAGAAATGCAATAAATCCACCAAAGATATAATATAAAATTTGTCGGATACTGAAATTAGCGCTATATTGGTCGCCACCCATAGCTGAATTGATGATTGTTACACTAATAATTGCTAACAATACGAGGATGCCCACTAAAATCCAGTCGACCCGCCGTATCCAATGATTATTTTTTAATTGACGTGAAGTACTCATTTCTTACTCCTTTGAAAAACGTAGTTTACTTTAGTTTTGTATTATATATAATTTTACCTAACTTTAATACATATTGCTAGAAGTAGGGTGTTAAATTGAAAAATTATATTAAGAAAGTTTCAAATTTATAACTTCCAGATAAGACTTTTAATATGTTGTAAAGTGCCATATACTAAATTGAAAAATAAAATATTTTTATACTACTTAACAAATGCAAAAAAATATTAAATCGTGATATGATGTAGTTTAAGAATTGTATATGGAGGCTAAAATATGGCTAAAGAAAATGTATGTATCGTATACGGAGGAAAAAGTGCGGAACACGATGTTTCAATATTAACAGCACAGAATGTCTTAAATGCGATTGATAAAGATCAATACCAAATAGACATCATTTACATAACAAATGAAGGTGACTGGAAAAAGAAAGAAAATATCGTCGACACTATTAATGAAATAGACACTTTACGTTTAACAGATGTTGCTGCCGATGAAATTTCTCAACTACTTAGTGTAGGTAGTACAGGGAACGCTTATAGCGCAGTATTCCCACTATTACATGGACCGAATGGTGAAGATGGTACAATTCAAGGTTTATTTGAAGTATTAGACATCCCCTATGTAGGTAACGGTGTTTTAGCTGCCTCAAGTTCGATGGATAAACTTGTTATGAAACAATTATTTGCTCACAGAGGTCTACCTCAATTGCCGTATGTGAGCTTTTTAAGAAGCGAATATGACAAATATGAAAGTAATATTTTGAAGCTCGTACATGATAAGTTAGAATATCCAGTGTTTGTTAAACCAGCAAACTTAGGTTCTAGCGTTGGTATTAGTAAATGTAATAATGAAGACGAATTAAAAAAGGGTATTGAAGAAGCTTTCCAATTTGATCGTAAATTAGTGATAGAACAAGGTATTGTTGCTAGAGAAATAGAAGTAGCTGTACTTGGTAATGACTATCCTGAAACGACTGCTCCAGGTGAAGTAATTAAAGATGTAGCATTCTATGATTATAAAGCAAAATATAAAGATGGGAAAATTAAATTAGATATCCCAGCTGATCTAGATGAAGAAGTACAAACAACATTAAGAAATATGGCAATCGAGGCTTTTAAAGCAACAGATTGTTCCGGCTTATTACGGGCTGATTTCTTTGTCACAGAAGATAACCAAATCTTTATTAATGAGACAAATGCTATGCCAGGATTTACTGCGTACAGTATGTATCCACGATTATGGGAAAATATGGGAATATCATATGCCGAATTAGTCCAAAAATTAATCGAATTAGCGAAAGAAAAACACGAAGACAAGAAACAAAATAAATACAAAATTGATTGAGGCGAATAAATAATGATTGAAGTAACTTTAGAACAAATTAAAGAATGGATTCCATGTGACATTGATAACGAATATTTAGATTACACGATTAAAGGTGTATCTATTGATTCACGTGTAATTAACAATCAAAATTTATTCATACCATTTAAAGGTGAAAATGTAGACGGACACAGGTACGTAGCACAAGCAATAAAAGACGGCGCTGGCGCAGCATTTTACCAAAAAGATGTGAGTTTAAACGAGAATGTCGATGGGCCAATAATATGGGTTAAAGATACTCTTAAAGCATTACAGCAATTATCTAAAGCATATTTAGATTTTGTTGGTCCGCAAGTAATAGCAGTAACTGGTTCAAATGGCAAAACGACTACCAAAGATATGATTGAAAGTGTTCTTAAACCACAATTTAAAGTGAAAAAAACGCAAGGAAACTATAACAATGAAATTGGTTTGCCTTTAACTATATTAGAATTAGATCAAGATACTGAGATTTCAATTCTTGAAATGGGTATGTCAGGTTTTAATGAAATCGAATTGTTATCAAAGCTTGCTGAACCTAATATAGCTGTGATTACAAATATAGGAGAATCACATATGCAAGATTTAGGTTCTAGAGAAGGTATCGCCCAAGCTAAAGCTGAAATAACACTAGGATTAAAATCGAATGGCGTGTTTATTTATGACGGCGATGAACCTTTATTAAAGCCACATGTAGCTAAAATAGTAGATGCAGATTTAGTTAGTATCGGTAAAGATAAAGCCAATACGCTAGTCTGTAATATAAAAGATGTGGAAAGTGCTGGTATCGCATTTATGGTTAATAATAAAGATAAATTTGAATTACCTATTCTAGGTGAACATAATATGAAGAATGCAACAATTGCTATAGCTGTCGGTCAAAGACTAGGCTTGAGTTACGAGACAATATATAATAACTTAAGAAAAGTAGAATTGACAGGTATGAGAATGGAACAACATTATACAGAGGACCGTCAATTAATAATTAATGATGCATACAATGCTAGTCCCACAAGTATGAAAGCAGCGATTGACACACTTTCAATTATGAAAGGTAGAAAAATTCTCATACTTGGAGATGTATTAGAATTAGGCTCTGACAGCCAAAGTATGCATGAAAAAGTAGGGGAATATTTAGATAATAAAGCAATCGATACATTGTTTACCATTGGGCAAGAATCTAAATATATATTTAACAAAGGTAAAGCTTATGTCACTCAAGCAGAACACTTTGAAGATAAATCACTATTAATAAAAATGCTAAAAGACTATGTACAACCTGAAGATAAAATTTTAATTAAAGGCTCTCGAGGCATGAAACTAGAAGAAGTTGTAGAATCTTTGATTTAAATAATAGCAACAAGACTTTACTGGTGGTTAGTATCCTATTGGAGACTAATTGCCAGTTTTATTTTTGAAAAATAAAGGACCTAATGAAAAAAATTTAATAATGACAAAAAGTAGAAAGTATAAAAGTGTTACATTAATATTTGAATGACAATATAATGGTTTGAATAATCGAATAGTAATAATTAGTCATTAATTAATGTTAAATATTATTTACGATATACGTTTAATAAAATGTTAGTAAGGTGGAACTTATTAATAAAGTATTCAGTCAATTAACAGAATAAATAAATTAATAAATTTTTTTAGAGACTATTAACGGAATTTGTAGAATAAAATTAACCGCTTACAACCTATATATTTCGGCGTTTTTATTAATTTAGTAGATTTTAAACGTTCTGAATTATCTTATTTAATCAAATTTGGTTTATTGCGATTATATACTTGAGGTGGTACTATTAAGAAGTTGAAGAAACTTAAGTGAACATATATGTATATAAATACAGATAAATAAAGGAGAATTATATTGCAAAAATTTAAAGAATTAGGGATCTCAGATAAGATGGCAGAAACCCTAGCATCAATGGGGTTCGATGACGCCACTCCTATACAAAAAGAGAGTATCCCACTTGCTTTAGAAGGCAAGGATGTTCTTGGGCAAGCGCAAACTGGTACAGGTAAAACCGGTGCGTTTGGTATTCCACTAGTTGAAAAAGTGGCAAACCGAGAAGGTGTACAATCATTAATCCTTGCGCCGACAAGAGAATTAGCAATGCAAGTAGCAGAATCATTAAGAGAATTTGCCAAAGGTCAAAATGTACAAATCGTTACAGTATTTGGTGGTATGCCAATAGATCGTCAAATCAAATCTCTGAAAAAAGGACCACAAATCGTTGTAGGTACGCCAGGTCGTGTAATTGACCATTTAAATCGTCGTACATTAAAAACAAATGATATCCACACACTTATATTAGATGAAGCGGATGAAATGATGAACATGGGCTTCATTGATGATATGAAATTTATCATGGATAAAATTCCAGCTGCACAACGTCAAACAATGTTGTTCTCAGCTACGATGCCAAAAGCAATCCAAACATTAGTT
This sequence comes from Staphylococcus aureus, assembly GCA_040062795.1. Classification (GTDB taxonomy): domain Bacteria; phylum Bacillota; class Bacilli; order Staphylococcales; family Staphylococcaceae; genus Staphylococcus; species Staphylococcus aureus_A. The sequence continues at coordinate 80,979 of JBEAMH010000005.1, forward strand.
CAACAATTCATGAAATCACCAGTTATTGTCAAAACGATGAATAACGAAATGTCAGACCCACAAATCGAAGAATATTATACAATCGTAAAAGAATTAGAAAAATTTGATACATTTACGAATTTCTTAGATGTACATCAACCAGAATTAGCTATTGTATTTGGACGTACAAAACGTCGTGTAGATGAATTAACAAGCGCGCTAATCTCTAAAGGATATAAAGCAGAAGGTTTACATGGTGACATTACTCAAGCAAAACGTTTAGAAGTATTAAAAAAATTCAAAAATGATCAATTAGACATCTTAGTTGCAACTGATGTAGCAGCAAGAGGATTAGATATCTCTGGTGTAAGTCATGTTTATAACTTTGACATTCCTCAAGATACAGAAAGTTACACTCACAGAATTGGCCGTACAGGTCGTGCTGGTAAAAAAGGTGTAGCAATAACATTTGTGAACCCAATTGAAATGGATTACATCCGCCAAATTGAGCAAGCAAACAAGAGACAAATGACAGCTTTAAGACCACCACATCGCAAAGAAGTGCTTAAAGCACGTGAGAGTGACATTAAAGGTAAAGTTCAAAAGTGGATGTCTAGAGAAAACGAACCGAGATTACAACGTATAGCTTCGGAGCTTATCGAAGAATATAGTGATGTAGAATTGGTTGCTTCATTATTACAAGAATTGGTTGAGTCAAATGACGAAGTTGAAGTTCAATTAACATTTGAAAAACCATTATCTCGTGGTAAAGGACGTCATGGTAAAGGACCAAAACGTGGCGGTCATAACAACAATAAACGTGGTAATAAATTCGATAACAAAAATCGTCGTTCAAAAGGCGGATTCAACAATAAGAAGAACGAAAGATCTTCTGATAGAAAAAACAATAAGAAATCAATGAAAGGTCGCACGTTCGCTGACCATAAAAAATAAAATACTTTATCATATATGAAATTTAGGTTTAATCATTCCACTAACGTGGAATGATTTTTTTGCGCTATTTTAAATGAAATATTACATATTTAAATTATGTTAAAATATTACGGGCAATATATTATAAAGTATAATGAATTTGAAAGCGTTTTAAATATAGGATGATATGATTATAATTGCTATGTTATAATAAAATGAAAACTGAATGAAGGAGTGAAACTATGACTAACGACCAACTATATAAAAGAAGTCCTCATCAAGCTATAAAGTATTACTATATTATAGAAGGACTCAACTTTATTTTTAGTTTGATCGTCTCGGTTATTTTAATTGTTTTATGGAACCAATTTAATTGGTGGTATTTTATTATTTATTTAATCGTAGCCTTTATTGTATTTGATTTTTTGAAATTTTTAGTTAAACCGTGGGTTAAATACAAATATACATATTTTAAAATCGAAGGGGACTATATAGAACTCAAATATGACTTCTTCTTTAAGTCTAAAAATCTAGTGAAGTTAGAGCGAACACAATTTATTCAAAGACGTAATAACCCACTTTCCAAAAAGTTTGGCTTGTCTAAAATAGATTTAATTACCGCTGGTCATAAAGTCAGCTTTCCGGTGATGTTTATTGATGATGCAGCATCGTTCGAAATACAAGTACTCAACTATTTGAGAGGGGCTGATTTTGATGTATAATCCTCAAAAGTTACATCCTATATCTTATATCACGGGTATTATTGAAGCTATCAAACAGAATATCTTTTTAATTATTATATTCTTAGTATTTAATATCAGGGATTTTGATTTTACCAATTTAACTTCTTATATCTTTCCCTCTATTGTATTTGTCTTCTTTTTAATCTCATTTGTTGGACAAGTGTTAAGGGTATATAACACAACTTATTGGATTGACAATGATCATTTTATATTGGCCACGGGTGTATTCACTAAGGAAAGAAAAGAATTAAATATACGTCGCATACAAACTTTAGATACATCCCAAGGTATTATCAACCAAATTGTTGGCGGTGTGAAATTACAAATCAAAACACCAAGTGATGGTATTGATTTGGATACAGTATCTAAGGTACAAAGCGAATTCATTCAGAAAACGATTAAAGAAAAGCAACAAGAATTAACTAATAAAAATGAAACGTTAAATTTTAATGAATCACATATGGAAGGTGAGCAACAAGAAACGCTTGAACAAGTAGCTAAACCAGTACATTTATTTAAACTTAACTTTAAAGAACTTTTATTAATGGCATTAACAAGTGGGGCAATCGGCGTAGCATTTGCTACTCTATCGCCTATCATTGGTTCTTTTTCTGAAGTGATACCGTGGGAATGGATTACAGGTAGATTTGCACAAATATCACAAGCAATCTTTTTCGTAGTAATGATTATTGTGAGTGTTATGATTGTCGCAAGTTATATTATAGGTACAGTGATTGTAATTATAAAAAACTATAACTATACAGTGCTCCAAAATGATAATCAGTTGAACATAAAATACGGTTTGTTTAATGTGAAAAGCATTACAGTACCTACAGATAGGGTTCAGGCAGTGGTAGAGAAACAGTCTTTTTTAAGAAAACTGTTAGGCTATACTTCTATTCAATTTATTATTACTAGCGATATGAATAAGGTTGATAACGAAGATGTTGCACTGGATGGCAATGTGATGATTTTACCTTTTATTAAGCGAAAAAAAGCATTTAATATCATCAAAACGCTTATTCCAAGCATGACTTTTCAAACTGCTGACAAAGGTATGCCATGGAGAGGATACCATAGACATTTTTGGAGAGAAGCATTGATACTGCTTGTAATTTCAGCTGTTGTCAATTATTTTTGGTTACCATGGTCATTTTTAATTGCTTGTTTTATCATTTTGTTACTTATGTGTCACAGTTTATTAGTTATCAAATCATCGGGACTGAAATTACACAATGATGAACTTGTAATACGCAATGTTACAGCATTTGGATTTAAAAATACTTATTTCAAACATGATAAAATATTAGGTATGGAAATTAAGAGAAATCCATTTTTAATAAACAGTGAATTAGGTAATTTTAATTTTATTTTAGCTAAAGCTGCTGGCAAGGAAACAACGGGGTTGCAATTTAGTGATTATAAAGAAGTTAAAACACTACAAAAATGGTATTTGAGAGGTGAGCATTATGAATGATTATAATTATATGCATCCATCTGGAAAAACAGTTATGCGCCTCTCGACATATATAACGTCTACTATATTACTTTTAATTTTAACAACTCTATATATAGTTAATACATTATGGTTGAAATGGCTCGAATCAGATACGATGATATGGATAATTGCAGTTGGTCTTATTATTATTTTAATAAATTTATTAATCGGTGTTGTGATTATACCTGTTTATAGGTATAAAATTTTCAGATATAAATTAAAAGAAAATGAAATTATGATAAGAAATGGCTTGTGGTTTGTATCAGTGGTTAATATCCCATTATTTAGAATCCAAAATGTGGATACACACGAAGGTATTTTAATGCGAAAATATAAATTAGCAAGTCTAACGTTATCTACAGCAGGGGGCAACACAGAAATTAAACTCATCAACAAAGATACTGCTACTGCATTAAAATATAAAATAAAAAACGTAAATACAATAAATGAACCATTCAACGATGAAAATCTATTAGAAGAACATCAGCAAGATGATTAAGATAAAGAATAGTATGTTAATGAAATGAGATTAAGGAGAGTTTTATGATACATGGTGTAGGTGTGGATTTAATAGAAATATCTAGGATAAAGACACTTTATAAAAGACAAGAGAAATTGTTAGACCGCGTGTTAACAGCGAATGAACAACAAAAGTTTAGCAGCTTTCAAAATGATCAACGTAAAATGGAGTTTCTTGCAGGTAGATTTGCTTGCAAGGAAGCTTTTAGTAAAGCTTTGGGTACTGGATTGGGAAAAGTAATTGCTTTTAAAGATATAGATTGCTTTAATGATACGAACGGAAAACCTTGTATAAACTATGAAGGTTTTAAAGTTCATGTAAGTATCACGCATACGGAACATTATGCTATGAGTCAAGTTATTTTAGAAGTGAGATGATTATATTTTTTAAGCTTATTAGTTTGTTTAATTTGGCTATCCATTTCTTATTGTTATAAAATTACATTAATATACGAATCGAAAGAATTTAATTATTAAAATAGGAGGTACGTGCTTAATGTCTGATAAGTATTATAGATCGACGTACTTGAATGTAGATTTAAAAGCTGTAGTGTCCAATTTTCAAGTATTCCAAACATTACATCCAAATAAAACAGTGATACCCGTAGTTAAAGCAAATGGTTACGGTCTAGGTAGTATAAATGTTGCACGACAATTAATGGTACATGGCGCTGAATTTTTTGCAGTTGCAACATTGGATGAGGCTATTGAACTTCGCATGCATGGTATCAATGCCAAAATACTTGTGTTAGGTGTAATACCAACATATAACATAAATAAAGCTATACAACACCGAGTAGCTATTACAGTGCCATCTAAAGCGTGGCTTGTTGAAGCATTAAACGAAATTGTGGATGACAATAAAAAGGACTTGTGGATACATGTTAAGCTTGACACTGGTATGGGCAGACTAGGAATTAAGGATGTAGAAGAATATAAAGAAGTAATTGATTTGATCCATTCACACAAACACTTGATTTTCGAAGGTGTATTCACACATTTTGCATGTGCTGATGAACCTGGTGATTCGATGAATAAGCAACAAACATATTTTGAGGAAATTGTTGATCAAGTAGAAAAACCAAATTACATACATTCACAAAATTCAGCTGGCGCACTAATGAAAGATAGTCAATTTTGTAATACGGTAAGAATTGGTATATCTTTATATGGCTATTATCCATCAGAATACGTAAAAACTAAAGTGAAAGTACATTTAAAGCCAAGTGTGCAGTGGATTAGTGAAGTCGTACAAACTAAAGTATTACAAACAGGAGAATCCGTGAGTTATGGAAGTATATACACAGCAGAAAAGCCTATAAAAATAGGAATCATTCCAGTTGGATACGCAGATGGGTATCCTAGAATGATGACAGGATTTAACGTCAACGTGAACGGTCATCAATGTGAAGTCATAGGGAAAGTATGTATGGATCAAACAATAATTAAAATTCCAGATGAAATTCATACAGGTGATAAAGTTATTTTAATGGACCACCATAGTGATAATCAGCAATCAGCAGAAGCCTTAGGGCGCCAACAACAAACTATTAACTATGAAGTTTTGTGTAGGTTAAGTAGAAGGCTTCCTAGGATTTACCATGGGACTAAAGACTTAGAAATTCGTAATGAATTGCTAAAATAGTATAGTCACTTAATGTAAAATTTGTTATTATAAATCTAACAACGAATCTTAATATATTCTATTTTAGTCACATGGAGGTCTTTATTCATGGCAAGTTTTAACCAAAGCAGAAACAACCATAGTATAGAACAACTATTAAAAGAAGGCTATTCTCAAATGGCCGACTTGAATCTCTCCCTTGCAGCAGAAGCATTCCCATTTGAGTGTGAAGCTTGTGATTGCAATGAAGTCTACATCAGCTCTAAGAATAATAATGAATGATGAGAAGAGGAGACGTTTATTTAGCTGATTTATCACCAGTTCAAGGGTCTGAACAAGGGGGAATAAGACCTGTCGTTATCATACAAAATGATACTGGTAATAAATATAGTCCTACTGTAATTGTAGCTGCAATTACTGGTAGGATAAATAAAGCTAAAATACCAACACATGTTGAAATAGAAAAAAGTAAATATAAGCTTGATAAAGATTCTGTTATCTTGCTCGAGCAGATTAGAACTTTAGATAAAAATAGGCTAAAAGAAAAATTAACATATCTTTCTGATAAAAAAATGAAAGAAGTCAATATTGCCATTGATATAAGCTTAGGATTACATAACATTAGAAATAACAAATCCTAATTTTTAAAGAGTTAAAGTATAGCTAATAAAATAGTGAATAATAGTCATTATTTCTCTATAACATGTAATTACCACTTAATTATCAATATAATTGGGTATGAAATATTATGGATTTTATGTTGGTGGTTTAATACCTTTGAATAGGATGTTTAAGTTGAAGAGCTTTAGGTTAACCTAAAGCTTTTTTAGGTATTTGAAGCAAATTTATCATAATAAAACAAGAGAAAAAAGTCTGAACGCTTTTAAATAGCCAAACAGCATGTTTGCGTACAAACATAAAACATTGAAATATATTATAACCGATGTATGCGGTTTATATTTGTATTTTTAGGAGGAATTACTGCATGGAAGAATTCAAAAATCAATATAAAGCGCTAATCGACGAAAGTTTACACGCTTCAGATACGACAGATTTATTGAAGAAATGTGAAAGCTTTACCGATGAAGTGATAAAAAGAGATTTATTACCAGAAGATATAGTCGAAATTCATAGAGATTATGTGCAAGTATTAAACTTAAATGAAGCTCAAATCTTAGAAACCTTTAATGTTCTTAAAGAAATTGTGAAAGGGTTTGGCTATAGTTATCGAGATTATAAACAATTAGTAAATCGTCTCCAGTACCACGATAAAGAAATAGATTTAGCCTCTCGTTTACAGCAAACAATGCTTAAAACTAATATTCCTCAATTTGACAGCATACAAATTGGCGTTATATCTGTAGCAGCTCAGAAAGTAAGTGGTGATTACTTCAATTTAATTGATCATAAAGATGGCACGATGAGCTTTGCAGTGGCAGACGTTATTGGTAAGGGTATACCTGCTGCACTTGCAATGAGCATGATAAAATTTGGTATGGATTCTTATGGGCACTCTCAACTTCCGAGTGATGGTTTAAAACGACTTAATCGGGTAGTAGAAAAGAACGTCAACCAGAATATGTTTGTCACTATGTTTTATGGACTATATGAAGAATTGAACCATTTATTATATTGTAGTTCTGCAGGACACGAACCAGGATATATATATAGAGCAGAGACTGAAGAATTTGAAGAAATAAGCGTTAGAGGTAGAGTCTTAGGAGTAAGCCAACAAACCAGATATAAACAACAAGAGATTCCTGTATATTTAGATGACCTAGTTATTATATTTACGGATGGTGTTACAGAAGTAAGAAATAAAGCAGGCGATTTCTTAGATAAAAATCATCTTTTAACGATGATACACAAATATAAACACATGCATCCACAAGATATTGTTCAGCTTTTATATGAAGCGATATTGAAAATACAAAACCCAGATAAAAGAGATGATTTAACGATTCTAATTATAAAGAGAGTTAATTAGATTTAACATAAGTTAGGGTTAAGTTATTTAATTTAAGGGTAAGAAAATTATTATGAGACTATAATTAGGAGTGTAATGTTATGAATCTTAATATTGAAACAGTAACACATGATACTCATTACGAAGTTAAAGTTGGAGGAGAGCTTGATGTGTATACTGTTCCAGAACTAGAAGAAGTCTTAGTTCCAATGAGACAAGAAGGAACTCATGATCTATATGTAAATTTAGAAAATGTAAGTTATATGGATTCGACAGGTTTAGGATTATTCGTAGGTACTTTAAAAGCGTTAAACCAACATGATAAAGAATTATATATACTAGGTGTTTCAGATCGAATAAGTAGACTATTCGAGATAACTGGGTTAAAAGATTTGATGCATGTTAATGAAGGAACGGAGGTCGAATAACATGCAACATAAACAAGATTACATTGAAATGCGTTTACCAGCATCTGCGGAATATGTGAGTTTGATACGTTTAACATTGTCAGGCGTTTTTTCACGTGTAGGTGCTTCTTATGATGACATAGAAGACGCGAAGATTGCCGTAAGCGAAGCAGTAACGAACGCAGTGAAACATGCATACAAAGATGACCCAGAAGATGTTGGAATGATTAATCTTTGTTTTGAAATTTTTGATGATAAAATCAAGATTATAATTTCAGATCAAGGTGAAAGTTTTGATTATGAAGAGACGAAAGCGCAATTAGGTCCGTATCAAGAAAATGAAAATATAGATTTCCTAAGAGAAGGCGGTCTTGGTCTGTTTTTAATTGAATCTTTAATGGATGAAGTTACAGTTGATAAAAAATCAGGCGTAACAATCAGTATGATAAAGTATATTAAAAAAGAGCAGGTGCGAAATGATGGCGAAAGAGTCGAAATCAGTTAATGATGTATCACCTGAACAAATTAACCAATGGATAATGCAGCACCAACATGAAGAAGATAAAGGTGCTCAAGATAAACTTGTGAGACATTATAGAAAGTTAATCGAATCATTGGCTTATAAGTATTCGAAAGGTCAATCTCATCACGAAGACCTCGTTCAGGTCGGTATGGTTGGTTTAATCGGAGCAATAAATCGGTTTGACTTATCCTTTGATAGAAAGTTTGAAGCCTTTTTAGTACCAACTGTTATCGGCGAAATTAAACGTTACTTACGTGATAAAACATGGAGTGTCCATGTACCTAGACGAATCAAAGAAATTGGGCCACGTATCAAAAAAGTAACAGATGAACTAACAAATGAATTAGAACGCTCACCTTCAATCTCGGAAATTGCCCAGCGTCTTGAAGTGAATGAAGAAGATGTTCTCGAAGCAATGGAAATGGGTCAAAGTTATAATGCTTTGAGCGTTGACCATTCAATTGAAGCAGATAAAGATGGATCAACTGTTACTTTGTTAGATATTATGGGACAACAAGATGATAACTATGATTTAACCGAAAAGCGTATGATATTGGAGAAAATTCTGCCGATATTAAACGAAAGAGAAAGACAAATTATCCAGTGCACCTTTATTGAAGGTTTAAGCCAAAAAGAAACGGGAGAAAGAATTGGATTAAGCCAAATGCACGTTTCAAGGTTACAAAGAACAGCAATTAAGAAATTACAAGAAGCAGCTAATCAATGATTGAAGAAAGTATAAGGCAGAGTTCCTAGTTATTTAGGAGCTCGCCTTATTTTTGTGTTACAGCATAAACAAATTAGAATTAAAGTGAAAGGCGATAATTGGAATAATTGTTACAATGAAATATGTTAAAATATTTAAGGAAGAAAAAAACAGAAGTAAATGAGCGGAGGATTCCATGGATAGTAATTTAATACAATCTATAAGAGAGAAATACAATTTCACAACTAAACAAATCAATTCAGTGTTATCACTATTAGAGGACAAGAACACTGTACCTTTTATTGCCCGATACAGAAAAGAGCAAACAGGTGGGCTAGATGAAGTTGAAATCAAACAAATAGATGATGAATATCAATATATGGTTAACCTTCAAAAAAGAAAAGAAGAAGTTATACATAGTATAGATGAACAAGGTTTATTAACTTCAGACTTGAAGAATGATATATTAAAGCAAACAAAATTACAACGTGTTGAAGATTTATATAGACCATTCAAACAAAAAAAGAAAACGAGAGCGACAGAAGCAAAGAGAAAAGGTTTAGAACCTTTTGCAAAATGGATCAAGCAAGTTCAATTAGACACAACTATTGAAACTAAGGCACAACAATTTCTGAATGAAGAGGTAGAAGATGTTGAAGCAGCTATTAAAGGAGCACAAGATATTATTGCGGAATCCATTTCTGATGCACCGAAATACAGAACTAAAATTCTTAAAGATACTTTTCAACATGGCAACATTATTACTCATAAGAAAAAGAATGCCGAAGATGAAAAAGAAGTATTTTCAATGTATTACGATTATACAGAACCAGTAAAAAAAATAGCGAATCATAGAGTGTTAGCTGTGAATCGTGGAGAAAAAGAGAAAATTTTGTCTGTTAAATTAGAAATGGACACTCAAGGTATTGAAAATTATATACGAAAAAATGAAATTACTTCAAAGCATGATGGTGAATATATAATTGAAGCAGCCATTAAAGATAGTTTGAAACGACTTATCATGCCTTCAATTGAAAGAGAAGTAAGAGGTGACTTAACAGAAAAAGCTGAAAGTCATGCTATTGATGTATTCAGTGAAAATTTAAAAAATTTATTATTACAACCTCCAATGCAAGGTAAACAAATACTTGGTGTAGACCCTGCATTTAGAACAGGATGTAAGCTTGCAGTGATTAACCCATTTGGTACATTTGTTGCTAAGGGCGTTATGTATCCTCATCCACCAGTTAATAAAAAAAATGAGGCTGAAAATATATTCGTTAAATTTGTTAAAGATTATAATGTAGAACTTATAGCAATTGGAAATGGCACAGCTAGTCGTGAAACTGAACAGTTTGTTGCCTCTATGATTCAAGAACATAATTTGAATGTGCAGTTTATTATTGTAAACGAAGCGGGGGCTTCAGTGTATTCGGCATCAGAAATAGCTAGAACGGAATTTCCTGATTTCCAAGTTGAAGAACGTAGTGCAGTTTCAATTGGTAGAAGAGTACAAGACCCACTTAGTGAACTTGTGAAAATTGATCCTAAATCAATAGGTGTAGGTCAATATCAGCATGATGTGAACCAAAAAGCGTTAGAATCAGCGTTAACATTCGTTGTAGAAACTGCTGTGAACCAAGTTGGAGTAGATGTTAATACCGCATCTCGCTCACTACTGCAATATGTTTCTGGATTATCGCCTACAATTGCTCAAAATATAATTAATTATCGCGAAGAGAATGGAGCAATTAAGCACAATAAAGATATTGCTAAAGTTAAACGTTTGGGAGCCAAAACATTTGAACAAAGTATTGGCTTTTTAAGAATTGTCGATGGTGACGAACCGCTAGATAACACTTCTATTCATCCAGAAAGTTACAATGCTACATACGAATTATTAAGTGAAATCAATATGAAAGCAGAAGATTTAGGGAAAGCAAATCTAAGATTAGCGCTTAATCATTTAAATACAGAAGAGATGGCTGAAAAACTGAATGTAGGAGAACCTACATTAGAAGATATTATAAAATCATTGATTGCACCGAATAGAGATCCACGTGATGAGTTTGAAACACCTATATTAAAATCTGATGTTTTGTCGATTGAAGATTTATCAAAAAATATGAAATTAAGCGGAACAGTAAGAAATGTTGTAGATTTTGGTGCTTTTGTGGATATTGGTGTAAAACAAGATGGTTTAGTTCACGTATCTAAGCTATCTAAAAAATTTGTAAAAAACCCAATGGATATTGTTAGTGTTGGAGATATTGTAGATGTTTGGATATTAGATATTGATGATAAAAAAGGTAAAGTATCATTAACAATGATTGATCCGCATGGATAATGACGCTTTACAGCAATTAACAAAGACGATATCACACAAATACTTTAACCGGCCTTTTAAACATAGAGCTTATTTTAATAAAAGGTTAAAGACTACAGGAGGACGTTATTTATTACGTTCACATAATATTGAAATTAATAATAAGCAATATGTAAAATTTGGTAAAAAAGCAGTAATAGATATTATAAAACATGAGTTATGCCATTATCATTTGCATATACAGGGAAGAGGCTATCAGCACAAAGATAGAGATTTTAAGGCGCTGAGCAAGTTAACAGGAGCTCCAAGATATTGTGCTGCGACAGAAAAGTATGAAGATCGGGCAAATTATAATTATAAATGTAATACGTGCAATTCCGAATTTCTAAGAATTAGAAAAGTTAACACTAAAAAAATGGTTTGTGGTCGTTGTAAAGGTAAATTAATTCAACAAGATATTTCCAAATAAAAAATAATGAAGAAGCCGAGTTAAAACAATCAGACAAAGATTGGGTTAACTTGGTTTTTATTTTATAAAAACTGCGAATAATAATAGAAAATGCTTCAAATGAATCATTTAAAAAAGTATCATTTCACTATGAGTTTAAATAGAATCGAAAACGAGTCATTTTACTCATTTTTGTTTTGTTTTCGTGTTGACTATGATTATTATATATTATATGATAATAAACGTTGCGAAATTAATAGCAACTTATAGTTAAAAAGTTATTAACTTTGTTAAAATAACTTTAAAAACTTATTGACAATATATTAAATGTATATTACAATAATAAACGTTAACTTAATTAGTGACCGTTTTGCCGAGCGGCCGTGGCGGAATGGCAGACGCGCTAGGTTGAGGGCCTAGTGGGAGAAATCCCGTGGAGGTTCAAATCCTCTTGGCCGCATCGAAATATTACATATCAATTTAATAAGCGGGTGTAGTTTAATGGCAAAACCTCAGCCTTCCAAGCTGATGTTGTGGGTTCGATTCCCATCACCCGCTCCAATAGAAATATTAATGAACATTGAAAACTGAATCGCAATATGTCAACGTTAATTCCGAACGCAACATTAAATTGTTGGTTCAAAACAAGTGTTAACAATAACACAAATTAGTATTTTATGAGCTAATCAAACATCATA
>JBEAMH010000046.1:0-702 GCA_040062795.1 Staphylococcus aureus
CGACGATCCGGTCGCGCTCCTCCTCGCCAATCGGGCTGATGGAGAGACCCTTGTTGTCGAGGGTGGCGTCGGGGATGGCATCGGCCGCGGCCGCCTCAGCGAGCGCCTTCAGCCGAGCACCGAGCGTTGCGGTGCGTTCCTTGCGCCATGCATCGAAGCTGTTGGGCACGGCGAGCCCCAGACGCTGCTCGGCGCGCATGAGGTCGAAGGTCGGCCGAGGCAGCAGATAATCCTCGAAGCTACGCCAGGCGCGGCTGCCCTCGACCCAGATGTCGCCGGCGCGCAGCCGGTCGCGCAGATGGACAAGAACCGCGACCTCCCAGGCGCGGACATCGAGATCGCCGCTCCCTGAGCGAACCCGGCGTCTCCATTTGCGGGTTAGAAAGGACAGCGGCACCGTCTTCGGCAGCCTGCCGCCCCCATACACCGCCCGCAGCAGCTCGATCGATGCAAGGATCTGATCGGTCGGGCGGAACGACCGGAAGCTGAACGCCGCGAACACGAGCCTGGCGACGGCACGCAACGATCTCTGGCGATCGACCAACTCGTCGAACTCGTCGTGCCGGTCGGGATGAACGAGACCGGAGGCGACCGCGACGCTGGTCTCCAGCACCTCCCATCCGAGCGTGCTGGTGATCGCCGCGGAGAGATCAGCGCCGCTCGCGCGCGCCGCCAATAGCGCTTGGCCGAGCCGCACATGGT
>JBEAMH010000006.1:0-42350 GCA_040062795.1 Staphylococcus aureus
TTTATATCTGAAATAGTTCATACAGAAGACTCCTTTTTGTTAAAATTATACTATAAATTCAACTTTGCAACAGAACCTATCTTCTTAACTTTATCTAGCTTTTCAGTATTTTTTAAATTAACTTTGAACCATGCTTGCTCGAAATCATCTTTAGCAATAATTCGTTTATTATTACCTAAATCATCTGTGTTTATATCTAATGATCCATCTACGCTACCTTCTATTATTGATTCATCTTCTTCAAAGTCTTTCGTTGCATCTATACGATAATCTCCTACAAAGAAGCTTCCTAATTTTGTTGTTTTGTTTTTATTAGCTATTACTTGCTGCTCTTTATTATTGTTATTTTGGAATCTATAGCTGGCTGTGTTATTACCTTCTTTAACATATACATCATACATTTGTGGCTCGAAGTCTATTTTATCTATAAAGAAAAATTGTTTACCATTTTTCACTATTTTTATAAAAGGTCTATCGTTTTTGTCTTTTATTTCTCCTATTTCTGAGTCGTGTTGACCTTTATCTAAATTTTCCTTTGTTTGCTCAATATCTTGTTCAAAATTACGCTTATTATTATCTGTATTTATATAATCCACAAAATGTTTAGCATCCGTTTCACTTATCTTTTGACTATTGGTTGATAATAATTTAGATATTTCACTATAATTACGGTCTTCCACTGCTGCTTTAAAATCATCAATTTGTCCCTTCGCATCTTTTTGATTTACAAAGTAGTAAATAATAAGTCCTAATAAAACTAAAATCACTACCAAAATGCTTACTATAATTATAGTTTTTTTCTTTTTGCTTTTGTCTTCTTGGTTGTCATCAGTCCTATTTAGGTTTTCTTCATCGTTACTCATATTGCATTGCTCCTTATCAGACTTATATTGTTTCAATGTGTGCTTGAATAGATTCCATTAACTTATTTTGTATTCTAGGTTGTAATTTATCCAAGACTTTAATTGCTTTCTTGTTTAAATCAATATGACCGATTATGCCACAATCTATAACACCGTAATAATTATATTGTTTTGTAACTAGTTCAATATCTGTTAAATATATTCTATCTCTTTGAAAGACTGGATATGTCCAAATATAGGGGCTATTACTATTCACATAATCATTACTTACAACTACATATAATTCACTTTTAGCTTCATCTGGATTATTTACTTTAATTACATCAAATTGTTTTACCATTACTATTTACCTTCATCCGCTTCTTGGTTAATTTTTTCATCCATATATCTTCCACCATGCTTATAATATTCTTTAATGAAATCCTTATACGCTCGTTCTTTTACCTTTTTAAATAAAATTTTATTATCTTCCTCAATGTAATATTCTAATACATCTCCAATTTCAAGACCGGCTTCATGTAAAGCTTCTTTGCTTAAGCTTATTGCTTGGCTATTACCGTACTTAAATATCTTTGAGTTAATTTTACTCATGTACATCACCTCATTATTAGAATACCAAATGTATATACAAATGTATATACATTTCGCTTTCATTGTATGCTATACTATAAATTATTAAAATTGCTTGAAAGGTAGCGGAAATAACATGGAAATAACATTTTTTATCGGGAATGGTTTTGATCTATCATTCGGACTAGAAACACGTTATAAAGACTTTTATGATTATTTAACAGCAGATGATGAATCAACACCAGAAGATGGAAAGATTAACACTTTAAGTGAAGACAATATTTTTCTTAAAGAAATCAAAAAATTCATGGAGGAAAATAGCAAAATTGATATACCAGACAACGATGATAAGAATATTGACTGGTCTGATTTTGAACAAGCTTTAGGTGCTTATACAGAAAAATTAAAAGATACAACTGACGGAGAACGTTATTTAGATGATCTACAAGAATTTAGGAAGGCTTTTATAAATTATATTGCTATGCAAGAAGCTAAATTTGAGATAGATAAAGAATCAGCAAGAGCAATGTTCAAAAATCTAAGTTTTAATTTTTATAAAGGAATTAGAAAACAAGACGAAAATACAATACGTGAATTTTTGAGACAAACTCATAATTCAACTTACAATTTCAACTTTATTAATTTCAACTATACCAATACTTTAAGTAAAATAATAAAGCAAACTACCACAATTGATGATTCTAATAGTGGAAAATATATAGCGAAAGTACCAATTCATGTCCATAGAACATTAAAGACTGGTACTTTACTTGGGGTTAATGACGTTAGTCAAATAGCTAATCCAGATATATTTGAAGCCAATGATATAAGAGATATTATTAAACCAGAAATGCAATCGTACGACGATTCAACCATCGTTGATAGAATAAACAAACAGATTGGTCGCACAAATATTTTTGTTATTTATGGTATGTCTATGGGGGTTACGGATAAAATATGGTGGGAAAAGATAGCTAACCAAGTTATTAGCCACAATAAATATTTGATTATAAACAAACATTTAACTGATGAGGAAAAAGAGGAAGTAAATACGCAACCTCGTTCCAGAAGACAATATATGGAGTCCGTAGAAAATGAATTTGCAAACAACTTAAATTTAGAAGATAAAGATAAAGATAGGTTACTCAAAAGAACGTTTGTCATTCTTGGATCAGAGTATATATTCAACCATAATTCAAGCGATTCAAAAGCTTAAATATATACGTCTACGTTATAGACGTTTGTGTAATATCATGATATTATATGCGCATATGCACAAATAAAAAAAGCAACATGCTGTCACATGTTGCCTAATAAGCCTATTAACAAGATAATGGGTTGATAGTTAATTAATCTAAACCTCCATTACCGCCAAAAGTATTGGGAGGTTTATTTTTTTTGCGCTAATTCAGCTATTTTAATTACTAGCATTAATAACGCAATCAAGAACAATCCGAATTGCAATAATGTAGCTGCTGAAATCATATAGGATTCCTTTCAAAATAATTTGAATGATACTTCATAGCATCACTTCCTTATTTGTAAGTTCTCCATTAACTCATTAACTGACTTATTATCAAAGAGTATATCATATGATTCCGTAAAATCTCATGAATCACAAAAAAATACCTTCTTACCTATAACAGATAAGAAGGTACACCATTACGCTATCAAAGTCACTACACAAAGAAAGATGTAATGGTTTTGCACGCCAATGTGCTTTTCAATTATATCATCATCCTTTTTAGGATGTACACATTAAAATAAGTAGATTGACTATGCTGAGGCACAATAAATCTACTTATCCACCAAAATATTTTTCTTCTATTTCCATGCGATACTCAGCTTTTTTTATAACTTCTTTTATATCCACATCGTAGTACTCAGCTAATTTCAAATACATAAACATAGAAAGTTTTTCTAATTTTCCATTTTCTAATTTACCTATGTAAGAAGGACTTACCCCCAAATCAAATCCAACATCTTCTTGGGTACGTCCCGATATATTACGGACATTTTTCATTTCACGAGAAATATACTTGAGAAGTTTTTTTACTCTTTCATCTTCCATACAAAAATTACCCTTCAAAATATGACTTATAACTATTATAAAAGGGTTATAAGTAATTAAAACAACCTATAATTCATATATAGCGTTATAATTCTTCTTACCATTTTTGAGATACTTATGGTAAACTACTTATATAGAATTATTAATGCTTTGTATATACATAATTTGACATTAAATATTTAACTACACATTCTCAATATCTTATGTTATACTTACTTCAAGAAATTTTCAAACAATTCAAAAACAATTGCTTCTTACAGCAACTATATTAAAAAAACACAAAAAAGAAACCCAACTACGGCAAATAGTTGAGTTCATCGAAAGAAAACATATTAAGTAATTAGAGTCCCGACTAAGAAATCCTAATCACACTTGAAAGAAATTCAATATATTTCATATATTCTTATTTGTTTATGTGTACATTATATCGTGATAGGGGTTTTCTTGCAAGTCTTTAAGAACGTTTACATTTAAGACTTTAGACTTATTTCTCTATATTACTATAGCTTTCTTTCAAGAACAGGTTTCTTTGAAGGGAGCTTTTTCTTATGCCAAAAGAAGTACAAAACAAAGTCGCAACTAATGTAACTTGCGATTCTTATCTAAAAATATATAAATTTTTACTATGTGAAGCGGAATATAAAGATTTAACTAGCGATGCTAAATTGCTATTTAGTCAAGTAGCAAATAAGCAAGCTAGAGATAGAAAAACGAAAAAAGATTATGTAGATGAACATGGTAGACGTTACATTGTCTATAAACGTGCTGATATGATTGCTGATATGAAATGCAGCAAAAACAAAGTAGTTAAATTAAAAGACGAATTAAAAGAAGCAGGATTAATAGAAGAGGTACAAGTGAAAGGGAATAAACCAAATCGTTTATTTGTTTTACCTCCAAATATTGATAACGTTAGTTCAACATACAAAAAAGGTAATACAGTTAAATTAGCTTTTGCTAAATTACCTAAATTTATTTTAAATCATGACTATTATAGAAATTTAAGTAATAATTCTATCTTCCTTTACACAGTTTTAAGAGATAGATTCAGCTTATCTTTAGAAAAGAGTAATACATCTAATAACTATGTTGATGATAGAAATAAAGTTTACTGTGTGTTTAATAATGAACAATTAGCGGCTATCCTTAATATTTCTATACCAACTTTAATCAAATGTAAAAATGAACTGATTGCTATAGGGTTACTTAGACAAGAATCATTAGGTATTAATAAAACGAATCGTTTATATCTATATGAACCTCAAAGTCTGCCAGAAGTTACACAAAATATTGAAGAACCAAAACGCAAATCTAAATATGTAATTACGACTAGATCGAATAAATATTTCTCTAGGGGTCTTTTTTATAAGTCTAAAGGGTCAAAAAATTTAGTCGGCAAGGGTCAAAATCTTAAACCTAATAATACTAGTTCTAGTAACACTTCTTTTAGTAATACTAGTTCTAATGATATGTATGATATGTATAAAGAGTATAGTAAATCTTTAACAAATCAATCACATTATCAAACACAAAATTCTAATGTAATTCTTTTTGATAATTCGTATAAAGAGGTACTAACTAGTAACTTACCTAAACGCTTAGGAAGTTTTCTTAACAACTTTAGCTATAATGAATTACAAGAAGTAAAAGCTGTTATTCTTAAAGGGAAGGCTAATTATAATAATTGCTATGATTTAAATATTACTTTGGAAGATGTTGAACATGAGTTAGTGAAAATGCTTAAACGAGTGCATATGAAGCGTGTTAAACAAAACGAAAGTATTGCGGACTTAGCACCATTTATTATGACTTGTGTATTTAATGTGTTTGATAATTACAACAAAGAATATATTGAACAAGAAGATGAAATAGTATTCAAAGATCAAGAAACCAAAGAAAATTTCAGAAATCATTTACTTAATGTATTTGGAAATCACGAAGATAAAGCAACAACAGAAACTAATAGCAAAGAAATGACACCTAAATGGTTACACAACCCAGATTATACAGAATCTAACGATGTTGAAGACCCATACACAGATGAAGATAGAAAAGCATTTTTAGAACATTTAGAAGCACGTTGGGGATAATACATGATAATTCTGTGATCTAGCGGTACTTATCAATTGGGTATAGGAGGATAATATGAATAAAGCGGATATATACATGGGGCAAAGCTACTACAAATTATTTAATTTTTTGTTTACAGATGATAAATATAAAGACTTATCGTATGGCGCTAAATTATTGTTTGCTTTACTTGTAGATAGAGAGGAGCAAACCCAGAATAGAGAAACCTATCATTTCACATACAAACGTAAAGACATACAAAAAGATTTGAAATGCAGCAAGGGATATATGGAAACGAGATTAAGTGAATTAAAAGAAGCGGAACTTATTAAAGACGTGAGGGTAAATTATAGAACCCAAGACTTTGATTCTAATGAAATATCTATTACTTATCTAGGTATCTCAGATGAACCCTATATGCCTATACCTAAAACCTTATTAGAAGATAATAAGTATAAGTCGCTAAGCAAATTGAGTATCATTATGTATACGCTTTTTAGATATGAATATGTGAATAATCTAAAAGCAAACAACAGTAAATTTGTTGATGAAAACAATAACGTTTTTTGTAGCATATATCTTAAAACTCTCAAAGTAAAATTAAATGTTAGCTTGCCTACTTTACACACAGCTAAAGATAAACTAGTAGAAGCAAATTTAATTTACCAAGTTAAAGCAGCTTTAAGAGATCCATTGCGTACATATGTTTATGATCCAGAATAAATAACACTAGTTTAACTTCACAGAAATTAAGTTAGTACTAAGATAAGAGGTGTTAACAATCAAAGAAGATTTTGAGATAACAAATAGTGAAGATGATAAGCTAGGTTTAGGTAAAGACATTAATACCTTCATAAAAAAATATATTGAACAAGATTACAAAGGCTCAGTACTCCTAAGTGGTAAATGGGGGATTGGTAAAACAAGTTATTTAAAACAAATAGAAGAGAAAGTGAAAAAGGATAAAAAAAAGGATAAAAAATTTGTATGGCTTGATTACTGGGATAAAAATAATCAAACAAAATTTTATACTTATTTGTATTCAAAATTAAAGCCCAAAATGTATAGTTGGTGTAAATTATGGCCTTTATTGTTGGTAATATTCTTATCTATAGTTCAATTCGCCCTAGTCTTAGTTCAATTCGTCCTGTCTATGTTTAAAGATATGCAGCACTTACCGAGTAATAACATGATAATAATTAGCTTGATAACATGGGCTATCTTATTTGTAGTGAGCGGAACACTTACGTTTGTGAAAGACAATTATTCCGAAGAAAAAAAGTATAAGAAGAAAATTGTTAGATACTTAAAAAAACATAATGTAATTTTAATTTTTGACGATTTCGATAGAATAGATAACGAATCAAGAAATGCTTTATTTCATCATTTGTCAGAAGTTAACTTGTTTAAAAAATCTTTAATTATTGTAGTTGGAGAATATAAAAAATTAATAGAGGGTAGTGACAATATTTTTACTCAAAAAGTTCTGAATAACGTTGAATATATGCCTTTAAAAACTAATTCTTCTAACGTATGGAAATATTTTGTAGAAGTGGAAATAGAAAAATTAGTAGATACTTCAAATAAAACCCGCTCTGATGATTTTCTATTTAGTGATATAAGGGAGCAATTTGTAGCTGATAATAGAACATTTAGAGAAGCAAAACAATTATTAAACAGCTTTGAATTTGAGTATGTTGAAATAAGAAAAAAGGAAATAAATTCTAGTGAAGCTTTAGCAATTAACTACATTTATCAATTCTATAACGGGGCTTATGAAGTTATTAATAACAATTTAGATGTAATCTACGGAGATGATATGAGACTAAAAGGGGCTTATGATCGTAATAAGATAAGAAGTAATATAGAAGAGGTCATGAAGAAAAATTATGCTGAAATATCAAATGGTATCATTAATTTAATATACAGTGTTTTTCATAATAATAATAAAAGTTTTTACTATCTGAGTATTAGCGACAGAATAAATTATGTACATTATCAAATTGGGAATGATGAAACTTCATCTGTTAGTGAAGGAAAAATAAATGAATATCTTCAATCTGATCTGTCTGAATCATCACTTATTTTAGATCAGTTAACAGAAAAAGATTTCGAAAGATTTCATAATCTAATGCTTAATAAGATAAATAGCGAAGAATCTGATGAAAAACAATCATTATCATTACTTAAGAAATTAATATATTATAAATTTCATGGTAAACATGGTAAAGATAAGTTTGTTTTCTCAATGAATTATATTGATAAACTAATATATAACGTGTCAAATGACTTAAGCGTAAACCTCAATTATTATGCTAACAATCAATATAGAGATACTGTATTGGAAAATAAGGATTTAGATATATCGCAAAAATTACAATTAATATCTATGTTTGTACCTGCTACATCAAATAAAGAAATCCAAGAACAAGTAAAGTTAGTTGAAGAGATTATTAGACATATTACTTATAAAGATATACTTAATATGAATAAACCTATATATGTTTACCATTTCTTTACTACATACTACAACGAACTAAAAGATGATAAGTATATAGAAGCAGAACTTTTTAAAGTATTAGAACTTGAAGATATTGAGTTTTACGAATTTGTTTATGAAAAATTAGTAAATAAGGTAACGACAAGTCATAGTAATGGTAGTATTGAATATACAAGAACATTAAATATAAAAGAAATTTGTTTTAACGATGCTTATGAAGAAGCATTTTTGAATAAAATTGAGCAACTAGATAATGATAAAAAAGATAATATAAAGGATATCATTGTTACTCAAAGCCCTATTTAAAATAAGAAGGAGAGATTCAAAATGCCAAAAGAAAAAAATACAAGCGAATATCCGAAACACGCTTATGATTTATTTGTAGGAAAGCATATAATTGTAACATTTCACGATGGTACTGCGAGAAAAGGCAAATTATTGCATCACTACCAATTTGATATATTAGTTGAAGCTGAACCAACAGCAAAAGAGAATATTAAAGAGCCATATAAGATGATTATTTTAAAACAGTATATTAAGCATGTAAGAGAAAATATTAAAAACTAAAAAACAGACCTCGAAAGATCTGTTTTAAATGTTTAATTAAATTTTATCACCCATGTATTGACGATTGATTTTCATTTGATATTTGTGATGTTTCTGTTTATTTTCAATAATGTTTGCCATTTTGAAAGCTAAATTGTGCTTATTATTTTTATTTAAGCATTTCAAGATAAATGCATCATCTTCATATGACAATCGTGTTGTTTCATTGTTGTCTTGATCGTTAATGTACGTTTCAAACTTATTACTTATAGATAAGCTATTTTCAGTTTTTAAAGCTTTTAGCAATTTGAGTTCGCTTGTACTTCGTTTTTGTTTTTGAAGTTTGATAACTATAAGTACTGTTTTGTATAAATGATATAAGCTAGTTATAAATACTGGTGTAATGACTAAATACATAAATGCTGTACGATATATCATTATACTTGTAGACATTGCAGCGAAAGCTTCTTGAGCTAAGTCATTAGCTTTGCTAGGCGCTGTGCCAGTCCCATGTATATCTAATACAAATAAAAACGCTAATCCTAATAAAACAAGTTTTATAATGCTTTTGTATAAATCTTGCTTTGTATACCATTCTTTGAATTTGTGTAATTTAATAGTTTTTAAAATATAAGAAACTGCAAAGTATATTGAGAAAGCTATTGGTATAATTATAAGGGCATTTAACATAATATATACCGCTTCAATATTAGACATTTAATCATCCTTTCGTTAATACATTGGTAGTTACTTTATATTTATTATATTATATTCTATACTCTTTGTAAATATTAATTATAATTATTACTATAAAATTATAAAGAACTTACACAACGACTTTTAATTAATATATAGATACGATATTCTGAAATTAATCATAATAAAAAATTAGTATAAGGGGGTATAGAAATGGAAAAATTCAAAAGAGCAATCTTTTCGTTGTTTGCTATTACATTACTAACAGTACCTCTAGCAGGGTGTGGAAATGACGAATCTGATAAAGATAATGGAAAAGAAGAAAATGGTGTACACAAACCAGAAGATGATGTTCAAAGCACAGATGACAAAAAAGATGACGAAAACATGTAAAAACATTTTTAAGACTCAATAAGGGGTATGGAAATGACGAATCTGATAAAGGTAGTGGAAAAGAAGCAAACGGTGTACATCAACTAGAAGGTCATATTGATGATGAATCGTCAGAAGAGGAATTAGATAAAAAGGAAGAATAAAATTTTTAAGACCCTTGTATGAAATAATTATTCGTACAAGGGTCTTAAAGTGTATGATTTTTTGGTTTTAAATACGGTCTAAGGTAAGGGCTTAATTTATTAAAATCAGTAAATCTTTCACATATTTGTAATGGTGCAATTATAGTTATATAACCCGTTTCTATTTCTACTTTGTTTTTGCTTATATATGTTACTTTGGTACCATGTACACTTGAACTAGATGTAAATAACTTATTTGAACTCTCACTGTTATCAAAAGCCTTTGCTTCTTTTATAAGTTTTGGTGCGTCTAACATAATACCATCTATATCACTCACTAAATTTGAGACTCTATAATTTAATTGAGTTTTTTCATCTTTAATGTGATTTATATTTTTAGCATATAGAAAGTAATCTACTATTAGATCATCTATGTTATTATTTTTCTTTTCCTTTTTGTTGTGTTTACTTGTGTCATTTAAATTCAAAGTATCTTTAGTTACTTCTTTTGTCCCCGTTCCAATAGACTTTAAAAAGTACATAGATAATGAATTACTATTTGTATTTTTAAATACAACATTTAGAAGTATAGGAGATAATATGAAAGCAATAAAAAGTGTTATTACTATATATAGAAAGTACTTAAAATTCTTTGAACCTCCATTTGCTGCATCAGCAACAAAAGAGTTAGAAAATTTAATAATCAATACAAAGCCTATTAAAGCAATGATTAATTTAGTTAGAAAAAGTAATAAACTTTTGCTTTTCATATTATCCCCTCCCTCTTTAAGTAGAATTTTTTATTTTAATAGGTCTTTGATAAATTGTTTTTTTGCTTCTCCATCTCCACCCACATGGTCGTGAATCATTTTATAAATTTCAATAGCATTACTAATTTCACCTATATACGTTCTTGATCGTCTATCGTCAATAATTTCCGTTATTATATCTTTGTCTGAATTATAAATTTTTTGTGTTTGTCTATCATCTTCGGATTTGCCTTTTTTTCTTGTAACAGTTGGCACATCTTCTTCCGTTTCAATATGTGTATCAAAACCACCCATTTTTTTATCTGCCATATTTATCCCTCCATAATTTTAATTCGTTCAAACATTTCTTCGACAACATCTATATACATACTTAAAGTATTTTTGTCATGAGGTTGGTCTGTTGTTATTCCAAATTTACCCCAAGTTACAACACGATCAGATGCTTTGATTATATTGTTGAAAACATTTTCTTGAAATTGATCTATAATTTCTTGTTTTACACGATTACTAGTTGATGAATTAGGCTTATCTAAATAAGGCAATACACCTAATAGTTTTACTTTTGGATTAAACTCAACTAAAGAACCTACATAGTTATATGTTTTTCTAGCACCTTCTGCGCTAGACTCTTCTGTTTTTGTAGTAATTAAAACATAGTCAGAACAGCAAATAGCGTTTTTAGTTGCTATGTCTGTGCTTGGTCTTGTATCGAATATGATATAGTCATAATCATTTTCAAGTGGTTTTATCAGATTGAGCAATAAATAATATCTACCTTTTTTATCAAATTCTGAGATTACATGTTCAGTAAAGTTTTCCATATCCCAATCTCCATGAACTAAATCTAAGTTTTCGTGGAGACTTACAATACTTGGTTTCAAATCCATTGCTAAGATACTATCCATTATATTTCTGCTAGGTTTAACCTTTTTGCCGAAAGTACGTTTTAATTTTTTAGATGCGTCAGATTGAGGATCAATATCTATAACTAATACTTTCTTGTCATACTTAGTGGCAAGTAAAAATGAAAGTATTTCAGTCAAGGTTGATTTCCCCACTCCGCCTTTGTAATTCGCTATAGTAATGGTTTTCACATTAATTCCTCCTTTTTTAATAAACTACCTACAATTTAATAAAAAATTACTATATCATTGTAATATGCGTCTATAATTAGAACACTTTGTATCTTTTGTGTCCATAGTGTACATATAATATATCAATTTTAAACCATTTTGTAAATAACTACCCCTTTAAAATATGTATAAAATAATATAGTTTGTAAACTTCTATATATAATTATTTGTATATATTGAGCGTATAATTACTATATGTTATAATATATGTATATTTAAAAGAATACTCAAATAATGATTGAAGGTGCTTATATGAGCGAATTAGATAATGATATAAAGAATTTAGAAGACACTGTCGATAATATTATTGAAATAGCTAAAAAGTACTCTATATATGACTTTATAAGCGGCGGAATAAAAATAACTACTATAAGAAGATTTACGCAAAGGGAGAAAGATATATTATCAATATCGACAGATACATTAAGGAAGATATGTAAACGTATTGATGAATTAAGTGATAATACGTTTTCTTACTTATATAAATTAAATTATTTATTAGAGGACTTTGTTAATAAGAATATTGATGTGTTAAAAACTAAAAAACTAGTAGATTTAGGAATTTCAAGAGAGACATTAAAAAGAATGAAAAACAACGAAGAAGGGCAACCATATTATTTAAATACACTAGTTAAATATGCAAGGTTAGTCGAAAATTGGAGGTGTACTAGTGTTGAGAAACCCGTTTAAACGTAAGAAAAAAGTGAATGATAAGCCTCAGAAGAAAAACAAAGCCAAAAAAAATAATTATAAAATCATTGGAGGTCTATTAGGAGATAAGGATAAACGTACAAGATCAGCAATTTGGTGGGTTGTATTTAGACTTTTATGTGGAGCAGGTTTAGTTATTGGTATATTTTGGTTCTTTCAAGGTAAATCAGCGATGAATTATGAAATCAAAAACAATACAACGCCTATAGGTACGCAATTAGAATTTTCAAAAAGTGAAGCTAAAGTTAATATCAAAGACGTTTGGACAGACAAAAAACGGGACGTATTAGTTGTTAAAATCGGCTACACTAATGGAGCTAGAAAGTCTTTGCCGACAGATGGTGAAGACTATAACTTAACACTTTTAACTAATAATGGAAAAACACCGAAATTGAGTGGTAGCTACGGAATGCTTGGAACTGAAGGCGATGGCTATTTGTTTTTAAAAGGTGATATTGATAAAGAAGCATATCAACTAGTAATCGCTAACCAATTAAAACTATCAAGTGGTTCTCCAGAATCAAGTAGTAGTTCACAAAATACAGAAATTAGTGATGACTCAATGGAAAAAGAACTATCCAAAGCTTCATTTGAAGAAGCTGATGATAAAGGTGTATTGTTCAACAAATTCACAGGCAAAAAATCTGAACCAAAATTCGACAATATAAACTTTAGAGTGAACGGTTACTCGAAATCTACGAATGTTTACAACGGTACTTTCCTTAAAAATGATGGAAGTATAGACTACGGTAAAGTAGTTAGTAAAACATCTGTAGATGCTGCAATTAATAAAATAGATAAGCAAATTAAACAGGCAGAAGATAAACTGAAAACATATGAAGTCAGTAAAGAAGAATATGAAAAACGTGTTAAGAAAAATAAAAAAGATAAAGACGCTAAAAAATCAGTTGAAGATGTAAAAAAATCTATTGAAGATGAAGAAAAAACTATTAAGGATTTAAAAGAGTCTAAAAGAGTATATGAAGAATCAGATTTCAATAAGTCTGATTTTGGTGCAATGCAAGAGAAAATGAAATTTATGGATCTTGACTAAAACTAGGAGGGGTAAAATGAGTGAATCAAACCAGCAAGAATTGATTGAAAATAAATTCAAAGAACTAAATGAGTATTTTGGTTACGCATTAGAATATTTAGATATAAGTTCTCCTCCTATTACAGGAAAAGATGAACAAATAGATCAATTAAATAAATATTTAACTAGGGAAGATACACCAGTCGCTATGATAATTGGTCTTCCCGGAGCTGGTAAAACAGCAACAGTGGAAAGTTGGGGACATATCAAAGCACATAAGGGCATTGATGTGCATTTGATTACAGTAAATATCGGCGGATTAGGTGAAGGAGCAGATTTAAAAAAACGTATTAGTACGCTTTTACCAAAATTAAAAGAATATGAGAACTTTTTAAAACAATTTAATGAATCTGCACGAGTTGTTTTGTTTATAGATGAAGCACATCATATAGTCAGTACTTTCGGTAAAGGTTCAAAGGAAGGTTCAGACTTATTAAAACCCTATTTAGCTAGAGCTGGTAAATACGTTGGTGTCATCGCAGCTACGACATTAAATGAGTACAACAAATATATAGCACCAGATGGAGCGTTAGTAAGAAGATTTAAGAATATGATTATTAATGAAGTAGATCAAGATATAACCGTACAGATACTGAGAAGTTGGCTTGATAATCATACGCAAACTGTATTCACAGAGAATGTGGATGATACGATATTGTACAAAATTGTAGAAGAAAACAGAAGACATAATACTGAATTAGCAGAACCAGCTAAATCTATAGACACCTTAGAATCGTTACATGCTTACTCTATAGATGAAAATATACCTATAGATGAAGAACTTTTAAATAGGGTTTTTAAAGCAGCAACAAATGTTGATTTAAACATAAATATAGATGTTATTAAGGCAAATGAAGTTTTGAAAAAACGTGTTAGAGGACAACCACTTGTATTGAAAGCTATGGATAGAACGTTAAAAGTCATGGAATTTGACGAACGTCGAGGTGACAGACCTATGGCAACTATTTTAAGTGTAGGGACAAGTGGTGTTGGTAAAACTGAAACAGCAAAGGCAACAGCAGAAGGAACAGAAAAAGATTTATTAATAATCAGTATGACAAATTTTAATACAGCAGAATCTGCTGAAAGGTTTAGAAGACATTTAGGGTCTCATATAAGACATAATAGTTCCTCTGTAATTTTATTTGATGAAGTTGAAAAAGCACATTCAACTGTGCAACTATCACTTTTACCAATATTAGATGAAGGATTAGTAACTTTCTTTGATAGCGGACAAGATGGTTATGAACAACCTTACACTGTATCTTTAAAAAACACTATTATCTTCGGAACATCAAATAAAGGTGCGGCTATATTTGGAAAAATTAATAACTATGCAAAACAAGTTGCTGAAAATCAAGAACAAGATATAGATAAATTAACGAAAGATATTCAATTAATGAATAGACAGTTGAAACCAGAAATTAGAAGAGCGTTAGAAAGAGACGATTTCAGACCGGAATTATTACAAAGATTTAGCAGTATAATTCCATTTGCCACATTAGGAGAACGAGTATTAATTGATATAGCTGAAAAGCAAATAGACGACATGATTAAATATTTCTTGTCTAAAGGTTACGACATTCGTAGAAACCCTCCAGAATATTGGGGTGATGATAAATATCCTTATAATGCAACTGAAATAGCAATGTATGTTGCTATTGAACGTATGATAAACAAAAAAGATGCTGGTGGATTAGGAGCAAGAAATATACGGTCTATTATTTTAGAGGAAATTGAAGGAGAAATATTAGACGCTATATATGAATATCCGGGTGTTAAAAAATTCAATTTAATGACTGATGGAAATTGTGTTTTTGAAGATGGAGATTCTGCTCAATCAGAAGGACAAATTTTAGTAACACCATTTATGTACTAAGAAATGAGGTGATGTAATGAAAAATGTTTTAAGGTTTTTGGGAATATCTGCAATGATACTAGCAGTCGCTTTATTATTATTAATACCGCAAGCAAGTAGTAATGTACTAGCTGCGGATGATGATAAAAAAGAAGATGAATCAAATAACGATACAGAAATCGTTGAGCCTAAAGAAGCTATAGTTGATACCGAAAATGCGACTGGTGAAGGTGAAAAAGATGAAAATGAGTCTGATAAAAACGTTCTTTTAGAAGATAATTCTGTTTGGACAATGTATGCACAATTTATTATGACTACAAAAGCAGATGAAAAGAAGAAAAAGAAAGATAAGGAAGAAAAAAAGAGTTATTTAGAAAAGAAAGTTCATAAAGCTTATGATGGTGCTATTTCTGGGATTATAGGTAAAGGTGCAGTAACTTTAGACCTTCCCTATAACAAAATGTATAAGTTAGCGAATGATATACGTGGGCAAAAAGAACCAGATGAAAAGGACAGTGCAGGCACACAAATGGCTTCATTCTTATCAACTTATAGTCATTATGGCTATATAGATACAATGAGCGGTCAAACAGCAGTAGCAAATACAAAAGATGCTGGCGGTGGAATTGGAAGAGCTGTTTTCGGTGGTTTTATATCTTTTGCTTTGGTTATATATTCTGCAATTAATACAGCTTTAAAATGGTTGATAGAAGCTTTAATATCTGCCAATCCACTAGCTTTAATGGGCTTTGGAGATTCAACTATAGTTGATGATAATCCTATTTCAAAAGCATTGCATAATTTCTTTGAGAATATTGGATTAGATTCTAAATTTTGGGATAACCTAGCAGATCTTGGTTTAACAATTGTTACATTAGTGTTTTTAATTTCAGTAATGTGGTTCTTAATGAAAGGACAAAGAAATGAAGCGCTACGCTCAGTTAAAGAATGGGCTGTAAGAGTATTCGGTATTGTAGCGGCAGCAACACTAGTATTATTTTTCTCTTCTGCAATGGCAAAGCAAGTAAAAAGTATTTATGAAGAAACAAATATTGACGATAACCTTGTAATGAAGCATTTGTTTAACACTAGAGGATGGGCAGCATCTGCTAACTTATCACCAAATGGTTTGCAAGGAAATGAATTTCCAAATGCTAAAGCAGACTCTGGGCATATTGATAAAGAATTTGATCCGCTTCGTTCAAGAGGTTTGATAAGTAATATAAACGAAACAACATACAATACCTTATACGGTATGGATGGCGAAGAATCAGGATTTGATTTGTTGAATCGTTGGATGGCGAATGAAAACTTTAATGTTAATACTTATATAGGTGACATAAGAAGAGGAAATTTAAAAAATGGTGATTCTCAATTACCAGCATTTGATAACTACAAAGAGGATTTTGGTGGTAAAAACGCAGAAAATTGGGACAATGGCAACATAGAATATAGTATGTGGTCAGCAACACAAAACTATGATGATGAATTAAGAAAAGTAGACAGTAAATACTTCAAACCTAAGTCAACAACTGGTGTAAGACAACAAGACAGCTTTAGTACACAGTCAGTAGTATTAATGCTTCAATCAAGTTTTGATAGTAAAGGGGCTTCATTTTATGCTTATAATCTTGCCCCTACTGGGTTGCAAGCAGACTTAAAAAATGTATCAACTGTAAAAACAGAATGGAAAGAAGTAACGCTACCGGGTGATGGTGGTATAGGTGTAGCTGGTTCATATATCAGTTTAGGCGCTCACGCATTAGTAGTTATTATTATAGGATTAGGCGTATTTTTAGCACTTTTAACATTAAACTTCTTTGAAGCTTTTAAACGTATAGGTATGAATTTAGTTAAAATGGAAGCTTATGGTGATCCATTTGCATTTCTATCATTACTAATAATTTCATTAATGTTTGTAGTAAGTCTGTTAATCGCTGGTATGGCAACTGGTGTATTTATAGCATTATCAAATGAATTAGCAGCAATAGTTGATAAAATGACATTAGGACATATACCTTCTGGATTTATAGATATAACGAAATCTCTTGCGATGATATTCTTTGCTTACATTTTCGCTTTGAGAAAACCAACTAAGGGTGCATACCCTCCTTTAAAATCATTTGTAGGGTTCCCTTTAACAGGTATAGCCTTTAAATATGATGATAAAGTTAAACAAATGAGCGGAAACATGAAAAATCGTGGTAAAGCAGGATTTAGAGCAGTTGGAGATACAGCTAGAGAATCTGTAGAAGGCACAAAAGATTTAGGACAAGAAACAGGACGTGCGACATCAAGTTTTGCAGCAGGAACAGCAGGCGGTTATTTAGGAGCTAGATATGGTAAATCAAGACGTAGAGGTAAAGGTGGACATCTTGGAAAACATGGTATCGCAAGCGCTAAAGAAACTGCTATTAATGCTCACAAAGGAAATAGAGCAGCGTCAGAAAATGCATATAATAATGGCGGTAGAAAAGCATTTAAAGATTTAAACGCTGAGAGACAAGCAGGCAAACAAGATAAATTGAGAAGAGACGAATTAAAAGAGCTTGGCTATACAGATGAAGAAATAGAACAAGTAATGGCAGCAGAAAATGGCAATACTAATACAGCAAATCCAGAAGAAAACAGCGTTGCTCCTTCTAAAGAACGTAATCAATCTATAGCACATAAACCAAATATGAATGACAATAAGGACTTCAAATCTAACGATCTAAATTCACCGAATAGTACAGATAGTTCAGATAGTTCAGAAGATTACAGAAGTAGAATAGGTGAAAGTGCAAAAGATGACTCTAAAGCATTTTTAACTGATAGTGCAGTAGATGCATTAGGAGGAACTGAGTTTGTAAATGAAAGTGGTGTAGCTGATATTGCAGCAATCAAACAAGCTCAAGAAGAAATAGCTAGAACTAGCCCAGAAAATCGTTCGGAAGAACTTCAAAATAAAGCTGACGTCCTTCAAAAAGCACATAACAGAGGAACAGAAGAGTTGGCTGGCAATAGTAATAAAGGTAGTGGAGCAAGCCCAAGTTCTGTAGTCGGAGAAGAAGGTAGAAGTACTGGATTTAATCCAAATGGTAAAGACAATACTGGAGGAACAGAAGAGTTGGCTGGCAATAGTAATAAAGGTAGTGGAGCAAGCCCAAGTTCTGTAGTTGGAGAAGAAGGTAGAAGTACTGGATTTAATCCAAATGGTAAAGACAATACTGTAAGTAAATCTTCTCAACGCAAGACAAGTGCTAATACAGAAGTAGAAACAAGCGAAACTAAAACAGAAGGTTCTGACAAACAAACAGACAATCTAAATAATGCGAATAGTAGAAATGGAAGTACAAACAGTTCTAATAATGCGGTAGGTAGTGTACCTAGAAGAAATAGCAGAAACGGAAGCACAAACAATGCCAATAATAAGAAAAATGCTGTTGAAAAACGCAAACCAGCAGCATCTAAAAAGGCTGTAAAACAAAGACAACAAGCAAAACAGACAAATCAAGCTACAAACAAGCAACCAACGAAAAATAATAGTACAACTCAAAGCAAGTCAACATATAATGATAAGTTGAAGAAGAATAAGGGTAAAACCAATTCTCAACCTAAACAACAAAGTAGTAAACAGACAGTGGAGAAAAAACAACCAACTAGAAAAAAATCATCAAGCAAACAAACAGTGGAGAAAAAACAACCAACTAGAAAAAAATCAACAAACACACAAAGTCGAAAAAATAGCACCAAAAAGCAAAACACAAAAAAAGTAGAAAGACGAACACGAACTAGTCAAAATGAAACAAATGAATATAGTTACAATGAAGTTCTAAGAAAAAATAGAAAACGTTAAAGTAATAGTGATATTTCACTATTACTTTAACAAAGGAGGGTTTTCATGAAGGACGAACCAATAATCAGTGAAGATGATTATAAGTACTTGTCGGAAGCAAAGTCGATAGAAGATTTCAATAATAGAATTACAGATATTAATAACGGTTTAGAGTATGCATTAAATACAGAATCAGCAAAAAAGATATTAAAAAACACACCTTTTTTAAATCAAGATGGGTCGATAGATATGGTTTTGTACAAAGAAGTAATAGCTGAAATTTACGAAAATAAAGATGAAGATGAAAAAATTTATATTTCTGATGATGATTATCTGGTTCATGAATCCTTCTATCAAGGGGCAGAAGAAATCTATTATCACATTAAAGGTGGTGTTATGGGGAAATCAGTACATCTTGCAAAAAGAGTTAATAGGAAAAATGCTGAAAATTTAAGATCAGCGGCAAAAGTTGAAGAAGGCAGTATAGCATCGGGTATACAAAAACTTATAAATATTTTCAAAGGACGATAAAAATATTTACAAAAAATATTATTTATAATATGATTAGTTTATGTTAATATTAAGATATCACAGATAAAGTGAGAAAGGGTTGAATGGTATGGATCAAATTAATTCGTTTATAGAATGGTTGACAGATGCAAGTAACAGCACAGGATTAAAAATAGTTACACTTATAGGTATTTTGGGGTTATTCGTCACTTTAGCTATGGCAATCATTAGAGCATTTATGGGTAAATTTAAGCAAGCAATGATTTGGATGGGTATTTTCATATTCATTGCTATTCTAATGGGTTCTGGTTACGCAATTCTAAAAGCTATAGGTTCTGGTACAGGTGAAGATATTGAAAACAATGTAAATATGATTGGTATTTTTACTACAGTAGCTGCCTATGGTGCATATAGAAGTTACAACAAATTAAAGCAGAAATAGTTAAATAAACAACATAAGTTGTAACAGCTTATAAGTGATTGAAGGGCGTCACACCGCCCTTTTTATTTAATCAAAACATGAAACTTCGAGTTTTATTGCAGGCTATTTTATGGTATAATTTAAGTATGAATAATAACGAAAATAACGGGTGCATTATCAACAGAAACAAACTCATTAAACATTCAAAAATTGTGCTGAAAAGTAAAAAATTTACTGGTGTTGAACTATCGAAAGAGGTGGGTATTCATGTTCAGCAAATTTATGGTTACAAAAGTGGGAAGCGAAGCTTAAAAGATGCGCAATTAGAGACCTTGTTGAAATTTGAAAAATTGTACCAAGAACATGAAGCATTTAAAAAAGCGAGAAAAGGGGAGCAAGATAAATGAGTAATTTTGAAGATTTGAATTTAGATAAAATAGAACTTCCAGATAAAACGTTTATCTCACTACCAATTTTAGTAACCTTGAACGATGAATATTTAGAAGGTAAATCTGATCGTAAGACCAAGCGATTGTGGGACGTGTTTTATAAAAGTTTTGGTGGAACAAAAGAGAAAAAAATAGATGAATATCAAGCAGTAGGAGATTTAGAACTTCCAGATGATGACCCTTTCAAAAATAAAGAACATGTTTTTGCAATTGATGTAGCATCATTTGGAAAAATTGAGCCAAAGCAAGAAAAGAATTTAGATTTTGGGATTCGGATACTGCAAAATAATAATAGATTACTTCCAGTTGATTCTACAATGCAAGAGAAGGGCAAAGAGAAAAATATTAGTAGTGGATTAGAGTTTTCAGAGGTAGAAGAAAATGTAGAAGAAACTTTCAAGTATATATCTAGCTTAGCAGAAACTAAACGTTTTGAATCAATCAGCGACGAGAAGCGAGAAGATTACGAGAATAAAAAGGAAGAAGAAGAAATAAAGGAAAATCAAAGTAAAGAGAATAACTTTGTCTCAGCTACAGAAAGTATTGGTGTAGAAGATGATGAAAATAGCGAAGTAGAAAATACAAACGTAAATGAAGATAACACAGAATCTGTTACTGATGATGTTATGGTAGAATCTACACCAAGTGAGGTTGATGTTGAATCTGAAACAGGACAGCAAAATGAATCAGAAGGTGAAGAAAGTGAAGACTATGATTTGCCAGAAGATGATTTGGAAGAGCTTGAAAGTGGTGAAAGCGAATATACGTTAAATTCGATTAAACAAAATTTATATTCAAATTTACAAAGCTATTTCCCACATTACAATTTAAAAGATTTAGATGTTGATGGAGATGTCCCAGAATTAGAGGACAAAGAGTACCAGAAACTCTATGCAATGACAGCAAAAGGTATAAACGACCAAGTAGATAGAGCTAATAAAAAAATTGCTTTAGAAAGAGAAAAGTCTATTAACAATCTATATAGACCATTAATCAGCGAAGCAGTGAAAAGATATTTTGATATTGAAGCTTTATATAAATACACAGATAGTGGAAGTGAATTTAACACTATTTTTGAAACATTAGAAAACAATCTAAATGAAGCGTTAAAAAACGTAGAAATACAAGCTGATGAACAAGAGCAAATTAAAAAGCAAAAACATGAAAAAAATAAAGAGACATATTTGAATAATTTACTAAAAAAAGAGTCTATTAAATATGACGAGGAAAATTTACCAAAAATAACCGAAGAAGTTGAAGCGTATAAAGAAGAATCTAAGAGTGATATTTACAATAAGTATAATTCACAAATAGATCAACTTGAAGATGACGTTGAAAGTACAGTTACAGAACGTATTGAGAGATTAGTTGATAATGTCATTAACGAGTATAAACCACAACTTGATTCGGCAATAGAAACATTAAACAGTGATTTGAATAATCAACTAGAAAAAATAGCAGAACAAAACCAAAGAGATTGGCAAAAATACAAAGAACAATTAAAAGAAATTGAAGAAGTTAGAACTAAAGCCGCAAATAGTCAAAGAAGCACAATTGACGCAGAAGTTTCAAAACGCACACAAGCCTATGAGGGTATGCAACAGAAGTTAGAAGAAAAAGATAACCAAATCCATATGTTACAAGCAAATTTGAGAAATGCTAAAGAGAGCAGTACTCAAAAGGATTATACACTTGATAGTGCCGCTACTGAAAGACAAGAGTTATTAAAACGAATGGATAAAAAGGAAGCGTATATAGCAGAACTTGAGCAAGAAAGGGAAGAGAAGAACGCCAAAATTAGACAGTTAAGTTCTTCTAACAGTTATATAGGCTATCCATTTAACCATACGCCTACCACAAAAGTAGGAAAGACAAAAGAAGTAGCAAAAAGTTGGTATGATAAATTTGAAAAATTAATTATAGCTACAGTAGCAAGTATTATAATAGCAATTGGTGTGTTAATAGCAGCTACTATTGTTTCAAGTAATGATGCAGATTCAAGCAGTCAACAAAATCAAATACAAAAACAACAAGAAGAAGTTAAGAGTCAGCAAGAAGAACAAGATAAAAAAGCGTCGGAATTAGAAGAAAAAGAGAAGCAGCAACAAGAACAGCAGAAAAAACTAGATCAACAGAAGAAAGATAATGAAAGCAAAAAAGATTCAAAAGACAAGGATAAAGACAAATGATAGATAATAGGTGGAGGTGGTAAAGTGGAAAATCAAGAATTTGAAGATAAAACCAAAATAGGTGAATACTATGGTTATAAAGCAAATCCTAGACAAAACGTAAGAGACTTGCCATGGTATTTCCAATTCTTAGAAAAATTGAATTTACCCACTGTTACTACAAAAAGAGTAATTATATTTGTAACTATGGTAGTTTTGATACCCTTAGCAGTTATATTTTATTTGCAAGGTGATATGTTAAAACTCAAATATTTATTACCACCATTGCTATTAATTAGTTTATCAATTGTAGGTTATTTGATTCTATATTCTCTTGTTAATTCTTATAATGGATCGTTACTAAAATCGACTCATATTGTATTAACGCAGACTTTTAAAAGGATATTAGTACTACTTGGAAATGCAGAAAGAGATATAGAAAATGGTGTTCACACAGTGCATAATGATGGAACTATTATTTTCTCTAACGGTCAAATTGGAAGAGCATTTGCAATTGATGGTTCTACTAGTGCGACAGCCTTTCCATCAGAGATAGCTATACAAGAACAAAAAGCGAAAAGATTCCATCATTCGAGATTGAGAACAACAACAATAATTCAAATTACATCATCACAAAAGCAAAATGCAGAGAATCAGATATTAACAGCAGTCAACTTACAAAGGTCAAATACAAATAAGGCTATAATAGCTATGATGCGACAAGAAGAAGCGCATTTAAGAGATAATATAGATAATAAAATGCCAACAGCAGTACAGCATCAAATTTATATGGATAAACGACAGTCTGATTTAAAAGATTCTATTCAAAAACTATATAGATTTGAAGCACAAGGTTACTACAATAGTGTAATACCACTAGATAATAAAGAAGATGTTCATAGACTTCTAGGTAACATGCTCAAATTTAAATAATCCAATGGCGGCATCTATATGGTGTCGCTTCTTTATAAGAGGTGACTCAATGTGAAGCTTTTGAAAATTTTCGATAAAAACAAAGGTAAGGAAACTAAAACAATATTAAAAGACCATAAAGACCCCAAATTGTACCCATCAACAGGATATAGTTACACCCCATCATTTGCACGAGCAAATAATCAATTTGCAACTATTACTAAACTAACAAATCACTTTGGACAAAATAGAAATCAAACTTATGGTTGGTTTGTTAATATACTTCCAGAAATTAACGTAGATGATGTTAAGGGTTATTTTATTGAAGTGAGCAAACCAATGACTGATGCAGACCAAAAAAAGATTATGAGTAAATCAGATTCTACCTTAGAAGCCTTAGATGAAGATAATCAACCTACAAAAGGTAATGCGGGGCAAAGAGAAATCAATGATTTACACAAGCATGATATACATCAAGCAAACAAATTTCATCGTAGACAAGATAAAGCTATAGATAGCAAAAAACATTTATTACTTGTGTCTAAAAATCCCGATAATATTTCAGAACAATTAAAAGCTTTAAATGACTACTATCAAGAAGACCACGCAGGACTTAAGCTTGAATCAGATGCAGGAGACCAAGAAAATTTATTCAAAGAATTATTAACACCTCCATCGGGGAATATCTATGAAGAAACAATGATGAGTGCAGAATATGCTGGTTTCGACCATGCAGTGCGAAGAGGGTTAAACGATGATAAGGGCGTTGCAATAGGAGAACTAACCGCTTCATTAACAAATGGTTCAGCTATGATGGATTTAAATGGTTCATTCAAAAGTAAAATATTAGTTGGAGCGACAAAAACATCACACATATATAAATTTGATGAAAAGCTATCGGCTTCATCAATGTGGGGGCAAAAAGTAGCAAATCATGCTATGGCATACGGTCATAAAACCTTTCATATAGTGTTAAATGATTTTGATTATTTTGGTGAAGCTAATATTCCGGGTAAAAAGAAGACATTTTCAGCAGAACCGATTATGAATAATGTACTTAAAAAAATAAACTTAGCTAATGGAGGACTCAATCCATTACAATTATTCGGTGATCCAAAAGACCAAATACAAATTTATCATAGCCATTTAGATAAACTTGTTTATCAATTTTATTTATACACGAATAGAACAATGAATAATAAAATGATACCTAACTTACGAAAAGAACTGAATAACTTCTATGAAACCAAAGGTATTTGGAATAATAATGCTTATAAATATCCGGGTAGAATAAGAATATTAGGTAAAAGAGCAGACTCATACCCAACGTTCGACCAATTCTTATTTTCACTTTCAAATTACGCTGATGAAACAGCAGATATGGGCAGCCATAAGGTACAAGATGCTGAGGACATGGTAACATCATTAGAAACAATATTAGATACACATTACAATACAGTCAGCACATATACCACATTACCAGACCCAGATGACCCAGATATATATCAATATTATTACCAACTAAATGAATTGGAAGGCGATATAAAAGAAGCACAATTTTTAAATGCTTTCGACTATATAGCTTATGCAGCTCAAGAGAATGATATTATAATGATTCATGGTGTAGACCAACTATCAACTGAGACAGCTCGATATATTAAACGGACTTTAGAAAAGATGGATAAAAAAGGTGTTAGAACAGCATTTTTATTTGATTTAATTGGTAGAAAACAACGTGATAAAGAAGCAGAAAAGCAGAGCGAAGGAATAAATAATATAGAATACTGTGATATTTTCAACACAAACGGTATTTTTTACGAAGATATAGAAAACGAATTTGATTATACAATTTTGGGAACAATGTCAAAAAATGATTTATATAAATATGAACATTTAATCAAACAGACGCTACCGTCAGAACTAAGAAATATTATGACAGCAACTAAAGAAAGAGATCAATTCCAAGTAAGAAGACCAGAAGATTTCACATCAAACTTTGTTTGGGGGAACTTTGTATTATAGACAATAACCCCTAGTATTAAAACTAGGGGTTTTATATTATATTAATATGTTAATTTGTAATACGCTCATTTATAATGAACCTATTACAAATTAACATAAAAGAATTTAAGTGAGGCGTTATTATGAGTACGGGTAACGGCAATATAAAAAATTTTAGAAAAGATGTACCCTTTGAACAGATTCCTCGTGAATTGTTACAAGCTTGTGATACTAACAGTAAGCACAATAAAGGGCTATCTTTACAAGCCATTGGGCTATTATGTAATTTAAGAAGTTATGCTGAATCATGGGATTTGCATAAAACTGAGTTATATAAAAGATACGCTAAAAATAAAGAAGCTTCTGTAAAAAGAGCTTGGGATGAATTAGTAGAAAATGAGTATATCGTACAATTGAAAATAAGAGAAGGTAATAAAAATAAATACATTTATTACGTTACGGTTTATCCATTCACCAAAGAAGATATAAAAGAGATTGAAAAAAATGAAGGTGCAAAAGCAGTTAAAACCTTCACTAATCCTAGAAAATCGTTGTCAGAACAAGAAGATTTGAGCTTGAGGTTTTCCAGACCTCAAAACCAAGACCTCAAATCCCAGACCTCAAAACCCAGAACTAATATAAAACAAATGAAAGATATAACAAATGAAGATATAACAAATATAAGAGAAGATAATAATGAAATGCATGAAGTGAATGGGGATAATGCAGCAAACCATTCAAACAATGCAAACCATAGTGATACAAATATGGTTTCAATAGATTTTAAAGAATATATGAGACTTAGAGAAGCTGAACGAATGAATAATAACAGCGATGATATAAAACTAGTGATATTAGAGCAATTCCCAGAAGACCTAAGGAATTATATGAGTAACTTTGATTTAGAAGAAATCAAGTTCCTAAAAGAATATATACTTATAGGCAAATCAAGTTACAATAAAAGTGTTGATGTTAATAAAAGGCTTCTTTTGGAAGATGTAGAACTTGAGTTAATACTTATGTTAAAACGTATTAAGCGCAAAATATATGAAAAGCAAGAAACTATAAAAGAACTAAATAGATACATTACTAGATCAACAGTAAATGTATTCAGCAGATATGCATCTGATTACTTTGAAGATGATATAGATATGAGTCATATAGACATTGATAGTTTACCTCTAAAGCAATTATGGGACGAACAAAAAGGCGAGTGATAATTCACCCGCCTTTTTTATTTGTGCATTTTATAAAACATTTGTGATGTATTCATTGTTTCTTCGTCATTATTTGTTTCTAAATAATCTTTAAATATATCTGTATTAACATTACTATTAATTCTCAATCTATCTAGTTTACGAATATCTTTCTCTAATGCATCTGAAAAGCCATTGTATAGATTATCAAGCAAGTCTTTTTCAGATGAAAGTTGATTTAATAATTCATCTCGTCGGGATGCAGTCAACTTATTACTTAATTTTCCTTCTTTAAGTTCATAGAAAGTGTTGTTTAGAATTTCCAGTTTATCTGAAAAAGCATCAATAAGTTGGGCTAATTCATTAACGGAATCATAATGTTTATTTATGTCAAAAACATTTTCGTGTGCTGTTTTAACTTCATTATTTCTATCTAGTAATATGTTATTTTCCATACTTTTCGTCCTTTCTAATTTACAACTATTTATGGTATAATTATACCATAAAACATAATATTTTATAAGGTTGTGCATATAAATGAATAAAAAAACGTGGAGGTCTTTATTTCGCTTCACAATATTAAAAATACTATTTGTTTTTTTGTTTAGTACTTTAATTTTACAAGATTATTCACCAAATGACACTGCCAAAGCAGAATCTAATGTTATTTATGATGCTCAAAGAGGGTGTTCAACATCTTCTGATGGCGGTGATAATGATGAAAACAGTGATTCTGGTGAATCCGATAGCAAGGATAGTGAAGATAAAGGCTCAGATAAATATGATGAAATTCCTAATAAGGAGAACATAAAGAAGATATATGATGTTCTACATGGAAAACATGGTTTTTCAGCAGAATTTATAGCAGGGATTTTGTCGAATTGGTGGACAGAAGCACAACTAGACCCAACAGCTAATGAACCGGGGCAATTTGGTAAAGACACAGCTAAAAAAGCCACAGATGGTGAATTAGGTATTGGGTTCGGACAGTGGAGTTTTGAACGACATAAAGCGCTAGTAGATTGGGCTAAAAAGAAAGATGGAAATTGGTGGGAAATAGAGCATCAAATGGATTATATGGTAAATGGTGATGATATGTTTGTAGACATATTAAAAGATCTCGCCTTAGATGCTAAAGATGATCCCGTCCAAGAAGCTGTCAATTTCCATAATGATTGGGAAAGATCAGCAGATTCAGAATCCAAAATTAGAGATGAACGTGGAGGAAATGCCAAAAAAATCTTAAGCTATATGAAAGATAATGGCATGGACGGTAAAAAAGACGAATCAAAAATTAAAAAGATTGGTAAAGATTCTAAAGGTTCAAGTGGTGCATCAGCATCAGATACAGATAAAGAAAAAGAAACTAAAACTGATCCATGTGCTGATGGTGAAAAAGGTGAAGGAAGTTCAGGCAGCGGAGACGGAAGCAAGATAGGCGACAGCACAAAAGTGAATGGCAAAAAGGCAAAAATAATTGGTAAAAACTATGAGTGGGACGAATTGCCAAGTAAATATAAAAAGCATGTTAAGTTACCAAAATTTGATAAAAGTTATTTAGATAAACCCGGAAATCTGTTTCCAAGTACTGGTAATAAGGGTCAGTGTACTGAATTAACGTGGGCTTATATGAACCAATTATGGAAGGGGAAACAACCCACAAATGACGACAATTTAAAAAATGGAGATGGGAAAGACATATACAAAGC
This sequence comes from Staphylococcus aureus, assembly GCA_040062795.1. Lineage (GTDB taxonomy): Bacteria > Bacillota > Bacilli > Staphylococcales > Staphylococcaceae > Staphylococcus > Staphylococcus aureus_A. The sequence continues at coordinate 28,580 of JBEAMH010000006.1, forward strand.
ATATAAAGATAAAGACGCTAAAATGACTGAAAAACCGACAGTTGGTTATGGTTTTTCATCTGATCCACCATATGCACAGGCTACCGACCCATCAGTTGGACATACAGGTGTAGTTGTAGGTGTAATGGATGATGGTAAATGGATTATGGCGAATTACAATGTACCACCAAAACCGGCGCCATCAAGAACGCTATACTATTCAGTCGTTGATGGCACAGATGGTAATGTACACTTCTTTAGCGGTGTTGGAAACAAACCTAAAAAATAATAAGTAGGAGGGTTATCATGGACAAAGGGAAAAAAGCTATCCAGTTTACTATTATCGGAATTTTGATAATAGCTATAGTTGTAATAAGCGTATTAGTAGCAAAGCAAAATAAGGTTATAGATGACTTGAAATCAGAGAAGTCTAATATAGAACAGGTAAAAGAAAAATCCTTCATAAAAAATATCACACAAGACGAAGTTAGCGATTATAAGGATAAAACGGAGAAAAAATTAGATTTATTTTTGAAACATAAATATGGAGACGATAGCCCAGACGATGAAGGGTCTGCATATAACGCAATCAGAGCATTATTTACTGTTCCTAGTCATAAAATCGTATTAACGAACAAATCACCAGAAAAAGATTTCATAAAATATTATAAGCCCTTTGAATATAAAATAAGCAATTTTTCAGCTGAGAGAGAAGATAATGATGTAAAAGTAATGTTTAATATAGAGACAAAATATGATGGTAAAACCATCAACGAAAATAATGATTTAATGTCACTAACTTTTGATGAAGACGATAACCTCAAAGGAGGTAGTTTATATGCAAAATAATAATGTGAAGATGACAACGGTATTAGGAGTAATCATAAGTTTATTAGCAATAGTCGTTATTATAATGGGGATAAATTTATTCAATAAATACAAGGAAGACGACAAAATCAAAAAAGATATTCAAACATTGCAAAGCAAAAATGAGGATGTCAAAAAGCATAACAAAGATGTTGATAATAAAGAAAAGGAACAAGAGAAAGTTCTTCAAATTGATACCGCTATGAACAACACAACGGAATTTAATGATAAATTTTTTGTTTGGGATTCATGGAAAACATATTCAGACAACATGAAATATTTAAGAAACACTTTTCCTAATTTAGAAGATAATAAAAATGTTGTAATTGATGGAAAAGATGTTGGAACAGGGACAGCGCCAGAGAGTACTTATGAAAGTGATACATTTGTAACTGAAAATAAAAATGAAGTAAGTGAACTAATCAAACAATCTAAAAGTTATGATAGTAAAGCTACAGAAAAATTATGGTTCAAAGTATCAAATAATAAAGATGGCAAGTATGACATCACTCAATTTGAATCTTACGAAAAAATAATCTAAGTAATTTATTAGCTAATGGGTGTGAAGTGCCGGTTAGCTAATAAATATTTTACATATAAAAACAAAACAATGTATAGTTTACAATGGTAAATAATTAACAAATGAATTATAGTTATACAACAATAGTAATTTTGAGCGAGGTGAAGAGCGTGAATAAACTATCAACTGGAGAAATAGCTGAACGCTTAGGTGTGACACCGCATACCATAAGAAATTGGCATAAATCTGGTAAATTAGTTCCGGAATATGTTGATCCAGAGACAAACCATAGATATTATACTGAAGAACAAGTTTATGAGTATAATAAACGCTTGAGAAAAAAAGCGTATAAATACGATATGTTAAACTTAGTAGCCTATGTTAGGGATATTCCAAATAATTCAGCGAAAGAACAAAAGGAAGTTATAACTAAATATTTGCATAATAGGGGCATGAAAACAGAATGTATACAAGAAATGCATAAAAGTTATACAAACAGTGAGATTAAAGGAATAATGGAACAAGTCTTAGACGATGAAGTTGAAAATATAGTAGTTACAACAGAGCAGGTGTTTTTTGAAGGTGCTAAAGAAGTGATTAAGCATATATTGGAATATAAAGAAGCTAAAATAATAATAGCAGAATAATAATATATAAAAGATTTACAAGACATATGGAAAAAACCGTATGTCTTTTATTATATAAAGCAAAATACCTTTACAAAAATAATTGATGATAATATAATAAATATATATTAATTAGTCTGGAGAGGTTGGTGGATAATGTCTAATTCATCAGAACTATATGAAAAAGTTGAGAAGTTACTAAGACTTATTAAAGATGAAAATTACAAAGAAGTCACAGGTTATAAAATAAGTAAAGCAACGGGTGTACATGCAGTTACTATATCCAAATTGAAAAATAACCAATCTAAATTAGAAAATTTATCGGTATCTACATTTTTCGCTTTATACGATTATGCGGTAGAATTAGAGAATAAAGATAGTGACAGCAAACAATAAACGAAAGGTTTTTGATAGAAATGAAACTCACTAAAATACAAAGAGAAGTCCTTAACCAAAAATTTCAAGAAAGTTTTAACTCACCGGAATTAGAAGATAAATTTAAAACAGAATATAATGAAGCATATAAAAAAATGGCAGAAGAAATTTTGCAAGAACAGGGATTTCCCAAATATGTAGATGTCAATAAGGGGAACTTTGGCGTTAAAATAACACCTAAAAATGGCACTGATGTATTTGTAGATTACGTTGAAGAAACTGATGAAATTGAAAGTGACGAAGAGTTTGAAGCAGTTAGAAATGACGCTGAATTTTTTAGTGAAATTATTTTGAAAAACCTAAACGAAACAAATATGGCTTTTGAAATTAGAGAAGATCCAAGTGAATATTTAGAGCGAAATCCAACTGAAAGCTATTTATCTAAAGAAATGGAAAAATACTTTAATCCAACAGAATTTGAAGTAGTTTTGAAAGAAACTGATGAATTTAAAGAAGATTTGGCAGAAGTAGCAGAAGAAGAAGGATTCGATGCTGATGTTGATTTAGATAAACTAGATTATAAAGTGGAAGGATTAAAAGTAGCTGATACATTTGATTACTATGCAGAATTGTATTTAGATGAAGGTCATTTTGATGATGGAAATACTGTTCAATCATTTCTCAGAAGAGACTTTTATAGATTGTTGGCAGATGGAAGGAATTATGAGTGTACAATTAGAATTACAACTGATCCAGAAGAATATGGAGAAGAGTAGGTGTTAAAATGAACTTAAAACAATTAGCGTCTGATATGGCGTCTTATTATGTTGAAGAGAAGTTAGCACAACGTTTGATTGAAACAGACCATGAGATATTGAATGATATTGGCGATGAAGTATTAAACGAAGAAGGCTATCCAGAATGGGTCAAACTTGCAGATGTGAGATATACGATTCACATAGTCACAAATTATACGTTTGAAGATTGGGCTGAACTTGGTAAAGCAATGTTTGATATAGAGAATGTGAAGCAATTTGTGAAAGAGGATATGTATGATATATTCATGGATTTCATAGATTTATTTGATATAAAAATGTATATAAAAACAGATAAAGAAGAATTAGAAACGACACAGTAAAAAGCGGGCAAAAGCTCGTTTTTTTACTAAAACAAGTTTACGAAAAGTTTTAAGATATATATAATAAATGTAAGTTAATATTTGCCCTAAAGGGTTGAAAGGATGGCAAAAATGAGCAACTCAAATAAAAATTCTTATCCTTTTGCACTTATCTCAAAAATAATTTATAAAGCATTATGGATATTTTCGATTTTAACAATTGCAGCATTTTTAATATTTATAGTTTTGAAAAAGCTTGTATTAAAAATAATAGAAATATTATTTGATGGAGATTACTTATATAGAAGCATCAATTGGATTGCAGATGCATTAGGCGGTATTTTTGCTACAGTATTTAGTTCTACATGGACACCAGATGCTTCATGGGTTCCTCATACGGATAAACTGAGTAGCTCATTTGCAGAAGCAACTCAGAATAGTGGATTAGGAATTTTAAAATTTCTGATTATATGTGTTGTATTACTTGCTATAGCCTATTTATTTACTATTATTATGAGGCATCATAAAGGTGAAATGGCGCCTATGATGAATGATATTGAAAGCGGTAGGCTAAGACGTAAAATAATTCGTAAAGTTGATGCGGGTTATATAAATAGAAGTGGTGAGCAGAAGAAAAAGTACAACAAAATTGATAAAAAAACTAAAAGACATATTAGAAGAAGACTAAAAGTAAGTATTCATACTTCCATTCCTAATGGCTATCCAATGCCAGTTAAAAAATATCATATAAGAATTAGAAGAGGTAAAACAACTGCAATAAGTAATAAAGTTTTAAGTAAAATTAAAGATTTGCATACGGAACTTACTGATATGACTGGTGGAATTAGTTTTGACCAAATGAAAACAGAAACTAACAGAAGATACTTTATATATGAAGGGAGTCAAGAAAAAGCGTTAAAAGAAGCTAAGAGTGTTATTAAAAAGAGAGAGAAGTTAGAAAAAGCTAAGGGTGTTACAGAAAGTAACAACGATGAAGAAACTGAATATAATTTTAATTTAGACATACTTTCGGAAAATCCAGAAAAAATAGAAAAGCAGACTAAGAAAGCACAGAAGTTTGCTCAAGAAAAGCAAGGAATTATAGATACACAATTAGCATCTATGGATTTACAAGTAGAAGCAAAAAAACCAAATATAGGTAATGGAGCAATAGAATATGTATATGGCACAAGATTTACAACAAATTCCAAATCTTTAGAGGAAATAACCAATTCTTTAGAAAGAGCATTAAGAATAACAGGGGTTACTATATACGTCAGAGCAGATAATATGATTATTAATGTTCCTTTACCAGAAAAGACTAGAATCCCAATAGATGGTGGAGAATTGATTAGAAAAGTATTTGATAAGGGCATAGATGACCCAACTCATGCAGTTTTAGGGCAAGGAGTAGATAATGAACCGCTAGATTTTACATTTAGTGAAGGGCCTCATACTTTAATGGGAGGTACATCAGGGTCAGGTAAATCAGTATTAAGTAAATTCTTTTTAATATCAATGTTAGCTAAAGCAAAACCGGACGAATTAAAAATGCAGATAATTGATCCAAAACAAGCAGATTTCGTTCCATTTAATCAATCCCCATTTAATTTAACTGATGTTATTACAAATATAAGGGAAGATGTCGTTCCTTTTATGAAATATGTGGTTATTCTAATGGAGAAAAGATATGAAATGTTTAAAAAAGCCGGTGGAACAGAAAATATAATTGAATATAATGAATGGGCTGAAGAAAACGGAGAAGAAAAATTACCATATATTGTTATTTTTATGGATGAAGTATCAGATATGATGAATTTAATACAGAAAGAAATTGAAATGCCGATACAAAGACTAGGACAAATGGGGAGAGCATCTGGTGTCCATTTGATTATGTCAACTCAAAGACCATCAAGAGAAGTGATAACAGGTTTAATAAAAACCAATTTAGCTACAAGATTGGCATTATCTGTTCGTGGAGAAGTAGATAGCAGAATAATTTTAGATGAAACAGGAGCGGAAAAATTACAAGGTAAAGGAGATATGTTATTTGCTCCGCAAGGAACTATGCCAGTGAGAGCGCAAGGTGCAAATATACAGCGTAAACAACTAAACACAATATTCGATGAACTGAATGAAAAATTCGATAAAGACCCATCTCCAGACTACCATTCAATAGTTGAAAGAGCAGAAGCCGAAGAAAAGGGTGAAACTTACGATGAAGGTGATAATCCACAATTTGCAGCAATGAGTTCGCTACAAAATAGTAGAGACGGGTTTAATGAAGAATCTACTCAAAGTGAGAATAAGCGTAAATCAAAAGATAGTATGACGAAAGATGAACAAGATATTGTAGCAATGGCTATGAAGAGAAATGAAGAACGTAAGCAAAAGCGAAAAGCGAAAAATAAAACTAAATCAATATCAATTGATCCTATGCAATTTGTGAAAGATAGTGATAAAGATGATAAAAAAACTGATGAAGAACCTAGCAAGCCTAACAAAGATTCGGGCAAAAGTACGTCGGACTTATTGGGGTTATAACAATGAGTATTTTTGAAAAAATTGAAAGATGGTTACATCCTTATCGCTATGCATTTGAAGAAGAAGAAGTGAAAGAATTTACGACCAAGAAAAAACGTGCAAAACAAAATTTTAAAGGCAAGATAAAACCAAAAATGAGTGAGCAAGACGAAAAAGCTAAAAAAGAATTTTTGAGTCGTGGTGAAATAGGCATAGAAATTGTTACTGTTAGCAAACAATTAAATAAAACAGATGCTTTAAAGACTTTAGATAGAAGTGGCTATAGTATTGGCTATTTCCATCATGATAGTGATAGTCACCAATTAGCAGTTAAATTCAATACTAATTCTGGGTGGTTATATCACGAAAGAAATGAAGGTAAAAGGAAAAAATTACAACCGTTAGTCTATATGAAAAATAAAAAGCTAGAAGACAAAACTCACATGATACCTATAGGATTTCATGGCTCAGAAAATGATGAACGACTATTAGTTGGATTTCATGGCAAGATAAATAAAGGCAGTTTAAAAACGTTAGAAGAATATGTGACTAATGTAAACAGCAAGGAACCGATTTTATGGTTTGTAGATATTCGTAGACAAGCAGATCAAACAGCTATATGGAACGCTACTGTTTGGGATGAAGAACATAACTTAATAGTTGATGAATCGTTTCATGATAAGTCACAATTTGTATGGCTATAGTCCAAAAACAATAAGGGGAGAAATGATATGAGAAAGTTTGTGACAGGTCTAATTGTTAGTACTATGTTAGTTGGTGGTGTCGCTCATGCAGAAAGTAACACCGAAAGTAGTAATCAAGATTGGGATAAACCTATTTTTATACAAGGTGAAGACTTAGAAGGCGAAAGTTTAGACGAAACTGAGAAAAAGTTAAACGTCAAAGATGATTATGAAACATTTAAAGTTGGTGTAGACGATGTTAGTAACTATTTGCCCTCAAGTAGTAATCTCAGTTATATATACTCAAGTGCTACTATAGAGAAAAAAAGCTTTAGAAATGGCGTAGATGTAACAATAGACACACCCGAAAATATTACTAAAGTGACTACAGAACAATATCGTAATGCAGCATTAACCGCTGGTATTCAGAAAGCTGATATTCACATAGCATCTATAGAAAAAGTAACTGGTGAAGGCGCTTTAGCTGGTATTTATAAAGCGTATGAAGAAAAAGGTAATAGCTTAGACAATGAAGACATTCAAAGTGCAAATGAAGAACTAGAAGATATTTCTAATATATCAGAAGAAAATAAAGGCAAAGATGGATATTCAGATGAAGCTTTAAATGCGAGTATTGCTGATATTAAAAAAGAACTCGCTGATATACGAAAAAAACAAGATGAACAACTGTCACAAGCTCAAGTGGAAGATGCAGTTAATAAAGTGTTAGATGAAAGAGGTCTAAATGAGACGTTAAGTGATAATCAAAAGCAAGTAATAATTAAAAACATGGTGAATGTAGCAAACTCAAAAGCGCTTAATGATAATCCTAAAGACTATTATAAAAATGCTAAAAGTGTAACTAAAGATATACAAAGTTATGCTGGTGAAAAACTAGACCAAGCAAAAGAAAAAGCTGGTGAATTAAATAATGATAATAACAAGAACTTAGTACAGAGTGCTTTGGACTTTATTAAAGGGATTTTCGATGCTATAAGCAACTTCATTCAGAATATACTAGATTTCTTTTCAAATATATTCAAATAATCTGTAATAAAACCCCAATAAAGGGGTTTTATTAGCTGTTATGTTTACAAAAAATATTAAAAGAAATATAATGAATCTATATATGAATGTAAAAAGCGAGGGAAATCTATGTCTAAAGACTATAAACAACAAATGATTATGTATTTAACAAAGGATAATAGAGCGAAAATTAATGAATATATATTAGGATATTTAAATGTAAAAGACATTACTAAAGAAACAGGTTTAGATAGATATGTATTTTATACAGCTATTGAAGATATTAATCCAGATATTCCTAAAATTAGAAAAGAGAATAGAAATGAGGTAATGCAAGATATTGTAAGGCAGATCAAAAGATGTATTCCTTTTGAAAACTTAGAATTTGATGTAGGACAAATTTTTGGGAAAAATAATAAATACGAAACTGTCCCACAATACAAGCAAAAAATAAGATTGAGTAATAGATTAAGAATTAATGGTTTTGAATTAACAGACTATCAATTTGTTTCAAAAAATGTTTTATTAAGTTGGTATAAACGATATAAAACGAGACAGCAATTAAAATTAGGTGAAATAACAGGGTATCAAATTGCCAAAAAATATAAGCTGAATACAGCTACTGTTTATGGAATTAAAAAAGAAATGGAAGAAGATAAACCTTTATTACATGCAACGTCGGAAGCACAAGAAGCTATGTTTTTAGAAAACATTGATATGTTTGTGGAATATCAAAATAAAGATGATATAAAAGAGATAGCAAACAAACACAATGAAGAGGAATGGATAGTTAAAGTTGTTATTGAAACTATGCAGGAATTAGAGGGTATTATAGAAAATTACGCTAAAGATAAATGAGTTGATAAAAATGAAAAGTAGAGTACAAAAGCAAAATACCAAGTATTTAACTTATGGATTTGTAGCAGTTATTTTATTTTTCTATTTATATAATTTACTGATTAATGGATTAGACGCAATAACGGGAGCAACACCACAGCAAATGTTAGAAGTTGGAGCGTTGACAGAATCATCAAGCAAATGGAAGTTACTTAGTTCGCTATTTGTACATGGATCAATAGGGCATTTGCTTATGAACATAGTATTACTAATCATACTTGGAAATATCGTGAGTAATGAGTACGGGAAAATCTTATTTGTAGTTATATTTATATTCAGTGGATTGTTAGGTAATGTATTTACAATATTAATAAATCATAGTGTTGTAGTATTTGGTGCTTCTGGTTCTATATATGGCTTTTTAGGGGCGTTTTCAGCGCTTTTAATAACAAATAGGAACATTACTATAGAAAAAGACATTAAGCTTGTATTTGGGGTGTTAATGACCGTCTGTATAAGTGTTATTTACACACTAATTGCCGAGAATATTAATGTGATTTCACATATAACGGGTTTATTTGCTGGTTTTGTAATTCCACTTATTAGTACAAGTGCAATATATGTATATAGATTATCCGCTTCAAACAAAAATTATAAAAAAGGCTAAAATAAATGAAAAATAGCCTTTTTTATTTTAATTAATATTTACAAAAGTAATTGAAAATAATATAATTAATTAAGGTTCACTAACAGATGAAGTAACTTAAGAGGTGGCACGTAAATGGAAATTAAAGAATATGTAGAAATAAATGTACAATTTAAGAACATAAATAAAGAAATATACGAAATGTTAGAATTAACACATTCGCATATCACTATATTGTACTATGTATATGTGTCAGCAGAAAAAAAGATTGATTTAAGTGAAATCGAAGAAAAAAAGAGAACGAATACTAGTATATTAAATAGACAAATTAAAGAGTTACAAAAAAGAGATTATATTACTAAAAACAGATATGAAAGCAATTTGAGAAAAGTATATTTAACAATGACTGATGAACAATATATGAATGTAAAAGCTTTGATAGACCTCGTAGAAGAATACTTACAAACGTACAATAATAATTTGTTTAAAAGGGGTTAAGGTTAATGACAAATAAATTAATAGAATGTGGGGACATACAAGTATCTAAAGCAAAAAAAGATAATTTGTTAATAGTAAGTTGCAATGGAGCATTAGCTGGTACAGGAAGAACAGAAAGTAATTTATATGTTGATGAAGAGCGAGCGATTATACACTTATTTGATGATTTAAGACATACCTCTACCTCAATTATGAGTGTGGTGAACACTCAATTTGTCATTGAATTAACATCATTATTAGGAATTGAATATAATAAGTATAGAGTTATTGTTTATTATGCTCCTATTAAGCACAATCCTTTTATTGTCGAGTTTTTAAAAGATGAAAATGAATTTATCGAAGTTAGAGAAAGTGATATATTTGATAAATTCTATCAAATGGCAATGAATAATGAAAAAATTATAAAATAGAAAAACGTTAAGCAGTCTGAAAATGTAAAAATTTAAAATATATTGTGTATGAGTCAGATTAATCAAAGGGGTTAATTGCATGAAGCATTGGAAGTTAATGACAGTAATAGCAATATTCATAGTTATTGCTATAGTTGGTTATTTAGTAATACATGATAATAAAAAAGATGAATTAGAAAATGATACTAAACAAAGTGTAGAAAAAGGCAACAAGAATAGCGAAATTAATGTTGTGATGTTTGGAGATTTCAAGTGTCCATATTGCAAAGAATATGATGAAACGGTATTTAAACAGTTAGATAAAGAGTACATACAAAAAGGAGTTATAAACTACAAATTTGTTAATTTAGGTTTTCTGGGTAATGATTCTAAAGAAGCAGCACGAGCAGGACAAGCAATTTATAACTATAGTCCAAAAGTTTATTGGAAGTTTCATGAGCGTTTATTTGAAATACAAGATAAAGAACAAGCAAAAAAGGATAATTGGTTGACTGAAAGTGTTATAAATCGAGAAATTGACAACCTAAATATATCTAAAAATAATTCCAAAAAAATTAAAAAAGACTATAAAACAAGCGGTAGTGAGTCTTGGAAATCCGCTTCAAAAGATAGAGCATTAAAGGATAAATATCATATTAAGCAAGTACCTACACTTTATATAAATGGAAAAAAAGTAAAAGATGTATATGATTATAAAAATGTAAAACAAATGATAGACAAAGAACGGTAGGTGTGAGTGCATGGCAAAGGGTACTTTAGAAGATGTAACAGAAAATCCTAATTTGTATAAGATTAGGTTAGTATATAAGCAAAGAAGAAAATATTTTAAGCTACCGACACTAAACCTTATTTTAGGACTATTATTATATGGATTAACGACTTATATAGACCAAAGCGTTATTTTAAGTGCGAGTATTTGGTTTTTGACTATCATAATAGGGATTTACGTTTTAATGAAATTTAAACAATGTAGAGAGCTAATCGGTAAATTAATGACAGAGGAAATTAACAAGCAAAATACTAATACGAAAAAGAAAGTCATTGTTTTATCGAAATGGGGAGATTGGAAACTATACACATTAATTATTATCAATATAATAATTGCCAGTCATTGCTTAACATTAACCTTATAACATTAAAAATTGATCTATTTGGCGATATGCTAATGGGTCAATTTTTTTGAAATGTAAGACTGTAATAATACATAAGAGTTATAACAAACATGTAGGCAATAAAAAACTACATTTAAGCAAAATATGCAGAAATATTATTGTAAATATATTTAAAAACAATTTACAAAAAATATCAAAAATAATATAAAAAGTGTTGACGCGTACATAAATGTACGATATACTAGGTTTATCAACAAAAGGGAGGTGAACTTTTTGAAACGAAGTGATAAGCACCAAAAAAAGCCAGACAGAGAAGAAGAAATGAAACTACTAACTTCCATTTTCCAACTACTCACAGCAGTACTTACTTTCATTAACATTCTTCTCACAATCATCGCAAGATTATAAAAAAAGGGGGGCTACCCCCCTTACTATTTAAAAATGAATAGGGGCGTTGATATAAATGAATAACATTAAAATAGATTTTTTATTAAGTGCTATAGGTCTATTGGTAAGTATCGTATGCTTTGCTATATTGTTAATATATTGTTTTAAGTAAAATCACTTCGTAAATTAAAAGGTTCACTTTCAAATTGAAATACAAGGGGATATAGCGATGAATGTAATTGACTGGTTTCAAAATATAATACAAGCAATCATAAATTATGTGTTTCTAGCTATACAAACACCAGCAGTACTTGGGGCAATCATAATATTTTTAATTATCATGGTTATAACGGGTAATATAAAAAAATGAAAGGGTGTTAAACGATGAAAAGAACTGAAAAAAACAAACAGTATTACGAACAAGATAGACGTGAAGAGCGTAACCACCGTTCACAATATGAGCAAGAACAAAATTACAATGCACAAAATGATGATAAGAATAAAAGGCTTGAAGAGTTCTACAACCATAAAAAGTTAGAAGAAGAAAACAAAAAGAATAAAAAGCGAAATAAATGGTTAGGGTTTGGATTAATTATCCTACTTATCATTGTAGCTATATTCGTATTCAAATCTTGTACTAATAGCAATGAAGAAGTAAATCAAGAAGCAACAGATAATCAAACACAGGAGCAACAGCCAAATAATAACGATCAATATGTACAACAAAAAGATGAAGAAATTCAAGGACAAATCAAAGATACAAAAGATAGTATTGAAAATTCAAATGAGAATACAGATTCAAAACTTCAACAGTTAAAAGATGAAATCAGTAGCTTAAAAGAAAATTCAAACGACCAAAAAACAGATAAAGTAGCAAATGAGTATGAAGACACTGTAAACAATCTTGATGAAGCCAAACAAGCCAAAGATAATGGCGATGATAGTAAAGTTAAAGAAGAATTAGGGAAAGTGAACGATAAACTAGATGAAATAAAAGACAAAATAGCTTCATATTTTGAATAATATAATTAGGAGCATGAATATGGATAAAGTATTGACGATAGGCGTAGAAAAGAGAGATACAGCATTTTTAATTAAAGAATCAATAGCTGGCAAGAAATATTTTGATGATATGTACAATCAATTGAATGAAATTGTTAATGGTGGCGATTATATATACCTAACAAATGAAACAGGGAAAGTATACTTCTATGTAAGGGCTGATGCTATTACATTCTTTGAGTATGAAGAAATAGAAGACCAAAACGAATAATAAGGGGATTTTTAATGGTATATTTTATAAAAAAGTATATAACTAGTAACATGGATTGTATAAATAGAATGTATTTAGGTTATACAAAAAGAGTGTGGCAACGTAATGGCTTTTATATAGATATTAGTGATTATCCTTCTATAATGGTTGCAGGAGAACATGAAGATACATTAAAACAGGTGTTAACTCTAATTGGAACTAACGTTAATATACGTTCATTTGATTCAGAAATAATAACAGAAGTGTATAGCGAAAAATCAAATGTGGGAAATAAGTACTCTACTTTCAAAAATATATATGATAATAAATCCATCGAATCTTTATTACTAGAAATAAAACAGGATGTAACCCAAAGATTAACTGAATTTAAAAAGCTAGAAGTTGTGAACATAAATAAATTCAACGAGAAAGCGAAACAACCAATGAAAAGACGTGTTGTTATTATAGATGGGTTTGAAGATGTAATGGATAATATTATTGTTTTAGGACTTTATAAAGACTTAACTACACGAATGAGAATAGCAGGTATTACTCTTTTAGCTGTTGTGAATACGGATAAATTAATGCAAAGTAAAAGATCTTCACTATTTAGTCAACTATCTAAAGTACAAAACCAAATGATACAGCACTTTCCTTGTAAAATATTGACAAAAACGTATGAAAAAATTGAAAAGTTTCCATATGATACACAAAATCTTAAAGACAATCAAATGATTGTAGAATACGGAAAATATAAGCGTGAGAATGGTTTACTAGGAGAATTAATAAGTGATGTGCTACAAATACCAAAGTTTCAAACATGAAGAAGGATAAAGTAAAATGATGAACAGTTTAATAAAATATTATGAAGAAAAGAGAAGAAGCCAACTCGCAGTACTCAAGCAGAGTTAAG
>JBEAMH010000047.1:0-649 GCA_040062795.1 Staphylococcus aureus
AAAAACTTACGTTCTTGGTTGGCATCTTTATAGAAACTAACCATCATACAAAGCACGATGATAGAGAATGGTAAGGCAGTCATGATTGCCATATTTTGTAGCGCATTTAATCCATTATCTCCACCTGAGAATAGTAAAATAAATGCAATCAATGCTTGTGCAATTCCCCAGATGACTTTAACTATTACGGATGGGTTTAATGAACCAAATGTTGTTTGCATTCCTAATACGAATGTCGCTGAATCGGCTGACGTAATAAAGAATGTTGCTATTAATAGCAATGTCACAATGGACAGCACAAAGCCTAACGGTACTTCATTAAACACACCAAATAATGCAGTTTCTGGTGGCATATCAAATATTTTTGGATTATCTTTTGCAGTTTCGATACCTAGAACACCGAATGCTGCAAACCAAACTAAACTTACAAGTACCGGTGCTAACATAACTCCAGATACGAACTCTCTAATTGAACGTCCTTTAGATACACGTGCAATAAATATACCAACAAATGGACTCCAACTAATCCACCAAGCTAATTGGAAGAAAGTCCATGATTTCATCCATTCATTTTTTTGTGGATCTAATGGTGCAGTATCAAACATGTTAAATAATAACGTATTCAAATATTCACCTGTTGAACTTGTTA
>JBEAMH010000007.1:0-37477 GCA_040062795.1 Staphylococcus aureus
TTAAGCTCCTTAGCGCCGATGGTAGTCGGACTTACGTTCCGCAAGAGTAGGACGTTGCCAGGCAATCAGGGACCCGAAAGGGTCTCTTTTTTTGTGCGAAAAAGGAGTTTGACTTTAAAGAACTATTTTAGAATTTAAAAATAATAGAGATGCATTGAAAAAAATTCATTATAGGATAGGTAACATTTTCCAATATAAAAAAATGATATATATGTTAAAATGTATAGGATGAAAACAGACGGAATAATTGCTTGAAAAGCGGGGATATAGATGAAATTACCATTAACTAACAAACTTTATGAAATATTAAAAAGAAACCCAATTTCAATGCATGTACCTGGGCATAAAAATATGACAATTGGTAATTTAGATCAATTGAACTTTAAAATGGATATGACTGAGATTACAGAATTGGATGATTTACATCACCCTGAAGAAATATTATTGGATAGCATGGAAATGATAGAGAAACATCCTGATTATGATGCTTATTACCTAGTAAATGGTACTACATCAGGAATTTTATCGGTTATACAAAGCTTCTCAGGACAAAATGGGTATTTTTCTTTAGTAAGGAATTCACATAAATCTGTATTTCATGGCCTGGATATATCAGGAGAAAAATGCAAATTACTTGAAATGGATATGAGTAAAGAAACAAATCAATATTTGGGACCCAAAGTGAGCACATTACTTTCTCAAGTACGACAAACTAAACTTGCTGTATTTACCTATCCTAATTATTACGGGGAATGTTTTAACGTATCCTCTGCTATTAAACAATTGAAAAGCCAAAATGTACCTGTTTTAGTTGATGAAGCACATGGTGCTCATTTTGATTTGGAAGGTTTTCCAAATTCTACTTTAAATATGGGAGCGGATTATGTAGTTCAATCCTACCATAAATCATTACCTTCACTAACGATGAGTTCTATTCTATTTATTCATAAAAACGCGGCTCATAGAGAAAAAGTTATTAAATATTTATCTTATTTCCAATCTTCAAGTCCTTCATACTTGTTTATGACAAGTCTAGAATTGGCCCATCAATTTTATCAACATTATGATAGTACACTCTTTTTTGAAAAGAGAAGTGAATTAATTCAAGTATTAACAGAAATAGGGATAGAAATTGTTTCAGTTGAAGACCCTTTAAAGTTGAATTTACGTTGTAGTGGCTACACTGGATTTGAACTGCAGAAGTGTTTTGAAGATAAAGATATTTATATTGAACTAGCTGATAACTATCAGGTGTTATTCGTTTTGCCATTGTGGCACAAAGACGATCAATATCCATTTGATTTATTAATAGAAAAAATACATCAAATTAAACTTGAAGTAAGAGTGACCAAAAAGGAAAACATTTCTGGAGTTAGAACAGAGCAAGGCATATATCAAGCCGGTGAAATAGAAAAAACCCGGAGTGTACCGATTAATCAATCTAATAATCAAACGTTAGCAACACATATAGTCCCATACCCACCGGGCATCCCTGTTATGTTTAAAGGCGAAAAAATAACGGAAAATATGATAGAATTAATGAATTATTGGTATGATAATCATATCAGAGTTGAAGGTATTAAAAATTATAAAATAGAAATTAAGGATGAATAAAATGACAGCTTTTATAACTTTTGAAGGCCCTGAAGGTTCGGGTAAAACAACAGTCATTCAACAAGTGGCGAAAATATTGGAAACAGATTATGATGTTGTGCTCACTAGAGAACCTGGTGGTGTTCAAACTGGAGAACAAATACGTGAACTATTACTTGAAGGCGATGACATGGATGAGCGAACTGAAGCGTTACTATTTGCAGCCTCAAGACGGGAGCACCTTATGGGCAAAGTTATCCCATCATTGGATAACAATAAGTTAGTGCTATGTGATCGTTATATTGATAGTTCGTTAGCTTATCAAGGTTACGCACGGGGTATAGGAATAGAAGAAGTCAGATCTATTAATGAATTTGCAATCAATGGTTTATACCCAGACAGGACGATTTATTTAGATGTAAGTGTTGAAGTAGGGCGTGACCGTATATTAAAAAACCAAAGAAATCAAAATCGTTTAGATCAAGAAGATGTAAAATTCCACGAGAAAGTAGTTGAAGGTTACAAAAAAATTATTCATAATGAATCTGAACGCTTCATTGTAATTAACGCAGATCAAAGTATAGAAGAAGTGGTGAATGCAACATATAAATCTATCACCGAATACTTAGAAAAATTATGATATAATACGGGGAAGAGGTGTTTAGTATGAAAATGATTATAGCAATTGTACAAGATCAAGATAGTCAAGAACTATCAGAGAAACTTGTTAAACATAATTTTAGAGCAACGAAACTTGCAACTACTGGTGGATTTTTAAAAGCTGGCAACACGACATTCTTATCGGGTGTTGAAGATGATCGCGTAGATGAAATGTTGAAAGTTATTAACGATACGTGTGGTAACAGAGAGCAACTTGTATCACCTATTACACCTATGGGTGGTAGTGCTGATTCTTATATACCGTACCCGGTCGAAGTAGAAGTTGGAGGCGCAACGGTATTTGTAATGCCTGTTGAAACTTTCCATCAATTCTAAAATCATGGTTGCTTAATATGGTAGCCTCTCAAATTACATTTTAGCAAAAGGACATGCCCATGGGCCCTTATGAAATGTACTTTGCAGGGCCACTATATGTAAGCAGCCTTTTTATATAAAGGAGTAACTTTCTAATGGATGAACGAGAAAGGCTGACGAAAGCGTATCAATCAAATAAGTTGTCACATGCTTATTTGTTTGAGGGTGATGATGGTCAGACAATGCAACAAGTCGCTATTGATTTTACGAAGCTTATTTTATGTAATCAAGACAATCAATGTCAGTTAAAGGTAGAAACATTTAATCATCCTGATTTTATGTATATATCCTCTGAAGAGACTACAATAAAGAAAGACCAAATAGAACAATTAGTACATCATATGAATCAACTTCCAATTGAAGGTGATTATAAAGTATATATTATTGAATCCTTCGAAAAATTGACTGTGCAAGGTGAAAATAGCATTTTAAAGTTTTTAGAAGAACCTCCTGAAAATACTATTGCTATTTTATTAACTACGAAACCAGAACAAATATTAGATACAATACATTCAAGATGCCAACATGTTTATTTTAAACCTATTAATAAAGCTAAATTTATTGATAGATTAGTAGAACGTGAAATTTCTCGTCCAGTGGCTGAGCTATTAAGTACATATACGACACAAGTTGAAACAGCAGCTACGCTGAACGAGGAAGCAGATTTAATGGCATTGCGTAAAAGTATAGTTAAATGGTGTCAACTGCTTTTAACAAACCGCTCTATGGCATTAATAGCTATTGTAGATTTATTAAAACATGCCAAAAATAGACGATTACAATTACTCGCATTGGCAGCAGTTAACGGTTTCTTTGAAGACGTCATGCATGCTAAAGTAGGTATGAGCAACGAAGCAATATATCAGGATTTACAAGCAGATATACAAGAATATACAAAAAAGTTAACATATAATCAGATCATTTTGATGTATGATCAAATAACAGAAGCACATAAAAAGTTGAATCAAAACGTGAATCCAACTTTAGTGTTTGAGCAAATTGTAATAAAAGGGGTGAATTAATGATGCAAAATGTAGTAGGTATTGATTTTCAAAAATCAGGCAAAATGGAATATTATTCACCGAAACGTTTTAATTTAAATGTAGGAGACTGGGTAGTAGTACAATCAAAACGAGGTATAGAAATGGGACGTGTAAAGTATGGTCCACTAAATGTTGCAGATGAAGATGTGACATTACCTTTAAAAGAAATAGTACGTGTTGCTACAGATGAGGACTTAGTAAAGTACGAGGAAAATGACCAAGCTGCAAAAGAAGCTTTGACTTTATGCAAAGAAATAATTCAACAACAAAATTTAGAAATGCGTTTAGTCAATTGTGAATTTACTTTAGATAAATCAAAAATCATATATAATTTCACTTCGGATGAACGTGTAGACTTTAGAAAACTCGTGAAAGTCTTAGCACAAAAGCTAAAAACACGTATTGAATTGAGACAAATTGGTGTAAGAGATGAAGCGAAATTATTAGGCGGTATTGGTCCATGTGGTCGTTCTTTATGTTGTTCAACATTTTTGGGGGATTTTGAACCTGTATCTATTAAAATGGCTAAGGATCAGAATCTTTCGCTGAACCCAACTAAAATTTCAGGAGCATGCGGTCGTTTGATGTGCTGTCTTAAATATGAAAATGACTATTATGAAGAAGCACGTGCACAGCTACCGGATGTTGGCGATAAGATTGAAACACCTGAAGGTAATGGTAAAGTGATAGGGCTAAATATTTTAGACGTTTCGATGCAAATTAAAGTAGAAGGTTTAGAGCAACCTTTAGAATACAAGATGGAAGAATTAGAAGCTTTAAATTAGGAGGCCCTTAAACATTGAACCGAAGCGACATATTTGAAAAATTAGCACATTTGGAAGAGAATATTAATCAAATCAATGGAGATATGGTTAATTTAAAAAATCTTACTGTTGAACTTATAGAAGAAAATGTAGCTCTACAAATAGAAAATGAAAATTTAAAAACTTTAATTGATAAAGAAGAAAAGCCTAAGATAGTAGGGCGTGATAAAAAAGCACCTTACAAACGACCACTTCGTAGTAAAGATAATTTAGCTATGCTCTATAAAGAAGGGTTTCATATTTGCAATGGAGAGTTATTTGGAAAACATAGAAAAGGTGACGATTGTTTATTCTGTTTAGAAGTGTTGAGTGAATGATAACAAAATGAATTGCCTAGAAAACAATATGGATGAAATGCGATTAAGGATGGGATGTAGCGATAGGCTTGGTTATTAAGCATCGCCGTTTCATCCTTTTTTGGGAGGATATTATAAGTATGAATATGGAGAATGAAAGGTTAGATTTTTTAATAAAAGAAAAGTTAGAAATTATTCAAAACGATGATGTGTTTTCATTTTCAACGGATGCTTTACTACTTGGACATTTTACAAAAGTAAAAAAGCAAGATACTATTCTGGATTTGTGTTCTGGTAATGGTGTTATACCATTACTACTTTCTGATAAAGGACAACAAGTGATAGATGGGATTGAAATACAAGAACAACTTGTAAATATGGCCAAAAGAAGTATTGTACATAATCATTTAGAAAGTAGAATTCGTATGTATCATATGGATTTGAAAGAAGCACATAAATATTTTAAACCTTCCCAATACAGTCTTGTTACTTGTAACCCACCTTATTTCAAATCGAACCAAGAACATCAACACCAAAAAGATGCACATAAGATAGCAAGGCATGAGATAATGTGTACATTAGAAGATTGTTGTTTTGCAGCTAGGCATTTGTTGAAGCAAGGTGGACGTTTTGTAATGGTACATCGCGCGGAACGTCTAATGGATGTCTTAAGTTATATGAGAGCTTATCAAATAGAACCTAAGAAGCTTTATTTTATTTATAGCAAACAAGGTAAAGTGGCACAAACAATTGTCGTTGAAGGTAGGAAAGGTGGCAATCAAGGTTTAGATATTCAAACACCATTTTATATATATAATAGTAATGGTACTTATACGAGAGAAATGAGAGAAGTATATTATGGATAAACATTATATATACATTGTTAAATGTAAAGATGGAAGTCTATATACAGGTTATGCAAAAGATATAGAAAAAAGAGTGGCTACACATAACAAAGGACAAGGCGCTAAATATACTAAAATAAGACGTCCGGTAGAATTAGTTTATCAAGAAGTGTTCGATACAAAATCAGAAGCTTTGAAACGAGAGTATGAAATTAAAACATATTCTAGGAAACAAAAATTAGTATTAATAAGTGAGGTATAAGTGATGACGACACTGTATTTAGTGGGTACTCCCATTGGGAATTTAGCAGACATTACGTATAGAGCAGTAGACATATTAAGGTCAGTGGATATGATTGCTTGTGAAGATACAAGAATAACTAGAAAACTGTGCGCACGTTATGACATTCAAGCACCTTTGAAATCATATCATGATCATAATAAAGAACAACAAACGGATTATCTTATAGAGCAATTACAGCAAGGTATAAGTATTGCACTTGTATCAGATGCAGGATTGCCATTAATAAGTGATCCAGGATACGAACTTGTAGTTGCAGCAAGAATAAAAGACATCCGTGTGGAAACGGTGCCTGGACCTAACGCGGGACTAACTGCATTAATGGCAAGCGGATTACCATCGTTCACTTATACATTTTTAGGATTTTTACCAAGGAAAGAAAAGCAAAAAGTTGATATTTTAGAACAACGTATGTTTGAAGATAGTACATTGATTATTTATGAATCTCCGTACCGTGTAAAAGAAACATTGAAAACCATCGAAAAAGTAGACGCGAATAGAAATGTTTCTCTAGGAAGAGAATTAACTAAAAAATTCGAACAAATAGTCACAGGTGAAGTTGGTGTGTTATTAAATCAAATCAATGAAAATCATATTCCAACTAAAGGTGAGTTTGTGATAATTATTGAAGGTGCATCTGCTGAAAAAGATACCTCATGGTTTGAAGATATGACGATACAAGCACATGTAGATTATTATATAAATCAAAATATGAAGCCGAAAGCAGCTATTAAGCAAGTGGCTGAAATGCGTCACATGAAGACAGGGGACGTTTATGATATTTATCATGAAGTTTAAGATAATGTGGATATAAGAAGCGAATCAATTATGGGCAAAGGTTTTAAAATCCAGTGACTCACAGTAATGGGTTAAAATCAAATTTATTCAATAAAAATGAGCAGAAAAACTCCCATAATACGCGTGATTTATGGTAATGTAGATAAGATAGAGATTATTAATCATATTAAAATTTAAGAAGTTTTGAGTCATCAATATTTGATGTGAATAGTAAGCTATCCATATCATTTTTACAAATGATTACTATAGAAAAAGAAATGAAAACGTATATCTGTTTCATTGAAGACAAACATGAATTTAGTTATATTTAAAGCGTAGGAAACGAGGAGGAACATTAATGGCGAAAGAAACATTTTATATCACTACACCAATATATTATCCGAGCGGGAATTTGCATATCGGTCATGCATACACAACAACAGCTGGTGATGTAATCGCACGTTATAAAAGAATGCAAGGCTATGATGTTCGTTATTTAACTGGGACTGATGAACATGGTCAAAAAATACAAGAAAAAGCACACAAAGCTGGAAAATCTGAATTAGAATATTTGGATGGAATGATTGCTGGAATTAAAGATTTATGGAGTAAATTAGAAATCTCAAATGACGATTTTATTCGTACTACAGAAGAACGTCATAAAGAAGTAGTGCAACAAATATTCGAACGTCTATTAGCACAAGAAGATATTTACTTAGGGGAATATGAAGGCTGGTATTCAGTGCCCGATGAGACATACTACACTGAGACGCAATTAGTAGATCCAGTGTTTGAAAACGGTGAAATTGTAGGAGGTAAGAGTCCAGATTCTGGGCATGAAGTAGAATTAGTCAAAGAAGAAAGTTATTTCTTCAATTTATCTAAATATACAGATCGCTTATTAGAATTTTATGATGAAAATCCAGACTTTATTCAACCGCCTTCACGTAAAAATGAAATGATAAACAACTTTATTAAACCAGGGTTAGAAGACTTAGCAGTGTCACGTACATCATTTGATTGGGGTATCCATGTTAAATCCAACCCTAAACACGTTGTTTACGTGTGGATTGATGCACTTGTAAACTATATTTCTTCATTAGGCTACTTATCAGATGATGATGATTTATTCAAAAAATATTGGCCAGCAGATATTCATATCATGGCTAAAGAAATTGTACGTTTCCACTCAATTATTTGGCCAATCTTATTAATGGCATTAGATATACCTCTTCCTAAGAAAGTCTTTGCTCACGGCTGGATTCTTATGAAAGATGGTAAAATGAGTAAATCTAAAGGAAATGTCGTTGACCCTAATGTATTGATAGATCGTTATGGTCTTGATGCTACACGTTATTATTTAATGCGTGAATTACCATTTGGTTCTGATGGCGTATTTACACCTGAAGGCTTTGTTGAACGTACAAATTATGATTTAGCGAATGACTTGGGTAACTTAGTTAATCGTACGATTTCCATGGTTAATAAATACTTCGATGGCGAGTTGCCAGCATATCAAGGTCCGAAACATGAATTGGACAAAGATATGGAAGAAATGGCAATAGATACAGTGAAGACATTTCATGAAAATATGGATGATTTACAGTTTTCAGTCGCACTATCGACGGTTTGGAAATTTATTAGTCGTACAAATAAATACATTGATGAAACATCACCATGGGTATTAGCTAAGGATGATACTCAAAAAGAAATGCTTGGTAATGTAATGGCACATTTAGTAGAAAACATTCGCATCATTGCAGTGTTATTAAGACCATTCCTTACGCATGCACCAAAACAAATTTTCGAGCAGTTGAATATTAATTCACCTGAATTATATGAGTTAGAGAGTGTCGAAACATATGGCGCCTTAACTGAACCAATTGTTGTGATTAACAAGCCACAACCTATCTTCCCACGTTTAGATAGTGAGGTAGAAATTGCACATATCAAACAATCTATGCAGTCAGATAAAGCTGAAGAAGTTGCAGAAGAAGTGGAAGAAGAAGTAGAAAGTAAAGCACAAATTGATATTAAAGATTTTGATAAAGTAGAAATTAAAGCTGCTACGATTATGGACGCTGAAAATGTTAAAAAATCTGATAAATTATTGAAAATCCAAGTTGATTTAGATAATGAACAACGCCAAATCGTCTCAGGCATAGCTAAATATTACGAGCCAGAAGATATCATTGGTAAAAAAGTGGCAGTTGTCACAAATCTAAAACCAGCTAAATTAATGGGTAGAAAATCAGAAGGTATGATTTTATCTGCTGAAAAAGATGGCGTGCTAACACTTGTAAGTTTACCAAACGCGATTCCAAATGGTGCGATAATTAAATAATCACAAATTGAGGGAGCGATAATAAGATGCTAATCGATACACATGTTCATTTAAATGCAGACCAATATGATGAAGATTTAGAAGAAGTCATTGAACGTGCAAGAGAAAGTGGTGTAGATCGCATGTTTGTCGTGGGCTTTGACACGCCAACTATTGAACGTACGATGGAACTCATTGATCAATATGAGTTTATCTATGGCATTATTGGTTGGCACCCTGTAGATGCGATTGATTGCACAGAGGAACGTTTAGACTGGATCGAAAAACTTGCAGCGCATCCTAAAATAATTGGTATTGGTGAGACTGGTTTAGATTACCATTGGGATAAATCACCTAAAGATGTACAACAAGCACTATTTAGAAAGCAAATCGCATTGGCTAAACGTGTCAATTTACCAATCATTATTCATAATAGAGAAGCGACACAAGATTGTGTAGATATTCTTAAAGAGGAGCATGCTGAGGAAATTAGCGGTATTATGCATAGTTTCAGTGCTTCTCCTGAAATCGCGGATGATGTAATAAATAAATTGAATTTCTATGTCTCTTTAGGTGGACCAGTAACTTTTAAGAATGCAAAACAACCTAAAGAAGTAGCAAAACACGTTCCATTTGATAAACTGTTAGTAGAAACTGATGCACCATTTTTATCGCCACATCCATATCGTGGTAAGAGAAATGAACCAGCACGTGTCACGTTGGTTGCAGAACAGATCGCAGAGCTACGTGACGTGAGCTATGAAGAAGTTTGCAAACAAACGACAGTAAATGCTGAACGATTATTTAAATTAAAAGAATAGACATATGACAAAAAGGTATCGGTCTGAAATATGACTTAGTTCATAGAGTAAATACTAAGTAATTATCATTATTTACACCGATACCTTTTTTATTTTTATCTAAAACCGAATTAAAGTGATGAAAGGTGTAACAATAAATGAAGATAAATGAATTTATTGTAGTAGAAGGCAGAGACGATACAGAACGTGTTAAAAGAGCTGTAGAATGTGATACGATTGAAACAAATGGTAGCGCCATTAATCAACAAACATTGAGTGTTATCTCACAAGCGTTTGAAACAAGAGGTGTGATTGTGTTAACTGATCCGGATTTCCCGGGTGATAAAATCCGAAACACGATTCAAAAACACATACCAGGCGTTAAACATGCGTATATTGATAGAGAAAAAGCCAAAAGTAAGCGAGGCAAAATAGGTGTAGAACATGCACAACTTGATGATATTAAAGAATCTTTGATGAATGTGAGTACGCCATTTGAAGAAGGACACGAGTCGATTAGTAAAGACGTCTTAATTGACCTTGGGTTGATTATAGGTAAAGATGCACGCAGGAAACGAGAAATACTAGGCCGTAAATTACATATCGGTCATTCTAATGGCAAGCAATTAATTAATAAGCTCAATGCCTTTGGCTATTCAGAAGAAGATGTAAGAAATGCATTGAGTGAAAATGAAGGAAGTGAATCGTAAATGGATATTAAAGATATTGCGACACCATCGCGTACAAAAGCTTTGCTTAATCAATACGGATTTAACTTCAAGAAAAGTTTAGGACAAAACTTCTTAATTGACGTTAATATTATACAAAAAATTATTGATGCGAGTGATATAAGTGAAAATACAGGCATCGTAGAAATTGGCCCAGGTATGGGATCACTCACAGAGCAATTAGCTAAAAATGCTAAGAAAGTAATAGCATTTGAAATCGATCAACGCTTAATTCCAGTACTACAAGATACAATGGGATCATATAATAATGTTGAAGTAATAAATGAAGATATTTTAAAAGCAGATATTGCGCACTACGTCGAAACGCATTTAGCGGATTGTGATAACATAATGGTAGTAGCAAACTTGCCATATTATATAACGACACCTATATTATTGAATTTAATGCAACAATCTTTACCAATTGATGGGTATGTGGTTATGATGCAAAAAGAAGTCGGGGAAAGACTGAATGCACAAGTCGGTACCAAAGCTTACGGATCGCTTTCAATTGTTGCTCAATACTATACTGAAACAAGTAAAGTGTTAACAGTGCCGAAAACGGTCTTCTTGCCACCGCCTAATGTAGATTCAATTGTAGTAAAATTGATGAAGCGTGATGCACCATCAGTAGAAGTAGATAATGAAGAAAAGTTCTTCAAAATGACAAAGGCTGCATTTAGCCAAAGAAGAAAAACAATAAGCAATAATTACCAAAGTTTATTCGTAGATGGAAAAGCCAATAAAGAATTAATAAAAAATTGGTTGGAAACAAGTGGTATAGATCCAAGAAGACGTGGAGAAACGCTTTCTATAAAAGAATATGCAAAATTATATAATGAATTGAAAAATTTCACAGAATTAGCATTTTAAATTATTGACAAGCTGGGGTTACATTGATAAAATTGATGTTTTATTTGACAAAACACCGTTATTTGTGTTATTATACAACTTGTAGCGAGGTGGAGCAATATGCCAAAATCTATTGGAGACATCAAAAATTCACTTGATTGTCAATTAGGAAACCGAATCTTACTTAGAGCGAATGGTGGTCGTAAGAAAACAATTGAGCGTAGTGGTGTGTTAAAAGAAACGTACCCTTCTGTTTTTATTGTCGAGCTGGATCAAGAGATTTATAATTTTGAGCGTGTATCTTATACATACGCAGACGTTTTAACGGAAAACGTCCAGGTTTCTTTTGAAGATGATAAACATCAAGAAGCAATTGCACACTAAATAAAAGTGATATTACATAAAGTTTGCCTCTTGCGAGCTTACTTTTTAATTTAAACTTTAATATTAATATTAGTAAATAAAAGGTATGTTGGTATAGTTTCGCCAACATACCTTTTTTATATTGCAATTTTTACAGGAAATAGATTTAATTTTAACAGTAATGAACTATATTGTAGAATAGTAAATTAAGAAATGGTTTGTTGTTCGATATAGTTATATGGATAATAATAAATATTTTTTAACAAAATACCGAAAATAAGTTTAAAAAACGAACAATGCTACTCTAACAATATGTTAAAATCATTTTATTACCATATCGAATTGGAAGAGGGTGGGAATATGATTTATGAAACAGCGCCAGCTAAAATTAATTTAACGTTGGACACACTCTTTAAACGAGATGATGGTTTTCATGAAGTTGAAATGATTATGACCACGATTGATTTAAATGATCGTTTGTCATTTGAATTACGCAATGACAAAAAAATTGTCATTGATGTTGAGCAAACCTACGTCCCCTCCAATAGTAAAAACTTAGCGTATAAAGCTGCAGAGTTAATGAAAAAAACTTATAATTTAGAACAAGGTATTACAATCACTATAGATAAAAATATACCGGTGTCAGCAGGCCTTGCAGGAGGTTCTACTGATGCTGCAGCTACGATGAGAGGGATGAATCGCCTGTATGGTTTGAATAGACCATTAGAAGAGCTATGTGAGCTGAGTATTCAGATAGGCACTGATGTCCCTTTCTGTATTTATGGTAAAACTGCTTTATGCAGAGGGAAAGGTGAAAGTATCACTTTTCTGAATAAGCCGCCATCAGCATGGGTTGTGGTGGCAAAGCCGGATTTAGGTATATCGTCTCCAAGCATCTTCAAAAAGTTAGATTTAAAAAAGCCGCACCATGTGGATACAAAGGCGTGTGAGTCAGCTTTGATTTCAGGAGATTATGGATTACTTTGCAAAAGTCTTTCAAACCGATTGGAACCTGTCTCGGGTAAAGTGCATACTGAGATTATAAAAATAAAAGAAAATATGTTGGAAAATGGTGCAGATGGTGCTGTAATGAGTGGCAGCGGTCCAACTGTTTACGCGCTAACACAAAAAGAACGTCAAGCAAGACATGTTTACAATGCAGTCAATGGCTGTTGTAATGAAGTATATATTGTAAGATTATTAGGATAGCGGGAAGGGATGATTTAAATGCGCTATAAAAGAAGTGAACGAATTGTCTATATGACACAATACTTAATGAATAACCCCAATAAATTGATACCCTTGACTTATTTTGTGCAAAAATTCAAACAAGCGAAATCATCTATAAGTGAAGATGTTCAAATTATTAAAACTACATTTCAAAAAGAAAAACTAGGAACAGTAATTACAACTGCAGGAGCGAGTGGCGGTGTGACATATAAACCAGAGATGAGTAAAGCTGAAGCGAGTGAAGTTATCGATGAAGTTATCGAGCATCTTCAAGAGAAAGATCGTTTACTACCAGGTGGCTATTTGTTCTTATCTGATTTGATGGGGAACCCGACATTGCTAAATCGAGTAGGAAAGTTAATTGCGACACTTTATATGGACGAAGAATTGGATGCAATTGTGACGATTGCTACTAAAGGTATCTCTCTCGCCAACTCAGTAGCCAACGTGCTTAACTTACCAGTGGTCGTTATACGTAAAGACAATAAAGTGACTGAAGGGTCTACTGTATCTATTAATTATGTATCCGGCTCATCACGAAAAATAGAAACGATGGTTCTTTCTAAGAGAACACTACCTGAAAATTCTAATGTATTGGTAGTTGATGACTTCATGCGTGCTGGTGGATCTATTAATGGTGTGATGAATTTAATGAACGAGTTTAAAGCACATGTTAAAGGGGTATCAGTACTTGTAGAATCAAAAGAAGTTAAACAAAGATTAATTGAAGATTATACTTCCTTAGTTAGATTGTCTGATGTAGATGAATACAATCAGGAATTTAAAGTGGAGAAAGGCAACAGTTTAACTAAATTTTCTTAAAGGAGCGATTACGACATCATGAAAACGATTAATACAAGCAAAGCACCAGAAGCATTGGGGCCATATTCACATGCGACTGAAGTAAACGGTCTAGTATTCACATCTGGACAGATTCCATTAAATTTAAATGGAGAAATTGTCAGTGATGATGTAAAAGAACAAACTACACAAGTCTTAGAAAATTTAAAAGTTGTACTAGATCAAGCTGGATCAGATATAGATTCAGTTATAAAAGCTACTATTTTTATTGCTGATATGAATGAATTTCAAAATATAAATGAAATTTACGGTAAATACTTTGATCAACACCAACCTGCGAGAAGTTGTGTTGAAGTAGCAAGATTGCCTAAAGATGTCAAAGTAGAAATAGAATTAATAGCAAAAGTGAAGTAAGGATTTATAATTTTTGATGAACTTGTTAAGCTTCTAACAAAGAGATACTAGGGGGGCTCACTACATGAAAGTGACAGATGTAAGACTTAGAAAGATACAAACAGATGGAAGAATGAAGGCGCTTGTTTCAATCACTTTAGATGAATCATTTGTTGTACATGATTTACGTGTAATCGAAGGCAACACAGGTCTATTCGTCGCAATGCCAAGTAAACGTACACCAGATGGTGAATTCCGAGATATCGCACACCCAATTAATTCAGAGATGAGACAGGAAATACAGGATGCTGTGATGAAAGTTTATGAAGAAACTGATGAGGTCATCCCTGATAAAAATGCTCAATCATCAGAAGAGAAAAACGAAGAAGCTTAATATAAATATTTACGGTTAAAAGAATAGATTTAATATTAATTAAAAGAAGGTTGAATTTCTAAAGCTCGGAGATTCAACCTTCTTTATTTATGAAAGCGTCAATCAAATGTAAAATGTTAAAAATATTTATAATATGTAAAGGTGACAAAAAATAAAATTTTGAATTTTAGAATAAATACGTTGGAATTTAATGCATATACTGAAATATAACATTTCGTACGAATAATAAGATGAATACGTGGGAGTGTATATTGCACTTATAAAAATTTGAGGAAAATTGTGGATAATATGAAAAATCAACCAGATAATGAAGCGGTTTCTAAAAGTTACAAAGATGACAAATATCAATAGATTTATTTTCAATAATGAGAACAAAAAATACGCAATAAAAAAACATTGGTACTTTGAGTCTTGAAAGTAGGACTAGCGTTAAATTATAATAATAAAGAAGTGTATATTTTAATGGAGGGTTAACATACATGCAAAGACATGCAATAGTACTCGCAGCTGGTAAGGGTACACGTATGAAATCGAAGAAGTACAAAGTACTACATGATGTTGCGGGAAAAACGATGATTGAACATGTCGTGGATAACGTTAAACAATCTGGAGTAGAACAACTGGTAACAATTGTTGGCCATGGCGCAGAAGATGTAAAAGAAACATTGGGCGATGTATCGCTTTATAGTTTTCAAGATGAGCAATTAGGTACTGCACATGCAGTTAAGATGGCGAGTGAACATTTAAAAGGCAATCAAGGTACAACATTGGTCGTTTGTGGTGACACACCATTAATAACGTCAGAAACACTTAATTCTTTAACTGAGCATCATGAGAAAAACCAAGCACAAGCAACTGTATTAACAGCAACTGCAATGAATCCGTTTGGTTATGGTCGGATTATACGTGATGCAGATAATCAATTAGTTAAAATTGTGGAACAAAAAGATGCTACAGATGCAGAACAACAAATTAATGAAATTAGTTCAGGTATTTTTGCATTTGATAATCAAGTATTGTTTGAAAAATTAGAGTTAGTAAACAATGATAATGTACAAGGAGAATATTACTTACCTGATGTACTTTCATTAATTTTAGAAGATAAAGGTACAGTCGGCATATATCATACGAATGATTTTGAAGAAATTATGGGCGTAAATGATCGAGTGATGTTAAGTGCGGCTGAAAAGGCGTATAAAAAACGTATCAATGAATATCATATGAGAAATGGCGTGACAATCATTGATCCTTCAAATACTTATATCGGGCCAGACGTTGTTATTGGAGCAGACACAATTATAGAACCAGGCGTTAAACTTGCTGGACATAGCGAAATTGGTGAAGATGCAATCATAGGACAATATACGGAGATTACTAACAGCAAAATAGGTGATAGTGTCACGATTAAACAATCAATTATCAATGAAGCGATGATAGGTGACCATGCAAAAATAGGGCCATTTGCTCAACTTCGTCCAGGTGCAGATTTAGGTGAAAAAGTAAAAGTTGGTAACTTTGTGGAAGTTAAAAAATCTGTTGTGAAAGCAGGCGCTAAATTACCACACTTAAGTTATATCGGAGACGCTGAAATTGGTGAACGCGTCAATCTTGGTTGTGGTTCAATTACAGTAAATTATGATGGAGTTAATAAATTCAAAACAGTGATTGGTAATGATTCATTTATAGGTTGTAATACGAATTTAGTAGCACCAGTTACATTAGGTGAGCGATCTTTAATAGCTGCAGGCTCAACAATTACTGATAGTGTGCCAGAAGATAGTTTAGCATTGGCGAGAGCGAGACAAACGACTAAAGAAGGTTATTTAAAGAAATAAAAGGTATATGTTAGACATGCATGCTTGAACTGTTAAACTTAAGGTAATTGAATCACTTGTTAACCACAAAATGCTTTATATTGAACAACGATGTAAGTTTGCTTTTGTCTATAAAATGAAAACGAATTGAATGAATTAATTGGAGGACTATAAATGTTAAACAATGAGTATAAAAATTCTGCTTTAAAAATATTTTCTTTGAAAGGTAATGAACCCTTAGCACAAGAAGTAGCAGATAATGTTGGAATCGAACTAGGGAAATGTTCTGTAAAACGTTTCAGTGACGGCGAAATTCAAATCAACATAGAAGAAAGTATCCGTGGATGTGATGTGTTTATTATTCAACCTACATCAAACCCAGTTAATTTACATTTAATGGAATTATTAATTATGGTAGATGCATGTAAACGTGCTTCAGCGGCTAATATTAATATTGTTGTTCCATACTATGGTTATGCACGTCAAGATAGAAAAGCACGTAGTCGTGAACCAATTACAGCTAAACTTGTAGCAAACTTAATCGAAACAGCTGGTGCAGATCGCATGATCGCATTAGACTTACACGCACCTCAAATCCAAGGTTTCTTCGATATGCCAATTGACCACTTAATGGGGGTGCCAATCTTAGCAGATTACTTCCAAAACGAATCAAATATTGATTTAGAAGAATGTGTTGTAGTTTCTCCAGACCATGGTGGCGTAACAAGAGCACGTAAACTCGCAGACATACTTAAATCACCAATCGCCATTATTGATAAACGTCGTCCAAAACCCAATGTTGCTGAAGTTATGAATATCGTTGGTGAAATTGAAGGACGCACAGCCATTATTATTGATGATATTATTGATACGGCGGGTACAATCACATTGGCAGCACAAGCATTAAAAGACAAAGGTGCTAAAGATGTGTACGCTTGTTGTACACATCCTGTATTATCGGGCCCAGCTAAAGAGCGTATTGAAAACTCAGCAATTAAAGAATTAATAGTAACAAACTCTATTCAATTAGATGAAACACGTAAACCAAGCAATACAAAGGAATTAACTGTAGCAGGTTTATTAGCACAAGCTATTATCCGTGTTTATGAACGCGAATCTGTTAGTGTGCTATTTGACTAATGGTTTGTATGAATGTATAATGGTTTCGTCCGTGAATTCTTGGACAAAAAAACACTTGCAAGCAACATGATGTTGATGGGCAAGTGAGGGGCTCATATTTGAGCAAAAATGAAAGGTGGAAAATGAATATGGCTGCATTAAAGTCAATTATTCGTCAAGGTAAACAAACTCGTTCAGACCTTAAAACACTAAGAAATATCGGTAAAGTACCTGCAATTGTTTACGGTTATGGTACAAAAAACACTTCCGTTAAAGTAGACGAAGTAGAATTCATCAAAGTTATCCGTGAAGTTGGACGTAACGGTGTTATCGAATTAGGCGTAGGTTCTAAAACAATTAAAGTAATGGTTTCAGACTACCAATTCGATCCACTTAAAAACCAAATCACTCACATTGACTTCTTAGCAATCAATATGACTGAAGAACGTACTGTTGAAGTACCAGTTCATTTATTAGGTGAAGCAGCAGGAGCTAAAGAAGGTGGCGTTGTAGAACAACCACTATTCGACCTTGAAGTTACTGCTACTCCAGATAATATCCCTGAAGCTATCGAAGTTGAAATCAGTGAATTAGAAATTAATGACACTATTTCTGTAGCTGATATTAAAATCACAGGCGACTTTAAGATCGAAAACGATCCAGAAGATTCAGTAGTTACAGTAGTTGCTCCAACTGAAGAGCCAACTGAAGAAGAAATCGAAGCGATGGAAGGCGAAGCACAAACTGAAGAGCCTGAAGTTGTTGGCGAAGAAAAAGAAGACGAAGAAGAAAAATAATATTCTAAACGCTTTATAATCATCTTTGTTGATGATGTTAATGTTATAGTATCTTATAAAAAAGCACCATGCTTAATACGTTAAGCAGGTGCTTTTTTATGTTATTATAGTGAATGATATGGCAAAATAATTTTTAATATTAGTGAATTTAAATGTATAACAATGATATAGCATTAAGAACAACAATTGGAGGTAGCATAATGAAGTGTATTGTAGGCCTAGGCAATATAGGAAAACGTTTTGAAAGTACAAGACATAATATTGGTTTTGAAGTTATAGACCATATGTTAGACCAAAATCACTTTTCCTTAGACAAGCAAAAATTTAAAGGTGCCTATACCATTGAACGTATTGCCGGAGAGAAAGTCATGTTTATTGAACCATTAACAATGATGAATTTATCAGGTGAAGCGGTAGGGCCGTTAATGAAATATTATGATATAGATATTGAGGATTTAGTAGTTTTATACGATGATTTAGATTTACCACAAGGTGAGATCCGCTTAAGGCAAAAAGGTAGCGCCGGTGGTCACAATGGTATTAAATCATTGATACAAGTACTAGGTACAAATCAGTTTAAACGTATTAGAATCGGTGTAGATAGACCTTCGAATGGTATGTCAATCGTAGATTACGTATTACAGAAATTTTCAAAACAAGAAATGCAAATAATGAATAAAGTAATAGAACATTCAGCGCGTGCTATAGAGGCATATATTGAAAGTGACCGATTTGACCGCGTAATGAATGAATATAATGGTGAAGTCAAGTGAAATCAACAATTACACAATATATAAAAGAAGATAAACGTTACCAAGAGTTAAACGAGGTGTTTGGTACTGATAATGTGCTCGTGACTGGTTTGTCTGGAGCAGCAAAGGCAACGATTATAGCTGAAAAATATTTACACAGTACGAAACAATTATTAGTAGTAACTAATAACTTATATCAAGCAGAAAAATTGGAAAGTGATTTATTACAATTTGTAGATGCGGACGAGCTATACAAATATCCAATGCAAGATATTATGACAGAGGAATTTTCGACACAAAGCCCTCAATTTATGAGCGAGCGTGTACGTACCTTAACGGCACTAGCGCAAGAAAAGAGAGGGTTATTTATCGTGCCGTTAAACGGGTTGAAGAAATGGCTAACCCCAGTTGAAATGTGGAAATCACATCAGTTAACACTCTCAATAGGCGACGATATTGAAATTGATACATTTTTAAATAAACTAGTGAACATGGGATATCGTAGGGAAAGTGTTGTTTCTCATATAGGAGAATTCTCTTTACGTGGTGGTATTATTGATATTTATCCGTTAATAGGAAAGCCAGTTAGAATTGAATTATTTGATACGGAAGTGGACTCAATCCGTGACTTTGATGTTGAAACACAAAGATCTCAAGAAAACGTAAAGCAAGTCAATATTACGACAGCAAGTGATTATATTATCACAGACGAAGTACTAAAGCATACAAAGATGAAATTAAAAGAAGCTTATGAAAATACACGTCCAAAAATTGAAAAATCTGTACGCAATGATTTAAAAGAGACATACGAAAGCTTTGAGTTATTTGAATCGAAAATGTTTGATCATCAAGTATTACGTCGACTTGTTGCATTTATGTATGAACAGCCAGCTACAATTATGGATTATTTTAAGGCTGACGCTATAGTCGCAGTTGATGAATACAATAGAATCAAAGAGGCTGAACAAGCGCTTGTCACAGAAGTTGAAGAATTCATGCAGAACTTGATTGAAAGTGGTAAAGGGTTTATTAATCAGAACTTTTTGCAATATGATGGTTTTGAAACGTTGTTAAAACACTACCCAGTGGCTTACTTTACATTGTTTACAGCAACAATGCCTGTTCAATTAGATGAAACTATCAAATTTTCTTGTAAACCGGTTCAACAATTTTATGGTCAATATGATATTATGCGTTCAGAATTTCAGCGCTTTATCCAAAATGATTATACTATTGTCGTGCTAGCTGAAACGGAAGCGAGAAAAGAACGCATTCAATCTATGTTGAATGAAATGCATATACCAACTTTTATCGACACACCAAGTAATAGTGATGACAGTGGATACGCTATTATTACAGAGGGTAGCTTGTCAGAAGGGTTCGAACTACCTTATATGCAACTTGTAGTCGTAACAGAACGTGAATTATTTAAATCTAAACAAAAGAAAAAACAAAAACAGCAAAAGACATTAACAAATGCTGAAAAGATAAAATCATATCAAGATTTAAAAGTAGGAGACTTTATCGTACATGTGCATCATGGTGTAGGCAAATACATGGGCGTCGAAACACTCGAAGTCGGCGGTGTACATAAAGATTATATTAAACTTCAATATAAAGGTACAGATCAATTGTTTGTTCCAGTTGATCAGATGGACCAAGTTCAAAAATACGTAGCGTCAGAAGATAAATCACCTAAGTTAAATAAACTTGGTGGGACAGAATGGAAAAAAACAAAAGCTAAAGTTCAACAAAGTGTTGAAGATATGGCTGATGAATTAATTGATCTTTATAAAGAACGTGAAATGTCTGTGGGTTATAAGTATGGTGCTGATACAGCAGAGCAAAATGAATTTGAAATAGATTTTCCGTACGAATTAACACCTGACCAAAGTAAATCTATTGAAGAAATTAAAAAAGATATGGAAATTGAACGTCCAATGGATAGATTGTTATGTGGTGATGTTGGATATGGTAAGACAGAAGTAGCAGTACGTGCTGCATTTAAAGCTGTTATGGAAGGCAAACAAGTAGCATTCTTAGTGCCAACCACGATATTAGCACAACAACATTTCGAAACATTAATTGAACGTATGCAAGATTTCCCAGTCGAAATTCAACTCATCAGTCGTTTTAGAAGTACTAAAGAAATTAGGGAAACTAAAGAAGGTTTGAAGTCAGGCTTTGTTGATATTGTAGTAGGTACGCATAAACTATTAAGTAAAGACATTCGTTATAAAGATTTAGGTTTGTTAATTGTGGATGAAGAACAACGCTTTGGTGTTCGTCATAAAGAAAGAATAAAGTCATTAAAAACAAATGTGGATGTTTTAACACTTACAGCAACACCGATTCCACGTACTTTACACATGAGTATGCTTGGCGTACGTGACCTGTCTGTAATTGAAACACCACCTGAAAACCGATTCCCAGTACAAACTTATGTATTAGAACAGAACACGAATTTTATTAAAGAAGCACTTGAAAGAGAGTTATCTAGAGATGGGCAAGTATTTTATCTATATAACAAAGTACAATCCATCTATGAAAAGCGAGAGCAATTACAAATGTTAATGCCAGAGGCTAATATAGGCGTAGCGCATGGTCAGATGAACGAGGGTGACTTAGAGGAAACGATGTTAAGTTTCATTAACCACGAATACGACATCATAGTCACAACTACGATTATCGAAACAGGTGTAGACGTTCCAAATGCTAATACTCTTATTATCGAAGATGCAGATCGTTTTGGGTTGAGTCAGTTATACCAATTAAGAGGTCGTGTTGGGCGTTCGAGCCGAATTGGTTATGCTTATTTCTTACACCCTACAAATAAGGTGTTGTCAGAAACAGCGGAAGATCGTCTACAAGCAATTAAAGAATTTACTGAGTTAGGCTCCGGATTCAAGATTGCAATGCGCGATTTAAACATTCGAGGTGCAGGCAACCTGTTGGGTAAACAACAACATGGATTTATCGACTCTGTTGGGTTCGATCTTTATTCACAAATGTTAGAAGAAGCAGTCAATGAAAAACGAGGCGTTAAAGAAGAAAAACCAGAAGCGCCTGAAATTGAGCTTGAACTTAATATTGATGCATACTTACCAGCCGAATATATCCAAAATGAGCAATCGAAAATTGAAATCTATAAAAAGCTACGTAAGATTGAAACAGAAGCACAACTTATGGATATTAAAGACGAATTAATAGATCGTTTCAATGACTATCCAGTAGAAGTAGAACGACTATTAGATATGATGGAAATAAAAGTCCATGCACTCAATGCAGGTGTAACGCTCATTAAAGATGCAGGAAAAAAAGTGGAAATATTCTTATCTGAAAAAGGAACGACAGATATTAATGGCGAAACATTATTCAAACAAACACAATCATTAGGTCGTGCAATGAAAGTTGGCGTCCAAGATGGTAAAATGAAAGTGACATTAAATAAAGTAAGTAATTGGTTAGATAGTTTGAAATTCTTAGCGAAATGTTTGGAAGAAAGTATGGTTATAACAGATGAAATCTAAGTATGATAAGCATACAACTTTCAATGGTGTGGTTGTACTTACGGTTGCATTAATTATTGTTAAAATATTAAGTGCTATTTATCGTGTACCATATCAAAATATTCTTGGTGATGAAGGATTGTATGCTTACCAACAAATATACCCGATTGTTGCTTTAGGTGTCATTTTGACAATGCACGCTATTCCAAGTGCGGTGACTCAAACATTTGGGTCACAAGCACAATCGAGTCAATACACCAAAGTATTATTAAGGCTACAACTCATTAGTACATTGTTTTTCTTTGTAGTATTTGTTTGTGCAAATTGGATCGCGCTCTTAATGGGGGATACCAACCTCACACCGATGCTGAGAGCGGCGAGTTTTAGCTTCTTGTTTATTGGAATACTTGGTGTGTATAGAGGATACTATCAAGCGCATCAACGAATGAGTATACCCGCAATATCACAAGTGATTGAGCAGGTCATACGCGTAGGTATTATTATTATTGCTACCGTATTATTTATGACACGAGATTGGACTGTTTATACTGCTGGGACAATAGCTATTTTGGGGTCAGCAGTTGGTTTTTTAGCATCTAGTACCTTTCTAATGCAACGCAGACCATTCCAACTTCAAGTGAAGCAGCAGAGCGCTAACACAATCATAGAATGGCGTAAGTTATCGCTAGCAATTGTAATCTTTGCTATTAGTCAGCTGATTGTTATTGTTTGGCAAGTGATAGATAGCTTCACTGTCATTCATGCGCTTCGCAGTGCAGGATTAAATTTTCAAGAAGCAGCTACACAAAAAGGTATCTTTGATCGAGGAGCTTCATTTATACAGATGGGCTTAATCGTGACGACAACATTTTGTTTTGTGCTTATTCCAATGCTTACAGATGCGTTAAAATCACATCAAAATATATTGGTAGACAGGTATGCTAATGCGTCTATTAAGATTACTATGATGTTTAGTGTAGCAGCAGGTATTGGTTTAATTAATTTATTACCTATCATGAATAGTGTGTTTTTCAAAAATGACAGTCTGACAGGAACGCTAGCAATATATATGCTAACTGTTATATGTGTTTCACTAATTATGATGGATATTGCTTTATTACAAGTGAAAAATCAAGTTGGCCCAGTATTGTTCGCTTTTGCGGTCGGCGTTATAAGTAAAGTTATGCTCAATGTAATTTTAATACCGCAATTATTAATGTTAGGTGGCAGCTTGAGTACCGTGATGTCACTTATTGTATTTTCATTGGTATTGCATTATCACGTGTTAAAGTATTATAAATTCCAAAGAATGAGAAAGTATGTATTTAAACTGACTATTACAATGGTAATGTTGTCAATTGCAGTCCAACTTTCAATGTGGGTCATGCCAACAGAAGGGCGTCTTACGGGTCTGTTGGAATTGGTTATCTCAGCTATGATTGGCGTGTTGGTCATTGTTTTTGCTATTATACGTATGCATTTATTAAGCTATAGGGAATTAAAACATTTACCATTAGGCGATAAACTTTATCAGATGAAAAGAGGGAGACATTAATGTCAGGTAATATAACAATTGTTGGATTAGGAAATTATGGTATCGATGATTTACCTTTGGGTATCTACAAATTTTTAAACAAACAAACAATGGTCTACACGCGCACATTGGACCATCCAGTAATTAAAGCATTAACTGCAGAAAATATAGAATTCAAAAGCTTTGATAGTGAATATGAAGCACAAGAATCATTTGAGGGCGTATATGACCGGATTGTGTCACAACTTATTGAAGCGGCCAAACAAAAAGATATTGTTTATACAGTTCCTGGTCATCCACGCGTAGCTGAAACTACAACTGCGAAATTAGAAGCTTATGCTCAACATTGTACCGATGTTCATGTAGAGGTTATGGGCGGTAAAAGTTTTATCGATGATATCTTTGAAGCGGTGAAAATCGATCCGAATGATGGGTTCACGTTACTTGACGCTACGGCAATAAAAAAAGAGCAACTAAATATTCGTACCCATACCCTTATAACTCAAGTATATAGTCCGATGACTGCAGGCGATTTAAAAGTGACGTTAATGGAACGCTATCATGATGAAGAAACGGTATTTATTGTGGATGGAGCACAAAGTCAAAGTGCAAAAGTGATAGAAACACCACTTTATGAGTTAGATCACCATACCTCTATTTTTAGTAATTTAACGAGCGTATTCATTCCAAAAGTAGAAAGAGATGAAGAGTATTATAGCGACTTCTATTTTGCATCAAATATTATTGACCAACTCGTAGATGATGAAACAGGATGCCCTTGGGATAAAGTACAAACACATCACACGCTAAAACGTTATCTCCTAGAGGAAACATTTGAACTATTTGAAGCGATTGATGAGGAAGACGATTGGCATATTATTGAAGAGTTAGGTGATATATTACTGCAAGTATTATTGCATACAAGCATTGGTAAAAAAGAAGGCTTCCTCGATATCAATGAAGTTGTGCAAAGTCTGTCAGAAAAAATGATACGCAGGCATCCGCATATTTTTGGTGATTTAGAAGCGGAAACAGAAGAAGATTTAAAAAACATATGGGCAGATGCAAAAGCAAAAGAAGGTAAACCAAAGCGTGTAAAATTTGAAAAAGTATTTGCAGCACATTTCTTGAAATTGTATGATAAAACAAAAAATATGACATTAGATGAAGAAGGGCTAAAAAATATTTTAGAGCAAGGAGGGGATGAATCATGAGATTAGATAAATACCTCAAAGTATCACGATTAGTAAAGCGTCGTACGTTAGCTAAAGAAATTAGTGACCAAGGACGTATCACAGTAAATGGCGCAGTTGCTAAAGCAGGCACTGATGTCAAAGTATCAGATGAATTAGTAATTAGATTTGGACAAAAAATAATTACAATTAACGTCACTGGTTTAAGTGAACATGCGACTAAAGAAAACGCCAAAGGCATGTATGAATTAGTTAAAGAAGAAAAAGTCGGTGAAGAATAGAAAAGGAGGTGACAAGCAATGAGTAAAAAAGTTGAGAATATAGGAAATACGTTCACTTCTGCTGAAAATAAGAAAAAGCAACGACAAAAAATGAGAAGACGTGTTGTGCGTAAACGTATCACTTTAATTGGTGGTATTTTACTTATCATCATTATTATTTTATCCATTATGCTTGTCACTCAAAAACAGAGTAATCATGAAGCTTCAGTGGAACGTCAACAAAAAGAACAAACATACCAAAAACAACAAGATGAAGAATTGGCGTTAAAAGAACAATTAAACAATCTGAATGACAAAAGTTATATAGAGAAAGTTGCACGAGATGAGTACTATTTAAGTAATGATGGAGAAGTGATTTTTAAATTACCTGGTGAGAAATCTGAAGGTAAATCTGGAGATAAATCCAAAGACTCAAATGAGGAGAAATAGTGAAATTTGTCATTTACGATACAATACCATTGTTTATTTATGCAAACAGGCATATAATAGGATTAAAATCGAAACAAATCGGGAGGATTTATTTACAATATGTCAATCGAAGTAGGAAACAAGCTTAAAGGTAAAGTCACTGGTATCAAAAAGTTTGGCGCTTTTGTCGAACTTCCGGAAGGCAAGAGTGGCTTAGTCCACATCAGTGAAGTTGCAGATAATTATGTGGAGAATGTAGAAGATCATTTATCTGTTGGAGATGTAGTTGAAGTTAAAGTGCTTTCAATTGCTGATGATGGAAAAATTAGTCTATCAATTAAAAAAGCAAAAGATCGTCCTCGTA
This sequence comes from Staphylococcus aureus, assembly GCA_040062795.1. Taxonomy (GTDB): domain Bacteria; phylum Bacillota; class Bacilli; order Staphylococcales; family Staphylococcaceae; genus Staphylococcus; species Staphylococcus aureus_A. The sequence goes on from JBEAMH010000007.1 coordinate 26,370, forward strand.
GACCACAAAGTAAACCTAGTCATAAACAATCTGCACCTAAAGGTGAAGACTTTGAAAAGAAATTAACGAATTTCTTGAAAGATAGCGAAGATAAGTTAACTTCTATCAAACGTCAAACAGAATCTAGACGTGGTGGAAAAGGCGCGAAGCGTTAATAAATATATATTAAGACTTGTCCAATACGAACTAATTTAATGACTTGAAAACAAAGTATCATAAATTTTTTTAAATTTAAGTTTGATTGTAACAATCTAAGACTGTTTTCTTACTTGAGGAAACAGTCTCTTTTTTGTTGTATGTGAGTTATAATATGAGGCGCATATATTGCCAAGATTATATTATGACCGAGGAGGGAGATAGGTTGAAAGTAAATACAAAAGGCTGGGCTCAAAGCAATCACATAGTATTAGCAGTTTCTACAGGTGTAGATAGTATGGTGCTATTACATCAGTTGATTACAAAGTTAGCTGATTCATATCATAAGTTGACCTGTTTACATGTAAATCACAATGTTCGGCCTGTCGCAGCAGAGGAAGAACAATTCCTCAAAGCCTATTGTGAACACCATCAAATCCCTTTACATACACACCATCTAGATTTATCTGCTGTAATTGAAAAAGGTAATAGTATTGAAAATGAAGCGCGAATTGAACGGTATCAATGGTTCGATCAAATGATGAGTAAATTAAAGGCAGATGTATTGCTGACTGCGCATCATCAAAATGATCAAATCGAAACTATATTCTATCGTCTTATGACTGGTCGCTCTACAAGAAGTAGTTTAGGTATGTCATATTTAACTTCAAGACAGCAATATCAATTATGTAAGCCCCTTTTAGACGTTACAAAAGAAGAAATTCGTAACTATCAAACAGCACATAAAGTCCCATATTATGAAGATGAATCGAATGCAGAAAATCATTATGTCAGAAACGATATCCGTAATCGTATATTGCCAGATATTGAGGCAAATCAACACCTATCTACTGAACATTTACTAAAATTGAAAGACTGGCATGATGAACAATTAAAAGTCGTGAAAGTCGACGCAATGCAGTTTAACACTGAATTTGTTGATTTTTATAATGATGGGCAAGAAATTGCAATACCAAGAAATAAATTTTTAAGTTTAAGGCATAGTGTCAAAATGGCAGTATTAGATGAAATTTTTACTGACTTGTCTTTAGACAAGTCAATTCCAGAAAAGACTTATAATGAATGGTTTAGACAACTTGCTGAAAATGTCACTCAATGCATATTATATGCGTCACATGAATGGATAATTCATATCGCTTATGATAAATTTATAATAATGGCAAATTATGAAAAAAAACTAGCTCCCATTAAGATTGATCAACTAGGTATATACAACTATGGTCGCTATAGCATTGAGATTACTAATGAATTTCCTACATTCGAGTATCCTTTAGTTATCCGTACAAGAAACGATGGTGACAAATTTGAATTGAATGGTAAGAAAGGGCATAAGAAAATAAGTAGACTACTTATTGATGAAAAGGTTATCCAACTGGAACGTAACCAAATGCCGATTTTAGTGAATGCATATAATGAAATTATTGCTGTTGGCACGTTATACTTAAAAAATAAATATAAACAATCTATTTTTATACGAAATTTGGGAGAGGAATGAAAATATGCGAGACGATTTAAAAGAGGTTTTATTGTCAGAGGAAGATATCCATCAAATTTGTGATGAGCTAGGCAAGAAAATTACAGAGGATTACAAAGGGAAACCACTTGTTTGTATTGGTATATTAAAAGGATCTGTGATGTTTATGGCAGATTTAATTAAATATATCGACACACACTTAGCAATAGATTTTATGGATGTTTCTAGTTACCACGGAGGCACTGAGTCAACAGGCGAAGTGAAAATTTTAAAAGATTTAAGTGGATCAATTGAAAATAAAGATGTTTTGATTATAGAAGATATTTTAGAAACTGGAACGACATTAAAATCAATTACGGAATTACTTGAATCACGTCGTGTTAATTCACTTGAAATTGTAACTTTACTAGATAAACCGAATCGTCGAAAAGCAGATATTCAAGCAAAATACGTAGGTAAAAAGATACCTGATGAGTTCGTAGTCGGCTATGGTTTAGATTATGCCGAGCACTATAGAAACTTGCCGTATATTGGTACACTAAAACCAGAAATTTATTCAAAATAAGCAGTGCAGTTTAATCATTTAGAAAGTTGTTATACACTATAAGTTAAAATTGAATTAAGTAAGTGAGTGTGAAAAGTAATGAGTTGCTCAGAGCATTTGAAATTTAATACATAAGCTTATAAGCGTGTAAACAACATATAATATGACAAATCATTTAACTTAATGCATAGAGAAAATTAAGCGTAAAACAAACAATATTGTAAATGCAGTACAAAAGTTGAAATACTAGCCGAAAACTCGAGTGTTGTGTTACAATTTTTGTTAGTTTTATAATTGAAGTAGGAGGAAACAACGCATGCAGAAAGCCTTTCGTAACGTGCTAGTTATCGCAATCATTGGCGTTATTATTTTTGGCTTGTTTTCGTGGTTAAACGGAAATGGTAATATGCCAAAACAGCTTACATATAATCAATTTGTTAAGCAGTTAGATAAAGGTGAATTAAAGTCACTAGAAATACAACCTGAACAAAACGTATATATGGTAAGTGGTAAAACAGATAAAGATGAAGAATACTCTTCAACTATTTTATATAACAACGATAAAGAACTTGAAAAAATAACTGATAAAGCACAAAACCAAGATGGATTGAAATTTACAGTTAAAGAGGAAGAAAAGCAAAGTGTCTTTGTAAGTATTTTAACAACACTCATTCCTGTATTAATTATTGCACTTTTATTTATTTTCTTCCTTAGCCAAGCCCAAGGTGGCGGCGGTGGCGGTAATCGTATGATGAACTTTGGTAAATCGAAAGCTAAAACATACGATAACCAACAAAAACGTGTACGCTTCAGTGATGTAGCTGGTGCAGATGAAGAAAAGCAAGAATTAATAGAAATTGTTGATTTCTTAAAAGACAATAAGCAATTTAAACAAATGGGCTCTAGAATCCCTAAAGGGGTACTTTTAGTTGGGCCTCCAGGTACAGGTAAAACACTATTAGCTCGTGCAGTTGCTGGTGAAGCTGGCACACCATTCTTCTCAATCAGTGGTTCAGACTTCGTTGAGATGTTTGTCGGTGTTGGGGCAAGTCGTGTACGTGATTTATTTGAAAACGCTAAGAAAAACGCACCATGTATTATCTTTATTGATGAAATCGATGCAGTAGGTCGTCAACGTGGTGCAGGTGTTGGTGGCGGTCACGATGAGCGTGAACAAACGCTTAACCAATTACTTGTTGAAATGGATGGATTTGGTGACAATGAAGGTATTATTATGATAGCGGCTACTAACCGTCCCGATATCTTAGACCCAGCGTTGTTACGCCCAGGACGTTTCGATAGACAAATTCAAGTTGGTCGTCCAGATGTTAAAGGCCGTGAAGCTATTCTTCATGTGCATGCGAAGAACAAACCACTTGATGAAACAGTTGACCTAAAAGCAATTTCTCAAAGAACACCAGGTTTCTCAGGTGCAGATTTAGAAAACTTACTAAACGAAGCATCATTAGTTGCAGTGCGCGAAGGTAAGAAGAAAATCGACATGCGTGATATTGAAGAAGCAACAGACCGAGTTATTGCTGGTCCAGCTAAAAAATCTCGTGTTATTTCAGATAAAGAGCGTAATATTGTAGCTTACCACGAAGCAGGACATACCATTATCGGTATGGTACTCGATGAAGCAGAAGTTGTTCATAAAGTTACGATTGTACCGCGTGGACAAGCTGGCGGTTATGCAATGATGTTACCGAAACAAGATCGTTTCCTAATGACAGAACCAGAATTGTTAGATAAAATTTGTGGTTTACTTGGTGGACGTGTGTCTGAAGACATTAACTTTAACGAAGTATCTACAGGTGCATCTAATGACTTTGAACGTGCGACACAAATTGCGCGTCAAATGGTTACAGAATATGGTATGAGTAAGAAACTTGGTACTGTTCAATTCTCAAGCAGTAGCAGTGGACAAGTATTCTTAGGCAAAGACATGCAAGGTGACCCTGAATATTCAGGCCAAATTGCGTATGAAATTGACAAAGAAGTGCAACGTATCATTAAAGAGCAATATGAGCGTTGTAAAGATATTCTATTAGAACACAAATCACAATTAGAATTAATTGCTGAATCATTATTAACTGAAGAAACACTAGTTGCAGAACAAATTCAGTCACTCTTCCATGATGGTGTCTTACCAGAAATTGATTACGACCGTGCAGAAGTTGTAGACAAACAAGATAGTAATTTTGAAGAAGGTAAATATGGTAAATCTTATGAAGATGTGCGCAAAGAGCAACTAAACAGAGATGACAATGAGGAACAAGAAGGTCACGAGGAAACACAAGATAGCGATAAAGAAAATGAACAACAAGATACGAACGACACTGAAGAAACAGGTCATGAACAAGCACCAAATATCGATAAACCTAGCAATCCAAATGATCCAAACGATCCGAGCAATAGAAATTAATAACTGAACTTATAACTTCTTTCTGCTATCATAATTGATAGTAGAAAGAAGTTTTTTTAATCTCAAGAAATTATGAAATATTTTCAAACAGATGTTTAGCATTTTATACTTCGAACGATTACAATAAATTGCATTGATAAAAAGTGTTAAAATACTTTAAACCAAAACATAAAAACATTTATAATACTAGATGATATAGAAGGAGAAATAGATAAAATGACGAACGATTATATAGTTAAAGGCTTAGCTTATGGAGGACAAATTCGTGCGTATGGCGCATTGACAACTGAAAGCGTACAGGAAGCACAAACAAGACATTACACTTGGCCAACTGCATCAGCAGCACTTGGCCGTACGATGACAGCAACGGTAATGATGGGTGCGATGTTAAAAGGAGATCAGAAATTAACAGTTACGGTTGATGGAAAAGGTCCAATTGGAAAAATTATTGCGGATGCCGATGCTAAAGGGAATATTAGAGGTTATGTTATGAATCCTCAAACACATTTCCCTCTTAATGACATGGGTAAATTAGATGTAAGTCGTGCAGTTGGAAAAGATGGTGCTTTAACAGTTGTGAAAGATGTCGGTATGAAAGATTATTTTTCTGGTTCTAGTGAATTAGTGTCTGGAGAACTTGGCGATGATTTCACTTATTATTTTGCTAAAAGTGAACAAGTACCATCATCTGTTGGTTTAGGGGTGCTTGTTAATCCTGACAATACCATTAAAGCTGCAGGTGGTTTCTTAATACAAGTGATGCCAGGTGCAGACGAGGAAACAGTTGATAAATTAGAAAATGCTATCAATCAAATGACACCAGTATCCAAATTAATTGACAAAGGTTTAACACCTGAAGAAATCCTCTTTGAAATACTAGGAGAAGAAAATGTACAAATATTAGAAAATCTTCCAGCTCGTTTCGATTGCAACTGTGGGCACGATAAATTCTTAACTGCTATCAAAGGTTTAGGGGAAGCTGAAATTCAAGATATGATTGATAAAGACCATGGAGCGGAGGCTGAATGCCATTTCTGTAGAAGTAAATATGATTTTTCAGAAGAGGAACTACAGGAATTAATAGAAAATAGTAAGTAAAATATTTAGACTGGAATCAAATAAAAAATGGTTTATTGAGCTTTCATAGTTGTATTTGCTGAAAAATCTGATAAAATATAAAGTATATCCGAGAGAAAAAGTATGATTTTGACTTTTTAATGAAAAGGAGCAATACTAAATGACAAACAAACCAGTAGACAATATCGTAGAAGTAATTGGCAATACACCAGTTGTTAAATTAAACAACGTTGTGGGGGAAGATGCAGCAGATGTATACGTAAAACTTGAGTATCAAAACCCAGGTGGTTCTGTAAAAGACCGTATTGCATTAGCAATGATTGAAGAAGCTGAAAAAGCAGGTAAAATCAAACCAGGTGATACAATAGTTGAACCGACAAGTGGTAACACAGGAATTGGATTAGCTTTTGTATGCGCAGCTAAAGGTTATAAAGCAGTATTTACAATGCCGGAAACAATGAGTCAAGAACGTCGTAACTTATTAAAAGCATACGGCGCAGAATTAGTATTGACACCTGGTGCAGAAGCAATGAAGGGTGCAATCAAAAAAGCTAAAGAATTAAAAGAAGAATTTGGCTATTATGAACCACAACAATTCGAAAACCCAGCGAACCCTCGTATTCATGAATTAACAACTGGACCAGAATTAGTTGAACAATTTGAAGGTAAAACAATTGACGCTTTCTTATCTGGTGTAGGTACTGGTGGTACGCTTAGTGGTGCTGGTAAAGTATTGAAAGAAAAATATCCAAACATCAATCTTGTAGCTATTGAACCAGAAGATTCACCTATCTTAAGTGGTGGCGAGCCTGGACCACATAAATTACAAGGTTTAGGTGCAGGATTTGTACCAGATACTTTAGATACAAATATCTATGATGAAGTTATCAAAGTAGGTAACGAAGTTGCTATGGATATGTCACGTAGAGTTGCAAAAGAAGAAGGTATCTTAGGTGGTATTTCTTCAGGTGCAGCAATTCATGCAGCAATTGAAAAAGCGAAATCATTAGGAAAAGGTAAGACGGTTGTAACTGTATTACCAAGTAATGGTGAACGTTATCTATCTACGCCGTTATATTCATTCGATGACTAGAATATTAAATTTTGACAATGACCGACCACATAATGATGTGAGTCGGTTTTTTGTTTTACATATAGAAAGTGACGAATTATTAAATGATGGCAGTAATATTATTAAAGTTATTTCAAGTTTCGTTTACTGAAAAAAATATAAATTAACGTTATTATAGGATGGTGAATAAAATACAGAAAAGTGAATCATTTACAAAGTGAAAGGAAGAAAAATGATGACGCATACTAAAATTATGGGCATATTAAATGTAACGCCTGATTCTTTCTCTGATGGTGGCAAATATAATACTGTTGAAAAAGCTGTTAAGAGAGCGAAAGAAATGATGAATGAAGGCGTTGATATCATAGACGTCGGAGGAATATCGACACGTCCAGGTTATGAAGAGATTACTGTTCAAGAAGAATTAGACCGCATTGTGCCAGTTGTAAAAGCTTTAGCTGAATTAGATGTGCAATTATCTATAGACACATATCGAAGTGAAGTGGCAGAAGCTGCAATGAAATTGGGGGCTACAATGATTAATGATCAATGGGCAGGCCACTATGATGAACGTATTTTTAACGTGGTAGCTAAACATGAGGGTGAAATTGTCTTAATGCATAACGGAGATGGCCAAAGAACTGAGCCGGTCGTGGACGAAATGTTATTGTATTTATTAAAGCAAGCAAATAAAGCTGAAATGGCTGGTATACCACAGAATAAAATATGGATTGATCCAGGTATTGGGTTTGCGAAAACAAGAGAAGAAGAACAAGAAGTCATGTCTCGCTTGGATGAACTCGTAGCGACTGGATATCCGGTGTTATTAGCGACAAGCAGAAAAAGGTTTATAAAAGAAATGATAGGTGTGGAAACTACACCTACTGAACGCGACGAAGCCACTGCAAGTACGACTGCATATGGTATAATGAAAGGCGTAAAAGCAGTTAGGGTCCATAATGTTGCTTTAAATGTTCGAATAGGGCAGAGTATGGATTATTTAAAGGAGAATGACGATGAGCGACACAATATTTCTTAATGGATTGAAATTTTATAGTTACCATGGTGCGCTACCAGCTGAAAATGATATCGGGCAAATATTTATTGTCGACGTCACGATGAAAGTTGATTTAAGCGTAGCGGGACAATCTGACGATGTTAAAGATACAGTTCATTATGGAGAGGTTTTTGAAGATGTAAAAGCAATCATGGAAGGCGATGCAGTAAATTTATTAGAGCATCTAGCTGAACGTATTGCAAAACGTATAAATTCACACTATAATCGTGTAGTGGAAACGAAAGTTAGAATCACTAAAGAGAATCCGCCTATACCGGGTCATTACGACGGTGTTGGTATTGAAATAGTGAGGGAGAAACTCTAATGGAATATGCTTATTTAGGATTAGGAAGTAATGTTGGAGAGCGAGAGGCACAACTTGAAGAAGCGATTCGTATATTGGATAATAAAGACGGTATTCAAGTCACGCAAACATCAGCAATTTATGAAACAGAACCAGTGGGTTATGTAGAGCAACCGCAATTTTTAAATCAATGCATTGAGATTTATACATCTTTAACAGCGGCTGATTTATTAAAAGCATGTCTGCAAACTGAGCAACAGTTACACCGAGTGAGAGACATACGTTGGGGACCTAGAACTTTAGATGTTGACATTTTATTATATGGTAATCATATCATTGAAGAGAAAGATTTAATTGTGCCGCATCCACGTATGTTGGAGCGTGCTTTTGTACTTATTCCATTAAATGATATCGCTTCAGATATTATTGAACCTCATTCTAATAATAAAATTGGAAGATTAGTGGCGGCAGACGATTCAGTCAAGAAATATAAAGATTGAAAGCTGAAAAGTGATTGTAATGAAGATGTATAAACTTGTCGTATATTATCATAAAGCCCCTCGTGATTAAAGTCGAAACTAAAAGTTTTGAAGTAAATTTGAACAGAACAACAGATAATAAATATCCTTCAAGTGTTCTAGATAGAGATTGAAGCCAAAGAAAAAATAAAAGTAGAGTAAGAAGTATAAAGGAGAGAAAGTTATGTCAGAAGAAATGAATGACCAAATGCAGGTCCGTCGCCAAAAATTACAAGAACTATATGATTTAGGGATTGATCCATTTGGCCAAAAATTTGAAAGAACTTCAATGGCTACCCCATTACATGAGGATTGGGACCAATATACAAAAGAAGAGCTACAAGAAAAAGAAGATGAAAGTAGTGTAAGTATTGCAGGTCGTCTAATGACAAAACGTGGCAAAGGAAAAGCTGGGTTCGCACATGTGTTAGATTTATCTGGTCAAATACAAATTTATGTGAGAAAAGATCAAGTTGGAGAAGAGCAATTTGAATTATGGAATTCTGCAGACCTTGGAGACATCGTTGGCGTAGAAGGAGTGATGTTCAAAACAAATACAGGTGAATTATCTGTTAAAGCTAAAACATTTACACTTTTAACTAAAGCGCTACGTCCATTACCAGATAAGTTCCATGGTTTACAAGATATTGAACAACGTTATCGTCAACGTTACCTTGACCTAATTACAAATCAAGATAGCACACAAACATTTATTAACCGTAGTAAGATATTGCAAGAAATGCGTAACTATTTAAATCAAAAAGGATTTTTAGAAGTGGAAACACCAATGATGCACCAAATCGCTGGTGGAGCTGCAGCACGACCGTTTGTTACACATCATAACGCATTAGATGCAACGTTATATATGCGCATCGCAATTGAATTACATTTGAAACGTTTAATTGTAGGTGGATTAGAAAAAGTTTATGAAATTGGACGTGTTTTCAGAAATGAGGGTGTGTCAACAAGACATAATCCAGAATTTACGATGATTGAATTATATGAAGCGTATGCTGATTACTATGACATCATGGATATTACTGAAGATATGATTAGACATATTGCTGAAAAAGTACTTGGATCTGCTAAAGTGAATTACGGGGAAGAAGTAATAGACTTGGAGTCTGATTGGAAACGAGTTCATATGGCTGATGCTGTTAAAGAAGAAACAGGTGTAGACTTCTTTAAAGTACAAAGCGACGACGAAGCTAAATTATTAGCTAAAGAACATGGTATCCAAATAACAGAAACGATGAAATATGGCCATATCTTAAATGAATTCTTTGAGCAAAAAGTAGAAGAGACATTAATTCAACCGACGTTTATTTATGGACATCCAATTGAAATTTCACCATTAGCTAAGAAAAATCCAGAAGATGAAAGATTTACGGATCGTTTTGAATTATTTATAGTTGGAAGAGAACATGGTAATGCGTTCACTGAATTAAATGATCCAATTGATCAAAGAGCGAGATTTGAAGCGCAACTAGTAGAAAAAGAACAAGGTAATGATGAAGCACATGAAATGGATGAAGACTTTATCGAAGCATTAGAATACGGTATGCCTCCTACAGGTGGTTTAGGTATTGGTATTGATAGATTGGTAATGTTGCTTACCGATTCAGCTTCTATTCGTGATGTACTCTTATTCCCTTATATGAAGCAAAAATAAATTAATTTAAGTAAAACTTAAAATTAGACATTTAACCTAGGCCTTAAACTACGTTGTCACGTTTGTGAAATGTAAATAGGGCCTAGTTTTTTATGTACTTGTTATAAAATTTATAGATAAGTAAGAAAAAATTAGTAGAGATGTGATATTTTAATTAATTAAATTTGTAATAAGATACAAATGAGTATTATAATGCTATTAAAATATAATAATATACTAAAAAAGGACTAGTAATGATAGATACGATGTGATAAGATTGTTCAAGTCGAGTTAAGAAAGCGAAATGAGACATTCATAAGTATTTAAAAAGTAATCGAAAAAATTTAAAAACTTATTCAAAACGTATTGACTTTAAAGTGAAAATGAATTAATATAATAAAGTCGTCAAAAACGACAAACATTACATATATAACTCAAGTAAACGAATTATAAATAAATCTTTAACATAGTGTAAAATTGACTATTGCAAATGATTAACAAACGATGTATTATTAATTGAGTAAGTTGTTTTTGTCTGGCGACTATAGCAAAGAGGTCACACCTGTTCCCATGCCGAACACAGAAGTTAAGCTCTTTAACGCCGATGGTAGTCGGACTTACGTTCCGCAAGAGTAGGACGTTGCCAGGCTTGACAACAAATTTAATGTGGAGAATTAGCTCAGCTGGGAGAGCATCTGCCTTACAAGCAGAGGGTCGGCGGTTCGAACCCGTCATTCTCCACCATTCCAAATGAATAGCCGGCCTAGCTCAACTGGTAGAGCAACTGACTTGTAATCAGTAGGTTGGGGGTTCAAGTCCTCTGGCCGGCA
>JBEAMH010000048.1:0-640 GCA_040062795.1 Staphylococcus aureus
ATTTGTAGCAGAAGAAAAAGTATTATTTGAAGGTGCTCATGGCGTTATGTTAGATATCGACCACGGTACATACCCATTCGTTACGTCAAGTAACCCAGTTGCAGGAAATGTCACTGTCGGTGGTGGTGTTGGTCCAACATACGTATCTAAAGTCATTGGCGTATGTAAAGCTTATACATCACGTGTCGGTGATGGCCCATTCCCAACAGAACTATTTGATGATGATGGACACCACATCCGTGAAGTTGGCCGTGAGTACGGTACAACTACTGGACGTCCACGTCGTGTAGGTTGGTTCGATTCAGTTGTATTACGTCACTCTCGTCGTGCGAGTGGTATTACTGATTTATCAATCAACTCTATCGATGTCTTAACAGGCCTTAAAGAAGTGAAGATTTGTACGGCGTATGAATTGGACGGTAAAGAAATTACTGAATATCCAGCGAATTTAAAAGACTTACAACGTTGTAAGCCAATCTTTGAAACATTACCTGGTTGGACAGAAGATGTTACAGGTTGTCGCTCATTAGATGAATTACCAGACAATGCACGTAGATATTTAGAACGTATCTCTGAATTGTGTGACGTTCAAATTTCAATCTTCTCTGTAGGACCAGATCGTAATCAAACAAACTTATTA
>JBEAMH010000049.1:0-634 GCA_040062795.1 Staphylococcus aureus
TTTTTTTTTTAGAACAGTTATGATATAGTTAGAATAGTTTAAAATAAGGAGTGAGAAAAAGATGAAAGAAAGATATGGAACAGTCTATAAAGGCTCTCAGAGGCTCATAGACGAAGAAAGTGGAGAAGTCATAGAGGTAGACAAGTTATACCGTAAACAAACGTCTGGTAACTTCGTAAAGGCATATATAGTGCAATTAATAAGTATGTTAGATATGATTGGCGGAAAAAAACTTAAAATCGTTAACTATATCCTAGATAATGTCCACTTAAGTAACAATACAATGATAGCTACAACAAGAGAAATAGCAAAAGCTACAGGAACAAGTCTACAAACAGTAATAACAACACTTAAAATCTTAGAAGAAGGAAATATTATAAAAAGAAAAACTGGAGTATTAATGTTAAACCCTGAACTACTAATGAGAGGCGACGACCAAAAACAAAAATACCTCTTACTCGAATTTGGGAACTTTGAGCAAGAGGCAAATGAAAAACAAGAAAATGCATTATCTGATTATTATTCTTTCAAGGACTAGTATAACATAAAATCGTCTACAAATAGACAAAAAACCTGCACGCTTAATGTAGATCAAAAGCTTAACGCAAATGAAATAGATTGACCTCCCAATAAC
>JBEAMH010000008.1:0-18695 GCA_040062795.1 Staphylococcus aureus
GAGCCTCGGAACCCTTAACAATCCCAAAACTTGTCGAATGGTCGGCTTAATAGCTCACGCTATGCCGACATTCGTCTTCAAGTTTAGTTAAGGGTTCTTCTCAACATCAATAAATTTTCTCGGCATAAATGCGTGTTCTTGTTATAATAAATCTTAGAAAAATAGATTAAATAGCTTCTCGACTATTTGCATAATTGCTATTACAACATTCAGTGCCACTAACACTAATTTGTAATAGCATTTTTTATTTTTAAATTTTCAAAAATACCAAATTTTAAATACCTTTATTTTGAATTTTAAGGGGGTATTTTAAAGATTCAGGGGTAAATCATATAGTTTTATACCTAAAAACGTATATAAGCTCTTAAAATGCAAATATGAGCCAAATAAATATATTTTAATTACACCAACTAAAATTTGAGCAAAACCAGTGCATGATTTTTTAGACACTGCCCAGTTACATGCAAATTAAAATTTTCATGATTTTTTATAGTTCCCGCAGGGATACAACCCTAAATTTTTAGATTTACATAAAATTATGGCTAAGAGCATAAGGAAAATATGCTATCAATTAAAATTGATAGGTCTGGCAAAGCCAGACATTCTAAATATTTCAGGTGTTTTTCAAACAATATCAGTTTTTTCTATTTGTCTCACCTTTGTGACACAATATATTAGGATTGTCTCACCTCTGTGACACAATATGTGTAAAGTGTCTCACTTTTGTCTCACCACTTTTTTTAAAAAAAGTCATAAAAAAACGCTAACTTTATAAGCTAACGTTTCAAATCTTTTAAGTAATAATTTTGTTTTTCAAAATTCCAAATTGCCGTAATTGAATATGCTTTTTCTTCTTCGTCTGTTGTTTTATCTTCGTCACTTGTATTAATCAAATTGCCATCTTCAGCATCGTCTAAATTTAAAATTTTATGTTTTTGTTTAAGCAAACCACCATAACTCAACATACGTTTTCGGTATAAACCTTTTTCTAAATCATTTACGATTTCTTGATTTTTTTCGTCATCATCAGTTAAAAAATCTGATGACTTAACCGAGTATTTTGAAGTCTCTTTGATTGCTGAAAGATCATTTGAATTATTGATTAAAGATATTATGTTTTTTAATGTTTTGACGTCGCATATACAGTGCATGAGTTTCTTCAAGTTCAGCTTTAATTGATTGCATTAGATACCCTTGCATAGCTTCAACAGTTTCATTTTTTTGTAGCAGCATCGCTTTAAATCGTTTTAAGACACTGACAAGTTCGAACTCCACGTCTTCTAAACGGTAATATGTATCATGAGCATTATTAAATGATTTTTTTCCTTTAAGTAAAACACTTTTAATAATACGAATTTCTCTAATTTCAAAATTACTTAAGTAATCTTTGATTTGTTGTGGCAATTCTTCAATCACTTGGAATTTTAAGGCATCATTATTAAATTCAGTTTGTTGATGATTTGTATGATTCGAATGAGCATTTTCAGAAATATTGTTAGGTGTATCATTCAAATCATTCGTATCATTGTTCTCAGTCTCTATATAATCAGTATTACTAAATTCAGTATCATTAGGGTCTAAGTTTTGGGATTCTGGAGTCCCATCATTTGGGATTCTGGAGTCCCATTGTTTGGGATTCTGGAGTCCCATTATTTGGGAGTCCTTGATATCACTCGATTCGTCATCGTTCGAAGTACTATTTTGTATTTCTTTTTCAATAGTTATATTCGTTTCTATTTCATGAAGATATAGTTTGTTCGGTCGATTAAACCCGGTTTTAACTTGTTCTAGTAAACCAACCTCTTGTAACTCTTTTTTTATTTTAGTTATTGTATTTTTACTTTTATCTAACACTTCTTGAAGATTTTCATTAGTAAAAATAAAGTATATATCTCCATTTTGATCTATCCAATTATTTTTAATAGATAAACTAACTCTATCATTAAGAATTGCATAGGTAACTTTAGCACTATCACTTAGCTTTTTATATTTTTCGTTGATAAATAAAACTTTATGTAGCATATAGAAATTTTGATTGGCTTGATTTTTTATATTTTTTCTAGGCATAATAAAAACCCCTTTCCTATTAAAGTTTTGGATAGAGGTAATAAAACATTACAAGAACACATAAATTTTCTGCTTGCACTTTGATGATATAGTTGTATATAATACAGATATCAAAAGATTTATAAACGTGCTGCAACGTTTTATCACCAAACCCCGACTATTACCAGTAGTTGGGGTTTTGTCATGTTAAGGTTATTATATCACTTTGAACAACCTTATAAAAGGGAAAATGCAGGCTTATCAAAGGTTTATAAAGGGTTTGTAAACCTTTGATAAAAACCATCAACCCTTTATGAACCTTTGATGAAACGATTGACGGGAACCGTTTTTAATATTGTAATTACTTTATTATCAAGCTTTATGAGTTTATACTGTTTTATAAAGGGTTGATAAACATTTTATAAAGGGTTGATGATATGAGAAGCGTGAAAGCTTTGAGTGAAGAATTAGAAGTTAGTAAGCAAACAATTTTTAATAATATTAAAAGATTGAATATAGAAACAATAAAACAGGAAAACACTTCGTTTATTAAAGAAGATAGCGACATAGAAAAAATAGTTCAAAGAGTAAATGAAAATAAGAAGAAATATGGATTTGTAAATGTTGCTGAAAGTAAACAAAAAAAAGACCCAGATAATATTGACGTTGAATCTAAAACTGATGCTCAAATAGTGGAGATTCTTAAAAACCAGATTGATACTTTGAATAATCAAATTGAAAAGCAAGAAAGTCGTCATGAAACAACAATTGAATTTTACAGAAAAGAGTTGCAAGAAAGGTCGAAATTGCTTGAAAATCAACAAGTATTAGCATTAGAAAGTAATAAAAAGATTAAAAAATTAGAAGATCAATTAGAGGAAGAAAGACGACTTAATTATTCTTTTGATACGTCTGTTAATGAGAGACAAAATGTTAATGTACAAGAAGCAACATTTACTGGAGAGTCTAAAGATACTGATCAACAACAAGAATGGGAACAGCCTACAGAGGTGCAGCATAAAGATATACCTGAAGAGAAAGAGAATGAAAACCTCAATGAAGAACCATCCACAATAGACGATAAACAATTAGAAGAAATAGATAATGAATACGAAGATAAGGAAGAAAAACCACCTAAAAAAGGTTTCTGGAGTCGGTTGTTTGGTAATTAACACAATAAAAAGCGCTACAAGCTCATGAACTTGTAGTGCTTTTTTATGCTAGAACTTCTGATAATCATGGGTTATGTTAATCATTGGACCCTATTTATAATGTTTATTAACTCATTTATAGGAAAATATTTTAAAAAATGGAGGAATATTTATGGAAAAAACATTTGACTATAATTCTTATGGCTTTATGTTTAAAGGTGAGTATCAAAATAGTATTGTAGGACTAAATGCCATTGGCTATGAACTTCAACAGACCCACGATTATCAGTGGGATGGTCTAAATAGAGGAGAAAAAGATATTTTTATTTTCCAATATACCTTGAAAGGACGTGGCGCTATTAGAGTTGGTAATCAAATCACACATTTAGAATCTGGTGATGCTTTCTTTGTACATGTCCCAAGTAATCATAAATATTATTTACCTCAGGATTCAACTGAATGGGAATTTCTATATTTTACTATATATGGTGATGTTGCTAATCAATTATTTCATCAAATTACAGATGCACATGGTCACATTTTCAAAATTGCTTTACATGCAGAACCTATTCAATACATACTAGAAACACTTGAAAAAATAGAAACACTTGGTATTAACCATGGGTATAGCGCTTCTGCTTATGCCTATACTTTTATCATGAAATGTTTGGAACACTTTGAACATGGTTATCAACAATCTAACAATTACCCACTTCCTATTGTTAAAGCAATTCAATTTATTGAAGGAAAATATAAAGAGGATATTACTTTGGATGATATCGTTGAGGTTTCTAATTTATCTAAATACCATTTCACTAGGCAATTTAGAAAATACGTTAAAGAAACGCCAATCAGTTATTTAACTAATATAAGAATTAATAATTCACTTCCTTTTCTATGTACAAATACTAAAAGTGTTGAATGGATTGCTCAAGAAGTCGGTTTTCAATCTAGTAATTATTTTAGTAAAGTGTTCAAAAAAATTATTGGTGTATCACCTAATAGATATAGAAAAGATACAACAATGATGTCAGTTAATAAAATATTCACTGACTAAAATAGCAATATATTACTCTTTTCAGAAATATTTACGATTGAATGTTTAGAGAATTATAACTAATCTAAATATAAGCTATAGCCAGTTTAATGGTTTTATAAATCTCTAAAAACTATCTATTTAGGAGGAGTATATAATGAACAAAATCACGTTTTTAGGTGCTGGCAGCACTGTTTTTGCTAAGAATGTTTTAGGTGATTGTATGACAGTAGATGCTTTACAAGATTTTGAATTTGCATTATTTGATATAGATGAAGAACGTTTGAAAGATTCTGAAATGATGTTAAACAATCTAAAAAAAGGTATGAATGCTACCGTTAAAGTACGTTCATATCGCAATCGTAAAGAAGCATTAAGAGGAGCAAAATATATCATAAATGCTATACAAGTCGGAGGCTATGATCCAGCAACAATTACTGATTTCGAGGTTCCAAAAAATTATGGCTTACGTCAAACGATTGCAGACACGCTCGGGATTGGTGGTATTTTCCGTAATTTGAGAACAATACCTGTGATGCAAGATTTTGCAAAAGATATAAAAGAAGTTTGTCCAAATGCTTGGTTTTTAAATTATACAAATCCTATGGCTGTATTAACAAATATCATGTTAAAAGAAGGTATAAAAACTGTTGGCCTTTGTCATAGTGTTCAAGTTTGTGCGAGTGATCTGTTAGAGTCATTGGAACTTCCTACAGATCGTATACATTCAAAAATTGCTGGTATCAATCACATGGCGTGGTTACTAGAAATTACTCGTGATGGAAAAGATTTATATCCAGAAATTAAAGCACGTGCAAAAGAAAAACAAAAAACAATACACAATGATATGGTACGTTTTGAATTACTTAATAAATTTGGTTATTACGTTACAGAATCCTCAGAACATAATGCCGAGTATCATCCATATTTTATTAAAAGCCAATATCCTGAATTAATTGAAAAGTATAATATTCCCCTAGATGAATATCCAAGACGTTGTGTAAATCAAATCGAAGAGTGGCAAGATATGCGTGATGATATTGTCAACGACCAAAATTTAACACATGAGCGTTCACACGAATATGGCTCCTATATTATCGAAGCTATGGAAACAAATAAACCGTATAAAATTGGTGGGAATGTTTTGAATACGGGAGGATTAATTAGTAATTTACCAAAAAATGCAGTTGTGGAAGTGCCTTGCTTAGTCGATGCTAGCGGTGTAACTCCAACTTATATTGGAGAACTACCAGAACAACTTGCTGCGCTTAATCGTACAAATATTAACACTCAGTTATTAACTATTGAAGCCGCATTGACTCAAAAGAAAGATAAAATTTATCAAGCAGCAATGTTAGACCCACATACGGCTTCCGAATTATCTATAGAAGATATAATTTCATTATGTGATGATTTAATTGAAGTACATGGAGCTTGGTTACCTGCCTATGAATAAAGTATAAGTCAAAGTAATTAACAAATAAAAATTCACACACTTTTTTGTAAGCGCTTTAAAAATGTGTGGACTAAGGGGGGACTTTTTTTGAAAAGACAGGTAACCCGTAAAGCAAAATACTCGTTTGGTATTGGCGCATTTGGTAAAGATTTAGTTGTTGGGCTAACAGGTACGTTTTTAATGTTTTATTTTACGGATGTATTAGGTGTTGCAGCTGGTTTTGTAGGCACATTATTTTTCGCTGCCCGTATATGGGATGCTGTAAATGATCCTGTGATGGGTATGATTGTAGATAAAACCAAAACTAAATGGGGGAAATTCAGGCCTTGGTTAGTTATTGGTACATTATTAAATGCTATTATAACTATTATCATATTCACAAATTTTGGTTTAACCGGGACGAGCTTATATGTGTTTGTGTCAGTCTTATATATATTATGGGGTATGACATATACAATGATGGATGTGCCTTATTGGTCATGGTTACCGAACTTAACTAATGATCCTATCGAGCGAGAAGAAGTTTCTATTATCCCTAGAGTATTTGCAAGTTTCGCTAATCTACTTGTTGGTACCCTCGGATTAACTGCTGTCTTATATTTCGACAATATATTCGGAAATGGTGATCAATCTGCTGGTTTCTTTATAATAACAGTTATAATTGCAGTTATATTTATAATTGCAATATCTATTACTGTAAGAAATGTATATGAAGCTCCAACTAACATAGAAACAGGTATTACATTACGTTTTAAAGATATTTGGAGAATTTTATTTACAAACAAAGAGTTACTTGCATACATTGGTGTTCTAGTTACATTTTTCTTGAGTATTCAAATTTTAGGTAATGTAGCTATATATTACTTTAGTTATGTTGCTGAATCTAAAGCTTTATTTGCTCTTTATAACGGAATGGGCTTCATGGAAATTATCGCATTATTACTATTCCCTAAAGTTTCAAAATGGCTAACGAGAGAACAAGTTTTCCCAATCGCAACTATATCATTATCAGCAGGATTAATCATACTTTTATTTGCGAGTTATGTAGCTCCTACTGCTGCAATCCCTGTAATTATTGGGACTGCTTTTGTTAAAATAGGTACAGGATTTATCATGGGGGTTATAACTGTGTCTATAGCAGATGTTATAGATTATAGTGAAGTGAAATTTGGCCAAAGAAACGAAAGTGTGATTACATCTACACAAACCTTTTTAATGAAAACAGCTATGGCAGTTGCCGCTTTATTGACAGGTTGGGGGTTAGAAATTTTTGGCTATCAACCTGGCCAGATACAAAGTGATTACACTAAGAATGGATTGCGTTTTGTGATGATTGCATTACCGATTATAAGCGTTATTGCAAGTTATATTATTTATAAATTCAGTTATAATCTAAAAGGTGCTTATATTAAAGATGTGGTAAATGTATTAAACCATAGAAAAAAGGAAAAGTAGTTCATATAATTATTGAGTAAAAGTACTACAAAATAAAGTGGAAACTGGCATAAAGCTATATAATGCCTTTAATATAAATGGAATCATCTTGTGATGTTTCATAAAATAATTGTTATTAAAATGAAATTTGATTTTGAAACGCTAAAGACACTTCTTTTTAAAAGAAGTGTCTTTTTGATAAATAAAGTATATGGAATAGTTAATCCTTAGAGTTATTGCCATAAGTATTTAATGAAAAGTATGTTTAAACATTTCTTTTTATATTATTTAACAGTGTGTTATATTAGTTTTATAAAATGTTGTATTTACAACAAAAACGAGGTGGAGGAAATTCAAGATATATTACGAAACGTCGGAATAATATCTAGGGCATTAGATTCAATTAGTAACATAGAATTTAAGGAATTAGATTTAGCAAAAGGGCAATTTGTTTATTTAGTGAGAATTTATGAAAATCCAGGTATTATTCAAGAAAAATTAGCAGAAATGCTAAAAATAGATAGAACTTCAGCTTCTAGAGCTATAAGCAATTTGGAAAAAAATGGTTTTATTTTAAAAAAATCAGATGAAAATAATAAAAAAAATAAATTATTATTTGTAACAAAAAAAGGCGAAGATTTATATCCGTTTATCATTCGTGAAAACGAGCATTCTAATGAGGTCGCTTTAAAAGATTTTTCTGAAACGGAAGTGATCAAATTGGCAGAAATGCTAGAAAGAGTTAAAGAAAATATTTCAAATGATTGGGTATACGTAAAAAAAGGTAACAAGCGAAATTATTGAAAAGAGGCTGAGCTATGATAAGACAATGCACTGTATATGATTTAGAAGCGTTAAAAGAAATAAGCTATAAAACATTTGATCAGACGTTCCGACCACAAAATCAAAAAAAGAATATTGACGATTATTTAAAAACGGCATTTACCAAAGAAAAATTGGTTAAGGAATTAAGGCACCCTCACTCAAACTTTCATTTCATATATTATAATAATAAACTTGCTGGATATTTAAAAACAAATATACTAGAAGCACAAACAGAGCAGATTAAAGCGCATAGTTTAGAAATAGAACGAATATACATACTTCAAGACTATCAAAAATGTGGATTAGGAAAGCAACTTTTTAACAAAGCTATAGAAATTGCTGAAAAAAATGAATGCGACCATGTATGGCTAGGTGTCTGGGAAAAAATATCAATGCCATAGAATTTTATGAAGAATTAGGATTTAAATCTATAAATGAGCATGCTTTTTATATGGGAAACGAACGACAAATAGATAAAATTATGATTAAACCGTTAAAGGAGGAGTACGATGTATATTCCAAAACACTATAAAGAAAATGATGTTCAAGAAATCAAAGCATTTATGAAGGAACATCAGTTTGTAACTATTGTATCAAATGAAGATGGGAAGCCTATAGCGACCCATGTGCCAATTAATATTCATGAAAAAAATGAAGCGTTGTATATCACAGGTCATTTTGCTAAAGGTAATAAGCAATGGGAAACGTTAAATCGAGCTACAAATATATTAGTTATATTTCAAGGGTCTCATGCTTATATATCATCGACGTGGTATGAAGAAGAAGACGTGCCAACATGGAATTACCAAAGTGTGCATGTATATGGTGATAGTAAAATATTGAGTGAATCAGAACTAATTGAAGATTTAACTTATTTACTAGATAAACACGAAAAACATCGAACTAACGGTGCAACTTGGGGTAATATGTCTGAAAATACACGTAAGCAAATAAAGGGCATTGTAGGGTTTGAAATTGAAGTTAAAGAAATAGAAGCAGCTTATAAATTAAGCCAAAAACGAAGTGTAAAAGAGAAAAATAACATAATAAATGAGCTTGAAAAAACTGACAGTAATTTAGATTCTGCAATAGCAAATGTCATGAAGAGAACATAAATTTTTTGATAGCAATCATGTTAAATAGGTGGCTGTACAAGGAGTTAGTATGAAAAGATCATCTAAATTAAATATTGAAGTTACTAAAAATTTATATGAAGTATTAGTTGGAGATAAAGTGTTTTTAATTGTTAAAGGGACTTGGCTATAGGTTTATATTAAAAGGAGGCTTAAAAATGTTTGATATAGTTTCTTTTCAGCTATTTTTTATAACTGCCATTGTTATATGTTTAACTCCTGGAATAGATACATTATACATTTTAAGCAGAAGTATATCTCAAGGGAAAAGTGCAGGTGTTTATTCTGTTTTAGGAATATCTTCAGGAACTATGGTTCACACAATTTTAGCGGCTATTGGTTTATCAGCTTTATTAAAAACTTCAGTTTTAATATTTACAATCGTTAAGGTTGTGGGTGCGATTTATTTATTATTTTTAGGCATACAAATGTTATTCAAAAAAGGGTCGAGATTGAATAACGTTAAAATGAACTATATCCCACCGAAGAAGTTGTTCTCACAAGGCGTAATTACTAATGTAACAAATCCTAAAGTAGCGCTTTTTTATATTTCATTTATTCCACAATTTATAGCTACTGATAACGTTTATGGCCCATTGCCATTTCTTATTTTAGGAATAATATTTGTCTTCATAAGTACATTATGGGGGGTATCTATATCATTGTTTGCTAGTAAAGTAACCGAAAAATTGAGAGAAAATACAATTGTAGAAACTATACTAAATAAAATTACAGGATTAATATTTATTATATTAGGGTTGAGTTTATTTAGTACTAATAAAAATTAACTTCTTTGAATTTATTTGTGGTGAGAATACTTAAAACCTTCGTTTTTGACACAAAACCTCTTAACTACAAATTAAGAGGTTTTTCTTGGATATTTAAGTATATAAACTTGTGTTATAATCAATGTATCATAAATATCAAAAAATATGAGTTTTTAGATGATGAGAGACGCTCTTATTTGCATCGAGAATTATATTTAGTTAATAAGTACTCGTAAAACGATTAAAAGAGGTGGTATTCAAATGGCTAAAATTGGTTATGCGCGTGTATCAACACAAGATCAAAGTCTTGATGGACAGATTGATACACTTGAGGAATATGGTTGTGAACGTATTTTTAGTGAGAAAGCGAGTGGTCGTAAAACTAAAAGAACGGAACTTGATAAGTGTTTAGATTATTTACGTGAAGGCGATATCCTAGTTATCTATAAACTAGATCGTCTTGGGCGTACAACGAAACAATTAATTGAGTTGTCTCAATGGTTAGATGAAAACAGCATTGATTTACATATTATAGATATGAATGTATCGACTAAAGATGCGATGGGCAAGATGTTCTTTACAATGATGAGTGCATTTGCGGAACTTGAAGCTAACTTATTAAGTGAAAGAACTAAAAAAGGATTAGAAGCTGCGAGAGCAAGAGGACGAAAGGGTGGACGCCCTTCATTACCCGACCATAAAAAAAGAGAGATTAAATTCTTATATGATGAACAAAAACTCACAGGTGAAGAGATTGCTAAACAAACAGGTGTTAGTCGCTCTACAGTATATAGAGTGCTTAAGAATTAAACTTGGTAAAAAATATATTACTTAAGACTCTTAAAAGTTTTTTAAGAGTCTTAAGTAATTCGTAGGCATATAGATTTTAATAACACTGTATTTACAAAATTAAGTCTATAATGTTTTTGACAATGATTAAACTAACTATAATCACAATAATACTTGAAAATTTGTTTAATAATATTATGTACTTTCCAGTTTTATCTATAGATCCTAGTAATTTCCCAAGTATTGCTAATAAAATAAACCATAGCCAAGAAACTACAATAGTAGAAATACTAAACAATAACTTATCTGTTCCAGAATAAACTGAAGCGCTTGTTCCAATAACACCAACCGTATCCATAATAGCATGTGGGTTCAATAGTGAGACAGATAAAGCAAAACCTATTTGCTTTTTTGCGCTCATAGAATCATAATTTTCTAAGTTATTCGGCTTTTCCTTCCACAGTGACCAAGCCATATATAGTAGAAATATAAGGCCAATGATATAGACTATTAACTGTAAAGTAGGTAGGGACATCAGTATTAATGAAACCCCTAATATTGCAAGAACTATTAAAAATGTATCACAAAGACCTGCTGTTATTATTACAGGCAAAGCACTTATGATTTTTTTTTGATTCGCTCCTTGATTAAATACAAATACATTTTGTGCACCTAAAGGTAGAATAAGTCCTAATGCTAATAAAAATCCATGAATTATAGGTTGTAACATAATTAGCTCTCTTTCGTTTTATGATTTGGTGTACAAATATCTTTTACTACGCTATAAAACCCTGGTAGTGTAGTTTTGAAAAAACCCGTACAATGGTGTGCTTCTCTATACTTTTTGTCATTCATCAAAATAATATGTGCTTTTTTCAAATTATAGTGAGGAATAGCTGGGAACAAATGATGAACTAAATGATAATTATCATGATGTGGATGAAACAAATAAATCGTCCAAGGCATGCCAAATGTATTTCTACTAGCTGTTAACTCAGAATCATTATTTAAACCAGAATGCTCAGCCATTTCCGCCCAATAACGTATAATTTGAAAAGTTGTTAGAAGTGGTATAAACCAGAAAATTATAAGATATAGCCAAAAATTAAAAACTATAGAAACAATGATTACAGTTAACCATAAAATATTTCTAGTCCACAATTCTGCTTTTGGTATATCTTTATTATAAAGGTTAGCTGATACAGTACCTAATATGTATTTAGGTAAATGGAATAAAAATAACACTTTTATAATATGATTTTTTATGAATTTATTTGTACTTTCTTGGGGCTTGTCTAATCCAACAAGTCTATATCTTTTAGTATCGGGGTCATTTTCTTCGTCCCATAAGTTTCTATGATGCTGAAAATGCGAATTACAATATGCAGTGAAGCTTGTGAATATTGGAAAAGCTACAAAAACACATGTAATCCATTTATTATAAAATTTATTAGTAAACAATGATTGATGGCATGCCTCATGCATTAGGTTATCAAAAGCTCTCATACGACTACCAATTAAAATTATACTAAGTATATAAATAAAAATACTTCCTGTATATATACTTAAGTAAACACTTCCTAAAATTACCAACCAATCTAAAATCAGATAAATAATATTATGATAATTATCTTTCTTCATCAATGGTCTTAATTCTTTTTTTATTTTCTTAGGAAAAACTGCTTTTTCTAATTTTTTTGCCATTACTACTCCCTCCTTAACTTGTATGTTATAATAATTAGAAAATTTAAAAACCTACCAGATTTTTAAAAAAATCCCAACCAGATTTATAGGAGTAATTATGAGTAAATTTCATTATAAAAATATAATTGATGATTTAATTAATAAGATAAACAATGGAGTATTAAAGCCAGGAGATAAATTGCCATCTCAACGAGAAATTTCAAAACATTATAATGTAAACAGGTCAACTGTAGTACAAGCTTTAGACATTTTAAAAAGTCATGGAGTACTAGATTCTATAGAAAAACAGGGAGTGTATGTATCCCCATATAAGTGGAACGCCTACATCACAAGCAATATTCAATGGCAAGACTATATAGGGAATAGTGTGTCTAAAAACAATCAGTATTATATTCAAAGGATTAATGACTTAGAATTTGATTCCAATATTGTACGTTTAGGTACTGGGGAATTGGCACCTGATCTTATTCCTAATGATTTATTTAAAGAGATTATAGTTAATGATATAGACAAACCACTATATACAAATTATGAAGAACCAAAAGGTAAAGTGGATCTTAGAGTTGAAATTGTTAAATATATGAAAAAAAGAGGTGTGAATTGTGACTTAAATAACATATGTATAACCTCAGGAGCCCTACAAGGGTTAAAGTTGATAGCCGATGGTTTGTTGATTCCACAATCAAAAATCATTATTGAAACACCATCTTATATTAATTCAGTACGGACATGGCATAATATTAGTTCTCCAATTGTTCCTTTAACTATTAATTATATAAAACAAAATATCAATAATATATTCAAAGCGAGCAGTAACTACAAAAATAGTATATTTTATTGTATCCCAACATTACATAATCCTACTCAAAATACATATACAAAAGATGAAAAACAAAAAATTATAGATCAATGTCACAACAATGGTATACCTATCGTAGAAGATGATATATATGCAGATTTATGGTTTGATTCGGAAAGGCATGCACCGATGAAATCTTTAAAAAATAGTAATAATGTTTTGTATCTCGGTAGTTTATCTAAAACGGTAAGTCCAGGTTTACGCATAGGATGGATAGTAGCAGATAAAAATGTAATTCGTCATTTATCTGATTTAAAAATGCAAAATGATTATGGAGCTAGTTCTATATCTCAGCATATTGCTAAAGAATGGTTAAGTACCTATCATGAACAACATATTAAAGAACTAAAAATTAAGTTAGAAAAGAAAAAGAATGTATTTTTAAAATCTTTAAAGAACCATTTATCCGAATACGGGGAGTGGAACTACCCCCATGGATCATTCTATATTTGGTTTAAGCTAACTATTTCAGTCAATGTTAAAACTATATTTAATGAAGCAATCAAAGAAAACATCCTTATTCAACCAGGAGAAATTTATGATAGTAAATCCACAAGTTATATCCGTTTTTCATACTCTTATATTAATGAAGATGAAATTGATAGAAGTCTAAAAAAATTAAGTAGTATTATTGAAAGAATAAGATAAAAAAGAGTGTATAGTTTAATTAAACCATACACTCTTTTTTCTAAGTTGAAATATACTCTAAACGTCTATTTAGCGTGTACTTTAAAAATACACAAAACGAATTTTTTTGACTATTATATTACTTATAAATAAAACTACCCACCTAAATAGATAGTTGATAATTACATGTTAATTTTGGTGAATGCTCACAGTTATTTAATTTACAATTATTCATTTTCTTACTTAAATAAACTGTAGTTCATAAATGGACTCATCTTCGTAGTTATTGAATTCGTCTATATGTCCTTTTAAAAATATTTCTTGTTTTTTTCTACTCACATTATGATAATAGGATAACTTAATATTCATATTGGGTTCGTAACCATTATTTTTTATAGTATCGTCTAATTCATCAAATACTCTTTTATTTATAGGTAGCATATAACCTTCTTTACTAGGTAACATATTAACATATTTTTTTTGAATAACTTTATCTTCACCTAATAAAACTTCAATGGTGATTTTTTTTGCTGCTCCACCTCCTAAATTATATAACTTCAAATAATCTTCATGTTCTTCCGCATTAGAAGTGGTATTTTTTAAATTTAACCTTTGGTCTTTATCTCTAATTAATAAAATCTGATTAAATCCTAATGCAGGAATAAAACTTATTTTCATTTGGTAAAGTTGAACTGATACTGATACAAAATAAAATAAGGCCATAATAAATGTTCCGAGCGATCCGATCGCTGATATAATATTAATCATATTTAGCTCCTTTTTTTGACAAAGTAGTACACTGTCTTTGATAACTATAATATAAATTTCATATTAACTATATAAAAATGAGCATTAGATATCAATTTATTCTTCTGAGTTTGCATTATAATATCACAGGTACAGTTTTTTAAGGAGTGTGGTATAAATGAAAGCAGTTACTTATCAAGGTCATAAAAACATGGAAGTGCGTGAAGTACATGATCCAATAATAGAAGAATCAACGGATGCAATTATAAAAATAACAGCTTCAGGTATATGTGGTTCTGATCTACATCTTTACCATCAAGGTGATTTATTTATGGATCCTGGTTTTGTTATTGGACATGAGCCAATGGGAATTGTAGAAGAAGTAGGAAAAGACGTTAAAACCTTGAAAAAGGGTGATAGAGTAGTTATACCTTTTAACATAGGTTGTGGCGATTGTTTCTATTGTAATAATGATATGGAATATCAGTGTGATAATTCTAATCCATCACCGGCTAGTTGGAAAATGGAT
The DNA here is from genome assembly GCA_040062795.1 of Staphylococcus aureus. Taxonomy (GTDB): domain Bacteria; phylum Bacillota; class Bacilli; order Staphylococcales; family Staphylococcaceae; genus Staphylococcus; species Staphylococcus aureus_A. The sequence goes on from JBEAMH010000008.1 coordinate 15,104, forward strand.
AATGGTGGGCTTTTCGGTTTTGGTGGCATGCACGGAAACCACTGGGGAGGTCAAGCAGAGTATTTAAGAGTTCCATTTGCTGATTTCTCCTCTTTCAAAGTTCCAGATAGTGATTTGAAAGACGAACAAGTATTATTTTTATCTGATGTTGTCCCAACAGCTTATTGGAGTGTTGAACATGCAGGCGTAAAATCTGGAGATACCGTCATTGTTCTCGGTTGTGGGCCAATCGGTTTAATGGCTCAAAAATTTGCTAAATTAAAAGGCGCTGAACGTGTTATCGCCATTGACAATATAGAACATAGATTAAATCATGCTAAAAAATTCAACGGAGCTGAAGTGTATAATTTTTCTAAAGAAGATAATATAGGAAAATTACTTCATGAAAGCACACGCGGTGGTGCAGATGTCGTTATAGATTGTGTTGGAATGGATGGACAAATTGCTCAAGATGATTTAGAGATTAGTTCAAATTCAGCACAACGCGGTAATATTAGTCCAATTATTACAGCAGCTGAATTAGATAAAATGGGTGCTGATTATATTGCAGTACATACTGGTTATGATTTACAAGCTAAAGGTGTATCACCTTTAGAAAGTTTACGTACTGTTAAATCAGTTATTTCAAATTCAAAAGTAGCCGTAGCAGGTGGTATCAAACCCGATACAATTAAATCAGTGGCAGTTGAACAACCAGATTTAATTATTGTTGGTGGTGGAATCGCAAACGCTGACGATCCCAAAGCTGCTGCTAAACAATGTCGTGATATAGTTGATGGAAATGCTTAACCATTTTTAATATATGTTTAAACTCCCTCCTTCTTAGTGTATATAATATCTAGATTTAAAAATTATAATTGCAAGGTAATGTTGTAATATGACTAAAAAAGTAGCAATCATTTTAGCAGCTGAATTTGAAGATATAGAATTAACTAGTCCAAAAGAAGCATTAGAAAATGCTGGATTTGAGACTGAAGTTATTGGAGATACAGCAAAACAAGAACTTGTTGGTAAACATGGTGAGAAAGTAACTGTAGATGTTAGCATTTCAGATGCCAAACCAGAAAATTATGATGCTTTATTAATTCCTGGCGGATTTTCACCTGACCATTTACGTGGTGATGAAGAAGGACGTTATGGTACCTTTACTAAGTACTTTACTCAAAATGATGTACCAACATTTGCGATTTGTCATGGTCCACTTTTACTAGTTGATACTGACGATTTAAACGGACGTACAATAACTGGTGTTATCAACGTACGTAAAGATTTATCTAATGCAGGAGCACATGTTGTCGATGAATCAGTTGTAGTAGATAACAATATTGTAACAAGTCGTGTACCAGATGACTTAGATGATTTCAATAGAGAGATTATTAAACAATTAGAAGCATAAATTAAGATTAATTATAAATATTTATTTGATAGATTAGACCATCGATAAAGATATACACTTTGTCGATGTTTTTTTATTAAATTATTCTTCGAAGTTTTTAAAGGATGTAAAATTGATTGCTATTTCAATATCGAGACAAGAAGAAACTCATTTTTACTCGTTTCTAAAAACAATAAAACAATCCGAGATCTCGGATGTTTTATTTACATAATAGGACTTTATCAGTTTTAGATAAACCTTTTTTACGTTGTTTTAAAATTTTTATTTCCGTTGTTTGATTATCAATCAAATTACTAATTGTTTATATTTTCTTTAATCTTTTCAAAATAAGGTTCATTAAGAGGATTAATATCTAGATGCTCTATTTGTATTGTGGTATTTGATATTCCATATTTTTCTTTTAATAAATCTTCTATTTAATTTATAACCAAAAAAGCATCTATACTACTTCTACTATCTAGAACAACATGTACACTTAAAGAATATTGATCTGTTGTAATTCCCCATAAATATATTATCTTCAATTAAGAGGATTTTCATATTATCTCTTCCCAATCATTATTATTTCTTCTATTTTGCATTAACCCACTAACTAGTGTTATAATCTACTTAACAAAGATTATCAGGCATGTATGCACCAAATCCCCTTACTATGGCCGTAGTAAGGGGATTTTTTGGTGTGACTAGTCGCCTATTCGTCATTACGCTTGCGTAGCCAATGCGCAAATAGCGCAACGAGACAACCACTTGCTGCTGTGGTCATGATGTTTACAAAGATTTCAGACATCGCGTATGCACCTCCTCTCTACGTCAAATTGACGCCTGAGAGATAGGCGACTCCATTATTATATCATCTGTGAATCGTTAATCATATGCACTTCCGATAAGTTGAACTATGTTAATTAAAGCTCCAAACTATTAACATAAACTGCTAATACAAAAGGAATAAACACTCTAAGTAGATCAGAAAAAAACTTAATAAATCAATTTAAAATAATAAAGAGTACTTAAAAAGTGTGAAAATCATAATTTAATATTTAATTGCAAAAAGTGCTTCTTAAAATTTTAATATCATTCTAGAATTAAAATAAAAACTACTGCTAGCAATTAATGCTAACAGTAGTAAGTGTGAAACAAAGAGTTAAGCCGAGGTGGCTATTATATTAATACCTTTAATTTATTTAAGTAAACAAATTAAGATGATTAAGTAAAGGAAAAGCTTTAACCTGTTTTGACCAAGCCTTTTAACAGCGTTCTATAAAACATAAGTTTTTTATTTTATAGAATATCAAGACAAGAAGAAACTCGTTTCACTCGTTTCAAAATTAAAATAAAAAACATAATTTTTAAGGAGAAATTCGTAATGGATTTTTTGTTTTTAATTTACATACTCTTAGCTATTTTTTTAGGAGCATTAGTTAGAAGTTACTTCGGTTTTGGAGAAGCTTTAGTAAGTATGCCTCTTTTGTCTATTATTGGATTAGATTTCAATAGTTCTATATCTATTGTTGGACTAGCTGGTCTATGTGTTGCTATTTTTTATACCATTTCAGGATTTAAAAACATTAAATTATACCCTTTAGTAATTATGTTAACAAGCAGCATAATTGGCATACCCATCGGTATTTTTATTCTTCACAACTTTGATACAAACAAAATACAAGAAATTTTAGCTATTTTTTTAATCCTATACGGCTTTCTAAAATTAATTAAAAATATGTTTTTTAAAAATACAAGAAATTTTAAACTCCTCTCCCCTATTTGGAGTTCTCTCGCGGGTGTTATATCTGGAATATTAGGCAGTTTATATAATACCCATGGTGTACCTATCGTCATATATGCAACTTTAAGTAAATGGAAAACAAAAGAATTTCAAAACACAATACAAGCCCATTTCTTATTTACCTCTATATTTGTCGTTTTAGGACAAGCTACAGGTAACGTATGGACAGACAAAACCATTCCGATTTTTTTAATCACTTTACCATTTTTAATAACAGCAACATTTATAGGTAAAAAATTAGCGAAAAAAACTTCAAATCATAACTTTGAAAATTGGATTTATTTACTAATAGGAATTTTAGGTATATTACTTTTTATTTCTAAATAAACTTTTTGCTTTATTCCAATTGCTTTATTGACGTTGAGCCTCGGAACCCTTAACAATCCCAAAACTTGTCGAATGGTCGGCTTAAT
>JBEAMH010000050.1:0-634 GCA_040062795.1 Staphylococcus aureus
TGCACAGAAAAACGTAACCACATAAAAAATATATCCTCCTTTTTAGCAAACTTTATCACATTACTTTTTAATCGTGAAACCTTGCTCTAATCCATTCATACAAGCCAATAAATAGTCCTATAGCAAATATATAAGGTAAACCATAAGCAATATACCAAACCAATGTCATAAAGCCCTCAGACGCTCTTATTTTGCTCGCTATGGCTTTCTGTAATACATCTACATGCAAGAAACTCATAAAATCACTGCCTATGGTCATAATTAAAGCAAATAACATAAAGACTAATAACATAGCCCCAATACCTGTAAATAACTGTTTTTGCCTTTTTTGATAGTGTTCATGTGATGCTCTCACTTTACGTAACATTTCTTCGTTTTCATCTTGAACTTTACGAATATCTTGTCGTAGTTCTGCTTGAATATCTTCTGTATTCACTTTTTTTAAATTATCTTGAAGTAATCTTACAAAATCATTATGTGTTTTTATGCTATTATCTCGAAAGTCCTTCGTCGTCTCTTTCAATTTTGATGTGATTACTTCTTGTTCTTTCTCTCTCGTTTTCTGGCTCTCTTGTATCTCTGCCAAATACTTTACTATTAGCTTGTTTTGTCTTTTGAGTTCGTTCAATTCTTC
>JBEAMH010000051.1:0-633 GCA_040062795.1 Staphylococcus aureus
TTTTTCTTCTTCAGTCATTTCTCTAGTTGTATTACTTTGATTTCGTTCATGTAGCCATTTTGGCGTTTTCTCACGACTGATATATTGTTTGGGTTGGGCTACATTCGCCATTTTGGGTTGTCGCTTGTTGTGAATGCGTTTCTCAGCGTCAAAAGTAAACTCTAACCACTCGATTTTACGTCCTCTTTTCGCTTTTATTTTATTGATATTAAGGTTATTAAAAATGAATCCTAATTCTTTAATGATAGGGGCTAATACTTTTTGATTAATATTTGTCATACGGTAGCTATTAGGAATATCTAGCCGTTCTCTAAAATCATCAATTTTAATTTTTACATAGCCAGTATGTTTATACTGCTTAAGTATTCTGAACATATGCTTAGAATATGTAGATTTAAGGTGTGTCATTTCTCGAAGTTCAAATTTAGTGAAGTTACTAGTTAATGAATTAATAATATGTTTTAAATCTGGATTAACACCAATAGCCACATACTCTTTATCTTTATAAATTTCTACTTTAGTAAAAAGAATAAATTTTCTAATAACATTCTCAGTTTCTTCTCTATATGTTAAAGAGAAGATTTTATCATAGAATTTTTCTAAATCTTGAATAAAAAGCTTTTTATCATGACT
>JBEAMH010000009.1:0-18490 GCA_040062795.1 Staphylococcus aureus
ACACGCACAATCAAAGATTGTGCTTTTAACAAGCCTACGTGATCTTGCAAGGGGCAAAAAACTTTTTATTTGTGGCCGTACGGCCAGTCTAAAAACTTTTATTGCTTGAACCCTTGCAATCTCAACGTGACGGCTTGTTGCAGTGGCTTCACAACACAGCAAAAATAAATAATTTCTAAAAGAAAAATTTCAGGAGGTCATTAAAATGAATAAAAATATGATTGAAAGTTATTTAAGAATTTGTGAAAACATCAAAGAATATGAGCAGGTAGAATTTGACCGAGAATATAATGAAGATGAAGAAATTTTTGATTCTAGTTTACAATGTCCTTTGGCATATACTACCAAAGGTGATAATGAAGAATTTGAAATTCAAGTTACACTAGATTTGAAGAATAATAGAATTATTAAAGAATTATCTCATGTGTATGATAATTATATAGAATATGAGTATTTTAAAGATTGGGAAGAAATCGCAACAGAAAGTGAATTTATAAATTTTGAAGAGTTAATTATGACCAATGTAGATGTAGATGATTTACTAGAAGAATTTGCTAATCGACAAAAATTAGAAGATGAAAAAATAGAAACGTCTACTAATTATAAAGATTTATTAGAGAACATGAATAAATTGGAATATAAAGAAACTATAAAAGCAGTATTCAGCTTTGAAACAGGCATTCAAGATGAAACTTATTTAAATAGTATGGCTGATTATTTCATAAACGATGATACTATTCATAATTTTCTTGATGTAGAGTTATATGAAAAACAATTAGAATACTATAAAGGCCAAAAATAAAACTTAGGAGTGTTTAAAGATGTTTTTTTCAATAATCATAATATTAATTAGTTTAGGTTTTACGAGTTATCAAATATATCAATATATTAAAGTATCTAAAAAATAATAGTAACTTAAAGCCCCCGAAAAATCGGGGGCTTTGCTTTTGGCATAAGTCGGCCAAAAACAAAGCCGAAACCATAAGGAGTTGTTGCTTTGAAATAAAGTTTGATCACAAACACCTCAAAAGCCCGTTTTTTACCGCCAATAAGAAGAATCCATTTTGAAAAAAGATTGATTAAAATAGATTCATTATTTGTGAAGTAGTATACAATTTTTATATTAAAGTTTGATCATTTTCTACGTATGTTATTCCGCAATTACGATAAATGATCGAACTTTTTTTCAAACGGTTAAACTTTATTTTAAGTCTACAGCAAAATAAAGAAAGGCTTCTGACATAACCAAACCTAGGAATGCCAGAAGCCTTCAAAAAAAATTCATTATAGAAATAAAATTACTAGTACTCCTACGACTACACAATAATATGAGAAATATGCGAGGTTTCCCTTAGCCATTATATTGATAAGGGCTTTTAACGCGAAGTATGTTGCTATAAATGCTGCTATAAATGCGATTAGATATGGAATCATCAATGCATCAAAATTTGGGTCCTGTACTATCTCAGGGACCTCTAACATGGTTGTCCCCAAACTAACCGGGATATACAACAGGAATGAAAAACGAAGTGCTGTTTCCTGTTTCATCCCAACAAGCATTGATGCAACAATCGAAGCACCTGAACGACTAATGCCTGGTGTCACAGCAACTGCTTGAGCTAGCCCAACAATAACAGCATCTTTGGAAGTTAAATCACCATCTTTTTTCCTGCCCCTAAGATTTCGGATCATCCAAATTGCAACAGCCGTAATAAGTAAGGTAAATCCGACAATTTTTGTATTGCTAAGTGCCTCACCAATAACGTCCCCAAATAATAAACCGACCACACCTACTGGAATTGTGCCGATAACAAGGTAAAGAATAAATTGAAAATCACTTTTGGCTTGTTCATCCTTTTTTGTTATAAAAAGGATGCCATTTTTGATTAACCGATAAATATCGTGCCTATATATAAGCAGAACTGCAAGAAGAGAGGCAAAGTTAACAAATATTTCAAAAGAGAGCCCTCTAGCTTCAATTCCAAATAGTTCACGAACGATTATGATATGTCCACTCGAAGAAATAGGGATCGGCTCTGTAATACCTTGAACCAATCCTAATAGTAAATATTGTATTAATGTACACAGTTCTGTCATGGATCCCACGGAAAAATCCCCCTCATTTGGCTAAATAAAGCACTTCAAGATAAGGCCAGATGAATGCCAGGTGTAGCTTTAAAATAAAGTTTGATTATAAATATCTCACAAACCCGCATTTTTTGTTAAATAGAAATAATCCTTTTGAAAAAGATTGATAAAAAAAGAACTCCAGCAGAAATTAAACCAACGATAACCTGTGTTAACTTTAGGAGGTTGGCATTAGTTCCATGAACTGCTTCCTTGTTTCGGTGTCTTAATCCTAACAGATCTAGAAAGCGATCTTTAAAGATCACGACAACAGCAAAATCGAACCGAGCTGAATCACAACTTTAAACGTGTTTGCTACGTACTTCCCTAAAAATTGCTCAGATTGGAGCCACATCTAATCAACAATGACAATGAGACCAGTTAACGAAACAGGATCAAATTCTGTTAATCCCTCAACCATTCCTAAAATAATCACTTTTAAAATCTGAAGTAAATCCACTGTTTTTTTACGTCTCCCTATATTTTCATATATTTGATATTTTTCCCCATACCTTATTAATCAATGATGTTAATGGATATCTGTCTTGTTAAAATAGACAATCATCGCAATAAATCCTGCGAGAGCAGTAGCTGTAATAGCGATGTAAGAGTATTCCGGCGGGTAAGTTAGAGGGAGTGTATTGTTGGCTATATCCCCTGCTGCTGCCCATGGAAATAAAGCTCTATGTTCCGAATTTCCACCCATGACGTTAATCAAGGTTATAACAACCGTAAAAATGATAGTTGGAACATAATTCTTCATTACAAGCGTTACAAGTATAATTGGAGTGGAAAGAATAAATAAAAACATTCCTCCTATACTAAATTGACTTAACGATTCCATTACTAAGGAAATGCTTAGTCCGTCAAACTGCGTTAGCATACCCAAGACTAAAGTGAGTGTCCAGGCAATAAGTGTCAACATCATAATCCATATAAACAGCAGAAGCATTTTGCTCACAATAAAACCTATGCGTGACACAGGAATGGTTAATATATTTTTCAATGTATTTTCCATATATTCGCGATTGAAAAGATAGGTAGTAACCACACCATATAAAGGAACCCCAATGATGAGAACGGTGTACAAATTCACGTTGTAAAAAAGTTCCTTGAAGAGGATGGATGGTTCGTTCAGATATGTAGCTATGACTACAACAAAAGGGGCTACGGCTGCCCCAAGTATGCTTATCAGAAACATACTAGAGCGTTTGAGCTTTAGTACTTCAGTTAAGAATAAATTAACCAATCGTGCCACCTCCGACTAATCTTTCAAAATAATCCTCTAACCTGTCTTCGCTCATCTTTATCTTTAATACGTTAATATCATTTTGCACAAACATCCTATTAATCGTTCCTTGCTCCCCTAGGTGAGAATACACCCGAACCATTCCTTCGTCATAAACTTCGTAATCAAAAATATTAAAATGTTCCTCAAGGAGCATTGTTGCTTTATTATCGTTAGATACTTGGAACTCAAGGTATTTACGATTCCTTTTTCTAAGATGATCGATCCCAATCTCCTCTAAAAGCTTCCCTTCATGAATAATTCCCATATGATCGGCCAGTTGTTCTATTTCCGATAAAATATGACTAGATATCAATATGGTTATATTTCTCTCTGCAGCGAGAGATTTAATCAGCCTCCTCATCTCCTTAATGCCAATAGGATCCAAGCCATTGGTAGGCTCATCTAATATTAGCAATTCCGGATTATGGAGAAGAGCTCTGGCGATTCCTAATCTCTGTTTCATTCCTAATGAATATTTACCGACTAGCTTTTTATTTTCATTTTGCAGTCCAACAATCTCTAATGCTTCATCAATGGCATTTTTCTTATGTACCCCTATGATTTTTGCATTGATTAATAAATTTTCCTTGGCTGTTAAGTTTTCGTAAAATCCCGGTGCCTCAACAATAGACCCTATCCGTCTTAAAATCCTTTTTTGGTTCTTGAATAGATTCTCTCCAAAAATTTCAATTTGCCCATAGGTCGGTCTAATTAACCCCAATAGCATTCGAATTGTCGTCGTTTTGCCAGCACCATTTCGACCTAGAAAGCCGTAAATTTCTCCTTGATTTACAGTTATACTAAGCTGATCTACAGACTTTTGTTCCCCATAAATCTTAGACAAATTAGTAGTTTTGATAACCGTATTCATTTAGAAAACACCTTCTTCCAATTAAGCTCTTGATTACATTATAGAAGGTTGATTTTAACTGGGTCTTAACCATTTCTTAATTGTTTCTTAAATACCCCTTATTACTGTGTTTGGGGATGGAAAAACCAAAAGTCGTTTTTTTCCACGGAATGCTTTCAACCCAAATTCGTCCGTGGTTTTTTTCCACCAGTTCTTTGGCGATAGAAAGCCCCAAACCACTGCCACCAAATGAATTATTTCTTGAATAATCGCTCCGATACATTCTTTCAAAAACATTCCCAATATCCACATTTGAAATTCCAGACCCCTGATCCCAAATTAGCAGTTGAAAATCATTAGTGGTTTCCGTCAATTCTATTCCTAATACTTTCCCGTCCTTTCCATAATGCACAGCATTCTTGATTAAATTACCTATGATTCGGATAAGGCTTTGGTGGTCTGCCATGATCAAGCAATCTTCTTCTGGAATACGGACTATTAACTCGATCTCCTCTTTTTTAAGCTCAGGTAAAAATTCAATGATTGACTCCCTTGTAACCTCTGCAAAATCCAATAGTTCTTCTTTTAGTAAGAATTCATTCGCTTCGATTTTTGCCATATTAAAAAGTTCATCTAACAATTGCTTTAAACCGTTGGATTTTCTCGATACAATTTCAAGATATTTTCTCTTTTCTTCTTCTGAGGTAGATATGTCATCTTGCAAGGCATCAATATATCCAATGATAGAAGTAAGTGGGGTACGAATATCGTGGGAAATACTAGATAGAATTCTCTTTCGCGCTGTTTGAGACTTTATTGACTGGATTTGAACTTTTTCCAATTGTTCAATTAAGTCATTGATAGAAAAAGTCAATTCATTGAAAAATTTATCGTGATTAGCCAATAACCTTGTATTTAAATTCCCGTTAATAGCCCGCTCCAACTCCACATTCATTCGTTTCAGTTGGGTATGGTAATGGATTCTTTTGAATAATAAAATGGCTGTTATAAAAAACAATACAATGAATAAAAACCACCTAACTATTGCCGGTGTTTGATAATAAATATCTATCATGAAGATACCAGTTATAGTTATAAACTGAAGCATAATAAGAAAGATAATCTTGTCATTCATCTTGTTCACCAACAAACTTATAGCCTATCCCCCATACGGTTTGAATAAATTGCGGATTAGAGGGATCCACTTCTATTTTCTTTCTGAGCTTTCTGATATGCACCATAACTGTATTGTCATCTTCTATATAGTCACTCTCCCAGACATTACGAAATAATTGTGTCTTTGTGAAAACTTGTTCATTGTGTGCAGCAAGAAACTTAAGCAGTTCAAATTCTTTGGCAGTTAGGGGTACCTCCTCACCACCTATGACGATTATGTATTTTTTCAGATCAATCGTTAGGTCTTTATACTTGATCGATGTTTTTTCAAGGGATTCGCCATCACTACCTAGTATCAAAAATCTCCTCATAAGGGACTTCACCCTGGCGATCACTTCATTAATGCTAAAAGGCTTTGTAATATAATCATCCGCTCCGATGCCTAATCCTAAAACTTTATCAACCTCTTGGTCTTTAGCAGTGAGCATCAATATAGGAATATTTGTTTTATTTCTAAGCCTTCTACATACCTCTATACCATCGACCTTCGGCATCATTAGATCTAAAATGAGGAGATTATATTGGTTTTTATCAAATAAACGAAGAGCCTCCTCGCCATTTACAGCAACATCTACCTTATATAATTCTCTTTCTAGGTACTTTTTTAGCAAATTTCTAATTTCCTTCTCATCATCAGCTATAAGTATTCGAATATCTTCCATATTTTCACCTGCTTTTTAGCGTTAATATGAACTTCTTCATTACAATTCACACAGTTTATCGGACAAATACCAAATATACAAAAATAAAAGCAAATTAAACTATGATAATGTACAAGCATCATACATGATTGAAGATTCTAACAAGAAAAAAATAGAAAAAATTGCAAAAAAACATGATTTAAAGAAATCACAGGTTTTGAACTTATTTTTATCTCATTATTTTAATGAATCTCTTTAAAATTAAACTATGTAAACTTAAACGAGCGATATACTACAATAATAATTAAATTACTGTAGTGTATCGTTTTATTGCCTAAGTGTATTTAAAACGTGCTTCAAATGTATACATTTATTGCTTAAGTGTATATATTTAAAATTTTTACAGTTTATATATTACTATTAAACGAGCAATTTTACCATATGTTTTTTAAAAGAAATATATTTATAATTTAAATTTGTTGCTTTTACATTGATTGATAGAAACTAATACTTATAACTTACATGTAAAAAATATTGTTGTCTGCCATGTGTTTCTTTCTCATAGCTGCTGAATGTAATTCTTCAAGTTCAGCTTTAATGGATTGCATTAAATAACCTTGCATTGATTTAATTGTTTCCTTTTGGCCTTTAACTGATCTATCGTGCATAGCTTTTTTAAGTCTTTTTAAACAATATACAATTTCATCTTCAATATCCTCTAACATGTAATAAGCATCATCATGACTTGAATTAAATGATTTTTTTGCTTTAAGAATAACGGCTTTTACAATCTCTAAATCTGAATAACTAAAATTTAATAGATAATTCGTTAATTGCTCTGGAAATTCTTGCAGTAGTATTTCTTTATAATCTTTATCATCAAAATTATGTGTAAATTGATTCGAATGATTTGAATGATTACTAATTTCATTTTTTGACTCTATATCATTCAAGTCATTCATATCATTATTCTCAGTATCAATATATTCAGTATTACTTAAATCAGTATCATTAGTGTGCGATTTTCGCATTTCTTGTTGTGCGATTTCAGCATTTCTTGAAATGCGATTTTCGCAATTCTTGAAATGCGATTTTCGCATTTCAGCGTCATGGCTAGGTTCAACACTTGTTTCTTCTTGTTTTTTAATTTCATAAACATCTTCTTTAGTAATTGCAGGATTCTTCAAATATAATTTATTTGGTTTACCTTGACCACATCTTACTTGTTCTAAAAGATCAGCTTTAGATAATTCTTTTTTAATTTTTGTTAATTTTCCATCGTGACAATTTAATATAGTTTTAAGTTTTTCGTTTGTGAAGATGAAAAATATATCACCATTTTCATCAAACCAATTATTTTTAATTGATAATTCTAATCTATCTTTTAACAATGCATAAGCAATTTTTGCATCATTACTTAATTGCATATATTTTTCGTTAGTAAAAAATACTTTTGGTAGCTGGTAAAATTTTTCTCTATATTGTTGTTGGATATTAAATCTTTGTTCAGACATAATAAAAACCTCTTTCCATATTTTAGTTTGGTAAGAGGTAATAAAACGCTTTTATTTAGCTTTACATTTATTTAATGATTTAGGTGCTTGCACTAAGAAGTTATTCATTATATAATACAAGTATCAAATTAATATTAAATAAACGTTTGCACACGTTTTATTACCTAAGGGCAACTACTTCCAATAGTTGCTCTTTTTTCATATCTTATAAATTAATAATAACATGTTGCTGTTATTTGTAAAATTTATTTTTGAATCTTCTTACTGTCTTTCCTCGTTATTCTCTTAATTACACTTTAATCTTTTCCACTTGCAAAAAGCATTGCTGTAAATACTATGAATATCAAAGAAACTAATGTACCTAATAGAATAAAAATTGCAGAAATTATATTCCACATAAAAAAAGCTGCTCTTTGCACACCACTCCACCAATCCATTTTATCAATAATATAGATAATAAGGCTCGTAATGATCACGAATACAAGTGTTAGTATAATCATTTGTAATGCTTGTATATCCATATAGTTTACCTCCCCTATTCAGGTTAAGTAGATTATAACATGTAGTATAAAATGTTACAAGTTACATGTTACACGTAACTAATTACATGTTACTATTGAAATTGTATATGCTCTATAGTATACTGAGTACATACAGTAACTTGTTACAAGTAACAAGTATCGAGTTATATGTTACTACAACGTGGAGGTGTTTTTATGAAAGATGTACCAAAACTAAAATTAGATAGAAAAAAGGTTGCTTTGAAAAAAGCAAAACAATTGTATGAACTTTTACAGATGAGAGACACCATGAGAATCTTCATTAACATGTTTAAGGGAGGCGTTGGGAAATCAACATTGACAGAGATACTAACTTTTCTAATAAATTATTATGCGAGAATGCTTAAAGAACATGAAGATATTGATCTTAATGTTTTAGTTATTGATATTGACCCACAAGGAACATTAAGTAAAAAATTAATTACGGATTTAGGTGTTATACAAGAATCTAACAAAACATTTATGGACGGATTAAAAGAAGGTTCATTTAATGATTCAATCACAAAACTTACAGAAAATGTTGATATTATAAAAGGCGATTGGGAAGTTGCTAATATTGAAACATGGGTTAGAAAAAACCTAAAAGAAGATAAAGAGATGTACTATCTTGATTTCCTAATAGAAAATTTGGATAAGAAATATGATCTAATTCTAATGGATTCTATACCAACAACTTCTTTTTATACAAATAATTGTTTGATGGCAGCAGATTTTGCGATTGTACCCGTTAAAACAGATAAAGATTGTTATGACCAAGTATTACCTTATATGTCTTATTTATCTACTATGAGAGAATACAATAACAAATTAGATGTGATTGGCATGGTACCTTATTTAGCTCAAAAAGATGTAGATATAGATATGACATATCTAAGCAAGTATAGAAAGGAATATGGAAATCTTGTCTACGATAACAATATAAATTGGGGAAAAAGAGTATTAGCTTGGAGTACAGAGGGCATAACTACAAATGTTTCTAACGACAAGAAACAAATGAGATGGTATGACGAAGTCTTACAGGAAACAATAACAAGAGCTAAAGAATTAATAGGAGATGAATATAATGAGTAATTTAGACAAATTTAATAGTGATAGCAATATAAAAAAAGAAAAAACGCCTTACGATAATGCGTCCTTTATGAAACAACAATCAACGCCGGTGAGAATTAATTCAGAGTATCACAAAGTATTAAAGTTACATGCTGTCATGAACGATACTAATGTTAGACATTTAGTTGATGAAGCAGTCAAAGAATATATTGATAAAAATGGGATAGGAAAATAATATAGTCTTTAAATAAGGATATGACACGAGTTACTAGAAACAAGTAACTAGAAACATGTTACAAGTAACATGTAACATGTAACATGTAACGCGCAAAAAAGCCGTAGGTATTCTTGGCAGACCCTACGACTAAAGCATTTATAAAAAACACTTATAACTATACAATAATTTATAAATGCCTATAAATCAATAGGAGGCGTTTAAAGTGATTGAAAATTACGTTGAATGGTTTTGTGAATTTATCAATGTTCCATATGAAACAAAGGAAACAATGAATTTATGGATACTGGAAAAAAAACAGCAGTGGGAGTATGAGATAGGTGTAATACATTATGTAGAAAATAATTCAAAGCAAATAACAATATTCGACTATGATATTGCTATATAACCTAATGAGTGGAAGTGTTAACAGTGAGTAAAAATATATTTAAAGCAGCAACTACAAAACAATACGAACTTGCTATACATATAAAGAAAAGAATAATTCATGATATAGATAACATGGAAGATATTATGGAATTGAATGAATTAACAAATACTAATATTAAAAAAGAAGAATTACTAAATTTCTTTATAGAAAAAGATGATTTTAAATATTTTATAGAACAAAATAACATTAATACTAATAGCGTAATAGTATCAGCTATGCTTAAATTAAGTAAATAATTATTAAAGAGGGATAAGAGAATATGACGAAAGATAATATACAAGTTTTTATTTCATATGCGCATACAAATGATGAACATAAGGCAAGAGTTAAATTTATTGCTTATGAATTAAGGCTGAATTATGGCCTTGAAGTTATATTAGATGATTGGTCTTTTAGAAAGGGACAAGATTTAAATAAAGCAATGGAAGATTTTGGAACAAAAAGCGATATTGTATTAATAATTGGAGATAAAAATTATGTAGATAAAGCTAATGAAAGAGACGGTGGTGTAGGTAAAGAGTCCGTTCTTTTTAGTGATACTTATCCTCAAAATTTCAAAAATAATAAATATACTATTTTATATGCCTTTACAGAAAAAGATGAAGATAATAAACCAATTACACCAAAATATATGCGAGGGATTAATAGTTTTGATTTAACAGATGAATCAAAAGATCTAGAAAAAATTGATGAAATAGCCAGAGAGATATATGGAGAACCAAAAGATGTTGCGCCTCCGGTTGGTGCTAAGCCTGATTTTTCAAAAAGTAACCATATGCAATCTATACGGAAGATGAAATTAGCAACTAATATAGACAATTCACTTCTTAAAGATATAATTGAAGAAATAAAAGTAGAACTTGCAGAAATAGATGAAGAATATAAAAAGTATCAAGATGTAAGTATAAGGCAAGATTTTAGTAGAATTAAAGTTTTGTTAAACTACTGGGATAGTATAATAAAAAAAGTAACCAAGCCTAATGATATTGCAAAAATATTTGAAGAACTATTAAACACGTTAGATTTAAGTGTAAGAAGTAATAATGATGCAACAAGAATTTTTATACGTCTTTCTTTTATTTATACTGTTACCTATGCAATAGAAACTGAAAATTTCTCATTATTAGATGATTTAATTAAATATGATTATACAATTGATCGCAGAGAATGTAGTTATAATGAAATATGCTATTTAGGTAATCCATATTTTATACAAGTTGAGCAATATCAAAGAGGGATAGATTATAAAGGACGTTATTTTGAAATTGAGGAACAAATAATTAGAGATACAGAATTTTCTATTAGTAATATAATGGAAGCAGATATTTTTATTGAATTTATAACTTTATGTATTAATCAAAGAGAAGGCAGTCTTGGAACATTAAAGGAATGGACAATTTTAGATACTACTATTTACTCAAAAGTAGAAAAATACAAAGCAGATTTTAAATTTTTAAAAAGTTTTAAAAGAGAAAAAACTGTAATTAAATTACTTACAATGTTAAATATGAATGATTTAACAGATTTCAAAAATTTAATCGAAAATATTAATAATCCAAAATTATTTCAAATAATAGAACAAGATAAAATAATAAGTCAAAAGTAAGAGGCGAACATACACGCCTTTTTAAATTGAAACAAATGACTGATTAGAGTAAACCCTAATCAGTCAATAAAGGAAGTTGTTTTTTTAAGGTTATAATTGTATGATTAGGGTGTAACAAAAAGGAGTTGTGGAAATTTGAAAATTGGGTATGCCCGAGTAAGTTCAAAACACCAAAATTTAGAACGTCAAATAGAAATTTTAAAGGAATATGGTGCTACAAAAATATTTGAGGAAAAACAGTCTGGAAAGAATATTAAAGATAGAAAAGTATTTCAAGAGGTTATGGATTTTGTAAGGGAAGATGATACCTTAATTGTTGATGCATTAGATAGACTTGGACGAAATTATGATGAAGTAATTAAAACCGTAGATTTTCTTAGAGAAAAAAATGTTAAATTAATTATTACAAGTCTACCAATGATGAATGAGATTGTAGGAAATGAATTATTCGATAAATTTTTAAAAAATTTAATCATTCAATTGTTAGCAATGATTTCAGAGCAAGAAAGAAATGATAGTAAACGTAGACAAGCAGATGGCATAGCAGTAGCAAAGAAAAAAGGAATATATAAAGGTAGGCCTAAATTATATAGCCCAATTGCTAAAGACCCACAAAAGCAAGCAGTATATTTCAGGGTGATTGGCTTTATAGATCAAGGGATGGCTATTAGCAAAATAGCAAAGAAAGTAGGATTATCAAGGCAGACAATATATAGGATAAAAAAGGATTACCAAAGTGGATTATATAAAGATTATGAGTAAAATAATATTGTTTACACATATGTAATTAACACATGTGTAAATTACATAAATGTAATGGAGTGGTTATATGGTAAATTTAAAAGAAGAACATGAAAGATATAGAAAACAGTTTAAAAAGGAGAAATATAGAAAGAAAATTCGTGAACACGATAGAGCTTTTAGAAAAAAAGTTGAAGATACACCTATAAGAGATGCGACGGATAAAAAAGTAAAATACATATTGGAAAATTTACTAGACATATTTTCTAATAAAGATTTTTATTTTTCAGTATATCAATTTCCAAATAGTAGCAGTTCATCATATTTATTTCATACAAAAGATTTTGAAGCAATGTTTCACATAAGATTCACTGGAAAATCCAATGTTGTATCTTTAAAAGAATTACTTAAAGAATATCCCATTTTAATAGAAGTTGAAGCTTTACATTCATTTAAAAAAGGTATGGGAAAAAGTATTGTCGAGTTATTAATAAATGCTTCTAATATAATTAAAGCCCCGATATATATTTTTGATAACAATTTAAAAGATGAAAATTATTATCAAAGGCTAGGTTTCATTGAAACTGAAAGTACAGGTTCTAATAATGAACCATTGCTAGTCTACAAACCGTAAAAGGAATTTTTATATGGATAATAATGATAAAAATAATTCAAATAGTAAAAATAAGAAGTATATGTTCTTTGGTGCTACTTTAATAACTTTATTGATAGTAGGAGTATTGATTTATATACTTCTGAATCAAATAAATGCACATGGTCAAATAGTAGATTTTAAAGAAGCAGCTAAAGATAAAGATTATAATAAAATATCAGAGTATTTATCGAGTGGTCAGCGTGATTTATCTAAAGAAGAAGCTAAAGCATTTGTTAGTTATATTAATAAGCCCCAAAATCTAAAGAGATTTAATAAAGAAATTAACGTAATAGAAAGAAATGTGAAAGATAATAATAATTATGATGTTGATATGGGTGCTATTACTGATAATAATGGTAAAAAAATCATTAATGTTAAAAAAGATGGTAAGAAGTTTTTCTTCATAGAAAAATTAAAATTTGCCCCTAATTATACTAATGTATATGTAAAAGAGAATGATAATACAGGTGTGTATAATTATAAAACTAATAAGGAACATCAAATTGTAGCAGATAAAAAAAGGTACACAAGTATTGGTACATTTTTCACAGGGAAGTATAGTATTAACGCCAAAAAGAAGATAGAAGATACTTTAATTACTGGTGAAAGCAATGGCAAGCTAGAATTTAATACAGAAGTAACTGATAAAAAGAATAAGGTAGTCGCTATACAAAATTTTGATCAGTCTAGTTTTAAAATAAAATTAAAAAATAGTGAAGCATTAGATAATAATAGTAAGAAAATTGTAGTTGATGGTAAAGAACAAGATTATGTAGACAATAAAACTTATGGTAACTATTTCAATAATCAAGATTTTAAAGTGCATGTAGTTGGTACAATTGATGGTAAAGAGTTTGTTACTAATGATATAAAGGTAAGTAAAAATAAGTACCAAAGTCCACAAGAAATAAATTTATCGTTCAATCAAGATTCAATTGATAAATTTAAAAAGGAACGGAAAGAAACAGAAGATAAAGCTAAAAAATTTATGGCTGATTATACCAAGAACTTGAACAAAGCTTACAAAAAATCTGATTATAAATATATTGAAGATTATATAGAAGAAGATACTAAAGTAGCAAAACATATGAAAAAGATGGTGGAATCAAAAGCTAAGAACAAATATAGTAATCCACAAATTGATGATATTAGTAAAGATAAAGACAAGTTACAAATTATTTTAACTAAAGAAGTCAACAAAAATAAAATTCAATCTAAGTATGCTCTAAAATACAGCAAAGAAACAAAACGCTTTAAAATAGTTGAATATGAGGATATTTAAAAAAGAGGGGAATGTGAATGGTATTGCTTTTTTGTTATTTTAATTGCTGTTGTTTACTTTAGAAATTACATTATTTAAGCGTTTAAAGGAAGCTAGTTGTTCTTGTTGGTCGTAAACATAACTTATAGCCATTAATTCATCAATGTCACCATGCTCTTGCATAAATGATTCTAATTTAGCTTGCACAGTTGCTTCAGACCCAACTAAAGATTGCTCCATACGCTGTTTAGCTAATTCAAATTCACGAGGTGTTAAAATACCTTGTAAGTCATCAGTAGGAGGTTGAACCGGTTGCATTCTTCCACGTGTTACACTAACCATGACTTGTGCTTGTGTAGTAGCTAAAAATTCTGCTTGTTCATCAGTTTCTGCGACAATTGCATTTAAGCAAACAATCATATAAGGTTCAGCTAAATACTCTGATGGTTCAAATAATTCTTTGTAGATTTGTATTGCTTCATGCATTTGTTGAGGCGCAAAATGACCGGCAAATACATAAGGTAACCCTTTACGCGCTGCTAGATGTGCAGAATCTGTTGATGACCCTAGAATATATAGTGGCACATTTTTATCGACAGCTGGGTAAGCACGAACGTAGCTTTGTTTATTTCCTGGTCCAAAATAAGTAGCTAGCTGTTCTACTTCTTCTGGAAATTCATAAACACCATTATGTTGGTCTCTTCTTAATGCGCTTGCAGTCATCATATCCGTGCCAGGTGCACGTCCTAAACCTAAATCTACACGATCTGGGAAAACAGTTTCCATCGTACCAAATTGTTCTGCGACAACTAGTGGTGCATGGTTAGGTAACATAATACCACCAGAACCTACACGGATACGTTTGGTATGTTCTAATGTGTGTTGTATTAGTAACGCTGTTGCTGAACTAACTAAATTAGGTGCATTATGATGTTCTGCAATCCAATAGCGTTCATAACCTAAGTCTTCTAAATTTTGTGCTAGTGATACCATGTCACTGATAGCATCTTTATCTGTTTGGCCTTCTCTTATAGGAACCAAGTTTAATGCTGAAAGTTTTATATTAGGCATTGCTCGTTGTCTCCTCCTTTAATTATGTTCGTATTGCTCAGTATATCAGTCCAACTTCTGCTTGCGTAAAATTATGATCACTGCTATAATATAGTAAATTTAAAACGTTAGGTGGCCTTATTAAGACAATGGATAAATCTCATAAGCAATTTAAACAACAACAAATCTATACAAAAATCGCGCTAGTTGGGATGTCTCTGTCTTTTTAAGTATGTAGCAATACTAAATAAATATCGTTATCAAACGAATAGAGACATTACAGCTTTGCGTTAAAAGAGGAGAAGTGTAATGTCTTTTTATTATGCTCAAAAACCATTTGAACTATACGGGAAAACACTAATCGAAACGGTAGATATACAAATACAACAAGGAAATCATGTAGCACTAATAGGTGACAATGGTGTTGGCAAAACAACACTGTTAACTGCAATACACAATAAATATCCAGATGACACATATTTGATGCACCAAAATTTAGCAATGTATGGTGAAGAGCATGCACTAGATTATATCATGAGCGTGGATGCAACACTATTAACTTTAAAACGAAAAATGACTCAAGATTTAGATGCACTTGGTGAATTCATTGATTTATCAGGTTATGAATTTGAGCAAGACATTTTAACTAAAGCTAAGCTTTTTCAATTGTCAGCTTCTGATTTAGATAAAAAAGTGAAAGAATTAAGTGGGGGACAGCAAACAAAAATAGCTATTATTCGTGCATTGATGTCCAATAAGCCGTGTCTGTTATTAGATGAACCAACGAATCATCTCGATAGCCATATGGTTACTTTATTAGCCAATATGATCAATGAATCTAAACAAACTATTTTATTAGTATCACATTTGAGGTCATTTATTAATCTAGTAGCAAGTCAAATTATAGAAATTACCTCACAGAAAACTACAATGTATGAAGGTAATTATGAAAACTATGAACAAATTAAAGCAATAGAACAACAATCACAAGTTAAAGCATTTGAGAAGGCGCAAAAAGAAATCAATGATTTAAAGTCATCTATGGATCAAGTACAACGTTGGCATGCGAGTGCAAAAGCCAAAGCAAGTGTTCGAAATCCATACGAACAAAAGAAATTGAGTAAATTGATGAAGCGTGCCAAGGCAAAAGAAACACAACTAACACACAAAATAAATGAACAAGACATTGTTAATCCTAATCAACATGATGTAACACAGTATCAGTTTCAAGAAACCGATACATTTCAAAATAAGTATTTACTACAATTTGATCAAATGGGTTACGACATTAACAATACTTGCCTGTACCACCAAGTTAATTTGAATATAAGGAAAGGTGAAAATATCTTGGTTACAGGTAACAATGGTAGTGGTAAATCAGTACTTGTAGATATTATTACTGGGAAGAGAGCACCAACAACAGGTACTGTAAAACATTCACCTTCATTGAAAATCGCTTGTTTTGATCAAAAGCATGATAATTTAGCAGATAATTTATCACCTAAAGACTTGGTTATGAAGTTGGAAGGTATGACGAATAGTCATGCACAAACAATATTAAGCGCATTCCAATTTACTACTGATCAGATACTACAGCCAATCAAACATTTATCGATGGGTGAAAAAAGCCGTTTACAATTTGTATTACTTTATTTTGCTAGCCCACATCTATTAATCTTAGATGAACCGACAAATTATTTTGATATACGTACACAAAAATTAATAATGTCAATGATTGAAAGCTTTAATGGACAAGTGTTTATTGTCAGTCATGATGCTGCGATCATCTCCGAGTTTCAAGCGACGCATTGGCATATTGAAAATAAAACAATAGTGAACAAAGATTTAGAAGTAAAAGAAGATTTTAATATTGAAGCTACCAAAAATTTATTAGAAGATTATAAAGATATTGATGCATTTGGTAACTTTCAAACAGACAACTAGAAAATTTAATCATATGGTGCTATCAAAGGAGTGAGTGTATATGCGAAAGTGCGCACATATACACTCACATTTAAAATTAAATTCAAAAATGGAGGGAAAGTGAGGTTTCACTTTCCCTTTATTTCATTTTTTAGAATTTATTTTTTTGTGTTGATACGCTCACACGCACAATCAAAGATTGTGCTTTTAACAAGCCTACGTGATCTTGCAAGGGGCAAAAAACTTTTTATTTGTGGCCATACGGCCAGTCTAAAAACTTTTATTGCTTCAACCCTTGCAATCTCAACGTAACGGCTTGTTGCAGTGGCTTCACAACACAGCAAAAATAAATAATTTCTAAAAGAAAAAATTTCAGGAGGTCATTAAAATGACAGTAGAAAAAAATGTAGTTTTATATGTATTTTCAGATGAGTATAAAGAAGCTAAAGGTATATATGAAGATATGGAAATAAGCGATTTCTTTAATTACTATATTGAAAGTGTTATTGAATCAGTAGAAAAACATTATACGATATATGAAAGAATCGAATATCATTATGAAAATATTGGGCTGCTAATGGAATTTTACAAAAAACACCGTATAGAAAGTGATTTAGAAATAGATAGATTTTTAGAAATCTATAATGAGATTGCACCAGATAAATTATTTTATGAAAAAATTGAAGTAGATGAAGAACATCAACAAGTAGTAACAGATTTCATTTTTGAATATGGTATAACTAAATATAAAAAGCATAAAGATAAAGATTTGTTACCTAAAGTAGAAGTAATTTGGGATAGACCTAATAAAGATAGTTTGATACTAAATGAATATCAAAAAGACGTTGAAAAAATCGTAGAATATATATTAATACAAGAAATAGATAGAGTATATAAAGATTATTGTGCAGAACAACTACTATTTGAAAAGGATTATTACCTAAAAGATTTACTGACATGTGCGAATAAGATAAATGATTTTAGATATAAACAATTAGAAGTGTTGACTGATTTACAAAAAATTTATAATGAAGAATTTCAATTTACAGAAAGTGAGATAATAGTAAATCTAAGTAGTATAGGTTAAAAATAATCATATAAAAGCCCTCGAAAATTCGGGGGCTTTGCTTTTGGCATAAGTCGGCCAAAAACAAAGCCGAAACCATAAGGAGTGAATGTGATGTGCATAACGCACACACATCACATTCACATTTAAAATTAAATTCAAAAATGGAGGGAAAGTGAGGTTTCACTTTCCCTTTATTTCATTTTTTAGAATTTATTTTTTTGTGTTGATACGCTCACACGCACAATCAAAGATTGTGCTTTTAACAAGCCTACGTGATCTTGCAAGGGGCAAAAAACTTTTTATTTGTGGCC